>NC_014734.1:0-2400000 GCF_000183135.1 Paludibacter propionicigenes WB4 | reverse complement strand
TCTGCTTTTTATTGCTAAAGCCCGAAATGCAAATGACAATTTTCAGAGTGCAATAATGGATTCGGGATATTGCGGGCAAAATGTGTATTTGTATTGTGCTTCGGAAGGGCTACGAACCGTGGTGCGCGCCAGTGCAAAGGATGCGGAATTGCTTAAAGTCATGAATCTGGGCTCGAATTACAAATTTATTCTGGCCCAAACAGTAGGATATTAATAGGTAAACAATTACTTATAAAAAAGTGACGAAGATATTTCCTTCGTCACTTTTTTTGCTCTATAAAGTAGGGATATTCATTCCGGTAATTTTTCGGTACAAATCCAGCGCATATACGTCGGTCATTCCGGAAATATAATCCAACACCGCCATAATTTTTCCATAAACGCTCGGGCTGTTGGTTTCGTACTGTTCGGGTATGCGCATCAAAAGCTGTTCGGAGTAAGCTTTCTCGGGGCTCAAAACCGCTGTCACCAGATGTTCCAATAAAGTAAGGATAATTTTATAACCCGCCAATTCTACATCCAACACTTCCTGCGATCGATAAATTTTTGCGAAAGCTTTTTTTGAACAAGTCTCGTAGGCCTGAGCAGAAAGTTCCGGTATCTTTTTTATAAGTGGCGAAGTAAAGTTACCATTCAGTATGGCCTCTTCGTTTTCGGCAAACACGGTGGAACATTCTTCGATCAATTGTCCGATAACCGATGATCGCAGGTAGGCAATTTGTTCGTTTACGTCGGTCACCATCAACATGGTTTCTTGTCGGCGTGCTTTTCGGCTATCATCAAAAAAGTTTAGAAACAATTCTTTCGTTTCATCGGAAGTGAGGATACGAAGTTTATGAGCATCTTCAATGTCCATAATCTGATAACAAATATCATCGGCTGCTTCTACCAGATAAACCAGTGGATGACGCACATAACGATTGGGGTTCTGAGGTGAACGGGGAATTCCCAGCTCCGAAGCAATTTTCTCGAAATCTGTTTTTTCCGAATCGAAGAATCCGAATTTTTGTTTCTTCTCGTCAGAATGTATCGAAGCATACGGGTACTTCACGATAGATGCCAGTGTGCTGTAAGTCAACACAAAACCTCCCGGACGACGGCCGTTAAACTTATGAGTAAGTAACCGGAGTGTATTGGCATTTCCCTCAAAACAGGTAATGTCTTTCCATTCTTCGTCGGTCATTTCTGCTTTTAGATGCTGACAGTTGCCTTCTGAAAAATAGGTGGCAATAGCTTTTTCGCCTGAATGACCGAAAGGAGGATTTCCCAAATCGTGTGCCAGACAGGCAGCCGAAACAATGGAGCCAATTTCTTCCAAATAAGGGCTTTCTATATGCTTTTTCAGCTTCAGTTTATGCGCCACACTTACACCCAACGACCGCCCCACACATGCCACTTCCAGACTATGCGTTAGTCGGTTGTGCACAAATACACTTCCCGGCAATGGAAAAACCTGTGTTTTATTTTGCAACCTGCGAAACGGAGCGGAGAAGATTAGACGGTCATAATCGCGTTGAAATTCACTGCGATCGTCATCCCGCTTTGCATGATAGGCTTCCTGCCCGAAGCGCTTAGTAGATAAAAGTTGGTTCCAGTTCATTTTTATTCCATGTTAATTATTGGTTCACTTCGTTCACGATATTAGCCTTCGGCGTTATTGATAGATACTTGTTCGCTTCGCTCACGATATTTTTGCGTTATTTTTTTGCACTGAAATATCAACTCACAAGATGGTGAGTGAATAACGCGAGCGCAGCGAGCAAATAACGGCGGAGCCTACTATCAACGAACGACGTGAGTTAATATCGCCCGAAGGGCTAACGTCACGATTGCGGCATATGATATTTTTTTAGTTCTGCTCTCAGTTCTTTGCTTTTTCCATCAGTGACCTTATCCATCCATGCCCAGAACTTATCGCCGTGATTCATTTCGCGCGTGTGGCATAACTCATGAAGAATTACATAATCTATCAAATATGCCGGTAACAGCATCAGGTAAAGCGAAAGGTTAATACTCTTAGCCCGCGAACAACTCCCCCAACGGGTTTTACTCGACTGAATTTTGACGTCTGTGAATGTAAAACCATATTTGTAGGCAAGTTGTTTTGTCCGGTCCGGTAATAGTCTTTTAGCTTCTTTGCGCAAAAAGTAACTTATTCCGTTCCAGAAATATTGTTGGTTTTCCAACGTTGCGCAATCTGTTCCCACCGGAAACTCAATGCTTAAAGTACTACTTTTTAATGCAAAATAGATGTTTTTTCTGTCTACAGCTTTAGCTTCAACCATAAAAGTCAGGGTTTGAAGTTTGGAGTTTTCATCTATCAGAATATTCCTCGTTTGAAGACCTTTTTCAAGTTTCGCCTGTTTGTGAATTAGTTTGGTACGAATAGAATTAATAAATTTCATTGCATCATCTTCGGATGCACGAGGCGGCAGAGTTACCTTCAGCCCTGAATTTAATATACGAACACGAATGTGTTTCGATCGCTCGTTGCGGATAAATTCGATAGTTCCTAACGTTGGGTCTGAAAGCATTTTTTACTTATGAAAAAGGATTGTAATTGTTATTAGTACAAAGGTACATTTTTTCCATCCAAAAAATAACGGTTTATTGTCTGAAACGAATAACTTTGCATAAAATTATAACATTGGATTTTGGGTTACACTCTACCGGACTTTGTCCTCGTAATTTGTATCTCGCAACTCGTAACTAATTTATGATAAAAGCAGTAAATATACACAAGAGCTTTGGTGAACTGGAAGTGCTTAAAGGGGTTGACTTAACAGTGGCTAAAGGTGAAATAGTTTCTATTGTAGGACCCAGTGGTGCAGGAAAAACAACATTACTTCAGATTCTGGGAACACTCGATAAGCCCAATGCAGGCGAAGTGCTTGTAAATGGTGTTGATTTTAGCAAACTAAATGAAAAGGAGTTGGCAGCATTCAGAAATCGCCATATTGGTTTTATTTTCCAGTTTCATCAGTTGTTACCTGAGTTTACAGCGTTGGAAAATGTAATGATTCCTGCTCTTATTGCCCGAAAGGATAATAAAAAAACGGCTCAAAAGGCCAAGGAATTATTGGCTTATCTGCAGCTAGCTGACCGTATGGAGCACAAACCATCAGAACTTTCGGGAGGTGAAAAGCAGCGTGTAGCCGTAGCTCGTGCGTTGATAAATGATCCGTCGTTGATTCTGGCTGATGAACCGTCTGGAAGTTTAGACTCCAAAAACAAAGATGAATTGCATAAACTCTTGTTTGAACTGCGAGATAAATTTGGTCTGACGGTGGTGATTGTAACACACGATAAGGATCTGGCTGCTCTTTCCGACAGAGTGATTGAGATGAAGGATGGACTTGTTCTGTTGACAGCCATTTAGTAGTCCCGCCGGGACATCAAAACACTTATTCTAATTTATCTGTTTTTGCTCTTAAACTCTTTACAGGTAACTAAAATCTTATGTTTTACAGGGATTTTCAAATAAGATAGAAGAAGTAGAATAAAGACAGAAAAGAAACTATTCTTACCAAAATTCTTACCAGTCTCTGATGTCTGGTAAGAATTTTATATCTTTGTAGTGTGTTTAACCAATTGTACATACTATAATGGCAAAGATTAGCTTTTACCTTGCCAACCCAAAGACAAAAAATGAAACAAATCTTTTTTGTTTAATCAACTACGGACTATATAGAATTGACAATGGAGCAAAGAAGTATTTGCCCCTGAAATACTATACAGATATTGCAATGTTCCCGGATTTATGGAATAAGGAACTAAACCGGGCAAAGGAATCTAACAAGTGGGCGAACCCTGAAACGTTTGATATTAGTATTCAAGCGGTCAAAGAATCGGCACGAAAGAATTACGAAGCTATTAATTCAGAAATTGAGACCTTTGAACGTACTGCAAAGGAATTAATAAGAACCCTTTCAGAGAATGGAAATGTACCATCTCACGATAAACTCCGTACTGAATTAGATAAGATATACAAACCTACCAAAGTAACCACTGAACAGGGCGAAACCCCTAAAGAACTATTTCCGTTTATCGACTTCTTTATTAAGACCGCAACCCGGAAAGAAAACACGATTAAGAGCTATAAAACACTAAAAAATAATTTGTTAGAATATCAAAATGACAAAAAAACTACTTTGACATTCGACCGACTCGATATTGATTTTTATAACTCTTTTGTCGACTACCTGACAAAACCTAAAACTATAAAGACTAAAGCCGGAAAATCTAAAACGGTTTCAGGACTATCAGTAAACACCATTGGCACACGAATAAAGATATTGAAAACCTTTTTGAGTGCTGCAAATGACAGAGGAATAAGTGTACCGACCGACTACAAAAAGAAATCATTCAAAAAACCAAATGAGGAATCATTTTCTATCTATCTGAATGAGTCTGAATTGACATCGATATACAATAAGTCAGGTTTGCCCCTTTATCTGGAACGTGTGAGAGATTTATTCCTTATTGGTAGCTATACAGGGTTAAGATTTTCCGACCTCGCACAGCTCAAAAAAGAGAATATAACATCTGACAATACAATAAACATTACTACTCAAAAAACGAATCAGAAAGTAGTTGTCCCGATCCACCCAATTGTAAGAGAAATTTTCAGAAAGTATGATTATAAACTCCCAAAACTCCCAACAAATCAGAAATTCAATGAGTTTTTGAAAGAAGTTGCGAAATTAGCGGGAATAAAAGAACCCATTACTATGGAATCAACAAAGGGTGGTTTTAAAGTCTCTGAAACCACCGAAAAATATAACCTCGTAACGAGCCACACTGCTCGCCGTTCATTTGCAACAAACGCTTTCTTAATGGATATGCCAAGTATTTCAATAATGAAAATTACCGGACACAAGACAGAATCAGCTTTTATGAGATACATCAAAATGAGTGCAAAGGATAACGCTTTAAAAATGCAATCACACAAGTTTTTTAATCCTATGCTAATCGCTAAATAGATGAATTATGAAAAAAGTTGAGATAATTTCATTAGACAGCAACCTCGCCACAAAACAAATTACAAATGAAGAATATAATTCAGTAGAGCTACTTGTAAATGAAATAGTAATAAAAACGTATGATTTTTTAGAAATAATTGTAGCTAAGCGTTTTTTACCTGAGAATAATCAATATATTATTGATTTATTTCATAATTTTATTGGTCTATTTAAACTTCTTCCTAATAAAAACAACTTAATACTTAAGTCAGACTTATTCGAATTAAATAATGCACTATTATATTTAATTGAAATAGTAACCGAAAATAGAAGAATGATATTTGAAATGGCAGAAGATGGGATTTATAATACTATAAATGCAAACACACTAATTGATTGCAAACGTGATTATTCAAGAAGTATTGTTAAAAGCAATATGTCAAATGATGTTAGAATACTGATAAAACATATGAATGTGCAATTAGAATTATTAATAGACATGGATAGAACTAAACAAATAAAGATAAATCAACCAGAAATAATTGATATAACTACAATCAAAACTAAACAGCCGTTATCCTTTTCAGAACTATTTATAAGTCCGTATTCAGAGAATGTTGATTTATTATTAGAAAAATTACAAACGATTGGACTAACTAAAACAGATAATTGTTGGAGAGAATGGGAGATTGGTAAAATAGAAAAAAACGAAACGTCAAAATTGTATTTTTATCTAAAACGAAACAATGTTTTAAGTGAATATAATACAGCCACAGCTCTGAAATGTTTTAATGAAAAATTTGGAGTTGAAGTGTATGATGATAAGAGAATGCATAATACTGAAAGATTTGCTTCACTTAGAACGCTTACGAATGCCGAAAAATCAGCAACGAAACCCAAACTGTTAAACCAATTTGATAGCGTATTTCAAAAGTGGAATAAAGAACTTGAATTAAAATAAGTTAAATACCATATTCCTATTCTGTACTATTCCCTTACGGAATAGGAATATAAAAGGCTAAATAATAATATTTGCAGACTTCACTCTCCAATTAAATAAACCAGTGAAATAATTAGGAAATACTTTATCGTCTGTTATTATAATAATTGAATATATCATACTGTCTCTCTTAAAAACTACATTTATCATCAATGTTTAAAATAATTATTTAGACATCAACGCTTATTCAAATTCAGAATCTTTCCACCCAATTTGATGCTGCTTCTAAGTCTTTAAACATTTTCGTTATTATTCCATGATTATTCCATGTAGTTTCTACAAAATGGAAAAAGTTTTCATTTTTGTCATTTGCAATATGCGCCGTAGGAATTCTTCTAAACAACAGATTAATTTTATCTAAATGATTTGCAAACCAGAAATATGCTTCACCCATGCTTATGGTTATAGTTGTTTGCGAGAAATCAAAAATTATTTTATAATGAAGATTCAATGCCAGCAAGCAAATTTCGATATCCAGTTTTTCAAAATTAGCAGCAGTTACTTCTCCAACAATAACCACAATAATGGTTTGACTGATATCATTTACGCTATATGAGTATTCCATATTTTTGAATTTTAAAGTGGATTTACTGGTTCGCCGAAACGTTTTTAAGTACTTTTGCTCATCCTGTTTTTAATAGTTAATTTTATGCACTTGTCGTTATCTTTTAGACGATATTCCTTATTTTTTGTAGAGTATTTTCAGATACATATAATCAAAGATGCAGGGCACCGATCTATTGTATTTATTTAGAATTAATTGTCAGTATAAGTGAAATCATTATTCTATTTATATGAAAATCAGGTTTATTTATCATACAAAAGCAAAATTTTAAAGAATGTGCCTGATGCTTATAAACCCTCAAACTGATAGTTATAAAGCGAACATCAGCAATTAAACCTATTACTTCATTGGTCATTGAGCCGGCTTGTTCTGTCAACAAGACGGTTACTTCCATCACTAAGGCGACTACTTCGGGCACTAGACCGTCTGACTCTATCAGCAAACCAATTACTTTGGTGAGTAAACCTCTTGCTTTCATCATCAAACCTTTTACGAAAGCAAGCTGGACCGCCCGTTACCTGCATATCCGGTGGTTTAGTCGGTTATAAAGCCTGTGAAGCGATTTGCGGACTGGTGCGCGTGTCCGCTAAACATAGCCGAAACTCGGGCACTCTTCAGCCCGAGTTGAAATTGGCACGAAGCGTCGACGAACTTTCTCCACTGCAATCGTTCCACCAAAAGTCATCGGCGGTATAGGGATAGTGCAGCACATAGATACAAGTGGATGTATTCACCCTGCTAGCACGACTTGCCAGATAAGCTAATGAAAGTCCATCAGTAAAGCTGTCCGGTCCGATTCCAAAAAACGATTTTGTAGTAACCCGGGCAGTAGGTTCGTACAAGAATGTAGGACTCATAATCCTGAATTGTGTTTACTTTTTTGTAAACCTATTTCAGGACTAGCCGATAGATTGCCGGAGGAAACACGTCCCTCCTTCCCCTTGTTACGGGGAGGGAAGAAATATGACCTACTTTTTTTGATTTTCCGGAAAAGGAAATTCGGGAGCAAAGAAATTGTCGGGCAAAGAGTTTGGATCAATCACCTCGCCCTGCTTGTATTTTGTGTTGTCAGAAACAGGTTGCATAGACTTATCTGGAGTATACTCAAATCCGGTGACTTTTATTTCAGATCGGCGGTTGATCTGATCGATTTTCTCTCTGTCGGAGATATCGCTGGGATCTCCAACAATCAACCGATTCTTACCATATCCCCGCGCCTTTATGCGACCCGCATCTACTCCTTGTCGTACAATGTAGTTTACCACAGCATTGGCACGTTGCTGCGAAAGCCAGAGATTATACTCAACCGTCCCTCGTTTATCGGTATACGAAGCTATTTCAACGTGCATCATCGTGTACGACTTTAACAGAGAAACTATGCTATCAAGCATCGAATACGCAACAGGTTGAATATCCCATTTGTCAAAATCATAATAAATAGTATCCATCTGCCAAGCAGTACCAAGACTCAATTTATTCAAAAACAGTTCACTACCAGGTGTGTCATTTGTACAGTTGCGTATCAATATACCATGACTAGATTCATTAAAAACCGTATTCTGAAAAACTGTATCGTAAGGATTTATAATTGCCTTTACATACGCATCTCCTCCTTTGCTTACACGTGCTGTATAATTTCCCTGTTTATTTGTTTTCTGTACATATACCTTCTCCTTTTGCTTATCATATACAAAAACGGTTGCATTAGGAATGGGAAGGTCTGTAAGTTTATTTTTCACTGTGCCAAAAATTGTTACTTTGGGTATATAATGAAAATTGTAGATATTGTCATTGGACTGCACACGATCCGACGTAAAATAACCTGATTGGTTATCTTTATACTGTGCCCACCCATAATCATCTGCCGCACTATTAATCGGAGCACTTAAATGCTCTACAGCTCCTTTATTATCCAACACATCGGTCAGGTTGATTCTGTAAATGTCCAATCCGCCTAATCCTGCCATGCCATCGCTGCTAAAGTAGAGATAGCCATCGGGCGTAATCGTTGGAAACACCTCGTTACCTGCTGTATTGAATGAAGATAAATTTTGGGGGGTACTCCATTCCTGTGTTTTGTCCTTTCGGATACTAACGTAAAGATCATATCCGCCCCGACCACCTGTTTGATCACTGCTGAAAACAAGCACTGTTCCTTTTTGATTTACGGCAGGATGCATAGAAGCATAAATACCGCCCCACTTACCCAGGTTTATCTCCTTAATATTTGTCACTTCGGCTCCCGTGTATTTTCCCTCTTTCAAACGAACATTATCATTTTTATCAGTAGCCGAGAAATAAATGTCCCGATCACTATCAAGCGAAACAGAAAGAGCTTGATAGCGTGAATTCTCAAATCCGGCCACAGGTTTACCTTCAAACTTTTCATCCAGAACAAGAGACTGCCTGATTTTATAAGCATATCGATCTCTCCGTTGCACAGCCACATCCGCTATTTCATATACACCGGCCAATCTTTTCTTTATCACCTCATTCTTTACAAATTCCATACGATCGTGTGGAGGCTGTGTGGTCGACCCGGTTTCTTTTGGGCCGGGTGTTAAGCTAATCTGCCAGAGCTGACTAGCAGCGATGCCATTCCAGTCGGCAGATTGATTTTTGGGTACAGAGGGGCGGTTGCTGCTAAAAAGGAGAACACTGTCAACTAGGGTAGGGGCAAACATCCGATAGTTCGGATTGATATCTAATCTGGTAACTTCCCAACAATCAGAGTCCTTTTCCATTTCTATTCGCTTTTTTTTGTCATTATATCCCTCTGCTTTCAGCTCATAGCCAGGTATTCCTTTTAGCCATTTGTAAGCATTGGCATAATCTTTTGTCCGTGCATACAGTTCAGACAGCCGGATGTTATCTTTGTTTCCTAATTTTGGATGGTTGTATTTGAACATTGATTCGTACATCGTTAAGCACTTATCAAATTCCCGCAGCTGCCAGTAACAGTCTGCCAGTTTCAACCAGACGATGGCAGGTACTTCCGATTCCGACGTAACGGTTATGTATTGTTTATAATAAGCTTCGGCCAAGGTGAGATTTGACACCTTATAAGCATCATCACCTTTCTTTATTACACCGGATGCACTCAGCGAGACACCTTCGGTTGTTGTTTGACCATTAACGGAAAGTCCGAGAATACTTACAAACGCCAGTATAATTAAAACAATAGCTCTCACAGTAGTCATTTTCATTTTATATATATTGAGACATGATTAACAAAACATTAATTTTTCAAATAAGTGCACGAACATGAGTTGTTCTATATTTTCACAAAATATTCAGAAAATCTTAATCGTGAATACGAATGTTCAACAATTTAGATATAGAGACAGTGTCAGTTTCTTGAGATGGATTCTTTACTGTCTATTAATTTACGGAAAATGCTTTTTTTTGGTCATCACATGTTTTACATTTAGAATTCGGAATCTCCCAACGTAGCATCAGCTCGTGCGTTCCCTGATTGTATGTGCGAAAATCAGAAATAGTATAATCATAGGAGTAACCTAGCCGTAATTTTGGAGTGATCTGAACTTCCAACAAGCCCACTACCGCATCAGCATGTCTATAACTTACGCCTAACCCTAGTTTATCCTTAAACCACCACATGGTATTAATGTCATACTGCACAGGTGATCCTTTAACTGCTTTAATCATTACCGAAGGTTTCAATTTCATATTTTCGTCTAAAACAAAATCATACCCCCCAGTTAAAAAATAATGGTTGTTTGCTCCAAATCCACTAGAGGTAACAGTTCCTTTTGCGCTAACTTTGGTATTTAATAATGCCGGAATAGAAAGACCTACATACCAAACAGGTGTAACATACACCATACCGAATCCTGCTGTAGGTAACCAACTGTTTATGTCAGTCTGATACACGGGATCTCCACCCGTGTTTGTCACCGCTTCGCTATAGGCAACTTTGTAGTTGAGAAATCCTCCACTAAGTCCCAGCGACAGATATGAATTTTCAAACGGCAGATGGTACGAATAAAAAGCTTGAAGCCCGGTTGTTGTTTCAATGCCTAACTTATCGCTATACACTTCCAATCCATATCCCACATTACTATCATCTGCACGTCGGTCCCACGAGAAGGTACCCGTTCTGGGAGCTCCCGCCAGACCCACCCACTGGTTGCGGTACAGCAGGGTAATATTATCGGTTGCACGGCTTCCGGCATAAGCAGGATTAATATGCAGCATGTTAAACATATATTGCGAATACATGGGCTCTTGTTGGGCTTTTAGTAAATTGCAGGTACAGAGCAAACTTGCGAGTACTACAGACAAAAGCCGTATTTCAAAACTATAACTCCTCCTGAAAATCTTTTTATAAATTAAAATTGCCATTGTAGCTGTGCATTAAGTATTGATTAGTTGACCGTTTCACTTCTCACTTAGTGTGATGTGCTTATCGCTTAAGCGTGATAAATCCTGAATATTTTTTCAACTCATGTGTAATCTGATGAGTCGTTCCTACCACATAATAGTAGGTACCTTCAGGTAAGTCGCTTCCGAGTAAAGTTCCCGTACCTTTTCCGTCCCACTCATTCTGATAACTGCTGTTTTTGTACACCCGGACTCCCCAACGGTTAAACACTTCGAAACTCAGTGTTACATCACTTGCGTGTGAAATCACAAACATATCGTTAAACCCATCATGATTGGGTGAAAATGCATTAGGAATTTTAATCTCAATCATCGGTATGATAGTCTCTGTCGGACGTCGTGTTGCCGTACTACTTGTATTAGCAGGATCATCCGTAAGCAGGTTGCTCACTACACCCAATACGCCTATCGTTCCATCAAACTCCGCCTGACTATATACCTTGCCAACATATTCATGTGGATCTACTTTTAATTCAATCGTGACGGAATCTTTTGTGTTGGCAGCCAATGAACTCACATCCAACAACAAATTTGTATGGTTAGTCCCATCATACAATCCGTTGGCATTCAAATTGCCGGTAGCCGTAATACTGGTAACAGCAAAGGTGATCGGACTCGCAAACACTTTGCTCAGATCATCCGTCACATGGACAGAATCAATGGGGGTAGTTTGTACATTAGCCAGGGTAATAAAATATTTCCAGGTAAATGTTCCGTCGCCTTGCAACACCGGTTCGCTCGAATGTTTGTTTACAAGCAGATAACCCGATATCGGTTTGATCGTGATCGTAGCTTTAGCCGAAGAACTATTCCCAAACGCATCAGTCAGAATATAGGTGAAACTGTCCGTGCCGTTATAATCAGCATTTGGCGTGTAGGTAATGGCACCATTCGTTTGCATCGTCAGGCTACCGTGTTGAGGATTGACAGTCTCCGACCAGTTATTCACTCCACCAGTCACCGTATCATTTAAAGCCACACTTCCATTTAGTGATGAATTCTGCACCATCGTGTAGAGGTCGTTTATAGCTATTACTTTGCTCACTACCGATGCCAGCGTAAACACCCCGTAACCCGTGACATTGGCTGTGACCGACCCTGCGGTGGCGTCGCCGGTAGTCGAAACATTTCCTTCGCTGATCCATTGGGTACCGTTCCAGCGCACTACCTGCACTTTACTCAAGTCGGTAGGTACGGAAGCACTTGTCTTGCTGGTATTCCAGGTTAAGGTGACAGACGGAGTTGAACTTCCGGTAGTCCGCTGGATAATCCAGTATTCTTTATTGCTTACCACGCCCACACCATTGGCTTTATTAGTACGTGTATAGCCTACCGAAGAGGGATCGGCATACAGATAGCGAGCACTAAACACATCGGTGGTTACAGCGGGAGCCGCAATGCCAGCCGGACGAAAATACCCCCCGTTGCCTATGGGAAATGTAAAAGCCGTGTTACCTGTTTTTTGAACAAATCCATCTACAAAGCAAGCATCCGAGGCATTGAGCCATGATGAGCCGGCCAGCATCAACACTGAGTTTGTTGGTACCACAAGGCTGGTTTGTGATGACGTAATTATACCCGATTCAAAGTCTATCAAACTATCAATATGAATATCCTGCTGCAAGTTGAAAGAGTTCCCCTGAAACGAGACATTGTGAAACAAGGTGCTGCCAGTACCTGAGATAGTCTGTGCCGTAGTACCGCTAAAGTAACTCAAGGCTGGATAATGCGTCAACGTGCGGTCATAACTTACGCTACCGTTATTCTGAAAATTGCCTGTATACCACACCGCGCCATTATTAATAATTATACCGGAAGTTCCATTCACGAAATCCAGTCCTGTTTGCTTTCCCCATGTTTGGGTAAATAGTGTACTGGATGGCGAATTGGGCAATATATAACTATTCCCGCTGTTATACTCCCCAGTTGTAGTCTGAGCATGTATAACCGTAATGGCCAATAACTGTAACACGATGCACCATAGGATCAATTGTCTTCGTTTCATCAGGTAATTGTTTAAATATAAATTTACATGAAAGTAACTTACTGTTTTAATTATTTTGTCTTAGCTCCTGTGCCGACAACAAGGCAATGAATTGGAATCGTGTCTATCATTTCAGTATTTAATTATATAATTCAATACAATGTACGGTTGCAAATTGTTATGTGCCTGACCACCACCTGCATTTTGCTCATAACCAAAATTGTGGACATCGGGTTCACCACCAGTATTATCTAAGCCATCAGTCGTGTTAGCACCACCACCATACGATAATAAAACGTTGTAACCACCATTACCATTATAATGATTATGGCTTGGCATTTCAGCAATAGTCAAGGTATGAGTCTTTTCGCCGCCAGTTTTATTTAAGGCATTAAACTCAGTCTGTGATCCATCATACCCTACAGGAACTCTACCCTTTAAGTTTGGGAGATTAAATGTAGTAGAACCATCTCCCGCGCCATAAGTAGTACCTAGTACTAAGAATAGATTAGCATAAGTAGTACGAGATATAGCAGAACCATCGCAGACAAGCCATCCTGCAGGTAGGGTAGTAGCAGTAGTAGTCCCTGCCCATATTTTAATTTCTCCAGATATAGAATTCTGTTGGTCGAGCTGGTATCGGGTAGTGCCAATAGTACAGTATAAATGAGTGCCATCAAACTCAATTGCACCTGTTTCAGGTGTAGTAAGTAGAACCGCCGTTCCTGATGACGTTAATTTCAAGGGAGCTGTACCGGCTGAAGCCGTTCCGGCTAACAAGTGCAGAGCAGCTGTAGGAGCATTTAGCCCAATACCGATTTTTGGTGTAGCCGTACCCATACCCAACCCATAAATGGAATTACCAATGCTCAACTGGTTATCATTAGTAGTAGTAAGAACCTGAGCATTAGCACCGATAGCGATATTATTGCTTCCAGTGGTAGTGTTAAACAGTGCACCTTGACCAACAGCAGTATTACTACTTCCGGTGGTATTGGACTGCAAAGCCTGAGAACCTACAGCCAGATTACCATAACCAGTAGTATTATTTGTGAGCGCTCTACGACCAAAGGCAGAGTTGCCATTACCGGAAGTAAGGCTTTTAAGAGCCTGATATCCGAATACTGAATTGTAAGTTCCAGTAGCAGTAGTATTAAATGCATCTACTCCCCAGCTGGTGTTAGAACTTGACAAATTCAGCAAACCAGCCAGTATACCATTACGCTTAAATACCACATCTTTATCATCGGTAGTACCCATAAAATTAGTAGCGGCGGTAGTGCCGCCATTTCCGGTGAGCGACCAGGCTGTGGCTGACTGCGGATTCTGTAGTTGCCAGTTGGTGCCATCATACACAGCGGTAGCTGCCACACCCAGCGCAATATCATTTGCCGCCAGTGATGCTGTTCCTGATTTCTTTACGGTTGTAGCCGTTGCGGTTCCCACCGCCAGCGTAGGGTCGGCAGCTGTGTTACTGGCTGTCGGAACCCAGGTTACGGTCATACCCTTAGTGAGTGCCGAAATAGAGTTGTCAACAGTCTGCGCTTGTGCCGCACCACCGGCTATACCGGTCAGGGCTGAGTTATCCAGCGTCAGGCGGTTGGTGCCGGCTGTGCCGTAAAAATGGCTACCATCAAACTCCACGGCTCCGCTTTCGGCTGTGGTGAGGTTAGCGCCTGAGCTTAATTTCAATGGAGCTGTTCCGGCTGTAGCCGTTCCGGCTTGTAAATGTAGCGCAGCTGTAGGAGCAGAAGTTCCAACTCCTACATTCCCGTTGGCCAGCACGGTAAGGCCTGAACCTGCTGTGCTGTTGGCCTGAATAGTGGCCACAGTCCCGGTAGTGGATGCTGCCGTATTGGCTATATTCAAAAGACCTTTGGTGGTGGTTGCAGCTACTGCCGCTGTGGCATTGATAAGCGAACCCGTAGTCAGAGCACTACCACCGGTTATATTTAAAGCATTTCCCGTAGTTACGTTCTCAGCCCAAATTCTCATTGCATTCCCTTTCGTAGTCATATCGGATAAATAAAAACCATGGCCAATATGATCACCGCTAAAGTTGAACCAAACTCCTGCATTACCATAATAGGTTGAAGCCCCGTTGACCTTAAGTAAATTTCCGATCATACTAGCTGCACCACCACTTATCGATAGCAAATTACCATCTGTCAAAGCAGGAGCACTCAGTGCCAAAGGACTTTGCGTGGTAGCTGTACTCCAGTTCCAAGTCTGAGTATAATTGGTATTATCAATGCTATTATTCTTGGTAGCTGCTGTCAGCCCGCTGATGGGGACGGATAAGGCTACCGGTGATGATTGAGGAGTCCATACGGTGCCATTCCAAACAAAAGATTGGGCATATCCCACGGGCAGGGTAACCACAGCACCTGCGGAAAAAGAAACATCGAAGCCATTGGTAGTCCCCGTGTTTGTGATGGTAATAAGTCTACCTGCAGTCGCATCCGTCATCGTGGCAGGAAGGCTTAGGGTAACACCTGAAGTAGATGCCGAATAATTGAAAACGGTATAGTCGGCATATATTAAAGCAGCACTTGAAGATAGCGTTGTATTACCCGCTTTAGCCCCCAAAATAGTTGATCCGGAATTGTGGAATGTGGCCATAGGTTTAACTATTCCTACACCTACGTTTCCCAAGTCTGTATTGTAAATATCTTTCGTGGTACCCGTAACACGAGTCCAATTAATGGGTATAGTGGAAATAGTTCCTTTGTTATCGACCACGCGTACTTGAGCCCCCATATATGAACAGGACAAAAGGATGTTAAACAATAGTAAATATATGGGCTTGTTGTAAATAAAACTCTTCATTTTGCTTTATATTAAGTTTATTTTGTATGTCCAGCTAACGGAGAACCGGACATTATTATCGCATTGTTGATAACTATTAAATATAATAAGGTTAACTCAGTAAGGGCTAATGGATAAAAAAGCTGCCGCACACATCCGGTTCAATCCTTAATGCGACAGCTTTTTTAAAAGATTGCATTCTATTGAATCCACTGAATTTCAATTTTGTCCCCTACAACAAATGCATAGTCGTCGGGATCAGCACCATTTGATTTCTTAATGGTTACGGTTACTGCACCAACAGTTCCAGCATTTGTATAATCTTCTCCAGCCACTAACTTAACACCGTTGCGGTATACAGATATTTTTTTTACATCAACAGGAACTGTGGCATCAGTATATGTGTAGTTCACTGTCGCGTCGGTTATTGGAGCGAATGATTGCCCACCTTTAACAAGATCAGAAAATAACAGCTTTTTTACTGCACCGGTTACTTCATCATGTACCAACAAGGTATATCCAGTTGGATTAGTCGTGCCATGTAGACTAGTAGCAGTGGTCGCAGCAGCATCAGATGATGTAACCACGGCAAGGCCATCCAGGGCAAAAACCTTTCCTGTAGCATCAATATACGTGTTTTCAGTTAAAGTACCACCTAATTGCCAGGTAGTTGTGGTTACCTCATTAGTTGTGTTTACAATCTGAGTCAAACCATTGTTTACTTGCAAGTACTTGATAGTACCCTTGTTGTCTACTACGCGAACAGGGGCAGCTGTACCGCTGTTTGTTTTCCCTGCTGTTTTTAGCACATTTGTTCCGGTTACAGTCTGTGCATTCACAGCTGCCGACATTCCAATTGCAAAGCACAAGCCTGCAATTCTCATTTTTTGTTTCTTTACTACTTTTTTCATTTTCTAAAAATTAAATTGTTTGACTATTAATTACAAATACTATTTCGATTGAATAATTTTAATTTCATCGTCCACATAGCACGAAGCAGGATTTTCCAAGTCGATAGTCCCACTGCCAATTACTCCCATAAATTCAATGTTTATACCGTTGCGATATACCTGTATTTTCTTCGGATCAGTAATGGTGACCGGGGTTGGAAATTGCTTCTGTCCATCGGCAGATGCGTAGGTAATGGACTTATAAATAGCAGTCTCCAAGCCTGTAGCACTCAGTTTTCGTATTACACCTGTACCGGGCACAATGACCAACAAACTGTCAGTAGAAATATCACCAGTTTGGATACCTTGCAATGAAAAAGTATTGACTGACGAGGTCTTAATAGTGGTAGGGGTGATAAGTGTACCGCCTAATTGTACTTTGCCATTGGTGGCTGTTAAGCCGTTATCAGCTGCTGCCAATATCTGAAGTCCTGGGGAACTTGCTACGCCATTCACGGTGGAAGTAAGTACACCGTTGACAATAGATAGCGCATTGTTTTTAATAATATCTACACCCAATGCCGAGACTCCATTTACTATGGTAGTAAGCGTATTACCTGTCAGGGTATTGGAAACAGTTGTAGGTATAATCAGATTAGCTAAATCCTCAGAGTTGGCCAGCCGCAACCACTTGGCATCCACTGTACTCCAATAATACATACCTTTGGCAGCAGCTCCGGTTTCGTTGAAGATGAGCATACCACTCACCGGACTTCCATCTAAAGTCCAAACACTAACATTATCTAGCTGAATCCGGGGCAACCGAAGACCTTTGCTCAGACTTTCAAGTTCAAGCAACGACCCTGATGCGACGACTGTTGGATTATTTCCAAGCTTGTTTTGAGCCTGCAGATGCCCAATAAACAGAGAACCTAATGTAAAGATGACCAACATTTTTAAAGTTCTAGAGTTATTTTGTTTCATGATTCTGATATATAATTTTTTATAATGTTTCATGCTATTCTTTGTCTGTTATTAATGATTATACTGTCGTATTTTATACCATTTCATTTCAAAATAAGCGGAAAATAGGATTTGATATTTTCTTCTAAAAGATGAAGTCACAAGATTCAATATTTATCATCTCCCTTAGTAATGAGTAATTCAAAAAGAAATCTGCCCTTATTATAAAATCATATAGTCTACTTATAATAAGTTTATGGTTGCAAGTTATCTTTTTCTGAATTGGACTCGTCAACATGATTCTACCAGATGGTTTAATTCGATTCATTATCTGCTTGTTTTTATTTCCGAAACAAAGATATATTGCTCCGTGAATTATATAATATTTATTATAGAAGCAAAAAGGAAGCAAAAAATAATTATTGAAGAAGCAAAAAGGAAACAAAAGATAAATTTTGCCTAAATTATATTTGTTGTAATATTTAGTGGATAATTAAGACGTGGTATGCCGTGTCTTTACTATAAGTGGGGATGGGGAAATAATAGTTTCGTTTGGTATAAATCATTATTTACACATCAAATTGGAATTATATGCAAAACTGATAACTCTTTGCACTAGGGAAAGTGGAGACGTGAAATCTCACATTTGTAGAAGCGTGGCATGCTGCATTTCTACGGAACGGAAAAATAATCTGAATCTTCTGCTTGGCTTTTAATAAAAAAGCAACCAGCATAAGACCTACTCTTATGTCAAGAAGCAAATAATACTCACCTTCACTCTATCCTGTTGGTTTGCTTTATCATAGCTTAGTATTCATCAAAATACTAACTAAAAACAACCGGACAATCAATAGTAAAATGTCCAGATCCGAACTTGTAAATTGACTATGGAGGGAGCTTGTATATTAAAAGCCCATTAAATATGTTGTCAAATTTGTATCTGGATCCAGATTCAATTTTCTCCTGAGTCGAGTACGAGAAACCCTGATACTATCTGGTGCTTGATGAAGAATGGCTGAAATCTCTTTTGTTTTCAAATTCAACCGCAAGAACGTTGCCAGTTTCATTTCGGCAGGTGAAATATTAGGATGCGCTTTAAGTAGATTTTTATCGAAATCCTCATGAATATTCAAAAAGTGTTCGCCAAATTGTTTCATAGCGGAATTTACAACTTTAGCATTAAAGCTATGTTTTATATCATTAATAATATCGCAATTAGATATTTGTTTAGAGTTAGATTCTTGAATTTTAGCCGCAGTCTCTACCAAAAATCTATTCGCTTCAGACAATTGAATAGCATAAGAGGTCAAACTTGCTTCCCTTTTTATAATCTCAGTCTTGTAAAATCTTGAAACTTCAAGCATAGATTTAACGCGTGCTTTTAGTTCAAGCATATTAAACGGCTTCCGAATAAAGTCAACAACTCCATATTGATAGGCCAATAACAAATCCTCGGTTTCTATTTTGGATCCTGTAAGCATCGCCACAGGAATAGTTTTCAATACCTCATCCCTTTTTAGATGTTGTAAAGTTTCCAGCCCATCCATCACGGGCATGCACCAGTCTAATAATATAAAATCAGGTTTAACTTCTGGTATCATATTAATTGCATCTAAACCATTGGAAGCAGCTATCACTTCATAATCATCTTCTAAAGCAAACTTTACGATCTGAATATTACAATTATCATCCTCTACAACTAGGATCCGTCCACTTTTAATCACATTTTCCATAGTATATTTTTTTGTGCAGTTTTATTTTAGGTTAAATTAGTATTTTAAATTGTTTCTAGTCAGGTTATAATTACTGAGGTTTTATAAAATCTTAGCTGGACAACAATGGCAATGTAAATGCAAAATAATTATCTGCATCGGCTGTACTTTTTGTCATTATTTCACCTCCATTTAATTCAATAAACTCTTTGCATATTAGCAATCCAAATCCCGAGACTTTATTGGAATTGAAACCAACAGAAGAATCCCTTTCTTTCATTTCAAATAGTTTGTCCAATTCCTCTGCATCGGCTCCAATATCCTTGTTCGATATGATAATTCCAATTTTATCAGTCTTACAACCAATCGTTGTTCGGACGACCCCATTTGATGCTGTAGATTGAATGATGTTAGCATACAAATTTTCAATAACAATTCTAATCGTGTCAGTATCGAAACAGGCTTTGATTTCAGTGTATTCTGGAGCTAATATTTGAATGTTTTTATGAACAGCCAGATGTTGTACATGAGTAATTGCTGTATCAATCACTTCCCTTATATTTTGTTTGTTAAAATATATCCTGTTTTGTTTGAGTTGGCATTCGCACCAACTCAGCAAACTTTCTACTAAAAAACGAGAATCAAGACTTATATTTTCCATATCATAAATCCAGGATTTTATCTGGTTGCTATTCCAGATATTATACGACTGTTTCAATACCCCAACATGGTTTTCATAGGTTTCAAATGGATTTCGCAAGTCGTTTGCAATGACAGCATATAGTCTGTTTTTAAACTCAATCTCTTCAGTCAGATTATCGTTCAATGAACTCATAACAACTAAAATCAAATCATACGTAAGTAAGGCTACGCATATTGTTGTCAAAAGAATTAAAACTGTTATAATACTATTATTTTCAAAAGAATTAATTGGTTTTGTAATGACATAGAAAATAGCTCTGATTAAATTCAATAATGCGCATGAGGCTAAGCTGTAGAAAATGAATTTCCAACTAGACGGTAACTGAACAAATTTTTGTTGTTTTTTACTAAATTCTTGAGCAGCAATACCATACAATACAAACAACAAAAAAGCGTTAATAAATAAAGATATCCAACCGCAATGAAAAATCAAGGAAAAGACAATATTATTAACTACGACAAACAAAGGAAAGCCTAGGAGTATTGATTTCTTAGTTGGATTTCCGATAAACTTTTGAAGTCCGGTAAAAAAGAGACACTCACCCAGCATTATACACAGATTCTGTAGTAAAGAATACGCAAAACTGAGCGTGGCAGATACAGAATAGGGGGAAAATACATAAATAAAAAAACCTAATCCAGTGATTAAGCTTCCATAGGCCCAAAGCTTTATTCCCTTTATATGGGGCACTCTAGAACTTAGCAAATACAATAAGAAACCCAACAATAATTTTATTGTTGCAAAAACAAGTAATAATGTATGTGTATCGGGTATGGTCATAAATGTATGAAAAATTTTCAACGTGATTTTTAGATATCACAATGTCTAGACAATAAATAAATTCATTCCATCTTAATCACAATTTAGTTGATAAACTTCAATTGAAAGTATTCAACATTAGTTATTTCAAGTAGAGATGTTATGATGTTTAAATACTCAATAAAATACTACGAGTAAAGTAATAATTGCTACATACTCACTGTGATTCAATCTAGATATTTCATATAATTAAAGTCAGTAATAGCAAAGTTATGTACAAATACTACTTTTTCAAACAAGATAAGGAAGCAAAAAGGAAGCACAATTATGAAATAATCATAAATTGTAGCAATATAATTGACAATATTGAGCTCAGCTCAAATCTATACAATTAAGTCTAATCTTATTCGGTTATTTTTGAGCATTAATATAATGTCAAATAACAGTGAAGGATGATGAGTGAAATAATATATTCCAATAACTATATTTTAAATATGTAGTATTTAATACTACATAAATATTCTCCGTTTGACATGGCAAAATAACTACAAAAAACAAGGAAAAAAATGATCGATCAGAGTTACATATTGTTGATTTGTTATTTGAAAAGCAGGAGCTGAATTATGAGAATAAGCTATTATAATAGAGGTGCCTTACATGAACTACCACTTCAATAGCTACTTTTCTTGTAGTGACTAGAACAACAAATGGGCTTCATACGTCTTATTTCTTAAAAAAACAAGACGTATTTGTTTCGTGAAATATTGCGCTGTCTTGTAGTAGATATATTGAATACTCAAGGTGATATTGGCAACGTAAACGCAAAACAACTTCCAACATTCATGGTGCTATTCACTATTATTTTCCCGTTGTTTAATTCCACAAATTCTTTGCACAATGGCAACCCAAATCCAGAACCTTTTTCACCATTTGTCCCATAAGAAGAAAAATTGGCTTTAGAATCAAAAATCAAAGTCAATTTGGACTTTTCAATACCTATACCATCATCATTTACAGCAACTTCTATTTTGTCCGACAAAGCGATGGCAGAAATTGTTATTGTTCCATTTGCCGACGTAAACTTAATAGCATTCGTACATAAATTACGTATAACAAGCGTTATCATATCGGCGTCAAAGTAAGCCTTGGTTTCAGGCTTGATTTGGATTAGTAGTCTGATTTTTTTATTATCTATCATAGGTTTCAGTGAAACAACGACATTATTTATAATTTGATTTAAGTTATTGATGCGTGGTTGTACAATGATTTCGTTGAGCTGACTCTTACTCCAATTGAGCAAATTCTCAAGCAAAATTCGGGAGTTGGATGTCATTTTGTCCATGTCATCAATCCAACCCTTAACCTTAATATCATCCCATTCGTCATGCGATTGTTTAAAAATACTTACATAGTTGCTTAAATTACCTAATGGATTCCTTATATCGTGAGCAATAACAGCGTAAAGTTTATTCTTAGCCTTCAATTGTTCGTTTATTTCATCATTTAGATATGTCATTATTATCAGAATTAAGTTATAAGCTAGTACCTCAATACAAATCCCGAGTATAAAATGTAAATAGATTGCAATAGTAGAATTTCCCAATGGGTTAACTGGTCTAAAAAATACTCCGGTAACAAATCTTAGCAATTGAGAAGTTGCATAGAAGAAATAGAGAAACGAACTCCATTTAAATAGTGAGTTTAACGATTTTCTCGGATTGCTCAATAATTCAAGCGCATTGATAAAACATAGCACAAACATCAGACAGGCATTAATGGATAATCGAATCCAAAGAACCGGAAAGAAAAACGAAAATACGATGCTATTAATGGTGGTAGCCAAAAGGAAGCCCCAGAGCACAGGTTTGTTAATCCTTTTATTTTTAAAAGACCACAAACCAGCTAAAAAAAAGCATTCACCGCCGATTAATAATACATTAAACAAAAACGAATAAACAAAATCCACAGCCTCAGAAGCAGGGTAAGGATATTCTGAAAAAACGAATGTGCTCAATGCTGACAATAAACAGCTCAATGCCCAATAACCGATTGCTTTCAAAGAAGGAATTTTAAAATTTAGATAAAACAATAGAATGGCAAGTAATAGCTTAGAGATAGTAAGTATTGAAAATGAAGTAGATAAATTGATTGCAAACATGAATTCTAAAATAATTTATTTGGTATAAGTATATGTCATAAATTAGTATATGTTATTGTTTTGTTTTCCCTAGTTTACATGGGTAAAAAAACGACATTCGTAGATTTTACAGGTATTTGATTCTTTGTCTGAGGTGAATATAACTTATCTGTTTTGGTCTCTGATTTTAAATCAAACAATACCATCAAGCATAATAGCTCCCCAAGGAAAATAATCATCTATATAATTGCAGTTGCTTTTTTAGTATAAAATCGGGTAGTTTGTCTATGTATAGTTCAATCCTTATGTATGTCAATTTATGAATTCTATTCAATACAAATTTGAATAGAATTCATAAATTATCTACACCACAAATTTATACATAAAATAGGCAAATCTACATATTAATCTATTTAATGTAGCAAAAAAAAACGATCCGTAGTAAACAATACATCATCAAGTAATTACCAGAATTGGCAGGAAAAGCAGCAAACCTTGTTTATCGATATTCCATTAGAATCTCAGTATCGGTATTAAATTTCCAAAGGCATACTATCCACTATAAAATAGTTTTCAGTATTTATCAGTTTTTCCGTCAACGCTTTGCGGATGCGTTCTTTTACAAAAAATAATTTTCGTCATGGACGATTATAAACACTGCGCCCAATCTTATAACTTATGACTCAGGCAAAGTCCTAAATAAATGATATTCTGAATCAATACATAGTGACTCTGTAGTCAAATCCACTGAGATTAGTTCGATATCACTTAAACGCGGACAACGTTTTTGATTCAGAAAATTACTTTTTGTCTCAGATTACTTTAATATCTCGAGAACTTTATCGTATTTTTTTGTGAAGTTATTCATTGTTATTTAATTGATTACCAATGATTTGACTATGTTTATTTATCCAAAATAAACATTTTTTATTAATGCCCTACGAGTTAATCCTAATCCTTTTATACTTCTCGTCGTTTTAATCTCTTTGGGTAAATTCCCCACAACTTGCTGCTTGAGTTAGCTTTAACTGTTTAAATACGAATATAAACCAACTGGCAACTATCCGTACATTTTTCTAACTTCATTTCTGCAACCGACGACTTTTGTTCTCGACTTACCTGTATTCCTTGTTTGGGGATTAGTGTAAATTGTACCTTACAGTCCAATGCTGATAATTCGCTCTTCAGCTTTTTCAAATTATCTTCTTTTCTCCATGTGGCATTTACTACTTCCTGCAAACTAGGCAAGTCTCTTTCCAAGATTATGCTTTGAGTGTTTATTTTAGCAGTTTTGTACCAAAATTCATCATATAAACGCCACCGTAGGTTGAAATAGGCAACCCGACTTTGGAGGGTTGACAGCCCCCTGCAAGGGCAAGTACTTTTGAGATGCTGAAAGAATTGCCTCACTTAGGACGCTTACAAATGCCGAAAAATCAGCAACAAAACCAAAACTGTTAACCCAGTTTGATAACGTATTTCAAAAGTAAAATGAAGAATTTGAATTAAAATAAGTTAAGCATTACATTCCGTGCTATTCCGTACCATTCCCTTACGGAATCGGAATATAAAAGATTGAATAAGGACAAATTAAGTTTGTGCAAATTCTAAAAACAAAAGAATATGCCAAACAAAATCATTTTACCTCAGCAACAAATTATTTTTAGCGGAATCAGTTTTGAACAGTTGCAAGACAGTATCAGGACAACAGTAAGAAACGAAGTAGAAAAAATCTTTTCAGGTTTAACCCAATCAGAACCACTCCCCGAGTTGATCACTCGTAAAGAAACCGCCCAGATTTACGGCATTTCCTTAGTTACATTAAATGAGTGGACCAAAAATGGTATAATTCCAGCCCAACGTATTGGAACACGTATAAGGTATAAAAGAGCCGATGTATATGCATCGCTAAAAGATGTTGAGACTCTTAAATATCGAAGGGCTTAAGTCATGAAAATTCTTAGTAATGGAATCAATACCCTAAAGGTATGATTGACTATCTTAAAAGCTGGAACGTAAAAACGAATCAGGCTAACAATGTCCACAATTTGAATGGCTTACGTTTTGTTCGAAATACATACAATGGTCATACTTTGAATGGGAGCATCCACAAATTTGCAAACAAAGGACTGCACAATGCAGATGATTATTTTTTGAGTGATTTTAAATCCACCTTGAATAATTTATATTTAAGCATTGGATTGAACCCGGATATTACGATGCTGAACGGATTTGAGTTTGGAGTAAACATAAAGCTACCATTCGACCCTAATATTGTCTTAGAAAGCCTTATATTGCATAAGAGCTGCTCAGGACTTACTGACAAAACTGGACGAAGATTTGAATATCAGAATTACACAATCAAAATATACAATAAATCCTACCAATGTAAAATCGAGCCATACAAATTTGAGAATATTTTAAGGATAGAGATTAAGGTGATTAGGATGGAATACTTGAAAAAACATGTTCATTGCAAAGTGTTGTCAGATTTGTTGAACGTGTTTGTTTGGGAGCAATTTCAAATATTATTAGAAGAAACGATAAAAGATTGTTTGATAATTAATCTATCAAAAGCAGAACAAGATATGCTTTCAGACAAGGAACAAAATAGCTATCTACAATACATTAATCCTTTGTTTTGGACAAAGCTATACAATGGCACTAGAGAGAATCGAAGTAGATATGGTAGAGAAAGGGCGAAATGTAATGCCTTTGTAAAAAACCACAGCAAGTCGACCATTCAAACAGAGATTTTAAACTTACTAGTTGCTAAATGCTGTGAACTGAGAGATGCTTCAAAAGCAGATTGTATTATTAAAACGTGGAACAAATTAACCGTTTTCCCTAATGATTACAAAGATTCGACATGCGACAGATTAACCGTTTTGCGAGAAACTAGCTTAAATGATGAATGCGACGAATTACCCATTAAGATGAATGAGTATTTTGTTGCAGTTGAAGATTCAGGGATGGTTGAAGTAAAACGATGTAAAGTTTGTGGAGAGATTATTCATCACCCAACTAATGGTCAGTTATTTTGTAGTGCTAAGGTAGTTGGATATAAACGCACTCACAAGTGCAGAGATAAGGCCAGCAATGCAAAGAAATCAATCAGACGTATTTTATCTACGCCCTCACTTTTTGAATTATCAGAGTTTATAGCGGAAGATAAACGAAAGTATTTAGATAACATGTAACACTATACTACTTATCAAGTAAGTTGTTTCGCAAGCGATTGAAATCATAAGTGCAAAAGCCCAATCTTCATATAAAAGTAATATGATTTTATTTGGTTGATCGTTTTATATAGCTGTATACTAGCATTATAAAATTAAACATAATCACATACACCATTTCTTTTTTGCATGAAAATCAACGGAAACGATCCTTAAATATTTATATTGCATTGAATTATAGCACTATATAGTTATTCCCTTATATTAAAGAATTTCCTATAATAAGGGATTGTGTTACAATACCTGGCTAAGAATATAAGAGAACTAAACTACCTGAAAAAATCAACCTTACCCGAATCCCACAAATTGTTTTTGATAAGTCAAATTTAAAAGTTTAGAATATTAAGATACAATACAATTATAAAATCAATGGCTCAAATCTTTTAGAATACGTTGCAACTCCAGAAGCAAAAGCCAAAAGGCTTGACATTGTTGATTACATGATTGACCAGCTCAAATCTCTCCTCTCCACATGGAGAAGGACTGGGGTTAGGTCATTCAACCAATTCAAAGCCGTTTCAGCCAAAAACTTCAATCAATGATCCAAGAAAATCCGGCTTTATTACTATTGATTGACAGATTAAAACTCGAAGAAATATAAGTAGAATATCTTTATTTGCTAAAAATAAGGATATGTAAAATAGAATTTGTAATTTTGTAAATCTACAGTATTCTCTGATTGCCAGCCACTTATTTTATTCTTTTAAAATTGGAGAAACATTCGTATATTTGCTAATTATTAAACGATTCTTAGAGTGAATTGCAACTGTCTAAAGGGTATTCTATAAAGCTCTCCAACTAATAAAAAATCTCTGTACTGCTATAGCCAATGACAAAAGAAAACGAAATAGAACTCGGTCTGATTGAGAAACTCAAAGACCTCAAATACACTTACCGCCCTGATATTCGGGACAGGGATGCTCTTGAATTGAATTTCAGACAGAAATTTGAAGCACTTAACCGTGTGCATCTTACTGATGCGGAATTCAAACGTCTGTTAGACGAAATTGTAAGTCCGGATGTATTTGCTTCTTCTAAAAGATTGCGTGCAAGGGAAGTTTTCTTTCGGGAAGATGGAACACCGCTTCATTATACGCTGGTCAATATCAAAGACTGGTGTAAAAACGATTATGAGGTAATTAATCAACTGCGTATCAACACCAATAACAGTCATCAGCGGTACGATGTGATTTTGCTGATAAACGGTTTACCTGTGGTGCAGATAGAGTTAAAGGCTTTGGATATAAGCCCACGACGAGCCATGCAGCAAATTGTGGATTATAAAAACGATGCAGGTAATGGTTACACCAATACGCTGCTTTGTTTTATGCAGTTGTTTATTGTGAGCAACCGTGGTAATACACAGTATTTTGCCAATAACAATAATCAGCATTTTCAGTTTAATGCCGACGAACAATTTCTGCCTGTTTATCAGTTGGCTGATGTAAATAATAAGAAGATTGCTCACCTGCACGATTTCTCTGAAAAGTTTCTTGCAAAGTGTACGCTGGGCGAAATGATTAATAAATACATGGTGCTGGTAGCTAACGAACAAAAGCTGTTGGTTATGCGCCCATACCAGATTTATGCGGTAAAAGCCATTGTGGATTGTATTCACGAAAACCGTGGCAACGGTTATATCTGGCATACTACAGGTAGCGGAAAAACACTGACTTCGTTTAAAGCCTCTACCCTGCTGAAAGATAATCCGGATATTGAAAAATGCTTGTTTGTGGTGGATAGAAAAGATCTTGACCGTCAGACCCGCGAAGAATTTAATAAGTTTCAGGATGGTTGTGTGGAAGCCAATACAAATACCGAAAGTTTAGTGCGCCGTATGCTGTCCGAAGATTATGCCGATAAGGTAATAGTAACCACTATTCAAAAGCTCGGTATTGCTCTTGATCCCGAAAACCGGGCAAATTACAAGGAACGACTTGAACCGCTTCGCGA
Source organism: Paludibacter propionicigenes WB4 (assembly GCF_000183135.1). Classification (NCBI taxonomy): domain Bacteria; kingdom Pseudomonadati; phylum Bacteroidota; class Bacteroidia; order Bacteroidales; family Paludibacteraceae; genus Paludibacter; species Paludibacter propionicigenes. Next base: position 2,371,922 of record NC_014734.1, on the reverse strand, counting down.
TAGTCGTATGGTGTTTATCTTTGATGAATGTCATCGTTCGCAGTTTGGCGATAATCATAAAGCCATTAAAGAATTCTTTCCCAACTCACAATTGTTCGGTTTTACGGGTACACCTATTTTTGAACAGAACTCTACCCAACTGATACGTGAGGGTGAATATGCTTCGTATAAAACTACAGAAAACATTTTCCAACAGGAATTACACGCTTACACCATTACCCATGCTATTGAGGACAAGAATGTGTTGCGTTTTCATATCGATTACTTTAAACCACAGGGTGAGAATGCACCCAAACCGGGCGAAAGTATAGCCAAACAAGCTATTGTAAACGAGATTTTGAAAAAGCATGAAGGCGCCACCAACCACCGACGGTTTAATGCGCTGTTTGCTACACAATCGATAAACGATGCCATTGATTATTATCAGCGGTTTAAAGCTTTTCAGGCACAAAAACAAGCGGAAGATGCAGACTATGTGCCGATGAATATAGCTTGTGTGTTTTCGCCACCAACACAGGCATTAGCGAACGACACTGAAAATAAAAACGATAAGAATCTGGCTGATATCAAACAGTTACAGGAAGATTTAATCAACGAAAAGGAAGATAACAAGCAAGACCCCGAAGGCAAAAAACAAGCTCTGATGGCTATTATTGCCGATTACAATGCGCAATACGGTACAAATCATACTATCAGCGAGTTCGATTTGTATTATCAGGATGTGCAGCAACGCATCAAAGACCAAAAATACAGCAATAAAGATTATCCGCACCGGAATAAAATTGATATAGTGATTGTAGTGGATATGTTGCTCACAGGTTTCGATTCCAAGTTTCTGAATACGCTTTATGTAGATAAAAACCTGAAATATCACGGACTGATTCAGGCTTTTTCGCGTACCAATCGTATATTAAACGATAGCAAGCCTTATGGTAATATCCTTGATTTCCGTCAGCAACAGGAAGCGGTAGATACAGCTATTGCATTGTTCTCGGGCGAGAAAGATGAAAACAAGGCCAAAGAAATATGGTTGGTGGATCCTGCACCGAAAGTGATAGAGAAATTTGAAGAAGCGGTAGCTGCTTTACAGGACTTTATGCAAAAAAGCGATTTAACCTGTGCTCCGCAGGAAGTGTATAACCTGAAAGGCGATACGGCAAGGATCAACTTTATCAACCGCTTTAAGGAAGTGCAACGACTGAAAACGCAGCTCGACCAATATACCGATTTGCAGCCCGAACAAAAAGAGCTGATAGAGCATATTTTGCCTACCGACCAATTGCTGGAATTCCGAAGCTCGTATCTGGAAACAGCAAAAAAACTGAAAGAAAAACGTGACAAAGAAGGCGACAAAGCCGAACCGGCCATTCAAGAGATCGATTTCGAGTTTGTGCTGTTTGCTTCGGCCATTATCGACTACGATTATATCATGGGCTTGATTTCCAAGTTCACCCAGAATAAGCCTTCGAAACAAAAGATGAGTCGGGAGCAGTTGATTAACCTGCTTAGTTCGAGTGCAAACCTGATGGATGAACGGGATGATATTGCCGCCTATATTAAAACACTGGAAGAAGGCAAAGGACTGTCGGAAAAGGAAATTCGGGATGGTTACCAAATCTTTAAAGCAGAAAAGTTTGCCAAACAAATAAACGAAACCGCGCAAAAACACGGATTAGAAACAGAAGCATTGAAAGCCTTTGTAGAGGGTATTATCTCCCGTATGATATTCGATGGCGAACAACTCAGTGATTTGTTAGCACCATTGGAATTAGGGTGGAAAGACCGCACCAAAAAAGAACTGGCACTCATGGAAGATTTAGTACCTCTGCTTAAAAAATTAGCACAGGGACACGAAATATCAGGATTAAAAGCGTATGAATAAAGATAATAAGATAGTGCCGAAGTTGAGGTTTCCTGAGTTTCAATTTTCTAAAGAGTGGATTTTAGAACCATTTTCAGAAATATATTCTTTTTTGGGAACAAACTCATTTACAAGAGATAATTTAAATTATAGAGACGGAAATATTAAGAATATTCATTATGGAGATATACATACAAAATTCAACTCACATTTTGATATAACAAAAGAAATAGTTCCGTTTGTCAATTTAGATATTACTGTCGAGAAAATTAAGGAGGAATTTTTCTGTAAAGAAGGTGATATAATTTTTGCTGATGCCTCTGAAGACTTGGCAGATGTTGGTAAAAGCATTGAAATTATATACTTAAATAATGAAAAAATATTATCGGGTTTGCATACTTTATTGGCAAGACAAAAAGACTCAAAACTGAGAACTGGTTTTGGAGGACATTTATTTAAATCATCCTCGATTCGTACTCAAATACAAAAAGAATCTCAAGGAGCTAAAGTTTTAGGAATTTCTGCAACAAGATTATCAAACATAAGCGTATACTATCCTGAGAATAAAGATGAGCAACAAAAAATCGCCTCATGTCTTTCCTCTTTGGATGAATTGATAGCCGCCCATACCTATAAATTGGAAGCACTGAAAGACCATAAAAAAGGACTGATGCAGCAGCTATTTCCTGCTGAAGGAGAAACAGTGCCTAAATTACGGTTTAAGGAGTTTGAAGGTGATGGGGAGTGGGTGGAGACGACGTTGAATAAGTTGGGAAATTTGATTGGGGGCTTAACATATAGTCCTAATGATATAAGAAATGAGGGCTTATTGGTCCTAAGGTCTTCTAATATTCAAAATGGTCTAATCGATTTAAATGATTGTGTTTATGTGACTACTGAAGTAAAAGGCGCAAATCTAATTCAGCCAAATGACATCTTGATTTGTGTGAGAAATGGTTCGAAATCATTGATTGGAAAGAATGCAATAATACCTAAAGATATTCCATTTGCTACACATGGGGCTTTTATGACTGTATTTAGAGCATATCAACCAAGTTTTATATTCCAATTATTTCAAACTGATTTATACAGCAATCAAGTTAAAGCGGATTTAGGTGCTACAATTAATTCTATAAATGGGAGTAATTTGCTTAAATATAAGTTTATCGTTCCTCAACCAAACGAGCAACAAAAAATCGCCAACTTTCTCTCTTCCATAGATGATGAAATAGCAGCGCAAGTACAGAAGATAGAAGGGTTAAAGGAGCATAAGAAGGGGTTGATGCAGGGGTTGTTTCCGGTGATAAATGAATAAGTTATGAATAGTACGATTGTTTCACTTGAAAATCTGGACGAGTTAGTTGGTTATCTGCGTTCCACTGGAAAGAAGAATACATTGCTTTATGCCTATAATGGAACGGGTAAAACACGTTTATCCATGGCATTTAAAGATGCAGGAAAGATGGATAGTATTCCTGATACTTTATATTATAATGCTTTTACTGAAGACTTATTTTCGTGGGATAATGATTTGGATAGTGATAGTAAGCGCGTTTTGCTAATCAACAAAGAATCTCGTTTTTTCTCGGGATTAGAAGATTTGGAAATGGAGAGTAGGATTCGCCCTCTTTTGCAACGATATGCAGATTTCAACTTCCTTATTGACTACGATTATAAAGATAAGGAAGAGAAAGAGTATTGGGCTGTAAATTTTATTAGAGAGATAAAAGTTGATGGTTCGCCTCAAAATAAAGAATTTATCAAAATATCCCGCGGAGAAGAAAATATATTTATTTGGTGCTTTTTTCTTGCAATAGCACAATTAGCTATTGACCAACAAGAAGATTATAAATGGGTTAAATATATTTACATTGATGACCCTATTTCATCGTTGGATGATAATAATGCCATTGCAGTTGCCAGTCATTTAGCACAGATGCTTAAAAAGCCTGAAAACAAGGTAAAGGCAGTTATTTCAACTCACCATACACTTTTCTTTAATGTCATGTATAATGAAATGGGCAATGCATTAAAGTTTTTTCTAAGCAAAGGTGTCGTTGAAAATTCATATATGCTAAAGGACACAACAGATACACCATTCTTTCACCATGTCTCACTGCTGAAAGATTTGAAAAAAGCAGCTGATAGTGGCAATTTATATACTTATCATTTCAATATATTGAGAAGTATACTCGAAAAAACGGCAACGTTTCATGGATTTAGTGGCTTTTCTGAATGTATCAAGAAACAGGAAGATGACCCGGAGGGGGTTGTACATACCCGAATAGTCAACATACTCAGTCACGGAAACTACTCGCTTTTTGAGCCCGTAATAATGATAGATGAGAATAAGGAGTATTTCAAAAGGGTTTTGAAAGATTTCATGAACAATTACAAATTTAACCCTAAGTTATTTTCAGAATAAAAATAAAGAATACGTCTAAAATGACCGCATTAGAACAACAACAATTAGGAAAAACCCTTTGGGATATAGCTAACCAATTACGAGGCTCGATGAATGCAGATAATTTCAGAGATTATATGCTTTCATTCCTGTTTATGCGCTATTTATCCGATAATTACGAGGATGTAGCTAAAAAGGAATTGGGTCAGGATTATCCGGAGGTTACTTCTGATATTTTAAAGAAACTGAAAGCCACTTCTGCTCTCGAAATATGGTATAATGAAAATGCTGCCGATATAGAAGAGTTTGAAAAACAAATGCGTCGTAAGGTTCATTATGTTATTCAACCTAAATATCTGTGGAGTAGTATTTATGAAATGGCTCGTACACAAAATGGAGAATTGTTGCATACGCTTAAAAAAGGCTTTGATTATATCGAGAATGAATCTTTTGAAAGTACATTTCAAGGATTGTTCTCTGAAATCAATCTGAATTCTGATAAACTGGGAAAAACATATGAAGAGCGTAATGCTGAACTATGTAATATCATAACCAAAATAGAACAGGGTATTGTCAAGTTTTCAAAAGATACGGATATACTCGGAGATGCTTATGAATTCCTGATTGGTCAGTTTGCTGCTGATTCAGGTAAAAAAGCAGGTGAGTTTTATACCCCGCAACAAATATCTACCATTCTTTCGTCTATTGTTACACTTGATAGTCAAAACCCGGCTGCGGGAAAAAAGAAGAAGTTAGATAAGGTAATGGATTTAGCTTGTGGTTCGGGTTCGCTGTTATTGAATGTGCGCAATCAGTTAGGCAAACATGGTATAGGTAAAATCTACGGTCAGGAAAAGAACATTACTACCTATAACCTTGCCCGTATGAATATGTTGCTGCATGGTGTAAAAGATACGGAGTTTCATATTCATCATGGAGATACCTTACTAAACGACTGGGATATACTAAACGAGATGAATCCCGCTAAGAAAATGGAATTCGATGCAGTAGTGGCTAATCCTCCTTTTAGTCTGCGTTGGGAACCAAGCGAAGCGATGGGCGAGGATTTTCGTTTCAAAAACTACGGGCTTGCCCCCAAGTCAGCGGCCGACTTTGCTTTCTTGTTGCATGGTTTCCATTTCTTAGCCCAAGAAGGTACAATGGCTATTATCTTGCCACACGGTGTTTTATTCCGTGGTGGAGCGGAAGAACGTATCCGTACCAAGTTGCTCAAAGATGGTAATATAGATACGGTCATCGGTTTACCGTCCAACCTGTTCTTCTCTACGGGTATTCCCGTATGTATTCTGGTACTGAAAAAATGTAAGAAGTTTGATGATGTGCTGTTTATCAATGCCAGTGAGTATTTTGAAAAAGGCAAACGTCAAAACCGTCTGCGCGACGGTGAAGAAGGAGAACCCAACGATATACGAAAGATTGTAGAAACTTATCAGTTCCGCACTGAAGAAGAACGCTACTCTCGTAGAGTATCTATGGAAGAAATCGTCAAAAACGATTACAACCTGAATATCTCCCGTTATGTAAGTACAGCGGTTACTGCCAAAGAAATAGATTTAAACGCAGTAAATGAAACGTTGGTGGATTTGGAAGAAAAAATCAGAAAAGCAACCGAAACGCATAATGGATTTTTGAGGGAGTTGGGGTTGAAGGAGTTGCCATAAAAAAATATCTATATGAGTAATATCCTTTCAATACACAATAAAATATTGGACTTTCTACTCAAAAGAAGAGAGAGTAATCCAGAACTATATTTTTTGTCAAGAAAAAATAATAAAAAAGGCAGAAAAGATAAAGGATATTGGTTTTTGGGTAATGATTACTATTTACAAGTTGCTTTCTGGAATGGAAGTGACTGGAAAGAAAAAGTTTATAGTATTGGTTTTTTTGTAACTATAGAAAGAAAGTGTTGGATAGAGTTTTCAGCGCAAGATTCTAAAGACAATGCCAAATTTTTTGAATCAATTGTTAGAGAAATTGGAGGATTTTACAAGCACAAAACAAAAAATAAGTGGTATAAGGAGTATCATGGAAAGAATTATTTAAGTCATTTGAATGAATTTTTGAACATTGATAAACCTATAATTGATAAGTGTATAAATAAATATAATCCTGCTGATATTTACCCTATCTCTGAAAATGAATTCATTCGTTATTCAACAAAGATAATAGATAGCCGGATGCTGCAAAAAGATAGAGGGCAAGTAGATAAGATTGTTCGAATTTGTTGGAATGACAAAAAATGGTGTTTTCCAAGTGGTATTGATGGAAAATCAAAAGACCCAAACTCTTATGAAAGAACTTTTGGATTTGGACACGAAGAATGGTTATTTGACCGTTCAAAGGTTTCAGATGACGGCTTTCATTATGCTTTTGTTCAGCCCTTAAATTTAAAATCAGATAAACATTATAATAAAACTTTCAACTTACACCTATATACCATTGATCCTAATAATGATAAGCTATTAGTAGGTATTATAAGAAACGTAGTTTGTATCTCTAAACAAGATTCCGAAGCAGAGTTCTTGAAATATCAACAGAGAGGTTGGATGGATGATATGAAAAAACAAGTTGAATTTAAAGAGGGAATCTGGAATTCAGAAATAGCTTTATCCCCTGAAATCTTCTTTAATATTAAATTCAAGTTTGATGATGTTGAAGAATTTGAAGAATATATTTATTTAGGATCTGATGATATTAATATATCTACTAACAGATTTAAACTTCTACCTAAAGAAACTGAGTTTAATTATGATCATGAAGCGCAATTAATTATTCCAGATAATCAAGATGACTTTGTTGGAAATAAGAAAAATACAGATACAAGAAACAAAACATACAAAGTAGAATGCTCTTATGATCCATATCATGATATAATGCAAAATGCAATTAATGATTATTTAAATCAATCAAAAGAATATAAGCAAGTATATATTGAACGAAATAGGGTTGATATTAAGGCAATTACTCAAGATGGTATTTGGCATTATTTTGAGATAAAAACAGACAATGCTAAATTAAGCATAAGAAAAGCACTTGGTCAAATTATGGAATACTCCTATTTTCCCAATATTGAGAATGCACAAAAACTGATTGTTGTATCATATGATAAACCTAATGCAGAAGTAATTGCGTATTTAAATATGATTCGTACTAAGTTTAATATCCCTGTGTGGTACAGATACTTTGATGTGCAGAAAAACTATTTATCTCAAGACTACTAATGTGAAAATTAAAAATATAGTAGTTAAATTAGCAAGCTAGAATCCCATGTCCCCAAAAACAATCAACTACGGAATAGTCTATGTTCTTACAAATCCCGCCATGCCAGGATTGGTAAAAATAGGAATGACCAACAAGGAAAATGTAGATGTACGTCTCAAAGAGTTATTCAATACCAGTGTACCTGTGCCTTTTGAGTGTGAATATGCATGTAAAGTTACCGAAACCGCAAAAGTTGAGAAAGCATTACATATCGCTTTTCACCCTTATCGTATTCATAACCAGCGTGAGTTCTTTGAGATAAACCCGGAACAGGCTATAGCCATACTTCAGCTACTGGATAAAAGTAAAGACATAACGAATGAAATTGTAGAAGAAATTAACAACGATTTAACCGAAGTGGATAAAGCAGCCGGAAAGAAAATGAAAATAACCCGTCGTCCACCGCTGAATTACATTGAAATGGGAATACCATTAGGCGCAAGACTAGAATTCAATAGGGATGACGAAACATATATAGTAGAAGTCTGCGATGCTAAGAAAATAAGTTATTGCGGTGTAAAAAAATCCTTAACCGCTATCACCAAAGAGTTATTGGGTATTGAGCATGCTCTTCAACCAACATCCTACTGGACGTATAACGGCAAGAACCTTATGGATATTTATAATGAAACCTATGTGAGTAGTGAGGAATAGGAATTTCCTATTCCCTTAGTTTGCAAAGAAAATAAAGACAGATGGCAAATACCGATAATATTAAAATAAATTCTATATGGAAAATTCTCAAAAAAATGATATAATTTTTTATAGCACTCCAGACGGTAATGTAAAGATAGAAGTACTTTATAATGATGAAACTTTTTGGCTGACTCAAAAACGTATGGCTGAACTATTAGGTGTTGATGTTCCTGCGATAAGTAAGCACCTGAATAATATATTTGAGACAGGAGAATTAAATAAAGACGCAACTGTTTCCAAAATGGAAATAGTTCAACAGGAAGGTGAAAGGCAGGTTGCTAGAAATCTTGACTTTTATAATCTAGATGCAATAATAGCAGTTGGTTATCGTGTAAATTCATTACAGGCAACACAGTTTCGCATTTGGGCTACCAAGACCTTACGTGAGTTTATTATTAAGGGTTTTGTAATGGATGATGAGCGCTTAAAACAAGGGGCGTTATTTGGTAAAGACTATTTTGATGAACTCTTAGAGCGCATTAGGGAAATACGAGCAAGTGAAAGACGTTTCTACCTCAAAATTACTGACATTTATGAACAGTGCAGTATCGATTATAATAAAACAGCCGACATTACGCAGAATTTTTTTAAAACTGTACAGAACAAACTTCATTGGGCTATTACTGGAGAAACAGCTGCGGAATTAATTGCTCACAGGGCTAATGCCTTAAAACCAAACATGGGTTTGCAAACATGGAAAAACTCTCCAAATGGCAAAGTTTTAAAAGGAGATATAAGTGTCGCTAAAAACTATTTGAAAGAGTCAGAAATAAAATCATTAGAGCGAATTGTTTCAATGTATTTAGATTTCGCAGAGAATCAGGCTGCCCGCCAAATCCCTATGAAAATGGAAGATTGGATAAAACGTTTAGATGCATTCCTGCAATTCAATGAATATGATATCCTCAAAGATTCCGGTAAAGTAAAACATGAAATAGCGATTAAACTAGCGACAAAAGAATACGAAAAATTCAGAGTAATCCAGGACAAAAATTTTGTAAGTGATTTTGAAAAGGAAGTAAAGAAACTTTCAAAATAAAATCTTTAAATCTTGCATTGAAAAGCGGTCAGGCAAGCCTGAAAGATAATTCCTGAGAGCTCCGCAGGGTAAATCACTTGTTTGTTAATGTCAGCGGTATAAAAGCTTAATAAATTACCCATGTCACTTCAAACGTGTGTAAAAAATAGCAAAACGTACACATGATAATACTTGGATGACAAATTAAAAGAAATTTAAAAGAGAAATAAGAGAAGAAAGGAAAGTTTTAAGGATGCAAATACATATTACATATTGATAGTAAATGTATTACGACGATAATTATAAGAGAGATTAAAAGAGGAGCCAAAAAACTATTTGTTATGGCAAAAACTACTTTTTCAAGAAAAGAATTCTACGACCTTGTGTGGGCTGAACCTTTATCCGCCATTTCAAGAAAATACAACATTTCCTACACTTGTCTACGTGAAGTTTGCAACGAAATGGCTATTACCATTCCACCCAATGGCTATTGGTCTAAACTGAAATTCGGCAAATCGGTTACAAAAGAGAATTTTTGGGAATCGACCAAAGCCAAACAAGAAATATCCCTATGGTTAAGAACCGATCAAGATACTGAAGAGTATTTTTCAAAAGATACAACCGCACTAAACAAAAACAAAGCTGAAATTTCAAAGAAGCTCAAGTCTAACGATACGAAGAAAACGAGTCCCCAGATTGTTGACCCAATAATTAACATAACCAAAGAATACTACAATCTGAAAGACCATAAAAATTGGGACTATAAAAAAGGCAATACCTTTGCAATAAACGTATCAAAAGCTCTTTTGTCACGTGCTTTGCGTTTAATGGAGCAATTTGTCAATACGATGAATGCTTGTGGACATTCTGTAATAGGAAAGGCTGGCAATAGTTTTGCTGTAATTTACGGTGAAGAGCTTCAACTATCAATAGTTGAAAAATCAAACAGAATTAAGTATCAAGATGGCAATTGGCTTAATTCAAGATTACATTATAATGGAAAACTATGTCTAAAGTATTTTTACATGTACCCCCAAAGAGAATGGACCGACAGCACTATTCTTTTAGAAGATAAACTATTGGACATAATCGCAAAACTCGAAGTAATAGCACACAATAAGAAAGTTGAACGGGAAGAAAGAGAAAAAAGATGGGCTGAACAACGCCGTAAAGAGGAACTAACAAAGCAGCTTGTAGCGATAAAAGAAAAAGAATTGTCAGATTTCAAATCAACACTACGACTGGCAAGTCGTTATCAGAAAGCCCTAGAGTTAAGAAATTATATAACTGCGTTTGAAGATAATGCAATAAAAAATAATTCGCTAACAGAAGAACTACAAAAATGGATTGAATGGGCGCGTAAAAAAGCAGATTGGTACGATCCATTTATTGAAGCCTACGACTTAGCTTTAGATGGTGCAAATAGAGATACGCTCACATGGCAAAGTAAATGATAGTTATCGCCATTCAAAACGTCATATCTGTTCAATACTTGTAGCTGTTCATTGCCAATGAACAAGTTCTTCCAAATGAACATAGAAAGCAGTCAGGCGTTGCCTGTAAGATAATTACGGGCAGCTCCGCAGGGCAATGTCCCCAGCCGCCAAAAATCCCCGCCCTTTCTCTCCAGCTCACTGAGCTTGTCGAAGTGCAGGGCTTGCACAGTCTTTTTGCAGGCTTCCGCACAATTTTTCAATGCTATTCATAGAGAAAAAATACACTCGTATATGAATAAGTAGAAAATCATTTATTATAATGGAATTAACTGCGGAACGAAGTATAGAAGTCAGAGAGAAAAGACATTTATATCATTTATGGAAGTGTAGTTTCCCACAAGAGCAAAGAATGTGCAAAACAGGTGGGATTGTTCAACTTTCAATTAATAATGCCCTGAAGGGGTTGCAAAAGCTCCAGCAGAAGCTGGAACATTACGTCTGTTGGATTTAAAGAAATCTTATACAGTTCATGTAGCTATGATTGATACTATAAATTCAATGAATAAGTCCAACTCGTTGAAAAGTAAGACAAAGATTGATCAAATAAAATATTTAAATGAAATGATAAATTCTCAGAAGGTAAGTTTTCATATATCAGAACCAGGAGTGCACTTTGCTTTAAAAATTAGACCTGAGGTTTTAGAAGAATATCTTAAAAGAGAAACTAAGGAACTAAATGTGGAGCAGAAATTTACACTGATAACTAAAATATCTGGGGGATTGAACGAGAAGAGACATTAAATTATTTGATAGAGAATCGTTATTTAATATCATCTATTGGAGCTAAGTAAAAAATCAGTTGACTTTAGAATGCACCTTTGGGAAATTGATTTTTTTTAATGACAATTTCATTAATTTTTGAAATAGAAGAAAAAAATCAAATCTATTCTTGCCATTATTCTTACTAAAGTGGGGAATAAATATATTTATACACCTGATAATCAGTATAAATAAAGTAGTCCCGCCGGGAATCGAACCCGGATCTAGTGTTTAGGAAACACTTGTTCTATCCATTGAACTACAGGACCCTTTTTTAGGGTGGCGCAAAATTACATTTTTTTGCCGATATATAAAACTATGCGAAGTTTTTTCAATTCAAAAGTTGGTTTCTTGCATATAAATAAATTTTTTTATTACATTTGTCTTCGCTCTTTGGAGTACTTGTAAAATTTTTCGGTAAAGTTATATGATTAATCAATAGTAGTTTGGCTATGACTGTGAATGCGTTCTTTCTTTTATTTGCTATAATAGTGGGTGTTTTTCTAACCAATATTTTAATCAGATCAAAATCTGGCCTAAGGGTATTGATGTATCACAAGATTAGTCTAAATACAAACGACAATCTGACAATAAGTGAGGATGTGCTTGAAAAACAGCTATTATATCTGAAAGAAAAGAATTATCATCCGATAACCGTACAGCAACTGATAGAACATCAATATCAAAAAGCCAAACTTCCAAAAAAGCCAATTCTTCTGACATTCGACGATGGATATGAAAATAACTATACTTATTTATATCCCTTGCTGAAGAAACATGCATTAAAAGCCACAATCTTCTTACCGGTAGGATTCATTGGCAAATCAAACGAATGGGACGAAGGTGATGAAGCAATCATGAGCTTTGATAGGTTGAAGCAAATAGATTCTTCATTTATTGAATTTGGGCTACATTCATTAATTCATAGAAGCTATAAAGAATTTACTACAGAAGAATTGATTGATGATATTAGTCAATGTAGATCCATACTCACGGAAAACTCTATTCCTTACGTTCCTGCTGTTACCTATCCGTATGGCGCTTATCCCCGCGAGCAAAAGATATATGAAAAATTCAAGGAAACGCTCATAAATAATGAAATTCAGTTAGGTTTCCGAATTGGTAACAGAATCAATAAACTTCCACTGGCAGACCCTTTCTGCATTGAGCGAATCGACATTAAAGGAACAGATTCCTTTTTCAGGTTTAAACTTAAGATTTTATTAGGTCGAATCAAGAAACTTTGAAAAAACAGAGAGCGTAATTGTATGCTTGAGAAACTTCCACTATATAACTGTTCACATGAGTAAGAATAAATTCTTTGTAGTCTGGGAAGGCAAAGAACCTGGCATATATCGTTCGTGGGAAGAATGTAAACGACAGATTCATGGCTATGGGGGCGCTTTATACAAAGGGTTCGCCACGGAAGCCGAAGCCCGTGAGGCGATGTCTTCTCCTTGTTGGGATTATATTGGGAAAAATGCCAAAGAAAAAAAACCTACAAAAGAGGAAATTGCTAAAGTTGGAACTCCTGTTTTCGAAAGTCTTTCGGTAGATGCAGCTTGTAGTGGCAATCCGGGTGCAATGGAATACCGGGGTGTATATACCAAAACGGGAGAAGAAATTTTCCGTCAGGGACCATTTGCGGAAGGAACGAATAATGTTGGAGAGTTTCTGGCACTGGTTCACGGGCTGGCTTTTTTGAAACAAAAGAATAGTCCTCTGCCCATCTATACCGACAGTAAAACAGCTTTGGCGTGGGTGAAAGGCAAAAAGGCCAAAACCAAACTTGAAAAGAGTGGTGTAAACGCTACTCTTTTTGAATTAGTGTCGCGAGCAGAAGCATGGCTGCAACAAAATCAATACTCGACTGAAATACTGAAATGGGAAACTTCTGTTTGGGGTGAAATACCTGCGGACTTTGGACGAAAATAAAATTACTCACTTAGTATTTCATCATTCTGTTTTTGAGCAAGTATCAGCAAGGATATAAAGAACACGAAAATTGATAGTGCATTTATAATGATAAATGTGTCTTCGAACATGCTGTAAACAATAAATACAGATGAAAACGCAAACGATAAGAAATATATTTTCCTCCTGAAATAGATGGGTAACAATATCAACGCGAATATAACAGCTGCCCACACACCACTTTCCATAGCAAACTGTAAAAACTGATTGTGCGTATTGTGTTTTGCCTGAAGATCCAGTTTTAGCCCTTTTTCCTCATACTTTTTGAATAGTGCGGGTTTCACTCCTGAATAACCAACCCCCAACCACGGATGTCCATTAATAATTTCTACTGATGATTTCCATATTTGTATGCGGGGATCAATTGTCGATATATCGTTTTCATACTTCACGCCTTTGTCTATTAACCGCGTGGTTTTTAAAGTAGACAGGCAGGCTATGAGTAGACCAACAATCAAAAATGATATGAAGATTATTTTCTTTTTTCTGAAGGTATAAACAGCGCCAGCCAATAGTACGAATATGAAGGACATTATTCCCGATCTCGATCCTGAAACATAGATAACCAGTGCAAAAATGGCAAAACTTAGTATTGCCAGGCAAACATTTTTTAAGGAGAACTTTTGTTCGGTTTTGATTAAGTATATCAGTGCAGCAAACGAAAGACTGATATTTGTACCAACAGCTGCCCGGTGTTTAAAATAGGGAGAGATAAATAGCTGGAATATTTTGATGTCTTCAATAAGGTTGTGCTTGTTTGTGCCTAAAGGAATACCTTCAACATCGCCAATCAATAAATTAAAACGGTATAAATAGAAGTAGCAAACAACTAGAAAACAGGAAGTAAAGCATCCTACAACGTAAACAAGCAAAATTTGCTTCAGATTGAAATGTCTATTGACATGAAAAATCAAAAGGATAGGCAGGAATATGAGTGATAGCTGTGTGTCAAGTAGTTTAGCCAGCAAAGCAGAAAAATCATTGTGTATTAGTGAGACAATAATTCTACCCAAAATCAGTACACTTATCAGGTATAATGGCAGATAATAAGTTCTTTTGAAATTAGGTTTTTCCTTGTAGTCGATTGAAAAAAGGCAAGATATAAGCCAAATTGCAAGAGAATATCTTACAACTGTTTGCGGAAAGTTTAAACTAAATGCAAGCAGTAGAAAAGCGTAATAGTTTACTTTTTCTAAGCCGGATTTTAGCTCTAATCTTGTCATTTATAGAAATTATAAGGTTGAGAAGTCAAGTGTGAGTAAGAATATAAACGTGAAGTTTAGCTATTTCTTTCTTATCGCGTTTCTTGCCCAGGAATATTTATAAAAAGATGATTTAGCAAGTGTTTTGCTAATTATAAACCCATAGTAGCCATCCAGAATGCCTAATTTGATAACATACGTTTTAAAGAATCGGAAAGCTCCTTTTATGTATGGAGTAATCCATAGTATGTTTTTTCCCTTTTTAGCCAGTATATCGGCGTTCATACGAGCGTATTTTTTTTCCTTTTCCTGATGTTCTGTGATGGAAGAGCATGTAAAATGCAATAAATCTCCTTTAAGATGCATTACCGCTTTGTTGTCATTCACGGCTATTGATTCGTGTACTTCCTTTTGAGTCCAGTTTGTTACGCTGCGGTTGAATAATCTAACATGTTTATCCGGGTACCAGCCGCAGTGTCTGATGGCTTTGCCGCAATAATGGTTTCTGATATTGAATGAATAACAAGGTTTTGACCACTTGTTTTTTTCATTTAGAATGGAAGTTTTTAGTTCTGGAGAAAGTGCCTCATCGGCATCAAGCGAAAGTACGTAGTCGAACTTAGCATGTTCAGTTGCAAATCTTTTTTGGTTACTATACCCATCAAACCGCCGTTGAATAAATCTGGCACTATATTGTTGGCAAATTTCTTCGGTCTTATCAGTAGAGAACGAATCTACTACCAGAATATCATCGGCAATTCCGGTTAATGATTCCAGACATCTACCAATGTTTCTTTCTTCATTATATGTTATGATTATGACTGATAAAGGCATAGTAATCGTTTTAATTTTTAAAAAACCGCTTTTAGTCTTTTAATAAGTTGCTTTAATTTTTCGGTAGTTGTCAGATGAATTTCCGGAAGTTCATTTACAACTGATTGTCCACGCAGTAAATATTTAGTTTGAAATGTTTTAGCCGATATATTCCATTTCAACACAAATGTTTTTTGACCTTTGTTCTTACGTATTCGACCGGTTGATTTACAAGCGAAGTGATAAACCAGACTGGTTCCTTTACCTTTAAAAATGCGGATTCCGGCCTCCCATAATTTTCTGGATAAATCGGGATCCGAATACATTCCCGGACTATATTCAATACTCATACCTCCAACTAAATCCCAATTATCTATATGAACAATATTGGGTGGCCAGGTACTCCCATTCCAATCGTCCCGGTATAGTTTCTCCTGATCTGCAAGCAAATCAGCCTCACGGAACGATTTGATATCATTACCATAATTCCGAATTACTGAACATGGATTTTCACCTGTCGGCTCAATCATTGTCGCGGAGAGCATGAAATTTTTATGTCCGATTTTTTCTATTTCATCAGCTAATATCTTATCCCAATTGGGTAGAAAATACATATCATCATTTGCATAAAGGACATAATCCGTCTTAATCAAACCCCTGCAAATATTCAATGCATAACAAATCCCGATATTCTCTTTAGCATGAACATAATCAAGTATTTGATTATTTTTAACCCATTCTAAAGTTCCATCATTCCCGTCGTTTACAACAACAATTATTTGGTGATCGAAAACAGAATTTTTAAGAATACTATTTATGCAGACCTGTAAGTAGTCTAAGTTATTCCAGCTTGGAATCAAGATGGAAAATTTAGATTTCGAACAATCTTTTCGGGCTACTTTTATTAATTCAAACATATGTGATATTAGTGGAAAAATTTCACTTTAGTAAATTATGAGGACAATATAATAATCTCAGAAAAAAAATTTTAAACCGAATTAGTTTTAATTTCTGTGTTATTTTTGTCGATTGAATTATGCCTGCATAGTGGGTGGCTTCGGCTATAATTTCATTTGTTGAAAACCCAAATTTAATGAGTCTTTTCGTTAGCTTTAAAAGTCTTTCTTCTTCAATTTTAGCAAATTGACTGCGTCTTTGCTCGTTGATACTTTGTCCAGCAAGAGGTAAGTATTTTTCCCATTTCCTGAATACTCGAATTAGGTTTTTGATATATTCACGTTGGAATTTTCCTCTTGAAAAATGCTCCAGCTCAATGTCATAAATTACATAATTTTGGTAACCCGATATTGTAGCCTGAAGCGCAATGTCAAAATCGTAACCATGAAAACCGCCAATTTGTTCATCAAATCTCAACTCATTCATTACATCTCTTCTTAAACAAAGAAAAACACCATCCAATAAAATGGTTGGATGTTTAGTTTCACTATAATTCTCCGGGAAAAAACTTTTTACAGAGGGTTTCTTCCCCGAACTGTCAGACTGAATTATATTTATACAGGAGGTTTTTCCTGAACAAGAGCCAGGGATACGCGTAACCAAATCACTTCCGGCTAGCCCAAGTATGCCTACGGTCGGCTCTGCCAGATGCGCAATTACTTTCTTGCCCCAATTCTCTGTATTAATGCACACATCTTCATGAATAAAACAAATGTAAGGATATTTGCTCCGTTCAAATCCAGCATTATACGCCGAGAATATTGAATGTTCATTAAATGTGTTATCAATGCCGATTATTTCATAATCAACGCCAATTGTTTCGCTAATATTCTTAGTGAGTTTATCTAATAATGTTTTATTTCTTGAGCAGATAATTACTGAAAGCATGAGTTAAGCAGATTTTCATTAAAGAGAGTTACAAAATTACACTATTTTAAGCAGATAATCTAAACGCTTTTGTACAAACTCATCAATCCGTCAGCAATTTTGTCGTCAGTAAAATTTTGGGCATGTATTATCCCTTCCTGTATCATGGTTTTTTGAAGACCAGAATCATTTAAGACAGTCTGAATGGCAGCACCAATTTCCTCTGCATTTTGAGGTGAAACATACATACTGAAATTACCACCGGTTTCTTCAAAACAGCTTCCGGATGAAGTAATTACCGGCGTTTCACTGCAGAGAGCTTCCAGAATAGGAATACCGAAACCTTCGAATATAGAAGGATAAACGAATAATTGTGCCATTTGGTAAATAGCAGGTAAATCATTTGTTTCTACCTGATGCAAAAAAAGAATGCTGGTTGAGAGATGCAATTGAGCAGCCAACTGTTGTAACTCAGTGGTATAATCGGTTTTTCGGCCAACAACTACTAATGGGATATCAATTTTTTCCTGAGATATGGCTTGGATGATAGATGCAATGTTCTTACGAGGTTCAATTGCTCCTACAAACAGAAGATAATCTGAAGGAAGGTCATATTTATTTCTAATTGCTTGTTTTTCTTCCATTGAAGCTGTTTGCCTGAAAATATTGTTGCATCCCTGATATACTACTTCTACTTTTGCGGGGTCAGCATCGAAAAATTCGATGGCATCTCGCTTTGACTGTTCGCTAATAGCAATAATCCTATCGGCAATCCGGCAACTATAGAAATTTTTAGCAGTGAAGATTTTGCGATATGATGCAGCATATAATTCAGGATACCGCATAAAAATTGCATCATGGAAGGTGACAATCTTTTTTATTGGTAATTTCTCTATTCCTACCGGTAACTCTTGGCTTAGACCGTGGAAAATATCATCGCCATGTCGCATTATCTCAGCATTCAATCCATAACTTCTCCACAACGATGATGGCAGAAACTTATAAATCCCACTAGGTTGAATAATGGACGTATTTTGAGTGTTTAGCGGAACTTCAAGCTTAATATCAGGGGTGTATAAGTCGTACTGGTTGTCAGGGAAGTACTGACTGAGTATTCGTATCAAATCGCGACTGTAATTACCCAATCCGCGATGATTACAGAATAATCTTTTGGCATCATATCCTATTCTCATAACTTTGTTTTATCGGATTCAGGGATTAAAATTCAGTACAATAATGATTTATTCTTTCTACCGATTCGGCTTCATCCAATTCAGCTGCAGCTGCATATAAAGTTGCGATTCTCGTTAATACAGATTTATTTTCAGATAGACGCTTGAAACTTTTATATCGGTCTGTTTTAGAAATAGAATGTGAAAAATGCATTCTGTTTATATCAATGAGTGTAAACAGATAATTGTCTTTTAATTTCTTGTATAAAACATTGCCGGGCGACATGTCAAAGTGCAAAACTCCTTTGCTGTGAAAATGAGCTATGTACTGAGCTAGATGTTGCAGTAAAGTATCGTCTGTTTGAGTCCCGATCATCAATTCGCGTATATCGGAATAATCCTTTTCGTATATCGATATAAAGAAACTGTAACTAAGTAACCCAAAGCTTTTTTGCTCAATATAGGCTATTGGCATTGGTGTATTAATGTCCATTTCCAGCAGCCTGAGCGCATACTCATAGGCTCTTTTTGCTTTTGAAGGGCGGAAAAAAGTATATGCAATTCTGTTGATTAAATGTGGTCTTTTATAACGCTTAACGATTATGTCAATTCCTTCTACTGTATAGGATTTAAGTTGATTGCGTGCCGCAAAAACCAATGCTCCTTCCTGATCGAAGATATCAGGAATCCGATTAATAAAAGAGCTTAGAGCATTATATGTAGGGTTTATTACGGTTTTCATAAATCAGAAAAGTATATTTTCAATTTGTTGGATAATTTGTTTGGGAGTAATCTGATACAGACAGGCATAATCTTTTCTGAAACACGGTTTTTGTCCGTAAACGGAGCACGGGCGACAAGGCAAATCAATCTGAACAGCATTGTCGGTGGATTGATTCCAACCCATGAATCCTGCATAAGGATGAGTTGCTCCCCAAAGCGAAACTACCTTAGTATCAACCAACGATGCCAAATGCATATTGGCAGAATCCATTGAATACATCACATCCAACTGACTCATCAAAACAAGCTCCTGACTCATATTCAGTTTTCCAGCCATAGAAACTATAGCTGAATATTTCTTTTTCCAGTCGTCGATAATTTTCTTTTCATACTCACCGCCTCCAAACAAAAATACCTTCACACGCTGATTGTTGGCAAAGTGCTCAATTACTTTTTCTTGTAATTCCAAAGGATAAATCTTTCCTTTATGCTTAGCAAAAGGAGCAATTCCGAGCCATTTTTCATCAGTTTTTTCGCCTGTATGAGTCGTTATCTCCGATAAGTTGACTTGCTCATTTTCAAAAATGGAATTGAATCTCAGATCAAACCTGAATCCAAGCCTTTCAAAAACATCATAATAACGCGCAAAGCCGGATTTTAGTGAGGCAAAGATCTTATTATTTTTTCTAGTGAGTTGCTTTTTCTCATTCCTGCCTTTCCTGATAGATGCTGTGGCTGCTCCTGCCAGTTTGAATCGAAGGCACAAATATCTTGACCTCAGTACCGAATGAAGATCAGCAATATAATCATATTTCTCCGTTTTTAGCTCTTTGTAAAGAACATTCAAACCACCCAACCCACGATGTTTTGTGGATAAATCTGCTCCGATAAAACGAACGTTTGACGGCAGTTTATCGAATAATGGTTTGAATGACTCACGACTTAAAACAGTGATCTCGTGCATTGGAAATGCCTTGGCCAATGAATATATCACCGGTACAGTCATGGCCACATCGCCCAAAGCCGAAAATCTTATGATTAGAATTCTGGACATTATTTCCCTTTTGCGTAAAGAACAGGATTCAGTGCCGGGTCGTTATACATTTTCATTTGTTTGTACACTTTCATCTTTTTCACACCATCGCTGATATCACTTATTAACTGATCAATGGCAGTAGAAAGATCTACCTTTTGTTCTAAAAGGATGTTAAGCTTGGTTTGGCATTGGGTTAAGTGATCGGCCGATGAGTCTTTTCGTTCCACTTCTTGTTGCATGTGGTAAATTTTCAAGTGCAAAATTGATAGCCGATCTATTGCCCATGCAGGACTTTCGGTGTTTATTATAGCACTCGACTTTATAACTACATCTTTATATTGATCAAGGAAATAACTGTCAATTAATTCAACCAAATCTGTTCTGTCCTGATTTGATTTATCAATTCGACGTTTTAGCGCAAGAGCTTCAACAGGGTCAATTTCCGGATTGCGTATAATATCTTCTAAATGCCACTGAACTGTATCTATCCAGTTTTTCAGGTAGAGATAGTATTCAATGGTTTTAAATTCATACGGATTATTAATTGGCGCGTCAACGTTATCGGTCTTGTGATAATCAAGTACAGATTCATTGAAAATTTGGTTGCTTAATTCTATAAATGTCATGTTTTCAAATAAAGAGTTTATTATTTATTAAAAATCTTATCAATAATTTTATTCCAGTAATATCTGCCCGGTTGCGTCTGTTTCAGGTGCATCCAGGGGTATATGCTATGTTGTAAATGGACAACGGGCACGGAAGTGACTAAATAGTTTTTATATCCAAGTTCTAAAGTTTTATGAGATATGAAATAATCGTGCCAGGTTCTGTCCGGGTTCAACTGATTAAAATTATACGAATTCAGAAATGACTGAGAAATAAGTGTACAGCAGAAACTAAGTTGTTTTCTGGTACTCGCCACTTTCGATTTTATTCTTTTGGCGAACAAATACGGGTAGTTTACTTTCTTGTTTACATCAGTGGTTATTGAAGCTATCAGACCCGGATTTTCGAGTTGTGTGGCATAATCATATAGTTGCTGAATAGTATTCTTTCCAACAACAACATCCGATTCTACAATTAAGATGTGAGCTTCTTCAAAACTGGCTCGCTGTTGAGCCATTTGCAGGATAGTCAAATAATTAGGAGAAGGATGCAAGGTAACGTCCTTCAGATTTATCAGATTAAAATCAAATTTTTTCGACAATTGTTCTAATGCGTTGGTGGATTCATCTGAGCTGAAATCATTATAAACCGTATAAATGAAATCAGCCGATATTTCTGAACTCATGATGCTTTCGATGGTTTTTTCAGCTATTTCCACCGAATCTTTTACTGGTGTAACGATGTGTAATTTGCTCATGGTTAGTTAGTTTTATTTAAAAAATCTATTTATTACCGGAATATTCCTTAAGGGGAAATCGCGCTTAATCAACAATGTCAGGTATGCAATCATTAATACAGATTTAAGAGCTATATTAACAAAAGCATAAGGCGTTTGTATGAATGTACTGATTATATATAGTACGATTGTTACAACTGTATATAGCCCAATGGTTTTAAAATCGTATTTAATCGGCATATGTTTTTGTCCGAAAAAATAAGAAACCACCATGATAACAAAGAAACAGGCAAAAGCAGCCCAGGCACAGCCCATATAACTGTAAGTTGGTACCAGTGCTATGTTCAGCAGCAACATTATAACAGTACCGAGCACCGAGAACCATGCTCCATACATAGTTTTATCGGTTAGTTTATACCACAGTGAGAGATTAAAAAATACACCTTGAAATATAAACGAGAACATGACGATAGGAACAACTTTTAGTCCAACCCAATATTTAGATGAAATGATATGTTTAAAAATATCCATATAAAGCATCATCCCCAGAAATATCAACAAGGCTATCAGGATGTAATACTTCATCGCGTCAGCGTATGTCTCCATACTGTTTTTATCTTTCTTTTGAGCAAAAATAAATGGTTCGTACGAATACCGGAAAGCCTGAGTAAACATGGTCATAACCAACGCAATTTTAGCCACACCTCCGTAGATTCCTAGTTCGGCCTTCCCATTAGCGCCCTGCATTAGGAATGGGAAAAGAATCTTATCAAGCGTTTGATTCATGATACCGGCAATACCCAAAACTACCAATGGTAAAGAGTATTTCAGCATTTGTTTCAGAAGTATCTTGTCAAACGAAAACTTAACAACGAAAACATCGAACAGTAAAGCAACGGTTACTAAAGCCGAAGAAATGAAGTTTGAGATAAATACATATCCCACTCCATAATCAGGATTGTAGAACCAGCTGATTAAATTTGGAGCTTTCTCTGCCAACACAGGACAAATAACCAAGAAGAAAATATTGAAGAAAATGTTCACAGCAATACCAAATAAGTTTAGAAAAACAAATCTTATCGGTCGATTTTTAAAGCGTAGATACACATAAGGAATACAACCAAATGCATCCATGGCTACGGTAGAGCCCATCAAAGCAATGTACTCCGGATGACTTGAATAACCCATGGCACTATGATTGGAAGCTCCCAGAATATTGGCAATGGGTTGAGAAAATATTATACAGCCCAAAGCAAAAAGTAACGATGTGAACCCAACTGAGATTAACGTAGTACTATATACTTTGTCCGATTGGTCAACGTTTTTATTGGCAAATCTCAAAAAACCGGTTTCCATTCCATAGGTCAACGCTACTAAAAGCAGTGCCGTCCACGCATATAAGTTTGTTATAACCCCATAAGCTTCAGGGCCTGACAACACAAAGGAATATAACGGGAACATCATCCAATTAATAAATCTTCCCAAAATGCTACTGACTCCATACAAGGCGGTATCCTTCGCCAGCTTTTTCATTTGTTTCTCAGCCATAAATCACTTACAAGGTTTGTGTTGCAATTTACAAAAAGTAAATTTTATTTTCGTTTAAAAAAGTTCAATATTTTCCCCATCCATTTCATTTCGGACGTTGGTTCAAAATCTTCGGCTTTTAGGTAACCTTTTTCAAAAAGTAGCTTTATTGCATTGTCTACTTGGTTGTCAGGTACCTGAAGTTGTATTCCGCCGTCCACTAAATCGATGTATGCCCGATTTATAATTTCATTCTTTCCAAAACAGTCAATGCCACATGATTCGAGGTAGGATTTAGCCATTTCAAAGTCGATTGACTGGCTAAAAGTTCGGATAGTTACTAATTCTGCCATAAGTAGTTTATATTAAATTGTTTATAATTAATTACTCCTTACCTCTTATTTCTGTCTAAAACAACGTCCCGGTTTCTCCAAGCTTCACTTTTCCAAGATGCTTGTATGCAAGTTCCGTCACTTCACGACCGCGCGGTGTACGCTTCATAAATCCCTCTTTTATGAGGAATGGTTCATAGACCTCTTCGATAGTTCCCGCATCTTCGCCCAACGCTGTGGCAATGGTGGTTAGTCCAACCGGTCCGCCACTGAATTTGTCGATGATGGTATTGAGAATTTTATTGTCTATTTCGTCCAGTCCGTATTTGTCAATGTTCAGAGCTTCTAGCGCATAACAGGCAATTTCCACATCGATGCTACCATTGCCTTTAACCTGCGCAAAATCACGAACACGGCGCAATAGGGCATTGGCAATACGTGGCGTACCCCTGCTTCTGCCAGCAATTTCTACGGCTGCCTTGTGTCCGATTTCTACATTTAAAAGTCGAGATGAGCGCTTGATTATTTCTGTAATAACCTCAATATCATAATACTCAAAATGACAATTGATACCAAATCGAGCCCTCAGTGGTGCTGTGAGCAAACCGCTTCGGGTGGTAGCTCCAATGAGTGTAAACGGATTTAGCTCTAACTGTATGGAACGTGCACTCGGACCTTTATCAATCATGATATCAATGCGATAATCTTCCATGGCGGAATACAAATATTCTTCCACAATGGGGCTCAGACGATGAATTTCGTCGATAAAAAGCACATCATTCACTTCCAGACTGGTGAGCAAGCCTGCCAAATCGCCCGGCTTATCGAGCACCGGACCCGAGGTGATTTTAAAGCCCACATTCAGCTCATTGGCAATAATGTTAGAAAGTGTGGTTTTACCCAGCCCCGGAGGTCCATGCAGTAACACATGGTCGAGAGATTCGGTGCGCATTCGAGCTGCCTGTACGAATATTTTCAGATTCTCGACAATTTTATTTTGTCCGCTGAAATCCGAAAAAGTAAGTGGACGCAATGCGTTTTCGAACTCTTTTTCTCCTTTTTGATTATTTCGTATGTCGAAGGTTTCTTCCATTAATATCTAAGTTACGAGTTACGAGTTACAAGTTACGAGGTCAAATATAATACTTGTAACCCGTAACTTATTTTCTTGTAACTATTTTGTCAATTCCCTGAAAACATCTTCCATGCTTCTTTCAACTGAATTGATAGTCAGTATTTTGTTGTTGGATCTTACCGCAAAGTCAAAAATGATCTCGCGGATATCAGTAGATGCAATTATCGTAAATCGTTTCTCGGAAACTGGTTGTACCGCTGTGATACTTTCCAACTTTTGAAGGCTCTCCGGTTTTACAGCTTCGGCAAATTCAACTTCAAAATGGAGGTTTTCTTCATTAAAAAGATTGATTTTTGATATGTCGGGATAATCGGCAACAATTTCAGCTTTGTTTATCACGATAACGCGATTACAAATAGCTTTTATTTCCTGCATGATGTGTGTGCTGAGCAAAACGGTTTTGTCTTTGCCTATTTGCCTGATAAGACTTCGGATTTCTTCTAACTGGTTTGGGTCGAGTCCGGTGGTTGGTTCATCCAGTATCAGTACTTTGGGGTTCGGAATCAGCGCTTGAGCCAGTCCTACACGTTGGCGATATCCTTTTGACAGCTGACCTATTTTTTTATGAAACTCAGGTCGTAATCCGACTTTGTCAATCAGTTCCTCAACCCGTTTGTCCTTTTCTTTTCCTAAATGATAAGTTTCAGCTACAAACAGCAAAAACTCTTTCACGTACATGTCAGTATATAACGGGTTTTGCTCAGGTAAATAGCCAATCAGGCTGCTGGTTTTCAATTGATTGTTACTCACTTCCATTCCGCAGACTTTAACTGAGCCTGTAGAGTAAGAAAGTGCTCCGGTCAATATCTTCATTGTAGTGGTTTTCCCTGCTCCGTTTGGCCCCAGAAAACCAACAACTTCGCCTTCACCTATCTCGAAGTTTATATCGTTTAGAACGGTTTGTTCTCCGTACTTTTTACTTAGATGTGAAATACTGATTGACATGTGTTCGTGATTTAGAGCAAATGTACTCTTTTATTTATCAATTTAAGTTTATCGGTGCCGAAAAAGTTGTATTGAAATTAAACTTTTGATATCTTAAGTATTTTGACAAGCACAGATAAAATTATATACCAGCTAATTAGCATGGGGAAAGCATTTTGTTGGAAAATGATCAATAGGATAGCGCAGATAATTAAAAAGAGATATTGTATCCGGTTATCTTTTAAGGATAGATTTTTAAATTTGAGAGAGAACATCGGTAGTTCTGATATGAGCAGATAGCAAAAAACAGCAATAAGAATAACCAATATTGCTACATTATTACTTATCCATAAAGGGAAAGAATAGACAATTCCAGCCCAAAAAATGGCATTTGCCGGAACGGGAAGCCCCAGAAATGAAGTTTTCTGTCGGGTATCTACGTTGAATTTTGCTAAGCGCAAAGCTGAGAAGACCGGAATCAAGAATGCCAGGTATGGAAACCACTCATTTATCTGCATTTCAGTCATAAGCGAGAATACGATAGCCCCGGGTGCCATACCGAAACTGATAACATCGGCCAAGGAGTCGAGTTCTTTTCCCATGTGAGAATACGATTTCAATAATCGGGCGCCCAGTCCATCCAGAAAGTCGAAAACGGCAGAAAGCAAAACGGCAATAAATGCACCCTCATAATTACCTTTAAATGCAAGAAGTACAGCTACACAGCCCGAAAAAAGATTCAGGCAGGTAATAAAGTTCGGAATATGTCTTTTCATTGATTAGAACTTTGCTAGTTATAATTTATTATACGAATTTGGCTGAATACAAATGACCAAATATCGCTGATGAAGTGAGTAATTATTGCGAAGCAAGTTACTCTTTATTTTTTGAATCTATCCAAATTGTCACAGGTCCGTTGTTTACAAGAGCCACTTTCATATCGGCGGCAAATGTTCCTGTTTTCACCTCTTTTCCCAGTTTTAAACTTAGCGCACGGCAAAAATGCTCGTAAAGCGGAATTGCAATTTCGTGTTTCGCCGCTTTGATATACGACGGGCGATTTCCCTTTTTTGTCATGGCATGGAGCGTAAACTGACTTACTACCAGAATCTCACCACCAATGTCGGTCACAGAACGGTTCATAACCCCGTTTTCGTCATCAAATATGCGCAATCCCACCGCTTTTCCTGCCAGCCATTCACTGTCTTCTATGGTGTCAGCTTCTTCAATTCCAACCAATATCAGCAGCCCTGCGTTAATGGCCGATTTTATTTTGTTGTCAATTTCTACCGAAGCTTCATTAACCCGTTGAATTAAAATACGCATTTCGTCTATGGTGTGTGAGATTTTGAGCTACAAAATTACAAAAAAATGTCGAGAATAGGGCGGACATAGTTTTTGTAGCCAATCTATTGTATAAACAGCTAATTTATGGAGTCTTAATGTTTAGTTTCCGGAAAGTATGGACCGGATAACTGGCTGAAGGAAACGATTATTTGAGCAGAGAGTCAATTTTTTCGGTCATGGTCTTAAACTCTTCTTCGTTGTAGAGTCTGGTCAGCATCACGATTTTCCCTGTTTTGTCCACAATCACATTGCGGGTTATTCCGGCATCGCGGGTGGCATACAGCGCAAAGATATTGGCGTGTGGATCAAGGCCAATCGGGTAGGTTATGGGGATGGATTTTGCAAATTTCAGCACGGTAGCCAACGGCTCATCGCGATCTACTGCTACCAGCGCAAAGTCAGGATTTGCTTTGTGTTTTTTCCAGATATCACGTTCGATAAACGGCATCTCGTGACGGCACACACTACACCAGCTGGCTGTGAACTGGAGCATAACCACTTTGCCCTTTAGGTCTGACAGCTTTACGGTTTTGCCATCGGTTAGTTTTATGCTGAAGTCGGGAGCTGCGTCGCCAACTTTGACTATATATCCTCTGTCATCAGTCGATTGACCGTAAAGAAATGGAGTTAGAGTGAGTGCCATAAGTAGTATGAATTGTTTCATGCGTAGTTTGATGTTTTTTGCCGATTGAAAAAGATAATATTTGCTATAATTTTAGTGTTTGCAAAAGTAATCAATCTTCATTCATTGAACTGGTTTTAAAACAAAAAAAACGCTGTAAGGTTTATCCTCATGCATTTCTTTACCCTTTCTTGCCCATAAAAATAATAGAAGCAGATGAAAACACCTGCTTCTATTACCTATAATTAATTATGCTCTACTGATAATCAAATATCATATTTGCTTATCAACATATCTGATACATTACCCAATCAAAACTTTACTTTGTCTGGATTCCAAGTTATATTATCCAATGACACCCATTTTTTTTCGATTAAATGGAACCAAATTACAGTATTTTTATGTTCTTTGTCCCAAACATATTCCATGATATGTATATTTTTACCATCGGGCTCTGGATAGTAAACCAATAGTCCATATTGATACTCATATAAAGATTTAGTAAGAACAAATTCTTTATATGATGTAGGATTTCCAATTTTCTCTTTAATAAATTCAATAGATTTTCCATTAAGACTCTTATCGGTTTTGATTGATTGGGAGCAACTTATCACTAATAATGAAACCATTATAAGTAGATACTTACCAGCTTGGAGTGTTTTCATCGATTTTAGTATTAAATTCTTGTGAACAATTATGGGATTTTAATTAAAATAGTATTGTTTAGAGGTATGATACTGTTTTGTTAAAGGGAAAGCAATAGCACCTGTCTTTCCAGATATACTCATTAAATGAATAAAATTTGTATACTGTCACTGGGATTTGCAATCCCAGTTTTTGTATTCTTTGGATTTTTAATCCAGTAGTATAACTGGATTTGTTTATTTAGGATTACAATTAGCTTCGCTGACCGTTGGTTCCTTGTAGTACAAGAAGGTGGGATTATAAATCCCACCAACCAGTACATTACCTTATTTCATGACGATTTTCGTTTAAAACTAGTTATAAGAAAAACAATCATTAAGACAGTATATAGGATTATTACTTTTGAATATGAGTTGACATACTGAATATCAGCTACACTTGCAGATTCATATGTCAGACAAACGCTGCTATTCATATAAATACCAAACACTATATATAAAATGAACCCAGAAAAGGCTATCATTAGCCATATGAAAATATTAAAATAAATTTTCATACCATTATTTTTGATTTGTTATTCCCCTGTTCGCCGTAGTGTATAATTTCTTACTCTGATGTTCGGCGAATGGGTCTCCTGCTTTCCATATAGTTTGCAAATATAATTCATTTTTTAAAAGAAAAAGACACAAATTGCTTATGCCTTTTTCTGAGTTTGAATACGGAAGTCTGGAGACTTCCTTTTAGCTTGAACGAAGTGTGGATACTTCGTTCAACATCCCGCGCCAATCTTTACGCTACTCCGAACCAATTACGTCTCTATTTTTTTTGTTCTGTATTAAGGCACAGCTAATTGCAACTTGCCTTTCCCAAATTCCGATCATTCCTATATTTCTAAGTATTTATAAAAAAGTCATTAAAAATATTTTTAAATTATCTTTAATAATTCAGATTAACTTATTATATTTGCCGTGCGAGAAGGTTAATCTCTGTGAAAATATCCTTTATATATAGCAGTTAGATGAGTCGTTGCTTTCCAGAAGTACGTGTGTGGCTGAGTTGATATCTGCGTCTTTAGGGCTAATGACTAAAATTTTCCAAGGACTGATTCGACTCGTATATATGTTACAGAAAATTTCCGAATCATTTTTCCTCCCCGGTTTGCCCTTCAGAAAATTTCAGAAGTATTTTTCCGAGCGGATTTGCTCTTCAGAAATTTTCAGAAGCATTTGTCAGGGTGGATTTGTTCTTCAGAAAATTTCTGAAGCATTTTCCTGAGAGGATTTGCTCTTCAGAAATTTTTTTAGGAAATCAATACCTTTCAGTAATAAATGAATTATCTTTCGTAATATAAAT
This sequence comes from Paludibacter propionicigenes WB4, assembly GCF_000183135.1. Lineage (NCBI taxonomy): Bacteria > Pseudomonadati > Bacteroidota > Bacteroidia > Bacteroidales > Paludibacteraceae > Paludibacter > Paludibacter propionicigenes. The sequence goes on along the minus strand of NC_014734.1, from coordinate 2,342,435 downwards.
CTTAAAAAAGTTTACAAAATGGAAAATCATTCTTTATCGCCACTCTATGTGGCAAAGTTACCACTGAAAGCCCTTTATGCGCTCAACAAATCTACTATCGAACTGTCCAAACCCATTGCGGGTATGATAGGACCGATTGCTCAAGCAGGGTTGAATTATCTCGAATCCATCAACCTACAACTGGCGGTGCCACTCAACAACAGTAGTAAAAGTAGTTTTACTAAGGAGGTTCAGAAGCTCGATGCAGAGCGCGATACCGACATAAACGAGATCAAGCGGGTAACGGCATCGTATCTGAAAAGCAGTAACCCCGAAAAGAAATCGGCCGCATCGTTGCTGCAACTTTTTCTGGCACCATTTTGGGCTGTGGATGGTATGCCACAGGATATCGAAACAGGAATTGTGGAGGATATGATTGCAAAATACAATGCGCGTCCCGACCTCATGGCAGCTGCCAACGTAATTGATGTGGCTGGTTTATTTGTATCGGCTGCCGAAAAAAACAGAGCTTTCGATCTTAAATGGAAAAGTCGTAATGCCGAATACTCCGAACGACCAGAATCGGCTAGTTCGCTAAAACCGATTGTAATAGCAGCCTATATCCAGTATTGCACGGCTATAGAGCAAATGATGAACTTTGCACCTAATGATACCGTCACAGCGCTCTTCAACCAAATGGACGAACTTCGGAAAAGCTATCGTTCGCAGGAAGGAGGAAAAGATACACCACCCACTCCCGAAAGTAAATAAGTTGATTTTTTCCCCTGCTGCGAGAGTGGTGGGGGAAAATTTTATCAGGTAGATAAGATATTCCAATGTTTTGATTTGTTTATATATTCCGGTGCTCTGCACCTTAGGTTTGTGGGTTGCTGGTTTTGCTACAAAGATTATGGTGCTCTGCACCAAAACTCATGCATGAGGAATTTTAATCAGATGTATTTTCTCTGATATTGGCAGCAATCAACAATAATCATAAACAAAGGTGCAGCGCACCGTTAATCTTTGTAGCTAGGGAGAATAAAGTGATCCAAAGGTGCAGCGCACCGTAATATATATTCGTCATTATAAAACGATAGATTATGGCAAATACCTATACCCAATGTTATGTTCATCTGGTTTTTTCGCCTAAAAACCGTGAAGCGCTAATAGATAAAGCATGGAAAGTTGAACTTGAGAAATATATAACAGGCATCGTTCAGAATCGAAAACATAAATTGCTAGCAATAGGGGCGATGCCAGATCATATTCATATTCTAATAGGTTATAACTTAAATGAACTAATTCCTGATTTAGTTGAAGAAATAAAAACATCAACAAATATTTGGATTAAAGAAAACAGATTATCAAAATTTAAGTTCGAGTGGCAGCATGGTTATGGAGCATTTACACATTCGAAAATGCAGATTGACACTGTTGTGAACTATATTCTCACACAAGATCATCATCATAAAAAGAAATCATTTAAAGATGAATATCTTGAGATATTGATGAAAAATGGGGTTGAATTTAAGAAAGAATATTTATTTGATTTTTTTCAAGATATCGACTGATGATATTCCGGTGCTCTGCACCTTAGGTTTGTGGGTTGTTTTTTTTGCTACAAAGATTATGGTGCTCTGCACCAAAACTCATGCTTGAGGAATTTTAATCAGATGTATTTTCTCTGATATTGGCAGCAATCAACAGATTAGGGAGCATCATTTCCTATATATTGCAGCAAAATCAACAATATGCAGAAACAAAGGTGCAGCGCACCGTTAATTTGTGTAGCTAGGGAGAATAAAGTGATCCAAAGGTGCAGCGCACCGTAAGATAATACATTTCATTTTCGACGAGTTGCAGATGGAATAAAAACAAACCGGCTAAACCTCATCGTAGAAGTTTAGCCGGTGCTTTATTTATTCAACTTTTCGAGTTACATCTCCCACTGCTCGCAGGTGGCAATCAGCTCGTCGAATGTTTTTATTTTTGATTTGGCTTGTACTTCGGCTATTTGAGCTTCCACTGCTTCGTCGTAGGTTTCTTCTTCCACATCGCGGATAACTCCCAGTGCAATCGGCATTTCAGGTCCTTCCATCATTGCCAGTTTCATGTGTAAGGTGGTATCCTGGCACTTCGCGTCGTGAACCAGAATATCGTTTTCTGTAACACCGTTTTCGCCAATAGTCACCACTTTCAGGTTGAAGCCATCAAGCACCAGTCCTTTGTTGCGGTCTTTACCGAAAATCATTGGTTTTCCATCTTCAAGCACTATGGTGCGGTCGGTACGGGTTTCTTTTTCCGAAAGCCAGCCGTGAGCACCATCGTTGAATATCACACAGTTCACCAGACATTCAACCACCGAAGTTCCTTTGTGCTTAGCGGCTGCTATCATACATTGCTGCGATGTTTTCAAATCCACATCGAGCAGGCGCGCAAAGAAAGTGCCGCGCGCTCCGAAGGTAAGCTCTGCCGGACGAAACGGACGCTCTACCGTACCGAAAGGTGACGACTTGGTGACAAATCCTTTTTTCGTGGTAGGTGAATATTGTCCTTTGGTAAGTCCGTAAATCTGGTTATTGAAAAGCAACACGTTTAAATCCACGTTGCGGCGTACACTGTGTATAAAGTGATTTCCACCGATAGCCAGACAGTCGCCATCGCCGGTAATCTGCCAAACGGTTAGTTTAGGGTTGGCTACTTTTACACCGGTGGCTACAGCTGCTCCACGTCCGTGAATGGTATGAAAACCATAGCTACTGGTGTAGTATGGTAAGCGGGACGAACAACCGATACCGGAGATAACGGCAATATCATGTGGTGCCACTCCGAGGTCAGCCATTACTTTCTGCAATGAATTCAGTACGGCGTAGTCGCCGCAGCCCGGACACCAGCGCACATACTGGTCGCTCTTAAAGTCTTTGGCTGTATATTGTATTTTTGTTGATTGTGTAGTTTCCATAATGCAAACTTTTATAAATTACCCCAACCCCTAAAGGGCTAAGAAAAATGAAATTTGTGTAGTATCTTTAATAATTTACTTACTAAGTACCCCTTTCGGGTTTATTTCATCAATTCGGTGAAATCATCTTCCAATTCGGCCACCGTAAAGGGTTGTCCCTGTACTTTGTTATATTGTAAAAATTCTACAGCCGGTACTTTCGACCGCAGGAAAGTGGCAAATTGTCCGCTGTTCAGTTCGCATACCACCACTTTTTTATAACGTTGAATTACTTCAATCGTATTTTTGGGTAGTGGGTTGATATAGTTGAAATGCGCCAGCGCTATTTTCTTGCCAGCTTTATTCAGGTTGTTCACGGCGGTCATCAAATGCCCGTGTGTACCACCCCAACCAATTACAAGCATATCTGCACTTTCATCGCCTTCTACGTTTAATTCAGGCAGAGAATTACTGATATAGTCAACTTTCGCCTGACGTGCATCTACCATTTTTTCGTGGTTCAGTGCTTCAGTAGAAATAGCTCCTGTGTTATAATCTTTTTCCAATCCTCCGTTGCGATGTCCGAAACCTTCCATTCCCGGCACACTCCAGTAACGCACTTTTGTAGTTTCGTTTCGCGAAGTGACATTGTAGTCGGTCATATCCGCTTTCACGTAGTTTGGTTTTATCTTCGGCAGTTCGGCCAGTGTTGGCAGTTTCCAAAGCGAAGTTCCGTTTCCGATAAAAGCATCGGTAAGTAAAATCACCGGAGTCATGTGCTCCAATGCTATTTTACTGGCCATATAGGCATAGTGGAAACAATCGTCGGGAGTACCTGCTGCTATAACCACTGCAGGGCTTTCGCCGTTGCGCCCGTAGAGCGCCTGTAATAAGTCTGTTTGTTCGGTTTTGGTTGGCATACCGGTGGAAGGTCCGCCGCGCATAACGTCTATAACTACCAAAGGCAATTCTGCCATCACAGCCAGTCCTATAGCTTCCGATTTTAAAGCCAGACCGGGTCCAGAGGTATTTGTTACTGCCAGACTTCCGGCAAATGAAGCACCAATGGCCGATGTAATACCGGCAATTTCATCTTCGGCTTGAACCACTTTCACGCCCATGTCTTTGCGGGCGCTGAGTTCGTGCATAATGTCGGTGGCGGGTGTAATCGGGTAGCTTCCGAGGAAAAGTTGCAGTCCTGCTTTCTGGGCAGCTGCTATTAACCCCCAGGCTGTAGCTTTATTACCGCTGATACTGGTATATTTTCCTTTCGGAGTAACGTGCGATTTCTCTACCAGATAAGTTGAGATAGACAAATGCAGGTTGTTGCCATAGTTGAAACCGTCGGTAAGTACTTTTACATTCGCCTCCAGAATGGTTGGCTTTTTGCCGAATTTGTTTTGCAGGAAATGTATTGCCTGATCGATAGGGCGGTTAAATAACCAGCAAATCAAACCAAGCGCAAACATGTTTTTACTGCGCAATACAGTTTTATTGTCGAATCCGAAAGCTTCAAGGCTGCTTTGAGTCAGCGTGGAAAGTGCTGCCGGGATCAATTGTATGCTTTCTGAAATGGACAGTTCTTCAAACGGATTTTCTGTTTTAAACCCGGCCTTATCAAACCCGGATTTATTAAACGTATCAGAATCAAAAATGATAATTCCGCCTTTCTTTATAGATTTTGCATTAACCTTCAGTGCAGCGGGGTTCATTACCACCAATACATCCGGATCGTCGCCCGGAGTATAGATTTTACTTGATCCTAAATGTACCTGAAATCCCGAAACACCTCCCACTGTACCTTGTGGGGCTCTGATTTCGGAAGGAAAGTCAGGGAATGTTGAAATCTCGTTTCCTAAAATGGCCGAAAGATTGGAAAAGAGTGTTCCTGTGAGCTGCATGCCATCGCCTGAGTCTCCGGAAAAACGTACCACTACATTATCCAATTCGGTTGTTTTCGTTTTGTCCATTTCGTTATATAGTTATTGTTAATTTTATTAAAGATGAACACAAAAGTATGCATTATTCTGTAAATATGCAATAAGATTAACCGATATATGCATATTTGTCGTGTTTCTGGTTTATTATACTATTTTCGTTGTATTTTTATTCAAGATGACGACTTTCTATTAAAGTTGCTTGTCTGAGATTCCGTAACAACCGGGTTGTAGGTAGTTGGAAATACGTCAAACAAGCAGCCATCTCTCATTCCGAAAATTATCGTAAAATAATGGTCGGTTGAAATAACAAATTAGAACTCGGCATTGTTCGGTGTGCGAGGAAAAGGAATTACGTCGCGTATATTTGACATACCGGTTACGAACAATAACAGACGTTCAAATCCAAGTCCGAAGCCGGAGTGAGGTGCTGTTCCGAATTTACGGGTTTCAAGATACCACCATATATCTTTCGTCGGTACACCCATTTCATCGGCTCTTGTTTTAAGCTTCAGGTAATCCTCCTCACGTTGCGATCCACCGATGATTTCACCGATTTTAGGGAACAGAACATCCATAGCACGTACCGTTTTTCCATCATCGTTTTGTTTCATATAAAACGATTTGATTTCTTTCGGATAATCGGTCAGAATAACCGGTTTTTTATAGTGTTGCTCTACCAGGTAGCGTTCGTGTTCCGATTGTAAATCCGTTCCCCAGCTTACAGGGAATTCGAATTTTTGTCCTTTTGCAATAGCAGCTTCCAGTATTTCCACACCTTTTGTGTAAGTTACGCGTTCGAAGTCATTGTTTACCACAAAGTTCAATCGTTCAATCAGTTCTTTGTCGTACATGTTGCACAGAAAATCCAGATCGTCTTTACAATTATCCAACGCCCATTTCACACAATACTGAATAAAGTCTTGTGCCAGTTGCATGTTTTCTGCAATTTCGTTGAAGGCTACTTCGGGTTCAATCATCCAGAACTCCGACAAGTGACGTGGTGTGTTTGAATTTTCGGCACGGAAAGTCGGTCCAAAAGTATAAATCGCTCCCATCGACATGGCTGCCAATTCGCCTTCGAGCTGACCGGATACGGTTAAGCTGGCTTGTTTGCCAAAGAAGTCGTTACTGTAGTCTATCTGTCCTGTTTCGTCCTTTTTCAGGTCGTACAGATTCATGGTTGTTACCTGAAACATCTGTCCGGCACCTTCGCAATCGGAAGCAGTAATAATCGGTGTATGAAAATAGAAGAAACCACGCTCGTGAAAGAAAGTGTGGATAGCCATAGCCATGTTGTGACGAACGCGGAAGACAGCTCCGAAAGTATTGGTACGTGGACGCAGGTGCGCTATTTCACGCAAGAATTCCATTGTATGTCCTTTCTTTTGCAAAGGATAACTTTCTGGATCGGCAATACCGTATATTTCTATTTTTTCGGCTTGTATTTCTACATGTTGTCCTTGTCCAAGCGACTCTACCAGTTTACCAGTAACGCTGATACACGCACCGGTGGTAATAGGTTTGAGGTACTCATCACCAAATTTTTCATTATCAGCTACAACCTGTATATTATTGATGGTTGAACCATCGTTCAACGCAATGAAACTTACATTCTTATTTCCACGGCGGGTACGAACCCAGCCTTTAATGTTTACTTCGGCACCAAAATCTGTACGTTTAAGTGCATCAACAATGACCGTTCTGCTCATAATGTTTCTTTTATAGAGATTTATCTGAATTATTAATTGATTTTTAAAGAGTACAAAAGTACTAATTTCCATTGGAATGTCAACCTGAATAAAAACAAAAAAGCACCAATTCAAATAGAAGTGGTGCTTTGTAAAACCTTTCGGTCATTTCGTATTATTTTTTTGCGTCGCCAATCATGCTCATTGCACAACGGAAGCCTAAGTCATTTCTACATTTGTCTTCATCTAGGTAACGACGGGTAGAAGGGTTCAACCAATATACACGGTCTTTCCATGAACCACCTTTGTATACACGAGTTTTGACTGAAATAGATGGACGTAAAACATCGGTTGGGTCAACTTTGATATCGTTTCTTAAACTTGCCAGACCGGTTGAATCGTTGAGCGTAAAGTCAATCTGAGAAGTAGCATCACCGTCTTTGAAGTTACGAACATCATCACCTTTGGCTACTTCAGTCGCTATGCGTCCAAGTGAGTCAATTTTGTAGGTTTTGTTACCCAGTTCATCCACGCCTGTAGCTATAGGTGTTAAGTAAACGTTTCCTCTGAATGAGTTGTACTCTGCAATATCATCGGTAGTGGTTGAGCGATATACATCCAATACCCACTCATTTACGTTACCTGCCATGTTGTACAATCCAAAGTCATTAGGGAAATACCAGTCAACCGGACAAGTGATAGTTGCTTTATCATTCAAGGTTCCTGAAGTACCCATCATATCACCTTTACCTCTCACGAAGTTTGCCTGCATTTGTCCCAATTGTTTTTTAGTCGGGTTACGAACCTGAGCACCAGACCAGGGGTAAAGTTTTCCTTCAGATACCATACCGTTTTTGTTGCTGGATTTGATAGCATATGCTGCAAATTCCCATTCTGCTTCTGTAGGAAGACGGAATTCAGAGAAAAGAATCCCATCGGTCATATCCACTTTTCTGTTCTTGCCGAATAAGTCTTTTTTCGGATTCTTGCCGTTCGTTGGTTGGTAGTCGGGTTGTAATAAGTATTTCTGAGTATTGAAAACAAATTTGTTTGAAATTGTTTCAAGATCAGTTTCTTTTTCCAGTTTTGTGAAATTAGGAGCTGTAATAATACCGGCATCAATCAATGCTTTTTCGTTTACGCGGTCGGTACGCCATGTACAATAATCCATTGCCTGTTTCCAGGTTACACCTACTATCGGATATTGATCATAAGCAGGGTGTGTAAAGTAGTTTTCCAGGTATGGTTCATTGTAAGCCAATTCTTCACGCCATATTTTGAAGTCGGGTTGAGCATCCTGTACAAGCTTTGGAGCTGCATGTCCAAATACTATTTTCATCCAGGTTGTATATTCGCGCCAGTCAATGTTTCTGATTTCGTATTGATCCATATAGAATGAACTTACAGTAATTCTACGTGGTTTATTGTCACGAGGAGCAGTCAGGAATTCACCTTTTTCCCCCATGGTAAACGAACCTCCTTCAATAGCAACCATGCCGGCAGGTATACGTCCTGTATAACTCTTCTTAACAGATAAACCGGTTCCGGTTTTGTCATTGTACTTCCATCCTGTTACACGTGAATAACCATTGTTTGTTGATTTACTTACGCATCCAACCAAGGTTATTGCTAAAGATAATGTTGCTAATTTAGCTATGGTTTTCAATTTCATAAAACGTGTGATAAATTAAAGAAAGTTTGATTTATTAAACTATCGTGCAAAAATAGTATTTTTTTTTGGTAAATGGATATTGAGTATTTTTTTTTCGAACATTCTTTTATAAAAACCCATCTTAATAACTTGATTTCTACAAAAAACGTATACATTCCTTTAAAAAATTCTATTTTTTTTATTCTAACCAAACTCTCGGCATAATTTCTTACTTTTGTAAATATATAAACAACTTATAATTTGTAAGTTTTTTCCATAAAAATGAGTAATTTCCCTTTGCAAATTAATTTAAACCAACAGTTGGTTGACTTATCAGTGCCCGTTGTTATGGGAATTGTCAATGTGACTCCGGACTCTTTTTACAAGGGAAGCAGGTTTGCTAGCGATCGATCGGTTTTGCATGCCGTGGAGAGTATGGTGATTGATGGAGCAAAAATCATTGATGTGGGTGGTTATTCTACCCGACCCCAAGCCGAACTTATTTCGCAGGAAGAAGAAATAAGACGTTTATCGGAAGGACTGGAGGCGATTCTTAAAAGATTTCCGGATATTCTTATTTCTGTGGATACTTTCAGGTCGGGAGTTGCAAGACACGTGGTGAATAACTACCGGGTTGCGATGATCAATGATGTAGGCGGTGGTACGTTGGACGATTTGATGTTTGAAACAATTGCAGATTTGCAGGTAGCTTACGTACTAATGCATATGCGCGGAAATCCGCAATCAATGCAATCGCTGACGCTGTATGATGACATTGCGTCTGAAGTTCTTCATTTTCTGGAAAGGAAACTTGCTCAATTGCGCTTGCTGGGAGTGAAAGATGTGGTTGTAGATCCCGGATTTGGCTTTGCCAAAGATCTTGATCAAAATTACACGTTACTTAGCAAACTGGCTTATTTTAAGCAGTTGAATGTTCCTGTACTTGCAGGTTTATCGCGCAAATCTATGCTGAGCAAATTACTTGGGATAGATGCTTCGGAAGCGTTAAATGCCACAACGGCAGCTAATATGCTTGCATTGATTGGTGGAGCGTCCATACTTAGGGTACATGATGTGAAAGAAGCCGTCCAAGCAGTAGAAATATATAAAAAGTACATTGAAACAAAATAGATTGGAATAAACCGGATTGATAAAACGAGTAATCATTTGTTATGGGTTTTCAAATAGGATTTAAAGATATTGTTGATATTTTTTTGGTAGCTATCCTGCTTTACCAAACATTTAAACTGCTCAAGCGTACGGGAGCGGTAAATATTTTTATTGGTATTCTGGCCTTTATCATTTGTTGGTTCCTGGTGTCTTATGTATTCAAGATGGAGCTTTTGGGCGGCATCTTCGACCGGGTGGTAAGTGTGGGAGCCTTCGCTCTTATTGTGCTTTTTCAGGATGAAATAAGAAGATTCTTCCTGCGTATAGGATCCAAACGAAGAGGAAGTATTTTCCGAATTTTCAAACGTTTCTTTGGAAATAATTCAAATGAAAAAGAAAAGACGGATTTCGTACTGGTGCAGATTGTGCTCGCTTGTCGTAACCTGGCAAAGAGTTCTACAGGTGGACTGATAGTGCTAACCAGAGAAAATAGTCTGGATTTTTACGCCCATTCCGGAGAGCAGATTAACGCCACTATTAATTCCCGCTTAATTGAAAATATATTCTTCAAAAACAGTCCATTACACGATGGTGCGCTCATTGTATCTGACCGAAAACTTAAAGCTGCGGCTTGTATATTACCTATTTCCAAAAATCAGTCTATCCCTAAACGCATGGGGCTACGTCACCGAGCGGCTTTAGGAATTACCGAACATTCAGACGCTATTGCCATAATCATTTCCGAAGAAACCGGGCATATTTCCTGGGCAATAAACGGACAGTTAACGGTGAACGTAAAGCCCGAACAACTTGAACATTTCTTATCCGAGGAGCTGGCTCACTAAGCAGATTTTGTTTCGTTGAATTTAGCTTCGCTCCACGTCAAATAATACGGCTTATAATGTACTTTTAAATCAACTTTTTCAAAGTCTGGTTGTTATATTATAAGTTTAATGTTTTAAAACTATTTAATAATATAATTATGGGTAAAATTTCAGATGCAGTTAAACCGGGTGTAGTAACCGGAGCTGATCTTCAATTTGTATTTAAGGTAGCCAAAGAGAATGGTTTTGCTATTCCGGCTGTTAATGTGGTGGGTTCTTCTACCGTGAACGCTGTGCTCGAAGCTGCAAAAGTAGCTAACGCTCCTATTATGATTCAGTTCTCCAATGGTGGAGCAGCTTTTAATGCCGGTAAAGGATTAAAGCTGGAGGGACACGAGGCTGCTGTTTTAGGAGCCATAGCCGGAGCAAAGCATATTCATACTTTGGCAGAAGCTTACGGTGTACGTGTGGTACTTCACACAGACCATGCTGCTAAAAAACTCCTTCCCTGGATTGACGGCTTACTTGATGCCAGTGAAAAGAACTTTGCAGAAACCGGAAAGCCACTTTTCAGTTCGCACATGCTCGACTTATCGGAAGAACCACTCGAAGAAAACATTGAAATCAGCAAAAAATACCTTGCCCGTATGAGCAAAATGGGTATGACGTTGGAAATTGAACTGGGTATCACCGGTGGTGAAGAAGATGGTGTTGATAACAGTGGTGTTGATAACAGTTTGCTTTATACTCAACCTGAGGATGTGTATTATGCCTACAAAGAATTGAGCAAAATATCGCCTAATTTCACTATTGCAGCTTCGTTTGGGAATGTACACGGAGTATACAAACCGGGTAATGTAAAATTGATGCCGGTTATTCTCAAAAACTCGCAGGACTATATCAAAGCCAAGGACGGTTTATCCGTATCTCATCCTGTGAGCTTTGTCTTCCACGGAGGATCGGGTTCAACTCACGAAGAAATTCGCGAAGCAATCAGCTACGGTGTGGTAAAAATGAATATCGATACAGATACTCAGTGGGCATTCTGGGATGGTGTTCGTGGTTTCGAAGCTAAAAATCACGATTACCTGCAAGGTCAAATCGGAAATCCTGAAGGAGCCGAAAAACCGAACAAGAAATTCTACGATCCCCGCGTGTGGTTACGCAAAGGCGAAGAATCTTTGATAGCACGTTTACAGGTTGCTTTCGAAGATCTAAATGCTATCAATAGCATCTAATAGTTGATAGTCTACAGTTGAAAGTTCGCTTTCATAGCATATAAAAGCGGTCGTTTCATAATTGAAACGACCGCTTATTTTTTTTGTTGAATTATTTTGATTATCAGAAAAATAGTTCGCTGTTTTCGCTACGCTAAACCGGAATCTGGTATCTGTGTGTCATAAAGGTGTAGTTCACCGTTGCATTTGAAGTAATAAGTCGAATTTATTAATCCTGTGGATAGAAACGCATTTGTTCAAAAACAATGTTTTTATCTTTTCGCAACCGATCAATCAGTTGTTTTAAATCAGTTTCCTCCCAGCGCCGCTGAAACATTTCATCGTGCAACAGAATAACGATATTGTTTTTTGTAAACGTTTTATTTGTATTCAGCAAGTCCATAATTTGTTTGTACATTTCATCAACACTTTGCACCGGAGTACCATCTTCTTCGTGATGTTGCCACTCTACATCCCAACCATAAACCTTAAATCCTCTTGCAGCCAGACTGTCAGCTGTGGCCACTGCATTAATTTCACAATCATCCTGTTTCCTGTTGTTAAATCGCCAGGTATTGCAGGCCGGCATACGTATAATCTTATATTGAATTTTCAGGAATTCCTGATTCTTCAGAAAATCCTCGGTAGCTTTATGCGGATTGCTGTAAAACAGGGTATATTGATCGTTGCCATGCGTAAAACTATGATTGTACTCATCGATGTAAGGATTCTCTTCGTAATACTTAAAGTAAGTCTCCATATCACGGTCTCCATCAACTTCCGAACCGATTAAAAATACGCTTATTTTTATCTTTTCTGCCAAAATAATACTGTCAATATTCTGGCTCCCATCCAACGGACCGTCATCAAAAGTCAAATACACATATTGCTTTTGAGGCACCGATGATCCCATTTTGTTGTCTGTTTTACACGAATATAAAACAGAGAGTAAAAGCACAATGAATGAAAAACTTAAAAGACGGTGATTCATATATTTAATTGTATGTTTGTTTGAACTCTTTGTTTGCTGTACGACTCCTTTTGCGCGGCAAACCAAATTACTTGACTCAGAAATATTTCTTATTATCCTACTTCCTATGCATTAAAATAACGTGGAGAAGCGAAATTTATTTGCTGTGATTTGCAGGAATCCATTTGAGTAAAAACTCCTTCACTTTGTCCGGATTGTATCCCTTGCCGGCTTCAAGCACGCCACTTTCCTGTACGCTGAGTAGCTTACCTTTGTCCGATAGAATTATAAAAAACGGATAGCCATACTTGCTGTTTTTTGCTACATACTTACTGAAAATCGCTTCGTTTTTATTTTCGGGAGAGTAATTCAGGTGATAATAAAGGTAGTTCTTATCCAAAATGCTTTTTAGTTCAACCTGATTGTGAACGAAGTAATTGAAACGTAAACACCAGCTACACCAGTTGCCTCCACACTGAATAAAGATATTTTTATGGCTCGTGCCGGCTTGTTTTATCAGTTCATTCAATTTTTTCTGCGCATCTTCCTCCGGGTGATATGGTTTGGGTAGCGCGCTGCTTTCAGGATATTTAAACGTGTCTTTCGCCTCTGCGGGAGTTTGCGCATTCAGAGCCGAAATGATCAGAGAGAAACTAAAAATTGCAATAAATATTTTCTTCATATACCTTGTAAATTAATTTTTTATTTGGAAATAGATACCATATATTTTTATATCTGGATTTTTCTGATGCAAATATACAGATTTTTTTAATCAAGGACAGATAGTGTTGGATTTGGAGTTTTCTTTTTGGGTGAGTAGGAAAAAAATAGCGGTCGTTTCTGTGAAGAAACGACCGCTTTATATTTCAGTGTCAATTATCAAATTGATAATTACGAATTGAATTACGCTTTACCTGCACTACCCAAAACATTCACTGTTTTGTGAGAATAAAGTTTTTTCAATTCATCACGAGCTGGTCCTAAGTATTTACGAGCATCGAATTCACCTGGTTTTGTTGCCAATACTTCGCGAACGGCAGCAGTCATAGCCAAACGACCGTCAGAGTCAATATTGATTTTACAAACGGCAGAAGCAGCAGCTCTACGTAATTGTTCTTCAGGAATACCGATTGAATCTTTCAAAGCACCACCAAATTTGTTGATAGTTGCAACATATTCTTGTGGAACTGAAGAAGCACCGTGAAGTACGATAGGGAAACCTGGGATTTGTTTTTCAATTTCTTCCAAGATGTCGAAACGCAATGGAGGAGGGATAAGAATACCGTTTTCGTCGCGGGTACATTGAGCTGGAGTAAATTTGTTAGCTCCGTGTGAAGTTCCGATAGAAATAGCCAATGAATCAACACCGGTACGGGTTACAAAGTCAACAACTTCTTCAGGACGGGTGTATGTGTGGTGTTCTGCCACTACATCATCTTCAACGCCGGCCAATACACCAAGTTCACCTTCAACGCTTACGCCGTGAGCGTGTGCATATTCAACAACTTTTTTAGTCAAAGCGATATTATCTTCGTAAGAATGGTGTGAACCATCAATCATAACTGAAGAAAAACCTGAATCGATACAATCTTTGCAAAGTTCAAAAGTATCACCATGGTCTAAGTGCAATACTACCGGGATGTTTAACCCTAATTCTTTTGCATATTCAACAGCTCCTTGTGCCATGTAGCGAAGCAATGTTTGATTTGCATACTTACGTGCACCACTTGATACCTGAAGAATAACAGGAGACTTAGTTTCAACACAAGCAGCAATAATAGCCTGCAATTGTTCCATATTGTTGAAATTGAAAGCAGGAATAGCATACTTTCCTTCAATTGCTTTCTTGAATAAGTCATTAGTATTGACCAATCCAAGATCTTTGTAATTTACCATATTCTTTGAATTTTATAGTTTGATAATTTGACCGCAAAAGTAGCATTTTTTTGTCAATTATAAAAGAATAAGTTGTTTCATATTTATAAAATGTATCTTTTGATAGTCTTTAGTTTACAGTTTTTTGATTTGAATGCAAATGCATGTGATAATTATAACTCAGGAAGGAAGATAAATGCATAGTTTTCTCATAAACTATTGCAGCTCCAATAGTAGATAATGTGCTGATTACTTGTTATTGCAATAATAGTTTTTATCTTTGCAACGTACTCATTTAATAAAACAATCACATTTTAAACTTAATTTTATGGCTTTACTGAAGGAATTTAAGGATTTTGCAATGCGTGGTAACGTCATTGATTTAGCAGTCGGTGTTATCATAGGAGGTGCATTCGGAAAAATTATTGCATCACTCGTTGCGGATGTTATTATGCCCCCGATCGGACTACTCGTTGGAGGGGTTAATTTCGTGGATTTAAAATGGGTGATGAAACCCGCCGAAGTGGTAAACGGGGTTAATAAGGCTGCCGTTACTCTGAATTACGGAAACTTCCTGCAAGTTACTTTTGATTTTCTGATTGTAGCCTTTTGTATCTTTTTATTCGTAAAAGGCATGAATACGCTCTCAAAAAAGAAAGAGGAAGCTCCTGCTCCTGCAGCTCCCGCCGAACCGAGTAAAGAAGAACAATTGCTTACAGAAATCAGAGATTTGTTGAAGAAATAAATCTGATACTCCTTATTTTAAAATTACCCTAATGTGCTTTTTCAGAGTCATTAGGGTATTTTTATAGATGAAATTTCATACCTTCGTCGGTGAATATTGGCTCATTCGTCGATTTTTGTTTGTTTGATGCTTATATATGCCCGTATCTTTGCACCGTAAATTTTTAAAGTAAAATATTATATTATGGATAATGAAGTAAAAAATTCGTTTCGTTCAGGTTATACCAGAGGTCTTGGTTTTGGCCTGGCTCTTATGATTATTGGTATTGTGTACCTTGGGTCGAACTTTGGATTAATTCCTTTCCCGCTGAAAAACATTATTATTTCCTGGCAAATGTTGCTGATATTTATTGGAGTTGTGCATTTTTTCAAACGCAAATTTATTTCCGGGGTAATTTTTCTGTTTGTGGGAGGCTTTTTTATTTTACCCAAAGTTTTTCCGGCATTGGATGTCAACTTTCAGCAGAACTTCTGGCCGTTGATACTGATTGCTGCAGGAACTGTGATAATACTGCAACGCGTTTTTGGTCCACGTTTTCTGTCTGAAAGATGGAGCGATGAGTGGTCGCATAGCCACCATCATCGTCATCATCGCCATTGGCGGGATGAGCGCAACGATTATAGAGAAGGTCGTCATAAATGGGAAGCTTCTAAGGAAAGTTTTTCCAAGAACAGTATTTTTGGCAGTGGCGACCATATTGTACTTGATCCTGAATTTAAAGGAGGTGATCTGAATGCTGTCTTTGGTGGAATCACACTCGACCTGAGAAGAACCAACCTGCCGGTGGGCGAAACAGTAGTGGAAGTAAATGCCGTCTTCGGAGGTGTTACCATCTATGTTCCTGTTGATTGGCATGTGGAGACTCATTTGGATACTGTCTTTGGCGGATTTCAGGATAACAGGATGCCTAAAGAACCGCTTGATACTACCAGAAAATTAATTATAGTAGGTTCATGCGTGTTTGGTGGTGGAGAGTTAAGAAACTAATCATTAAATATCAACGATAAACGGTTTCAGAGTGTATCGAAACAGTTTATTGGTAACTTCACTAAATAATGCTTTATCCATTTTTAGAAAATACCTCAGAAAAAATCCGATATACGCTTATTTGGGTGCTGTATGCGATACTACAAACGTTCGTTTTGTATCCTATCGTGGCACTTCCATTGTGGATGCTTATGCTTGATGGAGTAGTGCACGCGCTCATTTTGGGCCTGCTTGGAATACTTCTCTGGAGCACTGTGCGGTATGGAAATTATGCTGTATTAAGTATATATCAGAGACTTATTAATCATGTTACGTTGGCAGTACTTATTATTGCCATCTGGCTTGGTTCGGGTTATGGCTTGTTTTATGGTTTTTGGGGCGAGAAGGTAGCGTCTGCATTTATCCCTGTGCTTCCTTTGCGGGCTTTAATAGGGTTGCTCATTTATTTGCTCATCATAAAGCATTTCAGAGAAATGTCTCAGCAGCTCGATACAGAAAATGAAATTTCTGTCGAAACGCCTGCGGTGATTGAAGAGGCAAAACCACAAAAATCGGCCGAGCCAGAGCTACTGGAACGTATAGCTGTAAAATCGGGGACAAAAATTCATGTGGTGCTTATTCCGGATATCATTTACATGCAAGCCGACGGCGATTATGTTCAGATTTTTACCAGCCAGGGGAAATACCTGAAAGAGCAAACCATGAAATACTTTGAAGAACATTTGCCCGAAAACCAGTTTGTAAGGGTGCATCGTTCGGTCATTGTAAATGTAGAAATGATTTCGCGCATAGAGCTGTATGAAAAACAAAATCAGTTGCTCACACTTAAAACCGGACAGCAAATCAAAACCAGCCTGGCCGGCTACAAAGCCTTGCGCGGAGTTTTGAACCTGTAGGCTTGGTCAAAGAAGGCTGACTAGGTCTTGTTGATATAAATTGGGAATCATTTGCCAACTCCATTATACAGAACGTGGTCGTGTTTTGCCACTGATTAGCAAAGTTTTGCTCTTTAAGGGCAAAAGATTGCTCCAACCGAGCAAACTTTTATGCTCTATTCAATAAACTGTGTCAGAAAAAGGGAAATCGGCCTATTTACCCGACAAAAGCAGTACTTTTGTTGCCGTTATTTATCAAACACACAGGTATGAAAATATATTTAGCTCCGTTGCAGGGTCTTACCGATTGGATTTTCAGAGAATCGTACACGGAACATATCGGGCATTTCGACAAAACCTTTACGCCTTTTGTACGGGTTCAGGGTGGTGATTTTTATCGTCCGAGTCAGTGTAACGATTTGCTTCCGGAACGCAATATTTTTCAGAAACCCGTGCCGCAGTTTCTGGGCAGGGATGCCGCATCGTTCAAAGTATTTGAAGAATTGTGCATAGCACAGGGATACACGGAAGTGAATATTAATATGGGCTGTCCGTTCCCAATAGTTACCGGTAAGCAAATGGGAGCCGGTCTGCTGCAACATTCTGCCGATGTCGACCGATTGCTCGAAGGCGTTTTTTCGAATAGCGATTTGAAGGTTTCTGTAAAGTGCAGACTTGGGCAGCAAAGCGCTGACGAGTTCGCGCCGTTGATCCCGGTCTTTAATGCCTATCCGCTGGAAGAGATTATCATTCATCCGCGCGTAGGCAAGCAGCAATATAAAGGAGAGGTAGATATCGATGCTTTTGTGCATTACCAATCGCAGTTGCAGCATCCTGTTTGTTTCAACGGCGATATTGTTACCCCTGCCGATGTGGAAAGAATTCGGCAGTTAGCACCACAAGTCAGCAGGTTCATGCTTGGAAGAGGTGTTTTGAGAAACCCTTTCCTGCTGTCCGAATTAAGAGGGGAGGAGCTGACTCTCGGTCAGAAGGCTGAAATGCTTCGTGGTTTTCACCAGTCTGTCATTGAGCTTTGCAAACAAAAATACTCCGGCGATTTGCATTTCCTGAAACGGCTGGAAGAAATGTGGGAGTATCAGGCCGACGCGTTTGAAGGAGGCCGAAAGATTTATAAGCAAGTAAAAAAGAGCAAGAATTTGGCTCAGTACGAAGCGGTAGTTTTTCAGGCTATCAACGAAATGTGCTGATCTGCTCTCAATACTCGACGCTTATCTGTGCGAGCATCCTTCCCAATGGTCGTTGACTATACCCGCGGCCTGCATAAACGCATAACAGATGGTGGAGCCCACAAACTTGAATCCTCTTTTGAGCAGGTCTTTACTCATGGCATCCGACTCAGCAGATTTGGCCGGAATGTCGGCATTGTTTTTCGGACGGTTGTCCAGCGTTTTTCCGTTGGTAAATTGCCAAATGTACTTATCGAATGTTCCAAACTCGGCCTGAACCTGCATAAATGCTGAGGCATTGCCAACCGTAGCACGAATTTTAGCCTGATTGCGCACGATGGAGGCATCCTGCATTAGGGTCTGAATCTTTGCTTCGTCGTATGCAGCTATTTTTTTCAGGTCGTAGTTATCAAAAGCGCGTCGAAAGTTTTCTCTTTTATACAGTATCGTTCGCCAGCTTAGTCCGGCCTGAAATGCATCCAATACCATAAATTCAAATATCTTACGATCATCGTGTAGCGGTTTGCCCCATTCATTGTCGTGGTAAGCGCGCATCAGCTCATCGTTGCCGGGCCAATTGCAGTCTGTAGGTGTATGATTCATAATAAACAATTTATAATTATCAGTTTCGTAGTCTTCAAGAGAAAGAATTATTGTAATTTTGCGATACAAAAATAATAAGTAAACGACAGTTATTTATTGATGATATGTTTTTTGTCACATAGTTCACACTAGTTTTAAGTAGTTACGAGTCTTATTTTCTGAATGTTATTTCAGAATAACATTTAAGTAATTATTTATTATTACTTAAATAGGAAATATAAGACTAAGAACACATAGAATTATTCTGACATTCGGGATAATTTCAGACTGAGCAAGAGTATCGTCAGATGCTCTTACTATGTGACCTGAGTCTTTTTCTCTTTCATAATTTCTATTTGTTCTATTGCGATAAAATATATCATTAAATATTAGTAACTACTTACTGCTGCAAAGTTAGAATTCTTTTTCTGTTTTTTATAAAATTTCCGGTATTATGACTTCCCCAATGACTATCGATCCATATCAGATAATTGAGAAATACTACCTAAAGGATAGTGATATTTATTACGTGTTGGTAAAACATAGCGAGCAAGTGCGCGACAATGCGCTTGAAGTTGCAGTTAAGCATCCTGAACTGAATCTCGACACGCAGTTTATTACCGAAGCCGCTCTGCTGCACGATATAGGCATATACCTGTGCGATGCTCCGCGCATTCATTGTCACGGATCACATCAATACATACAACATGGTTATCTGGGTGGAGATTTGCTACGCAGTGAGGGTTTTCCGCTGCATGCCTTGGTTTGTGAGCGGCATACGGGAGTGGGACTCACGCTGGATATGATTATGAAAGGCAATCTGCCTCTGCCGCATCGCGAGATGGTGCCGGTCTCACTCGAAGAGCAGGTGATTTGCTACGCCGATAAATTTTTCTCGAAAACTCAGCTCAATGAAGCCCATACCGTCGACAGAATCAGAAAATACCTGAAGCGCTACGGCGAATCGGAGGTTCAGAAGTTTGATGTATGGCATGAGCGTTTTGAATAACCAAAGAGCCGGGTTATCAATTAAACTTGTGCGAGAACCCTACGCTGATTAATTGCTTGAACTGAACTTTTGCATTCGACCCAATGACTGTGTTATCGTAACGTGGGTTGAATGATATACGCGTCGACATAAATCGGTTTATAGTCAGATTGCACACCATCTCCCAGTCAATTTCCACCTTCTCATAGTTGGTATAGAAAGATAATTTGGAGTCGAATTGAACCTCAGGACTGAAAGGGTACGATAAAATGGTTTTGAACGAACTACCAATCTCGCTCAGGTGGTCTTCTCCTGCTTTTATCCCGAACAGGTTGGGGTTAACGTTTACATTGTCACTCATATAAATGTACTTGAATGCAACGGGCGAAAGCATCAATGAAAATATCTTTTTGTATTTGTAATCCAAACCGACTCCTATATTCAAGCGTACCGGCGTGAGGAAAGAAGTCTTCATAATCCTGGAGTTGATACCGTTATAGCTATTAAATAGCTGGGTAGAAAAATCGACCGACCCACTATAAAAGAAATTTCCACCGGCTTTTATTCCCAGTTTGCTGTTTATCTTCACTACATCGTCGTTGGTGCTGAGCATTCGTAAAGTATCGCCTGCCACCGAGTTGAAGCCTATGCGCCACTCAGCATTGTTTTCCCACTGAATGTTCTTCTTGTTATCGTAGTTCAACTGACCGGACAAGATGCCCAGAATGGCAATGTTGCTATTACCGCCCTGATACCAATTGCCGGAGATAACGCTTTCAGAAAATTGAGCAAGCGCACTGGCACTATGACTCCACGGACCCGACACTTCTCTTTTTACAACCAGATGGCGGTCATAGTGGTATTTATCATTTACCAGCTTCAGCTCTGCCAATTTCTTATCTTCAATGAAGTGGTTTTTGAATCCATCAGGATTTGGTAAAGCGTCAAATCTGGTGGCATATAAATGGAATGCTGTGCGGGTTATTTCGTCGCGGGTTAATCGTCTCAGTTCTTCAACGTTTTCATCTGGCGTTGTAGTTTTTTTGTGGGGTATTAATCCGTTAGCCAGCGTTTTAGGACTTCCTCCGTAATACAAAGCCCTCAAATCTGTTTTAGGACTCAGATCTAAATCATACGACAATCCCATGTAAACAAGGTCTATCAATAAAGGATTGGCGAGCAATACAAGCGAATCTACTTTTTGAGCTTCAATTTCAGCCTTTTTTTCAGCATGGAGAGTGCTGTCTGTGTATTCAGATTTAATAACAGCCAGTGGAGTTTCCAATGCTGGGATAGTTATTCGATTGTTGGCTGATTTATGTCGGAAAGCTCTTCTGGCAGGGAGCAGTTTTGTCACTTTTTCCGTTGCGGTGGTGTCAGTCAGTACAGCGTGTAACAGACTGTCGGTATTAATGATTTCCGGGTCAGAATTTGTTATGTCAACTTTATAATTTGATGAACGCGCTACTGTTACATTCAATATAAACAATAAGAAAAAAACCAAAGAAAATACCTGATACTTCATACCTTATAACTTAATACAATTTACTGCTGGCCATTGATTTTCACTGGAATCAACAGCCAGTCTCAATCAATTATCAAAACCGGAAGGCAAAGATTTGTTTCCGGTTTTAGCGCCTAATTCTTTTATCTTTTCGGCTGTACGAATAATATTACCCGAGCCATCTTTCATTTTTTTTATTGCGTCGTCGTACGAATTGGATGTGCGGTCGATATTGGCTTTAATTTTTACCATATCTTCCGTGAAACCTATAAATTTATCGTACAACGCCCCACTCAATCGGGCAATCTCCTGTGCATTTTTCGTCTGGTTTTCCTGCTTCCATATCGATGAAATGGTACGCAGCGTTGCCAACAGCGTGGTAGGGCTTACGATAACTATTTTTCTTTCCCAAGCATAAGCAAAGATTTCTCCATCGCCCTGAACCGCCACCGAAAACGATGCCTCTATTGGCAAAAACATAAGAACAAAATCCGGCGTATTCAGATTTTGAGCATTCTGATAGTTTTTCTCGCTCAATAACTTCACGTGACTGCGAAGCGAGTTGACATGTTCTTTTAAAAACACAGTGCGTTGCTCATCGGTATCAGCTGATACAAATCGCTCATATGCAACCAGCGAAACCTTTGAGTCGATAATAATATGTTTATTGTCCGGCAAATGGATGATGACATCAGGTCTTTGCACGCTCATGTCGGCTCCACCCACTACCTCTTCACGTTCGTATTCCTGTCCTTTGGTTAAGCCCGAACGTTCCAGTACACGTTCCAGAATGACTTCTCCCCAGTTCCCCTGCTTTTTTACATCGCCTTTAAGTGCTTTGGTCAGGTTATTGGCTTCTTCGCTCACACGCGTGTTGAGTTCGGTAAGCTTACGTACTTCTTCACGCAGACTTATCTTGTCACGCAATTCCTTGTCGTACGCATCATCTACTTTCTTTTCAAAAAGCTGGATACGTTCTTTTAGTGGATTCAGAATTTCGCTCAGGTTTTTATGGTTCGACAATGAAAATTCATCCGAGCGTTCTTTCAAAATCTTGGTTGCTATGTTTTCAAACTCAGCTGTCAGTCGCTTTTGCAAACTTTCAATCTCGGCTTTCTGATTTTCCAGCTTTTCGCTCAGGTTATCATTGATCGTTTTCAAAGTAGCAACTTCTATGCCACGATTGTTGGCAATTTCCAGCTGAGAAGCCAATTCCTGTTGTATTCTTTGTAGCTCGTCGGACTTCATACGTAAAGTTTCAAGTGCCACAGACTTTTGCGTTTCAGCTTCATTCAGGCTGGCTAACAGGCTTTTTTCGTTGCTGTCGGATGTGGTGCGAAGGATATTTTGTTTTCTCAGTCCGAGTAGCCAGGCCAATAAGAAACCTACTGCCAATGCTAATATAGCGAAAATATATTCCATAATTTTAATTGTTTTAGGATACTTTGAGAAAAGCGAGAAGTAACAGTTAAGGAAATTTCTTTAGTCGAATAGAGTAGGATGATCTTCTTCCATTTTACGGATTATAGTCATCATAAGCGCTTCGCGAATAAATTTAGATTTATTCTGAACCTTATATTTCGCAATATAACGATTTAAAGCTTTGTTTTCCTCATCGTTGAGAGTAAATATTTGTCGATGCGTGCGCAGCGAGTTGCGTTGCGATGCAGGAATAGTAGTTTTCTTTGCCATAGAGTGTGGATATACCGCACAAAAATAATATTATCCTTGCACAATCATTGAGTTTATAACAAAAAACTGTATTTTTGAAAATATTTAGTTGATAATCTTGTATTTATTCCTTTATGCTATGGCAGAACATAATGAATTGGGAGATATTGGTGAAGAGCGTGCGCAGGCTTATTTAAGGTCGAAAGGATACCACATTCTTCACACGAACTGGCAATGTGGAAAGCTGGAATTGGATATTGTGGCTCGGATAGATGATTGGTTGGTGATCGTTGAGGTAAAAACGCGCTCTACTGAAACTTTCGAACATCCGCAGGAAGCCATAACGCCGCGTAAAATTCGCAATATCGTAAGTGCTGCTCAAGAGTACATTTTAAAGTTCGATTGGCACGGAGAAACGCGCTTTGATGTTATTTCGGTTATTCCACGTGGACAAAATTTTGAAATTGAACATATAGAAGATGCATTCCTCTCACCTGTAAACTAGGTGTGCATAAAAATACATTTTTCCGTTTTTGGAGTCTCATTTACTGTTTCATATTTGTTATATTTATGCAATACGTTGAGCCAAAAAATGTTTTAAAATATCTCTTTTTATGTTTTATGTCTCAACTTGTTTGCTTACTTTTGCAAGACAGAAATACTCAAGTGTTTACACCTAGATATTGTCACTTATTTGTAACAAAACCAACTAAAAATGAAACAATTAGAAAAAAGTGTAGCTGAAAAACTACTGAAGATTAAAGCTGTAAAATTACAACCAAACAACCCATTTGTGTGGGCATCTGGATGGAACTCGCCAATATATTGCGACAATCGCAAAACTTTATCTTATCCGCAAACCCGTAGTTTTATAAAACTAGAATTAGCCCGACTGATTCTTGAAATGTACCCTGAAGTAGAGGTTATTGCCGGAGTAGCCACTGGGGCAATAGCACAGGGAGCTTTGGTGGCCGATGTGCTTGGATTGCCATTTGTATATGTTCGTCCTACTCCTAAAGATCATGGGTTGGAAAACATGATTGAAGGAGATTTGCGTCCAAAACAGAAAGTGGTCGTTATCGAAGATTTAATATCTACCGGTGGAAGCAGTCTGAAAGCTGTAGAAGCTATTCGCAAGGATGGCTCAGAAGTGCTCGGAATGTTGGCGATCTTTACTTATGGATTCCCTGTTGCAGAAGAAAAATTTAAAGCAGCTAAAGTAAAACTGACTACTTTATGCAATTATGATGCGGTATTGGCTGAAGCCTTAGCCACAAACTATATTGCAGCTGACGATATGGAAGCATTGCAGGAATGGCGCAAAAATCCGTCAACCTGGAAAGCAGAATAGAAAACAGCATATAGAAATAAAGATTAATAACTGAACATTACGGATGAAATATCGTTAATATACCGTAACTATTGAATAATTGACAAGTTATTGATTTAGAATTTCTACATTTTGTAAATAATTAAATATGACAACATACGAAAGCGATATTAAAACCATTTCTTCGAATGAAGAAGTGGTTTTTGGTATATTAAGTGACTTAAATAATCTCAAAAAGATACAGGAGCAAAACCCTCCGACAGATAAAGTCAAAGATT
Organism: Paludibacter propionicigenes WB4; assembly: GCF_000183135.1. Classification (NCBI taxonomy): domain Bacteria; kingdom Pseudomonadati; phylum Bacteroidota; class Bacteroidia; order Bacteroidales; family Paludibacteraceae; genus Paludibacter; species Paludibacter propionicigenes. Next base: position 2,318,093 of record NC_014734.1, on the reverse strand, counting down.
TAGAGTTTGATACCGACAGTTGTAAATTTGTTGTTGAAGGTTTTGGTAAAATTGGTTTTAAAATCATAGAACGTGAGCCGAATAAAACGATTAAGTTTGAGTCTGAAAATGCCCCTGTTAATGTGAACGTATGGATTCAACTCAAACAGATTGAAGAAAACAAAACGGCCATGAAACTCACAGTAAAGGCAGATTTGCCGGCTATGATAAAAATGATGGTTGATAAAAAGCTCAAGGAGGGTGTGAATATGGTGGCCGATTTGCTTGCAAAAGGTTTGAATAAATGATATAGAATTTATGGCAACAAAACTTTGGGAAAAAAGTACACAAGTAAATGCCCGTATTGAAGCATTTACCGTAGGACGCGACCGTGAGATGGACGTGTTTTTGGCAAAGTATGATGTGCTTGGGTCTATGGCTCATATTCGTATGCTCGAATCAGTCGGTTTGTTGCAGGCTGATGAATTGAAATCATTGCTGGATGAATTGAAAAACATATACAAGCTGGCAGAGACCGGAGCTTTTGTTATTGAGGCCGGAGTAGAAGATGTACATTCTCAGGTAGAACTCATATTGACCCGTAAGTTGGGCGATGTGGGGAAAAAAATTCATAGTGGACGCTCCCGCAACGATCAGGTTCTGTTGGATCTAAAACTTTTTGCCCGCGCCGAAATTCAAAAAACAGTCTCTTCAGTCTCCGATTTATTCGAGGTGCTGATTTCTCAAAGCAACAGGTACAAAGATGTGTTGCTTCCGGGTTATACGCATTTGCAGGTGGCCATGCCGTCGTCGTTCGGACTTTGGTTTGGTGCTTATGCCGAAAGCTTGGCAGATGATTTACAACTCTTATTGTCTGCATGGAAGATTACTAATCGTAATCCGTTAGGCTCGGCCGCCGGTTATGGTTCTTCTTTTCCTCTTAATCGTCAGTTGACTACCGATTTATTGGGTTTCGATAGTATGAATTTCAATGTTGTTTATGCTCAGATGGGTCGTGGTAAAATGGAACGCACTGTTGCAAACGCTCTGGCAAGTGTGGCCGCTACTATTGCTAAGTTGGCTTTTGATGCCTGTATGTTTACTTCGCAGAATTTTGGGTTTATAAGCTTACCCGATGAATTTACTACGGGTTCCAGCATTATGCCTCATAAAAAGAATCCTGACGTATTTGAACTGACACGAGCTAAATGTAACAAGTTGCAATCGCTTCCTCAGCAAATAATGATGATCACGAACAACCTTCCATCGGGCTATTTTCGCGACTTGCAGATCATTAAAGAGATTTTTGTACCTGCTTTTGCCGAGCTGACAGATTGCATTGAAATGACTACTATGATGATGTCAGAAGTGAAGGTTAATACCGAAATTTTGGATGATACTCGTTATGATTACCTCTTCAGTGTGGAAGAAGTTAACCGACTAACGCTTTCCGGCATGCCATTTCGCGACGCTTATAAGCAAGTTGGACTTAAAATAGAAGAAGGAAATTTCCATCCAAATAAGTCAATCAATCATACCCATCAGGGAAGTATAGGCAATCTTTTTAATGATGAAATAAGTAATTATAAAAACTCAATTCTATCAGAGTTTTGCTTTGAGAAAGTAAAAGATGCAGAACGAAATTTATTGCTCTAAAGTATAATATTGGAATTTTTATCTCTCTGATAAAATAGAAATGCCTTCGTTAATCTAATAACGAAGGCATTTTTTATGAAGCGATATGGTCAAAGCAAAATTACGATTTGTTATCCTCAGAATGAAGGTTTAGGTTGAAGGACAAATTATAATAAGGATTGTTCACTATACCTCATTGACAATACCGCTCTGTCTCTTGTTTTTTTATAGATAAATAGAGCACATTTAAAGTCACTAAAGTAGATAAATAGAACAACTGAGCCAAAATTTGAATAAAATATTTTTGGACATCTTAATTTCTAAGTTCCAGAAAATAAGCTGATTAAAAATTGCGTACTGGCAAATATTGGACATCCATCCGAAGCAGTTATATTTTAAGCTAAATGGCTCTCAAATTAGGCGGTGGTATAAGGAGAGTTATGCAGAAATAATTTCAATAAGAAATGAATCAAGTTGCTTTGTTGTCTTTAGATTCAGTTTTTTTGCAAGACGTTGTTTTAACTTGTATAAGCTGTCAGGGCTTGCATCAAGAATCAACATTTTATCCGTGTTAGGAACTTCCAATAAGTGCAAACAACACCATATCATTTCGCGTTGAGTAATGCCGGAGAAATTCAATTCCAGTTTATCTATTATCTGATTGAAAGTATGATTCATTTCTACCTTAAAATCATCCCATTTTTCCAGTTGTAGAGTCTTGTTGTAAAGTTCTTTGTCTAGCTTTACTCTTTCTTCAGAACTTGCATTTCTTCGATGGTCAGTTTGTGTTTCTTTAGCTGTTTGAATTCTCCTACTTAAGTTTCTGCTAACAAATTCCTGCTTAGTGCTCAATTGGTCACGAAATAATTTTAGTTGAGTTTTTTTAGCTTTATTTCGTTTGAACAACAGGTAAACGATAATACCAGAGAGCGACAATACTATAAATAGAATTGAAAGAATGATAATAGTATTTCTTTTTGTCCCTTTCTCTATCTCATTCGTATCATGAAGATTCTCGATAACAGTGCTTTTTGTTTGCGACTCTAATGCTTTTACGAAATTTGAATACGACTGAAAAAGTGTCATGTATTTACCCATTTGGATAAGATTCTTCTTATGAAACTCAATATCAACCAGAATTCGGTAGCACTCACGTTTAGTCAATAGATCTGTTGGTTCTTTTAAGGCAAGCGCTGAATAATGAAATGCCGAGTCGAATTGGCTACATTTAAGGTACATATCGGCTAGACTCATGAATTGCAATCCTTTATCTTCTGCTTTTCCGGGATAATGTAAACATCTTGTAAGATATTTTTGTGCCGAATCAATTTTGCCAGAATGTAAGTAGTTTATACCTATTTCCTGAAGAGCTTTTCCTGTCTGAAATGAGTCCTTCGATTGACCTAAGACTTTTGAATAGTAAAACAGAGCTGTATTGTATTTTTTTTCGGAAAAATATGTACGTCCTATATCTAATAGCCTATAATTTGACTCAAGTACGGTATTGGCTTTATTATAGTATTCTGCAGATTGGATGTATTTTTCTCGAGCATTTAAATATTCATGTTGAATGTAACAGATATTTCCCAAATTATGGTATAATTCAGCCCAGAGCTTATCGTGTTTTGTTGCTGACTTATTGTCTAATGCTTTTAAGAACATATTCGTAGCTTCATCGTACTTTTTCAGATGCATGAATAGTTTACCTCTGTAAAAATAGCATTCAATTAAGCGCTCTTTTTCATTGTTTTTCTTGTAATAATTAATTGACGTGTTGATGGTCGAGTCGGATGCCGGATATTTGTCAGTCTTTGATAATGCTTTATTAATCAATAGACAGTATAAAGCAATATGAGAATCTAATTCAAGGTTTTGTGGTCTTATCGTTTGGAGGATAGTTAACGCAGAGTCTGGTCTGGATTCAATAAGGTGTTCGGCTATTTTAAGTTCATCGGGAGTTGAACTGCAGCTTGCTAATAGTAAACAAAGTAAAGAAATAATATTGTAATATCTGAGATTCATTGTAGTACAGTACTTAAAAACAATAAGTTTGGTGTTTCCAGTCAATCTATAAGGTTAAAATATTATTTTAAATGACAAAAGTACTCAATAATCTTCTTTTACAATAATTATTTTTGAAATAGCGAATTTTTTAGGATGAGAAACGAAGCGGTTTTTGAGTTGTTACAAGGATATCATGTTTTTTAGGAACTCATCTAATTCCTTCGTGGACTTAAGTTTTATCTTTTTTGCTAACCTTTGTTTGAGTTTATACAAACCACCAGATGTTGTATCCAGTATATCGATTCTATCTGCATTTGGAATCTCTAGCAATTGAAGGCAACACCATATTAGCTCTCGCTGTGTTATTTCTGGATATTCCTCTTCCAATTTATCAATTATTTGATTGAAAGTATGATTCATTTCAATCTTAAACTCTTGCCAGTTATCTAAGTGCAATGTATTTTTGTATATCAGTTTGACAAGTTCAGGTTTGGATTTCTTTTGTTTGACAATGTGAGCTGCCCTGTTTTCTTCGATTTTCTTAAATAAACTTTTGCTTACATGTTGTTGCTTCTGATTAAGCTCATCCTTTACGATATTCAGTTGCCGTTTTTTCTGTTTGTTGCGCTTATAAAGTGCATGTACCAACAACCCTGATAAAAGCACTGATATCAGTAATACCACGACAAATAGAGTCATTTCCCTTTTTGCCTTTTTTGCCTTTAAATCAGCATAGTGTAGACTCTCAAGAACTTTGAATTTGGGTTGTGCTTCTATTTTCCGTACTGAATCCGATGAACTTTTATATTGCTCCATATATTTGTTCATCTGAGTAATATCTTTTCGAAGATACTCCACATTTGTCAGGATTCTATAACATTCACGCTGAGTATAAAAATTATGAGGATAGCTTAGCGCCACTTTTGCATAATACGAAGCGGAATCATATTTAGCCAAATCAAATAACAAATCACTTAGTGCGTAATATTTTGTAGCATAAGCATTTTTTCTAGATGGATATTTGATGCTTTTTCGGATATAGTATTGAGCAGAATCCAGATTTTCAGAAAAATAAAAGTTCAGACCCATCTCTTGCATTTTTATTCCATATAAAATAGAATCATTTGGTAGTATTTTTGCTTTTTGGTAGTATTTCATAGCTGTTTTATAATTCTTCATTCTTCGATAAGCATTTCCTAGAAAAACTATTTTATAGTTAATGTTTTCTCCAGTATGTTTTGCACATTCCAGTGCTAACTTATAATTAAGTACTCCTCTGTAGTAATCAGCTTGTCCTAAACAAATGTCTCCAATATTTGAATATATCATCGATAGAAACTTATAATTATTATTTTCAAGAAAATAATCTAACGCTGACAAATACAATACTATAGCTTTATCATCCTTCTGCATGTATCTGTATATTCTAGCTTTATAGAAATAGGAAACAGCTAGATGTTGTTGGTCATTTTTTTTCTTATAATAAGCCATAGAAAAGTCGAGTGCTGAATCAGGAGTGAGTAGTATGTGGTTGTTGTCGATAGCTTCAATTTTAAGTAGTCCGTATAGTGCCCTATTATAATCAGATTTTATGCTTTGTGGTTCTATATTTTGAAGGATCTTTAATGCCGAATCAGGATTTGATTCAATAAGTCGTTCGGCGATTTTTAATTCGGGAGAAGGAGTAGAAGAACAGCTTATTAAAAAGAAGCAAATGAAAGGGAGGAGCAGGTTTATTTTGTGTTTCATTTTCTAGATTTAGCTATAATAATTCATTTATTCCCGGTTTCCCTGAAAAAAGAAAGCAATTGACTGCAAATGTATAAAAATAATACATTGCAATCAATTGCTTTTGACAAAGTTAAGGCGATTAATACAGGAATTTATGCTTTGTAAACATTATTCTAATAGATCAGGACTTCCATAACCATGTTCTGAAAGCTATACCACAAGCAGGATCTTCATTGATATTCAGTTTTATGTTTCCAAAGTCAACTTTCTTTTCTTCGTTGATAATAGTAGCCTCCGGAGGTTGATTCACCTGATTTGCTAAATCATAGCTCTCAACAACTTGCGATTTCTCATCAATCAGTTCCAAAACTGTCTCTGATAAAGCATTCGTAAGTTCTTCACCAATTTTTAAACCAATCTCAATACGATTAGCTCTTGGATTCCATCTTTTCTCATTGAGAGATCCTTTTACAGTGGGACTGATATTTACGAGTCCGGTATTTACATTCTTACCCGTAAAAACCTCTTGAGTTACTTTTCTGTTAAACTGAGAAATAATTCTTAGTGCAGTTTCTCGGTCGACATCAAGTCCCTCTTTTTGCATTTCATCAACGATGTCGGTTATAGTAATGTTTCTATTATCTAAAACCTCTGTATTATAAACATTGGAGTATTTATAATTCTCATTTTTAGTCAATAATATCTTTAATATATTTTTCATAAGTCTGTTTTTTGAAACATTACTGTTTTCGTTATTCTAAGAGTTAAACGAGACGGTTGTCAATACCGCCTCGTTATCAAGAAATCAATTATAATTGAAAACTACCAATCAAGGTTGTAGTTCCATAAGAAACTTTTAATGTGTAATTTCCACTATCAAAACCTCCTGTTTCAATATACGATTCAAGAGATGAGTTTGTATTAACTACATCTTGATAAATCACATTGCCGCTTTCGTCCTCAATAGTAATTTGGGCAATACCTACTGGTTTACTGAAGAAGACGCCTAGAGTGGTATCGTCTAAGGAAACTGATACAGGAAGAATGGAAGTTGATTTACTCATGGTTGCAGGACCAGTTTCCCCTTTCTTTAGGGGTACTTCAACAGCTAATGCACTTTGAAAGGAAAGAACACAAAATAACAGCGTAATAAAGCTGACAATGGGAAAGTTAATTTTTTTCATGAGAGAATAATTTTATAGTGAACAATAGGGTTATTGAAAAACAAATTAGGGTGTCTTTTCAAGGTGCTAAGATATACATAGAGGCACAAGTTGCCAAATTTTATGACAAAATAAATTAGGACAGGCACATTTTAAAATGCCTGATAATCAATAAAATAAAACTGATGTAGAGGGAATTTTTAGGACAAGGCTTTTTTTAGAGAAAAAAGAACTCTAAAGATGGTAAGGTGAAAAATGAAATAGCTGGAAATATGAGGTGAGTTGATTTTATTTTCTGTCAGATTTCTCTTTCAATAATTGATCAAGCTCTTTGGTGCTTTTTAGAGATAGTTTTTGCGTTAAGCGAGATTTCATTTTATACAAACTGGCAGGTTGGGTGTCAAGAATCAGAGCCATGTCTTGTGTTCGTATGTCTAACAAAAACAGACAGCACCATGTTAATTCTTTTCTTGTAATTTCAGGAAACTCTTTCTCTAATATACTTACAATATTGTTGAATGTTTTATTCATTAATCGTTTAAAGGCATCCCAATCATTTACATGCAGGCAAACATTGTAAATTTCTTTGTCCATCTGCTCACGTTGAGCTATGCTGGCCTTTTTGTAGACATTAGCTTGTAGACTCCGGGTTTCCTCAATTTTTTGAATTAAACTGTCTACCAATAAATTTTGTTTCTCAATAATTTGTATCTCGGCTTCTTCCAGTTCTTTTTCTTTTCCTTTGTTGCGTTTTCGAAGCCTGTACAATACGTATAAACTGATAGCAATAATAAAAGGCAAAAGCCAACCGAGTGCAATAAGATATTTCTTCGTTTTATTAGCATTTTCTGAAGTTTGATGCAAATCTTCAAGTACAGTAATTTTTGTCTGAGATTCTACTTTACGCACAGAGTCGGAGCATGCCTGAAAACGGGTCATAAAAACAGCCATCTGTTTAAAATTTCCTTTGAGATATTCGGTATTGGCTAATAACCTATAACATTCACGTTGCGTAGCAAAGTTTGCTGGATATTTTAGTGCAGTTGAGGCGTAGTAATTTGCTGAGTCATATCGCTCTATATCAAAAAATAAATCTGCCAGAGTGAAAAATCTTACAGAGTAGTTGTTATCTTTGTAAGGGAATTTTATACTTTTTCTAAGATAGTACTGAGCTGAATCATATTGCTTTGCCCAGTAGTAATTAATACCAATTTCTTGTAAAGCAACACCATGAAATAGAGAGTCTTTTGTTTGAGAGAGTGCTTGTAAGTAGTATTTATGAGCAGATTTGTAATTCTTCTCAAATCTATAAGTTCTTCCTATCTCAAGAATTCGATAGCTAGCATCAACAGTTTTTCCAGCTCGTTGAAAACTTTCAACAGAGAGTTCATACTTTCTTAAGGCTTCTTTATAATCCATCTGCATTGAACAAATGTCTCCCATGTCAGCATAGATTTTGCCAAGCAGAGTATAATCTTTTCTATTCAGACTAAGATCTAACGCTTTTAAGTATAATTCAGTAGCATCATCATACCGTTGAGCATTTTTGTATATACGTCCTTTATAGAAATAGCAGTAGGCTAAATATTTTTTATCACTTGAATTTTGGTAGTAATTTAACGAATATGTAATTAATGAGTCTGGCTGTAAAGGTTTATTACTTCTGTCCAGTGCTTGAAAATATAATAAGCCATACAATGCCCTGTCGGAGGAGGATATCATAACATTGCTGGTACGGATACGTTCCAATATCCGTAATGCAGAATCAGGATTTGTTTCCATGATTTTTTCGGCGGTTTTTATCTCATTCGGCATGAGAGAACAACCAACCAAAACAAGAAATATAAAGGGGATAAATAATCGGAGTTTACAATGCATAATTCGGCATGCACTAATATGTTTTGAAATGGATGTATTTTAATGCAAATCTACAGATTTATATTCATTTTTCGAGGTCTTAAGCATTACAGATTTCCCAATTTCTAGTTAAAAGATAGAACTTGTTGAAAATGAAGTGAGATGTTTTTTAATTTCATACCTTCTTTTTCCGAAAACGTTTGCTTAAGCAACTGCAAGTGTGAAAATGCTTATTTTTATTCCATTTATTTGCGATAATTCCCGGATACAGGCTTCAAGAGTAGAGCCTGTTGTAAGTACATCATCTACTAACAAAATGTGTTTGTCTGCTAAAGCCGCTTTATCAGACAATTCGAATATTCCTTCTGTGTTTTCATAACGTTCAAATACAGATTTTCTAGTTTGTGTTGTGTTTTCTTTTATTCGCTTTAGAGTTGTTGTATCCTGAGGTGCGTTCAAAATCTCAGATAGCCCTTTCCCAATACATTCGCTTTGATTGTACCCGCGTTTTTTCAATTTCTTGGGATGAAGTGGTACCGGAACTATGACATCTACTGACGAAAAATCAGCAGACTCAATCAAATCTATTGCTGCATATTTACCCAAAACCACACCAATCTCTTTCTCTCCTTTGTATTTCAGGCTGTGCAATAATTTTTGAAATGCAGATCCTTTTTGAAAAAAGAAAAATGCGGTTCCTCTATATATTGTTACTTTGCCCCAAAAACGCTTTTCAATTAAATTATCAGGTTGTAAATGATAATTTGTTTTCGGTATTTCATTTAAACAAGTTAAACATAAACATTGTTCATTTCTTTGTAAGTTTGTTCCGCAAACTACACAAAGGTTGGGATACAATAAATCAAAAAAATCATTAAGTAAATTTGTTATTCTCATTGCTAAACCGATTTATTTGAAGTTATAGGAGGAATTGGAGATCTTTAATGTGAATATTTATCCAGCAAGCATCTCCCAGATTTTAGGAAGAAAAATTAAGCAACCAACAATAACCGAAATAATAGCACATATAAGAACTGCACCGGCAGCTATATCTTTTGCTTTACCCGCCAACGGATGAAACTCGGGGGATGCTAAGTTTACAATGTTCTCGATTGCTGTATTCATCATTTCGCCGCCAATAACCAGTGCCATGCAAAGCAAACAAAGACACCACTCTGTGATGTTGATTTTAAATACAAATCCGCAAGCAATAACTACAGCGGTTATTACGAGATGTATTTTCATATTGGTTTCAGTACTGAAAACGGTTTTTATTCCGCGTCCAGCATAGACAAAGCTGAGTATTCGTTTTCTCATACATTTAAATTTATAATATTGAACGCAAATAAAGTAAAAAAAATTGCATCGGGCAATAATTATTTAATAAAAAAGTCTGACAAACTTAAATGTTTATCAGACTTATATTTGTTTGGATCAGAATTTTCTTATGCTTTAATTCTTCCGAGATATGATCCGTCGCGAGTGTCAATTTCAATAATTTCGCCTTCAGTTATAAAAAGCGGCACGCGAACAGTAGCTCCAGATTCAACAGTTGCAGGCTTCAGCGTGTTTGTAGCTGTATCACCTTTAAGTCCGGGCTCTGTATAAGTTACTTTCATCTGAACTTTTACAGGCATATCGGCATAAAGTACAGTTTCCGAAGAAGCATCAGAAACAACTTCTATAACCATTCCTTCCAGAAGAAAATCAACGCCATTGATGAGCGATTTGCTAATAGGATGTTGGTCGTAAGTTTCCTGATTCATAAAGATGAATTCATCACCTTCTTTGTATACAAATTGATACGGACGGCGTTCAACGCGTACGTCTTCCAGTTTTTCGCCGATATTAAAACGGCGTTCGATAACGCGACCATCAACTACGTCTTTGAGAGTGGTACGCATAAAAGTATTGCCTTTACCTGGCTTTACATGGAGAAATTCTATAACAAAATACAACTTTCCATCCATACGGATACAAGTTCCATTTTTGATATCCTGAGCGTTCATCATAAAGTATAATTTATAATATAAAATTAATAGGCTGCAAAAGTACTGTTTTTATTCTAATTACCAAAACGACCTGAACAGCAATCTATTAAAAATGGTCTTTGCTTATTCGGCAAAGACCATTATCGTTTTTTTAGTTTTATTGTTTTCTATTTATCGTTCCGCTTTTGAACGTTGTAATAAATTTTCATTTGATTTCCAAGTATTTTGGTGAATCCTTTTACATCATCAGCACTCCAGGCGCGATTTACTTCGCCATATTCGCCAAAGTCTGTTTTCATTAAATCAAACGGACTTTCAACCCCGACTAAAGTGTAGCTGTAAGGGCGAAGTTTTATGATTACTTTTCCAGTTACGTTTTGCTGTGAACTTTGAAGGAACTGCTCAATGTCACGCATAACGGGTTCCAGGTATTGAGCTTCGTGAAGGAACATTCCGTACCAGTTGCCGAGCTGATCTTTCCAGTACTGTTGCCATTTTGTAAGCGTATGTTTTTCGAGCATCTTATGAGCATTGATAATCAATAACGGCGCTGCTGCTTCGAATCCAACACGTCCTTTAATACCAATGATGGTATCTCCAATGTGCATATCTCGTCCGATGCCATATTTATTGGCAATCGATTCCAGTTGATTTATGAGCAATACTTTGTTTTCTTGTTTTGCACCGTTTATTGCTGTGATCTCACCATTTAGAAATTCGATGGTAACATTTTCTTCACCTTGTTTTTCTATTTGACTTGGATAAGCTTCTTCGGGTAAAGTTTGTTCTGATTTCAGTGTTTCTTTACCGCCGATGCTGGTTCCCCACAATCCTTTGTTGATGGAATATTCCATTTTCGTAAAATCGGCTACGAAACCATGTTTTTTCAAATAGTCGATTTCATATTCGCGAGTCAATACCATGTCGCGGGTAGGCGTTAGTATTTTAATACCGGGAGCCAGAACATCAAACGTAAGGTCGAAGCGAACCTGATCATTGCCGGCACCGGTGCTTCCGTGAGCCACGTAATCGGCTCCAATTTCTTTGGCGTAATTAATAATGGCAATTGCTTGAAAAATTCGTTCAGAACTTACCGAGATAGGATAGGTTCCGTTGCGGAGTACATTGCCGAAAACCATATATTTGATGCTCTTCTCATAGTACTCTTGAGTTACATCCAACGCTACGTGAGATTTCGCTCCGAGACGAAAAGCTTTATCTTCAATTACTTTCAATTCATCTTCGCTGAAGCCACCTGTGTTTGCCACAGCGGTGTGTACTTCGTATCCTTTTTCCTGGGCCAGATACATGGCGCAAAACGAAGTATCTAACCCTCCGCTAAATGCTAATAATACTTTTTCTTTCATCTTTTTTATATCTAAGCTTACCGGTCGAGTCTGACCGGAATTTCAATTCAATATTATTTCTCTATATCTTTTGCAGGATCGAACAGCATACCTGTACACAAACAATGTTTGCGACCGGTGCGTTGCAGAATGTCGTAATTCACGCAACTCTGACAGCCTTTCCAAAAAGCCGCATCATCGGTAAGTTCAGAGAATGTTACAGGTTTGTACCCCAGCTCTGAGTTAATTTTCATAACAGCCAGACCAGTTGTGAGTCCGAATATTTTAGCGTCGGGATAACGCTGGCGGGAGAGTTCGAATGCTTTACGTTTGATACGTTTGGCAAGTCCGTGTCCACGGTATTTATCAACAACGATTAAACCTGAATTGGCAACAAATTTTTTATTACCCCAAGTTTCGATGTAGCAAAATCCTGCAAACTCCTCTCCTGCTAAAGCTATAATTGCTTTTCCTTCTGTCATTTTTTGCTCGATATACTCGGGCGAGCGTCTGGCAATACCTGTTCCACGCACTTTGGCCGCATCTGCTATGGTAGTCAAGATTGTATCAACATAACCTAAATAACGCTCATCAGCAATTTGTACCGTAATCTTTTCAACGGCAATCTCTTTGTCCATATTCAATTTTGAATGAGTTCAGTTTAACTTCACAAAGTGTAAACTTCGCAAAGTTTTCCACTTTCATCTATAATTTAATCCTTTTCTGAAAAAGTGATATTCATCATCTCAAGAATATCATCACGTGTTACACCTTCACGAGGGATTACTAAAATTGTATCATCACCTGCTATTGTTCCTAATACATGATCTGTCGCTTTATTGTCTATATCCCAGGCAATGGCGCTTGCATAACCCGGTTTTGTCTTTACTACACCTAGCTGACCTGAAAATTCCATACTTAATACTGCTCCATGAGAAATCAGCGTGTTTACCGTTCCAGTGCTGGGAAGCGGTTTGTTATACGCTGGTAAAATGTACTTGTAGGCACCGTTTGATAAAGGCGTTTTGGCTACTTTTAGTAATTTTAGATCGCGTGATAAAGTTGCTTGCGTTACTTCGCACTGTCGTTCGCTTAGAATCCTCAGAAGCTCTTCCTGGCTCCCGACTAAGGTAGAGCGAAGAATTTCTGAGATTACCTGTAAACGATTTCGTTTATTCTTCATAAATGCATAATTATTTAGATTTGACGCAAAAGTACTATATTTTTTGTATACTGCAATGAATTTATAAAAATTTATTCTATAATTATTCTAAAATACGCGTTTTTGAAATTATTATTCAAATATAATGCATATTTAGGTGATATAAATGTATGAATTTTGTATATGGCATGCGATTCTTTTTTGTGTATTTTAAAGACTTGCTTGATGATACAGAAAAAAGGAAATGTATATTTATTTTCCGCTATTCACTATTAAATATTCATTTCTTAAGTAGTATCTTTGCAAGTCAATCAAAAATGTAAATGCTGTTTGTTGCAGTTGCATTTATTTATGTTATAAAAAATTATGTCCAAACAAGGGAATATCATTATAAAAGGTGCCAGGGTACATAACCTGAAAAATATCGATGTCGAAATTCCACGAAATAAGCTTGTTGTAATTACGGGTCTATCCGGTTCGGGAAAATCATCACTGGCTTTCGATACACTTTATGCCGAAGGGCAACGTCGTTATGTGGAAAGTCTGTCTGCTTATGCGCGGCAGTTTTTGGGACGAATGAGCAAGCCGGAAGTAGATTATATAAAGGGAATTCCGCCTGCCATTGCTATCGAGCAAAAGGTGAATTCGCGCAATCCGCGTTCGACAGTTGGAACATCCACTGAAATTTACGAATACATCAAACTTCTGTATGCCCGTATTGGAAAAACATATTCTCCCGTCTCGGGCGAGTTGGTCAGGAAGCACGAAGCGCAGGATGTGATAGATGCTGCAATGGATTTTGCAGACGGGACTAAGTTGATGGTATTAACTCCCGTAATCCCGACAGGTGACAGGACGCTTGGAGAGCAACTCCAGAGCTTGCTTTTACAAGGATTTAGCCGCTTGGATATAAATGGCGAGACGGTTCAAATATCCGATGCGATTAAAAATACGATTTCTCCCAATGATGCCGATAAAGTTTATCTTTTAATCGACCGTTTGGTAGTGGAACATACGCAAACTGCAATCAGTCGATTGACTGATTCGATAGAAACGGCTTTTTCGGAAGGCGGTGGAGTTTGTGTTCTCAAGGTATTTGCTGATGAAGAACCAAAGTTGCTTTATTTCTCAAAGAAATTTGAAGCAGACGGAATGACCTTTGAAACTCCAACGGTTCATACATTTAGTTTCAATAGTCCCATAGGTGCTTGCCCGGTTTGTGAAGGATTTGGTAAGGTAATCGGTATCGATGAAGATTTGGTGGTGCCAAACAAGACACTTTCCATTTTTGAAGATGCGGTGGTTTGTTGGAAAGGCGAAGTAATGAGCGAATGGAAAAAGGCTTTGATTCGTTCGGCTTCTAAGTTTAATTTTCCTATCCACAAACCCTATTATGAGTTGACCGATGAACAGCGTCATCTGCTTTGGACGGGAAACAAATACTTCGAAGGGTTGAATGCATTTTTCAAACATCTGGAATCTAACCAGTATAAAATTCAATATCGGGTAATGTTGGCTCGTTATCGGGGTAAGACTATTTGTCCGGAGTGTAACGGAAGTCGTTTGAAAAAAGAAGCATCCTATATCCGCATTGCCGATAAATCTATTTCAGAATTGGTGTTGATGTCGGTTGCCAAGCTGAATGAATTCTTTGATAACATTCAGTTGGACGAGCAGGATGCTGCGGTTGCAAAACGATTGCTGCTTGAAATCACCAACCGTATTCACTTTTTACTCGATGTAGGACTGGGTTATCTGACGCTCAACCGTTTGTCAAATTCGCTTTCGGGTGGTGAGAGTCAGCGTATTAATTTAGCTACTTCGCTGGGGAGCAGTTTAGTTGGTTCGTTGTACATTTTGGACGAACCAAGTATTGGCTTACATTCGCGCGATACACATTTGCTCATAAAGGTATTGAAGCAACTTCGTGAACTGGGAAATACGGTAGTGGTGGTGGAGCACGACGAGGAAATCATGCGTGCAGCCGATTACCTTATTGATATCGGTCCAAATGCCGGACGGCTCGGTGGTAAAGTGGTTTTTCAGGGTGTTCCCGATCTTACCGGAAAAGGCGATGCTGTACTTACTGCTGCCGATATGGAGAATTCTTACACGCTGAAATACTTATCAGGGCAGGAAAAAATTGAAGTTCCGGCTCAGCGCCGCAAGTGGAGTAACTTTATCGAAGTTATCGGAGCGCGCGAAAATAACCTGAAAGGAATTAATGTCAAATTCCCATTGAATGTGATGACCGTGGTTACCGGAGTCAGCGGTTCGGGGAAATCTTCATTGGTAAAAAGTGTGTTCTATGCCGCTTTGAAGAAGCATTATGGAGGAGTGGCCGACCGTACCGGTCAGTTTGGTACGCTCAAAGGCAGTATGCATTTGGCCAAAGACATTGAGTTCGTCGATCAGAACCCTATCGGTCGTTCGTCGCGTTCTAATCCGGTGACCTATATTAAAGCCTACGATGAAATCCGAAAGTTATTTGCCGACCAGCAATTGTCCAAGCAAATGAATTACAGTGCGTCTCACTTTTCGTTTAATACTGAGGGTGGGCGATGCGAAGAATGTCAGGGAGAAGGAACGGTAACAGTGGAAATGCAATTTATGGCCGACCTGGTGCTGGAATGCGAGCACTGCCACGGGAAACGTTTCAAACAGGACATATTGGATGTACAATATAAAGGTGCAAACATTTTCGACGTGTTGGAGATGACGGTGAATCAGGCTATCGAGTTTTTCTCGGCACAAACCGGAAACACAGAAAAGAAGATTGTAAAGCGACTGAAACCACTGCAGGATGTAGGGGTTGGGTACGTCAAACTTGGGCAATCGTCCAGCACACTGTCGGGTGGAGAGAGCCAGCGGGTGAAATTGGCTTCGTTTCTGGCCAATGAAAAACCCGAGCCTACTATTTTCGTGTTCGACGAACCTACTACCGGCTTGCATTTTCACGACATAAAAACCCTGATGAAAGCCTTCGATGCACTAATTGCCAAAGGTCATACAGTCATCATTATTGAACACAACATTGAGGTCATTAAATGTGCCGATCATATTATCGACATCGGACCGGATGGTGGTGATAAAGGGGGAAATCTGGTTTTTGAAGGAACTCCCGAAAATATCATTAATTGCGAAGCATCGTATACCGGAATGTTTTTGAAAGATAAAATGTAATATTCTCTTTCCGTTTTCAGGAAATAATTTGATGAAATACGTCGACGTCATATTGCCATTGCCATTGCCCAATACTTTTACCTACTCCGTGCCGGAAGAATGGGCGGATTCGGTGCGTATTGGTATGCGGGTGGTGGTGCCGTTTGGAAAGAAAAAGATGTACACTGCTGTGGTATATCTCGTTCACACGGTGATGCCTACGGTTTACGAAGCCAAAGATATTGTGTGTCTGCTGGATAATGCGCCCATTCTACGTCGTCCGCAAATGAAGTTTTGGGAATGGATTTCGTCCTACTATCAAGCCTTTCTGGGCGATGTGTATCAGGCTGCAGTGCCGGCCGGTTTAAAGTTGGAAAGCGAAACGCGGGTATGCATCAATCCCGATTACGAAGCCGAAACCGTTCTTTCGGAAAAAGAAGAAAAGGTTCTTATGGCTTTGTCCGACGGCAAACCTACTACAGTTCTCGAGCTGAATAAAGTCACCGAAATGCGCGACGTGATGCCGACCTTGAAAGCATTGTTGGATAAAGGTGCAGTAGAAATCAGCGAAGAACTGACCGATAAGTTTCGGGTGAAGACCGATACCTTTGTGCGCATGTCAGCCGAAGCTATGCAGGAAGATAATCTCCGCAAGATTTTTGACGATCTCGGTCGTGCCAAAAAGCAACTGGATGTGCTGATGATGTATATTGATCTGTCAAAATGCCTCATCCCTGCAAAGTATCGCGAAGTTTCGCGCAAAGAGCTGATGGAAAAATCGGGAGCCTCGGCTGCGGTGCTTGCCGGACTGGTGGAGCGGGGCGTATTGGAAACTTACCTGAAAGAAATCGGACGATTGGATATTTCCGATGTGTCGACTTCTGCCGTTTATCCGCTTAATGAATTTCAGCAGGTAGCCATTAAAGAAATAGAAAAGCAATTTATTGAAAAACCGGTGGTGCTGTTGCACGGTGTTACGTCCAGCGGCAAAACCGAAATTTACATACATCTTATTAATAAGGTGCTCGCCGAAGGTAAACAAGTGCTTTATCTTGTTCCCGAAATTGCCCTGACAACCCAACTTACTACGCGCTTGAAGCGGGTGTTTGGTAAACGCCTTGGAGTGTATCACTCCAAATTCTCCGATGCCGAACGGGTGGAGATATGGAACAATGTACTTAATGATAAAACCTACGACGTTATAATAGGCGTGCGGTCGTCCATCTTTCTTCCTTTTCGTCAGCTCGGGTTGATTATTGTGGACGAAGAGCATGAGTCGAGTTACAAACAATACGATCCGGCTCCGCGCTATCATGCCCGCAATGCCGCCATCGTATTGGCATCCATGCACGCTGCAAAAACCTTGCTCGGAACAGCTACCCCTGCCATAGAAACCTATCAGAACGCGCAAACCGGAAAGTTTGGCTTGGTAGAGCTTAGTCAGCGTCATGAAGATATGGCTATGCCCGAAATTCTTGTTGTCGATACCAAAGAAGCGTACAGGAAGAAACAAATGGAAAGCCATTTCACCGACACCTTGCTCGAACGTATTGCCAAAGCGCTTCAGAATAAAGAGCAGGTTATCCTTTTTCAAAATCGTCGGGGGTATGCACCCTATATAGAATGTAAAGCTTGTGCCTATGTACCGCATTGCAAAAACTGCGATGTAAGTCTCACGGTTCATAAAGCTTTTAATACCCTGACTTGCCATTATTGCGGATATACCGAACCGATTCCGAATATCTGTCCGGCTTGTAAAATGCCCGGAACACTTTCCACGAAGGGTTTTGGAACGGAAAAGATCGAAGACGAAATCAAACAGATTTTTCCAGATGCACGTGTTTCGCGTATGGATTTAGATACAACCCGTTCCAAAAAGTCGTATGAAAAGATCATTTCCGACTTTGAACAACATAAAGTCGATATTCTTATTGGTACCCAAATGGTGTCGAAAGGGCTCGATTTCGAGCGCGTAAGCCTTGTCGGAATTCTCAATGCCGACAACATGCTCAATTTTCCGGATTTTCGCGCGCACGAGCGCGCGTTCCAATTAATGGCGCAAGTCAGCGGGCGTGCAGGAAGGAAAAATAAACGTGGTACGGTCATTCTTCAAACTTCGTCGCCGGAGCATCCCATTATCGGGCAAGTTATCCGAAATGACTATCAAGCTATGTTTGCCACGCAGTGCGACGAGCGGAAGCTATTCAAATATCCTCCGTATTTCCGCATTATTCAGATCGTCCTTCGCCATCGCGACTCGATTATTCTCAATCAGGCGGCGGCTCGGATGGCCGTCGATTTACGGGCGGTATTCAATAATCGTGTACTAGGACCAAATGTTCCGGCTGTATCACGTATACAAAATATGTATATCAAGCATATTTTGCTTAAGTTTGAAGTGGAAGCATCCGCCGAAAAGGCAAAAGATATCCTTCGTCAGGTCACCACTAATCTGCAGTCCGAACCCAAGTTTAAATCTTTATGGATAAATCTGGATGTGGATCCGATGTAATTAAAAATAGTATTAGGAAACGCATTATTAAGGTTTGCGTAGTATAAATATTGAAATAATGAAAAGACATTTAAAACTAATCACTTCTTTTTTGTTGATTATTTTTTTGACGGCGTGCAGTTCGTCTACAAAGGAAACTGAGGTAATTGATCTACTTCCGGTGTGTAATGGGAATATTTATCGGTATATCAATCCGGGTGGAAAGATTATCATTAATCCGCAATTTAAAGAATCATCTGTTTTTAGGGACAAACTGGCATTGGTGCAGATTTTCGGTACTAAGCCTTCGTGGGGTTTTATCACTGAAGACGGAAACTTTGCCATAAAAGCAACGTATAAAGAAGCTACAGTTTTCAGTGAAGGCATCGCCTGGGTTATCCCCGAATTCGGAGCACCTCAAGCAATCAGCACTAAGGGGGATACAATATTCAAATTGCCGCAGGCTAAATCTGTACGGATTTTTAAAAACGGATTGGCTGCATTCAGCATTTCTATGGATAGCCTAAATCAGAAATGGGGGTTTGTGGACAAAAATGGTACTGTGAAGATTAGTCCGCAATATTCTACTGTTCGTAATTTCAGCGATGGGAAATGTGCTGTTGCTAATGCAGCCGGCGAATGGGGATACATTGATGCAACAGGAAAGCAAATCATAAATTATCAATACACAAATGCCGGAGATTTTGAGTCCGGCAAAGCCATTGTCTCGTCAGGAAGAAGTTGGGGAGTGATAGATGAAACCGGAAAATACTCTATTAACCCCGTATTTCAGGAAATGAGGAATGACAATGCTGATCAATATCGGGTAAAACAGAATAATAAATGGGGTTGGTGCAATCAAAATGGTAAGATGTTTATCGAACCGCAATTCAACGATGTTGAGCCATTCGGCGACAATGACCTTGCTCCGGTAAAGCAGGGTGATAAGTGGGGATACATTAATAAGTCCGGAAAAATGATTATCGACCCGCAGTTTGACTCCGCATTACCTTTTAATGGAAATATTGCCTGGGCGATGATAGGTGGAAAAGGAGGATTTATTGATAGCAAAGGAAAATACGTTATTCAACCACTTTATGATGGCATTTCTGATGATTATAAATCTTACGTATTGACCGGTTCTTCAAAGTTCGAAACTGTCACGTCTGATTACTTTGATTCGGAAGCTATTATTAATCGACTAAAAAAAGACATTACTATTAATACGGTATCCGGATTGAATTTCAGTTCTCCTTTGTCGGTCATTTATGCCAAGTTTAAAAAGACTGAAGCTGATTTCAACAAAAGCAGTTCGGAACATAAGATTATTGCAGCCGAAAGATTATCAAACGATGCAACACTGGATTTTTTTCTGCTCGGAAACCCATGGAATGAAAAATACAACGGCAACTTTGGATTCTCCTACACGCTGAAACCATCCTATAAACATGTAGGGTTTACCTATCGTATTAAAGTTACCGGAAAATCGGTCGGAAGGGAAGCGGCTGTACTTAAATCTATGGAAACGGTTTTGAGTGGATACACTAAAGATGTAAAACACTCCGGTGAGAATGTATGTATTCTCCAAAGTAAGTCCCAATTAATAGTCATGTTGGCACAGCCCGGAATTATTATTGTGGCTGTTTATCCTGTTACACCTGAAAATTTACAGATGGTAGATTTAAATTATGGGAATGGAATGGAGGCCGATTCTACGGCAATGTCTGCAGATTCATTAGTTTCTAAAGTAAAAAAGCCCTAAAGCAAGAGTAATTTTCATCTAGTCTTATTCGTTTTGTCGACTGTTTTCATTCTTATTTCACTTTATAAGAAGTTCATTTCGGAAAAACTTTGATGTTGGGATCAATGTTTTTTGGACTTTCAGGATTCCGATCTTCATCTTTTCTTCTAAAATCCAAAAGAAATAGGCCGATGTAATGCTATCAAACTGCCCATTTAAGGGTAGCTGTCGGTAGTTTTCATATCGCATCAGTACTTGTTTTCGGTATTCCGGAGCGGTTTTAGAGTAATGCTTGAAACAATTTTGAGAAAACAATAAATTATTTTGCGACAGGAACGAGTTTTTTATCAGGCGTTTAAGGTGATTAGTATGTTTTACAGCAGAAATAAAAGGTAAAATGATTTGGATTGTATGTATAAAGTGACTACTTTTGCACCCGCTTTGAGAGAGAAGCACGGTAGTTAGGTAATGAAAAGAGGTGTCAAATAAATAAAGAAATTATTTTTCTCAAAAAGTTTGGTAGTTTAAAAATAAGCATTACCTTTGCAGCCGCTTTGAGAGAGAAGCTTTGGGTTTAAAAATGGTTTAATAACTGACTGATTAAAAAACAGTTAAGTTGGATAAAATTAAGTTTTCCCGACAAATTTTCTTGAAAATAAAAATCAAAACTTTTCTAATAAAGTTTGGTATATTGAGAAAAAGCAGTATCTTTGCAGCCCGTTTGTCTCACAAAATTTGAGGGTAGAACGAAAGCAAAACAAGTTATAAAATAGGGAGCTATTTTGTAGTAACATTAGAAGTCTTGATAAACAACTGCACTGCGAAGTGCAACTTCCAAATTCCCCTTTAGGGGTTAGGGGTATCAAGCATCGATCTTTGAGAATACATGAACAACAAATAATGTAGTATAAGGAAAGGGAACATTTTTTATAAATGGGAGTATCTGTCAAAGGATACAAAGATTTTTTATACCACGTCAATTTTCTACAATAAATTTAGGAATAGATAGCATCCGAGCAAATAAAAAAAGATACAACGAAGAGTTTGATCCTGGCTCAGGATGAACGCTAGCGACAGGCCTAACACATGCAAGTCGAGGGGCAGCATAAAGGTAGCAATACTTTGGTGGCGACCGGCGCACGGGTGAGTAACACGTATGCAACCTACCTGTAAGAGGGGAATAACCCGGAGAAATTCGGACTAATACCGCATAATACCACTGAACTGCATGGTTTAGTGGTTAAACATTTATGGCTTACAGATGGGCATGCGTATGATTAGCTAGTTGGTGAGGTAACGGCTCACCAAGGCAACGATCATTAGGGGTTCTGAGAGGAAGGTCCCCCACACTGGTACTGAGACACGGACCAGACTCCTACGGGAGGCAGCAGTGAGGAATATTGGTCAATGGGCGAGAGCCTGAACCAGCCAAGTCGCGTGAAGGAAGAAGGTTCTATGGATTGTAAACTTCTTTTGTAAGGGAATAAAAAAGAGTACGTGTACTCTATTGTATGTACTTTACGAATAAGGATCGGCTAACTCCGTGCCAGCAGCCGCGGTAATACGGAGGATCCGAGCGTTATCCGGATTTATTGGGTTTAAAGGGTGCGTAGGCGGACCCTTAAGTCAGTGGTGAAAGTTTGCGGCTCAACCGTAAAATTGCCATTGAAACTGAGGGTCTTGAGTGTAAATGAGGTAGGCGGAATGTGTTGTGTAGCGGTGAAATGCTTAGATATAACACAGAACACCAATTGCGAAGGCAGCTTACTGGGATACAACTGACGCTGAGGCACGAAAGCGTGGGGATCAAACAGGATTAGATACCCTGGTAGTCCACGCAGTAAACGATGAATACTAGCTGTATGCGATATACTGTATGTGGCAAAGCGAAAGCGTTAAGTATTCCACCTGGGGAGTACGTTCGCAAGAATGAAACTCAAAGGAATTGACGGGGGCCCGCACAAGCGGAGGAACATGTGGTTTAATTCGATGATACGCGAGGAACCTTACCCGGGCTTGAAATGCATCTGACCGACTTGGAAACAGGTCTTCTAGCAATAGCAGATGTGTAGGTGCTGCATGGTTGTCGTCAGCTCGTGCCGTGAGGTGTCGGCTTAAGTGCCATAACGAGCGCAACCCCTATTGATAGTTACTAACAGGTTAAGCTGAGGACTCTATTGAGACTGCCACCGTAAGGTGTGAGGAAGGTGGGGATGACGTCAAATCAGCACGGCCCTTACGTCCGGGGCGACACACGTGTTACAATGGGGGGTACAGAGGGTTGCTACTTGGTGACAAGATGCTAATCTCTTAAAGCCTCTCTCAGTTCGGATCGGAGTCTGCAACTCGACTCCGTGAAGCTGGATTCGCTAGTAATCGCGCATCAGCCATGGCGCGGTGAATACGTTCCCGGGCCTTGTACACACCGCCCGTCAAGCCATGGAAGCTGGGGGGACCTGAAGTACGTAACCGCAAGGAGCGTCCTAGGGTAAAACTAGTAACTGGGGCTAAGTCGTAACAAGGTAGCCGTACCGGAAGGTGCGGCTGGAACACCTCCTTTCTGGAGCGATGTTATCGAAACTTAGTAGAAAAGTGGTATACAAGGAAAGTGCAAACTTTTTGAGTACTACATTATGTTGTTTATGATATAAATACAGTCAGCAGTGAACAGTAAACAGTGAACAGTCAGCGGTAATGCAAGTTACAGAGAATGCTGATAACTGATACCTGATGACTGATAACTGAAAACGGTAGTTACACAAGAGAAGTTGATAACTGAAAGCTGATGACTGATAACTGAAATTCAGTCCTATAGCTCAGTTGGTTAGAGCGCTACACTGATAATGTAGAGGTCGGCAGTTCAACTCTGCCTGGGACTACAACAACAGTTCACAGTGAGCAGTGAACAGTGAACAGTTGAAGAACTGATAACTGATAAGTGTTCCCTGATAACTGAAAATACTCGGGGGATTAGCTCAGTTGGCTTAGAGCACCTGCCTTGCACGCAGGGGGTCATCGGTTCGAGCCCGATATTCTCCACAAAAATCGACCAGCGGGTTGTTTTTTTCGAAGAATAGCAAAAAAGTAATACAGATTATTAGTATTGAACCACTAACAATCAACACATTAAATGAATAATTGTCGTGAGACAAAATAATTATTAATTATCAATTATTAATTATTCATTCAATAGCGATCTTTGATATATTGAAAGAAAGAGAGAAAAAGTAGTAAAGCAATGCTTTGCGATAGAGTAATCTAAAGTTAAGCATTGAGTATTTGTAGAGACGCATGTAAATGCGTCTGATAACTATGGATACGAGCAAACAAGAAATAAAAAAAGCAAATAAGAGCGAACGGTGGATGCCTTGGCTCTGGGAGGCGATGAAGGACGTGATAAGCTGCGATAAGCTCGGGGGTGGTGCAAATAACCTATGATCCCGAGATTTCCGAATGGGGCAACCCAACATAGTGAAGCTATGTTATCCCGCTATGCGGGAGGCGAACGAGGGGAACTGAAACATCTAAGTACCCTTAGGAGAAGAAAACAAAAGTGATTCCGCAAGTAGTGGCGAGCGAACGCGGAGAAGCCCAAACCAATGATGTAGTAATGCATTGTTGGGGTTATAGGACTGCGATATTTGGAATAAAAACGAACTGGAACGATTTGGAAAGATCGATCATAGAGGGTGATAATCCCGTACAGGTAAAGTTTTATTTTGATAGCAGTATCCTGAGTAGTGCGGGACACGAGAAATCCTGTATGAATTTGCCGGGACCATCCGGTAAGGCTAAATACTCCCCAGAGACCGATAGTGAACCAGTACCGTGAGGGAAAGGTGAAAAGTACTTCGAATAGAAGAGTGAAATAGATCCTGAAACCGTTCGCTTACAAGCGGTTGGAGCACCTTCGTGGTGTGACAGCGTGCCTTTTGCATAATGATCCTACGAGTTACTTTCACTGGCAAGGTTAAGTATTTCAGGTACGCAGCCGAAGCGAAAGCGAGTCTTAACAGGGCGCCATAGTCAGTGGGAGTAGACGCGAAACCAAGTGATCTACCCATGAGCAAGTTGAAGTTTCGGTAACACGAAATGGAGGACTGAACCGGTATACGTTGAAAAGTGTTCGGATGACTTGTGGGTAGGGGTGAAAGGCTAATCAAACTTGGAGATAGCTCGTACTCCCCGAAATGCATTTAGGTGCAGCGTTGCAATAGTTTATATGAGGTAGAGCGACTGATTGGATGCGAGGGCTTCACCGCCTATCAAGTCCTGATAAACTCCGAATGCATATAAATGTTTTGCAGCAGTGAGGGCATGGGTGCTAAGGTCCATGTCCGAGAGGAAAAGAATCCAGACCATCAGCTAAGGTCCCCAAATATATGCTAAGTTGAATTAACGAAGTCGAACTGCAGTGACAGCTAGGATGTTGGCTTGGAAGCAGCCATTCATTCAAAGAGTGCGTAACAGCTCACTAGTCGAGCGGTTTGGCGTGGATAATAATCGGGCATAAGCATATTACCGAAGCTATGGAATTATACATTGTATAATTGGTAGGGGAGCATTCCAGTACAGCGTTGAAGGCGTAAGGACAACTTACTCTGGAGCGGCTGGAAAAGCAAATGTAGGAATAAGTAACGATAAGGGAGGCGAGAAACCTCCCCGCCGGAAGACTAAGGTTTCCTGATCAACGCTAATCGGATCAGGGTTAGTCGGGGCCTAAGGTATAGCCGATAGGCGAAGCCGATGGAAGAACTGGTTAATATTCCAGTACTACTTATAAGAGTGAAGTGGGGACGGAGCAGTGAAAGTCCTGCGGCCTGACGGAATAGGTCGTTAAAGGGTGTAGATATTGACGGGGGTAGGCAAATCCGCTCCTAGAGTCGAACCTGATAGTACCGAGCGCACTTGTGCAATCGGATATGGATGTAATCAGACTCCCAAGAAAATCCGCTAAACGTTAATCTTATAAGTACTCGTACCACAAACGGACACACGTGGTCAAGTATAGCGTACTAAGGCGCTCGAGTGATTCACAGCTAAGGAACTAGGCAAAATAGCCCCGTAACTTCGGGAGAAGGGGCGCTTCCTCATGTTGAATGAGAAGCCGCAGAGAAATGGCCCAGGCGACTGTTTAACAAAAACATAGGGCTATGCAAAATCGAAAGATGAAGTATATGGCCTGACACCTGCCCGGTGCTGGAAGGTTAAGAGGAGATGTTATCGCAAGAGACGCATTGAATTGAAGCCCCAGTAAACGGCGGCCGTAACTATAACGGTCCTAAGGTAGCGAAATTCCTTGTCGGGTAAGTTCCGACCTGCACGAATGGTGTAACGATCTGGGCACTGTCTCAGCTGTGAGCTCGGTGAAATTGTAGTATCGGTGAAGATGCCGATTACCCGCAACGGGACGGAAAGACCCCGTGAACCTTTACTGCAACTTTACATTGAATTTGGGTAATTAATGTGTAGGATAGGCCGGAGACTGCGAAGCGGGCACGCTAGTGTTTGTGGAGTCACCCTTGAAATACGGCCCTTTGATTATTTGAGTTCTAACTCCCTTGTAGGGAGGACACTGTATGGTGGGTAGTTTGACTGGGGTGGTCGCCTCCAAAAGTGTAACGGAGGCTTCCAAAGGTGCGCTCAGGCCGATTGGTAACCGGTCGTAGAGTATAATGGTATAAGCGCGCTTGACTGAGAGACCGACAAGTCGATCAGGTAGGAAACTAGGGCATAGTGATCCGGTGGTTCCGTATGGAAGGGCCATCGCTCAAAGGATAAAAGGTACTCCGGGGATAACAGGCTGATCATTCCCAAGAGCTCATATCGACGGAATGGTTTGGCACCTCGATGTCGGCTCGTCACATCCTGGGGCTGGAGAAGGTCCCAAGGGTTGGGCTGTTCGCCCATTAAAGTGGCACGCGAGCTGGGTTCAGAACGTCGTGAGACAGTTCGGTCCCTATCTGTTGTGGGCGCAGGAAATTTGCGAAGGTCTGACACTAGTACGAGAGGACCGTGTTGGACGAACCTCTGGTCGATGGGTTGTTCCGCCAGGAGCACTGCCCAGTAGCTACGTTCGGTTTGGATAAGTGCTGAAAGCATCTAAGCACGAAGCCATCTTCAAGATTAGATTTCCATTGAGGGTCGTGGAAGACTACCACGTTGATAGGTCACAGGTGTATAACAGAAATGTAGAGCCGAGTGATACTAATTGCCCGATAGCTTTTTTAGAACCCCTAATCTACCCCTAACCCCTAAAGGGGAATAATAAAGGTAGAGATAAAGGAAACAAACCCGCTCTTTGCGTATTTTTCTCTCTTCTTTTTCAATTATCTATTATAACAAGTTAATTGAGTAATTAAGTGTAATAAGTAATTGGTTTAATACCAATCATAACTAACCAACTAATTAACCAATAATCTGTCAACTAAATAAACCGTATTTAGGTGGTTATAGCGACAGGGTTCCACCTCTTCCCATTCCGAACAGAGAAGTTAAGCCTGTCCACGTCGATGGTACTGCTGCAAAGTGGGAGAGTAGATAGCCGCCGTTTTTAAAGCCTCATACAAGAAATTGTGTGAGGCTTTTTTTTGTGCCCCTAAATCAAATACTGGCAATATATACGATCTGATTTACGTGAGTTCGATATAAGAATCTATATATTTTGTCACTATGTCATTAAAAACAAAGGAATAAGGTTTTGAATTTTATTTTCTCATTCTCTACTAAGGCAATATTATTGAAAGAAATAAGGTCAAACCTTAGTAGAATCAACTATTGCTACCAAACAAAACCTTATTTGTCATCTAAATGATTTGAATATACTCCATTTAGATTGCCGCGTTTTTATTTTCGCTGTAGGGCTACAGTGATGATTTGAGTATGGGGAGCAGATAAAGAATCACTATCAGAGATTATTTATGACAAATAATCTTTGTACTTTTGTAGGTAGAAAAAATGAGCTGATGTTGAAAAGATTAAAACCCTATATGATGCCTACCGCCATTACGGTGGGTGCTGTTTTCTACCAATTCTTCACTATGTTGTCGTTTCTGACACCATACCTCATCTTCATCATGCTCTTTCTTACCTATTGCAAGTTGAAATTTGATAATATCAGGGTTACCCCTTTGCATCTCTGGCTGATACTGATTCAAATATTGGGGAGTATTGCGGTTTATTTGATATTACGTCCTTTTAATGCTATACTGGCTCAGGGAGTAATGATTTGCTTATTGGCGCCAACTGCTACCTCTGCCCCGGTAATCACAGGCATGCTTAAGGGGAATGTAGCCAGTCTGACGGCTTACAGTTTAATAAGTAATTTATCTGTAGCTCTCATAGCACCGGTTATATTTTCGCTGATAGGAAGTTATAATAGTCTGCCTTTTCTTGATTCTTTCATAACTATTTTACGACCGATTTTTGTTCTATTGTTTCTTCCGTTTGCACTGTCATTGTTATTGCAAAGAACGAATCCGCAAGTAGCTGCAAGGATAGGATCATTTTCAGGTTTGTCTTTTTATCTCTGGTCGTTGGCGCTAGGCATTGTTACGGGCAGGACTGTAGAATTTATTGTAAAGCAGAACAGCGCAAATTATTCAATAGAAATACTTATTGCTATTGGTGCTTTTATAATTTGTGCTTCGCAGTTTCTTGTAGGCCGAATGATAGGAAAGCGATATGACGATACAGTGGCCGGAGGACAGGGATTGGGGCAAAAAAACACAATACTTGCCATCTGGATGGCGCAAATGTATCTGAATCCGATAGCATCTATCGGCCCCGGAGCTTACGTACTTTGGCAGAATATTATTAATTCCTACCAGGTATGGCTAAAGCGGAAGACTTTGTAGAATTATCGAAAAATTTGGGCTTTTTATTCTCTTTGCTGAATAGCAGGAGTGCAACTTCATCTTTCAATAAATGACCATTTTTTCTTTTTGTTGTCTTGCCACGGTTCACAGAAACGCACTAGTGGGTTTATTGGTTTTTGTTAGTTATCAGTTTTTGTTTCTTCCAATTTTTCGATTAGAGCCAACTTGTCTTTATATCCAAATTCAAGGTTAAACTGAATCAAGCGAATGAATGCAGTTACAATAATTCTTTGCGCTTCAGATAACTCTTTAAAGTCGATATTTAATCGTTTAGCTTTGTGAATCATTTTGTGCCTAACTTGATAAATGTTGCTAAAAATAATCTTTATTCTTTCTTTTTCTTGTTGTTGATTAGATAGCAAGTTTGCAAGTCTTTTCTTCGTTTTTTCTTCCATTTTCCATTCATCATCGTCTTTAAGAAAGATACTTTCTAATATCGTTATTAGATTTACGCATCTAAGATTCAAATCCCAATTTGAGATTGCAAAACCAAACAAATGAATTGATTGAATAATAATATCATTTAGTTCACAATCTTGTCTCTTTGAAATAAAATCAGAGAATGTTTTTAGACCTAATTGTTTAGCACTATTATAATGTTTTTCTGTAAATGTAAAAGGATAATTATTGTATTTACTATTGATTGATAAACTATCTTCTTTGTCTTGATTATGAGTCAAATAATTAGACTCTAGTTGATAACTCAATTTATGGTTTAAATCGAACATCGTCTTTTTTTCTGCTACAGCAATAGCAGTTTCGCTAAATAACTTCAATACGTCTACTGAAATTTCGGCTACATCCTTTGCGATTTCTTCTGCTTTGTTTCTTTCTCCTGTTACTGTTACTTTGGCTAAAACTTTACCTTGAAAGTCTTTACGATAGATATTACTAAAGGTTTTTTCTGTAAGTGTTTTATTTTTCTCTTTTAGTGATTTGTAAAGAGTATCAAAGTACTCTTTTGTGAAGAATGTAAATTCAACATTCCCTATTTTGAAAGAAGTTTCAATCTCAAGATTTAAAATAGGAAAATAAAAAGTATATGGCTTGACTTGCAAATCAATGGAAGACATTAAACAATCATATAATGAAGATTCTGCTTTTTTGCTATTGTAAACATTGATTACCCATTTAAGAGTCTCTGCTTCAATAAAGCTTAATGAAGCTTTTTTGTTGAAACTTTCTAATGAATTCAAGTTTTCAACAAGAGTCCCAAATTTATGGAAGTCAAATTCATTAAAGCCATAACTACCATTTTCTTTATGAATGAAAATTGAAATAGTATTTCCAATGTGATCAGTTGTTCTTTCGATACCATATCCGACAAGCTTATCTGACAAATCAACAAAACCTCTCTCCTTTATTGAACCAGACAATTCAGGGCGTTCCATTGGAATCTCATTTGGCTTATACGTTACTAAGTCAATAAGTTCAAAAGCTTCTATGTTCAGTTTTTCAATCATTTTATATGCTCTATTTTTTTCAGTCCTAATTTTACTTATGCAAGTCTTTTCATTTTTTGGCTTACCTATAACTCCAAATACGCCTAATCCCCTTGCCCATATTTTTCCGTTAGAAGTGTCATTAATTTTCTGCCACAAACATACTAAAAAACAATTAACGCACAGGCTTTTTTACTAAACTATTTTTCGGTGAGTGGGGCAGAAAAAAGAATAAGGTTTTTAAATGGCTCGCAGTACCATTAAAAACCTTATTTGAGTATAGCCGGAGTGCAACTTTAAGTCGCGCTCCGGTTAGGTGAAAAATTGAAATCTGTTCAAAAAAAATAGAACCTGCCTGCATGAAAGCGGATTCTATTCTAACCGGGGCAAGTGTCCCTCTATTTTCTTTTCGCGAGTCTTTCAGCTTCCATTTGCGCTCTCGATTTGCTTTGCGTAACGATATACACTCCGGCAAAAACCAACACTCCCGACAGGGCTTTTTCGTACCCGAAAGTATCCATACCTATAGCCACCGCAAGCATCGAAGCCACTATGGGTTGAACGTAATTATACATGCTCAGTGTGGTGGGGCGAAGCACTTTTTGTCCGATAGGCACCAGCAGATAACCCAGAAAAGTGGCAAAAACGACCATATATCCTATGCGCCAGTAGGTGTTGGCACTCAGCAATGTAAAGTCGGTTTGCATCAATGGCTTGTAACAAAAAGGCGTACAAACAATGGTGGCGAACAAAAACATCCATTTCATAATGGTGACAGGCGAATATCTTGATATCAGATTTTTGAAAACTGTGAGGTAGATAGCAAACGAAAAAGTGGCTGAAAAAACGATTAAATCACCCCAGAAATTTCCATTTCCGGTGTGCTTCGTCTGACTGCTGAAAACCAACAATAAGGCTCCCGAAGCACCAACCACAACCCCCACGGCCTTCATCAGTGTGATAGGTTCTTTAATGATGATGGCTGCCAGTATCATAGTCAGAATGGGCAGCATGGTGACAACAATGGACGCATCGATGGGCGAAGTCATGGATAAACCAACAAAGAATGGAAGCTGGTTCAATGTCAACCCAAAAAATGAAGCACAGAATAACAATAAAATGTCTTTCGGCGCAACACGCTCCTTTCTGGTAAATAACGATACGCTCCAGAATAGTAACATTCCACCAAATAACCGAAAGAATGTAAGCGTAAACGGACTGAGTATTTCCGGCATCAGCGCTCTGGAAATAGGATTGTTGATACCAAAAATAACATTGGCCGAGAAAAGAGCTATATGCCCTCCAAGTTTTTTATTTTCCATAATTGAGTGCAAAGGTAAGAATTTTCAGTAATGAGTTCAAAAGTCTGTAGTATTTGAAAACTAAGGATGATATATTAAAGAACGATGCAGCAAGTTTCTTGTTTATAAACAAGGAAACAAATAAGCGAAAATAAGCATGACTAACAACGAATAACCATTTTATTATTTGCTTATTCCGAGAATAGTGCTTAGTTTTGTAGTCTAACTCTAAAATATTTACATGGTTATGAAACGAGATCCGAAAGAAAAGCGTTCACTTTTCCCCGAAGAGTGTTTGTTGCGCGAAATTGCCCGTCAACCGCGTCTATCGATTGGAATTCCGAAAGAAAATGCTGATGTAGAAACTCGTTTGGCGCTTACGCCCGAAGGAGTAGCTATTGTTACTGAAGAAGGTCATAGCGTTTACGTTCAGCGAGGTGCCGGTGTCCCCATGTCATATTCCGATTTACAGTACAGCGAAGCCGGAGCGTTTATGGTCGACGATGCTTCGGAGGTGTTTGCTGCCGATATAGTACTTAAAATAGCTCCGCCAACCATCGAAGAACTTAATTTGATGCACGAACGTTCTTCTATATTATCGATGTTGCAATTGTCCAATTTATCAACCGACTGTATTAAGTTGATGATGAAGAAAAAGATGAATGCCATTGCTTTTGAGTTGATAAAGGATGAGCAAAAAACGTTCCCCGTGGTAAGCTCCATTTCCGAAATTGAAGGAAATACAGCGATTGCTGTTGCTGCCGAACTGATGAGTAACGAACGGGGAGGAAAAGGATTGTTGCTCGGTGGAGTCGCCGGAATTTCGCCTACAGAAGTTGTTATTCTGGGTGCCGGAATTGCCGGATCGGTAGCCGCCCGAACTGCTTTAGCTCTAGGTGCATTGGTCAAAATCTTTGATCATGATATTAATAAGCTGCGCAAAATACAGCATTATCTCGGACAGCAGGTTTTTACCTCTGTTATCCACCCCAATGTGCTGATTAAAGCCCTTGCTTCGGCCGATGCGGTGATAGGTAACCTGAGGTACATCAATGGATCCGATCGTTTTATGGTTTCGGAAGATTTGGTCAAAACCATGAAAACCGGTGCGATATTGATTGATATGAGTGTAGATCAGGGTGGTTGTTTTGAAACATCGGAATGTCGCACACTGCAAAATCCGATTTTTGAGAAACACGGAGTTATTCATTATTGTGTTCCCAATATTTCGGCTCGCGTAGCACGCACTTCGTCTATGGCGTTGAGCAATATTTTTGCCCCTATACTGCTGAAAATTGCTCATTCCGGTTGTGTGAAATCGGCTATTTCAGAAAGTGCCGGTTTTCGTCATGGAGCCTATATCTTCGAAGGTGTATTGGTCAATCGACTGATAGGAAGCTATTACGGTATAGCATCGAATGATGTAAGCTTGTTATTGCCGGGTTATTAATTGGACGTACGGGTAGTATAAATCTTAGTCAATAATTTTCTAGAAAATAATTATTTACACATGAAATCAAAGTGTTTAATGTTGGCGTTGAGCCTCTTAATGGCTTTTTCGGCATTCTCTCAATCCAATCCATCGCAGCTAAAGTCATTGCCAACTGCGGAATTTAAAAAACTTGTGGACGCTAAATCTGTTCAATTGATAGATGTACGCACAGCCGAAGAATTTGCTGCAGGTCATATTGCCGGTGCAGTAAATATTGATGTAAATAAGCCTGATTTTGCCGAAAATATAAAAAAACTGAGCAAGAAAAAACCGCTTGCATTGTATTGCCGGAGTGGAAACAGGAGCAAAATGGCAGCGTCAAAAATTGCAGATTTGGGCTTTGTAATTTACGAATTGAATAGTGGTTTTAAAGATTGGATGCAAGCCGGATTCCCTACTATTAAATAGTAATCGCCGGAGCTTAAATGCCTGTAGATTTGATTTTTTTTATATCTTTGCAT
Source organism: Paludibacter propionicigenes WB4 (assembly GCF_000183135.1). Lineage (NCBI taxonomy): Bacteria > Pseudomonadati > Bacteroidota > Bacteroidia > Bacteroidales > Paludibacteraceae > Paludibacter > Paludibacter propionicigenes. The sequence goes on along the minus strand of NC_014734.1, from coordinate 2,285,258 downwards.
TACTATTCAATAGTTATCTAAGCCATTTGTAAGAAAAGATTTGATTTTGAATGTTGATTAAAACTGTTGATTGATAATTGATAACTAAAACTGTATGTCGCAAACCGAACTTGAACCGCTAACCGATGATGAGCTCATTCAGCAGGAATTTGATGCATTGCTCGTAGACTATAGTAAGACCAGTCACCGTCAAAAAGTTGAGCTGATTACCAAGGCGTTCAATTTTGCGAAGGCGGCTCATAAAGGTATCAAACGTCGTTCCGGAGAGCCTTATATTATGCACCCTTTGGCTGTCGCGCGCATTGTGGTACGCGAAATTGGTCTGGGTTCAACCTCCATCTGCTCTGCCTTGCTTCACGATGTGGTTGAAGATACCGATTACACGGTCGAAGATATTGAAAATCTTTTCGGAGCCAAAATAGCTCAAATTGTTGATGGTCTGACCAAAATATCGGGTGGTGTTTTTGCAGAAAAAGCATCGGAGCAAGCGGAAAACTTCAGGAAGCTGCTCATTACTATGTCCGACGACATTCGGGTGATTCTTATAAAACTTTCGGACAGACTTCATAACATGCGAACACTCGGTTCCATGCCTTTAGCCAAGCAATACAAAATTGCTGGCGAAACACAATATATCTACGCTCCCCTTGCTCACCGATTAGGACTTTTCCGCATAAAAACAGAACTCGAAAATCTCAGCTTTAAGTTTGAACATCCCGATGCTTTTAAAGAAATAGAAGATAAACTGGCTGTAGATGAGGAATCCCGCAACGAATTTTACAAAGAATTTTCAGAACCGATAAATAAGAAGCTTACGGAGATGGGCTACGAGTTTAAACTTCGGGCTCGTTTAAAGTCTGTTTATTCTATTTGGCGGAAAATGTCCACCCGCAATATTCCTTTTGAAGAAGTCTACGATATTTTGGCCGAACGTATTGTTTTCAAGCCACATGGAGAGTTGACAGAGAAGGAGCAGTGCTGGATGTTATACTCAGCCATAACAGCCATTTACAAACCTCACCCCGAACGTATCCGCGACTGGGTAAGTACGCCGAAAGCCAATGGATACGAAGCATTGCACGTAACGGTGATGGGACCACATGGTAGATGGGTGGAAGTCCAGATTCGGAGTGAAAGGATGAATGATATTGCGGAAAAAGGTCTGGCTGCACACTGGAAATACAAATCGGGAGAGTCTGATGAGTCCGAATTGGATAAATGGCTGAAAACAATTAAAGAATTGTTGGAGCATCCGGAGCCGAATGCGATCGACTTTATGGATACTTTCAAGCTAAATCTTTTTGCTTCCGAAATTTTTGTATTTACCCCCAAGGGTGATATTAAAACCATCGCGCAGGGAGCTACAGCGCTTGATTTTGCATACTCCGTTCACTCCGAGCTCGGAAATCATTGTATCGGAGCAAAGGTAAATCACAAGCTGGTTCCACTTAGCTACAAGCTTAATAGTGGCGATCAGGTAGAAATTCTTACTTCCAAAAAGCAAACTCCACAGCCTGAGTGGTTGGATTATGTAACCACTGCTAAGGCTAAAGCCAGATTAAAAGCACTTTTCAAGAAAGAAGAAAAAGCATTTGTTGTTGAAGGGCAAAAAAGAATAGAAGAGATTCTGAAATCAGTTAACCTTGGGCTCGAAAATGAAAACATCGTTCGTATTCTGAACTATTACAACATCACGCAACGGGGTGAGTTATATTTGCAGGCGGGCAAAGGAATATTGAATCTGGACGACATTAGCAAGGTGATATTTAAACCAAAGACTCAGAATGTTTTTGTGAAATATCTCAAAATGCCTTTTGTCAGCTCCTCCGACAATAAACAAGCGCAGACTGTACCCATTGACAGTAAGATTGACAAGAAAAAACCATTTAAGCTTACCGAAGAGAATGCCGGAAAGACCTACACGCTGGCAGATTGTTGTCATCCCATTCCGGGAGATGATGTATTAGGATATGTGGATGACTCCGAAAAAATAATTGTACACAAACGGCAATGCCCCGTAGCTGCTAAGCTCAAGAGCAGTTATGGTGAGCGGATAGTTTCAGCCGAATGGGCAACGCACAAGGTACTTTCGTTTGTAGAGATACTCGAAATTAAAGGGATTGACAAAAAAGGCGTGTTGATCCAGATTCTGAAGGTTATTTCTGATGGATATGGAGTGAATATCAATAAGATGAATATAGAAACCGATGCTGGTATTTTTGTCGGAAGATTTTATATTTATGTGCATGATACGGAGGACATCAATAATCTCTGTCGGAATATTATTAAAATAAAAGAGATAAATTCTGTTCAGAGAATACAAGAGTAGAAGGTTATATCTTTCTTTATATCAGACTGTTTTCAGCACTCTCCCAAATAAAACATCCCGAAATTCAATCAATTAAAGTTTTTTGTGTTCTTGCTATTTCCCCAGTCGCAAAAAAGATGTAAATTTGCACGCAATAATTTTCATAGATGAGATTGACCTAACTAGTTAGAAATTATAGTCTTTTTTAATTTCGATACTGTTTCTTTTGGTACATCCTCTGAAAATAAGAAACGATAAAAAATAAACACTATGTCATTTATTGCCGAAAGAGTTCAAATTGAAGGTTTGACGTTTGACGACGTATTACTTGTTCCCGCCTATTCCGATGTTTTACCCCGCAACGTCGATCTTACCACTCAGTTTTCACGCCGAATAGAATTAAAAATTCCGATTGTTTCTGCTGCCATGGATACGGTTACAGAATGCAAGATGGCTATTTCTATAGCTCGTGAGGGAGGTATAGGTGTGATTCACAAAAACATGACCATTGCCGAACAAGCCAAACAGGTTGAAATAGTAAAACGTGCCGAAAACGGTATGATTTCTAATCCGGTAACAATTCGTAAAGGAGCAACTGTGGGCGATGCGTTGGCTTTGATGGCCGAATATAAAATCGGGGGTATACCTGTAGTGGATGAGCAGGGATATTTGGTTGGTATTGTTACCAATCGCGATTTACGTTTCCAGCGTGATATGGACAAAGAGGTAGATGCTATAATGACCAAAGAGAACCTCATTACAACTACCCGTTCTACAGATTTGGAAGCTGCTGCCGATATTCTTCAACAGTTTAAGATAGAGAAACTTCCGGTTGTTGATGAAAACAACAAATTGGTCGGATTGCTTACCTACAAAGATATTACCAAAGCCAAAGATAAACCCCGTGCTTGTAAAGATGCTCAGGGTCGTTTGCGTGTGGCAGCCGGTGTTGGTGTAACGCATGATACAATGGATCGAGTAGATGCATTGGTACATGCGGGAGTTGATGCTATTGTTATAGATACTGCTCACGGGCATTCATTGTCGGTGGTGAAAATGTTGAAAGAGGTAAAAGCTAAATATACCGAAATTGATGTAGTGGTAGGTAATATTGCTACCGGTGAAGCTGCCTTAGCTTTGGTTGAAGCAGGTGCAGATGCCGTAAAAGTAGGGATAGGTCCTGGTTCTATTTGTACTACCCGTGTTATTGCCGGAGTAGGTGTACCTCAACTTTCTGCTATCTACGAAGTTTCTAAGGCTTTGGCCGGAACAGGTGTTCCTGTGATAGCTGATGGTGGTATTCGTTATTCAGGCGATATTGTAAAAGCTCTTGCAGCAGGTGCCAACACCATTATGGCCGGTTCACTTTTTGCCGGAGTAGAAGAATCACCGGGTGAAACAATTATTTTTAATGGTCGTAAGTTTAAATCTTACCGTGGAATGGGTTCCCTCGAAGCCATGGATAAGGGTTCGAAAGATCGTTATTTCCAGGATATGGAAGACGATATTAAGAAATTGGTTCCCGAAGGAATTTCTGCTCGTGTAGCATTTAAAGGAGCATTGTTCGAAGTAATTTATCAGATGATTGGTGGTTTACGTGCCGGAATGGGATATTGTGGAGCACACACAATCAAGGAGTTACACAATGCTAAGTTTACTCGTATTACCAATGCCGGTGTTGCAGAAAGCCACCCACATGACGTAACAATTACCAGTGAAGCACCAAATTATAGTCGCGAAAACAACTAGATAATTCTTATTTTATTTAAAATAATGCTGAATAATCTACAGAATTGATTTTTAGTTTAGATATAAAATGATAACTTTGCGAGGTTACTGAGTAAAAGACTAAACACAACAATAATCAAAAGCGTTCGTTTCTATTCAAGCGCTTTGATTATTGTTGATTGTAAAGTTTTTTTATTTTATCGGGTTTTATCAATATCCCAAACATTTATGAAATCATCTGTAATTGCTTTTTTGACTTTTTGGGCCTTATCAGTTGGTTCTTTTGCTCAAACTTCTGACCCCGTTTTAATGACTATCAACGGGAAACCTGTATCGAAATCGGAATTTGAATATATATACAATAAAAACAATACCAATAATTCATTAGATAAGAAAACTCTCGATGAATATGTCGAATTGTTTATTAATTTCAAACTGAAGGTTGAAGAAGCGAAAAAGCAGGGGATAGATACCACCGAAGCATTTATCTCCGAATTATCCGGCTATCGCTCACAACTTACCAGACCCTATCTGACTGATCCGAAGGTCGATGAAATTTTACTGCGTGAGGCTTACGAACGCTCCAAAGAGGACGTAGATGTAAGCCATATTCTGATTCGGATACCTCAAAATGCATTACCAGCCGATACGCTCAAAGCCTGGAACGAAATAAATACGATCTGGAGAAGGTTGGAGCATGAAAATTTTTCCAGGGTGGCAAAAGAAATATCTCAGGATGAATCCGCCGAAAAAAACAGCGGTCGTTTAGGTTGGATCTCAGTTTTCCGAACAGTTTATCCCTTCGAGTCCGCAGCTTATAATACCCCTGTTGGTTCATATTCGAAGCCAATCCGTACAGCCTTTGGTTACCATATTGTGAAAGTACATGCCCGCCGTAAAACCCTGGGCGATGTTCTGGTGTCGCATATAATGATTCTTACCAACAAGGGCGATGATTTCCTCAATAAAAGAGCTAAAACAACGATTGACTCGCTTTATCGCCGCCTGATTGCAGGCGAGGATTTTGGAGCATTAGCCAGAAAGTATTCTCAGGATAAAACAACGTCATCGAAGAACGGAGAACTTCCATGGTTTGGCTCAGGGCGCATGGTTCCCGAGTTTGAAAAAGCAGCATTTGCCCTGAAAAATGTTGGCGAAATTTCAAAACCAATCCAAACAAATGGCGGATGGCATATATTGAAGTTGCTCGATAAAAAAGGGATCGCTTCGTTCGACGAATTGAAAGCAGACCTGGAACGAAAGGTAAAACGTGATGATCGGTCAAAGAGCGGGCAACAGGTTTTTCTGGCAAAACTGCGCAACGAGTATAATTATAAACTAATTCCCGCCAGTCTGAATGAATTTTATAAATTGGCGGCTTCAAAGAAACTGACTGATTCAACTTTCATTGTTGAAGCAACAAAGCTGAATAAACCAATATTTAGTTTTGCATCTAAAAACTACTCTCAAGTCGATTTTGCAAAATTCCTGAAAGAAAATCCGGTATCAGAGAAAAGTTCACCGAAAGAGATTATTGACGAAAAATTGGATGAGTATGTGGATCAGGAATTACTTGACTACGAAGATAGTCAACTGGAAAATAAGTATGAAGATTTCCGACTTCTCATGCAAGAGTATCACGATGGTATATTGCTTTTCGAAGTGAGCAACAGGGAGGTTTGGGATAAAGCTTCGCGCGATACAAAGGGGCTGACAAAGTATTTCAACAGTCATAAGGCGGATTACAAATGGGAAAAGCCACATTTTAAAGGCTATGTTGTTCTTTGCAAAGACAAAGAAACGCTATCAGAAGCCAAACAGATCATAAAGAAATCGCCCAAAGATTCGATAGAAAAATTCCTGAGAGCACGCCTGAACGAACCTATACAGCGAGCAAAAATAGAAAAGGGACTTTTTGTACAGGGTGAGAACAAGGTTGTAGATGACCAGATATTCAAATCCAACGATAAATACATTCCAACTGCCGAATATCCCTACTTTTATGTTAGTGGTAAGTTGCTTAAAACAAAGCCGGAAGATTTCTCGGATGTGCGTGGACTAGTGACTGCCGACTATCAGGAATATCTTGATAAAGCATGGATAAAAGCTCTTCGGGAAAAATATGAAGTGGTAGTTGACCAAAATGTTTTGAAAACGGTTAAGAAAAACTAATTATCTCAGAGCGCAAAAATAAAAGGCCTAACTTTGGCTTTTGTTTTTGCGCTTTGTCATTAAATTACCGCTATAAATTAGCACTTCTTTTATGAAAAAAACTACCCTTCTCTCTTTATTTATATTGAGCCTCATTGTTTTTGTGTCTTGCAAGTCAAAAACCCCCGATGTAGCCAGAAAACCATATCTTGAGGTAGAAGGGAAATTTTTGTATGCAGATGAAATTGAGCAGGTGATTCCTCCCAATGTGAACGACACGGACAGTGCTGAAATTGCACAGAGTTATGTTCGCAAATGGGCAACCGACGTTTTGATGTACGAAAATGCAAAACGTAATATCACGAACAAGGCTGAGATAGATGAGCTCGTAGAGAATTACCGAAAATCGCTGACTATTCATCAATATCAGCAGAGAATGATAGAACAGCGGCTACCGAAAGAACCTGCCGAGGAAGATTTGAAAGCGTTTTACAACGAATACGGGCAGCAGTTGCTTCTGACTGAAAATACACTGAAAGGTCTGTTGTTGGTTGTACCTAAAAATGCCCAGAAAATGGCCAATGTACGTGGCTGGGTGCAATCGGCTAATACTAAGTCACTCGAAAGTATAGAAAAATACAGCATTCGGAATGCTATCAGCTATGATTACTTTGGCGATAAATGGTTGCCTCTTTCCGAAGTATTGAAAAAAATACCCCTTAAAATAGAAGATGCAGCTCACTTCCTTTCTGCGAATAAGTTTGTAGAAACCCAGGATAGTACTCAGCATTATTTTTTGCGCATTCTCTCTTATCGTCTTTCCGGTCAGGTTGAACCCTATGATATGGCCAGAAAAAGAATATCAAACATCTTACTCAATAAGCAGAAAGCAGATTTTATTTCAAAATTTGAAAATGAAATATACGATGATGCTGTGAAAAACGAAACTATCACTTTTTTCAAAAAATAAAGGGGTATTGTTATTAGTTCCTACGACTTTAATGAGGATGTCTCAAAAGAAAAATGGAACGCAAATTACGCAAAAACCGCAAATCGACGTAAGACACAGATTACTGATATAGTGACATCTATAAAAATGAAATTTGCGAAAATTTGTGCCATTTGCGTAATTTGCGTTCAAAAAAAGCACTTATTAGACAGCCTCATTTTTCTTATCTATTTCGTCTCATCCGCAGGTTTACTTTTAGCTCCGGTTACCAGTGAAGCAAAATAATAGGATTGCTTTTCCAAAGCAAGGCACACATTACCACTCGGCTCTGCCGCTTAGCTTGTCAAGAACCAACGGTCAGCGAAGCTAAATGTGCGCCAGCGGGGTGTATGACACCATGTTGGTTGCAGTTTTTATTATTCTTTTAAATAATAGTCCCAATTATTTACCTCTTTTACATCTCTGGACCTATCAAGTTGTACAAAATCGAGTAATATTTTTGTTGCTTGTTCTAAATTGTCCGCTGTACAATATCCTTTTCTCCATTCTAAATTATAATCTTTTGGAGACCAAGGAAATTCTACTTTTTTATCATACTGTTTAAACCAATCTAATAATCTAAAATAATCATTTGGCTTAGGAAGTATTGCTTTAAATGTAAATGTAGGAATATTTGAACTTTTATAAATCTCAATAGCTTTAAACACCTCAATTTCCTCATCTCTAAAAGCCTGTTTCCCAATTGGCCCAACAACTTTAACAATATCAAGATAAAAATATCCAGTTTCAGGTTTAGGAATTCTCTCTAAAATTGCCAATCCATTTTTTACTTTGCCATAGACTTGTTCATTATTATCATCAAGAATCACAGCAACTAACCATTTATCTGGATTATTCCAAAATCGTTTTTCTTTTTGTTTTTGAATCCAGTATTTTATTTTATCAATCATTATCAATTTGTTATGACGGTTTCTAAAATTGCAACCAACGCCCCCCCCCCGCTGGCGCGGGTCTGTGACCCGTGTCAACTCAATTGATTGCTTTCTTTCTTCTGTCTTGGCACGGATTACAGATCCACGCCAGCAGGGTATTACCACCAGTTATTTTTACATCATTGTGTAATTTTTAATATATATTTTCCAGTCAACTCCAAAAGGTATCTTTATGAAGTTGCCTTGTGGTGAAATCAATATTTTTGTTGGATATCCAGAGACCTCAAATAAATCATTAGTTCGTTTGTCAATCTCGCTAACTGGAAATGTATATTTATTTTTAGTCATAAATTCCGACAAGTTTTGAGAACTAAACGAAAATGTGCAAACCTCTAATCTTGAATTACTACTTTTATTATTCTCAACAAAAAAGGATTGTAATTCGGGCAATTCTTTTACACATGGACTACACCAAGTTCCCCAAACATCAATATAAATCCATTTACCAGGTTCCTTAGTTAAGTCTAATTCTTCTTTTTCAAATCGTATTTTTAGTTTTGGAACTGGTTTGCCCTTTTTATGAATATAATTAGCCCAATAGTCAGTAAATAATCTGTTGTATTTTAATTTTTCATAAAATTCCCGTAATGTTTTTATGTTGTAATCTGAGGGGTTGCCAAAAGCTATGTCGCTCAATAAATCTAATGCCTCAGAATTGAGATTATTCTCAACCAAATACTTTTGATATTTTGTTTGAAAACCGAACTCTCTTGTATTACCTGTCAAAAGAGCAGCGTCATAAAAATATGCATGTTTATATTGTCTGTCGTTTTGGTCGGGGCTGTAATCAGAAGCTTTTTTTAAGTATTCTGCAACATTGGGTTTAACTGTATACAGATAGTTATAACTATATGCCAATAAATATCTGTGCCATGCTCTTTTTACCCCTTCTGACCTGCCAACAATAACTTTATTGACATAAGGATATGCTTCCAAATTGTTTATATTTTTGTGTAAGATTATTTCTTTGTTTTTAGCATCAATGGCGTTTTTCTTATCCAGTTCTTGTAAAATTAAAAGGCAGTATCTTTCGGTTTCAGATTTATAATTAGAGCTGTCTTTTAAAATGCTATTTAGTTCTTTCAAAATCTCTTTTAAATCATTTTCATTTTTTTCATTTATTGACTTACTCCATAAATAAATTGGAGAAATGATATTGCTGATTTCATCATTTTTCTTTAGTCGTAATTGCTCCAAATATTTTTGTCCATATAATTTGGGGTCATTTTGTAGTTGTTGGGCAAGCGTATTATGGATACTCTCAATAAACATCGGTGGATACAAACGATATAATTCCAAAGAGGATTCAATTGCTTTTTCTGTTTCTCCATTATGCCATAAGTCACTAAGAGAATCTGTCAATGGAAATGCTTCCTTTGGAATTTGTCCCAAACATAAATTCAAGAGGAATAAACTAAAAGTTAATGTCATCAATATTCTGTTCATAATTGTTCGTTTTTTCGTTTTTTTTGCATGAGGCATAACCCCCGCTGGCACGGGTCGCAGACCCGTGCCAACTCAATTGATTGCTTTCTTTCTTCTGTCTTGGGATTACAAATCCGCGCCAGCAGGGGGCAAATATATATGTTTATTTTTAAATTAAAAAATATTTTGTTTGATTTGTTATTCAAAATTTGATCTTAGTATGAGTTGATTAGACCAAAATAGCCATATAATCCTTTACTAATGGGGGTTGACGATGTGCATAAAATTAAAATATAACGAAAGCTGTTTTGGGGATAAAGTTTGTTCCTGCAAGTATTGATTACAGAAAAATTTCCGTAATTTTGCAACACTTTTCAATCGTCAATTATAAGTAGTTTCCAATATATAATAATACATTATATCACAATAGTACACATAGAAATATTTGTAAAAAAGACTTAGGTCACATAGTAAAAGTATCTGACGATACTTTTGCTCAGTCTGAAATTATCCCGTATTCGGGATAATGCTATGTGTTCTTAGTCTTACATTTTCTATTTAAAACGAGTGTGAACTATGTGACAAAAAATATATCAATAATAATTATCATTTACTTAACTGATTAAAATAATAGAAAAATGGCAAAAGAATTTAAGTACCAGGAACCATTTCCACTGGGAAAAGAAAAAACCGAATACTATTTACTTACCAAAGACCATGTTTCGGTATCTGAATTTGAAGGACAGGAAATCCTGAAAGTAGAACCGGAAGCATTGACCATGTTGGCTCGTGCTGCCATGCGCGACTGCTCATTCCTGCTGCGCCCCGAACATCAAAAACAAGTGGCTGCTATCCTTGCTGATCCCGAAGCCAGCGAAAACGACAAGTACGTGGCGTTGACCATGCTTCGCAATGCTGAGATTGCTGCTAAAGGCATCCTTCCTTTCTGTCAGGACACAGGAACTGCTACCGTTTATGCTAAAAAAGGAAGCAATGTTTGGACCAACGGTACAGACGAAGAAGCCCTTTCGAAAGGTATCTACGAAACATATACCGAAGAAAACCTGCGTTACTCGCAAAACGCAGCGCTCAACATGTACGACGAAGTGAACACCGGCACCAACCTGCCTGCTCAAATTGACCTTGTAGCCGGACATGGAAACGAATACAAATTCTTGTTTATTGCCAAAGGTGGTGGCTCGGCCAATAAATCATACCTTTTCCAGGAAACCAAAGCATTGCTTAACCCGGCTTCGTTGGAAAAATTCCTGACCGAAAAAATGAAAACGCTGGGTACTGCGGCTTGTCCTCCTTACCACATTGCTTTCGTTATTGGCGGAACTTCGGCCGATGCTTGTATGAAAACCGTAAAACTGGCTTCGACTAAATATTACGACGAACTTCCAACTGAAGGAAACGAGCTTGGACAAGCTTTCCGCGACGTGGAAATGGAGCAAAAAGTTCTGAAACAAGCACAAGCTTCGGGCTTCGGCGCTCAGTTTGGAGGTAAGTATTTTGCTCACGATGTGCGTATCGTTCGCTTGTCGCGCCACGGTGCTTCCTGCTTTGTAGGTATGGCTGTTTCGTGCTCTGCCGACCGTAACATCAAAGGTAAAATCAACAAAGACGGTGTTTGGGTTGAACGCATGGAAGATAATCCGGGAGCTTTGATTCCTGAAGAATTGCGTAACGAAGGCGAAGGAAATGCTGTAAAAATAGATTTGAACCTGCCAATGAAAGAGATTTTGGCTACTTTGTCTAAATATCCTGTTGCAACACGCCTTTCATTGAACGGAACTATCGTGGTGGGTCGTGATATTGCACACGCCAAGCTGAAAGAATTGATTGATGCAGGCAAACCGCTTCCTCAATACGTGAAAGACCATCCGATTTACTATGCAGGTCCTGCTAAAACGCCTAAAGGAATGCCTTCCGGTTCGTTTGGTCCTACCACCGCCGGTCGTATGGATTCGTACGTGGATTTATTTCAGGAAAACGGCGGTAGCTTAATCATGATTGCCAAAGGAAACCGCACACAGCAGGTAACAGATGCTTGTAAGAAATACGGCGGATTCTACTTAGGTTCCATCGGTGGTCCGGCAGCTATTTTAGCTCAACAAAATATCAAAAAAGTGGAATGCCTTGAATATCCCGAATTAGGCATGGAAGCTATCTGGAAAATTGAAGTGGAAAATTTCCCTGCATTTATTCTGGTAGACGACAAAGGAAACGATTTCTTCAAACAAATCAAACCAACTATGGTTTGCTAGAATGACCACCCCAAACCCCTAAAGGGGCTTTAAGAAAAAGCGGCTGTACTCTTAAGTGAATACAGCCGTTTTTATGTTCCCCTTTAGGGGTTTGGGGTGGTCATTATTACAATTTCAATCTCACCCCAGCATTAAAATTCCGTCCCGGCTGATTCAACCCACCATAATCGGCATAGGCTTTATCAAAGATGTTATTTACATCGGCAAATACATCAAATCCTTTTCCGTTCCACAGCAATCGACAATCCAGCAACGAATATGCACTAAAGCTTTGCAATTGTTTATTTACGTCGGTATAGCTTCCTGCCCGATCGAGGTAAGAAAACTTCCACGAAGCCGAAAGTTTACCCGCTATTTTATGGTCAAGTGAAACCACCGCCTTGTTTCTCAGATAGTCCAGCGCATATTTCGAGTCGAAAGTGCTGGCATCTTTATTCATTGTGAGGTACGAATAAGCAATTCCTATTTTGCGAATAATAAAGTCCTGAAAAATATATTCAGCGTTCACATCGGCGCCCATTGCATTCACGTTGGTCAGATTTTTATTTCTCCAAACGGTTTCGCCCGGCACTAATATCCAGTCAATCACATTTTGTCCCAATCGATAATAAGCCGTGGCCTGCAACTTCCAGTTCGATTCATTCATTTTGGTTCCCACTTCAAAAGTCTGTGAGTGCTCCGGTTTAATGTTGGGGTCTGCAACCTGAACATTCGGATAAACATAATAAATATCGGTAAATGTAGGTAATCTGACAGCCGAATTGAATGACGCAAATACACGGTACTTGTCGCTGAATCGGTAAGCAATATCTGCTCCACCGGCTCCGTTCAGACCATATTTCGAAGTATATGTTTCCGATACGCCTGCTGAAGCATAGAACTTCCCAACTGTAACTGCATGATTCAAAAATGCAGAAGAGTTCAAACGATTTGTTTCTTTCGTAAAATAGCCACTCTCTTCGAAAGGCACTTTAAGCGAATCGCGTGCTTCACCCAGTTTATTGCTGAGGATATGTTCGTTGCGTAACTCGGCACCCAAAGTAGTTTTACCTAAAGATGTAAGTGCATCAACCGTAAACTTAGCTCCTGTCACGTCCGTTTGATGATAATTCCAACCTGCAGGTTTGTTGTAATCCAGCTCAAACCGGTCGTTATGACGACGCCAGTAAGCCTGAGCGGAATAAGTCAGTTTGTTGCGAGTAATGGACCAATTCAATGCGGTTAAAAACGTTTTAGAGCGTTCGTATTGATTCGGGTATGCCAGCCCGTAAAAACCATTTGCCCCGAAGGCTTTTTGCTGTGCCGCCACTTGCAGGTCGAATTTTCCGGCAGAGTTAGTATTTAAAACGGATTGAACAAAAGCATTGACAAAATCATAATCGGTGTTTCTGGTATATCCATCGCTGCTTTGGTGCGACACCGAAACGAGTGTGTGTAACCGCTCATTTCCGCTGGTATTGGTTACCGATTGACCGAAGGTATTGAAGCTACCGCCTGTCAGTTCGGCTCTCAGCGAATTCGGCTCGTTACTTTCTGTTATTATGTTTATTGCTCCACTAAACGCGTTTGATCCTAACACGCGCGCCGACGATCCTTGTAGAATTTCCACGCGGCTCACATCCGACAAATTCAACGGAATATCCAGGTTGAAATGTCCGGTTTGCGGATCGGTAATGTTTACACCGTTCAGAAGCACCAACACCTGATCGAACGAACCACCGCGCACCGAAATATCTGCTTGCGTACTGTTTGTCCCGCGCTGGCGTATGTCAATTCCGGCAACATAATCCAACAACTGATCGATGCTTTGAACTGCCGAACGTTTTATTTCAGTTCGGTCAATAAAAGTCAGTACTCGTCCCATTTCGGAGTAAAGTTTATTGCGGGTGGCGTTTACCTCAACATCGGAAAGATTTACCGAGTCAGCCTTCTCCTGACTTCGAACGGCTTGAAATGTAACTAAACTAATCAACGAAAAAAGAATGAAAAATTTCCTCATAATGAATAAAATAAAAAACGGTTGAAACGAGACTAGCTCATTTCAACCGTTGGTTTAAATAATAAATATGTGTTTACACCGCACGCAGCGGCACTTTCGAAAGTTTTTTCCAACAAGACAGATTCCTGCAATTGGGCAATTGCAAGTTCCAAATCCGCCTGTTCTTTGAGTTTTTCGGACGATTCCGATTCTGAATCATTCACACAAAGCGAAAACGTAGATGTTCCAATGGCTTTCTGAAGCGATTTATCGCAAATGGAAACAGCCACATTACCAATAGTAACACTACAAGCCAGACTACAAAAAATAGCATATCCTGCCCTGCTCCAGCGACGGAAGCGGAGTGATACTCTATTGTATGTTTGGTTTGATTTCAATTTGATTCTGTTTTTTTGACGGGACAAAAGTATTAAAAAATGCGGTAAAAGCATCAAAAATAAAAAACAGGCATTACTGAATTTCAGTAATACCTGTTTAAATATCAGATATCCAATTTATTGTCTTAGGAAACTTTTTTTGTTAAGTTTACCTGTCCAAACGTCAGAATATGTAGTAGAATTAAATTTTCCTCCAAAAATGAATATTTTATTCGACTTGGTTATCTCTTCTTTAAGCGTAGCAGAATTAATCTTGTCGTACGTTTTAGGTTTGAATACTACAACGGACTGATAGTTGCGCGGATTAGCCCGATAAGCTGAAGGAAGAAGATTAAGCGTTGTATCGGGCACTTGCCAGCTCAATCCTTCGTCTTTAGATATCTTATATAAGCTTGTGCCATCAGATTTCAGTCCGAATGCTAATAATTTATTGTCGTATGAAATTATTGATCCACCAACTACCAAATCTTCTAGGGTTCCATTTTCAGTATCAAAATCCAGCCAGTTAACTCCGGTTACGTCTTCGGTTGTCCAACGGCTATATTCAATTGATCCATTAGCAGAATAGCCATTTGTAACCAATACTCGTTCTTTTCCGGTTGGAGATTTAAAAGAAACGGATGCAAAATCATTTACAGGGAAATTGTTAGGAATAGTGCCTCTCATAGTCCATATAACTCCATCGGTTGAATTTGCAAAATGGTAACTTGCATCACTTGCCTGAACTACAGCCCACAATTGTTCATTGAAAACAAAAAGTAAAGACTTGAATGAAAATTCTGTCAATGACTTCTTGACCCAATTAATTCCATTAGACGAAGAATATAAATTAAATCCATCCTTGCTTACAAATACCTGTCCCTTGAACAGAGTCATATCATTCAGAGGAGTGTTAACAGGTAATCCCGTTACTGTCTTTGGTGTCCAGGTTTGACCATCCGATGAAACATTGAGGAAGCCATTCGTCCCGTCATTTTGATAGTAAAAAAGAGTATCGTTTAGGGTAATCGCTTTTTGGCTTTTAAAATCTGCCTGACCCAAATTATCCGATACTTTGCTCCACAAGTAAGCTTCAGGATTTACCTGGTGCACGTTTGTTTTGACGATATATTTTTTGTAAGTTTTTCCGTCAGAGGCAAAGTTCTTTACAGTTACGGGTTGCCTAAAGTCAATAGTATCCTTTCCGGTTAACCAAACTGAGTCTCTTTTATATTTATTGCCCGGAAGGTAATAAAGTCTAATGGCAGCAGAACTTTTGAAAGTAAAAGTAGGATTAACGCTGTCGATATTAGTGTTGTATGGTAATGAATCGAGATTAACAATGATCGAATCCTTTGATGCAGCATCATACTCACTTAAAGTAAAAATAGCAGTGCTCAAATATTTATTTGAGGTTTTCGGCTTAAATACAAGTGATGAGAAATCAGGACTGGAAGAGACAGCGATTGTATCACTACTTGATCCCAGACACGAACTGAAAATCCCGATAATAAAAGAAAAGAGAATTAACCTGAAAAAAGTAAATTTCATATTGGCAAGTATTTATTGAAAGGACAAAGTTAAAAACATTTTAGTTCATTTAAATCGTTGTGTAAAAGATTTATCATTTTTTATCATTAAGAATAAGTTCTTTAGACACAAAGAAGGAATTATAGTTAAACTTCACATTAAAAATTCATTATAGGAGTCATCGAACGCTTAATTTAATTCTACCGCCACCGGACAATGATCCGAATGCACGGCATCTGTAAGAATAGCTGCCGATTTTAATCTAGTGTGTAGCGATTCTGTTACCCAATGATAATCAATTCTCCACCCCACATTACGGAAGCGAGCGCCTCCTCGATAGCTCCACCAACTATATTTCTCGGCACTTTTATCAAATACTCTGAAAGAATCCACCATACCATCAAGCTCAAACTGATCCAGCCAGGCGCGTTCTTCGGGTAAAAATCCCGAAACGCCATTCTGACGTTCAGGATGATTGATGTCAATCGGTTTGTGACATATATTATAATCGCCACAGACTACCAGATTAGGTCTGGTTTTGCGTAATTCCAAAATAAAGGGTCCGAATGCAGCTAGAAACTGCATCTTGAAAGCCTGTCGCTCATCGCCTGATGATCCTGAAGGAATATACACACAGACTATGGACAAATCCCCAAAATCGGCTCGGATTACACGCCCTTCGGCATCAAAAACCGGATTGTTCATCCCTACAACGACTCTGTCAGGAGCTTGTTTACTCAGTATGGCTACGCCACTGTATCCTTTTTTCTCAGCCGAATGAAGGTAAGATGTATATCCCATTTCGGCAAAGAGCATCGTGTCTACCTGATCAGGTTGAGCTTTGGTTTCCTGAAGACAGAGCACATCCGGATTTTCAGCCTGAAGCCATTCTTGGAAATTTTTACTCAGAGCAGCCCGAATTCCATTTACATTATAAGAAATAATTTTCATTGATTTGCTTTTCTAACTTGTTTGAATAATTGCGACGCAAATACAAAATCGTTCAGCGCCTTATTATCAACGTGGAAAATGTCATCTTTGTTTCCCTGCCAGGCCTTTTCTCCTTTTTCGATAAAAACAATATTTTCCCCTATTTCCATTACCGAGTTCATATCGTGGGAATTTATAATGGTAGTCATTCCAAATTCGTGAGTAATCTCATGAATAAGTTGATCTATAATTAGCGATGTTTTAGGGTCGAGTCCGGAGTTTGGCTCATCGCAAAACAGATACTTTGGTTGCAAAGCAATGGCACGGGCAATAGCAACTCGTTTTTGCATACCACCACTTATTTCTGAAGGAGCCAAGCCATAGGATTTTTCGGCAAGACTAACGTGTTTAAGACAGAATATGGCACGTGCTTCCATTTCATCTTTGGTGGTAGACGAAAACATTTCCAGTGGATACATGACATTTTCGAGCACACTCAAGGAATCAAACAGAGCTGAACCCTGAAATAACATACCCACTTCCCTGCGCAGGATACGAATGTCGCTCATCCGCATATCAGGCAGATTACGTCCATCGTATTCAATCCGTCCGTTGTCAATGCGATGTAGTCCGATGACGCTTTTCATTAAAACGGTTTTGCCCGAACCGCTGGCACCAATTATCATGTTGGTTTTTCCTGTTTCAAAAACCGCCGAAACGCTTTTCAAAACATGGTTACCATCAAAAGATTTATCTACGTTCTTTACTTCAATCATTTTAGTTCCTAAACTAATTAAGCATAATTTTGGTGATAAGAATATTGAAAAACAGAATCAAAACACTTCCGTTTACAACCGCGTTTGTACTGGCCTTTCCCACATCAAGAGCACCTCCATAAGCATAATATCCATAATAGGCTGCTACCGACGAAATGATAAATGCAAAAATCATTGACTTTATCAAGGAGTAAAAAACATAAAATGGGACAAAAGCATACTGTATTCCGGTCAAATAATCCCCCGTCGTCATAATGCTGGTAAGAACTCCAACGAAATATCCTCCAAATATGCCTAATGCCATGCTAAAAACAACCAAAAAAGGCATCATAATGATAAAGGCTGCTATTTTAGGCAAAATCAAATAATTGGCAGAATTAACGCCCATGATTTCCAACGCATCAATTTGCTCAGTAATGCGCATTGTGCCAATTTCAGAGGCAATATTAGATCCCACTTTTCCGGCAAGAATAAGGCATAAAATGGTAGACGAAAATTCCAGTAAAAGTGTATCGCGTGTTACCAATCCGGTAGTATAAACCGGTAGAAGTGGATTAGCGGTGTTCAGTTTTGTTTGCATAGTCATAATAAACCCAATGAAAATGGATATAATAGCTACAATAGGCAGCGACTGCAAACCCAGTTTTTCTAACTCTTTTGGAAATTGCCGGAAAAACATTTTCCAACGATCAGGTTTTGCAAAAACCCGCTTCATTAATAAAACATACTTTCCCGTATTGTTTAATAAACTCATTGCACGTAGTTATTAAGTAGTTAGTGTTTACTGATTAAGATTAATCCGAACAAACATGTTTAAGTTGCAAATATACTCTTTTTTTAATAACGGAGAAACGTAAAAAATCAGAACTGACCTTAATAAAAAAGAGAAACTCGTTTTGCGAATTTCTCTTTTTTATTCTTTTTTTGAAAGATGTAATTATACGCGTCTTTCTTTGATTCTTGCTTTTTTACCGGTAAGTGCACGTAAATAATATAATTTAGCGCGACGAACTTTACCACGTTTGTTGACAGTGATACTTTCGATAAATGGTGAATCTAATGGGAAAATACGTTCTACACCAATGTTGCTTGAAATTTTGCGAACAGTGAAACGTTTTTTGTTTTCGTGTCCAACGATTTTGATTACGTCACCACGAAATTCCTGAACACGTTCTTTGCTTCCTTCAATAATACGGTAAGCAACCGTTACGGTATCTCCGGCTTTAAATTCAGGATGCGTTTTTTCAACAAGAAATGCTTGTTCTGCAACTTTAATTAAGTCCATTATTGCTCTTTGTTTAATTAATATTATGCGCAATATTCACAGACCTCACTTATTCTGTCAGAGATTACGCTAAAATTTGGACTGCAAAAGTACAGTTTTTTTTCTATTAAGCAATAGACTATGCCTCATTTTCATACAATTTTCAAAAAAATAGCTTGGAGTATCTTAAAATAAGATGCTTTACTTGCTCTTTTTCAGATGAATTACAAAACAAAATAGATATTGAATTATTTTGACTAACTTTGCACCCTCAAAAAAAGATTGTGTTACATGCAGAAAATTAGAAACATTGCTATTATTGCCCACGTTGACCACGGAAAAACTACTTTGGTTGACAAGATGTTATTAGCCGGACACTTGTTCCGCGATAATGAGAACGCGGGTGAGTTAATTATGGATAATAATGACCTGGAACGTGAAAGAGGCATTACTATATTAGCCAAAAACGTATCTATCGATTATCAGGGATACAAAATCAATATTATAGACACTCCGGGCCACTCCGATTTTGGAGGTGAAGTGGAACGCGTGTTGAATATGGCCGACGGCGTTCTTCTGTTGGTCGATGCTTTTGAAGGTCCAATGCCTCAAACTCGTTTTGTGTTGCAAAAAGCGCTTCAGATAGGTTTGAAACCTATTGTTGTAATCAACAAAGTAGATAAACCGAACTGTCGTCCGGATGAAGTACATGAAATGGTTTTCGACCTGATGTTCAATCTGGATGCTACAGAGGAGCAACTGGATTTCCATACGATTTATGGATCTGCCAAAAATAACTGGATGTCTGAAGATTGGAAAAACGAGACTGACAGTATTATACCTTTGCTTGATTCCATTATCAAATATATACCTGAACCGATTTATCTGGAAGGTACTCCTCAAATGTTGATTACATCGTTGGATTATTCGTCGTATGTCGGTCGTATTGCGGTTGGTCGCGTTCATCGCGGAACATTGCGAGAAGGTATGGATGTGAATTTGGTAAAGCGCGATGGAAAAGCCATAAAATGTCGTATCAAAGAATTACATACATTTACAGGTTTAGGTCGTACCCGTGCTACGGAAGTAAAATCAGGTGATATTTGTGCGTTGGTTGGAATTGAAGGATTCGAAATTGGTGATTCTATATGCGATTTGCTGAATCCGGAACCATTAGTTCCGATTGCAATTGATGAACCAACTATGAGTATGGTGTTTACAATCAACACTTCTCCATTTTTTGGAAAAGAAGGTAAATTTGTAACATCACGTCATATTCATGATCGTTTAATGAAGGAACTTGATAAGAACCTTGCATTACGTGTAGAGAAAAACCCCGATTCAGACGTTTGGCATGTATACGGACGTGGAGTGCTTCACTTGTCGGTACTGATTGAAACTATGCGCCGCGAGGGTTATGAGCTGCAAGTTGGTCAACCTCAGGTAATTTTCAAAGAAATTGATGGTGTGCGTTGTGAGCCTATCGAGCAATTGAGTATAAATACACCCGAAGAATGTTCAGGTAAAATTATTGAAATGGTAGCTATCCGTAAAGGTGAAATGCTAAGCATGGAAGTAATGAACGATCGAATTCAATTAGAATTTATGATTCCTTCTCGTGGAATTATAGGATTGCGTAACAGTGTGCTGACTTCATCGGCAGGTGAAGCTATTATGTCACACCGATTCTCCGAATATCAACCTTATAAAGGGCATATCGAAAAACGCACCAACGGTTCGATTATTGCAATGGAAGGTGGTACTGCTTTTGCTTATTCATTGGATAAATTACAAGATCGTGGTAGATTTTTCGTTTTCCCACAAGACGAAATTTATGCTGGTCAGGTAGTCGGCGAAAGTTCAAAAGAAGGTGACATGGTTGTAAACGTAACCAAGCCTAAAAAACTTACTAACATGAGAGCTTCGGGTGCTGATGATAAAGCAAAGTTGATTCCGCCAATTGTTTTCAGTTTGGAAGAAGCATTGGAATATATCAAAGAAGATGAATACGTAGAGCTTACTCCAACATGTATCCGTTTGCGTAAAATTTACTTGGACGAAAACGAACGAAAACGTATGACTAGGAAATAATTATTGAAAAACAGATAATTACTAATATTTAAACTGATTTGCGATTTATAGACTATACTATAAATCGCAAATTGTCGTTATAAATGTCTCTATTGTAAAACGAATTGAATTTTTCAGTTGCTATGAATTGCAAGCATATCTCTTTTATTGTTGCGTTATTATTTTGTACTACAGGTCTTTTTGCTCAGTTAGGTATTAAGATGGGTTTAAATATGGCGAATGAAGTCAGATCTTTTAACCGTGCTGATGTTAGTGCGGGGTTTAAATCAGATAACCTGACAGGATATCAAATTGGACTGGTTTATCAGGCTATGCCGAAAAAATCAGGCCTTGGATTTGAAATTGCGGCTCTAATTTCTCAAAAAGGAAGTACTTTCAGCGATAGTACCGGTATTGTCGGAATTATTAAGCAGGGTTATAAAGAAATGAATTATGTAGAAGTTCCGCTGAATTTGCGTTATAGACTTTCGCTGGGAGTTATGGGAGTTTATGCTTTTGGCGGTGTTTACGGAGGTTACTCATACAGCGGAAAAGTGGTGGACGAGAAGACAAATACCACTCAGAAGGAAACTTTTCCTACTACGGATGATCGTATAGATTATGGGTATAACTTTGGGGGAGGATTGGAGATATTCAGGAAAATTCAACTGGGTGCAACCTGGAGTAGAGGGCTTAAAGATACCTCAAAAACCAATATCGGTTTGCCTGTTTCTACTAAAGCCACCAATAAGGTTATGTCCTTCAATTTAGTGTACCTTTTCTGATCCGTTGGATTTTAAAGATAGCAAAGTATACAAACGGAGATTGTCCTTGAAGGATATTTCTCCGTTTTTGCTTTAAACAAAGAGCTTCAGCAGGATTAATTAAATGGTTGAAATTCAAAAATTAAGCCGTTTAGTATTTTTTTAATTCAAAAAGAACGCCGTATCTCTTTTTTTTGTACCTTTGCACCCCATTAAAGAAAGATAAGCATCAGTAAATTACTATATTATTTATATTTATGAATATTGTCAGAAAAGACCTCGATCAAAACAATGCAATTGTAACGTTACGCATTGAAAAAGTGGATTATGCCGAGAAAGTGGATAAAACTTTACGCGACTATCGTAAGAAAGCTAATATTCCCGGCTTTCGCCCAGGCATGGTGCCGGTGGGTTTAGTGAAAAAGATGTACGGAAAATCTGTATTGGCCGATGAAATCAATAAACTGGTATCGGATAATCTTTACAATTATATCCGCGAAAACAACGTGAATATACTTGGCGAACCACTTCCAAACGAAACAGAACAAAAAGCAATCGATTTTGATACTCAGGAAGAATTCGAATTCGTTTTTGATTTGGGTATTGCTCCTGAATTTGAAGTAGAATTGACAAAAAAAGATAAAGTAAAGTTCTACACCATCGCTGTTAGCGATGAGATGATTGATAATCAGGTGAAATCATATACAGGACGTTATGGAAAATACGTTCAGGAAGAAGTAGTTGAAGAAAAAGATATGTTGAAAGGCGAATTGCTCGAAGTGGCAGATGGCAAAGTAAACGAATCGGGCATTAAAGTTCAGGATGCTACACTTACCGCTGCCTATATGAAAGATGATGCTCAAAAAGCACTTTTCGTAGGAGCAAAAAAAGGTGATGTGATTACTTTCAATCCTGCAAAAGCTTTCGAGAGCGAAGCTGAAATCAGCTCATTGCTCAAAATATCGAAAGATGCTGCAAAAGCTATTGATGCTGACTTCCAATTAAAAATTGAAAGCATTACACGCTATCACGAATCTGAAATCAACCAGGAATTGTTTGATAAAGTGTATGGCGAAGGTGTAGTAAGTACAGAGGAAGAATTCAGAGCAAAAATCAAAGAAAACATTCAGGAAAATCTGACCGGTGACAGTGAGTATAAATTCGGTTTGGATGCACAGGAAATGTTGGTAGCGAAATTCGATAATCTTGTTTTCCCTGATACGTTCCTTAAACGTTGGGTGTTAGCTTCAAACGAAAACCTGACAGCCGAAACGCTGGAAGAAGATTATCCTAAGATGATTGCCGATCTAAAATGGCACTTGATCAAAGACAAGTTGGCTAAAGTAAATGACGTTAAGGTTGAAGCGACTGACGTTGAAGAGTTTGCTAAAAAAATGGCTAAGGCTCAATTTGCGCAATACGGAATGATTGGCATGGATGATGAAATCATTGCCAACTATGCTAAAGATATGATGAAGAAAGAAGAAACGCTGAAAAACATCGTTGATAAAGTGGCAGAAGAAAAAGTATTTGCAAAAGTGAAAGATGCAGTAAAACTAGAAAATAAAGAAGTTTCTATAGAAGAATTCAACAAAATGTTCGAAGCTAAATAATTGTCATAAACAATTCTTTATCCGCATTTTGTAGGGCAAAAATCCGATTTTTCGGAAAAAGGCTTTTAACCGCGAAAAATTAAACAAAATAGTTCTATCTTTGTTTCTTTTTTGAGAACGGTTAAAAGCCTTTTTCGATATTCGATTTACCGCATTTGTAGGCTTAAAAAGCTGAAAGAAGAACTGTTTTTTCAATAGAAAGAGTATAAACGATCCTGAAATTCTCTGTTGGAGGACAAGGGACTAAAATTAAATAATATGAATGATTTTCGTAATTATGCAACCAAGCATCTGGGCATGAATGGTCTGGCCTTAGACAAGTATGCTGATATTACCAGCAATTATATTTCACCGTCAATTTTGGAAGAACGTCAGTTGAACGTTACGCAAATGGATGTTTTTTCGCGTTTGATGATGGATCGTATAATTTTTCTGGGCACTCAGGTAGATGATTATACGGCTAATGTAATTCAGGCTCAGTTACTTTATCTTGATTCTGCTGATCCGGGTAAGGATATCTCTATATATCTGAACACTCCCGGAGGATCTGTTTATGCAGGATTGGGGATTTATGATACCATGCAGTTTATAAGCTCCGATGTAGCTACTATATGTACAGGTATGGCAGCTTCAATGGGAGCAGTGTTGTTAGTAGCAGGCGCACAGGGCAAACGTTCGGCGCTGAAACACTCGCGTGTGATGATACATCAGCCAATGGGAGGTGCTCAGGGACAGGCTTCTGATATCGAGATCACAGCCCGTGAGATTCAAAAACTCAAAAAGGAACTTTATACTATCATTGCCGATCATTCTAATAATCCGTTTGATAGAATTGAAAAGGATTCGGACAGAGATTATTGGATGACTTCTACCGAAGCTCTTGAATATGGTATGATTGATAAAGTATTGTTCAACGAGAAAAAGAAATGAAATAAAGCCCTGAATCCTTCTTGAAAGATTTATGGGATAGATTATTATGGCTAAAAATAATAAAAATTGCAGTTTCTGCGGACGACCCGAGTCTCAGGTGGAGTTTTTCATCATGGGTCAGGATGGTGCGCATATCTGCAACGAGTGTGCTGTGCAGGCAGCTGAAATTGTAAAAGAAAATTCGAGTAAGAAATCGAACTTGCCGAACCTTCAAAAGGAAGAACTTCCGAAACCAACTGAAATTAAAGAATACCTCGACCAATATGTAATCGGGCAGAATGAGGCAAAAAAATACCTTTCAGTTGCAGTTTATAATCACTATAAACGACTGATGCAGGCAAAAACCAGTGATGATGTGGAGATTGAGAAATCAAACATTATCATGGTCGGTTATACTGGTACGGGCAAAACGCTTTTGGCGAAAACCATTGCCAAAAAGTTACATGTGCCGTTCACTATTGTTGATGCCACTGTACTCACCGAAGCTGGTTACGTAGGCGAAGATATTGAAAGTATTCTTACCCGGTTGCTTCAGGTGGCCGATTATGACGTAAAAGCTGCTGAACGAGGCATTGTGTTCATTGACGAAATTGATAAAATTGCCCGCAAAGGAGATAATCCAAGTATTACCCGCGACGTTAGCGGCGAAGGTGTTCAGCAGGGGTTGCTCAAATTATTGGAAGGTGCAGTGGTCAATGTTCCACCACAAGGAGGCCGCAAACACCCCGATCAGAAAATGATTGCTGTTAATACGCAGAACATATTGTTTGTTTGCGGAGGTGCTTTTGATGGAATTGAAAAGAAGATTGCATCCCGACTGAATACCAGAGTTGTGGGTTACAATGCCGCTAAAGAACATGAGCAAATTGACAAACATAATATGCTTCAGTATATTGCTCCTCAGGATTTAAAATCTTTTGGGCTTATTCCTGAAATTATAGGTCGTTTGCCTATTCTCACTTATCTGGAGCCGCTGGATAGATCTGCCCTGAGAAGAATCTTGACTGAGCCAAAGAACTCTATCATTAAGCAATACACGAAATTATTCGCTATGGATGATATCGAATTGAACTTTGATGAATCTGTATTAGAATATATTGTAGATAAGGCTATTGAGTTTAAGTTAGGGGCACGTGGACTTCGTTCGATAACAGAAACTATCATGATGGACGAAATGTACGAAATGCCTTCGAAGAATGAAAAGAAGCTGACAATTTTACTTCCATACGCTCAAAGTAAGATTGAAAAGACAAATGTCAACAGGCTGAAGATAGCATAATATTGATTCATATGCTAATTATGTCCATTTTAAATTGAATGTTACAATAGGTTGTTATCTTATAGAAATCAGGATTCGGTCTAAAATAATTATTTAGACTTACTTAGTAGATTAGAGGTTTTATTTGTACTTTTGGTGCAGTTAAACTTCTAATCTATTTTTATTTTTTGTAGTTTTAAAGGATTTGTCTAAACACGATATGTTAATCATGGAATGCTAGATAATATTTTTTATTTCTATTTAGAGTGAATTTCTAACATGAAAAGATATTTTTTATTGTACATTTCTTTCTTAATTGTAATCTGTGTTCAATCTTCGAATATAAGATTTCATAGCATAAACGAGATATTTGGTATATCCATGCTTAATGTATCTTCTATTTGCAAAGACAACAAAGGTTTTATTTGGGCAGCTTCACGAAGTGGCGTCATACGATTGACTGATGATAGCTATCATGCTTATAGCCTACCATTCGAGAAGCATAATGCTATAGTTGTAAGACTGGTATATCAAAATTCAGGATTGCTTGCCTATACCAATAACGGTCAGTTGTTTAGATATAACGAGATATTGGATAAGTTTGATAGTTTGTTCACTATTCGTAAGTTTAATATTGAGATAACCAATGTGCTGGCAGATAGCAAAGGTACTTATTGGCTGAGTACAAATGCGGGGTTGTATAAGTTAACTAAAGGTGTTTTGAGTCTTCAAATTCCTGATGTCGATTTCAGGAATATAATCTGGTACAATGAGAGGCAGATAATTACTATTGCAAATAAGAGAATTTCTCTTTTAGATATTCATACTTGGCGAAATAAAACAATATGTGTATATCCCTCTAATCAATCCATCGAAATTACTAAGTTGTTTTATGACAAGATCCATCGTCGTTTATGGCTTGGTACGCTTTCTAGTGGTCTCTATTATTTAGATTTTCGCAATCATACTTTTCACAGTTCATCTATTAAGGGCTTACCAAGGCAACCTATTTTAGCGATTGAGGCAAATTCAGACGCTACCGTGTTGCTGGGTATTGACGGAAGGGGAGTATGGAAGTTGGACAGTCGCCAAGACAAATTGCTAGATGTTTATACGGAAAGTATGGATAATCCTACATCACTGGCTGGTAATGGAGTGTATGATATCTACTGTGACAAACAAAATGGGCGGGTTTGGGTTTGCTCCTTTTCTGGCGGAATTTCTTATTTTGAACAGACGCCAATGCCGATAGTATTTAAGACTCATCAGGTCAATAACGGAAATTCTCTATGTAACAACAGCGTCAATAAAATATATGAAGACCGTAACGGAAATCTCTGGTTTGCAACAAACGATGGGGTTAGTTGCTGGAATGCACATGCGGATAAATGGCGAACATACTATAACAAGTCTGAACAAACAAGAGTGTTTCTTTCTCTGTGTGAAGATAATGAAGGGCGAATGTGGTGTGGTACTTATTCATCCGGTATTTATGTTATTGATGGAAAGACTGGTAGAGAGATTGCGCATTATACAGCTGCAAATACATCTAACCGTGTCACCGACTTTGTATTTGATATTTTTAAAGATAGTCAGGGTGATATATGGATAGGAGGTCATCGAGGAAATGTTTCTTGCTTTTTTTCCAGAGAAAGGGAATTTAAAACATACTCACTTGGCAATGTTTATTCAATTATTGAATTGTCACCTGGTAAGATACTTTTCGGTTGTGCGCATGGTTTGTCTATTTTAAATAAACAGACTGGGCAAATAGAAACATTTATTACAAGTAGCCCATGTCAGGATATAATTTATTATAAAGGTTTTATTTGGTTGTGTTCAAGTGGTGATGGCTTGCTCCGATTCGATTTGCAAAAGAAGAAATATGAAAAAGTGAAAACCAAAGCTGATTTTCCTTCAAACTTTTTATCAAGTATTATGAAAATTGGAGGTTATTTCTGGATAGGTACGGAAAACGGATTATGTCGATTTAATCCATCTACTAAGGCGATAGACAATATCTCTTCTTTGACTGACATCGCATTTAACAGAGATGCTCACTGTAAACTAAAAAATGGATTTTATGCATGGGGAACAAATCGAGGAGTAGCTATTGTTGATCCGGTTTTGCTCAAATCAAAACCTTTACACGGAAAAATATTTATTCAAGATGTTTTGGTTTCTGGTTTGTCTGTACGAGATAATCATGCTTTTAAATTAACGGCACCTGTCGATGCGTTAAAAGAAATCACCTTGAAATACAACCAAAATAACCTTACAATGCAGCTATTGCCTTTGGGGCAGGTAGCTCTGAAAACAAAGTTTTCGTGGATCATGGAAGGACTTGATGTTGTGTCGAATTCTCCTTCAGATTATAGAACGTTAGCTTATTCCAATATTCCTTCAGGCAAGTTTTTATTAAAAATAAGAATGTTTGATGAGTCAGGGTCTAGGTTAATAGCCGAAAGGGAATTTATTGTTCGAGTTACACCTCCCTTTTGGGGTACGTGGTGGTTTTACCTTTTGTCAATAGCACTCGTATTAGGCCTTTTCTATTTCTTCGTGCGTTTTTATGTTAACCGCCTAAAACGACGTCATGCCGAAGATAAAATGTACTTTTTTACTAATATGGCGCATGAAATACGTACCACTATAACGCTAATAAAGTCACCCCTTGAAGAATTGAATAAAATTAAGTTTCCTGCCAAGGAGAAATACTACCTTAATTTGGCTACAGAACAGGCAAGACGTCTTTCGACCACAGTTACTCAGTTGCTTGATTTTCAGAAGGCGGATATTGGAAAGGATCAATTATCATTGAAAATGGTAGATGTTGTTCAATTGATTCGGTATAGAGTCTCGATGTTTGAAACATTTGCTAGAGGTAAGAATATTGAGTTGAAATGCATAACAAACCCAAGCATATATAGGACTGCTGTAGATGAATTTAAAATAGAACGTGTTGTGGATAACTTGATTTCTAATGCTATTAAGTATTCTTATTCCGATAGACCTGTAGAAGTATTGTTTACGGCTGACGACACAAATTGGATGTTGGATGTCAAAGATTACGGTATTGGGATTGATAAAGATACTCAGCATAAACTCTTTCAGGAATTTTTCAGGGGCAAGAATGTTATTAATACTAATATTGTAGGATCAGGTATAGGTCTTCTTCTGACGAAAAACTATGTTTCACTTCATGGCGGTTCTATTCAATGCATCAGTAAAGAGAACGAAGGGTCTACTTTTCGAATTATTTTGCCGTTTAGAGAAATAACCACATCTGCCGAGGAACAACAAGTTAATATGTCAATAGATTCGATTCAGTTATTTGATTCTGAGTTGTTTATCGAAAATCCTGAAAATAAGATGCGACTCTTAATTGTAGAAGATAATGTAGATTTGCAGAATTTTATGATTTCTGCCCTTTCTGCAGAATTTGATGTTTCAGCGGCAAAAGATGGTGTAGTTGCATGGGAGATAATTAAAAATGAAATTCCAGATATTATAATTTCTGATGTAATGATGCCTAATATGGATGGCTTTGAGCTTTGTCGTTTAATTAAGTCTACTTATGAAACTTCTCATATACCAGTGGTGCTACTTACAGCTCTTGCTGGTAAAGCCGAACAGTTACACGGATTAGGCTTGGGAGCTGACAGCTATCTGACAAAACCGTTTGATATGTCACTGGTAGAACAAAATATAAAATCTATCATTAGAAATCGAGAAATTGTCAGAGATAAGGCTCTCAGGCCAATAGAGAAAGATTGTAAGGAGATTTTTTTCATAAATGAATTGAATGACAATTTTATAAAGAAAGCTGCAGAAGTAGTATGGGTAAATATGACCAATATTGAGTTTGATAAAATACAATTTGCGTCCGAATTAAATGTTAGTCCATCGCTACTATATAAAAAAGTAAAGTCTCTTACAAATAAATCTCCTAATGAATTTGTCAACTCAATTAAGATGAACTATGCCCTGGATTTATTGCAAGGTCATTTACACAGCGTTACTGAAATTAGTGAAATGTGTGGCTTTTCAAGTCTTGATTATTTTGGAAAGGCTTTTCGAAAATACTTTGGTAAATCTCCCTCTGATATTATAAAATAAATTCGACCAATTTCTTCATTAAGTCTTATACCCGAATTGCTAAATGTCAATTTAAATTAGACATTTAGCAATTCGGGTGTCTTGTTCTACTCCGGTTTTGGGGAAAAGCCGTCTTCTAATGTAGCTTCTTATGCTCCATAAAATTGTGTTATGCTGATTTTTTTTGATTTTTATTAGTACTCAGGAATTAAAAAAATGAAAGCTGATTTTTCAGTACCTTTCTTTGTCTCTCCCATAATGATAATTTGAATAACTTTAGCTTTTGTGAGGTAAAGTGCTATTTATTATAGTATTATCTAATACGTCCGCTTTGTTGACTATTGAAGTCCGTCTGTGATATTTATCTATTTTGTCGAATTATATATCTAAAATGTCGACTCCTTCCCCGCGTATCATTTTATCTTTGCCAAGCGAGAAATAACTAATTATCGTTAATTGATTTTGCCATTGATAGGGCAAGTTTGATTTCTACCTGATATTGGTTTTTTAAGTTCATAGGATGGTGATTTTTTTATTTAAAATCATTAAATAATGGACTTCTAAAATATTTATAATTTCAGAATCTAAATTGAATTTGATTTATTGTTTCTAGTTATTTGTCTTGTTAATCTTTTTATTTAGCGAAAATAATTTTAGGACTTGTACTTAGTTTCTACAAGTTCAAAATAAGCAATACACACGTGTGTTTGAAATTAGTTTAATCAAACTATGTGTGTCTATATATTTTTACTAACTTCAATTTAATTACAATGAGAAAACACGTTTTTTTAATGAATTTGTTTTTCTTTTCCTCGTCGCATGTAGTAGTAGCTACGAGGCAATAGAAAAAATTCCTAAGGTGGAAAATAAGTATGATTCAACTCAGCCTACAGCGGTGAGTTCGATTGATCCTACTTATGGAGTAATTGATCAAACCTTTATTTTAAATGGAAATTTTCCCGGCGCAATTTCCGACATCAAAGTCTATTTTGGGAAAAAAAGGGCAGTTCTTACTGCTACAAATGGACAATGTATTACCGGTCTTGTTCCCAAAGAGCCTAATGGTTACAACCAAATATCTGTGGTAATCGGGAAAGACAGTATCGCACCTAATGGTTTGTTATTCAGGTATCATCAAAGCAAATCGATGAAGACTATTTGCGGAAAGTTAGGACCCGATAATAAATGGATGAATGACGCTGATTACGCAGGTACTCCTATTGACGCTGTATCTCTTGGCGAAACCCACTATGTACAAACAGTTGCAGGAGTAAAATCTGACAACGTATTTTTGATAGAAGCTGGATGGGGTAATAAATTGTTTCTTCTTTCTATCGATGATGGAACGATCACTAAACTTTCTACTCCTGCAGCTTTATGTCACCCTGCAGTACCTACTTCTCGAGATAAATTTTATGCCACGACTTTTTGGAATGGCAACCGCACAATCTATGCATTTAAAAAAGAAAATAGTTGGACGTTTAATACTACAGGTATTACAATTACGTCAGCCGACTATCCGGGCGATAAAGTGTGCTCAATGACATTCGCCGAGGATGATAATCTTTTATACTGCGTAGACTCACAAGGACGTATTGCTGAAATTAACTTGTCTGATAAGAGTTACAAAATATACACTACTGCAGATCAGAAACCATCAGGATTAGCTGCTGCCAATTTTGGAGGTCTTATAATTCCGGCTGCAGCAACAGCGAAGACACCACTAGCAAAGCAAAGTCCTAAGAGCTTCGATACTTGGGAAGGTTCTTACATAACTTATAGTAAATATCATCATTGTTTCTTTCTCTCGTTTGCTGCTGAACATGCAATTTATAAATATGTAAAAAATTCTGACAATACTTGGACTTGTTCGTTGTATGCCGGAGGTAACGGTCCGGGAGTCTCTGTAGGTGACAGACTTGTCGATGCTCAGTTCAATTCCCCTCATGGTTTGGTTGTCAATGCAGATGGTGAAATATTTGTTGTCAGTAAAGGATCCAACTTTTGGACTAAAGGTGGAGATGCCCGTATACAAAAGATTTCGGGAGATGCTGTAGAAATAGCGGCAGGGAATAGTAATGGTACGTTAACAAATGGTACTACTCCGATAGAGGCTACTTTCCAATATCCTCGTGATATTGCAATTGATGTAGACGGCAACTATTTCATTGCTGGGGGTCAAGAGGGTACGGTTAGGAAACTATCCATCGAATAGAAAATAAATGTTAAACCATTAATTAGATTTCAATGAACAAATATATAAAATTTGTACTTTTTCTTGTGGCTGTTTTCTGTCAGTTGCCCATGTATGCTCAATCAGGTTTGACTGCTAGCGGTACGATAATGACTGAAAATGGAGAGCCACAGGTTGGTGCTAGTGTTGTGATAAAAGAAAACCCGAGTAAAGGAACAATTTCAGATTTAGACGGTCACTTTAGAATAACCGGTTTGCAAAAGAACCAAACGCTGGTTTTCTCCTTAATAGGGTTTGCAAAATATGAGGTTAAGATACAAAAGTCTGACGAGAGGATGAGAATCGTTATGAAAGAAGTAGTCAATGAACTGGATGAGGCTGTTGTGGTTGGTCATAGTACGCAGCGTAAAATATCTGTAACCGGTGCAATTACGAATGTAGAAGTGAAGGAATTAAAGGCTCCGGCTACATCTATAAATAATATGCTTGGTGGTCGTGTACCCGGTATTATTTCTCAACAATTAACTGGTGAACCTGGAAAAGATAATGCTGATTTCTGGATTCGCGGTATTAGTACATTCGGAGCAGGTTCAAGTGCTTTGGTACTTATTGATGGAGTGGAAGGAAATCTTACTACTGTTGATCCAGAGGATGTTGAAAGCTTTTCTATATTGAAAGATGCATCAGCTACTGCAGTATATGGTGTTAGAGGAGCTAATGGCGTGGTGCTTGTAACCACCAAAAAGGGTGTAGCGGGTAAACTTTCAGTTAGTTTCAAAGCTAATGCCGGTATATCTTATTCTCCCCGGATGCCTAATTATGTAGAAGGTAATACTTATGCAGCTCTTGCTAACGAAGCTTCTATGTCGAGAGGTGGCGATCCTATCTACAACTCTGTTGATTTGGCTTTGTTTAAAAATGGGATGGATCCCGATCTTCATCCTAATGTGAATTGGAGGGATATTATTTTAAAGGATAATACATGGAATCAACAATATCATATAGGTATTTCCGGAGGAGCACAAGTTGCCCGTTACTATATGAGTTTGGGAGTACTGAATAAAGATGCATTATTTAAACAGGATAAAGGAATCAACAAGTATGACACAAATGTAGCTTACAAGCAATACAATTTTCGTGCGAATGTTGATGTTAATTTAACTAAGAGTTCGATCTTGACACTGGGATTGGAAGATATAATGGTCGATCAAAACTACCCGGGCTATGGAAACAGCAGCCAGTCGCTATGGGATTCACAAGCTAATATGACGCCTGTAACTGTACCGATAATTTTTTCAAGCGGCCAACTGCCTGCCTACGGTCCCAACAACGACCAAATAAGTCCTTACGTGTTGCTCAACTATTCAGGCTTCAAGAAATATCATAATAATACAACTAAGCTTAATGTACAGTTTCAGCAGGACTTGAGTATGATTACTAAAGGTCTTAATTTCACCGCTCTTTTCAATATGACAAATTACAGCGAAATGACATCAACCAGGTCAAAAACTCCCGCGCTGTATTATGCCCGAACAAGAAAACGTGATGGTACGCTGGCTTTGGAGAAAAAGCGGGATTCGGCAGATCCTTTGTTTTCAATAGATACGTATATAGACAGAAAATACTATTTTGAGGCACATGCCAATTACGAACGAGTGTTTGATAAAGTACATCGTGTTACAGGTTTGGCGCACTATTATATGGAAGATTATATTAGTTCTTACGATAGGTCTATTCCGTGGGACTGGAAACCATTAACAGATCTTACTGCAATTCCAAAACGCTATATTGGATTTTCAGGTCGTGTAACTTATTCTTTCAAAGATACCTATATGTTTGAGGGAAATATTGGTTATACTGGTTCAGAAGCTTTTGAAAAAGGTAAAAAATTCGGTTACTTTCCTGCGATTTCTTTGGGATGGGTTCCAACGCAATATCAAATTGTGCAAGAGAAACTTTCATTTCTTGATTTTCTCAAATTCAGAGTCTCTTATGGATCTGTGGGTAACGACCGAATGAATACCCGGTTTCCTTATCTGACAATAATGGGACCAAGCACCAGCGGTATTTGGAACTCAGGCGCTGGTTATACAGAAACTCAGGTAGGATCAAGTAATCTGAGGTGGGAAACGTCCAAAAAATCGAATTTTGGTATCGATGGAAAGTTTTTTAAAAACCGTTTTGATTTTGCTGTTGACTTTTTCAAAGATATTCGTTCCGGAATTTATCAACAGCGGGCGAGTACTCCCGAAGAAATGGGATTGGTTACATTACCTTTTGCGAATATGGGTAAGATGAAAACCTGGGGTGTTGATGGGCATCTTTCATTTACCCAGACAATCAATAAAGATATGTATTTTGTGCTGCGTGGTAACTTCACGCAATCCAAAAATGAATTAGTGCAATATGAAGAGCCGATTGTTCGCTATCCTTACCAGTCATCTGTAGGATACCAATGGCATGCCAATAGAGGATTAGTAGCGCTTGGTTTATTCAAAGACGCAGCGGATGTGCAAAATAGTCCGAAACAGACTTTTACCAGTGTGGTATTGCCCGGTGATATTAAATACAAGGATGTAAATGGCGATGGCATTATCAACGATTATGATGTAGTGCCATTAGGCTATTCGGACACACCGCAGATACAATATGGTTTTGCTACGGAGTTCAATTGGAAAAATTGGAATTTCAGCGTGCTTTTCGAAGGAGTAAGTCGGATAAAATATTTTAATGGTGGCAACGGATTCTATCCTTTCAAGGGAAGAGAAGTCGGTAATGTGCTGGATATTGTGTCTGATCGCTGGACATCGAGAGAAATTTCAGGGACTGCTGCAACTGAAAATCCGAATGCCCGTTTCCCAAGACTTACGTATGGGGACAATGCTAATAACAATCGAAATTCTACCTTCTGGTTAAATGATGGTAGCTATTTGAGGCTAAAGAATGTTCAGATCTCTTATCAGATGAAAGGTAAGTTAATGGAAAAAGTAGGGATTAAAAATACCACATTTAGTATAATCGGAGAAAATTTACATGTTTGGGACAAAGTGAAAATATTTGATCCCGGTCAAGCAAATCAAAACGGTGCGGTGTATCCCATGCAGAGAGTTTTTACATTACAAATGAATATGCAATTTTAAAAAGATACACAGATTATGAAAATAAAAAAATGGATTTGTATTAAGTGGTTTTCGGTACTATTTGTATGTGCTTTAGCATGTACCTCTTGTGAAAGCTACTTAGATATTGATAAATATGTATATGATAAAATGACAATTGACTCAATTTTTGTTAATAGAGAAAGAATTCTTCAATATGTCAACGGAACTGCAGCGTATTTGCCTGATGAATCTCAATTAATTGGTGACTGGAATTATAGATCGAAATCTCCAAGTGGTTTGAGTACCGATGAAGCGATAGTACCATGGGCAGATAGTTTTCATGGTGGAACTCAACTGTATGTAGATGGCATCACACCTCAGTATACTGCTGATATTAATCCTTGGTCGGATTATTATAAAGGTATTCGTAAGTCAAATATTATACTTGCTAGAATTGGGACAAATTCGGATTTAACAGAGTCGGATCGTCAGGATTACACTGGCCGGGCTTATTTTATGCGAGCCTATTTCTATTATAGCTTGGTGAGACTCTATGGACCGGTGCCAATCTTACCAGAGACTGCATTTGATACAGATGCAACTGTAGATGAAGTTTCTTTTGAGCGTAACTCTTGGGACGAATGTGTAGAATATATTTGTAGCGATATGGAAAAAGCTGCAAAGTTACTTCCTACCAACAGATCAATTGCGTATCCTTTTTTGCCAACTAAGGGTTCTGCTTATGCTTTAATAGCTCGTATGCGGTTGTATTCTGCCAGCCCATTGTTCAATGGTGGTGCCAGTACAGTTGAAGAGCTATCAAATTGGAAACGGCCTGATGGTACTTATTTTATTTCTCAGAAAGCTGATCCTGCACGTTGGGGTATTGCTGCTGCAGCTTTTAAGAGAATTATCGACATGGGTAAATATAAACTCAACACTTGGCCTAAAATCGTAAATTCTAAAGGAACCGGTACATTGCCTCTTCCTACAACAACTGGTGATGTGAATCTGACTACTATGAATTTTCCCAATGGAGCAATGGATATTGATCCCTACAAGTCGTATAAATCACTATTTGATGGTAGTTTACGACCTGAAAGTATTGATGAGTTGATTTACTGTAGTGCAAGGAGTGGAAGCGATGATTCATATTACTATCCTACAAAACATTCGGGTAAATCTTCGTATGCTGTAACAACTGATATGATTGAACAATATCGTATGGCAGATGGAAGACAGTTCAATGACGCTACTGCTGAAGAAAAATCGTTCAATCCTGTAGGTTCCGGTGCTGTTTTTTCGGATGATTATGTGCTTGATGCTAACAGAGCAAAGATGGATGATAACCGTGAACCACGTTTTTATGCCTCTATTGGTTTTAATTATTGTGTTTGGCCTGCTACTTCATATACAGGAACTGATAATAGTGTTAAGAATTTTGTTTGTACCTACTATAAAGGTGGATCATCGACTGGAGATCAAGATCATACCAACTATACAGGTTATACATGTCGTAAATACGTACATCAGGAAGATAATCTACTTTGGGGCAACCCCGTAAAGCAGAAATTTTACCCTACTTTCCGTTATGCCGAGGTTTTACTAGGTTATGTTGAAGCCATGAATGAAATGACAGGCACATATACTGGAAAGAATGTAAATGATGAAGCAATTACAATAACCAGAGATCCTGCTCAAATTGTTTTCTACTTTAATCAAATTCGTTACCGTGCAGGTCTTCCGGGAATTACGTTGGCAGATGCTTCGGACAGAGATAAAATGAGAAATATTATCAAGCAGGAATGGAGAGTTGAGTTTTTTAATGAAGACCATCGTTATTATGATCTTCGTCGTTGGATGGATGCAAAAAATGCTTATCTAAAACCTGTAATGGGCTTAGATGTATCTCAAAAAGAACAAGCTCGTGCATTATTCTACACAAAAAGAGTCTGGAATACGTTGCCATCAATGAAACGTACCTGGAAGGACAAAATGTATTTCTTTCCTATCTCCCAGTCTACGATAGATAAAAATGGAAGGTTGGTCCAAAACCCAGGTTGGAAATAATAATCAAAAAATTTTAGAATATGATGAAAAATAAAATATTATTACCTTTAGCACTTTTGTCGATCTTGTTTGTAGGATGCGATCAAGAATCTCCTCTGAGCAAAGATTTGTATCCTCAAAGTGTCTATATTGTAGGTGCAGCAGACAAAATTGTTGATAGAGACTTGAACATTGCAGATGCGCCTTATGATACTGTTTCCATTTCTGTGGCAGTGAGTGGTTCACGTCCTAGCGCTAATGATGTAACGGTTACAGTAGGAGAAATGGATACTGCTATTACTATTTATAATACAAAGAATCTATCTGGTACAGCTACTCAGTATAGAAAAATTGCGTCTAGCGTTTATACGTATCCTTCTAAAAGTGTGACTATCAAGGCTGGACAAGTGTATAATACATTTCCAATTTACATTAAACCCGCTAGTTTTCAGTGCGATTCAATGTATATGATAGCTTTGAGATTAACTTCAACTACTGCTTATTCGCTGGTTAAGACAGATACTGTAGCATTGGTAAAGTTAAATATGGTAAATAAGTATTCTGGATTGTACTACATGAATGGTGTAATTAGAAATACGACTAATTCTAAGGATACTGTAATCTATAATATGGCGAGAAACTTGCAAGCTACTGACGACGGTAAAACTGTTCGTATGTACCATTTTGCCAACGAATTTACTCAAGGTGATATTAATGATTATCGCCCTACGAACTGCTTTAAGATTACTGTTAATTCTGATAATACGTTGACCCTTAAAACCTGGGATAAATTTGCAATAATTACAGGAGGTGGGACATATTATCCTGATTTGAAGTTATACTCCATTTGGTACACATTTACCGACGACAAAGGGGTTGTCCGTAAAACTGTAGGTTATTTATACAAAGCAACAAAAACGACTGCTGAACAAAAAGTTATAACTGATTGGATTGAAGATCATCCTCTAGCTAAATAACAGAAGACAAAGGTGTCTGAAACCGATTCTCTTAAAAGGCAATACTTGCAAATATTTCAACCGGAATAATATTATTTATTTCGCAGAAAGATATTTGCAAGTACAACCTTGCTCAACTTTTATGAGATTTGCTTTTCAGACATTTTTGTTAACTGCAAACAGTTGAATCTTTGATAGCTCAAATAATATTTATATTTCTCTTACCTGTATTCTTTTTACTTACGTTTCTCATTGGCATTGAAAAAAGAAGAAACGCTTGTGGATTGTTTCATTGGTGTTTTTCCTATCTATAAAGACAATACAAAAACAAATATTTCTGCGAAGCAGAGATACTGACAATGCTTTAATAGTTAGATTTACATATAAACTCACTTTTGACTTTTTTATCCGTTTATTACTTATTCATGAAACTTCGATCAATTATATTGCTATTCACATTGCTTGCTTTTGGGGCAATCCTTAAAGCGCAAGATTCTATAGATAATCCTGTAAAAAAACTTTTTTACGATCAGATATCTCTTTTTCCTCAAGAAAAAATTTATGTTCAAACAGACAAAAGCGAGTATCTTACAGGTGAAACCATCTGGTTTCGAGCACACTTGGTAGATGCTGTTTTTCTTAAACAAGCTAACGCCAGTCGTTATGTGTATGTAGAACTTGTAAATCCCATGAATCATTTGGTTCAAAGGGTAAAGTTACGACCCGATAGCACAGGATGCTTTTATGGTAATATTGAAACAGAGCAAGAGCTGGGTGAAGGAAACTATTTGTTGAGAGCTTACACCCGAGTTATGCAAAATATTGGAGAAGATTATTTCTTTACCAAAGCAATTTACATCGCTAATCCAATATCCGAAAGAGTGTCGGCCAATATAAAATATCATGCTTCAGGAAGCTCTATCAATGCTGAAATACAATTTTTTTCAAAATTTGATAATAAAGAAATTAGGCCAGATCGTTGTGTGGTTTCTTTGGCTGAAAACAACACCGCTAAAGAAAGAGAAGTTAGTTTTAAGGAGAAAATCGGACTTTATTATTTTAGCGAAAAAGAAATAGCCAAAGAACGAACTTTTCAATTGAAAGCAGAATTTAATGGAAAAATATACAAGAAATACTATAAAATACCCTATTTGAACAAGACATTTGATGTCTCGTTTTTCCCTGAAGGCGGATACGCTCCTATAGGTACAACTATGACGATGGCTTTTAAGTCCATCAATTCAAATGGTTTGTCTGAGGATGTCAAAGGTCAGATTTTTGATGATCAAGGACAATTGTGTAGAGAGTTTGAGACTACTCACTTAGGAATGGGCAGTTTTAATATGTATTATGCACCCGGCAAAAAATATTATGCAGTTTGTACCAATAAAGAAAATGTCTCTAAGAAATTTAATTTACCGGAACCTTCTGATAGTGTTGTTTCTTTGAAAACTTCATGGGTTCACGATAAATTATATGTTAATGTACTAAAGACTCCTAACTATAAATTACAATCGCAAAGTCAATTAATAGCTCATATCCGTGGAGTACCTGTTTATGCAGAACTTTGGGATTCAACTAAAAATTATATTGTATTTGATAAAGATTTTTTTCCAGCCGGCATCGTACATTTTCTGCTTGTCGATTCTAACCGTAACATATTAAGTGAACGACTTGTATTCTCTGCTCAAAAGAGCACATTTACTAAAACGGTTACTCAGCAAGATAAAGATAAATACAAGTTACGAGATAAAATAAATTTGTCTATAAAGATTACTGATGACAATAATGAACCTTTATCAGGAAATGTATCTATAGCCGTAGTTGATTCCAAAAAAACAAACCTAGATACAACCTCCTCAATTGTATCGACCTTACTACTTTCATCCGAACTTAAAGGTTATATTGAGAATCCGATGAGCTATTTGCAAATAAACAACAAAGCTTCAGAACTAGCGCTGGATGTCTTAATGATGACGCAAGGTTGGCGTAGATATGATATTCCCAATCTTTTGAAAGGAAATCCGGTAAAAGATATGAAATACCCTCTTGAACTAAGCGAAGAAGTTTCAGGTAAAGCTGAGGGCGTTTTTTCGACACTAAAAGAAGGTAATTTAAGTTTGCTGGCATTAAAAGACTCTGTTTTGGGAGTGTCTTTTACAAAACCGGACAAAGCTGGGAAATTCATATTTAAAAATCTGGAGTATCCGGAAGGAACAAAATATATAATACAAGCAAATACAAAAACAGGTTCCAGAAAGGTATTTCTTGAAATGGATACTTTAAATCAAAACCCATCTTTCAAAAATTTGCCCAGAATAGAAAAATCGGAATCTGTCGCAGAGGAAGATTCACTGCTCAAAAGAGTGAGTAATGCAGCGATTGCATATGATGGGTTAAAAAATTATGATTTAGCTGAAGTCACTGTTACTGCTAAGCGAAAGCTGCCTTCTATTACAGAGTCTCCATATTATTCAGTTATGTCGTCTTCAGTCATAACCACTAAAGAAATTGATGAGTGGCATCTACTAACGGTATATGATTTACTTAGAAGAATTCCCGGTGTTACGGTTTCGGGCAGCGAAGTCATGTTTAGAGGAAATACACCGATGTTGCTTTTGGATAATGTTCCAACCGAAGGATTCGATTATAATATGTTATCAGTGTCAGACATTCAGGATGCTTTTGTGACACCAGGTACAACAATGGGTGCTATTTTTGGTTCGCGTGGAGCAAATGGAGCAATCGTGATTAACACTAAAAGAGGATTTGTACAAAAGAATACGATAAGTTCTAATATTAAATATGTAAAGGCTATCGGTTATCAGCAGCCGACAACATTTTATTCTCCAGCCTATGAAAGGGAGGAAGATAGAAAATCCAAAAAGCCTGATTATAGAACGACTATTTATTGGAACCCGAATGTACAGATTGGACTAAATGGGATTGCCAATCTCAGTTTTTTTGCTGCAGATAACCCGTCAGATTATATAGTTATATACGAGGGTGTAAGTAAATATGGACACTTAATTCATTCTTCAGATAAATTAATAACTGTATCAGAGGACAAATATTAGATAAATGACAAGTATATATAGATCTTACAACCTTTATTTTGAAAATAAAATTCGTGAAAACAGAATAATCAAAAACTATCTAAATCTTGTTAGTTGAAATAGAATTAATTGAGGCTGAAGGTAGGCTTTCCATTGTATGATTGAGAGAAGATTTCTACGCGAGTAGAAATCTTTTCGCTTTATAGAGTGTGCCTATGATAAAAATTAGAGAATTGGGTAAGGTAATAGTTTTTATTGAAGGTTTTGACTTTTTTTGCAAAGTTTTTAGAGATAGTGCTTGACTTATAACTCCATAATTTAGAGAGAATAACAGCATTAAATCAATTGCTGGAGAAGTTGATTAGTTAAGATCCTGATTTTTTTTTCAAAAGATGTTGTATATTTAAAACATGTTTCTATTTTTGCTTGATAAAAACATGACAGGCAAGATGAATAATTAGAGTTTATTTACAATAAACAGTAAAAAAACATTTTATAACTTGCTTGTATTTCGACAATAAATACTACTTTCGCATTCATTTTTTACGCAAGAAACTGATATGGCCAAATTATCTGCATTAACTACGCAGTTGAAAAAGAACTTCGGGTTCGATAATTTTAAAGGAAATCAGGAGGCAATTATTCAAAATGTACTTGATGGTAAGGACACCTTTGTATTAATGCCAACCGGTGGAGGGAAGTCATTGTGTTATCAACTTCCGTCGTTATTGATGGAAGGAACTGCTATTGTTATTTCTCCGCTTATTGCCTTGATGAAGAATCAGGTGGATGCAATGCGAAATTTCAGTGAAGAAGATGGTATTGCGCACTTTATCAATTCATCGTTGACAAAACAAGCTATTGATCAGGTAAAAAATGATATTTTATCGGGCAAGACCAAATTATTGTATGTAGCTCCTGAATCGCTCACGAAAGAAGAAAATATTGAGTTTCTAAAACAACTTAAAATCTCTTTCTATGCTGTAGACGAAGCTCACTGTATCTCTGAATGGGGACACGATTTCCGTCCTGAATACAGACGCATTCGTCCGATAATAAATGACATTGGTGCTGCACCGCTTATTGCCCTTACGGCAACAGCAACTCCGAAAGTGCAACACGATATTCAGAAGAATCTGGGTATGCTTAACGCTACGGTTTTCAAATCGTCGTTCAATCGTGCCAATTTATATTACGAGGTTCGTCCGAAGACGAACAATGTGGATAAAGATATTATCAAATATATTCGTTCACAAGCCGGTAAGTCGGGCATAATTTACTGCCTGAGCCGTAAGAAAGTGGAAGAATTATCAGAAACACTCCGCATGAATGGGATTTCTGTGCTTCCTTATCATGCCGGAATGGACTCTGCCGTAAGAAGCCAGAATCAGGACAGTTTCCTGATGGAGAAGGCAGAAGTAATTGTAGCCACAATTGCTTTTGGAATGGGTATTGATAAACCCGATGTACGCTATGTGTTGCATTACGATATGCCTAAAAGCCTGGAAGGTTACTATCAGGAAACGGGACGTGGCGGTCGTGATGGGGGCGAAGGCCAATGCATAGCATTTTATGCTTATAAAGATTTAGACAAACTACGCAAATTTATGCAAGGTAAGCCCGTTGCCGAGCAAGAAATTGGCAATCAATTATTATTGGAAACACAAGCCTATGCTGAATCCTCCGTTTGTCGACGGAAATTGTTGCTTCACTATTTTGGAGAAGAATATATGGAGGAAAACTGCGGATGCTGTGATAACTGTATGAAACCACGGAAATTTATTGAAGGACAAGAATTATTGTCGCTCGTATTGGAAACTATTTTATTAGTAAAAGAAAAATTCAAAGCAGAACATATTGTTGATATTTTGAAAGGAAATGAAACATCCGATGTAAAATCTTATCAACACAATGACCTAGATAATTTTAGTTCGGCATCGGATGAAGATGAGCGATTGTTGCATGCAGTCATTCGTCAGGCTATGATTGCCGGATTTATATCGAAGGATATTGAAAATTACGGACTCCTGAAGCTCACCGCCAGTGGTAAAGCCTATTTGAAAAAACCTCAGCCATTCCCGATTGTTAAGGATAACGAGTTTGATGATGAGGAAGAAGAAACCAATGTAGGCGGGAAAAACAGTGGTGGAACTTGTGCTGCCGATGACGTTCTGTTTTCTATTTTGAAAGATCTGAGAAAGAAACTTTCGAAGAAACTGGAAGTTCCTCCGTTTGTGATTTTTCAGGATCCTTCACTTGAAGCGATGGCAACCAGCTATCCTATTACCATGGACGAATTGCAAAACATTCCGGGTGTAGGTGCAGGTAAGGCTAAGCGTTATGGAGAGGAATTTCTGAAAGTGATAAAAGAGCACGTAAAGGAAAACGAGATTATTCGTCCCGAGGATTTGCGCGTTCGTACAGTTGCCAATAAATCTAAATTGAAAGTGTCTATTATTCAGGCTATCGACCGTAAAATAGCCCTTGATGATATTGCACTTTCCAAAGGATTGGAAATTTCAGAATTACTAGACGAAATTGAAGCTATCGTATATTCCGGTACAAAAATCAACATCGATTATTTCCTGAATGAAGTTATGGATCCCGATCATATTGATGAAATTTTTGATTATTTCAGTTCGGCCGAAACAGATAAAATAGATGCTGCTTTGGATGACCTTGGAGAAGACGATTACAGCGAAACGGAAGTTCGTTTAGTTCGTATCAAGTTTCTTTCTGAAATTGGAAACTAAGACCGCATTACAAAATTGATAATAACCGTCGGAAGAATTCTTTCTTTCGACGGTTTTTTTATTCATCTTGGTCATCAAGCTTATTTTTATTTCTGAGAGATTGGATTATCAGTAAAAGTTAAGTATATTTGCACAACAGGATGGAAAGTGTGTGATATAGTATTGAAAATGAAATCGTTCTTTTGTCCTTGTTAGAGACGGTCTATTGATTTTTGTCTCAGTATATTTTGTCTTGGTTTTACTGCAGATTAATTCCCATGTAGGAAAATCGATTTTTTACAAGTGTTTTAGGAATATAAGTTTTAATCAGATAAATGGAAATAGTTATTATTATTGCGCTCATTCTTTTGAACGGCATATTTTCAATGTCGGAGATGTCGTTGGTTTCGGCCCGAAAGTTTAAACTTGAGAGTGCTAAGAAAAAAGGCAGTGCCGGAGCTAAAACAGCTTTAGATTTATCAGAAAATCCTACCAAATTTCTTTCAACAGTTCAGATTGGCATTACGCTTATCGGGATATTGCTGGGGGTGTACAGTGGCGCGAGTCTCACCCACGATGTGGAACTGTATCTGACTCACGTTGACGTTCTAAGCCCTTACGCGCACGACCTGGCAGTGGTAATTATAGTTATAGTTGTTACATACTTGTCTATTGTGCTTGGAGAATTGCTCCCTAAGCGTTTAGGACTTGCATTTCCCGAACCTATTGCTATTTTTCTGGCCAAACCAATGAAAATGTTGTCGGTTATTACTTCCCCTTTTGTTTGGTTG
This sequence comes from Paludibacter propionicigenes WB4, assembly GCF_000183135.1. NCBI lineage: Bacteria > Pseudomonadati > Bacteroidota > Bacteroidia > Bacteroidales > Paludibacteraceae > Paludibacter > Paludibacter propionicigenes. The sequence continues at coordinate 2,240,968 of NC_014734.1, read as the reverse complement.
CTTACCATTTCCAACGACATTATCCTTAAGGTATTGGGAATTAAAAATACGATGGAAAGTAGAGTGTCTGAAGAAGAAATAAAGTCGATTATAAAAGAAAGCGCTGAGGGAGGCGAGATTCAGAACATTGAACAGGATATTGTAGAGCGGGTTTTTGAGCTTGGCGACAGGAGAGTAAATTCATTGTACACTCACAAAAATGACATTGTTTTTTTTGTCGAAACAGATGGTTTGCAAACAGTAAGGCAAAAAATTACAGCCGAGAAACATTCGGCATATCCGGTTTGCAGCGAAGATGATATTGATAAAGTTACCGGCATTGTTTTACTCAAAGATTTGTTTACTCCTTCAATTGAACAGGATTTTGATTTAAAAAACTTCATCAAGGAGCCATTATATCTTACCGAAGGAACATACGCCTACAAAGTATTGGAAATGTTTAAGGCTAAACGCATGCATTATGGGATAGTGGTAGATGAATATGGTTCAACAAAGGGAATTGTGACTATGGATGATGTGGTAGATGCGCTTATTGGCGATGTAACAGAACATAATCAGGATGAATATCAGATAACAGTGCGCGATGACAGTAGTTGGTTTGTCGATGGACAATATTCATTTGCGGAATTCTTGCGCTATTTTGATATTGAAATGGAAGAAGAGATTGACGGTGATTTTGTAACAATAGCCGGATTCTTTATTTATAAATTCAATAACCTTCCCAACATCGGAGACACAGTTACGATAGAATCCTATACACTCGAAGTTATTGATAAAGACGGACAGCGTATCGATAAAATATTAGTGACGAAAGGGTCAAGATTGTAATTCATCGTCAGGGAATTTATTCATAAAAAAATGTCGGGAGAACATATTCTTTCGATGTTTTTTTTGTTATTGATATGCTCCACAGCAGATTTGACAGCACTTTTCAACAAAAAAACATTTTTTGGAGTAAAATGCAAATAAAATTAAGTACGGTTTTGTAATTATATCAAATTTATTGATATTTTTGTAATCGAAAACTTCTATTGATCAACATCACATCCAAATCAGATGAAGACTCCTTCCTTTTTACAAAATTTGGTGACATTTTATCGTGACGGCTTCAGGGGTATGACTGTAGGTAAAACTTTATGGTTGTTAGTGCTTATTAAACTTTTTATTATGTTTGCAATACTGAAGGTTTTCTTTTTCCCCAATTATCTGAAAACAAATTTCAAGACTGACGAAAGCAGATCAAATCACGTTCGCCAGGAACTGATAGACAGAACCGACTAAAATACTGCGTAACTCAAACATTGTCACTTTATACTTTTTGATACTCTATCAATAATTTTCAAACAATTATCAAATACTTTAAAAAATTATGAATCTATTGGATGCAACGTTAGTAGATTGGTCGAGGGCGCAATTTGCCATGACTGCCATGTATCACTGGCTTTTTGTTCCATTAACCCTCGGGTTGGGCGTTATCATGTCGGTAATGGAAAGTTTGTATGTGAAAACAGGTGATGAAGCCTGGAAAAAAGCCACCAAATTTTGGATGACTCTTTTTGGTGTAAACTTTGCGATTGGAGTAGCTACCGGTATCATTCTGGAATTTGAGTTTGGTACCAACTGGTCAAACTACAGCTGGTTTGTGGGCGATATTTTTGGTGCTCCACTGGCTATTGAAGCTATTGTGGCTTTCTTTATGGAAGCAACTTTTATCTCTATCATGTTTTTCGGGTGGAAAAAGGTCAGTAAGAAATTTCACCTGGCATCTACCTGGCTCACAGTGCTTGGAGCTACCATTTCGGCATTATGGATTTTGGTTGCCAATGCATGGATGCAATATCCGGTAGGTATGGAGTTTAATCCGGATACAGTTCGTAACGAGATGATTGACTTTTGGAGTATCCTGCTTTCGCCAGTGGCGATTAATAAATTTTTCCACACAGTACTATCCGGTTGGGTGCTGGGAGGTTTATTTGTAGTGGGTGTTAGCTCATGGTTTCTGCTCAAGAAAAGAGATGTTGATTTTGCTCTTAAAAGTATAAAGGTTGGAGCCATTTTTGGACTTGTATCTTCATTACTTATTGCTTATACCGGTGATGGTTCTGCCTACAATGTGGCTCAGCGTCAACCAATGAAACTGGCAGCAATGGAAGGCCTCTATGAAGGGAAAGCAGGTGCGGGATTAGTGGCTGTGGGTGTTCTGAATCCCGAAAAGAAAGCTTATAATGATTCTGTCAATCCTTATTTATTTAAAGTAGAAATTCCGTCCATGTTATCCATTCTGGCTTATCGCGATGTGAATGCATTTGTTCCGGGAGTTAAGGATATTATTGATGGAGGTTATCAGACTCCGAAAGGTACAGCATTATCTTTCGAGGAAAAACATACACGAGGAAAAGCGGCTATTCAATCTTTATCCGATTATCAAAAAGCTGTTGCTGCCAAAGATACTGCAGCTGCAAAAATGCATAAGGCTCAACTGAAAGAAAATTATGCACACTTTGGTTATGGATATATTGATAAAGCCGAGAATTTAATTCCTAATGTGCCGACTATATATTATTCATTTCACCTGATGGTGGCTTTAGGTTTTTATTTTATTGCATTGTTTGGACTGGTACTTTTCTTTAGTTATAAGAAACAAATTGAAAAGTATGGCTGGTTGCTCCGGATTTGTTTGTGGAGTATTCCGCTTGGATATGTTGCCGGTCAGTTGGGTTGGGCTGTTGCTGAGGTTGGTCGCCAACCGTGGGCAATTCAGGATGTTCTGCCATTGAACGCAGCCATTTCCAATATATCAACTTATTCGGTAAAGATTACTTTCTTTTTGTTCTTAATTCTGTTTACAGCTTTGTTGATTGCCGAAATACGCATCATGCTTAAACAGATAAAACAAGGACCGGAAGTTCATTGATACAAGTACATTCTTACAATCAAAAAAATAAAATATTATGATAACATATTCATTTTTACAACACTACTGGTGGTTTCTGATATCACTTCTTGGTGGAATTTTGGCATTTTTACTTTTTGTTCAAGGCGGGCAATCGTTGTTATTTTCGCTCTCTAAAACAGAGGATGAAAGGCGTTTACTGGTGAACACGCTAGGACGAAAATGGGAATTTACATTTACAACGCTGGTAACTTTTGGAGGCGCATTCTTCGCATCTTTTCCTTTGTTTTATTCTACAAGTTTTGGTGGAGCTTACTGGGTCTGGATGGCAATTTTGTTCTGTTTTATACTTCAGGCTGTTTCCTACGAATTTCAGTCGAAACCGGGCAATGTGTTTGGAACCACAACCTATCGTGCTTTTCTTTTTGCTAACGGATTGTTGGGTACATTCTTAATTGGTGCAGCTATTGCTACATTCTTTACCGGTTCTGATTTCATTGTAAACAAAAGCAACATTACGGTACAACTGGCACCGGTTATCAGTTCGTGGGGTAACGAGTGGCATGGGTTGGATGCACTATTTAATCTTCGAAACTGGATGCTTGGATTTGCCGTTTTCTTTCTGGCACGTTCTCTTGCAGTTTTGTTTTTTATCAATAGATTGAATCATGAAGTACTAGAAGCCCGATCCAGAAAATACCTGTGGTATAATGCTATTCCTTTCGTGGTGTTCTTCCTTGTTTTTGTTATTTGGACACTTTTCTCCGAAGGTTTTGCCGTTGATGCTTCAACCGGAGTTGTATCGATGGAAAAATATAAATACTTTACCAACCTAATGGAAATGCCAATAGTTTTGGTGTTGTTTTTATTAGGTGTAGTGGCTGTTTTGTTTGGTGTAATAGCTACCTGGATTTCACCTAAGTTCAAAAAAGGAATCTGGTTTGCCGGAGTTGGAACTATCGTGACAGTTTGTAGTTTGCTGTTGGTGGCAGGTTATAATAATACTGCTTATTATCCTTCTGTAAATCTTCAGAGCTCTCTTACTATTTTCAATTCATCTTCCAGTTTCTTCACGCTGAAAGCTATGTCACTGGTATCTCTTCTTATTCCGATAGTACTGGTTTATATATTTATTGCCTGGCGTTCGATGGAAAAAAAGAGAATCGATATTGAAGATGTGAATGGCGATGACCATGCATATTAAAAGGAGAAATCTCTCTCTTGCCAGATAAAAAAACAGGCTTTCCAATATTGGAGAGCCTGTTTTTTTATAAGAAAAATGAGAATTTATTTAATTCCCAGTTTTTTCAGAATTTCTTTTGGTACTGCATCTTTGTGAACTAGAATATCAATGGTTTTGTGCATTACAAATGCTTCGCTGGCATACCAGATTCCTTTGTATTTTGAATCAGTTCCCCACGAATTTTTTACCAGATAATACTTCGTTCCGTTCTGATCTTTAGCCGTTCCGAAAATAACCATACCATGGTCATCGGTTGTCTGATAGTTGTCAAAACCAGCCTGACGAATTTCCGGAGTTACTTTTACTTCGGGTTGAGGACCTTGTACTTTGTAGATTTTTTCCTCCATCTCTTTTTGCGATATATTCAACCATTTTGCCTGATCGGTGCCGGGTAAATTAGCCACTTTCACTTCAGGGTCAACAGCTATACCGTTGCGGGTAAATCCTTTTTCGCTTACGTCCGACGCCCATGCAATGCAGTATCCTTTGTCGATAGCATTATCAAATACCTGCATAAACTCATTAAGCGGTAAATTATACGATTCGTCATTGCGCCAGTTATCAGGAATTTCTATGGCAAACTTAGTGTAGAATGGATGGTGAGTAAACGAGGTCAATGATACATAATCATCTAAGTTTAATCCTAAAGATTGTTCGTAGCTTTGTGGAGTGAACTTCTTACCGGCTACAGTAAACTCTTTTGGGGTTTGACCCAGATAGGCATCCAGAATTCCATCAAATCCGGCTTTCCAAGCTGTAGAAAGCTTTTTGTTGGGATTAGAAACAATAACCTTCACATAGGCAGATGTCAACGCATCCAACTCACCATGTTTATGTTTTTCTTCACCATAATTTAATCCGGTCATAAGTGTTTCTGGAACAATACCGTAGTTTTTAAGTACGTATACCACATCGTAGAACGAACCTCCGCCTCCAAAATTAGAAGTTCCGTTCATTCTAACATATTTATCGGCTTTATCCGAGTAAGAGTGATGAACCACGAACATTTCAGACAAATCAACTTCCGGCTTTCCCATTCGAAGCAACTCAGCTTCAAAGAATCCTAGGCCGGAAAAACTCCAGCAAGTACCTGAGCTGGCCTGATTTTTTACTGATGTGATTTTGTTTTGTTTTACTACTGTAAAATTGAAAGAGTCAACTTTAGCGGCTGGAACTTTCACTTCTTGAGCAAAGGTAAAGCTACAGCTCAAAACAATCACTACTAACAAAAGTGCTTTTTTAATCATATACTTATTTTTAAATTTATATTTATATTATTTTTTGGGGTCTAGTGTGTCGTTGATGAGGGCAAGCAGATCAACAAAGTGTGCCTTGGTAACACCGGAACTTACAACTGAAGCTTTAGCTATTTCAGATTTCAACGTCAGTAAATGAATGCGGGCAATACCACTTGCATCGGAAGCACTACGAGATGTGCCTGCAGGCTGCAAGGCAGCGCGAACTCCACCGGCATTATTTGCCAGATCAAGCAATGCGTCAATGTAAAATTTTTGCAGGTTGCGTCGATATATATCTACATTTTTACCGGTTCCAAGTTCACTCCAAATACTTTTTTTCAAATAATCAAGCAATTGAAGCGGTGTAAAAGCTGTGCTACCGTTAAAGGACTCATTCTGTAACATTTTATCAAATGTGTTTTTACTGATCAATCGTTGAACGACTGTACGCTGGATACTTCCTATTGAGGTAACAGGATTAACATCCAATTTTTCAATTATATCTTTATTTACTAACCATGCAGGAGTATTGAATAATTGAACGCTCAGAAATGCCAATGCTTCCTTTTGAGTTGCTGCAGGAACGAATTCATACAATGCACCCGGTTGTTCCACTCGTTTTGGAGTGCTGTAAATGCCGGCTACATTTTTAGTAACATGAAGCATATAACGTCCAAACTGGCTTATAATCTGCGTATACATTTTCGTAGTATTGCTGTAATCCTTATTTGGTTCTTTAGTCCAATCAAGCAAATTTGGTAAAATACGTTGCAGATTTTTGATTCCATAAGTGCTGGCTTTCATTGAATTATCGCCCAGATCTTCGCTTTGGTTGCGAGGATCGTTCGGGTCCATTTCTGTGCCAAAAGTAAATCGCTTATCGGAATTCAGTTTTTCAATCACCCTTTTATTCAAATAAGGAATTTCATCTTGCGGAGTCTTAAATTCGGGTAGCCATTTATAGCCCCATTCTATTGACCAGTCATCATAAATGCCAATTCGCGGAAATATACCAGCAGGTCCAACGTGATCTTCGGGTTGAGCAACATAGTTGAAGCGCGCATAATCCATAATGGAAGGTGTGTGTCCATTAGCTTCCACCCATGCCTTGTCGCGAAGTTTTTCAACGGGGACGGTGCTGGAAGAACCGAAGTTGTGACGCAGACCAAGTGTATGTCCTACTTCGTGAGATGAAACAAATCGAATTAATTGTCCCATCAGTTCATCGCTAAAATGCATTTTACGTGCCGCAGTATCAATTGCCGCAGTTTGTACGAAATACCAGTCATGAAGGATTTCCATCACGTTGTGATACCAATTTATATGTGTTTCCAGAATCTCTCCGGTACGTGGGTCGTGTACATGCGGACCGCTGGCGTTGGAAATACTGGATGGTTTATACACAATGGCCGAATGCCGTGCGTCATCGATACTCCAGCTTGAATCTTTGGGAGCTTCAAGAGCGTAGATGGCATTTTTAAATCCTGCTTTTTCAAAAGCCTTTTGCCAATCGTTTACTCCTTGTATCAAAAAAGGAATCCATTTTTTCGGTGTAGTCGGATCAATATAAAAGACAATCGGCTTTTTGGGTTCTACCAGCTCACCTTTTTTGTATTTTTCTATATCTTCGTCTTTTGGTTCCAGTCTCCATCGTGAAATCATGGATATTTGCTCAACTCCCTGCGGATTTTTATCAAAATCGGTATAATTTGCTGTGAAATAACCTACTCTGGGGTCAGCGTAGCGTGGTTTCATCAATACCTTGGGCAAAATTACGATAGACGTATTTAGTTCATACGTAACCGGATCGGGCGTTATTCCTGACGGTGTTTCCGGTTTTTGCATATACGTTTTTACCGTTCTCACCTCTACATTTGTAGGGAATGATCTGATCGTATCAATATAACTACGATCGGGTATAACTCTATCCAGTGAAAAGTTCCTTTTCACTCTTTCGTCAAAAAACCAAATTGAATTATCGCCGTTGGCAAAATCGGTGATTTCTATAACAGAGCTTTGAGCTTTGGATACGGAGTCTTTTTTGTATGCTTTTATATCAAATGCCCCTACTATTGGTTGTACATTTGATTTGAGTACAGAGAAGAACATGCCCGATGAATCTTTTGATTGCTCTGAATAGGAAATAGACTTCATGAACAATTTGTCGTTCGGCCCTTTCTCAAAGCGGATGACGTTTTCTCCAATTTCGTCGCCGGCATAGCCTGAAAAGCCTTTTCTGATATCGGCTGCCGATTTAGAAATACGGTTTACCACCAATAAATCCCGATTTAATACAGAATCAGGAATTTCGAAGAAATAACTGTTATCTACCTTATGAACCATAAACAACCCCGATGTTGTCTTGGCTTTATTGGTTATTACCTGCCTGTATGGCTTTGGTCCTTTAGCTGCCGGTTTATCGGCAACTGCCTCTTTTTTCACTTCCTTCTTTTTGCTTTTGAAAAACAAAAAGTCGGCATACGTCTCTGAACAAATAACAAAACAAAGCATTACGCTTATAAACAAGCTAAATCTCCGCATCTTTCCTCCTTTTTTAAAGATTATTACTAATATATTGCCCTCTCAATTTATAGAATTTTTAAAAACAAATAATCCGATACCAATACCCTCTGCTAAAAGAATATTATAAAAAGATAGTGACCCTTTACCGTGGTTCACCATCTTTTATAATCTAATACTCACACCAATCTTAAGTCCTACTTTAATGGTATATTTTCTAATGTTGCCACTAAGAAATCCCAGAATTTCTGAACAGTAGCGATGTTTACTTTTTCGTCGGGCGAATGTGGGTAGCGGATGGTTGGTCCGAATGAAATCATATCCATTTTCGGATAATGAGTTCCAAGAATACCACACTCCAATCCGGCATGTATTATCATTATTTTTGGGGTAATGCCGTATTTGTTTTCATATACTTTGATCATTTCTTTTAATATGGGCGATTCCAGGTTTGGTTTCCAGCCTGGGTATCCGCCTACCAGCGCGACTTTTGCACCAGCCAGACTGAATACACTCTCTACCATCGATGCCAGTTCCTCTTTGCGCGACTCAACCGAGCTACGAATCAAACAACGTACAGTGATGGTGCTTCCGTCGGATTTTACGATAGCCAGATTATTCGAGGTTTCTACCACGGTCGGCAGTTCGGGGATAAAACGTGCAACGCCGTTAGGGCATGCTGTGATGCTGTTGATTAAGTCATCCTGAACTACTTCGGGAATTAACCCTGTAGGAAGCTCAACCTGTTCGACCGTGAACGAGATTTTGTCCTCCACTCCTTTAAATTCTTCAATGAAGAGTTCTTCGTATTCTTTTACGAATTCAATGATATCTTCAACTCCCTCTTCGGGAACAGTGATAACGGCAAATGCTTCACGCGGAATGGCATTGCGCAGGCTACCTCCGTCTATGCTTGCCAGTCGGGCTTCGTAGTCGGACACAGCATCTTTCAGGAAGCGGAACATTAACTTGTTGGCATTAGCCCGTTGTAAGTGAATGTCCACACCGGAGTGACCGCCTTTGAGTCCGGTGAGCGAAATCTTCAAAGCCACATCGCCTTCTTCAATTTCAACTTCGGTATAGCGGAATGTGATATCTCCGTCAATACCCCCGGCGCAACCCACATACAGTTCGCCTTCGTCTTCGGAGTCCATATTTATCAGAATGTCACCTTTCAGAAAATTGGGCTGCAGACCAAAGGCACCAAACATGCCCGTTTCCTCGTCAACAGTTACAAACATTTCGATAGCGGGATGTGGTATATCTTTCGATTGCAAAACAGACATAGCTGCTGCCAGTCCTATTCCGTTGTCGGCACCGAGGGTAGTATCGCTAGCAGTAACCCACTCGCCATCGATGTGTGCATCAATGGGGTCTGTCTGAAAATCATGTGTTACGTTACTGTTCTTTTGGGGTACCATGTCCATGTGGGCTTGCAGAACCACTGCTTTGCGGTTTTCCATGCCCGGGGTGGCCGGTTTGCGAACCAGCACATTGCCAATTTCGTCGCGGAGGGTTTCTAATCCGAGTGATTTTCCGAAGTTTTCGAGGAAAAGACCGATTTCTTCTTTTTTGTGCGAAGGGCGTGGTACTCTGGTTAGATTATAGAAGTTTTGCCAGAGCGCTGCAGGCTCTAACTGTCGAATGTCGTTTGCGTTCATAAGTAGATAATTCTTGTTTTACTATTGTATATTTATGCTAATTTTAGCAAGTACAAATATCCGCATTTTTTTTGGAATAACCATTTTTATGTAAAGCCTTTTTCGGATAAATTTGATATAAGTAGTTGCTGGTATTTAATGGTATATTTTAGCACAATAGCACACATAGAAATTATGAGATAAAAAGACTTAGGTCACATAGTAAAAGTATCTGACGATACTCCTACTCAGTCTGAAATTATCACGTATTCGGGATAATGCTATGTGTTCTTAGTCTTATATCTCCTATTTAAAACTAGTATGAACTATGTAAAAAAAACATATCAATAATAATTATCATTCCGCTTTTACTTCCTTATTTGGAGCTGTTGTGAATCATATCTTTAATTACAGAAATTTTTCAGTAATTAGTGCTGCAATTACAATGTCAATCAAAATATATTTGGTAATTTTGCGCTCGAATTCCGGATAAGGTCTGTATTTCGGTTTTTTGGCATAAAATCAAACTAACATATTCAAACATAATCAATTGTAAATCGTAGGATTATCAATTGTAAATCAAAAAGTCATGCATAATACGTATAAATTTGTTACTGCCGAAGAGGCAGCAAGCTATGTAAACAACGGCGACGTTATCGGATTTAGCGGTTTTACACCTGCAGGATGTCCAAAAGAAGTTCCAACAGCGATTGCCAAACGTGCTGAAGCATTTCATGCTGAGGGTAAAGAGTTTAAAATAGGTATGTACACCGGAGCTTCTACCGGCGACTCATTGGACGGTGCTTTGGCTCGTGCCAATGCCATTCTGTTCCGCACACCTTATCAGTCTAACAAAGACTTGCGTACTGCTCTGAATGCCGACCGTGCTCCTTACTTCGACATGCACCTTTCGGTATTGGCGCAGGAATTACGTTATGGATTTATGCCGAAACCAAAATTTGCTATTATTGAGGTTTGTGACATTACTGCCGATGGCGAATTGGTTCTTACTTCGGGTGTAGGTATTTCTCCAACTATTGCTCAGTTGGCCGATTTTATCATCGTAGAATTGAATCACAACCATCCGAAAGAGCTTCGCGGATTTCATGATGTTTATCAACCGTTGGATCCTCCTCACCGTAAAGAAATTCCGGTTTACAAACCATCAGATCGTATTGGTTCTACAGTGTTGAAAGTTGATCCTAAGAAAATTTTATGTGTGGTTGAAACAGAGCGCAACGACGAAGTGGGTGGTTTTACTCCAACTGATGCGGTTACAGATCAAATCGGAAACAATGTTGCGTTGTTCCTGGTTGACGAAATCAAATCGGGTAGGATTCCTGCCGAATTTTTACCTATCCAGTCGGGTGTGGGAAATATAGCGAATGCTGTTATGGCTTCTTTGGGAGCAAATCCGGATATTCCACCTTTCGAAATGTACACCGAAGTAATTCAGGATGCAGTTATCAGCCTTATCCGCGAGGGTAATGTGAAGTTTGCCAGCGGTTGTTCGCTTACTGTGACCACTCCGGTGTTGCAGTCAATTTATGCCGACTTGGATTTCTTCCGCGATAAATTGGTGCTTCGCCCTCAGGAAATATCTAACAACCCTGAAGTTGCACGTCGTTTAGGCTTAATTACTATCAATACGGCATTGGAAGCCGATATTTTCGGAAACGTAAACAGTACGCACGTGTTGGGTTCTAAAATGATGAACGGTATCGGTGGTTCGGGCGACTTTACCCGCAATGCTTATATCTCTATTTTCACTACGCCGGCTACTGCCAAGGGTGGAAAAATCAGTTCAATCGTACCGATGGTATCGCACGTTGACCAAAACGAACACTCGGTGAACGTAATCATTACCGAACATGGTATTGCCGATCTTCGTGGTAAATCGCCAATTCAGCGTGCCGAAGAAATCATTGCCAACTGTGTGGCTCCTGAATACAGAGAAATGCTGAGCGAGTACGTGAAACTGACCACCGGAACACATACGCCTCAAAACCTTTCGGCTTGTTTCGGCATGCACGACGAGTTTATCAAAACAGGTAGCATGTTAGGTACCAAGTGGGAAGATTACAAATAAAAATTCTGTTTTTATACATATTCAAAAGCCCTGTTCAAGTAAATTGAACGGGGCTTTTTTGATGCTGGGAATTAGTTTTGATATTACCGAATCTCCTTGCTTAGCAGGAGAGAAATCAGACGAAATGTCCTTTAGTCGGTGCATGGGTACGATTAACTATAGAAAAAGCAGAGTTGATAGGCTCTGCTTTTTTTGAAAAATAGATGATTTTCTTTAGCTTGATAATATCAATCACAGTCTTTCTTTTGAACTAAATCAAAAAAAAGTTTCATCTCGCTATAGGTATAATCAACACCTTCTTCATCTTTCCGTTTAATAGAGCTTTCAGAACGTAATTTTGCCATCTCTAAATCGCCTCCATTTTTAGTAAAGTATTGATGAAGTCCTTTGGTTGAAAGAAAGAATTTTTCTGTTTTTTCATATGCACAATACCTCTTGATTTCCCTTATTAATTCATTTTGACTAAGGAATTGAGCCGTTGTGTTTTTGAAATGGAATAAGAACCAGATTTCTAAACAGCGTTCATTCTCAAAAAATATGATTGTACTTTGTGTCCCTCTACTTGCATTTTTGAAAGTCTTATTATGGAATCTGTCTTTTATTTGTCGATACCGAACTCTATCTTTTACATCTGTTTTATTGTCCATATCAATAAGAACAAATATATTGGAATAACCATTATCAATACATTCCTTAATCTTATCCTCAAGAAATTTGTTACCTGTAGAGTGCTGCGGTAGTTTTGGGGTTATTTTTGCTTTGACGTTGGGAATTGATTGCAAATAATACTGCTCAGTGATTCCTTCACCAATTACAGCGATAGCATTACTATCTAGTGTTGCTCTTTTTCCTGTACTTCTACCCATAATCTCAATTTTCTAGAAATATAGAACCTAATTCGGGCTTTGCTCCAAGCTTACCCACTTTATAGGCTTTATATAGGGAGATATTTTTATGCAATCCAAAATCAGATGCAGAATAAAGTTCCGAACCACCAGTTTCTTTGGATTTATCAGTAAACCAAATCATATCTCTCCGAATAAAATCTTCATCTAGCAAAAGTTGATCGTGTGTCGTGAAAATTAGTTGAGATGCTTGGCTATTCATCATGAAATGACTCAAATAGTGAATCAACAAGTCATAATGAATATTCTTCTCAATTTCATCATATAAAAAGATATGATTCTGATTTACCATTTCATAAAGTTGATCCAATAATTTTATATAGAAACAAGTTCCGGTTGACTCAGAACCAGAGGTTAATTTGAAATCACCATCTTTAGTGTGATGTTGAAATAAAATCTCTTCTTTAGTGTCTTTAAGTAATTGTTCCTTGAAAGACTTTGGGAGCTGAGGATCATTTTCAATTTGTTTTTTGAAATTCTTTGGAATCTCATTTTTGATTTCGGTCAATTCAAATCGGGTTATGTTGAAATCGGCCTTGCACAAAGATTCTAATATGAATTCAGTCTTTTTTTTGTCGGTCAATACTTTTTTTGTTATATCAATCAAAGAGTTATTAAGATTGACTTCATGTACATAATCCTTAATCCAATTGTGAACTTTTTTAAAAGGTTCTGCATCCACAGATATTTTAAGGTAGGTTGAAAGTAGGGTGTGATTGTTTAGTGTATTGTCAATGAGTGTTTTTTTTGATTTAGCGCTAATCCCCAATAAATCCCCAAATTTGATGGCTGGAACCTTATCTTCACCAACAAAATCTCTTTGATAGAAAAGAGACATTACACCGTTCGGAGCATAGTCCATCTTTTCGTGTAGGATATTCTCCTCATTATAAGATAAGGTGTATTGATATTTAACTGAATCTAAATAGAAGGTTATACCTGATTCTGTTGGTATATCTGATGTCAATGCAAATGGACTAAATTTTATATTTTCTTCCTTACTGTTTTTTGGGTAAAACAATATAGACCACATGTTCTGAATAGCGAGTAATAAATTGGACTTGCCTGAAGCGTTTGCTCCATAAACAATAGCCATCTTTAATAGTCTCAAGTTTGGTTTCACTTCAAAAGTCAAATACTCTAATGATGTAGTGTCGCTTGTTGCCTCAAAAGATAAGACTTGCTCTTCTTTGAATGACATGAAGTTCTTTACTTTAAACTCTTGAATCATGATTCTAGTTGGTTGTTTCGTAATTATTTTACAAATATACAGTCAAAAACTGAAATTCAATGTGTTTTGTTCGGAAATATTGAATAATTAACGGAAACGTGTTTTTGTGTCAAATCAAATAAGGCCACCCATTTCTAAGTAGTCTTGTATTTTATATTCGGGGCGCGACTTTAAGTCGAACTCCGAATACTTTTCACTAAATCATTTTTTAATTACCACCTTATCCCAGCTGGGCGGTGTAACACCCATCAGGTTTTTCACAAAGAAGTCGAAGCGTTTGTGCTCGCCATAGTCGCCACCCATGGTGTGCGGCACGCCGGGCAACACTACCAGCTCGAAGTCTTTATTGGCTTTTATCAGTTCGTTGCATACCTTGTAGGTAGTCGAAGGATCTACGTTGTCATCCATCTCGCCTACAACTAACATAAGCGGGCGGGTAAGCAGGTGTGCATTTTCCACATTGGAACTGGCAATGTAACTGGAGTCGACAGGATAGCTCATCCACTGCTCGTTCCACCATATCTTGTCCATGCGATTGTCATGGCAGCCGCACGAAGAATAAGCTGCTTTGTAGTGCTCGGGGTGAAACAGTACGGCACCCATCGCTTCCTGTCCGCCTGCCGAAGCTCCGAAAATACCCATACGCTCTATGTCCATATACGGATATTTGGCAGCCGCAGCTTTTGCCCACAGGATGCGGTCTGGAAATCCGGCATCTTTCAGATTCTTGTAACAGATTTCTTCGAATGCTTTGGAACGGAACGAAGTTCCCATACCATCCAGCTGAATAAGGATAAACCCGAGCTCGGCAAGAGCGGACATGTTCCGGTTGTACGAAATAAATGTTTTGGGAGTATACTGGCTACCCGGTCCGGCATAGATATATTCAATGACTGGATATTTCTTAGTCGCGTCAAAGTTGGTCGGACGGTAAATAATTCCCCAGATATCGGTTTTTCCATCGCGCCCTTTGGCTACAAAAGGTTCGGGTGCAATCCATCCGGCTTTGAGCAACTCGCTGATGTCGGCTTTTTCGAGCGGCATAATGATTTTTCCATCCGCAGCGCTGCGTAATACAGTCACCGGAGCTTTGTTGACCATCGAATAAACGTCTACCAAATACTTTTTATCGTCGGAGAACCAAGCCTGATGCATTCCTTCCTCGGGCGTAAGGCAAGTAAGTCCCGTACCGTCAAAGCGGATGCGGTAATAACGCACCAAATACGGATCTTCATTGGCTTTCATCCCGTTGGCCGAGAAAATGATTTCACGCTTTTTCTCATCCACATTCAGCACATCGCGTACGTACCATGCCCCTTTGGTTATTTGGTTTTTCACCGTCCCTGTCAACCTGTCGTACAGGTATAAATGATTCCAGTTATCACGTTCGCTCATCCAAATCATCTCTTTGCCGTTGTTTACCGTCTGGCGGAAATAGCGTGTGTAGTTCACAAAGGTTTTGGCTGTTTCTTCTACCAGAGTTTTTATCTCGCCGGTCTCAGCCGACATTTCGAGGACGCGATAAACCTGATGTCCGCGCTGATTATATTCGAACAGGACAGATTTACTATCAGGCAACCATTCGAAACCCTTCAAATCCATCTGACTTTTGAAAAGATCGTTTGATGCAACTTTCCGATCGCCACTTGCGATGTCAAAAATAACCGGTGTGCGGGCAGGTAATACGTCGCCCGGTTTCACATAGTCGCGGGTTTGGAGTTTTGGTTGAAACTGATCGGCAGGCGATGACTCTATCAGATACAGTTGCCGGGTTTCAGCACCGTGAATACGCATCACAGCCACTTTCTTTGAGTCTGGCGACCAATAGGGGTAAGCCGAATAATAATCTTCTTTGGTGCCACTTGTACTCAGCGCTTTTTCGATACCTGTTTTCAGGTCTTTCACGTACAGATTATTGTCTTTGACAAAAGCCGAGAGCTTTTTATCGGGCGAAATAACCGGTTTTCCTTCCCTTTCCGTATCTACTTTTCCCCAATACTCTTCTTTTACCGCTACCACTTTGTCTCCTTTTTTGAGTGAGTTCTGTTTAATGGCATACGTCCAGTTGTATGAATTGTACACAAAGTACAAACTGTCTAGCGCTTCGGTTACTTTCAACGATTGAAGAGGCAGTTTAAGTGCATCGACCGGTTTATCAGTAGCCAATGTCAGTTCCAACGCCAGTTTATTATGATCGAAAAGATGGGTATGAGTCTTCTTTTGTGCATCAATGAGGATGTAGGTTTTTCCCTGCGGCGCATTTTGTACATACCAGAATAGACTAGAACTTCCAATCCACTGAGGAGTTACGTTGGCGTAAAATACTTTGTCTTTAAATTTATCCTGAAGCGAAAAGGCCCGATTGTACGATTCCACCGTGCCCTGAGCTAAAAGAGACTGGCCCATAAGCCAAAGTCCGAATGAGAGAAGAGTAAGTTTTTTCATTGAAATATAGCTGAATATTATTTTTGTGATGAATTCCGATTTATTTATTTTCTCTTGCCAGTACCACCAAACCGACCAGCAACGGTATAACAAAATTTACCAACCAGATACACATTCCGGCTAGGGCTATACTGACCACCTGACCGGAAAAAACACCGATAACCAACACGGCATACGAACTACGCACCGCAACATCCGAAAAGGCAAACGTGGGTGTGAATGTCACAAATAGATACGTGGTGGGAATAGAAATTAGTGCCTGCTCCATCGAAAGATCAACTCCAAAAAACCGCAACATAAAGAAAAATTGCGTACAAAAAACCACATAACGCCCAAGTGAAATAAGCGTTATCTGCACAAGGTCTTGTTTTGAGTAAAGAGATAAACAATCGGTGAAGGCCTTTATCTTTTCGGAATAACGACTCCTGTTGAGCATTCTGCTAAATCGGGGAAGCAGAAAGTAAACTATTCCAAACAGTACTAACCCTGCCGCCAAGAGCCATAAGTAAAGACTGGTATTCATTGCGATACTTTCTTTGTGCGAATTTATAAACAATGCACAAGCCGGGACGCCACATAAAACCATGATGATGTTTTGTGTAAGGCCGTTTAGCAGCGTCAGGGTTATTCCGGCTTTACGATGTTCAGGGTTGAGGAACATCACTCGTCCTACCAGTTCACCCACGCGGTTAGGCGTCAGGAATCCGGTGGCGATGCCGACCAATACTCCTCTGAGTGCATCCGTGAGTTGTAGTACTTGAATCTTTGAAACCAGTTGTTTCCATTTAGTGGCTTCAAGTAGCATATTTATCGGAAGTAATAGAAAAACAGCACCCAACCACCAGAACTGCGACAGCGACAGTTGCTTCCATTGCGTAATCAGATCATGATATTGATTAAATGTAAGAAGTTTGTAGGCGAGAAATGAGAATGCAAGGGGCAAGACTATCCATTTCAACAAATTGAGCCAACCCTTCGACGGAATTTTCGGCATGTCGGATTTGTCAGCTGAGAAGTCCATTATTTTACGGTAGAATGATTCTGTTTCTTAGGAGCTTTGAATGTGTATTTCTTTTGCGAGAAATAGCTTATCAAAACGCAAAAGAATGTAGCCACCACTTGCGATGGTGTTGTCCAGAAATGAAATTCATCTACCAAAATTTTCAGGAAAAACGTGTTAATCCAAAAGTTAGCAATTGCTACCACAAAATATCGGTACAGCTGAATGCGTCCTTTCAGGTCGGATTCGGTAAACGTCACGTATTTTTGCAACAAGAAACCGAAAAAAGTAGAAATAGGGAAAGTGATAACCAATGTACCGATGTGCGAACTAAAGGTGAAAAATCCCAGGGGCAACATTTTCTGACCTAACACAAAATTATAAACCAAAAAATACAAAACCAGAGAAAATCCTACATTTACGGCACCGGTAAAGCCATACCGAAAAAACTGTAGTGTCATGTATTTGCGAAATGGTGGATAGAAAAAGTCGATTGCACAGCAAATACGACGACCAAGTGATATGAATTTCTTTCTCATTCGGATGACTTTGAGTTATTCCGGTTGGGTTATTCCGTTGGGAATGTCGAAATAACGAACAATTTTAGTTACTTTTGTGCGCCTTCTGAAAGGCATTAAACATACTCTGCTGTGCAAAGATAGTATTTATGAATTGACAAATAACAATTGGTAATTGACAATTTTACAGCAATTATTTTTTTAACCCAAGTTACACCGATTATCAACAATATGAATCAGGTAAGAGCAAAGAAATATCTCGGACAGCACTTTCTCAAAGACATGGGAATTGCTGGTCGCATAGCCGATAGTCTGATACTGGATGGCAAGACTTCAGTACTCGAAATTGGTCCGGGAATGGGTGTGCTGACTCAATTTCTGCTTCAAAACCCGTTGATAGATCTCACGGCAGTAGAGTTGGACAAAGAGTCGGTGGAATACCTTCATCAACACTATCCACAGCTGAATGTCATTGAGGCCGACTTCCTGAAACTGGATTTAAAAACCATTTTTCCGGATAAATTCTGTGTTATAGGCAATTTCCCGTATAATATTTCGAGTCAGATTTTCTTTAAAATGCTCGACAACAAAGATTCCATTCCTTGTTTGGCCGGTATGATTCAGAAAGAAGTGGCGGAACGCATTGCTGCTCCGGCAGGCAGTAAAACTTATGGAATTTTAAGTGTGCTGATGCAGGCCTACTATAAAATAGAATACCTTTTTACGGTTCACGAGCATGTTTTCGATCCGCCACCCAAGGTAAAATCGGCAGTCATCCGCTTTACCCGAAACGAAGTGTCGAAAATTGATTGCGACGAGCAACTGTTTAAAGCTGTGGTAAAAACATCGTTCAACCAACGCCGTAAAACATTGCGAAACTCCCTTAAGCCGCTTGTAGAGGCCGGTCATCCGATGTATGCCGATCCGATTTTCGATTTACGTCCCGAGCGACTGGATGTAGCAGCATTTATCGATCTTACAAAAAGAGTAGAAGCAGCTTTGGCATCAAAATAACAAGATACGGTAAATCTGTAGCCAAACATTTTTAGCAGAAATAAAGCCCGAATGAAACTATCATTCGGGCTTTATTTATTTCTCTGATGAAAAATCGATTTTAGGCTACAGTCATTTCGCCACATAAACTAACGCTCAGGCGGTGCTTGATGTCGTCTGCAGAATCAAATTCTCCCAGTAGGTGCATCAATTTGGTAACAATGGCTTCGGTGGTGCAATCATAAGCACTCATAACACCGGCATTTACCAGATTCAGACTTGTTTCATAGCGTCCCATTTCTACAGATCCTGTGCTGCACTGAGTTTTATTTACGATCAGTATGCCTCTGTCGGTAGCAGCTTTCAGTGCATTATAGAACCATGTGCGGCGGGGTGCATTTCCGGCACCGAAACTTTCAAGCACCACGGCTTTAAGTCCGGGAATATTCAGAATAGAATTTACCGTATGCTCCGAAATTCCGGGAAAGAGTTTCAAAATGGCTATATTCTGATCAATTTTGGTGCGAACGCGCAAACTGGTATTTGCTGCCGGATAATGGATGTATGATCTGAAGTATTTTATATGTACACCTGCTTTGGCCAGTGGCGGATAATTATATGAATTGAAGGCACTAAAATGCTCGGCATTTTTCTTGGTTGTGCGGTTGCCTCTGAAAAGCGTATCCTCAAAAAATATACACACTTCGGGCACAATAGGTTGTCCATTTTCCTGAGCCGAAGCAATTTCTATTGCAGTAAGCAGGTTTTCTTTAGCATCCGAGCGCATCATGCCTATCGGTAGCTGGGCTCCGGTGAAAATGACCGGCTTAGACAAATTTTCAAGCATGAAACTCATGGCCGAAGCCGTATAGGCCATCGTATCAGTGCCATGCAATATCACAAATCCATCAAATTCATCGTAGTTTTCCTGAATGATTTCAGCCATACGTTCCCAAACCGGAGGATGAACATCCGATGAATCGATAAGTGGTAAAAAAGGGATACTTTTTATACGAACTCCCGTCTGTTTCAGTTCGGGCATATATTCCTGAAGTCTGTCGAAATCGATGGGACGCAAAGCTCCCGTAGCAGGGTCTTCGGACATACTGATAGTCCCACCCGTAAAAAGCAATAATACAGCACTTTCTTTTTCCACGATTTTTTTGTAAAAAAATTTAGTGCAAAGTTAGTATAAATATCCATGTCATGGACAAGCAATCGGACATTATGAAATCATTTTTTGCTTTTTATTTACAGCGAGTCTGCCTCTTGACAATTTATTCGTATTTTTGCTTTCAATAAGTTCGAAACGCAAGTATTTGATTTCAAACATGAATAGATTATAAGAATGAGAAGAGTTTTTCTGATTGGGTATATGGGTTCTGGGAAAACCACCATTGGCAAGCTGGTGGCCGAGAAACTTGGGTATGGTTTTGTGGATATGGATGTGTACATTGAAAACAAATACTTTAATACCATATCGCAGATTTTTGCAGAACTTGGCGAAGAGCAGTTTCGGCTGATGGAACAGCGATGCCTGCATGAAGTGTCTGAATTTGAAGATGTAATCATTTCTACAGGAGGAGGTGCTCCATGCTTTTTCGATAATATGGAATACATGAAGTCAAAAGGGTTGACGATTTACCTTAAACTTACTGCGGCCGAACTTGCTGAGCGGCTGGAATCCTCTCAAGCCAATAAACGTCCGTTAATAGCAGGTAGGAGTGGAGATGAATTAAAGGATTTTATTGCTGATGGATTAGCCAAGCGGGAGGCTTTTTACTCACAGGCAATTTATGCGCTGTCAGGGGATATCGACGAAACAGTAAATGAAATTTGTACGTTAATATCGAGACTCTAAGTCGCTGATAAATATAAGCGAGGTGATTTCTTTACATCATATAATCTTATTTTATGACCTTATATCTCAATTTTATATTTAACTTTGCCGCCTAAATAAGCATCCCGATGCCTATAATCGGTTTTTTTACTTATCAGAACATTATATTTAAAGCATGAATACAAACATCTACAGTGTAATTACCGGAACCGGAAGTTACATCCCGTCACGAGTAATTACAAACGAGGATTTTCTTACAAATGAATTCTTTGAAACAAATGGCGAGAAGCTGAATAAACCAAATCAGGAGATTACCGAAAAGTTTTTAGAAATCACTACTATTGCCCAACGACGCTATATTACTGACGATCTGACTACTTCAGACATGGCTTTTTTTGCTGCAGAGCAAGCCATTAAATCGTCCAATATTGATAAAGAAGAACTGGACTACATTATCGTTGCGAATAATTTTGGTGATACGAAGGTCGACAATCGCGCCTCGGATCATGTTCCGGCCATGGCATCGAAAGTGAAACATAAACTGCAAATTAAAAATCCAGATACAGTCGTTTACGATTTGACATTTGGTTGTCCTGGTTGGGTACAAGGTGTTATTCAGGCTGATTATTTTATCAAATCGGGTGATGCGAAGAAAATTTTGGTTATCGGTGCAGAAGTTTTATCCAGAATCAGCGATCCGCACGACAGAGATTGCATGCTATATGCCGATGGTGCAGGAGCTGTGGTACTCGAAGCCAAAGAAAGTACAACGCCAATTGGAATACTTACTCATAAAACGCGTTCAGACACATTTTCACATGCCGGTTTGCTACACATGGGACCATCGTATAACCCTGAATACGAAAAGCCGAATGATTTGTTCCTGAAAATGAATGGTCGCAGGCTGTATCAATACGCTCTCGAAACTGTACCTCCGGCGATAAAGGCTTGTCTTGACAAAATTAATATGCCTATAACTGAAGTTAGCAAAGTGTTGATTCACCAAGCTAACGGAAAGATGGATGATGCTATGCTAAAGCGGCTTTATGCTCTTTACAATATCGATGAAGCTCCTGAAAATGTGATGCCAATGACGGTACATGAACTGGGTAACACTTCGGTGGCAACTTTGCCTACTTTGCTCGACTTAATTTTGAAAGAGAATTTGGCAAATCACAGCATTGGATCAGGAGATGTTTTGGTGTTTGCCTCGGTGGGTGCCGGTATGAACATTAATGCATTTATTTATAAAATGGCATAATCGTTTTTTTTATAGTTTGCATCCCGTTATAGCTGTAGTTTTGCTACGATTATAACGGGATTTTTTATTCCTCTCCGGGGTCAATGTCCGTAGAATACAGGCATAATAAATGGTCGGGTTACCCATTTTCGCGCAAAAACATCGAATTCGCGCTCGGCTCCGGTTATTATACCCCACTTGTCGGTAACTTTAAATTCAAATGATCCTCCATAAAACGAGTTCGGATAAAGTGTGGATAAATATGGAGGTATTCCGTTTTTAGCTCCACCAATGGAATATTGTCCGAAAGTATTCAGGAAAACTCTGTCAGATAACCTTAACCGGAGGTTTCCATTTAATCCGGAACTGTTGCCAAAGTTGTTGTAAAGATTGTATTTCGAAGCAAAAATTCCGGCTGACAGAACACTGAAGTTACCAAGCTTCATGTTGTAATTTGCACCAACCATATTTACTCCTCCGAGGCCGAAGTAATTGTTCATGGTGCGCGAAGTACTTATCCAGCTCCAGTCGTTGACGCTAAACTGATTGTACAGGTTGTCGGTCAGATTAATTTGCGGAATGTATTTTATAGAAAGCGCAGAAGCATTGAATGTAGGAGTCTGTAGGAATATGCTACCGGATTGTTTTTTCGGAAATAAATCATTTTGTTTGAATAAAGAAGGCTGGCTGTAGTAAATTGGGCTATCTGTCAGAGAACTCTTCCCGTCAAATGTAGTTTTGGTAGTTTCTGTGCCGCTTTGAGCAAAAATTGCTGAAGTGTAGAAAAGGAGTAATATCAGGTAGTTTTTCTTCATGGCTAATCAGATTTGTGTTGTAGAATCAATCGTTTGATTATCAACAAAAATCTTGCCAAATTAAGCAAAAACTATTTTTTCTCCAGCTCCAGTTCCACTCTTCCCAGGTACAATCCGCTTTTGCCAACCTGCGCTATCACAATGGGTTTTCCGGCAGCATTTTTTTCGGTTGTATTGTTTATCATGCTGTGCGAGTGTCCGCCTATGATCACATCAATGTACCGGCTTTTATGAGCAATGTCAAAATCATTTACTTCAGCACCGTTAGCTCCCAGGTGAGATAAGCAGATAATTACATCGCATTTTTCCTCCTTTTTCAGCAAAGTAGAAATCTCATTGGCTTTGATAAAGGGATCTTCGTACTCCATGCCTTTGTAATTTTTGTCGAATATAAGGCTTTTGGGGTTCACATCCAATGCCATAATTCCGATACGTAATCCTGCTCGTTGAAGCACAATGTATGGTTTTATCATACCGGACAAAGCCGTTTTGCCAAAATCATAGTTGGAGCTAATCAGCGGAAAGCGGGCAGTTTTCAAAACCACGGCCAGGGTGTCAATTCCGTTGTCGAATTCATGATTTCCAAGTGTTCCCGCATCATATTGCATACGGTTCATTGCATCAATTTCTACGCGTCCGTTGAAGAAGTTAAAGTATGGACTCCCTTGCGAGTAATCGCCCGCATCAACAAGCAACACGTTCTTTTCCTGCTGTCTGATTTTACTTATTTCACCCATTCGCCGAGCATAACCGCCCATGTCGGATGTTTGCAGACTTGATTTTTCTGTTGGTTCTACCTGACTGTGCGTATCGTTGGTATGCAGGATAACCAGTTTTATTTTTTGTTGAGAAAAAACCGAAACCGATATAAACGCTAACATCAAAAGAAAACCCCTAACCCCTGAAGGGGAACTGAAGTTACTTTTGATTTTTAAATATGTATGTTGTTTTTTCATATGAATTTATGTGAATGGTTTGTATGGAATGTGCTAATCTTAGTCTCCTTTGTAGATTAGGGGTTTGTTATCTTGATTCTTCCGTCTAATTTTGATTGAATTTTGTTCCCTTTTTTTGTCTCGTTCTGGATGTAATTGAGCAGCATGTCTCTAATTTTGATATTTGTATTCAGCCTTTTTTCGTACTGAGCCAGTTGTATCATTTGGTCATTTCCACCTGCCAGATAATCGTTGGTAGCGATGCTGTACACTTTAGCATCATCCAGCGCTTGCCCGTTGATGGTTATATTCACTGCCTTTTTTTGTTTTATTTCCATGCGCAACCCTGATACTCCTTCGCCCCCCATGCTTGCAAAATACTGTAGCAGATCATTGAGTTTATCGCCTTTAATCCAAACAATAACCAATTCGTTCTCGAAAGGCATTAATTCAAACACTTTTCGAATAGTTATATTGCCTGCAGGAACAACGGTGCGCAGACCTCCTAGATTGACGATAGAGATATCCACCTTCGAACCTAAAAAATCTGATGCTGCTTGCAGATAAACATCAGCGCTCAGATTTGACAAAAGGCTTTCCGGTCCGTGACCTTTCATTGTTTCTGCTGTCTGACCAATTACCACATTCATCTGAGCATCTATTTTTTGTTTCATAGGTTGCAAATAAGCTTCATAATTCTTATCCACAATAGCGTCAGTGGTGCTGTCAATTGCAATTTTTGATGAAGTAGCCTGTGTGATTGTCCATGTTTTGCAACTGTAGGAAAGCGTGCTAAAAACTATAAGGCTTATAAACAGGAATTTATTCGATTTCATTTTGAACGGGAGTTTTGTTAGAATAAAAGCGAAAGTAGTAAAAATTACGTAATCTATGCAGGTGTTTGGAATAATTTAAGTCTTAAAAACTTACAGGATGAAGCATTGAATTTATTATTGTTCGTAAAACTAAAAAGTAGTATCTTTGCACGTTCAAAAAAGAAACAGTTGATAATAAACACAAAACGATATAGACAATGAATTTTATCGAAGATCTCGAATGGCGCGGAGTAATTCATACCATGATGCCCGGAACCGAAGAACAGCTAGCAAAGGAAGTTACATCAGCATATATTGGCTTTGACCCTACTGCCGATTCGCTTCATATTGGAAGTCTGGCTCCGATTTTGCTTCTGAAACGCTTTCAGTTGGCAGGTCATAAGCCCATTGCATTGGTTGGTGGTGCTACCGGAATGATTGGCGACCCATCGGGAAAATCGCAGGAACGCAATTTGTTGAATGAAGAAACTCTGGAAAAAAATCTGGCAGGAATAAGAAAGCAACTTGCCAAATTCCTCGATTTTGAAACCGAATCGCCAAACAAGGCCGAAATGGTGAACAACTACGATTGGATGAAAGAGCAAACCTTTCTGTCTTTCATTCGCGACATTGGTAAGCATATTACTGTCAATTACATGATGGCTAAAGATTCGGTAAAAAAGCGTCTTACCGGCGAAACCCGCGATGGAATGTCGTTTACTGAATTCACTTACCAGTTGGTGCAGGGTTATGACTTCTACTGGTTGTACGAAAACATGAACTGCAAGCTCCAAATGGGTGGTTCCGATCAGTGGGGAAATATAACCACGGGGACTGAACTCATTCGCCGAAAAGCAAGTGGTGAAGCTTATGCGTTGACAATTAACCTTATCACTAAAGCTGATGGTGGTAAATTTGGAAAAACCGAATCGGGTAATGTTTGGCTTGATCCTGAAAAAACCACACCCTATGCTTTCTATCAATTTTGGTTGAACACGGCCGATGTTGATGCCGAAAAATACATTCGTGTTTTCACGTTTATGTCGAAGGAGGAAATCGAGGAGCTTATCGAGCGCCATCGTCAGGCACCTCATTTGCGTGAGCTTCAAAAGAAACTGGCTCACGATATCACTATCATGGTTCATTCCGAAGAAGATTACAATGCGGCGGTTGAAGCTTCAAATATTTTGTTCGGAAATGCTACTTCCGATGCCCTGAAAAAGTTGGATGAAAACACCCTGCTTGCAGTATTCGATGGTGTTCCGCAATTCAAGATTTCGAAGAAAGAGCTGGAGGAAGGCGTCAAAGTTATCGATTTGCTGACCGAAAAAGCTGCTATTTTCCCTTCGAAAGGCGAAATGCGCAAGCTGGTTCAATCGGGAGGCGTGAGTATTAACAAAGAAAAACTCGATAATCAGGACGAAGTGTTAGATGGTTCGAAACTTCTCAATAACAAATATTTATTGATTCAGAAAGGCAAGAAAAATTACTTTTTACTTATAGCTGAATAGGCTCAATAAGGCGGTTTTCTGAATAATTTTTCAAAAACATTTTGGGGCAAAGAAAAAATTCGTATCTTTGCACCGCTTTAGAAATAAGGCACAATGATTGTCTCATGGTGTAATGGTAGCACTGCAGTTTTTGGTTCTGCCTGTCCAAGTTCGAATCTTGGTGAGACAACCAAAGCAACGACGGTTGAAATTCATTTTAGGATTTCAACCGTTATTTTTTAGCCCGAAAGGCTTGTAAAAACGATTTTTTTTTGTAATTTTGACACGCAAAAGATTTTCAGAAATCTACATTTAGTAGAAGTTTTTTAAAATTGTCTTATGGTGTAATGGTAGCACTGCAGTTTCTGGATCTGCCTGTCTAGGTTCGAATCCTAGTAAGACAACAATCAATCCCTTGTGAACAAATGTTTGCAAGGGATTTTTTATTTGTAATCTCAAAACAGAATCAGAGGATTTCTTGTTGTTTATATAATTAGCAAACATAAAAATGAACAAGACAAGATTAGAAGCTTTTAGCGATGGAGTAATTGCTATCATTATTACCATCATGGTGTTGGAACTCAAAATCCCAAAGGGTTCGGATTGGCAGTCACTTTCTGGTCTGGCATTAAAGTTCATCAGTTACGTCATAAGCTTCATTTACGTTGCCATTTATTGGAATAACCACCATCATTTGCTTCATACCGTAAAACGTGTAAACGGAGCTATTCTTTGGTCAAATACGCATCTGTTATTTTGGTTGTCGCTAATTCCGTTTGTAACAGCATGGGCAGGCGAAAATCATTTTGCTGAATTGCCTGTAGCTACTTATTCTTTTGTATTAATGATGGCCGGAGTTGCTTACTTCATCCTTTCGAAAACAATTATACATGTTCACGGAAGGGATTCGGTCTTGTCAACGGCCATTGGAAAAGATATTAAAGGGCTTATCTCAATAATAGGATATGCCATAGCTGTTGCCTTTGCGTTTATATACAGAGAGTTGTCAATTTTTATTATTGTGGCAATTGCCGTTTTATGGCTCGTGCCGGACAGACGAATAGAGAAAAAAGTAGATGAAAAAGATTGAAATATAACGAATAAAACACAGAGTAGGTTAAACTGAATGTCAATCTTTTTTGTAGCTTTGTAGCAGGATTCTTTTATAACTTTAATGCTCATGAATAAGCTAGATTTATTTCAGAATAGAAGCAATAAACGAATGACCCTTTTTCTTCTTGTAATGGGTTGTTTGATAATGTTTACTGGCTGCACAAGTTATCAGTATGTGTATGTTGACAGTCATTTGAAAAAGAATGAGTTGAAGGAGTTTGTTCAGGAAACTGATTCTTTTAAAATAAAGTACAATTTTTCCGGGCAGGATTTTGGATTCAAGATTACTATTGAGAACAAGCTGGATAAACCTGTTTATATTGATTGGCGTAAAACTTCGGTAATTGTCAATGACATACAGGAAGATGGTTCTTTTTATAACGATAATCAGGTGGCTGTTGTAGCGCCGAATTCGTCTGTGACAGTAACGAGTAATACATTTGTAAATCAGTTTATCAATCCTACACCGTATGATTCAACGGGTTTAGTGAAGCACGTGAAGGATAAGAGTAAAATACACTTTTACGATGAGAATAATACACCGATTTACTTCAGGAATATTCTGGCACTTACAACTCAAGAAGATCTATCATCGCCGGTCTTTTTTGATAATGATTTTTGGGTTGCGGAGATATTTCAGACAAGCAATAATCTTATCTCCAAAAATTCCCGACCGGATTTGTTTTATATAGCTAAACCCACCGGTTTTGGCAAGTTCATGGGTTGGACTTCCACAATTTCGTTTGCGGTGGTAGTGGGTATAATTGATGGCATGAACAATTAGAAGTTTTGACTCAGAAATTTTTGTTTTATCTTTTGCCCGGTTTTCCTGACGTTCTGTTCCCTTTTGCATTTGATGCAGATCTCGACGGATTTGTTTTCTTTCCTGCCTGACCTGCATAACCTCCACGCAGTTCTTTTGATTTAGGGTTGGGGTTTGATGTACGGTCTGTTTTTGAAGGTTTGGAACCGGACATAGGTCTATCCATTGTTTTTCGCCTTGGTTCCTGATGCTGTATTTTGCTTTCCCCACCATTGCTTTTGGGCTTTGCTGTTGACGATGAATCTTTTATAGCCATCATTATTTCATTCATCTCTTCGGCTTCCAGTTGTCTCCATTCGCCCAGCGGTATTCCTTTCAAGCCAATGTTCATAATGCGAATGCGCTCAAGTTTTACCACCTCGTATTCAAAATACTCGCACATCCTTCGTATCTGACGATTTAGCCCCTGAATCAATACAATGCGAAATGAAAATACGGACTCTTTTATTACGCTACACTTTTTGGTCATTTCACCAAGAATGGGTACTCCATTACCCATTTTGAGGATAAATTCATCGGTAATCGGTTTATTGACTGTGACCAGGTATTCTTTCTCATGTTTGTTTCCTGCCCGTAATATCTTATTCACAATATCACCGTTATTAGTAAGAAAGATTAGTCCCTGAGATTCTTTATCGAGTCGTCCGATAGGAAAAATACGCTCGTGGTAACCTATATAATCAATAATACTGTCTTTTACGCCAATTTCTGTGGTGCTGATAATTCCAACGGGTTTATTGAAAGCTATAAAAGCAAAATCGGTTCCTTCTTTGGCTTCAATCAAATTGCCGTTTAATGTAACCTTATCGTGTTTGGAAACCTGAGCTCCAACAGTGGCTCTTCGCCCATTAATAAAAACATGACCTTGTTCGATATATTTGTCGGCTTCACGACGAGAGCATACACCGCTGTCGCTGATAAATTTATTCAGTCGGATTTTTTCGGTCATTGTTTTATTGGTTGAGTAAGTTTATTGTTTCAGTGATTCAGCACGTCTAGTAGTTCGCTGGTTATCATAGCGGTTGCTCCCCATATTTCAATACCATTAATAGCAAAGTAGGGAGCTTTGATTGTTTTTCCGGCTGTGCCTGTACTGAATTCCTTTTCAAAGATACGGTTTTCCGAGTAAAAATCAGCTAAATCTATTTCAACTACAGCTTGAATTTCTCTCGGATCAAGCTTATATGCCGGTTGATGGGTACAATATCCGACGAAAGGTTTCACTATAAAATTGCTAGGCGGGATAAACAAGTCGGAGAGTTGCCCGATTATTTCTATTTTGTCAGCCGTTACACCAATTTCTTCAAATGTTTCACGCAGGGCAGTAGCTTCAAAACCAGGATCTGTTTTTTCCTGTTTTCCTCCGGGAAAAGCAATCTGGCCGCTATGCACTCCGTCGTATTCGCTGCGTTTTATATAAATAGCCTGTAGTCGGTTGTTGGAAGGAAAAAGTAAAACCATTACAGCGCTTTGTCTGGCAGTAAGGAGATGATTTTCCTTTTCAAGCAATTCTTTTGCCCGGTTTGGTGGTGCCATTTTGAGGTGTGAAGCTGTACCCGGTAATGGTTGTTGGAATTTTTGTTTTAGTTCTGTTTTACTGAATAGCATGGTTTAAAATAAATTTCCCGCAGATTTCTACAGAGCTGATTTCTGCATTTATCTACGGGAAATAAAAATAATTATAGTTTTTTATTGGCAAATTACGCAGCCTTCGCATTTGGATAATTCTCCGCGCAGGCGTTTTTCTACCAACATTTTTATCCTGTCTTGCAATGCCGGAATGCGGATGAATTCAATCACATCGTTGGTGAAAGCAAACATCAGCAACAGGCGTGCTTCCGGCTCGGAAATACCACGTGACTGCATGTAGAATTTGGCCGTTTCGTCCAACGACCCGATAGTAGCGCCATGCGAACATTTTACATCGTCGGCATAGATTTCCAGTTGCGGTTTGGTACGCATCTTAGCCGTTTTGTTCAGCAAGATGTTCCGGTTTGTCTGGAATGCAGCTGTTTTCTGTGCATCTTTTGCCACCAACAGTTTTCCGGTAAACCCACCTTTTGCAAAATCATCCAACACATATTTAAAGAGCTCGTGACTATTGCAATTTGGTTTGTTATGAATAATGGAGGTAAAGTTATCTACCTGCTGGTTTTTATCACCAATCACCATGCCGCAAAGCTGGGTTTCGCAATGTTCGCCATCCAGATCTATTTCCACCGTATTCCGCGTTACACCGTTGTGCAAGGTAATTACATTGGCTATCACATTGGACGACGCACGCTGATCAATCAGCAGCGTAGACAGGTTGGTGGTTTTGGTATGTGTATTTTCGAGTTTGTAATGCTCGTAAGTGGCATGTTCGCCCACAAACACTTCGGTGACGCGATTTGACAGGAAGCGGACTTCATCCACCGTGTGGTCGCATACCAATAGTTGTGCTTTGGCGCCTTCTTCCAGAATAATGAGGTTATGGCTATTCGCCATAAAATCGACGTCCGAACGCATAATGTTTACGAGCTGTACAGGTTTAGTCAGTTGCACGTTTTTCGGTACGTACATAAAGAATCCGTCCTGAGCAAAAGCTCCGTTGAAAGCAACGAGTCCGTCTTTTTTGGGAGTGCTCAGCTTGCCATAATATTCTTTCAATAATTCGGGACGCGTTTCGGCAATCTCTTTCAGGCTACCAATAATTACTCCTTCGGGCAGTTTTAATGCTTTTGGATCCATAGTTGGATAAAATGCATCATTCACCACAAAGAAAAGGTAAGATTGAATGCCCGGCACATCACATTTAAACGCATCGTACGGATTTACCGGAATAGGGATGCGGTTAATGTTTAAGCCATAATCAATAGACAGAGCCGCCTTAAGGTCGGAATATTTATAGTCTTCCAACGCCGTTGTAGGAAATCGTAATTCTTCGAACAGCGCAAAAGATGCGTCGCGGGAATCGTTCATCACGGCAGCCGAATGTTTTTTTATGCTTTCGTGATGTTGTTTATATAAGTCGATATACGAAGCCTCCCCAACCCCTCCCAAAGAGGGGCTTTTTGAGTTAGTTTCGGCTATTATAGTTTTGTTTTCCATTTGTACAATTTTTCTTTACATCCCTTATGAGGAACTTAGATGGCGGCTTCCTCAACTTCTTTTTTTATCCAGTCGTAGCCTCTTTCTTCAAGCTCATAAGCAAGCTCTTTACCGCCCGATTTTACAATACGTCCGTCGTACAATACGTGTACAAAATCAGGGATAATATAATCCAGCAGACGTTGATAGTGAGTAATGACGATGCTCGCGTTGTCAGGACTTTTCAGTTTATTTACCCCGTTGGCAACAATGCGCAAAGCATCAATGTCGAGGCCTGAATCGGTTTCGTCCAGAATAGATAAAAGAGGATTCAGCATGGCCATTTGGAAAATTTCGTTACGCTTTTTCTCACCACCTGAGAAACCTTCGTTTACCGAACGGTTCGCCAGTTTGTTGTCCATTTCCACCAACTCTTTTTTCTCGCGCATTAGTCGAAGAAAATCGGTAGCTGAAATAGGATCCAGATTTTTATATTTACGGTGCTCATTCACGGCTGTACGCATAAAATTGACCATGCTTACGCCTGGGATTTCCACCGGATACTGAAAGCTCAGAAAAATTCCTTCGCGTGAACGATCCTCGGGGCTTAGTTCCAACAGATTTTTACCATTGAAAGTAACCTGCCCTTCGGTAACTGTAAATGCAGGATTTCCTGTCAATACTGATGATAATGTTGACTTGCCGGCACCGTTTGGTCCCATGATGGCATGTATTTCGCCCGCGTTAACGGTGAGACTTAATCCTTTTATAATTTCTTTGCCATTGATATTGGCGTGTAAGTTTTTTATTTCTAACATATGTTTTGTCTAATGTCTTTTATCTAAAGTTCCTGTCGGGAAACAATTAATATCGCGACCGGAGGGAGTAAATATCGCAAAGCAAATATCGCCGTTAGGCTAATAACTTTTATCCTACTGAACCTTCCAAGGTTATTTGCAGCAGCTTTTGTGCTTCTACGGCAAACTCCATGGGAAGTTTGTTTAATACTTCTTTTGCATACCCGTTTACAATCAATCCCACGGCATCTTCGGTGGAAATACCACGTTGATTGCAATAAAATATCTGATCTTCGTTTATTTTTGAGGTGGTAGCTTCGTGTTCCACAATGGCAGTATCATTATTTACTTCCATGTACGGAAAAGTATGTGCACCACACTTGTCGCCGAGTAATAAGCTGTCGCATTGCGAAAAGTTACGGGCATTTTCAGCTGCCGGATTTACTTTTACCAATCCGCGATAACTGTTTTGGCTCTTTCCGGCCGAAATTCCTTTGGAAAGGATATGACTGCTGGTGTTTTTACCAATGTGGAGCATCTTTGTTCCGGTGTCGGCTTGTTGGTGGTGATTGGTTACAGCCACCGAATAAAATTCGGCCGAAGAATTATCGCCGAGCAAGATGCAACTTGGGTATTTCCAGGTTACGGCCGAGCCGGTTTCTACCTGAGTCCACGAAATCTTAGAATTATCGCCTTTGCAAATACCCCGTTTGGTTACAAAGTTGTAGATTCCTCCTTTACCGTCTTTGTCGCCCGGATACCAGTTTTGTACCGTAGAGTACTTCACTTCGGCATTTTTCATGGCCACAATTTCCACAATGGCCGCATGCAGCTGATTCTCGTCGCGCATTGGAGCTGTACAACCTTCGAGATACGAAACGTAACTATCTTCGTCGGCTACAATAAGAGTCCGTTCAAACTGACCGGTATTCATAGCGTTGATGCGGAAATAAGTGGAAAGCTCCATCGGGCAACGAACGCCCTTAGGAATGTACACAAATGAACCATCCGAAAAGACGGCACAGTTTAATGTAGCAAAAAAGTTATCGGTATAAGGCACCACCGAGCTCATGTATTTCTGAACTAAATCGGGGTGATGTTCTACAGCTTCGCTGAATGAGCAAAAAATAATGCCCAACTCAGACAGACTTTCTTTGAAAGTTGTTTTTACCGAAACGCTATCCATAACTGCATCCACCGCTATTCCCGATAAGGCCATTCGCTCATGAAGCGGAATGCCCAACTTTTCAAATGTTTTCAGTAATTCCGGATCCACTTCGTCCAGACTTTTCGGAGCATTTTTGCGTGGAGCTGCGTAATATGATATGCTTTGATAATCAATTTCCGGAACAGTAAGATGCGCCCAGGTTGGCATCTCCATGGTGAGCCAGTGGCGGTAGGCTTTTAGGCGAAACTCTAACATCCATTCAGGTTCGTTCTTCTTCGCCGATATAAGACGTACGACTTCTTCACTGAGCCCGATTGGAATGATGTCAGTTTCAATATCGGTCGTAAAACCGTATTTATAATCTCCCTGGGTAACTTGGTCTAATATATCTGTGGACATGATTTTTTATATTCAAAATTATTAATTTATAATTCCATATAAAAAGTGATACTTTGAATATGAATTAAAAACGAAATTAATGCTACAAAGGTACAAAAAAATGTGTTTTAAAGCATAATTCTGTAACTTATTACAGTACAAAACATAACGTAAAAGGGTCTCTTTTTGTTTTTATTCTACCGGATATTGTGTATTTTTAGAAAAAAGACACAAGTACAATAAAATGAATAAAAAATCGGGGAATAAAATTTCTCCTATTCCCCGGTTTGAATTTTAAAGTG
Source organism: Paludibacter propionicigenes WB4 (assembly GCF_000183135.1). Classification (NCBI taxonomy): domain Bacteria; kingdom Pseudomonadati; phylum Bacteroidota; class Bacteroidia; order Bacteroidales; family Paludibacteraceae; genus Paludibacter; species Paludibacter propionicigenes. The sequence goes on along the minus strand of NC_014734.1, from coordinate 2,207,468 downwards.
GCTGCTATGCGCTCTTTATTTCTTTTCGAGTTTTTTCTGTATTTTTTTAATCGCAGATTCAATAGACTTTTCGGGTTCTATGACATTGTATTCGCCCCAGAAGTCGGAATCGGTAAAGCCCGACGCTTCATCGGCAATAATTACTGTTGGTTTTAATTTTTCACTAAAGCTTGCTGATTTATCTTCAGAACTTTTGCCCCAGTCAGTTACAGCCATTTCTACTGTCGATAAATAGTTGGTATTAAATAGTTTCTTTTTCCAAATTATTTTCAATCCCAACTCAATACGGCTGTATGAATAATACCATTTACCATCTTTTTCCAGAAAATCTATCCTGTATTTTGCTTCTGTAGGATAAACTCTTGCATTAAAAGGTTTTTTCTTGATAAACAGATCGGCCGCAGCAACCTTATCTGTTAGATTAAGGCTGAATACGGCACTTTTCAAAGCCATATTCTGAGAATCAATGTATAATTTGCCATAATATAAAGGCTCGTTTTTATTATCTCGTTGTTTGAAGTCGATAACGTAGATAAGTTTATTGTCAGCGTAGATGGTATGGTCAAAAGTAAATTCATAATTGGCCAACATATCATACGTGAACACAAATTCAGGATATTTCATTATGTCCAGATACAATGAACTATAGGGTCCGCCCTGAAGCTTAAATGTCAATGTGTCCAGCTTATCGTAGTCGGCTTTTTTTCGGGCTTTATACAGTCTTACAGCGTCATCCTTGTGATTGGTGTATGATTGCTTGTTAATCTCAACTACGGCTTCGGCCAACGAAACGTAAGATCGGTTTTTCTTGATCGTTTCGCGGTAGAATGCGGTCATCAGCGTAGGTGTGTTGAAATAGTTTTCGCCTTTTTTTTGCAGTACGCTCCGGATAATTTCATCGGCATTCTTGGATATTACATTTAGTTCGGGAAGTTGAACGGATGTAGACTCCAGTTCAATTTTGTTTTTTTCGGATTTTAGGCCGGCAAGTGGAACGGATTTATTTATATACCCAATGTAGCTGATTTTTATTTCGGGATTATTTAAATCGTTTGGTACCTTGATTGAGAACTCGCCTTCGGAGTTTGATATGGTAGAAATATTTGTGCCTGCAATAATAATTCCTGCATAGGCCAGGGCATTCCCATTCTTTTTGTCAATAATTTTACCTTTATATTCCGTGTAGTTTTCCGAATCACCTTTTAGTGAAGCTTCAGTCGTGTTTATTGCCGTAACCTGATTTGGAAGTAGAATCAAGAATAAGGCAAAGGTGCATACAAACATGAGTTTGTAAAACGAAAATTGTGATTGTGTGCTCATACTCTTTGAATTTGGTTTTTAAAGTCTACAAAACTATAAAAAAATAATCTATTGTAGAAATCATTATATACGTAATCGATTAAAAATAAAACACTTTTTCGTGAATTATGTTGTCCGAATGGCGTAAATAGACTTTATCGTTGTTGACAATTATGGTAAAGAAAGCCTGAAATACTGTATTTATATTCGGTTGAATTCAAAAAGAAAGGCGTACTTTTGTCATTCGTTTAACTGCAAAATTAAAAGTTATATGAAAAAATTCGTTACGACTACAGTATTCACATTGATAGCATTTACAATAAGTATGGCACAAGAAAACCTTACGTATCAAACGCCGCCGGCAAGCATTATGCGTCTGGCTGATTACGAACGCGCTCCGCAAGTATCTATTGACACCAAGAAACAATATATGTTGCTTAGTTACAGGAATACTTACAAGACGCTTGATGATCTGAATCAGCAGGAAATGAGCATGGGTGGATTAAGAATTAATCCGGTAACGAATATAGCTTCGGCTACAAATTATATCAGTAACCTCAAGGTAAGAAAAGTGACTGACAAGGAGCCGGTTCAGGTAAAGGGACTGCCTGTGAATGCCCGTATTGCTTACGTTACGTGGTCGCCTGATGAGAAAAAGATTGCCTTTACCAATACCACCTCGCATGGCGTAGAACTCTGGGTGCTTGATATTGTTTCGGCGCAGGCTGCCAGACTTACCGAGCCTGTGGTGAATGCCAATATGGGCAATCCGCTTAACTGGTACCGGGATAGTAAGCAGTTGTTGGTACGATTATTACCTAAAAATCGCCCGGCTTTGTTAGATACTAAAAGCGAACTACCCAAAGGACCGATAATCTCAGTAAGCGATGGTTCAAAATCGCAGAATCGTACCTATCCAGATTTGTTGAAAAACGCTACCGATGAAGAAAACTTTGTCACCCTGTCATCATCGGAACTATACAAGGTAGACTTGGATGCAAAATCAGAATTGTTCAAAGGTAAAGATATGTATGCCGGCGAGTCTTTTTCGCCTGATGGAAATTATATATTGGTCACCACATTGAGCAAACCGTTCTCGTACATAGTTCCGTTGAATCGTTTCCCTCAGCTATCGGTTGTGTACGATCTGAAGGGAAATCTGGTAAAAACGGTAAACGAAGTGCCGCTTTCGGAAGTATTGCCCAAAGGATTTATGGCTATTCGTAAAGGCAAAAGACAAATGAGTTGGCGTGCCGATGAGCCTGCCACCTTGTATTATGTGGAAGAGCTCGACGGTGGCGACCCGCAAACTAAAGCCGACTATCGCGATGCCATTTATCTTTGGAAAGCTCCTTTTGCCGAAAATCCAATGTTGATGACCAAAACAGTTCAACGATTTATGAATATCATCTGGGGCAATGCCACTGTGGCTATAGTGCAGGACGAATGGTACGATACGCGCAACGAAAAGACTTATCTCGTTAATCCTTCTAATCCGAAAGAGGAACCCAAGGTAATTGATGACCGTAACTTTCAGGATCTGTATTCCGACCCCGGGCACTTTGAAACATGGAAAAATGTTTATGGAAAATACGTATTGGCCATCAACGATAATTGTTTGTTTCGCATTGGCGACGGACATACGCCCAAGGGACAATTTCCCTTTATTGATGAGTTGAACTTATCCACCCTTAAAATTACTCGGCTTTATCAGTCGGCTTATACGGATAAGATGGAAGAAATTTTTGATATAGAAGATTTCAAAAAAGGGGAGGCGCTGGTGCGTATTCAGTCGAAAAACGAATATCCGAATTATTATTTCCGTAATTTCCGTAAAAAGAATGCACTGACACAGATTACTCATTTCCCTAATCCGTTTGAGAGTATTAAAGATGTGTACAAAGAGCTGATAAAATACAAGCGAGCCGATGGGGTAGAGCTGTCGGGTACGCTCTACTTGCCCGTAGGTTATGACCGCAAAACCAGGAAAGAAAAACTTCCGTTACTGATCTGGGCTTATCCTGCTGAGTACAAAGATAAAAACAGCGCTGGTCAAAGCGCCGCTAATCCGAACGAGTTTACTTTTCCTTACTATGGTTCCTTTGTGTATTGGGTGACGCGCGGTTACGCCGTGCTCGACGATGCTGCTTTCCCCATTATCGGTGAAGGCAAAACCGAGCCGAACGATAACTTTATCGAGCAATTAGTAGCCAATGCCAAAGCGGCTATCGATGCGGTAGATTCGTTGGGCTATATCAACAGGGCAAAGGTAGCTGTCGGTGGACATTCATACGGTGCTTTTATGACGGCTAATCTGCTTACACATTGTAACCTGTTTGCTTGTGGCATTGCCCGAAGCGGTGCTTATAACCGTACACTGACACCTTTCGGTTTTCAGAGCGAACAACGCAATTACTGGGATGCACCGGAAGTCTATAATGCGATGTCGCCGTTTCAGAATGCAGACAAAATGAAAACGCCGTTGTTGCTGGTACATGGCGAAGCCGACAACAATCCCGGCACTTTTACCCTGCAGACTGAACGATACTTTCAGGCACTGAAAGGACTCGGAGCACCTGCCCGCATGGTGATTTTGCCCAAAGAACAACACAGTTATGTGGCTCGGGAGAACATCCTGCATTTGCTTTGGGAGCAGGATCGGTTTTTGGAGAAATATCTGAAGTAAATTATGTAAAGTGATGTCAGTTCAGCCCGGATTGGCATCTCAAGTTCACAACGTGAAGCTAAAGAGACCGAATGATTCATCATTCGGTCTCTTTAATTATTAATTGTGCATTATAAATTATGCATTATACTTACAGGCTTTCTCCAAAATCAGCTTTGAATTTAGCCATAAGTTTCTGAGGCCAGTCGCTGGTAGGTTCCAGTCCTCCCATAAAGAAGCGAAGTACAGGTGGTTCATAGACAAACCTCAATCCACCGATAAGTTCGCGATTGTCATATAACCAATGCATACGGTCTTCCACATATTTTATTTGCGAAAGTGTGAACACTCTGCGTGGCACCGCCAGTCGAAGTAATTCCATGTCGGCATACGTTTCGTTTCCTTCTTCATCACGTTGATTGGATATAGAACCGCGTTCCATACCACGAATCCCCGAGATTAAAAATAAAGCAGCAGCCAATGCTCCGGCAGGATATTCTGTTTGTGGAATGTGCGCACAAACCTGCATAGCATCTACGTGAGCACCTAACACTCCTGCAGGTTTAATCATTGGAACTCCTTTAGCATATAATGAGTCAACAAGATATTTAATGAAATTAGGGCTTTGACAAATCATTGTTTCGTCCAGTGTTTCATAAAGACCAACTGCCATCGCTTCAATTTCGCGAACGGAAATACCACCGTAAGTAAGGAATCCTTCATAAAGTGGCACCAATGCTTCCAGTTCTTTCATTATTTCAAGGCGATCGGTACACATACCACCTCCGCGCGAAGAACTTATTTTACGGGCAGAGAAATAACACAAGTCTGCTAATCCGGTCATGGTCTTAAGTACGGTAGCCATGTCGGAATTTTTAAATTCTTCTTCACGTTTCAGTACCAAATAAGCATTTTCTCCCAACAAACTACAGTCAAGTACAATACGAATACCATATTTGTCGGCTATTGCGCGAACATCTCGTAAGTTTTGAACCGAGAATGGTTGTCCGCCAATCAGGTTGGTCGATGCTTCCATTCTAATAAAAGGAATGTTGGCTGCACTATGACGTTTGATTACTTCTTCCAGTTTTTCGATATTCATGTTCCCTTTAAAAGGATGGTCTGAATTTACCACATAAGCTTCATCGTAAAGTAGTTCCACTATTTGTCCGCCTTTGTCGGTAATGTGAGCCATAGCAGTAGTGAAGTGATAGTTCATTGGCACCAGACTGCCTTTTTTTACATAAGCCAGTGCAATAATGTTTTCTGCGGCTCTACCCTGGTGAACCGGCAACAGGTATTTTTTTCCAAGTACATCTTGTACAGCTTTTTCCAGGCGGTAGAAACTTTGTGAACCGGCATAAGCATCGTCGCCTTGCATCATGGCCGCAAGTTGATTGTCACTCATGGCGTTTGTACCGGAGTCTGTGAGCATGTCAAGGAAAACGTCTTTGGTACTGAGGCGGAAAGTGTTGAACCCACCTTCGTAAAGTGCTTCCAAACGACGTTCGATGGGTACTAAGTGTAGTTTTTGTACAATGCGTACTTTGTGCAATTCCAATGGAATGTTTTCTCCACTGTAAAATTTGATTTCTTGCATGGTGTTAGAGAATGATTTTTAAATTTTATGATTTATTTATGGCTGTTTCTTTCAAAAAATCAGCGTGCTTTGATTAATCAGCCTGCGTTTTGAATAAATATACCTGTTTTATTACAGATTTAAAGTTTGTGACAGGCAAAGGTATGAATATTTCTAAAATAACAATGAATAGATAAAGGAATGACACAAAAATGGCATAATCTCCGATGTGTTTAATACGTATTAAAAACATTTTCAACCCGGATTAATTATTAGTTGTTATTGTAAATAATGGGCCAATGACTCAATGAGTATAACTCCACAATTCGTTTATTCAATAATTAAAAAATGCTATTACCTACAAATACTTTTTCGACTCAATAATTTTTGATGCTGAATCAGGGTTATTATCAAGAATATTAGATGTTAATCTGACTGTTTAGGAGAAAAGTGTTATTCTGGTTTTGCAATAAAATATGTTCTGTAACATGTTTTATGAACGTTATCTCGATCTTGAACTTGTCAGAAAAGTATAAGTTTTATCGATGTTTTTGATAATTCAGCCATCAAACAGCAACATTCGTAGAAAAAGTATCATATAAGGCTAAAATAATATAGTTATTATCGTTCCCTATACTATACTTTTGCACAGTCGGAATACATCAATTCCAACAATAATTAACCTTTTAATATTAAAACTAATTCCATGAAAAGAAAAATCAATTTTCTAATGGCGCTACTCTTATTTGGAGTATGCTTTGTTTCTGCCCAGCAGAATCTTTCAGTTTCGGGAGTTGTTTCAGATGCAAGTGATGGAAGTCCAATGGTGGGCGTTTCTGTATTTGTCAAGGGAACTACATCTGGAGCAATTACCGATGTCAATGGGAAGTATACCCTAAATGCTCCTCAAGGATCTAAACTAATTTTTTCATACATTGGAATGAAAAAACAAGAAGTTTCTGTCAAAAGTAATGTAATTAATGTAAGCCTTGAATCAGACTCTCAAGTTTTGAATGAGGTTGTAGCTATTGGTTACGGAACCATGAGAAAGAAGCTTGTTACTGGTGCGACAGTTCAGGTAAGTGGTGAAAGTCTTCAGAAGCTAAGTACAACAAGTGCTTTGACTGCTTTACAGAGTCAGAGTCCAGGTGTGAGTATTACACAAAGCTCAGGTCAACCCGGTGAAGGTTTTAAAGTAAATATTCGTGGTCTAGGGACTGTAGGTTCTTCAGGTCCTTTATATGTTATAGATGGTGTAGCTGGTGGTAATATTAACAACTTAAACCCATCAGATATCGAATCTATTGATGTTTTGAAAGATGCGGCTTCAGCAGCTATTTATGGTGCACGTGCAGCAAATGGAGTAATCCTGGTAGCAACAAAACAAGGAAAATCTGGTAAGACTTCAGTTTCTTATGATGCTTATTATGGTGCGCAATACGCATACAAAATGCCGGCTTTACTGAATGCAAAAGAATACATGGCTGTTGAAGACATGATAAATTTTAATGAGGGTAATCCTGCAAATAGCTGGTCTACTTTGCTTCCTGCAGCTCTGTATAAATCAATTCAGGACGGAACATGGAATGGCACAAACTGGCTGAAAGAATCCTATAACAAAGCTGCTCCTGTTCAGAATCATGCAATTAACCTTACTGGTGGTACTGAACTATCCAAATTCTCTTTAGGATTTTCTTATGCCTCTCAGGACGGTATTTTTGGAAAACCTGTTGCATCTAGTTATGATCGTTATACAGCTCGTATAAATTCTGATCATGTAATTTTGAAAGTGAATAACTTTGATGCGATTAAAATCGGAGAAACATTGAACTATTCTTATAATACTAAGTCTGGTGTTTCTATTGGTAATATCTATTGGAACTCTATTCACAGCTTGTTAACAGCTAATCCATTATTGCCGGTTTATAATTCAGCTGGTGGATATTACGATTATGCATCGAAGGCTGCTGATGGCTGGAATTTTGATGCAAATGCAAGAAACCCTATTGCAAATACTGCTCTTTCGAGTCAAGGCTTAAATCTTTCCAAAAATCATAATCTACAAGCAACTGCTTATTTGCAAATTCAACCAATTAAGAATTTGATTTTCAAATCTCAATTTGGGTACAAAATGAGTGCTTCTTCTTATCGGTCGTATGACAGAATAAGAAATCTTAGCTCGGATACTCAGGTTTCAACAGAAACAGTTAGCCAGAATGAAAGTGTAGGTACATCTTGGACGATAGATAATACATTGTCTTATAAGTTTAAATTAGAAGACAATACATTTGATGTTATGGTTGGTCAATCTGCTGAAAAATGGGGATTAGGTGAAAATGTTAGTTCTTCAGGACAAAATTCTTTATTCTTGGGCTCTTGGAAAAATGCATATGTTGACAATACTAAGTCTACTGCATTGTCTCAAATAGCAGCAGGTGGTAGCCCTTGGGGTGAAGGAGATTTATCTTCTTACTTTGGTCGTTTAAACTATGACTATAATGAAAAGTATATGGCTTCATTTACAATGCGTGCTGATGGTTCCTCAAACTTTGCTCCCGGCAAACAATGGGGTTATTTCCCTTCAGGATCTGTTGGTTGGGTAATGACCAGTGAGCCTTGGATGGAATCTACTAAGGATTGGATGGATTTCTTGAAACTTCGTGGAAGTTGGGGACAGAATGGTAATTGTAATATTAGTGGTTACCAATATTTAACAACATTCTCTTTTGATGTTACTAATGGTTACTACTTCGGTGGTGATAAATCTACTCAAACAACAGGGGGGTATGCGAATATTCTTAAGAACCCTGATGTGACCTGGGAAACATCTGAACAGACTGATTTAGGCTTTGATGCACGCTTTTTTAATTCGCGTTTAGGAGTTGCTCTAGACTTATATAAGAAGACTACTAAAAACTGGTTGGTTCAAGCTCCTATTCTTTCTACTTACGGTCTAAATGCCCCATATATTAATGGTGGTGATGTTGAAAACAAAGGTATTGAGTTGGCTCTGAACTGGAGGGATAAAATTGGAAAAGATTTCAATTATGGTGTTAATGTAAATATATCAAACAATAAGAACAATGTAACCCGTATCGCAAATGCTGAAGGTATCATCCATGGAGCTTCAGATGTTTTAAGTCAGGGAACAGCAGAGATGTACCGCGCTCAGGTAGGTTATCCTATTGGTTATTTTTATGGATACAAAACAGATGGTGTTTTCCAAAATTATGATGAAATAGCAGCTTATAAGGCAGCAGGTAAAGGTGTGTTAGCTGGAGCTCAACCTGGAGATGTTATCTTTAGAGATGTTAATGGAGATGGTAAAATAGATGATAAAGATAAAACTATGATTGGCGATCCAAATCCTGATTATACTTTAGGTTTAGGTCTTAATTTTAGCTATAAGGGCTTTGACTTTAATGTTGCTGGTGCTGGTGCATTCGGTCAGCAAATTGCCAAATCATATCGTTCATTTGCTGATAGTAAGAATCAAAACTTCACAACAGATATTTTTGGTTGTTGGACAGGTGAAGGTACTTCCAATAAATTACCTCGCTTAACTTCAGGGTCAAATACTAACTGGCAGAATATCTCTGACATCTATATTGAAAATGGCGATTATTTGAAAATTCAAAACGTAACTATAGGTTATGATTTCAAAACCCTCTTCAAAAAATTACCACTTCAACAAGCTCGTCTCTACTTTACAGTTCAAAACCTTTATACCTTCACTAAGTACTCTGGAATGGATCCTGAAGTTGGTTATGGAAATGACCAGTCATGGGTAAAAGGAATCGATTTAGGATTTTATCCAAGTCCAAGAACATTCTTAGTAGGTGCTAATATTAAATTTTAATAGATAATAAAATGAAAAAATTAATATATTTACTAGTAGTGGCTTTTCTGTTCTCAAGTTGTGATAATTTCTTGACTACAGAGAACTTGACACAGAAAAATTCATCGAATTTTCCTCTGAATGAAACTGATGCTACCCAAATGATTACAGCTATTTATGCAACCATGAATATTGCAGTTCAAAAGGGTGTAAATAAAACATATTTCTATGTGGCTCAATTGGCCTCAGATGATTGTTATGGTGGTGGTGGTGAAAATGATAAAGATGCTCAGGCTACAGATCACTTAATGATCAATACTCCAAGTATTTTTGGCGATTTTTGGTCTGCACGTTATCAAGGAATTAACCGTGCAAATATGGCACTGGCTAATTTGGACAATGTGGCTGATGAGACAATCAGAAATCAAAAGAAAGGTGAAGCACTTTTCTTACGTGCCTACTTCTATTTTGAATTGACTCAAATGTTCGAAAATGTGCCATTAATTTCTGCAGCGCCAGAAAATGTTGCACAGGCTCAAACACCCCCTGTGCAGATGCCTGCTGATTCTATTTATGCGCATATTGCTTCTGATTTAAAAAAGGCTGTAGAAATCATGCCTGCCACTAAATGGGTTGCAAACAGTTCAACTAATGGTGCTGCAACACGTTGGGCTGCAGAGGCTTTGTTGGCTCGTGTATATTTGTTCTATACAGGCTTTTATCAAAAGGATGCTCTTCCATTAGTTGATGGAACTAAATTGGCTAAAGATTTTGTGGTAACCGGTTTGAACGATTGTATTCAAAACTCAGGGCATAGCCTTGCTCCTGACTTCCGCAGTTTGTGGCCGTATACAAATTCTGCGACAAGTAAAAACTCTACTTATCAGATTGATAAAACAACTAAGACATGGTTGAAAGATGGTTCAAATCCTGAACAGGTTTTTACTCTTAACTTCTCTTATCAATCAACTTGGAATGGTGATAAACTTGGATTTGCTAATGAATATGCGCTTTTCTTTGGTATTCGTGACGGAAGCACAGACTATGGATTGACTGGAACTTATCCTATCGGACAAGGTTGGGGACAAGGGCCTGTTGCAGCTAATTTGTGGAATGACTGGAGTACTGAAGAACCAACCGACATTCGTCGCGGAGCTTCTGTTTATCAGGTTAAATCAGATTTTCCAAAAGGGCGTGATAGTCAGATGGAAGAAACAGGTTTGTGGCAATCTAAAATTGTTGCAACTCGTGCCATTGTTGGTGCTAATAATCTTCCTAGTTTTTGTTCTACAACTGATTACTATGGAGACGGAACCACTAGCCATTTTCAGGTATCTCATGCTCAGAACTTAAATTTAATTCGTTTTGCAGATGTATTATTGATGCATTCAGAATTGACCGGTACAGCTGATGGTATGAATAAGGTTCGTGCTCGTGCAGGTCTTTCTAATATTGCTTATTCTCTTGATGCGTTGAAAAAGGAGCGTCGTCATGAGCTAGCTTTTGAAGGTCTTCGTTGGGGCGATATTCGTCGTTGGCATGATGCTGAAACAGCTTTAGCTAAGCAGGTTGGTGAGACTATCTGGAATAAAGGTCAGGAGACTACAATGAAAGATCAGGGAACAGGATATGTAGCTCGTTATAAAGCCACTAGAGGATTCTTCCCGATTCCAAAGACAGAGATCGATTTGTCTAACGGTGCTTTGAAGCAAAATCCGGGTTGGGATGACGCATCGGCTAATTTCTCAAGCTGGAATAACTAATAATATAAATTATTAAATAGTAAGAAGAATGAAAAAGTCAATTATATTTTCAATGCTTGTGGGAACTGCAATGTTAATTGCTTGTGACCCTATTGAAGACCGCGATACAATGACTGGAGGCATTACTGCTGATCAGTTGAAGATTTCGGCTACTCCGGTAATTAAAGAAGGTGTAAAGTCGAATTACATCGAGTTGAATAGCGAAGGGAATGCCTGCTTAACTTCCTGGGATTATGGTTTTGGGGTAGTAACCAAGACCAAAGCTACTGTTAAAGTAATGATGGCTGGTGATAATGAAATCGTGTATAACGGTATGAACGCAGATGGAACTATCATAAAGAAAACATTAATTGTACATGTAGATAAATTGTTTGATGTAGAACCTGAATGGGCTGTATTTTGTGGCGATAAAGGGACCAAAACATGGGTTTGGGATGATGTAATGGGAACACCTTGGGGTAATGGTGGTTACCTGGGTAACACAACTCCAGGATGGTGGACTAACAATGTAGATGCAATTGAAACACAGGCTATAGAAAAAGGCTTTCCTGGTGATGGAAAAAACGGATCTATGGTGTTTTCTCTTAAAGGTGCAAAAATAACTAAGAGTGATGGAACTGTTGGATCATTTACTTTCGACATGTCCAAAAAAACTCCCGCAGGAGATAATGTATGGGGTATTGGTAAATTATATACTAAAAGTGTAAATGTACTTTTGGGTATTCAGCCGAATGCTGGAAATAAAGTGATCAATGAGTATGATATTCTTAAGTTAGATGCAGATCATTTGTATTTAGCTTGTCCTGAAGCTGGTGCAGGAGCTTGGGGTACTTGTTGGTTCTGGTGTTTTAAAGCTAAATAATTTATTGTAGATCAAAATCAGTAAATTATAATTTATATATAGGGCGAAATTTAAACTAAATTTCGCCCTATATTCTTGTTAAATATATAGTATTGGGATATTGAGATAAGGAACAACATCTAAAACTATTTGCTATATTTGTAATACGATTAACCTACAATGATAATGCAAAATAAAACACTATACGTATTGCTGCTTATAACTTGTTGTATAAGTTGTAACTCTCCCAAAAAAGATTTCAAAATTACGGGTTCAGTGCCATCAACAAAGTACGATGGAGAATGGATTTATTTAGTCCCCATTGAAGGAGCAAATTCCCACACTGTTGATTCTGTAAAAATTGCAAATGCTTCCTTTACTTTCGAAGGTAATATTGAACGGATGTCTATTATTCGGTCACGAGCACTTTTACGCTTAAAATTACAAGAATTGTTGATTGTTACAGAGCCCGGCACTACTAAGGCTATTCTTGATTCTGTCAGTTCTGCTCATGGTACACCACAAAATGATGCACTGCAATTGTGGAAAGAAGAACGAGAAAAATCGATGTCTGCTTATAGCTTTGTTACAGCAGGATTACGCTCGGTGAGCGGAAAAGACTCGCTTCGTTGGCTATCTCAAAAGGATGCTATCATTAAACGCGAGAAGTTATTTAACGAGCGCTTCCTCAAAGAACAAGGCGATAATACAGTTGGAACGTTTGTCCGGAAGTTAACAGGTAACTCCAACAAATAAGAACAACAACTGTTTCCGAAATTCGGGATAACAATATCCAGAATTAAATCATCTTGCTAGAACGATTAACCTTATTTTATTTATTTCCAAAACCTTAGGTTTAGCCTCATTACGCACATTGTTAAACTAGGAATCTTAAATATAATACGATGAAAGAAATATTAAACACTCACATAATAAAAACAAATACACTACTATCAATCTTATTGGGAGTGTGTGCTTTTATTTTCTTTAATTTCTACTATCCTTTTCATGTTCAATATCATGAATTATTTCAGATGTTTCTGTTTACTCCGAGCTATTTTTTTGAAACAGTATCTGAGCCGGGTGGAATGGCTCTATATTTAGGACGTTTCTTCGTCCAATTTTTTTATTATTCTTGGGCCGGCTCACTCATTATAGCTGTGCTGTTGGTTTTGTTGCAAAGAGAAGTTGCCTGGCTTACAAAGAAGTTGGGTTGCAATAACGCGTTCTATCCAATAACATTTTTGCCTTCTATTGCTTATTGGATTTTGCTGTGTGACGAAAATTATATGCTTTCCGGATTAATTTTATTAATAATAGTATTGGCAGCAGTTATTGTTTGCACGACCATTCATTCCCGTACATTTCGAGTGATATCTACTATTGTCCTTACTCCAATACTGTATATTTCTTGTAGCGGTTGCTTCTGGTTTTTTGCTGTATTTATGGTACTGTTTGAAATTAACTATTGGAGAGTGAAAATAGATTTTCGTTGGTTCGTAATGTCTATTGGTTCAGTACTATTGATCATATTTTCTCCTTTACTATCTAAATATTTCTATCAATATCCGTTAGAAAACTTGTGGTTCGGGATTGGCTTTTATCGCTTTCCAAAGATTTCTCCTTACGGACAACTAATTGTTTGGTCGTTAGTATTTGTCGTGTCAGTTTTGCCTCGTTTCTTACCAAAGATAATTTCAGCAAAGAAGTACATTATAGTAATGGCATTACAAATTGCATTGCTAATAATAAGTGGAGGCTACTTGATTGGCAACGCAGCTAATTGGAATAAAGAGGAGCTAATGGGATATGCTCATTATGTGAAAATGCAAGAATGGGACAAAGTCATCGTAATGGCGGCAAAAAAAACTCCAACTGCACCAATGTCGGTTTCTTGCTTGAATCTTGCTTTAGCCAAGACTGGAGTACTTGGTGATAACATGTTCAGTTATTATCAAAATGGAGTACAGGGCTTAATTCCTCATTTTGAACCGGATTTTACTTCTCCTCTTCCAACAAGTGAGATCTATTATCAGTTGGGAATGATAAATACAGCTCAGCGTTTAGTGTTTGAAGCAATGGAATCGATTCCGGATTATCAAAAGAGTGCAAGTTGTTTTAAACGTTTAGCTGAAACAAATTTAATTAATGGACAATATAAAGTTGCTGCTAAATATTTGAGAGTATTGCAGCATACACTCTTTTATCGTAATTGGGCAACAGAAACATTGACTTATCTAAATGATGAAAAACGAATAAATACGCATCCTGAGTGGGGAAGATTAAGACAATTACGTTATAAAGCCGATTCCCTTTTTAGTGAAGATGAACTTGACGTTATGTTAGGAATTCTATTTCAGAATAATAAAAGTAATCGTATGGCTTATGAGTATTTGATGGCTTGTACTTTGCTTAGTAAAGACATGCAAAAATTCATCAATTATTACCCATTAGGTAAGGATATAGGTTATAGCCATATACCTAAAAGCTATCAAGAGGAATTATTATTTATTTGGAGTTTGAAACATCACCCATTAAAGGAAAAAGCCCCATGGCCTATTGATCCTCAGATAACAGAACGTTTACTGGAATATGCTCCGATATATTTGCAGGAAAAAAACGCAGGCCCAATATTAAAAGAACGATTCGGAGATACATATTGGTATTACTTACATTTTGGAGCTAAAAAATCATGAAAAGAATAAAACGTATAATCTGCCTTCTATTGATTATAATGGCTGGTATTTCTTGCAATAATCAAGTGAAATCACCTTCTCAAATAGATAAATACCCTCTTATTTATCCTGATTATGTAGGTGTAACAATACCGGCTACTATCGCACCTCTGAATTTCACACTGCCTGAAGAGGTTTTTGATAGGATAGATGTAGTTGTCAAAGGTAAAAACGGGAACGAAATACACTTTAGCGGTGATGACGTATCTTTTTCTTCTTCAGAGTGGAAAAGTTTGTTGGAAAGCAATATCGGTGACAGTCTTTTAGTAACGGTTTGTTTGGAGCAGACAGGGAAATGGAGACAATATAAACCGTTCCCAATTTATATAAGTAAATATCCTATTGATTATGGATTAGTCTATCGATTAATTGCTCCAGGATATGAGATTTATAGTAAAATGGGTATTTATCAACGCGAGTTATCATCTTATAACCAGACACCATTGTATGAGAATACTCTTGTTATTGGCTCTTGTGTTAATTGCCATAGTTTTAATAAAACAAACCCAAATTATTCAAGTATGCATGTACGTGGAAAAAATGGAGCTACTTATCTGAATATCAATGGTAAATCTGTGTTTCTAAATACCAAAGCAGATGAAACTATAGGGTCCTTTGTTTATCCATATTGGCATCCATCGGGAAAATATATAGCTTATTCGGTTAATAAAACCCGTCAGGTATTTCATGAGGCAAAAGAGGAGCGCATTGAGGTGGTAGATTTAGAGTCGGATGTAATTGTATATCAACCGGAAACGAATCAGGTGTTGACAACTAATCTTTTAAAAACCCCTTCGTTTGAGACTTTTCCTGCTTTTTCTGCTGATGGGCGTACATTGTATTTTTGTTCTGCTTCGCAGAAGAATATTCCAAAGGATTACAAAGATGTGAAATATAGTTTATGCAGCATTGGTTTTGATCCTAAAAAAGGAACTTTTGGTAGTCATGTAGATACACTTGTGTCTGCAAAGGTGCTGAATAAAAGTGTATCATTTCCTCGTCCATCTTATGATGGTAAATATATAATGTTCACCCTGTCTGATTACGGAAACTTTTCAATTTGGCATAAAGAAGCTGATTTATGGTTACTTAATCTAGCTGATAAAAGTATAAGGAGACTGGATGAAGTGAATAGTGATGATACGGAGAGTTATCATAATTGGAGTAGTAATTCGCATTGGTTTGTGTTTAGTAGCCGCCGTGGTGGAGGATTGTATACGCGTTTGTATATAGCTTCCATAGATGATAAAGGAGTTATAAGTAAACCTTTCCTTTTGCCACAGAAAAAACCTTTCTGTTATTATGATGAGTCTGTCTATTCATATAATGTACCTGATTTTGTGTCTTCACCTGTAAAATGGAATAGAAGAGAAATGGAAAGTGTACTCACATCTGCAGAACGTATACAAGTAAAAGTTAGAAAATAAATGAAATATAGGTCTTATACATTTTCCACTCATAATGTAAATGTAGAGCTTTCTTTTTTTGGAGAGACCGGGCATGCAATGGAGTACCATCTCATGCTTCATGTAAAAGGAAGAGATTTAAATTATGAAACTCAGTTACAAAATTTGCATCGGGCTTATAGAGAGTTTCTGGAAGATGAATCAATGAATGGTGCGAAACCGGTCCTGAAACGTTATTTTCTTAGCGACGCAGCTAATCAAGCTGAACAACTACAGGAAGAGCTGAAATTGTTTCCTGCATGCCCAACTTCCATTCTTCAACAGTCTCCTTTGGATGGTAGTAAGATTGCATTGTGGTGTTATTTAATAAAGGATACTAATCCTGTATATGAACACTATTGGATGGCTGGTTTAGGAATTGCTTCTGGAAATTCAGAAGAGCAGACTCATCTGCTTTTACAAAAATACGAGTTGGAGTTACAACAATATGGGTGTTTATTGGAAAGAGATTGCATACGTACTTGGTTCTTTGTTCAAAATGTAGATGTAAATTATGCCGGATTAGTGAAAGCTCGTCGCGAGAACTTTGTAGAACAAGGACTTACGGAGCAGACTCATTATATTGCAAGCACAGGAATTGAAGGTCGTCATGCAAACCCTAATGTTTATGTATTGTTAGATGCATATGCAGTTAAAGGATTACAATCAGGTCAAATGAAATATCTTTATGCATTGAGCCATATGAGTCCTACGGCTGTATATGGTGTGACATTTGAAAGAGGAGTTTGTGTATTGTATGGAGATAGACGACAACTTTATATTAGCGGTACAGCTAGTATTGATAGTAAAGGAGAGGTACTATATAAAGGGGATGTGGTATCTCAGGCTCGCAGGATGTGCGAAAATGTAGAGAAGCTTCTGGAAGAGGGAGGTTCTAACAGGGAAGATTTAGCACAGATTATTATATATCTGCGAGACGCTGCTGATTATTCTGTTGTCAAGCCTATTCTTGACGATCGATATTTAAGGATTCCAAAACAATTTGTGCTTGCACCTGTTTGCCGTCCAACTTGGCTTATTGAAATGGAATGTATCGCTTTGAGGAAAGATAAAAATGATAAATTTAGTAGTCTTTAAGCACAATGACATTAACATATAATTTTTAGCTCCTTAATCTGTAATATGATAAAGGAGCTTTTTCATATGCAATTAACTGTTTGATAGGCTGATACAAAAGTATTAGGTGCTAAAACTCGCTGTAGTGCTACATTGTTTATTTTTTCGCATAACATTTTTTTATTGCCTTACAACGTCAATTTTAAATTCCTAAAAATGTTGTTTTTCTATCATATACATTAAAAAAATGGAATAAAATAAAGATAAATCCCTTTGAATATAGGTTCTTGATCAATGGCATGTTTTTCTCTTTAATCAATATCGTTGAAAATGAAAAAGGGAATGTTTTTTCACTTCTAAACTGCAGTAAGATTAGATTTTTTATTCTTGATGTAATTATTACTCCAATTTTAAGTCTTATTCTTCTAAATTGTACTATTGAATATTAGTGTCAAAAAATCAGCTACTTGTGATGCTTCTGAATAGGGATAATCACTGTCGAAAACTGATTTGTAATTGTTTTTAGCTAATTATTCCTTTTTTGAACACATTAAGGCTTTTGATTTCTTCAATTGTTTGATTATTCTCGGTTGAAATATTCACCAATTCGAATTAACTGTTTAAGTGTAAATAATAATCAAAGAGTAGAAATAGTATCATGTATGGCTAAATAAATATGGTTTTACTTAGTACGAATGCTTTATTTTTGCGTGTCGAGAATAATTTGTTTCGGGTTGACCTCATGGAAATGTTTAATGGATACTCGTTTGCATTATTATTTAAATTCAATACAATGAAAAAATTACTTGTACCAATTCTTTTATGCCTTGCTTTAAATACTTCAGCGCAATGGGCTTTTCGCTTACCGTCTATTATTAGTAATCATGCTGTATTACAACAATCTACAGATGTGAAATTGTGGGGCTGGGCTCAAAGTGGCAGCACCGTAAAGATAAGTTGTAGTTGGAATCCAACGGATACCGTGAAAGCGGAACCCCGTAAAGACTGGACATGGGATGCTATTGTAAAAACGCCGAAAGCAGGCGGTCCTTACACCATTACATTTATCAGTAGCTCACAAAAAGTGGTTATTGAAGATATTTTAATTGGAGAAGTTTGGTTATGTTCCGGTCAATCGAACATGGAATATGCTTTTAACTGGGAATCAAAGCCCATCGATGTTGGTGATGCAGTGGCTAAATCGGCCAATAATCAGTTGCGCTTCTTTCAACTTTCGCATACTTACAGCATTTACCCCAAAGATAACTCGGATGGTGAATGGAAAATCAGTTCGCCCGAAACTACTCCATCCATGAGCGTTGCCGGCTATTTCTTTGGCAAAACAATCAATGAAAAAACGAAAGCTCCCGTGGGACTCATCGCGTCGTATTGGGGTGGGACAAATGTACAGTCGTGGATTCCAAACGAAGTTTTTGCGGAAAATGCGGAACTAAAAACACTGGCCGAAGATACCAAAGCGGTTAATTGGGCACCGGTCGCACCAGCTGTCATCTACAATTCGATGTTGCAACCGCTGGTGAACTATAAAATTGCAGGAGCTATTTGGTATCAGGGAGAAGGCAATACCGGCGAACCGCAAAACTATAGCAAACTGTTTGAAGGGCTTATAACCGGTTGGAGAAAGGCATTCAATAACGACTTCCCATTCTATTTCGTACAAATTGCGCCATGGAGCGGCTACGGGAAAAACAGTGCGGCTTACCTGCGCGAACAACAGGAGGCAGTACTTCATTTGCCTAAAACGGGGATGATAACAGTAGGTGATTTAGTAGACAACATCAAAGATATTCACCCCAGAATAAAGAAAGAAGTGGGAATGCGACTGGTAAACCTGGCATTGAAAGAACACTATGGTTTTCAGGATGTAAATCCATACCATCCTCGTTATAAAAATTTCAGCATTAAAAAAGATAAAATCAATATTCGGTTTACAACTAGCGGAAAGTTGATTTGTAAAGCCAAAACTCCGGCTAATTTTCAACTGGCAGGAGCCGACAACCAGTTTTTTCCGGCTGTAGCTAAAATAGAAAAAGATGGTTCTATCACTGTTTCAAGCAAAGAAGTGAAAGTGCCCGTGTCAGTTCGCTATTGCTTTACAAACGACGCTACGCCCGATTTATTCGATACCAATGGCTTACCATTAATTCCGTTCAGAACGGATATGATTCAATATAAGCCGTAAATGACGACCCCTAACCTCCGTCAATTGACGTATAAACTCTAAAAGAAAGTAATAGAATAACTTCTAGCCCTTGAAAGGGGGGGACAATATTACTTATGATATTTATAATGATATAACTGTGAGAATGAAAATTAAAGAATATAAAAAAAACAGAACTAATCTAATTCCCCTTCAGGGGTTAGGGGTTCTTCTATTTTTATTAATATCTATGAATGGTTTTGCAAAAACGTCTATGTCTTTTGTAAAAACAAATACCAAGGGTAATTTCGTTCAAAATGGACAGCCTTATTATTTTGTAGGGACTAACTTCTGGTTTGGAGCTATTCTGGGCTCAAAAGGCCAGGGTGGTGATAGGGCACGTTTGATCAAAGAACTGGATTTTATGAAGGAAAACGGGTTGGTGAACTTGCGTGTACTTATTGGTTCCGATGGAAGCAATGGTATTCCATCGAAAGTAGAGCCAACCTTGCAGATAAAAGCGGGTGTCTACAACGATACTATTTTTGATGGATTGGATTTTTTATTGTCGGAATTGGGCAAGCGCGATATGAAAGCGGTATTGTTTTTTACCAACTCATGGGAGTGGTCGGGCGGATACAGCCAGTACCTTAACTGGGCTGGTAAAGGAAAGAATCCAATTCCTTCGGTTGATGGTTGGCCCGCATATATGGAGTTTGTAAAACAGTACGCTGGTTGTGATGAATGCCGTCAGATGCTGAAAAATCACATTAAGCATGTTATTACCCGCACTAACCGTTACACAAATAAAAAATATACTGAAGATCCGGCTATTTTTTCCTGGCAAATTGGTAACGAGCCACGCGCTTTCTCAGATGCCAACAAACCTCTTTTTGCTGCTTGGTTGAAAGATATTTCGGCTTACATTAAGTCGTTGGATAAAAATCACATGGTTTCTATCGGCTCCGAGGGACAGTGGGGCTGTGAAATGGATATGGGTTTGTTTGAGCAAATTCATGCCGATAAAAATGTCGATTACCTGACCATGCATATCTGGCCTAAAAACTGGAGTTGGTTGGATGTGAAAGATATGCCGGGTACTTTACAAAATAGTATTGATAAAACAGCTGAATACATGAATAATCATATGGCTGTTGCCCGTAAGTTGTCAAAACCAATCGTGTTGGAAGAGTTTGGTTTTCCACGTGATCATCATCAATATACGCTCACAGACACTACCAGCTTGCGCGATACTTATTATACTTCCGTTTTTGAAAAAATCCTGAAATCTTCGAAAGAAAAAGATGTTCTGGCCGGATGTAATTTCTGGGCATGGGGTGGTTTCGGTCGTCCCAATCCAAAACATGTGTATTGGGTTAAAGGCGACGATTATCTGGGCGATCCCGCTCAGGAAGAACAAGGTCTGAATGCAGTTTTCAATACAGATGCCACTGTGAAGTTGGTAAAAAAATATGTGATGAAAATGCAAAATATTCCGACGTTGGTGGATATAAACGCTACGCCAAAAACGCAAGCGTTGTTTTACAACATGTTCAATAATCTGGGCAAAGGCATTATGTTGTGTCATCAGGATGACCCTGCTTACGGACACGGTTGGTATGGCAAAGCAGGCGGATCCGATGTAAAAGCAGTTACAGGTGATTATCCGGCCATGGTGGGTTGGGAGTTAGGTCATCTGGAAATCGGTGCAGCATATAATCTTGATTCAATTTATTTTACTGACATGAAACGCATGATGCGCGAAGTGTATGAACGCGGCGGTATCAACACTATTAGCTGGCATGGTGATAACATTGTTACCGGAAAAACTGCTTGGGATTGTGCTCAAAATACAGTGGTAAGCAGTGTATTGCCGGGTGGAAGCAATCATGCGAAATTTCTGACCTGGCTGGATCGTTTGGCCGTTTTCTTTAATGATTTGAAAGATTCGAAAGGCGAAACGTTCCCTGTTATTTTCCGCATGTTCCACGAGCATACCGGTAGTTGGTTTTGGTGGGGAGCCAAACAATGTACTCCTGACGAATACAACCAATTATATCGTATGACCGTAAGTTATTTGCGCGATGTAAAGGGTGTTCATAATATTTTGTACGCTTTTTCGCCAGCAGGCATAACTACCGAAACTGAATTTCTAAGCCGCTATCCGGGTAACGACTGGGTGGATGTGGTAGGTTTCGATAATTATTGCGGTTCAGATAAATTGTCTATCGAAAGATATAAAAAGGATGTGACTGCAGGATTACATGTAGTGACTGATTATGCAAAGCTTAATAATAAGATTCCCGTTTTGGCAGAAACAGGTATGGAGTCTATTCCGGTAGCCGATTATTTTACAAACATTCTGTTGCCAATTATAGAGCCTTTCAACATTAGCTATGTGTTGCTTTGGAGAAATGCATTTAACAAAGAAACTCATTTTTATGCACCCTACCCAGGGCACTCGTCGGCTAATGATTTTAAAAAATTCACCGAAAGCAAGAGGATGGTGATGAGTAACAATATGCCACCCATGTATGTACCGTTAAAATCTCAGAAAAGTATAGTCCGGAACTAGGCAAACCTGCTATCGAAGCAGGACAAGGTAGTTCGGGACTAGGAAAACCTGCTATTGAACCAAGATAATGTAGTTTAGGAGTTGGATAGCCAACTATTGAACTAGAAAAAGGTAGTTCGGAAGTAGGATTACCTGCTATTGAAGTAGGATAAGGTGGCTCGGAATCAGGAAAATTATATTTGGAAATTTAAAATAATGGGTTGCAACGAATAAATATCAGTAGAAATGATAAAAAAGAATATCTCTTTAGCGCTAATTCTATTTCTTGGGGTGATGTCTGTTTTTTCGCAAAACGAAAAGACAAGCTTTTCTACACAAGGGCGGGAGAGGCTGTTGATGGACTTCGGCTGGCGTTTTGCACTGGGTCATGCCACCGATTATACTAAAGATTTTACAACAGGAACAAGCTATTTCACCTATTTTGCCAAGACTGGATATGGTGATGGAGTTGCGGCGGCGCAATTCAAAGACAGCACCTGGCGCGAAGTGGATTTACCGCACGACTGGGCAGTAGAGCTTCCTTTTTCGGGCGATGCAAGTCATAGTCACGGATATAAAACCATCGGTTACAAATACCCCGAAACATCGGTGGGATGGTATCGCAAGAAATTCACGGTACCTGCATCTGATATGGGACGTAAAATAAGTATTCAGTTTGACGGTGTGCACCGAAATGCAACAGTTTGGGTGAATGGTTTTTATGTGGGTAACGAGCCAAGCGGCTATGCTACTTCGGTATACGACATCACTGATTATCTGAATTATGGTGGTGAAAATACAGTTGCTGTTCGCGTGGATGCGAGCATTGAAGAGGGTTGGTATTACGAGGGTGCGGGCATTTATCGTCATGTGTGGTTGAATAAAACTGACCGACTACACGTAGCTCAGTTCGGTACATTTGTAACAACGGAATTGACCGGCAACAATGCTGAACTTACTGTGCGTACCAAAGTGCAGAATCAACACGATAAGTCGTCTGTATTTACTATTGAACAAAGCTTGTTGGACGCTAACAACCAGCAAGTCTTATCTAAGAAACTTGAAAACGTAAGTTTGAATGGAAATGTAGACAATACGTATTTCCAAAAAATAAAGGTGGAAAAGCCAACCCTTTGGTCGCTCGAAAATCCCTATTTATATAAACTGAAAACCAACATTATTACTGATGGTAAAATTGTGGACAGTTACACCACTAATGTAGGTATTCGTACTGTTCGTTTCGATCCGAATCAGGGATTTTTTCTAAATGGTAAAAGTGTAAAGATTGTTGGCACCAACATGCATCAGGATCATGCAGGGGTGGGTACAGCCATTCCCGATGCTTTGCAGGAATTCAGAATCAAAAAGCTCAAAGAGATGGGCAACAACGGCATTCGTACTTCGCACAATCCGTCTACACCGGAAATGTTGGATGCTTGTGACCGTCTCGGAATGCTTGTTCTCGACGAAAACCGCCTGATGGGAATCAATCAGGAGCATTTTGATTTGATGGAACGCTTTATGGTGCGCGACCGTAACCATCCTTCGGTGGTTCTATGGTCGGTAGGAAATGAAGAGTGGGCTATCGAGAGCAACGAAAAAGGAGCACGCATCACCAAAACTATGCAGGAGTTTGCACAGAAAATTGATTCGTCGCGGGCATTTACCGTTGCCATCTCAGGCGGTTGGGAAAATGGAAGCGGAAAAACAACCCAGGTAATGGGCTACAATTATATTGTTCAGGGAAATATTGATGAACATCATAAAAATTTTCCTTGGCAAAGCGGTATCGGTACCGAGGAAAGCAACACGATAGGAACACGTGGCGTTTATGTGGACGATAAAGCTAATGGGCGCATGGCTGCTAGCAATCGTATGCCGGAAAATGTGGGTACCGAGTCGGGTTGGAAATTCTATGCAGCCCGTCCATTTTTGTCGGGTCTGTTTTTCTGGACAGGATTTGATTACAGAGGTGAAGCGAACCCACTGTTGTGGCCAGCCGTAAACTCGCAATTTGGCATTGTCGATCTGTGCGGTTTCCCGAAAGATATTTTCTACTACCTGAAATCGTGGTGGGGAAAACAACCGGTGATGCACATAATGCCACACTGGAACTGGAAAGGCTGTGAAGGGAAAAATATAAAAGTAACTATTTACAGCAATGCGGAAGAAGTAGAATTGGTATTGAACAAAAAATCGCTGGGCAAGAAAACCATGGAGAAAAACGGACATCTCGAGTGGGAGGTGGCGTATCAACCCGGAACACTTGTTGCCAAAGGATTTGTAAACGGAAAACCAACCGTTTCGGAACAAGTTGAAACAACCGGTGCACCGGCTAAAGTAGCACTATTGGCTGATCGCTCGCAACTGAATGCCGATGGAGAAGATGTTGCGGTTATCACTGTTCAGCTAAACGATTTGAAAAACCGTTGGGTGCCAACAGCCAATAAGGAAGTTGTTTTCACCTTAAGCGGTCCTGGCAAAATCATAGGTGTTGGCAATGGTGATCCGGCTTCGCATGCTCCAGAGCAATTTGTGGCAACGGCATCGAATCCTACACCACAATGGAAACGAGAGACCTTTAACGGACTGGCTCAGATTATTGTGAAAACAACAAAACAAGCCGGTGAAATAACGCTGATAGCAAGTTCGGAAGGAATGACTTCATCCACATTAAAACTGACTACAACTACCTCGGTTTTGAGACCAACTACAGAAATAATTAAAAAATAAATATAATAGAGCATGACTGAATTTATCAAAGCTTTGAATCACCTCAGAGCAAACCACGAGGAATTATTAAGTAAGAAAAACGAGAAATTACCATTTGGAAATGGAATTTACGACCGTTATACAAATCCTGTACTGACAAATGAGCATGCACCCATCGAGTGGCGCTATGATTTCAACCCTGAAACAAATCCTTATTTGATGGAACGCATAGGCGTGAACGCTACTCTGAATGCAGGTGCTATGAAATGGAACGGCAAATATATTTTGGTGGTACGCGTGGAAGGTAACGATCGCAAATCGTTTTTTGCCATTGCAGAAAGCGAAAACGGGGTGGACAATTTCCGCTTTTGGGACGAGCCTGTAACCTTACCCGAAACTGACGAGCCGGATACCAATGTGTACGATATGCGTCTGACAGCTCACGAGGATGGTTGGATTTACGGTGTTTTCTGTAGCGAGCGCAAAGACCCGAATGCACCGGTAGGCGATTTATCGTCGGCAGTGGCTGCAGCCGGTATTGTACGTACCAAAGATTTATTGACCTGGGAGCGTCTTCCCGATTTGAAAACAAAAAGTCAACAACGCAACGTGGTGCTTCACCCTGAATTTGTTGATGGTAAATATGCTTTGTATACCCGTCCACAGGATGGATTTATCGATACCGGTAGCGGCGGCGGAATCGGTTGGGGATTAGTGGATGATATGACCAATGCGGAAGTGAAAGATGAGAAAATCATTAATCACCGTTACTACCATACGATCAAAGAATTGAAAAACGGCGAAGGTCCGCATCCTATCAAGACAAAAGAAGGTTGGTTGCATTTGGCACATGGTGTGCGCAACTGTGCTGCCGGACTACGCTACGTGCTGTATCTTTACCTTACCGATTTGCAGGATCCAACAAAACTGATTGCTGAACCGGCAGGATTTTTTATGGCTCCTCAAGGCGAAGAACGGATTGGTGATGTATCGAACGTATTGTTCAGCAACGGTTGGATTGCTGATGAGGATGGAAAAGTATTTATTTATTACGCTTCGTCTGATACCCGCATGCATGTGGCTACTTCTACTATCGACCGTTTATTGGATTATTGTATCAATACTCCTGCTGATGGATATCGTTCATTTAAATCGGTAGAAACGATTAAAAAACTGATTGCAAAAAATAAAACATTGGAAAATCAAAAAGCTGTGTCGGCGAAGAACTAAGCAGTGTATTCAAATCACTTAAATCTAATTGAATCAAAAATGAAGAATACCCGTTTTTTTCTATTGTTAGGCTGTGTTTTGCTGGCTTCGACAGTTATGCAGGCGCAGAAATTTCAGGGATTGGCACTCACACCTCCAATGGGTTGGAATAGCTGGAATAAATTTGCTTGCAATGTAAGCGAAGAATTGATCCGCGAAACAGCCGATGCCATGGTGGCTACCGGTATGAAAGATGCCGGATATGAATACATTGTTATTGACGATTGCTGGCAGGTAAGTCGCGATAGTCTTGGCTTTATCGTTGCCGACCCGAAACGTTTTCCATCAGGAATAAAAGCATTGGCCGATTATGTACATGCTAAAGGATTGAAATTTGGCATTTATTCATGTGCCGGAAACAAAACTTGTGGTGGTCGTCCTGCCGGTCGCGGACACGAATATCAGGATGCTTTGTCGTACGCCAAATGGGGTGTCGATTATCTGAAGTATGACTGGTGTGATACTGAAAACCTGAATGCCATAGGTGCTTATACCACCATGCGCGATGCGTTGTTTGCTGCGGGACGTCCCATCGTTTTCAGCTTGTGCGAATGGGGCAACAATAAACCGGAGCTTTGGGCGAAGGAAGTCGGACACCTCTGGAGAACAACCGGTGATATTTACAATTGCTTTGATTGTGTTCAGAATAATGGAACATGGAAAGCTTTTGGAGTGATGCAAATTATGGATAAACAAGACGGATTGAGAAAAAATGCAGGACCGGGTCATTGGAACGATCCTGATATGCTTGAGGTGGGCAATGGAATGTCGTTGAACGAATCGAGAGCTCATTTTTCGATCTGGTGCATGATGGCGGCTCCACTTATTGCCGGTAATGATTTACGTTCTATGAATGCAGAGACTTTGACGGTACTTTCGAACAAAGAAGTAATTGCCATCGATCAGGATTCGTTGGGAGTTCAGGGATTCAGACATGCGGTTAAAGACAGTGTGGAAACCTGGCTTAAACCCCTCAAAAATGGTGAATGGGCAGTGTGCCTGCTGAATCGGAGTACTACGCCAAGAGTTGTAGCGCTCGATTGGAAAACATTCTCGGTGATCGACTCATTGTCGAACCGCACACTCAACACTTCAGCCAAAGAAGTGTATAAGTTACGTGACTTGTGGTTGAAGAAAAATGTGGGAGACACGCGCAAACCTTTTAAAGCGACAATTCCGGCTAGAGATGTTCTCTGTCTGAAGTTATTTAAATAAAGTATCGGCTGTCTCAAAACAGTACTGTTTTAGAAACATTCGATGCTTTATGTTTGGCTAAGAATAGATACTTTTACGCCCTAAAAATAAAGTTTACCTCTGAATTAAAATATTAAAAAACACAAAACAAACAATAATATGGATATTAAGAAACTCAGTTTAAAAGAAAAAATTGGTTATGGTTTCGGAGATGCGGCTTCGTCGATGTTCTGGAAACTTTTCGGAATGTATATTATGTTCTTTTATACAGATATCTATGGTATCCCTGCCGCAATAGTGGGAACCATGTTTCTGATTACTCGTGTAGGTGATGCCATAATCGATCCGTTTATCGGAATCATGGCCGATCGTACCGAAACCCGTTGGGGTAAGTTTCGTCCGTATTTACTTTGGATGGCTATTCCATTTGGCATTATCGGGGTTTTGACCTTTACAACTCCAAATATGGGTATGACGGGCAAAATTATTTATGCTTATGCTACTTACTCGCTGATGATGATTATCTATTCAATGATTAATGTGCCTTATGCTTCGTTAATGGGCGTAATGACATCGGATGGTAAAGAAAGAACAACCCTTGCCACTTTCCGTTTTATCTTTGCTTTTGGAGGTAGTTTTCTTGTGTTGGCATTGTTTCAACCGCTTTTCGACGGATTCGGAACTAAAACGGTTAGCAACTATAGCGAACCTAAATTAGTTCAGTTAACTGACAGTACTCAGGCTTCTGCAGCAAATTTATATGTTTGGAACGGTCAGATTACTTCCGAGTTAAAAGACAAACCGGTTGATTCTCTTCTTTTTGTCTCTGCAAAAATTATTACTAAATCGAAAGATGCATTTAAAATTGGTGTTTTAAATACAACCACAAACCAATACAGTTGGGTAAACTTTGCGGCTGGAAAAGATACATTGGGACTACTTCGTGATGGAAGCACAAGCAATGTGCTTATTAGACTATCAAGCATTGTTCCAAAAGAAACACTTAATAATCTGGGTATTTTAAAAGTAGTTTATTCATCTGAAAAGGATAGTGATGTAAAATTCACCAAAGTTGCCATCAAACAAATTGACTACAAAACAGGCTTCCAATATGCTGTAATGGTTATTGCTATAATGGCGGTTATCTTCTTTTTGTTGACATTCTCATGGACTCGCGAACGAGTGAAACCAATTTCAGAAAAGACCAAACTGAAAGATGATTTGAAGGATTTGACTAGAAATATGCCTTGGTTTATCCTGTTGGGCGCAAGTGTTTCTACGATTTTCTTCAATACTATTCGTGACGGTGCAGCAGTTTATTACTTCTTGTATTATTTCAAGGGCGAAAGCAGTATAGAAATTACATCTACTACAGCATTGGCAATCAGTACTGTATATCTATTGTTAGGTCAGGCTGCGAATATCGTTGGAGTTGTGTTGGCTAAACCTGTTTCTGACAGAATAGGTAAGAAAAATACGTTTCTTGTCGCCATGTTGTTTGCAACGATATTAAGTGTTATTTTCTACTTTGTTGACAAATCAAATCTTTACGCTATCCTCGGGTTCCAGTTCTTAATCAGTATCAATGCCGGTATTATTTTCCCATTAGTATGGTCAATGTATGCCGATACAGCCGACTATTCTGAATGGAAAAACAAACGTCGCGCAACAGGGTTGGTATTCTCAGCAGCTTCAATGTCGCAAAAATTCGGAGCTTCATTGGGTATTGCCGCTGTGGGTTGGATTATGGCTATGTATCATTATATTCCCAATGTCGAACAAGCTATTTCAACTCAAAATGGTTTCCGAATGATGTTGAGTTTGTTCCCGGCAATTGGGGCTTTACTTGCAGCAGTTTTCATGTTTATCTATCCGTTGAATGAGAAAAAGATGAAAGAAATAGCAACTGATTTAGCCGTAGAAAGAGATAAAAAATAAGCATTCTTCAAAATAAATAAAACAATACTAACTTCTCTTGTTCCCCTAGGGGCTAGGGGTCATTTCTAATTATGAAATACGGACATTTCGATGACAACAGACGTGAATACGTCATTACCAATCCACGTACGCCATGGCCTTGGATTAATTACCTCGGCAATGAGGACTTTTTTAGTTTAGTTTCCAATACCGGTGGTGGATATTCTTTTTATAAGGATGCCAAGTTCCGCCGCATTACACGCTATCGTTACAATAATGTACCGATGGACAGTGGTGGAAAATACTTCTATATCAACGATGGAGAATCGGTGTGGAGTCCGGGCTGGAAACCCTGTAAGACGGAATTGGATAGCTACGAGTGTCGTCACGGGATGAATTACACCACCATCAAAGGGGTGAAAAACGGGGTAGAAGCAGAGGCTTTGTATTTTGTGCCATTGAAAACATGGGCCGAAGTACAAAAACTGACGCTTAGAAATACCACGAACGAAGTAAAAACGCTGAAGATTTTCTCTTTCGTGGAGTGGTGTTTGTGGAATGCAGCTACCGATATGGAAAACTTCCAACGTAACTTCTCAACCGGTGAGGTGGAAATAGAAGATTCGGTGATTTATCACAAAACAGAATACAAGGAACGTCGCGACCATTTCGCTTACTACTCGGTAAATGAACCGATGCAGGGCTTTGATACCGATCGCGAGACTTTCTTTGGCTTGTACAATGGTTTTGACGAACCACAAACCGTACTCGAAGGTGCACCGCGCAACTCGGAAGCACACGGTTGGTCGCCTATCGCTTCGCACTATGTAGAAGTAGTATTGCAACCGGGAGAATCGAAAGAGTTGGTGTACGTGTTGGGTTACGTGGAAAATGCACAAGACGAGAAATGGGAAAGTAAAAACGTCATCAATAAAACCAAAGCGAAAGCCACTATTGCGCGTTTTGATACAGCTGCCAAAGTGGATGCTGCCCTTGCAGAACTGAACGCTTATTGGGATAATTTATTGAATGTATTCACGATCAAAACCGGCGAAGAAAAACTGGATCGCATGGTAAACATTTGGAATCAATACCAATGTATGATTACCTTCTGTTTCTCGCGTTCAGCTTCGTTCTTCGAAAGCGGTATCGGACGTGGAATGGGATTCCGCGATTCCAATCAGGATTTGGTGGGTTTTGTACACCAGATTCCGGAACGTGCCCGCGAACGTATCATCGACATTGCTTCCACGCAATTCCCCGACGGCGGTTGCTATCATCAATATCAACCGTTGACCAAAAAGGGAAACAACGAGATCGGACAAGGTTTCAACGACGACCCTATGTGGTTGATTCTCGGAACAACGGCTTATATCAAAGAATCGGGCGATTTCACTATTTTGGATGAACCTGTTCCGTTTGATAATGAAGTGGGTTCGGAAGTCTCACTTTTCCATCACCTCACCGTTTCGTTCAATCACGTGGTGAATAACCTCGGACCTCACGGTTTACCATTGAGCGGTCGTGCCGATTGGAACGATTGTTTAAACCTGAACTGCTTCTCCAACGATCCGAACGAAAGCTTCCAGACTACCGAAAATAAATCGGAAGGCAGTCAGGCGCAAAGTTTAATGATTGCCGGACTTTTTGTGGTGTACGGTCGCGATTATGTGGAATTGTGTAAAGTAATTGGAAAAACCGAAGAAGCGGCGCGTGCTCAACAACATATTGATGCCATGGTGGCAGCCATTAAGTTGAACGGATGGGATGGCGACTGGTTTATTCGTGCGTACGATTATTTTGGGAATAAAATTGGGTCTAATGAAAACGAAGAAGGTAAAATCTTTATCGAATCGAATGGATGGTGTACTATGGCCGGCATTGGTTTGGAAGAGGGCATGGTAGCCAAGGCACTGGACTCAGTAAAAGAACGTCTGGACTGCGAACACGGTATTGTGCTCAATAATCCTGCCTACACAAAGTATTATATCGAATATGGCGAAATTTCCAGTTATCCTCCCGGTTACAAAGAAAACGCGGGTATATTTTGCCACAACAATCCGTGGATTATTATTGGCGAAACCGTTCAGGGACGTGGCGACAGAGCGTGGGAGTATTTCCGCAAAATTTGTCCTTCGTACACCGAAGAAATCAGCGATTTGCACAAGGTAGAGCCTTACGTGTATGCCCAAATGATTGCCGGTAAAGACGCTTTCAAACCGGGTGAAGCGAAGAATTCCTGGTTAACCGGAACGGCGGCCTGGAACTATTACGCCATTACACAGTACATTTTGGGAATTCAACCCACTTACAACGGTTTGAGAATAGAACCTTGTATTGCCCCCGAATGGAAAGGTTTTACTGTAACCCGTAAATTCCGTGGAGCGACTTACCTGATCGAAGTCAAAAATCCAAATGGATCGATGAAGGGTGTTGCCTCATTAACCGTCGATGGTAAAGCCATTGAAGGAAATACTATCCCATTGATGCCTGTAGGTGGAACTTACAAAGTAGAGGTGGTTATGAATTAAATAAGGTTTTATCTCTTCCCGGTTTAAACCGATGGGAGAGATAAAACGTAATAAAATAGCTTGCTAATTGAATTAGCAAGCTTG
Source organism: Paludibacter propionicigenes WB4 (assembly GCF_000183135.1). Lineage (NCBI taxonomy): Bacteria > Pseudomonadati > Bacteroidota > Bacteroidia > Bacteroidales > Paludibacteraceae > Paludibacter > Paludibacter propionicigenes. Next base: position 2,175,804 of record NC_014734.1, on the reverse strand, counting down.
CCAGAAGCAATAGCAAGATGGCTAAAAGCATTAGCGAGCTTGCCAGGAATAATAGCAAGATAACTAAAGGGATTAGCAATCTTGCCAAAAGCAATAGCAAGGTGTCTAAAGGAATTAGCAATCTTGCTAAAAGCAATAGCAAGCTAGCCAAGCGTGTTGGCAAGCAGGTTGTGATAAACAGCCGGATTACTTTTTACAATGAATTTGTTTACTACACAATATGAAATACGAACTTCTTCAACTCAAACAAGAACTTAAAGAAGAGTTGACGCACAATATCCTTCCGTTTTGGATGGATAAAATGATTGATGATATAAACGGTGGTTATTATGGTCAGATGACAGGGAGAAACCAACTGATATCTAATGCACCCAAGGGTGGCATATTGAATGCCCGCATTATGTGGACATTTTCGTCGGCTGCATTGTATTTCAACATTCCGCTTTACACACAATATGCCAAACGTGCCAAGGATTACGCCTTCCAGTATTTCTTCGATACCGAAAATGGTGGAACCTATTGGATGTTGAATGCTGATGGATCTCCTGTTGATACAAAAAAACAAATCTACAGCCAGGCATTTTTCATATATGCTTTAGTGGAATACTACCGTGTTACAAACGATGCAGCATGTTTGGATAAAGCTATCGATCTTTTTCGCTTAATCGAAAAATATAGTTTTGATGCCACGCAAAATGGCTATTTCGAAGCTTATAGCAAAGAGTGGGTTCTGTTGGAAGATTTGCGTTTAAGCGAGAAAGATGCTAACGAAAAGAAAACCATGAATACGCATTTGCATATTCTGGAAGCTTATACGAATTTATATCGCATCTGGAAGAACGAAGAACTGGCTAAGCAATTGAAAAACCTGATTGATATATTTTTAAACAAAATTATTAATTCGAAAACATATCATCTTGATTTATTTTTCGATGAAAACTGGAATTGTAAATCAACCTTGTTTTCGTACGGTCATGATATTGAAGCGGCATGGTTACTCGAAGAAGCCGCTGTTGTCCTTGGTAATGCTGATGTATTGAAGACAGTGCGTGATGTGGCACTGAAGGTTGCCGATGCGGCGGCGGAAGGTATTCAATCAAACGGCTCAATTGTAAACGAGAAAAACTCAGCAACCGGACACGTTGATACTAACTGCGATTGGTGGCCGCAAGCTGAAGCCATGGTTGGTTTTTTCAGTGCGTATGAATTATCGAAAAACGAAACTTATGCCATGAAGACACTTGCTACCTGGGAGTTTATAAAAGCGAACATTATCGATACCGAAGATGGAGAATGGCATTGGTCGGTTTCGTCAACCGGTAAGGTGGATAATAACAATGATAAGGCCGGGTTCTGGAAATGTCCTTACCATAACGGGAGGATGTGTTTGGAATTAATGCATCGGATTCACGATTGATTTTTCTTATATCAAATTGATTTTTCGAATAACCTTTAAATAATATACAAAATGAAACTCTCAACTAAAATTGCTTTGATTTTTATTGTTGTGATGCCTATAACGCTATGTAATGCTACATCGAAAACAACAAAAAAGATTCCTCCTGCAAACTCTCCCGTTGCCTTAAATGGCAAACTTCAGGTTATTGGTACTCAGTTATCAAACTCAAAAGGAAATTCTCTGGCACTTCATGGTGCTAGCCTTGGATGGCATAACCTTTGGCCACGTTTTTATAATGCGGGAGCTGTAAAGTGGCTTGTTTCCGACTGGAAATGTAATGTTATCCGTGCTTCAATGGGCGTGGGTTTGGACGACAGCTATCTGGAAAATCCTGATTATGCACTCAAATGCATGACAAATGTAATCGATGCTGCCATCAAGAACGGAGTTTATGTATTGATTGATTTTCATAGCCATAAACTACATACGGCTGAAGCAAAAAAATTCTTCACAGGTATGGCTGCCAAGTATAAAAATAGCCCGAACGTCATCTACGAAATATGGAATGAGCCCGATTATTATTCATGGAAAGTAGTGAAACAGTATTCAGAAGAAGTTATTTCAACGATTCGTGCCATTGATCCTACTAATATAATTCTTGTGGGCTCTCCTCATTGGGATCAGGATATTGATTCTGTTGCAGGTGACCCAATCGTTGGACAAAAGAATATCATGTATACTATGCATTTTTATGCAGGGACTCATAAGAAATGGTTGCGTGACAAGACTGATGCCGTCATAGCAAAAGGAATCCCGATTTTTGTTTCTGAATGTGCCGGAATGGATGCGACAGGAGATGGACCGATTGACCAAGCAGAATGGAAACTGTATATCGATTGGATGGATAGAGCTAAATTAAGTTGGTGTGTATGGTCAGTTTCAGATAAGAACGAAACTTGTTCGATGTTACTTCCACGCGCTTCTTCTACCGGAAACTGGGACGATGGACTGTTGAAAAGCTGGGGTAAAATCAGTCGTTCTTCTATTCGCGAAATGAATAAATAGAAATTGAAAATAGCCTTTGAATCTGCTTATATTAGTGTTCTAATGGCGGCATTTGTTTTTTAATAAAAACCTATATTGTTTATTCAATGATAATTTGTACAATTGCAACTTGATAGAATCATGATAACTATGCAACCATCTAACCTCTTTCGCGAAGTAACACTTCTTTCCGACGAAGACTGCTTTGTTGTTAACTCCAGAGTGAAGTCGGATTTTACATATCCTGTACATGTGCATCCGGAATATGAACTGAACTTTATTGAAAATGGCAAAGGAGCCGGTCGTTTAATTGGCGATTCAATTGAAGAAATTGACGATTTGGAACTCTGTTTGATTGGCAATGAGAATTTGGGCCATGCTTGGATGAATGGTCATTGCTCATCAGATGAAATTCACGAAATCACCATTCATTTTTACAAACAGCTTTTATTTGACAGCTTATTGAAGAAAAAGCAGTTTCACTCCATAGCGGTAATGCTTGAGAAAGCAAAGAAAGGAATTGTTTTTTCGAGAAAAACAATTGAGTTAATAAAACAGGATCTATACATATTATCCAGTAGTTCGAAAGGCTTTTATTCAGTAATCGATCTGTTTACTATTTTATATAAACTATCACTTGATACAGAATCTCGTATTTTATGTACGGGAACATTTGTTAATCAGGATGATTCCTCAGAAAGCCGCAGAATCCAAAAAGTAATAAGTTTTTTAAACAACAACTATCAGAAGGAAATCCGCTTACTGGATGTAGCCAATCATGTAAGTATGTCTGAAGTTTCATTTAGTCGGTTTATGAAAAAGCGGACCGGGAAAAATTATATCGAGTACCTGAATGACCTGCGCTTGGGTATTGCTTCGCGCTGCCTGGTCGAAACTTCAAAGACAATAGCCGAAATAAGCTACGAATGCGGTTTCAATAATTTATCCAATTTTAATCGGATTTTCAAAAAACGTAAAGGTTTTACGCCCAAAGAATTCAGAGAAAATTATCACAAAATGCGTATTATGATTTGAAATGGATGCTGTTCAAACTCAATCTTATATTTTGTGCCAGAACTATGTAAACAAAGAAAGCCAACTATTATAGTTGGCTTTCTTTGTTTTATTGTACGAATTCAAAACCACTTTTTCTTAAACCGAAAAGCAACATTAACCAGAGCTATCATGACGGGCACTTCTACCAAGGGACCAATAACGGCGGCAAAGGCTTCACCCGAGTTTATTCCAAAAATGGCAATCGCAACAGCAATGGCCAATTCGAAATTATTGCTGGCAGCAGTAAACGACAGGGTAGTGGATTGCGCGTAAGTAGCCCCCACTTTTTTGCTCATAAAGAATGAGCCTACAAACATAATTACAAAATAAATAAGCAGAGGTATTGCTACCAGAACCACATCCAGAGGTATTTTTACAATATATTCGCCCTTAAGCGAAAACATAACCACTATGGTGAATAGCAAAGCAATCAACGTTAGAGGGCTGATGGCAGGTATAAACTTGGTCTGATACCACACTTTGCTTTTTACCCTCACTAACACGAAACGAGTAAGAAATCCGGCAATAAACGGTATGCCTAAATAGATAAAAACACTCTCGGCTATCTGCTGAATCGTTATTTTCGAAACAGCATCGCTGGTAGGAATGCCAAACCACGCAGGTGCCACGGCAATAAAGAAATAAGCATAGACTGAGAAGAATAGCACCTGAAATACACTGTTGAAGGCAACCAAACCGGCGGCATATTGAGTATCGCCTTTAGCCAAGTCGTTCCACACTATCACCATGGCAATGCATCGGGCCAGCCCTATCATTATTATTCCATACACATAAGGCAGGTTGGAATTATTCTCTCCGGGGAAAAACTTAAAGAGAAGAACAGCCAGTGCGAACATCAAAACCGGACCAATAATCCAGTTTTGAATCAGCGATAGAGCAAGTATTTTTGTGTTGCGAAAAACTTCACCCAGTTCTTCATACTTTACTTTTGCCAGTGGTGGATACATCATTATTATCAGTCCGATGGCTATGGGAATGTTCGTAGTTCCTACCGAGAAGCTATTCCAGAATTTCGCCACATTCGGGCTAATCCAACCGGCAAAAACACCTATAAACATGGCTGTGAATATCCACAGTGTCAGGTATCTGTCAAGAAATTTTAGTTTTGTTTTCATATTTTTTAGTTTATATCAATGTTTTGTTAGTTGTGAGCTAGGGAAGTTGATTTAAAGCCGGATATCCCAGCATATCCAGCAATTTTTCATTCAACCGTCGGTTTTTACCTTTATACGGATGGCAATGAATGTGTATTGCGGGATTGAAATTTAATTCAATTATAGCGTAATTGTCTTCAGTTGCTTCCTGCTTATAATCAGGGATAATCATGTCTAACCCTGTGATTTTTACTCCTAAAGCCTGAGCCGCTTTTACGGCTATTTTTTTATAGGAGGCTGGAATCTCGTCCGTGAAATCAATGCTGTCGCCACCCGTACTGATGTTTGAATTCTCACGTAAAAATACGACTTCATCTACCCGAGGAACATAGTCAAAGTCTTTATCCTGAGCTTTGAGAAAAATAGATTCGGCTTCGCCGAGTTGAATTTTCTCCAGCGGTGTGTGATAACCTTTACCGCGCAATGTATCTTTATTTTTTTCAATCACAAGTTCACGAATCGAAAGTACTCCGTCGCCGGTTACATTAGCTGGTACTCGATGTAAGATACCGACTACTTCGTCATTCATAACGAATATTCTAAATTCTTTTCCATCAATAAATTCCTCGATCAGTATGCTCGCATCTTGCTCAAATGCTATATCGATGGCTCGTTCATAAATAAGGTGATCGCTATTTTCTTTAATGATAGTTATTCCGAGTCCAAAATTTGTAGATTTGGGTTTAATAACCACGGCTGTATCTCTAAAATAATTGAAATCGGCTTTAGCGCTGGCTTTGTCGGTATAATTTAATCCTTTGGGTACTCTGATTTTATGTTCTTCCAGTATCAGTTTTGTAACTACTTTGTTTTCCATAGCCAGAATGCTGGAATAATTGTCGAGCGATGTTTTGGTAGCCTGACGCACATACTGAATATTTCCATCTCGCTTTAGACGAACAAAATTTTCTGCTCTATCTAAAATCTCAAAGCTAACACCTCGTCTTACCGCTTCGCGAAGAAGAAGCTGCGTGGAGAGTTCCATATCTTCGAGCCCTTTAAAGTTGTAGCTGTTTTGCTCACTCAGTATTTTATATTCTGCTGCTTTTTGAAAGTGAAATGGAATGTAACCGTTTTCACCGGTTAGTTTTATTATTTGATGAACTGGTCTTAATTCCGGTTGGGTGGCTATTTGCAGAGCATATTCCAACGCCCGCAAATAATCTGTTTGATTTATTTCGAGTGCAGAATATAATTCTATCATTTTTTGTATAATTGCTTTGGCCTCACTAAATGCATTTACTTCTTTGCCCGACATTGTTTTAACCGGAATTTTATCGTCTAAGCCATGCAGAGCAACGTACCTGAAGTTTGAGTTTGCGATGGTTTGATATTCATTAGAAAAATCATCATGCTCTTCAGTCAACAATCCGTAGATAGCCATCCAATGTATAAAATGAAGCATTTCGGGTGTTACGCCAACCTTTGTCAGGGGATTAATATCTACAAAACGGGCTTCCACGTATGAAATAGACTTGGATTGATTGAGGAACTTTGGTCTTACTGATGCATAAAGTTCTTTGGAAGCCATTAGCTTATTATCTTCAACCATTTTTTGAATACTTCGATTGTACCTATCGGCAGTACTGTAATCAGGATAAAGTTCTTGCTTGTTACCATATCCATAGCAGCTGTTGCGAAGCGACAATCCCCAGGTTTTAGTACATATACGAACAGGAAAGTTTTGGCATTTTAGGTCGAAAGTTTGATTGACAACCGGGCTAAACCCGAAAACCAACACATAAATCCAGCGGTTTCGCAACAGTTGGCGTGTTATCTTTAAATATATTTCATCTTTAAATTGTTCAAAGCTAAGTATTTGAATTGATTGCTGATACAATGCTTGCAGCAGAGTTTCATTTAACGAGATATTGAAATGAATTCCAGAAAGAGTTTGTTTCTTCTTTCCGTATTTTTCTGCCAGTTTTTTTCTGTATTCTTCGTTTTTCTTTCCTGCTTCGCAGTAACGCGCAATGGGGATATGGTCATCATCAGGAAGAACCGGAGGCATACTTTGTGGCCAGAGAAGCTCTTCGGAAAGTTCTATACTTACCAAATCATGTATGGTTTCCAGAAATCCTAATGCTTCATTCACAGACGACATCGGAGGCGTTATCATTTCTACCTGACTTTCGGAAAAATCGGTAGTGATGTACGGGTGGGTAAGCTTGTCTCCATACACAGCAGGATGTGGAGTTTGCGATATCACACCTTGTTTATCAACACGGATGTTTTCTTTTTCGATGCCGAACAATCCTTTAAGCCAGATATTTCCCCTGACTGCGGATTCTTTATATGTGATATTCATACTCATTTGATATGTTTTTTTGAGAAAAGTGTATTATTGTAGCCGGTAAATCATGCAAATTGCCGTACTGGGACAAATAGAAGAAAATTCGTTCGTTGACTGTATATCATCCGGCACTTTTGATCTTTCGATTGTATTCCAACCGAGTTTTTCGAAATAGGAATCAGCCGTTGTGGTAAGTAAGAAGAATTCGCTTATACCCAGATCCTGTCCCATTTCTAAAACCTTTTCGGTAAGTGTCAGGGCTATTTGCATGTTTCTGTAAAGGGGCTTAACTGCGAGCGATCGGAACAATGCTTTACCACTATAAGCTTCAAGTCCGGCACAACCGACAATTTTATGGTCAATTTCAGCTACAACCATGTTTTGTTTTTCGACAGATAAATCCGAATGAGGCAAATCACATTCGGCAAGAAGAGTTTTTATTTCAGGAAAATCGTCATCAGAAGCTCTCCTGTAGCTTATAAAATCGAACTCTTCTATTGGAGTTGTATTGCCTGAACATGAGTATTGCACTCTCACCAAACTATTTTTTGCAAGGTCCGTGTATTTCTCACGAAGGTTTATTTTTTTAGTCTTATCTTGCATAGTTCATAACTGAGGTCTAATTTGTTCTATATAGAACTTATAGAAACCTTCTTTGATTTCGTCGCGAACGCGTACAAACTCGCTTCGGATAAATTCTTCTGTTCCTTCGGCATGGCTTGGGTCGTCGTAACCCATGTGTAAGCGATGTTTTACCTTTCCAAAAAATGCCGGACACTCTTCGTTGGCACCTCCACAAACGGTAATTACATAATCCCATTCCTCTTTCAGGTATTTGTCTACCGAATCTGAAGTGTGGTTGCTAATGTCTACTCCAGCTTCTTTCATTACGGCAACAGCCTTTTGATTAAGTTTACCTGAGGCTTGAGTTCCGGCAGAACAAACTGTGATGGAGGAGTCGAACGATTGTAGGAAGCCGTGTGCCATTTGACTGCGGCAGCTATTTCCGGTGCAAAGTATTAATATTTTCATAATGTGTAATTGTTTTTAGTGTTTATCTTCGTTCTCACAAGTGATTTGTTTAGGATCAATTTTTTCGAAGAAGTTGTTTAGCATTGAAATGGATTTAGAGATGGATGAGCAGCACAGACAGTAATTAATTTTCAGTCCGTCTATTTCTCCACGGATTAGTCCCATATCGCGCAGTTCTTTTAAATGCTGCGAAACGGTGGTACGACTTAGCGGTAATTTATCCGATATATCTCCTGAAATACAGGTTCTTGTTTCAGCTAAATACTTTAAAATAGCCAGGCGTGCCGGATGCGAGATTACTTTCGCAAAACAGGCCAAATCTTGTAGCTCTTTATCAAATACTTCCGGTTTTCTCATTTTGAAATGTTTTATGTCGCAAACATACGACATAGTTTTGAGAAATCCAAATTTCCGGAATGAAATTTATGTTACAATTTTACTCACTCGCGAATAATTCACTCATTAGGAATGATTTGTTGATAGTTGAAATTATTTACTTTAATTTTGTTGTGAGTTTTTTTCATTTTTGATGTTATACTTTCGTCACTCAGTCGTCATAGTTATAAATGAGTCAGGAACGATTTAAGGCAGAGATATTGCCATTACGTGAAAAGCTTTTCTACATTGCGCAAAAGATACTTGTAGAAGAGCAGGAAGCAGAAGATGCCGTACAGGAAGTTCTTCTAAAGCTTTGGCACACGCGTGACTCATTGGAAAAGTATGATAGTCCTGCTGCATTTGCCACCACGGTTACAAAAAATCATTGCCTGGATAGATTGAAAGTAAAAAACAGGCAGGATTCATTGGACGAAACATACTACGCCAGGGCAGGCAATGATAATCCTTACCTGCAACTGGAAAGGAAAAACACTGAAGAGATACTACAGAAAATAATTGAGAATCTTCCGGCATTACAGCAAGCAATTATCCGAATGAAAGATATGGAAGAATATGAAGTAGAAGAGATTGCTGAAATAACAGGAACTAAAGTAGAAGCAGTAAGAGTAAACCTCTCGCGAGCAAGGAAAAAAGTAAGAGAAGAATACATTAAATGGACAAACGTATGATAATCAATATAAAACGAAAACTCGATTTTGTCGAAGCAGACCGATTGATAGAGAGATACTACGATGGATTTACTACGGTGGATGAAGAAAAGAAGCTCCGTAAATTCTTGATGCAATCTAACCTTCCTGAGCGTTATCAGGTGGAAAAAGATATCTTGGGATTTTATGAGACTAAAAAACAAAAAGCTAAGGTTCATACGATGCCATTTGCACGTTGGTCCGCTGCTGCCGCCATTTTGGTTGTGTGTTTATTATCGGTAAAAGTTTACACAACTGCTACTCCGAGAAGTTTCGCTTACGTCAATGGGAAAAAAATAACCGATGTTCAGGAAGTAAAACAGACAGCCTTGGCATCGTTAACCGAAATATCTTCAGCAGACAATGACGTAGCTGATGGTTTGAATTCTTTACATGACAACGAGTTGATTGATCAACAACTCGATGTTTTTACAAATAATTAATCTACTCAAAGTGAGTTAATAAGGAGAAAATACAGATATGAAATCAATTAAAATGCATTTTGTGCCAATTCTGATATTGTTACTGACAATATCGCCTTCGCTACTTGCTCAAAAAGATTTGCAGATAAGTAAGGTTTTTGATCAGTATGGAGAAAAAAAAGGAGTAGTAATGGTTGACCTGACGAATGAGATGCTGGATGGCTACGATTTTTCGTCGTTCAAAAGTATTACCATTAAAAATAATCCTTCGGCTGCCGATTTTATTCGAAAATGTCTTGAAAAAGATCAGGAAGGAGCCAAGAAGGTGAAACAAGTGGTAGCTAACGGGGTATTAACATCGGTGTATTTGCAGCTTCCCCGCAAGGGTCAGTTGTATCGGCTGATTTTGTTTAACGAGACTTTTAATCCCGAGAATAAAATCACACTGATTTACATTGAGTCGAAAAACGATTCGGAGAATATTCTGAAGCTAATTTTAAAAAAGAAATAGATATAAACCTCTAATAATAAACAAAATGAAAAAGATAGTTTTTAGTATAATTGTATGTTTTGTAGCAATCGCTACTGTAAGTGCAGTCGAAATAAGTAAAGCAGACACCACGGTTTTTTACAACAAAAAACGGATTGAACTCAAAGATAGCGTGGGTCAGATGAAAGTAAAAGTATTTGATGCTGCCGGAGTTAATGATTCAGTTCCTTACAAGCCGGTGTACGAAGGGATTTTTTCAGACGGAAAAACCTATGAGAAATGGACGGTGATGGAAGAAATTGGACTTCAGATTCCATTTATGAAGAAAACATTAAGTAGACATTATGGAAAAATGGAGCCTCACTGGGCCGGTATTGGCTGGGGATTTGCTAATATCTCCGACGCATCGCTTAAGATAAACAATATAGCTGGTGTGCCGTTGAAGTCGGGTTCAAGTACTGAGTTTTTCTTCAACCTGATCGAAAAAATACTTCCGATATATAAAAATCGTGTAGGGATAACCACCGGTTTGGGTTTCAACTGGCGAGCTTACTACCTAGATGATAATACGCACCTGGTAGAAACAAACGGAGTAACCGGTGTACAACCTGCACCAGCGGGAGTAAACTATGAATACAGCAAACTTAAAATAGCTCATATAACTTTACCTGTACTCGTTGAGTGGCAGCCCGCTTTGGGCAATCCTCATGATAAGTTCTTTGTATCAGCCGGTTTAGTTTTTGGGATTAAAACGTATTCAGTTTCAAAAACCAAATTCAGAAATCAGGATGGAGATATGGTTAAGCGTGATGAAGCTAAAGGGCTGAATGTGTTGCCACTTTCGCTTGATTATATGGCTCAGGTTGGATACGGCGATTTCAATGTTTACGCTAAGTATTCTCCTTTCAGTATTTTTGAATCCGGCAAAGGTCCCAATGTAAGAGCCGTTTCGTTAGGACTGATGTTGAATTTTTGATGTATCTATAGAGAAAAAAGTGCGGGCTAGCTGTTGAGAAAAAAACGCTAGCCCGCACTTTTTTTAATAGAATATGTAGTTGAAAATGAATCCTACTATCATAATTCCAGTACCAACAACGGCAATGAATGTTAGAATTAAAGGCATTTTCAGTACTTTGCGGAGAATAATCATTTCGGGCAATGACAAGGCAATTACTGACATCATAAATGCCAGAGAGGTTCCAAGTGCAGCCCCTTTTTCGATTAATACAGAAACGATTGGAACTATTCCTGCCGCATTAGAATACAATGGAATACCAATCAATACAGACAGTGGAACAGCATACCAGACATCTTTGCCCATTAACGATACCATAAAAGATTCAGGTACAAAGCCATGCGCTCCTGCACCAACTAAAATACCGAATGCCACATACAACCAAACTTTACCGACTATTTCTTTTACAGCATCGTAACCCATCGTAATGCGTCTTGAAAAAGAGATTTTATCATCTTCTGCTTCGCCCTCGCCCAATTTGGTAGCATACACCCATTCTTCCACCCATTTTTCCAGTTTCAATTTGCCAATAATCCAACCAGCCACAATGGCAATGGTTAAGCCTGTTCCGATGTAGATGGCAGCCACTTTCCAGCCAAACATTCCGTAAAGAAGTATGATGGCAACTTCGTTTATCATGGGTGCTGCAATAAGAAACGAGAATGTCACACCTAGCGGCACACCGGATTCAACAAAACCCAGAAACAGCGGAATAGCCGAACAAGAACAGAAAGGCGTTACAATCCCCAACATAGAAGCCATGATGTTCCCCATAAATGTAGATTTACCTTCCAAGGCTTTACGGGTACGTTCGGCAGTAAAATAACTACGAAGAATACCCACGAAAAAAATAATTAATGCCAACAGCATTAATACTTTCGGAAACTCGAAAATAAAGAATCGCAGTGCTTCTGTTATATGAGAGCCTTTTGTCATACCAAACACGGTATCTACAAGCCAATCGGCTATCTGTTGGAGATTGGCATATACCATATACCAAGCAGGCAATAGAATGATTGGTATTATTATGTTTTTATTGAGTTTCATTTTTTAGTTTAAATAAAGAAAATGGCTATATAATATATCCCAACCACAATAAATATGACAGAAACAACCCGCCTGAACCACAATTCAAAGGTTTTAATTTGATTGTACAATTTACCTACATTTCCGACGGCGTAAGCTAAGAGCCACGCAAAAACAATGACAGGTAAACCGGTGGCAATGGCAAATAAAACAGGAAGATACAGACCGCTTGCACTGGCTACGGTCATCGGAATTAGCATCGCAAAATAAAGCACTCCGCTATATGGACAAAAAGCCAGAGCGAAAACCATTCCCAATAACAAAGTGCTCCAATAACTTCCTTTGCCTTTCTCTCCAATTTTATCGGTCAGAGCCGAGAATCCGGGGAATTTGATTTTAATCACATCGAGCATAAACAACCCTATGAGAATGAGTGCAGGACCTAATAGTTTTTCACCCCAACCCTGAAAAATCATGGAAATATGCATTTTGCTTGCACCAAAGAAAATGATTAGTGCCAGAACGGTATAACTAATGGTCCGGCCGAGTGTGTAAACTAAGCCATTGATAAAAACACGACGGTGGTTTTCGATGTCCCGACTGATAAAGCCAATAGCTGAAATGTTTGTTGCCAAAGGGCAAGGACTAATGGCTGTCATCAGTCCTAGCAGAATGGCTGTAACAAATGAGTATTGTGAATTCTCTAATATGCTTTGCAAAAATTCCATGATTTCAATTTGACAATATGCAAGTTACAACAATGGGTCGATGGTCTTTTTTAGCTCGGCTTTTAGTTTGTTCGGGGTGCTTTTGGCATACATAAATCCCTGTTCGGTAAGATCAATACGTTTGCCGCCACTAATGACTAAAAGTGCCTGACCTTCAGCTTTACATTTCTTTGCTAATGCTTCAGATTTTTTTTCGTCGAGGTTCACGGCAGTAAAAGTAATCAGCCCCTTTTTAGCTTGAGCAGGGTAAAGTGCCGCAATGGCCGATTTTGTTTCGGTTTCTACAGCCTGACAAGTTACGCAACGGCGGGTAAAATGGAAGTAATACACTTCGACTTTAGCTGCTTTGGAAACTGTTGTCTGCGTTTTCTTGTCGGCAGCAAGAGTATTTACGGATAAAAATGATATTGCTAAAAGTAGTACTGACAATAAAATTAACTTTTTCATATTGTTGAATTATTATTTGATGAGTAATTGTTTTAATTCGTAGTTGGAAGGTACTCGACCTTTTACCACAACTTTACCATCAATTACCAAAGCCGGTGTGGTCATAACGTTAAATTTCATTATTTCAACAATGTCTTCAACTTTAGTGATTGTGGCATCGATATTGTTTTGAGCTATTACTTCGCGAGTGGCTTTTTCAAGTGATTTACACTTTTGGCAGCCTGTACCTAAAACCTGAATGTGCATAAAGATAAAATTTTGACTACAGCAGATAAATGGCTGTATTATTGATTACTAATAATTATTTGAATTGATAATATTATAAAATAGCAATTGCAAACTACCCCTTTAGGAGTTAGAGTTGCAACAACTTGTTTTTTCTTTCTTATTTGCGAAAAAGGTTTCAAAATAGATTCTTGCTTTTTCCCAGTTTTCCTTGTTGATACAGTATTTCACTTTGGGAGTTTCTATTTCTCCCTGTATGAGTCCAGCGTCTTTTAGTTCTTTTAAGTGTTGAGACACCGTAGCTTTTGCGATAGGCAATTCTTTATGTATTTCGCCAAAATAACAACTATCCATAGATGCTAGGAAAAGTAGGATCGTAATACGTGATGGATGTCCCATGGCTTTAGCAAATCTTGCAAGTTGTTCGTTTGTAGAAGAGTAGTCTTTTTCTGGCATGTTTTATCGGATTGGATTTGAAAACTGTTGTTTGTTGTTCGCAAAACTACGAATATTAATTTCATTGACAAAAAAATACAGCCTCAAATTTTCAAAAATGTTTCTGTTTAGAGTTAAACACCGTGTAATCCTATTTTTTTATTGAAAAATTAGGCGAGAATTTTCTTTTGTTTAAAATAATGATTACATTTGCTAAATTATTCTCAAAAGCAAATTTTAAATTCGAACTATATGAAATTCATTGTTTCAAGCACCGACCTATTGAGCCATTTACAAGCCATCAGCCGTGTAATAAACAACAAGAACTCACTACCAATATTAGATAACTTTTTGTTCCACCTGGAGGGCAAAACATTGACCATGACGGCTTCCGATATTGAAACTACATTGATTACGTCGATGGAAGTGGAAAGTGCAGATGGAAATGGAAAAGTTGCAGTAGCATCTCGTTTATTGCTTGATACCCTTCGCGAATTCTCCGAGCAACCTCTTACTTTTTCGATAAACGATTCCAATTTAGCCATGGTTATTACCTCTGCCAATGGATCGTATAATTTTATCGGTCAGAATGGTGACGAATATCCACGTTTACCACAGTTGCAGGATGATGCTCAGTCGCTAACATTGCCGGTGTCTACGCTTTCCGCTGGAATTTCAAAAACACTGTTCTGTACGGCAGATGATGAATTACGTCCGGTGATGAATGGTGTGTTTTTTGATATTGTGGCTGATAGCCTAACGTTGGTAGCTACCGATGCACATAAACTGGTACGTTATAAAACGTCTCATACTTCGGCATCAGTAGAAGGTGAAGAAACTGTCAACTTTATCTTGCCGAAAAAACCGGCAAATATGCTTAAGAATATCCTGCCAAGAGAGAGTGGAGAGGTTGAAATTCGTTTCGATAACAAAAACGCTCATTTCAAGCTGGCTAATTATACCATGATTTGTCGTCAGGTTGAAGGACGTTATCCAAATTATAATGGCGTAATACCGAAATCAAATCCGTTTAAGATTATTATTGATCGTGTAACATTGCTAAATGCATTGAAGCGCGTTTCGGTTTTTGCTAATCAGGCAAGCAATCTGGTGAAACTGGCTTTTGGTCAGAATCAAATTCATATTTCGGCTCAGGATATTGACTTTTCTATTTCTGCAGAAGAAACCATTACCTGTCAGTTCGATGCCGATCCGATTAAAATTGGATTTAAATCTTCATTTTTGATTGAAATTCTTGGAAACATCAATGCAACTGACATCATTTTTGAATTATCGGATGCATCGCGTGCAGGATTGATACTTCCGTTTGAGAACGAAGCTAATGAAGAGATTCTAATGTTGTTAATGCCTATGCTGCTTAACGATTAAAGTCCGGTACATATTAAGTATAAGGTCTAAAGGTCGAAAATCTTTAGACCTTAATTTTTTAAAACAATTGAAATCAAATATATAACAAGCGGAAGTGCGTAAGAGTCTGCACTTCCACCCATTGCCAACTAAAGAAATGAAACTCCAACTAAAAAATCCTATAGTCTTTTTTGATCTGGAAACCACCGGAACTAACATTGTAACGGACCGTATTGTAGAAATAGCATACCATAAGGTTTCGCCTAACGGGCGTGAAGAGACAAAGTCGATACGTATAAATCCGGAAATGCACATTCCTGAATCTTCTTCGGCTATTCATGGTATTTATGATGCTGATGTTGCCGATTGTCCTACATTTAAGGCTGTTGCAAAGGAGATTGTACGTGACATTGAAGGTTGTGACCTTGCGGGATATAACTCGAACAGATTTGATATTCCGCTGTTGGCAGAAGAGTTGCTACGTGCCGATATTGATATTGATTTGATGAAAAGAAAATTTGTAGATGTGCAGGTGGTGTTTCATAAAATGGAGCAACGTACGCTGGGTGCAGCTTATAAATTCTATTGCGATAAAGATTTGGTTGGGGCTCATGGAGCGGAAGCCGATACACTGGCTACGTACGAGGTACTTAAGGCGCAATTGGATCGCTATCCGGAACTTAAGAACGATGTTGATTTTCTGGCAAAATTCACCACGCAGAGTAACAATGTGGATTTTGCAGGAAGAATTGTTTATGATGACAAAGGCGAAGAGATAATCAATTTCGGAAAATACAAAGGCCAAAAGGTGGTTGATGTTTTGAAAAATGATATGGGTTATTATGGTTGGATGATGAACAGTGACTTCTCATTGCATACCAAAAAAGTGCTGACAAATATAAAGTTGCGAAACTTCAATAAGTGATAAAGTCTTATAAAGAGAGAATTTAGAGGCTTTGCGGGAATTAAATCAGAATGAAGTATTTAAGGGTTTCTGGCACAATGATTGTTATGCTATTAGTTGCTTCAATAAGAAATTTCGCGGCAATATGAAAACTGTAAAACTGATTTTGCTTTTCTTTGTACTCATACTTAAACTCCCGGCTTTCAGTCAGGATAATACAGTTGTGCTGCAAAGAACTCCGGAACAGGAGGCGGTGAAACAGACTGAGAAATTACAGAAGGAGCTGAACTTAAATGCCGAGCAGGCGAAACAGATTTATGAAATTAACCTGCGTTATGCGCGTGAACGTTTAATTTCCAGTAAACGTAGCGAAGGATTGGAGCGGGCGAAGAATAAAAATGCTGAAATTCAGCAGGTGCTTAGTGCTGATCAAAACGATAGGTTACAGAGTAAACGCTATGAGAGAACCTCGACTGATCGTCAGGCTATTTATAATAGTCAGCAGGTCAATCCGTCCGGATTCAGGTCAACCACCAACTTCAGAACTAATCAGGCTGAGTTAAACTCCAGAAATGCAAATCGTGCAGTCAACCCGAACTTTCAGAATGGTAATCCCACGAACAGACCTGTAAGAACGACGCTTCCATCTAGTACATTTAGAGCCACCCAGAATCAGGATAACCAAAATGCAGCAAGGATGTCAACCGGTAATCCGAATAGTTCTTCGGTGCGAAGATCTGATAATCAGGCCCGACAAACCGTGGCACCTAGCAGGTCGCAGTCGATGCCAGCTAATGAACCTCGAAGAGAAGCTACAACCAGAATACAGAACACTCCAACACAGACTGCGAGTCCTTCCAGACAAACGGAAAACCAACCGGCTACGAATAGGAGATAATTATGTCCAATCCATATTTCAGATTTAAACAGTTTACTGTCTTTCACGATAAATGCGCGATGAAGGTTGGCATAGATGGTTTTATGTTGGGCGTTTGGGCACCCATTGGCGAGGCTAAGAATATATTGGATGTTGGTACAGGTACCGGCTTGATAGCTTTAATGCTGGCGCAACGAAGTTCGGCAATGATTACTGCAATAGATATAGATCAGGATGCTGTGTTTCAGGCCAGAGAAAATACACTGAATTCTCCGTGGAAAGATAGAGTAGCAGTTCAAAGTTCTTCTTTGCAGGAGTTTACTGCAAATGAGTCTGCTACTTTTGATTTGATTGTTTCCAATCCACCTTACTTTGTGAATTCTCTGAAAAATCCGGATAAGAACAGAGCTACTGCCCGACATACCGACTCGCTTACACACGAGGAGCTGATAAATGGCTCTCTAAAGTTGTTGAGTGCCGGGGGGAGGCTTTGTATTATTCTACCGGTAAATGAAGGAATGCAATGTGTGGATTTTGCTCAAAGCAAAGGATTGTTTTGCTCTAAGCTGGTTAAGGTGTTTCCTAAGCCGGGAGTTGTGGCCAAGCGGTTGTTGCTCGAATTTGGTTTTACTAAAGTAGATACCGTGCTTTCTGAGCTTGTGATTGAAACTGAAGAGCGCCATCAATACTCGGATCAGTTTTCCCTGCTGGCAAAAGATTTTTACCTGAAACTATAGAGAATACATAAGAATAGCCTTTTTATTGCTAAGCAGCAATAAAAAGGCTATCCACGTTTGTATATAATATCCGACAGATTAAAGCAGAGCCTCAACTTTAGCTACTAAAGACGATTTTTGCGTTGCACCAACTTGTTTGTCTACCAATTGACCATCTTTGAAGAACAAAATAGTAGGGATATTACGAATGCCATATTCGTTAGGGGTGTCCACATTGTTGTCCACGTCCATTTTACCAATAACTACTTTTCCGTCGTATTCTTTAGCCAGTTCTTCTACAACAGGGCCAACCATGCGGCAAGGTCCGCACCACTCTGCCCAAAAGTCGATAACTACAGGTTTTCCACTGTTAATAAATTCTTTGATGTTTTCATCTGTAAATTCTAATGCCATAATATTTAAGTTTTAAAATGTTTCTTGTAAAGTATGTATTTAAACAGTTCCTGGTCGAAATTGTTTCTTATTCTAATAGAAATATGCTTATTGAGAAAATCTATGGATTAATTAATGAACCTGAAATTCAAGTATTTCTTCTTGCTGAGCGCGTTTCAGAGCATGATATACTTTGGTGTTTATCTGTATGCGATGATGACGCGAAAAGAGCATTACTTTATTCGGCGAAAGTTCATCTACCACCTGAATATACAAGTTTACATTCCCTTTGTTCTGCAAAGTTAATTCATTTAGTTCAATTGCGAAATCTTCGGTCAGTTGCTGAAGTCGGATTGTCAGGGTCAACGTATTGATTAATTTGTCTTTAATGTCCGAGAATATTTCTATTTTTTGAATCTTTAATTCCAGTTCTTTAGGAATGTCCGGATTTGTGTTTTCTTGTTTCTTAAATTTATAATCTGCCCCTCTCTCCTGAACTATAGCATTGATAAACAGATATAAATCTTTAATCATGTATTTGCCAAATTCAATATAATTTTTACCGAACAGGGCAAACTCAAATGCTCCGGCATAATCTTCCAGCGTGAAAATTCCATAGGGATTTCCTGCTTTCGATGTCCCGTGTCGGAAATTGGTAACCATTCCGCCTATTTTCAGTCCTTTACCCTGCAAGCTCGATAAATCTTTCAGGTCTACAGTGGTGGCATTGCATATATGATTAATCTCAAACTCATATTCATCCAACGGGTGAGCAGAGAGGTACATGCCAATCAGATCACGCTCTTTATTTAGTTTTTCAAGCGGCGACCACTCAGGGGCATACGGAATTTCAGGCTTGGTAATTTCAACCGAATCCAGTCCGCCAAACAATGAATTCTTTGTCATCGCCAGATCGGTCTGATATTTATTTCCGTAGCGAAGTATAGACTCGAGAACCTGCTCGCCTTTGCTGTTCTCTACAAAAAGCTGTTCGCGATGCACATCTGAAAAACTATCGAATGCACCCGATAATGCCAGACTTTCCATAGCTCTTTTGTTGCAGGCAGTCAGGTTCACGCGTTCAATAAGATTGAACATGCTGGTGTATTTTCCATTGGCATTTCTTTCATTTACAATGGCTTCTACGGCTCCTTCACCTACGCCTTTGATGGCTCCCAATCCAAACCGCACATTGCCATCGGCGTTTACTGTAAAGGTCAAATCACTTTCATTGACATCGGGACCCAGTACATTCATGCCCAGATTTTTGCATTCGTCCATGAATTTGCCGACCTCGGTAATATCATCCTTGTTGCGCGTTAAGTTGGCAGCCATAAATTCTGCCGGATAATGTGCTTTGAGGTATGCTGTCTGGTAAGCAATCCACGAGTAACAGGTGGCGTGCGATTTGTTGAAAGCATATTTCGCAAATTCAGCCCAGTCGGACCAGATTTGTTCCAATTTTGCTTTCGGTCCGAAACCGTTTTTCTCACATCCGTCCATGAATTTCACTTTCAGCGCCTCCATCTTGTCGATGAGTTTTTTGCCCATCGCCTTCCGAAGCTCATCCGACTGACCACGGGTAAACCCGGCCAAGTCGCGACTTAAAAGCATGACCTGTTCCTGATAAACCGTAATACCATAAGTATCTTTCAAACGGTTTTCCATGATAGGAAAAGGATATTCTATTTTTTCCCGACCGTGCTTTCTGTTGACAAACTGAGGAATGTATTGCATTGGACCCGGACGATACAAGGCATTCATCGCAATCAAATCTTCGAACTGGGTAGGTTGAAGGTTGATAAGGTGTTTTTGCATTCCGGCAGATTCAAACTGGAATGTCCCGACGGTTAATCCCTTGCTGAAAAGTTCGTATGTTTTACAATCGTCTATCGGAATACTGTCAATGTCAAGATCAATTCCTTTGGATTTTTTGATGTTGGACAGGGCTTCTTTTATAATGGACAAGGTTTTAAGTCCCAAAAAGTCCATTTTTATTAGCCCTATTTCTTCAATGACAGACCCCTCGTACTGTGTTACGAGCATTTCTTCATTGGTTTCCTTGTCCATTGCCGTACTTAGCGGTACTAAATTGGTCAGGTCGTCGGCACCAATAATGACACCGCAAGCATGCACTCCGGTTTGGCGCACAGTTCCTTCCAACATCTCTGCATACCGCAAAGTATTAGCCAGATTTAAGTCCGAAGAGTTGCGGGCAGTTTGCATCTCGGGCACATATTTCAGGCAGTTACTAATGGTAATTTTAGGAGCTTTACCATCGGCTCCTTCAGGAAATTTATCAGGGATAAGTTTTGTCAATCTGTCGGCTTCCGAGAGTGGTAGCCGCTGAACACGCGCCACATCTTTGATTGATGATTTGGTGGCCATTGTTCCATAGGTGATGATGTGAGCTACCCGCTCTTTTCCGTATTTTTCAGTCACCCAGCGCAAAACCTGTCCGCGTCCGTCATCATCAAAGTCAATATCAATATCGGGCATGGAGATACGATCCGGATTGAGGAAACGCTCAAACAGCAAGTCGTATTTAAGTGGATCGATGTCGGTAATTCGGAGGCAGTACGCCACTACTGAACCCGCAGCCGATCCACGACCCGGACCTACTGATACTTTCATGTCGCGGGCTGCTCGTATAAAGTCTTGTACAATAAGAAAGTAACCCGGGAAACCCATGGTTTTCATTACTTCCAGTTCAAAATCTATACGTTCTTTCTGGTCGGCAGTAAGCTCGCTGCCATAGCGGACGGCAGCACCTTCGTAAGCAAGTTTTGTCAGGTAATCAGCTTCCAGTTTTACGCGAACCGCTTTTTCATATCCTCCTAGTCTGTCAAAACCTTCTCCAAATTCCGAACGAAGCATCTCTTCGGAGAATTTAGCGCGGTATTGTTCTTCAGTGCCAAAGCTTTCGGGGATGGGAAATACCGGCATCATGGCATTGGAGTCAATATCGAAAAATTCAACTTTCTCGGCTATCTCCAACGTATTGTTAAGCGCTTCGGGTATATCGGCAAAGATTTGCCACATTTGCTCAGGCGACTTAAGCCATTCTTGTTTGGTATAGCGCATACGGTTCGGATCGTCCAGATCCTTGCCAGTGCTTAGGCATATCAGACGTTCATGAGCTTCGCCGTGTTCTTCTTCAACAAAGTGTACGTCGTTGGTAGCAACTATTTTAGTGTTGGTTTTACGCGCCAGTTTAATGAGCTCCTCGTTTTGGCGCATTTGTTTATCGAAAGTAGAATAATCCGCGTTTGGTTTGTCGGTTTTGTGTCGTTGAAGTTCGATATAGAAATCATCACCAAACACTTTTTTGTACCACATAACCGATTTCTCGGCTTCATCCATATTGCCGCTTTCTACTTTCTTGTGTATCTCACCTCCAAGGCATGCAGAAGATGCGATCAATCCTTCGCTGTATTTCTCTAATATATCATGGTCTATGCGTGGACGGTAATACATCCCTTCAATCCACGACATCGAAACAAGTTTACACAGATTTTGATAGCCTTTTTTGTTCTTTGCCAGTAGCACGAGATGATATCCGCTTCTGTCTTCGGTACCCTCTTTTGATAAGCGTCCGCGGCGGGCTACATAGGCCTCACAGCCAATGATCGGTTTAAAAATTTTGTGTTTGGCTTCTTCTATTTGTTCCAGAATAGAGGTTTTTTCTTCTTCCGTCAGGCCTTCCGCTTTTAGTTGCTTCTGTAGGTCGGCAATCTGCCCCTTTACCTTACCATTTTTTTTCTTGGCATAGTTGAAGAACTCCTTAACGCCAAACATATTTCCGTGGTCGGTCAGTGCCACGGCATGCATCCCACTTTTCGAAGCTTTATCTACAAGCCCTGAGATGGTAGACATCCCATCCAATACTGAATAGTGAGAGTGAACGTGAAGATGAACAAAGGAATTCATGTTAAGCGGTTGTTTATTGGTACATTACAATTCCACTTGTGGAATTGTTTTTTGGCTGCTAAAGATACTGTAATTTTTGAAAGCGAATAAAATTTTTACTATGAAGTTATCGACAATTTTCATAAAAGACATCAATGTATTCATTGAAATAATCATGAAAAACACAATAATTTCTTAAATATTTACACTGTAGCGCAGAAAAAAGTTACTTTTGTCGTTCAACAGATTTTATAAAAGGGTCTTCTAATTCTGGCCTTAAAAAGAACATATTTGAAGAAAAAGAGTTTTATAAAAATAAAAAAGGATTATGACGACAATTGTCCGTTGTGTAATATCTGAGAACAGCTTTTAAACCTAAGTCGTTTCGTATTGTCTGTATTATAACATTAAATATAAATTTCAAAAAAAATAAATTGATTCAGGAATGTTTAGAAAAATAGTTTTTGTATTGTTGTTGGTAGGAACAGTAGCGTTCGCACAAGAGAGACCGGGAGGAGGAAAGGAAAAAAATCCTGTATTGCACGAAGTGTCTAATAAGGATGTAGTTCAGAGCGTTTACCCTGATGCAGTAAAAGTAGAAAAAGTAAATGACTATTGGTATCGGATACTCAATGCCAAGAATAAAACCATAGGTTTTGCGATGTCGAGCATTTCGTTTTGCAAAGATGTGAAAGGATACAACGATTTGACTCCGGTGATGATTTTGGTGGATAAGAGCAAGGTTGTTAAGAAAGTAGCATTATTGTCAAATTGGGAGACTCCCAGATTTGTGAGTAAGCTTGAGCAAAATGGTTTTTTTGACTCGTGGGTTGGAAAAGATTTACAGTCGGCTAAAGCCGTTCAGGTAGATGCGCGTACAGGTGCTACTTATACGGCTAAAGCAGTTGCCAAGAACGTAGATTTTCTTCTGAATACTGCTGTTGCCAAGCTGCCGAAGAAATAAAACAGGTTTTGTCTGGAAATT
Source organism: Paludibacter propionicigenes WB4 (assembly GCF_000183135.1). NCBI lineage: Bacteria > Pseudomonadati > Bacteroidota > Bacteroidia > Bacteroidales > Paludibacteraceae > Paludibacter > Paludibacter propionicigenes. Next base: position 2,152,780 of record NC_014734.1, on the reverse strand, counting down.
AAAAAAGCAAGGTTTATCGCCTTGCTTTTTTTGTTTAATGATGTGGCTTGTTGTTATTGTTTTGAAGCTGTTTTGCGAGTAACATATCCGTAAATAAGTAATGCAATGACCGATATCAACCCTATACCTACAAAGACATACCAAATATAATGAGCATGTGATGTAGCGGCTACAAAGTCGGCTTTTGAGGCAAATTTGCGTGGGTCGGGGCAATATTTTTCAAGTAAAAAGCCAGATAATCCGAAAGCAAACAGGTAAGAGATAAACGAGTGTAGATGGCTGAATCCCAAATAAAGTCCTTCTTCTCCCTTTGGAGCCTGCATGGAAAAATACTCTAAATAACGGGGCGAAATAAAGCATTCGGCAATGGCTTGTAAGGCAATTCCCACAATCATCATAAATGCTACGGGGTGTAATCCAAGGATATATTCTGCCCCAATCTGGGTGCCAAAAGACATAGCAAGAGCCGAAAGCGGGATGATAAGCATGCCTATTGTCATGGATGTCAGAGCAGTTTGTTTTTTCATCAGTGAAGTAATGAAATTTACGCATACAAATATAATCAGGGGGTTGACATTGGCATACCAGCCGGGCGAGGCCTCGGCTCCAATCATGCGGATAACGTATTTAGGCATAGTGGCGTACATTTGACTTTGAATCATCCAAAATCCGCTGATAATAAGAATCAAGATGATAAGTCGTCCGTTTCCCAGCACTTTTAGTAAGCCTTTCCCCAGTTCAGCAAAGCTTTTCCCTTGTCCTTCAGTCTTTACTGATTTATACATGAAGAATACGGCTACAAATGCAAGCAATGTCATACCGGCAGAGAAAAAATTGAGATAAACAAGTCCCTGGTCTCCGAGGCTTTTGCGTAACGGATCAACCACTGTTTTGCCCATGAAAGCACCGATGTTTACCATCATGTAAAAAACGGCATAACCACGAGCACGCGTCTCGGTAGTGGTTTCGCGGGCAACAGTTCCGGAGATAACTGCTTTGATAAATGAACCTCCGATAACAATTAACGTCAGTACCGGAACGATTGTCCAACGGAGTGGACTGGTGTCTAGTCCATTAAAGGAGGTAGTCATTTCGTATTTCACCAATCCAGCGCTTTCCAGCAAGGTGGGAAGAAGTCCCAGGCCTCCATATCCGAGTGTCAACAATCCGAAAGCTATCATTATAGCTGATCGGAATCCTATTTTATCGGCATAAGCTCCTGCGAAGGTAGGTAGTAAATACAAGGTTGCTGAGAATACTCCGGAAATGAAACCTGCTTCTACATCGCTGAATCCCCATACATTTGACAGATAAAGCGTTATAACTATAAAGACGGCGTAATAAGCAAGTCTTTCTAATAATTCAACTGAGTTGGCAACCCAGAACGGGCGAGAAAATTTAGTCATGCAATTGCTGTTTTGTTGGTTTAATATTCGACAAATATACAAATAACCCATCGATACTTAAAGGGTTAATTTCCTAATTATGATTAAATCAGTGGTTTAATGAAATTGCGGAAGTGATTATATATAAAATGAGTGATTAAATCGTTTTGGGTAAGTCTTTGATAGTATTTATCCTATTCGAGGTGTAGTGAAGTTTTGTAAGATATTCGTTTATTTTGTCTTGATAATCAATCAAGTAATCGGGGTGAAGTTTTTTTGTAATTAAGTTGATAAGTCGCTTAAGCAACAATCCAACTTTGTAGTCGTAACCGGAGAAACGGGCTCCAAATACATTTATCGGGTGGCTGAATTGCTTTTCGAGTACATGGAGTACTAAATCGGCTTCCAGCTTTTTACTCTTGGTCTCGATTGTGAATTCGCCGATTCTTTTGGTACAAGCATTAAGCTTTTTGACGAGCTGATGTTGAATAGTTCTCCCTTTAAACTCCTTCTGAAAGAGTTGATCAATATCTTCCCGGGCTTCTTCAAACAAAGTTTGTTCTCCACCATCTTTATCCAGAAAATTGACCAACAGAAATTCATAATTGTAGCGTTTCCCAGCAAGTTTCAGCACCATTTCGGCTAATTCATTTTTAGAAAGTTGTGCAAGTTGTTCTTTGAGAATAGCTTTGTCGCGTGGCATGGGAGTTGGAGATTTATTTTGGCATACAAATATATGCAAATTTTGAGAATTTGTCCGTATCTTTGCGTCCCGTTTCAGGTTATTGGTTTGTAAGTTAATTGGTTGTTGTGAAAAACAAGCCGGAAAACCAATAAGCCGATTAAGCGATCAACAAGTTGATCATTCAACTATTCAACTAATCAACAGATTATCTACATGACTAATTTCAAACGTACCACCGTTACTTCTGCATTGCCTTATGCCAATGGTCCTGTTCATATCGGACATTTGGCGGGTGTATATGTTCCTGCCGATATTTATGTGCGCTATCTCCGCCTGAAAGGCGAAGAGGTACTTTTTGTCGGAGGCTCGGATGAGCACGGCGTACCCATTACCATTAAAGCTAAAAAAGAAGGTGTTACACCACAGGATATTGTGGATCGTTACCATGGAATTATCAAGAAATCATTTGAAGATTTTGGTATTTCGTTCGATATTTATTCGCGCACCACTTCTAAAACGCATAAAGAGCTTGCTTCTGAAATTTTTAAAACCATCAACGATAAAGATGGTTTTGTAATCCAAACCAGCGAACAGTATTATGACGAAACGGCTCAGCAGTTTCTGGCTGATCGATATATTACCGGAAAATGTCCGCATTGTGGCAACGAAAATGCGTATGGCGACCAATGTGAAGCCTGCGGAACCTCGTTGAATCCAACGGATTTGATTAACCCAAAATCGGCTATCAGCGGTTCTGCTCCTGTAATGCGAGAAACCAAACACTGGTACTTGCCGCTGGATCAGCACGAAGCATGGCTTCGCCAGTGGATTTTGGAAGACCATAAAGAATGGAAACCAAACGTGTACGGACAGTGTAAAAGCTGGCTCGATATGGGCTTGCAACCCCGTGCTGTAAGTCGCGACCTCGATTGGGGAATTCCTGTGCCTGTAGAAGGAGCCGAAGGTAAAGTGCTGTATGTGTGGTTCGATGCGCCGATTGGTTATATCTCTAATACAAAAGAACTTTTGCCGGATAGCTGGGAAAAATGGTGGAAAGACCCCGAAACCCGTTTGCTTCATTTTATTGGAAAAGATAATATTGTTTTCCACTGTATCGTTTTCCCGGCTATGTTGAAAGCCGAGGGTTCGTATATTTTGCCTGATAATGTTCCGGCTAACGAATTTTTGAACCTTGAGGGCGATAAAATTTCTACTTCGCGCAACTGGGCAGTTTGGTTGCATGAGTACTTGGAAGAATTTCCCGGGAAACAGGATGTGTTGCGCTATGTGCTCACTGCCAATGCTCCCGAAACCAAAGACAACGACTTTACCTGGAAAGATTTTCAGGCGCGTAATAACAACGAGTTGGTGGCTATTTTTGGCAATTTTATCAATCGTGCGTTGGTGCTGACTCAAAAATACTACGATGGCAAAGTGCCTGCTTTGGGGCAGTTGACCGATTATGACAAACAAACGCTCGACGAATTTGTAAATGTAAAAGCCGATGTAGAAAAGCTACTCAATAACTTCCGTTTCCGTGATGCGCAGAAAGAAGCTATGAATCTGGCACGTATCGGTAACAAATACTTGGCCGATACCGAGCCGTGGAAAGTTGCCAAAACAGATATGGACAGGGTATCCACCATTATGCATCTGAGTTTGCAGATTGCGGCTAATCTGGCCATTGCTTTTGAGCCGTTTTTGCCGTTTACGTCCGAAAAACTGCGAACGATGTTGAATCTTTCTACTTTTGACTGGAAAGAGCTGGGGCGTATTGATCTGCTGAAAGCCGGCGATCAGTTGGGAACTCCCGAACTGTTGTTTGAGAAAATTGAAGACGAAACAATTGCTGCTCAGGTACAAAAACTGTTCGATACCAAAAAGGCTAACGAGGCTGCGGCTTATAAACCCAATGATGTGAAAGAAAACGTGGCTTTTGATGACTTTATGAAGATGGACATCCGTGTAGCTACCGTGCTCGATTGCCAAAAAGTACCTAAAGCCGACAAGCTGCTTCAGTTTAAACTGGACGATGGCATGGGCGAACGCACTATTCTTTCGGGTATTGCCGCTTCATATCCAAACCCTGAAGAGTTGATTGGTACGCAGGTTTGCTTTATTGCCAACTTTGAACCCCGCAAACTCCGCGGTGTGATGAGCGAAGGTATGATACTCTCCGCTGAAAATGCTGATGGTAAGCTGGTACTTATCCGTCCGAGTGTCAAGGTTACGAATGGCGTGGAAGTAAAATAAGGAACAAAATATAACTTATAGAATCGTCCGATCGGTTGTTGAACCGGTTGGGCGTTTTTTCTATATGCTTCAATTAAACAATATGTAGTTTTAAAAAGAAAGTAAATAAATAAATATTGCGACAATATGATTGTTATTATTTGATATTAACGGATATTTGATTATATTTGTGCTGTAATTAATTATTCAATCAATAAACGTATATGTCTAAACAGAGTGTAGAAAATCTGCTTGCAAAGGGAGGCAGTGATAAGGAATTTAGAGTGAAGTATGATAATGTAATGTCGAAGGAGAAATTTGTTGAGTTGGCCATAGCTGATGGTTATGATTTCACTATTGAGGAGCTAACTCAAGTCATTCGTGAAAATGGCGACCAATTCGAAAATTACGGAAATCCACCCAAACGCAGTATTTGGGGGTAAGTTAAGGTCTATTAATGTCGACTGAACTATTTTTAGATTTGTGGCAGTAGCTCTTTACTGATTTAAAAGAAACTTTTAAGCAGTATTGCACGATTAAATTCGTTCAATGCTGCTTTTTATTTTGCTGATTTATAGCGTGATAAATTATTTTTTGAAATAAATTCTCAAAAAACATTGTTTTTTGTTTTGTAAATTAAAAAATTGTCCGTTATTTTGTGGCATAGAAACATAGGTCACTAAACTATTATGCCATGATCAACATTCAAAACGTATCATTTCATTACAAAAAGAAGTCGCCGCTGTTCAACGATTTTTCGTTGGAGGTAGAAAGCGGACGCATCGTTGGACTGCTCGGTAAAAACGGAGCAGGCAAATCGACCCTGCTGCATTTAATCTCGGGATTAATTCAGCCCAAAAGTGGAAAAATCAAAGTAAACGGGTTTGTACCGTTCGATCGCAATCCAAATTATTTGGCAGATATCTATATGGTTCCCGAAGAGTTTGCATTCCCTTCCATTGGTATTTCTACTTACGTGAAAGCATTCAGTCCGATGTATCCTAACTTCGATTATCACAAACTGTATGACATTTTTAATGAATTTGAATTGCAGCCTTCTTCTAACCTGAACAAACTTTCGCACGGGCAGCGCAAGAAATTCCTTATAGCGTTTGCTCTTTCCACCAATTGCAAAATGTTGGTATTTGACGAGCCTACAAACGGACTTGATATCCCATCCAAAAGCCAGTTTCGTAAAATTCTGGTGAGCTCGGTGACCGAAGAGCAATTGGTCATCATTTCCACCCATCAGGTGAAAGACATCGACACGGTGATTGACAAAGTGGTGGTAATTGAGAACGGTAAAATGATTTATCAGGAAAATATTGAAGAAATAACTCAGAAATTGTATTTCGATTTGGTTCCATCGCTCACCGGAGTAGAAAATGTGCTTTATAATGAGCAATGCCCACTGGGACAAAAAATTATAGTTCCTGCAACCACTGACAATGAGTCAAGCATCGATTTAGAACTTTTATTTAATGCGATTATCAACAAGAAAATCTAATTCCGGAAAAATATGAATTCAAATAAGTTTTTTAGTGTCAGCAGGTTTTACCTTCTTTTGAGGAATGACTTGTTAATCAATTATAAAAAATACCTGCTCACCATTGTGGGTGGGTTTATTCTGGGCTTTATTTTTATGCGAATGTACATGCCAAGTTATATCTATAGTAGTACAACCTATAAATTTGATGCTTCAAGGTATAGAGATCTTTTTTCAATGTGTCTTGTGGGACTTGGAGCATTTGTAGGTTCTGGTTTTTCAGAGCTAAGCTCAAAAATTAAAACAAGCAACTATTTGCTTATGCCGGCATCTACATTTGAAAAATTTCTTTGCCAGTTTGTTCTCAGAGTTTTAGCAGGAACAGTAATATTTTTAGCTATTTTTTGGATTGATGTGCACTTAGCACGTATAGCAGCACTTAGACATATAGAATACTCGAATGGACAATTGGCAGGACCTGAAAAATACAGCTTTATTGAAAAATTCCATTACTCCATGTTTTTGATTAAAAATAATTATCCAATCGTAAAAAACTGGAGGCTGTTTGAAGGAATTGGTATGATCCTGATAATCTTTTCATCGGGTATGTTTTTATTTTCAGTAAAGATATTCTTTCGGAAATTAGGGTTAATAAAAACCGGAATTGCACTTGTTGCCGCAATATTTTTGATAGTATTTTTAATGGTAGGCGTTTCTTACCTTTTCTATCCTGAAACAAAAGGTTTTAACGTGGCCAATATCGGCTATTTCTTATCCAATGGTTATATAAATGAGGAGATATTTCTTTATTCTATTGCTTATTTGGCACCTTTATTTTTACTTCCGCTGGGTTATTTTAAACTTAAAGAGAAACAACTATGAGTATAGATTTTAAATCGACCAAAGGTATTTTTCAGCAAATAGCTGATAACCTTTGTCACCAGATACTGGAAGGCAAGCTCAGTCCCGGCGAACGTGTACCTTCGGTGCGCGATCTGGCGGTGGAGTTTGAAGTAAACCGAAACACGCTCTTACGAACGTATGCCATACTGCAGGATGCAGGAGTGATTGATAACAAACGCGGGATTGGATTTTTTGTATCCGAGGATGCTCTGGATCGTATTCTGAAAACCGAAAGAGAAACCTTTTTCAAGAATGAATTGCCCGAATTTATTCAAAAAATTAAAGTGCTGAAACTTACAAATAATGATTTAACGGACTTACTAACAGCTATACAAGAAAATGAAAACAAGTAACATAATTATAACCGCTTTTGCTATCCTTATCGTAGGAGCAGTATTTTTTTTATTTGCCGACTCAAAAACACACAAGGAAGAAGAAAATAATAAGATTAGCTATAAAGAATATGTTTTACCAAGTTTTAAGGTAATTGTAGCAGAAGAAGCTTCGGATATTCATGTTGACCGTTCTGACAGCAATCTAATGAGGGTAGAATACGTGAAGGGAATAAAAACACCCAGAAAATTGTATGAGGTCACTCATGATACCTTGCACGCTTATTGCGGACTCAGAATGTTTATAAAATGTAAACAAATTTCTCAAATTGTTGGGAAAAAACACTTGTGGATAAATGTTAGTAATTTTGAACCGGACTCGTTAATGGTTAAAGTGACGCGAGGAAGATTTGTTTACAATAGTGATCAGGATAAAAGATATACAATTAATAAAAAATATTACAATATAAGCATCATTGCAAATGACAGTGCTCATGTTGATCTTGATAACTCCAAATTTGGAAATCTCACTATAAAATCAAACAACGCTTTTGTAAATAATTATTGCGAGACTAATCGCCTTAGTGCTGTGTTAACAAATTTCTCCAGATTTTATAGCAAGGATAAAAATGGATACATTGCCATTGAGAAAGATACAAATAGCAATGTTTTTATTGACGATAACAATTATGCTGCAAATAGATAAGATTTCGCCTCATTTAAGTATTGCTTAAATGAGGCGAAATTGTGTTTGCTTTATGCGAGGGTATTTGCTAGATGTGTTAATAAGTGTTTAGCCACTTTCTTGTAAGAGTGACAAGTATCAATGTAGAGAGTAGTTTTAGCAACTTCAGATTAACTGTTTTTGCAATATAAATAAAAGATTGTTAATAATGTATAACTAATTTATTAGTTGTATGGATATTTATTTACTTTGCTTAAAATTTAAATCATAGGGAATCTCATCTCAAAGGAGATAACCAAAAATAAAATACTTAAATCAATTAAATCATTTACTTTATGAAATTAAAATCACTATTACTGTTTATTCTGTTTGTGTCATTTAATCTTCATGCACAAAACAAGTCTGCTAATTATCAAATCTCAGGGCAAGTTATTGAGGCTACTACAGGGAAAGACATACCTTATGTTACGGTGACAATACAGAATGATAGCGCTAAAATAATTAAAAAAATCAGTTCTGATGCATCAGGAAAATTCACTTTCACTGTTGCAGAAAAGAAAACATATTCACTCATATTCACTTCTATCGGATACTCTGAAGTTACTAAAAAAATCGATGTAACAGATACCAAAACCGATTTAAGTAAGATAAAAATGGATGAGGGCATCGCTCTTAAAGAGGTATCGGTAAGTGTACAGAGACCCTTGGTTAAGGTTGATGCTGATAAGATAACCTACAACGTAGAGTCCGATCCGGATTCGCATACCTCTAACGCGTTGGATATGTTGAGAAAAGTTCCACTCGTTACAGTCAATTCGGAAGACGAAGTGACTCTTAACGGACAATCAAACTTCAAGGTGTTGATTAATGGGAAAAGTTCTTCTATGATGTCAAATAATTTTAAGGATATCATTAAGACAATTCCTGCAAACAGTATAAAAGATATAGAAGTGATAACCAATCCATCTTCTAAATATGATGCTGAAGGTGTAGGGGGTATCATTAATATTATTACAACAAAGAAAAGCATTGCCGGATACAATGGGAGTGTGACGGCGGGAGCAGATTCTCGTGGGGGATTAAACGGGAGCTTATATCTGGCTGCCAAAATCAATAAATTCGGATTTTCTGTCAGATATTCGGACTCTGAATATAAAAATGCACCAAATTCAAATACTTCTGAAAGAAAAAATTATCTGAGCGATACTTACAGAACGACTAATTCTACAGGATCATCTAAATCTTCTGGGAATTCATCTAATTTTTCAGGAGAACTAAGCTATGAGATTGACTCATTAAACTTGATAAGTTCTTCGTTTTGGGGTTACGGATATACTGCGCGAAATAATTCACAGGGCATTACCAATACACTTGATATAAACAATGTCAGATCGCAATATTACGAAAGCCTGAGTAATGGAAAATATACCTATAATACGTTGTCGGGCAATATTGATTATCAGAAAACCTATAAAAAGCCGGATAAAACTTTCACGCTGTCTTATAAATTAGACAATTCTCCCAATACATCTAATTATGAGACAGATGTGATTAATACGCTTAATTACAGCCCTTATGCTCAACGCTCAGTCAGAGATGCGTTATCGAGGGAGCAAACACTACAGGTCGATTATTATGATCCACTGTCTGCAAACCACCAACTAGAATGTGGCGTGAAGGCAATTTACCGCCAGAACGACAGTAATTCCGATACGTACAGGCTTAACACAACAACCAATTTGTGGGAGTATAGCCAAACAAAAAGTAATGATTTGGATTACAATCAATATATTCTTGGTGCTTATGCAGGCTATGTGTTTAAATTAAAAACTCTCACTGTAAAAGGTGGACTTCGGGCGGAATATACCTGGAATAATGCAACTTCTAAATCAGACTCAGTAATTAAATTCAGTAATAAGTTACAGAATGTAGTTCCTTATGTCACCTTTAATTATCAAGTTAAGCCGGGGCGTACTTTGCGAGCATCTTATACACAACGCCTATACCGTCCGGGCATCTATTATCTAAACCCATACGTTGACACTTCTACTCCCCAATACATTTCTTATGGTAATCCTCATTTGAAGTCAGAAGTTTCTCATTCATTCGAATTGGGATATAGCACTTTCACACAAAAATTAAATTTGAGTCTGACAGGAAGGGGCTCGTTTACAAATAATTCCATAGAAAGTATTTCTACTGTCAATGCAAATGACGTTAGAACTACAACTTATGAAAACATTGGTACTAACATGAATGTAGGATTGAATCTTTATTGCTCGTATCGCCCGAACGAAAAATTCAACATTTATTGTAACGGCAATGGCTCATACATCAAGATGGAGGCGAATAATGGAACTACATTGTCGAATAAAGGATATATGTATTATGGATCTTTTGGTGCGAGAGCAGTATTGTGGAAAGATAACTCTATTTCCATTAATGGAAATGTCTCATCTCCGTCCATTATGCTCCAGGGAAAATCTTCGGTATACTTCTATAATGGTGTAAGTATATCCCAAATGTTTCTTAATAAAAAGTTAACTCTGAGCCTATCAGTAACCAATCCATTTAAAAGATTCATGACACAATCCTATTCAATGACAGATCAGAATTCTATACAAAATTATGAGTATAAATATGAGACTAGAAACGCAAGATTTAGTCTAAGTTATAATTTTGGAAAAACTAATATGGAAGTCAAAAAAGCAAGACGAGGAATCTCAAACGACGATGTGAAAAGCGGCGGATCAAGCAATTAATTATAAGAGATTATTTCTATCTTTGTCTGGTTGACAAAAATAAAGGTAAGGATATGAATATAGAAGAACTACGTGATTATTGCCTGAGTATGAAAGGTGCAACTGAACATTTTCCTTTCGACGAATTTTCGTTGGTGCTCAAAGTACAGGGGAAAATGTTCGGGTTGATACCGCTAGACAATACCGAACCACAAATAGCGCTTAAATGTGACCCGGAAAGAGCTATACAGCTTCGTGAAGAATACGAAGCGATCACTGCTGCCTATCACTTCAATAAAAAACACTGGAACTCCGTACGCATCGATTCGTCTATTTCGCAGTCGTTGCTGCTTGAGCTGATACAGCACTCTTATGACCTGGTCGTGGCAGGGTTGCCCAAAAAACTGCGTGAAGAATTAGCATAGAAATTCAGTCTTATTGACAGGTAATAATTATATCTGCTTCTCAGGTTTATTGTACTTAATTGATATTAACTACGATATGACCTGAATAATATCTTAAATATTCTCAATTTGTCTGAGGATTCCAACCATAACTTACAAAATACTCCAAAATCTATCCAATTAAAGTTTTTTTTTAGGCGTCGGTTGTTTAGCACTCGTAAATAATATGTAAATTTGCAAGCAATTTTTAATTGTGGATAACTGCTATCAACCATATCATAGAAACTAATAGAACGTCAATAACAAATTTATGAAAAAAATAATTCTTTCGCTTCTTTTACTTTTAAGCATTTCACCTCTGAAAATGATGGCTCAAAAAAACGTTGTTGACGAAGTCATTTGGATTATTGGCGATGAAGCTATTTTAAAATCAGAAGTTGAAGAACAGCGCTTACGGGCTCAGATAGATAATACCCCGATAGATGGAGATCCGTATTGCGTAATTCCTGAGCAAATAGCAATTCAGAAGCTCTTTTTGCATCAAGCCGTACTTGATAGTGTTACAGTAAATGAATCATCTGTAATCAATCAGGTAGAAAAGCAATTAAATTATTACGAGTCTCAGATAGGATCGAAAGAGAAAGTGGAGGAGTACTTCAAAATGAGTACCAAAGAGCTTCGAGAGCAATTGCGTGAAATAACACGTAATCAGCAAATTATACAAGACATGCAACGAAAACTGGTGGGAGACATAAAATCAACCCCTTCTGATGTTCGTCGTTTTATGAAAGATCTACCTGCCGACAGTATACCTACTGTACCTGCCGAAGTAGAGTTGCAGATAGTAAGTTTTGAGCCGCCGGTACCGGTTACGGAAATCAATAGAATAAAGGAAAGACTGCGCGACTTTACCGAACGTGTAAACAGCGGTTCATCGGATTTCTCTGTATTAGCTCGGTTGTACTCGGAAGATAGTGAAAGTGCAAAGCGCGGTGGTGAACTTGGATTTATGGGAAGAGGTCAGTTAGTTCCTGAATTTTCGGCCGTTGCGTTTAATTTGCTTGATCCCAAAAAAGTTTCCAGAATTGTACAAACCGAATTTGGGTTTCATATTATTCAACTAATAGAAAAGCGTGGTGACCGAATAAATTGTCGTCATATTCTCCTAAAACCACGAATTGCTGCAGAAGATAAAGAAAAAGCAATTCATGTGCTGGATTCAATTGCCAATCAGATTCGCGAAGACAAAATTACGTTCGAAAAAGCTGTATTAAATTTCTCTATGGATAAAAACACTGCTATGAATGCTGGATTGATGTTAAACGAAAAATCAGGGACTTCGAAGTTTGAATATCAGGACTTACCACCGGAAGTAGCCAAAAAGGTTTATGATATGAATGTCGGTGAAGTATCAAAACCGTTTTCGATGATAGATAAATCAACCAATAAAGAAGTCGTTGCGGTAGTAAAGCTCAAGTCTAAAGTTGATGTTCATAAAGCAAACCTGACTGATGATTATCAAATGCTGAGAAACTTCTACGAATCAAAGAAAAAGCAAGAATTCATAAGTACCTGGATAGCCAAAAAGCAAAAGGAAACTTATATAAGTATTGATCCAGCATGGCAAAATTGTAAATTTCAATATCCGGGTTGGATAAAGAAATAAGAAAAGGAATATTTATATTTTATAATCATTGGTCAATTAAGAAATCATTGAAGTCTCTTCTTAATAAAAGCAACATAAATCACAGGCACATCGTAATTTTCGGTGTGCTGTGTTTGTTTATTGCCGTAATTCACGGTCAGCAGATTCGCCCTAAGCAGCTGCGTAAGGAAATAATGCAAAACCAAATGCCTGCCAAACCTGTCAAAAAGGTTAGTCGGCAGAGATCGATCCAGCAAGCTCAAAAACCATTGGTGCCAATGGTAAATCCGTTGAGCAACAAAAGGGCGACATTGGTTTATCTCGAAAACTCAGAAACAATAACTTACGATGATGTTCTCAATCCCAATGTACAGGTGTTGAAGGGTAACATCAGGTTCAGGCATGACAATGCCCTGATGTATTGTGACAGCGCCTATTTTTTTGAAAAAAACAACTCTATGAATGCTTACGGCAATGTACGCCTTGTGCAGGGTGATACTCTTTTTGTTTATGGTGATGTGTTGTATTATGATGGTAATACGAAACTTGCAAGGTTGAGGCATAACGTGCGGATGGTGAACCGAAAAACCACGCTTGTAACCGATAGTTTGAACTACGACCGGATGGCAAATCTGGCATATTATTATACCGGCGGACAGATATCCGATCCGCTCAACGTACTTAACTCGGTATGGGGCGAATACTCTCCATCGACTAACGATGCTGTTTTTAGGAATAAGGTAAAGCTGAAAAATAAGAATTTTGTACTAAGCGCTGATACGCTGAAATATAATACCAAAAGCAGTATTGCCAACATTGTAGGTCCGACGCACATTCTTTACAACGAGGAAACAAACATTTACAGTAACCGTGGCTGGTACAATACAGCTACAGAAAGGTCGATGCTGTTGAATCGCTCAAGAGTAGTCCACAAAGACGGTAAAACACTCGTTGCAGATACCATTTTCTACGATAAGAAACAAAACTATGGCGAAGGTTTCAAAAAGGTGGTGATGACGGATTCCGTTCAGAAATCGACTCTGTATGGTGAATATTGCTACTACAGCGATAAAACAAAGAATGGATTGGCTACGGATTCGGCTTTGCTGGTAGATTGGTCAAGCAAAGATACCATGTCTGTTCATGCAGACACGCTTTTTACCTCGAAGGATTCAATATACAATGTGGTAAAAGGCTATTATCATGTTCGGTTCTTTAGGAATGATGTTCAGGGATTGGCTGATTCGATAGCTTATTCGTCGCGCGATTCGATAATGAACCTGCACGGTGAACCGGTGCTTTGGGCTGAAAATAATCAGTTGTCCGGTGATTTTATTCAGGCTTTTACCAAGAACAAAAAAATTAATAAGGTTTTTATTCAACAACAGGCGGTAGCTATTCAGCATGAAGATTCGGTGTATTACAACCAGCTTTCGGGTAAAGAGATAATTGCCTATGTGGATAGTGGTCAGTTGAAAAAAGTGAATGTCAATGGTAATGCTGAAACGATTTACTATCCTCGGGATGATAAAGATTCTACGTTGGTAGGGATGAACAAAACTCAAAGTAGTTTTGTCGTCATGTATCTGAAAAATAAAAAAATAGACAAGGTTGTTCTTACATCATCCAGTACAGGTACGATGGATCCGTTGTTAGGCCTTAATACATCTGATATTTACCTGAAAAACTTTTTCTGGATTGAAGATCAACGACCTAAAAAGGTGAAAGATTTGTTTTCTATATTTCCTAAAACCAAGCGTTTTAAGCCTGCAACCGACAAGAAGTCTGCTTCCGGTAAGCCCAAATAGAAAACGGGAAATTGCTATCAAAACATACATAACTCAAATAGAAAGAGTCCGAAAAGTAACTAAACTTTTCGGACTCTTTCTATTTGAAAATTATAAGCTAGAAAATCAGAACAAGGTCATTTGTCCTGTCAGATCATCAATTATGCGTTGCTGATCTATCACATCATCATCGCTAGTTTTGGTTGTCTCAGCCGGTTTTGCAGGCTTTTCCTTTTTCGGCGGTTTGGCTTGTGTTACAGTCAATTCCGGTTCATCGGAGTATTCCGCAAGTTCTTTATCTTCAACGGCTACGGTATTATCTTCCACATCTATTTCTGCTGATTCAGTGTCATCGGCAGTATCGGATCCCTCCTCGTTGTTATCGGTTTCTTTGACCGGAGCAAAACGAACAGGTTCCAGTTCGTTGATTGTATCCACCTCAAAAGTAGTGAGACGTTTTCCCTTGGCTTTGTAACTTTTTATGCCAATAAACTCTTCGCCGTCAACCACCAATGCATCACGAAATGCATCATTTCCCCCGAAGACTACTTCGAAGCGTGGAAAATCTGCATCGGTCATCAACATTAAGCGCGATTCAGGATTATCTCCCAGAAAATTCTGAGGTTTCGTTGTAGCCTCCAGTTGAAAGCGTTTTAAATAATAGTATTTTTGGTCTGCATCATATAGCGCCACCGACCAGACTTTGTTTGCATCGAATTTTTCGATAACCAGAATGTCTTTCTCGTAATGATTGCTCAGGTCGAAATTGCTGGTGTAGAAAGTTCCTTTGCTGGATACCACCAGAATAGAATCTTCGCTCAGGAATTCGCCGAGATATTCTCCCCGGTTATCGTAGTTCAGCCGTAACACATCGCGGTCGAACCAAACCTGACGACCGCCCAGTGTGGAGCCTCCTTTTTGTTTCAGTGTAATTTTCTGAATATCGTTTTTGGTCAGGATATTTCCCATCGATTGTCTGCCCTTAATAGCTATGTCGCTGAAATCTTTTTCAAATACGAGTTTAAATAAACGGGCACGGGGTTTTAGAGTCACGCGTATAACCTCTGCTTCGGCATTGGGGTTCGACGTAAAATAAACCACTTTGGATCCGGCTGTGCCCTGCGTGATATCGTAATCTTTATCACGTGTAATTCCGTTTACAGCGAAGCGTTTGATGTAATACGGTCCTGTTTTCCCATCACGGTATACGGCATTATAAATGGTTCTTTTATCGTTTTTCTTGAACACATCCAAATGCAATATATTTTTGCCGATAAAGATTTTGTCCGCTACTTTCACGATTTTGTATTTCCCGTCTTTAAAGAAAATAATAATGTCATCGATGTCCGAGCAGTTGCAAACGAATTCGTCTTTACGCAGCGAAGTGCCGATAAATCCTTCATCGTAGTTGACATATAGTTTTTCGTTTGCTTCCACCACTTTAGATGCTACGATGGTTTCAAAGTTGCGTATTTCTGTCAGGCGGGGATGATCCTTTCCGTATTTGGCTTTCAGTCCCTCGTACCATGAAATGGTATAGTCAACCAAATGAGCCAGATGGTGATTAATCTCATCAATTCTTTTCTGTATGGATATCAATGTTTCGTTTGCTTTGTCGGAGTCAAACTTGGTGATACGCATCATCTTTATTTCAAGAAGCTTGATAAAATCTTCCCGTACAATTTCCCGGATAAAGTCTTTTTTGAAAGGTTCCAGTCTTTTATCAATGTGTACGATAACTTCGTCTTGCGAAGTGCTATCCTCGAAACCTTTATCTTTATAAATCCGGTTTTCGATAAATATTTTTTCGAGCGAAGTAAAGAAAAGTTGTTCCTGTAATTCCGCTCTTTGGATTTCAAGTTCGGCTTGCAGCAAATCCATTGTATGCTGGCAACTTATGCGAAGCATTTCGCTCACTCCGCAAAACCGTGGTTTATTATCGTGAATTACACAGCAGTTTGGCGAAATACTCAGCTCACAATCGGTAAATGCGTAAAGCGCATCAATTGTTTTGTCGGATGATGAGCCGGGTAGTAAGTGCACTAAAATTTCGACATTCGCCGATGTGTTATCATCAACTTTGCGAATTTTTATTTTGCCTTTATCGCTGGCTTTTATAATCGATTCTATCAGTTTGGATGTGTTAGTACCAAATGGAATCTCGGTTATTGCCAGCGTTTTATTATCTATCTTTCCTATTTTAGCCCGAATTTTAACGGCACCTCCACGCTCGCCGTCGTTGTAGCGACTTACGTCAATAGAACCTCCTGTCTGGAAATCAGGGTAAAGAATAAAATCTTCACCTTTCAGGTTGGCTACGCAAGCGTCCAGCAGTTCGTTGAAGTTATGGGGTAGGATCTTTGAATTAAGACCCACAGCGATACCTTCAACACCTTGCGCCAGCAATAGCGGAAATTTTACGGGCAATGCAATCGGTTCTTTATTTCTGCCATCGTAAGAAGATTTCCATTCGGTAGTCTTCGGATTGAAAACCGTTTCGAGTGCAAATTTAGAGAGGCGGGCTTCAATATAACGAGGTGCAGCAGCGCCATCGCCTGTGAGGATATTTCCCCAGTTTCCCTGACAGTCAATCAGCAGGTCTTTTTGTCCGAGTTGTACCAATGCATCGCCTATTGATGCGTCACCATGTGGGTGAAACTGCATGGTATGCCCGACGATGTTTGCAACCTTGTTGTAGCGTCCATCATCCAATCGTTTCATGGAGTGAAGTATACGACGCTGAACGGGCTTTAATCCATCGTAAATATCTGGAACAGCACGCTCAAGAATTACATACGAGGCATAGTCCAGAAACCAGTTCTGGTACATACCGGACAAGTGATGCTTGACTGCATCGTCCGAAATTTTAGGTACTTTATAATTAGAATGCGCAGCAGATTCAGCATCATTCACGATTTCATCGGCTGCGCCAGTCATTTCGTTTTCTTCGTTTTCTGCTTCAATTATTTCGTCTGTGCTCATGGGAAAGTATTATTTTAAAGCCTCTTGTGCTGTATATTTTTCAAATTCAATCGACAAAAATACAAAAAAAATAGTAACTTTGCACCTCATTTCTCAGTACAATTTGTGTCTGGATTTGTCTTTTTTTTAATTTCTCACAGGTTTGTAATTTGTTACTCATAACTAAATAGTATGGCTTCACAAGAAGATGTTTTCAAAAAATTAATTGCGCATTGTAAGGAGTATGGTTTTGTATTTCCTTCGAGCGAGATTTATGACGGACTGGGTGCCGTTTACGACTATGGTCAGAATGGCGTAGAGCTCAAAAACAATATCAAAAAGTATTGGTGGGATAGCATGGTGCTCCTCAACGAAAATGTGGTGGGAATTGATGCAGCAATTTTTATGCACCCTACTACCTGGAAAGCTTCTGGCCACGTGGATGCTTTCAATGATCCGTTGATTGATAACAAAGACAGTAAAAAGCGTTATCGTGCTGATGTGTTGATCGAAGACTTATTGGCAAAGTACGATGACAAAATGAGTAAGGAAGTGGAAAAAGCCGCTAAACGTTTTGGTGCAAGCTTTGACGAAGCTGTTTTCCGTTCTACCAACGAACGTGTGCTCGAAAATCAGGCTAAACGTGATGAAATCCACACTCGTTTTGTAAAAGCGCTGAACGATTCAGATTTGGCTGAATTGAAAGCTATAATCGAAGATTATGAGGTAGTTTGCCCTATTAGCGGAACACGCAACTGGACTGATGTACGTCAGTTCAACCTGATGTTCTCCACCGAAATGGGTTCTACAGCCGAAGGTGCAATGAAAATTTACCTTCGTCCTGAAACGGCACAGGGTATTTTTGTAAACTTCCTGAATGTTCAGAAAACCGGTCGCATGAAGATTCCTTTCGGTATTGCTCAGATTGGTAAAGCTTTCCGCAACGAAATCGTAGCCCGTCAGTTCATTTTCCGTATGCGCGAGTTTGAGCAAATGGAGATGCAGTTCTTCGTTCGTCCGGGCGAAGAAATGAAATGGTTTGAACACTGGAAAGCATTTCGCCTGAAATGGCATAAAGCACTGGGTCTGGGTGATCAAAAATATCGTTTTCATGATCATGATAAGCTGGCTCACTACGCCAATGCTGCAACTGATATCGAATTTGAAATGCCTTTCGGATTTAAGGAGGTGGAAGGTATTCACTCACGTACCGATTTCGACTTGAGTAGCCACGAAAAATTTTCCGGAAAAAACATCAAATATTTCGATCCAGAGATTAACCAATCTTATGTTCCTTACGTTATCGAAACATCCATTGGTGTGGATCGTACTTTCCTTTCAATCATGGCTGCTTCGTACAAAGAAGAAACGCTTGAAGGAGGGGATAGTCGCGTAGTGCTGACACTTCCTCCGGTTTTGGCTCCGGTTAAAGCTTGTGTTATGCCGTTGGTGAAAAAGGATGGCCTTCCTGAAATAGCCCGCGAGATTATAAACGATTTGAAGTTTGATTTCAAATGTGCTTATGATGAAAAAGATTCTATTGGAAAACGTTACCGTCGTCAGGATGCTGTGGGAACTCCATTCTGTATCACTGTTGACCATCAGACTCCGGAAGACAAATCTGTAACCATTCGTCATCGCGACAGTATGTTGCAAGAGCGTGTGGCAATAGCCGATTTACATAAGATTATTGGTGATGCGGTAAACATGAAGAACTTGTTTAAGAAAATTCTGGCATAAACCGATTCTCCAAACTTTATAAAACGACAAACGCCGAAATCTATTTTTCGGCGTTTGTCGTTTCTTTATTTTCAATAACTTTTTAGAGTCCTCCAGCCAGAGCGTATACTAATCCGGCCTGCCAGTTGATAGCTATCTCATTTCGGGAATAATCGGCCTGTTTATCCACCCAATCTGTAGCTGTATGTCCACCACCAACTAAATAACCAGGCCAAGGTGCTTCAATATCATCAGCAGCAGAACGTCGATCGTGTGGATACATTGGTGGATTTACACCCAATCCGGTTACATAAGAGCGTCCGTAATAATTTCGTCCAAATAAATGCGCAATAATATCAAGTATGGTTTCTGTGTATTTTTTATTGGGTGAAAGAATATTAGCGACTTGCAAATTCACCGCCTGACGACCAACGGTACCGTTACAACCCCAAAAATAAAGACCTGCCAAAGGACGAGCGTATACATCAGCTTGTGCTTTTTCTACTAATAGATTTGCTGAAGTAAGGATAGCTTGTTTTACTTTAGCCTGAAGCTGTGGATTTTTTCCTTCTCGTTTAGAAAGTGCATAAGTAAATACACCCAAATTATCTATATTTCCCCAATCCCAATTCTCTTGTGCTAAATTTCTTAGTTTCTCAATTCGTGATTCTAAATCGATTAAACTCCTGGAACTGCCTGTTGTTTCCCACATTTCGGCTGATGCCCATAACCGATCATCGGCATCACCGGTTTGATAACCTCCGGTTGAGAAATCACCTTGTACAAAATTCTTAGTTGCAGTGTTAGCCAGTAAGAAGTTATAACTAACAGTTGCTGCATCCAAACATTTTTGAGCGTAAACAGCATCGTAAGGCTTAAAATAGCGCGCTGCCATGGCCATGATTGCAACGAAATCGGCAGTTGCAGCAGATCCCCATTCGGTAAAATAACGTTTTTCTTTGTCGTCTTGTGGCATAACAAAACCTTCAAACCCTTTGCGGGTAAGTTTATGTGAAACACGACCTGAACCATCGTTATATTGCATTTTCAATAAAAAATCTGTTTCCCATTTCAATTCCTGTAAAAAATCAGGCATGCCAGGTGCTGTTTGTGGAATATCGAGAGAAATGTTCTTCAGCTTGTTTCCGAAATGATCCCAGGCATAAAAAAGAACAGCCATGGTTACGCCTGCATTTACAGTATATTTTCCAAAATCACCTGCATCGTGCCAACCACCGGTTCCATCGCGTCGTTCATTCGGTTTTCCGATATAATCCATCCAGCCATCTTCAAGGTGACAAGCTTTTGTTTCGTAATGATTTCCTTTATAGTCAGTATGAACAGCCATTCCACAACGCCAAAGATAAAAAGCACGCATTGAGGTTACAAAAGGACTTTTGTACACGTCGGAACCGATGGTAAACTCATACGATTTTCCAACGCCTTTAATCTGTAATGTGTATTTCCCCGGTTGGGTAACTTGCGAAAAATCTGCAATCCAAACTTTTTGGTCAACATCTTTTTGGTAGACTGGTTCGCTGAGTTTCCCTTGAAAAACTTCGAGTCCGGTTTGCGAATTTATAATCTGAAAAACAGTTGCTTCAGTAGTAACAGTTGCCTTTTTTATTGCTTGAGGAAGATAACCCAATGAATTTAGTTTTATTGATGCGGTTTCATCTGCCAAAACTATCGATTGAGCTGGTATTGGAAGAAGCAATATAAAGAGAAGTATGTTTTTTTTCATAAAGTAGATAATGGTAAAATGTAAGATAAAGCTTTACTTTATTCAAAAGAGCAGCTAACCGGAGAACGGATAGCTGCTTTGATTTTGAATAGCAAGAATAGTGTGAGTTTACTCTTCTTCTTTTTTGGAAGCCTCGTATTCTTTCAATAATTTATCCTGAATGTCCATTGGAACGAGTTCGTAGCTTGCAAACTTCATACTGAATGAAGCACGCCCTCCGGTAAGTGAACTCAGTGTAGTAGAATAGCTACCCAATTCTTTTAATGGAATTTTAGCAGATAGCTTTTCGTATCCTTTCTCGCTTTCCATGCCCATAATTACAGCTCTACGTCCCTGAAGATCGCTCATAACATCGCCAAGTCTGTCGGTTGGAGCCTGAACGACTACATCGTAAATTGGCTCTAATAGTTTCGGACCAGCTTCTTTAAATGCTTGTGCAAAAGCATTGCGTCCTGCCAGGCGGAACGATATTTCATTTGAATCTACCGGGTGCATTTTACCATCGTACACAATAACACGTACATCGCGAGCATAAGAACCGGTAAGAGGGCCTTGTTCCATGCGGTCCATGATTCCCTTCATGATAGCAGGTAAGAATCGTAAATCAATAGATCCTCCCACTATACTATTGATGAGCACGAGTTTGCCGCCCCACTCTAAATCTACCACCTGTGTATCGCGGTTACTGATTTTATATTCCTGCCCATTAAAACGGAAAGTGTCAGGAGCAGGCATTCCTTCGTAATAAGGTTCAATAATCATGTGTACCTCACCAAATTGACCAGATCCCCCCGATTGTTTTTTATGACGATAATCGGCACGTGCATTCTTAGTAATGGTTTCGCGATAAGGTATTTTAGGTTCTTTATACTCAATCATTATTTTGTCGTTGTGCTCTACACGCCACTTTAATGTACGTAAATGGAATTCTCCCTGACCATATAATATTGTTTGTTTTAATTCCTTGGATTGCTCTACTACCCAGGTTGGATCTTCTTCGTGCATGCGTGTGAGCACTTCGCTCAGTTTTTCTTCATCGGCTTCAGACAAAGCTTTGATGGCACGGCGGAATTTAGGTTCCGGATATTTTATTTCCTTGAAGTCATACTCACATCCTTTGGCATTCAGAGTGTTGCCGGTACGTGTATCTTTTAGTTTTACTGTAGCTCCGATATCGCCGGCCGTTATTTCATCAACTTTTGTCCGGATTTGCCCGGCCACAGCGAAAATCTGACTTATGCGTTCTTTAGAATCTCTGTCTACGTTGATCAAATCATCCCCTTCTTTGAGCTTTCCACTCATTACCTTGAAATATGAAACTTCACCAATATGCGGTTCTACACTGGTTTTGAATACATATATACTGGTCGGTCCATTACTGTCCGGTGCTATCTGTTTTCCATCTGCTGTTTGAGGTTTTTCAGTCTGACTTACACTTGGAGAAACGTTTCCAACAAATTCCATCAAGCGGCGAACACACATGTCTTTTCCGGCGCAAACGCAGAAAACAGGGAACATATCACGATGTATAAGACCTTTGCGGATCCCTACGCGCATTTCTTCCTCACTGAGAGAACCCTGATCGAAGAATTTTTCCATTAATTCTTCATCGTGCTCGGCAGCTGCTTCAACCAATGTATTGTGTAATGCCTGAGCCTTTTCAATTTCTTCTGCAGGAATTTCCAACACGTCGGGCACACCGCCTTCAGGTTTCCAACGATACATTTTCATTTTCAATACGTCAACTACAGCATTAAACTGAGGACCTGTTGATATAGGGTATTGAATTTGAACTACTTTATTACCAAAAGTTTCTTTAAGTTGGAGAAGTGTTTTTTCAAAATCGGCTTTTTCCTGATCGAGGTGGTTGGTTACAAAAATAACCGGCTTATTGAATTTTTCGGTATATCTGAAGTGGTTATTGGTTCCCACCTCCACACCATATTGGGTATTAAGCAGAATGAGAGCTGTATCGGTTACATTAAGTGAAGTAACTACTCCTCCGATAAAATCATCGGAACCAGGACAGTCAATGAAGTTTAGTTTTTTCTCTTGCCATTCAGTTTGAATGATGGTGGAGAAGACGGTATAACCGTACTCTTTTTCAACTGGAAAATAATCGGAAACAGTGTTTTGGCTCACAATGGTGCCTCTGCGTTTTATAACTCCACTCTCGTAAAGCATAGCTTCTACAAGAGTGGTTTTCCCGGAGCCAGAACTACCCAGCAATGAAATGTTTTTGATTTCATTCGATTGATATACTTTCATACAGCATTAAAATTAAAAGAATTAATACTAAAAAGATAGTTGTTTATTAATGAAAAATCGTATGGCAATGTATGAAATCTCTATTAAAATACTATTTCAGTTTGTATGTTTTACAACAGAATTTTGGTAAACAACAGCGATCTTCGATAATGTGCATTGAGTTTTTTGTTTATTAGTTTGTTAAATATTGTATTGAATCTTGTTTTTTGTAGTATATGATATGTGTTAATCAAACAAATGTGTAGTATTTATTGTTACAAATACAAATAAATAATCATTACAAATAAAGTATAAAATATGAAAAGAATTTTACTTGTTATGTTTCTTGTTATATGCGTTTTAGCTCAGAGTCTTAAAGCGCAGGACTCTTTATCTCACTGGTCAGTAGTGGGGAAAGTCGGATTAGATTATTATCGCGTATCACCGACATCGACTAAAGGTGGAGTCAATAGCTATATTGACGATATGGGTTGGACTTTTCCGGGTGTAGCTGTAGAATACACTATTAATCCGTTGATTGGTTTTGGCGGAGGTGTTGATTATCTTACCTACAACAGGAATGTTGCAAAAGGGAATACGTTGGATTTCAGTGTTTTTGGGTCTGTAAATCTAACGAATCTGCTTGTGCCGAAACGTACAGGTTTTTGGAGTAGAGCCAATGTTTATGGCACTTGGGGTGCTGGGCTGGGATTTTTTTCAAATGAGTTTTTGGCTACAGGCGAAAAACATAAACTGATGTCACCACTGTTTACAAGTGCATTGAGTTTTGAGTATAAACTTAGTAAAGCCTGGGCATTACAGGCTGAAATTCAGCGCAGATATTATACCCGGGAGGATTTAGGTGGGGTGAGTTCAAGTAAGAATTTAAGCGGAGGCTCAGACATGGTTTACGGAAATGATGCTGCTGCATTGACTTTAGGACTACGATACAAGTTAGGGACAAAGAATAAGCAGCATATCCGTGACGTAAGCATCTTAAAATACAATGATGCAAATATCAAGAATGATCCTGTTCTAGTTCGCTTAAAGGCAATTGAGGATGAAAATGCAGCTAACAAAGCAAAGATCCAAAAGCTGGAGGCGGACTTACAAGCTGCAAATGCAGAAAGAGCTGCAGACAAAGCAAAATTGCAAGCTGACTTGAAAGATATACCTCAGGCTAAAGTGTCTGCCGATAGTAATCAAGATGCATTGACAGTGCTTCTGGATGTAAACTTTGAATTTGGCTCATCGGAATTAAGTTCAAGATCCAGAGCCATTTTGGATGATGTTGCTTTAGTACTTAAAGTAAATAAAGCGTGGTCAAAACTATTAATTTCGGGACATACTGATAATATCGGCGGTGATAAAGCCAATAAGAAATTGTCAGAAGAACGAGCTGCCGGAGTAAAGAAATATCTGATATCGAAAGGAATTTCAGCTTCAGTAATCGATGTTGCCGGATTTGGGAAAGAAAAACCAAAGACAACTAACGAGACCAAAGAAGGACGATACAAGAATCGTAGGGCTGAGTTGGTTATTGAGAAATAAAAAGGAAATTAAAATCAAAAATAAAAAAGCTTCGGGATTTTTCCGAAGCTTTTTTTTATTTCAAACGTAGTATTTTCTTTGTTTCGGATAGATATTCGGGTGATTTGCGCAGAAAGTAAATGGTTACGAGCAGGCAAATAACCAAAATAACAGCAAATACAGCGAAGCTATTCTCAGAGGTGAGGTATGTAGTGATAGAAAACAGCAATGTTCCAAGAAGAACAAACACAAAGGTAACTAAATTGAGGTATGCTATCATATCGCCAAGTTTACGACCCAGATCGGAGTTTTGCAACATTGACAAACAGGGAATTTGAAAAATGCCACCCATAAAAGCGACACTAAACACGCAAATTACAAAAACGATAAGATTTAGATGAAAAACGGTAAGAATGAGAAAAAGTAGACTCATACCGGTTATACCGATTAATATCAGACCTCTTTTCACTTCTTTACCGGATATTTTTCCTGCAGCCCAGCAGCCCGATGCAATACCGATGGCAGCGCAAGCCATCACTATGCCGGTGGTAGTATTCGAAGCGTGGTAAACGTTTTTGCAGTGAATAAGCAAATTCATTTGTAGCATACCGCCGATAAGCCAAAATGCCGAAGCTCCTAAAACAGCACTATTTACATTTTTATGCTGTCGCGCAAAGCGAAACGAATCCACTAGAAAACGGATAGGATTTAATGTTCCGATTTCGTCTCTATTTTCAGGTAATTCTTTTGCTTTTATTGTTCTTGTAACAATATATCCAATCAGCGCTAATCCAATGAGTATGGAAAAGACGACTGTTTGATTATATGTATCTGAAACAATGGATGCGCTCACAGTTCCCACCAAAATACCAAGAAAAGCCATCATTTCGAACACTCCGCTACCGAATGATACTCCCTGTTCTCCACCAATATCACGAATCAGACTGTATTTGGATGGAGAGTACATACAGCTCAAAATGCCCATTAGTAATACAGTAAGCACAGCCAACATTACCCACTGAAAATAGAAAGCCACACAGGCAAGTACAAGTGTAGGTATTTCGATGAATTTACAAATTCTAAAAACAGCTTTTTTTGAATAAATAACTGCAAGCCGACCAGCTAGGGGCGAAAGAAAAAGATAAGGAACAATCAGCGATGCCGACACCATGGATATCAGTTGAGATCTTGTCAGCCAGTGTGGTAACGACCAACCTACGGCTATGAAAATAATGCAGTGTTTCAGAAAATTATCATTGAAAATTCCCAGGAAGTTGCTCAGAAAAAGTGCCGTCCATTTATTTCGGAATAATTGCATGGGATTGTTCTCCTTATTTTTATGAAAGACAAAAGTAGGGAATTTTATTTTGATATAAAAAATCCGGAGTACTACAAAGTGTGGTATTCCGGATATTTAATGAGAATGTAATGTAAGCTTTCTACCAACTTATTTTTTGTCTGAAATTACCAATTCTGATGATGTACAACCCTTTTGATAATTGGGGTTGGATGGTTTCTTTGAACTCAGAGAAGAATACTCTTTTCCCCTGGAAAGTATAGATTTCTATATCTCCACTTGTAAATCCTTCGAGCGTAATGGTAGGATTGGAAACTACAACCTTGTGATTATTAGCCAAAAACAGATCATCCTCAGATGTAGTAATAGCGGTTCCGGTAATTTTAATATCATCTATTCTTATTTCAACAGGATTATTTTTATTTAGCGGATTGGTGATTGGTGTAGAAAATTTCAGACTGAATATGGATCCTGCCGGAAGGATTATGTTATTCACCTGAAGCCAGTTCAGACCTACAGTGCTTAGGCTACCTATTTGGTTTTGTCCAATGTCAGTAAAGCCTTCACCATTATCGTACTGAAGTCTTAATTGCATAGCATCGGCATTATTCAACCCCAAAATCGCGAATGAAATCACGATGTTTTTATAGTTTTGTGTGTTTATGCCGCTAATGGTGAATGAATTGGCAGTATTGGCGCAAAATGACAAGTTTCCGTTTCCACTTGAGCCGATCATATTTGATGGGTAATCTGCACGAATATTCAAACTGGTTCCGGCATTATCGCACGCACCTACAGAAGAGGTTACTGCTGAAGTTTGTGAGTAAGCAATGCCATTATTCCAGACGTGTGAATTGGGGAACCAATCATGATCTGTATATTGCTCGTTTTTTAATGGATCGTATTTGCCGGTTTCTGTGGTACCTAGGATAACTGTGGGGCAGTTTCCTCTTGTAGTTTTGGTAGTACCGAAAGTTTCTGAAAAGATGGTTGTTTGCGCGCTAACACATGCTGAAAATACAACCATTCCAAAGAAGAGTAGAGTTTTTTTCATAAGCGCATGCAAAATTAGTTTTCGCAAAGTTATTTATTTTTTTGAATAACCATCTAGAAAAGTACATAAATAACTAAAAATCTACGATTTAATTCAAAATACTGTGAAATTTATAGGCAAATGATGAGAAACAGGCGAATGGATAAGCCGTTTTTTGTAGCCTAGAATTTACGAAGAGAAAAAATAAAGCTTAGTCCACCCGAAGGAACCCGCTTAGCAGAGATAGTTCCCCGATGGTAAATGACAGCATTTTTCACAATTGCTAATCCTAGTCCGGTTCCACCCTGCTTTCTGCTACGTCCTTTATCAACCCGATAAAAACGTTCAAACAGTCTGTTTAAGTGTTCTTCGGCGACCCCTACACCATTATCGCTAAACGAAAAATAGTAGAATTGTTCATCTTCCCGGTAGCAACTAATTTCGATGGTAAGTTTTTCGCCGGCATAATTCAACGTATTGTCCATCAGATTGCGGAAGATGGAATATAGAAGTGAGCGGTTGCCTAGTATTTGAGTATTCGGCTGGAAGCTTTGTATAACCTTACATTCTTTTTGCTCTATTTGGAGGTGAACGTCATTCAAAACATCCGAAATGACATCCGAAATATTGCATGGTTCTTTTTGGAACAGACGTTGACCTTCATCCATTTTATTCAGCGTAGAGATATCCTGCAATAAGTCTCTAAGGCGTTGCGCTTGCTGAAATGACCGATCCACAAAAAAGCGTTGACGCTCGGTGTCCATGTCCGGGTTTTCGAGAATGCTTTCCATGTAACCCAATATGCTGCTTACAGGAGTTTTGAGCTCATGCGAAATATTTTGCGTAAGATGCCTTTTCAATTCGTTTTCGTGTTCCTGAACGGTAATGTCATTTATAGAAATTTCGAAAGTATCATCTTGGAATACAATGCACTGTACAGCAAAAACCCGACCTCCTTTTTCAACGGTCAATCGTTTACGATTCAGCTGATTATTCAACAGACTTTTATCAATAAACTCATTTAATTCGGCAAATTCAGGTAATGAAAATATCTGGTCGGATGTTTCACATTGTTGATCGGAAATTATATTTGTGTATTGAATAAAGTGCGAATTAGCAAGTGTTTCTTTTTTCTCCGATGAGAAAATTCCAAGTCCCTCCTGCGAAATCTGAAGGTGTTTAATGAGTTTTTCCCGTTCATTATTTACTTCTACTTTGGTCTGCAACTGGAGTTTATATAGTTTCACGATATTCTTACTGATTTCACCCAGTTCATCATTCGGGAACTCAATATCTGTGTCCAGAAACTCTTCCTTTTCAGCCTTCTGGGTAAATATGCGCAATCGGTCGATGGATCTGGTGAAGTTTCGGGAAATAAGATAGAGTGCAAGTACGGCGAAGATTAATACCAACCCCATAAAGTACAGGAAGAAAGTATTGGCCTTGAGCATACTCACCAGGCTGACGTTGTAGGGCAAAGCACTGCGGATATAGCTTGCTGGGAATTTGTGAGCCAGATAATAATAATCTTTTCCGGTAGAAACGGAGTGACGTATGGCTTTTCCGTTCTCGGTATAAGCGGACATTTCTATTTCCGGGCGGTTCAGGTGGTTGCCCAACTTTGTGCCTTTTTTGACTGAGGAATCGAAGATCACAACTCCTGTAGTATCAATAACGGTCACGCGCAGCGCGGTGTCGGGGAATAGATGAACATATTCTTCCAGCATTTCCCAGTTTGGTTTTTGCTCTTTGATAAACCGGAAAATGGTGAAATTGTAAGTGCTGAGTTGTTGGTCAAGCTGCTCGGTGCGGAACTCTTTTTCGCGCTCGTACTGAAAGAAACAGATAATAGCCAGCATCAAAAAAAAGATGCTGAAAAAGTACAGGAAAAGGCGGCGGTTTAAAGTCATAGAAATTGCTTATTTGTTGAGCTGTTTGCTGCTAACAGTTCACTGATAACTGATTTTTATTCCTCGAAACAATATCCATAGCCCAATCGTGTCACGATATTTTTTCCGTATGGACCAATTTTTTTGCGCAGTCGGGTAATGTTTACATCGATTGTGCGGTCGAGTACAATGACTTCATCGCTCCAGACTCTGGACAACATTTCATCGCGTGAAAAAACACGGTTTTTGTTTCCCAGAAAAAGCTTCAGTATTTCGAATTCCTTTTTAGTGAATGGAACTTCAACTCCCTCGAGCATTACTTTTTTGTTTTCCAATGACATTTCAAGTTTCTCGTAACTCAGCACCAATGTCGGAGCAGCTTCAACTTTATTGGTGTCTGCCCTGCGGATAACGGCTTTCACGCGTGCAAGCACTTCGCGAATAGAAAATGGTTTGGAGATATAGTCGTCAGCACCTATATTAAACCCTGTGAGTCTGTCTGTTTCGGAGTCTTTTGCCGTAAGAAAAATGATTGGGATGTTTGCCATCTTAGGGTTTTCCCTGAGTATGCGAGCCATTTTGAACCCTGAAACTTCTCCCATCATTACATCAAGCAAAAGTAAATTATAGATGCTAATGTCTTTTTTTAGTGCTTCTTCAGCCGAATAAGCTACATCCACCAGATAACCTTCAGTTTCCAGATTAAATTGAAGAATTTCACACAAGTCTTCTTCGTCGTCTACTACCAAAATACGATAAGGATTCATACTTTTCTTGTATTAATATTATGTTACAAAGAAACTAATTGTATATTTCGGAGCTGTGTAATAACTGTTACAAAAGTATTACAAAATTTTAAATCTAGCGTAATTACTTTAAAATAAATGCAAAGCGGCAAATCAATTGTTGATTTACCGCTTTAGAAAGACAAATGATATCAGAAATTATTCCTTCGGAGAATGCTTCAGCACCTTGGCGTCCACGTAGAAGAAAATTTCTTCGGCTATGTTGCTGCAGTGGTCTCCAATGCGCTCCAACTTGCGGAATGCACTTACCAATTGCAGGCACTCAAAAGCCCTGTCGGGGTTACGCTGAATATAGTCCGCAATAATACGTGCAGCATCGATATTAATTTCGTCTACCTGATAATCTTCGCTGAAAATAGCCGAGGCAATATCAGATTTTTCGTTTTCGAAAGCTTCAAGACCTTGTGTCAACATTTTGGTTACCTGATCGATCATTAACCGCAAGTTAGTTTCGGAAATGATTTCGGCATCGAGAATGACAGAAGGATTGGCAATCAACACGCCCGAAATCCCGTAGGCAAAGTCAGCAATACGTTCCAGGTTAGAGTTGATTTTCAACACAGCAAGCACAAAACGTAAGTCGACTGCCACAGGTTGGTAAAGCGCGATTACATTTTCGCAAAACCGGTCTATTTTGAGCTCGTATGCATCTACTTTTTTTTCGCGCATCGATACTTTCTTTGCCAATTCTTTATCGAACGACAGAATGGCTTCGCCCGAATTGCTAACCTGAGAAATAACCAGTTTCCACATTTCGGTAACGTCTTGTTTGAGCGTTATCAGTTCTTGTTCTAAGTGTGTCATATTCTTTATTCTTATTGTTGACCCCAACCCCTAAAGGGGAATAAAGATCAAGTTCTTAATGTAGATTTTATAAGTCAATTCTAATATTTCTTATTCCCCTTTAGGCTTCGGCGTGAGCTTAGTCGAACGGGGTTAGGGGTCTTTAGGAGTTCATATCAACCAAACCTTCCGGTGATATAATTTTGTGTTGAATGCTCGGTTGGATTGGTGAATATTTTTGTTGTTTCGTCGTATTCAATCAGTTCCCCCAGATAGAAATAAGCTGTTTTATCACTAACACGAGATGCCTGCTGCATGTTGTGTGTAACGATAATAATGGTGTAATCTTTTTTCAGTTCATGAATCAATTCTTCAACTTTGGCGGTAGAAATCGGATCGAGAGCCGAAGCCGGTTCATCCATAAGCACCACTTTAGGCGAAATTGCCAATGCGCGGGCAATGCAAAGTCGCTGTTGTTGACCTCCCGAAAGAGCAAATGCCGATTTATTCAATTTATCTTTTACCTCGTCCCACAAAGCTGCCGATTTAATGGACTCAATAACACGTTCTTCAATAAAAGTGCTATCCTTTATACCATTAACCCGGAGACCATACGCAACGTTCTCGAAAATTGATTTTGGAAATGGATTTGGCTTTTGAAAAACCATTCCTACTTCTTTGCGCAATTCGTCGACATGAATGTTGGGGGCGTAAATATCTTTACCTTCTACCAATACGGTTCCTGTCATGCGTGTTCCGTCAATCAGGTCGTTCATACGGTTTATTAAACGTAGGAAAGTTGACTTACCACAACCCGAAGGTCCGATCAAGGCCACAACTTTGTTTTTTTCTACTTCGAAGTTGATGTTTTTCAGTGCGTGAAAATCACTGTAGTAAAAATCAACGTTTTTTGCATCAATGGTTAGCATGTTTTTTTATGTCTGATGTTCAAAGTCCCATGTCTCAGGTCTTTCTTTTGACCGTTGACTTATGTTTTTTGACTGTTTTTAATTCGTTTTTACTTTTTTTGCAAAATAGCTTCGTAAGAAATTGGCCAGTAGATTTACAATCAATACAATGACAATAAGTACCAACGCAGTTCCATAAGCAATGCCTCGGCTTGAGTTAATGTCGGTTCCACTGGTTGAAATAACGTATAAATGGTATGGTAACGCCATTACCTGATCGAAAATACTGGTTGGTAATTTGGGCAAGAAATAAGCTGCAACCGTGAACAGAATTGGAGCAGTTTCGCCCGAAACACGACCTATCGACAAAATTAATCCGGTAATGATATTTGGAAATGCCATTGGCATAATTACTTTTCGGATAGTTTGAAGCTTTGTAGCACCGAGTGCCAAGCTTCCTTCGCGGTACGATTTGTCTATGGCTTTCAACGATTCTTCGGTGGTACGAATTACTAATGGGAGTGAAAGTAATCCCAATGTGAGCGAGCCGGCTAAGATAGAATCGCCGAATTTCATAGTGTTTACAAAGAGCGACATCCCGAAAAGCCCGAAAACAACTGACGGAACACCACTCAGGTTGTTAGTCATAATGCGCACAAAAGTGGCAAATTTATTTCCGGCTGCATATTCGTTCATATAAATACCCGACATGATTCCGATAGGGAAACTGAATACGCTACTTCCCAAAACCAAGCAGAGCGTTCCTACAATAGCAGGGAATATTCCACCTTTGGTCATACCTTCTTCGGGGGCTTTAGTCAGAAAATCCCAACTAATCACGCCAATTCCTTTGGTGACGATAAAACCAAGAATTAGAAATAAAATTAGAACAACCGAATAGCTCATCAGTTTAAAAATGGTAAACGCTACGGCTTGCGATAAACGTTTTTTATTGTCGGTTCTTCCCGAATTTATAATAGGTGTCATAATTTTAGTTGCTATATTTCTTTTTGCCAATAAACTCTATACTAATACTGATAATCATGGTGATAATAAATAAAATTACACCGAGCATAAATAAGGCCTGATAGTGTCCGCTTCCGGCTGAAACTTCACCAAGTTCTGCGGCAATGGTAGCAGGAATGGTTCTAACAGGTTCCAACAAAGTATGAGGTATAACGGCAGCATTACCTGTTACCATTAATACTGCCATGGTTTCACCAATGGCTCGTCCGATTCCTAATACAGCTGCAGAAGTGATTCCAGATTTAGCGTAAGGGATTATTACTTTATAAATGGTCTGCCAGTGTGTGGCTCCTAAAGCCAGACTGGCTTCTTTCATAGCTCTTGGTACGGTACGCATGGCATCTTCTGCCACGGTTATGATAGTTGGCAATGCCATGATTCCCAAAACAACACTTCCGGCTAAAGCCGTTTCGCCTACAGGCAAATGAAATAGTTTTTGTAGAAAAGGAACAATAACCACCAAACCAAAGAACCCATAGACTACCGAAGGTATTCCGGCAAGTAATTCGATAATCGGCTTTAATATATTTCGAACCCGCATGGTGGCAATTTCAGCCAAGTAAACAGCAACGGCGATGCCAAACGGCAAGGATAGCAATATGGCTCCGAGGCTCACCCAAATTGTACCAAGTAGTAACGGTAATAATCCATATTGAGGAGATGGTGATGCTGTAGGATACCATTCTTTTCCGCCAAAAAAATCGCCGGGTTTCAGGGTTTCATGTTTCAGCAATGTACCATTGAAGTTTTTGGCTACGTAATTTTTAGGTAAAAACAATATGATGCCGGGATGTTTTGCGGTCAGTTCGCTGGCTTTTGCCGGGATATTTTCAAAATTAGCACCCAACTCTTCCTCAGTGTAGTACTTGGTTAAGTCACTCAGGCGGACTAATTCTATGGGTTCTTCTTTACCTCCGACTTCGTCCCAGTTTGTTATTTTTCCATCAAATATTTCTTTTATTTGATAAGAACTTAGTTTTTTTACCGGATTCGCTTTATTGAATGCCAATACATATCCTTCTTCCACAACCGGACTATTGAATAACCCTGAGGCTTCTTTGAATAAGAAAATTATTATCAACAAAATAGTGATACTGGTTATGCTTCCGCTAATCAATAATGCTCCTTCTACTAATTTTTCTAAGAATCGTTTCACGTTGTGCTTTGTTTTTAAAATCAATGCAAAGGAATAGCTTTCATATTAAGATGAAATTAAAGCAGTGTTACAAAAATGTTACAATACATATTTCGTTGAAGTTTTCTTTCGCTTAATATTATTGTATGTTTTTCAGCAATTTACACATTAAGAAACCGATTTTTTATTTGTAACAATAATGTAATGTATTTGACAAAACACTGTAATCTGGTCGCAGTTTCTTTGCACCATGAAAAATCAAACGAAACTAAATTTAAAAATAAAAAATGAAAATTAAAGTTACTCTAAAAAGTTTGGTAATTGTTTTGGGTCTTATTTGCTCAACAGTTGCTTTCGCTCAAGAAGAAAAAGTGGATTCACTTAATGTCCTTGATCAACGCATTACATCAGTTGAAGATGTTTTACTTCAATTGAAGAAACTGAAATTCAGCGGGTACATTCAATCTCAATGGCAGTCTTCTCAACTTGACTCTCTTGGAAACAAATCAAATGACATGAAGAATGGTATTTCAAAAAACTTCCCGGAAGTTGGTACAGGCAGTTATAACCGTTTTGGAGTACGTCGTGGTCGTTTAAAAGCTACTTACGAAGATTTCGGTTGCCAGGCAGTAATAGAATTTGATATTTCTGAAAGCGGATTGAAAACTAAAGATCTTTATTTGAATATACTTGATCCATGGGTGAATACTTTCGCTATTAAAGGTGGGGTTTTTGATCGTCCGTTCGGATACGAAGTTGCTTATTCTTCTTCTAAACTTGAATCACCTGAACGTAGCCGTATTACTCAAATGTTATTCCCGGATGAAAAAGATCTTGGTACAATGTTGACTATCCAAGCTCCAAAAACATCTCCATGGAATGTGTTGAAATTAGAAGCAGGATTGCTTTCAGGTAATGCTATTAGTAAAGATTACAAGAGCAAGAAAGACTTTGCAGCTCACTTAACTTATAACAAGGCTGAAGCTAACATGAAATATGGTTTTGGTGTTTCTATGTACTCAGGATACGTTCTTCAAACTAATGCCAATGTTTATACAATGTCAAACGGAGCATTTGTTCTTAATAACACAGCTTCAAATCTTAGTTCATTTGCTGATCGTTCATATTTTGGAGTAGATGGTCAGTTTAGCATTGCTTCAGACCTGGGTCTTAGCTCTATCCGTGCAGAATTCATACAAGGAAAGCAACCGGGTGCTGCAGGAAGTTCGGCAAGTCTTAATGGTTTTGATCCTACTGCATCTGGTGTAGCTTATGATACATATATTCGTAAATTCCAGGGAGGTTATGTTAACTTCGTTCAGGATATAGCCGGAACAAAACACTCTATCGTGGTTAAATACGATTGGTACGATCCTAACACAGATATTTCAGGACGTCAAGTAAGTGTTGCTAATAAGGCAGGTAAAGCAGATATAGCTTATTCTACATTAGGTCTGGGTTATTTGTATCGATTGAATAATAATGTTCGTTTAATGGCTTATTATGATATTGTTTCTAATGAAAAAACAAGCTTAAAAGGTTTTATAAATGATGCAAAAGACAATTTGGTAACAGTTCGTCTTCAATATAAATTCTAATAAAAAAAGTTACAGGTAAATACTTACAAGTGACAAATAAAAAATAAAACAACAGAAAATGAAAAAACTTATTTTATCAGTTATGATGGTTTGCGCAATTGCTCCATCGTTTTACGCTCAGAAAGTTAAAGGTAGTGACACGGTTTTACCTTTAGCACAGAAAGAAGCAGAACAGTTTATGAAAAAAACCGGTAAATCGGTTACAGTGATTGGTGGTGGTAGTGGTGTCGGAATCTCTGCGCTTATCGAAGGAACTACTGACATAGCGATGGCCTCACGTGCTATGAAATTCGATGAAAAAGTGAAGTATCAGGATGGTGGAAAAACTCTTGCAACTAAGATCATTGCTTACGATGCATTAGCAGTAGTGGTAAATCCTTCAAACGGAGTTTCTAAATTGACACGTGCTCAACTCGAAGGTATATTTACAGGTAAAATCACTAACTGGAAACAAGTAGGTGGTGAAGATTTGAAAATTGTTCCTTACTCACGCGAAACAAGTTCAGGTACATACGAATTCTTCAAAGAACACGTATTGTTGAACAAAAACTATATGAGCTCAATCCTAAGTATGCCTGCTACCGGAGCTATTATCCAATCGGTTAGCCAAACAAAAGGTGCAATTGGTTATGTAGGATTGGCTTATTTAAACAAAACAGTGAAGGCACTTCACGTTTCATTTGATGGTAAAAACTTTGTTGAACCATCATTGGCAAATGCAGTGAATAAAACATATCCGATTGTACGTCCATTGTATTTCTACTATGACAAGAAAAGCGAAGCTAAATTTTCTCCTTTTGTAGGTTTCATACTATCTGCCGAAGGACAAAAAATAGTAGAAAAAGTAGGTTATGTTCCATTGAAAATGTAATTTACATTTAAGTATTGGTCACTAAAAAGTGCTGTTGGAATTAGTTCTAACAGCACTTCTTGTTTTAAGTTGTAGTTTAACAGCAATTTAATGTCGCTGTTGTAACACTGCAATATTACAGCAGTTACTTTGCAAATAAAAAAAGACCTTATGTACAATCAAAAATTTTATCCTACAATTGTTATCTCCGACGTGCACCTCGGAACAGAACATTCTAAAACCGCTGAACTGGCGGAATTTCTACGCACGGTAAATTGTGATACTCTTATTCTTAACGGCGATATTATTGATGGATGGCATCTGCAAAAAGGCGGAAAAGGAAAGTGGAAGAAAGAACATACCGACTTCTTCAAAATTATCATGAAAATGATGGAGAACCACAATACTAAGGTAATCTATGTTCGTGGTAATCATGATGATTTCATTGACTATATTGCACCGCTGTCATTTGCCAACATCAATATCGTGAAAGATTATATGCACGTGAAAAA
The DNA here is from genome assembly GCF_000183135.1 of Paludibacter propionicigenes WB4. Classification (NCBI taxonomy): domain Bacteria; kingdom Pseudomonadati; phylum Bacteroidota; class Bacteroidia; order Bacteroidales; family Paludibacteraceae; genus Paludibacter; species Paludibacter propionicigenes. Next base: position 2,116,457 of record NC_014734.1, on the reverse strand, counting down.
CGGCAAACGCTATTATGTGGTACATGGCGATATATTTGATAATGTTACCTCTAAAATGGTGTGGTTGGCCAAACTTGGCGATGTTGGCTATACATTATTGTTATGGCTTAACCGAATTTACAATAAAAATCGGGCTAAAAGAGGATTACCATATTTCTCACTTTCGCAGAGTATTAAGCAGAAAGTGAAATCCGCTGTCTCCTATATTTCCAATTATGAAAATGAGCTTGTTTCACTTGCAAGATCACGACATGCAGATGGTATTATTTGCGGACACATTCACCAACCAGCCGACAGAATGATCGATGGTATTCACTACCTGAACTCCGGTGATTGGGTGGAAAGTATGTCGGCACTGTTGGAACATGAAGATGGAACATGGGAGGTTTATATGCATACCGATGCCACCAAAGAGCAACCAAAACAAGCTATGGAAGTCATTGAATTTCCTGCCGGATCAAAGAATCCAATGAAAGTAGCTTTCTCAAATAATTTCTTTAATCCGTTTTTTTAATGTGTGGTTTCAATCAGAGACGCCAAAAAGAAAAGCAATAATATGAAATACTTGTTTGTAGTGCAAGGTGAGGGCAGAGGCCATTTTACTCAAGCTTTAAGTTTAAAATCGATGCTTGAAAAAAATGGTCATGAAGTGGTGGCTGTGTTGGTTGGTTGTAGTGCCAAACGCACATTGCCCGACTTTTTTACCAGAAAGATTGAGAATGAAGTTATACAGTTTCAGAGTCCGAATTTTCTGCCCACACCTAAAGGTAAGCAGTCACCATTAATTATAAGTATTCTTTATAATGTATTACTGTTGCCGGTTTATATCAGTAGCTTGTTGACAATTCGGCGTGCAATAAAAACTTATGAACCCGATGTGGTTGTCAATTTCTACGAACTGATGTGTGGTGCAACTTATGGAATTTTTAATCCAAAGCCACCCATGATAAACGTGGCTCATCAGTATTATTTTCTAACTCCCGATTTTCGGTACACGGGCGAAAATAAGAAACAATTTAGATTGTTGAACTTTTACTCGCGCCTTACGGCTCTGAATGCGTATAAAATATTAGCATTGTCATTCCGCAGAGAAAATAGCTTATATTATGGCAATATAACTATTGTGCCACCGCTTCTTCGTGAAGAAGTGCTTCGGAAAGAAATTACAAGCGGCGATTATATTCACGGATATATGCTCAACAGTGGCTATGCGAAGGAACTCGCTGCATGGAGTACTGAAAATCCTGACCAGCCGCTTCATTTCTTTTGGGATAAGAAGAATGTACAAAAGACTGAAAGTCTCACTCCTGCGTTAACTATGCATCAACTAAGTGATATACTTTTTCTGGAAAAAATGGCCGGTTGTAAGGCTTATGCCACTACAGGCGGTTTCGAATCGGTGTGTGAAGCGATGTACATGCAAAAACCGGTATTAATGGTGCCTACCCATATTGAGCAAGAATGTAATGTGATTGATGCCATTAGTTCAGGTGCGGGCGTGGCGGCCAATGAATTTGATCTGGATTTACTGCTTGGTTTTGTGCCGCAATACACCAGAAGTCAGGAATTCAGATCCTGGACACAAAATGCAGAATCATTTTTTCTATTCGAACTTACCCGACTTGAATACGAAGAATCAAATATATTTGCGACGCTTTAGTAATTGTCTTTAATTTGTGTAACCTAACCTTTTCTTTCATTGTAAGAAGCTGTCTTCATCTGCCGGAGACGGCTTTTTTATTTTTGCTAGTCTGAAAGTGAAATCTATACTGCATTATAGACTGAACCCGCTGCTTCCTGTACATACTGTAAGTTGTCCCGACTGAATGTTTTTTGTACTTTTGTGGCTTTTAAAAACGAACTTGCTTTTTGGTAATAAAAAATAAGGTAGAGGAGCTTAAATTAGTTCTATCATAACGTGTCAAAATTTTAAACAGAATTAAAAATTTAGTAATGAATGTACCTGCTTGGTTGAAAAAAATTATCTCACATCCTTTTTTCAAAAGTTCAAAAACACATATCTTTTTGTGGCTACTGATTTTGCCAGTGCTTGCAATGTTCAAGGATGGGAATAATTTCATGATCTTTCGGGGAGTATTTTGGCATACTATTCATAAATTACCACTTTATGTAGCATATCCTGCCGAGTATGATGATTTAAATCATTATGGAGTTTTTTTTAGTACTATCATTGCGCCTTTTTCGCTACCGCCTGTTTGGCAGGGAATGTTCTTATGGCTTGTGGCATTGAGTGCAATTCTATATTTTGCAGTAAAAAAACTGCCTGGAGCAAATACTTTATTTATTTATTGGTTTTGTGCCAACGAGTTACTGACAGCTCTTTATATGCAACAATTCAACATTGCAATAGCAGCCTGTATACTGTTTTCGTTTCTGTTTATAGAAAAAGAAAAAGATAGTTGGGCAGCTTTTTTCATAATGTTGGGAGTATTTGTAAAACTGTATAGTATAGTTGGTTTGGCATTTTTCTTTTTTTCGAAACACAAAACCAAATTTATCGGTAGTTTGCTGATGTGGTCTGTTGTATTTTTTGTTTTGCCAATGCTGATCTCATCTCCGTCATACGTGTTGGGGCAATATGTGGACTGGCTTCGTGTGTTGTCTGAAAAAAACGACTCCAATATGTTTGCGATTCATCAAAACGTTTCGCTGTTGGGGATGATACGGAAAATATCAGGAATAGCTACTTACTCCGATTCTTATATTATTGCTGTTGGCATGGTGCTTTTTGCTCTTCCATATTTACGTATTAAGCAATATGCTAACCTCTCATTTCGGTATTTTATACTGGCATCAGTTTTGCTTTTTGTCGTTCTGTTCAGTACCGGTAGTGAGTCTAGTGGTTATATTACCCCTTTGATAGGAGTGGCTATCTGGTATACAGCTGCACCCTGGAAACGTGGTAAATGGGATTTGGCTCTTCTCATCTTTGTGTTTGTGATTACCAGCCTGTCACCGACAGATATTTTTCCCCACATTATACGGAAGACTTTGATAAAACCATATGCGCTGAAAGCTTTACCCTGTACGTTGGTGTGGCTTAAACTGTGCTATGAGCTTTGTACCCGCGATTTTTCGGCAAGGCAGTTAAGCTCTGTGAGTGAAGCGAAAGTAACTCTTGAATCTACACCGTTTTTAGCCAGATTTTTAACGGGATTTATTCGCTGAGTTAATGAAAAGTACATGTAGGCTTGTGGCTCTGATTAAAAGTGTATAAAGTACGCTTAAATCTTGGAAGTTTAATTGGAATAGGGTAATTTTGCTCCCCATTTAATGTCGTTCTTAATGAATTCAATAAAATTTTTCTACCAAAACAAAAAATACTTTGCTTCTGCTTTTCTTTACTCCTGTTTTAGTCTGATTTTCAGCACATGGGTTACTTATATTCCACAAGTAGCCGAAAAGCTAGGAATTTCAGAAGGAAGAATAGGTAAAGCAATATTTTTTTCAGCTCTGGGTGCCTTTGTCATGATTCGTATCTGTAGGCATTTTGTTGATAAAGTAGGAGTAGGGCGATACGCATTTTTTGCATTGATTGCTTACATAGTTGCTTTTTACGGTCCCTTTCTTGCCGGAAGTTACACAGCTTTGTGCGTTAGTTTGTTTCTGTTCGGAATGGCAGGCTCATCTTTTGCTATATCGCTAAATTCATTAACTGCCACCATTGAAAAGCAAGATAAGATTTATATAATGTCAAGAAGCCATGCTTTTTGGAGTATCGGGGGCATGTTAGGTGCTGCTACAGGTAGTTTTTTTGCTGTCCTTTTGCACAATCCGATTTTGCATATATCCATTCTCGTTGCAATTATCCTGATTATTCATTTGAGATTCAAATCATTCTATTATAATCGTAAAGGCGAAGTTGTAGAGCAGGAAAAGCGACACAAGACTAACTTAAAACCATTATACGCAATAGCTGTTATCGGGCTTGTGACGATGGTCTCCGAAGGAGCAATTGCGGACTGGAGCGCTTTATATATGAAAAAAATTATCTTTCTGGACATGCAATATGTTGGCCTGGCATACGCAGCTTTTTCATTTGCAATGATGATTGGGCGTTTTACCGGTGATTCTTTAAGCCAGAAGTTCGGCTCCTGGAGATTGATAACATATTCAATTCTGACGGGAATAGTCGGATTTTTGCTCGTGTTAATTCTTAATCCGATTGTTTCCATTTTTGGTTTTTTTGTTGTAGGTCTTGGCTTCTCGGTGGTTGTGCCGGAAGTATACAGATTGGCCTCACAGGTGGAGGGAATACAGACTGCCGATGGGGTATCATTTATTGCAGCTACTTCTAATATTGGTTTTCTTGTTGGTCCCGTGATGTTAGGCTTTGTGGCTGATTTCAGGTCTCTGCATTTGAGCTTTATACTGCTTACAGTGTTTGTTAGTTTTGCTTTTTTTATTGCTTTTACTAAAAATCGCCGATTTAAAAAGTACTCGCTATCCGAAGCGGAGTAATTACATTTAAAAATGAAGTTAATTCTCTTGTTTATAACGATTAAGTAGCAATAAAAACGACAAAAATATATTCATGTAGAAAATAATACGTATATTCGCCTAGTGATTCTTTGTTTGGAAAGTATTAATGAATATTTACTCAAATGAAAAAGGTCGTAGATGAAAGTATTAAGCGAAAAACAGAATGCAGCAACGATTTCTGTTGCTTGAAAGACGGGAAATCTTCCTGCCTGAATGTGAAAATCGACAGATTTTTATCTGGAGACACTCTATTTGTAAATTGTCATGATGAATCTTGCGAATACAGAATGATTTTTGGTAACTCTGTTATTTGTAAATGTCCCACCCGACTGGAGATTTTTAGAAAGTATAATCTCTAAGGCTAAAAAATGAATTATTACTGATGACAAGAAATTAAAAGTATACGCAAATCGTTTCAACGCTTGTTTTAACACGAAAAGAGACAAAGTTCCAACAGAGCTTTGTCTCTTTTCTTTGTATTACAGTTTTTAATCTTACTGTTATCATTTTATGGGTCTTCCCAATACACCCAATTGTACCGTATCCAGTCAAATCAGACTTAGCCATTCGTCCCTGTTTTTAGCCACTCATCCCTGCTGATAGTCTTTCTGTCACATAGTTTCACAATACATCCCAGTTCTTTTCCGGTCTAATTTCTTTCATATACGTTTGCAGCATGAAAATTTTAATGCAACAACAAATGAAGAAGATGTTTCTATTTTTATTACTCTTTTATGTGGGAGTATTGAGCTGTTTTGCTCAACAGTTTAAGGTGGAAGGGAAGGTGCTTAATGAACAATCTAGACCGCTGTCCAATGCCAATGTTTTTATAAAAGGAACCATTGATGGTGCTTCTACCGACTCGTTAGGGAACTTTAGTTTTACTACCAATAAACAGAGTGAAATGACCTTGTGTGTTCGAATGCTTGGCTATGCCGAATTCAATACACAAATCTCGGATAAAAAATCAACATCACTGGTACTGAATATGAAGCCGGATAACATTACATTGGATAATGTAGTGGTTTCTGCAGGTAACTTCAGGGTAAAAGGGAATAGCCAGTTTGGAAAAATGTCTGCTGTTGATATTGTCACTACAGCCGGATCTACTGGGGACTTGTATCATTCGTTGCGGACGCTGCCGGGCGCACAAATGGTTGGTGAAAGCGGTAAGTTGTTTATTCGGGGAGGCGATAGTAATGAATCCCAAACGTACATTGATGAAATGCACGTACTCTCACCTTATACAGCCACCAGCGATAATATGCCGGTTCGCGGTCGTTATTCACCTTTTATGTTTGAAGGAATCAACTTTTCAACCGGTGCCAGCTCATCAGAATATGCTCAGGGGCTTTCGAGTGTGTTAGCGCTCAATACCAAAGATGTTAGTCCGATCACCAAAATTGGAGTAAACGCCTCTTCAGTTGGGTTTAGCGGAGGTGGAACCCGCGCATTCGAAAAAGGATCGGTTTCTTTGAATCTCGATTATCAAAACCTCAAGCCATATTATTCCATTGTACCTAACACATATGACTGGGTAAAACCATATCAGCTTTTCTCAGGAAGTGGACAAATTCGGTTCAATCCAAATCAGACTACTGTTTTCAAAACCTTTGTAGGATACGATAAAACTTCTTTTATTCAGCATATAGCTTCATCAATGAACCAACCTACAAGAAATTTAGCGTTCGACGATGATAATTTTTATCTGAATTCTACTTTTCAGAAAACCACGGAATCGGGTTATAAGATTTTTGCCGGTGCCGCATTTTCTCTCAAAAATCAGCATGTAGATGATGCGCTACTTGCAACCGATTCGTATCGAAACAAGGAATGGGAAATTCATTTAAAAACTAAAGTGAGCAAACGTTTTACAGATTTTCTCCGATTGAACTTTGGCATCGAAAATTTCTTCCGACATAACGATATTGCTTATTTTTATGCTTCAACCGTTCATACGGACTCAATAAATCATTCAATCAGTGCATTATTTGCATCCGCCATTTTCAACATTAATTCCAATCTCTATGCGGAGTTATCGGACAGAGTGGAATATACAAGCATCAATAGTATGTGGAGGTCAAATCCGCGTTTGTCTCTAACTTATAATATGAATGGAGTTCACTTTTCGGGAGTTGTGGGTCAGTATACCCAACTTCCGGACAATAAATTTTTGCTGACAAATAGTAATTTACGTACCGAGAATTGTATGCAATATGTAGGTGGTGTTTACTACGAAACAAAAAATAAAGTTTATAGAGCTGAAACTTATTATAAAAAATACAATGATCTTGTACTGCAACAATCAACTGCACTCACGTCGGACGGATATGGTTATAGTAAAGGGCTGGATTTGTTCTTTAATGACAGGGCACTGTTCAAGGGTTTTGAATATATGCTTGCCTATTCTTTCAATCTGTCTAAAAGGAAGTACCTGGACTATACCGAGCTATCAACCCCTCAATATGCTACTATTCACAATGCTACTGTTTCGATAAAGTATAATATACCTGCATTGAAAAGTATTTTGGGCGTGACCAATAGATTCGCCAGTGGCAGACCATACCATGATCCGTCAAAAAGCGGTGTTATGAATTCGACTACCGGATTTTATAATAGTGTGGATCTGAGTCTTACCTATCTGGTGAGTCAGAAGGTGATTATTTATACTTCTGCAACCAATCTGCTTGGACGACAAAATACCTATAATTACAATTTTGCTAATGATGCAACTAATCCGGATAGGTATGTGAAAACGCCAGTGACCGACCCCAGTAAACATTTCTTCTACATAGGAATATTTATCACTCTCAGTGGAAAAACAGCTTACGATGTTTCAAATTTCTAAATTATTAATATTTAAAATCCAATTAAAATGAAATCAATTAAATGTTTTTTGACCAGCTTATTATTATTGTTCTCGATTGTTCTTTCTGCACAGGATTTTGCGCCTGTGGTTCAAAATGTAAACAAGGCACAGCGTGTTTCTGACTATATTCAAGTCAGGAGCCAACTTGAAAGGTTCTTGTTAGCTCAGCCTCAGTTGTCACTTGCAACTTATTATCTGGCTTATGTGGATATTCAGTTATCTTTGGTTACTCCGGATGTTGACAAAAAAACTAAATATCTTGCCGAAGCCGAAACTTATTTGAATAAATTTTCTGAATTGAAAGATATTGATAAATCGGAGTTTTTTACATTGAAAGGATTGAGACTTTATGCGCTTATGGCTCTTGATCCTCAAATCAATGGACCGAAGTACTCGGGAGAAATAGTCAGTGCGTACGCAACAGCGTTGGCAATAAACCCGAATAATCCCAGAGCTATTATTCTGTCTGCTTTATTTAAAAATGACATGGCAAAGTATCTCCAACAAACGTACGATAACTTTCCGAAAGACATAGAGAAAGCTTCAGCTCTGTTTGCAGCGCAGGATTCAATGTTGCTGACACCTACATGGGGAAAAAGTTGGGTAGTTTTTGCATTGAGTAAAAAATAAAGTCATTCTTTTGCCGATATCAATTTAAGCTCCGATTAGTAGCCACCCTAGCAGCGATGTTATAATAAGGTTACAAATCGGGACTTATTTTATCGTGTTTTGCTATATAAATGGCTCTTTTGCCTATACTTGCGCAAAATTTTAATGACCGAGTGGTTATTGTTGTTATATTTGTTTTTCAGGTTTCTGTAAGTTTTTCTTTGTGATGATATAATGAAAAAAATCTCCATTAAAACAGCAAAATTGCGATTCCTGACATTGAAAAGCTCAAAACCCAAACGAATTTATTTTATCATTTAGCTTTGACCCGAATTATGAACATGATTATTCAAAACTACAACCTGTTGGTTAATGATTATCAGTTAATTGAAGATAGTCTGACAGAAGCTGATATTCAGAAGAAAAGAGAAATTTTATCCAGCATCTTTTCTATACTTGCTTCCTGTCAAATTAAGCCTGCTCAGGTAAAGAATGCCGTACTCGCGCATAAATTATTAGAAAAAACAAAGTGTATTCAGGCTCAGATAGTAAAGCTACAAAGTGTGGAAAGCTCGTTAGAGGCGAAAGAATATCTTGACATTCTCGTTAAACGGAAACTGAAATTAGAGGAAAAGTTGCATAAATTCAGTAAAAGGAAAAAGCTTAAGTTTCCTGCAATAAAAAAGAAGGAAATAGACAAGGACAAGATATATAGAAAATTTGATAAATACTTCTACAAAATTATTGAGCGTTTGTCGATAGAGAGTATCGAGGATGCAGAGGATATATTAAGCGTTCAGGTGAAATTCAATAAGTTTCAAACTATTGTGGATGTTTTGTCGTACATTGATAATATTGATAGATCCAAGCTTGTGAAGTTGAGGCTTTATCAGGAAGCTTTCGAAGAAATACTTTATTTCGAAGCATTGATTCAGAATATGAAAAAATTCTACAAAAAAGAAAAGCTTACAGAAGAGAATGTTACTGAAACTCTTGAGCTCAATCAAAATATATTAATCGAAAGATTAGATAGTCAGAAAGAGGAATTAATAGCAGATTGCAGAGCTGTCATTCTTCTGAAATAATATGATTAAAACAACCCCGTCAAGCTGATTCTAATCTGCTTAACGGGGTTTGTTGAGTCGTTTATGATTGATTATCTTCCAATTCTGAACTCTGGTTAACCAGATTTTTATCTTTCCATTTCATGTAAAGCATGTGTATAATCCCATCGCTCAATCCGATTGTTGGTACGATTATGCTACCGGCACCTACGCCCTTTGCCACATCAGTATAAATGTCTGCTGCCAGCGTTATCACGTCCGCCCTGTCTGGTTTTAATTTGAAAGTGGCTTTGCGCTCATCTACTGTAAGAGCTTTCAGTTGGGTGTTTAATTCTTCCAGTTTTACGAGGGAGAGCTTGTTGTTTTTGCGAACTTTGGCCAGAGTGTTTAATTTTATGATGTTTCCGCCTGAGCCTATAATATCATTGAATTTATACAAGACTTTTAGTTCCGATAGATCGGCGTTTAATCTCTCGTACTCTTCACTTTTTACTTTATTATTGAGCAGTCTAACCGTCCCGATATCGTAGGATTTAGATTCAATCAGTTCTCCTTTTGTTATCACACTTATCTCGGTGCTACCTCCGCCCACGTCTACATATATGTAATTCAACTCTTTATTTAAGCTGTCTGCAAAATGACTTTCGTAAATAATCGCGGCTTCTTCTTGCCCCGATATAATTTCTATTTTTATATTTGTCTCTTTATTGATTTCTTTGACTAATTCTTTAGTATTTTTTGCATCTCGCATTGCTGCGGTGGCACAGGCTCTGTAATCTTCAATATCGTAGATCTTTATCAATTGTTTGAAGGCTTTCATGAGTCTTACTAATTGCTTGGCTTTATCATTACTTATTTTCCCTGTGACGAATGACTCCTGACCTAGACGCAGCGGAACGCGAACCATTAATACTTTCGTAAATGTTTCTGTCGAATCTCCGGGCTCTATGCTTTTTATCAAAAGGCGAACAGCGTTAGAACCTATGTCTATGGCTGCAAATTGGATACTACTCATATTTATCTATTATTGGTTGTTAGTTATAAGCTTGACTGTTCATCAAACAAGCTCTTTTCATAATTGTTTTTGTACAGCAGGTATAGTTCCTCTTGCGACCTGAAAGGTGATTCGTCATCGGAGCCGTTTATATTGTTTTTGCCTGACCCATCAATAATTCGTGCTTTCACGTTGTCTCTCAGCCCAAATTCTATAATTGTTTTGAGCTGTTTCTGAATTTCCCGATCATAAATTGGGGTGTATACTTCCACCCGGTTGTCCAGATTCCGCGACATCCAATCGGCTGAGCCGATATAATACCGCTCTTCGCCTCCATTGGCAAAGATCAGTATTCTGGAATGTTCCAGATGACGATCGATGATACCGAGTGCCCGAATGTTTTCACTAATGCCTTTAATGCCCGTAGTGATTGAGCAATTGCCTCTCACCAGCAGTTTTATTTTAACGCCCGCACCGGATGCTTCATACAATTTTTCCACTATTTTTTCATCAACAATGTGGTTTATCTTACAATATATATAAGCAGGTTTGCCTTTTTTTGCATTATCTATCTCCGTTTTTATTAAACTGATGATTTTCTTGCGCATGTATTGCGGTGCAACAATTAATTGTTTAAACGTAGGATTGAGATACGGTTGTTCCAGAAATTCAAAAATGCTTTCCACTTCATCAACAATGGCTTTATGAGCTGTCATCAAGGTAAAATCGGTATAGACTGTTGCCGTACCTTCATGAAAATTACCTGTACCGATACAAGCTATATTTCCTTTCCTAGCTGTAATGTGAGCCAGTTTTGAATGTACTTTAAGACCCTCTACTCCCAATATCACCTTAATCCCGGCATCTTGCATTTTTTTTGCCCAATTGATATTCGATGACTCGTCAAACCTCGCCAACAATTCAACCATAGCCGTCACCTTTTTACCATTTAGGGCGGCACACATCAACGCTTTTATTACTTTCGAGTTTTTAGCTAAACGGTAAATGCTTATTTTAATTTCCTTTACATCCGGATTTATAGCCGACTCGCGCAGAAGCCGAATAAAATTATCGAAGCTATGATATGGAAAATGCAGATACTGATCTTTTCTGCGAATAAGTGAAATCAAACTTACCGACTCATCAAACGCAAGTATTGGTATTGGAGGATGGTTGCTATATTTTAATTCTTTTCGTTTGAGTGACGGAAAAGACATCAAATCTTTTAGATTATGATACCTTCCACTGCAAACATGCACATCGTTTTTACTTATTTTGAGTAGTTTTTGGGTGAACCTAAGAAGGTCTGCGGGTATTTCTCTATCATAAACAAAACGTACAGGGAGTCCGCTTTTTCTGCTCTTCACAGCTTTCGAGACCTTGTCTAAAACACTTTGATACGCTCTGTTGTCCAGTTCCATTTCAGCATCCCGCGTAATTTTAATTGTGTAAGCTTCGTATTTGTCATGGTTGAATTGAGCAAAAATACGTGGCAAACAAAAACGAATTACATCGTCTAGAAACATTATACAATCTTTACCATCTTCTTTCGGTAAGACTAAAAATCGGGAGAATTCACCGGTAGGAATTTCAATTAAAGCATATTCTTTTCTGTTTTTTTTGTCGGATTTCACAATATCAGAGATCTTTACAGCCAGATAAATACTTTTGTCATTTAGCTCCGGTTGAACCAACATACGCGTAACCAAAATTGGGAAAAGTGAGTTCATCAACTCTTCACGATAAAAAGCATCAACAAATTCTTCTTGTTCAACTGATAGTTGCGATTCATTTAATAAATAGATATTCTCCTGCTGAAGCTCTTTCCGGAGTTCCAGAAAAGTGGCTTCAAAATCTTTGTTGTATGTTTCATTTAATCTAAGAACCTTCTTGAGAGTTTTATTTGAATCTACGTTTACATGATGGATATTTTCTTCTATTTCTACCATGCGACGAAGAGTTGCTATGCGCACACGAAAAAACTCATCTAAATTATTGGAGTAGATGCCCAGGAAGCTCAATCGTTCAAGTAACGGATTAGTTTTATTGGCAGCCTCATCCAATATCCTTCGATTGAAATACATCCAACTGACATCCCTGTTTACGATGTAATTTTTTCGTACTTTTCTAATCATATAAAATTCGAATTTAATGGAATTTTCGTATTAAAAACAAGACAGATAATCCCTAAACAGGGACTTTTAAACACACCGTCCAGTATCTCATATTTGTAAATTGCTGTTTTCAACAAAGATAGCATTTAAAAATCGGAATATGTAGGTAAATTGGATTCTTCATTGGTATTTTCAATAAATAAACGCTTTTGTATTACATCTTTATGAAACTTTTGAATTGCAATGAATTGCGCGTCGATATTTTTTGATAATTTTGTAACTCCCAATCATGTAGGGAATTTATTTTCAATCCTAATTTCCAGTTTATGAAGTTTGTACGGCTTGTTCTATTCTTACTCTGTATATTTCTTGTGTCATGTTCTTCTACAGATAGAGAATTGATACGAGCAGATAAACTAATGGAAACAGCTCCAGATTCTGCTTTAAGCATACTAAGAGCAATTAAACTCGAAAAATATAAGCTAAAGCAAAATCGTGCTTTGTATGCTCTTTTGATGAGCCAGGCTTTGGATAAAAATGAAATTAAGGTTGAATCTGACTCTCTGATTAAAATAGCTACTGCTTATTATGATGAAAATGAGCCTGTACGTGCAGCTTATGCTTATTTGTACCTTGCTCGTTATGAGAAGAATCAGGGAAATACTCGAAATCAGGCCATGGCTTTATTAAAAGCTCAGGATTTTGCATTGAAGTGTAATGATCCCAAATTACAAGGTCTTGTATACACTGACAAGGCAGATATGTATCAGAGCCAGGGAAATAATGATAGTTGTATAGTTTATAACAAGTTAGGCCTTAAAGCTTTTCAAAAAGCAAGTGATCTTAGGAATTCAGTCTTAACTCTTATAGGAATCGGATGTGGAGAAAGGTTAAATAATAGCTATGATAGCGCAACTTATTACTACTCGCTTGCCGAAAAAATGGCTATTCCACTTCATGAAAATTTACTCACGTCATCAATTTATAGAAATCTGAGTGTTGTAGCTTATAAACAGAAGAATTTCAAACAGGCATTGGATTATCTTAGATTAGTACCAATAACCCACGACACATTATACGACTACAATAAATGGTACCTGATTGGAAGAATGTTTGTCAAATCAGGGCAATTGGATTCAGCTAGAATATATCTCAACAAAGTAAAGAGCCCGGGAGTAATGATTGTTGATTATTATAAGCTTTGGCAAGAGCTATACGAGAAGCAAGGGCGTTTAGCCGAATCTTTGTATTATGCAAAGAAAGTGGCAATACTAAAGGATTCGATTCAGAATCAGGCACTAAATACCAGTTTTGCAGGAATGGAAAAAAAGTACAGATTTGAGCGATTATCTGTTGAAAATAAGAGTCTTATAATTGAAAATAAGCAGAACGGAATTATTCTTTTAGTCGCACTTTTATTGCTAAGTATTTTATGTATTGTACTATTATTTTGGAGGATCAAATCTAATAAACGGAAGTTGATAGTTCAAAATCAGATGTTAGAGCAAGAAAGATCCTTAAAGGAAAAAGAGAAGGAAAATAACTTCTTACTGCAACAACAAATGAAAATGCAGCATTTATTACTAAAGAATGTTGAGCAATACAGATCGCGCGCCATAAAGAGATCATCAGCATCTGAAGTTGAAAAGACTGTTGGAGTTAGAAATTCTCAGCTAGACACATTTTATGAAGAACTAATGAGTCACATAGATTTGACTCATCGCAATATTTCTAGCCGTTTAGAAGCTGCTTATCCAAACTTGACAAAGAGGGATATTTTGATTTGTTGCTTGCTTCTAGCTAACTTTGATACCGGTATGATTGCAACTATTCTCGATGTGCAGTCGGAGTCTATTAACATACATAGAGGGCGTCTACGAAAGAAGCTCAATTTGCAGAATCAAGATAACCTTCTCCAATTCCTTCGCTCATTTTGAGTGTTTTTCAGGTTAATTATTAATATAAAAAGTGGATGTATATATAGCCACTTTTTTTTATGTATGTAATTTGTTTATTATCAGATGTATAAATACACTTAAAAAACGCCGATGTATATAAAATAAATATTGCTGTTTCCGTATTTTGCGTTTCTTTTTTGCGTTACTTTGCAACATAATAATAAATCAAAATAAATATGAATGCAATTAATTTTATTTTTGAGTCAGGAAAAACAGTTCAATTTATGAATATTGAAAAACCGACAGATGATCCTAAAGATGATAATCCAGTTGTGATTGATCCTCCTAAAAAGTGACATTTATTTTTATATTTGTTTGGCTTTAATATTTTATAGTGTTATGAACATATCAAACCTTACATGTTAATCTGTTTTTACAAAGTACCTCAACACCTAGGCAAAAGTTATCGAAGCCTCGATAACTTCTGTCAAGGTTAAAAGGGAAGTTTTCTCGATTTCGTTGAACCACAACTTACTAAAGATTGTGGTTTTTTTTATTGTTAGGAATTCAGCAATGAAAGTTAATTGATCCGATATAAGTATTACTCACTTTAGAAATATCATGAGCATTGCAATGAATAAATGTGACTTGTTTTATTAATCATTGTTTTTAGCTACATTTGCTATATTGTTTAGGGCTGTATTGATAGTCGAAGCAATGCTTAACTGAATTAATAGTTGATTTTCATGCTCAATATCTATCGCGCCTCTGCCGGTTCGGGCAAAACATACCGACTTACGCAAGACTATATCCACTTGCTGTTCGACGCTCGACGGGAGCGGACACATCGTCGTATCCTGGCCGTAACGTTTACGAACAAAGCCACTGACGAGATGAAAACGCGCATTCTGAAAGAGTTGCTCGCGTTGTCGCAAGGAGAAAAATCGGATTATAGAGCAGGATTAATTTCAAAGGATTATCCAACAGATGAAGGAGTAAATGCAAAGGCTAAAAAGATTCTCACCGGCATTTTGCACGATTATTCTTCTTTTTCCATAAGCACTATCGACCGTTTTTTTCAACAGGTTATTCGTTCTTTTGCACGCGACATTGGTGTCCATGGCGGTTACAACCTGGAACTGGACAACACGGCCACGCTCGAACAATCGGTCGATAACCTATTCCTGGATCTGTCGAAGGACGAAAACAAACAACTGCTGCAATGGCTTACGGCTTATGCTGAGGAACGTATTGAGCAATCGGAAAGTTGGAATATGCGCAACAACATTATGGAGTTGGGGCGCGAAATTTTCAAGGAAAGTTACCAACACAAAGCCGAAGACACCAACCGCAAGTTGCACGAACGCGAGTTCCTGACCAACTACCGCAAGAGCCTGCGCGAAATAAAGACCACATTCGAGGCCAAGGTAAAACAAACTGCCACCGACGGTTTAAACATCATGGCACGCAACGGCCTGACGCACGATGACTTTGCCTACAAAACCACCACCACACTGGAAAAACTGGTAAAAGGTAAACTGGAAATAAGCGCTCGCTTCACCGGCTTTGCCGACGATGTAACGAACTGCTACACCAAATCCAAACCGCAGGAGGTAAAATCGGCCATTGAGTCAGCGTACAGTAACGGCCTGGGAAAATGCTTCCAACAAATTGTAGAACTGCTGAACGTGGGCATCGTGGAATACAACTCGGCGCTAATGGTGCTAAAACATATCAATACGCTCGGTATTTTGTCCGACCTGGCCGTGCAGATAAAAAAACTCACCGACGAGCAAAACACCATGTTGATTTCGGACTCCAACATGTTGCTCAACAAAATTATAGACAACAGCGACACGCCTTTTGTGTACGAGAAAACAGGCATTACCATCGATAACTTCATGATCGATGAGTTTCAGGATACTTCCACGCTGCAATGGAAGAACTTCCATCCGCTGATGGCAAATAGTTTGTCGGCCGGCAAATTCAACCTCGTAGTGGGCGACGTGAAGCAAAGTATTTACCGCTGGCGAAACTCCGATTGGAAACTGCTCGACGAACAAATCCTCAACGATTTCAGGCCGGAGCAAATTCACGAAGAAAACCTGGAAACCAACTGGCGAAGCGATAAAAACATTATTGATTTCAATAATTCGTTTTTCCGCCGGGCAGCAAGTCTGCTGCAAAGTAAGTTGAACGAAAACCTTGAAGCCGTGCTGCCGGTTTATCCGTCGTTGGAAGCTCTGAAGCACAAAATTGAACATGCCTACGCCAATATTCACCAACAAACTTCGCCCAAAGCTGGCACCGGCAGCGTGCAAATCAACTTTATTGATTCCGATGAAAACGAGGCTGGATGGAAAGCAGAGAGTTTGCAACGATTACCCGCCATGCTCGAAGACCTGCAAAGTCGCGGTTACCGTCCGGCGGATATTTGTATTTTGGTGCGGAAAAACGACGAAGAGCAGCAGGTTATTCACCGCTTACTAAGTTACAAAACCACCGCCGAGGCCAAACCCGGATTTTGTTACGATATTATGGGTAACGAAGGCTTACTGATTGGTGCGGCTGCCTCGGTACGTTTTGTGCTGGGTATTTTGCAGCTGTTTGTCAACCCGGCCGATAGCATTCAACGCACCATTGTAAACTACGAATACGCGCGTGGTCGTCAGCACAAATCGGAAAACGAAGCGCTTAATGCTTGCTTCGTGACCGAAAACTCAAACGAGAACATCTTATCAGCATTATTCTCCGACGAAGAAAACGAACGTCTCAAACAAGTGCAACACAGCTCGCTTTTTGATATGGTGGAGCAAATTATTTCGCTGTTTGGTATTGGCAGCTGGCACAACGAAGCGGTTTTTGTACAGGCATTTCAAGATGTGGTGTTCCGCTACACCACCGGCAAAACTGCCGACCTGAACAGCTTCCTTACCTGGTGGAAAAAGAACGGCGGCAAACAATGTATTTCTACGCCCGACAACCAAAATGCTATGCGTATTATGACTGTGCATAAATCGAAAGGGCTGGACTTTAAGGTGGTGATAATGCCATTTTGCGACTGGGATTTGGATAGCCGTATGCGCAACATCCTATGGTGCGAACCAACCGTGGCACCCTTCAACGAACTACCGCTGCTGCCCATCGAGTATGGTTCAAAGCTCGGGAAATCCATTTTTGCCGAAAACTATTTCGACGAACAAATGCACCTGTTTATTGATAGTTTAAATATAGTTTATGTAGCATTTACCCGGGCAAAAAATGAATTGATATGCATGGCTCCAGCTCCAAAAAAGGAATTGGAAAGTCTGTCCAACATCAATTCGCTGTCGGCTCTGCTCACGACTTGCTTCACGGTAGAAACTCCGGGATTGGACAACGAGATTATACCCTTATCAAAATTCTACGACGGCACGACAAAGGTATTCTCGCTGGGCGAACCAACACAGGCCGCATACAACGATGCCAAAGGTGCGGACAACAACGAGAAGATAAACAGCTATCCATCCGTTAGCAGCACCGACCGCTTACGCATTCGCCACCAAAGCCTGGATTATTTATTGGAAAATCAACAACTCACTGACAGTCGCCTGAATTACGGACTAATCATGCACGATATTCTGCGCAACATTACGCACAAAGCCGACCAGCAAAAGGCCATTCTTTCCATGATTCGCGAAGGACGCATCAGTGAGTCAGAAGCCGAAACAGTTGAAGTGGAAATGGAAAAATTCTGGAACTTACCTCAAACAAACGATTGGTTTGCAACCGACACTCGCGTGCTAAACGAAATAACCATCCTCACACCTCGTGGAGAACAATATCGCCCGGACCGGGTTGTGATTAATGGCAACAAAGCAACCATTGTGGACTATAAATTCGGAGATAAAGAAAGTAAAACTTACATTCAGCAGGTAAAACAATACATGAACCTCATTGCCGAAATGGGCTACCAAACCAACGGATTTGTATGTTATGTGAGCTTGGGGAAGATAGAGACGGTTTAAATAGAAACGGCTGAATTTTAAAGAAAATCAGCCGTTTCTATACTATTTTTCATAAGCCAGATATCCTACAGGATTTAGAGGTTTCTTGTCCTGCTCATCTTTGTTTGCCATTTCAGTAAGAGCCTGATAAATATCACTGAATTGTAAATTTGATTCTATCATAAAATTTTCAAGTTTTTGATTGAGCTCAGCATATCCAAGTACAAATTGTCGAAGCGCAATAAATGCACGTACAATTTGTATATTGATTTCTATGGCTCTTTCGCTCCTTAATACACTTGCCAGCATTGTAACCCCATGTTCAGTAAAAGCATAAGGCAATTTTCGTAACCCACCCCAACTTGATATCACAGATTGTGATTTCAAGTTTTCAAACTCCTTGTTGGTGAGTTGAAACATAAAATCGGAAGGAAATCGCTTTAGGTTTCTTTTAACGGCTTGATTTAATGCTCTGGTTTCAACCTCATAAAGTTCAGCAAGATCAAAATCAAGCATAACACGTTGTCCGCGTATTTCGAAAATCTTGTTTTGAATAATCTGTAATTCCATACTTACAAAAAGTTACAAATAAGGCATTCAACAATCTGGTGTTTACTTAAAATAAATTTGGTTTTCGTTTTTTCGCTTCGTCCAAACTCAATAAATCAGCCTTTTTGGTCTGTTTCTCGCGTAAAGCCTGATACTCGGCAGCAATGCCAGCTTCATACGCCACATGTTGCGTTTTGCTCATAAGTTGAGCAACCACGTGTGTATTGACCGATGCATCTTTTACATATACTACCGGACCGCCATAATTTGGAGCAATCTTTACAGCTGTATGAACTTTTGAAGTGGTGGCTCCACCAATCAGCAACGGGATACTAAGTCCGGCTTTTTGCATTTCTGTGGCAACGTGCGCCATTTCTTCGAGTGATGGTGTAATTAATCCACTCAATCCTACCATATCCACTTTCTCATCGATAGCTGTTTGAATGATTTTCTCGGTTGGAGTCATTACGCCCAAATCGATTACTTCAAAGTTATTGCATGCCAAAACAACAGCCACGATGTTTTTTCCAATATCATGAACATCACCTTTTACGGTGGCAATAAGGAATTTTCCGGCCGAAGAGCTTTGTCCGGGGACTTTTTGTTTCTCAATCTCAGGTTGCAGTATAGCCACGGCTTTTTTCATGGTACGGGCCGTTTTTACTACTTGTGGCAAAAACATTTTCCCTTCTCCGAAAAGTTCACCAACGATATTCATTCCACTCATCAACGGACCTTCAATAATCTCGATGGCTGTATCAAACTGTGTCAATGCTTCTGACAAATCTTCTTCCAAAAACTCGCTGATCCCTTTGATCAATGCATGTTCCAGTCTGCCTTGTAACGTGCGAGAACGCCATTCGTCCACTTTCTCCACTTTTTCGCCCGAAGCCTGATTCTTGACTTTCTCCGCCAGTTCGATCATTCGTTCGGTGGCATCGGGACGTCGATTCAGCACAATGTCTTCTACATGCTCAAGCAGTTCAGGTTCAATGTCCTGATAAATCTGTAGCATACCGGCATTCACAATTCCCATATCCATTCCCTCTTTGATGGCATAATACAGAAATACCGAGTGAATGGCTTCACGAACTACATTGTTTCCACGGAATGAAAACGAAAGATTGCTCACACCTCCACTGATTTTGGCGTATGGTAAATTTTGTTTGATCCAACGGGTGGCATTGATAAAATCAACACCGTAGTTGTTATGTTCTTCAATTCCGGTGGCAATGGCAAGCACATTCGGATCGAAAATAATATCTTGCGGAGGAAAGCCGATTTTATCTACTAACAAGTGATATGCCCGACTACAAATTTGTGTTTTGCGATCAAAACTATCTGCTTGTCCTTGCTCATCAAAAGCCATAACCACTACAGCTGCTCCGTAAGCACGGATTTTGCGGGCTTTATATAGAAATTCTTCTTCTCCTTCTTTCAGACTGATTGAATTGACGATACATTTTCCTTGTACACATTTCAGTCCGGCTTCTATCACTTCCCATTTCGAAGAATCAATCATGATAGGCACGCGCGAAATCTCCGGTTCGGCAGCCACATAATTAAGGAAGGTAACCATTTCTTCTTTCGATTCCAACATGGCATCGTCCATGTTGATATCAATAACCTGCGCGCCATCTTCTACTTGTTTACGGGCAATACTGAGGGCTTCTTCGTATTTCTTTTCGTTTATCAAACGTAAAAACATGCGAGAGCCGGCTACATTGCATCGCTCACCGATATTGACGAATAAGGATGAATCCTCTATCTCTAATTCTTCAAGGCCGGAAAGTTCTAATTTTTTAGAAGCAAGACCGGGTTTTCGAACCTCCTTGTTTTCAATTAAAGCACTATATGTGGCAATATGATCCGGTGAAGTTCCGCAGCAACCTCCAATGATATTAACTAGTTTCTCGTCGAAATATTCTTTTACCTGAATAGCCATTGTTTCAGGTGTTTCGTCATACTCACCAAATTGATTAGGTAATCCGGCGTTTGGATAGGCGCTTACAAACCAAGGTGAATGTTCGTTGATTTCGTGTAAGTATGGCTTCAAGTCTTTAGCTCCAAAAGAGCAATTCAGCCCAACCGATAATATATTGGCATGACCGATTGACGCTAAGAAAGCGCGAATGGTTTGACCGGATAACGTTCGACCGCTGGTGTCGGCTACAGTCGCCGAAAGCATTATTTCGACTCGTTTGCCGAGTTCACTCATAGCTTCTTCGGCGGCAAAAATAGCGGCTTTAGCATTCAATGTATCAAAAATTGTTTCGATGAGCAGTGCATCTACACCACCTTCAATCAACGCCAGAATTTGTTCTTTATAGGCTGCTACCAGGTCGTCAAAACTCACGGCTCTGAATGCCGGATTGTTTACGTCGGGCGACATGGATGCCGTTTTGTTTGTTGGACCCACAGCTCCGGCAACAAAACGAGGTTTGGCAAGATTCTTTGCTGTAAACTCATCGGCAGCTTTTCGGGCAAGTTTGGCTGCTTCTATATTTATTTCGCGGACTAAGTCGCACATACCGTAATCTTCCATCGAAATCCGTTGCGCGTTGAACGTATTAGTTTCGATGATATCTGCACCGGCTTCAAGGTATTGGTTGTGAATACCATAAATAATGTCCGGTTGTGTCAGTACGAGCAAATCGTTATTGCCTTTCTGAAGAATTTCGCAATTTGCAAAGCGTGTGCCACGATAATCAGCTTCGTTCAGTTTGTGACGCTGAATCATGGTTCCCATTGCACCATCCAAAATAAGGATGCGGTTTTCGAGTATAGTTCTTAAATTCATATGTTGGGTTTTGAAATGCAAAGATAATGCTAATCAATTCATAATTTGTAATTCATAATTCATAATTTTGAATTTTAAGCAGATTATTAGTGCTTTCTATGATTTTTTGGAGAAGAATAATTCAATAAAAAACGCCGTAGAAAAAATTCCACGGCGTTTTAATTATAAATTGTACATAAAGAATTATGCTTTAATAAGCCCGTGTCCGGTCATTTCTTTTGGTTGCGGAATACCTAAAATCTGACAAATAGACGGTGCAACATCGGCCAAAATACCGTTTTCTACTTTTGCATTTTTGTTTTCGGTTACGTATATAAACGGCACTGGATTAAGAGAGTGTGCAGTGTTAGGCGATCCATCGGCATTCTCGGCAAAGTCAGCATTACCGTGGTCGGCAATGATAATTACTTCGTAATCGTTGGCTTTTGCAGTTTCAACAACCTTATTCACGCAGTTGTCAACAGTTGTCACAGCTTTTTGAATAGCTTCGTAAACGCCAGTGTGGCCAACCATATCCCCATTGGCAAAGTTGAGGGCAATAAAATCAAATTTCTTTGTATTCAATGCTGCCACCAGTTTGTCTGCTACTTCGGGCGCGCTCATTTCGGGTTGAAGGTCGTATGTTGCCACTTTTGGAGAAGCAACCAGGATGCGTTCTTCACCTTCGAATTCACTTTCGCGGCCACCTGAGAAGAAAAATGTTACGTGAGCAAATTTTTCGGTTTCGGCTATGCGTAATTGTTTCAATCCGAGGCTGGAAACATATTCGCCTAGGGTGTTTTGGACATTGTCTTTATCAAACAAAATGTGCAATCCTTTGTAGCTTGAGTCATAAGGAGTCATGCAATAATATTCCAATGGTATGGTATGCATTCCTTCTTCCGGCATATCTTGTTGGGTCAAAACTACGGTTAGTTCTTTTGCGCGGTCGTTACGGTAGTTGAAGAAAATAACCACATCGCCTGCTTCGATAGTTGCCAGCGGTTTTCCTGCTGCATCAACGCTAACTATTGGATTGACAAATTCGTCTGTTACACCAGCATCGTAAGATGCTTGCATTGCAGCCACAACATTGGTTGTCGGTTCGCCCGTTCCGTTAACCATTAAGTCATACGATTTTTTTACGCGATCCCAACGTTTGTCGCGATCCATGGCGTAGTAACGTCCAATGATGGATGCAATTTTAGTGGTAGTTCCTTTGGTGTAAGTATCTAATTGTTCAATAAAACCTTTACCGCTTTTCGGGTCGGTATCGCGGCCATCCATAAAGCAGTGAACAAATGCCTCGGCATTGTACTCCTTGGCAATGTCTATTAATTTCAACAAATGATCCAACGAACTGTGAACCCCACCATCTGAAACCAAACCTAAGAAGTGAATTTTTTTCTTGTTGTCGCGGGCATAAGAATAAGCATTGATAATTTCAGGATTTTGTAGTATGCTATTGTCGCGACAGGCGATATTTATTTTTACTAAATCCTGATAAACTACGCGTCCAGCGCCAATATTCAGGTGGCCTACTTCCGAGTTCCCCATTTGTCCTTCAGGCAGACCAACATCTTCACCTGAAGCAAGAAGTTGCGAATTAGGATAATTTGCTACCAACGAATCAATGTAAGGGGTTGGTGTGCTGTAGATGACATCCGCGTGAGAATGATTTCCAATTCCCCAGCCATCCAAAATCATAAGTAATGCTTTTTTGCTCATATTATTTTGAAATTTATTATTTTATACTTTCTAATACCGTTGTTTTTTTTGAAGCGCAAATTTACGAATTTTTTAGTGTTTTCATTGGTTTATGTTTCTGTTTTTTCTCTAATTACATTACAGATTCGCACTTTAGTTCATTTCTTTTATCTTTGTACAAAAAAATACTCGAATGATGTTTATTGTTATCGCCTGTATGCTTGCCGGAATGGCTACAGGTTATATGTTTCGCCGTCGTAAACTTGGTCAAGTTCATCGAACTATACTAACACTTATCTGGGTGCTATTGTTTTTGTTGGGGTTGGAAGTTGGTTCAAATGAAACTGTTGTCAGTCAGTTTGCTAAACTAGGCTTCGAAGCATTTTTGCTGGCCTTTGGAGGTACATTGGGGAGTGTGTTGCTAGCCTGGATGCTTTGGCTTGTCGTACGAAAAAAATCACTAAGCCGATGAAAGGGAGTCTAATTATACTTTCTTTTTTCGCAACGGGCTTATTGCTTGGTGCATTTCGTTGGTTGCCGCCATCGTTGTTGGATTATAATGTGAGCTTTTATGTGCTCTGTGCTCTCATGTTTATGGTGGGTGTCAGCATTGGATGTGATCCGGACTCATTCCGCCAGTTTAGAAGTTTGGATAACAGATTGATACTTCTACCCGTGATGACTGTTGCAGGAACCTGGCTTGGTGTAATTACAGTGAGTCTTTTTCTTCGAAACAGAAGTCTGGCCGATTGCTTGGCTGTAGGCTCAGGTTTTGGATACTATTCACTTTCGAGTATTCTCATTACTCAGTGTAAAGGTGCTGAGCTGGGGACTATTGCGCTGCTTTCTAATATCATGCGTGAAGTCATTACGTTGTTGTTAGCTCCATGGATGGTCCGGTATTTTGGCAATTTAGCACCGATTTCTGCCGGTGGAGCTACTACCATGGATACCACTTTCCCAATTATCGTTAAGTGTTCTGGAAAGGATTTTGCTATCGTTTCCATTTATCAGGGATTCATTGTTGACTTCACGGTTCCGTTTTTGGTCACATTCTTTTGTAGTTTATAATAAATCCGGCTATTGCTTTTCATTCAGAAAAAATTGTCCGAAAAAACAATAACCCCATTGAATAATTTTGTACTTTTGCAGGTACTAAGCAAAAAGTTAACAAGCTCATTTTCATGAAATTTTTCATGCTGAATGTCCTAAGTCGGGCTACATTTTGTTGCCTCTATCCTTTTGTTTATCAATCTTGTAATTTATACTAGCATGAAAATAATTATAGTTGGTACGGCGTTCCCTTATCGTGGTGGTTTGGCAGCATACAACGAGCGTTTAGCCCGTGAATATGTGAAAGAGGGAAATGAAGTGGAGATTATTACATTTTCCCTTCAATATCCTGCGTTTTTGTTCCCGGGTAAATCGCAGTTTTCAAGCGAACCTGCACCTAAGGACTTAAAAATTAACCGAAAGATCCATTCAGTAAGTCCGCTGAATTGGATTAAAGTTGGTCGTGCAATTAAGAAGAAGTCTCCTGACATAGTTATTTTCAGCTATTGGATGGCATTTATGGCTCCATGCTATGGAACTATTGCCCGTTATGCCCGTTCGCCTAAAACAAAGATGATAGGACTTATTCACAATATGATTCCGCACGAACCTACTATTTTGGATAAACTTTTCCCGCAATATTTTGTGAAAGCAATGGATGGTTTTGTGTCGATGGCAGAATCGGTTACGGCAGACATCGAAAAATTTGACCATGACGGCAAGCCGAAAGTAGTATCGCCACACCCCATTTACGACCACTACGGTTCGGCATTGACAAAAAAGGAGGCTGCCATGAAACTTGGGCTTCGGGAGCATAAACAATACATTCTGTTTTTTGGTTTTATTCGTCACTACAAAGGACTGGATTTGCTAATGGAGGCTTTTGCAGATGAACGATTACGTCAGTTTCCTGTTAGTTTAGTGATAGCCGGAGAATTTTACGAAAATCCGCAGCCATATTTTGAACTGATTATGAAATTGAAGCTGGAAGGATTGGTAGAACTACGAACTGGTTTTATACCGGATAACGAGGTGAGGAATTATTTTAGCCTTGCCGACATTATTGCTCAACCTTACAGAACAGCGACGCAAAGTGGTGTGAGTCAGATTGCATATCATTTTGAAATACCCATGTTGGTGACTAATGTTGGTGGCTTAGCCGAAACTATTCCCAACGGTAAAGTTGGTTATGTTGTCCCGGTAGAGCCGGCTCAGATAGCCGATGCGCTTGTCGACTTTTTCTCCAACCAACGTTCCAAAAGTATGATTGAGAATATAAAAATAGAAAAGCAAAAATTCCTGTGGTCAAGAATGACAGCAGCAATTGATGGTCTGTTTAAGTAATTAGTCCCGAACCCGATTGATTTCAAGAATCTGTATTTCACGAACGAGAATAGGTTTGGGTGATTTTAAAAAATAACGTTTAATAAAAAATTCATAGAATAAACCAAATTCCCTTACAAGGGATTAGGAGTTCTTTATATAAATATATGGGCTCAGATATAGTAGAAACGCCAATGATGAAGCAATTCAACGAGATTAAAGCAAAACATCCCGATGCTATTTTGCTCTTTCGTTGTGGTGATTTTTACGAAACTTTTTCAACCGATGCAATCCAGGCATCTCAAATACTGGGAATTACTCTCACTAAACGAGCTAACGGTGCCGGAAAAACTGTCGAGCTGGCAGGTTTCCCTCATCACGCACTTGATACGTATTTGCCGAAGTTAGTGCGTGCGGGAAGGCGGGTTGCCATTTGCGATCAGCTTGAAGATCCGAAACTTACCAAAAAAATTGTAAAACGTGGTGTGACGGAACTGGTTACTCCCGGTGTTTCGTATAGTGACACAACGCTTAACCACAAAGAGAATACGTTTCTTGCAAGCGTACATTTAAATAAAAATCATGTAGGTGTTTCGTTTCTGGATATATCTACAGGCGAATTTCTTGTTGCCGAAGGAAATGCTGAATATGTCGATAAGCTCTTGAATAGCTTCGGACCGAAAGAAGTGCTTTATGATCGTTCTAAGAAGAAGGATTTTGAAGCTTTTTTCGGTACAAAGTTCTTTACCTATGCTCTCGAAGATTGGGCTTATTCGCCCGATTCGGCTAATGAAAGGCTGCTGAAACATTTTGAAATAAAGAATCTGAAAGGATTTGGGGTCGATAATCTCCCCAATGGAGTTGTAGCTGCCGGAGCCATTATGCATTATCTGGATCAGACGCACCATCAGCAAACAGGTCATATCACGCAGTTGTCGCGTATAGAAGAGGAGCGTTTTGTTTGGCTTGATCGCTTTACGGTTCGTAACCTGGAATTGTACGGCTCTATTAATGAAGGTGCGCGTACATTGCTCGATGTGATTGATAAGACTATCAGTCCGATGGGTGCCCGCATGCTGAAACGCTGGATTGCTTTTCCGTTGAAAGATGTCAAACCTATTAATGAAAGGTTGAGTGTAGTTGAGCATTTCTTCAAAAATCCTGATTTGAAACTGCTTCTTGAGCAAAATGTAGCGCTCATTGGAGATTTGGAGCGTATTATTTCAAAAGTTGCGGTCGGACGTATAAATCCGCGGGAGGTGGTGCAACTTAAAGTAGCCCTCAAAGCTATTGAGCCGATTAAGCTGGCTTGCTCACAATCTGATAATGATACGTTGAGAAAAATTGCAGATCAGTTGAATGCTTGTGCTGTAATTTCCGAAAAGATTGACAAAGAAATCGATAATGATCCTCCAAACTTTATTCATCGGGGGGGAGTTTTGAAATCCGGTGTCGATGCGGAGTTAGATGAATTGCGCCAATTGGCGTATTCAGGAAAGGATTTTCTGCAAAAAATTCAGGAACGCGAAAGTGCCGAAACAGGAATACCAAGTCTGAAGATCAGTTTTAATAATGTGTTTGGATATTACATTGAAGTAAGAAACATGCACAAAGATAAGGTGCCCGAAACCTGGATCAGGAAGCAAACGTTGGTCAATGCAGAGCGATACATTACGCAAGAGCTGAAGGTGTATGAAGAAAAGATATTAGGTGCCGAAGAAAAAATTCTATCAATTGAAATACGCCTTTTCAACGATTTGGTGTTGAGTTTGGTAGATTACATTACGGCCATTCAGTTGGATTCCAATCTGATTGCGCAGTTGGATTGTCTGTTGTCATTTACCCGTGTTTCCTCCGAAAATAAATATGTACGACCACAGGTCACCGATACTGATGTGTTGGAAATAAAGCAGGGGCGGCATCCGGTGATCGAAAAACAACTGCCCATCGGTGAGTCTTATATTGCCAACGATGTGTATCTGGACAATGAAACCCAGCAAATCATCATTATCACCGGACCCAATATGTCCGGTAAGTCGGCCTTGCTAAGGCAGACAGCCATTATTACACTTATGGCGCAAATTGGATGTTTTGTTCCGGCTGAAAGTGCCAGTATAGGAGTGGTTGATAAAATTTTTACCCGGGTAGGAGCAAGCGATAATATTTCGCAGGGGGAATCTACTTTTATGGTGGAAATGAACGAAGCTGCCAGTATCTTGAATAACTTGTCCAATCGTAGTTTGGTGCTTTTTGATGAGTTGGGTCGGGGCACAAGTACTTATGATGGTATCTCCATTGCCTGGGCGATTGTAGAATACATTCACGAGCAGGTAAGCTGTAAAGCTAAAACTCTTTTTGCAACGCACTACCACGAATTAAATGAGATGGAAAAATCATTTCATCGCATAAAAAACTATAATGTGTCGGTGAAGGAAGTAGATAAAAAAGTTATTTTTCTTCGGAAACTGGTACGTGGTGGCAGTGAGCATAGTTTTGGTATTCATGTTGCTAAAATGGCCGGCATGCCTCAAAGCATAGTGAAAAGATCCGAACAAATACTCAAGCAGCTGGAAACGGATAATCGTCAATCGGGAATTTCTAAACCGGTAGGCGAAATTGCAGAACAACGAGAAGGTTTTCAACTAAGTTTCTTCAAATTGGATGATCCTGTATTGGAGCAAATTCGTGATGAAATAAAAAATCTTGATATTAATAATCTGACTCCCGTCGAAGCGTTAAATAAATTGAATGAGGTGAAGCGCATCATTACAGGCAAATAATTTGCACACTCCCGCGATATGTGTGTCATTAAATATGCATATTCATACATTTTGAATTGTGTAAATGCATGACTATAAATTTTCAGCCCATAAATGTTATAAAAACACATTTTCTGATGGTCAAAACTAAAAAAAGTAGTACTTTTGTGCTTTCTTTTTTTGGCGATAAAACTATCAAACAAATATATCATTTATAGTATGAAGAAACATAATTTTAATGCAGGACCTTCTATTTTACCTCGCGAAGTTATTGAAAAAACAGCTCAGGCTGTATTAGATTTTAATGGTTCAGGATTGTCCGTATTGGAAATAAGTCACCGTTCAAAAGATTTTGAAGTGGTGATGAACGAAACAGTGGCACTTTTCAAAGAATTGTTAAATATTCCGGAAGGTTATTCGGTTCTATTCTTAGGCGGTGGAGCAAGTATGCAATTTTGCATGATTCCATTTAATCTGTTCGAAAAGAAAGCTGCGTTTTTAAATACAGGAGTGTGGGCTAACAAAGCCATGAAAGAAGCTAAAGGTTTCGGAGAAGTTGTAGAGGTGGCATCATCAAAGGATGCAAACTACACATTCATTCCCAAAGATTATGTGATTCCTACTGATGCTGATTATTTCCATATTACAACTAATAATACTATTTATGGTACAGAGATATTGACAGATATTGACTCTCCTGTGCCTTTGATAGCCGATATGTCTTCCGATATTTTTTCACGTCCAATGGATGTTTCGAAATATGGATTGATTTACGGTGGAGCTCAAAAAAACTTGGCTCCTGCCGGATTGACTTTCGTAATTGTAAAAGACGAATTGCTTGGTAAAGTATCGCGTTATATCCCTACCATGCTTAACTATAAAACACACATTGCCGATGGTTCTATGTTCAATACGCCTCCGGTATTGCCTATTTACAGCGCTTTAGAAACATTGCGTTTGTTGAAAGCAAATGGTGGTTTGGCTGAAATGGAAAAGAGAAACATTGCCAAGGCCGAATTGCTTTATAATGCAATCGATAACAGCAAGATATTTGTTGGAACGGCTGCAAAAGAAGATCGCTCTCGCATGAATATCTGTTTTGTAATGAAACCAGAATATAAAGAGCTTGAAGCCGACTTCCAGAAATTTGCTTCGGAACGCGGTATGGTAGGTATTAAAGGTCACCGTTCTGTGGGTGGTTTCCGTGCTTCTACCTACAATGCTTTGCCTATTGAAAGCGTCCAGGCGTTAGTAGATTGCATGCAGGAATTTGAAAAACTAAAAGCCTAAAGACTATATACAATCCCCTCCCAAAGAGGGGTTTTGTGTTTATATTGGCAGAATTTAAAAATACTAACCACTTATTTTAATCTGTTTTTCATGATTAAATAAGCTTTGAATTAGAATTATATGAAAGTACTTATTGCTACTGATAAACCCTTTGCTAAAGTTGCGGTTGACGGAATTCGCAAAGAAATAGAAGCTGCCGGATTTGAATTGGCATTGCTCGAAAAATATACCGAAAAACAACAGTTGCTCGATGCAGTTGCCGATGCTAATGCTATCATTATTCGCAGCGATATAATCGATGCAGAAGTAATTGCTGCTGCTAAACAATTGAAAATTGTAGTGCGTGCCGGTGCCGGTTATGACAACGTTGATCTGGAAGCTGCTACAGCTGCAGGAGTTTGCGTTATGAATACTCCGGGACAGAACTCCAATGCTGTTGCCGAATTGGTTTTCGGATTACTTGTTTTTGCCGTTCGTAATTTCTATAACGGAACTTCCGGTACCGAATTAATGGGCAAAAAACTGGGTATTCATGCCTACGGAAATGTTGGTCGCAATGTGGCTCGCATAGCTAAAGGATTTGGTATGGAATTGTATGCATTTGATGCTTTTTGTCCTGCCGAAGTAATCGAAAAAGATGGTGTGAAAGCGGTATCTTCGGTTGAAGAGCTTTACAGTGTTTCTGACATTGTTTCATTGCATATTCCGGCTACGGCTGAAACCAAACAGTCTATCAACGCTGCTTTGCTTGGTCGGATGCCAAAAGGTGCAGTGCTTGTAAATACAGCTCGCAAGGAAGTTATCAACGAAACTGAAATTCTTGAATTCATGGAATCGCGTCCGGATTTTAAATATGTGACAGACATAGTGCCCGGTAACGATGCTGAAATGAAAGAAAAAGTTGGTGGCAGATACTTTACAACTCCAAAGAAGATGGGTGCTCAAACAGCTGAAGCTAATATCAATGCCGGTATTGCTGCTGCCAAACAAATCGTTGATTTTATCAAAAACGGTTCAGAGCGTTTCAGAGTAAATAAATAATAGACAGAATTAATAAAATAGCCTTATGGACTAGCAATAGCTCATAAGGCTATTTTTTTGCATTATAATAGACAAAAGGAACTAAGATTCTAGCTTGATTGTTAGATTGGCTAAATTGCTAATATATAGACAGTTAATATATTTTTACTCTTTCTATTGCTTAATAAATTTTTATTTTATGCACATTTTGTGTATCTTTGTGCCGAAATTAAGTTTCTTTTATCAAACATTTAAGCTATTGAACTGTTTGATATGAGAAACCATTAAAATAAAATCATGGGTAATAATTTATTAAAAGGTAAAAGAGGAATTATTTTTGGAGCATTGAACGACATGTCCATTGCCTGGAAAGTTGCAGAACGCGCTGTAGAAGAAGGTGCCATTATTACATTGTCAAACACTCCGTTGGCAGTACGCATGGGTACTACAAACGAATTGGCAGAAAAGCTTAATGCTAAACTTATTCCGGCCGATGCTACCAGTGTGACTGATTTGGAACAAGTTTTTGAACAATCGATGGAGGTGTTAGGTGGTAAAATTGACTTTGTACTACATTCTATCGGCATGTCACCAAACGTAAGAAAAAAACGTCCTTATGACGATCTTGATTATGATATGCTACTTACAACTCTTGATATCTCTGCTATTTCTTTTCATAAAATGATGCAGGTAGCTAAGAAAATGGATGCAATCAACGATTATGGTTCTGTGGTGGCTCTTTCCTATATGGCTGCTCAACGTACTGTTTTTGGGTATAACGATATGGCTGATGCCAAGTCTATGCTGGAGTCAATTGCTCGTAGTTTTGGTTATATTTACGGTCGCGAACGCAATGTACGTGTAAATACAATATCTCAATCGCCAACTGTAACAACTGCCGGAAGCGGTGTAAAGGGCATGGATGGTTTGCTTGATTTCTCAGAACGTATGTCGCCACTGGGCAACGCCACAGCTGCAGATTGTGCTGACTATTGCGTTGTTATGTTTAGCGATTTAACACGCAAGGTAACCATGCAAAACTTATTGCACGATGGTGGATTCTCCAGCATGGCTATGAGTTACCGCGCTATGGAGCAATACAACAAGAGTTTCGAGGAATTTAAAGACGAGAATGGAAAAATTATCTACGGATAATCATAGAGATAGTTGCTTGAATAAAGAAAGTGAGATTGATTTGTTTCAATCTCACTTTTTTATTGCATAATTATTTGTCGTATATATCCGGTTTACTTAACTATCGGTAATTTGCTCAACAATTTGATATTATTTAAATCAGAATAATCGTACTGATAAATGCCGTCTTCGGCAATCATCATGGCTATGTTGTTGTGAGCAATGATATCATATCCGTTTATGTTCTTAAAATGAGCAAGTTGGTTAGCCAAGAGGGTTTGCGGATTGCTGTTGTTGAATATTTTCAACCCATCATCGCACAAGAATAATTTTCCATTGTCGATACCAAGGCCTTTAGGATTAGTCATAGTGTATGATACAAGTTGTTTTGGGCTTTTGGGGTTACTTACATCCACAATGAATAATTCGTTGGTGTTTTGTCCACATAGGTTGCCCGAATGAACTGTCACATACGCTAAATCATTTTCAACAACTACAGGATCGCAACCGTAGGCATGCGTCAACGATGATTGAAATTCCGGTTTTAGAGGATTCTTTACCGAATAGATTAGCATACCGCTAGGTGTTCCCATATACATATAGTCCTTATAGCTGAAAATAGTTTCCACACTGCGTCCTATGTAAAAATCCGGAGCGGCTTTGGTTGGTTTGGCAGCACTTAAGTCGAATATATTCATATAGTTATTGATAACTGAATATAAATAATCGTTGTAAATACTGAAACGCGACATGGAGCCGTTTATACCTGTGCTTTTACTGCCGGTAGGTGCTGTGCTGTTTAAAGTAGCAAAATCATAGGTAACTCCACCATACCAACCGCCGGTATAGTGCGATACATTTTCGGTTCTTTCTTTTACTTTCCAGCCAACTACAATGCCCTTGCTTTTACCGGCATAAGTCTGTTGATAATCAATTCCATATTGGTTTTGCGTCGATGGCAGTGCTGTTGGAAATATTGAATCCAATCTTCCTTTTAGTTCCGGCAATAGTGGATTGCTTATATCAAACCAAACCAAATCGATATACGAATCGGCGTATAGCTTGTTGTCGCGAATGGCTAAGTCGGCATTCCCCAATAGCTCTATAAAGCCCGCTACTCTGGGGCTCGAAGGGTCGCGATTGTCAATAATGTGAATCCCTTTTTCCGGTTCGGAAATGTACAGGTAATCGTTGTAGAAACACATTTTGCCAATACCACTAATGGCGTGTTGCTTAGAAGTTACTTTTACCGAATTACGAAATACTTCGGTCGACATAAAAACAGGC
Source organism: Paludibacter propionicigenes WB4 (assembly GCF_000183135.1). Classification (NCBI taxonomy): domain Bacteria; kingdom Pseudomonadati; phylum Bacteroidota; class Bacteroidia; order Bacteroidales; family Paludibacteraceae; genus Paludibacter; species Paludibacter propionicigenes. The sequence goes on along the minus strand of NC_014734.1, from coordinate 2,083,519 downwards.
TCGTTGATTTTGTAGGTAACAGTTTCTGTTACTACCGATTCGCAACTGCTCAAAAGTAGAACAGCAAGGCTGATAAAAAACATAGTTCTTTTCATATCTCTGGATTTAAAACTGTGATTTAAAATCTGCTTTTATAACTGATAACTCATCCCAAACCGAATGGCTGACTCAAATAAGTGTTCCTGATTAGATTGAAATGATAATGGGAATGCGTGTATTCTAGTATAGGGGTTTACGAATACTGAGATACCTGTTTTGAAGTTGTATTTCAGTCCAAATCCGAGTTGACTCCCTATTCCTGATTGAGAATTCACAGGCGAGTCAGAGCTTACATCCATATCTATAAATAATCCTCCGTTCACAAAGCAATACTTCCAAAAGGATGCACGAAGGCCGACAGGGATATTGATAAGAGACATAGTCCCGCTATGACTTACGGTGCTTAATCCATACATTGTGTTCGTTATTGAATGAATCGATGCTTTGCCTTGGAGGAACTCAATACCGGATTCAACGCCGAGCCATTTATTTAAAGGTTTAATGTAAGTAATCCCGAATGTGTGCGATTTTCCTGCATCGGTACCGGAATCACTGATATAATCACTGTTAAACCGGGCAATGCTATTATCGCTTAATGCAGAGAATGTGATACCTACTTCGGCTTTTTGGGCTTTCATTTCCGATGCGAAAAACACAAAAATGAATAGGAGGCAATAACTTTTTTTCATGTTCTAGCGTCTTAAGTCCTTATTTTAAGGTTGGATTTAATCAAAACTTATCAACATTTCCCATTTTTCCGATAAAGAGAATGACACCAGTACTTTGCTCCCGAATTACGAATATAAAAGGCCTGTTGACTTTGAAGATTGGAGTAGGGAGAGGTTGAGGTCCGACTGAGGTGTTTCCAAATTCAACTATAGTTACTGCGGCAGCTTCAGTACCTTCTTCTGTCACTTCTACATAAGTGTCGTGAATTACCCTCGAGATCATCAATGGAGTATTGGCGATATCCCTGAAGTCGGCAAATTCATTAAATGCCAGATTCATTCCCATATTTTTCAGTGGATCGTTGAGTATAAACTTGTTTTGAGTTTTGAATCGGGGTAAATAAACATCCACTTGACTTGTAAAGAAACCTTTAAGCGTGTTGTCCCACCCGGTTGTTTTCATGTAGTCCAATACTTCTCCGGTTGTTTTTCCTTCGTTAGGTAATACTACTGTCATGCTGAAAGCTTTATTTCCATACGGCATATCAAGATATTGAGCATAGCTGTCTTGCGCATAAGAAAAGGTGTCTTTCTGATACATCATATTGACTTTTACTGCTTTCCCCAGTTCGTTGGTGAAGTTGGCTTCCGTTGTATTTTTTGTTTCAAAATGTTTTCTCCAGATTCCTTTAAAATATATGGCGTTTACAAGATACATCATGGCATCCGGTGGAATCATGTCAAGCGGTTTCTTTATCAGATTGTTTGTTTTCTTTGCGCACCAGTTATTTACAGTATCCACAGCCCAGCTTTGACTGAAATCCAATTCTTTGATATAAGATCCGAAGTAATCGGTGTTTACTTTTAAGAAGTCAGATTTTACAGGAAATCCTGAGCGATACCACAACGAATTAGCAATACTCAATTTGGTTGTCGGATCAATTGACGGGAGGGTGGATTGCATTGTTTTATAGTAATCATTGATATCGGCAATTGACATTCCACTCAATTTCAAAGCCGTTTCCATTTCGGTCTTTGTTTGTCCATTGGCGCCGTTCCATGCCATTCCTAGCGCAATGCTGACGCTCAACGGAGATACGAATACGTTTGTCTCACCCGAACTTTGAATGGTTTGCTTTAGTAAATCAAAAGCGAATTCATTGTCCTGATTTATTCGTTTTTCCCAGCCGGCCTTCAATATTATCGGTTTAGCATCGGTCGGAACCTTTATTGTCGGATCATTCTGATTGCTGCAGCTCGCCATTAGGATAGCAAGTGCAAATACTGATAAATACTTTCTCATAACGATTGAGTTTTATTATTTGATTCTAAATCTTACTCCTGCCGATATTCCTATTACTACAGGGTCTTCGGTTCGGGCGCTGGCGGGTTGATTATTGTCGAAGAAATAAGAGAGCTTGGGTTCGAAATATATTCCCCAGTTTCGTTGCACCTTATACGTTACTCCGATTGCTCCGTTTACCGACCATTGAAGACCATTGATATTGGTTTTGGCAATGGTAGTGATTATCCTGTTGCCGGAATACTGGTTCTGACTATAAACCGATTGAATTCCTTTTTCCACCATACCACCCCCTGATAAGTAGATCTCCCATGTTGGGTTATCCCAAAGCAGACCCACAAAGTTGATAGGAACGCCTACATAATGAAGATGCAATTTAGCGTCAGGATGTTGCATGCCGGAATTAGAAAATGTTGACAGTAAGTAAGTGTACACAAGTCCACTCTCAATGCCGATAGCCTTGTTTAGCTGTTTCCGTACGATGATTCCAAACGAAACGGGAGCCATATAGTTTTTTTCTGAAAAATCCTGTTGAGACAGTATGTTGCTGTAATCTGTCATTCCATTCGTCAAATATGACTTTCCAATGGGATTGTCAAATACCAGACCATTGTTCCCGCTAAAATTCATGCCTCCACCGGTGCTAAATGCAGCTGCCAGCAACAGGTCTTGTTTCTTTTTTGGCTTTTTGGCAGGCTTTTCGCTTTCAGCGTTTTTAGCCAGTAATCTGTCTTGGAAAACATTATCAGAATTATTCTTTGCGGAATCACGAGCAGATACGGAATTCGTTGTTGCCGGAGCCTCCCGATTGTCTGTTACCTGAGCTAACTGTTGTTCGTTTGCACCGTTGTTTTCGATCTTAATATTCTCTTTGGTAGCAGTTTCCGTTAAGTTTGGTTCTTTAATTACAACATCTTCCACTTTGTTGTTTTTAGATGTCTGATAATTTTTGTGGTTCGTCTCAGCGGACTTTTTTGTTGAAATAGAATGACTCGCTTGTTTGCCGGCAATTTTATTTTGTACGTTTATTTGTTTGGTTTTAATCTGTTTAGAGTCTCTGGCAAAGTCAGTAGACGCGGAAGGCAAACGCAAAGTAAACAGCAATGCCAGGAAGGCAACGGCAGTGCCCCCGGTTGTTAGCCAAAACCAGAACGGGATAATCCTTCTTTTCTTGGAGTTCAGGCGTGCTTCTATCTCGTTCCAGCATTCGGCATCGACGGGCAGCTGATGATTTTCAAGCTTTTGCCTGAAAATATCATTGAAAGCATCTTGTTCGTTATTGTTTATATTGTTTTGCATGATCTTGTCCAATAAGTGATTGTACGTTTTTTTGAAGAATTCTTCGGGCTCTCATAAATTGCGATCGCGAGGTGGCTTCAGCTATGTTTAGTATTTCCGCTATTTCGGCGTGTGAATAACCTTCGATAGCATATAAATTGAATATGATTCTATATCCGTCTGATAATTCTGAAATGCAAGCCATTAAATCATCAACTGAAATTTTTTCCAATACCCCGACATCATTATTTTCAATATAATTGCTGTATTCTTCAATACTTTCACTCTGTTTCAATGCATCGTTTTGCCTGAGATATTCCAATGCTGTGGTGACGAAGATTCGTCTTATCCAACCGCCGAATGACCCTGTTCCTGAATATGAATCTATCTTTGTAAATAGCTTAATGAAACCATCCTGTAATAAGTCGCGGGCCGTTTCCCGATCGTTTACATACCGCACACAAACGCTCATCATGGCTGGAGCATGTAATTCGTAAACCCTTTTTTGAGCCCACGATTTACCCGCTTTGCATCCGGCAATCAATTGTTGTTCGTCAGTTATCGCAGTCCTTAATTCCATATTCTTTTTTGATGATGCAAACCAGGTTGTTTTTGTTGCATCTCTTTTCAATATAAAGTTTAATAATCACCAAAATTACAACATTCTGGCAAGAAATTTATATTGAATGCCTATATGTTGTTTTCTTCCCAAATTCGGAGACAATTCTGTAGATAAATGCAGGTTTCTTATTTCAATCATTTTAGGAATCCGTAGGAGTTTCTATAATCTATTCCGTTTCTTTCGAGGAATTAATTGAAGTATACTGATCGATTAGCTGAGTCTTTGAGTTACTTTAAGATTGATATGTAGACTATAGATATTTATACTGTACAGTATAACTTATTATGCTGTACAGTATATTTTGTTGAGCTGTACAGCATAAATATAATTGATACTTACGAATGAATTAATTGATGCCGATTAATATACTAAGCTGTTGCGATATTTTAGTTAGCTTTACGGTAAGAGCTAATTGGAAGTTTGCTTTGATGCACAAAGGGCTTCACATATAATGTAAAGCCCTTTGAAGTATAAATCTTTTTATTCGGGGAATATTGGTTTATTTCAACCATTTATCCAGCCACGAGTAGAATGTACGTTGCCAAAGAATACCATTTTGAGGTTGTAGTACCCAGTGATTTTCGTCGGGGAAGATCAACATCTCAGCCGGAACACCACGCAATATAGCTGCATTGAAAGCTGCCATACCTTGTGAAGCCAGAATGCGGTAATCTTTTTCGCCGTGAATAACTAAAATAGGAGTGTCCCATTTGTCCACAAACAAGTGCGGAGAGTTGGCGTACGAACGCTGTGCAATAGCATTTGCTTTGTCCCAGTATGCGCCACCCAAATCCCAGTTTACAAACCACATCTCTTCTGTTTCAAGGTATTGTTGCGGTAAGTTGAACATGCCATCGTGTGCCAAGAAAGCTTTGAAGCGTTTTTCATGATGGCCTGCGAGCCAGTAAACCGAAAATCCACCATAGCTTGCACCTACGCAACCCAACTTATCTTTATTTACATAGGGTTCTTTGGCCAATGCGTCGATGGCTGAGAAATAATCTTTCATATTTTGACCGCCATAATCACCGCTAATTTGCTCCAGCCATTCTTTACCAAAGCTTGGAAGTCCGCGACGGTTAGGTGCAACTACTATATAGCCGTTGGCCGCCATGAGCTGTAGGTTCCAGCGATACGACCAAAACTGGCTCACTGTCGATTGTGGTCCGCCTTCGCAGAAAAGCAATGTTGGATATTTCTTATTCTTATCGAAGTTAGGTGGATAAACCACCCACGTAAGCATTTGTTTATTGTCGGTAGTGGTAATCCAGCGTTCTTCTACCTTTCCCATGTCTAGTTGAGACAGAATTTCTTTATTCTCAAATGAAATTTCTGTTTCAACTCCTGTCTTTGGGTTTATAGCATAAATTTCGTCGGGTTTGCTCAGCGAATGTTTTACGCCAATAAGTTTGTCCTTTATCGGAGCCACAAAGGAGTAGTCATGATCTCCTTTTGTAATTTGTACTATCTTTTTTGAAGCTATATCTGCACGGTAAATCTGAGTGACAGCATGCCAGCAGCTTACAAAATAAATGGATTTGCTGTCGGGAGTCCAAATCAGTGAGCCCGAATTCTGATCGAAGTTGGCTGAAAGATCGGTCTTTTCGCCGGTTTGCAGATTCATGACAAACAAACGGTTTTTATCCGCTTCGTATCCATCCCGTTCCATGCTTTCCCATGCCAGCCATTTGCCGTCGGGCGAGAATGTCGGATTCTGGTCGTATCCCATCATGCCTTGAGTTTTATTCTCTGTTTTGCCGGTAGACAGGGTGTAGAAGTAGATATCGGAGTTAGTTGAAAGAGCATATTCTTTCCCGGTTTTCTTTCTACAAGTGTAGGCCACGGTTTTTCCATCGGGGCTCCAGGCAAGTTGTTCTATTCCACCAAAGGGTTTCATAGGACTTTCATAGGGTTCACCGTTTAATATGTCAATAATATTTGCAATTTTGCCCTCTTTTATATCTGCCACGAAAGGATGTGGAACGGTTTTTGTCCATTCGTCCCAGTGTTTGTACATTAAATCCGTTACGATTATACCGCTCGATTTTGGCAGATCGGGGTATTTATCTACGGTGCTTTCTCCGTACTTCACATCGGCTACAAAAAGAAGTTTTGTTTCGTCCGGCGATAAAGCGAAATCATTGATTCCATCTTTTACGTCGGTTATTTGTTTGCGTTCGCTACCATCGGCTTTCATCGTCCACAGTTGCATGCTTCCGGTTTCCGACGATAAAAAAGCGATGTGCTGGCCGTCTTTCATCCATTTTGCTGCTGCTTCGCGAGTGGCGGTTTTGGTAATTTGTTTTTTGTCCGAACCATCGGTGTTCATAACAAAAAGCTCTGAATTTCCTTTGTTCTCGGTTATGCTGTAATAGGACACGCTATACAGAACTTTGGTTTTATCGGGAGAAATTTGTACTCCGCCTACGCGACCGAACGACCATAGAACCTCAGGAGTCATGAGTCTGTTTGTTATAGTTGGGTGCTGTTTTCCTATAACAGGAGTTTCGGCGTTTGCAGCTCCGCTTGCTGCTACAACAGCTATTGCCATAATACTTGTTTTTAATAGGTTTTTCATTTTCACTAACTGAACCGTTTTAATTTTAAAATAAGCTTTATGAGTACAAATATAGTGCTTTTTTGTATCATTATACGATTAAAATTAAGTGATGAGTTTGGTTTATTTGTTTTAAACAAATTGGTTTAAAACAGAGTTATACTGTTTTAATTTAAAAGAATATAGAGGATAATAAGTATGATTGATAATTTTGCTGCGAGGGCTGCTGAATGGGATAGTCCTGAAAAGATAGCTATGACTCGCATTTTTGTTCGTGAACTGTTGCAAAACGTAAAGTTGCAGAAAAGTTGGAAGGGCTTGGAAATCGGAGCGGGCACAGGCTTGGTTGGTCTTCAGTTATTAGACGGAATAAATGCTTTGGTTTTCGAAGACACTTCTCAATCCATGTTAGAGGTGTTGAAGGCTAAATTGAATGGTGATGAATTGGTTGAGATTGTACATGGTGAGATTTTTGAATACCAAAAGCAAGATATTGATTTGGTCTTTTCTTGCATGGCCTTTCATCACATTCCGGACATTGATAAAGCCTTACTTCACTTGTCTAAAATAATGAAGCCTAATGCTGTGATAATAGTAGGAGATATTCGAACTGAAGACGGTTCATTTCATAGATTCGAGCCTATTCCTCATTGCGGATTTGACACAGCGCATTTATCTTCACAGTTTGAGCAGGCAGGCTTTGATGTTGTTTCGACTCATACGTATAATGTGCTTTCGCGTGAGAGAATTAAAGGAAAAATATCAGATTACGAGCAATTTATGCTGATAGCTAAGAAACGTTGAAATTGCTGATAATAGCATTTCAGGCTTGTAGATTGTTCTTTTGTGTTAAATAGTTAATATGTAATTGCTGTATTAATGGGCAATAAGCATCCTTTAATATAAAAATTTAAATTTTTCTTTGTTTTTTGAGGTGTTTGCGCTTGAATTATATTAAAATAATCTTTATTGTTTAAATTCGATCAGGCTATTATGTAAAAATAATACAATAAATATTGTTTTTGATAAAAAATAACGCCTTTTTGTTGTTAATATGATGTTTAAGAATATATTTTGATGTAAATTTGTCGTGTTATGAAGAAAGCAACTATCTGGATTCTTATTATCTCAATGGCATTAACTTTTGTAGGACTTATTCTCCTGCAAGCAAGATATGTAAGGATAAATGCAGAAATGATTGAAAGTCAGTTTAATGACAATGTTCAACGAAGTCTGTTTCAGACGGTAAGTTTAGTAGAGGAAAATGAGGCTTTGGAGTATTTGGGGCAAACGCTCGAAGGCGATGATTACTCAGGGAGCAAAAGCAGATTGTTAAGTCAGGATTCTCAGACCAGCCAGATGAAGAAGAACATCGACAGCATGGCCGGAAATCTTAAACTGACTTCTGAGCAGATAAACAGACCGACTATACGTTTAAAAACGCGTCATGGGCAGTCGACCATCGAAGAAACTTCTCGCTATTTGCAGGAGAAATTTAAACAAAACTTCTCACGTTCTAAAACGATATTAGATCAGGCGGTTTTCCGTTGGATGAAAGAGATTGATCAGAAGGAGATTAACGAACGGGTTAATTTTGAGGATTTGGATGGAATCCTGACTAAGGTACTTGTAAATAATGGAGTAACGCTTCCTTTCACGTATTCGGTAGTGGATAAGCAAGGAAAAGTTATTTATAATTGTCATAAGGATATTAAGCAGGACGAAATAGAAATACAGAGTAACATATATACCCAAAAACTGTTTCCGCTTGAAGAGTCGAGCAAAGCAGCCTATTTGCAGGTTACGTTTCCAACAAAGCAAAATTATATCTTAAGTTCGATGAACTTACTTTTGCCTTCGTTGGCACTGGTACTAATTATTCTGAGCATATTTATTGTAGCTATTATTATCATTTTCAGACAGAAAAAGCTCAATAATATGAAAAATGACTTTGTCAACAATATGACTCATGAGCTTAAAACTCCGATTTCGACCATCTCGTTAGCTTCACAAATGTTGCAGGATCCGGGCGTAGGTAAAACACCAGAAACCTTGAAACACATTTCGAAGGTGATAAAAGATGAGACAAAACGATTGAGTTTGCAAGTGGAGAAAGTGTTGCAAATGGCTATATTTGAAAAAGATAAATCGATATTAAAGCTTAACGAAATATCAATAAACTCATTAATATCAGATATAGTCAATAATTTTTCTTTGAAAGTTACCAGTAAAGGAGGCAAAATTACGTCGAACCTCAAAGCTGCCAATGATGTGGCTTTGGTTGATGAAGTCCATTTTACTAATGTGATTTTCAATTTAATGGACAATGCGCTAAAATACAGCGATAAACCATTACTCTTGACAATAGAAACATGGAATGAGAAGGATAACTTGATTATTAGTATCGAAGACAATGGAATCGGAATCAATAAAGACGACTTAAGACGAATCTTCGAAAAATTTTATCGTGTATCTACCGGAAATCTGCATAACGTTAAAGGATTTGGATTGGGACTTGCTTACGTAAAAAAGATAGTTACTGAACATCGCGGATCCATTAAAGTGGAAAGCGAATTAAAAATTGGAACAAAATTCACTATTACAATACCAACATTAAAAAATTACGAATTATGACTGACGAAAAAGTAAAAATTTTGTTGTGCGAAGATGATGAAAATCTTGGCATGCTTCTCAGAGAATATTTGCAGACAAAAGGTTACGATGCAGACTTACAACCTGATGGTGAAGCCGGCTACAGAGCTTTTTCTAAGAACAAATATGACTTATGTGTTTTTGATGTGATGATGCCTAAGAAAGACGGATTCGCATTGGCTGCCGACGTGCGCTCATTAAATTCTGAAGTGCCTATTATTTTCCTTACAGCAAAATCGATGAAAGAAGATATTTTGCAAGGATTTAAATTAGGTGCTGATGATTATTTATCAAAACCATTCAGCATGGAGGAATTACTTTACCGCATTGAATCTATCTTGCGTAGAGTAAAAGGTAAACGTGCGAAAGATGTTGTTACCTATCAAATCGGAGAGTTTGTTTTTGATGCTCAAAAACAGATGCTTACATACGAAGGCGAATCTAAAAAGCTTACAACCAAAGAATCAGAATTACTGAACCTTTTGGCTGCTAATGCCAATAGTATTTTAGAACGCAATTTTGCGCTGAAAACAATATGGGTTGATGATAATTACTTCAATGCACGTAGCATGGATGTGTATATCACTAAATTACGCAAATTGTTGAAAGACGATGAAAACGTAGCTATTATCAATATTCACGGTAAAGGTTACAAACTTATTACCCCTCAGGTGAAAGAAGAATAGCCGCAGATTTAGATAGCATAAAAAAAACCGCCAATATGGCGGTTTTTTTTATGCTATGATTTCAAGAATTTTGCTTGTATTATCTATAATATATTTTGGTTCGAATTGTTCGAGTTCTGCTCTGGGACGAAAACCCCAGGTAACTCCGGCAGCATCGACACCTGCATTTTGAGCAGTTTGCATATCTACTCCTGAATCACCGATATACAAGACATCTTTTCGTTCAGTTCCGGTTATAGCCAGAATATCATTTACTATTGCAGGATTTGGTTTTATCGGTACGTTTTCACGTTGTCCAAAAACAGCCGCAAAATTGATATCAGGGAAAAAATGCTGTATTAATTCTGTAGTGGCTTGCTGGTATTTATTAGAGGCTACGGCAAGTTGAATGTTTTTGGATTGCAATGTGCCAAGTAATTCAGATATTCCCGGATAGGGAACTGTTAGTTCTGAATTGTGATCGTTGTAGTATTCAATGAAATACTTTCTGATTTTCAAAATAGTCTCCTGGTCTTTAGCTCCATCGGGCAATGCTCTTTCAAATAGTTTATTAATGCCATTTCCCACAAAAAATTTATAAGCCTCCGCTTCGTGGGTTGGAAATCCACACTGTTCTAAAGCATAATTGGTACTGGCAGCTAAGTCGGCAACCGTATCGAGCAGCGTGCCATCCAAATCGAATATAACTAAAGTTTTCATTTCTTTCTACTAAAAATCAAGCGTATCAAAAGCGTTTCTCAAGCTCATCCTGAGAGAAAATGGTCATAATCTTTTTTCCATCCGGAGTAAAATTATGATTAGAACAAGCAAACAGACGGTCAATCAGATCACTCATTTCTTCGGAAGATAGGCGTTGACCCGATTTTATTGAAGAAGCCTCTGCCAGCGATAGCGAAATGGTTTCGTGGATGCTGGCTGTGGGATCCTGAGCTGTGGTTTTTGCTTTGTCCAGCATTTCCAGCAGCAAATCAATAACGCTACCGGTGCCCACATGCGAAGAAACTCCTTTAACGCTATAAGTATGGTTCTCCATGGTTTCAAACTCAAATCCCACGTGTTGTAAATCCGGTATGATTTGCTCGAAAAACAAAGCGTCATCAGCACTTAGCTCCAGTATCTCGGGGAATAGTACTTGCTGAGACGATCCTTTGGAATTCTCTATCTGACTAAGAAACAGATCAAATAAGATACGGGTATGTGCCCGATGCTGATCTATCATTAATAAACCGGATTTAAGTCCGGTAAGAATAAAGCGATTCTTATATTGATAATTTTCGGCTCTGGTTTCCAGATTTTCAATTACCTTTTGTTGTTCTTGCTGAGTGAATGAGGGGGTTATGATTATTTCTGTTTCAGGCTCCCAATCGATAACCGATTCTGAAGGTTCCTCTTTTTTCTCGAACCCTCCGTATAAATCCTCCCAATCCAGTACAGGCCTTTTGTAATTTGAAGTGCCGAAAGGATTGTAATTTGGATTGAAGTTTGTTTGAGGTGGGCGTACATTCTCAACCGAAATAGTAGTGGGTATATCCACGGCGCCTTCCTGATCAAAATCAATAGAAGGAATAACATTGAATTTGCCCAATGCTTCTTTGACGGCTGCAGTTAATATCGACCAGATAGCCTGTTCGTTTTCAAACTTAATTTCAGTTTTTGTTGGATGAATATTGACGTCAATAGTTTGCGGATCAACATCAAAATATATGAAATAATTCGGACTCTCCGATGCCTGAATCATTTGATTATATGCCAGCAATACCGCTTTATGGAAGTATGGATGGCGCATATATCTCCCGTTTACAAAGAAATACTGGGTTGCAGATTTTTGCGCATATTCAGGTTTGCCCACATAACCAAATATGCTAACCAGATTAGTGGAAGTCTCAATGCTAAGAAGTTGCTGTTGCCAGCGTTTTTTTGCACTTTTCCCAAATATATTCTCAATACGGATTTTATTGTTGGATGCAGGTAGCTGAAAAATCTCTTCATCCCCATCGAAAAATGAAAAAGCGACAGAAGTGTTAACCAGGGCTATTCTGTAAAACTCCGTCAGAATATGACTCTTTTCTACATTGTCGCTTTTCAGAAATCGTCTTCGGGCAGGTACATTGAAAAATAAATTCTTTACCTGAAAAGAAGTTCCCAGATCGCACTGAACAGATTCTTGTTTAAACACCCGCGTGCCTGCAATTTCTACTAATACGCCAAGTTCGTCTTCTGCTCTTCGTGTCCGCAACTCTACTTGCGCTACGGCTGCTATTGATGCTAGGGCTTCGCCCCGGAATCCCATGGTACGTAATGAAAATAAATCGTCAGCATTTTTTATTTTCGAGGTAGCGTGACGTTCAAATGCCATGCGCGCATCTGTTTCGCTCATTCCTTTCCCGTTATCAACAACCTGAATCAACGTACGCCCGGCATCTTTTATCAGTATCTGAATAAAAGTGGCTCCGGCATCAATTGAATTCTCTACCAACTCTTTTAGTACAGAAGCCGGACGTTGTATAACTTCTCCGGCTGCAATTTGATTGGCTACAGAATCGGGTAAAAGATGAATTATATCGCTCATTATATTAACTGAAAGTTGGCAGTTGATAGCTTCTAATTACGATACTTTCGATAATTAAAGACTGCCAAGTGCCAACTGTAGATTATCAACTTTTAATTAAATTTCCCGTCAAAAGTTACATTCATATCATTGACAAACTGACGAATGCGTTGTTCTTCTTCCAGTTTGCATATTAGTAAAACATTGTCGGATTCAGCTACAATGTAGCCTTTCAAATCCTGAATTACAGCCAACTTTTCAGGAGGAAGTACCACTATGTTGCCTTCGCTTTCGTAAAAAGCAGTTTTGCACTTCAGTGCTACATTTTCGTTTTCATCTTTTGGAGACATTTCATACAATGAACCCCATGTTCCCAAGTCGGTCCAGCCAAAATCTGAACATAGAACATGTACATCTTTCGCTTTTTCCATAATACCATAGTCAATAGAGATATTAGGACATGAAGCATACATTTCATCTATAAAGGCCTGTTCGTTAGCGGTGTTATAAAATTTTTCTCCAGCATTGAATTTGTTGGCAACTTCCGGCAATAATTCATCAAAAGCCTTGACTATCGTTTGAAGGTTCCACAAAAATATACCTGAGTTCCAGAAAAACTCGCCTGTTTCATAAAAAACCTGAGCGAGTTCAGCGTTTGGTTTTTCTGTAAATGTTTTTACTTTACGGAGGTTAGTTTCACCTTCCGATATTTGGATATAGCCATAACCAGTTTCCGGTCTGCTAGGCTTAATACCCAACGTTAGAATACAATCATTTTTATCTACAAAATCAAGACCTGTTTTAATGGTATCCAAAAAGTCAGTTTCTTTCAAAATCAAATGATCCGAAGGGGCAACTATAATGTTTGCTTTGTCGGTCATAGCTTTGATGCGATTGATAGCATAAGCAATACAAGGAGCGGTGTTACGTCTGTTAGGTTCAAGTAATACCTGATCGGCTTTAATTTTGGGGAGTTGTTCCAATATCAAATCTTTATAAATAATATTGGATACTATTATTATATTTTCAGCAGGTACAAGATGATTTATTCTGTCAAAAGTGAGTTGTAGGAGGGAACGTCCGGTTCCAAAGAAGTCCAGGAATTGTTTAGGGCGGTTATTACGACTGAAAGGCCAAAAGCGGCTTCCAACGCCACCGGCCATGATGATACAATAATTGTTTTCCATTTTAATGATAGGTTTGAGTTCTTGACTCGGATTAATTTCAAAATTAATGCTAAGATACTGTGTTTTTTTGAGCATACCAAAAGTTGCTACTACAAAAAACGAGCTTGTCTTCAAAAAGAAAACAAGCTCGTTTATAAATAGTTTTAGGCAAGAAGATTAATTATTCTTCTGTTTCACTTTCTTCTATATCCAGTACATTTTTACGGGCATCAACCTTCTTGTCGTACTCATCGCGTGAGTAAACTACTATTTTGTCGAAGTCGCGTTGTCCTGTTCCGGCTGGAATCAAATGTCCGCAAATAACGTTTTCTTTCAATCCTTCCAAGCGGTCTACTTTTCCGTTGATAGCAGCGTCGTTTAGCACTTTCGTAGTTTCCTGGAAAGAAGCAGCCGACATAAAGCTATTGGTTTGAAGAGCAGCACGAGTAATTCCTTGTAATATCTGATTAGAAGTAGCAGCAATTGCATCGCGTGTTTCTACTAATTTCATATCACGGCGTTTAAGCATACTGTTTTCATCACGTAACTTACGGGCAGTAATAATCTGACCGGGTTTCAACGTAGCTGAATCGCCTGCATCAAGAATTACTTTTTTACCCCAGATACGATCATTTTCTTCCATAAAGTCATGTTTGTCAACAATTTGCTTTTCAAGGAAGCGAGTATCGCCTTGTTCCAGAATTTCAACTTTACGCATCATCTGACGTACAATTACCTCAAAGTGTTTATCATTGATTTTTACACCTTGTAAGCGGTAAACGTCCTGAACTTCATTTACAATATAATCCTGAACCGCAGTAGGTCCTTTGATTAATAAAATATCTGAAGGTGTGGTTGCTCCATCCGAAAGCGGAGTTCCTGCACGTACAAAGTCATTTTCCTGAACCAAAATCTGACGAGATAATGGAATCATATACTTTTTGATTTCACCTGTTTTCGAAGTTACAGTCAATTCGCGGTTACCACGTTTGATTTTTCCGAAGGTTACTTCACCGTCGATTTCAGCTACAACAGCTGGATTCGATGGGTTACGAGCTTCGAATAATTCAGTTACACGTGGAAGACCACCGGTGATATCACCCGCTTTACCAACAGCACGTGGAATCTTTACCAACATTTGACCGGTTTTAATCTTATCACCGTTGTCCAAGACCAAGTGGGCACCCACCGGTAAGTTGTATGTACGAAGAATAGAACCATCTTTTGACACAATGTGAGCACTTGGAACTTTATTACGATCTTTTGATTCAATAAGAATTTTTTCACGTAATCCGGTAGCATCATCTGTTTCAGTTTTGAAAGTAACACCTTCAATTACATCTTCAAATTCAATCTTACCATCAGTTTCCGAAATAATTACCGCGTTAAATGGATCCCACTCACAGACAACCTGACCTTTAGTTGCAAGATCTCCATCTTTCACATACAGTTTAGAACCGTAAGGAATATTCTGTGTGGTGAGAGCAATTCCGGTATTAACATCAACTACACGCATTTCAGCCAAACGGCTTACTACCACCTGATAAGTGTCTTTATTGTCTTCAACAGCATCAACCGTACGAAGCTCTTCAAATTCAAGGCGTCCATCGTAACGTAAAGTTATTTTAGATTCTGCACCGACGTTCGAAGCAACCCCACCGACGTGGAAAGTACGAAGTGTCAACTGAGTTCCCGGTTCACCGATTGACTGAGCGGCAATAACACCTACAGCTTCACCAATGTGTACCATTTTTCCTGTTGCCAGGTTACGTCCGTAACATTTAGCACAAACACCTTTTTTAGATTCGCAAGTCAATACCGAACGGATTTCAACACGTTCGATTGGAGAATCTTGAATTTTTCGTGCATGAACTTCTGTAATTTGTTCACCCGAAGCAACTAATAATTCAGCTGTAAGCGGATGATAAATATCATGAACCGAAACACGACCAAGAATACGTTCGTAAAGAGACGAAATTACTTCTTCGTTGTTTTTCATTTCGGTAGCGATCAAACCACGTAATGTACCACAATCGTCTTCATTGATAATCACATCTTGTGAAACGTCAACCAAACGACGGGTTAAGTATCCGGCATCAGCCGTTTTAAGAGCCGTATCCGCCAAACCTTTACGAGCACCGTGGGTAGAAATAAAGTATTCCAATACCGAAAGTCCTTCTTTAAAGTTCGAAAGAATTGGGTTTTCAATAATCTGTCCACCTTCTGCACCTGATTTTTGAGGTTTTGCCATCAAACCACGCATACCTGAAAGCTGACGAATCTGTTCTTTAGAACCACGAGCACCTGAATCCAACATCATATAAACAGAGTTGAACCCTTGATTATCACTCGAAAGTTGCTTCATCAAAATATTCGACAATTTCGAGTTTACGTGTGTCCAAGTATCAATAATTTGGTTATAACGTTCGTTGAAGGTAATGAATCCCATGTTATAGTTATTCAAAATTTCTTCTACTTCAGCATTACCTTCTTTTACCAATGTTTCTTTTTCCGGTGGAATAATAACGTCGGCTAAGTTAAACGACAAACTACCTTTGAATGCCATGTAGTAACCCAAATCTTTGATATCATCCAAAAATTGGGTAGTACGGGCAACTCCACAAATATCAATTACGTTACCAATAATGTCGCGCAATGATTTTTTAGAAAGAAGTTCATTTATATAACCTACTTGAGGCGGAACACACTTGTTAAACAATATACGTCCAACTGTAGTCTCAATTAATTGCAACTCAAGATCGCCTTCAGCATTCAGATCCAAAGTTTTTACTTTGATCGGAGCATGTAAAGCAACTTTCTTTTCGTTGTAAGCTATTTCTGCTTCTTCGGGCGAATAGAATATAAGACCTTCACCCAAAGCTCCCGGACGTGGTTTGGTAATATAATACAAACCAAGAACCATGTCCTGCGAAGGTACAGTAATAGGAGCACCGTTAGCAGGATTAAGAATATTATGCGATCCCAACATTAACATCTGAGCTTCCAATATAGCCTCATTACCCAGCGGTAAGTGAACAGCCATCTGGTCACCATCAAAGTCGGCGTTGAAAGCCGTACATGCCAATGGGTGAAGTTGAATTGCTTTTCCTTCAATCATTTTTGGTTGGAAAGCCTGAATACCTAAACGGTGAAGAGTAGGGGCACGGTTTAGTAATACGGGATGTCCTTTCATCACGTACTCTAAAATATCCCAGATTACCGGGTCTTTGCGATCAACAATTTTCTTTGCCGATTTTACCGTTTTTACAATTCCGCGTTCGATCAATTTGCGGATTACAAACGGTTTATAAAGTTCTGCGGCCATATCCTTAGGGATACCGCACTCGTGCATTTTTAATTCAGGACCAACGACGATTACCGAACGAGCCGAGTAATCCACACGTTTACCTAACAAGTTCTGACGGAAACGTCCTTGTTTACCTTTCAACGAATCTGAAAGCGATTTCAACGGACGGTTTGCGTCGGTTTTAACAGCACTCGATTTACGTGAATTGTCGAACAATGAATCCACAGCTTCCTGAAGCATACGTTTTTCGTTACGTAAAATTACTTCCGGAGCTTTGATTTCAATTAATCGTTTCAAACGATTGTTACGAATAATAACACGACGATACAGGTCATTCAAATCCGAAGTAGCGAAACGACCACCATCAAGTGGTACCAATGGACGCAATTCAGGTGGAATAACCGGAACAATCTTAATGATCATCCACTCAGGTTTGTTACGTAACTTAGAAGCACGGAAAGATTCTACAATTTGCAGACGTTTCAAGGCTTCGTTTTTACGTTGTTGCGAAGTGTCGTTATTAGCTTTATGACGTAGGTCGTATGATAAAACATCCAAATCCAAGCGACTCAATAAATCGTAGATAGCATCAGCCCCCATTTTAGCAATGAACTTTTCTGGGTCGTTGTCATCCAACAATTGATTTTCACGTGGAAGTGCTTCCAGAATATCAAGATATTCGTCTTCTGAAAGTAATTCGCCTTGCGTAATGTTTTCGCCATTTTCAAGAATTCCTCCCTGAATGATGACATATTTTTCGTAATAAATAATTGAATCAAGTTTCTTGGTTGGCATTCCAAGCAGGTAACCGATTTTGTTCGGCAATGAGCGGAAATACCAGATGTGGGCTACAGGTACAACCAATTGGATGTGTCCCATACGTTCACGACGAACTTTTTTCTCAGTCACTTCTACACCACAACGGTCGCAGACAATGCCTTTGTAACGGATACGTTTATATTTTCCGCAATGACATTCAAAATCCTTAGTTGGACCGAAAATGCGTTCGCAGAACAGACCATCACGCTCTGGTTTGTAGGTACGATAATTAATGGTTTCGGGTTTGAGAACCTCGCCACTCGATAATTTTAATATCTCTTCGGGTGATGCAAGACCAATCGAAATTTTATTAAAATTACTCTTTACCTTATTATCATTTTTAAAAGCCATATCTCTGTTTTATAAAGAGTTATAAGATTTACATTTTTTGAAAGTTCAATTTAGAATAAATTTATAATCAAAAGTTTATATCCGGTTTTATACCGGATATAAACCTAAGATTTTTATATTTTAATCTAAACTGATGCTCAGACCCAATCCGCGGAGTTCGTGCAACAATACGTTGAGCGATTCCGGAATTCCGGGTGTTGGCATAGGATCGCCTTTTACAATTGCTTCGTAAGTACGAGCACGTCCCATAACGTCATCCGATTTTACAGTCAGAATTTCTTGAAGAATGTGAGCAGCACCGAATGCTTCAAGTGCCCAAACTTCCATTTCTCCGAAACGTTGACCCCCGAATTGAGCTTTACCACCAAGAGGCTGTTGAGTAATGAGTGAGTATGGTCCGATAGAACGCGCGTGCATTTTATCTTCAACCATGTGACCCAGTTTCAACATATAAATAACACCTACTGTGGCAGTCTGGTCAAAACGTTCGCCGGTTCCACCATCGTACAAATATGTTTTTCCGTAATTTGGAACACCGGCTTTGTCTGTCCATGCGTTCAAATCATCTAAGCTGGCTCCGTCGAAGATAGGAGTTGCAAAACGCAAACCTAATTCTTTTCCTGCCCATCCTAAAACGGTTTCAAAAATCTGTCCAAGGTTCATACGCGAAGGCACACCCAGTGGGTTCAATACTATATCTACCGGAGTTCCATCTTCAAGGAATGGCATATCCTCCTGACGAACGATACGTGACACGATACCTTTATTCCCGTGACGACCTGCCATTTTATCTCCAACACGAATCTTACGTTTTTTAGCAATATAGACTTTAGCTATCTGTACAATACCGTTTGGCAATTCATCACCGATAGTAATATTGAATTTCTGACGTTTTATCTGAGCATCCAATTCCTTGTATTTTCTCAGATAATTCATTATCAATTGTTTTACTAATTCATTTTTGTGAGAATCAGTAGTCCACTTGCTTAGTTGAACCGCAGTATAGTCGATTTCACGCAATCTTTCGATTGTAAACTTGCTGTTACGAGATATTACATCAGCACCTAAGAAATCTTTAACACCGGCCGAAGTTTTATCACCAAGTAATACGATTAGTTTTTCAACTAATGTATCGCGCAAAATAGCTGCCTGATTTTCAAATTCCTCATCCAGTTTTGGAAGTACAGCTTTATCTGCAAGTTTCGATTTTCTGTTCTTTTGCGCTTTTGAGAATAGACGTTTACCGATAACAACACCCGATAATGATGGAGTTGCTTTCAGTGAAGCATCTTTCACATCCCCGGCTTTATCTCCGAAGATAGCACGAAGCAGTTTTTCTTCCGGTGAAGGATCTGATTCTCCTTTTGGAGTAATCTTACCGATAATGATATCTCCCGGTTCGATGCGGGCACCGATGCGGATAATACCATTTTCATCCAAATCTTTTGTTGCTTCTTCGCTTACGTTAGGTATATCCGAAGTAAATTCTTCAATACCACGTTTGGTTTCACGAACGTCTAGCAATTGTTCAACAACATGGATAGATGTGAAAATATCTTCACGTACCACACGTTCATTGATTACAATAGCATCCTCAAAGTTATAACCTTTCCAAGGCATGAAAGCTACTTTCAGGTTCTTACCAATAGCCAATTCACCATTTTGCGTAGCGTAACCTTCAGTCATAATCTGACCATTAGTAACACGTTCGCCTTTTTTCACGATAGGACGTAAGTCGATAGTCGTGTTTTGATTGGTTTTTTGGAACTTAGGTAATTTATATTCTTTTACGGCAGATTCGAAGCTTACAAATTCTTCGTCTTCTGTTCTGTCGTAGCGTATTTTAATACAAGTTGCATCAACAAATTCAACTTCTCCTTCACCTTCAGCTGCTACTTGTGTACGAGAATCGCGAATCAACTGAGCTTCGATACCTGTACCCACAATAGGAGCTTCGCAGCGCAATAATGGCACTGCCTGGCGCATCATGTTAGATCCCATCAACGCACGGTTAGCATCATCATGTTCCAGGAAGGGAATCAATGCTGCCGCAATCGAAGCAATCTGTGATGGAGAAACATCCATTAAGTTCACCTCATCGGGTGCTACTACTGGGAAATCGGCGCCAAGACGCGATTTTACTTTTGTCCGAATGAAACCACCATCATCGTTCAAAGGAGCATTTCCTTGAGCAATAATCAGATTTTCTTCTTCTTCAGCAGTAAAGTATTCAATACCGGCTTCTGAAATATCAACTACAGAGTCCGTAACTTTACGGTAAGGAGTTTCTATAAAACCAAGTTCATTGATTTTAGCATAGATACAAAGCGAAGAAATCAAACCAATGTTTGGACCTTCAGGAGTTTCAATCGGACATAAACGTCCGTAGTGAGTATAGTGTACGTCACGAACCTCAAAACCTGCACGCTCACGTGACAAACCACCAGGCCCGAGGGCAGACATACGGCGTTTGTGCGTAATCTCAGCCAATGGATTCTGTTGATCCATGAATTGAGAAAGAGCATTGGTTCCGAAGAACGAATTGATTACTGACGAAATACTTTTGGCATTAATCAGGTCAATAGGAGTGAAGACTTCGTTATCACGAACATTCATTCGCTCACGAATGGTACGAGCCATACGCGAAAGTCCTACACCGAATTGATTATATAATTGTTCACCAACTGTACGAACACGACGGTTGCTCAAGTGGTCAATATCATCAACATCCGCTTTTGAGTTTATTAACTCAATCAGGTATTTGATGATTTCAATAATATCTTCTTTGGTCAGTACTTTTGTATCCATGCTGGTAGTAAGGTTCAATTTCCGGTTTATACGGAAACGACCTACATTACCTAAATCGTAACGTTTTTCAGGGAAGAATAAGTTATTGATAACCTCACGAGCTGTCGAATCATCTGCTGGGACAGCGTTACGTAATTGACGGTAAATATACAATACAGCCTCTTTTTCAGAATTACTAGGGTCTTTCTGAAGAGTATTGTAAATAATGGCATAGTCATTTTGATTTGCATCTGCCTTATGTAGTAAGATAGTAGGCGTACCTGCTTCAATAATTTCGTCGATGTGACTATTTTCTAAAATAGTTTCACGGTCGATAATTACTTCGTTACGCTCAATGGTTACTACTTCACCGGTATCTTCGTCCACAAAATCTTCCACCCAGGTTTTCAATACACGGGCAGCTAATTTTTGGCCGATAGCTTTTTTCAAACTGGTCTTGCTAACCTTAATTTCTTCAGCAAGGTTGAAAATTTCTAATATATCTTTATCACTTTCGAAACCAATGGCACGAAGTAATGTTGTAACAGGCAATTTTTTCTTACGATCGATATAAGCGTACATCACGTTGTTGATGTCGGTAGCAAATTCAATCCAAGATCCGCGGAAAGGAATGATACGAGCGGAATAAAGTTTCGTTCCGTTGGCATGTGTACTTTGTCCGAAGAATACACCGGGTGAACGGTGAAGCTGCGATACAATAACACGTTCGGCGCCATTGATAACGAAGGTTCCTTTAGCTGTCATATATGGGATTGGTCCCAGATAGACATCTTGAATCACCGTATCAAAATCTTCATGATCCGGATCGGTGCAATATAGTTTTAGTTTGGCTTTAAGCGGCACGCTATAAGTTAAGCCGCGTTCTACACACTCATCTATCGAATAACGTGGAGGGTCAACGTAGTAATCGAGAAATTCGAGGATGAAATTATTTCGGGTATCAGCAATTGGAAAGTTTTCGGAAAAAACTTTATACAAACCTTCTGATTTTCTTTTTTCAGGAGCGGTGTCCATTTGAAAAAAGTCCTGGAAAGATTTTAATTGTACTTCCAAAAAGTCAGGATATTCCAACTGATTTTTGATAGAAGCAAAATTTATTCTTTGAGCTTTAGTTAATGACGACATTTTCAAAGAGGTTTTTTGGGTGCGGTGAACTCAATTATTTTATAGACAGAAAAAGGTTTAGAATCCCTCGATATGAGGGAATCTAAACCAAAGACCTGATTATCAGGTTTTATTATTTAAGTTCAACTTCAGCTCCGCCTTCAACGAGTTGTTTTTTCAAGGCTTCAGCTTCGTCTTTTGATGCACCTTCTTTAATTACTGAAGGAGCAGCATCTACCATATCTTTAGCTTCTTTCAAACCAAGACCAGTAAGTTCTTTTACTAATTTAACGATCGCTAATTTATTAGCACCGGCTGCTTTCAATACTACGTCGAAAGATGTTTTTTCTTCTACTACTTCAGCAGCAGCAGCAGGACCTGCGGCAACAGCAACAGCTGCAGCAGCTGGTTCGATACCATATTCGTCTTTCAAAATTTGAGCTAACTCATTTACTTCTTTAACTGTTAAGTTAACCAATTGTTCTGCAAAAGCTTTCAAATCTGCCATTTTACTTATTTTTTATGATTTTATTTTATTTTTTATTTTACGATAAATTTATCTTTCCGACAATGTTTTCAACACGCCGTGGATAGTTGAACCTCCTGATTGGAGTGCGGACACAACGTTCTTAGCAGGCGATTGCAATAAGCCGATGATTTCGCCAATAAGTTCGTTTTTGCTCTTCACGTGGATAAGTGCCTCCAGGTTGTTTTCGCCAATATAGAAACTTTCTTCAACATAAGCCGCTTTCAAAATAGGTTTTTTAAGCTTGTTGGTCTTAAGTTTACTGAAGTCATTAATAACTTTTGCAGGCACATTAGCCGTATTCGAAAGCATTAATGAAGTTTCGCCTTTAAGCGAGCCATAAAGTTCACTGAAATCTACCGATGAGTTATCAAGTGCTTTTTGTAGCAATGTATTTTTTACAACTACGAGTTTAACGTTCTCTTTGTAGCAAACTCTTCTTAATTCGCTGGTTTGAGCAGCGTTTAAGCCGCCTATATCTGCCAAGTAGAAGTGAGCATACTCTCCAAGAGTTGACTCAAGTTGTTTTATAATAGCGCTTTTATCTTCCTTTTTCATAAACTTTTAATTTTATTCTTCAATTGATTTGGGTTCAATCTTAATACCCGAACTCATTGTGCTTGAAAGATAAATGCTCTTTACATAAGTACCTTTTGCGGCTGTCGGTTTTAGTTTCATCAAAGTAGAAACAAATTCTTTTGCATTTTCCACAATTTGCTCAGCAGTAAAAGAAACTTTTCCTACCGAAGTGTGAACAATACCATATTTATCAACTTTAAAGTCGATTTTTCCTTGTTTTACTTCTTTTACAGCTTTACCAACTTCGTTGGTAACCGTACCACTTTTAGGGTTTGGCATTAAACCACGAGGGCCTAATACGCGTCCTAAAGCACCCAATTTACCCATGATAGCAGGTTGTGTGATGATAACATCAACATCTGTCCAACCACCCTTGATTTTTTCGATATATTCATCGAGACCTACGAAATCAGCTCCGGCTTCTTTGGCCGCAGCTTCTTGGTCGGGAGTACATAATGCAAGAACCTTTACTTGTTTTCCGGTTCCGTTTGGTAACGACACTACGCCGCGTACCATCTGGTTGGCTTTACGTGGATCAACACCTAAGCGCACATCTATATCAACAGAAGCATCAAATTTTGTATTGGTAATTTCTTTTACCAATGCAGCTGCTTCTTTCAGAGAATAGGTTTTTCCTGCTTCAATTTTTTCTAAAGCTAACCTTTGATTTTTTGTCAGTTTACTCATTTTAATTGAAGTTTATTAATTATTCTTATTTGGAAAAGTACCTTTTACGGTAATACCCATACTTCTAGCTGTACCGGCAACCATTTTCATAGCTGCCTCTAATTCAAAACAATTCAGATCGACCATTTTGTCCGTTGCAATAGCTTGTACTTGTTCCCAAGTAATTTCTGCTACTTTTTTACGGTTAGGCTCAGCCGAACCACTTTTCAGTTTTGTTATTTCTAACAATTGAATCGCAACTGGCGGAGTTTTTACAACAAAGTCGAAAGATTTGTCAGTATAGTAGGTGATGACAGCGGGTAAAACTTTGCCCGGCTTGTCTTGGGTTCTGGCATTAAATTGTTTGCAAAACTCCATAATATTGATCCCTTTAGAACCCAATGCAGGTCCTACCGGGGGAGATGGGTTTGCCGCGCCTCCTTTAATCTGTAATTTAATAAGTCCAGCAATCTCTTTAGCCATAATAATTTTAATTTTTGTTGTTTAAATGGAATTGTCGATTTGTAACAATAACCAACTATTCCTTTTCTACTTGTGTGAAAGCAAGTTCGAGCGGAGTTTTCCGACCGAAAATCATAACCATAACTTTAAGTTTTTTCTTTTCGGAGTTTACTTCCTCAATAAGCCCACTGAATCCGCTGAAAGGACCAAAGATCACTTTCACGTTTTCACCAACATAGAAAGGAGTTAACATTTCTTCTGCTGTTTCCTGAAGTTCATCAACACTTCCCAATATCCTATTCACTTCCGAAGGACGAATTGGAGTTGGTACGTTGTTTTTTTCACCTAGGAATCCGATAACGTTTGGGGTATTGCGCAGGCGATGAGATATTTCACCGATAAGATAAGCCTCTATTAATACATATCCGGGCATGCAACTACGTTCTTTTGTAATTTTCTTGCCATTACGAATTTGATAAACTTTCTCAGTGGGTATTAATACCTGAGCAACAAACTGACCAAGATCTGAATTTTTGATTTCTGCATCAATATATTCTTTAACCTTGTTCTCTTTTCCGCTAATAGCACGCATAACGTACCATTTAAAATTAGTTGACTCAGACACTTTAATGACCTCCCTGATTAAATTAAGACAAAAGTCCGTAAATAAATTTCATGATACGTTCAAAACTTACATCCATAAGCCATACTATCAATGCAAGAATGATGGAAGCAATCAATACCACTATCGCACTGTTAGTAAGTTCTGACTTTGAAGGCCAGGATACTTTCTGAACAAGTTCTGAATAAGACTCTTTGATATAGTTAATTATCTTCATGTTTTAAATAGAATTTGCACGGGCAGAGAGACTCGAACTCCCGACACCTGGTTTTGGAGACCAGTGCTCTACCAACTGAGCTACGCCCGTATTTCAAGTCGTTTCCCAAAACAGGGAAACGACTTTTTTATTGTTGAAAAACTTCTTAAATTACTTTTCAATCTTACTACTCACCTCATGGGAGGTTGGGAGAGATTAGTATTAGTCAAGAAGTTCTGTGATTTGTCCTGAACCTACTGTACGTCCACCTTCACGAATAGCAAAACGTAAACCAATGTTACAAGCTACTGGATAGATTAATGTTACAGTTAATTCTAAGTTGTCACCTGGCATTACCATTTCAGTTCCTTCTGGCAAAGTGATTTCACCTGTTACATCCAATGTACGGATATAGAACTGAGGACGGTAGCGGTTGTGGAATGGAGTGTGACGACCACCTTCTTCTTTTTTCAAGATATAAGCAGCTGCTTTGAAAGTAGTGTGAGGAGTTACTTTTCCCGGGTGGGTAATAACCATACCACGTTTGATTTCTTCTTTATCGATACCACGTAACAATAAACCTACGTTATCACCAGCCTGACCTTCGTCAAGAATTTTGCGGAACATTTCCACACCTGTAACAACTGATTTTTTAGCTTCGTGACCTAAACCGATAATCTGAACTTCTTCACCAGTTTTGATAATACCTGTTTCGATACGACCTGTAGCAACTGTACCACGACCTGTGATAGAGAATACGTCTTCAACTGGCATCAAGAATGGTTTGTCAACAGCACGTGGAGGTAATTCAATCCAAGTATCAACTGCATCCATTAATTCCATAATCTTATCTTCCCATTCCGGAACACCATTCAATCCACCAAGAGCAGATCCACGGATAACTGGAGTGTTGTCGCCGTCGAATTCATAGAATGAAAGCAATTCACGCATTTCCATTTCTACCAATTCCAACATTTCTTCGTCATCAACTTGATCACATTTGTTCATGAAGATAACCAAGCGAGGTACGTTTACCTGACGAGCAAGAAGGATGTGTTCGCGTGTTTGTGGCATAGGACCATCAGTTGCAGCAACTACAATGATAGCACCATCCATTTGAGCAGCACCAGTAACCATGTTCTTAACGTAGTCAGCGTGACCCGGACAGTCAACGTGTGCATAGTGACGAGCAGCTGTTTGATATTCTACGTGTGCAGTGTTAATAGTAATACCACGTTCTTTTTCTTCAGGAGCATTATCGATTGAATCGAATGAACGCAATTCAGAAAGCCCTTTTTTTGCAAGTACAGTAGTAATTGCAGCGGTCAAGGTAGTTTTACCGTGGTCAACGTGTCCAATGGTACCTACGTTAACGTGGGGTTTTGACCTGTCAAATTTTTCTTTTGCCATAACTCAAAGATTATTTAATAATTAATTTATATGTTTTATAAAAGCTTACAAAGTTGAGCTGTTGATGAGAATTGAACTCGCGACCTCTTCCTTACCAAGGAAGTGCTCTACCACTGAGCTACAACAGCGAAAATGGATTCAAAAATCCTGCGATTTAATGCTCCATTATTGGAGCGGAAGACGGGACTCAAACCCGCGACCCTCAGCTTGGAAGGCTAATGCTCTATCAACTGAGCTACTTCCGCAAATTTACCCCTAACCCCTAAAGGGGAATTAAATGATGACTCCCCTTTAGGGGCGGGGGTCATAGTGGGCAGTGAAGGATTCGAACCTCCGAAGTCGAAAGACAGCTGAGTTACAGTCAGCCCCAGTTGGCCACTTTGGTAACTGCCCATTTCATTACGATATTCTTAAATAAAGATCGCTGAGCCTCTTGTCGGATTCGAACCAACGACCCCGAGATTACAAATCACGTGCTCTGGCCAACTGAGCTAAAGAGGCAATGTGCTAATATATAGTATTTTTGGCGTTTAAAAAGCCGTTTGAACACTCTGATTCAAACGGCTTGCAAATGTACGGAAATATTTCGGACTACAAAACATTTCCCGAAATATTTTAGTTTTTAGTGGCTTTTTCCTTGTATTTGCGTATCTGTTTGTCTAAGGCATCGAGAGTTAGGTCAACTGCTTCTTCGAAAGAATCACAGGTTTTTGATGCGAAAAAATCAACATTTGGAATTGACACTTTGATTTCGGCTTCTTTGTTAGTGGATGTTTCGGGTTTTACTACCTTTAGGTATACTTCTATGTTTATTATTTCGTCAAAAAACTTTTCTAGTTTTAGTGCTTTTTTGTTGATGTACGATTCTAGCGCAGTAGTTGCATCAAAATTGATGGATTGAATCCGTAGTTTCATAATAGCCTCCTTTTTTATTTTGCTCTGGGATGAGCGTGTTTATATATATTGTATAGTTCTTCGAAGCTTGTATGTGTGTACACTTGTGTTGCTGACAGGCTGCTGTGACCGAGTAACTCTTTTACGGCGTTGATATCGGCTCCTCCGTTTAATAGGCTTGTAGCAAAAGTGTGGCGAAGCACATGCGGGCTTCTTTTATGTAGACTGCTTACTTCCGACATGTTTTCATGTACAATATTGTATAACATCTTCGGATACATTTTTTTTCCATTGTTTCGAACAAACAAATTTGGCTCGAAAATATCTATGGATTCATTTCGTAATGTGATATAGCGCTCTATATCATTAATAAGTGATTTGTCAATAGGAATAATTCGTTCTTTGTTTCGTTTTCCAATGACTCTTATGGTGCCGGCAGAATGATCAATGTCTTTGTCCTGAATATTTAATAGTTCAGAGAGTCTGATTCCTGTCAGATAAAAAGTTTCTAAAATCAGTCTGTTTCTGGTATATTCGAAGCTATCCGGTTTCATGGAGTTGTCTAGCGCGGCAGTCATCTCATTTTCCTTAAAAAACGCCGGAATCGGTTTCTTTGTTTTTGGCAAAATGATTTTTAACGTGGGGTTGTGTTTTGATAACCTCCGCGAAAGCAGAAAATGCCAGAAAGATTTTAAAGTCGAGATTTTGCGGGATAGAGTTCTTGCCGATAAATCAACGGACATGAGCGATAGAATCCATTGCTGAATTTGTTGAGAGTTTACTGAATTGGGGTCAAACTCATCGGGCGTAACATTGAGGAAATTGCAAAATTGAATCAGGTCTGTATTATATGACAAAACAGTATGAGAGGAGTAGTTCTTCTCATACTGTAAATATTGCAGAAATTCGTTCATCATAACCGTATGTTCAATTCTGCAACGAAAATAGTTTAAATAAATCAGGAAAACAAGATTTCCTGCTGTTATTTTCCTATTCTTCGCTTAGATTCTTCTTTTGAACATAAATCGCGTGCATTTTTTCTTCGCGACCTACGATAGAAGGCTTGTCAAAACATTGACGACGACGAAGTTCTTTTACAACGCCTGTTTTTTCAAATTTACGTTTGAATTTTTTCAATGCTCTTTCGATGTTTTCGCCTTCTTTTACTGGAACTACGATCATAACTATTAATTATTTAATGTGTTTTATTTCTGTTTTAATTTTGGACTGCAAAGATAGATAATCATTTTGGAATATCCAATATTTTTTTATCTTTTTCTGGGTCTGCCAAAATAATGCTGAAAATTTAGTTGTTGAATCGTCTTTCTGTACTACATTTGTCTGTTTGTCATAGTGGTTGTAGAGATGCAGTTTTGTGTTGTTTATCGTTCGTGAGCACCAGGTGTTGGCATGCAATAAATCCGACAACTAACCGTAACGATCTGCTGTGTATGTTCCTAAAATTTGTATGGCATTATATTTGTATTTTGAGAGATTAATAACTTTAAAACAAAGCATATGAAACGATTTAAGAGTTTAGCATTAGTACTGCTCACAGTCCTTTTCGTATCTGTATTTTCCGGTTGTGGTACTTACGGCTATGTTGGTCAACAACAGGTTGTTGTAGCCCGATATGAAAATCCTTCGTGGGCTCCTACGTATTATCAGGGTGTTCGCTATTATTATTTGCCGGATATTGAGGCTTACTATGATCTTTCAACACGGCAATTCGTGTATCTTTCTAACGGAAGATGGTATGATTCATATGAGTGTCCGACAATTTATGCAGGATTTGATTTGGACAATTGTTTTGCAATCGCACTGGATGTAAAAGTATATCAACCCTGGATGCACCATCAATATTATGTTTCACATTATCCTCGCTATTATTACAGGGATTATTATGATCACAGTAATATACCATACGTTAGAGGATTTAATGAAAATAGCAGAAGTGCGATTTACTGGCCTGAAAACCAAAGATATCGTGCTCGTAGATGGGATAATGATGGTTTGAAGTCAAATCGTCAGTTTAAATATACCCCAGAGGATCGTAGGCAGCAAAACAGTTGGAATGGGAAAGGTAACTCAAACCACTCATCGGACGACAGAGGAAGAAACTCTCAGCAAAACAACTGGAATGGAAACAATAATAACCGGCCATCAAATAACAATACATACCCATCGCAGAACGATAGGAGAAGGGATGATAACTCCAACAGGTCGGCAGGTGATGATAATTCAAGAAATCAACCTCAAAACGGGGGAAATAAGAGTAATCCCACAACTAACCCTTGGGGTAGAGAAAACAATGTAGCTCCTCAACCTCAAAATACAGGGAATAATTCGACTCCAACCCGCTCTGCAGGAACTGAGCCTGGTAGTCGTCAGCCGCAAACAGGGAATACCGATGCCGGTAGGACTACCCGTGGTACCAATTATTATGGCAGAACTATCGGGCAGCCGGTGAAGGTTGAAAAACAGATGCGTCAGGAAACGCGTACTCCTTCAACAGACTCAAGAAGTAGCAGAAGTGCCGGTTCCAGAAATGAACAAAGCAATCAGGAAGAGCGTAAATAGAAGTGGTAGATAATTCAAAAAAGCCCGTGACTTATAAGTTACGGGCTTTTTTGATCTCTGCTGTCAGACAGAAGCGTTTATGAGAATAGAGCTTAATTCTTTCATTCCTACTGAAGCTCCTTTTTTTATTACGGTAACATTACTTGAAAATACATTTACTTCGTGAGGGTCGATAAGATAAACAGGAGTATTCGGTTTAATGTAATTTATCAGGCTCGCCGCCGGATACACTTGCATGGATGTTCCGATAATCACTAATATATCAGCTTTCTCTGTCAAGCGGATCGCGTTCTCAATTTCGGGTACTGCTTCTCCGAACCAAACTATGTGCGGACGAAGTTGAAATCCTTTAGGACATTTATCTCCTAAATGCGTTTCGTAGTTGTCAGTATCTAATTCAAATACTTCTTCGGATGGTGAGGTGGAGCGAACTTTCATTAATTCCCCATGTAAGTGCAAAACATGGCTACTTCCAGCTTGTTCATGCAAATTGTCTACATTTTGAGTGATGATTCGGACTTCGTAGCTTTTCTCCAGTTCGGCCAATGCCAAATGACCTGCATTGGGCTTGCATTCCAGTAGCTGTTTTCTCCGTTGATTGTAAAAGTCCAACACTAATGCAGGATTACGCGACCAGCCCTGAGGAGTTGCCACATCTTCTACTCTATGTTGTTCCCAAAGTCCTCCTGCATCGCGGAATGTGCTGATTCCACTTTCGGCGCTCATTCCGGCACCGGTAAGCACCACTAGCTTTTTCATTATTTCGTTTTTATTAGTTCCTACAAAGGTATAAAATAATTGAGAGTCAGTGATGAATTGACGCTTTTTTTCTACATTTGTAAATCAGGAATTAACAAGGGATTTGATGAAAGATTTTTATTTGCAGCAAGAAGATTATCACCTATTTATTAGGCAAATAGATACGTTTCCAAAGAACGGAAATAAACCAACTTTAGTTTTTTTGCATGACTCGTGGGGCTGTGTGGAAATGTGGGGCAATTTTCCGGAGGTGTTAATAGGTATGACCGGACTCAATGCATTGTTATATGACCGACGCGGTTATGGGCAGTCTTCACCGTTTGCTGTGACTCAGCGTACTGAGTTTTATTTACATGATGAGGCTCATGAGTTAGTTCGGATTCTTGATTCTTTGAATATCAATGATGTAATTATCTATGGTCACAGCGATGGTGCTACAATAGCACTGCTTACAGCATCGTTTTATCCCGCCAGAGTCAAGGGATTGATACTGGAAGGTGCTCATAGTTTTATAGAGGATTCAGGTAAAGCTGCTGTGCTCGAAACCCGTGAGCGCGCAAAGACTACGAGTTTACTTGAAAGCCTGATCAAATATCATGGGGCTAAGACTTCTGAGCTTTTCCGACTTTGGCACGAAACATGGTTAAGTGATTATTTTGCTGAATGGACAATAGTACCTTTACTTCGGAACATCGCATGTCCGGTACTTGCTTTTCAGGGAGAGTCTGATGAGTTCGGGAGTGTGGAGCAACTATATGTGTTGAAAAGAGAAATTTCGGGTTCTGTTCGTGTTTCGGAAATACCATGTGCCGGACATACACCTCGTAAAGAAGCTGAAGTATCGACCTTACAGTTGATTAAAGAATGGCTTGATATTACTAAACTGCAATAAAATAGAAATGTTATGAGCGAGCTAATAAGTAATAATTATGTACGAATTGTATTCAGTACTTTTGTAATTTATCTTTTTATTGTTATTGCTATCCGGCTGTTTGGGAAAAAAGAATTGGCTCAACTCTCTGTAGTTGACTTGGTGTTTATTTTGCTGATAAGTAACGCTGTACAAAATGCAATGGTCGGACCGGATTCGACGCTAATGGGCGACTGGTAGCTGCATCAACTTTATTTGTGGTGAATTACGGCTTAAAGTATCTCCAGTATCGGTTTCCAAAGTTTAATAAAGCGATTGAAGGAGACGCGACGATGCTTGTTTATAAAGGAAAAATGATAGAATCGCACATGAAGAAAGCGAAAATTACATCCGAAGAGCTTATGGAGGCTGTGCGTGAACATGGAGTTGCCACCGTCAAGGAAGTAGATTTAGCCATTCTGGAAGTGGATGGAAGTATCAGTGTCCTTTCCAATCAGTATCAGAAAAGAACTACCAAACGACGAAAATCTCATAAGGTCATTACCAAACAAGAAAGTTAGTTTGCTGATTGAAAAATAATTTGTAAAGAAAAAGAGATGATAGAATTTCAATTAAAACCCTGCACCGAAGCCCAATTACCAGAAATATTAGCCATTTTCAATGATGCAATACTTAATTCAACGGCTTTGTACGAATATAAGGTTCGTACTTTAGAACGAATGAATGCGTGGTACGCCGATAAAATAAAAGGTGATTATCCTGTAGTTGGTGCATTTGCGCAAGATGGAAAGTTATTGGGCTTTTCGACTTATGGAATGTTTCGCGTGCAACCTGCTTATAAATATACTGTTGAGCATTCGGTTTATGTGCGTAGTGACATGCGTGGTCGTGGATTGGGGAAAGTGTTGCTGCTTGATATTATAAAAAGAGCTCAGGAGCAAAATTATCATTCGTTGATAGGTGTTATTGATGCTGATAATACAGTTAGCATAAAGCTGCATGAGAATGAAGGATTTGTTCTTACGGGAGTTCTGAAGGAAGCCGGTTACAAATTTGGGCGATGGCTCGATGCTGCGTTTTATCAGTTACTACTTAAAACTCCAGAAGTTCCAACCGAAGAATAAAGTATTAAGATTAAAAAAAGAGATATGGAAAACAAAAAAATAAAATGGGGCATATTAAGTACCGGGTGGATTGCGCATAAATTTGCTACAGCGCTTCAGGTTGTAGACAACTGTGAAATATGCGCTGTTGGTTCCAGAAACTTAGAGTCAGCGTTAAGTTTTGCCTCTGAGTTTAATATCCCCAAGGCATATGGAAGTTATGAAGAACTCGTAAAAGATATCGACGTCGACGTAATTTACATAGGCACACCGCATAATCTTCATCTTGAGAATACTCTGTTGGCTTTGAATCATAACAAGAATGTGCTTTGTGAGAAACCTATGGGGGTGAATGAGCGTGAGGTGAACATAATGATTGATAAGGCTAAAGAGAAAAATCTCTTTTTAATGGAAGCCCTGTGGAGTCGTTTTCTTCCGAATATTATTAAAGCTAAAGATCTGATAACCGAAGGTCAGATTGGAGAAGTAAACTTTTTAAAGGCGTCATTTTGCATACGTTCCAGTGGTGCTCAGCAATACCGACATTTTAATATTGATCTGTGTGGTGGTACTACATTGGATATCGGAATCTATAATATCTTCCTGTCTTTATTTCTTCTGGGCAAGCCGGATAAAATGGTTGCTGTTGCGGGATTGAACGATCAGGGGTGCGATACAAATAGCAGCTATGTCTTTAATTATGGAAAAGAAAAGCTGGCGGTGATGTATTCTTCTTTTTTGGCAGATTTGCCGGTTGTGGCTGAAATTCATGGTACGAAAGGAAAAATAATACTGGAGCATATGTGGTTTTGTCCCGGTAATGTGAAACTGATTTCTGATACAGGAGTTGAGCAAATTTTTGATTTTGAAATAAACGGGAACGGTTATGAGCTTGAAGCACAGGAAGTCGTTCATTGCGTTTTAAACGAACAAAAGCAAAGTGATAAGTGGAGTTTGGAGCACAGCCTGGAATTAGTCAGAGCTATGGATGAAATCAGACATCAATGTGGAATTGTCTATCCTAACCATGATTTATAAAATTCTTTTAGTGTCTGAAAGCTTGATGTTTTCACTGTTTTCTAACAGAATAAATAATATTTAAAGAAATAATTTACTTGTTTGTAAATTATTTTTCAAAAAACGGTGGTTTATAATTATATAACATTATCTTTGCAGGACATTAAAATAATAAATATCAACAATGAGCAAAGGAACAGTTAAATTCTTCAATGAATCTAAAGGCTTTGGATTCATCAGCGAAGATGGTTCAAAAAAAGAACATTTTGTACACATTTCTGGATTAATCGATCAAATTCGTGAAGGCGATACCGTCGAATTTGATTTGCAGGAAGGCAAAAAAGGATTAAATGCAGTAAATGTGAAAGTAATTTAGTATATACTAATTGACTTTTGTCACGCATTGAAAAGTCTATCGTTCAGGTAGGCTTTTTTTATGTCTTGTTCTCCCGAATTTATAGCAATGCCTCTGATAATATATCAGTATCTTGATTGATTTTTCGAAATTGATATGTCAAACATAAAAATGCCCCAAAGAAATTTGTTTCTTTGGGGCATTTTATATCTGGATTTGTATGTGTTTAAACTACTTTATAAACATCAACATTTTCAACATCAAATGTTTTGATAAATGCAGCATGTCTGCGCACTTCTACTTCGCCATAATTCAGGTAAACCTCCGCAGATTTACGGAACAAATCTTCGGTATCGCGCGAAGCATCAATGATTAACAGGTAACTCATAACGATGTGTCCTGCCATTTCTACCAGACGACGAGCTTGAAAATCCAGATATTCCTGATTTTTAGCTTCGGTTACACGTGCAACCGCGTTAGCATACAGGTTGGTCATAATCTGCAAGCGTTTGCGGAACGATGTAAATTCTGGTTTGATAGGTTGAGCATCATAATCACGAATTATTTTCAGGTAATTGCCTGTCGTTACGTGACGGATAGCAGCCACTACCTGCAATTGAGAAGTTCCTTCGTAGATTGTCATGATACGGGCATCACGGAATAAGCGTTCGCAGGCATAATCTTTCATAAAGCCTGAACCTCCGTGAACCTGAATACAGTCGTAAGCATTTTGGTTGGCATATTCGCTGGTAAACATCTTGAGCATAGGAGTCAATGCATCGGCCAGTTTAGAATATTCCTTATAGTCAGCTTTTTCGTCAGCTTCAAGCTTTCTTTCATTTTCTATAGCCTCGTAAGCTTTATAAATATCTACAAAGCGTGTTGTTTCGTAAAGTAGAGCACGAGAAGCATCAAGTTTAGCCTTGATAATTGATACCATTTCAAATACAGCTGGGAATTCAATAATGGCTTTACCGAACTGACGACGATCACGGGCGTAAGCCAATGCCTCGTTGTATGCAGCTGCCGAAAGTCCCACAGACTGAGCACCGATGCCCAAACGAGCGCCATTCATCAAAGACATTACGTATTTGATAAGTCCTAAACGACGTGTTCCAACCAGTTTTGCAGGTGTATTGTTGAATACAAGTTCGCAAGTTGGAGATCCTTTGATACCCAGTTTGTTTTCGATACGACGTACCAAAACAGTGTTATCATGTTTGTTTTCGGCCACAAAGTACGAAAGTCCACGACCATCGCTGGTGCCTTCTTCCGAACGGGCTAAAACAAGTTTAATTTGAGCATCTCCGTTGGTAATAAAGCGTTTTACTCCGTTCAGATACCACAGTCCGTCGTTTTCGTTATAAGTGGCTTTCAATTGCACGGCTTGTAAATCAGATCCTGCATCGGGCTCTGTAAGGTCCATCGAGCAAGTAGCTCCTTCGGCTACCCGAGGAAGAAATTCAGCTTTTATCTCATCTGAGGCAAATTCAGAAATTGTTTCGGCACAGTCCTGAAGTCCCCAGATATTGGCAAATCCGGCATCGGCGCGCGAAACCATTTCGCCCGACATAACATAAGCCACCATTGGGAAATTTAAACCGCCATACTGACGAGGTAAAGTAATACCATAAACACCAGCCTGAGTCAGTGCATCGTGGTTTTCCTGTGTTCCGCGAGCGTATTTTACACGGCTGTTGATAACTTCAGGACCATCATGGTCAACGCTCTCAGCATTAGGAGCAATAATTTCACCACAAACTTCCCCGATAATTTCAAGTACTTTTTCGTAGTTGTCAATTGCATCCTCAAAATCGCGGGATGCATAATCATATTTATCTTTTTCAACAAAATTGCGCTCCTTGAGGGCAACTATTTTTGTCATCAATGGATGAGACAGTTGAAATTTTATTGCGGGATTGTCGTTAAAAAAGTTCATGTTATTTCGAGTTCTTTTTGTAATACTTAATCATTTTTGGAAGTACTTCTTCTACTGTTCCTGTAATTACATAGTCGGCAATTGCGTTGATTGGTGCTTTAGGATCGTTGTTTATGGCTATAATCATGGCACTTTCCTGCATACCGGCAATGTGCTGGATTTGACCAGAAATACCGCAAGCAATGTACAGTTTAGGACGAACGGTGGTTCCGGTCTGACCGATTTGACGTTCATGTTCCGAGAATCCTGCATCAACTGCTGCACGTGAAGCTCCAACTTCGCCACCTAATGTAGCAGCTAACTCGTGTAATAATTTGAAATTTTCGGCACTTCCTACTCCGTAACCTCCGGAAACAATAATTGGAGAACCTTTGATATTTAATTTTGATTTTTCCATGTGACGTTCAATCACCTCAATCACAAAATCAGTATCGGCTACATATTTAGAAACGTCCAGTTTGCGGGTTTTACCTACAAATTTAGGATCTTTGATTTCTTTCTTCATTACTCCCTCGCGCACTGTTGCCATTTGCGGGCGGCAGTCAGGGTTTACGATAGTGGCAACAATGTTTCCACCAAAAGCAGGACGAATCTGGTAAAGCAAATTTTCATATACTTTTCCAGCCTTTTTGTCTTCATAAGTTCCAATTTCAAGCGAAGTACAGTCGGCAGTTAAACCGCTAAACAAGGCTGAAGAAACACGAGGACCTAAGTCACGACCAATGGAAGTAGCTCCCATTAAAGCAATTTGCGGTTTTTCTTCTTTAAAAAGATTTACCAATAAAGATGTGTGTGGCAGTGAGGTATATGGGCTCAAACGTTTGTCGTCGGCAAGGTGCAATATGTCAACCCCGTATGGAAAAACCTGAGCTCCAATACCATCCAGTTCATGACCGGCTGCTACAGCTTCTAATTTACAATTCAGTTGTTTGGCCAGACTGCGACCTTTGGTTAGCAATTCCAGGCTAACATCGCCTACAATTCCATCTTCAATTTCAAGATATACAAATATATTGTTCATGGTAAATTATCCTATCGTATGGTTAGCAATTAATTCTTTCATCAAATCTTCTATTTCGGTATCGGCAGCAGTCAGGCGTTTGCTTTCTTTTGCTGTAAATACTACATTTTCGATTTGTTTTACTTTGGTTGGCGAACCAGTAAGTCCTAGCCATTGAATATCGTGCTCAATGTCGTTCACACCCCATTCAGTGATATTCAGGTATGGATGTGAGTCATACAAATCGGTATAATCAGAACCGGCTTCTTGTTTTTCAGAAGGGGTTGCAGCATGTTTGTATTTGAGAGTGAGTTTAGCGTGGCGAGGACGACAGTTAGCCGCAGACCCGTTTACGGTTACCAGCATTGGCAAAGAACCTTTTACTACCTCTACTCCACGTTCCAAACGACGTTTTACGGTAATTTTATTATTTGATAGATCGAGAATTTCTTCTGCATAGGTAATTTGAGGTAAACCCAGCTTTTCTGCAACTTGTGGTCCAACCTGAGCAGTGTCACCATCGATAGCCTGACGACCGCAAACAATTAAATCAACTTTTCCTATTTTGCGAATAGCACAAGCCAATGCATAAGAAGTTGCTAAAGTATCTGAACCGGCAAATTCACGACCACTTAATAAATATCCTCCATCTGCACCACGGTACATGCTTTCACGAATAATTTCTGCAGCACGGGCCGGCCCCATGGTAAGGATATGAACTGTAGCACCTTCAATTTTACTCTTCAAGCGTAGAGCTTGTTCCAGCGCATTTAAATCTTCAGGATTGTAGATAGCCGGCAAAGCAGCACGATTCACCGTACCATCCGCTTTCATGGCGTCTTTCCCTACGTTGCGTGTGTCGGGTACTTGCTTAGCAAGAACAACAATGTTAAAACTCATTTTTTGATAATTAGATTAGTATAATGTAACTGATAATTCACAGATGTATGTGCAGATAGAATGTGTCTTTTTGGCGTGTTTTTTCAGTTAAAAAACATTTTTGAAAATGACGAGCAAAAATAGCAGTTTTTATTGAAACTGCAATTTTTTTTGCACAAATTTCAGATAATGTGCATAAATTGATGCAATTTGATACAAAAAACGTGAGACTTTTCACAAAGTCTCACGTTTCAATAGGTATTAGTTTTTTAAGGTATAAAAAAGATTGTGTTGTTTAGTTAACGATGACAAAATAACAGGTAAAAAGTCAGAGGCGCAAGCGAAAAAATATGTTTTACAACCTATTTTTGTTGCTTTCAATGATATTCGGTTGTTCGTTCATTGATTTCTGTCAGTTTAAGTTGTTTGTTGTTAGTGATTTATGTCTTTTAAAATCGATTTTTGCAACAAATTACTTTTTGCCTGTTTTTTATAAAAATTTTATGATTCTGGAAAAATAAATACAAAATTCAGAGCCATTCCACAAAAATAGTTTATTTCTCCAATTTATTTTAATGTTTACGTATAATTTTTACTCCAACGTTTTTCTCTACTGTTATGCTGATTCGTTTTTTAATCATAAATCAGTATCTTTGTCGTTCATAAAAATTGAGGTATGAAAAAATTAATATTTCTTTTTCTTTCGATAGCTTTGTTGCTGTCGTGTACTCAAACAACCAAGAGTGCTCAAAATAGCGATAAAGCTATCAGCATTCCTGCATTTTCTGCAGATTCTGCATACGCATATACTAAAAGACAGGTCGATTTTGGTGCGCGTGTTCCCAATACAAAAGCCCACGAGGAATGTGCTCAATATCTGTTGCGTGAATTAAAAAGGCATGGTGCTGAGGTCGTGGAGCAAAAGGCAAACTTAACAGCTTTTGATGGCACTATTTTAAAATCTACTAATATAATAGGGTCTGTAAACCCCAAAGCAACCACGCGTATTTTATTACTGTCTCACTGGGATTCTCGTCCATGGGCAGATAATGATCCAAAACCGGAAAACCGTAAAAAACCTGTAATGGCAGCTAACGATGGAGCCAGTGGAGTCGGTGTTTTGCTCGAAATAGTCAGAGTAATCAGTAAGACTCAACCAACTGTTGGGGTTGATGTAGTTTTTATAGATTCTGAAGATTACGGTCAGCCGGAAAATGTTTCGGGAGAAGGAAGTGAAGATTCTTGGTGTTTAGGAACTCAATATTGGGCTAAAAATCCTCATGTATCAGGTTATACAGCCAGATATGGTATCTTGCTGGATATGGTTGGAGCTCCCGGAGCTACATTTTACAGAGAGCAATCGTCAGATTATTACGCAAGTTCTGTAGTAAGCGCAGTGTGGTCGCAGGCGAAAGATCTTGGTTTTGGTCAGTATTTCAGAGATGAAAAGGGTGGGGCTATAACTGACGATCATATTTATGTAAATAAAATATTGGGAATTCCCACGATAGATATAATTCATTTTGATCCGCACACTGCAAGCGGTTTCGGAAGTTACTGGCATACAACGCATGACACTATGGACAATGTAGATAAAAGCACACTTAACGCGGTAGGTACTACACTTATGCATGTTATTTACAAAGAAAAATAAGATTTTATGAGTCATAGATTCAAAAAAATAGCAGTAAAAATAGGAAGTAATGTATTGACCCGTGTTGATGGCACATTGGATATTACCCGCATGTCTGCTTTGGTTGATCAAATTTCGCAGCTACATAAAAAAGGTGTTGAAATAGTGATGGTTTCTTCGGGCGCAGTAGCTTCGGGGCGCAGTGTGATGGGGATAAGCAAGAAAATGGATGTGGTAGATCAACGTCAGTTGTTTTCGGCTGTAGGACAAGCAAAACTAATAAACCATTACTATGATTTATTTCGCGAGCATGGTATAACAGTCGGGCAGGTTTTGACTACAAAAGAGAATTTCGGGAGTCGCCGCCATTATCTGAACCAGCGCAATTGTATGCGAATAATGCTCGACAACAAAGTTATCCCGATTGTAAACGAAAATGATGCAGTGTCTGTATCTGAGTTGATGTTTACAGACAATGATGAACTTTCAGGTTTAATTGCTTCGATGATGGATATGGAAGCTTTGATTATCCTAAGTAATATTGATGGAATTTTTAATGGTTCACCTTCGAATCCGGAGTCCAAAGTTATACGTCAGATAGAAAAAGGGCAGGATGTAGCAGACTTTATTCAAAGTACAAAATCTACTTTTGGGCGTGGAGGTATGTTGACTAAAACTACAATAGCCCGCAAAATAGCCGATGAAGGAATTGATGTAATTATAGCCAATGGCAAACGAGACGGAATTTTATTGCAGTTGCTGGATAAAAAACAGGATGTAGTTTGTACACGCTTTGTTGCTTCTCCCGCCGAGGTGTCGAGTGTAAAAAAGTGGATTGCCCACAGCGAAGGTTTTGCCAAGGGTGAAATTCATGTAAATGAAAATGCAGCCAAAGCTTTAACCGGCGATAAAGCGGTGAGCCTTTTACCTATTGGAGCCACTGAAATAGTCGGTGATTTTGAAAAAGATGATATTATCAGGATTATTGATCCGCAGGGAGTTTTGCTAGGAGTAGGCAAGGTGCAGTATAATAGTTTGCGCTCGAGGGAGCTTCTTGGAAAGAAAAATCAAAAACCGCTTGTTCATTGCGATTATTTATATTTGGAATAGATTTATTAGACAAAAAGCAATATGGATACTTCAACTATACAAACTGATTGGAAAAAAGCAGCCGTACTGGCTTCTCGAGCCTTGAATCTGGTGACCGATGAAACCATAAATCAGGTATTGCTGTCGCTGGCTGATGAGGCAGTTGCCCAATCGGATATAATTTTGGCAGAAAACGCCAAAGACTTAGCGAAGATGGATAAAGCAAATCCGATGTTCGATCGCTTGTCATTGAGCAAAGAAAGAATAGCCGGTATAGCCGCTGATATTCGTAATGTTGCTTCATTGTCATCGCCACTCGGGAAACTACTGTCTGAAACAGAACGACCTAACGGGATGAAAATATCTAAGGTCACGGTTCCTTTTGGTGTGGTGGGAATTATTTATGAAGCCAGACCCAATGTGAGTTTCGATGTTTTTTCGCTTTGCCTGAAATCTGGAAATGTATGTGTTCTGAAAGGAGGAACTGACGCTCACAACTCGAATGTAGCTATCGTGCAGGTTATTAAGTCTGTTTTGGCGAAATTTGGTTTGGATGAAAATATAGTGACACTCTTGCCTGCCGGTAGAGAAGCTACTGCTGAGCTAATGAATGCTGTGGGATTTGTTGATGTTATTATACCCCGCGGTGGAAAAGGTTTGATCGATTTTGTTCGGGACAATTCACGCATTCCTGTGATCGAAACCGGTGCCGGAATTTGCCATACTTATTTTGATGAATTTGGTGATGTTACAAAAGGGCAGGAGATTATCTTTAATGCCAAAACGCGAAGGGTAAGTGTTTGCAATTCGTTGGATTGCCTGATAATAAACGAGAAAAGGTT
This sequence comes from Paludibacter propionicigenes WB4, assembly GCF_000183135.1. NCBI lineage: Bacteria > Pseudomonadati > Bacteroidota > Bacteroidia > Bacteroidales > Paludibacteraceae > Paludibacter > Paludibacter propionicigenes. The sequence continues at coordinate 2,042,189 of NC_014734.1, read as the reverse complement.
GGTGGATTTACCCAAGCTGTGCGAAAAACTGGCAACAAAGAATGTGATAATTTATGCGGATGTAAAAGCATTTACGTTTTTAAATGGAAAATATCCAAAAGAATTGCTGGAGCATGCGGGAGAAGAGCATTTTGATATAGAATTTCTCGATTACAAAATGTCCGTAAAGACTGTAGAATCTATTCAGAATGCAGTCGATCATATTGCTACGTTCGGTTCTAAACACAGTGAATGCATAGTAAGTGAAAACGAACAGAACATTGCTTACTTTGAAAAAGTGGTGGATGCCGCGTGTATTTATACGAATGTTTCGACCGCTTTTACCGATGGAGCTCAGTTTGGAATGGGTGCGGAAATAGGAATAAGTACTCAAAAGCTGCATGCCCGAGGACCAATGGCGCTGCCAGAACTGTGTTCGTACAAATGGATAGTAAAAGGTAACGGGCAGACAAGAAATTGAAATAAGAATACATAATTCACTAAATTTCAAATAATTTTACACTATTTGTTGTATATTCAAAAATAATTGTTTTTCTTTGTCATCGAAAAGAAAGTGTATTTTTTCGTAAGGTTATTTTCAAACTCACCTTTTCAAGGACTGATATTGTATTAACCCCGTTTGTTTTATACTGTTCTTGAACAATTTTATTCAATTTTTTATTTTTATTTTATGAACATTTACGTAGGTAACTTAAGTTACAAAGTTCGCGAAAATGACCTTCAAGGGGTTATTGAAGAGTATGGTCAAGTTGAGTCTTGCAAAATTATCAAAGATCGCGAAACAGGAAAATCAAAAGGATTTGCATTTGTAGAAATGGCTGACGACGCTGCTGCTGCAAAAGTAATCGAAGAATTAAACGGAGCTGAATTTGATGGCCGTTCAATGGTTGTTAAAGAAGCACGCCCAAGAAACTAAGATTAAGTTTTTAAGACACAAAAAGAACTTCTGTTATCGAAAGATGACAGGAGTTTTTTTGTAAAAATACATTTATAAATGAGCAATTTAAAAGGATTGTATACTCAAAGCAGCGTTTTCTCCAAGCTGCTTATACTTATTGGTTTGTTATTCGTGTTCGCGGTGTCCGGATCGATAATCTGGCTATTGATAACGCACGGAAATATGAATGATACCGGTTCATTGAAACTGCTACAGCTGATTCAATCTATAGCTGTGTTTATCTTGCCGTCCATAGTGTTGGCGTATCTTTGCTCAAATAACATGAAAGTTTTTTTGTCTTTAGATAAGCCAATCAACTGGGTTGCTGTTTTGTTTGTAATCTTGTTTATGATACTTATCGTTCCTTTTATCAATTTGTTAGGAGATCTGAACCAGCGATTGGTTTTGCCCGATGCTTTATCGGGCTTAGAAAAAATGATGAAATCTTCCGAAAATGATAGAGCTGCACTTGCCACGAAATTTCTTAATGTCCACAACTTACCGGCATTGTTTTTTAATATTTTTTTAATAGCCATTATCCCGGCAATAGGTGAGGAGCTCTTTTTTCGGGGAGCAATTCAAGGAGTACTTCGACAGAAACTGAATGTAAAGCTGGCTATCTGGATAACAGCGGTAGTATTCAGTGCTATTCACATGCAATTTTATGGCTTTGTTCCACGTATGCTTCTCGGAGCTTTTTTTGGATATTTACTTGTATGGAGCGGTAATCTATGGTTGTCTATAGTGGCGCATTTTAGCAATAATGTGCTGGCTGTAATTTTTTATTATCTGAAGAATAATGGATATAAAGTTCCGGACATTGATACGATAGGTACCGGTAATACTCTCTGGATAGGTCTTGTTAGCGGGGTAATTGCAATTCTTGGTTTTTGGTTTTTTTCGCGCTATTTTCATAAATGCGATAAAAGAACTTTGAACTTATGAGTGCATTGGATACGATGTTATTTGATTTTTAGTGAAGTCAGAAAATGTTTTCCGACATGACTTAACAATAAATCTTCGAAAATGAGTATTTTTGTAAGCAGAAAGACAATAGAAAGTGTATTTTAAAGTTTAAAATCAATAGAATTCAATTCATTCATTCAACAGCTTTAAATAAATCAAATCACTTTCTGTACTCATAATTTCAATTCGAAACCGTTTGGAAAAATACGCTAAAAATATAATTCTGTTTCTGCTGCTAATACTGCTTGTTAGTGGCTGTTCTACCAATAAGAACTCCTGGCTGTCCAGAAATTATCAGGCTTTAAACACACGTTTTAATGTCTACTTTAATGGCGATGTTAGCTATAACGATGGATTAAAAAATATCCAAAGGGCACACAAGGAAGATTATTCGGGCATTATTCCGATGTACCCGATAAGCGTGCATTCCAATGCAAATTCTGCGCAAAGCAATATGGATTTGGCGATTGAAAAATGTCGAAAAGCCATAAAATTACATTCTATAAAAGTAAAACCCCAGAAAAACTATAAGCGAAGTAATTCTCCTGAATATAAGTTGTTTTATAATCAGGAGGAGTTTAATCCGGCCATGAAAGATGTGTGGCTTCTACAAGGAAAGGCTGAATTTCACAAAGCAGATTTTCTAGGGTCAGTAGGAACGTTTTCGTACATTATAAGGCACTTTGAATCAGATAAAAATTTGCAGGTAACGTGTCAGTTATGGATAGCAAGGGCATACGGCGAAATGGGCTGGATGTATGAAGCTGAGCAGGTACTTTCAGGAATTCAGCAAAATAATCTCACGCATACCAATGTCGGTCTTTTTGCGGCTGTAAATGCCGACATATTATTGAAGAAGCATCTGTACAAAGAAGCTATTCCGTTTGTGCAACTGGCTTTATCGAAAGAGACCGATAAGTATTACAAACAGCGCTTTTCATACCTGCTGGCGCAGCTTTATCAAAAGTCGAATGATAAAAAGGCAGCCTATGATTCCTATACTAAAGTAATAAATTTAAACGCTCCTTACGAAATGGAGTTTAATGCCAGAGTAAACAGAGCGCAATTAAATCAGGGAAAAATCTCAGATATTCGGAAAGAGTTGCTCGCTCTGATGAAGAACCGGAAAAATAAGGATTATCTTGATTTATTGTATTTTGCATTGGGAAATACATATCTACAACATGCAGATACCCTGCAAGCGATTGAAAATTATAAACTTTCGGCTGATAAAAGTACTCAAAAAGGTTTAGCCAAAGCTGCCACTCTCATTACCCTGGGCGATATTTATTATACTAAAAGGAAATATGTACTTGCTCAACCATGCTATGAAGAAGCAGGAAGAATCATAACAAAAGATCATGAGGACTACAACCGTGTTAGCCGGCTGGGTGAGATGCTGGGCGAGTTGGTAGTGCAAAACAACATTGTAGTACTACAGGATAGTTTACAACGACTGTCGGCAATGAGCGAAGATAAGCGTCTTGAAGTGGTGAATAAAATCATTACTAAATTAACCGCAGATGAAAAAGCTGCCGCAGAGAAAGAAGCGAAAGAAAAACAAGAAGCTATCGCTGAAGCAGAATCCGAGTCGGAATCCATGGGGCAGCCTATTGGGATGAATAACCTGAATAGACTAAATAAAAAAGCCATAGGAGGAAGTACAGGCGAGTGGTATTTCTATAATCCGAATGCTATAAAGAGTGGCGAGGCTGAGTTTTTGAAGAAATGGGGTAAACGTAAGCTAGAGGACAACTGGAGGCGTATGAATAAGTCCAGCTCTGTTTTTGCTGAAGAGAATACGACTAAAAATGAAACGGTTAAGGAGGCTGCCGATACAACAGTCAATTCCAAAGCTATTAGTGAAAACAAACGGCCGGAATTTTATCTGAAGCAAATACCTGTTTCGGCTGCACAAATTGAAAAGTCAAATGCCGATATAGCTACGGCTTTATTCACCATGGGACAAATCTATAAGGATAAAATTGAGGACGTTCCGATGTCAATAGCTACATTCGAAGAATTTTGCCGCAGATTTGGTTCGGATAAACGCGTTGCAGATGCCTATTTTAATATTTATCAGATCCAATTAAAAAGCGGAAATCAGGATCAGGCCAACGTCTACAGAACAAAACTTATTACTGATTTTCCAGATTCCAAATATCAGAAAATCTTGTCTCAGTCGGATTATGCAGTGCGGCTTGAAAATATGTATAAGGAGCAGGACTCAATTTACAGTCTGACGTATAAAGCTTTCAACCAGAGCGATTACAAAACAGTGTACAAGCAGGTTGCTTATGCTAAACAAAATTTCCCATTGTCTACTTTAATGCCTAAATTCTTATTTTTAAATGCATTGAGTATAGGGAAAAGCGACAAGGAAGAAAACTTCCGAACAGCGCTGAATGATTTGCTAAAGAGCTACCCCGAAAGCGATGTAAGTGCAATGGCAAAAGATATTTTGGCGTTGATGCGACAGGGCAAAGAGGCTATACAGGGAACTTCGGGCGGCTCATTATTGACCAGAAGGGAAGAGAAGTCTGTTCGACTTGAGGACAATAAAGAATCCAATCAGCAGTTTACTGCTGAAAAAGATGGCAGACACAGGGTGCTGTTTATCAGTCAGGTGAAAGATGGGGTTATCAATAAATTATTGTACAACATTGCTTCGTTCAACTTTTCAAGGTTTATGATTAAAGATTTTGATTTAGTGGTCAGTAAGCTTGATTCTACCCGGAATGTGTTGGCTGTAACTAATTTTGAATCGTATGATGAGGCTGTCTGGTACCTGAACTCAGTTTCTACTGATGCTTCATTAATGAATTTGCTTGACCAATATAAAGTACAAAAAGTAATCATATCGGATAAAAACTTTGCGCTAGTCAAAACAACGGTTAATTTGGATGATTATCTTTTGTTTCATGGCAAAATACCAGAAAACAAACAGGGTACTAGGGTTGTTTTAAACACTCCTCCTGTAATAGAAGAAAAAGTAATTGCAAATGATAATTCGACGAAACCAGTTGAGAAAAAGGTAGAGCCTACGGTTGGTAAAACTGTTCAGAAGCCAGAAGAAAAGCGGGAAACAAAACTTTCGGAGAAACCTGTAGAAAATTTATCGGTAGCAAAAGCCGCTGATAAGCCAATAGAGAAACCGGTTCAGCCGCAGGTAAGTGCAACTAAAACTCAGACGGTATCAAAACCCGATATGACGGTACAAAAGGTTGAAGTTATCGAGAAAGAAACTCCTGCTGTGATTCCTGCTAAACCAAAGCAGGAAACTGTAGTCCCATTGTTCAAAGGTTTGTTTGCTTATCGCGCTAATGAGCCTCATTTTGTTGCAATTTTTATTGTTTCTGGCTCGATTGATTTTGCTAAGACTAAGTCTGCTTTTGATGAATACAATGCGAAAAATTATGGTATAATGAATCTGAAAGTATCGCTGGAAAATATGAATAATCAAAAGATGGTTCTTGTTGGACCTTTGAACGATGCTCAGATAGCAAAATCATATTTACTGCGAATGGTAAAGGAAAAGACATTGTATGAAGGACTTAAAGCTGCGAATTACAGAAACATTATTAGTACACAGGAGAATTTGAATACGATTGTTCAAAAAAATCAATTGAAGACGTATTTTGAATTTATGCAAGAGTATTATTTAAAATAAACCCTTCGGGGATTAGAAGAGTGCTGATTATGAGAAAAGACCGCATACTTTGGGCTGATGATGAAATGGACTTGTTAAGACCATACATTCTTTTTTTGGAAGAAAAAGGATACGAGGTGGTTACAGCTACCAATGGAAAAGACGCTGTTGAGCTTTGTCAGAAAGAAACTTACGATATTATTTTCTTAGACGAAAATATGCCGGGTCTGAGTGGACTCGAAACTTTAGCCCTGATAAAGGAGATTGATCCGGATGTGCCGATGGTAATGATTACCAAAAGCGAAGAAGAGAATATTATGAATATGGCAATCGGCAGTAAAATAGCTGATTACCTAACCAAGCCGGTAAATCCAAGTCAGATTTTGCTGACGTTGAAAAAGAATATTCATCAAAAGGAAATTGTTACGGAACATACTACTTCGTCCTATCAATCGCAGTTTGGACGTATTGGAATGCAAATAAATGATTCGCTAACCTACGAAGACTGGGTAGAGGTTTATAAGAAATTGGTATATTGGGAACTGGAGCTGGCTGAAACAAACAACGGCATGGATGAGATGCTTAAAATGCAAAAAACAGAAGCCAATAGTACATTTACGAAGTTTGTCAGACGAAATTATGAGTATTGGTTTGAACATCCGGAAAGAAGACCTTTGATGAGTCCGGATTTATTCAAAACCAAAGTTTTTCCATTGCTCGATAACGGAGAAAAAGTGTTCTTTGTGTTGGTAGATAATTTCCGTTACGACCAGTGGAAAGTGATTCGGGAGTTGCTCAGTGAATTTTACCAATTCAACGAAGAAGAGCTGTATTGCAGTATGCTTCCTACAGCAACTCAATACGCCAGAAATGCGATTTTTTCCGGACTTTTTCCTTTGCAGATTCAACAACTTTACCCTCAATTATGGGTAGAAGAAGAGGATGATGAGGGTAAAAATATGAATGAAAATGAGTTGTTACAGACTCTTTTTCAGCGTTATAGAAAAAACTACACATTCTCATATCACAAAATCAATGATTCAAACTCGTGCGAACGATTAATAGATCAGTTGCCTCGAATTGATGGGAATCAATTGAATGTGTGCGTTTTGAATTTCATTGATATGCTTTCGCATGCCCGTACCGAGTCGAAAATGATGCGTGAACTGGCCAATGATGTAGAAGCATATCGCTCACTCACGCTTTCGTGGTTTAAACATTCGGCGACCTATGAATTATTTAAAGCAATAGCCAAACGGGGTTATAAGGTTATTTTTACTACTGACCACGGTACCATTCAGGTAGACAATGCAATAAAAGTGATAGGTGATAAAAATACCAATGTAAACCTGCGTTATAAGGTGGGTAAAAACTTAAGTTACAACAAGAAAGAAGTATTTGAACTGCTTCAACCAAGCAAAGTGGGATTGCCCAGCCCTAATGTGAGTTCGGCCTATATCTTTGCTTATAATAGTAACTTTTTTGCCTACCCGAATAATTACAATCATTATGTAGGGTATTATAAAGACACATTCCAGCACGGTGGAATTTCGATGGAAGAGATGCTGATACCATTTGTGTTTATGCAACCTAAGTAAAGGGACGAAACAGCAAAAATATTATATATCAAAAAAAGAATAACAAAATTCCCCACAAAGGGATAAGGGTGATTATTATGAAAACTTACACCAACGTAAAAGACCTTGGTAACTTGCAGGATGCAATTAAAGAGGCACTGGAGATCAAGAAGAATCGGTATGCTTATAAAAATATAGGCGAAAATAAAACCTTACTTATGGTTTTCTTTAATTCCAGTTTGCGCACTCGCCTGAGTACACAAAAAGCCGGAATGAATCTGGGTATGAACACTATGGTGCTCGACATCAACCAGGGAGCATGGAAACTAGAGACAGAACGTGGTGTAATTATGGACGGCGACAAACCCGAACACATACTGGAGGCAATTCCGGTGATGGGTTGTTACTGCGATGTGATTGGAGTCAGGGCTTTTGCAAATTTTGAGAGCAAAGAATTCGACTATCAGGAGACAATTATCAATCAGTTCATTCAGTATTCGGGAAAACCGGTTTTCAGCATGGAAGCTGCCACAGGACATCCGCTTCAGGCATTTGCCGACCTGATAACCATCGAAGAATACAAAAAAACACCTCGCCCAAAAGTTGTGTTGACATGGGCACCGCATCCTCGTGCATTGCCTCAGGCAGTCCCCAATTCATTTGCCGATTTTATGAACGAAGCCGATGTTGACTTTGTGATAACTCACCCTCATGGTTACGAACTCGCCGAGAAATTTGTGCGTGGTGCTAAAGTGGAGTACGATCAAATGAAAGCCTTCGAAGGAGCCGATTTTATCTATGCCAAAAACTGGGCAGCTTATCAAGATCCAAACTATGGAAAAATTTTGAGTACAGATCGGAGTTGGACGGTAAGTGAGCGACAAATGGCGGTAACCAACAATGCTCATTTTATGCATTGTTTGCCGGTACGTAGAAATATGATTGTGACCGACGAAGTTATTGAAAGTCCGCAGTCGATTGTAATACCCGAAGCTGCTAATCGCGAAATATCAGCTCAGGTAGTAATAAAAAGATTATTAGAAAACTTATAAATCAAATTAATTATATTAACTAACTTTACTCCCCTTAGGGGTTGGGGTCATCATGAATTTAGAAACAGTTATCGCTTCCATTCGAAATGTACCGGATTTTCCAAAACCGGGAATCATATTTAAAGATATTACCACTGCCATGAAAGATGCAGAAGTACTGAAATTTATTTCAGACAGTCTGTACGAAGAATATAAAGATAAAGGAATAACCAAGGTGGTTGGGGTCGAAAGCCGCGGATTTGTACTGGGAAGTATTTTGGCATACAAATTGGGAGCCGGTTTTGTATTGTTACGTAAGCCGGGTAAACTGCCTGCCGACACTTACAAGGTAGATTACGACCTTGAATATGGTTCGGATTCGCTAGAAATACACAAAGATTCGATAGCGGAAAACGATGTGGTTTTGTTGCATGACGATTTGTTGGCTACCGGAGGAAGCGCCAATGCGGCATTGGAACTGCTCAAGAAATTCTCTCACAATCCGGTGTATGTCAGTTTCTTGATAGAACTTACTTTTTTGGACGGTAAAAAACGGTTGGGAGCAGCAAAAGAGATTCACTCACTAATTCAATTTTAAAATATCATAACTACAAAGCTGGTTAGTATACTAAGTCATACATAGATTTTTTGTCAGAACATACTTAGTGATTCTTCGTGCTTTTAGTATCTCAGTGCTAAAATATGGAAAAACTTACACTCGTAAAAGTTGGAGGGAAAATAGTTGAAGAACCTCAAAGTCTGAAACAGTTGTTATCCGATTTCTCAAAAATAAAAGGTTACAAGGTGCTGGTACATGGTGGTGGACGCTCGGCTACCGCTTTGGCAGCCAAACTTGGAATAGAAAGTAAAATGGTAAACGGTCGTCGCATTACTGATGAAGAAACTCTGAAAGTGGTGACGATGGTTTATGGCGGTCTGGTGAACAAACAAATAGTAGCCGGACTTCAGGCTATTGGTGTAAATGCATTAGGATTGACCGGTGCTGATATGAATTACATGCGTTCTGAAAAACGTCCTGTAAAGGATGTGGATTATGGCTTTGTGGGTGATGTGAAAGAGGTAAATGCCGATATCCTGGCCGACTTAATTGGCAAAGGTGTTGTTCCTGTACTGGCTCCGTTGACACACGATAAAGAAGGAAATCTATTGAATACCAATGCGGATACCATAGCCGGTGAAGCAGCTAAAGCTTTAGCCGGACATTTTGAAGTGACGCTGATGTATTGCTTTGAAAAGAAAGGAGTGTTGACTGATGAGAATGATGACGAAAGCGTCATTTCGAATCTGACTCCAGAACTTTTTGAGAAATATGTTGCCGAAGGGGTGATCAATGGAGGTATGATTCCAAAACTGGAAAACTCATTTGAAGCGCTGAATGCAGGTGTGAGAGCAGTGGTTATCACCAGAGCAGACCTGATTCATACTGATGGAGGAACGAAGATAGAACTTTAGATTAGCTGTAAGCAGTAAGAAATGAGCCAAGATAAGAAGAGGCGGAGAGCATAAAACTTTCCGCCTCTTTCTGTTTTACATATCGAATACATTCATTATGTCATTTACTTAGATTGTAACTTATTCCAAAAAACCAACCGACTTTGAATGGTTCCGAATAAACAATATCAACTCTATCTTTATAGATACGATCAGTATAATATATGTTTGAAAGCTCTTTAATTTTACTTATAGCACAGCCAAGATTCATTATAAACCTTTCTTTCTTCCCTAATATCAAACTTCCTCCAAACATCACTTTTGTTTGAATGTTTTGATCAATACCAACTCCTAGTGCAACTCCTAGTTTACAATCACGACTCTTTCTTTGATAAGCGTGCATAAAACCACAGAATCCATAACTTAGAGGATTACTATTTTCTGTTACTAGTTTGTATCCTATAATTGAATCATTTCTGAATTCTGGTTTGTTGACATATAAGTTATCAATTAAATTTGACACAAACATACCGCTGCTAAAATCAATCTTCCAACCACTAACTACTTCAATTGGAACATCAATATTTATCTCATCAGTGGCTAAGGGATATTTTGAATTCGGTTTGCCTAGAACATTTATAATTATTTCGTCAGCATCAGGTTTTTTTATAAAAGAACTTATAGTAAAAGTTTCATCATTTATGCTGTAATACAGACAGGCCAATTCATTTATAATATTACTTGATAGTAGTTTCTTTGTTTTGTCTTCTATAGTGTCAATTTCATTTTTCTTTGTATTGTCTTTTTAGTTAATAATACGAGCTGCTTCAATAATGTCATTTGCTCGTCCTGAATAATTTAACAATATGTTTAGCGCATCAGTTTGATCATTTATACTCTTCGAATTCATATATTGCTCAAAAAGCAATTTTTTATAACTTATTATATTGTCTGTTGACATTCTTGATCCAACTAATTTTTCTAAGCATTGATAGAATTGGGATATTTTATTTAAATCCTCACTCGCAATCTTTAATGTGGAGTAATTATTCACTATTTTTTTTGTCAATGCTATCTGGTTGTGATTCTCTGGAAGTATAATGAGTTTATCATATGTCAAATTGTTTGAATTGGATATTGATGTTTTCAGAAACTCAGGGATTTAAATATTTTGTTTAATTGTTTTATTATTAACTTGGATATCATATTTCAGGGTGTTTATTCTCTTCATTTTAAATGTGAAGTTTTGATTCACAACTGAAAATTTATCACCCGCGTTGTTTTGAAAATCAAATATTTGACCCATTACACCCATTTGCTGCATAACTAAAAATACAATTAGAAATGCCAATCTTAATAATCTTCTTGTTTTCATAGCTGTATAATTTTATGTTATTCTTCTTGATAAATCTTTATGTAGTCTGTTTTGAATTGAGATATTGAGAAGCGATCACCAACGTTTAATATTATTTTTATTGTTTTGGAATTCATTGGTGTAGCATGTAAACTTCCAAGGAATGTTCCATTGACATATATTTCAAATCTACCCTCATCTGGAATGAAAATACACTTTTCTTCTATCCATGTGTCTTCATTTGCATTAAAAGATAGTCTTTTTTCGGAATCGGTATTCCGTGAAGTTATGTAAATTGTGTTGTTGTCAGTAATTGCATTGGAGCTATGAAAAATATATGAATCAATTGGATTCTTTGCTTCAAAATATAATCCCGCTTTTAAATCACGACTTATAGACGTTCCCATCAACGATTTATTTTTTGTTAGCTCAGTTCTATATTGATATTTTAATTCAACAATTATCTTATGCTGGTTGGATGATAATTGCATTTCTTTTGTTTCTATGCTTTTACTTCTGAGAATCAATGCGCCATCTTTGATAATAGGTGAGCGTTCTTCATCATAAGTCCATTTATTCTTATCAATCACTTCACTACTGAAATCATCGAACAGCAAAACTTTTCTGGAGCTTTTCTTATAATACACTCTCACCGAATCTTTCAAAATATAATTATCTTCTTTGATTGAAATACGCAGGGTGTTCCAGCCTTCGGCTAATTGTAGATTGGCGTTTAGAGTGTTGGCTTTTGAAATTATTTTTCCATTACTGACGGAACTTAGTGCAAGTATGCCATTCTGAAAGTAGGGATTAAGAGCTTTTAGTACCTGAAGGCTGGCTTCCGAAACAGTGTCTCTATTGGTTATGTTAAGTATATATGGTTTCTTTAATGCCTTGTATTTGTCTTTAGCTTGTTGGGTAAGTTGTTTTTGTCGGTCTATAGCCTCTTTTTGTTTCTGATTGCTTTGTGTTAGGGCATTTTCTGAGGTGTTCCTGACATCATTATTGGTTGAACTATTACTTTTGGTTGTCTTATCAGCATCTAATCCTCCCGCTCGCATAAGTTCGGCATCAATGACTTTAAAGCCTTCTTTCCAAATTGCTTTTGCATAGTCGCCTACTGTTTTATATGGCAAGTAGTTGATGTCTAATCTGTATTTGTTTTCACCCTGTCTTTTTTCCCAAAGCGAATGAATAAATACGTCATTCCACGAAGGCGATCCCGGAGTATTGAAGCCATATCCTTCCCCCGCACGCGGAACAGTTGGTGAGATCGCGATATAAAAATTTAGAATGTGTCCATTCGCTGTATTCATTTTTATGGGGGCGCATTTCAACAATACATAATCTCTATAATCCATAAAATTAGCAGGAGTATTATTTCCTGTTTCCCATTTAAAGACACCATCTATCACCGGTTCTCCAAATAAAGTCCTAAAGTTCCATTTTATGGTAAGACTCTTTATTTCGCCATAATTGTGAGGGCTATGATAGAAATGGTTAGGATAAACGGTTATCTCCCCAGATCCTTGAGAAAATACATTAACTGTAATTATACATATTGCTGCAAATAAAATAATCTTTTTCATATTGGTTTTTTTGAACTTAATAATTGTGGTTTTAGAAATTTCTATTGATTTTGATTGAGATGGGATAATTTACTTAAGTTTCTTACTGAATAACTGCAGTTATACGTGCTAATACTCCTATTTTAAGTTAGTGTTCTGGGATATTTTATTGAAAATGTGTTGTAATACGTTTGCAAAAATAATTTGTTCTAAAATTTTAAACAATACTACTTTAGTAGTATATTTGCACTGTAAATAACTAATTTCTTGGGGTATGGATGCAAATTTGCCTGTAAGTAAAACTGAAGATAAGTCGGATGAATTAGCTTTTTTTCAAAATATTTTTGATTTGCTTCCGGCGGTTGTATATATTAATGAACTGCAAAAGCCGGGCGATCCGCTTTCTTGTAGGAATATCTGGACAAATAAAACCGGACTTGATGCGGTGGGCTATTCGCAAGAAGAAATCACGCAAATGGGGTATCGGTATTTTCAGGAAATTATACACCCCGATGACTTGGAAATACTACCCATACCTATTACAAAATATTATGAAGATGCCTCTTTACAGGTGCTTGTTTGTATGCAACGAGTCAGGTATAAAGACCAATCAGAATATCACTGGAGCTATGGTCATGGCGTGACAATAAAAACCTTTGATGATGGTTCGTCGCGACAGTTATTGGTAGTGGCTATGGATATTACGGATACAATGCATACTGATAATCAGCTGGTAGCTGCGTTGAAAGAAATAAAACAGTTAAAGAGCTGCTTAAGGCTCACCACGTTCACCAAAAGGGAGAAGGAAATTCTAACATTAATAGTAAAAGGAAAGACAGATAAATTTATTTCCGAGAAATTGTTTATCAGCATTAAAACGGCCAAAAAGCATCGCACGAATATTATCCATAAAGCGGGTGTGAAAAATACGGCTGAGTTGGTGGCTCTGCTAACAGAATGTGGTTTGAATTAATTCGTTGCGAAATTATATCCGAGTATTACAAAAACATTTTTACCTTTGTGTCGATTTTATTAAAAACATCAACGTTGAACGATCAATCCTCTTAGAACTGACGATGAAACAACTATTTATCTCTGTTTTTTTTCTTTTATTGTTTTGTCATGCTTTGTCGGCACAGCAGGAAATAAAACTTTACCCAAACGGATCGCATGAAAGTAATGGAATTACTTTGCCTGAGACTTACCGTGATCCTGAATTTATAATTAATACATCTGAACCACGCATGTATGTCTACCCTGCACCTAAAGAAATAGCTAGTGGAGCAGCAGTTTTAATATGTCCGGGAGGTGGCTATGTAGGTGTTGCGCAGATTAAAGAAGGTTCGGAAATTGCTAAATGGTTCAATGATTTAGGTGTAACGGCTTTTGTATTATATTATCGAATGCCTAATGGACATGCCGGTTTACCGCTGGCCGATGCTCAAACTGCACTGAAAATAATTCACAAACGTGCTAAAGTTTGGAATATCGACAAAAATAAAATCGGCATTATGGGCTTCTCTGCCGGTGGACATTTAGCTTCTACAGCCGGTACGCATTTTAGAACGAAAACAGAACGCCCATCGTTTATGATTCTGGCCTATCCTGTGGTAACAATGAGCAAAGAGCTGACGCATGCCGGGTCACGTGAAAATCTTTTGGGTAAAGACCCTTCTGCCGAATTGGTAAGACAATATTCAAATGAGTTACAAGTGACAAAAAGGACTCCGCCTACATTTATTGTTCACGCAAAAGATGATGGGGCTGTGCCAATTGCCAATAGTGAGAATTTGCTGAAAGCATTGAAAGCGAAAAATGTACCTGCAGAACTTCATACATTTGATGTCGGTGGTCATGGATTTGGAATGAGAAAAAACGGTATTCCGGCAGATAACTGGCCTGAATTATTGAAAACCTGGTTGAAAGAAAAAAAACTTATAAATTGATATGTATCAAGACGAAACGAACGATGCCGTAGCTTTACTTCAACAGCTGATTGCTATTCCTTCTTTCAGCAAAGAGGAAAAACAGGTGGCAGATTTTCTCGAGCGATATATCGAGATGAAGGGTTATGTGGCAGTTCGAAAAGACAATAATGTATGGATATTGCCTCCCGGATTTGATTCGGAACGCCCTACAGTGCTGCTGAATTCTCATATTGATACGGTGAAGCCGGTTGCAGGTTGGATGCGCGATGCGTTTAAACCGTCAGTGGAGAATGGGAAGTTATTTGGTTTGGGAAGTAACGATGCGGGTGCGAGTGTGGTGAGTTTACTGCATGCTTTTTTTTACCTTACGCAGAAGCAACAATCCTATAATCTGATTTTTGCCGCGTCGGCCGAAGAGGAAATTTCGGGTCGCAATGGGATAGAAAGCCTATTGCATGAATTGCCCAAAATTGATTTTGCCATAGTGGGCGAGCCTACGGGAATGAATTTAGCTGTTGCTGAGAAAGGATTGATGGTGCTCGACTGCGAAGTTCAGGGAAAGGCAGGACATGCAGCGCGTAATGAAGGCGAAAATGCTATATACAAAGCTTTGTCTGCTATCGAATGGTTTAAAACATTTGATTTTGAAAAAAAATCGGAGCTTCTTGGTGCTGTAAAAATGACCGTGACGCAGATAAATGCCGGTACGCAACACAATGTGATTCCGGATAAATGTTCTTTTGTGGTTGATGTGCGGAGCAATGAAATGTATTCCAATCAGGAAATTCTGGATGAAATTGACAGGCATATTGAATGCTCTGTTATTCCTCGCTCAACGCGTTTGAGTTCAACTGCTACGCCATTAAACCATGCAATAGTGAAACGTGGGCGTGAATTGAACAGAACTGTTTTTGGGTCGCCGACTCTTTCTGATCAGGCGCTTATGCCTTTCCCCAGTCTGAAAATGGGACCCGGCGATTCTGCCCGTTCTCATACGGCTGATGAATATATTTTGATTAGCGAAATAAACGAAGCTATAGATATTTATATAAAGTTATTGGATGGATTGACCATTTAGGATGGCGAGATAAAATGGTGCGCTAGAGACGTAAGAAACTGTACTAATCAATAATAAACCCGCAGGTGGCACATATGGGTTCGACAACTTTTCGTTGTTCGAACCCTTTTTTTATGTCTTTGGCTTTGTTCGTGTTTAGAATGTTTGTCAGTTTTTCGGTAAAGATATTTCCCAGTTTCATATTGGCATCGGCATCCAGACAGCACGGAATCACTTCTCCACCGGCCAGTATGGCTATATGATCGCGCAATGCATAACATGTCTTCCGGGTTTGCGTCTGCTCGTTATCTTCGTCAGGCCACTCGAACCGCGGAGCACGTTGCAGGAAAATATGATCGGCCAGTTTTACTCCATTTCCATTTTTTTCATCGATCTTAAGATCATCAGTTGACAAGCAAAACTGTTGTCCGATTTTTTTTAGACAGATAGCGTTGAAATTCTCACTCGCTTCATTTGTAGAGTTCCATAGCCGGAGGCAAACGTATGTTTTTGGGGAGAACAGGATGCTGAAATCAAGCATAGTCTGAAGATATTCATCCCATTTTTCAGGTTTAATGTTTTCTTCAGCATCATGTAGCGAGATATTGATTTGTCGGATACTGTGTTTGAGCAGAATGTCTTTCTTCCGTTGCAGTAATCCTCCATTGGTTGTTATATTGATATTTAATCCGGCAGTTTCGGCAATGCTCAGAATTTCATCAAGCTGTGGGTGCAAGAGTGGTTCGCCCAACACATGTAAATAGATATAGTTGGTGAAAGGTCGTATTTTATCCACAATTGTTTGAAACTCATCAGGAGTCATGAATTTCGTAGCTCTCGACGTTTTAAAACAAAAGCTGCAATCGAAATTGCAGCTATTCGTTATTTCTATATATATTTTTTTGAATTTCAATTATTTATGCTTTATTCTGAAATCAATAATATTATGAATAGAAAGAATACCAATAACCTGATCTGACGCATCTACAACGGTTAAAGTTGTTATTTTGTTGATGTCCATGAGCTCAAGTGCTTCAGTGAGTAGCTCATCAGGAGTAATTCTCTTGAAGCTGTGAGTCATAATTTCAGCAGCAGTAAGGTTCTTGAGCTCATCAAATTTTTGAATGGCACGTCTGATATCACCATCGGTTATGATGCCTACAGCTTGTTCAGCGTCGTTGTAAACCATTGTCATTCCAAGGCGCTTATTACTTACCTCGTAAATAATATCCTTGAAAATAGTGGTTTCATGTACTTTCGGAATGTCAGTGAACATTTCATCTTTCACTCTTGAAATCAGGCGACGACCTAATGCTCCTCCCGGATGATAAAGAGCAAAATTTTCGGCTTTAAATCCCCTACGCTCCATTAAGCAGATGGTCAGCGCATCGCCCATAACCAGGGTGGCCGTGGTTGATGTAGTTGGTGCAAGTCCGAGTGGACAGGCTTCCTTTGATATGCCGACATTGAGAACCAATGATACCTCTTTTGCCAATGCGGATCTTGGATTGCCGGTCATAGCCATCAGTGAGCAACCAATTTCCTTGAGTGGAGCCACTACATTCAGAATTTCAGCAGAGTTGCCACTGTTAGAAATCAACATCACTATATCGTTACTATTAATCATGCCCAGGTCGCCATGCATGGCTTCGGCAGCATTTATAAATATCGACGAGGTGCCGGTTGAAGCAAGCGAGGATGCGATTTTGTGTCCGATAATTCCCGTTTTACCCACTCCCATGATAACCAATTTCCCTTTGCAGGCATAAATTTGTTCCACGGCTTGGTTTATTTCCGGTCCAATCTTGTCTGCTAGCTTTTGGAGTTCGGCTATTTCAAGATTAAATATCTCTTTGCTTCGTTGTATAAAATCCATTTCAATATGTTTTCAGCAATAGCTGTTCATAATCATTTCCACAAACTCCCGAACGCATCCTTCACCGCCTTTTTTCTTCATCTGAATAATTCCGGGAATATTTTTGATAGTGTCCAATGCGTTTGATGGACAAGCAGCTAAGCCAACATTCGACAAAAGTTCAAAACAATTTACATCGTCACCAATGTAGGCAACTTCCGATAATTTCAAACCTTCCTTACTGCATATTTCTTTCACAGAGGCAAGCTTACCGCCTTCGCGTTTGCCCTGATACAGGTAGTCTAACTTAAGTTTGTTGAATCTTCGTTCTACAAGTTTTGTATCTTCGGAGGTGATAATACCAGTTTTAATGCCTTTATCCCTAATCAGTTGCAGACCCATTCCATCGTGAGTATTGAATTTCTTCAATTCATCACCTGCTTCGGAATAATACATTCCTGCATCGGTCAGCACGCCATCCACATCGGTCAATAAGAGTTTTATTTTAATGGGTTGGTGATTTTTAGTTGGGATTTTTGCGCATACTGCTTGCTGCTTATTGCTTACTGCTAACTGTTTTGTAATATTATCAATAGCAATTGCTTGCTCTAGGATCTCTTTTATTCTTGAAAGGTGAATCTGATTTGGCCCATCAGAAAAAGCATGGTCGGGATCAGGATGCACTTCAGCAAAAATGGCATCAACTCCAACAGCTAGTGCAGCACGCATCAGATAGGGAACCATCTCGCGATTTCCTCCGGTGGAAGTTCCTTGTCCTCCGGGTTTCTGAACAGCATGCGTCGCATCAAAAACCACCGGAAATCCGTAAGAACGCATTTCGACCAATCCTGTCATGTCCACCACCAGATTGTTATATCCAAAACTGGATCCACGTTCGCAAAGCAGGATATTTTCGTTGCCTGAATCACGTAATTTGTCAATTACATTTTTCATATCCCAGGGTGCCATAAACTGACCTTTCTTTACATTGACAATTTTGCCGGTCTGCGCAGCTGCCACCAATAAATCTGTTTGGCGCGACAGGAAAGCGGGGATTTGCAACATGTCAGCAACTTTAGCAACTTCAGCACATTGCCAGGCTTCATGCACATCGGTAACAATGGGTAAATCAAGTTCTGTTTTTACACGTTGAAGTATCTCAAGTCCGCGTTTCATACCTAAGCCTCGTGGAGCTTTTACCGAAGATCGGTTAGCCTTGTCGAACGATGATTTAAAGATGAGATGAATATCAAGCTCTTCGCAAATTTCTTTGAGTTTGGCGGCCACCATCATGGTCATTTCTTCCGATTCAATGGCGCAGGGACCTGCAATTAATACGAAGCGATTACTCCCTCCGATTTCAAAGCGATTAATGACGTTTATTTTGCACGTATCGATTATCATTAAAATATTATTTAAGCAATTGTGAATGCACGAACCCAGTCAACTTCAAGGCTTCCCGCACTTCCTTTTTGATTTTGAGAGATAAATGAGTTGAACGCAAGGTACATGGAATCTGTCGGAATGTTGCTGGCAGTACGATAAACCTCCAAATCATTAATGAGCCAGATAAGCTCTTTGTCAGACCATATCAGCGAATAGATATAAAATTTAGAAGCATTTAATCCTGTAATTTTAATTCCGTCAACTACGTTTTTGTTGGCATTACCCAGCGTTATGTTTTTTCCATCGTATTGGAAAATATTGACGTGAGGCAATTTTCCATCGGCTCCCAACCAAAAAGCATGCTGAACATTGCCTGCGCAACGAAGTTTGGCACGAAACATTCCTCGTTTTTGACGGAAAGTATTGGCAGTTTGCAATACATCAGAGGTAAAATTAAATTCTTTATCGATAAAACCTTTAGATACATCCCAGGCTCGGGCTGTAACAGTTTCGTGTTTGGTGGCTATTTTCAGTATTCCGTTTTCCACCGAGATGTTTTTTCCGGCATTATTAGCCTGTTTTTCATTGGCAAACGAATGGCTCGCGATGAGTTGGTCGCTTTTATAGTGAAATCCGAAATTCCAGTGCGACTTATCCAATGTGTTCCATTCGAATTCATCTTTGAACGTTGGTTTTAAAGAACGGTAATTCTTGAAACGTTCGGGTTTTTCGTTTATATAAAAAATAATATCTTCGTTTTTAGCTAGTTCGTGAAAGCGTTGTTGTTGAGTAAACTCGGGGGTGCTGTGCCAGCGGTTTTCGTTTGCCCAAAATTCGTTTGCTTTAATAAATTCGGGTTTTATTATTTTAGTTTCAAGCTGTTCATACTCTTTTATAATGTAAGAGTTATGAAATCGTATGTAGGTTTTATACTCTTTGGAATGTTCGAATTGTTTAAATTTCCTGAGATTTTCAGAAGCTTGTACTTTTTTCTTATCACCTAATAATTCATAGTCGGGTGTTTTCTTAAAGTTCAGAAACTGCTTTAGAATGTCAGATTCCAGTACGTGGTAATAAAGTTTAATTGCCGGTGAGTTATGAAGTTTCTTGTACTTCTTCGTCACTCTGTACTCTTCAGTATCTTTATATTTCCTGTTTTTTAGAATCTTTTTGTTCTCCTGAAATTTAGCTGACTTAATGATGTGAGAGAGTTTTTTATATTCAGCAAGTTCAACAGATTTTTCAACTTCTGCATATCTATGCATTGCCTTTACGAGTTCAGCTTCATCTTTTTCGAGTTTGGCTGTAGGAGTAATTCCTCCAAAAAGTTTTTTCCAAAACAGATTCATAGAATGACGATATTATGAGTTTTCAATTGACGATTTAATTAACTCCATACAGTGATTAATGTTCGAAACGATAACGGGTTTGTATTTCTCTTCGGCAGGAATGAATAACTCACTGCGCATATAGTCTATTTGTTTCAGAAAATGATCGTAAAATTCATTCTGATTGACAATGTAGAGTGTTTTCTTGTGTTCGCCTACTATACCTGAAGCAATTATATCCAACATTTCATCCAATGTTCCGTAACTTCCCGGAAGCACAATAAAGACGTCAGACAATGCTTTCATTTGTGCTTTACGCTCGTTCATGGTTTCTACCGTTATGAGCTCAGAAGACAGCGCACTTCGCCTGTTCATGCGGATTACGGCTGTCGGAATCACACCAATGATTTTTCCTTTTTTGCTGAAAGCCCCTTCGGCTACCGAATCCATTAAACCTCCAGTAGCACCGCCATAAACCAGCGTGTTACCACTTTCGGCAATCAGCTCTCCCAGTTGAAAAGCTGATTGCTTGTAGTGCGCAGCTATGTGGTTGCTCGATGAGCAGAAAACGGCAATATTCATGATATGGTTGATTGGTAAATTTGTTGATTCGTTGTTTGGTTCATCGGTTGATTAGCCACTCAGACCTTATAAACTAACCAATAAACCATTCAACCAATAAACCGTTTCCCAATATTAAGCATCAATTTTTGCGTAAGTTGCATTTTGTTCGATAAACTGACGGCGTGGAGCAACATCATCACCCATCAACATGGAGAATACATGGTCTGCTTCAGCTGCATTTTCAATGTTTACCTGACGCAATGTACGATGTTCAGGATTCATGGTTGTATCCCACAATTGAATTTCGTTCATTTCTCCCAAACCTTTATAACGCTGAGTATGAATTCCGCTGTCAGTACCGCCACCGTATTTTTCGATAAAAGTCTGACGTTGCGCTTCTGTCCAGCAGTATTCCTCAACCTTACCTTTTTTGCACAAATAGAGTGGAGGAGTAGCAATGTACAAATAACCCTGTTCTATCAGTTCTTTCATGTGGCGGAAGAAGAAAGTCATAATCAATGTGGCAATGTGGCTACCATCCACGTCGGCATCGGTCATGATAATCACTTTGTGGTAACGAAGTTTCTTCATGTTCAAAGCCTTGCTGTCATCTTCCGTTCCAATAGTAACGCCTAAAGCGGTGTATATATTGCGTATTTCTTCACTTTCGAGGACTTTGTGCTGCATGGCTTTTTCCACATTCAGAATCTTACCACGCAATGGCAAGATAGCCTGAAACTGACGGCTACGACCTTGTTTAGCGGTTCCACCTGCCGAATCCCCTTCGACAAGGAATAACTCGCATTTTTCAGGATCTTTATCAGCGCAGTCAGCCAGTTTTCCGGGTAATCCACCGCCGGAAAGTGGCGATTTGCGTTGCACCATTTCGCGCGCTTTACGCGCTGCATAGCGTGCTGTGGCTGCAAGAATTACTTTTTCCACAATGATACGGGCAGCTTTTGGATTTTCTTCCAGATAGTTCCCAAGTGCTTCGCCAACGGCCATATCTACCGAACCCATAACTTCGTTGTTGCCAAGTTTGGTTTTAGTTTGACCTTCGAATTGTGGTTCCTGAACCTTGATTGAAATAACAGCAGTCAGTCCTTCACGGAAGTCATCGCCACTAATTTCAATTTTCAGTTTTTCCAACATTTTGCTGTCTTCGGCGTATTTTTTCAGCGTACGGGTCAAACCGCGACGGAAGCCGGCAAGGTGAGTTCCACCTTCGATGGTGTTGATATTATTTACGTAGGAGTGAATGTTTTCGTTGTACGAAGTATTGTAGGTCATGGCAATTTCTACCGGAATACCATTCTTCTCGGTCGAAATATGAATTACACTCTCAATAAGCGGTTCGCGGGCTTCATCGATGTATTCTACAAACTCTTTCAGTCCTTCGTCGGAGTGAAACACTTCTGTTTTGAAACTTCCGTCATCGTTTAACTGGCGCTTATCGGTAAGTGTCAGTGTGATACCTGCATTCAGGAATGCCAGTTCGCGTAGGCGGCCGGCAAGGATATCGTATTTGTAAATAGATTCGATGAAGATAGAGTCATCAGGAAGGAATGTTGTCTTTGTACCGTTGGTTGTAGATGTTCCAATTTCCTGAACTGGAGCTTTTGGAATCCCGCATGAATATTCCTGCATGTAAAGTTTGCCATTTCTGGAAACTTCCACGCGAACATAAGTAGAAAGAGCGTTCACACACGAAACACCCACACCGTGTAAACCACCGGAAACCTTGTAGCTGTCTTTGTCGAATTTACCTCCGGCGTGAAGCACAGTCATTACTACTTCCAGTGCCGATTTGCCTTCTTTTTCGTGCATATCGACAGGGATTCCACGTCCATTATCGATAACTGTAATAGAATTGTTCTCGTTAATGAAAACCTGAATATTGTTACAATGTCCGGCCATAGCCTCATCGATAGAGTTATCTACCACCTCGTACACCAAATGGTGCAGACCTTTGATGCCTATGTCGCCAATGTACATTGCAGGACGTTTGCGCACTGCTTCCAAACCTTCCAGCACCTGAATGCTACTTGCTCCATAATTGGCACTTGCAGCTTCTTTTGCTTTTTCTTCTTCGCTCATTTTTATTTTAAGTTATTTGATTACAAATGTTTAGGAATGTGTCATCGCTTTCGTTTTTTGTAAAGCGTACCATCTCGAAAAACAGACAAATATACAATAAATTATTGAAATGTCAGCTATTGTTGGGGTAGTTTTTTAAAATTGAATGAGGGGCGAAACTATTAAATTTAATCTGTTTTGATGGCAAAATAAAACTCCCTTTCGTTCTTAAACAAAAGGGAGTTCTTGGTTGTGAAAATGACAGCAGTTTAGCTGTATTTATGAGAATTTGAAAAAAATTATTCCAATATTTCGTTGTCGTGCATTTCTTTCATAAACGTCACGAAATCATTTTTCTTGTCGGAATCCATCCATTCCAGACTGCGACGCGGGTGGGCGTTTAAAGCTCCCGAAATAAGATAAGGAATGTGATATCCCCAGTCGATTTGACTTTGCATTGGGTGAACGTAATCCTGAATAACCTGCAATAAAGGCAGCAAGCGGTATTTTGGATTTTTGAGGAAGGCAATAAGAATTTCTATCGGGCAATTTCCGGCACCACGACCAAGTCCCATCAATGTGGCATCCAGCATAGTGCAGCCTTCCATAATGGCGGTGTAGGTGTTTGACATAGCCATCTGCATGTTGTTGTGTGCATGTATTCCTATCTCTTTTCCGGGCAGGGCATTTATGTATTTGCGCACCAGGTGCTGAATGGATTCTACGTACATGCTTCCGTAGCTATCAACAGCATAGAAGGTCTTAACGCGTGAAGCTGCGATATCTTTCAAAGCCTCGTCCAGTTCGTGCTCGTTTACCGTAGAAACGGCCATTAAATTGATACAAACTTCGTAGCCTTTGTCCATACAGTGATGAGCCAAAGCAACAGCTTTATCTACTTGATGTACGTAACAAGCAACACGAATCATATCCAACGCACTGTCGGCAGCCATCGGAATGTCGTCCAACTCAATGCGACCAATATCTGCCATGGCCGAGAGTTTCAGGTTGGTTTCGTTTTTGCCTACAATGCGTTCAAGGTCTTTTTGCAGGCAGAATTTCCACGGTCCATACACGCTGCGGTCGAATGCTTTTTCGCTGCTCAGATAACCGATCTCCATATAATCGATTCCGGCTTCCACACAGGCGTTGTAAACTCCACGAACGAAGTTGTCGGAAAATTGCCATTTATTCATCAGCCCACCGTCGCGCACGGTGCAGTCCATTACTTTAATTTCTTGTTTGTACATCTGTTGACCCCCAACCCCCTAAAGGGGGCTTTTTGATTAGTTGTTATTTGATTAATTATTGTTTGTTGTTGATTTGACTCTTAAGCCCCTTTAGGGGTTTGGGGTCTTCTTCCCAGAATTTCCAACTCTTTGCCGATATTATGATCTACCAGAAAGCGGTAAATCTGTTCGAAAGTATCTTTGTCTAACCCGTGATTTTCTGCCCATTCGCCACGCACTTTTATCACATGATCTTTGCGATCCTGCGCTACCACGCTTTCTGCATCGTTCTTGTATTTCACAATTTCGCTGACATATTGAAAACGCAGTGCAAACAGTGCAATGATTTCTTTATCAATGATATCAATTTGATGACGAATTTCGTCTTTGCTTATGCATTCGGAAGGTTTTTTTGTCAGATTCAAAGCCGCAATGTTTTATATTTGTGTAAAAGTCGCACAAAAATAGGGAATTTGTTTTGAAATTTAAAACGCAGGATTGAAATAAGTTTCAATTTGATATTTATTTGGTCGGGCATAGATTCAATATTCGGGCTCACTGCTGCTGAATAAAAAACCGGCGATAGAACATAAAGTCCTATCGCCGGTAAATTTTCAATTTTCGACTATCAATTATAAAAGATCTACGCTTCGTTTTACAAAGTTGGCTAACGCTTCGCCTTTCAGCATGTTGTTTGCCAATAGTGCCAGGTCAATTAACTGACGTACTTGTTTGTTGTTGCCGGCAAACGCTTTGTAAACAGCCTTTTTCTTGTCGGTAAGATCCTGAATTTGTTTTTCCAGTTCTTCCAGTTGGGCTTTTTCTTCGCTTGGGATTTCTTCGTCTTTTTTGCCTTTCTGGTTGTCTTTCAACGTCGATTTCTTTTCTTCGGCAAGAGTCAGTTCAGTAGCAAACGGACTTACTTCTGTTTTGCAGGCTGTTTCTTCTTCGGTCAGCAGTTTTTCGATAACGGGGTGAGCCGTATTTACCACCAGGTTATAGCTGTCGGGCATTTCGCCGTAGAAGCCCATCATGCCGCCTTGTAGTGCCGACATTTCTTTCATGCGGCGCATAAATTCGTTTTGAGTAACGAAAACAGGATTGGCAGTAGCCGAAAGTTGTTCAAAAGTTACAATGAAATTGGTTTTGTCCAGCGTAGGAATCTGCGATTCGAAAACGGTAACGAGAGCATCGCGTTGGTCGTTGGTGAGAGTTACTTTATTGTCGTCATTTTTTTGAATGATTTTGTCAATAACATCGCTGTCAACACGAACGAAACGCGTTTTCTCGAATTTTTGTTCCAGTTGGCTTACCACGTGTACGTCCAGTTGTCCGTCCATAATCAGCACGTCATAACCTTTGTCTTTGGCGTGTTGAATGTAGCTGTATTGTTCGTCGGCGTTGCTGGCGTACAGGTAAATAAGGTCGCCGTTTTTGTCTTTTTGGTTTTCGCCCACTAATGTTTTGTATTCTTCGAAGGTGAAGTATTTTCCATCGACATTTTTCAGTAAAGCGAATTTTTCGCCACGTTCGTAGAATTTTTCGTCGCTGAGCATGCCGTATTGGATGAAGAGTTTGAGGTTATCCCATTTTTCTTCGAAGGCAGTACGGTCGGCTTTGAAAATTTCGTTCAGGCGGTCAGCCACCTTTTTGGTGATATGGCTTGAAATCTTTTTCACGTTACCGTCGCTTTGCAGGTAGCTGCGCGAAACGTTCAACGGAATATCGGGTGAATCAATCACACCGTGCAACAGCGTCAGGTATTCGGGTACGATGTTTTCCACGTGGTCGGTAACGTACACCTGATTGCAATACAGCTGAATTTTGTTGCGCTGCATGTCGATGTTGTTCTTGATTTTTGGGAAATACAGAATACCTGTAAGGTTGAACGGATAATCTACGTTGAGGTGAATGTGGAACAACGGATCTTCGCTCATTGGGTTTAGCTCGCGATAGAAATTGCTGTAGTCTTCTTCTGTCAGGTCGGTAGGTTTACGTGTCCAGGCAGGGTTGGTATTGTTGATGATGTTGTCCTGATCGGTTTCTACGTTTTTGCCGTCTTTCCATTCTTTCTTTTTGCCGAAAGCAATTTCGATAGGGAGAAACTTACAGTATTTGGTGAGCAATTCCTGGATTTTTGATTCTTCGAGGAAGTCTTTGTTTTCATCGTCGATGTGCAATACAATGTCAGTTCCGCGGTCGGCTTTGATGGTGTCTTCCAGGTTGTACTCGGGGCTACCATCGCATGCCCAGTGCTGAGCTACGGTGTCTTCTTTGTGCGACTGTGTAAAGATTTCAACTTGTTTGGATACCATGAACGAGGAATAGAAACCAAGTCCGAAGTGACCGATAATGGCTTGCGCATCGTTTTTGTATTTTTCCAAAAACTCTTCGGCTCCCGAGAAAGCAATCTGGTTGATGTACTTGTCAATTTCGTCGGCGGTCATCCCTATTCCGCGGTCGGAAATGGTCAGTGTGCCTTTCTTTTTGTCGATGGCCACGCGCACGGTGAGGTCGCCAAGTTCGCCTTTGTATTCGCCAACGGCTGCCAACGTTTTGAGCTTTTGTGTGGCATCTACGGCATTCGATACTAATTCACGCAAAAAGATTTCGTGATCGCTGTACAAAAATTTCTTGATAACGGGGAAAATATTATCACTCGTAACCCCGATGTTTCCTTTACCCATTGTAATCTATAAGTTAATTGGTTTAATATGTTGATTTGTTTTATAAGTGCTTAATCGGGGCGCGACGTTGAGTCGTACTCCGATTTATAGGTTGTGCGGTGTTGTGCTATTCAAAAAAAGTGCCAGCGGGGCAGGGGTGACAGAATGACAGGAATTAATGCATAATTCATAATGCATAGTTCATAATTGGCGGAGATTAATTTTTCTAACCCTTCGTCGGGTTGCGCGTCTCTCGATTGAATTCTGTTTTTCTAACCCTTCCCCCTGCGGGTACTTCCCTTTATCAAAAGGGAAGATTTCGGTGTGCGGGAGTTTGTGCGTTGAATATGATAATTGCAATGTGGAAAGACAGCCTGTAAGGCTACTATATACTAGCCCAAGGTGAAGCCTTGGGGTTTTATGAGTGGGATAGGTTTTCGGGCTGCAAGCCCGGCATAATGTGATGAAACAAATATATTGCCCTTTCAGGGCGCATTGCGCATTTGTGGAACTAAACCCAACGCGTCACTTCGTTTTGCATTGGGCTAGTGTATACCGGGCTTACAGCCCAAAGATGCTTCAGCATGAAAGACGGATTTCAATGACATTTATTTGGCACGTATTATAGATATACGCATTGGTGCGAGTAAAACTACTTGCAGAATTGAGCCAACAAGTTGGTTAATCAGATTCTGCCACTTAGTTCTTATATGTAGTATTACAGTAAGGATGTGTAAGTTGACCATTGTCTGGAATTCCTAAACCTCCATCTTCTTTTCTTTGAATGTGATCAATTGAAATGGCATTTTTATGAAGGAAACCGTTACAAATTTTACATCTTAATCCGTTTTTTATTGCTTCCCTTATAAACACTTCTGATTTTGTATCTGTGGTGAAATCTTTATACTCATTACTCTCATTTTCATTATCCTCAAGTTTTAGAAACTTGAATTTTTCTGTTTTTACTATTTTCTGAATAGATTCATTGAGAGTGATATTGTTATTTAAATCAGAAATGAGAATTAAGAAAAAATCAACAACATGAGGAATACTCCTTGTCGCACTTCTAAAATTTCTTGTGATTTGGGTTATAATGTAGTCATAATCAAGCAAAAACTTCTCAAATTGTTCTCTAGCTTTGATGAAATTATTAAAGTAACTTTTTCTTTCAAGTTCTAATAAGAAAGCAACTATATAGTAAAATGATGCAGGTTTATGTTTTCCCTCAATAGAATAAAAGTAAACAATTGGATGTAGGCCAAGTGAGGATGGATGAACACTATTTATCCTCCAGGCGATTTTTCTTGCTTGCTTTAAATAATTAATTGTCACATCTCCTTCTTTGTCATCATTTAAAGTTTTTGAAAAGTCATCATCTATTTTATTAGACATATTGACAAATTCCAAAATTAAAGGAAGGCTTTGTGCTGAAAATAATTTACCACCAATTGGTATATCTAGAGTCTTTACAGGTGTTTTTAAAACAGGACTATAAATTATATCGTGAATTTCTTTTGACAATTTTTGAATCTCTGCTTGATTCTCTGCGGAGAAGTCAGCCCAATATTTGTGTCCTTGCCCACCTCTAATAATACCTCTAGCAGCTATGCAGTTTGGTTTTTTTCTTGATTGTAGAATCTTTAATTCAGTAGGGTCGATTTTTGAAGCTTGTTGATTGATTTTGAAGAATGAATTTTCTGCTTTCTTAGCATCTCCATCAACCCATTGCACTTGAATTGAATATGCTCCAAGATTTTTTGCCCTTTCAACAAAAATAGGATTTGAATTTATGTTATTAGGGGCTTTAATTATATCTAGGTACTTTCCAATTCTTTTGTTGACGAGTTGTCTTGTCTTATTCGCAACGTCTATTTGTTCTTCGTTAATAATGGAGTTGTAAAATTTTTTAGATATCTCACCGTCGCCATAATCATCATTTATCCATGAAATTAAGGCGCTTAATCTGTGTGCTCCATCTATTACAAAATATAATCCAGTCTGACTACGCCACAAAATGATCGCAGGAATTAATTCTCCATTTATATAGCTTTCAATGAATTCTATGATCTTTTTACTCTCCCATTCGTTTGTTTCTCTTTGAAAGTCTGGTTTTCTTAAGAAAGGGTAGAAAAAACCACCAGTAAAATTTGTGATAGAAATAGAACTAAATAAGTTCGTCGAATTTTGTACTCCCGAAATTTCAAAGTCCTCTCTTGGTATAAGAGCATCTAAATTTACTTTTGACATAGTTTTTAAATTGTAGTTATCATTTTTGTGTTGAATATGGCAGATTATATTGGATAATATCAATGTAATCTAAAATAAAAATATATATACTGAGTAAATATATTTACCCTTAAGGGCTTAATTTGCAAAATTATTCTTTTTTGTTGAATAATTAATAACTTTATAAGTTTAGTTATATTTGTAATGTTCGAATAGGGGCGCAAACCTTGCGCCCCTCTCAATCCTCATTTATTTCCCCGTTGCGTTGGCATCGGGTGCAGTTCCCTTTTTATGTCCACCGGCTGTGTGAATTATTTCGCGGGCATTCTGATAATGGCCGTATGCCGTTGGGTTTACGGTTTTGTATGGCAGCATCATGGCATCGAGCGAGTCTTTGGTGAAGTTGTAGGCTT
The DNA here is from genome assembly GCF_000183135.1 of Paludibacter propionicigenes WB4. Lineage (NCBI taxonomy): Bacteria > Pseudomonadati > Bacteroidota > Bacteroidia > Bacteroidales > Paludibacteraceae > Paludibacter > Paludibacter propionicigenes. The sequence continues at coordinate 2,012,927 of NC_014734.1, read as the reverse complement.
CGTCCAGTTTTGCTTTGATGTCGGCAGTGGCTTTTGCTGAGCGCGCTTTGATGTTTTTGATGGCGGGATCTTTTGCATCAAATTCGGTCGAATTGGTGTTGAGCGCATCAATGTCTTGTTGCGCCACGTGCCAGGTTGACAGATAAGGCATTAAGGGCAACGCCATGTCGTAAATAGTATGAATCTCTGTAATCAGGTCGTTTTGACGCAAGCGGTTCAGGTCATACTCCGTGATGTCCGAATCCATCTTCAGACGGCTGTCATTAGTAGCCGCAGCGTGTGCACCTATGCCTGCCAGCACTTTTAAAGCAGCATTTATTAAAGCTGTTTTGGTTTCGCCTTTTAATGCTGTCTCTGTTTTTGCATTTTTGGCTTGCTCTAGTTCAAGTGCTTCCACTTCGGCAACGTAATTTCTCAGTTTTTCAACCGCCTGTTGTAGTGCTGGTTTGCCTTCAAACAATTGTGGGTTTTCGTCGAAAAAACGAAGTACGCTTTTCAACATGTCTAACAAATTAATCAATTTTCTGGTCATAATTTTAAATACAGTTTTAGAGTTAATGATTTGTTTTTGATTTTTATAATGGAGAATTGCCTGTCGACAATTGCCTATTATCGAAATTAAAATGGAGTGCGAATAGATATTTGCTCGTTGTGCGTCGTACAGATGGCGTTGCGTGTGCGACTGGTGTCATTGTGAACTTGTCAGACTTCAATGTGAGATCGGCAGATGCCATTGTGCGCGCGACAGACATTGTTGTGTAGTTGACAGATGTCATTGTGTAAAAGTCAGACGTCGTTGTGAGCTTGTCAGACCTTATTGCGCGGCTGAAAACCGTTTGAGTATATAAGGGATGTTTTGTCGGATTGTTGGCGGGGTTAACCAGTTTTACATAATATGCGAAACCCGCATGGATAGGCAATTTCGGGGATGTGTGGTTCATAAGTATAGTAAGGGTTAGGTGATTAATGACAAACAATAGATAAAGACAGCACAAATATATATAAATGTTTTAAATTAAAAAATAACTCTTTGTATTTTTCTTGAAAAATAATTCGAAGCTTGTTTATTAGCCTTTCGGCGTCTCTTTATCTTTCCAGTTATTTTTTGTAATTTTGCACCCCTGAAATGGTTATCGGTCTGTCCGGTGGTCGTATTAATTGGTAAATGCATATTTCTGATGAAAAAATTTAAAGAATATAGCGGTCTGAATTTGTCGGACATCAACAAGGAAATGTTGTCGCAATGGAGCGAAAAGGACATTTTCCATAAAAGTATAGAAACCCGCGAGGGAAAACCATCGTTTGTTTTTTATGAAGGACCTCCTTCGGCTAACGGTCTGCCCGGAATTCACCACGTGATGGGACGTACGATCAAGGATGTTTTTTGTCGCTATAAAACTATGCAGGGCTTTCAGGTAAAACGTAAGGCAGGATGGGATACGCACGGACTTCCCGTGGAACTTGGTGTGGAAAAAGCACTGGGCATTACCAAAGAAGACATTGGTAGCAAAATCAGTGTGGACGACTACAATGCCGCCTGCCGCAAAGACGTGCTCAAATACACCAAAGAGTGGGAAGACCTGACCACCAAAATGGGTTATTGGGTGGATATGAACGACCCGTACATCACGTACGATAATCGTTATATCGAAACACTGTGGTGGTTGCTCAAACAACTTTACAACAAAAACTTATTATACAAAGGCTACACCATTCAGCCTTACTCGCCGGCTGCCGGTACCGGACTTTCAACGCACGAGCTCAACCAACCCGGTTGCTACCGCGATGTGAAAGATACTACTTGCGTGGCGCAGTTTAAACTGAAAAACGAAGAGAATACCTACTTCCTGGCCTGGACAACCACGCCCTGGACTTTGCCTTCGAACACCGCTTTGTGTGTTGGACCGGCTATTGATTACGTAAAAGTAAAGACTCAGAATCCGTATACCAAACAAGACTGTAACCTCATTTTAGCCGAAAGTCTGCTTGCAGCCGTTATGGGCAAAAATGAATACGAAATACTTGATCGCAAAAAAGGTACTGAACTGGCAGGAACTCCTTACGAGCAACTAATCCCCTGGGTAAATCCGGGCGAAGGCGCTTTCAAGGTTATCACCGGCGACTTTGTAACTACCGAAGACGGTACGGGTATCGTTCACATTGCACCTACTTTCGGTGCCGACGATGATCGTGTGGCGAAGCAAAACGGAGTACCTCCCATGTTGCTTATCGACAAAGATGGTAACCGCCAGCCGATGGTAGACCGCACCGGTAAATTCTTCAAACTGGAAGATTTAAGCGCTGAGTTTGTAGCTTCAAACGTCAATGCCGAATTGTATGCCGAATATGCCGGACGCTATGTGAAAAATGCGTACGACAGTAGTCTGACTGAAGATGATGCCACGCTGGATATTGATATCTGTGTGATGTTGAAACAACAGGGCCTAGCTTTCAAAATAGAAAAACATACACACAATTATCCACACTGCTGGCGTACCGACAAACCTGTATTGTATTATCCGTTGGATAGCTGGTTTGTGAAAACCACTGCTTGCCGTGAGGAAATGATGGCACTCAACGACACCATCAACTGGAAACCACAATCAACCGGAACCGGACGTTTTGGTAAATGGTTGGAAAACCTGCAGGACTGGAACTTATCGCGCAGTCGCTACTGGGGAACTCCACTTCCTATCTGGCGCAGCGAAGATGGAACCGAAGAAATCTGTATTGGTTCGGTCGAAGAACTTGTTGCTGAAATCGAGAAATCAATTGCAGCCGGATTTATGTCCGAGAATCCATACAAAAACTTTAAAGTGGGTGAATATACAGCCGAAAATTACGCAGTAAAAAATATAGATTTACACCGTCCGTATGTGGATGGCATCGTGTTGGTGTCTGCCTCAGGCAAACCGATGAAGCGCGAGCTCGACCTGATCGACGTTTGGTTCGATTCGGGTGCTATGCCCTACGCACAATTGCATTATCCGTTCGAAAACAAAGAACTGATTGATAATCATACGAATTTTCCTGCCGACTTTATTTCGGAAGGTGTTGATCAAACACGCGGTTGGTTCTTTACACTTCATGCTATCAGCACCATGGTTAAAGGAAGTGTAGCGTTTAAAAGCGTTATCTCCAACGGACTTGTTTTGGACAAAAACGGCAACAAGATGTCGAAACGTCTGGGCAATGGTGTCGATCCATTCTCAACGATTGAGAAATACGGTTCCGATCCGCTTCGCTGGTACATGATGACTAATGCTTCGCCCTGGGATAACCTGAAATTTGATTCGGAAGGTATCGACGAAGTGCGTCGTAAATTCTTCGGAACGCTTTACAATACCTATTCGTTCTTCTCGCTGTATGCCAACGTGGATAAATTCACCTATGCCGAGGCTGAAGTTCCGATGGATAACCGCCCTGAAATCGATCGTTGGATTATTTCGTTGCTGAACACGCTGGTGAAAGACGTAACCGAGTATTACGAAACTTACGAACCAACCCGTGCGGGACGCGCGATATCTGATTTTGTGGGTGAAAATCTCAGCAACTGGTATGTTCGCCTGAACCGTAAACGGTACTGGGGCGGCGAGTATGATGAAGATAAAATTTCGGCTTACCAAACACTTTATACTTGTTTGGAGACCGTTACACGTCTGATGGCTCCGATTGCTCCGTTTTTTGCCGATCAGTTATTCCTCGATCTGAATGCTGTTACCGGAAAAGACAGCAATGAATCCGTTCACCTGGCCGATTTCCCAACGTACGACGAAACATTGATTGACAGCAACCTCGAAGCATGTATGCAATTGGCGCAGCAAACTTCGTCCATGATATTGGCATTACGCCGTAAAGCGGAAAAGAAGGTTCGTCAGCCACTTAGCAAAGCCGTGGTTCCTGCACCGGACGAGATCACTTTCAATCAACTCAGCTACATTGCCGATTTGGTAAAGGCTGAAGTTAACGTGAAAGAGTTCGAGGTAATTCCTGCCGACAACGACATGGAAAACCTGGTAAAGAAAATCAAACCAAACTTTAAAACGCTGGGTAAGAAATACGGTAAACAAATGAAGGAAATTGCTCAGGCAATGACCTCATTTGGCAACCATGAAATAGCCGAAATAGAGCGTAACGGAGTATTTGTACTCGCATTACCAACAGGTAACGTGGAACTAACCACCGAAGATGTGGAAATCTTTACGGAAGATATGCCGGGCTGGTTGGTAGCCAACGAAGGAAAGCTCACCGTGGCGTTGGATATAACCGTTACTGATGCTTTAATTCGCGAAGGAATTGCCCGTGAGTTGGTAAACCGCATTCAGAATATCCGTAAGTCAAGTGGATATGAAATAGTGGATAAAATCGCCATTGAAATTGAAGGACGCGACGAGATAAACGATGCTGTAAATGAGTATGCGGGTTATATAGCTTCGCAAACGCTCGCAAATTCCGTAGAATTGGTGCTGAATCTGGAAGATGCCACCGAGCTGGAGTTTGATGAATATATGGTGAAAGTAGCCGTGAAAAAAGTGTAAAATAGCCTCTTCGGCTAAAACGGGCTTTTTTGCGTGTGTATCTTTCTGAAAATCGTTTATGAGTGTTATGATAAATATATATTGCGTTTAGCTAAAATTAAATACAAAAATAATTGGCAAACTGAAACTTATTTCCTATTTTCGCAGGCAATTAAAAAAGCAGTCTAACTGGCTTTTACAAAGAGAATTTCAAAACCTTTTTTAAAATATATGAATATGGCTGAGAAGACTAGATACACAGATGCTGAATTGGATGAATTTCGGACGCTGATCACCGAAAAGCTCGAAAAAGCGCAACTGGAATATGAAGCATTGCGCAATGGCATTACCAATTTGGATGGGAACGATGTAATGGATACTTCTCCCACTTTTAAAGTACTGGAAGAAGGTGCTGCTACACTTTCGAAAGAAGAATCAGGACGATTGGCTCAACGCCAAATGAAGTTTATACAACATTTACAATCGGCTTTAATTCGTATCGAAAACAAAACTTACGGAATTTGTCGGGAAACCGGAAAATTGATTCCTAAAGAACGCTTGCGTGCCGTGCCTCATGCTACACTGAGCATCGAAGCTAAAAACGATAAAAAATAAGAAGTTGAAACATAACGAAATTCGGCAACGGGGCAATTGCCTGTTGTCGAATTTGTGTTTTTTAAAACCCGGGAATGTTGCCGTCAGGTGTACTTTCATAGATTATCCCGGGTTGAATATTAATTAATAATGATATCTCTCAATGTCAATCACTAAAAAGTCAATTTTACTGATATTTCTGGTTTTGTTTATAGATCAGGCGGCTAAAATCTATGTCAAATTGCACTTCACCATTGGCGACCATGTTGATATTTTCAGCTGGTTCCAGATTTATTTCATCGAAAATAACGGAATGGCATTTGGAATGGAAATTCTCAGCAAACTGTTTCTGACGCTTTTCCGTATAGTTGCAGTGGTGTTGTTGGCTTTCTATATTCGTAATCTGATTCGGAAAAACTTCAAAACAGGCTTTATTCTTACCGTTTCGCTGGTATTGGCCGGAGCTGCCGGTAACATTATCGATTGTCTGTTTTACGGGGTTCTATTTAGCGAAAGCAGCTTTGCTAGCGTAGCTTCGTTTCTACCCGATGGAGGTGGATATGCACCCATGTTTTATGGCAAAGTGGTGGATATGCTTTATTTTCCGTTGATTCGCAGCGCGGAAGGTCAAACCCTCTTTTTCAGTCCTATATTTAATATTGCCGATTCGGCTATCAGTGTTGCTGTAGTTGTCATTTTGTTGTTTTATCGCAAAGAACTCAATGAAAGTCTTGAATCCAAAAAAGATAAGAATGTTGAACCAATCGAATAGATTTTACACACGTGTAGTCTGGTTTCTTGGATTCATATTGCTTTTATCAGCTTGCGAAGGCCGACCAAAAGGCGTGCTGAATAAGTCTGATATGACCAAGGTGTTGGTGGACATGCACAAAGCAGAAGCAGTTTTGTCGGAAAAAGGCCTGAGTTATGGTTTATATTCCAAAAAAGCTCCTTATTACAAATACATTCTGAAGAAATACGGTATCACTCAGGCCGAGTTTGATTCATCGTTGGTGTGGTATACCAAACACCCGAAAAATTTCACGCTGGTATACGCTAATGTAGTTGAAGAACTGACTGATTTCCAAAAAGAAATAAAAAACGGCAAGTATCATCCTGTAGATACTATGTCGTATAGAATTATCAAAAACAATGTGTGGAATCAACGTACAAAATACGTACTCACGAAGGATTCTGCCAGAACGCATTTGGCTTTTCTGATTCCCACTCAGGGATTTATGTATAAAGATGTATACGTGTTGAAGTTCTTGCAATGTATTGCACCGGAAGATTCGAGTGTGAGACAACGGATTGTTTTACGGATAAACTATTGGAATGGTAAGACAGACAGTGTTTCCAAAATGGCTTATCACGATAGCATTCTCCGCCGCTATACTTTCCGCTTCCCGGCGATAAGAAAATACAAAATCAAATCCGTTTCTGGTGAATTGTTGAGTAGCACTGCTTACAAAGGGAAATTGAATGCTTTTGTGGATAGTATAAGTCTGACCCGTGAGTTTGATTATGTTCTGCAGGACAGTCTGCGGAGAATGGTTGAAAAAGCGGACCCTAAAAATTATGAAGTGAATGGCAATCCTGCTCAGCCTTTGCCTGGACGCAGAGTCATTCGACCCAATCACAAGATATTACCTCAGTAATCATGGTCTGCATTGGTAGCCAACTGACTTTTTGTTCGCCCGGCAACATCCTCCGAAGAACAGCTGTAGAAAAAGATGAACGTAATGTTGTAAGCCGTATTTTCAGCTTGGATGAATCCTCGGTAGAGTCTGCCCATACCTTGTTTTACGATGGTATTATTTCTGCCGAAATGGTGTCGCTGAAGCAGCATGTGTCGAGTGAAAAAATAGCAGAACTAACCGCAGATTATTGCTATATTGATGCTTCTGAAGATAACTTTTCGGAGAAAATTATTGATCATGCAAACCCAATAATTCTCGATTTTGGAGGCTTGACGCTGAAAGAAATTAATCGGAAACTTGCTGAAATAGCTCAACAGTGTTCGTTAATTCCGGTGTTCGACGTAATAGCCGGATGTGTTTTTTATCCGGCTTTGTTGCTCGGATATGAAGCGCAACTAACCCAGGGTCGTCAAACAAAATTGCTTCTTTGGGAGCATACTGACTTAGTGAATAAGACTCTTACAGTTTCTACAAAAATACAGGAATTTTAGTATTTCTGAATTGTAACCGAAACAAAAGTCAATCAACTGTGTTATTACAGAGTCTCAATTAATCATCCGTTATAACTGGCTAAAGGGCATAGTGAGTTCTTTCGGAGATGTATTTTTCAACAATAAAACAACATTAACAATGTGGCAAATATTTCTTGGTAGTTTACTCCTTAGCCTGATTCACGCATTGATTCCTCACCATTGGATTCCAATTATTGCTATTTCGAAGACGGAAAAATGGACTAACAGACAGGCTATTAATGCAACTTTGATTACCGGGCTCTCGCACATGATAAGCACCATTGTTATTGGTATTGTTGTAGGATTTGTGGGCATAAAACTATTTGAAAAATACAGCTCCATCACAAGTATAGTTGCGCCCACCATCCTGTTGGTGATAGGTATCGTGTATTTGATTCTGGATTTTCGCTCAGGACATCACCACCATCATTTCGATTTGGATGATGAAAAACTAAAAAGCCGAAAATCAAGAACTGCGATTATTTCTTCGTTGAGTTTGGCCATGTTTTTGACGCCTTGTGTAGAAATTGAAGTTTACTATTTTCAGGCAGCCAACTTTGGTTGGGCAGGAATTTTTACGGTGTCAGCGGTTTATCTGATCATGACTTTGCTTTTCATGTCTGCTTTGGTTTATTTTGGACTGAATGGAGTGAATAAATTAAATCTGAGCTTTCTGGAGCATCATGCAAAAAGAATAACCGGTGTTGTTCTTATCGCTTTGGGAGTTGTGGCTTATTTTGTTGAATTTTGAAATACACCGAGACGTTTTTTGTATGTCCTAAACAAGTAGATAGATTAAAATATGGCAAGTCAAAAATGGATTGTATCAAATATGCCTGATTTATCAGGCAAAACAATAATTGTTACAGGCGGTAACAGTGGATTGGGATTTGAAGCCGTTAAGGCTTTTGTTTCAAAAAACGCGGATGTTATCATAGCTTGCCGTTCGCTGGATAGAGGTGAAAAGGCTAAAAAGGAAATAATCAGATTTTTTCCGAATGCTCAAATTACAGTTATGGAGCTTGATTTATCCAGTATTCAGTCGATATATAGTTTTGCTGCAAAATTTAAAAAGAACTTTGTTAGATTGGATGTTTTGCTCAACAATGCCGGCATTATGATGGTTCCTTATGGAATGACACTGGACGGATTTGAGCAACAGCTAGGAACGAATCATCTAGGTCATTTTGCATTGACCGGTTTGTTGTTGGAATTTCTCCGGAAAACGCCGGGCTCCAGAGTCGTGAATGTAAGTAGTCTGGCTCATAAACAAGGCAAAATAGACTTTGCAAATTTACTTTACGTCGGAGGGAAAGGATATACTCCATTGAAAGCATACGGACAGTCGAAGTTGGCTAATTTGCTTTTTACCTATGAATTGCAGCGTTATTTTGAAAAAAACAATATTGATTGCAAGGCATTGGTTGCGCATCCGGGTGTTTCTGACACCAATCTTTTTGTACACATTGCGCCTAAATGGGTTATGAAATTGATACGCCCTGTTTTTAAGCGCTTAACCCAGCCTGCATCTATGGGAGTTCTTCCGGAGTTACGTGCGTCTGTCGATCCGGAGGCGAAAGGAAGTGATTTCTTTGGGCCTGATGGGAAGTATGAAACTAAAGGTTATCCTGTTCTTGTTCGTTCGAACGCTGCTTCGCTGGATAGAGAAAGTGCCGCAAAGCTGTGGGAAGCTTCTGAAAAACTGACCGGAGTGATTTATAATTAGCCTCTATCGGTTGTTCCCAAACCTCAAGATTGATATTGCTCATAGTTTCTAAAGTTATCCTATATTTCGATAGAATAGGTTAACATTTGCGAGAGCATGACTCTCATTTCGGGAAAAAATTAGTATTTTTGCAGTCAAATTTATAAATATAGGTTGTCAATTGTCTGATAGATCTTCAATTTTCAACTGCCATTATCAAATTGTACATGAGTGTTGTAGAAAAGATTAAAAGTGCCAAAACAACGGCTTTCTCGTTTGAATTGCTGCCTCCTTTGAAAGGAAATGGTATCGAAAGTGTGTATAGAACCATCGATGCTTTACGCGAATTTGACCCAAAATACATTAATATCACAACGCACCGTAGTGAATTGGTTTTTAAAGAAAATGCACAGGGACTTTTCGAACAGGTTGCTGAGCGTCATCGCCCGGGCACTGTGGCAATTGCAGCAGCTATTCAGAACAAATATAAAATTGCCGTTGTACCGCATATTATATGCAGTGGATTTACACGTGAGGAAACTGAATATGCACTTATCGATCTACAATTTCTTGGAATAACAGATTTGCTTTTGCTCAGAGGAGACAAGGGCAAACATGAACGTGATTTTTCCCCAACGGGTCATAAGAATGCTACTGAACTTCAGGTTCAGGTGAATAATTTTAATCAGGGCTCATTCCTTGATGGCTCTAAAATGAAATCGCCTATTGTTCCTTTTTCTTACGGAATGGCTTGTTATCCTGAAAAACATGAAGAAGCTCCAAATTTGGATTCAGACTTGTTTTATGCTAAAAAGAAGGTAGATGCAGGTGCTGAATATCTGGTAACTCAAATGTTCTTCGATAATCAAAAGTATTATGATTTTGTTGAGAAATGTAAGGCTAATGGAATAAATGTACCCATTATCCCGGGCATAAAACCTATAACGCTGATGAATCAGCTGACTGTTTTGCCAAAGATATTTCATACCGATATTCCGGAAGAGTTTGCTGCCGAGTTGAGAAAGTGCAAGACCGATGCAGAAGCTGTTGAAGTAGGAGTGGAGTGGTGCGCAAAGCAAGCCAAAGATTTAATAGCGCAGGGTGTGCCAAGTATTCATTTTTATAGTATGATGGCTACTCAGAGTGTGAAACGAGTGGCTAAAGATGTATTCTAAATATATATTCCGATGTTAGGTTTTCTTTTATTTATAATAGTTTTTGTACTGGTAATCGGGCTAATACTTATTACTACAGTACTGGGATTTATACGCTCTATTTTCAGCTTTGGAAGACGCGCTGATAAAACGCAAAATTCAGCTTCCGAAACTTATCAGCAGCCTTCGGCAAAATCAAAGATATTTGATAAGAATGAAGGTGAGTACGTTGATTACGAAGAGATAAAGTAGCAGGTTCTATTGGAATCTTACTTCTTTAAAGTAAAATCCTTTTCTTTCTCCAAGCTTAGTTTCCAATTCAAGCTGCCCATCGGAGTGTACAGATATTATTCTGGCCTGAAAAGTTTCTGTTTCCGTACTGTAAGTATGAAAACCATCCTTGCGATATAATGCTTCTGCATAAGATGTGCGAATTTCCGACAGGTTTAATTCGGCATATAACTCCATGATATTGCGGTGGATTTTATCAAGCAACGCTTTTCTGTTCTGACGTTTTCCGGTTATTTGGAGTAACGAAACCGGATTTGGGGCGTTGCTTACAAACGTTTTTTGGTTTACATTTAAACCAATCCCTATCACAGCCGACTTAATTTTATTCCCCTGAAGAGAATTTTCTATCAGAATTCCAACCAGCTTTTTTTCATTCCAGTATATGTCATTCGGCCATTTTATGGTAATTCCATCAGTGTATTCGTCTAATGCTTTTTTTATGCCCAGACTTACTATCTGGGAAAGCAAGAACTGATTTTCAACCGATACTCGTAGAGGATAAAGAATCATACTGAAAAGTAGATTCTTACCGGCTTCCGATTCCCACGAATTTCCAATTTGCCCTTTGCCGGCTGTCTGAAAATCTGTCCGAACAATGAAACCTTCTTCTAAAGTGCTTAACCGTGACATTTCCCATAGCAGCGCATTGGTGGAGTGGGTTTCTTTACAATAATAGCTTTTTAATACGCTCGTGGTATTTTCAACTGGTGTTTTCATGGATTCTATATCGGCGAATTGCTATTATTGCGTTATTTGTAAAAGCAGCTCTTCTATTTTTTTCGTTGCGGCTTTCGATGTTCCGTTGAAATGATTTACAAGGATAGAGAAGACAAAGGTTTTATTATTTTTCTCAATATACCCGGCATAGCATTTAACCCCGCCTATGGTGCCGCTTTTTGCATATACTTTTCCTTGCAGCGATGTTTTTGCAAGGAAATTAGTCAGTGTGCCACTTTTACCTGATATCGGTAGAGAATTAAAGAACGCATCTTTATAGAGGCTCTTTGTTTTCATGTAGGTCAGTAATTCCACAAAGAAATTAGCTGAAACAGCATCCAATGGTGATAAGCCGCAACCATCGTACATAAAAAGCTGATTTGTGTTTAATCCTTTTTCTTTCCAATAGGTTCTTATCTCTCTGATTGCACCGTTTGAAGTTGCTACTTTGTTGCTTTTCAATGCCAGATACCGGAAAATTTCCTCGGCATAACCATTGTTGCTATGCACGTTCGTTTCTTTGATTATTTCGGCAAGTGTTGGTGAGTTATGTACGTATATAACTTTGCGTTCAATTGTGTTTTTGACAATATCGGAAGGCAACTCACTTACGAAAATACCACTCTGTTTAAGTTTTTCCTGAAAGTGCTCGGCCAGCAATATGCTTGGATTAGGAATGTCACCCTTGATTACAAATTCTTGTCTGTCAGCAGGAATCTCGCCACGAATAACCCGATGATTCGATTTCGGTGCACCGTAGAAGTAGGCACTGTCCGAGTTGATTTCGGTCGATTTTAAGTGGTTTTCGAACAACAGAGATGGTAGTGTTGGCTCTGTTCGCAAAATTTCGGGCACCGTTCCTGTATTTCCTGATTTCAATACCAGTTTGAAGGTATTGTCCATATACGAAATGCCGTATGCTCCTGCAGCATAATAGTTTCCTATATCTTCCCATGTCCATTTGGGGTTCACTCCTTCGTCATCAAAGATAGTTCCGTCAGCCACTATTTGTCCGTTGATTTTCTTAATGCCGCATTCCTTTACAGCTTCCACCCATTTTTTTAGAAAATCAGCATCGCCCATTTTTTCAGATCCCAATGTCGGGTCGCCTCCGCCACGAATATATAAATTCCCGTTTAATGTTCCATCGTGGCTTAAAGTTCCGTCAATTTCAAGCTTGGTTTGGAAGCAAAATGAAGGCCCGAGTAGTTCCAATGCAGTTGCCGTTGTTACCAATTTCATGGTTGAGGCTGGGATGGTTACATTGTTCGATCTGTATTCGCAGATGGTTTTGTCAGATGTCAGGTCTTTTACGATCAGGCTTATGTTGGCATTTTTCATCAGAGGATTATTGATGAAATTTTCCATCGGATTGGCTGCAAAGCTTAGCAAATGGCACAACAGAAAGGATAACAGACAAAATTTGAGTTTCATTTTCGGATATTTAATGTGTTGGAAGAATAGAGTGATATGCGAACTCCAATACCTTACAAAAGTAAGAAAAAATGCAATGGCAGCCATGAAACTTATCTTTTTCAATCAATTATTTCGATTAGGGATAGAGTAATGTGTTATTCATTTTGCTATATTTGTAGCCCTAAAGCTAATGAAAGTATAATCCTTCAGAAAATACTGAACCTCTATCTCCTTATATTTTATATGAAAAACACATTTTTCTTCTTAATAGTTGTCTCCCTTCTCTTGTTATCTTCATGTGCCACCAATACGGATTTTCTTACTTCTCCGCTGACTTTTAAAGGCGTGTCGATAACATCTTTAAGCAATGCCGAAACCGAAGTGTTTACGAGTTATGATATCAAATCATTTAATGGAACAACAGGTCAGATATGTTTTGTGGATGAAAAAGTGGGCAGCAAGCTAAGTCACTACCGAAAGTTAAACTGCTATATAGGAACTGACTCTATTTTTTCTGTTAATCTTACTTCGGATGTTATGTCATCGGTAGTAAATGATTTGGTACTAAATTCCAGCAGCAGTGGTAACTATTATTTTGCGGATGGATATCCTGCGCTTATTCAAAATGCAGGTTCAATAACTTTGCGTGCTCAGAATAAGACTAAAAGAGCAAATTCCTGGGCTCTCTTTATTGCGATACTAAAAACGGAACAAAAATACAACGACTGACAGTTAACAGTGATCAATCAATAGTGATCAGTTAGCTTTTCTATATCTCTGTGACAAAAAGAGCTGCAACCCTTTCGGATTGCAGCTCTTTCTTTAGTCTCCTTTAGGGGATTTAGGGGTTTTATTCCGCTTTTGGTTTGTCTTCACGTGGAGGACGTGGCAACAACGCTTTGCGTGAAAGTTTGAATTTACCGGTCTTTTGGTCAATTTCCAACAGTTTCACATCAATCATATCGCCTTCTTTAATTCCGGCTTGATCCATGGTTTCGATGCGTTTCCAGTCGATTTCGGAAATGTGCAACAAACCTTCTTTACCCGGCATAAATTCAACAAATGCACCATAAGGCATTACCGATTTTACTTTAGAAGGATAAGTTTCGCCAATTTCAGGGATCGCAACAATTCCTTTGATTTTAGCAATAGCAGCATCGATAGCAGCTTTATTGTTAGCCGCAATTTCTACACGACCTTGGTCACCAACTTCTTCGATAGTGATTACAGCACCTGTTTCAACCTGCATGTTTTGAATAATTTTTCCTCCAGGTCCAATTACTGCGCCAATCATCTCTTTAGGTATCATCATGACAATAATACGTGGAGCATTCGGTTTCATATCTTCACGTGGAGCTTCCAATGTTTCCTGGATTTTGCCTAGAATGTGCATACGTCCTGCTTTAGCCTGGTTCAAAGCTGTTTCCAGAATTTCGTACGAAAGTCCATCAACTTTGATATCCATTTGTGTAGCAGTGATACCATCTTTAGTTCCGGTTACCTTGAAGTCCATATCGCCTAAGTGATCTTCATCACCCAAGATGTCCGAAAGAACAGCAAAGTTCTTACCTTTATTTTCAGAAATCAATCCCATGGCAATACCCGAAACCGGTTTCTTGATTTGTACACCTGCATCCATCAACGCCAATGTTCCGGCACAAACCGTTGCCATTGAAGAAGATCCGTTTGATTCCAAAATATCAGAAACCACACGTACTACGTAAGGATAGTTTTCAGGAATCATGTTTTTCAATGCACGTAGCGCCAGGTTACCATGACCTACTTCGCGACGACCAACACCACGAGAAGCTTTTGCTTCACCGGTAGAGAATGGAGGGAAGTTATAGTGCAACAAGAAACGTTCTTTACCTTTGAACAAAGCATCATCAACCAATTTCTCATCCATTTTTGTTCCTAAGGTAACAGTAGTCAACGACTGAGTTTCACCACGGGTAAATACGGCAGAACCGTGAGCTCCCGGAAGGTAATCAACTTCCGACCAGATAGGACGAATTTCAGTTGTTTTACGACCATCCAAGCGTTTGCCTTCATCCAAAATAGAACGACGCATAGCTTCTTTTTCTACTTCGTGATAGTATTTACCAATCAGACCCTTTTTCTCAGTAGCTACTTCTGGCTCCAATGCAGCAATATATTCATCTTTGATAGCTTTGAAATTGTCAACGCGTGAGTGTTTGTCGGTATTGCACGAAGCAGCCACAGCATACACCTTGTCATACGTTTTAGCCCAAATATCTTTTTTCAGATCTTCGTCGTTTTCTTCGTGGCAATAAACACGTTTTACGGTTTTACCTACAGCTTCCATTAGCTCTAACTGCACCTGGCAATGAACTTTGATCGCTTCGTGAGCCACTTTCATTGCTTCCAACAAAACTTCTTCACTTACTTCTTTCATTTCGCCTTCAACCATCATAATGTTGTCGATAGTTGCAGCTACCATGATTTCTAAATCGGCAGTTGCCAATTGAGCAAAAGTAGGATTTATAACAAATTGTCCGTCGATACGCGCAACACGTACTTCAGAGATTGGTCCGTTAAAAGGAACATCCGATACAGCCAAAGCAGCTGAAGCAGCCAAACCGGCCAATGCATCAGGCATATCTTCGCCATCAGACGATACAAGCATTACGTTTACAAAAGTCTCAGCATGAAAATCATCAGGAAACAAAGGGCGCAACGCGCGGTCAACAAGGCGAGACACTAAAATTTCGTAATCGGATGCACGACCTTCACGTTTCAGGAAACCTCCCGGAAAGCGACCAAAGGCAGCATATTTTTCTTTATAATCAACCGAAAGTGGCATAAAATCGGTTCCCGGAACAGCATCTTGTGCCGAACAAACGGTAGCCAACAGCATGGTGTCACCCATACGAACCATAACAGATCCATCGGCTTGTTTGGCCAATTTTCCTGTTTCAATAGAAATGGTACGACCATCACCCAATGTGATAGTTTTTGTAACTACATTCATAAAATTACATTTTTTCTTTTTAAACTTCTAAATTTCGCGCGCAAAGTTACGATATTTTTTGCAGAATGAGCTTTAGCCGTCGTTAATTTTATTAGCGATGTTCTTATAGCTATTTGTACGATAGAAAATTTCAAATTTGTTTTTTTGTACTCATGCAAAATTTAGATTACGAAACATCTCAAATTACATTGCTAATTTGGGATGTTTTTGTACTTTAGCGTCAATATTGAGTTTGTATAAGGTTAATCATGAATCTGATTATTTCCATTTGTCAATAGCAAGATATAGAAGTGAATTAGTTGTCTGTAATTGATTGATTAGTATGTTTTTTGCCTGCTTTACTTTAATGAACGAAAATTGGGGACGGACATTAATTGTATGGTTGTAAGATTTTTCTAAAAACTCATAAAAATGTAATATTGCTAAAATCACAACTTGCCCAGAACAAATATTTAAATGAAAAAGATTCATTCAATAACATTTCTTCTTTTTTTTCTGCTATTTCAGCCTTTCTTAACTTTTGTGTGGAGTAATACAATGCTACCTCAATTGCATGTAGAAGGCAGAAACCTTAAGGATCCTAATGGTAATACAGTGATTTTGCATGGTTTTGCTCAGACATATTCGCCTTTCTTTAATGAGGTAGGAAAATATTGGAGCAATTATGATGTCAATGGATGTTTGACGTATAATAAAGGGTTGATAGATAAAATGCTATCGGCGGGTTGGAAAGTGAACTTTATACGTTTACATATGGATCCTTATTGGAGTAATACTCCGGGCTGTCAGGGGAGATATGAGGGAGAAGAGTGTTTTGATGAAACTCGTTTTACAAAATATCTTGATGAGGTTTTTGTCCCTATGGCAGAATACTGTGTATCTAAGGGATTGTATGTGGTTATGCGTCCTCCGGGAGTTTTTCCGGATAAAATTCAGGTAGGAGATGTATACAACCAATACCTGATAAAAGTCTGGAAAATTGTAAGTAACCACCCCAAATTAAAAAATCACCCGAATATTATGTTTGAATTAGGGAATGAACCAATTGACATACTGGGAACTGATGGAGCTTATGGCTCAAACGGTGATGCTAAATTTGCCAATCTGCAAAAGTATATGCAAGTAATTGTTGACGCGATCAGAAATAACGGATCAAATAACATTCTTTGGATTCCCGGCTTATGTTGGCAGCAATCGTATTCAGGTTATCTTAAATATCCTATAGTCGGTGATAACCTGGGATACGCCATCCATCTTTACCCGGGCTGGTTTGGTAGTTCAGCAGGATATAAAGCGTTTCAAAGTGAATGGGACAGCGCAATTAAGCCAATTGCTGATGTTTCGCCAATAATGGTTACCGAAATGGATTGGGCTCCGGAAGTTTACAACTCGTCATGGGGAAAAAGTACTACAGGAGTTGTTGGAGGAGGAGGTTTTGGAGCCAATTTTAAGTATATTACGGATAATTCAGGGAATGTAAGCTGGCTCGTTTTTACTGATGCCGCTAAGCTTGCTGAATTTAAGGATGAAGCACCTGCCGCTGGTGCGCCGTATAATTTTTTGAACGATCCGGAAGCATGTCCCTGGCAAACATATCATTGGTTTAAAGACTATGCTAACCCTCCCGTTAGCACTGTGACGAATCTTGAGATTTTTGATGGCATGCTAAAACCGATAGTAAATAATCAAACAATTCAAATATCGGCAGGGAGCAATGCTTATATTTTGGTAAGAGCAACGTATGCAGATGGACGAATTGATTTTGTTAGTTCAAAAGCTAATTATCAAAGTAGCAATCCATTGGTAGCAATCGGGTCTGCGGGTCGAATCTCAGCGCTTAAGGAGGGCTTGGCAACCCTTACTGTTAGTTATGGCGGCTTTCAGAAAGAGATTTCTGTAAAATCAAATTACTTTTTGTTGCAATCAGAAGCAATGAATCTGACTATGTTTGGTGCCAATACTTTTGATAATAACTCGCACACACTCCATTTGACACAATGGGGACAGGCAGGCTGGAGTTTTCCAAATGGTATAGATCTTTCAGGATATAAGTATTTGGTGTTCAAATTTGGTTCATATAATTATCCATGGGGGAGCAATATAGTAATTAAAGATGGATCTACAGAGTCCATAGGGTATAAATGGGAAGGAAAGAATGAACTTATCATTGATTTGAATAATCTGGTAACTGAAACTGGAATTAAGATTTCACCCAATCATATTACTGCTGTCAGATTTTGGTCAGGAGGTGGTGACTACATTATTGATAATGTATATCTGACAAATAGATCTGATGCAAGCCAAGAAACTACCGGTTTAGAAATTCCTATAATTAAAAGTGAGGATGATATTGTAGATGTTTTTTCTGTAACCGGAAAGTTACTAAAGAAACAAATTAGGCGTGGTGATGCTCAAAAGAATCTTTTAAATGGTGTTTATATTATAGGTCACGAAAAAGTGTTGATTTATAGGTAAAGCTCGTAAACTCTTAAATTCTAATAAATAATGAAATCAATAAAGACTATTATTGCATTGATGCTTTTTGTAAATTGTACTTTAAAAGCACAGGAAGTTATTTCGCTTTACAGCACAACAATCCCGAATTCCAAAGTTGTGCCTGCCGATTATAAAGAAAGTTTTGGTGGTGGCATGTATCGAAATGTCACAAACCCTACATTGGAAATTTATCTGCCCGAGAAAGGCAAAGAAACCGGAGCAGCAGTAGTAATTTGTCCCGGTGGTGGTTATAGTGTGGTGGTGTATCAGGGCGAAGGAGTATCTAATGCTAAAGAATTAGCTAAGAATGGTATAGCTGCTTTTGTACTTAAGTACCGCTTGCCGAGTGATGCCATTATGACCGATAAATCTACAGGTCCGTTGCAAGATGTTCAACAAGCCATTAAACTTGTACGCGAAAATTCAGTCAAATGGAATGTAGATCCATCTAAAATTGGCATTATGGGTTTTTCTGCTGGAGGGCATTTAGCTTCTTCCGCAGCGACACATTTTGAGAAAGCATTGATTGATAACCCAAAAGCTACAAGTTTGCGCCCCGATTTCCAGGTGGTTGTTTATCCGGTTATTACTATGCAGCAGAGTCTGACGCATCGCGATTCGAGGAAACAGCTTTTGGGAGATCAGCCTTCTCAGCAGCTGGTTGATTTGTTTTCGAACGAACTTCAGGTGAAAGATAATACTCCGCCGGCATACATTACCCATGCAGCCGATGATAATGTGGTGGATGTGGATAACAGTATCAACTACTTTGAAGTATTGCGTCGCCATAAAGTATCAGTTGAACTGCATGTATATCCTAAGGGAGGACACGGATTTATTTTCGGACGCAAAGGCTGGATGACTCCGTTGTTGGAGTGGATGAAACAATCAAAGATAATTCAATAAATAACTAATAATAAAAATAATGAATCTAAATTTGAAAATCAGTTTATTGGTATTAGGGCTATCTTTGACTGTTGTCAGCCCACAAGCTGCCAATAAAAATAAGTCGGGCAAACAAGACAAAAATAAGTCTGCAGCTTTTTATACTGGAAAATACCGTAATGTTTTTGCAGAAGCGGGATACAGTAAAAAGGACATCGATCAAAAAGTGGATCAAGTGTATCGTGACCTTTTCGAAGGACCGAATAAAATTTATTTTGAAGTCGGCGATTCAATGGGTTACGTTTCAGATATAAAGAATCATGATGCGCGTACCGAAGGTCTTTCGTATGGAATGATGGTGGCGGTACAGCTAAACAAAAAAGATGTTTTTGACCGTATATGGCGTTGGTCTAAAAAATACCTGCAACATCAGAGTGGTCCTCGTGAGGCTTATTTTGCATGGAGCTATGATCCTGCAAAACAGAGACAGAATTCACCGGGTTCGGCAACTGATGGTGAGCTTTATTATATTACCAGTTTGTTGTTTGCATCTAATCGTTGGGGCAACAATACTGGTATTAATTATTACGGTGAGGCTCGCAGAATACTGGATGCTATGTGGAAAAAAGATGGAACAGGCAACATCTACAACCTGATTAATGTGGAGCACAAACAAATCACTTTTGTACCAGAAGGTGCCAGTTACAAGTGGACAGATCCCTCATATCATTTACCAGCCTTTATGGAAGTGTGGGCTATGTATGCCAAGGATGGTCATGAGCAATTTTATAAAGAATGCGCCGATACTTCGCGCGTATTCCTTCACAGAGCCTGCAATTCTGTTACCGGATTAAATGCCGATTATACCGAATTTAGCGGAGCTCCTCATACTTCACGCTGGATGCCGTCTGCTTTCCGTTACGATTCATGGAGAGTACCAATGAACATTGCTATGGATTACAACTGGTTTGGAAAAGATAAAGCATGGCAGGAAGATTATGCTAAACGAATTCAGACATTCTTCAAATCGAAAGGTTTGAATACTTTTGTTGATCAGTTTAATCTGGATGGTACTACGCCTGAATTTATTTTGAAAGCAGGAACTAATACTCAGAAACTAAGACATTCGATAGGATTGATTTCCACTGCAACATCAACAAACCTAATGCATAAGGATTTTGACTACGTGCATAAATTGTGGAATGAGAAACTACAACCTTATGAAGATGGTTACTTCGATCCATATTATGATGGATTGTTGTATCTATTTAGCTTGATGCATTTAAGCGGAAAATACCAGGTTATTACTCCGGCAAAAGTGCCTGTTGCCATAAGATAGAAAATATAAAATGCTAAGAACATCTGAGCTTCTCATTGGAGCTCAGATTTTTTGGCTTACTAAGAAAACACATTGAATTACAACAATCAAATATAATAAAATGAATAAAGTAAAAGTAGTATTGTTAACCTCACTGTTTGCACTTTTGCCTTTGGCTCAGTCAAGCGCACAAAAAGGTGGTAAACTAAAGCTATGGTATGATAAACCAGCTGCGAACTGGAATGAAGCATTGCCAATAGCGAATGGAAGAATTGCTGCGATGGTACACGGAAACCCATCCAAAGAATTACTTCAGTTAAATGAGAGCTCATTTTGGTCTGGTGGACCTTCTAGAAACGACAATCCGGATGGATTGAAAGGGCTGGATTCTATTCGGACTTATATATTTCAAGGAAATTACACACGTGCGAATACACTTTCCAATCAGTTCCTCACAGCCAAACAACTTCATGGTTCCAAATTTCAATCCATAGGAAACCTAAATATCAGTTTTCCAAATGCTGAAAAATTTACTGATTATTATAGAGACCTTGATATCGAAAATGCTTTATCGTCAGTTTCTTATAAGGTCGATGATGTAATTTATAAAAGAGAAATTCTGGCTTCAATTCCTGATCAGGTTATTGTAGTTAGGTTAACTGCAAGTAAACCCGGGAAACTAACTTTTACGACTAATTTTGACAGCCAACTCAAAAAAACATCAGTTGCACTGGATAACCACACACTTGAAATGACTGGATTGTCGGGTACACACGAAGGTGTAATCGGTCAGGTGAAGTTCGATGCTCGGGCAAAGGTAATCAACAATGGAGGAACTGTTAGTTTTGTTTCTGACTCGTTGAAGGTGAAAAATGCCAATGAAGTTATAATTATGGTTTCTATAGCAACAAATTTTGTAGATTACCAAAATCTGACAGCTAACGAAACTCAAAAATGTATTCAGTATTTATCTGTAGCAGAGAAAAAGCCGTTTAATACTATTCTGAAAAATCATATATCGACTTATCAGAAATATTTCAAACGTGTGAATTTTGATTTAGGAACTTCGGAAGCTGCTAAAGCTACCACCAAAGACCGAATTAAAAATTTCTCTAAAAGCTATGATCCCGAATTGGTTAGTCTGTATTATCAATTTGGTCGATATCTGCTGATTTGCTCGTCGCAACCCAATGGACAGCCTTCCAACTTACAGGGCATCTGGAACGGAAGCAATAACCCAATGTGGGATAGCAAATACACAATTAATATCAATACAGAAATGAATTATTGGCCGGCCGAAAAAACGAATCTTACAGAAATGCACGAGCCGCTGATTAAAATGATCAAGGAGCTTTCTCAGTCAGGTAAAGAAACTGCCAAAGTAATGTATGGTAGCAATGGTTGGGTGGCTCACCACAATACAGATATTTGGCGTATAACCGGTGTTGTTGATTTTGCCGATGCAGGTCAGTGGCCAATGGGTGGAGCTTGGCTTTCTCAGCATCTTTGGGAAAAATATCTTTACAACGGAAACCTCAAATACCTGGAATCTGTATATCCTGTTTTAAAATCGGCTTGCGAATTTTATAAGGATTTTCTAATAGAAGAACCTACTCATAAATGGTTAGTGGTGTCTCCTTCAGTTTCGCCGGAGAATACACCTCAAGGTCACAAAAGTGCATTGGTAGCAGGTTGCACCATCGATAATCAACTTCTTTTCGACTTATTCACCAAAACAATCAAAGCTGCAAAATTATTGAAAAAAGATGCTTCTCTGATGGTCGATTTCCAAAAAATACTTGATCGCTTACCTCCTATGCAAATAGGTCGTTTAGGACAACTTCAGGAATGGCTGGAAGATTGGGATAATGCTAAAGATCAAAACAGACACGTTTCACATTTGTATGGACTGTTTCCTAGTAATCAGATAACTCCGTATACCACTCCGCAATTATTTGACGCAGCTAAAACTTCGCTTCTGTATAGAGGGGATGTGTCAACCGGTTGGTCAATGGGTTGGAAAGTGAATTTCTGGGCACGTTTACTTGATGGAAATCATGCAAAGAAATTGATATCAGATCAACTTACATTAGTTGAACCCGGTCAGGGTAGAAATTCTACTATGGGCGGTGGCGGAACATATCCGAATATGTTTGATGCGCACCCACCTTTCCAAATTGATGGTAACTTTGGTTGTACCTCCGGTATTACCGAAATGCTTTTGCAAAGTCATGACGGATCAGTTGATATATTACCGGCTCTGCCTGATGATTGGAAAAACGGTAGTATTACCGGTCTGAAAGCCTATGGAGGATTTGAGGTGAGCATAATTTGGAAAGATAATAAAGCTCAAAAGGTGATAATCAAATCGAACTTTGGTGGAAATTGCCGCCTTCGTGTACCCAATGCAATGGTGTTAGCGGGAGGCAAGAAACTGAACACTGCTAAAGGAACAAACCCAAATCCATTTTTTGAAATTGTCAAGGTAAAAGAACCAATAATATCTTCAGCTGCGAAGTTGAATACAGTGGTTGTTAAACCAACCTTCTTGTATGATATTCCAACAGAATCAGGTAAAACTTATACCTTTATTATAAAGTAATTCAATAACATATTTATTAATGAAAGAAACGAATTTAAAATTGAAGAGATTTAGCCGGGTACAATTGTTTTTAATGACAGTTTTAATGACATCATTTTCTGTTATGTCATTTGCAGCCGATAAACCGAATAAAGTGAAAGTGGCAAAGAATGCTCCGTTATTCTCCAAATTTGTTTATCAGGGAGAAGATGAGGTTTACAAAAACAACCCGTTGAAAGCGAATGAGTTTTATAACCCTATTTTACAGGGCTGTTACCCTGATCCAAGTATTACGCGTAAAGGAGATGATTATTATCTGGTATGTTCATCGTTTGCGATGTTCCCCGGTGTACCCATCTTTCATTCTAAAGATTTGGTGAACTGGACACAAATAGGTCACGTGCTCGATAGAGTCTCGCAACTGAAAGTGCACGATTGCGGTATCAGTGCAGGAGTTTATGCACCACAAATTTTGTATAACCCCAATAACGATACCTTCTACATGATTACCACAGAATTTGCTGGTGGTTTTGGTAATATTATGGTTAAATCAAAAGATCCGCTTAAAGGATGGAGTGACCCCATTAAACTGAATTTTGATGGAATTGATCCTTCTATCTTCTTTGATGATAATGGTAAGGCGTACATTGTACACAATGATGCTCCTGACAAGGGAAAAGAGCTTTACAACGGGCACAGAGTCATTAAAGTATGGGAATATGACGTGGAAAAAGATCAGATTATTCCCGGAACATCTCAAACGATAGTTGATGGTGGCGTTGATTTGTCTAAGAAACCTATCTGGATTGAAGCTCCTCATTTATACAAAAAGAATGGTCGTTATTATTTGATGTGTGCGGAAGGTGGAACCGGAGATTGGCACAGTGAAGTAATTTTTGTGAGCGATAGTCCCAAAGGTCCGTTTAAGCCAGCTCCAAGCAATCCAATTTTATCTCAAAGATATTTGAATCCAAAGCGTACCAATATGGTAGATTGGGCTGGTCATGCTGATTTGGTTCAAACGCCTGATGGAAAATATTACGGAGTATTTCTGGCTGTGCGTCCAAACGAAAAGAAACGGGTAAACACGGGTCGCGAAACATTTATTCTACCGGTTGACTGGTCGGGAGAGTTTCCTGTTTTCGAAAACGGTTTAGTTCCGATGGAACCTAAACTTAAAATGCCTAAAGGAGTAGAAAACAAAACCGGAAAAGATGGATTTTTCCCAAATGGGAACTTCACTTTTACCGACGATTTCCTGGCTCCCAAACTGGATTACAGATGGATTGGACTAAGAGGTCCGCGTGAAGATTTTATTGTGACTTCCAAAAAAGGTTTAATTATCAATCCGTTTGCAGCGAATATTAAGGAGCTAAAACCAACTTCAACTCTTTTCTATCGTCAGCAACACATTAGTTTCACTGCAACGGCTACGCTCTCTTATCAGCCTCAAACAGAAAAAGACTTGGCTGGAATTACTTGTGTGCAGGGCGAAAGATTCAATTATGTGTTTGGAGTTACAAAGAAAGATAAGGACTTCTATTTACTGCTCGAAAGAACAGCAAGAGGAAAATCAACCATTGTTGCCAGCACTAAAATTGACATGAAAACCGCTGTACAACTCAGGGTGAAAGCAACTGGCGACAATTATGAATTCAGTTATTCAGCAAACGGAACAGACTTCACTAATCTTGGAGGAACTGTTTCCGGTGATATTTTATCTACAGACGTTGCGGGTGGTTTTACAGGAGCTATGATAGGATTGTATGCCACATCGGCAAACAATGCAATACCTGAATAATCACATTTAAAACATGGATTTGATTGACAGTAACTAATCTTAGATTAGCTACTGTCAATTCGTTGTTTTATTGATGTTTAAATGAGAAAAATGATAGATGTTGTTGTGGTAATATCTATCATACATTTTTAATCCCCAATAAATAGTTTTCGTAGAATTTCAACGCTTAATGTATTTTTGCTAGGAAATCTGCTGGTGTGAGTATTATTTTGAATGAATGTTTAATATTAAAATTATAATATTATGAAGAAAAGAGTAAGTTTTTTGACTGTATTATTTTTGCTTTCTTTTGTAGGAGTTGCTGTTGCTCAACAACCTGCTCCCGTAAAAGTAGCTGAAGGTTTAGTGCAGGGTGCAATTGAAGGAGACTTGACTGTTTACAAGGGTATTCCTTTCGCCGCACCTCCGGTTGGCGATCTTCGTTGGAAAGCGCCTCAACCTGCTTCAAAATGGCAGGGTGTGAAACAAACAATCAAATTTGCTCCCGGCCCCATTCAGGGAGGAAACCCTCCTTCAGGAAAAAGTGAAGATTGCCTCTACCTCAATGTTTGGACTCCTGCAAAGTCAGCTAAGGAAAAAGTTCCTGTGTTTGTGTGGATTTATGGTGGCGGTTTTGGTGCCGGAGCTACATCCGAATGGCCGTACAGTGGTGAAAAACTTGCTAAAAAAGGAGTCGTGTTAGTCAGCATTGCTTACAGAGTGGGACAACTTGGTTTTTTTGCACATTCTGAACTGACTGCTGAAAATCCGAATAAAGTTTCAGGGAATTATGGATTGCTGGATATGATTGCCGGCTTGAAATGGATTAAAAAGAACATTGCAGCATTCGGTGGTGATCCTGATAAAGTGACTATTTTTGGTGAATCTGCTGGTGGCATTGCAGTTAGTATGTTGTGCGCATCGCCTCAGGCAAAAGGCCTGTTCAAAGGAGCTATTTCTGAAAGTGGTGGCTCTTTTGGTCCTTCGAGACAGACGATAACCTATCCGGGTGAAAATATGAAACGTTTAAAAGACGCAGAAATAGATGGAATTACCTACATGAAAAATGCAGGTGTAACTTCAATTGCTGAATTGCGTAAAATAGCTCCGGATAAATTACCGGCTGCCCGCGGCTTAGGTATGTTCTGGCCTATTGTAGATGGATATGTTATCCCTGACGATCAACACAAGCTATATGAAGCAGGTAAATACAACGATGTAGCTATTCTTGTAGGATATAATTCCGACGAAGGTGCCAGTTTTTCACCTCCCAAAACCCCACAAGATTATATCAACGGAGTCAAAACCCGCTATGGCAAATTTGCCGATGCATTGATAAAAGCGTATCCGGTTGGAGAAACCACAGTCCCTAAAACTGCTCGTGATTTAGCCAGGGATGCAGCATTTGGATGGCAAACATGGAGCTGGGCTCGTTTACAAGCTAAAACAGGAAAATCCAAAGTTTTCTACTATTATTTCGATCAACATCCGGATTATCCGGAAGGATCGCCACGGGCAGGTGCAGGCTCGCCTCACGGTCAGGAGGTTGCTTATGTTTTCAATCATCTTGATCCGAACAATCCTCAGACAAGCAAAACCGATTTGGAAATTTCGGATGCAATGGCTACTTATTGGACAAACTTCGCGAAATACGGAGATCCTAATGGCAGCGGATTACCACATTGGCCATCATTCAGTGATGCGAATCCTGTATTGATGTACTTCCAACAAACTCCACACACCGGTCCTGTACCTAGTGCCGAATCGTTGAAAGTGCTTGATTCGTACTTCGAATGGAGACGTACTCCTGAAGGAGCTGCTTGGGCTAAGTAACCGACTTATCAACTGATAGATTATGAAATACCAATCGTTGGTTATTTTAGTTATTACCGGATTGTTTGCATCGTTTTCGTACGGGCAAACGCCGGTAATTGGGAAAACTCCCCGATACTGCAATCCGTTGCCGATGGTAACTGCGCCCGGTGGCAATGCTTCAGGCGATGTCACAGTCATTAAAGAAAATGGAAAGTACTACATGTACTGCACAGGTGGCGGGGCTTGGGTTTCGGATGATATGCTGAACTGGACTTTTCATCGTATCGATAATGTACCGGTTGCACCGCATGTGGTCAAATTCAACGGAAGCTTTTACATGTGCGGCAATGATTGTCCGGTGTACAAAGCCGATAATCCGCTAGGACCGTTTACCAGTATTGGCGACTGGAAAAATACTCCCGATGTGAAAGGTGGTTGGAATGGAGCCTTTGATGTAGATATTTTTATTGATGATGACAACAAACCCTATCTCTATTATCCCGGTCGTGGTGTCAGTGGAATTTATGTCGTACCGCTCGATCCAAACGATATCAGTCGGTTTGCCGGTCCGGTAAAACATCTTTTCGGATTCAATAACAAGCATGAATGGGAACGATATGGGGAGATGAACGAATATCCCGATGTTGCATGGATTGAAGGACCGTGGTTACAAAAACACAAGGGAACTTATTATCTGCAATATTCTGCATCGGGTACTCAGTGGAAAACCTATGCCGAAGGTTATTATACTGCAAAATCTCCTTTAGGGCCTTTTACGTATGCGCCAAATAATCCTTTGCTCCGCAAAACGGAAGGACTTGTCACCGGAACGGCTCATGGCAGTATTGTTGAAGGCCCGGATGGTAATCTTTGGCAGTTCTACACCATCGTTCTTTCCAATCCTCCCGGCGGACGACGCATTGGTATGGATCGCATTACTTTCGACAAAGCAGGAAATATGTCGGTTAAAATTACCGATACACCACAATGGGCACCGGGCACCGTAACTGATCCTGCAAAAGGCAATAGCGAATCTCTTCCTGTTATCATCAATAAAATCCTGGCAATGAATGCCTTGTCTAAATTTTCGACAGAAAAACCCGGACACGAGGCTGCTTATGCTGTAGATAATTCCAGCGGTACCTGGTGGGAACCTGCTGCGACCGATTCTCTGCCATCTTTATTGATTGAATTATCGCCGGCTACGCGTTTCGATGTGGTGCAGATGTTCACCATTGACGGTGTTCGGTTAATGTTCAACGGCGGACGACGCGGGTTCGGAAGACCCGCTCAAGGAGCGCAACAACCTTCAGCAGAAATATACCAGTACAAAATTGAAGTTTCAACCGATGGAAAAACGTTTGAGACTGCACTGGATCAATCTCGAAATACCATCGCCCGAAATACTATTTTTGATGAGATATCTCCGGTCAAATGTCGTTTTGTCCGCCTGACTGTTACCAACTGGCCAAAAGCATCACCGCTGGGACTTCTGGAATTTACTGTATTCGGAAAAGCCGCAGGGGCACTACCGGCCGCTGTAGCCATTCCCGTCTCTAATTGAAATAAATTTAATCTGTAGATTATGCTAAAGAAGCAATTACAATATCTGATTCTGTTATGGTTGACGATTGTTATGCCATCAACCTTAATTCATGCTCAGGAAACTATCGATGTCGGAAAAACAGGTTGGGATGTAAAACGTCCGGTGATTGCAGGAGCATGCGATACCGGTTGTCCCTGGGGTGAGTTGGGTGATTTTGTGCAGCAATCCATGAAACCGTACGGCTATTCAGTCATTATTTGTCGCAATTGCAACCGTTCGTACGGTCCTCGGCTGGTTTCAACCAACGATTATCCACCTCCACTCGATGAGATAAATCTGGAAGATGGGGTCAATGTTCGTGTCAATGCGCGTGTTGACTTTGGCTTAACGTCCAGCGCCATGCTGAGTTCTGCCTATCGTGGAACCCCCGGGGGTAAAGAAGGGTATAAAAATCTTCGTTTAATAGCAAAACTCGAAGACCCTTTTTATTATCTGATTGCTGTAAGGAAAGAAACCGGAATAAAAGATTTCAGCAACATTAAACAGCAACATTTACCTGTTCGGATTGTGGGTGCCGATGCTGCTATGAGTACTATTCTGAATTATTATGGAATTTCTACCGACGATATCAAGTCTTGGGGTGGAAAAACAGATGTAACGCTGGATGAAGCCAAAAAAGGAAATTTTGATATAGTTGCTGGATTTCTTGCAAGTCCGGCACTCAATCCGGAATCTTCTTGGTGGACTACCCTGAGTCAGAAATTTGATTTTTATTTTTTAGAGCTGCCCGAAAACTTATTGAAACAGATTGCACAGCAAAATGTGGATGCTGAAATAGTGGAGGTGCACTACGGTTTGCTCAAAGGGGTCAATCGTCGTTTCAAAACTCTTGGACGATCGGGAGAAGCTGTTTTTGCGCGCGATGATACGCCGGAGCAGGCGGCATACGACATTGCAAAAGCGATTGATGAAAATCGCGGTGCATTAAAGTGGTTTATCCGCATTTATACTTATGATACAAAGACTGTGTGGACAAATTTCGGGGTGCCGCTTCATCCTGGTGCACAGAGATATTACCGGGAAGTCGGATATATGAAATAGAGATTTTATCCATTCTATTTTAGAACCCTTGATAAACTGAAAATTTCGGAAGGATAAATAGACCCATAAAAAATGTTCAAAGTTCGTTTGGACGTTAAACCTTTGTGATAAACTTTAGTCAAAATATATTGTCAACCTGAAAAAGTTCAATTTTTAAAAACAGACCGATTAAAAACACGAAATAATAAAATTTAAACTCAATATGTCAAAAAAACAGTTTCTTATTCTTGCACTTTTTGTTGCATTTGGAGCTTCCACGGTGCTTAACGCACAAATAAAAAAGGCTACTAATCCAATCATCTATGCAGATGTACCTGATATGTCGATGATTCGCGTAGGTGACACTTATTATATGAGTAGCACCACTATGCACATGAACCCGGGTGTTCCAGTTATGAAATCTAAAGATTTAGTGAATTGGGAAACCGTAAGTTATGCTTATAATACGTTGGGAGAGATGGATAAGTTGAACCTGAATAACGGCAAGAATGATTATGGTAAAGGATCGTGGGCAAGCAGTATACGTTTCCATAAAGGGCTTTATTACATTTCTACCTTTTCTTCAACTACAAATAAAACCTACATTTTTACAACTAAAGACATAGAAAAAGGTCCTTGGGTTGAACACTCATTTAGTCCTTCATATCATGATAATTCATTATTTTTTGACGATAATGGAAGTATTTATTTAGTAACAGGTGCCGGAAAGCTAAAAATCTATGAAATAAAAGAAGATTTGTCAGGGGTGAAGGAAGGAACGGAAAGAGTGCTAATAGAAAATGCTAGTGCTCCGGGTGGAAGTATAATGCTTCAAGCCGAAGGTTCGCAGTTGTTTAAGCACGATGGCAAATACTATTTATTCAATATCTGCTGGCCTAGAAATAGTATGCGCACTGTATTAGTTCACAGAGCCGATAAAATTACCGGACCCTGGGAGGGAAAAGTAGCACTTCAGGATCAGGGTGTAGCGCAGGGAGGTATGATTGATACCCCCGATGGACGTTGGTTTGCATATCTGTTTCAGGATCACGGTTCGGTAGGTCGTATTCCTTACCTTGTACCAATGAAATGGGAAAATGGCTGGCCTGTAATAGGTGAAAATGGCAAAGTTCCAACAACACTTGATCTGCCTGCAAGCAAAGGTTTGATTCCGGGAATTGTAAATAATGATGAATTTACCCGCAAAAAAGGAGAACCTGCTTTGCCGTTGGTTTGGCAATGGAATCATAATCCGGACAACAAGTTATGGTCTGTAACTGAGCGCAAAGGATATTTAAGATTAAAAACCGGACGGATAGATTCTATGTTTGTACAAGCAAAAAATACGCTCACTCAACGAACATTTGGTCCGGTTTCAGCTGGTATCACTTCGCTCGATGTGTCAGGTTTGAAAGATGGAGACTATGCCGGTCTTGGGCTTTTGCAACAAAAGTACGGTCAGGTAGGAGTTAAAGTGGCGAATGGAACCAAATCGATTGTAATGATTAATGGAGAAGCACGCAAACCTGTCGAAGTTCAAAATGTACCTATTAATCAAAAAGTGGTTTATCTAAAAGCAGAATGCGATTTCACGAATAAAGTGGATATAGGCCGTTTCTTCTACAGTCTGGATGGAAAATCATGGAAACAAATAGGCTCGCAGATAAAAATGGAATACACCTTGACTCATTTTATGGGTTATCGCTTTGGATTATACTATTATTCTTCCAAAACTCCCGGTGGTTATGCCGATTTCGATTATTTCCACATAACAGATAAGATAACAAAGAACTAGGCTAATACTCTTAACCAGCAATAATACATGAAAAAAATAGTAGTTGTTTTAGTCGTTTCCATTTTAATGGGAAATGCTTTAATTGCTCAAAATAAGAGTAGTAAAACTCCTCGTCCGCCATTGATGGGATGGGCAAGTTGGAACCAATTCGGGCCTAAGATTGATGAAGGTGTCATCAAAGGGCAGGCCGATGCCATGGTGTCCTCCGGATTGGCTGCCGTTGGTTTTCAATATGTTAATATTGACGATGGCTTTTTCAATAAACGTTATGCTGATGGAACCCTGAAAATTGATTCGATAAAATTC
Source organism: Paludibacter propionicigenes WB4 (assembly GCF_000183135.1). Classification (NCBI taxonomy): domain Bacteria; kingdom Pseudomonadati; phylum Bacteroidota; class Bacteroidia; order Bacteroidales; family Paludibacteraceae; genus Paludibacter; species Paludibacter propionicigenes. The sequence goes on along the minus strand of NC_014734.1, from coordinate 1,981,727 downwards.
CCCAAAGGAATGAAAGAGTTGGCCGACTATATTCATTCAAAAGGATTGAAGGCAGGATTTTACTCTGAAGCAGGCGAAAACACTTGTGGCTCTCAGTACAGCGGTCAACCCGGTGGAGTTGGTGGAGGTCTGTACGGCCATGATCAGCAAGATGCCGATTTGTTTTTCAAAACCTGGGGTTTCGATTTTCTTAAGGTTGATTATTGTGGTGGACGCGTGCAAAAACTTGATGAACAAACACGCTATACTGCCATTCGTAAAGCAATAGATAATACCGGTAGAGACGTAAACTTCAATGTATGCCGCTGGCAATTTCCCGGAACCTGGGTGACTAAACTGGCTGATTCGTGGAGAATGTCTAACGATATAAATTTCGTACCAGGCTCTAAAGCAAAGTGGAAAAGTGTAATCGATATCATTAATCTAAATAAATACCTTGCTCAATATGCCAGCCCGGGTCATTACAACGATATGGATATGCTCGAAGTTGGGCGTGGAATGAGTTTTGAAGAAGACAAAAGCCATTTCACCATGTGGTGTATCTTATCGTCACCCCTTGCTTTGGGTTGCGATATGACTAAAATGTCGAACGAAACAAAGACAATTCTGACCAATAAAGAAATTATCGCACTTAATCAGGATGTAGCCGGTTTGCAGGCTCATTTGATTTATGAAGGTGATAGCGTGCAAATTTGGGCAAAAAACCTGAAAGATCGTCAAAGTAAAGAGTTTGTCGTTGCCATGTTAAATTTGAAGAAAAGGCCAGCTGAATTGAAGTTGCGCTTGAAAGATTTGAATATAGTAGGTAAAGCCGCTGTAAGGGATCTTTGGGCACATGCTGATTTTGGAACAATTGATTCTGTTTTTTCGGCGACTGTTCCGAGTCACGGTGTTTCTGCAATAAAGATAAATGCACAAAAAACAAAACTCAAAGAGGTGTTTGAAGCCGAATATGCATGGATGAATAATTTCAATTTGACGGTTAATACTCAAGTCCTTCCGGAACAAGCCAAGCCGGTGGCTGATGCTTTGTGTTCAGGAAAAACAAAAGTGATCAATATTGGTAAACGTCCTGACAATTACATTGAATTTCAGGATGTATTCGCTAATGTTGCCGGAAATTACTCTTTGGAATTATTTTACCTTTCGAATGAAGACAGAGACGCTACAATTCGTGTAAATGGAAAGAACTTTCATCTTACTAAACTGAATTCAGGTGCTTCAAAACAAATAGCTAAGGAGACAATTTCTGTAACGCTAAATAAAGGCTACAATACTATTCGAATTTCAAATGACAAGGCTTTCGCTCCTGAAATTGATAAAATCCGAATAAATCTGAACAGGAATACTAAGTGAAACATAAAGAAATAATTAACCAATAAATAGATTTAATAGAATGAAAAGTAGAAAATTAAAGTGGGTGGCTCTGGTTGCGACAGCGTCTTTTTTTATTTCCGGAGCAATGGCACAAAATCCAATTATTCGGGATCAATTCAGTGCCGATCCAACAGCCAGAGTGTTTAATGGTAAAGTTTATCTTTATCCGTCACATGACATCATTGCGCCAGTAGACAAGAATTTGCGTAAAGATTGGTTCTGTATGGAAGACTATCATGTGTTCTCTTCTGAAAATTTGACTGACTGGACCGATCATGGAGTTATTGTAACGCAGACCAAGGTACCCTGGCTTACCAAAGCTAATTATGACATGTGGGCTCCTGACTGTGTTTTCAAAAATGGGAAGTATTACTTTTATTTCCCGGTTGGAGGTAAAATTGGTGTAGCTACAGCTGACAAACCTGAAGGTCCTTACACTGTTTTGGAACAAGCTGTTAAAGGTGCAGGTGGTATTGACCCATGTGTGCTGTTCGACAAAGAAGGAAAGGCTTATATTTTCACAGCGGGCGGACGTATTCGTGTAGCAAAGCTTAAAGACAACTTGATAGAAACAGATGGTGCAGCTCAGGTTATAGATAATCTTCCGACGAAAGGCCTTATCGAAGGTCCGTTTGCATTTGAGCATAATGGAAAATACTACCTCACTTATCCTCATGTTGAAAACCAGATTGAACGGTTGGAGTATGCCATGAGCGATAGCCCAATGGGACCTTACAAATTTACCGGAGTTATCATGGATGAATCAAAATCCGGATGCTGGACTAACCATCAATCTATCGTTCAATACAAAGGTCAATGGTATCTTTTTTATCACGACAGAGATTACTCTCCAAAATTTGACAAAAATCGTTCGGTAAGAGCTGACAGCTTATTCTTTAATGCTGATGGAACTATCCGTAAAGTTATCCCAACGCTTCGCGGGGTAGGGTTGATAAATGCTTCTAAGGAAATACAGATTGACCGTTATAGCCGTATTTCTGACAAGGGCGTGTCTATTGCTTTCAATGATACCACGAACACCTTTAAAGGATGGAAAACTGTTTTCGAAGCGAAAGATGCTTGGCTTCAATTCAATGCAGTCAATTTCGCATCGACCAATCTCAAATCCATCGTTGTTCGAGCAAACTCTGCTAAAGGCGGTAAAATTCAAATTCATTTAAATAGTGCCAATGGTCCTGTAATCGCTAATGTTTCAATACCGAAAGGTCAGGCTTGGCAAACAATTAAATCACCTGTCACAAAACTCAAAAAAGGAGTTCAAAATCTGTATATTACATCAGCTGATACCAATCCTATCGAAATTGATTGGATAAGCTTTAAATAATTAACGAGCTCTCAACAGACTTCTCTTGATTAATACAACATTACACTTTTGAAGATTTAAATTTTTATATATAACCAAAAAAGATATCACATGAAAAACAAATTATTAGTTGCAATTTTTGCAATTTTGACAACGAGCGGATTTTGTTTTGCACAAACAAATCAACCTGCTATCATTGAAGACTTCAAGCCTTCTACATGTAATCAACCGGGTCAGGAATACCCGAAAGTAAACTCACAGGGATATGCACGTTTTCGTGTAGTAGCTCCACAGGCTCAAAGCATTGTAGTAAGTCTCGGACTTGGTGGCGCAAAGGGTGGTACTCCACTTACCAAAGCTGATGATGGATCATGGATGGGAACTACTGCTGGTCCAATGGATGAAGGTTTTCACTACTATCATTTAACTATTGACGGTGGTGTATTCAACGATCCGGGTGCATTAAATTTCTACGGTTCTACCCGTTGGGAAAGCGGTATCGAAATTCCTGCTCACGACAAAGATTTCTATGCATTGAAAGACGTTCCTCACGGTAATGTTCAGCAGATTCTTTTCCCTTCTAAGAGCACCAACACTTCACGTCGCGCATTTGTGTATACTCCTGCCGGATACGACAAAAATGCAAAGACCAAATATCCTGTACTCTATTTGCAACATGGTTGGGGTGAAGATGAAACAGCTTGGAGTGTTCAGGGTCATGCCAATTTGATTATGGATAACCTGATTGCTGAAGGTAAAATCAAACCGTTTATCATTGTGATGACTTACGGAATGACAAATGATACTAAACCAGGAGGTATAAGAAGTTTCAACTATAATGCTTTCCAAACAGTTCTTGTAGATGAACTTATACCTTATGTTGATGCTAATTTCCGCACAATTGCAGCAAAGGATAGTCGTGCTATGGCAGGTCTTTCAATGGGTGGTATGGAAACTCACTCAATTACGCTTGCTCGTCCTGAAGTATTCTCGTATTATGCATTATTAAGCGGCGGAACTTATACACCGGCTGAAATTAAGGATAAATCTCAGGCAAAACTTATTTTTATGAGTTGCGGTAGCCGCGAAAATCCTGATGGAGTGAAGAAAGCTGCAGTAGATTTGAAAGCTGCTGGTTATAATGCAGTATCTTTTGTTTCAGAAAATACAGCGCATGAGTTTCTTACATGGCGTCGCAGTTTGAAAGAACTTGCTCCGCTTCTTTTCAAGTAAAATAACTATATTATAAATTATTATCATGAAATATAAATCATTAGCTTTATTATTGATATCTGCATCAAGCAGTTTGCTTTGTTTGGGTCAAACAAGTACTGCAACTGTTGTAGAAGACTTTAAAACGACTCCTACAACTCAGCAGGAGCAGAAGTATCCTCAGGTAAATTCTGAAGGTAGAGTACGTGTAAAAATATCTGCGCCTCAGGCGTTGAAAGTTCAATTAGATATTGGCGGAGTGAAGTATGACCTTGTTAAAGATGACAAAGGAGTATGGACAGGCGAATCTGCTCCGCAAGATGTTGGTTTTCATTATTATCAATTGAATATTGATGGCGCTTCAGTTCCGGATCCGGGAAGTTTGTACTATTATGGAGCCAGTCGTTGGGGTAGCGGTATCGAGATTCCTGCTAAAGACCAAGAGTTTTATGCATTGAAGAATGTTCCCCACGGTCAGTTGCGCGAAACTCAATACTTCTCAAAAACATCGAATAGTGTTCGTCGTGTGTTCATCTATACTCCTCCAGGATACGATAAAAACAACCAAAAGTATCCTGTACTCTATCTTCAGCATGGTATGGGCGAAAACGAAACCGGTTGGGGAAATCAGGGACGTACAGCGCAGATTATGGATAACCTGATTGCCGAAGGTAAATCACTTCCATTTATCATCGTTATGGAAAATAGTAGTGTGAATATGGGAGGCGCTCCACGTGGTCCAAGACCTGCAGGAGCACCTACAGCAGCTCCTCCTGCTCCAGCACCAGGACAAGCTGCACCTGCCCCTGGCGCACCTCGTCCCGGCGGAATGGGTGGAATGAACTTCGCTGCTCAGTTTGAACGCATTCTTATTGACGATTTAATTCCTTTTGTAGAATCTAATTTCCGTGTCATTCCAGATCAGGCTCATCGCGCGATGGCCGGATTGTCGATGGGAGGTATGCAAACTCATACTATCGTGGTTGCTAATCCAAATCTATTCTCACATGTTGGAATGTTCAGTAGCGGAACTTTCGAACCTAAAGAAATTAAAGATATTGATGCATTCAAGAAGAAAGTAAAAGTTGTATTTATGAGTTTCGGAGGTCGCGAAGGGGGTTCAGCTAGAATTGGAGCTGCTGCCGAAGAATGGAATAAAGTTGGAATAAAAGGTGTTTCTTATATTTCGCCTGAAACTGCTCATGAATGGCAATCATGGAGAAGAAGTTTACATGAATTTGCTCCGCTTCTTTTCAGATAATTGATAGAATGAGAATCTAATTATGAATATTAGAAACGCAATTATAGTTCTTGCAGCAATAGTTCTGAGCCAATTTTCTATGGCTCAGAACGTTGTTGAAGACTTTAAACCATCCTCTGTAAATCAGGTCGGTAGTCAATATCCTCAGGTTAATTCCGAAGGGCGTGTGCGTGTGAAAATTTCTGCGCCGTGGGCATTACGTGTTCAACTGGACATTGGCGGTATAAAATATGACTTGAAAAAAGATGAAAAAGGAGTCTGGATAGGTGAATCTGCCCCTCAAGTGGAAGGCTTTCACTATTATCAATTGAATATTGACGGAGCTTCAGTACCCGATCCGGGAAGTCTTTACTTTTATGGCGCAAGTCGTTGGGGTAGTGCTATCGAAATTCCTGCCCCGGATGAAGATTTTTACGCCCAGAAAGATGTACCTCATGGTTTGGTAAGTCAGAAAATGTATTTTTCCAAGGTTACCAATTCATGGCGTCGCTGTTTTGTTTATACCCCGGCAGAATACGACAAAAATTCTTCAAAACGTTATCCAGTGCTTTATTTACAACACGGAAGTGGTGAAGATGAAACAGGTTGGCCAACTCAGGGTAAAGCAAATCTGATTCTCGATAACCTTATTGCTGCAAAAAAGGCGGTACCCATGATTATCGTCATGGATAATGGCTATGCCACCAAAGCTCCCGCACCGAATGGTATAACTGCACAGAGCAAGTCTGCTTTTCCATTTGAAGAAGTGATAATTAATGAAATTATCCCGATGATTGATGGCTCTTTCAGGACGCTTAAAGATCGTGACCACCGAGCAATGGCAGGGCTTTCGATGGGTGCTAATCAGACTATCACCATTACCATGAATAACCTGGATAAATTCTCCTATATTGCCGGATTTAGCGGAACATCCAACTATCCGCGTACCGATGTGATTGATCCGGCTACATTTATGGGAGGTAAATTCAAGGATGGAGCAGCACTCAATAAAAAAATTAAACTTTTCTGGCTGGGATTGGGAACGAAAGAACCTGCTCCATTTCCCGGCTCGGTTAAAGCATTTCGGGATATGTTGGATAAACAAGGTGTGAAATATACCTACTACGAATCAATTGGTACAGCACATGAATGGCTAACATGGAGACGGGATCTGAATCAATTTGCTGCTTTGATATTTAAATAATCAAATTATACTAGTTATGAAAAAATTTTTATTGGCAATGCTGGGTGTGACTATCAGTATTGCAAGCTACTCACAAAGTGCCGATTTTCCAGCTGATACTAAACCAGCCTCTACAAATATTGTCGGACAGGAATATCCTCGTATTGACTCTCAACGTCGTGTTTATTTCCGTTTTCTTGCTCCCGGAGCACAAAGTGTGTCGGTAGGTCTTGGCAATACTGCCCTGACTAAAGGTGAGGATGGTTTCTGGACAGGTGTAACCAAGCCCGAAGATCCCGGTTTTCATTACTATACGCTTAAAATTGATGGAGTTGATGTGGCAGATCCATCAAGTGAATCGTTTTTCGGTGCAGGTAAGATGATGAGTGGAATGGAAATCCCTGAAGATGGAGTCGATTTCTACAATATCAAAAACGTTCCTCATGGCAATGTTAACTCTTTCTGGTATTTTGCGAAATCTACCAATGAATACCGTCATGCTTACATTTACACTCCGCCGGGATACGACAAAAATACAACTCAACGTTATCCGGTTCTTTATCTTCAACATGGTATGGGAGAAGATCGTCGTGCCTGGTCAAATCAGGGACGTGCAAACTTTATTCTTGACAACCTGATTGCCGAAGGAAAAGCAACACCGATGATTATTGTAATGGAAGATGGTGGTATTGCTGCCGGTATGGGTGGTGGTGCACGTCGTCCTGCCGGTCAACGTCCTCCACAGGCTCCTGCTGCAGGACAAGCTCCCGGTGGTGCTCCTCAGGGGCAGGCTCCACGTGGTCCTATGGGTGCTCCGGGCGGAATGGCTTCTTTTTGGGATGGTTTTGGCAAAGTTATCGTAAATGATCTTATACCTACCATAGATGCAAGTTACCGCACGCTTTCCGATCGTGAGCATCGTGCTATAGCCGGTCTTTCGTTGGGAGGAACTCAAACTTATGGAATTTCTCAGGCTAATTTAGATAAATTCTCGCATATCGGTATATTCAGTGCTCCGTTTGGTTTTCCGGGAGTAGAAACAGGCTATAACGGATTATTGAAGAAACCGGCTGAATTTGCCAAACTAGTGAAGGTATTTTATGTAAGTATGGGATCCAAAGAAGGTGCAAACTCAGGACGTGCAATCCACGAAGCCCTTGATCAAGCGGGTGTGAAGAACGTATATTACGAAGCTCCGGGCACCGCTCACGAATTCCAAACATGGCGCAAGAGCCTGTATGGTTACGCACAACTTTTGTTTCAGAATAAATAACTGACTCGATGAAAAAGACGATTCTGATCCTTTTTGCTGTTCTCTCGCAGACTGCTTTTGTCTGTTTCGGACAGGAAGCTGATAATTCGAAACCGGCATCAACCAATGTTGCCGGCGCCGATTATCCGCGTGTCGATGCACAGCATCGCGTACTCTTTCGTATCAATGCTCCAAAGGCAACGAGTGTTGTGGTGAGTCTTGGAAATACGGCGTTGACTAAAGGAGAAGATGGTTTCTGGACCGGTAGAACAGAGCCTCAGACTCCCGGATTTCTTTGCTATTCGATCAAAATCGACGGTGTTGAACTCAACGATCCTTCGAGCGAGACATTTTACGATGCGGGTCATATTTACAGTTGTATTGAAATACCTGAACAGGGTGTCGACTTTTACGATGTAAAGGATGTGCCGCATGGCGATGTTCGTTCGGTGTGGTACAAAGCCAAATCGACCGGCGAAATGCGTCACGCGTACATTTATACTCCGCCGGGATATGACCAGAATATCAAACAGCGTTATCCTGTTCTCTATCTCTTGCATGGTATGAATCAGGATCGGCGTGCGTGGGAAAGTCAGGGTAGGGCCAATTTTATTCTTGATAATCTCATTGCTCAAGGCAAAGCCAAACAGATGATTCTTGTTATGGAAGACGGAGGCTTAGCCGGAATTAATCTTGCCGCCCGCAGGACTCAGAATCCTGCAGGATCGGCGAATGGAGCAGCTGCTCAACGTCCGGGTGGAATGGATCCTTTCTGGAATGGCTTTACCAAAGTTATGATAGAAGATATCATTCCGATGGTCGATGCACGATACCGTACGCTTACCGATCGGGAACATCGGGCTATTGCCGGTCTTTCTCTCGGAGGTGCGCAAACATACCAGATTTCCGAAACTCACCTCGATAAGTTTGCAAGCATCGGCGTTTTCAGCGCAGCTCCTTTCGGCTTCTCGGGAATAGAGACGGCCTACAATGGGCTGCTTGCCAAGCCAGAGGCTTTTTCCAAACAAGTGAAAGTTTTTTATATCGGTCAAGGTTCAGAAGAGGGTCCGAATGCCGGGCGTGCCATTCACGAAGCGCTTGACAAAGCCGGTGTGAAGAACGTATATTACGAAGCTCCGGGCACTGCGCATGTCTTTCAGACCTGGCGTAAATGCCTCTATGGCTTCGCTCCATTGTTATTTCAGGATAAATAATTGATTGCATGAGAAAAACACTTTTACTAGTTTTTGTTGTCTTGTTGCAGGCTACCTTTGCCTGCTTCGGACAGCAATCTGATAATTCGACGCCGGCAGTAACCAATATTACCGGTGCCGGATATCCGCGTATTTTGCCCGACCTGCGGGTTACGTTTCGTATCAAAGCGCCCGAAGCCCAGAAGGTGCAGCTTGATTTGGGTAAGAAATATGACATGGAAAAGGGAAGTGATGGTTTCTGGACTGTTACTACGGCTCCTCAGGTTCCCGGCTTTCACTACTACTCTTTAGTGATCGATGGCGTTGCGGTTGCCGATCCTGCCAGCGAAACTTTTTTCGGCATGAGCCGCGAGGCGAGCGGTATCGAAATTCCTGAAGCGGGAGTCGATTTTCATCTCATCAAGGATGTGCCTCACGGAACGGTTCAGAGCAAACGCTATTTCTCCACCAAAACCAACTCGTGGCGTAGAATTTTTGTCTATCTCCCTCCCGGGTACGAACAAAACCCGACAAAAAAATACCCGGTGCTCTATCTGCAACATGGTGCCGGTGAAGATGAAACAGGATGGGTGAAACAGGGTCATTTGGATATTATTATGGATAACCTGATTGCCCAAAAGCAAGCAATCCCGATGATTGTTGTTACAACCAACGAGTATGTTATTCGTGACATAGGAGCCGGTTACAATACCGAATCTACCAACCACTTCATGGATCTTTTCAAAGACGAACTGGTCGACGTGATTATCCCGTTTGTGAACCAAAACTATCGGATTGCGAATGATCGCGAACATCGCGCCATTGCGGGACTTTCAATGGGTGGCGGTACCTCTTTCCGGATCGGTATGCTGAATCCGGATAAATTTGCCTGGGTCGGTGCTTTTAGTTCGAGCGCCTTTCGTGGAACAAACGGCAATATTTTTGATGCCGAAAAACAAATTCCCGGCATCTTTACCCATCCCGAAAAATTTAATACTCAATTGAAATTGCTCTATATCTCCAGTGGAGAGCAGGATCATTCGTACGAATACACGAAGAAGACCATTGAAACATTTAAAGAAAAGGGATTGAAACTGCAATATAACTATTTCCCGGGTGCACACGAATGGCATGTCTGGCGAAAGGCTCTGCATGATTTTGTACCCAAACTTTTCAAATAAATTACCAGTACCATGACACACAAAAACATTTCAGCGCTGATGGCGTTGTTTGCATTTGCATTTCTGTTTTCAGGAGTGGCCAGCGCCCAGCAAACAGTCGTTGGCAAACCTGCCGTAACCAACATTAATCCGGATGGTTTTCCGCGTATTTTGGACAACCTGAGCGTTGTTTTCAAGATCAAAGCCCCTGATGCTAAAAAGATGCAGATTGATTTGGGAAAACTGTACGATATGACCAAAGACGATCAGGGTTTCTGGACGGTTACCACCGCTCCTCAGGTTCCCGGTTTTCATTATTATTCGCTCGTAATCGATGGCGTTAAAGTTGTCGATCCGGCCAGTGAAACGTTTTACGGAACAGGACGTATGTCCAGCGCCATCGATATTCCCGAAAAAGGTGTCGATTTTTATGATGTAAAAGATGTTCCGCACGGAGCGCTAAGTTCCAAATACTATTTCTCGAAGGTGACCAATAGCTGGCGTCGGTTGTTTGTCTATACTCCTGCCGGATACGATGTCAATACGAAGCTGAAATATCCTGTGGTATATATTCAGCACGGTGGTGGAGAAGATGAACGTGGATGGGCTGTACAGGGTAAAACGGATATTATTCTCGATAATCTTATTGCCGAAGGCAAGGCAAAACCGATGATTGTTGTCATTTCAAATGGAAATGTATCTGCAAGTGGCGGATATACTTCCTCTGCAATGGCTGCATTCAAAGAAGAAATAACGAATAACGTTGTTCCATTCATCGATAAAAATTTCCGAACATTGGCCGATGTAAAAAACAGAGCACTTTGCGGTCTTTCTATGGGCGGTGGTCAGGCTTTTTATGCCGGATTGGGCAGTCTTGACTGTTTTGCTTCTGTGGGAGTATTCAGTTCGGGCATTTTTGGCGGAATTGCTAACCCGACAGGCAAGGTGTTTGATGCCGATAAAGAAATTCCCGGTTTACTCACTAAGGCGCAGCAATTCAATCAAAAACTGAAATTGTTCTATGTCTCTGTTGGCGAGCAGGATCCCCGTTTCGAATTTACTCAAAAGGAAGTGAAAAAATTTCAGAATAGCGGATTGAAAGTTCAGTTTGCATCTTTCCCCGGCGATCATGAATGGCAGGTTTGGCGCAAATCCTTACACGACTTTGCTTCCAGAGTTTTTAAATGAATAATTTTTCAAAATAATGCTGTCTGAAAAATGACTGCGAATAAAAATATGAAATACTCGGTTTTAGGATTAATTTTAATGTGTATAAGTCCACTTTTGCATGCAGAAGATGGGCATAGTCTTTGGCTAAGGAATAAGGGCAAGGGATCGGTAAATGTTGTATGTTCAAAAAATTCCCCAACACTTGCATTGGCTAAACAGGAGCTACGCGAAGGTTGGTCAGGAAATGCAGGAGCAACAGTCAATCTTATTCTCAAAACAGATAAAGCACTTAAAGCCGATGGTTTTAAGCTGAAGGAAAATCAGATACAAGCCAATACAGAGTCAGGAATTCTGTACGGAGTCTATGAATTATTACGCCGTCAGCAAACGGGTGAAGTCATTAAAGAAGAAACGATTAATCCATCGTACGAGCGCCGTATATTGAACCATTGGGATAATCCGAACGGGACTATTGAACGCGGATATGCCGGACGTTCTATTTTTTGGAGACCGAGTAAAGACTCTTTGGGAGTTACCGAGAAAGATAAAACGCTTTGGACTGAGTATGCCCGTGCTAATGCTTCGGTGGGTATCAATGGTGCTGTACTGGACAATGTGAATGCGGATCAAAAGATGCTCACAGCGCCTTATCTGGAAAGAGTAAAAGGCATTGCTGATATTTTACGTCCGTATGGAGTGAAAACATATCTTTCCGTAAAGTTCTCATCTCCTAGTATGATAGGAGGCTTGAAAACTTCAGATCCGTTGAATCCGGAGGTAATCAAGTGGTGGAAAGATAAAGTGAAGGAGATTTATAAAATCATTCCTGATTTTGGTGGTTTTTTAGTGAAAGCGAATAGTGAAGGTCAGCCGGGACCACAGGATTACAAACGTACACATGCCGATGGTGCCAATATGATGGCCGATGCACTGAAGCCTTACGGTGGAATAGTAATGTGGCGTGCATTTGTGTACAGCACTTCTGATGAAGACAGAGCAAAGCAGGCCTACGGTGAATTTATGCCGCTTGATGGACAGTTTCGTGACAACGTAATCATTCAGGTAAAGAACGGACCTGTAGATTTTCAGCCACGCGAGCCTTTCAGTCCGCTTTTTGGTGCGATGAAAAAAACATCGGTTATGCCCGAAGTCCAAATTACTCAGGAGTATCTCGGTCATTCAACTCACTTGGTTTATTTGGCTCCAATGTGGGAAGAGTTCCTGAAAAGTGATACTTATCAGGCAGGTGTAGGAAGTACGGTCGCCCGTTGTACCGATGGAAGTGTCTACTCTCAGAAACATACAGCTATTGCGGGAGTATCTAATATCGGTCTGGATACCAACTGGTGTGGTCATGATTTTGCACAGTCAAACTGGTACGCATTTGGTCGCTTGGCTTGGGATAATAAGCTGACAAGTGAGCAAATAGCTGATGAATGGATTAAACTCACTTTCAGAAATGAAGGGGCAGAAAGCGCTGATTGGAATAACAATTTTTTGAAACCGGTAAAAGAAATGATGCTTCTGAGTCGGGAAGCAGCGGTGAATTATATGATGCCGCTTGGCTTGCATCATATCATGTCTGCAAACGAACACTATGGTCCGGGTCCGTGGTGGGCTCCGGCCAGAACGCGTAAAGACTGGACGCCTCCCTATTTTCATAAAGCGGACTTAACAGGAGTTGGATTTGACAGATCAAAAACCGGCAGTAATGCGGTAAGTCAATACCATGAGCCGCTGGCATCGCAGTTAAATGATATCAATACATGTCCCGCAGAATTACTCTTGTGGTTCCACCATACGCCGTGGAATTTTAAACTGAAAACAGGACGAACCTTGTGGGATGAAATGTGCTATAAGTATGACACGGGTGTGAAACAGGTTCGTCAGTTCCAGAAAACCTGGGATAAAATAGAACCATACGTAGATGCTGACAGATTCACCCGTATTCAAAACAAGCTTCGTGCTCAAAGTCAGAATGCTCAGGTCTGGAAAGACGCTTGTTTGCTATACTTTCAGCAATTCAGCAAAATGCCTATCCCGTATGATATAGAGCGTCCGGTAAATAATCTGGACGATTTAATAAAAAATGATATGAAAAGACGATAGTCTATCGATATTTAAACATAATAAGCAATTAAAATTAATTTGCAAGAATGATATTGTCTTGATATTCTATTTTTTTATGGTATTTTTATGCCTCGTTATCCAAATGAGCGGTTTCACGCCAGATTAATATAAGATATAATAATATTAAAACATGTTGACTTTGCGGAACTATCTGTGAACCAAAGATTAGGTGTGTTTGAATTAAATATAAATAATATGAAATCAAAAATTAAATTTTTTGTATTAGCAGGTTTTCTCTTGTTGAGTACAGGTGCATTTTCTCAAGATCCCAATTTTTACATTTTTTTGTGTTTTGGACAGTCAAATATGGAAGGTAACGCCAGATTTGAACCGCAAGACACTGTCGTAGATAAACGTTTTCAGGTATTAGAAACCTTGGATTGCGCTAATCTGAACAGAACAAAAGGCAAATGGTATACAGCTGTACCACCGTTGTGTCGTTGTAATACAGGTTTAACTCCGGCTGATTATTTTGGCAAAACTCTTGTTGCAAATCTGCCAAAGAATGTGAGAGTAGGAGTTATCAACGTGGCTGTTGGCGGTTGTAAAATCGAATTGTTCGACAAAGACAATTATCAATCTTATGTGGCTACTGCACCGGGTTGGATGAAAAATATGATTAAGGACTATGATGGAAATCCTTATGGCCGTCTTGTTGAGATGGCTAAGCTGGCTCAAAAGGATGGTGTTATAAAAGGAATTTTAATACATCAGGGCGAGTCTAATACAAACGATAGTATTTGGCCTGTAAAAGTAAAGGGTGTATATGACAACTTGATGAAGGACCTGAATTTGAAGCCTAAATCTGTACCTTTATTGGCCGGAGAACTTGTAAATACAGATCAGAATGGAGCTTGTGCAAGCATGAACAAGATTATTGCAACTTTGCCTCAGGTCATCCCTAATTCGTATGTCATTCCTTCTACAGGATGTGTAGGCATAAAAGATCACCTCCATTTTAGTGCTGAAGGTTACCGTGAATTAGGTAAACGTTACGCTACACAAATGCTAACTCTTTTGAATTCTAATTCTAAAGTAAGTAAGAAGAAAAAATAAATGCCTCAAGAGTAATGCACATCTTTACATTTCGAAGATTCTGAGCTGTTCTAAGATAAAAATGAAGGCTTTTCGAGAGTAAAGGCTTGGATTACAAAAGAAAAAATAATCATTACAATTAATGAAACACCTGTTATTAACGATTTTCTGCACGCTGTTTTTATTGTCTTCTGCCTCTGCTTTTGCAGGACAAGAGAAAACCTACATAACCAATAATGCAGCAGATAACCAATTTATATTATCAACTACCAAAGGTTCAACTCCATTAGTTATCAGTTCCGAAGACTTTCCGGGAGTAATTTCAGCGCTGAAAAATCTGAAAACTGATATCGGCAAAGTTACAGGAAGTGAACCGGAAATTAAATATACCAACAAACCGGATACCAAGGAAGTGGTTATTGTTGGAACTATCGGTAAGAGTCCACTTATTGACCAACTGATCAAAAGCAAAAAACTCGATGTGAAGAATATTTCAGGTAAATGGGAGTCTTTTGTCATACAGACCATTGATTCTCCCCTCCCCGGAGTTGAAAAAGCACTCGTTATTGCCGGTAGCGACAAGCGTGGTACTATTTATGGGATCTATGATGTATCCAAAAATATTGGTGTTTCACCCTGGTATTATTGGGCAGATGTTCCGGTGGTAAAACAAGAATCGTTATTTGTAAAGAATGGCCGTTATGTCACTGACAGTCCGAAAGTGAAGTACAGGGGTATTTTCCTAAATGACGAAGCTCCATCGCTAAGTGGCTGGTCAAAAGAAACTTTCGGAGGATTCAATAGTAAGTTTTACGAAAAAGTGTTTGAATTATTACTTCGTTTAAAAGCCAATTACCTCTGGCCTGCCATGTGGGGAAATGCTTTTTATGACGATGATCCTGCAAATGGCGTGTTGGCTAATGAAATGGGCATTGTCATGGGAACTTCTCATCATGAGCCTATGGCTATGGCTCAGCAAGACTGGCACCGATACACCGAGCGCAATAAGCTGTCTAAGGTTTGGGATTATTCCAAAAACGCTGATGCCTTACAAAAATCATGGAAATTCGGTATTGAAAGAAGTAAAAACTGGGACAAAGTTGTCACTGTGGGTATGCGTGGTGATGGCGATGAAGCTATGGGCGAAGGAACAAATATCGCACTGCTTGAGCAAATTGTAAAAGATCAACGCAAAATTATTGAAGACGTAACCGGACAAAAAGCCGAAAAAACCCCACAGGTATGGGCATTGTATAAAGAGGTGCAAGATTATTATGATCATGGCATGCGTGTGCCCGATGATGTAACTCTGCTATTTTGCGATGACAACTGGGGTAATGTGCGTAAGCTTCCTGAAATTAATGCCAAACCTCGTAAAGGTGGATACGGAATGTACTATCATTTCGATTATGTCGGTGCTCCGCGCAATTCTAAATGGATTAATATTAGTCCTATTCAACGGGTATGGGAACAAATGAATTTGAGTTACACGCATGGTGTTCAAGAACTCTGGGTTGTAAATGTGGGCGATCTGAAACCGATGGAATATCCAATCAGCTTCTTCCTCGATATGGCATGGGATCCATCTAAATTCAATGCAAATAATCTACTGTCTCACACAGAGAATTGGTGTGCCGAGCAGTTTGGTCAACCATACGCTAAAGAAGCTGCACGCATTATTAATCTTTATACAAAGTATAACAGACGAGTAACGCCTGAGACGTTGAACGACAGGACTTATAGTTTGGAAAATTATAATGAGTTTGAAAACGTGACTGCCGATTATCGCAACCTGGCTTTGGATGCGCTTCGTTTATATTACACTATTCCTCCGAAGTACAAAGATGCTTTTGACCAGTTAGTGTTGTATCCGGTCAATGCCTGCAGCAATCTTTACGAAATGTATTATGCCGTAGCCAAAAATAAATTTTACGCAAAAAATAATGATATACAGGCTAATGTATGGGCTGATAAAGTACAGGAATGCTATAAAAGAGATTCTGTATTGACTTATGCTTACAATCATATCATTGCGAATGGTAAGTGGAATCACATGATGGATCAATTGCATATTGGATATACTAATTGGCAAGAACCCCGAAGAAGTAAAATGCCCAATGTGACGTATGTTGCTGAAAAGGATCAAGCCAAAGCGCCGAAAATATTTGTAGAGAGTGATGGGTATGTATCTATTGAAGCTGAAAATTTCAATCGTGCCGTTAATTCTGATAGAATTAGCTGGCAGATAATTCCTTATCTGGGAAAAACTAAATCGGCTATAACTACCGTTCCACAGAATGTATATCCAAAGGACAATGAAAATATCTATGTTGAGTACGATATTGACTTCGCAACTACAGGTGAATTTGATGTGCAGCTCTTATTTTCGCCGACATTGAACTTTAATGCTAACAAAGGGCTACGGTACAGCATTGCTTTTGATGATGCAGCGCCGCAGGTGATAAATTTGAATGGTCATTACAGAGGTGAGTTGGGACGCTGGCAGTCCGAACATATTATCAATTCGGTTACAAAGCATAAGATTGAATCTGTCGGTAAACACACACTACGTTTCTCTGTGAAAGAAGCCGGGCTTGTGTTGCAAAAGATATTAATCAATACCGGTGGACTGAAACCAAGTTATCTGGGAGCTCCCGAAAGTAAAATACTAACAAAGTCTGAAGCAGGTAAATGAAATCGGTTAGTAGATTATTAGTAATCCTGATAGTGGCAGGCTTGTGGTCAAACCCTGCAAAAGCTGTGGTCAAACTGCCTCGGCTGATAAGTAATGGTATGGTGCTTCAGCGCGATACGCCGTTAAAGATATGGGGCTGGGCAGATCCGGGTGAAAAAGTGAAGGTTGAGTTTCTGGGAAAGAAATATCAAACTAAGGCTGACAAACAAGGAAACTGGAAAGTAGATTTTCCTTCCATTGCTGCAGGTGGTCCTTACACAATGAAGGTAAATGATATTGAGATCAAAGACATTTTGATGGGCGATGTGTGGTTGTGTTCCGGTCAGTCCAATATGGAGTTGATGGTTTACCGAGTACTGGATTTATATCAAAAAGAAATAGACCAAACGAATAATACCAATATCCGTTATTTCAAACCAACTATACGTACCGATTCGCAAACTCCTCAGACCGACTTTAAAGAAGGAACATGGCTTCCGGCTACTCAGGAGAATATCCTGAACTTTTCTTCACTGTCATATTTCTTTGGAGATCAACTGTATCAGAAGTATAAAGTTCCTATCGGTCTGATCAATAATGCTATTGGCGGTACAGCCATTGAATCTTGGGTGAGTGAAGATTTTATGAAATCTTATATGGATAAATGGAAAACGGCCAGAGCTAAAGCTGATTCCATTCGTGCAACAAGATCTTCTTCCGGTAGTCCGGTTCGATTTAATTTTAATGCTGAACTGGCTAAAAATGATCCGGGACTGGGACGTTGGTCAAAGGGCGATGTGAATACCTCCGACTGGCCTCAGATTTCGCTTCCGGGTTATTGGTCGGACAAAGGTGTTGATCTTCGCATGGGGTCTATGTGGTTCTACAAAGAGTTTGATGTGCCGGATTCACTGGTGAATAAGAAAGATGCAGTCCTTCGGTTGGGTCGTATCATCGAAAGTGATTCGGCTTTTCTGAACGGAACATTTGTAGGAACTATATCTTATCAATACCCTCCGCGCATTTACAAACTGCTTGTAGGCGTGCTTAAGCCGGGTAAGAATAAATTGATGGTACGCGTAATTCTGCCGAATGGTAAAGGTGGTTTTGTGGAAGATAAAACGTACGAACTTCGTATCGGCTCTCAAAAAATAGATTTGACCGGTCAGTGGAACTATCATATAGGTGCTAATCTGAAACCGCAAATGGGACAAGGTGCCGGCGGTGGAGGCGGAGCGGGAACACGCCCTTCGGGATTGTATAACAGTTTGACCAGCCCGATAATCGGCTACCGCCTGAAAGGAACAATCTGGTATCAGGGAGAATCTAATACAGGTACATCGCAGGATGAATATCAACGCCTGTTCAAAGACTTGATTGTGAGCTGGCGTACAAAATTCAACCAACCTGATATGCCGTTTATATTTGCTCAGATAGCTAATCTGGGAGTTCCAAACAAGCAACCCGTAGAAAGTGGCATGGCTGGTGTGCGCGAGGCGCAAAGACGTGCGTTGGAAATACCCAACACAGGTATGGCTGTTACCACCGATTTGGGTGAGTGGAATGATATTCACCCATTAAACAAAAAGGAAGTAGCACGAAGATTGGGAATGGAAGCTGCGCGCGTTGCTTATCGCGACAATTCGGTTGTCAGCTCAGGTCCGTTATACCAATCTATGGAGATTGAAAATAGCAGTATTATTCTTACTTTTGCATCCGTTGGTAGTGGATTATTCACTAATAGCCTTCTGGATGGATTTCAAATTGCGGGTTCTGATGGCAAATTTGAGTGGGCAAATGCAGTTGTTGTGTCTACCAACAAGGTGAAAGTATGGAGTCGTAAGATCACGCATCCAACTGTTGTGCGATATGCATGGGATGATAACCCGGCTTATGCAAACCTGAAAAACAAAGAAGGATTGCCTGCTTCGCCATTTACTACGAATAAATAAATCACTAACAAATATAATATGAATAATTCAACTTCACAGAAACTTTCTGTTCTCGAAAAAGTAGGGTACAGTTTTGGAGATTTGGCTGCCAATCTGATTTTTCAAACGCTTGTTACCTATTTAGCTTATTTTTATACCGATATTTATGGACTTAAAGCAGCCGATGCGTCTGCAGTTACTTTGGCTGTTGGGTTGGTTGCTGCCTTTTTGTTTAACCCATTGATTGGTGTTCTAGCTGATCGCACCAGTTCAAGATGGGGAAAATTCAGACCTTGGATACTCTTCACTGCTGTTCCAATGGGTGTTATTGCGTTATTGGCATTTTCAACACCTGATTTTTCGTACAAAGGTAAATTGATTTATGCTGCAGCAACTTATACGCTTTTGTTGTTGTGCTATGCTTCCAGTAACTTGCCTTATTCTGCGTTGAGTGGTGTAATTACCGGCGATATGAGTGAAAGAAACAGTCTTTCGTCTTATCGTTTTGTAGCTGTAATGTTTGCTCAGTTTTTCGTACAGGTATTTATGTTACCTATTATCATTTATGCCGGTCATGGCGATAAAGCAGCCGGTATTGAGCAGGTAATGACCTGGATGGCTATCCTGGGTACAGTATTGTTGCTTATTACATTCTTAACAACAAAAGAACGTATCGTTCCAAGACCAGAACAAAAATCAACATTGAAAGAAGATTTTTCAGACCTTTCTAAAAATAAACCTTGGTTTATAATGTTAGTTCTGACCATTTTATTGTTCGTTACGCTGGCAATGAAAGGTGGTTCATATGTGTATTATTTTTACAATTTTGTGGATAGACCTGCGCTTGCAAATCTTATTAGTCCGGTAATTGCAGGCCTGAATGGCATGGGAATCAATTTCTTTGGTTCTGACCCTGTTTCAGCTGGATTAGGTCTGTTTAATGCCGGTGGAATTATTTTCCAAATTATTGGTATTTCTTTGTCAAAAAAATTGGCTGATAAATATGGAAAACGCGATGTGTTTAAAACAGGATTGTTTATTTCAACTCTTTTCATTTTAGCATTCTACTTTTTTACGCCAAGTAACGTTATTTTAATGTTCGGATCACAAATACTTCACGGATTCTTCTATGGTATTACAGTTCCAATTCTTTGGGCTATGATTGCGGATGTTGCTGATTTCTCCGAATATAAAACTTCACGTAGAGCAACAGCTATTATTTTCTCAGCTATGATGGTTGGGCTTAAAGCCGGTTTGTCAATTGGTAGTGCGCTTGTTACATGGATTTTAGGTCTATATGGTTATATTGGAAAAGCCGGTGCTGCCGGTGCTGATATCGTGCAACCCGCAAGTGTGGCCAGTGGCGCAAAGATGTTGGTAAGTATTTATCCATCTATTCCATTTCTTATCGGAGTTGGCTTACTGTTCTTCTATGTGATTGACAAGAAATTGGAAGTACAGATTGAAACAGAACTGAAAGCCCGTCGTGCAGCTAACGCCGAAGCCGATAATTTGGCAGAAAGCGCTAAATAAAACTAATATTTAAACAAATCAAGAAAATCATGAAACACAAATCAATTTACGCAATTGCTGCTATGTGTTGTTTGGCATCTGTGCAAACAATGGCCCAAAAAACCTTAGGTGAAGCAACTAAAGGTAAATTTCTGTTTGGTACCGCTGTAAATATGCAGCAGGTAAATGGTGTAAATGCAGCTGAATCAGCAATTATTGCCAGTGAATTTAGTGCAATTGTAGCCGAAAATGATATGAAACCCCAACCGATTCATCCGGCAGAGGATCGTTTCAATTGGGATAATGCAGATAAGATTGTAGCTTTTGCTGAAAAAAACAAGCAAACCCTTACCGGTCATTGCCTTATCTGGCATTCGCAAGTGCCTAACTGGTTCTTTGTTGGTGAAGACGGCAAACCTGCTACTCCTGAAGTTCTCAAAGAGAGAATGCGTAAACATATTCATGCCGTTGTAGGACGTTATAAAGGTAAAATCAAAGGTTGGGATGTAGTGAATGAGGCTTTTGAGGATAATGGATCTTACAGAAATAGCAAGTTCTATCAGATTTTAGGTAAGGACTTTATTAAGTATGCTTTCCAATTTGCACATGAAGCAGATCCAAATGCCGAATTGTACTACAATGATTATAATGTAGAAACTCCGTCCAAATGTGATGCTATTGTACAATTGGTAAAAGAGCTAAAGGCAGCAGGTCTTAGAATTGATGCGGTTGGTTCTCAGTCGCATATGCATATGATTAATCCTACAGTAGAGGCTGCCGAAGCAAGTTTCAAAAAACTGAAAGCTGCCGGAGTTCATATCCTGATAACAGAATGGGATATTTCGATACTTCCAAGTCCGTATGAAGGAGCTAACATCTCTACAAATTTTAGTTATTCTAAAGAAATGGATCCTTATCGTGACGGTGTACCGGCTGATGTTCAGGCAAAATGGAATAAACGTATGTTGGATATGTTTAATCTGTTCTTGAAATATGATGATGTGATTGACCGTGTTACTGTTTGGGGTGTTACCGATAATGGAACCTGGTTGAATGGATTCCCTATCCGTGGAAGAATGGATTATCCAATGCTTTTCGATCGTAATAATAAGCGTAAGCCTATTGTTGATCAAATGATTAAACTGGCAAAGAAATATAAAACTATAAAGAAAAAATAATTTATAGCTTTATTCACAAAAACGCTTCAGGATATTTTGAAATAAGAAATATCCTGAAGCGTTTTAATTTTATGGGAATTGATTAATGCTTGTGAAAGAAAATGTTAGCTTAGTTTATGTTTTTATATTGAGACGGTTTTACCCCGAATTCCTCTTGAAAACATTTTGTAAAGTAACTGGTTGTTCCAAATCCAACCCTGGATGCTACTTCGGAAACCTGCAACCCGTTTTTTAATAACAGTGCTGCCTTCTTTAATCTAACCGATCGGATAAATTCACTGGGCGTTTGTCCGGTAATGACTGATAATTTTCTGTACAAGCCTGTCCTGTCCATAAAAAGGTCTTTACTGAGTTGTTCTACAGAATAAGATACATTGCCAAGATTTTTCTCAATGTGCCCAAGTGCGTTTTTAATAAGCTCTTTATCAACGCTCGTTGATGCAAGTACTCCGGGGTTTATAGTTATAGCATTTTTAAACTGCTCTTTTCGTTGATTCTGTTGTTCAATTAAATGATGAATACGCAGCAGGAGTATGTCCATATTAAATGGTTTTGAAATGTACGCATCTGCACCTGCTTCAAAGCCCTCAATTTGTGCTTTATCTGATGTTTTGGCGGTAAGTAATATCACCGGAATATGAGAAGTTTGTATATTCTTCTTGAGCAGTCGACAAAGTTCAGTACCTGACATTTCAGGCATCATAACATCGGTAATTATCAAATCGGGTTGATGTTTCAGCGCTTTTTCGAGTCCATCTTTACCATTTGCAGCTTCAATGACGTGGTATTTTTCCATCAGTTCTCCCATGATAAACATCCGAAATTCAGCATTATCTTCCACAACGAGTACTTTTATCTTTTGTTCATCTATACTCTCTGTTTCCGATTGTATTTCGTCCGCAGACTGTAAGTCTATCGGAATGCTGACTGTGAATAAGCTTCCTTCATTTAAACGGCTTTCAACTTCAATCGTACCATTGTGCAATTCTACGTATTCTTTGACCAGATGCAGACCAATTCCACTACCCGTATTGATACTTTTTTGTTTTTTTACCTGATAAAAACGATCAAATATCTGGCTTACATCAACTTCGGGGATGCCTATTCCTGTATCTGAAACTTGTATAACGAACATTTGCTCATCAGTATCTTTCATAGCTTTCAGCAGTATTCTTCCTCCGGACGGAGTGAATTTGATTGCATTGGACAGCAGATTGTTGATAATTTTCTGCATTTTATCCTTATCAACATAAGCGTAGATATTATCATCTTCGCATTCAGAAACTAATTCTATACCATTGTTTGCCGCCATTTCCTGAAATGAAAAGGCTGTTACTTCGATAAAGTCATTTATACTGCAATAACTCAGTTCCAGTGTTTCACCTTTCATCTCGAGTTTACGGAAATCCAGCAGTTGGTTTACGAGTTTAAGCAATTCGTTAGCATTTCTGTAGATGCCATTGAGTTGTTTTTTTAATGATTCATCGTCAACTTTTTTCAGAATAGAATCAAGAGGCGTCAAAATTAATGTCAACGGCGTTCTCAATTCGTGACTAATATTGGTGAAAAAAGAATACTTCAATTGGTCAAGTTCTTCTTTTTGTAGCGTCTCCATTTTATGTCTGTTCCGTCTTATGTAGTAAGAAACAGAGGAATATAGAACATAGATAATTATCAGCAGATAGAAAATATACGCCCAAATAGTTTTCCAGAATGGAGGACTGATGACGATTTTTATCTCAGCATACTTCTTTCCCCAATTGTGCCTGTCATTTGAAGCATAAACTTTAAGCGTGTATGTTCCGGGCGACAAGTTTGTGTAGTTCGCAGACCCAACTCCATTGACAGCTTTTATCTCATTCCATGCGTCATCCGCTCCTTCCAGCTGGTAACGGTAATAAGTTTGCGTAGGATTTACATAATTGAGAGCTGAAAACTCCAATCCAATAAAGTTTTGAAAGTGTTTGAGGTGTATTTCCGAAGTAGAACTTATAGATTGTTTTAAAATTATATTTCCATCAGAATAATCATTTTGTCTGATTTCTTTGCCGGATAGAAGAAGCTTTGTAAATAACGGAACTGAGAGTGGTTGTTCATAGCTGTTTATTTTTGCCAGATTTATCTCGTTAAATCCATCCAATCCTCCCCATATTAGGCTGTTGTAAGATGTTTTTAATACTGAGCGCGGCAGGAACTCGGTTTCGATGACTCCATCGAATTTGTTGTAATTATAAAAGCTGTACTGGTATGATTCGTTTTTTTCGCTTACTGCTATTCGTGAAATTCCATTGGATGTGGAAACCCAAATCATTCCTAAATCATCTTCTACGATAGAACGTATGCTATTGTTGATTAAACCATCTTTTTCGGAGAAACTTTTCGTGCTGTTATTTGTAGGATTATATACGTTAAGACCATCCATAGTTCCAAGCCAAACCAAGCCCCGACTATCTGTAAACAAGCAATGGTAATGATGGCAATTGTGCTGTTGTAAAGGGTTTTTCTTATCTGGAATTGTAATATTATTTTTCCGGGTATTATATAAAAATAGACCGTTGTCAGAATACCCAAGCAACATATCCTTTTTCAAATAAGTCAATTGGTATGAATAATCAGGTAAATTTTTCGATGTGTAACTAGCCTTTTTGAAATCTCCAGTTGAGGGATCGAGTAAGCCCACTCCGTCGTTAGTACAGAGGTAAAGCTTGTTATCAAAGGATTCGTAAATGGACAAGCAGTATTTAGGTGTGTTGAAGCGTTTGATTACGTTATTTTCGATACAAAACAAACCATTATTTTGTGTACACAGCCAAATGCGTTGTTTACTGTCCTTTAAAAGCATTTCGCACACAGAATTGGTAGGAATGCTTTTGTATAGCTCCAATGAAGCAGATCCTTTTTCTTTTCGAAACAAACCATTCTGCGTCCCGACTAAAATATAATTGTCTTTTTCAGCAAAACATCGAACGCTTATTTTCTTGATTTCCTGCAATTTGAATAAAGAACGTCCAAAATTTTGAAACTTAAACCTGTCAGGGTGATAGTACAATACTCCTCTATCTACAGAGCCAACCCATATACCTCCTTTGTTGTCAATGTATTGAGTGCTAATCTCGGTTTCAAATACGCGTCCATCCACTAAATGCAGAGGGGAGATCAGTCGTTTGTTCTGGAGGTTTTTATCTATTGACCAAAGCCCGATTAAAGAACTAATCCAGCAATTACCTTTGTTGTCAAGAGTGAGTGTATTTAGCCAATAATCGGTCTTCAGGATATTCTCCCACCTTCTGTTCTTTACATTGAATCGCAGCAATGATCCAATCCCACTTCCATTACGCACTTGGTAGAAATAATTCTTGTAGGGTATAACGGCTAAATTACTTGAGTATATATTATTGCCGTTGAATGGATCTTCAACATACAACTTTTTACGAGTAACCATATCGAAACAGGCCATTCGTCCCGATTTATAGAACAGAAAAAGTTGTTTTTTATATACGACTAAATCGTATAAGCGATCAGAATTCCCGTTTATCCTCGATACATGGCTTAAGAAGGTATGTGATGTGTTGTTATTTCTATAGATCAATTCATCATTTGCTGTTGTATACCAGAAATTATGCTCTGTATCCATGAAAAAATTGCTAACCTGGCTTTTAATCCCCTGAGAAACGAACACGCTATCAGTATTTGGAATAAACAACTCTTTGCGGATATCAAAAATCAGAAGTCTATGTTGATTCTTAACCCACAACCGTTGATCATTATCAATGTAAACACGATGCCATCCTGAATAGTCTTTTAAAAGATATGCTTTTCGATCGTCGTAGTGTATATATCTAAAGTTGGCTCCATCATAAATATTAATCAATCCTTCGGTGACGATTATCATTCTGTCATCAGGCAATTGGCAGATAGAACGTACACGATTATCGGAAAGCCCGTTGCTACTGTTGATAGGCGAAAAAACATAATGTTCCTGTGCAGCACAGTGAATACAAAGCAAAAAAATGATGGTTAATAGAGAATTTCTCATTTGTGAAAAATATTTGTTGCAAAAGTACGAAAAATGATTATAGCTAAGTATTTATTTTCTCAGCTTTACTTACAATTCAACAAAAACGATACTTCTTACAACATATGTTTTATAATTTATCCGGAAAACTAAAGTATATTTGTAGCAAAATGTAATGTTTTAATTTAGCCGCAAAATCACACATGATAATCGTGCAATAAGAGCCACAGCTTTTTGAGCAGAAGGGATTAAATGTGTTATTTTTTCGTGCAGCTTTAATCCAAATGATGAAATCTCAGTCTTATTAAGTTTAGGGTAATTTTTTTCTCTTGTTCCAAAATGTAGAGAACCTAAAAGCAATACCATTGTCTTAATAGTTTAAAGACAATAGAAACCGGCAGGGACTAATGAAATTGAAATAATTTGGCTATTTCACATTAAAAGCAGTTTTAAATGTGATAGTAAAATAAAGTATAATCTAATGAAATGTAAGACAATTGTTGGCCTTTTTTTAATGAGTACGCTTGCCGTTTTTTCTCAAAATGCGAGTGTTGTTTCTCCGAATAAGAAAATATCAGTAGAACTCCGTAACAGCGCAAATACTCAAGTGGGCGGATGGTATTTGAAAGTGAATTATTCGAATGACGGTAAAATCTCTGAGGTTTTTCAACAGATAACATTAGGTCTCGATAGAGCAGATCAATCTTTCTCAACTGCCCTGAAGTACCTAAAGACAAGTAAACCAAATTTGATAAATGAGCATTATTCTGTTGTACATGGCAAACGTGTGCAATGCACAAACTCCGCTAATGAAGTCGTAGTGTCATTTGAGAATCAGGGTAAATCAAAATTGAATCTGATTATCAGAGCATATAATGATGGGGTGGCATTTCGCTATGAATTTCCTGAAAAAGGAGGGACTTTTGTTGTAAACGACGAACTCACAACTTATTGTGTGGCGGATAGTACTAAAAGATGGTTGGAAAAGTTTAATCCGGCCAATGAAGGTCTTTATACCAGCTCAAAAGATGGAAATCTTCAACAGGACTGGGGTTATCCTGCGCTTTTCAATACGCCCGATAAAGGCTGCTGGTATTTGATTCATGAAGCCGACTTGGATAAAAATTATTGTGGAACAAAGCTCTCTAATGTTGCAGAAAAATCGAAATATAAACTTACTTTCCCCGATCAATGGAACGGAAGAGGACAGGGAGAAGTAAAACCGACTATTACGCTTCCGTGGAAATCGCCCTGGCGGGTTGTTATTATCGGGAGTCTGTCTGATATTGTAGAATCTACTTTGGTGGATGATGTTTCGACTCCTTCAATTATTTCTAAAACCGATTGGATTAAGCCGGGAATTGCTTCGTGGAATTACTGGTCAAGCAATCATGGTACGAAAGATTTTAAAAAAGTGTGTGAGTTTGCCGATCTGGCCGCCTCAATGGGATGGCCTTATACTTTGCTGGACTGGGAATGGGATACCATGGGCAATGGTGGAAAACTGGAGGATGCTTTAAAGTACATTCACTCGTTGGGTCTGAAACCCTTGATGTGGTATAACTCGGGAGGTAATCATACATGGGTTTCTTCCACCCCTAAAGATCGAATGTTGACACACGAGAACCGTGTTGAAGAGTTCACCAAACTAAAGAAACTTGGTGTTGCTGGTGTGAAAATTGATTTCTTCGAGAGTGAAAAACAAAGCATGATTCAATATTATCTCGATATTCTGGAAGATGCCGCAAAATTTGATATGATGGTATATTTCCATGGCTGTCTGGTTCCACGCGGTTGGGCGCGCACTTATCCTCACCTGATGACATACGAAGGCGTACGTGGTGCCGAATGGTACAATAACGGACCTGAGTTTACCACAACAGCTCCTGAACATAACACTATTTTACCTTTTACCCGAAATGTAGTGGGTGCAATGGATTATACGCCGGTAACTTTTACCAATTCGCAATTTCCGCATATTACTTCTTACGGACACGAACTGGCACTTAGTGTAGTGTTTGAATCCGGTATTCAGCATATGGCTGATCGTCCGGAAGGCTATCAGGATTTACCCGATGCTGCAAAGACATTTTTGAAAGAAGTTCCCAATGCCTGGGATAACACCAAACTCCTTGATGGTTATCCCGGAAAAGACGTGATTATTGCCCGTAGTAAAGGAAATGCATGGTATATTGGAGGTATAAGTGCAGAAAGATTTCCTAAAAATAAGACACTAAGCTTTAATTTTCTGCCAGAAAACGTAAAATACAAACTGACATTGATATCCGATGGCGAGCACGATAAGAAGCTTGTAACAGAATATATGGTAGTTGAAAAATCAAGTGTCGTAAAAGTCAGATTATTAGGAAGAGGTGGTTTTGTAGCATGTCTTAAACCAATTTTGTAGTCAATAATTGCATAAATAAAGTATGAAAAAATCAACACATTTAAGCTTAAAGGGTGGATTGTTTGTTATTGCCGCTCTTTTGTTTTCAGTAAGTTCGTGGGCTCAGCAATTGCCGTACAAGAACCCTAATTTAAGTTCGGAAGAACGTGCTAAAGATTTAATTTCCCGCCTAACGCTGAGTGAAAAAGCAACATTAATGTGCGATATTTCCGATGCAGTTCCCCGCTTGGGTATCAAAAAATTCAACTGGTGGAGTGAAGCATTGCATGGCTTTGCCAATAATGGTAATGTGACTGTTTTCCCTGAACCGGTTGGTATGGCGGCATCGTTTGATGACAATCTGGTCTATAAAATTTTTGATGCAGTTTCGGATGAAGCCAGAGCAAAATACAACGAAGCTACGAAGAAAGGATTAGAGAACGCTCGTTTTCTAAGTCTTTCGGTTTGGACTCCGAATGTGAATATATTTCGTGATCCTCGTTGGGGACGTGGTCAGGAAACATACGGAGAAGATCCCTATCTTACTTCGCGCATGGGGGTTTCGGTGGTAAAAGGTTTGCAAGGACCGGCTGATGCCAAGTACAGAAAACTACTGGCTTGTGCCAAGCATTTTGCCGTTCACTCAGGACCTGAGTGGAGTAGACATTCTCTAAACATCAACAATCTCGATCCGCGAGATTTATGGGAAACTTATCTTCCTGCTTTCAAATCCCTGGTGCAAAAATCCGATGTGCGTCAGGTAATGTGTGCGTATCAACGATTGGACGATGAGCCTTGCTGTGGAAATACGCAATTACTTCAACGCATTTTGAGAGACGAATGGGGGTATAAATATATGGTTGTTGCAGATTGTGGTGCGGTATCCGATTTTTATACCAGTCACAAAGTTTCATCCGATGCGGTTCACGCAGCATCTAAGGGAGTTTGGGCCGGGACAGATGTTGAATGTCAATGGGATAATCACATTTACAAACAATTGCCTGATGCTGTAGCCAAGGGCTTAATTACGGAAGCTGAAATAAATAAACATCTCCTGAACGTTCTGATTGGTCGTTTCGACTTAGGCGAAATGGACGATGATGCATTGGTTCCATGGTCTAAAATTCCTATGTCAGTAGTAAATAACGAAGAGCATAGGAAACTTGCTTTGGATATGGCGCTAAAATCGATGACTCTGCTTCAGAATAAGAATAATATTCTTCCGCTTAGTAAATCAAAGAAAATAGCTGTAGTTGGACCAAATGCTAACGATAAACCCATGTTATGGGGAAATTATAACGGAACTCCGGTGAGAACTATTACGATTCTTGATGGTATCACCTCCAAACTCTCAGCGAATAAAGTTCTTTATGAGAAAGGCTGTGATTTGGTTGAAGATAAAGTGACCGAAAGCTATTTTCCGCAATGTTCTATTGATGGAAAAAAAGGATTCAAAGTAAGTTATTGGAATAATAAAGATCTTAAAGGTGATGTTGTAGCTACACAACAAATTGTAAACCCAATCAAATTAACCACTGCCGGACAACACGAATTTGCGACCGGTGTTCGACTTGAAGGATTCTCAGGAAAGTACGAAACAGAATTTGTGGCACCCAAGACAGAAGAAATTGTGTTCAAGTGCGGAGCTACCGGATATTTTGAATTGTTTGTCAATGGCGAATCTCTGGTAACCTATAACAATTGGAGAACACTACCTTCTCGAATTCCGTATAAAGTTGAGAGCGGTAAGAAATACAAGATTGAAATTCGCTATGCTCAACTCAATAATTGGGAGGCTAATATAGAATTTAACTTGGGGAAAGAAGTAGATGTTGATTATAGTGATCTTCTAAAGAAGCTCAAGGGAGTTGATGTTGTTGTATTTGTAGGAGGGCTTTCTACATTATTAGAAGGAGAAGAAATGCCGGTTTCATATCCTGGTTTCAAAGGTGGTGACCGTACCGATATTGAGCTTCCTGCAGTACAACGAAATTGTTTGAAGGCTTTGAAAGAAGCAGGAAAGCAAGTGATTTTTGTGAATTGCTCGGGTTCGGCAATTGCTCTGATTCCAGAAACTGAAAGTTGCGATGCCATTCTCCAGGCTTGGTATGGTGGTGAATCGGGTGGTCAGGCAGTGGCAGACGTACTCTTTGGCGACTATAATCCATCGGGAAAACTACCGATCACTTTTTATAAAAGCGTGAAGCAGTTGTCTGATTTTGAAGATTATTCTATGAAAGGCCGCACGTATCGTTACATGTCCGATCCGTTGTTTCCGTTTGGTTTTGGTTTGAGTTATACCACTTTTGCTATAGGTAATGCTAAATTAAGCAACCCCGAAATTAAATCCAACCAATCTGTGGAGCTTACGATTCCTGTTTCAAATAAAGGTAAGCGCAGCGGAACTGAAATTGTACAGGTTTATGTTCGGATGGTAAATGATACTGATGGACCGCTTAAGACTTTAAAAGGCTTTCAGCGAGTAGAAGTAGCGGCGGGCAAGACTGCGCAGGCTGTTATCAACTTACCGTATAATTCATTCGAATTTTTCAATCGAAATACAGTGAAAATGGAAGTGGTGCCGGGTGAGTATGAAGTGTTGTACGGTAACAGTTCAGCGACTAAAGATTTAAAAACAGCCAAAGTAAGAATCCTGTAAATCTATTTTAATAACAAATAATGACCCTTAAATATTTAATCATGAATTTAAAAAAATCTAGAGTAGTAATTTTATTTCTTTGCACTCTTCCGATGATGGCCTTTATGCCTCCGAGAGATAATAAGAAACCAATTTATTTAAACACTGCGTACTCTTTTAAGGAAAGAGCTGCCGATCTTGTCTCAAGAATGACTTTGGAAGAAAAACAAAGCCAATTGGGTAATACTATGCCTCCAATTCCTCGTCTTGGAGTAAATAAATACGATGTTTGGGGTGAAGCTTTACACGGAGTAGTGGGTAGAAATAACAACAGTGGCATGATTGCTACTTCATTTCCTAACAGTGTTGCTGTGGGTTCAACCTGGGATCCGGCTTTGATCAAGCGCGAAACTTCGGTTGTGGCTGATGAAGCACGCGGTTTCAACCACGATTTGATTTTTACACTTACCTACTGGTCGCCAGTTATTGAACCGGCGCGTGATCCAAGGTGGGGTCGTACTGCTGAAACATTTGGAGAAGATCCATTTTTAGTATCGCAGATTGGTAGTGGATTTGTTCAGGGATTAATGGGCGACGATCCTACTTATCTGAAAACAGTGCCCTGCGGCAAGCATTATTTTGCTAACAATTCGGAATTTAATCGTCACAATGGAAGTGCCAATATGGACGACCGTGATATGAGAGAATTTTATCTTACACCATATCGTACGCTTATTCAAAAAGATAAATTGCCATCTATTATGACAGCTTACAGTGCTGTAAATGGTGTGCCTATGTCGGCCAGTAAATTTTTAGTTGATACAATTGCTAAAAGAACTTATGGACTAGATGGCTATGTGACAGGTGACTGTGATGCAGTGGCCGATGTTGTAAACAGTCATCGTTATGCAAAAAGCAAAGCTGAGGCAGCTGCAATGGGTTTAAAAACGGGAGTTGATTCCGACTGTGGAGGTATATACCAAACCAGTGCACTCGAAGCATTGAAACAAGGGTTGATTTCTGAAGCTGATATGGATAAAGCTTTGGTAAATATCTACACGATACGAATGAGACTGGGTGAATTTGATCCTCAGAATATTGTTCCTTATGCCGGTATCAAACCAAGCATTATCAATGACCCTTCGCATAACGATCTTGCTTTAGAGATCGCCACTAAATCTCCGGTTTTGCTTAAAAATAATTTGGTGGGTAAAAGTGGAAAGAAAGCCTTGCCACTTAACGCAGGAACTATTAAGAAAATTGCTGTTTTAGGACCGCAAGCCGATAAAGTTGAGCTTGGTGATTACTCCGGCGAAGCAGATCCTAAGTATAAAATAACTCCGTTGGAAGGAATTAAAAATTATATAGCTCAGAATAATCTGAACACTGAAGTTGTTTCAAAAGCAAGTGGAAATACTGCTAAAAGAACAGATTTCTTTACTATGGTTGGTTTTTCAACAGTGACTAAAGCAGGTGTTAAGGACTATGATGCTACAAAATTCGATGCTTCTGCCAGCGGTTTGATAACATCTGCACGTTTTGGTTCGGCTTCCGTAAGAGGAATTAAAGATGGCGACTGGACTTCGTACAACAATGTGGATATTACCAACGTAGATTCGATGCGCTTTAATATGACAGTGTCTCCTGATGGGGGAGTAATCGAAGTCAGAGTTGGATCTAAAACAGGAAACATTCTTGCTTCTCAGAAAATTGCCGGTTCACCACAAGCTGGAGGCATGGGTGGTTTTGGCGGAGGCAGATCCAAAATTATTCCTGTGAAAATTAATACACTTGGTATTACCGGACCACAAACTATAGTGCTTGTTTACCGCGAATCGGAAGTTCCGGCTACAGATAAAGAAACGCTTGATATGGCTGCTTCAGCTGATGTTGCGGTTGTCTTTGTTGGTACCGATCAAACAACAGGTAGAGAAGAATCGGACAGGTTTGCTATTACCTTGCCGGGAAATCAAAATGAATTGATTAAATCAATTGCTGCGGTTAATCCGAATACCATTGTTGTCATTCAGGGAATGGGAATGGTAGAAGTAGAGCAATTTAAAAATAATCCGAATGTTGCCGGAATTATTTTCACCGGATACAATGGACAAGCACAGGGAACGGCAATGGCTAAAGTTTTGTTTGGAGATGTCAACCCCGGAGGAAAAACAAGTTTGACATGGTACAAATCCATTAACGATCTTCCTGCATTAACTGACTATACATTGAGAGGTGGAGCAGGAAAGAACGGTAGAACATACATGTATTTCAACAAGGATGTTTCGTATGAATTCGGCTACGGATTGTCATACACTACATTTGCGTATAGCAATTTTAATATTAGTAAAACCAGTATTACTCCAAACGATAAAGTAACTGTGACTGTGGATGTAAAAAATACAGGAACTGTTGATGGAGACGAAGTGGTACAAATCTACGTGAAAACACCGGACAGTCCTGCATCGCTTGAGAGACCAATTAAACGCCTGAAAGGTTTCAAAAGAGTGGCAATTCCAGCCGGTCAGACCAAAACTGTATCAATCGAAGTTGACTGCGCCGATCTTTGGTTCTGGGATATTAAAGGGAAAAAGATTACTTTTGATCAGGGAAAATATGTGTTTGAAATCGGAGCTTCTTCGAAAGACATTAAAGGTCAGTTAGAAGCTACTATGAGCGGTTCATTTAAACCGGTATTGAAAACCGTTGTGCTTGATTGTGATAAAGTTGTACTACGTCCGGGTAATACCGTTACCACCAGTGTAACAGCTTCCATGTCGGATGATAGTTTCATAAATATTAAAGATGCCAAAGTGACTTATAAAAGCAACAATCCGCTGGTTGCGACAATCGATGAATCAGGGAAAGTGACTGCAACCGGTGTTGGAGCTGCATTGATTTTTGTAGATGTAACGGTGAACGGAAAAACCGTATCAAACAGTTGCCCTGTGAAAGTTATGCCTGATTTGACTCCAAAATTAATCACTATTGATGGAAAGAATATTGACGGATTTAGCAAGGATGTAAAATCTTATAGCTATTTGTTGAAGAATAACGCCAAAGCACCTGTAGTTAAAGCTTCTGCAATGGTGAAAGATGTTACAGTTGATATTGAACAAGCTAAAACTGTTCCGGGAACCACTGTAGTAAAATATGTTGATAATATAACTCAAGAAAAGAATATCTACTACTTTAATTTTGATATTCAATCAGTTAGTGATGAGTTCAATGCTTCGACACTAGGTAAACCTTGGGAATGGGTAAGAGAAAATAAATCAACTTACAGTTTGACAAAGAATTCAGGTTCTTTGACTATAACCAGTGAGAAGGGAGATGTTTCTGAGAATAGCAATAATGCCAAGAATTTACTCTTGCAGAGCGCTAACAACGATTGGACTATTGACACAAAGTTAACTTGTTCGCGTATTCCATCTCAACCTGAGAATGCCGGAATTTTGGTTTATGAAAATGATGACAACTTTGTGAAGTTGATGCTTCGTGCGGTAACAAAAACTACACGGTCGGGAAGAGGCACTGAAGAGCAACCGGGAACGCTTGATTTCATCATCGAAGAAAATGGTATCGCGAAGTCAATGGCATCCTTTAATTTGAGAAAAGCAATTACTGGAAGTAATTCTTTGATTCTAAGATTGGATAAAAAAGGTGGTATTTATACAGCCTACTATTCGTTAGACGGCGAGAAGTTTGACAAACTGGGAACGGCAAGTATCTCGCTTAAAGACATTAAAGCCGGATTGATGGTTTGCGATGGTATTATTATTCAGGGAATGAAAAGTACATTCTATTTCAATCCTGATACCACTAAACCAAGTACTCCGTTTGATGTTTCGTTCGACTATTTCCATATAAATAACAAATAATCATGAACATACTGAGATTAACATGATCTCAGTATGTTTCTAATTTTTATAAACATGTTCAAGAGAAAAACATTATTCTTTAGTTTGGTTTTTGCAGGAATGACCTCATTAGGTGGAATTTTTGCTCAAAACAATGCTCCGATTCCTCCGGAAATTGAAAATCCCGAATTACTCGGCATAAATAAAGAGCCGTATCATGCAACCTTAATGCCTTATGCCAATTTGCAGGAGGCTTTAGTCGCCAAACGACATGCTTCATCGCTTTGTCAAAGCCTTAACGGATCATGGAAATTCAATTGGGTTCCAACGCCTGAAAAACGTCCGGTTGATTTTTACAAACCAGACTTTGATGTTTCGGGCTGGAAAGAAATTCCGGT
The DNA here is from genome assembly GCF_000183135.1 of Paludibacter propionicigenes WB4. NCBI lineage: Bacteria > Pseudomonadati > Bacteroidota > Bacteroidia > Bacteroidales > Paludibacteraceae > Paludibacter > Paludibacter propionicigenes. The sequence continues at coordinate 1,946,862 of NC_014734.1, read as the reverse complement.
GCCTTCTAACTGGGAGGTACAGGGTTACGGTACGCCTTTTTACAGGAATTTGGGTTATACCATTAAAAAAGATTATCCACATGTAATGAGCGAACCGGATAAGAACTTTACTGCTTACGTTGAGCGCAATCCGGTAGGAAGCTATCGTAGAGAGTTTAATGTTCCTGCAGAATGGACCGGTCGCCGTAATTTCATCACGTTCGATGGAGTTGATTGTGCTTTTTTCTTATGGGTTAATGGAGAAAAAGTAGGTTTTAGTGTCAACAGCCGCAATGCTGCAGAATTTGATCTGACGAAATACCTCAAGCCCGGTAAAAATATGATTGCTGTGGAGGTATATCAGTATAGTTCGGGTACCTGGCTCGAAGATCAGGATATGTTCCGTCTTCACGGAATTTTCCGCAATGTAACTATGTGGAGTGCTCCACAGATACATATCCGCGACTTTTTTGCTTTGCCAGATTTAGATAAAGACTATAAGGATGCAACACTTGATGTAACAGCAAAAATCCGAAACTACGGTGGTCAGACAGCTAAAGCTCAAACTTTGACTGCCACTTTGTATGACAAAGAGGGCAAAGAAGTGGCTAAAGGCATTGCAACAGGTGCGGCTCTTAAGGCAAATCAGGAAGAAGCGCTGAAGGTAAAACTTCAAGTGACTAATCCTCAGAAGTGGACAGCCGAGACTCCAAATTTATATACTGTTGTTCTTACTAATTCGGAAGGAGAAATATTGTCTAAAAAAGTAGGTTTCCGCAAAATAGAAATTAAAGGACGAGTTTTCACCGTTAATGGTGTGCCTATCAAATTGAAAGGGGTGAACCGACACGAACATTGGTCGGATGTGGGTCACGCTGTTACCGAAGAACAAATGATTCATGACCTTCAGGTGATAAAACAGGGAAACTGTAATCACATACGAACCAGTCACTATTCCGATGATCCTCGTTGGTACGAGCTTTGCGATGAGTGGGGAATCTGGTTGGTGGCCGAAGCCAATGTAGAATGCCACGGATATGACGGCCGTTTTGATAACGAACCTACCATAAAATCAGCTATTATTGATAGAAATGTGGCTAATATTGAAAACTTCAAGAATAGTCCGTCAGTAATTATTTGGTCATTGGGTAATGAATGCGGATGGGGTGCTACTCCTAATTTTGTAGCCGCCATGAATGCCGTGAAGGCAATGGATCCTTCCAGACCAATTCATTACGAACGTTTTGGAACAGGCAAAAACAATCCGGCTGATTTGGATGGTCGTATGTATGGAACTGCGCAGGATTATGCGCGTAGCGCTCAGGACAAATCTCTCACAAAACCATTTTATATTTGTGAGTTTGTTCATGCCATGTTCAATTCTATGGGTTCGCTTGACGAGTATTCGGAAGTTTTTGATAACAATCCTGAAATTTTGGGAGGTGCTATTTGGGAATACCAAGATCAGGGCTTGTGGAACAAACGCGATCCTAATCATCCTGTATTAGCATACGGAGGTGGTTTTGGCGAAACACCAAACGATCATTACTTTATCCACAAAGGTGTTGTGTCTTACGATCGTTCTACCGAAGGAAATAAAGTGAAACCACATTATCCTGAAATGAAAAAAGCATTTCAATGGATTGACACAAACCTATCTGATCCTATTTCAGGAGAAATTTCTATTCGGAATAAATTTCAATTTATTTCTTTGAGCAGATTTGAGGCAACTTGGAGTTTGACAGAGAATGGTGTAGAGATAGCCAAAGGCAATATTAATCTGAATCGTCCTATCAATGCTCGTAGCACAGGCAGAGCATTTGTTCCTTATAAGATAGAACATCCAAAAGCAGGAGCCGAATATTATTTGCGCATTTCGTATAAGCAAAAAGAAAAGACGCTTTGGGCTGACAAAGGATTTGAAGTAGCTACCGCTCAATTTAAACTTCCAATTAATACCCCTCCGGTGTTGGAAGCTAAAGTAACTCAGTCCGTAAAACTGGTTCAGAATGAGCAGGCTGCAACTGTTTCAGGTAAAGATTTTTCAGTAAGCTTCGACAAGAAAACAGGCTTTATGAGTCAGTTAATCAAAAACGGAACAAATCTGTTGGCTACCGATGGTGCTCCAAAATTGCACTTGTGGCGTGCAGCTCACCGTACTGACGATGACTGGGCTTACAGACAATGGGATAAATTTGGGGTAACCACCCTTCAATATAAGCCGGTTGATTTTAAAGTGGAGATTGTTGACAACGCAACTGTAAAAGTTATTTCGACAACAAAAGCCGACGGGAAAGAAGGATTTGGAGTTTACCATACTGCAACTTATGTGGTAAAAGGTGATGGAACAATAAAGGTAGATAATCAGGTTAAATTTACCGGTTTGCCAATTAATCTGGCTAAAATAGGTGTGCGCATGTTGCTCGACAAAAAACTTGATCAGATGGATTTCTTTGGCCGTGGTCCGTTCGAAAATTATTCAGATCGCAAGAGTGCTGCTGAAGTTGGTCTTTATGAAATTGGAGTAAACGAACAGTATGAATACGAAAAACCTATGGAGCGTGGCAACCACGAAGAAGTACGTTGGGCTAAGCTAAACGGTAAGGATATGCCTTCGTTATTGGTTCAATCGGATGAAAAACTAATGCAAGTGGCTGCTATTCCTTATACGGATGAACAAATGAATCCGGTAGAGTACAAAATAGATTTGCCTGCAAGCACATCAACTGTGTTCACCGTTTCTACAAAAACCCTGGGCGTTGGTTCTAACAGTTGTGGTCCACAGCCGCTTGACAAATTCAAAGTAGCTGCTGAAGATACTTCTTTTAGCTACACTATAAAATTGCTAAATACAAAATAAGCAGACCCTTTAAAATAACCTCACCGGTTTGAATAAAGCCGGTGAGGTTTTTGGCTCAAATAAAATAAATATTTGTACAAATGGACAACAGAAAACCAATCAAGCTCGCAATAATCAGTTTGATTTTATTTTCGACATTGATTTCATATGACCTGCACGCTCAGAATTCGCAAACGGTGAAGAATGACAGTGTTTATGGGAATCTCAAAGCGGAGTTTGTTTGGGAAGCCAAAGTAAAAATTGCCAATATGATTAATGTTGGGAAAAGTAAGTACGGCGCAAGAAGAGTAATTCCGATAACGGGAGGCACATTCACCGGCAACAATATTAAAGGAGTGGTTTTGCCTGGAGGTGAAGACTGGCAGTTGGTTCGTCCCGATGGGGATACCGAACTTCAGGCACGTTACCTGCTGAAGACCAATGATGGTTATGTAATTCAGGTAATCAACAGAGCATTGATCCATGTTCCGGCCGCGGGTGATAACAAAACTCCGTACATCAGATCGGTTATTGATCTGGAAGCGCCAAGCGATAGTCCGTACGATTATCTCAATCATGCAATATTCCTTGGAACGTTGAAAGTGCCTGAAATAAAAAATGGCGAAGAGCCTTATGTAATAATTGGTTTTTATAAACTATTGTAATATCGTTAAGAAAAAATGAAGATTATTAGTGTCGCAGAGCTGGCAATTCCCTTGCTGCTATTTACCTTTTACATAAAGGCTCAAAACCCTATCATTCAAACCAAATATACAGCTGATCCTGCACCGATGGTGCACAATGATACTGTTTTTCTTTATACAAGTCATGATGAAGAGAATGCAGATGTGTTCTTAATGAAAAACTGGCTATTGTATACATCCACCGATATGGTTAACTGGACTGATCATGGACAGGTTGCCTCTCTTTATGATTTTAAATGGGCGGATAAAGCCATTACGGGGTGGGGTGGATTTGAAAACGGTGCATGGGCGCCTCAATGTATTGAAAAGGATGGAAAGTTTTACATGTATTGTCCGGTACAGGGAAGAGGTATCGGTGTACTTGTGGCCAACAGCCCCTATGGCCCTTTTACCGACCCAATCGGTAAACCACTCATTGGTGGAAATTACGACAGCATTGACCCAACCGTATTTATTGATGACGATGGACAAGCCTATCTTTACTGGGGAAACCCTAATCTATGGTATGTAAAACTCAATAAAGATATGATTTCGTTTGGTGGTGACCCGATTAAAGATCCTTCGATAGCAAAAGTGAAGGATCAACCAGATCCATTCCATTATCAGGAGGGACCGTGGGCCTATAAACGAAACGGAAAGTATTACATGGCCTATGCTTCTACCTGTTGTCCTGAAGGTATCGGTTATGCCATGAGTAATTCTCCTACCGGTCCCTGGCAATATAAAGGAAGCATAATGGATGGCGACCCACGATCCAGTGGAAACCATCCGGGAATTATCGACTACAAAGGAAGTACCTATGTTTTCGGGTTTAATTATGCTATTATGAAGCAAACTATGTCGAAACACTACGAACGTCGTTCAGTGTGTGTTGAAAAACTCACTTTCAACAATGATGGTACTATTCAGAAATTGCCTTTCTGGAAAGTAACAAACAATGCAACCCAATTAAGTACTTTTAATCCCTATGTTCGCGTAGAAGCCGAGACCATGGCATATAGTGAAGGTCTCAAAACAACTAAATCACCGATATGGGAACGCGACGATATCTGGAATCATGGAAAAAAAATGGGTGAGATGAACTTTGTTACATCTATTCACAACGGCGATTATATTAAAGTACAAGGTGTGAATTTCTCAAAAGGAGCTTCAGCGGTCGATGTTTCTGTAGCGTCTTTATTCGGAGGAAAAATAGAAATTCGGACCGATAAGATTGATGGACCAATAATGGGAACAATAAACGTAACCACTTCAGGCGAAGGTGATAGTTGGAAAACGATTACAACTCCTGTAAAGAATATTAAAGGAGTACACGATTTATTTTTTATTTTCAAGGGAGAAAAGGATTTATTCAACTTTGATTGGTGGAAGTTTAATGTTCAATAGCAAATTCAAAAAACAATAATATCAAATAGAAAGACATTAATGAAAACAACAAGTAACATTAGATTAGCTGCTATTGCAGGTTTTATAATCATTTCCAGTCTGCTGGGTTTTGGGCAGGTTTCTGCTCAAACTGTATGGCTTGATCAACTCGATCTTAGCACAGCAACTCAGGGTTATGGAGTTCCAATGAAAAACAAATCTCTCGATGGTCACCCACTAACTATAGCAGGTAAAACTTTCGAGCGTGGTTTTGGAAGCCATTCTGAAAGCTCGTTGACTATTTTGCTCGAAGGGAAAGCTACTTTATTTACAGCTCAGGTTGGTATAGACGATGAGGTAAAAGGGCAGAGGCCTGCAGCCGAATTTGTTGTTTATGGTGACAATAAAAAATTATGGGCGAGTGGAGTAATGCATCTAGGCGATGCTGCCATCCCTTGTTCTGTGAAGCTTGATGGAGTTAAAAAACTAGAGTTGGTGGTAACCGATGGAGGAAACGGCAATTACTACGATCACGTTGATTGGGTAGATGCAAAGTTTGAAACCACCGGAGTAAGTACTTTTAAAACTTTCAGTCCTGTAGCGACCGAGCCTTACATTCTTACTCCTGCTCCTAAATCAACCCCAAAGATTACCGGAGCTAAAGTTTTTGGTGTGCGTCCTGGTTCACCGTTTCAATATCTTGTAACAGCTACTGGCGATCGTCCGATGACTTTCTCAGCTACAGGTTTGCCGAAGGGCTTGAAGATAAACACCCAAACTGGTCTTATTACTGGTAAACTTACAAAGGTGGGTACTTATCTTGTTTCGCTGGAAGCTAAAAATGCGAAAGGCAAGGCAGTAAGAAAATTTAAAATAGAATGTGGCGACAAAATTGCACTTACTCCACCGATGGGTTGGAATAGCTGGAACTGTTTTGCGCAGGAGGTCTCAGCCGACAAAGTGAAACGAGCAGCCAACGCCATGGTGAAAAGCGGACTTATCAACCACGGTTGGACTTATATCAATATTGATGACTTCTGGGAAAACAACCGTGATTCCAAAGATCAATCCATACGTGGTAAGTTCCGCGATGAGGCAGGTAACATTGTTCCAAACTCACGTTTTGTAGATATGAAAGGTCTGGCTGATTATGTGCATGGACTTGGTCTGAAAATTGGATTGTATTCAAGTCCCGGCCCATGGACGTGTGGTGGATGTGCCGGAAGTTATGGTTATGAAAAACTTGATGCCGAAAGCTATGCCAAATGGGGCTTCGATTACCTTAAATACGACTGGTGCAGTTATGGTAATGTGATTAACGGTTTGCCGAACAACGATCCATTGAAAGTATCGTCTTTGTCGTACAATGGTGGTAGTGTATTGAGTACTGCCATGAAACCATTTCAGCTAATGGGTGATTTATTGAAGCAACAACCCCGTGATATTGTATTTAGCGTGTGTCAGTACGGTATGTCTGACGTTTGGAAATGGGGTGGTTCGGTTGGTGGCAATTTATGGCGCACCACCAATGACATTACCGATACCTGGGCTAGTGTAAAAAGCATTATACTCGATCAGGATAAATCGGCTGCTTATGCAAAGCCGGGCAATTGGAATGATCCTGATATGCTTGTAGTTGGTCATGTAGGTTGGGGAAATCCGCATCCAAGCAAACTTAGACCCGATGAACAATATCTTCATATCAGTTTATGGAGCTTATTTGCTGCGCCGCTTCTTATTGGTTGCGATATGGAAAAACTGGATGACTTTACCTTGAATTTGCTAACAAATGATGAAGTCATTGAAATCAATCAGGATCCGCTTGGTAAACAAGCTACATGCATACAAACCATAGGTGAGCTTCGTATTTACGTGAAAGAGCTTGAAGATGGCAGTCGTGCCGTTGGATTCTGTAATTTAGGTGCTGATATTATAGATATTTCATACAAGGATTTCGATAAAATTGGTCTTAACGGAAAATTTAATGTACGTGATGTATGGAGACAAAAAAATATTAGCACAATCGAAACTAAAACAAGTCAGCTAGCACTCAAAGTTCCTGTTCACGGAGTGTTACTTTATAAATTTACAGCTACAAAATAATCTTGAATAAAAATACAGAATCATGAAAATGAGAATATCAGCCATACTTGTGCTGATTTTGATTGCACTCGTGCCATCGAAATTAAAAGCAGATAACCCGATTGTTCAGACAAACTACACTGCCGATCCCGCACCAATGGTGCACAACGGTACGGTGTATTTATATACCACTCACGATGAAGATAAAACAGTAAGAAATTTCTTCACCATGAATGACTGGAAATGCTATTCTTCAACCGATATGGTGAACTGGACCGATCATGGTACCATCCTTTCTTACAAAGACTTTAGCTGGTCGAGAGGTGATGCTTGGGCAGGGCAATGTGTTTACAGAAACGGAAAGTTTTATTTTTATGTTCCTATGAATATGAAAAACGGAGGCAATGCCATCGGTGTGGCGGTTTCCGATAGTCCAACCGGCCCTTTCAAGGATGCGCTGGGTAAACCATTGCTTGTTGGATATGGCTATATCGATCCAACCGTGTTTATCGATGACGATGGGCAGGCTTATCTGTATTGGGGAAATCCGCATCTCTGGTATGTGAAACTCAACAAAGATATGCTTTCGTACGACGAAAAAGCTGGTATTGTGCAGGTTCCGCTTACCGATGAAAGCTTCAAACTACGCACTATCAATGCACATAAAACCTTCTCGTGGGCTTCGTCTATCGATGGACGAGCCTCGCACAGTATCAAAGGTCCTAACAACAAATACTACTGGTTTGTAAGCGCGGTTGATAAAGCCACCAACAAACAAGTAATCGGATTGGGTGTCGGTACTCAGGCTATCGGTCCGTTCGAAGATGTGCTTGGCAAACCGTTCATCACCGAACATTGTGGCGATGGCAACATCAACCCAACTGTTATTATCGACAATGAGAAACAACCGTTTTTGGTTTGGGGTGAATCGGAACTTTGGTCTGTCAAGCTTAATGCCGACTGGATTTCTTACGACTCAACCAAAGGAGCGGAGCTTATTCCGGCAGATAAAAAAGAATGGTTTGCTTCCAAAATAAAAGGAACGGTCAATTCAACTGAAAAAAGAACCACCACTTACGAAGAAGGTCCATGGGTTTTCAAACGTAACTCAAAATACTATTTGCTTTATCCGGCGGGTGGTGTGCCAGAACATTTGGCTTATTCCACAGGTAAAAGTGTAACCGGCCCATGGGTTTACGGCGATACCATTATGCGTATCATTCCAAAAGATGGCGCATTCACCAACCATCCGGGATACATTGACTATAAAGGCAAATCGTATCTGTTTTATCACAATGCAGGATTGCCAGGCGGAGGTGGATTCAAGCGCTCGGTATGTATTGAGGAATTTAAATTTAATGCAGATGGTTCTATTCCGGTCATTCAGCCAACTAAAGTAGGTGTAAATGAAAGTGTAACAAAACTGAATCCTTTTGCCAGGGTTGAAGCAGAAACCATCGCCTGGGAAGAAGGTATTGAGACTGCAGCGCAAGAAACTACAGGGGTTTATGTGACGGATATTCATAACGGCGATTATATCAAAGTTCGGAGCGTTGATTTTGGAAAAGGTGCAAAAAATTTCCAGGCTAATGTAGCAACTGCCACCGAAGGCGGAAGCATCGAAATTCACTTGGACAGTAAATCAGGGGCTATTATTGGAACGCTGAATATCAAGACTACGGGTGATGCTCTTAAATGGGCGGTTCAATCGGCAAAGATCAATAGAGCAAAAGGTGTACACGATATTTACTTCGTATTCAAAGGCGGAGAAGGCAATCTGTTCAATTTTGACTGGTGGAAACTGAATTAATAATATCCATAATTTATACTTATGCTTAAAAAATATTTCTCAATCATTCTATTTTCATTGATTTTCACTGGTTTTGCCAAATCCGAGAATCCGATTATGCAATCTCATTTTGGTCCGGATCCTGCTCCAATGGTGTACAAGGGTACGGTTTATGCTTATGTGGGAGATGACATCCCCGGAACCGACTTTTACTACATGACCAAATGGAGAATTCTTTCAACCACCGACATGGTGAATTGGACAGATCACGGATCGCCTATCTCGCTTGAATCGTTCTCGTGGGCACGCGACCGTGCATGGGCTGCTCAGTGTATCGAACGTAACGGTAAGTTTTACTGGTATATATGTGCACAAAGTACTAAAAACGATATGTCAATCGGTGTGGCGGTATCCGATTCACCTACCGGCCCTTTCAAAGATGCTATAGGAAAGCCGCTGATTGCTAACGGAAGCTGGTCGAATATTGACCCAACAGTGGCAATTGACGATGATGGACAGGCTTATCTTTACTGGGGTAATGGAAGTTTGTTCTATGTAAAGCTCAACAAAGACATGATTTCCTATTCGGGCGATATTGTTACGGTTCCGCAAAGTGTAGAATCATTTGGTGGAGTAAGAGGCAACAAAAGCACTGATAATCCGAACAAGGATAGCTATGTGGAAGGTCCATGGTTTTACAAACGCAATGACATTTATTATTTGATGTACGCCGGAATGGGCAAAGGTGGCGAGTGTCTTTCGTATTCAACAAGCAAAAGTCCAATTGGACCCTGGAAATATCAGGGAAAGATTATGGAAGACCAAAAATTGAACAGTTTCACCAATCATGGTGGAATTATCGACTACAAAGGAAACTCATACCTTTTCTATCATAGCGGTTTGCTTCCTAATGGTGGTAGTTATGGTAGAGCGGCCTGTGTCGAGCAATTTACCTACAACCCCGATGGCACAATTCCTTCGGTAAAAGCAACTAAAGAAGGTCCTGCTCCGGTAGGTACCGTGAATCCCTACAATCGTGTAGAGGCCGAAACAATGGCATGGTCGGAAAAATGCACTATTTCTCAAAACAAGAATAACGGTATTTACGTGTCAGGCACCCGTCAGAAAGGTTATATCAAAGTTCGCGAGGTTGATTTTGGAACTCAATCACCTGCATCCTTCACTGCATCGCTGGCAGCCGGAGTTGATGGTGGCATTCTGGAAGTACGACTGGACAGTGTAAAAGGCAAAGTGCTTTCATCAATCAGCGTACCACGTACAGGTGGCTGGGATAAGTTCAAAACATTTACGTCGGAGATAAAAGAAAAGGTTACGGGCAAACATGACCTCTACCTGTATTTCAACGGTCAAAACATCACTGCCGGACGCGAATTGTTCAATTTCGACTGGTGGAGTTTTAAATAAAAATCAATTTTTAAAGATGGGTCTCGTTTCAAAAAATATAAAAATTAAAAGTTTCATAGGCTTTTTCCTGTTTTTTCAGGTTATCTTCTTATGTCCGTTAAGAAGCCAGAATGTTATCATTTCCAATACCTCAAGCCGGAATTCTACCAGTTTAAATGGTAAGTGGAAATATGTAATTGATCATTATGACGCAGGACAACTTGGATTTCTACCCATTTATACTAACTTGAAACCCAAAGATAAAACGGATAGGGTTGAATATAGCTTTGATCAGGCTGAATCACTCTGGGTTCCGGGATCGTGGAACACCCAGAAACCTGAACTGTTCTACTTAGAGGGAACGATTTGGTATCGGAAAACATTCGATCAGGAGAATATCTCAAAAGACAAGCGGTATTTTGTCTATTTTGGAGCGGCTAATTATCTTAGTACGGTAACTTTTAATGGGAAGATTTTAGGAAAACACGAAGGTGGATTCACTCCTTTTTGTTTTGAAATCACCAAGCTGATTAAAGATAAAGACAACTATTTGATAATAGGAGTGAGTAACACACGGGCAAGCGATTATATTCCGGGTAAAGTAACCGACTGGTTTAATCACGGAGGAATAACCCGCGATGTGAAATTGATTGAAGTGCCGACGACTTTTATCAGTAACTATTTTTTGTCACTGGATAAAACAACGCTTAACAGTAAAACTAAAATCATTAAAGGAAGCTTGACGCTTAACGGAAAAGCTGCCGGACAAAAAGCCAGAGTAACAATTCCTGAACTTAAAGTAGTGAAGGAAGTAACTATTGATTCGACAGGTTCTTGCAAGTTTAGCTTGGCTTCGAACAAACTCGAATTATGGTCACCCGAAAATCCAAAGCTCTATGATGTTACCATTGAATCGGGAACGGATAAGGTGACAGACCGGATTGGGTTTAGAACAATTGAAGCAAAAGGTAAGCAAATTTTGCTCAATGGCAAGCCTGTATTTTTGAAAGGAATTTCGTTACACGATGAAAATCCGCTTCGCAAAGACAGAGCAAATTCCAAGGACGATGCACGGCTTATGTTGGGATGGGCAAAAGAGCTGGGCTGTAATTTCCTGCGTTTGGCGCATTATCCGCACCAGGAGAATATTGTACGGCTGGCCGACGAAATGGGGATCATGCTTTGGGAAGAACTGCCTTTATATTGGGGTATCGACTGGGGAAATGCCAAGGTGCTTCAAAAAGCGAAGGATCAATACTCCGAACTCATTAATCGGGATTATAACCGGGCAAGTTCCATTATTTGGTCGATAGCCAACGAAACTTCGCCTTCGCCTACCCGTAATCAGTTTCTGATTTCGTTGGTGGAACATGTTAGGGGCATGGATAGTACGCGCTTGCTCAGCGCAGCTTGCAAGAAAGATCAGGCTGTGGATGGACACCCGGATGATGACTATACACTTGGCGACCCGATAATGAAGTACCTCGATATTATAAGTTTTAACGAATACTTGGGGTGGTATGGAGGTTTGCCCGAGGAATGTAGGAAAAAAACATACAAAGCCAGTATGGAAAAACCTGTCATTGTCAGCGAATTTGGTGGCGATGCCTTGCAGGGATTTTATGGCGATAGCCTCACCCGTTGGAGCGAAAACTATCAGGAAAATCTATACAAAGAGAATCTTGCCATGTTTGATCGCATTGATGGACTGGCCGGCTTAACACCCTGGATTTTGACTGATTTCATGACACCGCTTAGGCAATTGCCTAATGTTCAGGATGGGTGGAATCGCAAGGGACTTATCTCAGAAAAAGGAATTAAAAAAAGAGCCTTTTTTGTCTTACAAAAATATTATAAGAAGAAATAAGAAGATTAAATTAGATTTTTTGCTAACTATATAATTTTTAGAATCATATGAAATTAAAAAAATCACTTGTTCCGTTAGTTCTATGTTATGCTATGAGCATATTAAGCGTTACGGCTCAGACTCAAAAAAAATATCACACATGGGCACCAACTCCTCCATTGGGCTGGAATAGCTGGGATTGTTTTGGTACGACTGTGACCGAACAACAAATCAAAGAGCAGGCGGACGCCATGGCTAAGTATCTTTTGCCAAGCGGGTACAAATACCTCACGGTGGATATTCAATGGTATGAACCGGAGGCTAAAGGGCATGCCTATGATCCAAAGGCTACGCTAACAATGGATGAATATGGACGTTTAACCCCGGGTTTGAAGAAATTTCCATCAGCGGCTAATGGCGTAGGTTTCAAAGTTCTGGCAGATTATGTTCATTCCAAAGGACTTAAGTTTGGAATCCACATTATGCGCGGTATTCCACGTCAGGCTGTTGAAAAAAACACACCTGTACTTGGAACCACGGTCAAAGCGCAGGATATTGCCGTTAAGAGTTCTACCTGTTCCTGGAATCCGGATATGTACGGCGTGGATGCTACAAAGCCGGAGGGACAGGCTTACTACAATTCTATTGTTAAGATGTATGCCGACTGGGGTGTTGATATTATTAAGTGCGACGATATTTCGCGCCCATATGATGATGTTCAAAAAGCAGAGGTTGAAGCCCTCCGAAAAGCGATTGATAAAACAGATCGTCAAATTATTTTAAGCTTATCACCCGGTGCAACGCCGGTGAAAATGGGTGAACATGTGATGAACCATGCCAATATGTGGCGTATCACTGACGATTTTTGGGATAGATGGGGCTTGCTCCTTGCTATGTTCGAAAGGCTTGATGCATGGACTCCTTACCGCGGACCCGGACATTTTCCTGATGCAGATATGCTTCCGATTGGAATTGTTGAATTTACGCGTCCTACAAACTTCACAAAGAATGAGCAATATACTCTTATGAGTATGTGGGCTATCGGTCGCTCGCCACTTATTTTTGGTGGTGATATGACTAAGCTGGATGATTTCACGAAGGAAATGCTTACCAACCCCGAAATGTTGAAGGTAAACCAACAAAGTACCAACAATCGTCAGGTGTCACGCGATAAGAACCTGATTGTATGGACTGCCGATGTGCCAAAAAGTAAGGATAAATATGTCGCGCTTTTCAATGCACAAAGCAAAGGAGATAATATCGATTTTAGCAATGCTGACTATTCAAGTCCGATAATTGCAGGAAAAGGCAGTTCACAAAAAGTGGAAGTGTCGGTAAAAGACGGAAAGAAACTTGTATTATTTGTAAAAGATGGTGGCAATGGTTTCGATTGGGATCACGTGGTGTGGGTCGACCCGGTTCTTCACGGACCTAAAGGAGATCTTAAACTGACCAGTTTGAAATGGATTAATGCTACTGCCGGTTGGGGCGAAGCAAGGGTAAACCGAACCTGTGACAACAGACCGATAATTATCAACAATAAACCTGCTGAAGGTATTGGTACTCACGGAGAATCTGTCATTATTTACGATTTGCCCGAAGGTTATGATACATTTACTGCTACCGGAGTGGTTACTCAGGAAAAGGGCTCGGTAGTTTTTGGTGTGCTTGTTAGTAAAGGTGGTATGGATTTTCCGGAGAAAGCTCAGGTGAAGATAAATTTCGAATCGATTGGTCTGAAAGGCAAAGTGAAAGTGCATGATTTGTGGAGTCACAAAGATCTTGGTACTTTCAAAGGTAGCTTTGGTCGTGAGTTACCTCAACACAGTGCAGGATTATATCGACTAACTCCAATAAAATAAACATGAAAAACAATATATTTATGAAAAGAGTCAAACTATTAGTATCGTTATTGCTGGTACTTGCCGTGAGTATTCAGGCTCAATCGTATCAGAAAACCGATTTGGGAATAAAAACAAAAATAAATTCAACCGATGTTGAAATTCAGTTTTTTAGTCCAACAACTGTTAGGATTTTGAAGTCCCCTGTTGGGAAACCGTTTAAAAAAGAAAGCTTGACGGTAATAAAAAAACCACAAGCAACCAAATTGGCAATCAGTCAACAAGGAGACATCGTTTCGTTGAAAAGTAACAAGTTGAAAGTAGATGTTGATGTGAAATCAGGCAAAGTCTCTTATTCAACGCTTGTAGGAGCAAAACTCTTAAGCGAAAAAGAAGCGAGTGCAACCTTCACCGATTTCGACGATGCTGGTTCAAAGACATACACCGTAAACCAATCATTCACACTCGATAAAGATGAGGCTGTTTATGGTTTAGGACAACAACAACGCGGTAAACTATCGTTGCGGAACGAAAAAATCAACATGGTTCAGGGTAATACCGACGACTATGTTCCTTTCCTTGTTTCAACAAAGGGTTACGGTCTGTTCTGGGATAATTACTCTCCAACAACTTTTGAAGATAAGCCCGAAAGCACTTCATTCAGATCGGATGTGGGAGATTGCATTGATTACTATTTCATGCTGGGTGGAAGCATTGATGGTTCCATTGCCTGCATGCGTGATTTGAGCGGTCAGGCTCCGATGTTCCCATTGTGGACATTTGGTTACTGGCAAAGTAAAGAACGCTACAAAAGCCAGAACGAATTGGTGGGTGTAGTGAATAAATACCGTGAATTGGGCGTTCCACTCGATGGTATTATTCAGGATTGGCAATATTGGGGCAACAACTACTTGTGGAATGCTATGGATTTTCTCAACACTGAATTTCCGGCTCCAAAGAAGATGGTTGAAGATATTCACAAGCAAAACGCACACGTAATTATTTCTATCTGGAATTCTTTTGGCCCTCAAACCAAGCAATACCGCGAAATGAAACCAAAAGGTATGCTTTTAAATTTTGGCACATGGCCTCAATCAGGTTTGGAAGCTTGGCCACCGAATCGTGAATATCCTTCAGGTGTTGAACCTTATGATGTATATAATCCCGAAGCGCGTGATATTTACTGGAAATACCTGAACAAAGGGCTTTTCTCGGTGGGAATCGACGGTTGGTGGATGGATTCTTCCGAGCCGGATCATTTAGATTTCAAACCTTCAGATTTCGACTTGAAAACCTATCTGGGTTCATTCCGTAAAGTTCGCAATGCTTTCCCGTTGATGACGGTAGGAGGTGTTTCTGAACATCAACGCGCTACAAGTTCAGATAAACGTGTGTTTATCCTAACCCGCTCAGCATTTGCCGGCCAACAACGCTATGGAGCCAATACCTGGTCGGGCGATGTAAATTCATCATGGCAATCGCTTCGCAACCAAATTCCGGCTGGTCTTAACTTCTCAATGAGTGCTATTCCTTACTGGAATACAGATATAGGAGGTTTCTTTGCCAGCGCATATAACAGAGGTTGGAACGAAGGTGCTAAGAATCCTGCTTTTCAGGAATTGTACGTTCGCTGGCTTCAGTTTGGCGCATTTACGCCTATGATGCGTTCACACGGAACTGACATACCAAGAGAAATTTATAACTTCGGAAAAAAAGGAGAGCCTATTTACGATGCGATAGCAAAATCGATTGATTTACGTTACTCCTTGTTGCCATACATTTATTCAGCCGCTTGGGATATCACCAACAGTCAATCTACTATGATGCGTGCATTGGTTATGGATTTTAGTGATAAAAATGTAGTGAATACGAACAACGAATATATGTTTGGAAAATCGATATTGGTGGCTCCGATTGTAAATGCTCAATATACTCCGGAAACCATCTTAAGAGCCAATGCAGAAACCGGTTGGGATAAGAAAGAAGCTACTGACAATGCAAAAAATCAAGCTGTAAGCTTTGCTCAACCAAAATCGACTAAAGTTTATCTTCCGGAAGGAACTTCATGGTACGATTTCTGGACGAACGAGAAAGTGAAAGGTGGTCAGGAAATAACCAAATCAACCACTATCGATGAAATTCCTTTGTTCATTAAGGCTGGAAGTATCATTCCATTCGGACCTCAGGTACAGTATGCTACTGAAAAGAAATGGGATAATCTGGAAATCCGTGTTTATCCGGGAGCCAATGGAGAATTTAGCCTGTACGAAGATGAAAACGATAATTACAATTATGAAAAAGGGGCTTACTCAACCATTACTTTTACCTGGAATGACGCCAGTAAATCATTAATTATTAATAATCGAAAAGGCTCGTTCCCCGGAATGATTACTTCTCGAAAATTTAATGTTGCAGTGATTGCAGCAGGTAAGAAAATTGAGAAAGCAGTAACTTACACTGGAAAAAAAGTTGTAGTTAAACTATAAAAATGCTATTGATTTACAGATTAATCAGTTTTTGATCTGTGTTTTAGTTGTACTTGGTTTTAGCTTTTTAGCTGAAGCCAAGCCACTAAAGCATATTTAGAGATATAACCTTCAAAACTGATTGGCAGCATGTCAAAAGCACAAAATTATTGAGAAAATATAGCTATTTAACTATTAGTCAATAATAACTAACTAAATATAATACATTATGATGAAAAAATTTTTTATTGCAGGATTTATCCTGATTGAGGCTTTAGCAGTCTCTGTACATGGTCAGGACAATGCGTCCCTGAAGACGCTAAAACAAGCATTTCACGGAAAATTTCTTATCGGTTGTGCTGATGATCTTACATCGAATAATGATGCCTATCAGGCAAGTATTAAAGCGCAGTACGACATCGTTACTCCTGAAAACTGCATGAAACCGCAGTCGCTTCATCCATCGGAAGATGTTTATAACTTCAAAACAGCCGATGCGATGCTTGATTGGTGTCAGAAAAACGGGTTAAAAGTATGGGGACATACTTTAGGCTGGCATTCACAGACTCCGAACTGGTTTTTTCAGGCAGTAAACCCAAAAACAGAAGAAACTCAACAACCTCAACAAGGTCAGCCTCCAAGACGACCGGGAGCAAGACCGAATTTTGATCCAAATGCACCACGTCCTACAATGGATGAAATGTGGGCACGCGGTATCAAAGGGGATTTGGCGAGCAAAGAAGTTGCGCTGGAGCGTTTGGAAAAACATATCAAAACTGTGGTTGGACGATACAAAGGACGCATTATTGGTTGGGATGTGTTCAATGAATCTATTGCCGATGGTGGTGATGGTTCTACAGAGAACCTTCGAAATTTCAGTTGGTATAAAGTTGTTGGACCGGAAGTATTAGCCAAAGCATTTAAATGGGCGCATGAAGCCGACCCTAAAGCTAAATTATACTATAACGACTACAACATCGAACAGGGTGCAGTTCAAAACAAAGGAAAACACGCAAGCTCTATGTTGTTGCTTAAGCGTCTCATCAAAGAAGGTGCTCCTATCACAGGTGTTGGAATTCAAGGACACTGGCACTTGGATACTAACCTTGCCGACGTTGAAAAAGCCATTGAAAACTACGCATCGTTGGGATTGAAGGTCTCTATCACAGAACTTGACGTAACTGCAACTGGGGAGAACAGTGGTGCTTTTAGCGTGAATCAGGGCGACAGAAAAATTCCGGTTGAAAACTATATAAAACAAGCTGAAGTATACAAGAAACTATTCGAAATTTTCATGAAACATTCCAAGGTGATTGAACGTGTAACTTTCTGGGGACTTAGCGATACTCGCTCATGGCGTCGTGGACAGGATGCGCTTTTATTTGATGGAGAATTGAATCCAAAACCAGCCTATAAAGCGGTTATTGAAGCAAGCAAAGCGAAATAAATCTGTTTTTCTATAAGTAAATTTGTTTTTATAAGAATAAACATAAAATCAAATAATTATGAACCATCGCACCCCGATAATACTGTTATTTATTACCTGCTTTTTGACTCAGTAATTCTTCGAAGGAAAGCAAGAAAACTACTGCCACCGGGTATATACAGTAGGAGGGGTGGGATGGTATCGTAAAACATTTACTTTTAATTCAAAAGATATTTCGACAGAAAGTCAAGTTTTCACTCAGTCTATGTGCTGTAAATCAACATGTAATAAGAAAACTAATACATAAATATCAACAAAATATGAAATTAAAATTTTTATTATTAGCTGGACTTTTTCCTCTTCTATGTCAGGGGCAAATTGTAAAAAGCTTCAAACAATTATCCGACCGGGTAAATGTGACCTTAGCGGATGGAACGCTCAGCATTTCTCCTTTGTCCGACAATGCCGTAAGAATTAAATTTTACAAAGTGTCAGAGGGAAATTTACCGGAGCTTGTTTTTACAGCAGGGACAGTAAATCCTGTTTTTCAGGTTGTCGATTCGCCTTCCAAACTTGAAATTAAAGTACCTAAAATTACCGTATTGCTGGATAAGCAAACCGGTACACTATCGTATGCTGACAAGACCGGCAAGGTTTTTCTGAGCGAGAAAGCCGGAACCCGTAAACTCACTCCTGATGTTATTCAGGGCGAATCCTGTTTTGCTGTTGAGCAAAGTTTTGAATCGCCTGCAGACGAGTCAGTTTTTGGCTTGGGACAATTTCAGGATGGACAATATAACCTGAAAAATGTAGCTCGTAGGCTGACACAGGTAAATACGCAGATTGCTATTCCGTTCATTTATTCAAGCAAAGGATATGGTTTGTTGTGGCATCAGTACGGCCTTACCGATTTTAATCCGGCGGATAATTCTATTGCTTTAAACAAACAAGAGCAATCAACCAACGGAAATGCTCAAATGGCAGAGGTAACTACTACTTCCGGAACCCAAAAAGTATCCCAGAATCAATCATTATACCAAGGGAAGTTTAATGTCCCTGCTGACGGTGAATATTCCATTTTCCTTGATCTTGGCGATATGGGTAACCGTCATTTTGTGGTCATAGATGGAAAGCCTTGCATGGATCAAAGCAATATGTGGCTTCCACCTACTGCCGGAGCATTGGTCAATCTAAAAGCAGGTGAACATCAGGTCCAAGTGCTTTGTAAATCGAATAATACACCTAAACTGTCGTGGAGACAGAGCGACAATTCTGCTACATTCCGCTCGCCGGTTGCTAAGGCTTTGGATTATATTGTGTTTTACGGACCATCCGCCGATGATGTGATTGCTTCTTACCGGAATTTATCGGGCAATGCACCCATGTTCCCTAAATGGGCTTATGGTTTCTGGCAATGTCGGGAGCGTTACACATCTGGAACGCATTTGGTAGAAACAATTAAAGAATTTCGCAAAAGGAATCTTCCGGTGGATGTAATCGTTCAGGATTGGCAATACTGGGGCAACAGAGGCTGGGGAGTTCCTCAGTTTGATGAAAAGAATTACCCAAATCCAGCTGGTTTTATCAAGGAATTACATGATTTGAATGCACACTTTAATATCTCAATCTGGTCGAACCCTGATAAGAATTCAGCAATAGGAAAAGAGTATGTGGCTAAAAACCGATTTATCCCCAACACTAAATGGTTGGATTATTTTAATCCTGAAACCCGGAAAGAATATTGGAATACATTGAAAGTAAATATGTTTGATAATGGAGTTGATTCATGGTGGATGGATGCTGTAGAGCCCGAAAATGATGCTTTGAAAGGAGAAAAAACATTTATAGGAGCAGGTGACTTTTATCGTCTAACTTATCCACTGATGGTTAGTCAGGCTGTGTATGAAGGGCAGCGCGAAGCTTCGTCCGACAAGCGGGTTTGTATACTTACCCGTTCGGCTTTCTCAGGACAGCAACGTTACGGTGTCATCAATTGGTCCGGTGATATTGGTTATACATGGGATGTGTTCAGAAATCAAATTGTGGCCGGATTAAACTATACCATCACCGGAATGCCATACTGGACTACCGATATAGGTGGATTTTTCCGTCCCGGACGTACGCAATACACCGACGAAAAATACCACGAACTATTGACCCGCTGGTATCAGTGGGGCGCAATGAGTCCGATTTTCCGTATGCATGGTTATCAAACAGAAACCGAACCTTGGAAATTTGGGCAGAAAGTAGAAGACAATATGCGTAAAATGCTGAATCTGCGTTACCGATTGCTTCCGTATATTTATTCCGAAGCATGGCAGGTTACCAAAAATGGTTCAACTATGATGCGTCCGTTAGTGATGGACTTTAATGGAGATGCTGATGCGGTTAGCCGTCAGTTCCAGTATATGTTTGGTAAATCAATTCTGACAGCACCTGTGACCGAAGCCAATGCAACTGAATGGAATGTTTATTTACCTAAATCTGCAGGTTGGTTTGATTTCTGGACAGGGAAACAATTCAAAGGTGGACAAACGGTGAAAACGGCTGCTCCGTTGGATAGAATTCCTTTGTTTGTAAAAGCGGGCTCTATTATTCCGATGGGTAAAATTATTCAATCTACTGCCGAAAAATCTGACACGCTTGAAATTCGGATTTACAAAGGTGCCAATGGTGGATTTACATTGTATGAAGACGAAGGCGATAATTACAATTACGAAAAAGGTAAATACTCCACTATTTCTTTCCATTGGAATGAGAAGACTCAATCGCTTACCATTGGAGACAAAAAAGGAAATTATTCGGGCAGCCTGAAGAAACGAATCTTTAATGTTGTATTAGTTGATGAGAATAAAGGCTTTGGAATAAATACCAATGCAGCCGGAAAAAAAGTCTCGTATCTGGGCAAACAAATTAAACTTAGTTTCTGATTGATCGTCTATAAATAGCCTTGAATGATATCTATTAAGGCAAAATCAAAAAAAGAGAACAATTAATCCGAAAATAACTAATTATAAACATTATATAAAAATCAAGAATGAAAAGAAACTTTTCTATTTTAAAAAAAACATTGGCGATGTCATTGTTTACCGCTATGTTTTTGTTTGTGGTAAATGGAGTTAAAGCACAAACCACTTCTGCTACAAAAGCCAAGTCGAGTAACAAATTCACGCATACTTTAGCAGGTAATCCTTACTTACCGTTGTGGGAACATTTGCCGGACGGAGAACCACGTGTTTTTGAAGATCCGGACAATCCCGGGAAATACCGTGCTTATATTATCGGTTCGCACGATGTCAGATTTAATAGCTATTGTGGCCCTGACATTCGGGCTTGGTCGGCACCTGTTGAGGATCTGACCAGCTGGCGCGATGAAGGCCCTATTTTTACCTATCCGATCGATGGACAGTGGGATGTAATGTATGCTCCCGACTTGGTTGAAGTAAAAGGGAAAGACGGCAAAAAGGTATATTATTTGTACCCACATAGCCGCGGTCGTAACAGAGAAGCAATGGTTTGTAAAGGCGATCGTCCTGATGGACCATTTACTCCTGTCAATATTACACAAGATGGAACCAAAACAATTCCGGGGAGTACCTTGGGATTTGATCCTGGAATACTTGTTGATTACGTTACTGATAAAAAAGATCCAGATTTTGAGAAGGGATATCGTGTTTATGGTTACTGGGGATTCCAAACCTCGTCCGCAGGTGAGTTGGATCAAAAAACGATGTATTCACTCAAGCCCGGAACTCAGGCTATTAATCGTTTTCAAACCAATGTTTATCCGGATCAGGATGCTACTTCATTCGCCTTTTTTGAAGCTGCTTCTATACGCAAGATAGATAACAAATACATTTGGGTGTATAGCGGATATTCAGGTACTGAATATGGATTAGGCAGATCGAACTCTGCTTTGCGTTATGCATTTAGCGATTCACCGCTAGGCCCATGGAAAAGTGGCGGTGTACTTGTAGATTCACGTGGTGTTGTTCTGAATGAGGATGGAACTAAGCTTCAAACAACCAATGCAGGACACAATACCCATGGTAGTATCCAGCAAATCAATAATCAATGGTATGTTTTCTATCACAGACCACCTAGAGGATTCGGATATGCTCGTCAGGCAATGGTTGCTCCGGTCACTATTAAGTGGGATAAGAAATCGGTAACCGATGGAGGAAAAGTTGTTATCAGAGCATATGACCCTTATGCGAAAGATAATATATGGACTGCTAAAGATAGTCAGAGTAAAGAGTATACCGGAGCAGAAGTTACTTCTGAAGGTTTCCATATTTATGGTCTTGATCCTTATCAATACTATTCAGCCGGATATGCTTGCTATCTTTCAAACATTGGAAGTCAACAGGATTCGTGGGATATTTGGGACAACAATATGCCTATAACCGCGGTAAAGAATGGTAACATTATTGGATATAAATATTTCGGTTTTGGAGGTCTTGCCAAAGATACTAAAGGATTGAAAGCTTTTGAAGGTGTAAAAGTTGGAAACAAAACCGCTTTCAATCTTTTCCTTACTCCAAAAACCAAAAATGCATTTAAAGTCAACGTTTGGATAGACGGACCGTGGGACAATGCTACATGGAAAGGTAAAAAAATAGGCGTGATTGATGTTCCTGCAAATTCAGTTCAGGAAACCACAAAGTTTACGATAGATGTTTCATCAGTTGTTGATAAACTAGGAAAGAAACATGCTGTATACCTTGTAGCAGAAGGTGCTGAAAATGAAGGCCTATTCGATTTAATTGGATTAGGATTCAGCTCCGCCAAAAAGGAAATTGTTCGTCCTGTTACACCTCGTGTAAGCATTAAGGTGAACGGTGAAGCGATAGTTGTGCCTGAAACTCCGGTTAGATCTACAAATGCCAACGGTATTGTTGGGTATGATATTTATCAGGCTACTTACAAAGTTCCAGCCAGTGCTACTGCAACACCAAATGTAACAGCTTCTTCGAGCAACCCTGCTGTAAAAATAAATATTACTCAGGCTGATTCGAAAACTGGTACCGCTGTGATTAAATGCGATTATAAAGGGTTGATTAAAACCTATAAAGTAGTGTTATCACCAGCAGAATAATCAAACTGTAGAGACATGCTCTCAAATAATTCTGATATCAAAAAGGCACAAGAAATTGTGCCTTTTTATTTGCGGCATTGTGAATCCACTACGGATAATTAGCTCATGCAAAAGGATGATATAGAAAAAACTCACGGGATTGAAAATGCAATGCAACATTTTCAATCTCATGAGTTTTTATTTGATGTTGGTAAATTTTGCAGAGAGGAAGAAAAATGAACTTTTCCTCCTTTATTCCGTAATTATCAGGTAATTAATTATTCAATTATTTCTATTAGTAACGATTTAGTAACTCATTTTTTTATAAAGCGTGGGGCGACTAATTTTTAGTAAGTTAGCGGTCAGGTCCTTGTTATTCCGGGTCGCATCAAGTGCTTTGATAATGTGTTCCCGTTCTTCGTTTCCGGCTTTTAGAGCATAACCGTCAGCCGTTACTTGTAAGTCAATATACAGTTCTTTTTTCCCAACTGTATCGTTATCCACCAATAGTACCGCACTGCGGACACAATGCCGAAGTTCCCGCACATTTCCAGGTCATTCATAAGCTTGCATTATTTTCTGTGTCTCCACATCAAATCGGATGACTTTTTTACTAAATTCTATACAACTCTGTCCCCGGAAGAATTCTGCTAGTGGCAGAATATCTTCCCTACATTCTGCGAGAGAGGGAACAGTGATGGTGAATTCACAGAGGCGTGGTACAAATCTTCCCGGAAACGTCCCGTTTCAATCGCTTTTCCAATATGTTCGTTACTCGCAGCAATAATCCGTACATTGGTCTTCAATTCCAATTTACCTCCAATTGGGCGATAGCTGCGTTCTTGCAATGCCCTTAGCAATAATGCCTGTATCTCGTACGGAAGATTACATACCTCGTCCAGAAACAGTGTCCCTCCATTGGCACTATTTAGTACGCCATGTTTGTCATCCGTTGCTCCTGTGAACGCTCCCTTAGTGTGTCCAAAGAACTCCGAAGCCGCCAATTCTTTCGGGATAGCCCCGCAATCGATGGCTACGAAAGGTTGACTTGCCCGTTGACTTGCAGCATGAATGCTCCGTGCCACTGGCTTTACTCTCGCGCCGAAAGATAATAGTACGTTCTGGTTTATTTTTTCGTTGAAACAGTTCCCTAAGCAGACTGTAAAGCTTATCAGGATTTCCGGGCTTAGGTAGATAGTCCTCCGCACCAAGTTTCATGGCCTGTACAGCAGAAGATATACCGGAGTATTCTGTCATCACAATAAAAGGGATGCGAATTTGTTGTTTGTTCATCCACTTCAATATATCTTCCACGCCGTCACCATCACTAGTTGAATCCGGTATCGCATCCTTTTTTTATATCAATATGCAGGATAAGGTAGAACCCAATAGCAAATAGGATGGTACCAATACCAAGGTAGGAGATAAGCCTTAAAGTTTTTTCCTGTCCGAGAAAATAGGTGTCCGACTTTTCTTTCGCATTTAGTTGTGCTGTATGGTAGAACTCCGTTATTAACCGGCCTATTTGGGTATTCTACCTGTTTAGGCTGTCCATGTGTAAAAGTAATAGCTCACTTTTTTTCTTCTGTATATGCAGCATGTTGTTCGCTAAAGAGTGGGATAGGATACCGGAACTATCTTGATTTTTATGTAGGATAGTTTCATTCATCTTCTATGCTCCGCTAGCTTTTGTTTATTTTGTTTTGTCTGTTGAATAATGTTAGGCATCCATTCACTTATCAGTTTCTTGCTAGCCCGCAACTCTTTCAAATCTTCCACGATGGCAAGGGTCTGAGTTTTTTTTTGACCGAAAGTAAGGTGAGAATAGAACAAATACGGCGATGTTGACTTCATTCCAGCAATTGATTTTGTAGCCTTTTCAACGAGCTCATGACTTCATCTCGTTTTCCCTGGTAAGTGGTGATGTCATTCTCGTCCCAGATAATGGCTTGCTCGCTCAATAGAGCAATGTCGAGTATTTGTACAATAATAGCCTCGCCTTGTTTTTGTTGTATCAGTGCAGTTTTGGAGTACTTGTCTATGAGCGAAAAACGGTTGTTTTCTCGATAAGTCAGCAATGAGAAGAACCACAAACAGTAGCACTAGTGTTATGAAGCCCGTGATGATTTTCAACTTTAAAGAGAATAATGAAGATGCCATAAGCAGGTATTATAAATACGTACTAAATTCAATTAAAGAATAGCTGCCTAACTATGGAATGTCTATATGCCAAACAATTGTGATTACAGTATTTTATTAAAAACCATAATGACTGCACATTTATTTTCGTTTCTAGGATTTTACACATTGACATTGTTTATGATTTTTGAGGACAGCTACCACTTAGAATTCATAACCTTTTACAATTTATCAAACCTCTTTTTGAATAGTCTCAGACAAGAGTTTTTAACCAAATGAAAATCTTTTTTTTCTAATCATAACTTTCCAAAAAAGACCTTCCTGAATTACTGAAACCACTTGATGGCCTTCATTCCGAACCGATCCCGGTACGTTTTGAATTGGTTGTCCATCATCAAGCCAGATCTCTAACAATTCACCCGATTTCATGGTCGCCAGTTCAATTTTTGTTTTTACAAAGTTCATCGGACAAGCCACCCCACGATAGTCTTTTACGCGAATATCAACGTCGGTTGTTTTTATTTCCTGAACAGGATTTTCCTGTTGCGTTTCAATTTGTTTCGTAGAAGGAACTTTAAATTGCAAAGAATCGTCCATGCCTTCGTACAATTTTATTACCGCATCAGACAATGAGACGATCTCCTCTTTTCTTGTTGAAAAATCAGTATCCGGATTGGTTTGAGCAATTTTTACCAAGTCTTTAAACGATTCGTCCACCAAGCCTTCGTTTATAAATTTATCAATAAAAAGTTCAAAAGCCTCAGCAGTTATTCTAGGCTCTGCTCCTTTAGTCACCAACAACATGCGCGCTGACGAAAAAACGATGTCAAACAGGATTTGATTAATCTTATTTGCTTCTGTTTCGCTTTTCAATGAGTCAAAACCTTGTTTGATAAAATTCAAATCTACATCTATCATATCAAACAATCCCGCCGAACACTCTGCCGGTCCTTTGTTTGCAACCGAGAAGAGTTCCTCACTTCCCCAATCGTAATAATAGTTTTTATCCTCATCGAAATCGGGAATGTCCTTGTATTTCTCTACCAACGATTTTATTTTGTCCTTGCCATTAGCATCCAAATAGTTTCGGAATGAAGAGTGCGCAACTTTTACACTAATGTAATCCGCCAAAATATCTTCCGTAAATTGTGGCAAATCTTTGGCACTTACTGTTCCTATAGCCTCGCCTAACTGTGGATTATTTCCTTTTTGAGCACCAACATATACATTGTAAGCTGCATACATTCTTTCATTGCGTCCCACTCTACCTGAAAAGCCTATGTCGGACCAAATTTGCTGAGCACATGAATTAGGACAACCTGAAATGTTGATTTGCAATTCGCTAACCTCGTTTAAATTCAGCTTACTTTTACCCAGTTTTTTTCGTAAAGCCAGCGAAGCACCCTTAGAATAACAAATGCCTAATCTACAGGTATCAGCTCCGGTACAAGAAACGATATTATCTATAACAACCGGAAGTTCTGTTGGAATATTCAGTTCCTTAAGCAGGAGGTATACATTTCCCAGATATTTTTCGGGAATATTTCGTAATTGAAGTTGCTGACGAGCTGTGAAACGCAATACGTCATTTCCAAATTCAGAAGCAAAACCGGCAATTTTCAACAGTGTTTCACTATCAGTATTCCCATTTACAAAAGAAACGATAGTAGAGAAAAGTCCGTTTTGCTTTTGAGACGATGCATGCTGTTTCTTCCACAATTCAAATTCAGAAGAATGTACGTCAGATGCTGCAAATGAAGGATTTCTATATTCAAAATTCAAACTAGCGGGAGTATAAACTACATTCTCTTTAGCTTTAATCTCATTGTAGTAATTGAAGAATAATTCTTTGGTTTTTTCTTCACCTTCTTTGTAAAAGATGTAACGGATTCGGGCTTTATGCTTATTCTTACGGTTACCGTGGTTATTGAAAAATCTTTTGGCGGCAATAGCTATATTGATTAATTCTTCCTCGGGAGCAAAATCGAACAATTCCCATCCAAGCGTTGGATTTGATGCCACCGAACCACCCAGATAAACTTTAAAACCTCGTTTTCCATCTTTAATCGTAGCAATAAATCCCAAATCATTAATAACAGCAAAATCCGCCTTTGATTCACTTGTAGAGAATGCAATCTTCAGTTTGCGAGGTAAACTGAATGAGTCAGGTTTAGCAATTAACTTGGTAGTCAAATCTACGGCATAAGGCAACACATCAAAAACTTCGGTGTGACTAATGCCGCTGTTTACATCTACCAAAAAATTACGTACTGTATTACCTCCGCCACCTTTCGATGATAGTTCAACCTTTTGCAGTTCGGGTAAAATCGTTTTCACCTGATCGATGCTAATGTGATGAATCTGAATTTCCTGACGAGTGGTGATGTGCAATAGTGTAGAATGGTGGCTTTGAGCAGTCAGAGCCACTTGCTTTAGTTGTTGCGGGCTGATATATCCGCCGGTACAACGAACACGAACCATGTATGTCCCATCTTTACGTTGCTCGTAAATACCCATTGGCACTCGCGTTCCTTTAAACTTTACAGGTTCAATCTTTCCCTGATGGAAATCATCAATAAGTGTTCCGAAGTAAGCAATATCTTCTGTGAGAGTAGTTGGTAATTTGTACATTTCAAATAGAAAAAGCACCCAAAGTTCCTCCTATAAAGAACTTTGGGATAGCTGTATTATGATGAGTATTATAATTTAGGACGAATTAAACTTCCGTTAAGTCGACCTTGGATATTTATTGGACTTTTATTTCAGTTTGGCAATTCCTTTATTCAATTTTTCTTTTGGCAGACTGATATAACCGTTTGGAACATTGTATTTTTGACCTTCGGTAAGGATAAATTTCAAAAATGCAACTACTGCAGGATTTGTAGGTTTTCCATTTGCAACCAGATACAAATCGCGAGCAGGAGGTGAAGGATACTTACCTTGCGCAATAGCTGAAATCAATTGATTAGATGTTGCATAAAAATTTTCGGCAGCATCAATCTTTCCATTATTATTTACATCAATAGGCAATACCAAAATGCCGGAATTTGGTTTTTTAGTTTTCAAATCATAGGCATATGCTATGTTGTTATAACCCAAACCAAGTGGATCTTTCTGAACAGCCGATGCCACTCCGGGATCACCAAAAACGGCAGTCCCTTTCAGGTCTTCCTGTTTTTTATTTCCAAGATATTTAGCCCAGGTTTCGCCGGCACCGCATGCATCTGAACGTACATAAAGATGAAGCGGAATATTGCTTTGTACACCCAATACTTGTCCCCATGTTTTATATTCTTCGGTTATAAAGATTTTGGTTGCAGCAGCCTGTGTTAATCCTTTAGCCAACAATTCCTTGATTTTAGGGTTCTTTGCATTGATAGTTGGCACAACGGCATCTTTCGCCACGGCTACAAACCATGCACCTTGAGCAACTTCCTCCGGTTTAACTTCTCTTGAAACCATACCTAAATCTACAACTTTTGCCAAGGCATCAGTTATTCCCTTACCAGCTCCACCACCAGAAACATCAATTTTGACATTAGGGTGAAGTTTTTTAAACTCCTCAGCCCATTTAACGGCTAATGGATAAAGAGCAAAAGCCCCTGATAATGAAATTTGTCCTTTAAGTTCATTTTTTTGGGCTTGTACCTGATTGGTAAGTCCCAAAATAACCGCAAATACGAGTGTTAATGTTACAATCTTTTTCATATATTTTTTTATTTATGATGATATTTAAACTTACGATACAAAACCAATCTGTATAATCTTTCACTTGTACAAAGTTCTCACAATTAGGAGATTTGCACAATCCCATTCAGATGGTATTTCTCTACCCTGTTTATGGTATTCATCTTTGTATAAAAAACCAAATCAACGACACTTTCTGAAAAGCAAAAAACATATCAAATATCTTTAGCTCTTGCCCAGTGTATAACATTAGCAGGTGGGCGCTTATGTTTTAACTCATTAGCCATAAACTGCATGTAAGGATGTACATGATTAAAGTAGTGTTTAAGACCTGAACAGAGATAATTGTGAGCCGATCCATCTGACAATTTTAGAATGCGATTCTTGGGGCACTCCCCATGACATGCTTTCAGAAATTGGCATTGTTTACATGCTGATGATAACTTATCACGCTTGTCATTTCCAAATTTGAATTGTGCCGGCGAAAGCATCATTTCTGTAATGGTTTTTTGATGGATATTTCCCTGCTTAAATTCCGGAAAAACAAAATGATCGCAGCTATACAAATCACCGTTAGCTTCGAGAGCTGACGCATGACCACAAGTCTCTGAAAAAATACAGGTACATGGCGCCACTCCAACATAGCCCGCTAGCGTAGCATCAAAGGTTGTAACATATATTTGTCCTACATCATTTCGAACCCACTCATCAAAAATAGCTGACAAAAACTGTCCATACTCCAATGCTCCAACCGACCACGAAGTGAGCTTTCCTTCCGTGTTATCAGGTGCGGTAAGCAATCCTGATTCTGCATTCAACCTTTCTACAACTGGCGAAAATTGAATGTATTTAGCACCTATTAGTTTGAAAAAACGATATACTTCGAGCGGATATTGAGCATTGTAGTCATTTACCACCGACAGTACGTTGAATTCTACCTGATGTTTTTGAAGCAATTTTATTCCATTCATTGCTTTCTGGAAAGAACCATCGTTACCGATAGTCCGTCGATATCGATTATGGCAATGCTCCGGGCCGTCAATAGAAAGTCCGATCAGAAAATTATTCTCCTTGAAAAATTTGCACCATTCCTCGGTAAGTAAAGTTCCATTAGTTTGCAATACGTTTTCTATCCTGCGATTTCGCCCATAAACCTTTTGTAAGCGAATGGCACGCTGATAATACTCAATTCCCATAAGAAGAGGTTCTCCACCATGCCATGTAAAAAGCACTTCTTCACCCGGTTGAGCATTGATATATTGTTCAATAAATAATTCAAGCGTTTCTTCGCTCATTCTATTGGAACTATTATTCGGGCTTAAACTTTTTTTATCTAGGTAATAGCAGTAGCTGCAACGCAGGTTACAAGCCGGACCAATAGCTTTGGCCATAACGTAAACAGGATATTTCAGCGGGTTGAATTGAATGGTTTTGTTCATATGATTGCAGCAGTGAATAGAATTTTTGTCGATTTGTCAATGCAAAATCGTCTTTAATTGCTTGAAAAAAACTATTAATAATATCCTAGATATAATACTCTGTCAGATCTACCAAGCCATTTTTCAAAGCAAACTTGATCAGCTCCTGTACATTGTTGATTTCCAGTTTGCGAAATATATTCTTGCGATGTGTATTAATGGTGTGGTGACTCAGACAACGCGAATCGGCAATTTCTTTTGCAGTCTTCCCTTGCGTAAATAACTGAATAAGCTCCAATTCGGTGTGAGTAAGCAAATCTCGTTTACCGGAAGATTCTTTTTTTCGATTATGCCCATCCATGATAATCTGAAGTGCTTCGCTACAAAAATACTTTTTGCCGGAAAGTGTATCCAAAATAGCCATGGTGATCACATCGTACTCGTTTGATTTGAGAATAAAGTTAGCTCGTTCAAAGGAGGCAGTTAATGGCATCAGAAAAGACTCATCAGGAATATCACCCATAAACAACCAATTAGATCGTGGAAAACAGTCGGATAGTACGATTACTTCTTCTATGTTATCTATGGCCAAGCTTTCAAAATCAATGATGACAGTTGCATCCTCATTATACAGCAGCGCCTTGTGCAATTCCAACTTACTTGAAACTGTCACAATAGTAGGTGACTGGACTTGATCTTGAATGATACAAGTGAGTCCCAATCGACATAAATCGCAATTCTCAGCAATTATAAAAGTAGCTTCGTCCATTAATTTCGGTTATGTTGTGTGATTATTTGTTCGTGTAAGTACTTTCTTCCAATAAAGAAATTTTACTTATGTTCAAAAGCTGATAATAGAAATGCTTTATAATTGAGCATTAACTTTTGTATGATATATCGGGTAGATAGTTAGTATAATATTAGCATCCTAATTTGAATGAATGACAGTATATCATTGCGTAGAAATTCTGTTTCCAGAAATTAATGGGTAAACAAGATTATCCTTCATTTTTAATGTTCCTTTAGATATCCATTAATTTATTTGCAAAGTTCATACTATTTTGAGGTATACGAAATACCCCAATCATAGTATTTACATACCATAATTGGGGTATATGATTATAGCTTAAACAATCAACAATCACTTAAAGACTTCATCCAGTTTTTTCTCTAATTCTTCTCCTCTTAGATTTCGTGCTACGATGTTTCCGTGAGGGTCAATTAATACATTAGAGGGTATATTCCGTACAGCATACAATCTTGCAGGTTCACTATTCCAAAACTTCAAATCAGATACATGCGTCCAAGTTAAATTATCTTTAGAAATCGCCTCTATCCAGTTTTCTCTTTTTTGATCTAGTGATACGGCAAAGATATTGAATCCTTTAGATTTAAATTTATTATATATTCTCACCAGATTGGGATTTTCACGTCGGCAAGGACCACACCACGAAGCCCAAAAATCAAGTAATAAATAATTACCATAGAACTGAGAAAGTTTCAATAATTTACCATCAGGTGTTAATGCCGAGAAGTCAATGGCTTTCTGCCCAACATCCACCTGCTTTTTTATTGCAAGAATTTCTTTCAGTTCTTTAATGTAACTCAAATCAGCTAATGACGGATCGAAAAGTGCAAGATTCTTTTCAAGCTGATTCACCGATAAATCATTAGCATAATTACGATATAAAATATAAGCTGCCACGGGTGATTGGGGTTGAGCTGTTATAAGCGAATCAATTTTATATCCTCTGCGAGCGGCTTTGAAACTTTCAAAAAGATCATTTGAAGCTGAACCATATATTTTGATTGGATGATGATTAGCTGTATCAATGAGCACTTTTATTGGAGTATTTTCGATGAAAATATAGTATGGGTTGAACGTTTCATTTCTGTCTGTACTTAACCCAAATAAATCGGGATTCTTTACACTACCTTTGAATTTAAAATGACCGTTTATTATTTGAGTAGAATCAATGTTGAAAAAAATCTTATTATGGAAGCCTTTTAGATAAATGGTTCCCGATGGGAGATTGATTTCCCCATTGATCAAAAAATGCGGAGGAGTTTGTTTATTCCTTGCTTTCTGTTGTGCCAACAGAATGGACATAGTTGCAACCAACAGCAATATTACCATCCAGTATTTTTTATTGAGTTTCATTTCTTTTCTATTTTAAATTGTTGTTTATAAACTAGCCGGTATATTGAAAGCATCATGGTAAGACTGAGTAACAAACTTATCTACCCAATTATAAAAACCAATGATTTCTTTTTCATTAACCGTAGGTTGACTGCGCCACTTAATCAAGTTCGTGTTTGCCTGATTCAGAATTTGCTTTTCAATTGGCAATAAATTCTGTAAAATACCTTTCTTATCTTTCGAAATCAGAGCAGCCAGATTGATATAATCACTCCCTTCGCCTCTTTCAATCGGGAACAACTGTTTCTTCAATGTCAACGACCATTCGTTGAGTTTGGCAGAGCCACCGGTCTTATCAGCTATAAGAATTTTGGGCAAATCCAGTGTAGAAGTTATCCAAACAGGAATGGCAACTGTGGTTAAAGGAGATCCCAGAATTGTCCATAAAACGGTTTGAGTAGGAGATTCATTCACTTTTACTCCTTGAACGATGATAGAAGATGCTGTAAGATACCTTGGGATATAATCTCTGAAAGCTACAAAAACAGGTTTTGCTCCATTGTCGGGAGCTAATGACAAAAGGTCTGTTTTAGTTATTCCATGTTTTAAATAACGGGTTACATCAATAAGAAAATCAACCGAGATCGAGTTGTTCAATGAAGCCTGAGAAAACAACTCCTGAGCAGACTCATATCTTGCCAATCCTTTATCTTGTAATCTGTCCCCAGAATATGAGAAATTGGTACGGATGATATAACCGAATGGAGCTGTATCAGGATTATTGGCATCGTACTTTTTGTAGTTGTAATTGCCTGTTTCGTAATAAGCAGCGCCTCCTTTGGCGTCAATAACACCAAAATTTGAACTTACATTCAACGGTTTCGGTAGCGAATCGAGCAGACGCTCAAAATCGGCCAACGTAGCGCATTTTTGTAAAGCCTGTTTCATAATTAAACCATCTGCTCCATCATCCTTACCCGAATCGTTTGGATTCAGATTGTACGAAGCCGAATTCATTATTGCAAACCCGGCTTTATTGAAACCTCCAAATACCTCTTTACCAAGTGTATCTTTGGTGTTTACCAATCCAAGATAAGGATATTTTCCATCTTGAAAAGCTACCAACTTATTTTCCAATTGAGGCGTATCCCGTTGTTTAAAAAGCATAGGACGCCCATCGGCGGTATATTTCCCCGAAACAACGGC
The DNA here is from genome assembly GCF_000183135.1 of Paludibacter propionicigenes WB4. Classification (NCBI taxonomy): domain Bacteria; kingdom Pseudomonadati; phylum Bacteroidota; class Bacteroidia; order Bacteroidales; family Paludibacteraceae; genus Paludibacter; species Paludibacter propionicigenes. The sequence goes on along the minus strand of NC_014734.1, from coordinate 1,913,455 downwards.
AGTAGTACAGGCCTGTAACGATTTGAATGAGAAAAAAACAATAAGAATTGTAAGAATCACGGTTATTCTCTGTTTCATATGCTTGGATTCATTATTTTTTTAAACAAAATGCATCCAACAATTATCTCCTTTAAAAAAGAATGATAATTGTTGAATGACTTTGTATTGAATTATTAAGATAGTAGTTGAAAACTACAGCTGGTTATTTTTTTCAGAGCACAGCTTATTTGGCATCAAACCACAATTTTGTAGTAAGTATGTCTTTCCCCTGTACAGCTACTGCAGCCTGATAACTAGCACCATTCAACGATTGCTCAGTTCCCGGATAGAAGAAACGCGAAGGTATCTGTCCGTCCAAAACAGTAGCCGGACCTGCAGTCAACTGAGGATAATCAAGTCTTCTCCATTCTGCAAAAGCATCCAATCCCTGTCCGAAAAATGCAATCCATTTTTGTATACCAATTGACTTGGCATAATTCGTTGCATCGTATTTCACAATTGACTGGTTAAGATAATTGGAGATAACGGTTGCATCGGTAATGCCAAATTGGTTGAATGATGCTGTAATTGCATTTTTATAGAATTGCTCAGCATCACCTGCAATGTAACCACGAGCCACAGCTTCAGAAAGATCGAATAACACTTCGGAGTAAGTGAAAATTACTGCCGGTGATTGCGAAGTCAGGAAGTAAGTACCCGGTTTTGATGTTTTGGCAAAACCCTGACTATTAGCAGCACTGTTTGACAATCCATTAGCACCACCAACGTATTTTCCTACACTAGCATCTGAAGGTAATTGAGCATAGACCGGTAAACGCGGATCGGACAATTCATATAATTTATCAACCAGAGTCTTAGATATGCGATAATCATCTCGGGTCTCGAACCATGCTGAAGCCGGATTTTGCTGTGGCGAACTGGTGTAAACAAACTGGAATATTTCACTGTTGCTGCTAATTAAACCAGCTGCATCCGTAGTTGCATCAATCACTGCTTGTTTAGCCAATGCAGGTTCTTTATCCGAAATACGTAACGCAATACGCAAACGAAGCGAGTTCACCAGTTTTTTCCATTTCGCAATATTGCCTTTATAAGCCAAATCACCTGTAACAGTACCATTGGCAGTACCCAGCAAAGATTGAGCTTGCTTCAAATCTTCGAGCAAACCGGTATACACTTCTTTTTGAGTATTATAAGCCGGCGTTACTTTCAGACCAGCTTCTTTGTAAGGAATACTTCCATAAGCATCTGTCAGCAATAGGAATGTCCAAGAACGCAATGTCAGCGCAATTCCTTTATAGTTTGAATTAGCTTGTTGATCTGAGAAATTCAGAATCGTGTTCAAGTCCGTGATAAGTGTTGAATAGCCTGTGTTCCACAAAGAGGTGAAACTAGTGTTAGATACATCATATCTGTCTGGTTCGGCATACTGAATCTTTGCCCATTGCTGAACAAACAACAACGATGAATTAAAATTACTTTCCGAACCCCAGTAGAGATCGGCACCCTGTTTTAAAGTGCTGGTTAACAGGTAAGGTGGCAGTGGCGTTTCAGTTGCATTTGGATTTTTATTGATTTCATCCAATGTGCTGTTGCAAGAGCTTAATGCAAGTGCGAATATGATTATATATAATATATTTTTTAGCATAATTTCGTGTTTTTAAAATTTGAGATTGACATTAAAGCTAAAGCTTCTGGTAGTTGGCAATGCAAGACTTTCCAGTCCTTGAGCATTTCCCGTGTTGAATGCTGTTTCAGGATCGATATTAGGCACCGACTTGTAAATAAAGAAGAGATTACGACCTGTAGCAGTTATACTGGCTCCATCAAATCCGATCTTCTTAATCAGCTTTTTATTGAAATTATAAGTAAGTTTTACTTCTCTCAACTTCACAAAACTTGAACTGTAAACATAAGCTTCGCTGATATTATAGGACGCTTTGTAATACTCCTGAGCACTGATTACCTGAGTATTGGGTGATCCATTGGCATATACACCTGTAAAGATAACTCCATCATCATATACTGTTTCACCATTTGGAGCAGTAGCAGTTGTTAGTAAGGTCTTTGTACCGGCAGTGTTATTTCCCGGGTAATAATAGTTTAGTCCGCCGTGAGCTGCATCGCGACCAGGAAGAGTTTGTGCTAGCACCCCTGTATAAATACCTGTTCGGTTGGTTCCTGAAAATATTTTTCCACCTACACTTGCATCAATAAGGAACGATAATTCAAGATGTTTGTAAGTAATCGTGTTGGTGATACCACCTAACCAATCGGGAGTATAATGTCCCAACACTCTGTTTTGAGGATCGGCTTTCGGCAATCCGTTAGCACCTACTACGATATTTCCATTTGCATCGCGCAGATATGCCGTACCGTACAATGTACCGTAAGCTTTTCCAACCGATGCCAATACGTCTACACCGCCGGAAGAACCAATTGTATAGTTTTGAATTTTTCCATCATAGTCAAGAATTTCTACTTTACTTTTATTGCTTGAATAGTTTAAACCTACATTCCATTTGAAATTACGACCTTCAATAGGAGTTCCATCCAACTGGATTTCGATACCATGATTGTTTATTTTACCTGCATTGATCAACTGTGAAGTATAACCGCTTGCTGCAGTTGTTTTTATTTCCAGAATTTGGTCAAAACTATTGGTATTATAATATGCAACATCAAAATGCACTCTGTTTTTCAAGAAAGATGACTCAAGACCTAACTCAGTAGAACGTGTTGTTTCCGGTTTCAGATCCGGATTCAGTTTCTTTTGCGAAGATGTTTGAATCGGGTTTCCGTCGAATGCTGTTTGAAAATTATAAACGGTTGACAATTGGTAAGGATCAGCATCATTACCAACTTCCGACCAACCACCACGTATTTTCAAGAAATCAAGCGTATTGCTCTTCAGGTTCAATGCTTCGGACAATACTAAACTTCCGTTGATTGATGGATAGAAATATGAACGGTTACTGCTAGGCAATGTCGACGACCAATCATTACGGGCTGTCAGGTTCAGATAGGCATAATTCTTATAGCCCAATTGAGCTGACGCGTAACCACTGTACACTCTCAATTTTGAAAATGAGTTCGACGAAGTAAGTGCATCGCGCGAGTTGGTCAACGTATACAAATCCGGTACCGCTAAACGTGGTGCTTTTTGGTAATTATTAGCATAGCTGCGGTTACGAACATTGAATCCGGCAAGAGCATCTAAACTAAAATCTTCATTCAGCTTCTTAGTATATTGCAAGATAGCCTCCGTATTTTTCTCGTCAACAGTGTAAGCATCTTCGGCATAGGATCCGAAAGGAGTTCCGCTTGTACCATATTTGATCGTATATTTTCGGCGATCATTATAATAATCGGTTCCCGTGCGGAATTTGAAGTTAAGTCCATCAATAATTTTTGCTTCCAGATGAATATCACCAATTAAGCGGTTACGTTGCTGACTGGTAGTATTATAATTAGCATTCCAATACGGATTGCTGTAATAGCTATTGTTCCAGTTGTTATTCCAGTTATTCTTCAATTCGTTGATGTCAACCTGACGTCCGAACCAAAGGAACTGAAGCATTACCCCGGCTGCACGGTTACCTGATGGTCCGCCCGGAAGGGTTGGAGCACTGGTAACAACATAGTCAGCTGTAACGCCTACCTTTATATTCTTGGATAATTGATAGTTAGCGTTAATTGAGAAGTTTGTTTTGTTTACTTCACTATTAGGTACTGTTCCTTTTTGTTTTTGGTTATTTACTCCCAAACGGAAATCAGATTTTGCATCGGATCCGGCTACAGAAATACCATTATCAAAAGTAAGACCGGTATTGAAGAAGTCTTTCACATTATCAGGATGAGCCACAAACGGTACAGCTACCCCATTTGAGTAAAACTGTGGAATGAGGCGACCATCCATCTTGGGTCCCCAACTTTCATCAACGCCATCATTAACGCCACCTCCTTTACCATCTACATAGCTAAACTTACCATTTGATCCTTGTCCAAATACGTTCTGATAATCGGGTAAAGTGGTAACATTAGAAACGGTAATACCGGAGGTCAACGTCACGCCCAGACCTTTTTGGCCTTTTCCCGATTTTGTGGTGATAAGAATCACACCGTGTGCAGCACGCGATCCGTAAAGAGCTGCCGCATTTGGCCCTTTCAATACACTTAACGATTCAATGTCTTCAGGATTTAGATCGGCAATAGCGTTTTTGAAATCACGGGTTGCTCCACCATAGTTCAACTGTGAGTTATCTACCGGCACTCCATCGACAACAAACAGCGGTTGGTTATTTCCGGCTATTGACGTTTCACCACGAATAACGATACGTGAAGATCCCATATCACCTTGCGAATTAGTAATTCTGACTCCGGCTATTTTACCCGTTATACTATTAAGAATGTTGGTTTCTTTTGTATTTTGAAGGTCTTTGCTTTTGAGCTCCTGCATAGTATAACCCAGCGATTTTTTCTCTTTTGAAATACCCAATGCGGTAACCACCACTTCGTTCAATCTGTTTACATTTTCCGAAAGATAAGCCGTCACAGGTTCGTTTTCATAAACATCAATTTCCTGATTTTTATATCCTACACTCGACACCAATAAAGTTATAGGAAGCGACTTTACATTCAGGCTAAAGTCACCCTTTACATCGGTTACGGCACCTCCATTCTGTCCTTTAATTTTGATTGTAGCACCAATCACAGATAGTTTTGTACTTTCATCAAGTACTACACCCTTAACGATAATCTGTTGTGCATAAACTGACAAAGTAGTCAACACCACAAGTAAAAGGGTGACAACACTTTTACGAGCATACTGATTTCGTCCTTTTTTGTTTTTTGGAAATAAAAGTTTTTTTGTCATATAGATTATTTAAATTATAGCAAACTTTGCAATCATTTTATTAATGAAGTACTTAGAAAGCTTTGTTGTTTAAAAAAAGAATATACTATTAGCCTTATCGAACCAAAAGAATAATGATTCGAACAACATAATTAAGTTTGAAATTGAAAATTGAGAATTTGTCGATCCGCCATTCAGAATGAAGTATTGGGATCAGAATAAAAGGGCGCACCTGTTCTACATGCAGCAGCCCATTCGGGTGGAAGAAGAAAGCGAAAAAGTTAATTTCGAAGTAAACATAATTCCAAATAAAGAGAAAATCTGATTGAACACCTGACGAATTATTTTCTTTTCGCCAGAAACAATGATCGAAATATTCTGTATTATTATGTGATGAATATATTTTTGCATCTTATAGCATTTATGTGTTAAGTATTATTTTTACATCAGCCTAATGTTACATAGTATTAAGGTCTATTTAGATAGTGCAAAATTAGACTATTGCGGTTTGTACATCAATACCCTTTTTATGGCATTTATATACCCGAATAGAGGTATATTTTATATTTCAATACATTTATAGGATCTCTACAAATTAAAACTTATGAAATTTCAATAAAAAAAACATCCAATCAATATTACTTGATCGGATGTCATTTTATCTTTATATTCAATACTATATCAGCAATAATCGATAAATTTAAAGACGGCTAAATATATTTATAGATATAACCCCAACTAAAATAAACGTCGTTGCTTCAATAAAATCTTATACATTTATTGCCTCCAATGCTTCTTCAATATCCGCTTTGATATCTTCGATATTTTCAATACCAACAGATAGGCGCAATAATCCGGGAGCAACACCTGAAGCAATCTGGTCTTCCGGCGAAAGTTGCTCGTGAGTAGTGGCTGAAGGGTGAATGATTAAACTCTTAGCATCACCCACATTGGCTAAATGGCTTAATAGCTTCACATTATCTATTAAAATATCGGCATTCTTGGGATCGCCTTTAATTTTGAAAGTGAGCACCGAGCCCGGACCTTTTGGAAAGTATTTTTTAGCCAGGTTATGATATTTACTACTCTTCAACCCCGGGTAGTTCACATATTCCACTTTAGGATGTTTCTCCAACCATTCCGCTAAAGCCTGTGCATTCTGTACATGGCGATCGACACGTAATGAAAGTGTTTCGATGCCTTGCACCAGCAAGAAAGAATTGAATGGACTGATAGTGTTTCCCCAGTCGCGAAGTCCTTCTACACGTGCACGAATATTGAAAGCTATGTTACCAAACGGACCGTTAGCTCCGAACACATCCCAGAAAACCAATCCGTGATAACTATCCGAAGGTTCGGTAAATGAAGGAAATTTACCATTACCCCAGTTGAATGTTCCTCCATCTACAATAACACCACCAATGGAAGTACCGTGACCGCCAATCCATTTGGTTGCAGATTCGACCACTACCGAAGCACCGTGTTCCAACGGACGGAACAAATAACCGCCGGCACCAAAAGTATTATCTACGATTACCGGAATATCATGCTTCTTTGCTACCGCAGCAATGGCATCAAAGTCAGGAACATTAAGTTCAGGATTACCGATTGTTTCCAGATAAATAGCTTTGGTATTTTCGTCAATCAGAGCTTCAAATTCTTCGGGTTTATCATCTTTGGTAAACCGGACTTCCACTCCCAATCGTTTAAACTGATTTTTAAACTGGTTGTAAGTTCCTCCGTACAAATGAGGTGTTGATACAAAATTATCGCCATCCTCAATGATATTGTTCAAGGCTATAAACTGAGCCGATTGACCTGATGAAGTAGCTAACCCGCTTACGCCACCTTCCAATGCAGCAATGCGCTTTTCAAACACATCTGTCGTAGGGTTTTGTAAGCGGGTGTATATGTTTCCAAACTTACGTAGTCCGAAAAGATCTGCACCATCTTTTGCATCGTCGAACACGTAAGAGGTTGTCTGATAAATTGGTAATGCACGTGCATGAGTTGTTCCATCCACTTCCTGACCTGCATGTACTTGCAGGGTTTCAAATTTCAATTTAGTTGTTGCCACGATTTCTTGATTTTTTAAAGATTCAACACTATGTTTAATGGGCTTCAGGTTGAGAAGCTTAGCCAATGCTTTTTGAAAAGAGATAGAAAAACCAGCCATAATATTATTTTTTTAGTGCAAGAAGAAAGAGATGATTATCTGTTGGAAATTCTTGCTGGATTATGTTTATGTTGAGAGTCTATAATTCTTATAATTTCGGTCTGCTAAAAAATTGAAACAATCCATCATTTTCCTTCTTTTTGCATTAAAGGAAAACGATGGATAGAAACAATAAAACTAAATAACAATAACTCAATTTTAAAAGACCCTGTTTCAGTAACAAATCTTCTAATTTTAGCCATTATTCATTATCCTCACCCGATTCACATCGTAAAAAATAATTTTAAATTAATATCAAAAAAAGATCTATCGATTGGTAATAAAAACCTTACCTTAAAATATGCCTATTTATTGCTTTTCCGCGATTCACATCGAAGAAAAACAACTTATAAGCGTTACTAAACAAAATAAATATGTGTACAAAAGATAACAATTGAATGTATAAAAAAACGCAGCCGATCAGTTTTCCTGACCGGCTGCGTTTTTGTTTGTTTGTAAAATCTATTTTACGAATATGCACAAGCGTCTAGACCGGTCATTGAAATGATAATGACAGCAACACATATACATGTACATAAATAATGAGTTCATAAAATAAAATTTACAGAATTTGTTTACTATATATTTCATAAATATAACGATACAAAGATAGGGCGTACAAACAACTAATGAAATACCTTAATATAGTCATTTTTAATACCTTTTTGTAGGTATATTTAGCAAAAAACTGGCTTTACAGCCATTCTTTCTTTAAAGGATATTCCTCAAAAGCGTATAATACTGTGGAAAGATATCGTTCACCTGTATCGGGTAAAACTGTTACTATTCGTTTTCCTTTGTTTTCTGGGCGCCTTGCCAACACTGTTGCTGCATAAACTGCTGCTCCTGACGAAATACCCACCAGCAAACCTTCTAATCGGGCAAGTTCACGAGAAGTGAGAATTGCATCATCACTCTTTACTGCAAGAATTTCATCAACTACGGAACGATTAAATGTGCCCGGAACGAAGTTTGGGCCTATTCCCTGAATTTTGTGCGGGCCGGCTAGGCCACCTGAAAGTAATGGTGATTCGGCTGGTTCCACGGCTACTATTTGTATATTCGGATTATATTTTTTCAAGACCTCACCTATTCCACTCACGGTTCCACCGGTTCCTACTCCGGCCACAAATATATCTAGCTTCCCAGCCGTATCGCGCCAGATTTCTTCAGCAGTAGCGCGCTTATGAACTGCAGGGTTTGCAGGGTTTTCAAATTGTTGAGGAAAAAATGAGTTCGGTGTATTAGCAGCTATTTCTTCAGCTTTTTCCACTGCACCTTTCATGCCCAGCGATCCGGGAGTCAGTACCAATTCGGCTCCAAGTGCTTTGAGTAGATTACGACGCTCGATGCTGAAAGTTTCAGGGAGTGTAATGATGAGCTTATACCCTTTAGCTGCAGCAACAAGCGCCAGGCCAACACCTGTGTTACCACTGGTGGGCTCTACAATGACAGAATCTTTATTCAAAATTCCTTTTTGTTCAGCATATTCAATCATTGAAAGCGCTATCCGATCTTTTACACTTCCGGCAGGATTAAAGCTTTCAAGTTTTGCTACAATAGTTGCATCAAGTTTGTAACCCAATTCGTAATTACTTAGTTCCAACAACGGCGTGTTCCCGATCAATTCGGTAAGTTGCTTTGCTATTTTTTCCATTTCATCTGATCTTTAAGTGAGTATCGTTTTAATGATACAAAGTTAATGGACATAATTAGCATAATAAATACCCTATTTTAGGTATATTTTACAAGCAACAAAAAATAGAATTTCTAAGAGAAAGAGATAAATATATCAAACTTGGATTGAAAAAGTGAAGGAGTGACTACAAGCCACCCCTTCACTACTGCCACAAAAATCTGATTCACAGACCTATAAGCATTGCTTATTTTACAGCACGATAAATCTTTTCTTAGAGAACTTTCGTTGGTTTAAATTCCGGAATAGTTTGTGCCAGAACAATCTGGCTAGTGCTTCGAGATATTGCCGGCAATTTCCGTCCGATGCTCAACCTCGAAATTATTACTACAAAAAATTATTCAGTTTCAATCTGAAAATGCATAATTATTTTCCAAACGAACAGAGTCTGGCTCAAAATACTAAAATCTGTTATTTTACTGGAGCTTTTTCAGAAGCGGCTTCACCCACGAGCCTTCTTTGTGTAAAAAATCATCGGTAGGCAGATAAATACGAACGGATAAATTAAAATTACCTATTGGTGCCGGTAACCAGTTACTTTTTTTATCTGCGCCCGGATATTGATTTTGAATGTATAAGTCTAACGATCCATCAGAATTAAATTTCAAATCATTACGGTCGCCTATAGCATAACGGTCAATTGGGTTATCAACCAGATAGCCATCTTTATCATAGAGTGTTACCGACCAAAAAGCACGGGCAGGAGGCAGTTTTCCTGCATCAAAATGAAGCAGGTATTTATTTTTTCCTTCCAACGGTCGATTATCGGCATCCACACTGTATGAGCGATAAACAGCTTCTTCAGGATTAAGAGCTCCCAAACCCACATAGGCTATTAGTCCGCGTTTCAGATAGTCAGTTCCATAATTACCAATGGTCAAATCGATTTTTTCATCGTTTTTAGCACGAAAGAATGATTGATTTTTACTCAATTCATCGGCTAATGTGACTGGCAATGAGTTTAAAACCAATCGGGTATCTTCGGAGAATTGATTCAGGTTAAAGGATTTACCCGGAAGTATACCTATTTTGGCAAAACGAACCAATGCTTTTTTATCTGCAAGAAGTCCTGGATTTTTCACTAACAATTCGTTTAAGTAGGTGAAATACTGCTCTACAGAAAGTCTATTCAGAGCTTCCACTACAGTAAGCTTCTTACTTTTTAAATCGCCGATTACAGCTGTACTCTCGATGGAGTAAGTCACCGAAGCTACTGCCGGAGCAGTAGTATTGCTCCATTTGCTCAGTGGAGTAACTGTAAGTTTATTCTGAATGGGTACCACAAAGGTTTTACCATCTTCGGGACTGTTTACCTGATACCTGCCTATTATCCACACTTCATCTGTAGGCGATTTTATTTCTTCAATTCCGGCGGGCAAAATACCCTTCCACTTAGGACCGGTTATCACATAGGTTTGTGCTTTAGTTCCCGTAGTTCGTTTTCCAAAAGATTTGAAAACATTAGTCCATGCATCCATCAGAGGTACAACAAAATAACGCTCCTTAGAATCGGGAATACTCAATACGACAGGTTCTGCACCCAAATCGAGAAATGCCGAAGAGTAAAATGTGTCGTTGTTGGGACGAACCACCAAGCGTGATCGAAAATCGGGGAACTGATTACTATGATGAAAGTGATTAACAGGCACTCCGGATCCGATTCGGGTAAGATCGGTTAATATCAAGGGTAAACCGTAAATATATGCCTCTTTGGCTATTTTCAAAACTGAATCTTTTTCCAGCTTTGGAGCCGCCTGTCCGTTCATTGCTGCGACTGCAAAAACTATTAGCAGCATCAGTTTATTTAATTTTGTCTTCATTTCATTATTTGTTTTTTATTTTTCATTATCGTGGTGTTACAATATTCCAATTCGGCTTGGCAGTCTCAATCAGTTCAAAAAACTCTTTCAGCAAAAATATATTTCCTGAATAATTAACCCCATCTTTTGTTTGTATCTTTTTTCTCAAGGTTTCTGCATCAGTGAATCCTGACAATAAGACCTTTTTAGGAATGGTAAGTGTTAGTTCAGCTTCAAAGTCGGTTTTGTTTGTACTATGGTGCAATACCGCATTCTTAACTGTCACCAATGTATTTTCCTTCACATCGGGAAAAATAAACCGGATAGAAATATCTTTACCTTCTGCTTTTTTGCCATCAAGAGCCACAGACAGATAATCGAATAAAGCATCAGTAGTTAATTTGTTGATTTGCCCGGCAGAGGAAAGTGCCCCACCGGGAATAGCCCTGTCCGATACATTGCCATCCGCCCGAAGTTCCGTTGCTCCCGACAGATATAAGTTTCGCCAGATAGAGGATTCAGTCTGATAAGCCAACTGTTCAAAAGCATCAGCTTGTAGGTTACGTGCTTCCCTGTTGGCAGGATTGGCAAATACTACATGCTTCAGCACTTCGGCTACCCAACGGTACTCTCCCTTAGCATAACTGAGGCGGGCTTTTTCGAGTGCCGCTTTTTCGCCACCAAAGAAATCCACATAATGCTTTGCAGCCTCCACATCAGGAAGCTTATCGTAATTGGCTGGATTGCCATCCCACCATCCGAGGTAATATTGATAAACAGCTTTGGAGTTATGTTTCAGCGTACCGTAATAATCTCGATTATACCATTCGCCAGATAGTTCTTTAGGGAGTTGGATTGTTTCTGCTATTTCTTCCATATTCAGCCCACGATTAGCCAAGTGTATGGTTTGATCGTGAACGTATTTATATAAATCCCGCTGTTTCTCCAGAAAATCAATACTCTTATCGTGACCAACCAGCGGCCAGCCGTGTACCAGAAAAACCACATCGGTTTTATCGCCAAACCGTTCAATAGCTTCATTCAGATAGCCAGCCCAACCACGTGCATCGCGTATTTTTGCCCCACGGGGAGTGAGCAAATTATGAAATGTGCGGTTGGCATCTTCAGCTGGGCAGAAAGCTTTGTATTTAGGTATATAGAAATAAAATTCGGCAGGTGCTTCGGTGTTGGGTGCCAGCAAGAACTCAATATCCAGACCGTCTACATTAACAACTTCTCCGGTCTTTTTTATTTCAATATTGGGTTCCAACAAACTTGAAATGCTACGTGTACCTATATAGGATTTTCCCAGACCAGCATCGACGCGTCCTTTTTCGTTTGAAGTCAGTGAAGCTCCAAACTGGTATCCGGCTCTTCGAATCATGGCATTTCCCAACAGAATATTTTCACTCACGGCTTCGTGGTAGAAACCTTCCGGAGCGATGTATTTTACTTTACCGCTTTTAATATCATCGAAATTTACAACTCCTTCAATCCCACCGTAGTGATCAGCATGACTGTGTGTACTGATAACTGCCACCACAGGTTTGTCGCCCACATGCTTTTTTACCAACTCATAAGCCGCCCGGGCTGCATCAGCATTAGTACATGGATCGATTACCAGATAGCCGTTGTTTGTTTGCACAAATGTAATAACAGCAATATCGAACGAACGAACCTGATAAATACCTTCAGCCACTTTAAATAAACCATTGATTGCATTTACCTTAGCATGTCTCCACAAAGAGGGGTTGACAGTAGCAGGAGCATCATCTTTCAAAAAATTATATTCATTAGCATTTACAGCTATTTCGCCTTTATGATTGTAAATAATTCCACTGTCAAGTGTGGCAATAAAGCCACGACGTGCATCTACAAAGTCCGCCGAATCTTTGAAGTTCAACTTAGAATAGAAAGCGTCATTGGCTTTTTTAGTATATTCTGTAGCAACCTTTGATTGTCCAAAAACAAACAGAGAAGTACTTATACCTATGATCAAAAAAATATATTTAGTATTCAACATGTTATATGGATATAAAACAGGTCGAATAAATTCGACCCGTTGAGTGGATTATTCAACTATTTTTTTCTGTTTTTCTCAAACTCCAGTCTTTTCTCATAAATATCTGCCCAGTCGATATAGGGAGCTAATCCATAACGCTTTGCCTGTGCCTCAAAAAGGGTCTTCAGTTCTTTTAATTTTTCAGGATATTTTGCTGCCAAATCATTAGTTTCGTTGAAATCCTCATTTAAATTATAAAGTTCCCATTTCTCAGTATCAAATCGATTTGGGTCACGAGGTATTATCTGTTGAGCTTTAGGCGAAGTGTATAAGTCGATATAATCAGGATGATGAGGAGCGGCTGCCTTCCAACCAGCTTTATAAACAGATCGTGCTCCGAAAATATAATAATGCTGAAGCGTATGTCTTGATGGGGCTTTAGCATCATTCAACGAATAAAATAAAGAAGTTCCATGAATAGAATCCTGTTTTATATTTCTGATTTCGGAAGGTGACTGAATGCCAATCAAATCGAGGGTTGTAGGCAACACATCAATTACATGTCCGTATTGTGTTCGGATACCTCCTTTTTCAGTCACAACTTTTGGATAATAAACAATGAGTGGATTACGGGTACCTCCTTCACTGTAAGCATCCTGCTTCCAGTTTCGGAATGGAGTATTCGTTGCCTGAGCCCAAGCCAGCGGATAATTGGCAGAAGTAATTGTGCTGGGAGTTCCTATTTTGTCAATATTCTTCAGGTTGTAATCCAAAAACTCTCCATCGTTTTCAAATGCAAGTACACCTTTGTCAATCACTCCATTGAAAGTACCTTCCTTACTTGCTCCGTTATCACCGATAATGGCAAAAACAGCTGTATTCTCCAGTAGACCTGAATTACGCAGGTATTGAATTAATCGTCCGATTTCATAATCGGTATACTCAAGGAACCCCGCATAAACCTCAAAAAAACGTGCATATAATTTTTGTTGCTCAACCGACAAATCTCTCCATGCTTTCAACCGGGTATCACGTGCAGGCAATTTTGCATTTAGAGGAATAATACCCAATTTTTTCTGACGGGCAAAAACTTCCTCGCGATACCAATCCCAACCCTTATCAAACTTCCCTTTATATTTATCGCTCCACTCTTTGTCCACCTGATGCGGCGCATGAACAGCTCCCGGAGAGTAATAAAGGAAGAAAGGTTTATCGGGCGCTACTCGATGTTGACGAGTAATGTATGCAATGGCCTTATCGGTTATTTGCTCATTCAGGTGCCGACCATCAGGGCGCACGTGCTCATTGTCATTAACTAAATCAGGCTTATATTGATCTGTAGCAGAACCCAGAAAGCCGAAGAAGTGGTCGAAACCTTTACCTGTAGGCCAGCGATCGAACGGTCCAACGTCTGTTGTATCAGCATCGGGGGTCAAACCATATTTTCCAACAGCAAATGTGCTATAACCTCGATCACGAAGTATTTCGGCAATCGTTCCTGTCTCAGAAGGAATTCGTCCTTCCCATGCCGGGAATCCCGCAGAGAGGCTTTCATGTCCAAATCCTGCCATGTGAGCTGTCGAGCTATTACGTCCTGTCAGAAGAGATGCTCTTGTAGGTGCACTTATAGCACAGGTATGAAAGTTTGTGTAGCGTAATCCGTTATTTGCAAGTTCATCAAGGTTCGGCGTATTGATTAACCCGCCAAAAGCGCTACTGGCTCCAAAACCTACATCGTCAATCAATATCCAAAGTACATTGGGTGAACCTACTGGAGCTTTAGGGTTTTGAGTTCTGGCTTCTTTGGAATCACTCAGCGTTCTGCCAACAACTCCCGGAAATTTGTCTACATATTTTGATATGGATTGCGCACTGACCATTCCTGTTCCGGCAAGTATAGATGAAGCCAAGACTCCGGCTGTTTTTAGATGAAATTTATTATTTGTCATTTTAAATCAGTTTTTATATGCCCTTCGCCAAATAATCAGTAAAGAAGAAATATGACTGTTCAAGGAAAGGTTACTAATGATTATTGTATGGATAAGCTGAAAATGAGTTTACAGTAAATCCCAATAAACATCATAATTGTTTATTGGGATTCGAGCTTAAGTATTTATTTCGTTTCGCGAGCTTTAGTGATATCCTTCGCACTTTCTATAAATGATTTACTATTCTTGGTACGATGAATTTTTCCATTCAAAACGTCATCCCAGGTAATAAACGGATATAAATTATGCGATTGAGCTTCGGACTCAAAGAGAGCTTTCAGTTCTGCCAGTTTAGTAGGATTTTTCTTCGCTAAATCAATACGCTCTGTTGGGTCATCAATCAGGTTATAAAGCTCCCATGCATTTTCGTCGAATGTTACTGAAGTACTATTCTGAGCCTGAGGCTGACCTAAATCAATAAAATCGGGATGATATGCTAATGACGCTTTCCAACCATCTTTGTAGATGGAACGGTTTCCAAAAATGTAATAGTACTGCTGTGTACGACGTGCCTGAGCTTTAGCATCATTGATAGAGTATGCCAACGAAATTCCTTGAATACTGTCTTGTTTCACACTTTTTATCTCAGCAAGGGCTTTAACACCAGTAATATCAAGCGTAGTAGGAAGAATATCAATCACATGGCTGTACTGCGTACGGATTTCACCTTTAGCATGAATTTGTTTCGGATAAAACACAATCAATGGGTTGTGCGTACCACCTTCGCTGTTTGCATCCTGCTTCCAGTTTCGAAAAGGTGTATTGGTAGCCTGAGCCCATCCTAATGGATAGTTGGTTTCAGTGCCTGCTGCAGTACCTATTTCGTTTATTTTATTCAGATTATACTGGATATTCTCCTGTTCGGTAAGAGCCTTTGATAATAAAGTACGATCAATATCACCATTCTGAGTACCTTCTTTACTGGCACCATTATCGCCAACCAATACAAATACCAAGGTATTGTCCAGCTGTTTTATCTCTTTCAAATGATTAATAACCCGACTGATTTGATAATCTGTATAAGTAAGATAACCTGCATAAACTTCGATAAAACGGGTATAGAGTTTTTGTTCATCCGGCGTTAGCTTATCCCATGCCTTAATATTTGGATTCCTATCGGGCAAAACAGCATTGGCAGGAATCACACCAAGCTTTTTCTGACGGTCAAAAACCTCTTTTCTGTATACATCCCAACCCTTATCAAATTTGCCTTTATACTGATCGCTCCAGAATTTATCCACCTGATGTGGTGCATGAACAGCTCCGGGAGCATAATACAAAAAGAATGGTTTATCAGGAGCAGCTTTCTTCTGTCGATCGATATAGCTAATGGCTTTATCAGTAATCTGTTCACTCAAGTGCCGGCCATCAGGTGTTACATGCCATTGATCTTCCACTAGATCGGGACTATACTGATCGGTTTGTGAACCCAGGAAACCAAAGAAATGGTCGAATCCTTTTCCTGTTGGCCAACGATCAAAAGGACCTGCATCGGTAGCATCTTCATCGGGTGTAACTCCATATTTACCTACTGCATAAGTGTTATATCCGTTTTCACGTAGAATTTCAGCAATTGTTCCTGCAGAAGATGGAATTTTCCCATCCCATCCCGGGAATCCGGCAGACATAACCGTATGTGAGAATCCTGATACATGAACTGAGGCGCTATTTCTACCCGTCAGTAGAGCTGCGCGTGTTGGAGCACTAATAGCGCAGGTATGAAAATTGGTATATTTCAATCCGTTATTTGCCAGACTATCTAAGGTCGGAGTCCGAATCAATCCTCCAAATGAGCTGATGGCACCATATCCCACATCGTCCAGTAAAATCCAGACTACATTGGGTGCACCTTTGGGAGCCTTTACAGGTTCTGGCCACCATTCTTTCGATTCGGCCAGTGTACGACCAATTTTACCCTGATAGGGCTGTACATTTTGCGCATTAGTGTAAGCAATTGATCCGCTTGCTGCTACAGTCAGCGTGGTCAATACATTTAATCCTTGTTTAATTCTTTT
The DNA here is from genome assembly GCF_000183135.1 of Paludibacter propionicigenes WB4. Classification (NCBI taxonomy): domain Bacteria; kingdom Pseudomonadati; phylum Bacteroidota; class Bacteroidia; order Bacteroidales; family Paludibacteraceae; genus Paludibacter; species Paludibacter propionicigenes. Next base: position 1,896,885 of record NC_014734.1, on the reverse strand, counting down.
CATTTTGAATATCTTTTATAAATAATTACTCAATTAAATTATTTCCAGGCGTCATTTTGCACCAGTTTCTTATTATTTAGCAACTCTGTTGCCGGAATTGGAAGTAACAAAAACTTCTCAGATACATTTTTCGATTTAGCAACAACCCATTCGTTTGTCGCCGATACGCCCGGAATACCGGCAGCAGCCTGCTGAGCAGCTATGGTTGGTAGTGCCTGTAATGCTTTTACCAGCAATGCAGATCCAGAACCATTTATTCGAATCAAATCGAAAAAGCGAATTTGCTCATATACAAACTCCAATTGACGTTCGTTGAAAATAGAGTCGCGGAATTGCTCTTTGGTCAATCCAGTAGTGAGACCGCTACTTGTTGGTCGTGCACGTTTATAAACTTTGTTGAACAAAGCATAGGCAGAACTAGCATCATTCGGATCGCCCGGACCTGAAAGTTCGTTCTTAGCCTCAGCAGCAAAAAGCAGAACTTCGGAATAGCGAATGATGGGTGCATTTACTCCATTGTTAGCGAGATTGGCAGCAGCAGTTGGATCCCAGTATTTATAGAAATGCGGGTAGTACATTTTCTTTACCTTTGCAGCACTAGAAAATACTGAGTCCTTAAATGTTATCTTAGTTCTGGTATCGCTAGCCTTAAATTTTCCGCGCAATGTCACCAAAGGTTGATCGGCACCATACCCTGTACCCTGACCAGTTTCATATCCGTAAATCCAAGTAGAAATCATACTCAGAATGTTTACATTACCTTTTCCAGACATGGCGGCTGAACCGTCGGCAATAAAATTCGCATCAAAAATGTGTTCAACGGTATTCTCTTTGGAAGTAACAAAATTGTCAGCATAACTTGGAAACAAACCATAGGAGTAGGGTGTCGTACTAATTATATTATACTGTTCGAGTGCTTTATTATAGTCTCTACGAGTTACATAAACATTAATTAAAAATGCACGAGCCGCTCCTTTGGTAGCTCTGAATCCATCAGCACCGGTATAACTTAAAGGTAGTCCATCCGCAGCAGCTGTAAAGTCATCTATAATCTGTTTGTAAACTGCATCTACGGGACTTTTAGCAAGTTGTAGATTCTGAAGCGTTGTAGTTTCCTGCGTTACCAACGGAACCTCGCCCCATAAACGCACTAGATTGTAATATAAAAGACCTCTCAAAAAACGGGCTTCGAGTACTAATCTGGTTTTTAGCGCTGCATCACCTCCGGTAATCCCCGGAATACGGGAGATAGCTGAATTAGCACGGTTGATAGCTTCGTAATGCTGACGCCATAGCTCATAAAAACGGGTATTAGTGGCCGAAGCTGTTAAAGCACACAACGAACGTACGTCAGGATTGGTTGCTCCAACTCCAGCAATATGATCGTCGGTCAGCATCCCAACTGCAAGAACAAGTTGACGATTGTATATGGACGCATGATCACCAGAAGTATTATGAGTTAAATCAGAGTATATGCTTTGAACTGCAGCAATAGCATCATTATCTGTTTTATAAAAGTTTTCTGTGGTAATTTGTGATCGGGCATCTTCCTCAAGATTGACACACGAGCTGAATCCAGTTACACTTAAAATGACAGAAATAATCAATAATTGTTTATATATTTTTTTCATTTTCATCTCATATTAATTAGTTATGATTATTGTATCAAAAGGTAATACTTACACCTGCTGTATACGTTTTTGAAGAAGGATATGATCCAAAATCGACTCCCTGACGACTGGAGTTTGAATCGTAAAAGTTAACTTCTGGGTCAAAGCCAGGATAAGAAGTAATTGTTAGTAAATTATTGCCGGTAGCATATATTCTGAGTTTTTCTATCTTAATTTTTTTTGTCAGACTTTTTGGTAATGTATATCCTAATGTTAATGATTTTAACCGAAGATAAGAAGCATTATAGACATACAAATCAGACACAGCATTTGTCGTAATATTTTCGTTAGGTCTCTGATATCTGGCACTTGTGTTATCAGCTGTATAATGGTCAGCAAATCCGCCTATAACATTTTGATAACCAGTTGGGGTCATTAATTGCTGCAAAAAATAGCTATATATCTGATTTCCAACTGAACCGTTCAAAAAGATTGATAAATCGAAATTTTTGTATCTTAAATTATTGGTAAAACCGAAAATAAAATCAGGTTGTGCATTTCCAATAGTAGTTTGGTCGCCTGCCTGAGTGATTTTTCCATCGGGAGAACCATCTGCGTTACCACCTAAATCAAGATATTTTACATCACCCACTTTGGTATTGGCAATAAGTGGAGTAGTTGGGATTTCGCTCGTATTACGATATAGTCCATCGGTTTTATATCCCCAAAAAGTACCTAAAGGCTGACCTACAATAATGGCATTACCGGTTTGAATCTCACTTGCAACAAATATCTGCTTTGTACCTTCGTTCAATGAAAGAACTTTGTTACGATTAATAGAATACGTTATATCAGTTGTCCATGTAAAATTTTTAGTTTTGATGTTTTCAGTATTTAAAGTTACTTCCAATCCTTTATTGCCAACACTACCTATATTCTGAAGCGAAGATGTATATCCACTACTCAATGGAACAGCCACTGCCAACAGTAAATCGTTAGTTTTTTTGTAGTATGCATCAAAAACAAGATTTATTCTATCTTTAAAAAATCCTATATCAAATCCTGCATTGTACTGATTAGTTGTTTCCCACTTTAAATCAGGATTTGGAATTTGAGATGAAGAATAACCAGTAATCAAAGTTCCTGTTGCCGTTGGATAAGTGTAAGCTGTGAGTACCGAAAGTGATTGATAAGGCGCAATTTCCTGACTACCTGTAGTACCGGCACTTGCACGAAACTTTAGTTTGCTGATTTTAGCACTTTCTACGAACTTATTCAGGAACACTTCTTTATCAGCTTGCCAGGCAAATGATAATGAAGGAAAATAACCCCAGCGATTATTCCGTCCCAATCGGGACGATCCATCAGCACGGAAGCTTACAGAGGCAAAATATTTCTGATTGTAATTGTATGTGGCACGACCTAAATACGATAGTAATGTCCATTTAGAATAGACACTTGATGGTGTTTGAAGTGTAGCTCCACTTGCAAGGTCGTTGTATTCTACTACATCATTTGTAAATTTAGATGAACGAGCGACAGCACCTTCTGCCACTGATTGTTGTTGAGTAAAACCACCCAAAAATTCCAGATTATGTTTGTTTGCAATGGTTTTATTGTAAGTTATCGTATTTTCATTTAATACATTTGACACACTTTTAAATCCTACAGATGCTAAACCTCCGTATGTCTGACCATCGAGAATAGTGGAAGGTATGTAACTGTTTTGCTTATTATATATCAGGTCGGCACCAATCAGAAATTTTGCTTTTAGCCCTTTGATAATCTCATATTCTCCAAATCCACTTGATAACAGGCGGTTTGTTTTGGAAATATTGGTAGCCTCATTGAGGTAAGCAACCGGATTACCCTGAGTAGTGATATAAGGATTGCTAAGTGTATAGTTACCAGCATTATCATATATACTGGCCAATGGTGAAAAGAATAATGCATTTTTCAGAATTCCATCCGGAGCTATTTCAGAAGTTGAATAACTGTTGTTGAAGTTTACACCGAGTGTAAATTTTTCATTTACTTTGCTATCCAACGCAACACGTGCATTGTATCTTTTGTATCCGGTGTTTATGATGATACCTTGTTGATCTAAATATCCTACAGACACCGAATATTTATTTTTATCAGTACCACCTATGATGCCAATGTTGTGCGACTGAATGGAAGCATCTCTTAATAATGCGTTCTGCCAGTCAGTCCCGTTTAAGGCATTAATATCAGTTTGAGTGTACAACGGAGATTTTCCAGCATTGATTAAAGCATCGTTCTTATACTGAGCCCACTCTTTACCGCTTAACAAGTCAATTTTATGTGCAACTTGTTGAACTCCATACGATCCTGTATAAGTAACTTTACCTACTCCGGTTTTACCCCTTTTGGTAGTAATAATAATTACTCCGTTAGCCCCTCTTGAACCATAAATGGCTGTTGAGGATGCATCTTTTAATATATCGATAGATTCAATATCTTCAGGATTAATGCTTGACAATGGATTAATTCTGGTTCCGGCATCTGCCAATCCACCATTGAGTGCTCCGGCATTTGCATCGCTGGTATTATTGTACACAGGGAAACCATCAATTACGTAAAGAGGCTCATTGCCGCCAGTAATAGAATTACCACCTCTGATTCTGATGGTGGATGCTCCACCGGGTGCACCGGAAGTCTGTGTTACCTGAACACCGGAAGCTAATCCCTGCAATGCATTCACAAATGATGTTTGTCCGGATTCCTTAATTTGCGGAACGGATATCGAAGATAACGATCCTGTAAAATCACTACGTTTCTGGGTACCGTAGCCAATGACCACTACTGTACTCAATCTGTTTTGATCTTCTGTAAGATAGATAGTAGTTGGTTCGGCTTCGTATACATCTATTTCCTGAGGCCTATATCCTACTATTGAAACATTTAATGTTACAGGGAGCGTTCTTACTTTTAAACGAAACTCTCCGGTAGCGTCTGAAACTGTACCGAGTTGTTGCCCTTTAACTTTGACTGTGGCTCCAATAACCGGAAGTTTTGTACCTTCTTCCAAGATTTTTCCGCTTACCTCTATTTGTTGAGCTCGGGCAGCAAGAGTAGTTAAAACAGCAAACAGGAATAGTACTCCATATTTGCGTAAAGAATTATTTAGAAACGTTTTGCCGTTCCCAAAAATAAATGGTAATTTTGCCATACAATTTTTGAATTGTGGCGGGCGTACCCTCAATCAGTTTGCCGACGGAGAAGGGGACGCTCGCTTTATGTATATTTAAATAGTGAATATTTTATTTTAACGTAAGGTATTTCTCCGACAACAGATTTGTTTGTTCTGCCAACGATTGTTTATCCAGATTTAGAAATCCTTCGCTATGGTTAAATTTTTGCCCTTCGGTCAGAACCCATTTTAGAAAATCTGAAATTTCTTTTTTTGGAGTTTCTTGTGAGTAGATAAATCCAATCTTTTCAACAGGTATAGTTTCTATATGACTTTTCTCAAGGGCATCTAATACCAAATCCAAGTTGCCTGTCAGAATTTCTTTTGTTTCTTTTTTCAAATCAAGTGGAAGCAGTGCAATACCATCTTTCAATTTGCGTGAATTAGTATCATACAAATAACCCAAGTTATTATAAGCCAGACCTATTGAATCTTTCTTAACTGCTGAAATCAAATAAATATCATCACCCAACACTTTTTTACCTCTTATTTCCGCAGATACATGACCAAAATAATTGGCTAAAGCTGTAGATGCACAAGCCTTATTTTCTCTTGAATAAATTGTAGCTTGATATTTAGGCTTCTCTTTTGTTGGTTCTGCATCGTAATCAATTACCTCAAAAAACAACTTGTCAATCTCCTTTCTGCTTAAGCCTTTCTTAGCAGTTGTAGCCAAAAGTGGATTTTTAGTATTTGTTATCGGGAGTAAAGCATATCTACCGGTATATATAATTTCCTTATTATCTGCCAGTTCTTCCTTGGTTGGCTGATGTGCAATGACACTTAAGTCAACTTCAGCACCCGAGATTTTTGAAGCAAGTTTTATACTGGCATTTGGGTTTACTTTAGTATATTCGGCAATCCATTTTTCGATTAATGGATACGTAAATTTTGTTCCTGAAATTGTAATAGTTTCGTTAGCTTTATTTTCTGCCCCAAAAGCAGTAGCTGAAATAAATAAAGCGAAAAGCAATTGATAAAAATAAGTTGGTTTCATATTCCTGAGTTTTTAAAAATGAATATATTAATGGCTAAATCAGACCAATATATGACCTGAAAAGAGTGAAAAGAAATGTGATAAACTTGTGAAATTTCTAGTCTCGTAGATTATAGAGGAAAAAGAAACGAGAACTAATGAATATGTGAGAATTCAATACGCAGTGCAACAACAGCACATTCGCATAGATGAGGAGGTGTAATTTGGTTCTAAAGAAAAAGTTCGTTGAACTATAGAGAGAATCCGGTTCCTGTCCGGAAGCTGTTCACTTCGTTGTTTCGAAGCAAACAGAATGTTTTGATTAATATAATAAATACCTGTTCTCATATACTATACCTTTGTTTGAATCTGAAGTTTCTCGTTCACGATGCAAAGATAGATGACACCCTCAATACATCAAATACCAATTTTAGGTCATTCTATATACCTCATTTTAGGTATTTTATAGTTAAGAATGCGATTTTAATTAAAATTCAACAAAAAAGTTACATGTTCTAAATCAAATATAAAAATTCGACGCAAGAAGTCTTTTAGTCTTAATAAGCACTAACAGCATCATCCCCTCTCGAATCGGCGCCACCTTGCAGCCAACCATCAGCGGTGATTTGCACAGCATCAACCCGACCAATTTTGTCTCTGGGCACAATTTCATATCCTGTAGAACTAAGATGTTCACGTACATTTTGCGGTATAGCATTATCTTCAACAAATACTTTATCCGGCAACCACTGATGATGAAAACGTGCTGCATTAACAGCTGTCTGCACAGGCATTCCGAATTCAATTACATTAAGAATTGTTTGAAAAACGGTGGTAATTATAGTTGAGCCTCCAGGCGATCCTACAACAAGAAATAATTTTCCATCTTTTTCAAGTATAGTAGGTGTCATGGAGCTAAGCATGCGTTTATTCGGTTCAATAGCGTTCAGCAAACCTCCAACCAATCCGTATTGATTGGGGAATCCTGCTTTTATAGAAAAGTCATCCATCTCATTATTCAATAAAAATCCGGCACCTGCTACTACCACATGCGAACCGTATGAGCCATTGAGTGTTGTGGTTATCGACACAGCATTACCATCCTTATCGACTATCGAAAAATGAGTGGTTTGCTCACTTTCATATCCGTTCAGGTTACCGGGTTTTACTTCCTGGCTGGGAGTGGCTCTGTCAAAAGATACCGAACTCATACGGTCTTTAATATATTTATCATTGAGCAGCTCTTTTTGATGAATCGGATTGAAGTCCGGATCACCCAGATGAGTGGACCGGTCGGCATAAATCCGACGTTCGGCTTCCACCATTAGCCTCACGGTTGAATCCTTCTGAAAGCCCCATTTTGAAATCGGATAAGGTTCAACAGATTTCATCAAGCTGATAAGTGCTATTCCGCCACTCGAAGAAGGAGGCATAGTGATAATTTTAAAATTCTTGTAATTTCCGACAACCGGTTCGCGCCATATAGCCCGATATTTTTTCAAATCATTCAGCGTTACTATTCCATTTCCACGGTTCATTTCTGCCACAATAAGTCTCGCGGTACGTCCTTCATAAAAACCTTTACGTCCTTTATTCTTTATCAAAGTCAGTGTTTTTGCCAGTTCAGTCTGTTTCAATATATCGCCGGCTTTCCATTGTTTTTCATTCGCAAAAACTGTTTTGGTAGAATTACATTTAATAAAATCATCGTGATGTTTATTGAGCTCCGAAGCTTGCATGGCTGTAATGTGAAAGCCCTCTGAAGCTAGCTGGATGGCTGGTTCAATAAGTTTTCGCCATGCCAGTTTTCCATATTTAGCATGCGCCTCCACCATACCGGCCACCGATCCGGGAATTCCTACTGCTAACGAACCGTACTGACTTAAATCAGAAACCGGATTCCCGTTTTTATCCAGGTACATATCTCGCGAAGCTTTTGAAGGCGCGGTTTCCCTGAAGTCAAGTGCCGAGACAGCACCCGATGAAGCCCGGTAAACCATAAATCCACCACCACCAATATTGCCGGCATTCGGATATACCACCGCCAAAGCAAATTCTACAGCAACTGCAGCATCAATGGCATTTCCACCTTGCTTTAAGATAGCAACTCCCACTTTAGATGCCTCGGGATGAGCAGACACTACCATTCCGGTTTTATAGTTTTGTGAAAACGCTGACAGCGAAAAACACAAAGCCAAAAGCAACGTAAAATACTTATACATAGAGCTATATTTCTTCTTCAAATGATTGTTCATAATGCAAAGTTATCAATTTTAAATGGTAATGTAATTATAACTACTACCAGAAGAATATAGTTATAGATTCAAAGTCAAGTACACAGAACAATCTCAGATATAATACTCTGGTAGAACATTAGAATCTAATTTCAGCTCCATATAAATATTACAGCGTGCATGCAGTTGACTTTGATTTATTTCAGACAAAGGCACTTCTTCAAAACCAAGTTGTCGGTATAATGAAATAGAAGCGGTCATTTTGGTGTTTCCTTCCAACACAACACGTTTAAAACCACGATCGCGGGCTTTTTCAATTAAAGCCAAACCAAGTAATCGACCTATACCTCGGTTTCGGGCTTGAGGGTCTACTGCCATCTTAACCAGTTCACAGGTGAAAAAATCTTGGACTACTAATGCACATGTGCCGACAGGAACTCCATTCAATAGGGCTATAAAAACAACTCCACCCTTATCCAGAATATATTTTTGTGGATCATTCAAAACCAGTTTGTCCGCCTCTTCCAACCAAAAGTTGGAGGAAATCCAGTCTTCATTAATGCGTTTAAAATCTTTAGCATACGCCATGGAATTTGTTCTGACAATTATCTCTACACTCATAATCAACTGATTTAAAATTTTATAATTCTTTCAACATCCAAATAGTACAGGCAGAATGTCCTGAGTTTCCTAACGATTCATTTATTTGTCTAAATCCTAATCTCTTATAGATTGTAACTGCTTTGTCTAATTCAGGGAAACTCTCCAGATACAATTGTTTATATCCCAGTTCTCTGGCTGTATTTATGTTTACCTGCAATAAAAGCTTTCCAATGCCTTTACCTCTTGCGTCGGATGAAAGGTAGTATTTAACCAGTTCTGCACAATCTGATGGAAGTCCGTTAGTAGGATAAATTCCACAGCCGCCAAGTAAAACTCCATCTTCTTCAGCTACCCAATACCTTGATAAATCATCTTGAAACAATTCGTATAGATTATCTGTCGTCGGGTCGGTATAAACCGTTCCGGGTCGATCAATATTGAACTCGCGAAAAACCGTTCTAATGAGTTCTGCCAAAGTTTTATTGTCACTTTTTTGTATTTGTCTTATTATAACTGCCATATTGCGAAATTGACGGAATGACTTTAAAATCACCCCGTCAATAAGTTTATTTATAATTTATTTCCTTATCTGTTTGATTGTATCCTTCTTACGGCATCCACCAGTTTATCAATTTCGTCGGTGGTATTGTAAAACGAGAATGACGGACGAACAGTGGCTTCCACCCCCAATCGGCGTAAAGACGGTTGTGCGCAATGATGCCCCGCACGCAGGGCTATTCCGGCATCTTTATCAAGCAATCGTCCTACTTCGGGCGTAGGTACATCTTTCAATACGAAAGAAACAACACTTACCCGTTCGCGCGGATTACCGATGAGAGTTAACCCGTTAATCTTCGACAAATGTTCACGCGCATACTCGGTAAGATAGTGTTCGTATTTTGAGATGTTCACCAACCCTACATGACTTACATAATCTAACGCTGCACCCAACCCTACGGCATCAGCCACGTTGGGAGTTCCCGCTTCGAAACGTGCCGGAGGTCCGTTGAAAATCGTTTCTTCGAAAGTTACATCCTGAATCATGTTACCTCCTCCTTGCCAGGGTGGCAAAATATCGAGTATCTCTTTCTTTCCATAAACGACTCCTATTCCATTGGGAGCATATATCTTATGACCCGAGAAAACAAAAAAGTCGCAACCTAGTTCCTGTACATCCACCGGCGTATGAGCCACAGATTGCGCACCATCAATCAGCACCCGGGCACCATAACGCTTAGCCAGATCGATCATGGTTTTGATTGGCAGTATTGTCCCAAAGGTATTATTCACCTGTCCGATGGACACAATCTTTGTCCGTGGAGAAAGAAGACGTTCATACTCTTCGAGAATGATCTCGCCATTATCATTGATCGGAATAACCAGCAGTTTGGCCTTTTTTTCTTTGGCAAGTTGTTGCCAGGGCACAATATTGGCATGATGATCGAGTGTGGAGATGATAATTTCATCGCCTTCCTGAATATATTTCCGGCCGTAAGTTTGTGCCACCAGATTTATTCCTTCCGTCGTGCCACGCACAAAAATAATTTCATCGGGACTCGAAGCATGAATAAAGTCTTTCACTTTCTCACGGGCACCTTCGTAAGCATCGGTGGAACGAGCCGCCAGTGTATGTGCAGCACGGTGAATATTCGAGTTATCCTGTTGATAAAAACGGGTCAAGGTATTGATAACATGCGCAGGTTTTTGGGTTGTAGCGGCATTGTCGAACCAAATCAGATCTTTGCCATTTACCTTTTGATGCAAAATGGGAAAGTCTTTGCGAATGGTTTGCACATCAAACACATCCCTGTTACTATAATTAAATTCCTGATCGCGGAGAAACGAATAATCCGAATAGGTATTATCGGCAAATTGATTGCGTGCAGCCGACGACAAGTCATCCTGTTTGGTGGTTGCGGGCGAATCCGGAAAAAACAAGTTGTTTAGCCCGTCGGTAAAAGGCAGTCCGGCCTGAAAATCGGGCAATACCAGTCCGCCGGTGCTTATTCCCAAAGGATTTTGCAATTGAGCAAAAGAGGCATACACACTTTCCAGATTAATATCATCGGGGATTACCTCCGAAGCAATTTGACGAGCTTCCTCAGGACAAAAACCACTGGCAATTTCTCTCAGACGACCGATATCGAAGCCCCCTAAATCCCCCGAGGGGGACTTATAGTTAGTATTACTATTGTTTAACTCTAACATAATAGATTATTTTTGTTTTGAACCCCCTTGGGGAGGCAGGGAGGCTTTATTTTTCCGACTTCCGGTTCTGATAATCGTGATAGTAGCCAACTTCTACATTTTCCAATACGGCAATAGCATCATCGGTCAGTGAAGCCAACGAAAAATACTTAGTCAAGAGATAAGAAGCCACGCCAAATTTATCCAATCCCATCAACCGTGCCGAAAGACTCGGAGCTATTTCGCCCGGAATACCCGTTTGATGTAATCCCACAATTCCCTGCTCGGCTTCGCCTGTACGTACCAGAATAAAGCTGGTATTTCCCACGCCCCGGTTAGTCAGGTATTGCCCTTTTATCTCCACTTTATCGCTCGGAATAATGGGCACTCCACGCCAGGTGATTACTGATACACCAAACACATTGGTAGTTACCGGAGGCACACCGCGCCAGGTACATTCGCGCTCAAAAGCAGCAATGGCACGCGGATGAGCCAGAAAGAAAGAAGGTGATTTCCAGACAAGCGAAAGCAATTCGTCCAAATCATCGGGTGTGGGTGCGCCATAACGGGTACTAATGCGGTAACTTGGCTCAACACTGGCCAGTAAACCAAAATGTTTATTGTTTACCAATTCCCATTCCTGACGTTCTTTGATACTTTCGATGCTTAAGCGCATCTGTTGTTCTAACTGATTATACGGATTATTGTACAAATCCGAAACACGGGTATGAACACGCACAACGGTTTGCAGCGTATTCAATGAATATTCGCGGGGCGTTTCTTCATAATCAATATATGTTTCGGGAATCAGATTATCTTCTTCGTGACCTGAGACTAAATCAATATGTTTCTCGCCATGTGTATTTACGGTTGCTTTTAGCCGGAGATGAGCATCAACAGCTTTTTGAAATTGCTCGCGGAAATTAGGCACTTCTTTGATAATGCTTTCCAATTCGGCACTATTCAGTGTAAAAAATACGCCCGAAGTAATGGTGCGCACAGTTACCGACGATGGTTTATCGGAAATAATATCGGCTTCGCCAAAATACTCTCCTTCCGACAGTAAAGCAATACGCAGATTCTCACCATGAGTTCCTTTACTCAGAATTTCCACCTGTCCTTTGGCCACGATGAAAAACTTCTGGCGATCTTTTCCTTCTTTAATCAGACTACCTCCAAGTTCGACCTGTTCAACCTGAAATTTCTTTGCTAAACGATTTACAATATCTTCATCAATATGAGAAAATAAGGGAATACGACGAAATGACTCAACCCGAAAAGCAGGTACGCCATCGAAAAATTCAACTTCAATGCGCTCTGCACTTTTCAATTCCACTTTTGTGCGGTTTACCCGGTAAGTACCCGAATCAACTTGTGTCCATGGAAGAAGTTTAAGCAATAAACGAGGAGTAATGGAGCCCATTTGTGGGGCTGTCTTGGTCGTGGTTGCCAGTTGTCTGGCTGTAGCAGTAGTTATACTGCGCTGTAAATCATTTTTAGCCATCATTTTTAGGGTTATTATTTGTTATTTGCCCTTCGGGCGATATTTATTTCTTGTTATTTGTTCGCTTTGCTCACGTTATTTATTTCATGTTATTTGCTTTCGTTTGTTATTTGCTCGCTGTTCTTTATACTATTAATAACGTACGAAGTGCAAATATCGGCGCAGCCTAATAACAGCCGAAGGCTTAATATCAGTGAAGCTAGATTCCCAAGCCATCGTAAAACGAACTGACGATGGCTTTTTGCTGCAAAATGCGCGAACCGGCCGGTACACTGGTGGTAAGCCACACATTACCGCCTATGATTGAATCACGTCCGATGGTTATGCGTCCCAAAATATTGGCATTGGCATATATCACCACATTATCTTCCAGAATAGGATGCCGGGGTACATTTAGCGGGTTACCGTCTTCGCCCAGGGTAAAACGTTTAGCCCCGAGCGTCACACCCTGATACAACCTAACGTGATTTCCGATTACAGTGGTTTCTCCGATTACAACCCCGGTGCCGTGATCGATGCTGAAATACTCACCGATCTTAGCACCCGGATGAATATCAATACCGGTTTCGGAATGTGCCAACTCGGTAATCACCCTTGGGATAACAGGCACTCCGAGCTTCAACAACTCATGGGCTATACGATAATTAAATACGGCACGAATGGTAGGATAGCAAAAAATTACCTCGCCATAACTCTTGGCTGCCGGATCGCTATCGTAAGTGGCCTTAATATCTGTGGAAACGATACGTTTTAACTCGGGAAGTTTATTGATTAATGATTTGGCTATCTCGGGAGCTAGCTTTTGCGACTCGATACACTGATCTTCGGTGGCGTTAAAACACAAACCATTCTGAACCTGATCCCGAAGTAAACTATACAAGCGTTCAAGATTGACTCCCATGTGGTAAGCCAGCGTATCATTGTCGGTTACCGTGTCGCCATAATACCCGGGGAAAATAATCGACCTGAATAAATCCACCACCTGCGATAATTTCTTCAACGATGGCAGAGGTTTATTGTGCAATGGTATATATTTGTATTCCACTGCACTGTCATTTGTCAAAAGAGGAATGTTCTTTTGGATAATATTTAGTATTGATTGTTTCATATTGCGGATATTTGACGTGTATATAATCAGGTGACTTCAATAGCTACTTCGGTACTGACTCCGTTTTGTATATTAAATGCCTTCAGAACGGGTACTTCAGCAGCCAAAGACACAATAAGATAAAGAATATTCGGATCGTAAGCCAACCGGATGTCTTCTTCCGAAGGACGTGAAGGAGTTTCCGGATGACTGTGATAATTCGCAATAATCTCCAACTCATCGGCACGAGCCGAACGAAGCACCTGAAACTGCTCAGCCGGATCGAATGAGAAATGCTCGGGACTGTGATCGATATTAGTCAGAGGATACTGTTTAAGCACATCACTCCCACTACCTACCAGTAATCCGCAAGCTTCATTTGGCAGTTCATTAATTGCTTGCGCAATAATCCCATTAACAATATATGCCGGAATTCGAATCATTTCTGAATAACAATTAAATGTGTTCCTTTTACTTCGGCTTCGGTTATCGAAAGCACTTTAAATCCCTGTTCTTCCGAACTACGTGGCACGTTTTCCAACGGTTCACCCTCGGTTAGCAACACTTCCAATGTATCGCCCTGTTTCAGTTTTGCCAATTCAATCTTTGTTTTCACAAAAGTCATTGGACAATGTTCTTTGGTTATATCTAATTTGTAGTTTGCCATCTTAATTATGAATTATAAATTGTGAATTATGAATTAAATAAAGAGTGTTTGCCCTCCATCGGCCAGTTTCAAAAAAGTAGCCACGCCCAGTATATCTTTCACTTCGGGTATTAAATCAGTTTTCTGAATGCCCAAAATATGCATCGCCATTTCACAAGCATAAAAGTTGATTCCAAGCAGTTTGGCTGCTTCTACGAGTTCTTCTAGCGTAGCCACATTGTTTTTACGCATTAAATAGCGGAAAATCTTTGGACTAATGCCGCCAAAATTCAATCGGCTCACCGGTGCACTCTTCAGTCCACCCATAAACACTCCAAATACTTTAGGCAAAAAACCGTTTCCTACTGCACTTCTACCCTGCTTTATCTTGATAGCATCCAGTCCCCAAAATGTAAAGAAAATATTTACTTCGTATCCCACTGCTGCCGCGCCGGTGGCCAGCGTAAATACAGCAGTAAGTTTATCAAAATCACCACTAAAGCTTATGAGCGACAGTTTCTTTGTTGTCGGATCGAGTTTAATTTCTGTTGTTGCCATGATTATAATTATTTACCCCTAAGCCCTAAAGGCGAACTGTGTTAGTTATGTATAATAAATACTTTTTAAAGTGTCATTTATAGTTTATCTTCTTATTCTAGCTGAAATATAAAATAAGACTTGCATAATTCCCCTTTAGGGGTTAGGGGTCATCTTATTTATTTTTTCTATGACTTTCAATATCGCAAACCGCCTGTTCATAATCTACCAATCCTGTAACAGTCGGGTGATTTCCACAAACGGGACAATTATCATTGTGTTTCGTGTGTACAGTTCTGAATTCCATCGTTTTCGCATTGAAAGTAAGTAGCCTGTTTGTCAATAAATCTCCTACTCCGGTAAGGTATTTCAATACTTCCGCTGCCTGAATGGTACCCAACATACCCGCTATTGCACCCAATACGCCAGCTTGCGAACAGGTTGGAACAGCATTAGGCGGAGGTGGCGAATGAAACAGACATCTGTAGCAAGCCGAACCCGGCACATAAGTCAGTGTTTGTCCATCAAAACGAAGAATACCTCCGTGTGAGAAAGGTTTCTTAGCGATCACACAAGCATCATTGATTAAAAACTTAACGGGAAAATTATCCGTTCCATCCACTACAAAATCATAGTCATTAATAATTTCCAACGCGTTTTCGGCTGTCAGCAGTTTCTGATAAGTAACCACCTTTACATCCGGGTTTATCAGATTTATTTTTTCTTTGGCCGAAATTACTTTTGGTTTATTTACATCAGGGGTAAAATGAATTACCTGACGTTGGAGATTGCTTAAATCCACCACGTCGCCGTCAATAATTCCAATTGTACCAACTCCGGCAGCAGCCAGATAAAGTGCAATAGGTGCACCCAATCCGCCTGCACCAACAATCAGCACTTTGCCGTTGTTGATTTTTTCCTGACCTTCCACACCTACGTCCTGCAGCAAAATGTGTCGGCTATATCGTTGTATTTGTTCTTCTGTAAAGTCCATGTTTCTATTTAAGATTGTAGATTTTATATGTACGATTAAAGATGCAAGTTGCTCTAATTTCCAATCGAAAATCGTCAATGATTCAATCGAAAATTAGATTGATCCTCCCCCCATAAAATACAGAAAATCCAATTCATCTCCGTCCGATACCGTTGTAGTGTCAAAGTCATCACGATTCACAAATTGTCCGTTTAGTTGTATGGAAACCATACTCGGTTGAGCCACATTGTTTAGTCTTATCAATTCTGTGATTGAAACAGGAGTTTCAAGTTCCTGCACCTTTCCGTTTACTGAAATTTTACTCATTTTATTCTGATTTATCTTGTTTATTTATATTATACTTCAAACTGATAAAGTGGTGTTGATAAATATCGTTCACCCGTATCCGGCAATATGACAACTATAGTTTTCCCTTTATTTTCAGGACGTTTAGCTATCTCGGCAGCAGCATAAGCAGCAGCTCCCGATGAAATTCCAATCAAAAGTCCTTCGGTACGAGCCAACTCACGACCCGCTGCAAAAGCCTCTTCGTTTTTCACTTTGAAAATTTCATCTACCGTGTTTGGATTAAAAACTCCCGGAATAAATCCGGCACCAATGCCCTGCAGCTTGTGCGGTCCTGGTTTACCTCCTGAAAGAACAGGCGAATCAGCCGGCTCAACTGCAATCACTTTAATATTCGGATTGTATTTTTTCAGAACTTCACCGGTTCCGGTTATTGTTCCTCCGGTTCCAACTCCTCCTACCAGAAAATCAATCTTTCCATCGGTATCACGCCAAATTTCTTCGGCAGTCGTCTTTCTGTGAATTTCAGGATTAGCAGCATTCAAAAATTGTTGAGGAATGAATGAATGTGGTTTTTCCTTTTGCAACTCTTCAGCTTTACGAATAGCACCACCCATACCTTCAAAGCCCGGAGTCAGGACAATCTCAGCACCCAACGCCTTTAGTAATGTACGGCGTTCAAGGCTCATGCTTTCAGGCATTGTTAGAATGATCCGATACCCTTTTGAAGCTGCCACCAATGCCAGTCCAATGCCAGTATTTCCGCTCGTTGGCTCAATGATAATACTATTTGATTTTAAAATTCCACGTTTTTCAGCATCTTCAATTAATGAAAGCCCAATTCTGTCCTTGACACTTCGTCCCGGATTGAAAAACTCAAGTTTAGCGATCAACGTTGCTTTCAACTTGCTTTTCTTTGAAAATTTGGACAGTTCCAGTAGAGGTGTATTGCCAATTAAATCGGTCAGTTTTGTTGCTATTTTTGCCATGGATTTTGTAATTAATATTCTGAAGCAAAGATAGATTGGAAGAACTATTACTGAAATACCATTGATGTGGCATTTTTATACCCTGTTTGTGGTATGGAAAAATAAATCTCAATATTCAAATTGATAGTATTATTGAAAATAACATCTTAATAAAGGAGTATTTACAGCACTCAAAATGTAAAAGTGGACTGAAAATATAAATCTATTCTTAACCTTACTATGTATAGTTAAACACGAATACGAACCGACTGACTACTATCCGCACATTTTTGTTGTTTCATTTCCGGAGCCGCCTGATTTTGTTCTTCATTTGCCTGTATTTCTTGTTTGGGACTTATTGTAAGTTGTATTTTAAGTTTCAACGCAGCCAACTCGCTTTTCTGCTTTTTCAATTCTTCCTCCTTTTCCCATGTTCGATTTATTATTTAATGAAAAGTGGGTATATCTCTTTCCATTGTTATGCTCCGGTTCTTATTTTTATCAGTATTGTGATAAATGACATCATTTTCATGTTACCGTAGGTTAAAACAAGCAACCCGACTTCGGAGTGGTTGCCAGCCCGCTGCAAGGGCAAGTACTTTTGAGATGCTGAAAGAATTTCGAGCATCTCAAAAGATACCTTGCTATGTTTTTGAGAACATAAAAATCCGCGTTCGGACAGATTGCTTGTTAGTCACTATTCACTGCGGGTGAAACATCAATAATATACCTTTTTTTACTTGGAGGACAAAAGTAACGTATTTATACATTGATTTCCATATGGTAAAAGAGCCACAAGCTACCATCTAAACGCCACAAGTTGCTACCAACCCGAAACTCTCGCCTATCCCTCATTTTTTTTAGCTTTCAAATCGGGTTACATTATATAGTTTTGCACTATGCGATGATAAAGAACCTAAAAAGACTGCATAGAAAGGTTCCTGAGCAAGCCTCCAATATTGCCAATAAATGATATTGATAACCAAATAACAAATCAAAACCATTTCTCAAATAGGCAGAGCGGAACACAATTCTTATTTGGTTTTTATAAAATCGCAAGCGATGAATAGTTTTATAAAAACCAAATAAGAAATGCAGAAACTTAACTTTAATGCCCCGCAAAAGCCGTTCGGCAAAAATCTAGTGATATTTTAAAGGTCATTTTAGCCGAACCGCTTTTGACTAATAGGGGACAATGGAATACAAGAAATGAAAAGCCCAGTCCCTTTTTATGGGGGTATTTATCGCTTTCCATTATTTGTAAACGTGTTTGGCACTTCGTGCAATATAATGTTAGTTAGCACCGCCTAATCTATTATCAACAAAAATATGATAATAAAAATGGAAGATGGTTTACGCTTCGCGTGAAGAGACGAGAGTGTTTTACGCTAAGAAATACTGCCTTTATGGTAACAGTGTATTTCTCTTGAGGTGTTTTAAACTGTCTTCTTTGGGCTGGCTATTGTTTCGTCAGAAAGATTTGAGTAATATTGACAGATGTATGAGAAGGAAAATGGCTTTGTTTACTTTAATTCAATATCTTTGCAACAGTCATTTGGGAAGATGAAAACCAATGCAGAGTAAGGTAGGCATTTGGTTTATAAAAAATTACCTAAATGCGGATTGTGGATAGGGTGGAATCACAGGTTGTTACCTACCTGTGGAAGATTTATTGGAAGAAAGGAGAAATGTTTATACAAAAGAAGGAGAAATGTGATTACTGACATTTAGTAATCACCTTTCGGCTTTTAATCAATTCGAAATTGAAGTGTTAATTCAATGTAGTTGTTCCTAACTGAATAATTATTGGAAAAGACTTTTTTTACAAGAAAGAACAACCTGCTTTGCGACCCATTGTCGAAAATGAATGCATGGATAACTGTTTATTCGATAGCTCAAAGCGATAATTACTTCCAGATTGAAATATTCAACAATACATTTCAGATCGTTGCTAAGAATTTGAGTTTCTTCTTTTTTTACCTCCTTATCTCCAAAACTATTAGATTTTAATAGGTATTTTAGTTTAGCCTCTACAGAAGAAAGATAAATATTAAACATGGAAGCTATTTCGTTTTTTTGTCATCCATACAGTCCCAGCCTCAGACAGTTCAATGTAAATCTGAATATTGTCTGAATTGATATTTCTGATTGTTATTGTTCCCCGGTTCATAACTCTTGTTTTTTTAAGGTGACTTTTCCATATCATCCAATTTACTAGAAAGTAATTGCATGTCCTTGCTAATTTTCTCATTCGTAATACGAGCATAAATTTGAGTTGTTTTGATGTTCGTATGTCCTAACATTTTTGATACGGTTTCGATGGGTACACCTTTGGATAGAGTAGTTGTCGTTGCAAAAGTATGACGTGCTAAATGGAAGGTAACATTCTTATGAATATCGCATAAATCAGCAATTTCTTTTAGGTAGGAGTTGAGCTTTTGATTGCTTAACACCGGAAGCAATTGCCCTTTAAGGAGTTTTCCTTCATACTTCTTCAGAATGGATAATGGAATGTTCAGAAATGGGAGATTGACTGGAGTATCAGTTTTCTGACGGTGAGTCATTATCCATTGTTTTCCATCAAAAGAAGTACAAATATTATTGGCTGTTAGTTGTTTTACATCAATATACGCCAGACCGGTAAAACAAGAAAAAATAAAGACATCCCGAACTTGTTCCAAGCGGTTGCATACAAATTTTTCTCCATAATTGTCTGTATTTCCTGATCAGTTAGGTAACCTCTATCCACACGTTTTAACCGGATTTTGTAATTAATAAACGGATCTGCATAAATCCAACCGTTATTTTTGGCAACAATGACAATCATACGGAAGGTTTGCATAAACTTAGCTGTAGTATTTTCATTGCATTTGCTAACTGTGCGTAAATAAGTCTCAAAACCGGTTACAAACTTATGATCGATTTCTTTTAAGGCTATATCCGTCTGTTTGTATTGAGCTTTTATATATTCTTCAAGACGACGGCAGGCTCGGTCGTACTTAGACAGGGTGGCTTCAGTTTTATTGATGCCGACCAATTTTCGGGCATCTTCATTATGATTCCTGAATAGCTCTAAAAGAGTGTTCTGTTTGATTGAATAACCTAAAAAAGCATTACGCACTTTCTCTGCTGTTACATAGGCCTCATGATTTTCAATATCACGATAATGGTTCTTCAAAGAAGTACGAATGTCGTCTAGGAGATTGTTTAGTTGACGAGATTTTAGACTATTTCCGGTAACTTTTCCTTGTTTCACATCCCAGAGTTCCGGTTCAACATCCAATTTGGAACTAAACTGGGATACTTCACCATTTACTGACAAGCGAGTCATAATACTGGCCTTGCCAGCTTTGTTTACCTGATTCTTTCTCAAATAGAATAGAATCTTAAATGTACTTTTACTCATAATACTTTCTTTTTAATTCCAAACAATGGATATAATCTCCGTTGCAAAGGAATGATTAGTGTTTAGTATATGAGCAGACACTTAATGTACAAAAGAAGACAAATCAGAGACTTAGATTGAAAATCGTTACTATTTTAGATAGCTCTTTTTTAGTAACGATTTAGTAACAGAACTCTGTCTTTTTTTGACTTTTTCTTGACTTCCAAACGTTATCGATAATAAATAGACAAATCCCGTAAAACCTTGATTTTACGGGATTTGTCTAAGTTTTTCTATCATTTGTCTTTGGTAGTCAGCGGAGAGGAAGACTCTAACACATACATGTTCAATCAATATCAAGTGATATCTAAATATCTCTAATATACAGTAGTATGTATTTTTGTGTTATCGTAAAATATCACAAATAATCATTGCATATTTAAAAATTAGTCCCTACTTTTGTATAATAGGGACTAAATAATTAAATTATGCAGATCAAGAGAAACTATCTATTTTTTCCTGATAAAGAAGGGACGGAAGCGATTGGATATAAGTCCGATGCAAAGTTACGGTTGCGTGTCAGATTCGACAAAAGCAAGATAGTCAATTTCAATGTTGGCTATAGGGTTGATCTTAAAAAATGGTCAACCGAAACACAACGATGCAAGAGTGGGACCACTCATAGCAAGAAAAAAATATCCGCTTCCGAAATAAATACTGAAATACAAAGACTTGAAAATTTAGCAGATAATGTATTCAAGTGTTTTGAAGTCATGGAGTATTTGCCTGATGAGAAAGAGTACCGGGCCGCTTTCAATGAGGCAAACGGCAAATCAACAGGGAAAGAACCAGAACGGGCTCAAACTTTCTTCACTATATTCGATGAGTTTACCCGCACTATGGGTTGGCAAAACAGCTGGACATCCGCTACGTTCACAAAGTTTTCATCTATTCGAAAACATTTGTTTTCATTCGATCCAAAATTAGATCTCAAAACATTAAATGAAGAGCAAATGCAGCTCTTTGTAGCTCATCTTCATAAAGAAGATATGCGAAACACTACCATTGCGAAAAATGTGGCTTTTGTAAAGTGGTTTTTACGTTGGGCAAATGCTAAGGGGTATTATCCAGGCAATTTACATATGGTTTGGAAACCAAAATTCAAAGGGACAGACGGAAATCAAAAAGAAGTCATACATCTTACCTGGAATGAACTAATGAGCCTTTACAACTTTGATTTTAGTCAGGCTAGAATGAAAGTGAAGGATATTAACGGTAGACCAATCTTGACTGTTTCAGGGAATCCAAAAGAGATAGACTTAACCGATGAAAGCAAAAAAATGCTTGGGTATGTTCGGGATGTTTTTTGCTTTTGCTGTTTTACATCCTTGCGCTATTCGGACGTGGCTAAATTAAGCCGTTCAGATGTTCGAGATACATTCATTTCGATTGTAACGCAAAAGACAACAGATGGGCTTAAGATAGAGTTAAATAAATACAGTAAAGCAATTCTCGATAAGTACAAAGATGTTCATTTCCCTAAAAACAAAGTTTTACCGGTAATTTCCAATCAAAAAATGAACGACAGGTTAAAAGAAATGGGTGAAATCGCAGGAATAAATGAAGATCAACGAATTGTTTATTTTAAAGGCAATGAACGCATTGAAGAGGTTCATCCAAAATATAACTTGCTTACAACACATTGTGGAAGGAGAACATTTATTGTGAATGCATTATTTCTAGGCATTCCAGCTGAGGTGGTAATGCGTTGGACTGGACATAGTGATTATAAGGCTATGAAGCCTTATATAAAAATAGTAGATTTATTGAAAGAACAAGAAATGAATAAATTTAATCAAGTATAGAACATGGAAAATAGCATAACCCCAAAATCAGACTTTCTTCTGCTAACAGAGATTTTACCTCACTACAAACAATTAAACTATATCTATTTCACAGTCAGAGAGAAATTAAAGCTTAATTATTTGGATCAATTGCATGTTACTGATTTCTATAATCAATACAATGATATAATAGCTTTTGACAAATCTCTTTTAAATTTTAGTCTATTTATTGATAAAAAGTCTCAATTATCAATTATAAAAAATTTAACTACAGAAATAAAAAAGAATATTGAATTATATTCCAACAATAAGTCATTCTTTGATAATATTGATATAATGGATGTCTGTGATGAATTTCTAAGCGGACACAGACAGAGAATCAAACTGATGGAAGAAGGTGCATATCGAATTTTTCACGAGTTAAATGGCACAAAGCATGAACTTGAGTCTGAAAGTTGGAAAGGAAATAAAATAGTGGGGACATTGCATGAAGAAGTTAAGCAAATTCAGGCTAAACATGAGAAATATTGTTCAGAACTTGATGAACTCTATAGTTTGGAATATGAAGACGCAAAAAATGCAAGCAGATATTTTAAAAATATATTTGGAGAAGTATGCCAATTGAATCAGTCTTTACTCACATGTATAAACTATTACTTCCCTGATGAATATCAATCAAACACTTTAAATGAAGTTGAATATTTTAAAATGGATTTCGTATTGCTTATTTATACGGAATTTAACGATCAGTTGTTTAAAAAAATATCGATTGTCGATTTCTATCACAATATTAATCTTTTACCAGCGCAAGTTCGGCTGGAGTTTGCAGAAAATGAGAAAGAGAGAGTAGTTTTTTATGTATACAAATTGTATAATTATTTGAAAAAGAAAAAATGCAAAGAATGTGTAAGCTGGAGAAACAATATTTGTGAAATACTAAAAATTGATATGAATTTTTATAGGTCTAAATCCACTTGCGTTAATTCAGCCTTAGAAGGTAGCAAATCATATAATTTCAAACAAAAAATCAATCAAATAATCACTTAAAGGGTCAAATTGAATCATGGATTACTGGGACACCACTTTTACCACCTGAAATATATTATATCCACTTGAAATTCAAGTGGATATTTTTTGTTTATACAACCACCATGCAACTCTCGTTCATATATACTTTTGCAATGTTCGAACATGAAAGCCGAAGTACAAGGCATTGTTTAATCGTAACATTATAAAATATGAATATTGAAGAGTTAAAACAAAAGCCACTTTGGCAGATGACTGGAGATGAGTTTCTCTTTCTTCAGCAAAGTTCAGGACAAAAAGAAGTTCAAAGTTCTCCATTAGTTGATAATTCCAAGAAATATGTCTATGGCCTGAAAGGCTTGAAAACTCTCTTCGACTGTAGTATTGCAACGGCTAACAGGATAAAGGCATCTGGGAAGATTGATAAGGCGATTATTCAGGTAGGAAGAAAGGTAATAATTGATGCAGATATGGCTTTAGAACTTGCAGGCCGTAAAAATGGAGGTAGAAAGTAGCTTATGGCAAATCATGAAGAGACCAAGACTTCAAAATATTCCAAAAATGAGAGTATTGAACGCTACCTATGCAAAAGCTACGAGTTTAGATTCAATACGATTAAATCCAAATCTGAATTTCGTAAAAAGAACGATACGGGTACTTTCATTCCTATATCAACTTACCATATCAATACTTTCAGGCGCGAATTGGATAGAAACGGAGTAAATACCACTACTGATAATATTAGAACCATTATCTTTAGTGATTTTGCTCAAAAGGTTGACCCATTGAAACAATACTTCAATGAATTAGTTCCAGTACAAAATGGAGCGATAAAAGCACTGGCCAACTCAGTAGTTGTAACTAACCCGCAGAAGTGGACACCCTACCTAACTAAATGGTTAGTGGGTGTCGCTGCAAACACCTTAGACGACAGCCAGTGCAAAAACCATTTATGCCTTGTTCTAACAGGTGCACAAGGAAAATTCAAGACAACTTTCCTAGATCATTTGTGTCCTCAACGTCTTAAATCATATTTATTTACAGGGAAAATAGACCCGCAAAGCAAGGACACTCAAACTCTTATAGCTGAATTCTTATTTATCAACATCGACGATCAGTTAAAAGAACTCAACAAAAAAGACGAGAATGCCCTCAAGAACTTAATCACTACTCCATCTGTAAAGTACCGTAGACCATACGATATTTATATTGAAGAATATCCGCATACTGCAAGCTTCATGGCCTCTGTTAATGGTTCTGAATTTCTGACTGATCCAACCGGTTCAAGAAGATTTCTCGCTTTTGAAGTTGTTGACATTAATATCGAAGAAGCAACTAAAATCAGAATGGATGATGTTTATGCGGAAGTCATGTTTTTGTATCATTCAGGCATCCGTTATTGGTTCAACGATATTGAAATTCAAGAACTGACTATACACAATAACCGTCATCAGGTGCAGACTTTAGAATATGAAATGTTGGTTAAAGGATTCATTGTACCAAATGATTCGGACAATAGCGTCGAGTACCTAACTAATTCTGATATTCTTAATTACTTACAAGCTCATACAGCCTATACGCTTTCTTCAAAACGATTGGGTGAGGCACTATTAAAAACGAGGTTTGTAAAGGTATCAAAGAGGCTAAATGGAAATCCGGCATATTGTTATGGAGTAATTAAAGTAACTCCAAACCCATTTTATCAATAGGTTTATATATTTCATCTTACTACATTACTACAAAATTAACTATTCCCTTGAAACAAAAAAGATTAAATGTAGTAAGTGATAAGAAATTTATCTGACTACATACTGACTACACTACTACTAATTATCCGGTAGTAGCTACTACAGAAACAATCTTACTACATTCTATATAGCTGATATTCTTTAAATAAAAGGTTGTAGTAACGTAGTAAGATAATAACCACAAATAATAGAATTAGAATTATGACTTTTAAAGAAGCAAATAAAATAAGTATAAAAGGCTATTTAGCCAACCGAAGAATATTGCCATCCAAAGAAATGGCATATTATGGTATGTATTATTGTCCGTTCAGAGAAGACAATAACCCAAGCATGAAAGTTGATTACGTCAAAAATATTTGGTTTGATCACGGTACAGGCATGGGTGGTACGCTCATTGATCTTGTAATGAAGCTGGAGCAATGTTCTGAATATGATGCCATCATGGCACTAGAAAAAGAACAATATAGTTTTGATTTTTTTTCTTTTCAGGGGAATACATTAGCCACCTCAACTGAATTTAGCATCAAAAAAATTCAACCACTCCAAAATAAAGCTTTATTAGACTATGTCTGTATTGAACGAAAGATCAGCGTTGAAATAGCTAAACGATACTTGCAGGAAATCTATTATTCTGTCAAGGATAAATCCTATTTTTCAATTGCATTTAAGAACGATGTAGGAGGCTATGAGCTTCGCAATGCTTATTTTAAAAATTGTGTAGCTCCAAAGGAAATAACTACCATTAGAAATTCAAATGAGACTAACGTTGGATGTTTGGTTTTTGAGGGATTCATGGATTTTCTCTCTTATCAAACTTTGAAGAAACAGATAGAACCCATTGAAAGTGATGTTATAATTCTTAACTCAACCTCTTTAGTAAATCACGTAATAGAGATGCTTCCTGCATATAAGCAGATCTCCTGTTTTTTAGACAATGATAATGCGGGATGTCAAGCTTTAGGAAGCCTACAAAAAAAATACGGACACCTAATTTTAAATCAATCTATCCACTTTAGAGAGTATAACGATTTGAACGATTTTCTCTGTGGTAAGAAAATGAAACAAAAAAAATCCTGACTTAAATAAAGAGAGTACCCCTTTGAAGTAAATAAAAGTTATTCTGTAAGTCAGGAAGCTCTAAAATAAATGGTCGCAACTCTTGATTTGATATAGGAGAAATGAGCCAGAAAAAAATATAAAATCAACAAAATTGAATTACAATTCACAATGGCAAATAATCGCCGAATAATCACGTGCAAGGTATGTGTTTGTCCGTACGTCAAATCACCTTGCCTAAGCCGAGCTTAGGAAATTAGTTCTCCCTATGGTCGCACTTAAAGTATAAAATATGAAAGAAGAAATAAAAATGGCTAGAATAGAAGTCAGAATTACAATTAATGAACAGACCAAGATCAAAAACAAGGCAAATGAATTAGGCATTTCAGTTTCTGCCTATATGAGAAAAACAGCTTTAAATCATCGTATAATTATCAAAACAGACAATGAGATGATACGGCAAATTCGATTTATTGGTAACAATATCAATCAAATTGCACACAGATTAAATATAAATTCAGATACGTTAAATTATCTTGATACGTATACACAAATGGAAGAATACAAACAAATGCTTCAATTAATTATTGACAAAATCAGGAAAATATGATAGCTAAAATATCCAGTCCATTCGGAGATAATACAACCTTATTAAAAAAAATATCATACAATGTAACTAAGATTGAGGTTGGAAAAGGCGAATACTTGTACGATAACTTCTTTGAAAACGATATACATAAACTTTTTGTTGAAATGAAAGAAGTTGGTGAGATGAATGATCGTGTAGATAAAAAGTTTATCGAAGTATCCCTGAATTTGACTCCCGGAGAACAAATAGACAACGATAAATTTCTTCAACTAGGAAAAGAATACATGCAACGAATGGGTTATGGTAACTGTTGTTACGCTGTAATTAGACATTCAGATAGAGAGCATAAACACCTACATATTTTGTCAACAACTGTTGATTACGATGGTATTCATGTATCTAACTCGTATGATTGGCGTAAATCACAAGAATTATCAAGAGATTTAGAGAAAAAATACGGGCTTAAAGAGGTTGAATATAATAAATTCAACAGTAAAAGCCTCTCGAAAATAAAGGAAAGAGAATACTATTTCTCTAATGCATTAGATAAAGGATTACGTAATTTTTCGACTAAAACTGAGCTTCTGGAATTACTTTCGGATGAAGCAAAACTAATTCAAAATAATCAGTTATCTAATACCGAATTAGAAATTCTTCTCGGTAAAAATGTCTATAACGAGGTAGGAAATGTTTTGGAGAAGAATAATCTTTTTGTGAGTTTATATAAAGAAGAACTACTCCAACAACTTGATATGTGCTATACTTCATCAAAAAACAAGTATGATTTTTTCGAGAGAGTTCATGCAGCTGGACTATATGTAAGAACTATTGCAGACAAGGATGGAAAACAGAAGCTAACTTATGGACTTCCCAATGCAAATATCTATTTTAAAGAAAATCGTCTGCCGCAGAAATATCGTTATGCAGCTATTTCAAACTTTATGACTACAAGAGCAATGTCTACCGATGAGCAAAAAAACGCAATTGCTTCAAAGGTAATTGTAGCATTAAATAATAGTAACTCATTTGAGAGTTATCTTATAGAGTTAGATAAAATTGGAGTTAATGCTATGCTTCATCAAAATACAGGAGGAATATATGGAATCTCATTTCAATTGAAAGATATTGAAGGAGCGGAAATCATAAAGGCAAGTGAAATTACAACCAATCGCCGATTTTCTTTTTTCAATATAACAAGATATTTCAGTGGTGAAGCAACCCCGTTAAACGATCTATTAAAAGTTGGAACAATTGTAAAGCAATCCTCAATGAGTGAAGAAGCGCAAAAAACACATATAAGGAATCAGGTAATACTAACATTACCTTCGGCTAAGAGCATTGAGGATCTTATTGAAAAACTCTCAGAGAAAGGCATCTCACTATGGGTAAGAAAAAGTAAATCGGCAGAAGTAAAGGGATTCTCTTTTAAAATGAAAAATTGTACTGATGCCATTCCTATTAAAGCTCGGGATATATCCGCTAATTTCGATAAAGAATTATTCATAGCAGTTCAGGGTCTTCAGGCAAATCATAATAATGATACGATGAACCGGTTTATGAATAAAGTGGAACATGGAGATTTCAACGGGTCTAATATACCAATACTACAAGAACGGGTTGAATTTTCAGATGTAGGTGGAGTGAGTGGAAACTTGCAAAATGATGATGCTCCCTTGAGTAAAAAGAAAAAGAAGAAAAATAATATCGATTTTAAAGGCAAAGTTGAATTATGAAAATTCACATCGATTTTTATTTAAAAATATGTTTCCCTGTTTTAGAATTATATGATTTTCAGTTTCTGAGACTATAAAAAAAACAAATAATTTCTGTAAATTGCGTGCTATTTTTATAACTCAATATAATTAGTCAGTAAACTAAATGTAAACACTTTAAAAATGTAAATATGAATACATTATCTGTTATTGATCCTCAATATAACGAGGTGTTTTTTGATGCGAAATCTATTGGTTTGGCAATTGTAAATTCTGTGTTAAGTTCTAATGTGCATGACCTATTGAAGAGAACTTTAAAAAATCCATGTGTTATATTAGAACAAGCAAGTGGAAAAAGGAGTTATGTGTTTCTAACTAAAGATTTAGATATACATGCAGTTAATGTGGTATTTAAGGACAGCAATTGGTATGCTGAAGGATTAAATGCTGAAATGAGAAGAGAAGACTTAGTTGAATTGAACAATATAAGCAAGGTTATTTATAAAAAACTTGGATAACTAGTTTATTCCGAAAATCATTATACACACATGATTGTCCAATATGCTTCCGATTTACATTTGGAATTTATAGAAAATAGGGCTTATTTAAAGGAGAACCCGCTACAGGTTGTTGGCGATGTTTTACTGCTTGCAGGTGATATAGTCCCATTTAAGTTGATGGATCAGTACAAAGACTTCTTTAGCTTTCTTTCCGACAGTTTTGCAGCTACCTATTGGGTACCAGGTAATCACGAGTATTATCACTTCAATATTGCAACAAAATGTGGTGTTGTGAATGAGAAAATACGAAGTAATATATTTTTAGTAAATAATACTTCGCTAATACATGATGATGTAAAGTTTATTTTCTCAACACTTTGGAGTAAAATTAGTACGGCCAAGGAATATCAGATTCAAAGCGGAATGAATGATTTTCATGTCATAAAACATCGTGGATATCCACTTTCAATAGCTCAGTATAACCAATTACATGCCGATAGTTTAGCATTTCTTAAAAGAGAATTAACCTTGGAAACATCTACTAATAATATAGTAGTTACTCACCATGTACCGACTTATAAAAACTACCCTGAAAAATATAGAGACAGTATTATAAATGAAGCATTTGCAGTTGAATTATATGATTTGATAGAATGTGCTGCCCCTGATTATTGGATTTACGGTCATACGCATGGTAATACGTCTGATTTTTCAATTGGAAAAACGCGATTGTTGACCAATCAATTGGGTTATGTAAAGTACGGAGAACAATCAGGTTACATTGGAAATCGAAGCTTTAATTTGTAGTATTATATAAATGTAGAAATATAGAATACAAATATACTCTTTTCCCTCAGTAGTACTAAGATGTTTTTTTTCAAGGTTTGGTGGTGAGATGATTTCTAGTACTGATGTAGACCGCCCAAGTTCTCAAGAGATATCTTAATAGATTCTCAATTTTTTTGATGTTTTCGTACTCACGTCTTTCCTCTGTAAATGGAACTGTAGCTGATTATCACCAAGTTTAAAAGTACTTGAACCAATATAAATAACCTCAATGGAAACTTTTGCAAATAATATTATACCTTTTTCGCCAACACACTCTGGAGAAATATTGAGAGATGAAATTGAATTTATAAACATCTCTCAACGCAAACTAGCCACACAAATGGGCGTTTCTTACACCGCTTTAAATGAAATATTGAATCTAAAGCGTTCTGTGAGTGTTGAATTTGCATTGCGTGTTGAAGCAGTTCTGGGATTGGAAGCTGAGATGCTAATGAACATGCAATCAAGATACAATATACAGATTGCTCGTACAGACAAAACCTCAATGCAACAAATAAACAGAATCGACTCAGTTATATAGGTCTTTTACATTGATCAGGCTTTTCTGCACTATTCGAATTAACAAGAAAAGGAACAAACATATGTATGTTTAGTTCCATTTTAGCTCTTAATGTTTGTAATTTACTGTTTATTAGTGTATTTAGTGGTGAGATAGATTTTCTTTTAAAATGAAAGATTGCTCTAATGCCATTTTTATCAAAACAAGTGCTGTATCAGCAAGCTTTGACAAAGAATTATTCAGAGCAGTTCGGGCTTTTTATTCAAATAAGAATATTGATACGATGAATCGGGTTTCAATTTACCTAGGGTTTATTAGGAAAGCAGAACAGGGACATTTCAACGAGTCTCAGATATCAACATCACTACAAGAACCCTATGAGTTTTCAGAGGTAAGTGAGCAGATTTCCAAGATGATGACACATCTTGGAGTGACAAAAAACAAGAAAAACAATATAAATTTTGAAAGACGGATGGATTAATTCACAATATTTCTATTGTCTTATATCTTAAATATTTGTATTGATAGTCAGTTTGTACCCATTTCCATATACAGATACTATTTGTAAGGCAGGGAAGGCTGTTAGGCTCTTTTTAAGGTGCGAAATGGTTGAGTCAAGCACGTTATTCAAATTATAGGAATTATCACCCCAGATAGCAAGTAAAATATCGTTACGAGACAGTACTTTGTGCTGATTATTTAAAAGAAGCACAAACAATTTAGACTCTTTTTCCCGAACTATAATCTCTGTGTTGTTAATGACTAGTAATTGATTGTCTATAATGATGTGTAGATTTTCAAATTTATACCTTCGGGCTGTTATTGGACTTAGGATACTGTTAATTTGAGCCAACACAACCTGTGGTACGATTGGTTTTCTTAGATAATTAACAGCTCCCAGCTTATATCCTTTAATTTGATAGGGAGCCTCAAACTGAGTGCCGGTCATAAAAATTATAGGAACTATAGTGTTGGACTTACGAATTTCAGCAATAACCTCAAAACCATCTTTCTCCGGTAAAATAACGTCGAGTAAAATTAATTCAGGTTTTATATTGTTGAAATATTTAATGGCCATATTACCATCTTGTGCCCATGCTACAGATAATCCATTACTCTCAAAGAAATCCTTTAAAGTTTCTCCTAATATAAAATCATCTTCAACTAATAGTATTTTATGCTTCATATTTCTCGTGTAATAAAATAATAAATTCACTACCTTCATTTATCCTGCTAATAACAGAAATACTCCCCCCATGAGCTTCCACCATTGATTTTACGTAAGTTAGCCCAAGACCAAATCCTGTTTTTCTTTTCAGTTCTTTTCGGTTACTTCTGTAAAATCGGTCAAAAATAAACTTCAAATCATAAGCTGATATACCCAAACCATTGTCTTTTACAGATATTTTAATCCCTTCGTTTACATCAACTATCTCGATATTAATGTCAACCTCTTTATTTGAGTATTTAATAGCGTTTTCAACCAGATTATCCATAACATTCGAAAAATGGAGGACATCCGCAAAGAGTGACTTCTTTTTAGTGTCAATATTAGTCTGTATATGTACTTTTTTCTCAGAATTTTCAGGGCTGGAATAACGTTTCTGAATAGACTGAACCAAGGTCTCAATTTCTATTTTAGACCTGTTTAATACAATATTTACTTTCTCGTTGTTGCTGATCTGCTGAATCCGTTCAGTGTATGCAGTCAGTTTATTTAGTTCTATTATCGTATTGTCAGCGTAGGCAACTACCTTAGAAATATCATTTTTTTCGATATAAAACGGTATTAATGAAACCATGGCTACAGCACTTGAAATCGGGCGCTTAAACTCATGGGTCATGGAGTTTACAGATTCCTGCCGGAGTTTTTCCAGTTTCCATTGAAGCACAAAACTTCTGCCTAAATAAATCATACCTCCAACGCCTATTAAAATCAGAAGAACAGAAAGAGCTAACTGATATCCCATTTTATTCAATATTGCCATATTGGGAACCTCAATATAGCCAACCACAGCAATATTGTTTAGTATATCAAGTGTAATTGTATCCGTCTGCAGATAATTAGATGAAATATCTTCAGGTTTACAGCTCTTAATTACTTTCTTATTCTTTAAATCCAAATAATCAAAATAGGTATTTTTAATTGCATATTTTTCAGAAAGTTCCTTCCTGAAAAAAGCATTAAGTTTTGGCAAATCAATTGGTAACTCATCTTTTAAAACTAATTGTGCTATTTTATACATAGAGCTTGGATCTTGCCTATCAATAGTAACCACATAAGTAGTGTCTTCTGCTCGGACTCTTTTTACAACATATCTCGATGTGTCATTGGGCTCTGACAGATTCGTTGAGAAAACTTTAACTCCACCAATAGATTCACCTCTTTCAGCTATTTCCATGAAAATAGCTTGGCTTGCTGATCGATTTGCATAATCTATCAATTCCTTTTTATGAAGACTATACATATTGGTAATCCACACTGTCTGATTCAGTGTGATTAGTGTCGATACCAGCACGATAATTATTTGAATATATGTATGCTTAAATTTCATAAATAGCTGATACTATATTTTTTAGGTGAAAATGCAATCGAAAGTATTCTTTTTGCTATGAAAATTTAGCAAATATAATAATTTAAAACAGAATTGTATCAGAATTACGACAGAATTTTATCAGAATTAAGTTGCTTTTTTTTTGTGTATATTTTGTCTAAATATGTTTAATTTGCCTATCATTCTTTAAGTTTAAAACAAATGAAAAAAATACTTTATTCTTTAGCTGTGATGGTACTGTTTGTCACTACATTCAATTTTACTATTGTAAACAAGCGTGTCAACAATGTATCATGTCTTGCATTACAAAATATAGAAGCATTATCTTATGCTGAGTCCGTTGGTCAACACTGTTTTTACGATGGAAGTATAGACTGCCCGATAAGTAATGATAAGGTTAAATTTGTGTATTAATGAATTATAATAAATTATTACAAGTATTTGTTTTAGTTCTGCTATTACAAAGTTGTGTCGATACTAACAAAAAACTTGCTGACTTTGGGGCTGTATCTAAAAAGATTTCAGGAAAGGTGCTATCGTCTGGTTCCGTCTACATGCGTTATCCATTTCGTGTAAAGCAAACTGACTCTACATTGGTTATAATGGATTTGCATGGTTCGGATTTCTATTATCATGAGTTTAGTTATCCTCAATTGAAATTCAAACAATCCTTTGCAAAGCCGGGTATAGGTCCGAACGAATTTCTGGATGCCGAAAATATTCGTTTTGATAAACAAGGAAAATTTTATTGTTTGGATGCCAACAAAAGTTTAATTACCATTTTTGACAGCGATAAAAATGATACAACGGCACGAATAAAGCTTTCGGATAAATTGATCCGAACCTTAGACTTTGATATTGTAAACGATTCAACCTTCGTAGTACCCGATTATACCGGTAAACACCGATTTAATCTGATTAACAGAAAAGGCCAGATAACAAAGAGTTGCTTTACGATTCCCAGTAAGCGAAATAAGTTATCGAACGTGGTATTGGCGCAAGCCTGGCGATCGTTTATTGATTACAATCCCTCCAATGGAGTACTGGCTATGGTTACGCAATTGGGTCAGGTGTTGGAAATCTACGATTTGAAGAAAGATTCCATCATTAATATCGTATACGGAAAAGCCGACGAGCCGGAATTTATCAACAAAGGAGGATATGCTTCGCCCTGTGGCATTATGGGGTATAGTGATGTATATGTAGGGAAAGATAAAATCTATGCCATTTTTTGGGGAAAATCATTCAAAGATATAGAAAACGATCCCAATTCAAAGGATGGGGGTAATCTATTACAGGTATTCGATTTGACAGGGAAGCCTCTTCGTCAGTATGTACTGGATAAATATATTACCGGATTTACGGTTGATGAAAAACATAATAAAATCATTGCGTTGGATATAAATGGAAATTATCCATTAGTGGAATACCAACTTTGAAAAGAATTTATATAATTATTGAGAATGTAAGTAATGATATAATTCCTCAGAATAGTTTAAAACAAACTATCGATTAAAAAGCGAGTTTCCTTAGATGTGATGAATTTAGAAGACAATCAAGATAATATATGAAAAACAGAATCTTATTTATAATTTGTTTATTTATTCTTTCAGCATGCAGTAATCTACCAAAGGAATTGAAAAACAAGGTTTCTAAGGAAGTGGAGGAAGCACTTGATGAGGCCGGAACTAACCGACAGGAACTTGAAAAGGTGTTAATCCATTACAGTAAGAATCCACAAGACTCTTTAAAGTTTAAGGCAGCTTGTTTTCTGATACAAAACATGAAGGGATACTATAGTGTAACGGGAGAAAATGTGAATAAATTGGAAAATATTTACAGGATACTGGGAGAGGTGTCAACAGATGAAAGAAACGAAAAATACAAACGAGGTGTCGACTCCCTAAAAATTGATTATAGATTCAATAAACAACCCGATTTGCAATATATTCAAGCAAATTTTCTTATTCAGCATATCGATCAGATTTTTAAAGCTTGGGAAGCAACTCCCTGGCATCGCAATTATTCTTTTGATACATTTTGTGAGTATGTGTTACCTTATAGGGTATATGAAGAGAAATTATCTTTATGGAGTCCACTTATTGAAAAGCGATTTAAACCCCAACTGGACAAAATCTATTTTGAAACCGGCAATTTGTACGAAGCTGAGAATGCCTTATTCGGTAAAGCAACCGTAGAAGAAAAATTTTCTGCATCCAACTATAAAGCGGTAACTATTACAGCAAAAGACAGACTGATTTTTGAAAATGTACGTACTGAACCAGGAGAAAAGATATTATTAATACAGCATTATAATGGGGGAAGAAATGCTAAAATTAATGTAATAGTAAATGATTTTGATACAGTTCAAGCTGTTTTAAAATATACAGGAGGTTGGTCTAAACCTGCATTTAGTGTAGTAAAGGTACCTATCAAAGTCAATAAAACTGTCAACAAAATTTGTTTAGAAAGTAAATCCGAAAAAATTTCCATAGATTACGTTGAGCTGGTGCCTGTATTGGATTTCAAATTGGTTAAACAGTCTGGGATTATATCGGGTGCTACATACAAAATAACAAATAAACGAAATTCAGCAAGCCTTACAATTGATAATGACTCTACAAAATCAGCTTCAAAGACTTTTACTTCAGAGTTTAAGGATATGAATAATCAGAAGTTTATCATGTCTTATACCGATTATGGGTTCTATAAGATTAAAGAACGGGATAACCATAAAGTCGTATTAAACATGCCTTATTTATCAAAAGATAATGGAACTAGGCATGAATTTTCCACCGGTTTTACTAGTTATAGTAAACTATGGGCAATACTTCCTACTAAAGATATTGGATACTTTAGAATTGTGAATAGAAATAGCAGAAAATGTTTGGAAATAGATACTAAGTCATCAAAAGGAAGAAATAAGGTGGTTCAGAGCGAATATAATGGCGGTGACAACCAATTGTGGAAATTTGAGATGCTAGAAAAAGCACCGTTGAAAGATACTTTGACAGAACTGAAGCCCGGAACTTTCAGGGAAGCATCTACCCGAATTTTCTACGAGACGCTTGATTTTCAGATATATCAACTTAGTGGAGCTATGCCGTCAATCAATGCAATAGATCTAATTCATACAAAAATAGGGAGTTGCCATGAAGAAGCACAGTATCTAACATATATTTCGCGTGGCTTGGGAATACCCATTGCGAATGATTTTATACCTCAATGGCCAAAGCGAGCCTTGTCTCACTATTGGAACGTATTGATTGATGAGAAGGGTAAAATGGTCAGGAATTATTTTAGAAATAAGCCCGGAGCATACACAATATTTGACTCTATTCCTAAAAGCAAAGTTTTTAGAAACACTTTCACCATTAATAAACGGAGTTTAGGTTTTATAAATAACAATGAAGAAGATATTCCAAAATTGTTTAAGAACATGCATTTTGTTGATGTAACACAAGAATATTTAAAGACATCTGATGTGAAAGTTATTCTTGACCCCCAAAAGGCTAAGAATAGACATTTTGCCTATTTGTCTGTATTTGATAATAAAGATTGGGTGCCTATTTTTTGGGGCAAGATACAATCAAATAGTGTAGTATTTGATAAAATGGGAAGAGATATAGCTTATTTGCCCATCTATTATAGCAGCACAGGAAATATACCTGCCGGTAATCCATTTTTGCT
This sequence comes from Paludibacter propionicigenes WB4, assembly GCF_000183135.1. Classification (NCBI taxonomy): domain Bacteria; kingdom Pseudomonadati; phylum Bacteroidota; class Bacteroidia; order Bacteroidales; family Paludibacteraceae; genus Paludibacter; species Paludibacter propionicigenes. The sequence goes on along the minus strand of NC_014734.1, from coordinate 1,860,587 downwards.
AAGCGCAGCAGGAAAAATAAAGGCGCTAAAGCCAGATATCAAGAACTTACAGAAAATGGTTTTGTATCGTAAGCATACCTATATATTTTATTATAACCCAAACAATAAAATGATAGGTGGGCGATTTCAGGGATCAAACAATCCTGACTTTGTGAATGCCGTAAATCTATTTACGTTTAACAGTGAGACAAATGCAAGTTATTGTAATTTAAAGATTAATGAAAAGAGAACATTTAAGTTTCTAAGATATATAGGGGCTGATGGCACACACAGTAACATTAATGAACTTATGTTCTATGATGAAAATGGAAAAGAAATAATTGGAAGTGTGATAGGAACAGAAGGTAGTTGCAATGACAACGGATCTACTAAAGAAAAAGTATTTGACAAGAATATATTGACCGGATTTGATGCTCCTTTGCCCAATGGAGGATGGGTTGGGTTGAAATTGCCAAAAGCAGTGAGAGTAAGTAAGATCCGTTTTATGCCACGTACTGATGGTAATATTATAGAGCCGGGAGATAATTATGAATTAGTGTATTGGAATAATGGTTGGAAGTCACTTGGAGAGAAAAAAGCAATAGCTGATTCGTTGGTTTATAATAATGTTCCAAGTGGAACTTTATATCTTTTGCATAACAGAACAAAGGGAACGGAAGAAAGAATTTTTACGTATGAAAAAGGAAAACAGGTGTGGTGGTAAAGAGAAGTTGATAGGTGGATAGTTTTGAATTGGTATTTATTTTTTTCTGATTGATGAAAGTTTGAGCTAAATCAACTATGTTGTCTAATTTTAAAAAACAAGTTTGGAAAATCGTATTGATGTTGAATTCAACGAAGAATCAAAAAATTAAATTTATAGGGGGGATTTTAGGATTAAGAGCACTCATGGCATTTCTGATTAAATTATCGGAATCCGACAGAAAATCATTGCAGTTGCTCGACAATGAGAGCAAATCGTTTTCCGATAAGACATACAAATAGGCTTCATGAAATGAGATACAATAATTATTTCGGATTATGTATTGTTGATTGCCTGTGAGTATGATTTACAGCTATGTTCAGGACTTTCTGTAAACAAAGAGGATGTGTGTTAACTGCTTGAAATGGTGTATAACACCAAGTTATTGGTAGGTGGTGATACTTATAAGATCTCGCGTTTTATGTGTATGAAATCTAAAATTGCACTTAAAATGAAAGAACCAGTTGTGCAGGTCATTGATGACGAACTGGGTAAACTCTTTAAACAGACTACTGCTTCAACCAAAAAGGCAGTGATAAAGTAACTGATTTAGATTTCTAGTTATAACGATTGTTGGTTTGTCAGATTAAAAGGACTAATCTTTATGAAGTATTTCCTGCTGAATGCCTCTATACATACGCAGTGGGGTGAATAAGAAAGGGAAATCAGAATTGAGCCAGAATTGAAAGATTTATTAACCCAATTATGTGCTAAAGTTTTAATAGTTTTGTTCCAGTTAATAATCTCAGTGTGTTGCTTTTATTACATTTTACCCTTAGGAATGAAGTTTACTCTAAAGTAAAATATGAATTAATGTTGATATCGGAATGTATTGATTTATATAAAATGGAAAATAACCGGCTATAACGTTAAACAAATGCTAATAATAGGGAAAATGGGGCGGATAATTGTCTACACTCTCGTAAGGTTAATAACAACGACCTCCGCCCCAACTCCCACCTAACTAAAGAAAGGAGGCACAAAGGTACAAAAAAACACTAAAAAATATCCAAACAATTCGTTTTGGTGCTATTGAAAGGATATATATAGCCATAATTAGAACTTATTATCAATAAAAAATTTAATAAAAAAGAATATGAAAAAGAAAATTATAGGTGCAACATTCGTTGTTGCTATTGCAGTAGTAGCTGCATTCAATCTCAACTTAAATAAATCGAATGCTAAAGCTGATTTGGCAATGTCTAATGTGGAAGCATTGGCTGATGGTGAATATTCACAACCTGTATGGAATATATACAATAGGCCTGATGGTACTGGTTATAACTGCTATAAGTGGGGAGAGAAGATTTGCTTTTGATTCAATAAATTTTAAACTGGGATGAAAGTCCCAGTTTTCACATTACTATAATAAATTAAATAAGTTAGACATGTTTAAAATTAGGTTTAAATCTGTAGTGATTTTAGTCGGATTAGTCTTTTTTGTTCAATGTACTTCAACAACAAAGAAAGTTGATAATAATGTAAGTGAACGTAGAGTTAATTTTGGCAAGTTGATCAAAATCAATAATTCTGAAGTTATTTCTAATTATTCATTCATTCGATTAGAAACGACTGAAGAGTCATTAATAGGAACTGTTAATCAAATAGAAATAGTAAATGATAAAATATATATATTGGATAATTATGCATCACAAGGTTTGTTTGTTTTTTCAATTACTGGAAAATTTTTAGCTAAACTGACACATCGAGGAAATGGACCAGGAGAATTTATCTCACCTTATTCCTTTTATATTGATAAAAATGGCTATTTGTTATTATATGATATGCAATTAAGTCGTTTGCTAAAGTATGATTCAAATAGCTTAAAATTCATAGAAGAGGTTAAAATGCCATTTCGGTCGGCGAAATCATTCTATGTTTTGCCAAGTGATGATTTGTACTTGTATTATGGTGATAAGGGTAATAGAGATTTCAAAGAAACAAATATCTTAATTGTTTCAGATAAGAAAGGGAAAGTTCATAAGCAGTTTTTAAAAACTACGCCTTCTGAGAATATATTTCACGGAAGTGAAACAGATTTTTATTCATTTTCAGGAGACAGTTATTTCTATCCATATTTTTCAAATAAGATATATTTAGTAAAAAAAGATACTGTGCAATGTAAATATGAACTTTTGTTTGGAGACAATAAAATGGTTGACGAAGAACTTTTTTTAAAATATAAAAATGATCGAGATTTCATGAAAGAAATAATTATGGGTGATGATAATTGGATTCGTCTTCTGTACGTATATGAAAATGATACAAACTTAGTTGTTAAGTACTATATTAAGAAAGACTTTTATATGGGAATTTATAATAAGATCAGTCAAGAAGTAGTCAATTTTAAATGTTCAACAGTTACTGATGATATAGGTATTGGTGGTGTATTTCCTCTTCCAAAGGGTAGATACGGAAATCGATTTATAGCACAAATAAATTATTCTGATATACACAAAGATGCATTGAAAGATGAAAAACTAAAGGCTATTGTTAAGGTTTCAAGTGAGGATACCAATCCAATATTGATGATATACTCAATAAATAGTAAATTAGGGAGGGTCAGTAGATAATAGTTATATTTTTAATATTCAATAGTTTGACAATGATATGATACGGATATTTATTATCAGTGAAATTAATATTATAAAAAGAAAAAGGCTATAATCTTTTGATTAGAAAAAAATAAATTAGCGTCAGCTTAAATCATAAATCTATTGACAAAATGAGAACAATTGGTAACAGAGTGAGATGCATCATAATGCTTTTATTAGTATTATGCATACAATCATGCGATAATAAGAAGAATCGAGCAGAATTAGTTGTAAAAAAATGGATTCAAAAAGAAATTCAAATTCCTGGAAATATAACATTTAAAAGTGTTGGAAGAGACACTGTTTGTTCACGAATAATGAAGCATCGAAATATCGTTTTAGTTTATATTGATTCTTTGGGTTGTGCTGCCTGTAAGTTAAGATTGGCCGAATGGAAAGCATTTATCGAAACATGCCAAAAGATGTCTTATGATGTTGGTTTCTTGTTTGTGGTTCAATCTACAAACTACAAAGATCTTGAGAACAAACTACTTCTTGATGATTTTACTTATCCAATTATTTATGATTATAAGGGCGACTTTGATAGAATTAATAGCTTTCCAAAGGAAGAGGAGTTCAGAACTTTATTGTTGGATAGAAGACATAGAGTTGTATTAATTGGATCGCCAGTTAGAAGTCATAAGATGAAACAATTGTTTTACAAAGTAATAAGTAATGGTGATTTTAATGAAGTTCGTTTTAGAAATATAGAGACTTATTATTTAAAAGAGACAACTGTAAATCTAGATAAAGATTCGATAAATCTTGGCAAATTTTCTTTTAAGACGTCTAAACATTTGATTTTTAAAATAAGAAATGTTGGAAATAATCCACTTCTAATTAACACTGTGAATACATCCTGTGGTTGTACTTTAGCCAAATATGATAAAAAACCTATTCCCCAAGGAGAGACGACTACTGTGGTACTTGAGTATAGACCTAACTCGTTGGGTTACTTTAGTAAAACAGCCGATGTGATGTGTAATGTACCCAATGGGCTTGTGAGGCTCAAGATTAGTGGGGAAGTGGTGGAGAAATAAATGATTAGTTGACAGTTGATAGTTGACAAGTGATAGTTAAGGAGTTTGATTGGTTCAATCGAATTTCTGAACTATCTTTCCGACATAAGTTGACATTTAAGTGCACAGTGATAAACAATCTATGAAAATAAAATATCGTTTACAAAAATTCTGGAAGATAGCGCTACAGGTATTGGTTTTGATTCTTGTAAGTGTTATCCTGACTATTGTCCTCAAAGTGTTTTGTTTTGCATCTTTCAAGGTTCCATCGGGTTCGATGGAACCCACTTTGAAAACAGGCGATTATATTATGGTAAATAAAATGATATTGGGACCTCGCATATTTAAAGATTGGAAATTCTGGGCAAGTGGCAACTGGAAAATGAAAAGATTGAAAGGCATGCGTGCTATCAGACGGAATGAGATATTGGTATTTAATTTCCCAATCACGAATGACAATTGGAGTAAGATAGAGATGGATTTTAACGCGCATTATGTAAAGCGTTGTGTGGGCATTCCCGGCGATACTTTCTATATTGAGGATGGTTTTTATAAAGTAAAAGGTTGTAATGATACCTTAGGAGCGTATGGTAATCAACAGGCTTTATTCGCCAGGAATGATTCTACTTTGAATAAGATTGTTTTTAATTGCTTTCCTTTTGATGATCTCCATCATTGGACAATGAAAAACTTCGGACCACTCTATATCCCAAAAGCTAAGGATAAAATACAGATTGATTCTAAAAACATTGAATTGTATAGAAAGATGATTGTTTACGAAACAGGTAAGAACGTAGACGTGAACCACGATATCGTTACGCTGGGAGGTAAACCACTTACAGCGTATGTTTTTAAAATGAACTATTATTTTATGGCCGGCGATTATGTTATGGACTCCAAGGATTCACGCTACTGGGGTCTCTTACCCGAAGATCATATTATAGGTAAGGTGTCTTTTATCTGGAAATCGGAAGATGAAAATACAGGTAAGTACAGGTGGGAGCGGTTTTTTAAAGGGGTGTGAAGCCCCTAAATCTAGCCCCCTCAATCCCCCGAAGGGGGACTTTAAGACGTTGAATTGATTTTTTTGTATCAAACGAATCTTCCCTTAATGATTAAAATGAAACTAAACTTTTTATCTGCAAATCATAGAAATCTGATATTTAAGTCCCCCTTCGGGGGATTGAGGGGGCTGTCTTTTTGTCTGGTTTTATCCACCGTTTTTGTAGTGGACGAAAAGTTGGCGAATGGTGTTGTGTCCGCAAAGTATTTCTGGTTTTATGGGGCAATGGGTGTTACCGCTCTGGTTTCATTGTTGGTGTATGGTTTAAGAAGAACTGCCTGTAAGTTTTATCCGGTTGATTTTTTACTATTATTATTCTCCGGTTTTATATTGGTTGTGAACTATTTCAATTCCGGCAATATAGTTTCTACTAAATGGATACTGCTGGTGCAGCTCTTGTTACTGTTCTTTTATTTTAGAGTCGCACTGCAAAATAAGACCCTGCGTTTTTATCTTACCGTTTTCTTTATCTTTACCGGGTTGTTGGAAGCCGTATGGGGCTTAAGGCAGCTGTATGGGTTTATACCTTCTAACCATGCGTTGTTTAAACTTACCGGCTCGTTTTTTAATTCCGGTCCTTACTCCGGTTATATAGCGTTGGTAGCACCGTTGGCACTTTACGCCATGCTAAAAGATGTAGTGGTTTTCAAGCGTAAGTTCTTTATCGGCTTTTTACCGCATTATATCCGCTTCACTGTTTCCTTGCTGGCTTTTACCGGGGCTGTTTTGGTACTTCCAGCTACCATGAGCCGTGCTGCATGGATAGCAGCAGTGGTCGGTTGTAGTTTTGTGGTATCGTTGTATTATTTACAGAAAAAGCAGATCAAGAATTATTTAATCCTGCAGCGAAAGAGGATATTTCTATTTCTGTGTACTGGAGTTGTATTGTTGGCTTGTGGTGCTGTCGGTATCTATCAGCTAAAAAAGAACTCGGCTGATGGACGTGCCCTGATATGGAAAACCACGCTTCATCTGATTGTGAAACAACCTAATGGTGTAGGATTGGGGCACTTCTCTGGTGCTTATGGTAAGGAGCAGGCTGCTTATTTTGCCGCCGGGAAATACAGCAATCAGGAAGAATTAGTAGCCGGAAATCCCGAGTATGCATTTAATGAATACTTGCAAATCATTGCTGAGTTTGGCGTGGTGGCAGCCTTGGTTTTGTTTACGGCTTTTATCGCTCTTATCTATATCGGTGTCAAGCGTAAAGCAATTGCAGAAACTGGAGGATTGATTTCGTTATTGGTGTTTGCATCCATGTCTTACCCCTTCAATTTACTTCCCTTTCTCATTGTATTGGTCTTTCTAATGTCATTAATACTTACTCAACGGCAAGCAGTAAGAATAAAAGGCTTTACAGAAAGAAGTGTCGAATTGCGTTGGAAAGCAGTGATGATGGTATTGGCGGTTGCCGGAATGATCCTTTTTGCCGCTTTGTATCAACGATACCCAACCTACAATGCCTACAAGGAGTGGAATAACTTGAAAATGATGGGAAGTGCAGATGCTTATCCCGAAATGAAAACCGACTACGAAAAACTTTATCCTTATCTGTCCGATCAAACACCGTTTCTCTTTGAATATGCCCAATGCATGAACAAAGCGGGAGAATATGCTGAAAGCAATTGGGTTTTAGAGCAAGCCATAAAGATCAGTTGCGATCCCATGCTTTATAACATATTGGGAAAGAATTATCAGGCTCTTAAAAACTATCGGCTAGCAGAGCAAAATTTCTTACTTGCATCACATATTGTTCCCAGCCGTATTTATCCTTATTACCTGTTGGCTAATCTGTACGCTGAAGGTGGAAATACCCAACAAGCACTACAAATGGCGCAAATAGTGCTCACAAAAGAACCGAAGGTACAGTCTACTGCTATCAATGAAATGCGTGAGAAGATGCGGGTGTTGATAAAGAAAAAGGAAAAGGAAAAGGAAAATCAGAATTGAGTCAGAATTGAAAGGTATATTAACTCAATTATATGCTAAAGTTTAGATAGTTTTGTTCCAGTAAATTCTATAATTGTTTAGTGCCTATTATATTATTAACCTGAAAGCCTGAAATAGGCTGCTAAGTAAGATGGTGACTTATGTCGACAGTGATATTTATGGATTCACCAAAATCTGTCTATATCGTTACTTAATTATTAACAACAGGGAAAATGGGGCGGAAAAAATGTCTACACTTTCGTAAGGTTACTGACAACGACTTCCGCCCCGGCTTCCACCCTAACAAAGGAAAGGAGAACAAAAGTACGGAAAATAGATGAAATAACATGAAGTTTGTGGCTTCAGACTGTTGAAAGGATACATACAGTCAAGAAAAAACTAAATCATTTATAAAAAATCAATACAAAATTTATGAAAAAGAATTTTTTTGGTGCCTTGTTGGTAGTAGCTATCGCTGTAGGTGCAATGATGAATGTGAATTTAAATAAAACTAGTAATAAGGGCAACCTTGCATTGGCGGAAGTGGAAGCATTGGCCGATGGCGAAAGAGGTTGTAATTCAGTTGGTTGGTGGAATGATAACGGAAATTGTGTGTCAAATGGAACACTTTATTTCTGTGCAGAGCCACTATTACTTTTACCGGATGACTGTAAATATTAATAGTTAATTAGTGAGGCAGCGTGAAATTTTAATCTAAATCGCTGCCTCACACAATATATAAAAAAAATGAAAAAAATTTTTTTAAAATCGCTATTAGTTTTTACGTCATCTTTGATATTTATTTGTTGTTCTGCAAGATTAGAAAATAATAACCCGATACATGAACATGCCCGTACTGATGAATTACAGCTTGAAAAAAACGATTCTATAAAATTTCCTCTTGACTCCATTACAACAGTCTTCACAACAGCTTCCCAATACAATGATGATATGGAAACCTATTCATTTTTGAGTCAGAACAATACAATCTGCTCATATAGTTACAAAGATAAAAAACTAATATATAAAGTAGATTTACATAAAATCAACGGAGGAACAGAGTTTTTAATTAAGAATAATGACACAATATATGTTTATAATGGTAAGTCACATTCAATTTCGTTAATCAACTATCATGGAGATATAATAAAAACATTTCATGTAAAATCTGACATCAAATCCTTTCCATCTCCATTAACCGGTGTTGCTCCAATGCTCGTTAGGGGCGATAATATTATAATATCTGGAAGTCTTTATGGTGAAACTATAAATGATAATGAGAACGATAGAAAGGTTAGTTATATATACAATATTAAATCTAACAAAACAGTTTCTACAGCACCTTATTCTTCTTTATATTATTCACATAATTGGGGTTCGGGTCTATTGAGATGGGTTTATTCAACGGAATCCCCAAAGGAAAATGTCATGCTATTTAGTTTCCCTGCCGACCACTTTATTTACGAAAATCTAATTGGCAATAATAAACTGAAACCTCACTATGCAGGAAGTAAATATTTTGATAAAATACCATCTTATAATCGCAGCAAAGCAGTTTTCTTTAACACTGATGAAGCGACAAAATATTTTGCAGAAAGTAATAGCTATGCAAATATCTTGTATGACAAGTATAATAAGGTCTACTATAGGATTGCTGAGCTAAAAACTAAATATAATGGAATGCCAGGTTGGAAGAAAGAAATCTCTATCATTATATTAAATGCAAACTTTCAAATCGTCGGTGAGACTTTAATTGGAAAAGTACATGGGACTAATAATTATTCACTATTTGTCAATAAGCATGGATTGCATTTGCAGTCTAATAAGAAAGATGAAAATTTTATGTTTTTTGATATTTACAAACTAACAAAAAAAATAAAGAAAAGATGAAGTATTTTATATGTATAATAATAGCTATTCTGCAAATTAGCTGTAGCATCGGTGTGAACGATAAAATAAAATTTCAATATGCAGTGAGAGAAGTATTTTCTGACGTAGATTTAAATAATATTGACTATCTAGTGATAATACCGAGCCAAGGTTGTGGCGGTTGCATAACAGGTGCAGAGAATTACTATATGGAAAATAGAAAAAATAGAAAAATAAAATTCATTTTCACAAACATTATATCAATGAAAACTTTGAAACAGAAGATTAATATTGATCCTCATTCTGTTTTTCTTGATAAAGACAATATTTTCTTAACTGCGTATCCAGTAGAAAAGCAAATATATCCTGTAGTTCTAAAGTTGAAGAATCTAAAAATTACTGCCATTTATTTTCAATCTCCTGAAAGCGATGCATTTGGTAAAATAAAAAAATCGTTACTATGAAATTTATTTTTATATGTTTACTTATTTATTTTTCATTCTTTTTTTCATCTTGTAAGAATAATAATTCAGAGTTTCCAATAATTGATTTAGAGGGTTCAATTGCTGTTAGGAACTTCAATAAAATGGATTGGGATAAGATTTCAAAAAATGTTGAATCCATTCAGCTTGAAACCTCTGACTCATGTTTATTAGTATCTCCTCGTATTATTGATGTTACAAAAAGTATCATTGTTGTTGAAGATCGAAGCATTATATACATATTTAATGCAAAAAACGGACGTTTGGAACAAAAGATCGACAGAAAAGGGGGTGGGCCTGAAGAGTACTCTAGCATAATGGATGTCGTTGTTGATAGTAATGAATCCTCACTTTATATAAATGACTCAGATAAAGGAAAAATTATTATATATTCCTTCAAAGGAGAGTTTATAAAGTCGCTAGATATTAACTTTGTAGGTTCATTTAACCATACTGCAAACAATGATTTTGTAGTTTCTTTCAATCCAGTGAGAAACAACAAGAATCTTGTTGGATTTTACGACAAAACATGGAGAAATATTATTAACCTATTTGATTCAAAAAATGAGAAAGGCGTATTAAACAAAGGTTTTGTTTTTTTTAACCCTATAAAGACAATTGGAGATAAAACATATTTTAAAGATGAGTTCTCAGATACTCTATATGCAATTAAGAATCATATTGCAACTCCTATTTTAACAATATCAAAAGGAAAATACAAAATAGCAAAGACTATTGCAGCTGATTTCTCAAAAAGACAAGAAAGAAAAAAATATATATTTGGAGAGTATGGTCAAATTGTGAATAATTATTATTTCTTGGCATATTACTTTCAAAATGAAATAATTAGCGATATATGGGATATAAAAACATCAAAACTTCTTTATAGAAACATAGCAAAGAATAAATTTGAGTATGGATTTCCGTTAAATTTAAAATCTAAAGAGATTTATGTTTGGCCTAATTATGTTGATGAAGAATTTATATATTTCTTTCTAAAGAATAATAATTTCGAAGAGCGAAATGAAGATTTAAATCCAATTATTGCAAAAATAAGAAAAGATGTTTTTTTTTGATGGATTGATTCAAAACAGACAAACTTATTCGTCATATAATCAATATACTTGGCATTTAGGTGAATTGACTAAATTGATAAATTCTAAAAATTGAATTAGTGAGTTTTAAATAATAAATATCATATATGAAAAATTTCACCATTCCTTTATTTTTAATCGGTTTACTGGTGCTTGGAGGAGCTTGCTCCTCCAAACCCAAAGAAGCAAAAGCAGAACAAGTAAAAACAAAGTTAGCCGAAGAGCAAACGCAAGTAAAAGCAATGAAATTAGTAAAAACGGCTTTTGCTCGCGAAATTCTGGCCAACGGAACTGTTGCAGCTGTTCGTAAAGCTGATTTGTATTTTCAGACCAACGAAGTAGTTACACGCATATTTGTAAAAAATGGCGATAGAGTGCTTAAGGGCCAGAAAATAGCTTCGCTCGATTTGTTTAAACTCAACAATGCCTTGCAGCAGGCTAGTGATAATTGGGAGAAAAGTAAACTGGAACTTCAAAATGTATTAATTGGTCAGGGCTATTCGGTTAAAGATTCAACAAAGATACCGAAGGAGGTTATGCGGATAGCCAAAACCCGAAGTAACTATGAGCAGAATCGTATACAGCATGAACTATCGGCCTACAACCTGAAAAATGCAGTCCTTTACGCACCATTTAATGGTGTTGTGGCTAATCTGCTTAGTAAAGAACATAACCAGCCAACCAGCGGTCAGCCATTTTGCACTATAGTAGACAATGCTTCTCCCGAAGTAATTTTTCAGGTGTTGGAAAACGAACTACCCATGATTTCAGTAGGGGATAGAGTAGTAGTTTCACCCTTTTCGGTTGCCAATTATAATGGGCCAGGTAGGATTGTAGAAATAAACCCTGTAGTGGATAAAAACGGAATGGTCAGGGTGAAAGCCACTATACAAGCTTCAACCAAATTATTTGATGGTATGAATGTGAATGTACGGGTACAAAAAACACTCCCGAATCAATTGGTTATTCCCAAAAAAGCGCTGGTACTACGAACAAACCGACAAGTTGTCTTTACGCTTCATGCCGGCAAGTCCATGTGGAATTATGTGAAAACAGGACTGGAGAATGCTACCGGATTTATTGTTACAGAAGGACTGAACGAAGGTGATAGTGTGATTTACGATGGAAATATCAATCTGGCTCATGAAGCTCCGGTATCTGTAATAAAATGATAAAGTACCTTCTGAACCGACCAATTGCCGTTTTTATGGTTTTTACGGCATTTTTTATTCTGGGTCTGGTGACCTACATGAATATCCCTATTTCATTGTTGCCGGATATTGCCATACCCGAGATAACAGTAAAAATTTCAGGGAAGAACACTTCTGCCCGCGAACTGGAAAATACCGTAGTAAAACCTATCCGTCTTCAGTTATTGCAAATAGGGAATTTACGTGATATTCACACCGAAACTCAGGATGGAAATGCCATTGTACGCCTGAAATTTGAATATGGTGCAAATACCGATTTAGCATTCATTGAGGTCAACGAGAAAATAGACCTTGCTATGAATTTTATACCCAAAACGATTGATCGTCCGCGGGTAGTAAAAGCTAGTGCCACCGACATCCCTGTTTTTAATCTAAACTTAACCCTAAAAAATGAAAAGACACTCGATAAAACGGATCAAACCGAGTTTATTAATCTATGCGAATTTTCAGAAAATGTAATTAAGCGCCGCATAGAACAACTACCGCAAGTTGCCATGGTAGATGTGACCGGAGAGATTAAAAAGCAAGTGATTCTGGTGCCAAATCATAACTTGCTCGAAATTTCAGGTATTACAAACAATGATATTGAATCGGCATTAGCCAATAACAATATTGATCCGGGAAGCATGACCGTTCGGGATGGTTACTACGAATACAATATCAAGTTTTCAACAATAGTACGCTCCGTTGAAGATATTGAAAATATTTTTATTCGAAAAAACGATAAAATCTATCGCCTGAAAGACCTTGCAAGTGTAAAAATAGTTCCTGAGAAAGAAACCGGAATGGCGTTTTATAACGGGAAAAGAGCTGTTGTAATGCAGGTTATAAAACAGAATAACGAAAAAATAAGTAGCCTGAAATCTGAAATAGCAAGACTTACTGATGATTTTAAAAGGAAATATCCCAATATAGATTTTACAGTGTCACAAAACCAAACTGTATTGCTGGATTATACCATTTCGAACTTGGAACAAAACTTATATATTGCTTTTATTTTTGTCTGTTTTGTTTCTGCCATTTTTCTAAAAGATATTCGCACATCGATTATCATAAGTCTCAACATGGTTGTGTCTCTTGTTATCTGTTTCTTGTTCTTCTATTTATTCGGTGTATCATTGAATATGATCTCTTTAACCGGATTGGTTCTGGCTTCGGGGATGATGATTGACAATTCGATAATAGTTACCGATAACATTAGCCAGTACCGCCGTAAACGCTTTTCAATACAAAACTCTTGTATTAAAGGAACCAATGAAGTTATTGCACCTATGCTAACTTCATCGTTTACTACCACTTCCGTTTTTGTTCCGTTAATTTTTTTAAGTGGAATGGCTGGTGCACTTTTTTTCGATCAGGCATTTTCTGTAAGCGTAGGATTGTTTGTTTCATATCTTTCGGGGATTATTTTCCTTCCGATATGCTACAAGCTGGTTTATTCTGTTAAATTACCTGAAAATTGGCTGAAAAAGGAAAATGAAAGATTAACCAGACCTGTTAAGGATACAATCTTTGATAAAATATATGATTGGGGAACGCGTTGGACCTTTAGTCATAAAGCACTTACAATGATTGTGATGGTATGTATCTTTCCATTATGTTCGTTTCTCTTTTGGATTATTCCGAAAGAAAAAATGCCTTATATCACTCAGAACGAAATGATAGTGAAAATTGATTGGAACGACAACATTCATTTGTCTGAAAATAAGGATAGGGTGGAAACATTAATAAAGAGTCTGAATGGTGCATTGCCCGAACATGCTGTCTATTTAGGGCAACAACAGTTTTTACTGAACAAGGAAAAAGAACAAACCACATCTGAAGCTGAAATATACATGAAAGCACTTCATGTTGAAGATATTCCCAATTTAAAACGAAACGTAACTAATTATTTAGCCAAAAACTATCCTTTTGCTGCTATAACTATATTTCCTGTAGGGAATATATTTGAACGGATTTTTGAAACCGGCGAACCCGATTTATGTGTTGAATTGTATCCCAAAAACGGAAATAGCCCGATATCGCGTGATGGTATTAATAAGATAGAGCAAAAAATACTAAAAGAAACTCACAAAAAGCCAACGGCAACGCCGTTTCTTTTACAAATGAATTTGAAAATAGACAGAGAGAAACTTCTGCTGTACAATGTCTCTTATGAAGAAGTCTATAATGTTCTTAAAACTGCATTTAAAGAAAATGAAGTTGCTGTTTTACGTTCATATCAACAATATTTACCTATTGTACTGAGTGGCGAAGAAAGAACAGTAAATGAAATTATTACGAATACATTGGTAAAAACATCTTCATTCGAACAGGGCAGATTTTCGGCTATCCCGTTGAGCAATTTCTTAACAGTTACCTATTCGGAAGATTTGAAATCAATCATTGCCGGAAAACAAGGTGAATATGTTCCGTTGCAATTTTATGACACGAAACATCCTGATAAAATAATTGAAAAAGTGAAATCGGATGCTTCGGTTAGTAATAATTGGAATATTGACTTTTCAGGTTCATTCTTCTCCAATAAAAAAATGATTAATGAATTAATCGTTATTCTGTTGATATCTATTTCGCTAATGTATTTTATTCTGGCGGCACAATTTGAGAATTTCGTTTTACCATTAATTGTATTACTTGAGATTCCAATTGATATTACTGCCTCATTGGGGTTACTCATTGTTTTAGGGCATTCGCTTAATTTAATGTCTGCAATCGGGATAGTAGTTAGTGCCGGAATTATTATCAATGATAGTATATTGAAAGTGGATATGATGAATCAACTACGAAAAACCGGGATACCTTTAATGGATGCTATACACGAGTCAGGAAGACGAAGATTGAAAGCTATATTAATGACCACATTTACATCAATCGTTTGTATGTCTCCCCTATTATTTGGTAACGATATTGGCTCCCAGCTAGAAACACCATTGGCTCTTGGTATCATAGGTGGAATGGTAATAGGAACGCCAGTAAGCTTATTTGTAGTTCCATTAGTCTATTGGTTGATATATAGGAAAAAAGAAGTGAAAGTCAAAGCATAATTCTCAATTTAAAGAAATGAAGAAAGTAATTGTAATTCTCAATATTATTGCGATATCAACATTCAGTATTTTAGCGCAGACAAAAGTTTTTACTCTTGAGCAAACTATTGCCATTGCAAGTGACAGTTCATTGCAAGCCTTTGTAGCTAAAAATCTATACCTGGCAAGCTACTGGCAATATAAATCTTATCAAGCAGCCAGACTACCATCGCTTTCGCTTATTACTACACCAATTTCGTATAGTAATAATTTCATAAAGCGGTATGATTCAGAACAAAATATTGATGTCTACCGTCAGCAAAAATCTTTATATTCCTCTGGAAATTTAGCATTAAGTCAAAATATAGATCTGACCGGTGGCACTTTTTCGGTAAATTCTCAGCTTGGATTTATGAAAAACTATGGAGAGTCAAATTACAAACAGTTTTCAGCTATTCCAATAAGTATAACTTACCAACAGGCTTTGTTTGGTTATAATAGTTTTAAGTGGGACAAAAAAATAGAACCACTCAAATATGAAACTGCTAAACGAAATTTTTTGTATAAGACAGAAGAAATTTCAATAACCTGTGTTCAGTACTTCTTCGATTTGGCGAGTGCACAAGTTGAACATTTACGAGCTATCGAAAACCTTACTTCTGCCGATACTTTATATCAAATTGGACAAAAACGTTCTGAGATTGCAGCTATTTCAAAAGCAGAATTATTGACACTTAAATTAGATGCTCTAAATGCCCGAAATAGTTTGATAAATGCTCAAACGAGCCTTAATAAGGCAATGTCGGCATTAGTAACATTTCTTAATTTAGAAAAAGGAACAGAAATAAAACTTCTTTTGCCGGAAAAACAAAGCATCTTCCAAGTTTCTGCCGACTTTGCTTTGCAACAGTCCATGACTAATAACCCTACCTATTTAGAAAACAAAACAGGAATTATGGATGCCGAAAAACTAGTGGAAAAAACCTCTAAGGAATTGCGTTTTGATGCCTCTGTTTATGCCAGTGTCGGATATAACAATGTGGCTGAAAAATTGAAGCTTGCTTATCAAAACACATTAAGGCAAGACATTATTTCGGTGGGTTTAAATATTCCTATTCTTGACTGGGGTGTAAAAAAAGGAAGATTGAATGTTGCAAAAAACAACCTGAATGTGATTAAAATCTCGAACAAGCAAGAAGAAATAGCTTTAGAGCAGGATGTAGTCAATACTGTTCAGAATTTTAGCATTCAGCAAGAAGTAATAAAGAGCGCTGAAGAAGCAACTAAAATTGCTGATTTAGCTTACCAGGCTACGAGAGAACGGTTTATAATTGGTGAAAATGATATAAGTGCGCTAACTTTATCCCTCAACCGTCAAACGGAAGCTAGACGAAATTATATTGAAGCACTCAAAAACTATTGGTTAAGTTATTACAAAATCAGAAAACTCACTCTTTATGATTTTGAAAAGCAAACATCTTTACTTTTATCGTTTGACCGCTTAATGAAAGTTCGCCGATGAACCGCAAATTACCGATTTCCTCGTTTTCAACAATTTTGGTATTCGTTTGTCTTACCATCGTTGGTATGGCGTTAATGCCTTACCTACCCGTAAAATTATCGCCATCTAAAGCTTTACCATCTATATCGATAAGTTTTTCTCTTGCAGGACAATCATCCAAAGTTGTTGAAACCGAAGTTACGTCTAAATTGGAAGCAATGCTGAGCCGTCTTGAGGGTATTCAGGATATTAGTTCTACATCAGGAAATGGTTGGGGTAGAATTACGATTAATCTGGATAAACATGTTGATATAAATGTTGCCAGATTCGAGGTTGCAACTATAATTCGTCAGACAAGGCCTTCTTTACCTCCTCAAACAAGCTACCCCAATATCTCTGTCAGTAAATCAGATGAAAATTCCGATCGTCCATTTATAAGCTATACAATCAATGCTCCTGAAAATCTTACTCATATTTATGCACTGACTGACAAATTAATCAAACCCAAATTGGCTAACATTAAAGGTATTGACCGGATAGATATTTCCGGATCAACTCCAATGGAATATCGATTGGAATATGATGCAAAACAATTAGAAGCATTAGGGATAACTATAAGTAACATTAAACAATCAATCAACAACTATTTATCGAAAGAATTCCTAGGTAATGGGTCTGTAGAACAAGTTACCGGACAAAAGGCATTAATTCGTGTTCTTCTTATGACAAATAATGAGGACAATAAGCCTCGGTTTAACTGCTCAGGAATAACTGTCAAAACACAATCCGGAGGATTAATAAACTTGAGTCGAATTGTGAAGATAAACTACCAACAGGCAGAATCGCAGTACATATATAGAATTAATGGTTTGAATTCTATTTATCTTTCTATTGTTGCAAAACCAACGGCTAACCAGCTGTCTTTAAGTGAAACTATAAAGCAGCAAATAAATAAGATTCAATCTGTATTACCCAAAGGGTACGAAATACATGTTAGTTACGATGCAACAGAATATATCAGAGAAGAGCTTTCTAAAATATATTTTCGTTCGGGACTTACCGTATTTATATTATTGCTATTTGTTTTGCTGGTATATCGGAATCTCAAATACCTGTTGCTCATAGTATCATCGCTAATAATAAATCTGTCCATTGCAGTAATTGTCTATTATCTTTTAAAGCTGGAAATTCATCTCTATTCATTAGCCGGTATTACTATTTCTATGACTTTAATTATTGATAATGTCATTATAATGTCGGATCAAATAATGAGGCGAAAAAATATGTATGTTTTCCTTGCTATTGTGGCCGGAACACTTACTACAATCGGCTCATTGTCGATGATATTTTTAATGGATGATAAAATAAAACTTAATTTGCAGGATTTTGCATTTGCTCTAATCACTAATTTGATAATTTCCTTATTTGTTGTATTATTTGTAGTTCCCGTATTACTTGATCTGTTTAAAATAAATGATTTAAATAGACCTCGAAGAAAGATTGGTTTATTTAAAAGAATACGTTGGAATAGAGTTTCAATCTGGATAAATCGGTTTTACGCAAAATATTGCCAATTTGCATGTCGTTGGAAATATATTCTGATAACGTTGTTGATATTGAGTTTTGGGCTTCCTGTATTTATGCTTCCCGACAAGCTTGAAGGTAATGAGAAATGGAAAGAAACCTATAATAAAACGTTTGGATCTGAATTCTATAAAGAAACCATTAAGCCAATTGCCGATAACGTATTAGGTGGAACTTTACGTCTATTTGTTCAGAAAGTATATGAAGGTTCTTATTTTACAGATAGACAAGAAACAAGTCTTTATGTAACAGCGACCTTACCTAATGGTTCCACTATTGTGCAAATGAACTATCTTATTCAACAAATGGAAGCTTATTTGAGCCAGTTTAAACAAATCAAGCAATTTCAAACCACAATAGAAAGTGCACGAAGAGCTAATATAACCATCCTGTTTAATAAAGAAGATCAATATTCCGGGTTTCCGAACTCGCTGAAATCGAACTTAATTACAAAAGCATTAGAAATGGGCGGCGGAAGTTGGGGGGTTTATGGGCTAGGAGATGGATTCAGCAATGATGTGAGCGAAAATGCAGGTTCGTATCAGGCTGAATTATATGGTTATAATTACGATGAATTAAACGCATGGGCAAAAAAGTTTAAAGCCAAACTACTCAACTATAGAAGAATTAAAGAAGTGTCTATTAACTCCGAATTTAGTTGGTATAAAGACGACTATCAGGAATTTGAATTCAATCTTGATAAAAAGATATTGACCGAAACCGGAATTTCTCCTATTCAATTATTCGGCTCTTTAAATAACTCAATGGGCAAGTCTGTTTATGCCGGTGAGGTATCATCAAATAGCGGACAAGAGCAAATATATTTGGATGCAAAACAGTCTGCAAATTATGATATATGGAATTTAATTCATACTCCGATGAATATCGGTGAAAAAGAAGTGAAACTATCCCAGGTTGCCCAAATAGAAAAGGGACAATCACCACAGAACATATATAAAGAAAATCAGCAATACCGTTTATGCGTTCAATATGAATATATAGGGGCATCCGAACAAGGACAAAAAGTACTTGAAAAAGCTGTTAATAGCTTTAAAAAGCAACTACCAATGGGGTATACAATAGAAAATAAAAGCGGTAGGAATTACAATTGGGGTAATGATACAGGCAAACAATACGGACTGTTATTCTTAATCCTGATTATCATTTTCTTTCTGTCAAGTATCCTCTTTAATTCACTAAAACAGCCTTTTGCAATATTATTTGTTATTCCCTTCTCATTTATAGGCATATTTCTGACATTTTACCTTTTTAAACTGAACTTTGATCAGGGAGGTTTTGCATCTTTCATACTTCTTAGCGGATTAACTGTTAATGCTAATATTTACATTATCGATGAATTTAATAGAATAGTAAAGCAAAAAAGAGTATCAAAATTACGAGCGTATGTGAAAGCATGGAGCTATAAAATGCGACCTATCATGCTAACCATTACATCAACGGTGCTGGGATTTAGCCCGTTTATAATTGGTTCTACGAAAGAAGCATTTTGGTATCCTCTGGCAGCAGGTACAATGGGTGGTTTATTATTCTCAATTATTGGTATAATAATATTTCTTCCGATTTTTCTTAATGTGTCACGAAAATAATTATTTGTCGTTTACAGTCTAAATTCAAGAGTTATAGCTTCCTCAACTTGGGTTTGACTCTTTATTTGGTTTATTTCTTAATTCTTTTAATCTATTTGCAGCTTGTTTATTATCCACTTTTATATACCTCATAAAAGCGGTAGAGCTTTTATGTCATGAGATGTACCAATTAATTTATAATATTATGGAAATATAGATAACGAATATATTTTTTTTCTTCAGGGGAACTAAGGTGTTGTCTTTCTTGGTTTAGCGGTGAAAGTTTGATGATAAACTAACGTTAATGTAACCAGCCCAAACTATTGAGAGATATGTCCATAAATTAGCAGGTGGAAATCTTGATGTATTTATACCTAATCTTTGCTTCTTAAAACGGAATTATATCTGACTATTGCAAAGACTAAAATAAGTAAACTAAAATAAATAATTCAGTTGAAAACTTTCGCCAATAATATTATACCTTTTTCGCCAACACACTATGGAGAAATATTAAAAAATTTAATTGAATTTGCATTGCGTGTTGAACTCTTCTGTGATTGTAGGCTGTGATGCTATTAAGTATGCAATCAAGATGCAATACACAGACCGCTAATACAGGAAAACCTTAATGTATCACACAAAGAAATTAATTTGTTATACATTGACAAGGTACTTCTTAGTTATTTGAATTAACAGAAAAAGGGACTAATACATATTAGTCCCTTTTTTAGTCCTAGTTGTTTGTAATATATTGATTATAAATAACATTTGCGGAGAGGAAGAGATTCGAACTCTCGATACCCTTTAGGGGTATACACGCTTTCCAGGCGTGCCTCTTCAACCACTCGAGCACCTCTCCGTATTTTTTGGAAGCGCAAATGTATGAAAAGAAACCGAGATATGAAAATGAAAAAGACTAAACAAATGGGGTGAATCCTGTATCGGACAGATTAATTGTCGAGTCCTTTAAATAAAGATTTAGCATTCAGGGTTGTCTGAATACTTATTTCTTCTTCTGAGCAACGATAAATTTCGGCGAGTTTTTTACACACGAGACTTACATAGGCACTTTCGTTTCGTTTGCCTCTGTGCGGAGTAGGAGTGAGATACGGAGAATCGGTTTCCAGCAAGATGTGTTCCAGCGATATTTGTTCTACTACAGCTGCCAGTCCTGAGTTTTTAAAAGTCACAATCCCGTTTATTCCCAGTTTAAATCCGCCAAAATCAATGATCTGCAGTGCTTCTTCAACTGTACCGGTAAAACTGTGAAATACTCCCGTCAGACCTTTGTCTTTGTAGGGTGCTAGTGCTTCCATTGTTTCGCGGAAGGAATCGCGAACATGGATAATAACCGGTAGTTTATAGTACAACGCCCAATCCAGCTGTAGTTGGAAAGCTTTTATTTGTTCACGTAAGAAAGTCTTATCCCAGTATAAATCGATACCTATCTCGCCTACAGCAATCCAATCCCTGCGTTCCAATTCGGATTTCACCAAATCAAGTTCATTCTCATAATCTTCCTTCACACTTGTTGGATGAAGCCCAATGGCTGCGTGGCAAAAATCCGGATATTCGGCTTCTAAAGCTAGCATCGGTGCTAAGGTAGAACTATCGCAATTAGGTAGAATGATATGACTTATACCAACCTCTTTGGCACGTTGAACCGTTTCGGCACGGTCTGCATCAAAGTCCTCGGAATAAATATGGGAATGGGTGTCAATCAATTTTAGAATGTAGATTTTATATTTTCGATTGGACTTATTGGAGCAAATGTATATTAAGAAATTTACGATTACACATTAATTGATCCATGTGCAATCGTAAATCCAAATTTTAAAATCGTAAATTCAAGTTATTCCCACTCAATAGTTGCCGGTGGTTTAGAGCTAATATCATATACTACCCGGTTTACACCTTTCACTTTATTGATAATTTCGTTGGACATTTTAGCCAGAAATTCGTAAGGCAATTGTGCCCAGTCGGCCGTCATAGCATCGGTCGAAGTTACAGCGCGCAGCGCAACAGCATTTTCGTAAGTACGTTCATCGCCCATTACACCAACCGATTGTACAGGAAGTAAAATTACGCCTGCTTGCCAAACCATGTCGTATAGGTTCCATTCGCGAAGACCATTAATAAAGATATCATCGGCTTCTTGCAATATGCGTACTTTCTCGGCAGTAATATCACCGAGAATACGAACGGCTAATCCGGGTCCGGGGAATGGTTGACGTTTGATAAGGTGATGCATCATGCCAAGTTGAGTTCCTACCTTGCGAACTTCATCTTTGAATAATAAGCGAAGCGGTTCGCACAATTTCAGGTTCATCTTTTCAGGAAGTCCACCCACATTGTGGTGCGATTTAATCACCGTTCCGGTAATAGAAAGCGATTCAATAATATCAGGATAAATGGTGCCTTGAGCAAGCCATTTTACATCTTTTATTTTGTGAGCTTCTTCGTCAAATACGTCGATAAAGCCACTACCAATAATTTTACGTTTTTGCTCAGGATCCGAAACTCCTGCAAGTGCTTTGTAAAAACGTTCTTTTACGTTTACACCAATAACATTCAAGCCGAGGTGCTCGTAATCTCTCATTACGTTTTCGAATTCGTTTTTTCGGAGTAAACCATGATCGACAAAAACGCAGGTGAGGTTTTTGCCAATAGCTTTGTTGAGCAATACAGCAGCTACAGACGAATCAACGCCACCAGAGAGAGCCAGTACTACTTTGTCGTCGCCCAACTGCTTTTTGAGCTCAGCTACCGTGCTTTCAACAAACGAAGCGGGTGACCATTCCTTAGAGCATCCACAAATACTGAGGAAGTTGTCCAGTATAGTTGTACCATCGATGGTATGAAATACTTCCGGGTGAAACTGCACGCCCCAGGTTTGTTCACCTTCAATATGGAAGGCAGCCAGTTCTACGTCATCAGTGCTAGCTATTTTTTTGAAAGTGGCAGGAATCTTAGTTATGGAATCGCCGTGCGACATCCAAATTTGTGACCCGGCTTCAATACCTTTTAGTAAAGCATCATTAGGGTCGATAAATGAAAGATTGGCACGACCGTATTCTCTTGTTCCAGCAGATTCTACATTTCCTCCTGAAGTAAAAGCCATGAATTGAGCACCATAGCAGATGCCTAAAACCGGAAAATTTCCCCTGATGGAACTTAAGTCAGTTTTAAAGGCGGTAGGATCATATACCGAAAACGGACTTCCGGAAAGAATAACTCCCTTGATGTCATCAGTTTGTGTTGGAAACTTGTTGTATGGCAAAATTTCGCAATATTCATTGAGTTCGCGTAAGCGACGCGCAATTAATTGTGTTGTTTGTGATCCGAAATCGAGGATGATTATTTTTTCCATAAAGTTGTTATCGTTGAGCTGTTGGAGTATTGAACTGAAAAGTGGCACAAAAATACGAAAAATGTGAAGGTTGTGCAAGGACTATAAATGGTTTTAATATTAATCTAGCAGTGATCAGGTGAATAATATCGACGAATTCTATATTCATAATGTGAGTTTATGCAGATAATCCGAGTTGTTTTTAATTCGTTTTCTTATGTCACAAATTCTTATAAAAGTTTGTCCGTCTACTATTATTTTGTACGTTTGCACTCTGAATTATTTTTGTAATCAATAGAAATTTTCCAATGCTTATTTTTTACCAGACGAGTAGGTTAAAATCCTGATTTTATGATTGAATTAGATTTAAGAACGGTTTTCTTTAATTTTCTGCTGACTTCTTTTGTATGTCTTACAGTAGTGTTCTTTCTTTGGTATCAGGCTCGTAATCGCTTTAAAGGAATAGAATATTTAGTTTTGGATATGTTTTTTCAGGTTCTGTGTGTAGGGCTGATATTTTTAAGAGGTTATATCTCTAAGTTTATTTCGATTGATGTGGCGAATACCTTTGGGGTAACCGGAGCTTTATTGGGTTTTATTGGGCTCGAATATTTTGCAGATAAGAAAAGTAATCAGTTGTACAATATAATACTAATCGTTGTCTTTTTTGTTGTTCACACTTACTTTACCTATGTGAATTCAAATCTGGCTATCCGGAACCTAAATTCGGCGATAGTTTACTTGATTATTTGCTCGCAATGTGCCTGGCTATTACTGCGAAGGTTGACCAGCATATTTTCCCGTATCTATTTTCATGTGGGTGTAATATTTGTCTTATTCTCGATAGTCAATATTGCCCGAATCTGTTATTTCTTTTTTAGCGACAATCTTTCTTTAGATTATTTTCATGGCAGAGGATTTGATATGTTTGTGGTTATATCTTATCAAACCCTGTTTCTTCTACTTGTGTTTTTTCTAACCCTTATGGTCAATAAGCGATTGCTGACTGATATCAGTACGCAGGAAGAAAAATTCTCGAAAGCATTTCATTCAGCTCCTTATGCAATTCTGTTAGCGCGATTGTCGGATGGTAAAATTGTAGAGGTGAACGATGGTTTTAAACGAATATTAGGCTATAATGCAATGGAAGCTACTGGAAAAACAACGGAAGGATTGCATATATGGGCAAATATTGCCGATCGTGCTCATTTTATTGAGCTGCTAAATGAAACGGGGGCTGCAAGCAACGTTGAATTTTCGTTTCAAAAGAAGTCGGGGGAAAGAATTATGGGTGAGATATCGGGCGAAATCATAAACGTAAACAATGAGCAATGTACGCTGACAGTGATCAATGATATCACCGATAAGAAAATAGCTGAGCGAAAACTGGTGGAATCTCAGGGATTGTTGAGACGGTTTGCTTCGCACTTGCAAAATGTAGGAGAAGAAGAGAAAGTCCTCTTAGCTGATCGGATTGATAATGAATTAAACCAAACTCTGGCAGCTTTGAAAATGGATATTGGCTTATTGAAAAAGAAAGTGGTTGATAAAGATTTTCAATTGATATCGGATGATTTGTTTCAAAAATTAGATCGTGCTTATGATATTGCAGGAGAATCGCTGGCCAACTCGGTAAAACTCATGAGTGGGCTCCGGCATGAAGTGCTTCACCTTATGGGATTCACTGAGGCTGTAAAATTGTTTATTTCAGAATTTGAATTGAACAATCAAATTCAATGTGAGTTTAATAGTCCCGAACCGGATGTGCAATTACAACAAAATGAGTCTACCGTTTTATTTAAGGTGTTTCAGAGTGCTATGGCAAACATTGCGCAACATTCAAAAGCTACTGAAGTAAGCCTGAGTTTACAAGTTGTTGGTAGCAAGCTTTTATTCGAAATTACGGATGATGGTATCGGTTTTAACTTTGCTGACCTGGTTGAGATAAAATCTACCGGTTTGATGCTGATGAGAGAAAGTGTTTTACTGCTGGAAGGACAGTTTGAGCTGAAAACCGCCCCCGGAGAAGGAACCACGATTAAAATTTCAATACCCTACGATAGTCGTACCATACAAGATGGTTCTCAGCAAGTAATGTCCTTTGATAGACCAAATCTAAACTGATCGGACTTCTAACCCACTACTTCATCAACAACGAACTATCCCCATAACTCAGAAACCGGAAGTTGTTGGACAACGCATAATGGTAAATTTCTCTCCAGTTCCCATTTACAAATGCCGAAACAAGCAGGAGCAAGGTGCTTTTAGGCTGGTGAAAGTTGGTTACCATGCCGTCGATAAGATGAAACTCATAGCCGGGTTTAATCATAATCTGCGTGTCGGCATGCAGTGTTGTCAACTTGTTTTTATCCAGATAATCCAGAATGTTTTGCAGAGCATCATAGGTTGATATTTCCATTTTTCCTTCGTAAGGTGCCCATTGAGGTACATGAAAACCCTTTTCAGCAATTTCGGAAACGGCATCCTGTTGTAACATTGCACCGATAAAATATAAACTTTCCAGAGTTCGTACCGAAGTGGTTCCCACGGCAATAATGTTTCCCAGCTTTTGTTGTAAGTGTACGATGGTGCTACGTTTTACCGAGATAATTTCGGTGTGCATGTGATGTTCGGCAATGTCGCGTGTTTTCACAGGTTGAAACGTTCCGGCTCCGACATGCAGCGTGAGCTCTTCGGTTTCGATAAGCTTTGGTTTGAGGCTTTCGAACACTTCGGGGGTGAAATGTAAACCTGCTGTGGGAGCAGCTACTGAACCCTTTATTTTTGAATACACTGTTTGATAGCTTGTCAGGTCACTTTCTTCAGTTTTGCGGTGGAGGTAGGGTGGGATGGGTAGTTCGCCCGCTTTTTCCAGTATATCGGCAAAATGAATATCGGCATTATCCCATCTGAAATGAATGCTGTGTGTGTTGCCTTCGGTGTGCAACAATTCGGCTTCGAAGGTGCAGGTTTTTCCGTCAAAAGCAATTGTTTTACTCAGTAGTCCTTCTTTCCATTTCTTCAGATTACCCACCATGCATTTCCAAACACATTCCGACGTAGCACCCAGCGATTGTGCATAGTCGGCAGGGTTAAGCGGTTCCAGACAAAATACCTCTATACGGGCACCGGTGTTTTTGTGGAAAATGAGGCGCGCCTGAATTACGCGGGTGTTGTTATACACCAATAATGCATTTTCCGGCAAAAAGTCGGCGATTTTTGAAAACTGACTTTCACCAATATTTCCATTTTTATAAAGAAGCAGTTTAGAACTGTCGCGTTGGGCTAAAGGATATTTAGCTATACGCTCGTCGGGTAACGAATAATCGTATTCGTCAATATAAATAGGTGCGTTTTGTGTAGTTTTGTTCACGTTGAAATCAATGCTTTAAAAGGGATGCAAAATTACAAAAAAATAGCTTCTTAATATAGAAGGTTCAACCCAAGTCGTTGATTTTAGACTAAAAACATGTTTTATAGCATAAATCTTTATAAAATCTTTATACATGTCTCCAATATCTTTACGTCAGATTTATAAAATAAGTCTGAACTTTGCATCGTGTTTTTTTATGTTCAATTTAAAGGTTTAAAAAATGACTGATGTAATTAAAAAAGTAAAGAAAACAGTTCTTGGAAATCCACTGGATTTAAAGGATAGCTCAACGTTTAGACACATTTCACTTATCGTATTTTTTGCTTGGGTAGGACTTGGATCGGATGCGCTTTCTTCTTCATGTTATGGGCCGGAAGAAATTTACAAAACACTGGGTGTTCACGTAAACTTGTCGATAATAGTTGGATTGATAACTATGGTTACCATATTTATTATCAGTACCAGTTACTCTCAAATCATTAAATTATTCCCTCACGGTGGTGGTGGTTACTTGGTGGCTACTCGCTTGATTTCGCCAAACGTTGGTATGATTTCAGGTTCAGCCTTGCTTATCGACTATGTGCTAACAATTTCCATTTCTGTATCTAGTGGTGCTGATGCTATTTTTAGTTTTTTACCCTATGAGTATCAAAGTTACAAGGTTGCATTTGCATTATCTATTTTAGGTATACTCACAATTTTGAATCTTCGTGGAGTAAAAGAATCAGTAACTGCTCTAACTCCTATTTTTGTCATTTTCCTCATTTCGCATATTTTTCTTATTATTTACGCTTTTACAACACACGGTTCTCAATTACAATCGGTTGCGGTGAAAACAGGAACTGAATTGACAGGCACTGTTCATCAACTGGGCATATACGGAACAATTTTCCTTATAATGAAAGCCTACAGTATGGGTGCCGGAACGTATACAGGTATTGAAGCTGTAAGTAACGGAATTCCAAACTTGCGCGAACCTCGTGTTAAGACTGCTATCAAAACCATGCGATTATTAGCAATATCATTGTCGGCTGCTGTTTTGGGTTTGATCATTTCTTACTTCCTTTTCAATGTACATATGCAACCCGGTAAAACAATGAATGCAGTGTTGATTTCTACTGCCATTGCTAATTGGAATCCTATTTTTGGTCAAACCTTCTTGTATGTTACGCTTATTTCGGAAGCTGCTTTACTTTTTGTTGCAGCCCAAACAGGTTTTTTGGATGGACCTCGTGTAATGTCGAATATGGCTCACGATTCCTGGTTGCCTCGTAGTTTCAGTATGTTAAGCGACCGGTTGGTTTCGCAAAACGGTATCTTAATTATGGGTATTGCTGCTTACTTTGTAATCTGGATGTCGAAGGCATCGGTTGCATTTTTGGTGGTGCTTTATAGTATTAATGTGTTCATTACTTTCTCATTGTCTCAGTTTGGGATGGTAAAACACTGGTTTCAGGTACGCAAGCAAGATAAGAAATGGTTGAGTAAATTGCTGATTAATGGAACGGGTTTCTTGCTTACAACTTTTATTCTCTTAACAGTAATTGTTATGAAATTCGACGAAGGCGGTTGGATCACCATTTTGATAACAGGCGCATTAGTTGGATTGGCTCTTTATATCAAAGGACATTATAATAAAATTGGTGAAGAAATTGGTCGTATTCAGAAGATTATGAATGAAAAAATGCCTGAAACCATTGCAGAACTCAATAATAACCTGAAGCGTAAAGCACCGACAACTAAGATTGATTATACTGACATGACGGCTGTAATTCTGGTTAATGGTTATACAGGCGTAGGATTATATTCGTTATTCAAGATTCTGAGCAAGTTCAAAGATGTTTATAAAAACTTCGTATTTATTCAGGTTGGAATTGTAGATGCTGATAGTTTTCATCAGGATGCTGTAGTAGACACAATTACTGAAAAAATTCAGCAAGATTTAGGTAAATATGTTTATCTGATCAACCAGTTGGGCTATAATGCTGAATATAGATACGCTATTGGAACTGATGTGGCAGAAGAAGTACTTAAGATTGTTCCTGAAATTACGGAGAAATATCACAACACCACTTTCATTGGTGGGCAATTGGTGTTTAGCGGAACGTATCGCGCATCCAGGTTACTTCATAACTATACTATTTTTTCAATTCAACGTAGGTTGTATAAATTGGGTCTGACAACAATTATAATTCCTATTTCTTTGAGAAAAGCATTGCAGGTCAATCATTATAAATAATTTTGTAAAACAGAAGAGTAAGTATATTCTATAATTTCATTGACAATGATTGATATATGATTGTTGTGATGATTAGTTGCAAAAGATTCTAAAGTAAAATTATTATCAAAAAAGACGCCATTATGAAACTCAATTATTTTCATCAAAGTATGTTTAAACAAGTTGTCATAAGCAATTTATCTGTTGTTTTAGTGGCACTGATTTGTTATGCTAGTCTCAACTACATAGGTTATCATAGTGTTGCTTTATTATTGTTGGCAACTGTATCTGTATTAAGTATATTCTTTACTATTTATCCTGTACTATCTGCAGCAGCAATGAGTGCAATAATATGGGACTTTTTCTTTATACCACCTCATTTTACATTGCATATTACTAATTCTGAAGATGCATTATTGCTTTTAATGTATTTTGTCATTGCGTTGACGAGCGGGATTTTAACATCCAAAGTAAGAGAACTTGAAAAACAAGAATTTCTGAAAGAGGAGCGAAGTCACACGCTAAGACTCTATAAAACACTTTTCGACTCAATTTCACATGAGCTACGAACTCCTATTGCAACGATTGTAGGTGCTTCGGATAACTTATTGCAAAATGATGTGAAAATTGCAGAAAAAGATAAATTGGAATTGGTTGATCAGATTTCAGTTGCTGCATTCAGACTGAACCGATTGATAGATAACCTTTTGAATATGCAACGCGTCGAATCAGGGATGCTTGAAATAAAACCGGATTGGTGCGAAGTTAGTGAGTTGATTAATAGTCCTGTCAACCGATTGAAAAACGAACTTGTTGGTCATAATGTTGAAGTCAATATTCAACCGGAGATGCCTATTGTCAGGATTGATTTTGGTTTGATCGAACAATCCGTATTTAATTTATTGCATAATGAGGTACTTTATACTCAGCCGGATTCGACAATAAGTATTAATGCGAGTTATGATGGAAAGAATCTGATAATAACCATTGCAGATAATGGAAAAGGTTTTTCGGAAGAGGAACTTAAATTATTATTTACGAAGTTCTATCGTATATCGGTCAATAAAACGGGTGGAACAGGTTTGGGTTTATCCATTGTAAAAGGGTTTGTAGAAGCTCATAATGGAACTGTGAAAGTTGAAAACAATACGCCAAATGGAGCAAAATTTACAATTGTTATTCCGGTTGAAACATTGATGTTGCAAGATTACATGGATTTTAGTAATATTGCAGTGAAAATGAATGCTCAATACGAAACACTGACTGAAACTTACAGACCAAAGCAATTTGGAAAAACAAAAGATTCAACAACAGATAATTCCGAAGAGTGATTGTAATTTTCATTAAACCATAATCTTCTAAGGGTATGAGTTCTAAAATGAATATTTTAATCATTGACGATGAAGTGCAAATTCAAAAATTGCTCGAAATTACGCTGAATAATAATGATTATCATACCCTGATAGCTTCCACTGCTAAGGAAGGTATTTCCACTGCCGTAATTCATCCGCCTGATTTAATAGTGCTGGATTTGGGGCTGCCGGACGAAGATGGGCAAAGTGTGTTGATTAAGCTGCGCGAGTGGTATTTGGGTGCTATCATTATTCTTTCTGTTCGCAGTTCGGAAGAGGATATTATCCGGGCATTGGACAATGGCGCAAACGATTATCTGACAAAGCCGTTTCGCACAGGCGAGTTGCTGGCGCGAATCCGCACAGCTTTGCGTCAGACTCAATTAAACCCAACAGTTCAAAAACTGGAATTTGATAATCTGAGTATCGACCTTACTTCACGGACGGTAACTCTCGATAATGAGTCATTGAAATTGACAGCCACTGAATATTCATTACTGACTTTACTGGCAAAGAATGATGGTAAAGTGCTGACTCACCAATATATCCTTAAGCAAATCTGGGGCCCCGGTTACACACAACAATCGCAATATCTGCGTGTTTTTGTGGGGCAATTACGCAAGAAAATTGAACCGAATCCGAATAATCCTAAATTTATTCTCACAGAATCCGGTATAGGCTATCGCTTTTGTACCAAAGGGGAGGAGTAAAATTGGATATGGTATGCATTGAATGAATAAAAGAGAAATGTCGAAGGGCGTTTCTCTTTCTTGTTTTGGATGCTTCCGAATGATATTCTATGTGTTTTTAGTATCTTTGCGATTATTAGAAACAATAAGAAATCAATAAACCAATGATAAAAAAAGGTGATACAGTGCGTTTTCTGAACGCAGTAGGAGGAGGAATTGTAAGTCGCGTAGATGAATTGAAGAAAATGGTGTTTGTTGAAGATGCCGATGGTTTTGAAATCCCTGCACTCGAACGTGAGTGTGTGGTAATAGCTGCCGTAAATGAGAAAACCAATTTCCCGATAAAAGATTTTAAAACAAAGGTTGAACCGATTATACCCAAACCTTCCGAGGTGGTAATTCCGGAACGCAAACCCGAACCGGTTTTTGAAACTCCCGAAGGAGATACGCTTAAAGCTTTGCTGGCGTTTTTTCCGGTGGATATAAAACAGCTGCAAACCACTTCGTACGAATGTTATCTGGTGAACGATAGCAACTATTATCTATATTACAATGTGATAAATGGTGAGAATGATGTCTGGGCAAGTGCTGCCAGCGGATTGATAGAACCAAATATGCAGGAACTGCTAACAGAAATAAGCAAAGATCAGCTCAGCTCGTGGGAGAAAATTCGTGTTCAGCTACTACCATTCAAGCAAGGCAAAAATTATACTCCGCAGTCGGTCGTAGATGTAAATATGAAGATCAATGCAGTAAAGTTTTACAAACTTCATAGTTTTACGGCTAGTGAGTATTTTGATGAGCCGGCACTTATTGTAGACATCAATTCGGAAAAAGAAAAGGAAATTGAAAATAAAAAGATGGCTGATATATCGCCCGAGGATATAAAGCAGGCTATGTTCACAAAAGGGGAAACCGATCGCCCCAAAGTCATTAAACATACCCAAAATTCTGAAATCATTGAGGTGGATTTACATATCAATGAACTGCTTGATACGACAGCCGGCTTGTCGAATGCTGCTATGCTTCAGTGCCAGTTGGATAAATTTCACGAAGTGCTGGAAGAGAATAAGAAGCGCAAGGGACAAAAGATCGTATTTATCCACGGTAAAGGCGAGGGTGTACTCCGTAAAGAAATAGAGAAACTACTCAAAACCCGTTATAAAGCTTATTATTTTCAGGATGCCTCATTCCGCGAATATGGTTTTGGAGCTACTATGGTTACTATTAAGTAATTGGTTAATTTGCTAATTGGTCGATTGGTTGATTGAGTTTATTAGGCTATGTAGAATGCTTGCCAAACAGTCAACTTATTAAACCATTCAACCAATCAACTCTTTCACTCCGTCAAAAACAAAATTCGGTCTTCCACTGCTTTCAGGCAAACAGGGCAGAATCCTTTTGCAGTGTTTGTCCGCATCCGGCAATCGAAGTACGGGCGATAGATTCCTTTAGATAAGTAGCCTCCACCCTCGAAAACTCCTATTTTTGCTTTGTTCTCTTCTGTCGGTGGAGTAGGAATGGGAGTTCCCTGCGGCAGGTCTTTTTTCCATTTTGCACCAAACTGTACCAGAGTAGTAATGTTAGGTTCCCATGGCTCGTTTTTCAAATTATACATACCATTCAGAGCATCATTATCGTAGAAATATTCGTCGGCCAGACCAGCAAATGAGTGTCCGAACTCATGTACAGTAACTTCTGCCTGTGCACGTTTACTGTCCGCCGATGCCAGGGTGTAAAAGTTGTAAATTCCTCCTCCGCCATACGCTTTCGTATTGGCCAGAATGTAGATAGCATCGTACGGAACCAATGATGCATAATCTCTTACAGTAAACACATTGGGAGTCGTAAGGTATCTGTCGGAGTAAAAAGTGTAGTAATGTGATCCGAGCGCTGTGTTCCTCCAATTGGCAGCCTGAGGTTTGGTAATTCCGGTATCAACAGATAAGGCGGCAATGGCGTAAATATTAATTCTGGATTTATATTTCAGGAAAGGCTCATGACTAAAAAGGTTATCAGCCAGTTGTTGGGCATCTTTATAAAATTTAGCTCGTTGTTTGGCGGTATATCCTTCGGCAATCACTGCTATGTCAATGGCTTTCTCCGGTGAAGCTGTTTTGCAGATTGTTTTTACAGGAACTTCAGCAACTTTTGTTTTGCGGATTAATTTATCATCAGGTGAGAAACCAAACTGAATCATTTTTTCCCATTTGTCGAAATCCAGTCGGCGTTCAATCACAACCTTGACGGATTTTTGTGGGTAAGGGAACTGTATGGACTGCTCAAAGCTCTTATTAACAAGAGAGGCTTCGGGGGTCGATTGCCATTCAAAGTAAAGGGTGCTGAAATCGTCTATATATATCAGCTTATTGCTCACACTATCCAATACCATGAAGCGGTATTCCCCTAAATTCATATCATCGGCCAGGTGAGCTCTGCGACCTCCCCAAAAGGGCTCCTGAACAATTTTAGATAAGTAAGCACTGGTATTTTTATTGTTTCCACTTAATTGAAAATCAATTCGGCAGGCTTTCTCGGTAAAAAATTCCGAAAATTGTTGAGAAAACAAGCTGGTGGAGCAAAGTAAAAAGAGGAGCAAAAAGGCTATTGGTTTCGGCATAAATTCTTCTTGAAATAATTATTATACAAAGTAAAAGAAAAATTATAAACAAAACATCAACAGAAATCATTTTTGCATAGAAAAAGCCTTTTTGTCCTCTTTTTATATAGTGATACAGATAAATTTTTCGAAGAAATTCGGAATTAGAAACTTGCTAAGCTTTGTGAATTATTTTTCGCAGGTAGCGTTTCTTTTGTTTTTGCAGGCAAATCGGTAATTTGATTTGCTGTATTATTCATTATACTGATTTTCTCATCGATAATAATGTAACGCGTGTCTGCCTTTGTATCTCCCGGTTTTTGTACTTCGAGTATATACTCGCCTTTCTTCACCTCGCTGAACACGAATTCATTGTTGTTGCTCTTTTCATTTTCGGCAACTATTTCATTTGTTTTTGAATCGCGCAATACAGCTGTTACATGCTTCATTTCAGGGTTTGTGCTTTTTAATAGCTTCACTTTGATTTCAAATGTGTCTTGTGCAAATAGTTGACTTCCCATTAATATTGAGACACAGATAATTGAGATTTTTTTTACCAGATTTGTTTTCATAAGATGTTATTTTTGTTTGTTAGTAATGAGTAATGGTTTATTTTTATTTTGAACTCCGGCTTTGTTCTTCGCTCGAAGCAGTTGATCGGTTTGATCGGGTTTTAAATTCAGCTTTTCCAAAATTGTAATTGAAGGAAATTTGTAGGCGACGTGAGTCATAATGGTTTATTACTTCAATGTCAACATTGCCGTATTTTGCATAGGCACTACCTCTTCCGGTATCAAAAATATCGTTTATAGCTAGTTTTATATTTCCCTTATCTTTTAATACTTTTCGTTGAATACCAAAGTCTATCGAGTAGCGAGGACGAGTAATGATATTGCTGATTAACTGACTCGAGCTATAGCGACCGCTTAATTCAAATCCGATTTTGTAAGGCAGTGTGAAATTGTTGCTGATATTTCCGTTGTAGCTCCAGCGGTTTATTTTTGAATCCATTCCCGAATTGAACTTAATTTCTTTGAACATGCCGGTTATAGTTCCGTTTAGTCTCCACCATTTGGTGGGTTGTAGTTGAATTGTTTCAGATATATTCATGTCAACAGAGCTGCTTAAGTTTTCATTTGTTTGGTAAATGGATTTTGTAGCATCATCTTGTCGGATTATTTGGGTAAATACACCGCTTGAATAATTATAGCCCACGCTGGTAATAAGTGCATTTTTGAAACTATGGCTCAATCCAAGTGAATGCGTAAACTGTGGCTTCAGGTTTGGATTTCCTACATTATAGGTGTAAGGGTCAACCATCCATCTGAACGGATTTAGCATATCATAGTCCGGTCTGCCTATACGGTAGCTGTATTTAAAGTTTATATTATTGTCTTTATTTATAGCTTGTTGTGCGAAAAACGAAGGGAAAATTTTCAGATAGCTGGTGTCGTTTACCTGATTTGTTACCACCGATGTTCCTTTTGAAATGGTATTTTCTAATCTTAGTCCTAATTGGAAAGTGGTTTTATTGAACTGTCCCCGAGCGTTAATATAAGCCGCCTGAATATCCTCCGAATAGATAAAGTGATCATCCTGTACCAGATATCCTTGCATATTTATTTTACTGTCGGTGTTTACAAAACTGGCTTTTGCACCGGCTTCGAAATTGAAACTCTTTCCTAATGGTAAAACGTAATCAAGTTTGGCGGTGTAGATACTAATATCGTTGCCTTGTTTGGTGCTTACGTTGATATCGTGGTTCTGGTTGTTGCCAGCCGAGTTATAATATACACCGTCTTGTTTGTTCGGGCTGCTGTAATTGAACCAGGCGTAGTCAAAATCGGCAGACAACGACTGACCAATGCTATCGATATCCCATTTATAGTTTGCATTAATGGTTTGGTTTTTCCATCTCTCATTGGAGTTCGATTTCGATATCAGTGTCGAATCAACGTGCATAAATTTGTCGGCAAATGTGGTTTTGCTCTGATCATTATTATCGCTGTGTCCATTGCTTCCGCGCAACATAACACTTACTACATGATTCTTGCGGATAAAATAGTCGGCACCAATTTTATAATTATGAGATTGACCATCATATTGCCCCCTGGTGTAGATTAATTGATAAGCTCCATTGAGAGCGTCGCTTGTGAATCTTCGGGTTGCGTCCATTCCATTAGGCCCTGCCCAATTGTAAAGCGAGTAATTACCATACACATTGAATTTACCATAGTTCATATTAAGGTCTAAACCTCCGTTCCATCCAAATTTACTGGCTATTTCGGCTCCGGCAAAAGTACTGCCGTTGAATCCGGGAGTCTTAATGTGCTTAGTTTTTATGTTGATAATTCCCGAATTACCTTCAGCATCGTAACGCGCAGATGGGTTTTCTATAATTTCAATCCGATCCACATTTTTTCCCTGCATGCCTTTTAGCATGGCTGCCAGTTGATTTGCGGAGACATAAGTTGGCTTTTCATCGATCAACACTTTCACATTTTGTTTTCCTTTCATGCTAATGTTGTCGCTGTTATCAATGGAAATGCCGGGTAGCTTTTTCAGGATTTCGTATACATTTTCCGATGAGGTGGTGATTGATGCTTCGGGGTTTATCACCATTTTGTCTACGGTTTGTTCGATAAACTTTTTAGTAGCTACCACTTCTACGCTTCCCAGTTGCTGACTTGTTTCCGATAGCACAATGTTTTTTTCAATAACTTTATTCGCTTTCGAGTCTATAACCAGCTTTTCTGATTCTGTTTTGGCAAATCCAATCATGCTTACAGCAAGGATATATTCTCCGGGTTTAATTTTATCAATGATAAACTCTCCTTTGTTATTGCAAATTTCGCCTTTAACCAGTTTTTTCGTTGCAGAGTTCACCAGTGAGGCTGTTGCAAATTCGACCGGATTGTTTTTACTGTCAGTTACGCGCCCTTTTATGGTGCCCGAAGTTTCAGCATAAAGTAAATGTGAAAAGAATGTCAGACAGGCGATAACAAACATTCTGCTTGTGTGTAAATTTCTTTTTGATTTCATATAATTTGAATTATTTTTTTAGAATTTCAAAGGAATAAATTGTCTGCTTATTGTAAGCTTTACTAGTATTGACTCCAACAAGAGAAATTTATTACATCGATTATCGATATTTTTTTGTTATTAGACGTAATCAACTACTTGTTTGGATTTACCAGTGTAATCTATTTAACTATTTTTCTGTTTTTGAATACCAGTGTAGTAGTGAAATAGTACACTGCAAAAGTATTTCGTATTTTGATACTACCAAACTATTTTCTATTAAAAGATGTTAATCTGCTAAAAGTTTTTTTGAGACGCATTTCTTGCTTGCCGTAATTTACTGAAATTGAGTACTGTAAATCTGGTTTAATAAATAGACTTATTGTGTTTAGTATAGCAGTAATGAGTCATTCTTTTTGGCTAAGCGTAGAAATCTATTCTTTTTTCTGCGTTGATTTTTTGCTCGATTGGTTGAAAGAAGAGTAATATCTCATTTTAATTCGCCTTGATTTTGGATGCAAATTGAATAAAAAAGATACTGCGCAGCAAATAAGTGGGATGCAAAGCAAGGTTTTGTTACCAATAGAAAGTAGAAGTAGGAAGATGAGGTAACTTTTGGGATAAAGAGCTGGTTTTTGGGACGAAGTAATTAACTGAGCTGATCAAATTGTCGATCAAATGTTTTTATATTTTGTCGGGAAACAGGGATTTCATGGTCGATATGGGATAGTTTTAGCTGATAGCCCAGTGCATTTCCTTTTTTTAGGTACACTTTCTTTATATTCACTATAAAGGCTCTGTGTGTTCTAACAAGTGCGGGGAAATGCGATAATTGCTCTTCGATATTACTGATTGAGTTTCGGATTATTTCTTTTTCAACCTTGTTGTTGCGGTAGAGATAGAATACAACATAATTTCCATCGGATGTAGCATAAAGAAACTGGTCGGGGTAGAAGTTAAGTTTCTCTTTCTTTAGTTTTGAATCTATTTGTATGATTTCTTCAGGTTGCCCGGATTGTGGTGTTGAGCTTGGTTCGTTTTCAGCTTCTGTGCGTATGTTGTATACATAAAAGTAGCGGGAATTCATGAGCGTAAAAAACAAGAATGGAATAACCCCGATAAGAAATGCATATTTACATGAATCCAAAAAAGTAGGTAAGTTCCAGCGATCCGACGATACTTCAACCCAGAACGCTGTAAAATAGATAAAAATACCCATGCCGGATAAAGCGAAAAGGATGGATAAGAATTCTTTCAATACTGTCCACTCATGTTTATCCGAGAAATAGTTTATCGATCTCAGTATTTTCAACATTATAATGATGGATATGGCAGCACTGGAACAATAAATAGCCATTGTGGCCGGGTAGTTCAGAAGTAGAGATTCACGAACTCCTAAAGGTTTGTATATAAGTAAAAACACAAGACAGAATATTGCATTAAGTGCAGACCCAAGGAATTCATGTTTTATAATAAAATTCTGTGGATACTTTCTGTTGAGCCAGTTGTAAACAAGTTTATTCATCTTTCGTCGTATTACCGTATATTCTGAATGATTTTGGTTGGTTAAAATTCAGATGCCAAAAATACAAATAATTTCTTGTTCGCAGTATATATTTTCAGTTCCTTTCGAGAGTTCGTAAAGACAAAAAGGCTGGACGGATATAAAAGCAGTTATTAGTTTTACTACGAGTTGAAATTATTGAGCATTCAAATCTAATCTATTTCAATCTGGTATTTGTCCAATAATCCTTCTAGCCCCATTTTAGAAAACCGGGCTTTCTTTATCTTGTTAGCTTCAGGGTCGATAGAATAATTAAATGCAGTTCTGAAATCAGCCTTTTCGAGGTTCGTTTTGTGAAATATAGCCCGATTTAAATTGCAGTTGTCTAAAACCCCGGACGACATGTCTGCTTCGGTAAAGTCTGTTTCTTCCAGATTGCAGTTTATGAACCGGGTTTTCTTTAGTTTTACTTTCTGAAATACGGCTAGTTTAAGCACGCAGTTTTCAAACCTTACCGAAAATAAGAATGGATTACACTCATCAAACTGAACTCCGACTAATTTACAACCAATAAACTGAATATCGCTCAGGGCGGTGTTTTTTAAACTGGCAAGGCTAAAATCACAACTTTCGAAAGTGCAATCGCGAAAGCTAACATCTACCAGATTGGAGCTGTAAAAATTGCAATTGAGAAATCTGCAGTTGTCGTAAACCTCACAAGGAAACTTTTTTTGTGAGAAGTCAAGTCGTTCGAAAATTTTATTCTCTGTCATAATTTTATTCCATTGTTTTCTTCCGAAATACTTAACAACCAGCTTCGGTAGGGTGATCTTGAACCAGATTTTTCATACTCTTTTGGCAATTACAATCAATAATTTGAGGATATAAAAATAGAGAATCTACAGTTATGATTCTCTATTTTTTAAAAGTCAAAGAAGTATTTCTTATTTTCTGTTTTTCATTTCTTCGGCAGTTTTCACACGCAAGCCCGGATTTTCTTTTACCATCTGGCGAAGAAACTCTTCAGGATACCCGGCACGAATTATTGTTGGCGGAATTTTATGGTCGTTTTGTACAAACTTTCCGTTTTTCTCAGCTTTTATATTTCCATCCATATACTTAACCAACAGATATTCGCCAAGTTTTTTCCAAGAAGCTGTAGAGTTTTCGGCTTGTGAATTGCTGAAATTTGTAAGGAAAATACGTGCATCTGCTTCAGTCATTCCTACAGCTACTTTATCCATAGCAGGAACCAATGCGTTGAAATCTGTTTCCCATTGAGCCTGAACCTTTTTTATGTCGGGAAACATAAATGAATATTTGCTATAGGCATAGTTTGCCACCGAGTTGTAAATCCAGAAAGCAGATGTAGGTGAATACTCTAATAGACTTCCATTATCAGCACGATAACATTCAGGCACTTTAGTAATTCCGCAATACATTGGAACATAGAGTGATGTGGCTGCATCATCTACACCAAACCATAAAATACCACCAATGTAATCGGGGAGCCAGCTGCGCATCTGAGCCACAAAGGTAAATCCTGTTTGTTGTGTTGCTGTTGGGCGTTCGTGAACATATTCCACGCTGTCAACTTTAAAAGTTAACGGGCTGTAGCGCAATTTGGTTTTAAAAGGTCCTGCTGCTAATCCTTTTGTCATATCCAGCTCGGTTCCTTCGTACTGATCGCGCATGTAGTCCTTTATTTTTTGCGCTGTAAGTTTTACGGTTGGTTTAATCCACAGCGGCATACGTTCTGCAGTTTCACCCTTTATGTATGATAGGTATTTATCCATTGCAGGATCAATTTTTCGGAAGAATGACCATACGCGGGCTTCACAGGCACGTAGCGCTACATAATCAAGTGGAGCATAAGTATCAGAAAAACTGAAATCTTTGTTTTTGCCTTTAAAATAACCTTTCTCTCGGGCAAAAGCAATTACATCTTCTGAATACATGCAATTATTTTTATCGTCATAAGGGAAAGTTGTGATACGAGCCTGATTGGCATGAGCCGACACACAGTCGTCGGGAATACGTTGAGCAACCCAAACCGCACCTTTGTTATGCGCTCCTTTTCCAATCATTTCCATAATCCATACTTCGTTCGGATCGGCAATAGAGAAAGACTCACCTTCGCTGTAATATCCGTATTCGGCCACAAGATCGGTCATAACCTTTATTGCTTCTCGCGCAGTTCTGGCACGCTGAAGTGCAATGTAAATAAGGCTACCGTAATCAATAACGCCGGTGGTATCAACCAATTCTTCACGTCCACCAAAAGTAGTTTCTCCGATACTCAATTGATGTTCATTCATATTCCCAATGACAGAATACGTGCTTTCTACCTGTTTTATTTTTCCGAGGTATTTTCCTGTATCCCAGTCGTGAATTTCGAGCATACTGCCCGCAGGATATGTGGCTGCAGGATAATGATATAAAGCTCCGAACAGAAAATATGAATCGGCATTATATGAAATAAGCGTAGAACCATCCAGCGTTGCGGCTTTTCCTACTAAAAAATTTGTACACGCTGAAACGTAGTTGAAAGTTGCTATAAAAGCAAATAAAAGGAGAGTTTTTTTTATCATTGTTTTCTTGTTTTTTCTTATGATGGTCGCAAAGATAAAACATAAAACCTAAATAAAAAAAGAACCAAAAGTCAAAAGTCTGGATGTAAAGGTCAAAAGACATTAAAAGTGCTGGTTTCTGTTGCTTTTTGAGAAGGATTTTTTGATCCAGTTAGGTATAATCAATATTCCGAGCAAAAGATACAGGTAGTAACTGATAAGCCGCCATACCAACGTAACGAAGATAATAGCACTTGCCGATGAGAAAATATCGCTGTAGTATTCTTTAAAAGCATATTCGCTTACTCCACTGCCACCGGGAGTAGGACTTACCACCATGAATACCCATAAAATTAGCTGGCGTGCAAAAACCACCAAATGATTAATATGCACAGGTTTAAAAGCCATAAATACAGCATTGACCACTAAGAAACGGGCAGACCATGTAAGTAAAGTCATTCCAAAAGCTTTTACCCAAAAATTGAATGGATGTTTGCCAATATCGATAGAAGCCTGTATCAAGTTGTTAGTTAAAAGTTCTACGTTACTGTACCAGCGACGTAAAACGGGCAGTTTGAAAAGTGTGAGTAACATGTTTTTTATCCACACCGGTCGTTTGAATATGCCGATAAATAAAATTCCGGTCCAGATTAAACGCATGATGTACAACCCGGTAAATACAATAAAAAATGTCGATACTATGACTGATGATGAATTGAATAGCTGATTAAGAGGAATGAATAGGAAAACGATAGGGGAAACTATTAAGAAGAACAATTCATCCAAAAACAGATTGACAAACATGATAGTTGTGCTTCTGCCTGCGTTTATTCCTTCTTTAATCAGGAAAATGACAACAAGACTTGATCCACCCACGGCAGCAGGAGTTACGGCCGATGTAAATTCGCTCAGAATATTAATATGAAAGGCTTGTCGCCAGCTTAGATCTTTTTCGGTAAGTAATCTGAAGCGCCACATCATTCCAAAATCGCGCATGAGCATTAAAATAAACGCCAACAGAATGAACAGAATGCTTAGTACATTGAAATCGAAGGAAAAGAATACAGCAGGATCAAACTCGCTTAGAAATAGCCACCCGATAACCACCAGTCCCAATAAAATCGGAACCAGAACCTGGTAAATTTGAAATGGCCTAGTTGGGTTTTTCGCCCCAGTCTGAGTTATCGTTTCCATTTTCGTTCTATTAGTTTTCTGTATCTGTCAAGTACTTCTTCAGCAATGCTTTCCCACGATCTGGCTATACTCTGGGAAGCATTAATCCCTGCTTCTCTGATCTTTTCAGGAGATTTGAAAAGCTCTCGTAATTTTTCTGCAAAAGCCCGGCTGGACTCTTCAATCAGAAATCCATTGTAATAGTCAACTATATTTTCTGCAGAGGATGAGCCTTTTACCAACACTGACGGAGTCTGCATTGCTCCGGCTTCACGAACCACCAGAGGTGCATTATCATAAATCGAAGGAAAAAGAAATAAATCTGCTGCTGCGTAATACTCTTTCAACGTATCGCGCTCGGTAATAACGCCTACAAAGCTGACCTTAGAGCTTAAATCCAGTTTGTCAACCAGTTCTTGCAATTCGGCTTTAGCATAGCCGGTGCCGATAAAAAACATTTTGAAGGGCAAATCTTTAATCTCGCCCAGTGTTTCAACAATCAATCGGGTGTTTTTCTCCCAGATATGTTGTCCGACAAAGAGAAACATTAATTCATTATCAGCTATCCCCAGCTTTTTTCGCGCAGCCATTTTGATTGGCGCAACCGGAAGATTGGTAGCAAAATCATTTCCATTATCTACTACCTCTACTTTGCCTTTAAAGCCATATTCCCGAATGGTTTCTTCAACCGATGCTTGCGGAATCCATACTTCATCAGCTTTTTCGAAAAATCTGATAATTCCGTCTGTCATCAGTTTGGCAATGAATTTATTGTGGACAGAATGTTCAAAATCATCGCGGTATTTCGAATGAAAAGTAGCTACGAAAGGTACTTTTTGTTTCCGGGCAATATTCAACGCGAGTCTCCCCGAACTGAATGGGCAGTGAGCATGTACTAAGCCAAAAGAAATATTTTCAATAGCCATTTGGAAAGCGGGATCTATCTCCGGTAATCCTATGCGATAAGGGCTTCTGCCCAATATCGGTATAGAAGTATAACGATAAATTGGATATGGCTCGTTGTCAGAGTAATTAGGCGACTTAGGAGTAATAACGCATACAGGTTGTTTTTTTTGATTTAGCCAATAAGCATAATTTTGGGTTGCTAGTGAAACACCATCCATAATTGGAGGAAAACTATCGTTAAAGATTCCAATAGTTTTCATAACATCGCCAACAGTTTTAGTCATGTAATTTTGTTTTTCTATGTAAAGAGCAGAATCCGAATGAATAATGGAGTACCACGCTAAAGCGCAAATTTATAATAATCTTTTCATATCTCCACACTTTAGCTACTTTACGTGCTTTTTGTAATACAGATATGATGTGCTTTATTTACAACAGGAGTAGTTTCAACTGTTTGTATTTGTAGACAATAGTGTTGTAAAACAGCTATTAACTTTTGCTTTTGTCGGAAGATTTTAATGTAATAATAACAGATATTTAATACAATCTTAATGTAAATTAAGCTGAAAATCAGTTTTTATTGCCATTATTATTAAAAAAGCCGTATCTTTGTAGGCTAAAGAAATATCATTTTCTGTAAAAAAGCTTTCATATTGCTAGTGTAATAGGTTGTTTTTTTAGTTGATTAATTGTATTTGATTGGCGGAATCTCTGATTTCCACGACTTTGAGGTAATAGAGTATCTGATATTGAGTTAACTTCACAAATATACTATAAGTGTTTGATAAATAATGATTAATAGCCGTTCAATACGTTTTTTTTCAGTAGAAAAATTGACGTTTATTTATATACTGATAACTACACTGATAATTCTCTTTTTGAGGCCGGAACTAAGTGTAGCCCGAAAACTTTTAAGTGTTAGGGTTTTAATGATTTTTGCTATTTTCGGATTAGCCTATCTCAACTCAATAAAAAATTGGTGGGTCATAAGATTCTCTCGTTTTGCATTTGTGGGCGGACTGCTTGTTTATTGGTATCCCGAAACATTTGATATAAACAGAATGATTCCTAACTACGATCATCTGTTGGCCGGACTTGAACAAAAGATATTTGGATTTCAACCTGCTATTGCTTTCAGTCAGCTATATCCTCAGCGGTGGTTCTGTGAGCTTCTAAATATGGGCTATTTTGCGTATTATCCTTTAATTATTGGTACTAGTATGTATCTGTATATCAAAGATAGAAAATATTTTGAATACTTCTTTTTTACAGTGCTTTTTTCTTTTCTTTGTTATTATACCATCTACATTTTGTTTCCAACTGCCGGACCACAGTATTATTTTCAGGCAATAGGTTTCGATCAGGCTCAATCTGGAGTTTTTCCTCATGTAGGCTTTTATTTCGACAGACATCAGGAATTATTATCCCAAAATACGAATCCCGGTTTCTTTTCTCATTTGGTTCAGAATACACAGCAGGTAGGTGAACGACCAACCGCTGCTTTCCCCAGCTCTCATGTTGGTATATCGACTCTGGTGCTGATATTGATTCTCAAAAATCGTCGATATTTATTGTTCTCTATCTTATTCCCAATTTATATGGCCTTGGTTGCTGCAACAGTTTATATTCAGGCTCATTACCTTATTGACGTTGTGGCTGGTTTGGCTACATCCGTAGTTTTCTTCATTTTGGGAAGTCAGGTATACAAAGAATTTACCCGTAAATATATGGGAATTTCGGAGTTGTCATCAGTATTCCTCAAAGAACGTGTGAAAATAAGGAATTATTGATTTCGCAATTATAAAGGTAGTTTACAGCTCATCTCTTTTCCACCCCTTGTATAAATAATTAGAACCAGGTTATTTTCTGAATATCCATTTCTGAATAGAATCTGCAAAAGAAAAAATCCCTTAGTTCCCATTCAGGTTTAATACTGGTTGTTTAGATAATTTCTTATCTTTGCATGCCTGTATCAATGGATTCCTACTTGTAAAATGTCAGCTATGCCACAGTCTTTTAATTTAGAAAAGCTCAATAAGATGTGTAAAAACACAATGATGGAGCATTTGGGAATTGAATTTACCGAAGTATCGGAAGGTAGACTTGTGGCAAAAATGCCTATTGACGAGCGAACTATTCAACCCATGAAACGTTTACACGGAGGCGCAACTATGGCTTTGGCAGAGTCTGTTGGCAGTGCCGGTTCACTGACTTTGGTCGATCCTACAAAATATGCGGTATTAGGCGTTGAGATAAGTGGAAGTCATGTTGGCGCTACTTCGGGAGACTTTGTCATTGCAACAGGAACAATACAGCATCAGGGGAAAACCTCGCACGTATGGGAAATTCGGGTTGAAGAC
This sequence comes from Paludibacter propionicigenes WB4, assembly GCF_000183135.1. Lineage (NCBI taxonomy): Bacteria > Pseudomonadati > Bacteroidota > Bacteroidia > Bacteroidales > Paludibacteraceae > Paludibacter > Paludibacter propionicigenes. Next base: position 1,815,776 of record NC_014734.1, on the reverse strand, counting down.
AAAAATGGCAAGTTGATTTCTATCTGCCGCCTTACCAACCGTATTATTCCAATTAAGTCTGAAAAATAGAATGGCTTTTGAAAACTCATCATATCAATCACTTGGTAAATTACAAACGGTTTGTTTGAAACAAAATATTCCTTTTGCTTCTTATCGTTTACCACTCGACAACGAAATAATAACGTTGGTTCAGCATCATTCTTTCCCTGAGAAATTGAGTTCCACACAAGATCTAGATAAAAAGATTGGTTTTGTCGTGGCGCCATTTGATGAAACTGCAAAACATGGAACCTATTTTCTTAAACCCGATTGTGTTTTCTTTTCAGATCAGATTGAAGCTGTTTACATTCAAAAGCTATCGGAAAATAACCGGTTCTTGTCAATTGAAAAACTTAAAGAAAAAGATATTCAAACCACTGCTCCGTCAGAATATATCAATAATGTCAATGCGGCCAAAACTGCAATGACTGAAGGAAGATTTCACAAAGTGGTATTATCCAAAATCCGATTGGAAAAGTTGGACGACAAATTTATTGCGGCTGATTTTTTCCTGAAGTTATGCGACAAGTATCCGCATGCTTTTGTGTATATGATTCAGCTTCCGGAGGTCGGCAGTTGGATAGGAGCAACGCCGGAACCATTGGTGGTTATTGAAAACGATTGCGTTAAAACCGTATCGCTTGCAGGAACGCAAATGTCTACTGATGCAGAAATAGAATCGTACGGTTGGAGCAACAAAGAAAAGGAAGAGCAAGGCATTGTGACTAATTTTGTGGAACAGACACTCAAATCGCTTGATATAAGAAATTATGATAAGACGGGGCCAACGAATTATCAGGCAGCCAATCTGATTCATTTAAAAACTGCTTTTGAATTTCCAACCGCTGATTTGAAAAACCGCTTAGGTGATTTTCTGAAGGCACTGCATCCAACTCCTTCAGTAGGTGGTTTACCCAAAGCGGAGGCTCGTGAGTTTATTTTGGCTAACGAAAAACACGACCGCAGTTATTATACAGGCTTTCTGGGTCCGATTAATATTGAGAACAAAAGCCATGTGTTTGTAAACTTACGTTGTTTGCAGTTATTCGAAAAACAGTTTGTTCTTTATAGTGGTGCAGGTATTACAACTTCGTCTGTTGCCGAAAAAGAATGGGAGGAAACTGATAATAAAATGATGACGATGATGAATGTGATGAAGACCCCTAACCCCTAAAGGGGAACTTTCATTCGTAGTAAATGACTAAATAGTAGAATTGATAATGATTCATTTTAGACAAGGAATTAAAAATATACCGGAAATCTGTGCACGTCACGGTGTGAAGAAAGTAATTATTGCACCGGGATCGCGAAATGCTCCGTTGATATTTGCGTTTACTGCTCAACAGGAGCTGGAATGTCTGAGCATAACCGACGAACGTTCGGCTGCTTACTTTGCGTTGGGAATCGCTCAACAAAGTGGCGAAGCTGTAGCCTTGGTTTGTACTTCGGGCACGGCTGTATTGAACTTTGCACCCGCCATTGCCGAGGCGTATTATCAGAATCTACCGTTACTTGTTTTTACTGCCGATCGTCCTGCCGAAATGATTGATCAGGCCGATGGACAAACTATCAGACAAACCAATATCTACGCCAATTACATCAAAGCTAGTTTTGACTTGCCGGTTGAAACCATCGTTTCGGCCGATTTAGAATTCTCTGATCGTCAGGTTTCACAGGCAATTGATACAGCGGTTTTATATCCGCAAGGTCCCGTTCAGATTAATGTGCCATTGCGTGAACCCATTTACACAGCTTTGCCAGAGACACATAGCCTGCCTAAAGTCATCAAAACGCTTGCTTCGGATACTTTGTTGAACGATAAAAGTGTACAGGCTTTACGCGCTGGTTGGTTGAGCCACAAACGCAAGCTGGTGGTATTCGGTGTTTTTCCGAAAGATGAAACGCTAAACGCGCTTGCCCGCAAATTGGCAGATGAACCGGATGTGGTGGTTTTGTGCGAAAATTTATCAAACATTAGTGGTGATAACATTATAACGCAGCCGGAATCTTTATTTTCCAGAATAAATTCGAAAGAAAATACAGACCTGTTTGCACCTGATTTGTTGATAACTATTGGTCATTCTGTTATTTGCAAACAGTTGAAACTATATCTTCGTGCCCATCAGCCGGCGGAACAATGGCAGCTAGAATCGTCCATGCCTTATGTTGATACCTACAAAAGCCTGACTTCGATAATTCCCGGAAAAGCCTTGAATATTTTATCAGCTTTGCCCTTGGGAGAAACAGCAAGTAATTTCAGCGGCATTTACCGAACAGAAATGCAACAGGTAAAGAAGCTTCACGAAGAGTTTGTAAAAGATGCGACTTTGTCGGATATGGCCGTGACGATTGAATTATTGAAACAAACACCGGCCGGATCTGTATTACATTTGGCAAACAGTACTTCGGTTCGGTGGACGCAACTTTTCCCAACTCGTAGCGACTTGACTTATTTATGTAATCGTGGAACTTCAGGCATTGATGGCAGTTTATCAACTGCAGCTGGGTATGCTTATGCTTCCAAGCAACCAACTGTTTTCCTTACCGGTGACCTGTCGTTTATTTACGATTCTAACGGTCTGTGGAATAATTATATCGGCGATAATTTCAAAATCATTGTGATGAATAATAACGGTGGCAATATATTCCGCTTTATCGGTGACAAGCAATTGATGGAAAAAAGTCTTGACTTTTTCACCACGCCGCATCAGGTGAAAATAAAATCGTTGGTTGAGGCATATGGATTGGATTATAGATGTTGTGACAAAACGGAGGACTTGGAAGAAAGCCTGAAGAATCTTTTTAGTGCAGATAAAGCAACGGTACTTGAGATTTTTACAGATGCCGATTTAAATACAGAGAATTATAAAGGATATTTTAAGAACATAATAAGGATGACCCCTAACCCCTAAAGGGGAACTGGATTACTTTTGTTTTAGAAAGTCACATTGGTGGATTTATAAAGGTCTTAAAGCTTCTTTAGGGGTTTGGGGTTAAAAGCGCAATATTAACTACTCTTATTCCCCTTTAGGGGTTAGGGGTACATAAAAATAAAATTACTAACTAATAAATTAGCCCCTTTAGGGGTTTGGGGTCATATGAGAAACTGGACAACCATTAAAGAATTTGAAGAGATCAAATTCGAGTATTTCGAAGGAATAGCAAAAATAACGATTAACCGTCCGCGTTATCGTAATGCATTTACGCCTGATACCATTAAAGAAATCATTGAATCGATGGTTTTTTGCCGAGATAGTCAGGACATAGCTACTGTGATTCTTACCGGCGAAGGGGATAAGGCATTCTGTAGTGGGGGAGACATTAATGTAAAACAAATCGGCGGATACATTGGTAAAGATGGTATTCCACGTTTGAATGTGCTTGACTTGCAAAAGATGATTCGCAGTCTGCCTAAACCGGTTGTGGCTATGGTAAATGGTTTTGCTATTGGTGGCGGACATGTATTACACGTAGTTTGTGATTTGTCAATCGCTTCCGAAAATGCCATCTTTGGACAAACAGGCCCGAAAGTAGGAAGTTTCGATGCCGGATTTGGTTCTTCTTATCTGGCTCGTGTTGTGGGACAAAAGAAAGCCCGTGAAATCTGGTTCCTTTGCAAACAATACTCAGCTACCGAAGCATTGGAGTTGGGACTGGTGAACACTGTTGTACCATTTGATAAACTGGAAGACGAAACAGTGGCCTGGTGTAAACAAATGATGCAACACAGCCCGTTGGCATTGCGTATGATCAAAGCCGGATTGAATGCAGAACTTGATGGACAAGCCGGAATCCAGGAATTGGCAGGTAATGCCACCATGTTGTACTACATGACCGAGGAAGCACACGAAGGTAAAGATGCCTTCCTGCAAAAACGCAAACCTGATTTCTCGAAATACCCAAAGATGCCGTAATTTATAACCACTAAGGCACTAAGTTCACAAAGAGTCACACAGAACATTTCGAATTGAAGAATATATTAGTGCAACTCCGTGTTCTTAGTGCCTAAGTGGTAAATATATTTTTTATGATTAAACCCTGGATACAAGCTTTTCGTTTAAAAACTTTGCCATTGGCATTGGCAAACACTATTATCGGTTCCTGCCTGGCAGCTTCCGATGATGGGTTTCGTTGGTCGGTGTTTGGTTTGGCGGCATTGACAACTGTTTTGTTGCAAATCATGTCGAACATGGCCAATGATTACGGCGATTTTGTCAATGGTAAAGACACTGCCGAACGTATTGGCCCGAAACGCATGGTGCAGTCGGGCGAGATAACTCCCAAAATTATGTTGCGGGGAATTATCGTCATAGGCATTCTGTGTGTGGTTTCCGGTTTAGCTCTTATTCTGATCGGAACAGCCGGAATGGATATAACGAATCTATTGATTTTTGGTGTATTGGGATTAGCTGCCATAGCTGCTGCCATTAAATACACCGTTGGTAAAAATCCGTATGGCTATCGGGGACTGGGGGATATCTTTGTGTTTATCTTCTTTGGATTGGTAGGCGTTATCGGGACGTATTTTTTGCATACACAATCGTTTCGTTGGGATATTTTATTGCCAGCTTCGGCCATTGGTTTCTTAAGTACCGGTGTGTTGAACATGAACAATATGCGCGATTACGAAGCCGATAAAAATGCAGGAAAGACAACTATTGTAGTCGCGATGGGAGTGAAGAAAGCAGCTTATTATCATTTGTTTTTAGTGGCTGGAGCAGCTTTACTGGCTGTGATCTATACCCTGTTGAATTATCATTCTGCTTGGCAGTGGTTGTTTGTACTTTCGTTTCCCATCTTATTTTTGAACCTGAAAAAAGTTTTTACTTATAAGGATGCACTGGAATTATATCCTGAACTGCCTCGCTTGTCTATGGCAAGTCTGGTGTTTGCAGTTACTTTTGGAATCGGACTAATTTTATAGATATTTGTCCTTCGGACGATATTAAACTGCGTTGATATTAGCCTTTGGCGATATTAAACTTCGGCGAAGCCAAATAACAATTAATATCGCGAAGCTAACCATTAATAACGTGAAGCCAAATAACAACTAATATCAGCGAAGCTAATATCTACTAATATCGCCGAAGGCTAATATCCATTAATATCAGCGAAGCTAAATATCGCCGAAGGCTAATAACAATTAATATCGGCGAAGCCAAATAACAATTCAACTTATGTTCGCTAGGCATACCACCCTCAATCTCCAGTTTAAATTCCCCGCCGGAACTTCCCGTGGGGTTTTGTTGCATAAGCCGTCTTCGTTTCTGCTGTTGGAGAAAGATGGTTTTACAGGTATTGGCGAATGTTCCACCATTCCCAATCTGAGTATTGATCCTGTTGAAACCTATTCAGAAAAGTTGGAAGAAGTTTGTCGGCTGTTGAACGAAGGTGTTGATCCCGGTGCGTTAGATTTGACGTTGTACCCTTCCATTGCTTTCGGACTGGAAACGGCTTTGCTGGATTTAAAAGCCAGGGGTTCTAAATGTTTGTTTCCTTCTGCATTTACACAGGGAGAAACCGGTATTCCTATCAACGGTTTGGTGTGGATGGGCGACAAGAACTTTATGCAAAAGCAAATCCGCGAAAAGATTGCGGCAGGGTATCATTGCATAAAACTGAAAGTGGGAGCACTCGACTTTGAGACGGAACTGGAAATCATTTCCGGTATTCGTCAACAGTTTTCTCCCGAAGATATTGAGTTGCGATTGGATGCAAACGGTGGTTTTACACCCACGGATGCATTGGAAAAACTGGAGAAACTGGCGGCTTTTCACATTCATTCCATCGAACAACCCATCAAACAAAAGCAGTTTGAAGCTATGGCTACGCTTTGCCGGCAATCACCCATTCCCATTGTGTTGGACGAAGAATTGATTGGTGTAAAGCCGGCCGATAAAGAATTTATCTTAGAAAAAATAAAACCGGCCTATATTATCCTGAAGCCAAGTCTGGTTGGAGGATTCCGTCAATCGGAAGACTGGATCAGATTGGCTGAGAAGCACAATATTGCCTGGTGGATCACTTCGGCATTGGAGGCTAATATCGGGCTGAATGCCATTGCACAATGGACTTATACACTGAACTCGCACCTTCCGCAAGGTTTGGGAACCGGACAATTGTATCATAATAATATCCCTTCGCCTTTGGCAATCGAAAACGCTAAACTGTTTTATAAATCCGGGGCTGATTGGGATGTAAACCCGCTATTGTGATGAGAAACGAATCTATCCGTTTGGACGGAACATTGTACAACCGAAGCAATCTCGAGCAACTTCATTTCACCGACGAACCGGAAGATTCGTGGCGCAATGTTATTTATCATTTCCTGCAAAACTGGTTTGATGATTCCGATTTTATTCTGGCTCATACTTCAGGTTCTACGGGTAAACCCAAAAGCATACAACTTCCCAAACAAAGCATGCTGAATTCGGCCCGAATGACCAATCAATTCTTTGGGCTGGATGCTTCGTGTGTTGCCTTGCTTTGCCTCCCGGCTTCGTACATTGCGGGCAAAATGATGTTGGTACGCGCTATGGTGGGCTGTTTTAATCTGGTTGCGGTTGAGCCGTCGGCTAATCCGTTTGAAAACCTGCGTACTTTCGTTGATTTTACCGCCATCACGCCTTATCAGCTCTTTCATTCGGCTGAAAGTCTTCGAAAAGCATCGGTTCACAAAATCATTGTTGGCGGTAGTCCGGTGACGAGCAAGTTGGAACAGCTATCGAAAAACATCCCTTCCGAACTGTATGAAACCTATGGCATGACCGAAACCTGTTCGCACATTGCTTTGCGGCAGTTTAATGGAAATGATAAATCCGATTGTTTTACTATACTGGACGGAATCAGCATCCGACTAGATGAGCGGGGATGTCTGGTTATCAAAGCACCCCATTTGTTGACTGACGAGATTCAAACCAATGATGTGGTGGAGCTGATTGGCAGGGATTCTTTTCATTGGTTGGGGCGTGCCGATTCGGCCATTAATTCCGGTGGAATTAAAATTCATCCCGAACAAGTAGAGAAAAAACTGGAGGGGATCATTCCCTTTGGTTATTTTATTTCGTCTGTTCCCGACGAAGTGTTGGAGAATAAAGTCGTTTTAGTCATTGAGTCTGAAACATACAGCCCGGAGCAGGAGGAGCTATTAAAATCTCAACTGGAAAATCTCCTTGGTAAGTACGAACTCCCCAAACAAATCTTTTATATCCCCCGATTTGTCTATTCTTCCGGCAATAAAGTGCTGCGAAAAGAAACGCTGGATGAGTGTAAATGATTAACCGTTAATCATCATTTTCCGTTAGATAATTGAAAATCTATGCTAAATGATTTCTTTTCAAAAGCAGCCATATTGCCCATTCCTTGTGCTTGCATCTGAGAGCGTTCTTCGTCTTCTCTACCTTCTGTTTCACCATGCATTCCACCTTCCATTTCTCTATCACCACCCATTCCGCGACCGCCGCCTCTCATTCCTCTTCCTCCACCATGCATTCCACCAGCCATTCTGCTTGTCATTTTTTTCATCCCTTTTTGAGATAATTCATTGATGTTTACTTGAAGCTGAACAGGAGTAGCGCTGACTGTTTCCAGTTTAAAACCGTTTCCATATATTTCCCTGAGTGGAATGCGGATCTCATAAACGCCTGAATTACTTGCCTGTTTACTGTGAGCAAATGAAATACTTTTTTCATCTGTATTTTCTGAAACTATTTTTCCTTTAGTAAACAGGAAACCTTCCACGGTAGCAGTATCTTTCGACATAGATTCTGAATTTAGGATCGTTTTTTCAACCAATTTATCCTGATTTATTTGTGGAGGTGGCATCATGCCCATTTTCGGAGCTTGAAACATTATACTAAATCTCTCCGGTGTAGAAGTTCTTAGTTTAAGCTTTATGTTGAAACCTGCAGCACTGAGTTGCAACTGAGTATTTCTATCAGCAGGGCTAATAATTATATACAGATTTTCAGCATCATTCCTGAATTCATATTTTACATTCGACGATGCATTAAAGAAGCGGGGAATTGTTACCCAATCCGAGCCATCACCATCGATAACTATAGGTTGAGTTTGCCATTTTGAAAAACTCACTTGTGCAAATGCACCTGTTTGTATGCTTAGAATCCCAACTAGGATTAATTGAAATATTTTCTTCATTTTCTTCTGACAATAATGGTGTGATTGTTGCGAACAATAGATGCTTGATGATGTTTTCTTTAATGCTGAATGTTCCCGAAACAGGAGAAATATTGCTCTCAAAATTTATTTTTGGGGTTTTCGGAACCAAAAAACGTTTTTATGCGTAATTTTGTCACAAAAGTAGTTGACTTTCTGGAAGTAATTAACGGATATCCGGTATTTTACAATTATTTATCCTAAATGTGGCTGCATTCATTTTTTTATACAAAATCATTATCAAATGAGACAATTACCTCCACAATCAAATCCTTCCTTTGGTTTTGCCAATACTCCTTTTGGCGAATGTTGCATTGCATTTTCGGATGATGGAATCTGCGCCCTTACTTTTCCCGAAAGCAGAGAAGGTGCTTATGCCGATCTGGATAATCGATTTCCACAAACCGATTTCAAACAAAACGACGAGAGAGTTGCACGCTTTGTTCGTCAGATATTTGAAAAGGGAGAAAGTCCTCTTTTAAACCCCATTGGTACTGAATTTCAGCTATCTATTTGGCATGCTTTGCAGCGTATTCCCAAAGGAGAAACCAGAACCTATGCTCAGATTGCCGAAGCCATAGGACGACCTAAAGCTGTGAGAGCGGTAGGAACTGCCATTGGTGCAAATCCGATTGCTTTTCTGATTCCTTGTCATCGTGTTATCCGTACTGATGGCGGACTCGGAGGTTTTCGCTGGGGGTTGGAATGTAAGAGAGAGATGCTCAGTTGGGAAAGTAAATCATGATAAAGCCAGTTTTAAGAATCTTGAATTCAAAATTGAAATTTTTCCGAACTTTTTTGTAACAGTTTGGTTGTATAATTAAAAAATAATATTACTTTTGCTGCGTCTAAGAAAAAAGAGACAATCATTATGGTAAACCGATTTTTTACATATTTTTATTTTTACTTTTACTTTAATAGGTGAGAGCAGGATATTATTATGTAAAAACAATCTATAAATAAGAATACATGAAAATCCTGCTCAATAATGAGCAGGATTTTTTTATTATCAACAACGAACGATCAATTATGAAACGAGTAGCTATTCAAGGTGGACTGGGTGCGTATCATGGAATTGCAGCAGAAAACTTTTTTGCAGGCGAAGATGTGGACATAATTCCATGTGTCACTTTTCGGGATATTTTTTCAGCCATCAAAAAAGACTCAAATATTATTGGCATAATGGCTATTGAGAATACGATTGCCGGAAGTCTTCTACAGAACTATGAATTACTCAAGGAGCACAAACTACATATTGCAGGAGAGTATAAATTACGCATTTCTCATTGTTTTGCGGCTTTGCCAGGGCAGACTATTCATGAAATTAAAGAAGTTCAATCTCACCCTATTGCTTTAATGCAGTGCGGAAATTTTTTAGAAACTCTGCCCGGTGTCAAAGTGGTAGAGCACGAAGATACAGCATTGGCCGCCAGAGATATACAGAATAAAAATCTGATAGGGAATGCTGCCATCTGTAGTGAGCGCGCAGCTGAAATTTATGGATTGAACATTCTGGCAAAAGGTATTGAAACAAACAAACATAATTTTACGCGCTTTCTTATCTTTGGAAATGACTGGGCAGTAGAGGATATACAAAAAGATGAAGTCATAAATAAAGCTTCTATTGTATTCACCTTACCTCACGCCGAAGGTAGCTTGGCCAAAGTTTTGTCAGTATTCTCGTTTTATGGAATTAATCTTACAAAGATTCAGTCTTTGCCGATTATCGGTCGCGAATGGGAATACCAGTTTTATGTAGATTTTAAGTTTGATGACCTGGAGCGCTACAAACAATCTTTGGTAGCTATAAAGCCTTTGATAAACGAATTAAGAACATTAGGAGAATATCCCGAAGGTATTACACCGGAGGTTTAATTAATAAACTATCACTACAATGAAACCAATTATACCTGCTGAACGTTTAAGTTCAATAACTGAATACTATTTCTCAACCAAACTGAAGGAAATTGCCGAAATGAATGCTAAAGGCATGAATGTGATTAGTTTGGGAATTGGTAGTCCGGATTTACCACCATCTGCTGAAACAATTGAAGCTTTGTGCCAGTCAGCTACAGATGATAAAGCACACGGATATCAACCTTATGTGGGAATTCCCGAATTGCGTAATGCCTTTGCCGAGTGGTACAAAAAGTGGTTTTCGGTAGAATTAAATCCGGCAAATGAAGTCCAGCCGCTTATTGGCTCAAAAGAAGGTATTCTGCATATTTCATTGGCTTTCTTGAATCCCGGCGATGGTGTGTTGGTGCCTAATCCGGGCTATCCGACTTACTCTTCTGTAAGTAACCTGGTACAGGCAAAGGTGTTGACGTATGATTTGGATGAAGATAATAATTGGCAACCCGATTTTGAGGCTTTAGAAAAGATGGACTTGTCAAACGTAAAGCTTATGTGGGTCAATTATCCGAATATGCCTACGGGTGCAAGTGCCACGCCCGAATTATTTGAAAAGTTAGTTGCATTTGGTAAGAAGCATGGAATCGTTATTTGTAACGATAATCCCTACAGTTTTATTCTGAATGAAAACAGATTGAGTATTCTTCAGGTGCCGGGAGCCAAAGATATTTGTATTGAGTTGAATTCGATGAGCAAATCGCACAATATGCCCGGTTGGCGTATGGGAGTGCTGGCTTCAAACCCACAGTTTGTGCAGTGGGTATTGAAAGTGAAAAGCAATATTGACAGCGGGCAATTTAAACCTATGCAAGTGGCAGCCGTTGCGGCTTTGAATAACTCCGAAGAGTGGCACACAAAAATGAATATCGAACTTTACAGTAACCGTCGGCAGTTGGCCGAAGAAATTCTGAAAACGCTTGGGTGTACATTCGATAGCAAACAGGTGGGAATGTTTCTGTGGGGGAAAATACCAGCAAAGTATAAAGACAGTGGCGAGCTTGCCGATAAAGTGCTGTACGAATCGAAGGTGTTCATCACACCGGGATTCATTTTTGGAGATAAAGGAAACAGATATGTGCGTTTGTCACTTTGTGCTAATGATAAAATGCTGGGCGATGCACTCGAGCGTATTAAGCAGTTATCGATTGCCGGTCAACAATGAACAGATGACTTTGCGGATAATTAAAATTCAATCAGAAATATAATATAGAACAATAAAAATAATGGTTGTTGTGATCGATAGATGTTCACTGATAGCTATTTACTGAAAAATTATGGAATTAGAATCAATTTTATTACCAGGAGTAGATGCTAAGCGTCCGCTCGTTATAGCCGGACCATGTAGTGCCGAAACAGAAGAACAAGTAATGGAAACCGCCCGTGGATTATCTGCCCGCGGTATCAAAATCTTTCGTGCCGGTATATGGAAACCGCGTACGAAGCCGGGAGGTTTTGAAGGAATAGGAGCTGAGGGTCTGCCATGGCTTAAGCGTGTACAATCTGAACTTGGAATGTATACAGCTGTAGAAGTTGCCACTGCTAAGCATGTGCGCGAGTGTTTGGCTAACGATGTTGACATACTCTGGATCGGTGCACGAACATCGGCTAATCCTTTTGCTGTTCAGGAAATAGCAGATGCTTTGGAAGGTATAGATATTCCTGTATTGATTAAAAATCCCGTTAATCCTGATTTGGATTTGTGGATTGGAGCTATCGAACGTGTTTATAATGCAGGTATTCGTCGTATTGGGGCTATACATCGCGGATTTAGTACTTACGATAAGAAAATTTACCGCAATTTACCGCAATGGCATATTCCTATCGAATTACATCGTCGTTTGCCTAACTTGCCGATAGTTTGCGATCCAAGTCATATCGGTGGAAAGCGTGAGTTGATAGCGCCACTATGTCAGCAGGCTATGGATTTGAATTTTGATGGTTTGATCGTTGAATCACATTGTCATCCGGACAAAGCATGGAGCGATGCCGCACAGCAGGTTACGCCCGATGTCCTTGATTTTATACTGAACACTTTGGTGATTCGTGATATGAGTCAATCTACTGAAAGTTTGACAGCGTTGCGTCGCCAGATTGATGAATTGGACAATAGCTTGCTCGAATTGCTGGCTAGACGAATGAGAGTGTCTGACGAAATTGGGTTGTATAAAAAGGAGCATAATATGCCTATTTTGCAGGCACAACGGTACGATGAAATATTACAAAATCGTATTTCTCAGGCTGTCGAAATGGGTATGGATGGTGAGTTTATGAAAACTGTTTTAGTTGCAATTCACGAGGAATCGGTAAGACATCAACAGGAAATAATGAAGTAGGAGTGACATCCGTATTTTCACAATAAACGCCCAAAAACTCAACTGAGTTTATGGGCGTTTATTAGTTTATCTGCAATTATTTCTTTTCGTCCGATTGTGGTTTCGGGGCGTCGTTATTATTTTGATGACTTTTTGGAGAAAAATTTCTTCTTAATGAGTCTCTCTTTAAAAAGTTACCCTGAGGAGCTAAACTCCGATGAAATCTGTCTCTGCCTTCACCGATATGTCCATTACCGGCGTGCATTCTTCCCATCATTCTTCCTTTCATGACACCAATTCTTTCGGCACGCTTTAGCTCAAACTGATGAAACTTTTCTGGTCCCAGTATTTTAGCTAAGGCAGCATCATCTGTTTTACGCTCGGCTTCTTTTTTTGCTTTCATTTCTGCTCTTAGCTTTTTCAGATTTTCCATCTCTTCATGGCGTTTTGCGTCTTGCTTTTCAAAAAACACTTTAAGATCACTTGTCTGAGTTGAGTTTAACTCCAATTCCTTGGCCAGTCTCTCTGCTCGTTTCTCAGGAGTTGCCATTTCTCTTTTTTGTGTTTTTAGTTCAGTTCTCTCACCTCTCATGTTTTTAACTGGAGGGCGGTTTTGTGCCATAGTTGTAAATCCAACCATTAACATTGTAGTCATAACTACCATTGCATACTTTTTCATAACTGTAATGTTTTAATTAATTGTGAACTAGTACCTAATTCTTGTTTCTTTGACTGGACAGCTTTAATGCGGTTTAAATTCAGTGTGTGTTTTTCAGATTAATTAACTAATAATGAGGTATATACACAAAAAGAGGATGCTCAATTGTCTTGGGTATCCTCTTTTTTGTACAAGCCTTTAGTTGGCTGATTTATTTCACTAAATCAAGTTCCTGGAGCATTTTCTCTTCATTTTTCTGTAAAAGAGCATTTGCATACTTAGACTCCTCAAGCCATTTTGCCATTCTAGTGGCTCTTTCAGAATTAAACATGAATCTAACAACATGCTTAAATTCCTTTCTTTCTCCACGGAAGTTTAGATGAGGCATTCTGTTCTGAGCTACACCGGATAAACTTATTGTGAATAAAATAACTAAAACTAAAACACTAACCTTTTTCATACCTTAATCCTCCTATTTAATTATTGTTCATCATTCTCTGACGACGTTCTGCTTGTAGTTTTTGGTAAGTTTCAAATTTTTCTTTTCCAATAACTGCAATTAAATCTGCATTTTGAGCGTCACGGAGAGCTTGAAATTTTTCTCTGAAATCAGGACTGTCTCTAGATACTTCAGTTCTGAACTTCGTCATTTTTTCGTCGTTTTTTTCAAAAACTTCCTGAACCTTAGCTTTCTCAGCATCAGTCAAACTTAAGTCTTTTGCCATTGCTTCTGCTCTTTCTTTTGGTGGCTGTTGTCTCATGCCTCCGCCAAAGCCTCCTTGTGGACCTTGTGCCATAGCTGTCATACTAAAGAAGAATACGGAAGCTAACGCTAATTTTAAATACTTTTTCATGTTACTTTTTTTTAAGTGATATTATACGTTTTATTTTTTGAAATACACTCATTTGACTGTCGGAATTCTTATAGGTTTAATTCTCCAATTCTAATTTGTGTTTATTAACAAAAATAGCTTTTTAAAAAAGTAATATGAATGATGCATTAAGGGTGATTGATTCACTGTCTATTATGAGTTAGTGTTATATTATTTTTCCAATAAAACCTTTGTGATAGCTTCCTTAAATGATTCTTTGGGTAGAGCACCCTGAGCCATCTGTGGAGCGCCTTTCATAGGACAAAATAATATCGTAGGTATGCTTCTTATGCCGAAAGCTGCTGCTAGTTCTTGTTCTTCCTCTGTGTTTATTTTGTAAATATAAATCTGGCCATCATACTCCTTTGCCAAATCTTCAAGAATTGGGGCGATAGTTTTGCAGGGTCCGCACCACGATGCATAAAAGTCTATTATGCACGGCTTGTCACCCAGATACTTCCACTCGGTTGGATTTTTTTCGTAGTTGACCACTTTAGATAAAAATTCTGCTTTGGTTAGATGAATTGTTCCCATTTTTTTTGTTTCTTTTGATTGATTCGTTTGTTCTGTTTTCTTTTCTTTGTTTGTTTGTGCGCAAGACGAGAGTATAACCATAGACATTAGGCTTGCATAAATAATTTTCCTCATATTTTTTTCTTTTAGATTTGTGGACTTTTGATATCTGAAAATGCTTTTGTTCGATTTCAGTTTTATTTTGTTTTAGGCTCTTTTTTTCTAAACATGTCAAATAATAAATAGCCCATTAGTGCTCCATAGATCACGCTTATGTACGGATTTGAGGTTATCGGACATGTACCACTGGCACAACCCACAAAGTGATAGTATAGAAAACCTCCGGCTCCTCCTGCAAGTAAACCTATGATTTTGAGCAAGTGCTTTTTTAGTAAGTGTTTCATGTGTTTTTGTTGTTGGTTTTACTTAAGGCAGTTGCAAGTTTGAATACAATCAATAATCTGCACAATTTGTTTGTTTTTAAGCGAATAATAACAGTTCTTACCATCTCTCCTGCAATTTAAAATTCCTTTGGCCCGCATGTCGGTAAGGTGGTGGGATAGCAATGATTGTTCGCAGCTTAATAACTCCACCATCTGGCTGACGGTTAATTCCTCGCTTTCCGACAATAATGAGATAACGCATAAACGTGTGCCCTGAGAAATTGCTTTAAGCATGTAGGCAGCCTGATCCATGTGTTCTGTATTTAAATTCATATTCTGTTGTATAATTTCATGCAAATATATGAACATGTATTCATATATTAGAAATAAATTTAGAATTATTAGCATAAAAATGATTCAAAATGAAAATGAAGAAAAAAAGCTGTAGTTTCCAACAGATTTTTACGGGAAATTTTAAAGAAAAAAGTATCTTTGTGTGCTAAAAAATAAAACGATGAGTCATTCGATAACAAAGATATGCGAGGATTTTATTCAGGAGTTGGATCAAGCCATTGGTGTCCAAAGTGCAGACAGTATTTTTGTGCTGACAGATGACAATACTCGTAAATTTTGTTTGCCTTTAGTGCTGGATTCTACTAAGTTGAAAGATTGTCATATAATAACGATACCTAGTGGTGATGAAAATAAAAATATCGACTCAGCTGTAGCTGTTTGGAAGTTCCTAAGCGAAAACGGGGCTACTCGAAAATCGCTGATTATAAATTTGGGTGGAGGTGTAATTTCCGATATAGGTGGATTTGTAGCATCGACTTTTAAGCGCGGAATGCGCTATATCAATGTTTCAACAACCTTGCTGGGAGCCGTTGATGCAGCAACAGGTGGAAAAACCGGAATTAATTTTCAGGGATTGAAAAATGAAATTGGCGTGTTTGCTCCGGCCGAAACTGTTTTGATTAATATTGATTTTTTCAGGACATTGGACGATGCTAATCTGCGTTCGGGCTATGCCGAAATGGTGAAGCATGCTTTGATAGATACACGTGCCGAATGGGATAATGTATTGAAATATGATTTAGATAAAATTGATTTCAGCGAATTAAAGGTCTTGCTGGATAGAAGCATACGGATAAAAGAACGTGTGGTAGAGCAAGATCCTTACGAGGCTAATATCCGAAAAGCATTAAATCTGGGTCATACATTTGGTCATGCTTTTGAGAGTTGGTCGTATAAGGTGCAAAGACCCGCTTTACACGGGTATGCCATCATGTGGGGCTTGCTTTGCGAACTCTATTTATCTTTTATCAAGCTGAATTTTCCCAAAGAGGATTTGCTTCGACTGAAGTATTTGATGAAAGAGTATTATGGAACTTTTGAATTCAGTTGCAATGACTACGAATCGCTTTTTGAACTGATGACGCACGACAAAAAGAACGATTCGAAAGAGATTAATTTTACACTGCTGGCTGATATTGGTGAAATTCGAATCAATCAGACAGCCACAAAGGACGAAATATTTGAGTGTTTTGATTTTTTTAGAGAGGGATAAACTCTGATTAGAATTACAATAAATAGATATGGGTAAAACTTTGATCATTGGAGCTAGTAGCGATACCGGGCGATATTCATACCTTGCTGCTCAGGAACTACTGGCTTACGGACATGAAATTGAGTTAATAGGCAGGAAACCGGATGTGATTTTTGGTAAAAAGATAGAAACTCAGAAAAAGGATTTTGAAGATATTGATACCGTAACCTTGTATATTTCTGACAAATTTCAGCCGGAGTATTACAAGTATGTAGTTTCTTTGAATCCGAGACGAGTTATTTTTAATCCCGGAACAGAAAATCCTGAATTCGAAGAATTACTGATTCAGAATGATATACATGTAGAAGAAGCTTGTACATTGGTGATGCTTAAAACAGGGCAATACTAAAAACCGGCGAATAGAATAAAACAAAAGCTTGTTTGCTGAGTCTACCTCAATGGTAGGACGAGGCTTCAGAAACTAATAATTTGATGAAAATAGCATTAATTGGATATGGAAAGATGGGTAAAACCATCGAGCGAATTGCATTGGAACGTGGGCACGAGATAGTGTCGGTCATAGATATTGATAATTTGGATGATTTTGAATCGGATGCATTTAAAAGTGCCGATGTTGCCATTGAATTCACAGTGCCAAAAGTGGCTTTAAGCAATTATCGCAGAGCTTTTGCAGCAGGTGTTGCGGTGGTGTCGGGCACTACAGGTTGGACGGACGAATTGCCTGCACTTAAAAAAGAAATTGACGAAACAGGGAAGACTTTGTTTTGGTCTTCAAACTTTAGCTTAGGGGTGAATATTTTTATGGCGGTGAATAAATATCTTGCAGCTATAATGAATCAGTTCCCGAATTATAATGTAGAAATGACTGAAGTACATCACACTCAAAAGCTTGATGCGCCTAGTGGAACTGCTATTACACTGGCCGATGGTATTTTAGAGAATCTGAACAGAAAAACCGGTTGGGTAAAAGAAACGGAAACCAAACCGGAAGAAATGGCTATTAAATCAATTCGTGAAGGACAGGTTCCGGGCATTCATACAATTCGCTATGAGTCGGAGGTTGATTCAATAGAGATAACCCACGATGCTAAGAGCAGAGAAGGATTTGCGTTAGGGGCTGTAGTTGCCGCTGAATTTACAGCCGGCAAAAAAGGATTACTTGGTATGGGTGACATGCTGAAATTTTAATCTATAAATTTAAAATCTCAAAGAAAATGAGTGCAGACAAACAAACATCGCGTTTTCAACAACCGCTGAAACAATGGATTAAATGCAGCGTTTGGAGCTTAATTTACATTTTATTCATTGTTTGGGTTGGTAACTTTTGGTGGCTTATCTTGTTGCCGCTTATCTTTGATGCCTTCATTAGCCATTACGTTCCCTGGACATGGTGGAAAAAAACAAAGAATAAGGCTTTGCTGGGTATCATGGGTTGGGTAGATGCTATCGTGTTTGCACTGGTTGCAGTCTATTTTATCAACACATATTTGTTCCAAAATTATCAAATACCAAGTTCTTCGTTGGAAAAGAGCTTGTTGGTTGGCGATTTTTTGTTTGTGAGCAAGGCTAGTTACGGACCACGTGTTCCTAATACTCCGCTTTCGTTTCCATTGGTTCAGCATACTTTCCCATTATTGAATTGTAAATCTTTTATTGAAAAACCACAATGGGAATATCACAGACTGAAAGGCTTTGATAGCGTTAAACGTGATGATATCGTGGTGTTTAATTTCCCGGCTGGAGATACAGTAACTTTGAAGGTAACCAATCCTGATTATTACACGTCTTGTTATGGTTATGGTCGTGATATGGTAAATTCAAGAAAAGATATTTTTGGAGATATTGTTTATCGTCCGGTTGATCGTCGTGAGAACTTTGTGAAACGTTGCGTTGCTATTGCGGGTGATTGGCTCCAGATAAAAGACAATCAGATTTATGTAAACGGACAGAAACAAGCGAAAATACCGGGTATTCAGTTTAATTATTATGTTCAGACGGATGGAACCCGACTTACAGCTGATTTGTTTGATAAATTAAATATAAGTGTTGATGACCGTAGCCTGTTGACTGATCCTCAACCAAATCAGCAATTAGCAGAGCAGGCTCAATATCAAATTGTAGATTCAGGATTTGATCCTAAGTTCCCGATTTATCGTTTACCTTTGAATGAGGAGACCTACGATAAACTAAAAAAGATTACCGGTGTAACTAAAATAAAAATTGAGCAGTCAAAAGTGTTTGATGTGTTCCCGTTGGGAGGGCATAAAACCTGGACGCGCGATAATTACGGACCAATTTGGATGCCGAAAAAGGGAGCTACACTTGCTTTGAATTCATACAATTTCCCAATTTACGAACGAGCTATCCGGGTGTATGAAAATAATAAACTGGAAGTGAAAGATGGCGTGTATTATTTGAACGGGAAACCAACAAAAACCTACACGTTTAAAATGGATTATTATTGGATGATGGGAGATAATCGCCATAATTCGGCAGATTCACGTTACTGGGGCTTTGTGCCTGAGGATCATATTGTAGGTCGTCCGGTGATGGTATGGTTATCTTTGGATAAAGATAAGGGTTGGTTTAGCGGAAAAATCCGTTGGAATAGATTCTTTAAAAATGCTGAACGATAATACGACCCCTGAATCTTCTCAAGGGGACTTAAGAGTTTGTTTGTCTTCGGCATACCTGGCTCCGGTGGAGTATTATGCAGCTCTTGCTAAGGCAGAAATGGTTTATTTGGAATGTTGCGATTATTATATAAAACAAACATACAGAAATCGTTGCCATATAGCTGCGGCAAACGGATTGATGGCTTTAAGTATTCCGGTTGAAAAAACGGATAAGGCAAAAGCTACAATACGTGATATCCGAATTTCGGAGCATGCTGATTGGCAGATGAATCATTGGAAGTCCATAGAATCTGCCTACAGATCGACTCCTTTCTTTGAATACTACAAAGATGATTTACTCCCTTTTTATGAGAAAAGGTGGACTTTTTTGTGGGACTTGAATCTGGAACTACAGACTAAACTGCTTGAATTGCTTGATATAAATCCGGTGATTCGGTTTACGGACGAGTATCAACCGGATTTGGTAGGCATTCAGGATTTACGGGACAGTATTCACCCGAAAAAAGCAAATCTGATAGAAAATCATAATCCGTATTATCAGGTTTTTGAGAAAAAAAATGGTTTTTTGCCTAATCTGAGCATTATAGATTTGCTTTTCAATATGGGTAATGAGTCAATACTTACGTTGATAAAATAAAGAACAATATAACAAACTACATCGATATGGAACAGATAGATTGGGGTAATATAGGATTCGGTTATATGAAAACCGATTTTAATATCCGTTGTACGTACAGTGCGGGCAAATGGGGAGAGTTGGAAGTTCACGAAAGCGAATACCTGAGTTTGCATATGGCTGCTACCAGCCTACATTATGGTCAGGAGTCTTTCGAAGGTTTAAAAGCTTTTCGTGGCAAGGATGGTAAAATTCGCATTTTCAGGATGAAGGATAATGCATTGCGTATGCAGGATTCCAGCGAAGGGACTATGATGGCTAAAGTTCCGGTAGAAGTGTTTGAAGAGGCTGTGTTGAAAGCTGTAAAGCTCAATGAACGTTTCGTGCCGCCTTATGAGTCAGGAGCATCATTGTATATTCGTCCGGTACTCTTTGGAAGCGGAGCTCAGGTAGGTGTAAAGCCTGCAACAGAATATATGTTTATTGTATTTGTTACTCCTGTGGGGCCTTATTTTAAAGGTGGTTTTCAGACAACGCCGTTTGTAATTATGCGTGAATATGATCGTTCTGCGCCGTTGGGAATGGGTAAGTATAAAGTAGGCGGAAATTATGCTGCCAGCTTAGTCGCCGGACAGCGAGCACATGATATGGGTTATTCTAATATTTTCTATCTGGATGCGCGGGAAAAGAAATATATAGATGAATGTGGTGCAGCCAATTTTTTTGGAATAAAGAACAATACTTATATAACTCCTAAGTCTACCTCTATTTTGCCTTCGATAACCAACAAAAGTTTGATGGTGTTGGCGGATGATTTGGGTTTAAAGGTGGAGCAGAGAGCTATTCCGGTAGAAGAACTTTCAACTTTTGAAGAAGCAGGTGCTTGTGGTACAGCTGCAGTGATTAGCCCGATAGAGCGAATTGATGATTTCGATGAAAAGAAATCGTATGTTTTCTCGCATGATGGTAAACCGGGTCCAATAAGCGAAAAGTTGTATCATAAACTTCGTGGAATTCAGTATGGAGATGAACCTGATACGCACGGTTGGGTAACTGTAGTGGAATAAACTGCCAGCATTCTTTTAAAGGAGCTTATTTTCGAATAAATTTATATTCAGCAAAAGCCTTCGAGTCTCCCCTTCGGGGGAGTGAGGCGCAACTCTTCTTATGATATTAAAATCTTCCGTATTTCCTATTGGTCAGGTAAATAAGCCTCACGGTGTGAATGGAGAAATGTCTTTTTCGTTTACATCCGATATTTTTGACAGGGAGGCTGTTCCTTATTTTGTGTTCGAAATTCAGGGAATTCTTGTACCTTTTTTTCTGGAAGAATATCGCTTCAAAGGAAGTACCACGGGTCTGTTGAAGTTAGAGGGTGTGACTACTGAAGAGCAAGCGCGAGGCTTTTATGGGTTGACGATTTATCTGCCAAAGAAGTTTTTAGAGAAGGTTGAAACAGCCGAAATAGAGCTTGATTACTTTGCGGGATTTAGTTTGGTGGATGCTGAGAAGGGCTTGCTTGGCGTTATCTCGGAGGTTGATCAAACTACAGAGAATGTGCTTTTTGTAATCCCTACAAAGGATGATGAACTACTGATACCAGCAGGTGAAGAGTATATTGAAGATATTGATCACGAAAAGAAAATAATCTACGTGAGATTGCCGGAAGGTTTACTGGACTTATGATTTTACCTGAATGAGACGTTTTACTCTGCTAATGGCTTGTAAAACTCTCTGTAGGTATTTTCGTTTGAGAAATAATTCAGTCTGTCAAGCATTCCTGCCGAAGTTTTGTATCCGTAAGCAAGAATAGCATTTACCCCTGTCTCTTTGCATATTCTTTCAAATTCATGATAGAGCTTTATTCCTACTATATTGTTCTGAAATTCTTTTCTTACAGCGCAAAGCCAAATCATTATAGCGCCACTCACCATTTTTTCTCCACTGATAAAGCCTCTTATTAGTCCGTCACTTTCGTAGACGAGAGTCAGACACCGTTCATTGGTGATCAATTGCTCTATCCATGATCTTTCATACGGAATCTTATCATCGTACTTGAATGGTTCCATGTCCAGTATATTGTGGATAGTATCAATATCCGTCGTTTCCGCTTTCCTTATGGCGGGTTGGTGAGTAGTTTTGGGATTCATGATAAATTTTATTTCTTTTCCATCGAATATACGATATCCTTTACCCATGCTGCCCATTGGGACTGGCTTTTTGTTTTGTCGAATGTTTGCCACGGAATAGGTTTGCCAATTCTAACGGTGAAGCATTTGCCTTGTTGCTTGTACAGTTCATCGACCAGATACATCATTTCGATGTTGACTTTGATTCTGAAGAATTTCCGTAAGTTGGCCAGGTTGTAGAAGAAATTGGAATTCCGGCCTTCAAAGTAAATCGGCACTACATCACGTTTGTATTCAATTGACTTAGAGATGAAATTTTTCTTCCATTCCAGGTCTATAATCTTGCCATTCACTTTACGTGAGCACATTCCTGCAGGGTAAGTCAGTAGGTTGTTGTCCGATTCGTAAAGCTCTTGCATTAGGGCTGCGTGGTTTTTGCTTTGCGAGCCTACCTTGTTGACGGGGACAAACATTTCGCGCATTGGTTCAAGGTTTAAAAGTATGTCATTCGAAAAAAAACGAATTTTTCCATCGTACTCTTTCCCAAGTATATATCCGGTGGTTATGCCGTCGAGTCCACCAAGCGGATGATTTCCGGCAAAGATATATTTACCGCCCTTAGGAAGATTTTCTTTTCCTTCGACTTTAAACGAAATATTCAGATATTCGAAAGCGGCTTCGATAAATTCCAGGTTTCTTAATCCGGGGTAATTGATAAAGAATTCATTCAGTTCCTTTTCATGAACTATCCGTCGCAAATAATTGATTATAAATCTGGGTACTTTTGTATTTGGGGCTTTTTCTTTTACGACTTTATCTATATCAATTTTTATAAGTGCTTCTTTGCTCATATTGTTTTAAATTTTCGAATAACTGCAAATGTACAAAAAATGGTTTGTTTCAGAAATTCTGCAAATTGATATTGTTGATTTAAAGTGGAGTTGAAAAAATGAGTCTTATTTGACTATTTCTCCCCACTTTTTTATATAGAAAAGTAATATTTGTTCTTTTGTTGATAATTTTCTTTTTATTAGATAGTTATCTGATTTATGGATGAGTGGTTTGGCTGTTGACAAGCTGTTGATAACTTGTTTAAATCAGGTTAATCACGGGATAAAACATGTTGATAATTTTTTCGTGGGGAATTGTGGGGGATATGAAATTAATTCTTTACTTTTACCGTTGAAAAAGTGAACTCGATTAATTATGTCAACATTTATAGGTAAATACGAAGCAAAAGCCGATGTAAAGGGGAGAATATTCATTCCTTCCGCTTATCGAAAATTGTTGCCTAATGGCGAGAGAGAGCGTGTTGTGATGAGAAAGGATGCTGAAAATGATTGCATGATTCTTTTTCCGGAGCATGTTTGGACCGAAAAGGTAGAAGATTTTAAGTCGAAACTGGATGAATGGAATCCTGTTGATCAGCTTTTGCTAATGCAATTCGTGTCTGATGCAGAATGGTTGGATATCGATTCGCAGGGAAGGGTTTTAATATCGAAGAAAAATTTACAGGCGATTGGTGTTGAAAATGCCGAAGTGTTGTTTGTAGGTATGATAGATCGTTTTGCTATTTGGAGCAAAACACGTTATGAGCAAGCGAAGCTATCCTCTGCAGATTTTGCAGCTTTGCTGAAAGAGCGCATGATGAAACCTCTTGAGAAATAGAAGTTCCATTTTTGAATAGGCTTTCAGTCTGGATTTAAGAATCTACTAAGAACCGGTGAAATGAAAATAAAAAAGAAAAATATTGATGCAGTAAGTACTTCGGGAGCGGAGGAGATAGCATATCACATACCCGCCTTGCTGGATGAAACTATTACTGGTTTGAATATTAAGCCGAATGGCGTTTATGTTGACGTTACATTTGGGGGTGGTGGACACTCACGCGAGATTTTGAAACATCTGGGAGCTGATGGTAAACTGCTTGGTTTTGATCAGGATGAGGATGCAATAAAAAATACAATAGATGATCCACGTTTTATATTTGTGCGAAGCAATTTCAGGTATATGAAGAATTTTCTGAAATATCATGGAATTGATAAAGTTGATGGAATTTTGGCCGATTTGGGTGTGTCGTCTCACCATTTTGATGAAGCTGAACGAGGTTTCTCTTTTCGGTTTGATGGTGCGCTTGATATGCGGATGAATACGAAATCATCATTTACTGCTGCGGCATTATTAAATACTTACACAGAAGAACAACTGGCCGATGTGTTTTATTTGTACGGAGAGTTGCATAATTCCCGTAAAATAGCCAGAACTATTGTTGCTGCACGAAACAGTGCGCCGTTTGACCGGATTTTTCCATTTATAGAGGTTTTAAAGCCATTCTTTGGTAGAGAAAAAGAAAAGAAAGATATGGCAAGGGTATTTCAGGCTTTGCGCATAGAGGTGAATAAAGAAATGGATGTGCTTAAAGCCTTGCTGGATCAAAGTATAGAAGTTTTAAATCCGCAAGGGCGATTGGCCGTGTTGACTTATCATTCGCTGGAAGACAGATTGGTGAAAAACTTCATTCGTAGTGGAAATTTTGAAGGAAAGCTGGAGAAGGACTTCTACGGAAATATATTGGCACCGTTGAAAGCTGTAAATACGAAAGTAATAGTGGCTGACGAGGCTGAAGTAGCGAGAAACCCGCGTGCAAGAAGTGCGAAATTGAGAGTAGCAGAATTGATAAATTCATAACGTGAATTGGAATTTATGTCGTGGTTTAAGAAAATAGTAGATGCCGTACGCGGAAGTGAAGATTTTTCTGATATAAAATCGAGCACAGTTCGTGATATTCTGAACGGTAATATTCTGACAAAGAAGTTTTTTCAGAAGCAATACGGCTTGATAATCATGATAGCAGTTCTGCTCTTTTTGTATGTGGATAATCGATATCAGTGTGAGAATCAGCAAGCCAGAGAGATAGAGTTGAAAAAAAAGATACAGGATGTGAAGTACGAATCGCTTACGATTTCTGCCGAATTAATGGAGATTAGCAGGCAATCGAATGTGATGAAGAAAGTGAATGAGAGTGGGTTGCCGCTTGTTGAATCGACCACTCCTCCCATTGTAATTGAGGACAGTATACCTACAAAATAAATGACCGATAAACGTAAAAATATTGTACTACGTTTTGGCATAGTTTACATTATTATATGCCTTTCGTTTTTTCTTGTTTTATACAGAATTATTGTTATTCAATTTGTAGAACGGGATAAATGGATGGCTTTGGCCGCAAAGAACGTAAAATCAAACATAGTTGTGAAACCAAACAGGGGTAACATTTATGCTTGCGATGGTCGTTTGATGGCCAGCTCTATCCCCACATATTATGTCTATATGGATTTACGGGTTCCTGCATTACACGAAAAGAACGGCATACTTTTTAAAAGTAATATCGATTCTTTGTCAATGTATTTGTCGAGCTTTTTCAGAGACAGAAGCCCATATCAATATAAAGCAGAACTGACGAGAGCATACAGGCAGGGGGATGGCGAATTTAAGCTGTTTCCTAACCGGATATCATACGAGCAACTAAAACTGCTCAAAACTTTGCCGCTTTTCCGCTTGGGGAGAAATAAAAGTGGATTGATAACGAAAGAGCTTTTCAGGCGGGTAAGGCCATTTGGCTCGCTTGCTTCGAGAACCATCGGAGATATTTATGCCGATGAGTCCAAAGGAGGTAAGAATGGTATTGAAATGAGTTTCAATGTTAATCTGCGGGGCACACCGGGTGTTTCGATTCGCCAGAAAGTTGCAAATAAGTACATGGAGACTGTGCAGGTTGAGCCAGTAGATGGGATGGATATAACAACCACTATCGATATTGATTTACAGGATATAGCCGAAAGCGCGTTGCTCGATGGAGTTAAGAAGTTTGATGCAGCAGTGGGTTATGCTATCTTGATGGAAGTGAAGACCGGCGAAGTAAAAGCTATTGTCAATATGCAACGGAATAAAGATGGTTCGTATACTGAAAATAGAAATGGAGCTGTTTCGGACATGGTTGAGCCCGGCTCTACATTTAAAGTAGCTTCGCTGATGGCAGCTTTGGATGATGGAAAAGTGAGAATCACAGACACGGTTGATACATATAATGGTCAATTTAAGTTTGGCGACAGAACTATGACAGATCACAATGCAAATCATGGAGGATATCATAGAATAACTTTGGCACAAGCGATTTACGGCTCATCCAATATCGGAATTTCAAGGGCAATTGTAAAAGCCTATGGGCATAACCCTGCGGCGTTTGTCAATAAGCTCTACGAAATGAAATTGAATGAAAAAATGAATATCGAGATACCGGGTGCTGCTGCTCCGTTTATTCGTCATCCTAACGATAAGTCACACGAATGGTCGAGCACTACATTGCCTTGGATGTCTGTAGGTTACGAAACTCAGATTCCGCCAATTTATACGTTGGCATTTTATAATGCCATAGCAAATGATGGAAAGTTGATTCGTCCGTTTTTTGTGAAATCGGTAAGCAAAAATGGACAGATAATAAAGGAATTTACGACTGAAGTGATTAATCCTTCTATTTGCAAACCCACCACACTAAGAGATATCAGGTATACACTTTTGGGGGTTGTGGAAGATAAATTGGGTACAGCTCAATGCGTTCATTCTGAATATGTAAGAATAGCAGGGAAATCAGGAACTGCACAAATATCGCAGGGTAAAGGTGGTTACAAAGCCGGTGGAACAAAACATCAGGTTGCATTCTGCGGATATTTCCCTTATGAAAATCCGACGTATTCTTGTATTGTGGTTATGCGTGAACCGGGTATTGGCTACGCTTCGGGTGGAACCATGACAGGTTCTGTTTTTAAGAATATTGCAGAGCGTGTTATAGCTCTTAATTCGAATAGAAAACCGTCGCATGTGGATACGGATTCAATCGTAGAAAATGACTTTATGCCCAAAACTAAAGTTGGTTACTATAAGGCAATACAAACAGTGATGAACGCGCTTAAGTTACCATTGGATAATCATTCAAAGGACTGGGTTAAGCCGATAGCCACAGAGAAACAGACTCGTGTAGAACCCATAGCTGTGACCAAAAATGCAGTGCCGAATCTGATAGGGATGGGGCTGAAAGATGCTGTTTATGTTCTGGAAAATTTAGGATTGAATGTTCAGGTTCAGGGTCGTGGAAAGGTTTTTTCTCAAAATATCAAACCCGGTACAGTGGCAAGAAAAGGAAGTTTGATTTTAATCAACCTGCAATAAATTAATTTGCTATAAATCAATAAAGAAAACAAACATGATGCTGGACGATATATTGCAAAATGTAATTTTGCTGAAAACTATAGGAAATATTGATATTAATGTTTCGGGAATTCAATTTGATTCGCGAAAAGTGGAAGCGGAAAATGTTTTTGTTGCCACGCGGGGAACTGCATCGGATGGTCATCAGTACATTGCCACTGCCATTGAGAACGGAGCGGTAGCGATTGTTTGTGAAGAATTGCCTTCAGAGATAAATCCAAATATAACCTATGTAAAAGTGGAGGACAGTTCCGATGCGTTAGGAAAAATGGCTTCAGCGTGGTACGATTTCCCATCAACAAAAATGACTTTGGTGGGTGTGACCGGTACAAACGGGAAAACCACTATTGCTACCCTATTGTATCAGCTGTTTCGTGAACTGGGACATAAATCAGGTTTATTATCCACCGTTTGCAATTATGTAAACGACTTGGCTGTAGAAGCAACTCACACCACACCGGATGCATTGGCTTTGAATGCTTTGCTTGCTCAGATGGTTGATGCCGGATGTGAATATGCATTTATGGAGGTCAGTTCGCATTCAATAGACCAACACCGTATTTCGGGTTTGGAATTTGATGGTGCTATTTTTACGAACATTACCCGTGATCATATTGACTATCACCTTACTTTCGAGAATTATCTGAAAGCTAAAAAGCAATTTTTCGATAATTTGTCGACTGATGCATTTGCTCTGACTAACGCAGATGACAAGAACGGTTTGGTAATGCTTCAGAACTCGAAAGCGAAGAAATATACTTATTCGTTGCGCGGAATGGCCGATTTTAAAACCCGTATTTTGGAACATGGTTTTGAAGGCATGTTGCTGGATATGAATGATAAAGAAGTGAATGTGTCATTTATCGGAAAATTTAATGCCAGTAATCTGTCGGCTGTGTTTGGTGCTGCTGTGTTGCTCGGACAAGATGAACTGGAGGTGTTGCGCATAATCAGTTCATTGCATTCGGTATCAGGCCGATTCGAAACCTTACATTCTCCTGCAGGCTACACAGCTATTGTGGATTATGCTCATACTCCCGATGCGTTGGTGAACGTCATCGGCACTATAAATCAAATTCTTCAAGGCAATGGTAGATTGATAACCGTTGTGGGATGTGGAGGAAATCGTGATAAAGGAAAACGTCCGATGATGGCTCGCGAGGCAGTAAATGGTAGTTGGAAGGCGATATTAACCTCTGACAATCCTCGTTTTGAAGAACCTCAGGAAATATTAAATGATATGTTGGCCGGACTCGATGTGGTTGAAAAAGCGAAAAGCCTGACTATTGTTGATAGGAGAGAGGCAATCAAAACGGCATGTGCGCTGGCTCAGGCCGGCGATGTAGTACTGGTTGCAGGCAAAGGACACGAAGATTATCAAATAATACAAGGTGTAAAACACCATTTCGACGACAGAGAAGAAGTTCGAAAATGCTTTTAATCAAATTATAAATCATAATTAATATACACGATTATGTTATATCATCTATTTCAATTCTTAGAAAGTATATACGTTTTTCCCGGAGCTCACTTGTTTAATTATATCTCGTTCAGAACGGGTTTAGCGTTTATTCTGGCTCTTTTGCTATCGACTATGCTTGGTCGCCGTATTATTGATTATTTGCAAAAGAAACAAATAGGGGAAACTATTCGCGATTTAGGACTGGAAGGTCAAATGAGCAAAAAAGGTACTCCAACAATGGGAGGCGTTATCATCATTATTGCTATTCTGGTGCCTACGCTTTTGTTGGCTAGTTTGACTAATACCTATGTAATTCTTATGCTGATTACAACGGTTTGGCTGGGTCTGATAGGTTTTTTGGATGATTATATCAAGGTGTTTTTGAAAAACAAGGAAGGCCTTAGCGGACGGTTCAAAATTGTCGGTCAGGTTGGTTTAGGATTGATAGTGGGGATGACAATGTATTTGAGTTCTGATGTGGTAATTCGTGAAAATATAGAGGTTAAAGGAAAAACTCAGCGCGTGGAGAATGTGATTTATTCAAAACACGACACTAAATCGACTAAAACCACCATTCCATTTGTCAAGAATAATAACCTGAATTATGCTGATGCTTTTAGATGGGCTGGGGTTAATGCTCAACGATACGGTTGGATTTTATTCGTTCTAGTGGCAATTTTTATTGTTACGGCAATTTCGAATGGTGCCAATCTTACAGACGGTTTGGATGGATTGGCAACAGGATCTTCCGCCATTATAGGGGTTATTCTCGGTATATTGGCCTATGTCTCGGGTAATGTGAACTACGCCGGATATCTCAATATCATGTACTTGCCCGGAACCGGTGAGATGTTGATTTTTGCCGGAGCATTTATCGGTGCTACCATTGGTTTTCTTTGGTACAACGCGTATCCGGCTCAGGTATTTATGGGTGATACCGGAAGTTTGACTCTGGGCGGAATTATAGCGGTATTTGCTATTGCTATTCGTAAAGAGTTGTTGATTCCTATTTTGTGTGGAGTTTTCATCATAGAAAATCTGTCAGTGGTGTTGCAGGTAGGTTATTTCAAATATACAAAACGCCGGTTTGGAGAAGGACGACGCATGTTCAAAATGGCTCCGCTTCATCACCATTATCAGAAGCCCGGAAATGCGGGCATAGTATCTTTATTCCAACGTCCGATAAACGCAATGCCGGAATCGAGGATTGTAATCCGTTTTTGGATTGTGGGAATTATTTTGGCAGCAATAACGATTATTACATTGAAGATCAGATAGTCTTATGAAAAGAATTGTAGTTTTAGGTGGAGGTGAGAGTGGTGCCGGTGCAGCCGTTTTGGCCAAAAAGCAAGGGTTCGATGTTTTTCTTTCCGATTTATCGGCAATAAAACCTGAATATAAATCCTTGTTGGATCAGTACGAGATACAATGGGAAGAAAAGCAGCACACCGAAAACCTGATACTTAATGCAGATGAAGTAATTAAGAGCCCGGGCATTCCGGAAAAAGCTCCGCTGGTGAAGAAACTTCACGAACTTGGCACTTCTGTTATTTCCGAGATTGAATTTGCAGGCCGTTATACAAAAGCTAAAATGATATGTATCACCGGAAGTAATGGTAAAACCACTACGACCATGCTGGTGTATCATATTCTCAAAAATGCGGGATTAAAAGTGGGTTTGGCCGGAAATGTAGGACAAAGTCTGGCATTACAGGTCGCAACAGATACTTTTGATTATTATGTAGTTGAGTTGAGTAGCTTTCAGTTGGATGGAATGACGGAATTTAAAGCTGATATAGCTATCTTGCTGAATATTACGCCGGATCATTTGGATAGATATGAATATAATTTTCAGAACTATGTAGATTCCAAGTTTCGTATCACCCAAAATCAGACAGAAGAAGATTCATTTATTTTCTGGGAAAACGATCCGGTTATCAAAGCCGAATTGGCAAAGCGTAAAATTCAGTCTACCATGTATCCGTTTTCCATTGAAAGATCCGAAAGAACAAAAGCATTTATCGAACAAGATGAATTGATAATAAAAACATTAAAAACTCTATTTACTATGCCTACAACAGATTTAGCTTTGCAAGGTATGCATAATACCTACAATTCCATGGCTGCGGGTCTCGCAGCATCGATTGTGAATGTTCGTAAAGAGAGTATCAGACAGTCGTTACAGGATTTCCAAGGAGTTGAACACCGGTTGGAATATGTAGCAACCGTAAAGAATATACGTTTTGTAAACGATTCAAAGGCAACCAATGTAAACTCCTGCTGGTATGCGCTTCAGAGTATGAAAACGCCTGTGGTGCTTATTTTGGGAGGGACGGATAAAGGAAATGATTATTCGGAAATAGAAGAATTGGTAAAGGCTAATGTAAAGGCTTTGATTTTTATGGGGCTGGATAATTCGCCGCTGCATAAATTCTTTGACGGAAAAATAGAACGTATTGTTGATGTTCAATCGATGGAAGATGCAGTAAAAGAAGCATACGGATTAGCTGAGAGCGGTGATACGGTTCTTCTTTCTCCATGTTGTGCGAGCTTTGATTTGTTCAAGAACTACGAAGATAGAGGACAACAATTTAAAAGTTGTGTGAGAAATCTCTGATAAAATTACTCTGAGAAAAGAGATTTCTTTTTGAAGAAGAGGCTAATTGAACTCGGGATATGAACGGTTTGGTGTACAAAACATGTTTAAAGTAATTCCTTGTTGGGATAAATAATATGGAAACATTATTCAGAAAATATTTGAAAGGTGATACAACTTTATGGATTGTATTTATAGCATTGTGCATTCTTTCGATTATTGAAATGTACAGTGCATCAAGTACTTTGGCTTACAAAGCTTCAAATCATACAGCACCGTTACTTCGTCATGTGGGTTTCCTTACCGGAGGTGTTCTTATTGCTTTCGCGGTACATCTTGTGCCTTACAAATACATTCGCATTATATCTTATGTCGGGCTTATCATTTCAGCGGCTTTATTGGTTTTTGTTTTGTTTAAAGGGCACAGCGAAAATGATGCAGCACGTTGGTTGGTTATAGGAGGAGTTCAGTTTCAACCATCAGAATTGGCTAAACTTTCAGTGATTATCGTTGCGGCCGATTTAATATCGAGAATCAGGGATAATAAGAAAGACGAATGGATTTACTTCAGGAATACAGTCATCATGTTGCTCGGAGTTTGCGGACTCATTCTTTTGGAAAACTTTTCCACTGCGTTCATTTTGTTCGTGGTGGTATTTATCATGATGTTTATTGGTAGAATATCCATGAAATACCTGGGCTCAATGGCCGGTATTTTACTTGTTTCATTGTTTATAGGATATGGTGCCGTAAAAGCAATTCCTGAAGATTCAATGCCTCATATGTTCAAACGGGCATATACTTGGGTGGCTCGTATAGAAAGGCACTCTGATAAGAATGAAAAAGCCAGCAAGTATGTAATCACAGATAAAAACCGTCAGGAAATATACGGTCAGATTGCCATAGCCCGTGGCGGAGTTTTTGGTGTTTTGCCGGGTAATAGTGTTGAACGCGATTATTTGCCTCAAGCCTATTCCGATTTTATTTATTCCATTATTGTTGAAGAAATGGGTTTGATTGGTGGAATATTGGTTATAATTCTTTACCTCATTTTACTCTTTCGAGCGGGGCAGATTGCCACGAAATGCTCTTCTGTGTTTCCTGCCATTCTGGTAATCGGGCTTTGTCTTATGATTGTTATTCAGACTTATATAAACATGTCGGTAGCAACAAGTTTAATTCCTGTAACCGGTCAGCCTTTGCCATTGATTAGCCGCGGAGGAACTTCAATTTTGATTACCTGTATTTATTTTGGAATAATTTTAGGGATCACGCGTCAGATTAAGGAAGAATTGCCGGTGGAAGAAGAAGCTCCCGAGATGCCTGAGGATACCATGCCTGTGGTGGAGTTGGAAAGCTTGTAAATCTTCAGGTTAATCAATATAATAAGTGGAAAGTTTTATAAGTCACTTTATTTTGTGTAATTTGCGTTCAATATCTTACAATCATGAAATATAAATTCATTATCAGCGGTGGAGGAACCGGTGGACATATTTTTCCGGCAATCAGTATTGCCAATGCCTTGAAAAAAAGACTTCCTGATGCAGATATTCTTTTTGTGGGAGCACTTGGGAGGATGGAAATGGAACGCGTTCCGGCGGCCGGTTATCCTATTGAAGGATTGCCTATCAGTGGTTTCGACCGTAAAAATATGCTTCGCAATATCAAGGTGGTTTGGAATCTGCTACGTAGTCTGGTGTTGGCTCGTCGCATTATAAGCCGTTTTAAGCCGAATGTCGCTATCGGTGTTGGCGGATATGCCAGCGCGCCTACGCTTCGTGCTGCCTCGGCATTGGGTGTTCCTACTGTGATACAAGAGCAGAACTCGTATGCCGGTGTAACCAATAAGTTGCTGGCCAAAAAAGCTAAACGCATTTGTGTTGCATACGATGGCATGGATCGTTTCTTTCCTAAGGAGAAAGTGATATTGACAGGAAACCCTGTTCGTCAGGATTTATTTTCAGTTGGATCTAAAACTGAGGAAGCTTATAAGTTTTTCAATTTCGATCCTAAAAAGAAGACTATTTTGGTGGTTGGTGGAAGCCTTGGAGCCCGAACCATAAATCAAAGTATAATTGCAGGACTGGATAAATTAGCTGAAACCGATGTGCAGATAATTTGGCAGACGGGCAAGTTTTATATAGAAGATGCGCGCAAGGCGGCAGAACCTTTCATCTCGCCCAATTTACTGGTGACCGATTTTGTTTCGCGCATGGATATGGCTTATTCCATTGCCGATTTGGTGGTTTCGCGTGCCGGAGCAAGTTCTATTTCAGAATTGTGCTTGCTGGCAAAACCGGTGATTCTGATTCCATCGCCCAATGTTGCAGAAGATCATCAAACTCAGAATGCACTTGCTTTAGTACGCAAAGATGCTGCCATTATGATAAAGGATACTGATTCTAAAGCGCAACTGGTAGACAAGATGATGGAAGTCATTGAAGATGAAGCTCAACTAAATAAGCTGAGTAAGAACATACTTCAACTGGCAGAAAAAGATTCGGCAGACAGAATAGCCGAAGAGATTTTAAAACTGGTAGCGTTGTAAATGTTACTGAATGATGATGTAAAGAGATCGTTTTATGATAAACCAAGAAATGAAAAAAGATGCAAGCGTAAGTTCTTCTCCTTCGGGAAGATTAGGTGGGGCTTTTACTAAATACTATTTTTTAGGGATAGGTGGCATTGGAATGAGTGCTTTGGCTCGTTATTTCCATACGAAAGGCTTTCAGGTAGCCGGCTATGACCGTACCGAAACCAAGCTTACCAAGGAACTTCAGGCAGAGGGAATTACTGTGAGTTTTAATGAGAATGTGTCTGAAATTCCGTTTGTTTATACAAAACCGGAAAATACGCTGGTGATTTTGACTCCGGCTATTCCTGCTAATCACCCACAGTTGAAATACTTTCAGGCAAATAACTATAGCATTCAGAAACGTGCTCAGGTTTTAGGCGACATTACGCGTCAGAGCAAAGGCATTTGTATTGCCGGTACGCATGGAAAAACCACAACATCAACTATTGCGGCGCATCTTCTGTATCAGTCGCAGGTGTCATGCAATGCTTTTCTGGGTGGAATTGCCAATAATTACAACACAAATTTACTGCTTTCGGCCGAGAGCAATCTGGTGGTTATTGAGGCAGATGAATACGATCGTTCGTTTCATCAACTTTCGCCCTATATGGCGGTAATAACATCGGCCGATCCGGATCATTTGGATATTTATGAGACGGCAGACGCATTTCGCGAAAGTTTCGAACATTTTACGTCGCTGATTCGTCCTGGTGGAGCTCTGGTAATGCGTAAAGGAATAGACATCGTACCTCAGTTACAAAAAGGGGTGAAGCTTTATACTTACTCAATGAATGATGGAGGTGACTTTACCGCTGAAAACATCAGAACGGTCAATGGTGAAATACATTTTGATTTTGTTACTCCCAACGATCGTTTGTCCGATGTCCGATTGGGTGTTCCGGTTCAGATAAATGTTGAAAACAGTGTGGCGGCTATGGCTCTAGCCTGGTTGAATGGAGTTAGTTTTGATGAGTTGAGGACCGGAATATCTTCATTCTCGGGGATATATCGCCGATTTAATGTGGTGTATAAATCAGACAAGATAGTGTACATGGATGATTACGCTCACCACCCCAGCGAGTTGAAAGCCAGCATTGCTTCTATTCGTAATTTATACCCGAACAGAAAGATTACAGGGGTTTTTCAACCGCACCTTTATACACGAACCCGTGATTTCGCTACAGCCTTTGCTGAGGCCTTATCGCAGCTTGACGAATTGATTCTGCTGGACATTTATCCGGCGCGCGAATTGCCCATAGAAGGTGTTGATTCTGACTTGATTTTGCGCGATGTTAAACTAAAAAACAAAACTTTGTGCAGCAAGGAAAATCTATTACCTTTGCTCAAAGAAAAAGAGTTAGATGTTTTAGTGACTTTTGGTGCCGGAGATATTGATAAGTTAGTACCACTTATTAAAGATCAGTTAAAACAATCGTCAGTGAAATAATGCTCTGATTTCCAATGTGTATTATTTGATGAGAATTGGAAGTCTTTAAACTGAAAATTATATATGAAACCCATTTGGAAATATGTGTTGATTACTTTCTTTACCACATTGGTTTTGGGGTATTTGGCATTTTCAATTTGGTATTTTTCCGGACGGGGAAAAGATAGTGTCTGTAGAAAACTCGAAATTGTCATGACGGAGAGTAACGGGCATCAGTTGGTGACTAAAACTGAGGTTGCTCAAATACTTGAAGAGAATGATTTAAATCCGATAGGAAAATCGATAAAAAACATTCACACCGAGTCAATTGAAGAAACTTTACACAAGAATCCGATGATAAAAGTGGCGGAATGTTACAAAACTCCAACCGGAATTGTGCATATTCGCATCTCGCAGCGTTGTCCGAAATTTAGGGTGGTAGGTTATGGCAGTTATTATATCGATACCGATAGAAAAGTAATGCCGATTTCGAAAAATTATGCCGCTTATGTGCCGGTAGTTTCGGGTAGAGCTTATGTTTCGTCTATGACAACCAAAATGTTTGATTTTGTGACATTTTTAGAAGATAATCCATTTTGGAATGCACAGATCGAACAGATATTTATCAGGGATGATCTCAAGATAGAGCTTGTTCCCCGTGTAGGCGAAGCCATTATCCTGTTAGGAACATTGGATAATTACCAGTCAAAACTAGAGAAGTTACGGAAACTCTACGTTAATGGATTTAATGTAGTTGGTTGGAATAAATATAAGCTTATTGATTTACAATATAAAGATCAGGTGGTTTGCAGCAAAGTCGGTCAGGAAACCATAAAACCAGTTGTAGCGACCGAACAAAAAAAAGATAGTATTATTGCCAGTAGATTATGACCTCAAACAAACTTATAGCGATAGATTTTGGTAGTGCAAATATTTCGGCCATGGCTGCGGAAATACTTGATAACGGTGCAGTAAAAATTCTATCCGAAGAATCTAAAATATCCGACGATGTTAGATGGGGTATTGTTGAGAAACCATCAGGAGCATCGTTTAAAGTGAGTGAATTACTCAAATTGTTGAAGAACAGTGCTAAAATGCCTGATATTTCTCAGGTATCGGTAAGTGTTGGCGCAAAAACCATGAAACTTGCGCCCGCTTCAGTGAGTAGATTCGTTGGTAAATCTAATGTTATCACTGAGGATTTATTGACTGAGATGATGAATGAATGCGAGCGAAAATCTCAACGACCTGATATAACTGTTTTTGATGTTATTCCGGTTTCGTATGTGCTCGATGGTGAAATGATGGATGATCCGGTTGGTCAGACTGCCGCTCAGATAACAGCCAGCTATAATGTCGTTTTTGGTAGCTCAGTTATCAAATCGGAGCTCGAACGGTGTTTTGACCGAACAGGAATTGTGCTGGAATACAGTCCGTTGGCTGTCGAGTCTTTGTCTACTGTAGTGCTTGAAGAGCAGGAGCGTGAAGATGGTTGTGCGTTGATAAATTTTGGAGCAACTACCACAACTTTGGCGGTTTACCAGAATGATATTTTACAAAATTTGTTGGTAGTGCCTCTTGGGGCGAAAAACATTACCAAAGATATTCAGGAGCTTGGAATTAATGAAACGAATGCTGAAAGACTTAAATGTCTGAAGGGTAGTGCGTTGGAATCGCTGGTTGATGAGCCGGTTTATATTCAGATAAATGCTGTTGAAGAAACAGACCCTTCGGTGAAAATTTCAACAAAGTTTCTGGCGACAATTATAGAAGCGCGTTTGGAAGAGATTACCCAACCGATATTCGATGCCTTAGACAATCTGCCGTTTGCGCTTGAAGCAGGTATAGTGATTACGGGTGGAGGAGCAAAATTGAATGGTTTAATAGAATTCATTGCCGAAAAGACGGGTATTTATCCCCGCTTTGGTGGGCACTCAGAGTGGCTGGCCGATAATACCCCCGAAAAATATCATGATCCTAAATATGCTCAGCTGATAGGAACGATATTGCTTACCAATGAGTACAGAAAAGCACATCCGGTGGAAGTGGCTGTCAGTACACCCGCTAAGGAACCCAAAATTCCAAGGAAAAAGCTTAGGGATAAGATTGCCGATGGGTTTATCAATTTTTTCAATGATGACAATAAGCTGAATTAGTTTGATGCTGATAAAGATAAATTTGTAAATAATTTTTGAATTCAATATATATGGGATATTTAGACGATAGTTTACCTTTAGAATTGCCACTGGTTGACAGTTCAATTATTAAAGTTATTGGCGTTGGTGGTGGCGGTGGAAATGCTGTTAATCACATGTATCGTCAGGGAATTACAGACGTATCTTTTGTCGTTTGTAATACTGATAATCAGGCATTGGTTAAATCGCCTGTTCCAACAAAAATACAATTGGGAGTAGATACTACCGAAGGTCTGGGTGCCGGTGGAAAGCCCGAAGTTGCACGTCAGGCAGCCGAGGAATCAATAGATCGCATTCAGGAATTGCTGAAAGATAATACTAAAATGGTTTTTATTACTGCCGGTATGGGTGGTGGAACGGGAACCGGAGCATCGCCTGTGGTAGCAAAAGCTGCTCACGACCTGGGGATTCTGACTGTAGGTATTGTTACTATACCGTTTGCTTTCGAAGGAAATATGAAGATACGTCAGGCGCTCGAAGGTGTAGCTGCTTTAAGTGAGCATGTAGATGCGATTTTGGTTATCAATAATGAAAAATTAAAACAAATTTATCCTGACTTAGAGCTTTCTAATGCTTTTGCCAAAGCGGATGATGTGTTGACGAACGCTGCTAAAGCCATTGCTGAGATCATAACCGTTCCCGGATATATAAACACTGACTTTGCCGATGTGTACAGCATCATGAAAGATGGCAATGTGGCTATTATGAATACCGGTTATGCTTCGGGCGAGAACCGTATTACTAAAGCAATTGAAGATGCCTTGAATTCGCCGTTGTTGAATACAAATGATGTAAGCGGTGCCAGCAAAATATTGTTGAGTTTGTATTGTTCAACTACCGACCAGATCAGAATGGAAGAGGTGGAGCAGATACATGAATTTATGTCGAAGGTAGGTGAAAATGTTCAGGTTATATGGGGTGCAAGCTTTGATGATGAACTGCAAGATAAAGTAAAAATAACGCTTATAGCTACCGGATTTGATGTCAGTGATATACCGGGTATGCCGGCTAATGTGGCTAAAGCTTACGCTGCCAAACCGGCTATGAGTGCCGAAGCATCAAGGTTTTTTGATACTCCTAAACCGGAAGTTGTTCCTGAACCACAGCCGGTAGAAGAAGTTGAACTGGAGCCTGTAAAACTCAATATAGAGAAAACCTACGAGCAATATTATGGCAATGCTGCTCAAACAGGAACAGAACAGCAAGTTGAACCGGAACCTGAATTACCGGTATTTACGCTGGACGATTTGGAAGATGAAAAGACATTAAAAAATGTGGAGAATATTCCTGCCTGGAAGAGAAGATTAATGAAATAATGTGTTGATTTGATAATGCGTTGGTGAGGTGTAAAATGAAATTTTACAGGTTGGACTTAATGCATTAAACAACTATTGACTAATAAATAAATCAATAAAATGGACGAACTATTTGATAGAGTAAGTAGCGATATTAAAACTGCCATGTTGGCACGCGATAAAGTGGCTTTAGAGGCATTGCGAGGGATGAAGAAAGAGTTTCTGGAAGCTAAAACCGCCAAGGGGTCTGATGGTCATTTGTCTGACGATGCGGCCGTGAAGATTGTTCAGAAGATGGTGAAACAGCGCAAAGAATCGGCTCAGATTTATATCGAACAATCTCGTCCTGAATTGGCCGAGAACGAGCTTGCTGAGGCTGCTGTGCTTGAAAAATACCTGCCTGTTCAGCTGACCGATGCTGAGCTTGAAGCGGCAGTATCAGCCATTATAGCGCAGGTTGGAGCGGTCGGACCTCAGGATATGGGAAAAGTAATGGGAGTGGCCAGTAAACAGCTTGCCGGAAAAACCGAAGGTCGATTGATCTCCGAAAAAGTGAAGGCGCTTCTTGCTAGATAAAAGAATACGGAAATAACAGATTTCTGATTTCAAACCTATACCTCAAAAGTTAGACAATAGCTTTTGAGGTTTTTCTTTATCAGTTGATATGTTGTACAAAAAAAGCCTTCCGAAACTAATCGAAAGGCTTTGAATTGTGTGATCCAGCTGGGGCTCGAACCCAGGACCCCATCCTTAAAAGGGATGTGCTCTACCTGCTGAGCTACTAGATCATCAAACTTTGTATGCTGCTTTTAGTAACGAGTGATCCAGCTGGGGCTCGAACCCAGGACCCCATCCTTAAAAGGGATGTGCTCTACCTGCTGAGCTACTAGATCGTTTTTCAAAAGCGGTTGCAAAGATACGGTTTTTTTTCAAAACCACAAATGCTCTGTGGATGAAATGGATTATTATTTCTGGTGTAAATTGCAAAATTCAGATACATAAATAATTACAAACGAAGAAAACTTTGATTTTACAGGGTTTTTCTCTTCTGCTTCTGTTTTGAATGTATTTTAGAGCAGAATTATCGTCCGGATATTTACAAAATAGCTGCAAAATCTACCATAAACTATGTAAATAATTGTATCTTTGCAGTCATGGATATTGAAAATAGGAAGAAAATCAAATCTTGTACAGTGATATGTTCATTCTGCTAACACTGCTTTTATCCGCTTTTTTTTCGGGCCTGGAGATTGCTTTTGTAACTTCCAACAGACTTCGTTTTGAGTTGGATAAAAAGCAACGTAATCTGACATCGTCCATCCTTTCCGTTTTTTACCGCAATCCTCAGCAGTTTATATCTACCATGCTGGTCGGGAATAACATCTGTCTGGTTATTTACGGCTTATTAATGGCAGAAGTACTCACGCCTTGGTTAACTCCCATTGGAAACCCTTTTGTAATAACTTTTGTTCAGACCGTGTTGGCAACCGCTATAGTGCTTATTACGGGTGAATTTCTCCCAAAAACAATTTTCAGAATTAATCCGAATCTGTGGATGAGGGTCTTTTCGTGGTTGTTGCTTGCATTCTACGTCGTATTATACCCCATTACGCGTTTTAGCACCTGGGTTTCTGTTGGAATTCTGAGACTTTGCAGGGTGAACATATCTCAGACTACGCAGGAGAATGTTTTTTCGCGTATTGATTTGAATTTTTTAATTCAGGAAAGTTTTGAAAATGTGGAGAGTGAGAAAGAATTGGAAAACGAGGTGAAAATTTTTCAGAATGCACTTGATTTTTCTAAAGTAAAGTTGCGCGACTGCTCTGTGCCGCGTACTGATATTATTGCGCTGGAATATGAAGTAAGTGTCGATGTGCTGAAAGAAACATTTATCGAAACAGGATTATCCAAAATACCTATTTACAAAGGAGATATAGATAATATTGTCGGTTACATTCATTCTTCCGAGATGTTTGAACACCAAGTGGACTGGAAGAAAAGAATAAACCAGATACCGATAGTGCCTGAAAACATGGCTGCACAAAAACTGATGAAGATATTTATGCTTCAAAAGAAAAGTATAGCTGTGGTGGTGGATGAATTTGGCGGAACGGCCGGAATAGTAACACTCGAAGACATCATGGAAGAAATTTTCGGAGAAATAGAGGATGAACATGATACGCGTGATTATGTGGCCGAACAGACCGGTGAGAATGAATACATTTTTTCGGGGAGACTGGAAGTAGAGGCTATTAATGCGCAGTTTAACCTGAATATCCCTGAATCGGATTCGTACGAAACCATTGCAGGGTTCATTTTACACAATCATCAGCACTTTCCAAAATTGAATGAAATCATAAGAATTGACAGATTTACCATAAAGTGTGTGAAAGTGACGAATAACCGAATTGAATTGGTAAAGGTTGCGACGGCGGATTAATCCCTATCATTTTTCGATAAAAAATACAGAAAAATTTAGAAATTGCAGCAGCGTAAACTTTTTTTTTGTATATTCGTGCCCTCAAATTTGATGAAAAGCAAAAAAATAAAATATAAATTAATTTCAAAGAAATGGCAGTATTAGATAGAATTAGAAGCAAGGGAGTTTTACTTGTTGCAGTAGTAGGTCTTGCGTTATTAGCCTTTATTGTAGGCGATTTCCTTAAAGAGGGGTCAACTTTCTTTAATAAATCAAAAGAAATAGTTGGAAAAGTTGCTGGAGATGATATCAATATCAAGGAATATACAGCTGCCATTGAACAAATGACTGAGGTTTATAAAATTGAAACCGGAAGAGCAGAATTGAATGAAGAAATGACTACTCAGATTCGTCAGTCTGTTTGGGAAAGCATGATGAGCGAAAAAATATTGAACGCAGAGGCTAAAAAATTAGGTCTTGCCGTTAGTGCCGATGAGCTTTCTGATAGATTGATTGGTAATAACATTCACCCATTGATTATGCAACGCCGTACGTTTGCTGGTGAGAATGGTCAGTTTAGCCGTCCGGCTTTAGTGCAGTTTTTGAGTAGTTTGGAGCAGGCTCCTGCTAATGAGGAAATGAAACAACAAATTGCACAAGCAAAAAACTATTGGAATTTCTGGGAAAAAACCGTAAAAAATAGTATTTTACAAGAAAAATATAACGCATTGATATCAAAATCTGTTTGTGCTAACAGCCTTGATGCCAAAATGAGTTTTGAAGATAAGAAAACAAGTGTTGATGTGGCCTATGTGGTTCAACCTTATTTTGCAGTTCCGGATGCTGACATCAAAGTAAGCAGCAGTGAAATCAAAGACTTGTACAACAAGAAAAAAGAACAATTTAAACAAGATGCCAATTGCTCTTTCAGTTATGTAGCTTTTGATATCAAGCCATTACCCGAAGATTATAAAGAAGGTGAAGCTTGGATGAAAAAACTGGAAGGTGAGTTTAAAACTACTGCTGATGTTGCAGCTTTGGTTAACTCTAATTCTGATGTTATGTACGATGGACGTAACTACTCAGAGAGAACCGTTCCTGCTTTGCTCAAAGACTTTGCTTTTGGTAGCGCAACAGGTGCAGTTTACGGTCCTTCATTTGTAAATGATACCTACACCATGGCTCGTGTTATGCAAGGTGGTATTATGCAATCTGACTCAGTAAAACTACGTCACATATTTTTATTGGCTAAAGATGCAACGAAAGCAGACAGCTTGGTATCTGCCATTAAAGGTGGTGCTGATTTTGGAGCATTGGCTAAAAAATATTCAGCCGTAAAACAAACTGCTGCTAATGGTGGCGAAATCGGTTGGATGCAGGAAGCTACTCAGGGTCCAGAGAAAGAGATTACTTCACAGGCTTTCAGCAAATCTAAAAACGATATTTTTACTATTAAAGATGAACAGGGAGTTCAAATTTTCCAGGTAATGGACAAAACTCCGGCTCGCAGAAAAGTGAAACTGGCAATTCTTGAACGCAAAATAGTTCCTAGCAGCAAATCATATAGCAAAATCTACAATGATGCTAAACAATTTGCAGTAGATTTGTCGGCTGACAATTTTGATAAAAAAGCTAAAGAAAAAGGTTATATCGTTCGCCCTGCTGCTGAAGTATTGCGTTCTACCGAAAAAATTGCCGATATCAACCAATCAAGACAAATTATTCGTTGGGTATTCAATAGCAGCAAAAACGACGTTTCGGATGTGTTTGACTGTGGAACAAAATTTGTAGTTGCAATGACAACCGAGTTGAATAAAAAAGGATACCGCTCATTGGAGAAAGTTTCGGATCAATTGAAAGCTGAAATTATTAAAGACAAGAAAGCTGAATCAATGATTAAGAACCTGAGCGCAGAATTGAGCAAAACCGGTTCGCTTGAAGGATTGGCTTCTTTGCTGAAAGATTCGGTAAAAACTGCTCCGGCCGTAAACTTTGCTTCTTACCAGTTGGGTACTGCAGGATTTGAACCGGCAGTGATAGGTAAAGTTACCAAAACAGCTTTAGGCAAAGTTTCTACTCCGATAAAAGGGAATGCAGGTGTTTATGTTGTACGTACTTCAAACAAACAAGTAAACCCACAAGCATTCAACGCACAATTGGAAAAAATGCAATTAAATGCTCGTTTGAGCTACTCGC
Source organism: Paludibacter propionicigenes WB4 (assembly GCF_000183135.1). Taxonomy (NCBI): domain Bacteria; kingdom Pseudomonadati; phylum Bacteroidota; class Bacteroidia; order Bacteroidales; family Paludibacteraceae; genus Paludibacter; species Paludibacter propionicigenes. The sequence goes on along the minus strand of NC_014734.1, from coordinate 1,772,533 downwards.
TGTCATATACACTTTTTCAGGATATGAAAGAAAAAGCTGATATCACAGATAATCGCTTGAACTTCTTTTAAAGAAAGAAATTTATAATTGAAAATGCCGAAAACGGGATGAGTAATTTCATTCCGTTTTCTTTTTGTCATCAAGTTTGTGTAACTTTGCACAGAAGAGCTTTACGGATAGCCCGTATTACGCTCTTTTATTTTAGAAATAGAAATAATAAGAATGGATAAGATAGCGCTTGTAGGTAAAAACATTGACGAATTAAAAGACATAGTGTCCGAACTGGGGATGCCTGCTTTTACAGCTAAACAGATATCGGAGTGGCTTTATAAGAAACGTGTTTTTAGTCTGGACGAAATGACTAATATCTCGGCTAAAAACAGGGCTCTGCTGGCCGCAAAATATGATGTCGGTCGTTCATTGCCTGTGCAGGCGGTGGAGTCGACGGATGGGACAAAAAAATACCTTTTCCGTACAGAAGGTGGACATTTTATAGAGTCGGTTTATATTCCGGACGAAGACAGAGCAACACTGTGTGTGTCGTCGCAGGTGGGCTGTAAGATGGGCTGTATGTTTTGCATGACGGGTAAGCAGAGCTTTACAGCTCAGCTCACCACTACGGAAATTCTGAACCAGATTATGTCGATACCCGAAGCAGAAACGCTGACCAACCTGGTATTTATGGGGATGGGCGAGCCGTTTGACAATACACTGGCTATGCTTCGGTCGTTGGAAATACTTACAGCCGACTACGGTTACGGTTGGAGCCCGAGACGGATAACCGTGTCGTCGATAGGGTTGATTCCGGGGATGAAAGTATTTTTGGAACGTTCGAATTGTCATTTAGCCATCAGTCTGCACTCGCCGTTTTCGGAAGAACGTCTGAAGTTGATGCCGATTGAGAAATCATTTCCGATAGCCAAGGTGCTCGACGAAATTCGCAAACATGATTTTAGTCATCAGCGTAGGGTATCGTTTGAGTATATTCTGTTCGATGGGGTGAATGACAGTATGCGCCATGCCGTAGAGTTGGTGAAGCTGCTCAGAGGAATTGATTGTCGTGTCAATCTGATTCGCTTTCACGCCATTCCTGGTATTGATTTGAAAAGCTCTACTCCCGAGAAAATGACATTTTTCCGCGATTATCTGACCAGTAATGGAGTTACCTCTACCATCCGTAGGTCGCGGGGTGAAGATATTTTTGCTGCTTGCGGTATGCTTTCCACACTGGAAAAGGAGAAAGAAGAGGCACAGCAGTAAATCTTTCTGAGTCCAATTCTTTCGGCTAACTATTTTTCAGGTACACGTATAAACTCGTAATTAAAAAATATGAGACAATATTTAAAAAGCATTTGCATCGTTCTGTTCTTTTTTTTAGAAGCACTCAGTATATCCTACGGACAAAAAAAACCGGAAGTTCAGATTGCCGATTCGTTGACTCTAATTGCCAACAGTTACATACGCATTGGGCGTATCAATGTGTTGGATTTCTATGCCAATGCCAAAACGAGTACCATTCATGTAGTTGTAAATGATAAGTTCGGCTATGTGCCTTTCAGACCCGATAATGTAAAGCGAATTTATAACGCAATCTCCAAAGTTGTGGCGAAGAAATACCCCGATTATACCATAGTATGTCAGATTGACAATAGAAAAATAGAAGATCTTATTCCCAATTTTTATAAACCCGAGTTACTCGATTCGGCTCGCTTATTTTCTGCTCCTGTACTTTCTTCACCTTTAGTACGGAACATGTCTCGTCCGTTTAATATATCGGAGGGCTTACAAAACCGTCATATAGCCTTGTGGCAGAGCCATGGCAAGTATTTCGACCAGAAACAATCCCGATGGGTGTGGCAACGTGCCCGGGTTTTTCAGGTGGTGGAAGATTTATACACCCAATCGTACGTATTACCTTATCTGGTTCCCATGCTCGAAAATGCCGGGGCTAACGTGTTGTTGCCGCGAGAGCGAGATACACAGACTAATGAAGTGATTGTTGACAACGATATCAGGGATGGACTTTCGCGCTACAGGGAGCAGAATGACCAAAAGCGTTGGAAGAAAGGCGATGGAACCGGTTTTGCCAACACCAAGGATGTTTATTCTCAAGGCGAAAATCCGTTCAGACTGGGAACTTTCAGGGAAGCACCCGTTGTGCACAATGCCGATGATGTAAGTCGTGTGGAGTGGGTGCCTAATATTCCTCAGGAAGGGCGCTATGCTGTGTATGTTTCGTATAAAACACTCTCCAATAGTGCAGCCGATGCTCATTATACGGTTTATCATAAGGGAGGTAAAACCGAATTTGTGGTTAATCAGACCATGAATGGCGGAACGTGGTTATACCTTGGGCATTTTAATTTCGACAAAGGCAGGAGTAATGACGACCGTGTGGTGCTCGCTAACCTCAGCTCGGAAGAAGGCAAAGTGGTAACAGCCGATGCCGTAAAATTTGGCGGGGGAATGGGCAATATAGCCCGAAGCCCTTTCGTGCCAGTGGTAGCATCTGTTACAGGGGATAGTCTTTCTGCTGTGAAACCACCGGTGGTTTATGAGCCCGAAATAAGCCGTTATCCGCGGTTCACGGAGGGGGCGCGTTACTGGTTACAGTGGGCAGGTATTCCGGACAGTATTTACAGCCGCACGGGTGGACAAAATGATTACTCGGACGATTTTCAGTCGCGGGGTTTCTGGGTGAATTATCTGGCGGGCGGTTCTAAGGTAGCCCCCGATAGAAAAGGATTGAATGTGCCCATCGATCTGGCACTGGCATTTCACAGCGATGCGGGTGTGTCGCTCAAAGACTCTATTATCGGCACATTGGGTATTTACACCGTTCAGAACTCGCAAGGAAAAACGACTTTCGAAAACGGAGTGTCGCGATGGACATCGCGCGATTTGACCGACATTGTACAAACCCAGATAGTGAACGATATCCGCAGAAAATTTGCACCTGAATGGGTGCGCAGGGATATGTGGAATAAATCCTACAGCGAATCGCGTGTGCCCGAAGTGCCCACCATGCTGCTGGAGCTTTTGTCTCATCAGAATTTTGCCGATATGCGTTACGGACTCGATCCGCGCTTTCGATTCACCGTTAGTCGGTCGGTGTATAAAGGCTTGCTCAGGTTCCTCTCGCTGACTAATCATACCGATTACGTGGTGCAACCGCTTCCTGTGGAGCAGTTCAGTTGCCGTTTTGTGGAACATAATAAGCTGGAAGTGCACTGGGTGGCAGCTACCGACAGCCTTGAACCAACGGCCAAGCCCGACCAGTATGTGATTTACACCCGGGTGGACAATGGCGATTTCGACAATGGAGTGTTGGTTAACTCCGACAGACTGAATATTACCATCCCTTCAGGTAAAATATACAGTTTTAAGGTAACGGCAGTAAATAAAGGTGGCGAAAGTTTTCCTTCCGAAATATTGTCGGCTTACCGAGCACCCAACGAAAAGGGCGAGGTAATGATAGTAAACGGTTTTGACAGAGTAAGCGGCCCGGAGAGTTTTCGGTCGGATACCTGTGCCGGATTTAGAAACGAACGGGATGCAGGTGTGCCTTACCAATCAGAAATATCGTATGTGGGTAGCCAATACGATTTTAAACGTACCAGTCCGTGGGTGACGGACGATGCTCCGGGTTTTGGTGCCAGTCATGCCAACTACGAAGGCAAGGTGATAGCGGGTAATACCTTCGATTACCCTTATTTACACGGCAAAGCCATCAAGGCGGCAGGTTATTCCTTTGTATCTTGTTCCGAAAAATCAGTATTAAACTCTGATATTGATTTGACACAATATAAAGTGGTAGATTTGATATTGGGTAAACAAAAGCAAACTTTCGTAGGAAATGCTAAAAAAGCACCCGATTTTAAAACTTTTCCATTAGCTTTGCAGCAATCATTACAGACGTTCTGCGTACGGGGCGGAAACCTGCTGGTGAGCGGGGCTTATATCGGATCGGACATGGGCGAGGCGTTACATCCGCTACGTGAGGATGTGTCGTTTATGGAAAATGTATTGAAATTCAAGTTCCGCACTTCGCAGGCAAGTGTGTGCGGCAATGTACGCATCGTCAATTCGCCCTATAAGTCATTTAAGAAAGACGATTTGACTTATTTTGATGAGCCCAATGCTACATCGTATTATGTGGAGTCGCCCGATGCTATCGATCCGCTTGGCGAAGGCAGTTATACCATTTGCCGTTATGCCGAGAATAATTCAAGCGCAGCTGTAGCCTATTCGGGAGCATACAAAACCTGTTGCTTTGGATTTCCGCTGGAAACCATTCAGTTGGAGAGAGACCGGACAGAATTAATGGAGTCGGTATTGTCGTTTTTCGCAGGCACGCCCGGCACGGTAAAAAAATAATAAAGAGCATATAAGACTAATAAAGTTGTAAGTATCAAACTATCGAGACAATAGAATAATATGGAAGCAGAAAAAATAATTATTGGCATTACTCACGGTGATATCAATGGTATAGGGTATGAAGTTATGCTTAAGACTCTGGCCGATAACCGCATGCTCGAAACTTTTGTTCCTGTAATTTACGGGTCGTCAAAAGTGGCTGCGTACCACCGTAAAAATCTCGATATTCAGGGTTTGAACCTGAATGTGGTAAACTCTATAGAGGAGATTAACCTTAAACGTGTAAACATCGTAAACTGTGTGGACGACGAAATTAAGGTAGAGCTCGGAACCTCCACCGAAGAGGCCGGAAAAGCAGCTCTTATAGCCTTGGAACGTGCCACCGAGGATTTACAAAGCGGTGCCCTGCAAGCGCTGGTAACTGCGCCTATCAACAAAAAAAATATACAATCGGGTACGTTTAAGTTTCCCGGACACACGGAATACCTTGAGCAGAAATTCGGATCGACAACGCCTGCGTTGATGATGCTGGTGAACGACGTGATGCGCGTGGCTGTGGTTACGGGTCATATTCCGGTAAACAACATAGTCGCTGAGCTGACCGAAAAACTAATAGTGGATAAACTGACGGTGCTCAATGCTTCGCTGAAAAAAGATTTCAATATCGATCGTCCGCGCATAGCTGTGCTGGGGCTCAACCCTCATGCAGGCGACGAAGGAGTGATTGGTAATGAAGAAAACACGGTGATCATTCCGGCCATGAAAAAAGCCGAAGCGCAGGGCATAGTATGTGCCGGTCCGTATCCTGCCGATGGTTTCTTTGGCGCTGGCAATTTCAGTAGGTTTGATGCCGTGCTGGCCATGTACCACGATCAGGGACTTATTGCTTTCAAAACCGTGTCGATGGATACAGGTGTGAATTATACAGCCGGACTGCCCGTTATACGCACTTCGCCCGACCACGGTACGGCTTACGATATCGCCGGAAAAAACTTGGCTTCCGAGGAGTCGTTCCGTCAGGCACTTTACCTGGCTTACGATGTGTACCAAAACCGAAAATGGAACGAAGAAATAAGCGCCAATCCCCTGAAAACAGAACAACGCTTTGAGCGTGGCGGCAGGGTGGAGTAGATACAGTAATCAGTGAACAGTTTACAGTAAACAGTTATCAGTGTTGGTAATAAGATATATAAAACATAATAGAAGAATCCGATGTCAGATAATGATATCGGATTTTTTGTTTAATGCTGGATCGGGTCTTGCGATTTATAATCGCGAATACTTGCAGTTAGATATACGCGATTAGAAATCGCGAGACACAATCATATAGTTTCAGCGCTAAGAATAGGAGGATACAAAATAAATGCTATTTTTGTATGCATAAATATTCCGGTTATGAAAATAAAATTTTGTGTATTGATTCTTTTATTTCCGTTCGCTACTGCCTTTGGTTTGGAGTCTAAAACGGTTCAGGAATCGAAAGCTTTGATCCGTAGGGTGCTGGCAGGGCATGCCGATGATTTTGTAGTGAAAGAGATTTCGTCCGAAAAGGGCTTGGATGTATTCGAAGTGGAAGCACAAAATGGGAAGATAGTGCTGCGTGGAAATAACGGAGTTTCCATCGCTACGGCCTTCAACTGGTACCTGAAAGAAACCGCGCATCTGAGTTACGACTGGCAGGCTATTAAACCGCTTACTATTTCGGGAAATTTGCCTTTGCCTGCTGCAAAAATTCGCAAGACTTGTGCCGCTCAGCAGCGGTTTTTCAATAACACCTGCACTTTTGGATATACTTTTGCTTTTTGGAACTGGGGGCAATGGCAACGATTTATTGACTGGATGGCTATGAATGGCGTAAACCGCCCATTGATGCTCGCAGGACAGGAAGCGGTTTGGCAGGAAGTGTGGAAATCGTTTGGCATGACGGATACGGCGGTTCGCTCTTATTTTTCGGGTCCGGCACATTTGCCCTGGCACCGGATGGCCAATATGGATAAATGGGGCGGTCCGCTACCCATTTCGTATATTGAGGGACAAAAGAAACTTCAACAACACATCTTGCAGCGTTCGCGGGCATTGGGCATGAAACCTATTCTTTCCGCATTTGCAGGTCATGTGCCCGAGCAGTTGAAAACGTTACGTCCATCGGCCAAGATAACCCGGATAGAGCCCGGTTGGGGTGGTATGGCAGCAGAATATACTACTTATTTTCTGGATCCTACCGACAATTTGTTTGGCGAAATTCAGAAACGTTTTCTGACAGTGCAGCAGAAGCTTTACGGAACCGACCATCTGTATTCTGCCGATCCGTTCAACGAAATTACACCTCCGAGCTGGGAACCCGATTATTTAGCCAACGTGGGCAAGACCATTTATGAAACTATGTCGCAAGTGGATAAAGAGGCCATTTGGTATCAGATGTCCTGGACTTTCTATAACGATCCCACACACTGGACGCGTCCGCGCCTTTCGGCCATGATACATGCCGTGCCTCAGGGTAAACTGTTTTTTTTGGATTATAACTGCGAGGAAGAAGAGTTTTTCCGAAAGTCGGACAATTTCTACGGAGCTCCTTTTATTTGGTGTTATCTGGGTAATTTTGGTGCAAATACGCATCTGGTAGCACCTCTGAACAAGGTAGTGAACCGATTGGGAAAATTGACTTATGGCAGTGCTTGTGTGGGAGTAGGGTCAACCCTCGAAGGAATAAATGTAAACCCGGAAATTTACGAGACAGTGCTCGAAATGCCGTGGCGGGCTGATGAAACGGTGACTGCCGACACCCTGATCCGTCATTATGCCGAACGCAGGGCCGGAGCAAGAGATAAAGCCGTAATAGAAGCCTGGCAACTACTCAGGCAACACGTATTGGTAGATACGGCTGTGGGCATTTGGAATCATTGTGTGGTATTTCAGGTGTCACCCGTGACGGATTTGACCCGGGCTTTCTGGGCAACAAACCCCAAGATTCCGTATCGGAATGTCGATTTAGCCATTGCGCTCAATCGGATGTTTCAGGCTAGTGCTAATTCCAAGAAAACGGATGCTTATCGGTTCGATGTGGTAAATCTGACACGTCAGGCGTTGGGAAATTACGGCACGGTATTGTACCACAAAATGATGGAAGCTTACAGCCGAAAGAACCTGATTGATTTTCGTAAATATTCCGGCGAATTTCTACAACTGGGACAGGAAATAGACGGCCTGCTGGCTACCCGTCATGAATTTTTACTGGGGAAATGGTTGGCGGACGCCCGTAGTTGGGGCACTACTCCGGCCGAAAAAGCCTATTATGAGCGCAATGCCCGTGAGATAATCACCACCTGGCACAAGGCTGGTGGCGGTCTGACCGACTACTCTAACCGACAATGGAACGGACTCTTGCGAAGTTATTATCTGCCCCGTTGGAAAGAATTCATTAACCGTTTGGACACGTCGCTATCTACAGGAAAAGATTATGACGACAAAGCTTTTGCAGCGTGGTGCTCTGCCTTCGAGCAGCATTGGGTGGATAGCCCTTCGTCAGCTTATTCGGATACTGAGACGGGCGACGCCGTGAAAATGGCTTTTGAGCTTTTTGGAAAATACAAGCAGCAGATGCTTGAACGGTGATGATTGCTAAGATGCTACCCCACAAAAAAAAATGGAGTTTTGGCATTGTGCAAAATATATATGATTTTTACAATCTTCCAATTAAGGTAGCCCCCTTTAGGGGGTTGGGGGTTGCTTCTTACAACTTTATATAAATCTTCTTTTTGTCCAGCACATAACCCACAAACCAGCACGTTAGCATCCACCACACGGCAAACAGGAAGGCACCGAAGTAATCGCCTGCCCGGCTGAAAATGTGGTTGTACAGCCAACTGAAAACGGGTTCGTTGCCAATCTTTACCAACCACATTACGGTAACGCCCAGTTCGCTCATCAGGTAGATAAACAGCGGGTTTTTGCCTGCAATAATAAAGAAATGCGAACCCTTGGTTTTGCCAAGGAAATCGGTGAAATAGATAATCACACTCAGCAGCAAACAGTCCAGCCCGACGGTGAGTACGGCATACGAGCTTGTCCACAGCTTCTTGTTGATGGGCATCCACGAATTCCAGCAATACGCCAGCACCAGCAAGCCTATGCCCACCAGCAATAATTTGGCAAGGCTTTCGTAGCTTTTACCCTTCTGTTGTTGCAGGTATCGCCCAACCGCAAATCCGGCTATAACATTAAACAGGGCAGGCAAGGTGCTCAGCACGCCTTCGGGGTCGAACGGAAAACCCTCGCCGCCGTACAAATGATGGGTACCGAGTAACCAGATGTCCAGGCGCAGTACCGCATTTCCGGTTTTGCTAAACTCAGCACCCGCTTCGCCAAACGCAAGTAACAGCACCCAGTAAGCCAGCAACGAAACGACGCCCACCCAAATAGTCCGCTTTGTTCCCAGGTAATACACCAGCAGCGCCGTGATGCCGTAGCACAAAGCAATACGTTGCAATACACCCATAATGCGGGTTTGCGAAATGGGAGAAAGGATAAGGTGCGACTCGGCGTTCAGCCTGAAAAACGGAAACCAATACATCAGGTAACCAATCAGGAAGATAAGCGCCGTGCGTTTGAATATCTTCAGCAGCACATCCGATTGCTTCATCGTGTCCCAGCGTTTCATGGCAAAACCCAAAGCATTTCCCACGGCAAATAAAAAAGAAGGGAAAACCAGGTCGGTGGGGGTAAATCCGTTCCAGTCGGCATGCATCAGCGGCCAGTAAGTGGTGGCGCCGTTGCCCGACGTATTTACGATAATCATAAAACACACGGTCATTCCGCGAAAAATATCCAGCGCCGTAAAGCGCGAAATGGCTGCGGCGTCAGCAGAAGGTGATTTAGTCATGATAAGTTAGTGTTTATATGACAACAAAAATAGTATAATTTGTAGAAAAAAGCAGGTTTGCCGATAATTCATTTAAAAGCAATGCCCGGCAAATGCTTAGTTCTGTTAATGAAATATGTTTTATAACATAAAAATTAAGTTTGACTTTTTATTTTCGAGTTATAAATTTGCAATGTTTGTTACTCACTTACTCATTAACCTCTGATACGCCTTAACTACGTATGTATGCTGATAATCTGTTACCCACGTCGGTAATTTCCGTTTCGGAACATCCCATATCCACCTCTTTTTCTCCCTTTCGGGCAGAAATTCATACGCATCCACTCGTCTTCGAGACATCGCCCCGCCCTGCACAGTTTCTTTTTCAGACAGCAGGTAGCGGGGAAATGAATCTACTCTTTGTCTGAAAAATAACGGGCGAAGCGAAAACCCGTTATCTGTTACATGTTTTACAAAAAAAATAATCAAAAAAATGAATAATATACATAACCAGAGCATTCCTCAGGAAGTGCTCGACCAGGTGAGAAGTAAAATAGATGAAGCAATTCAGCTTGTTAAACCCTATTCGGTAGTAATGACAGCCGACGATCGTGCATCGGCGCTTAAAGTAGGCGATAAAACATTTACCTTTATTACCAAGGTATTTGCCTATACAAAAACTAATCCTGAGTTTATACCAGGCTACATGAATATGAGAGAATTCGATGTTGACTTTCAGGATGCAGGTGGACATGTGGACGTAGTATCGTTGATCAATCAACTGTACAACTACTTCGACGATACAAAACTGGCAGCGCGCAGCGAGGCTTATGCAGCATCCTTGTTTTATTATGGTAATGTGCAGCAGGCAGCTTCGGTTAACTTGCCGGGTGCAAAGGCTATCTACGATGACCTGAAATCGTATTTCCCTAGAACAGGTAAAACTACCGAATCAAAAAAGTAAATGTTTAAGTGAACCTTTAAAGTGAATGGAAAAGCCGTGAGACTTATGTCTCCGGCTTTTATTTTATCCTGTTGGGCAAGCGAGTTTTGCTCCTTCATGGCAAAGTTTTGCTGTCGAGGGGCAAAACTTTGCCAACTTTGGGTAAAACTTTGCCCCGACAGAGCAAAGTTTTGCTCTTCATCTCTAAAGTTTTGCTCATTGGGAGCAAACGATTACCCCATCGGGGCAAAGTTTTGGTATGAACGTGCAAATGATTGTACCGCTTGATCAAAACTTAATATGTTTGTCGATAACTTGGTTGAAATTAGTGGGGTAAGATGTGTTAAGTGTGAAAATAAAGGTTTATATTTGCAGACATGAATTATAACGATTAATAAATTATTAGTAAAATTTATGTTATGGCGGAGTCACAAGAATTATTGAAGTTGGTAGAAGATTTATTCGAAGAAGAGAAATATGATGAGATAATTGAATTATTATCAGATGAATTATTGTCTACGCAGAATAACTCAGATTTATATGCTTGGGCTGCTTGGGTATTTTTGAAAGAAAAAATAAAGATTTGCAAAAAGCATTTCTGCTGGCTGAAAAATCTATTAGTATTGATCCATATAATTCATTTGGTTATTTGCAACGTGGAGGAGCTTATTTTCAAGAAGATCAATTTGAAAAAGCATTTGAAGATGCTTCTAAAGCAATAGAATTAAACTCAAATAATGCATATGCATACAACCTCAGGGCTAGAGTATTTGTAAAAAGAGGGGAAAATGAGAAGGCGGAGGTTGAGTTCAAAAAAGCTATTGATTTAGATCCAAATTATGTTAATGCATATAATGCTAGAGGTGTATTTTTTACGGATTTAAAACAATGTGAAAAAGCAATTGAAGACTTCGATAAAGCTGTTGAGCTAAAGCCTAATTCTGCTTATATATACAATAATAGAGGAATTGCGTGGACAAAATTGGATGAAGATGAAAAAGCGATGGTAGATTACAACAGAACTCTTGAATTAGATAGCAATTATGTATTTACATATAATAACCGTGGAAACTTATGGCTAAAATTAGGCGAAATAGATAAGGCTTTAAAAGATTATAATAAAGCAATAGAGTTAGACAGTAATTTTGCAAACGCATATCGGAACAGAGGTATATTATATTTCAAAATAGGTAATTATGATAATGCCATTGAGAATTTTCAAAAAGCAATTAGTTTAGATGAAGGATTTAAGTTTCTAGAAGATAAAATAAAATTAGCTCAAGAGAAAATAAATGAGCAAAGACAATTTAATGAAAGTAATGTTGAAGAAGAAGATAAGGTTGAAAAAAGCAAATTAGAAAATGAAATTGAAAATATAATTGAATCAATTCGTGATGCTGCTAAATCAAAAGTAAAGATGGTTGCACATTATACAAAACTATCAGTTGCAGATATATATGTAAAAGAAATAAATGTAAAGATGCATTATAGTAATGCTATTTACATGAATGATCCGATGGAAGGTAAAGTGTTTTTTGATTATTTAGATAACGAAGAAATCACTAAAGCATATGTAAGTGGAGAAAAGCGAACCGAAACAAGTGTTTACTTGGGTTCATTTTTGCCAGCAGAAGAAAATGAAGGGGAAGTTTCACACGAAGATGAATTAGTCATGTGGCGAACTTATGGAAAAGATGAAAATGGAAAAGAGGCTTCGGGGTGCAATGTCGTTATTAGCAGTGATTTTTTTAAACTTAATTCTTCGCTAGAAGAAAAATCAATTTCAATGAGCGATAATGAAGAAGAGCTTTTGAATGTTGTTTACATAAAGAAGTTAAAATCGAGTAAAGAGATAACCAATGACAATAAAGATAAAATTGAACCGGCTATAGCTCAATTGAAGGATAAATTACTAGAGTTAATTCAGCTAAGAAATAAATATCAAAAAAAGGATGATTTTTACAGAGAGATTGAAAACTCAATATTTAAACGTCTCTCCACTATAAGTTATCTATTTAAATCTGCTGATTATAATTATGAACATGAAGTAAGAGTAATTACTTATATACCACGTAATAGTGATAATATTAAATTTAGAGAAGTAAACGAATCGAATTTACCGCGCAAACAATTTTATATTGAATCGTACAATGACATTCTGCCTTACATAAAGAAAATATACTTAGGACCTAAAGTAGAACATTACCAACGATGGAGTTTATATTTGGATTACGAAATTCGTCAACGTGTAAAAGAAGGAATGACAAATGTAAATCCATCAAATATTGAAATAATAAAATCTGAATGTAAATTTCAGTAACATCCTCCCCCTCTGGGTACTCCCCTTTAGAAGGGGAGATTGTTGGGTGCGGAGTTTTGAGAATTAAAGGGATGTGTGGAATTAAGTAGCCGGAAAAGTTCTGTTTTGTAAAGAGTACTGCACTTCTCATTTGTCCCCTTATCATAAGGGGACGAGCGCAGCGGCGGGGTTTGATAAGTAGCAGTGAAACCCCTCCCCCTTTCGGGTACTCCCCTTTAGAAGGGGAGATTGTTGGGTGCTGGAGTTTGTATGCCCGTTTGAAACTGTTTGAAAACACAGAACTTGGTTTGTAGCTAAAAATTATAATTGAAAGAACCCTCGCACTTCTCGTCTGTCCCCTTATCATAAGGGGACGAGCGCAGCGGAGGGGTTAAAGAATTATCCTGCCATTTACCTGTCAGTAATAATGTCACTTTGACTTATTTACTGACTTTTTCGGTTTGTTTTGCACTATGGCTCGTTTATTGTTGAACCTAAAACAGAGCAGTCCAGCTATGATTCATAACCGAACACGACTCAATATTAATTTATAAGTTTTACTTAATTAAATTGGAGGTTCTACTATGGGAGCAGCAGGTAACAAAAAGCCTAAAAAAGAGAAAACAGGTAAACACGTCAAACACGTACCATCGTATCAGGCGGAAACGGAAAGTGCAAAACCCGATTTCGAGGCTTTGAAAAAGAAGAAATGATTACTTACGTGATTAATTAAACAAGAAGAGATAAGGCTGTTGGCTTTATCTCTTCTTGTTTTTTATAGTATTAAACCCTTTCCCCGTTGGGTACTTTTCTTTAGGAAAGGGAAGAGTATCGGGTGCTAGAATTTGCAAGCTCGTTTGAAACTGTTTGAAAACACAGAATTTGGTTTAGAACTAAATATGATAATTGAGAGAAACTTCGCACTTCTTGCCTGTCCCCTTTACGAAAGGGGACGAGCGCAGCGGAGGGGTTTGGGTAATAACAAAAACAGGGCTTATTGCATTATGCAACAAGCCCTGTTTTTTATTTTGGTTTCTCTTTTTTAATAAGCCGATTCAAACTGCTGCAGGAATCGCACATCGTTTTCGGAGAACATGCGGAGGTCTTTTACCTGATATTTCAGGTTGGTGATGCGCTCCACGCCCATACCGAAGGCATAGCCAGAATATACTTTGGAGTCGATACCGCAGTTTTCCAACACATTGGGGTCAACCATGCCACAGCCCAGAATTTCTACCCAACCGGTGTGTTTGCAGAACGGACAGCCTTTGCCACCGCAGATATTACAAGAGATATCCATTTCGGCACTTGGCTCGGTGAATGGGAAATACGACGGACGCAAGCGGATTTCGGTATTTTCGCCGAACATTTCTTTGGCAAAATACATCAGCGCTTGTTTCAGATCGGCAAACGATACATCCTTGTCGATATACAAGCCTTCTACCTGATGGAAGAAGCAGTGTGCGCGGTAAGAGATGGCTTCGTTGCGGTAAACACGTCCCGGAAACAGCATACGGATAGGCGGTTTTTGGGTTGCCATCACGTGCGACTGTACGGATGAGGTGTGCGTACGAAGCAATACATCGGGGTTTTGTTCAATAAAGAATGTGTCTTGCATGTCGCGCGCCGGATGTTCGGGCGGAAAGTTCAGTGCACCAAACACATGCCAGTCGTCCTCAATTTCGGGACCCTCGGCCACGGTAAAACCAATGCGTGAAAAAATATCCACAATTTCGTGTTTCACCAACGACAGTGGATGACGGGTTCCCAGTTTTACAGGGTCGGCACTGCGGGTTAAATCCGGTTTATTTTCTGTATTGGTAGTAGCACCGAAAGCATCTTTCAGTTCGTTTATTTTATCTTGAGCGGAGTTTTTCAGTTCGTTCAACAATTGACCTACATCGCGTTTTTCTTCGTTAGCTACATTTCTGAAATCGTTGAAAAGTGTAGATATTTCACCCTTTTTGCTCAGGTATTTTATACGAAGTGCTTCCAGTTCTTCCTGGTTGCCAGCAGCCAACTGGTTTATTTCCTCCAGTAATTGTTTAATCCGATTCTTCATTTTGTCTTTACTCTGTTTGTGGAATAAAACCTATCTGCTGTCAGCGTTTTACCGATTCATTGATAGGCTATTCTGTTTGTCAATAAGGTTGCAAAAGTAATCATTTTTTGCCAAAAGTTTATCCTCTCTCCGTAAAAATGGGATGCGTATAAAAAAAAAGGACGGCAAATCGTTTTTTGTCTGAATTTTGCCTTATATTTGTCAAACGCAAAGCAAATTTGCTCCGAAACTATCGGATGCAAAGGCGTGACCGAATGAAAGAACGAATTTGTGCTGAGATGTGTTGTTGATGTAAGTTAAACCCTGAAACCGGTAGTATAGTCAGATACCAGTGCAGACCTGAAGCTGATGCGGACAGTCTGATATGGGTCTGAATGCTATGTTTTTTTAAACCTCTGTTTTATATATGAATATTGAAAATATCCTTCGATTCTTGACGGAACTCAGCCAGAACAATAACCGCGAATGGTTTGCCGAGAATAAAAAATGGTATGATCAGACCCGTGCTGACTTTGAACAACTAAGCAAAAACCTGATTGTAGAAATCTCCCGGTTTGACGAAGAGATAAAACATGTGGAAGTAAAAGACTGTGTGTTCAGAATTTACCGCGACACCCGTTTTTCGCACGATAAGACGCCGTATAAAACGCACTTCGGTGTGTATATTGCTACTGCCGGCGGACGAAAAAGTCAGCGGGGCGGATACTATCTGCATCTGGATCCTGCAGGCTGTTTTGTGGCGGTGGGAGTTTGGTGCCCACAACCTGATGTACTGAAAGCCTTGCGCCAGAGTGTATACGATAATATTGAAGAACTGAATGAAATACGCCACAGTAAGGAGTTTTCTAAGTACTTCAATTCTTTTTTTGAAGAGGATAAGCTTAAAACCGTTCCTCGCGGATTTCCGAAAGATTTTCCGGATGCCGAACTGCTCAAACTGAAACATTACCTGGTAGAGTATAAGCTCGATGAAAGTATGCTGAGCGCAGCTGATTTTATTCCGCGTCTGGGTGAAATACTGAAATGTGCTTACCCGCTCAATCAGTTTTTGAATTACACGGTGGATGAAGTAAATCCTTGATGTGTAATTAAAATATTAATAACTTAGAATAAAAATGATTTTAGATTCTCTTGAAAATTCAGGACTGTATGAGTCAGTCCACCCGCGTTTAAAGAAAGCTTTTGAGTATTTACGCAGCACAGATTTAGCTGCTCTTCCGATAGGAAAAATCGAATTGGAAGGTCAGAATCTGGTGGTAAATGTAGTGGAGATGACCGGAAAAACCGTTGATATGGCAAAGGTTGAAACTCATAATCGATACATTGACATACAAATTCCAATTGATGCAGCCGAAACGATGGGTTGGATTGCAGCCAATCAACTGAAAGAAGTTTCAACAGCATATAATGCTGAGAAAGATATTACTTTTTTCGCCGATAAAGCATCGAATCTGATACTGGTTCAACCATACGAGTTTGTGGTGTTTTTCCCTACCGATGGGCATCAACCCGGTATCGGAAGCGGAAACTATAAGAAAGTAATAGTAAAGATTCTAGCCTGATCTTTTCCCTGTCGTAAGCTGTTTTTGGTTTCGACCGAACTATGAAAAAATATTCACCGTTTGTGGACGAATTATTTTTTTGAAAACCTGAATTATTAATACGATTCAATTTCCTAAATGTTGCCTGCTGATTAAATAAACATGAAATAAGCAGGTTAAAAACTTGAATGTATGGAAGAACTTGCAATATTAAAATCCGACTCACTATTGGCTCCTTATGCCAATGCCATAAACGGGCGATATGAGTATTTCGAAAGCATTGAAAAAAAACTGGTGCCCGAAGGGCAAACCCTGTCTAATTTTGCTACCGGTTATTTATATTTCGGGCTGCACCGGCTTTCTGATGGCTGGGTGTTTCGGGAGTGGGCACCCAATGCTTCGGCAATATTCCTGATAGGCGATTTTAATAACTGGCAACGACATCCCGACTATCAGTTAAAGAGAATCCAAAACGGCAACTGGGAAATTCGCTTGCCCGATTATGCCATTGCACATACTCAGTTATACAAACTGCTCGTGGAGTGGGAGGGCGGAAGCGGCGAACGTATTCCGGCATGGGCGCGCAGAGTAGTGCAAGACGATACTACTAAAATTTTCAGTGCGCAGGTTTGGAGTCCGTTTCAGCCTTACGTATTCAAAAATACCAAATTCAAACCGACTACCGACCCGTTGTTGATCTATGAATGCCATATTGGCATGTCGAGTTCGCAGGAGAAGGTTTCTACTTACGAAGAATTTCGCACCACAGTTTTGCCCCGCATTCATCGCGACGGGTACAATTGTATTCAGATAATGGCCATTCAGGAGCATCCGTATTACGGGTCTTTTGGCTACCATGTGTCCAGTTTTTTTGCTGCTTCGTCGCGTTTCGGGACACCCGATGAGCTGAAACATTTAATTGATGATGCGCACGGACTGGGCATTTCGGTTATTATGGATATTGTGCATTCGCACGCCGTAAGGAATGAAGTTGAGGGACTGGGTCGTTTCGACGGAACTCCTTATCAGTATTTTCATGGCGGTTCGCGCCGCGAGCATCCGGCGTGGGATTCGCTCTGCTTCGATTATGCCAAGCCGTCGGTACTTCACTTTTTATTATCAAACTGTAAGTTCTGGCTGGAGGAATATAAATTTGACGGTTTCCGCTTTGATGGGGTTACTTCTATGCTTTATCGTAGTCACGGACTGGGCGAGGATTTTTCAGGGTACGAATCATACTATAACATGAACCAGGATGGTGATGCCATTTGTTACCTTACGCTGGCTAACAAATTGATTCATCAGGTAAATCCTTATGCTATAACGGTGGCTGAAGAGGTCAGCGGTATGCCTGGTTTGGCTACCAGGGTAGAAGATGGTGGTATTGGTTTCGATTATCGAATGGCCATGGGAATCCCGGATTTCTGGATTAAACAGATAAAGGAGATAAAAGATGAAGACTGGAAAGTGGGCAATATCTTGTGGGAATTGACCAACCGTAGAGTTGAAGAAAAAACCATTAATTATGCCGAAAGCCACGATCAGGCTTTGGTAGGCGATAAAACTATTATTTTCCGTCTGATTGATTCGGAAATGTACTGGCACATGCAGCGCGGCGACAGTACGCTGGTGGTAGACAGAGGGGTAGCTCTGCATAAAATGATCAGGCTTATTACCGCCACCACCATCAACGGAGGTTACCTGAACTTTATGGGAAATGAATTCGGACATCCCGAATGGATAGATTTTCCGCGCGAAGGTAACGGCTGGTCATACAAATATGCCCGTCGCCAGTGGGAACTGGTAGATAACGAAAAATATCTTTATAATGCGTTGGGCGAGTTTGACCGCTCCATGATTGAACTGATAAACTCGGTTCCGGAGTTTAATAAAACCGCCATTCAGCAACTTTGGGATAAAGAAGGAGATCAGGTGCTGGCTTTTCAGCGTGAAGATATGGTATTTGTGTTTAATTTCAATGGATTGAAATCGTTTACAGATTATGGAATCCTGGCCGATCAGGGTAGTTATGAGATAGTACTCAATACCGACAATTCTGTTTTTGGTGGATTTGATTTAATCGATGAATCTGTAGTGCATGTTACTACGCCTTACCCACGTGATCCTTCAGGACGAGAATGGTTGAAGCTATATATTCCAGCACGTACAGCATTTGTGCTCAAGAAAAAGGCTGATTGATAAAATACGTATTGAGTAATCACTAAGCATAATATAAAAGCAGGCTAACTCCAGATTCGGGAGTTAGCCTGCTTTTTATTAATTCTTCGCTGTAATTATTTTTTGACCTCGAAAAAGCTGAAATTGACGTTTCCGTAGTTTCTGTGATCGACGAAATTCGGATGGTTCGTGAATATGGTTTTAGCCGAATGTTCTAAAACAAAAAGTCCATCTTCCTTTAATAGATTATGACTGAAAATCAAATCGGGTATTTCTTCAATTCTGTTCAGTTCATAAGGCGGATCGGCAAAAATCATATCGAACTGAGTGTGACAACTGTTGATGAATTTAAAAACATCGGTCTTTAATAACGATAGGTTGTCTATCTTAAGTTCGGCACACACTTTACGGATAAAGGCACAATGGCGGTCGTTTTGCTCGATGCTGATAACGCTTTTGCAGTCGCGCGATACAAACTCGATACTGATACCACCCGTACCGGCAAATAAATCGAGGACATCAATTCCTTCGAAATCCATTCTGTTGTTCAGCAGATTGAATAGTCCTTCCTTAGCAAAATCAGTTGTAGGGCGCGCAGTTATATTGCTTGGCGCACTTATTCTTCGTCCCTTATATTTCCCGCTTATTATTCGCATTAATTTAGTTTTTAGTTTTTCTCGGCTTCTGTTATTATTGGCCGTTTACATCCAGGTATTTTTCTAAGGTATTCTTTAATTCCTGCTTCTTTTCGGCATTGAACAGATATACTTTGCACTTATCGGTATCAATAGACAGCTTATCAATAATGTTGAGTGTGTGATAAGTGAAATCTTCGGCAGTTTGGTAACTGTAGCTGTTCAGCAGATATAGTTTTCCGTTTTTAAAGGTTATTACATCCATTTTCTTCTGACGCGTCCAGATGAATATTGCATTTTCGTGCTGTGTTTTCACTTTGGCGGATAAAAAATAGCTGGTGTGATGCTCAATAATCGTGTTCGGAAATAGCTGGCTCAGTGCAACCTGAATAGTTTTTGGTATTGCAAAGATACTTACCGTGTCCCATACCGGCAGGTAGTTGTACAAAACTATGTCATTTTTCAGGGTCTTTTGTTCCTGAAAATTCAAATGTTGTTCAGCTTCATTGGAACGAAATATTGGAGCCGGTACAAATGTGTAAAAATCAGATTCGTAAATGAGTCGTATGTTTCGGTAGTTTAACTGTGTTTCTCTTTTTACCAGCTGTGTAATCTCGTCTACAGATAATGAGTTCCAGATGGTAGGTATCGTTTTGGACGAAATCAGCGAATCCGCACCGTCAGCAATTGACAAAGAAAATCCATCCAAAGTAATTCGAATGGACAAACTATATTGATGGCTGGTTGTTGAATCGGTGTGTAGTTCCATACTGTAAATAATCGGGTTTCAAAGGTAAAAATGCTGTTTTCGTCGCATGCAAATTTAAGCAAGAAAATCCAAAACTCTTAGGTCGGACGATAACTTTATTTGATTTTTTTATTATCTGTCTGATATTACAATATTTTTCTAACTCTATTTTGAAGGTTCTTGAACTTTGTGTCGTATCTTTGCATTTGAGAAAATGAACCAAACCCAAAGTGTCGATACCGGCAGTAAAAGAGAGATTTTCAGTCTTTCTGCACACACAACCACTGCCGATTGATCAACTTTTTCACTGAAAACTGTTTTGTATTATGACGCATAAAAACAACATATCGTTTCGAAAGCAATATCATAAATTTCTTCATTCGCATGCAGGCATTTTTAGTTTTGAAGAAAGAAATCAGATAAGAATCATTCTGCGTGAGTATTTCGCCATGTTTCCGGCAGAAGGGGTCGCACCCGGAAAATCTATCGCTGATAAAATTCAGATAGTAGAGGTTCTGTTGGATGAAATTGGCTTGGGAAAAGCAGCTGTACTGAGTGTTTTGTTTCACGAACTGGTAGAAAAGCAACATCTCAGCGTTGCTGATATTGAATCGAAATTCAATACGCAGGTTTCGTCTATTATTAATGGGATGATGCGTGTAGAGGAGCTTTATGCCCGAAATGCTTCGCTTGAAACGGAAAATTTCCGTAAACTGTTTCTCACATTTGCCGAAGATGTCAGGGTGATTTTAATTATCATAGCCGAGCATCTTCAGATTATGCGCACCCTGCATTTATTCCCCGAAGATAAGAGACAAAATATAGCCCGCGAAGCATCATTTCTGTATGCTCCTTTGGCTCACCGTATGGGGCTGTACGCCGTAAAGACTGAGTTGGAAGATTTGTCACTTAAATATACCAACCGGGAAATTTATAACGAAATAGCTTATAAACTGAGCGATACCAAACGCGAGCGTGATAAGTTTATTGCTGATTTTATTGCCCCTTTAAAAGAAAAAATGAGTGAATTGGGTTTTCAATTTACCATTAAAGGGCGTACAAAATCGATCAATTCCATTTATTCAAAGATAAAGAAGCAAAATACAAGTTTCGAAAATATATACGATTTATTCGCTATTCGCATTATATTCGATGTGCCGCTCGATAAAGAAAAAGCCGCATGTTGGCAGGCTTATTCTATCGTAGCTGACATGTATCAGCCTAATCCCAAGAGACTTCGTGACTGGTTGTCAATTCCCAAAACTAATGGTTACGAGAGTTTGCACACAACGGTGCTGGGACCGGAAGGTAAATGGGTGGAAGTGCAAATTCGTACCGTACGCATGGATGAAGTGGCTGAAAAAGGTTTGGCTGCGCATTGGAAATACAAGGGAATTAAAAGTGAGTCCGGCATGGACGAATGGTTGACCAGCATTCGCGAGATATTGGAAAATCCGGAGTTGAATGCAGTAGACTTTATGGATGAATTCAAGCTGAATTTGTACGACAAAGAGGTTTTTGTGTTTACTCCCAGCGGCGATCTGCATAAATTACCTAAAGGTGCTACGGCGCTGGATTTTGCCTTTTCGATTCATTCAAACATAGGATGCAAGTGTGTTGGCGCGAAAGTAAACGGCAAAAACATGCCCATAAAGTACGTGCTTAATAACGGCGATCAGGTGGAAGTTCTAACTTCTCCCACTCAAAAACCAAATCCGGCATGGCTGAACGTGGTAACTACATCGCGCGCCAAAACCAAGATTCGTCAGGCGCTGAAAGAGGTTGAATTTAAAGATGCTGAAATTGGACGCGAAACGTTGGTTCGCCGGTTCAAAAACTGGAAAATAGAACTCGAAGATGGTAAAATATCCCGATTGGCGAAGAAAAAGGGTTTCAAAACTGTAAGTGATTTTTATCAGGAAATAGCTCGTGAAAATCTGGACGTGCACGTATTGCGTGATGCCTATCTTGACCTCGATAAACCTACTATAACCGAACAACCGGAGACCCGCAGAGCAGATGCATTCTCGAAAGAGCCCGAGTTGGTTACGGCTTCCAATAAGGATGATGTATTGGTTATCGGTGCGGACTTAAAGGGTGTTGATTTCAAGTTGGCTAAATGCTGCAATCCGATTTATGGTGATGATGTTTTTGGATTTGTGGCTGTGGCTGGAGGTATAAAAATTCACAAAACGGATTGTCCCAATGCTCCGCAAATGATAGCTCGTTTCGGTTATCGTATTGTAAAGGCACGTTGGTCGGGTAAGTCGGTCGGTTCGCAGTATCCAATCACCCTGAGAATTGTGGGGCATGATGATATTGGAATTGTGACCAATATTACTTCGTTGATTTCTAAAGAGAAGAATATCTCTTTGCGCTCAATATCAATTGATTCTAATGCGGGGCTATTTCAGGGTAATCTGACAATTATGGTAAACGACACGAAAGATCTTGAAGCCATTGTGAAGAAAATTCAGGTGGTGAAAGGGGTTAAGAATGTATCAAGGTCATAGTTTCTTTATAACGTCGTGTAATAAAGCAAATAATATATTTATAAATAAAATCAGGCTTTTTAATCAGGATAAATGATTGAAGAGTTTTAAAATACAGAGAAAATGTTTTCAGGAATAATAGAAGAAGCAGCTGAGGTTGTTGCATTAAAAAAAGATCAGGAGAACCTGCATATAACCATGTCGTGCTCGTTTACCCATGAGCTGAAAATTGATCAGAGTGTAGCTCATAATGGTGTGTGTCTGACAGTGGTATCTAAAACCGACGATACTTATACCGTCACAGCCATTAAAGAAACCCTCGAAAGATCGAATCTTGGTTTGCTTGTGCCCGGGAGTAAGGTTAACTTAGAGCGTAGCATGATAATGAATGGCAGGTTGGATGGACATATTGTTCAGGGGCATGTTGATCAGACGGCCACTTGTACTGAAGTCAAAGAAGCTGATGGAAGTTGGTATTTCACTTTCGAATATCCTTTTGATAAAGAAATGGCTAAGCGCGGATACATGACAGTGGATAAAGGTTCTGTGACTGTAAACGGTGTGAGTCTGACTGTTTGTAATCCTACCGATAACAGTTTTCAGGTTGCTATAATTCCTTATACTTACGAGCATACTAATTTTCATCAAATAAAAGTTGGTACAGTTATTAACCTTGAATTTGACATAATAGGTAAATATGTTAGCCGAATGATGGCATTTTAGAGGATAAAACTAGATTTTTAGCATACAAACAAACTATATCTTGGTTGCGATTGTTAGTAAGCAGATGATATAGTTATTTGATTATGGAAAAGCTGAGAAAGCAAATAAGAGAGTCGTTTTTTAATCCAATCCTTCATTTTTTACCACTGATCCTTTTTTTGGTTGCAGATGATTTTTGGGGCATGGATGTAGCCTGGAAGGTGTCGTTTCCTATTTCTCTGGCTCTTTTGGTTTATGTCTATTATGTTTATAGCCGGATTTTTAATTGGCATTTAATATTTACAATATTTTATTTGGGGGTAAGTTTTCTTGCCACGATAGCAGCTTTGTTGCCGGAATCTATCATTAGTCATGAAATTATTTATGAGCTAGTCTTAGTCGCCTTTCTTCTTGCGTTTCTTCTTTTCAGAAAGAAAATTCAGAAGTCAATCCAGAAGGTTGTTTCAGGGTTAATCCCCATGACTAATAATTTTAATGAGTTGTTTCGGGTTAGCTGGATATTCTTCTCGGTTCTTTTACTATACTCTTCCGGCTTTTTAGTCCTTCAACATTTGCATAGCGATGCTGTTTCTTACCAGCAAATGTTGCAGTATGTATATATCAGTATCGTAATCTTTCTGGTATTGTACGAGCTATTGAGAGTGCAAATAATACGCTCAAAATTATTCAGAGAAGAGTGGTGGCCGATAGTAAATACTCAAGGCAAGATAGTAGGTAGTATTCAGCAGATGACTAGCCTGAATGATGAGAAAAAATATATGCATCCCGTTGTTCGTGTTTTATTTATAGACAAAAGCATGGTTCTTTTGCGTAAATGCGATTCTGACGATGCTGATTTTCCAGGGTTATGGGATACTACAGTTTCTGGTCATGTGCAAATGGATGAGACTATTGAACGTTGTGTGGAACAGATTGCTGTTGATAAGTTTTCGTTAGAAAATTTTAAATACATGTACTTGTCCAACTATACGATAGAATGTAAAAGAGAGAAACAATATGCCTTTTTATTTGTAAGTTGTCAGCAGGTTGAGTATGATCTGAGTCCAACTTTCTCAGAACAAACAAAGTGGTGGACTCAAAAACAAATAGAGGATAATTTGACTTCCGGTATTTTTACTGATAATTTTGTAACGGAGTTTGATTTGTTGCAGCGAAGCGGTTTGCTTGAGACTGGTAAATGTCATTGTAATTGCAGATTAAAAGAGGCCATTTATAATCAGTCAAGTGCTTTTAGAAGAGTTTGATAAAAGTTGTTTCTACTTAACTCCTTCCTGAAAAAACTAAATGTCCATACAATTATTTAGAAATAGTTGTATGGACATTTGTAATTTAAGTGAGCTTTGTGCGTATTCAGGAACGCTTCTTTCTTATTCCCATAAATACAAACTCAACTATGCTGTTCTTGTTTTTTTCAAATTGAGAGCTTATATTTTGGCGGATGTATGGAACTTCCAATCCTTTGATAGAATAGAATATTATGATCGATGATAAATCGGGATCCATTCTGTTGAAAATATTTTTTTCAATACCTTCGGCAATTATTGAACGAATTAGTGCAATTTCCAAAACATCAATTTTTCGGCGTTTGCGCTCAACCTCGTATATGTCGTGGAAAAAGTCCGCTCGAAGCGAACCGTTTCTGTTTACCACATCTTTTACTGCATCAAGATGCGCCAATATGTGATTTGTAAGCTTTACATCGGGTTCTGTATTTTGTGCAGAAACGATAGTGAGCTTTTCTAATATTGAATCTAATTCTTTGTCAATAACCGCTTTATATATATCTTCTTTATTGTTGAAATAGGTATACAAGGTGCGTCTTCCCTTTTTTGAAGCTTCCGCAATGTCATTCATGGTTACCTCTTTTTTTCCGCTTGCAGCAAAAAGTTGTCGGGCAACCTCGATGAGCATTTTTTTTGTATTAGACATTTTATTCGGCATTTGAGCTATAAAATTTACTTTCTTTTGCAAAGATAATGAATTGTTTAGAAGTTTACAATACAGTCGTAGAAGGAATTTATCGATTAAAGTGAATTTTTTTGAAATATACTTCAAGCAAGTTTTCGTTTTTGCCCTCTATTCTACTTAATCAATTAATTAAGCGGATGTTTAATTATCAGAAGTTGGTAAAAGAAGTGTGCGATGCTTGATTAATTAGTGGGTGGGAGCGGGATTTATATAAAACAAGAAAGGTTGTCTCACGACAACCCAATCTTTTAGTTAACCTTAAATCTAATACCATGAAAAACACATTGCAAAAGTAAAGCATATTTTTATGTTGTACAACATAAAACGAAAGAATTTTTGCCTGATTAACAACAATTAACTCAAATTGCTCACTTTGCTTGGTTCTTGGAGGATGTGCTTCTTCTGATATTATTGATTTAAAGCAATTATTTCACTCGAATCCAAGTTTGTGACCTTCCTATCCAGCCTCCTTTGTCCAGCGATCCCCGTACATTGAGTTTCTCGCCTGATTTGTCAAGGGTAATATTGCATTTGTATATTTTACCTGTTTTTGGATCCAGAATAGTTCCATCGGTCAGTTTGCCATCTTTTTCTATCATGTTGTTGATTATCTGCATTCCTTGTATTGGTTGATCCTTGTTACTGCCTTCGCATTCGGTACAGAGTTTTTCAGCGTCTTTAAACAGTTTTTCTATTTTTCCATAGTATTTGCCATTGGTAGCTTTAAAAATGTATACTATTGATTTAGCACTTCCATCTTTATCATCGATGGTTTTCCATTTCCCTACAATTTTGTCGGCCTGAGCAAATGCGGATAAGCTAAATGCAAATGCTACTGCAAGTAATAAAAATGTTTTCTTCATATTGACAATGTATTAATTGTTTTTTTTGCAAAGATAGAACTTTTTGCACAAAAATAAGTGATATGTGCAGCAATAAGGTTTTTTTGTAAGAATTGTAAGACTTGTATTTAATGAAAATGCTTCTTTCCTATATGTTGTGTTTTGCCTATATTTGTACATTAATAAAAAAGATTATGAGAACTAGTTTTATAACAAGTAAAGTTGAAATAGAAGATATTATAACTCATTGTGATGTGTGTTTTGTGGGCATCATTGAGGCAGATGGTACGCCGTATGTGATACCAATGAATTTTGGCTATTCTAATGACGAGATTATTCTGCATTCAGCTCCCGAAGGTAAGCATTTGAGATTGTTGGAGTTGAATAATCGTGTTTGTGTCACCTTTTGTTCTGATAAAAAGCTGGTTTATCAACACCCCGATGTGGCTTGCAGCTATAGCATGCAGGCAAAAAGTGTGGTTTGCAAAGGCAGTGTTACTTTTATTGAAGATTTGTCAGAAAAGGAATTGGCTTTAAACGTAACAATGAAGAATTATACTGATAGACCCTTCAAATATTCAAAGCCTGCTTTGGCAAATGTAAAAGTGTGGAGAGTAAAAGTAGATGAAATGACGGCAAAGTCTTTCGGGCAGAACTTTAAGAATCACCGCGGCTAAGCTGAATTGTTTATCGGGTTTACTTTTCAACCAAAATGTCAGCTATTTTCTTTTGGCATGGCTATTGAATCAAAAACAATATAAATATTGTGTGTTGAGGTATAATGTTATGCATTAGTGCTTTAATTTGCAATTATTTCTTTACAGGAAAAATAATTATGCTTTTGTGCCATATTGGCAGTAAAAATATTTGAAAAAATGAGTAATCAATTTGATAAACTGTTCACTGATGATATGTTGGGTTCAGCAGATATGTTCCCTATTATTTCGTTGGATGAGCGCACCTATGATTTGAACATCAATTCCGGTGATGTACTTCCTATTCTTCCGTTGCGCAACATGGTGCTTTATCCGGGGGTCTTATTACCTGTGTCGGTGGCGCGTTCAAAGTCGTTGAAACTGGTAAGAGCAGCGCACGAAAATGATTTACTTATTGGAGTTTGTTCTCAAATAGATAAGAAGTTAGACGATCCGACAATTGATCAGTTATTTCCATTGGGAACAGTGGCCAGTGTAGTGCGTATACTGGAGATGCCGGATAACTCTACAACCGTTATTCTGGAAGGGAAAATGCGTTTTAGATTAGGTGATTTGGAGGGCGTTAAACCCTACATGAAAGCCAAAGTTCATTTGATGGATGATATTGCTCCCGAGTCGGGCGATGGATCTTTCGTGGCTTTAGTTTCATCCATTAAAGATTTGGCAATAAATATAATCAATGATTCCGGGGCTATTTCACCCGAAATGGCTTTTGCTATCAGAAATATTGAGAACCCGGTTTTTTTGATTAATTACGTTTGCGTGAACTTCGGACTTAATGTCAAGGAAAAGCAGCGACTGCTTGAGATTGACGAGATCATGGAGCGCGGTTATCAGTTACTTGAATTACTCAACAAAGAATCGCAGTTGCTGGAAATTAAAATGTCAATCCAGAATAAAGCAAAAGAAGGAATTGACCAGCAACAACGCGAGTATTTCTTGCAACAACAAATGAAAACCATTCAAAATGAGTTGGGTGGAAGTTCGGTAGAGCAAGAAGTTGCAGATTTTAAGACGAGAGCACTTGATAAAAAATGGGGTGACGCAACTGCCAAAGTGTTTGATAAAGAGCTGAAAAAGCTTGAACGCATGAGTCAGCATTCACCGGATTATTCAACGCAGCTGAATTATATAGAGACAATGCTGGAGTTGCCATGGAATGAGTACACCAAAGACAATTTTAATTTGAAAAATGCCAAGAAGGTTCTTGATAAGGATCACTTTGGTATGGATACGGTAAAAGATCGTATTATTGAACATTTGGCGGTACTGAAACTTAAGGGAGATATGAAGTCGCCAATAATATGTCTGTATGGCCCTCCGGGAGTTGGTAAAACTTCATTAGGAAAATCGGTGGCATCGGCGTTGAATAGAAAATACGTCCGCGTTTCCTTAGGCGGATTGCATGATGAGGCGGAAATACGGGGACATCGCAGAACTTATATCGGGGCTTTACCCGGTCGAATAATGCAAAGTGTACAGAAGGCTGAGTCTGCAAATCCTGTATTCGTGTTGGATGAAATAGATAAAGTAACCGCCGATTATAAAGGCGATCCATCTTCAGCGTTGCTTGAAGTCCTTGATCCGGAACAAAACACGGCTTTCCATGATAATTATCTGGATGTTGATTTTGATTTGTCCAAAGTGTTGTTTATTGCTACTGCTAATAATTTGAGTACAATTCCTCGTCCGTTATTAGACCGTATGGAGTTAATTGAAGTGAGTGGTTATACTCAGGAAGAAAAAGTAGAAATAGTTTGTCGGCACTTGATGACGAAGGAATTGGAAAATCATGGATTGAAAGAAACGGATTTTATCCTGACCAAGCCTGTCATTAATCAACTGATTGAGTCTTATACAAGAGAATCGGGTGTGCGTGAGCTAAACAGGCAAGTTGCTTCGCTTATGCGTAAAGTGGCTAAGAGGGTTGCAACTAACGAGAAGTATAATCCTGAATTATCGATTGAAGATTTAAAAACATACCTAGGTGCTGCTCGCTATAGTCGAGATAAATATCAGGGTAATGAATACCCCGGAGTGGTTACAGGTTTAGCCTGGACTCAGGTAGGCGGCGAAATTTTGTATGTTGAGTCAAGTCTGAGTAAAAGTAAGTCTCCAAAGCTTACGCTGACAGGTAATTTGGGAGATGTAATGAAGGAGTCAGCCATGCTGGCTTTGGAATATATTAAAGCTCATGCGGAAAAGCTCGGGATTGATAACCAGATGTTCGATGATTGGAACGTTCATGTACATGTACCGGAGGGCGCTATCCCAAAAGATGGACCTTCGGCAGGGGTGACAATGATAACATCTCTTACATCTGCTTTCACAAAAAGAAAAGTGCGTAAAAATCTGGCTATGACGGGTGAAATAACACTGCGTGGTAAGGTTCTTCCGGTAGGTGGCATCAAAGAAAAAATACTGGCTGCGAAGCGTGCAGGGATAACAGACATTATACTATGTGCAGATAATCAGAAAGATATTGACGAAATCAAGCCGGTTTATTTGAAGGGGTTGAAGTTCCATTATGTGAATGATATTATGGAAGTAATAGATTTTGCTTTGCTGAAATAATAGAAATCAGGCAGATACAGGTTGATAATATTTATTTACAAAACAGTTGCAGGGTTATTCTTGCAACTGTTTTGTCATATAAAGGTGTTAGATTGATATGTGAAATGTTGTTATTGAACTGGAAGAAGAAATTTATTCAAATTTCTGATGCGTAAAATTGTTGTTATGTCGATAGAAATGGTTAATTTTGCCACTCATTATCATTGTGTGAAAATTTAAAAATTACAGAAGTGAAGAAACAAATGATTTTTATGTCGATAGCCATAGTTGGTTTATTGGCAACAGCATGTAAAACAATGCAGATAGAAAAGCCTAATGAGTCGTATCTGCCATCGAATCTAGCGCCGGCATTGTCGGAATTGCCTTTGCAGGTTGAACTTGATGTAAAAAAACTGGAGTCATCAATAAATAAAAAGATGACGGGGGTAATTTACGAGGGTTCTAATATATCCAACAAGGATTTGAAAATCAGGGTTGAAAAAGCTCAAAACTTTACTTTCACTATTAATAACAATGTGATTGAATACAGGGTTCCGTTGAAGGTGTGGTCTCGTTTTGCCTGGAAGGTTGAGAAGTTTGGTTACGCTGTAGGGGATAATTATGAGGCTAACGGTGCTATAGCTCTGACTTATAAGACCACAATAAGTTTTGATAAAAACTGGAAGCTGGTGTCAAAAACAATTGGTGCGGGATATGAGTGGCTTCAAACTCCAAGGCTCAACGTGGTGGGTGTGAATGTTCCGGTTACACCAATAGCCAATCTGGCGCTCAGTCAGTGTGATAAATTGATAACAGCTCAGATAGATAAATCATTATCCGAGTCTATTGATTTGAAGAAATATGTAAGCCAGGCCTGGGCAGAAGTCCAAAAACCGCGGGAAGTTAACCCTGAAAACAATCTTTGGATAAGGATAACTCCTAAAGATGTTTACGTATCCCCTTTTACCAGTACGGGTAATAAATTAAATCTTGCGGTGGCACTTTATGCTCAGATAGAGTCATTTCTGGGAGCTCAGCCTGCTGCTAATCCGGTTACGCCCCTGCCTGCTTTTAAATATGTAAACAGACCTGCGCAGCAATTTAATCTGAATATTGGTGGAGATGTTACTTTTGATAAAATTTCCGATCTGGCTAAAAAGCAATTACTTAATAAAACTTTTTCGGAGGGAAATAAGAAAATTACAATCACAGATTTGTCTATCTTTGGAAGTGAAGGTAAAGCAGTATTTGTGGCTGATGTGATAGGTTCATTCAAGGGTAGAATCTACTTCACCGGCAACATGGTTTATAATGCAGAAAAGATAGCAATGGAAATAACAAATCCTGAATTTAGTGTGAAAACGTCGAATGTATTGGTGAAGTCAGCAAGCTGGTTGTTGCACGGTATGATTTTGAAGCAGTTGACTCCCTATCTGACTTATCCGGTAAAAACTGATTTGGAATCAATGAAAACTCAGGTAAATAAAATGATTGGAAATTATACCGTGATGGATGGTGTTTCGCTTCAGGGAAAATTGAACAATTTATCTGTGACAAGCTTAAGTCTGGTACCAGGAGCTGTGCGTATTCAGGCCAATGTAAAAGGGAATGTGGCGCTCAAAATTCAGGAACTGAAGTTTTAAAAGAAATTGGAAATGAATAGAATAATGCCTCGCTCTTTTGCGGGGCATTTTTTGTTTCACCAGAGCTTAAGTTGTTCTTTCTGTTTTGAAGTAGATGTGCCTTGGATCCTTGTTGTCAGGGTTAAATAGAACTGAAATTTACAATGTTTTTGAACAATCAGTCTTTAGAATCATTATAAATAAGTATCTTTGCAATTAAGTAGAGATATTGTTAAATTTAGTAATTATTCTCTCTACCATAAACGAGCAGCAGATGTTTTTATGTCGTATTGATGAATTGATTGTTTGTCTGTAATAAACGAATGAAACATCTCTGTTCTTGTATTCAGAGAATTATAAAACAATGCCTATGTCATCACCACAGAAGTTTTCTGAAAATGATAAGATGAGTGATTTGATAAATGAAAATCACTCATTGTTGTTGGTTATTAGTCGTTTTGGATTGTCGTTAGGGTTTGGTAACCATACGGTTAAAGAGGTGTGCGAATCAAACAATATTGACTGCAAGACATTTCTGGTGGTGGTGAATTTTTTATCGGAAGCAAATTTTGAGGTTGATCATAATGCCGATGATATATCGGTTGTTTCAATTATTCAGTATTTGAAAAATGCCCATGCCTACTTTTTGGACTTTAAGTTGCCTATTATTAGGAAAAAGCTGATAGACGCTGTTAAGAGTCAGGGTGAGAACATTCCTTACGAATCTATCTTTCTTAAGTTTTTCGATGAGTATGTTATGGAAGTGACCAAGCATATGGAATACGAGAATAAGGTAGTTTTCCCCTATGCTTTGAAGTTAGTGAATGGTAAGCGCGATTCACGTTACAGTATTTCGGTATTTCAGGGAAGACATAATGAAATAGATTCGAAGCTAATAGAGTTGAAGAATATTCTGATTAAATATTATCCGGCAAAAGGGAATAACTACTTTCTGACTGAAGTTTTGTTTGATATTTTGTCGTGCGAAATAGATTTAGCTTCGCACAATCAGGTTGAAGATTATTTGTTTGTTCCGACTGTAGAAGCACTTGAACATCAAAGCAAAACAAAATGAATAATAATCAACTCAAGATAGCAATCGTTGAGCCTTCGGTGATTATTCGAAGTGGTATTTCTGTAGTACTCAAAAGGGTTCCCGGTTACAGGATACAGCCTATTGAAATTATTTCAGTTGAGTCTATAATTCATTTTCTGAATATTCATAAACCTGATATATTGATTATTAACCCAACTTTTTGGGGCTATTTTGATGTGGGAAAAATTAAGTCAGATACATCGAATCCTAAGCTTAAGTGCCTGGCTTTAGTATATTCGGCTATGGATGTAAATCTACTGAAGAATTATGACGAAACCATAAGCATATATGATTCGGTAGAGCAAGTAAAGGATAAGCTGGACAAACTTTTTGATTCAAATACTGATCAGGCATTGGATGAACAAAATACGCTGAGTGCCAGAGAAAAAGAAATTATTATATGTGTCGTAAAAGGGCTTACGAATAAAGAAATAGCCCAAACATTGTTTTTGTCAACTCATACCGTGATTTCTCATAGAAGAAATATTACCAGAAAACTGGAGATTCATAGTACTGCGGGTCTTACTGTTTATGCTATTATGAATAAACTCATTGAAATAGATGAGATTAAAAGCGTGTAGGATTGTTAGATTTAAATGAAGATTTGTTTTTTTTGATGATTTATACTTTTTTTATAGCAACTAGTTGCTAATGCCATCAATAATAATCAACATTATTGGGGATATAGGGCTTGATATTACTGTAGTATTTTTGTGCAAAAGAATTATCAATCTATTCAGTATGAAAGTAGTGTACAAAACAGTATTTATTGTTGGAACCTTATCTGTCTTACTTCCTGCAAAAGTCAATGCTCAACAGGATGTGGATGATAAAGCAAATTCTCCGGTTTCATTGTCTGCATCTTATGTCGGAGATCTGGTTTCAAATTTTCGTGGTGGAATTAAAAAAGGGACTGCATATTTGGGTTTGCTTAATGTAAAAGCCGATTTTTATACCAGTAAATGGTGGAAAGGCGGAGAGGCATTTATAAATATAGGAAATACACACGGTGGTGAGCCTACGGTTGATTTAATTGGTGATTTTCAGGGAGTATCTAATATTGAAGCCGGAAATCTTACTTTTTTATATGAATTATGGTATAAACAATGTTTTGGAACGGCATGCGTAACATTGGGTTTACAAGATTTAAATGCAAAGTTCGCTGTTAACGATAACGGGTGTTTGTTTACAAACAGCTCATTCGGGATTCATTCAAGCATTGCTGATAATATATCTTCTCCAATTTTTCCATTAACTGCCTTAGGCGTTAATGTCCAATGGGATATAAGCAATTCGTTTTCTTGTGAAGCTGCAATTTTTGATGGAACACCGGACGATTTTGAAAATAACCCGTATAATGTGGGTTGGAAACTGAGTAAAAATCAGGGTTTTTTGGCTGTAACTGAGTTTCAGCTAAAGAAAAGTTTGCTAAGAGGAATGTCGGGTTGCTACAAATTTGGGGCTTATTATCATCAGCATAACGATACGATTGAAGCCATTCAAAAAAATGGCGGATTCTATTTCGTAGTAGATCAGCAGATTACTGATAAACTTTTTGTCTTTTCGCAGCTAGGATTGAGCCCGGAGAAGATTAACCGAAATAATTATTATGTGAGTCTGGGTTTTAATTGTAGGGGGTTGATGGCTAAACGTCCGGATGATCAGTTTGGGATTGCTGTGGCTTGTGCCGGATTCCATAATGCTTTGGTAAAGCATGAAACCGTTCTTGAATTAGCTTACCAGTTTAAGGTGAATAAAAATATTTTTATAAAACCTGATATCCAGTATATTATAAATCCGGCTGGAACCGATGTAAAGTTGGCGAATGCGCTGGTAGGGTTTATTCGTTTTGGAGTAACAATTTAATTTATTGTTTGTCCGATAAATATGAAATTAGAATTTTCTTTGTCCGAAAAATGAATTAATTAGCATATATAATGATAACTAACAACACATATCTTTCTGATGTTAAGACAGGTGATGAGGCTATAATCACAAAAGTACTTGGTCATGGAGCGTTCAGAAAGCGCATAACCGAAATGGGATTTGTGAAGGGGAAGAAGGTGAGGGTGATAAAAAATGCGCCTTTGCAAGATCCGGTGGAGTACGAAATTATGGGATACAACGTGTCACTTCGGAGAAGTGAAGCGGAATTGGTTGAAGTTGTTTCTTTGGAAGAAGCGGCAGGCTTATCAGAGGTGAAATTTGAAGGAACTATTGATGAAGAATCGCTTAAGGTTTCTGTGCTTGAGAAAGGGAAAGTAATAAATGTGGCATTGGTGGGGAATCCTAATTGCGGAAAAACAACTCTGTTTAATTATGCTTCGGGCTCTCATGAGCGTGTTGGAAATTATAGTGGTGTCACGGTAGATGCTAAAGAAGCCATCATGAAGAAAGATGGCTATACTTTTAAAATTGTCGATTTGCCCGGAACATACTCTATAACAGAGTATTCGCCCGAAGAACTGTACGTGAGGATGCACATTACCGAAAAGATGCCTGACATTGTAGTCAATGTAATTGATTCGTCCAACCTTGTACGTAATATGTTTCTGACCACCCAGCTTATTGATATGAATATCAAGGTTGTAGTGGCTTTGAATATGTATGATGAGTTGGAAAAGAAGGGAGCAAAGTTTGATTATGTGAGCTTAGGCGAAATGATTGGTATTCCGATTATACCGACTGTAGCATCGAAAGGGAAAGGCGTAGACGAATTATTCGAGAAACTCATCGATGTGTATGAAGACCGGGATCCGAGTGTGCGTCATATTCATATAAATTATGGAGCTCAAATAGAAAAAGCAATCCATGATATTCAACATGAAATTTGGAAAAATCCGTCTATAACAGATAAATTATCGTCAAGGTATGTTGCGATCAAATTATTGGAAACTGATAAAAGTACGCTAGCTCAGCTTGAGAAATTTGCTAATTATGAGGAAATTAAATCTGTAGCAAAACAAACTATTGCGCAGCTTGAGAAAGAATATGGTGAACGTTCTGAAACGATTATAACCGATGCCAAATATGGGTTTATTGATGGTGCATTGAAAGAAACGTATAAGGAGGTCAAAAAAGACAAAAGGGAAAGTAAGCGGGAACTTGATGATTTGCTGACACACAGGTTTCTGGGATTCCCTATATTTTTGTTTTTTATGTGGCTGATGTTTCAGGCGACGTTTACTCTTGGTAGTTATCCTATGGACTGGATCAATACGGGAGTTGAATCGCTGAGTGATTGGCTTCAGACGACCATGTCTCCGGGAGCTTTACGCGATTTGCTGGTTGATGGAATAATCGGTGGAGTAGGAGGAGTGATCGTTTTTCTTCCTAATATTTTGATATTATTTTTCTTTATTTCATTGATGGAAGATACCGGCTACATGGCTCGAGCTTCGTTTATCATGGATAAGTTGATGCATAAAATTGGCTTGCATGGTAAGTCGTTCATTCCACTGGTGATGGGTTTTGGTTGTAATGTGCCGGCCATAATGGCGACTCGTACGCTGGATAACAAAAAGGACCGTATTCTGACGATGATTATCACCCCTTTTATGTCCTGTAGCGCCCGGTTACCGGTGTACGTATTGCTTATATCGGCTATATTTCCGGCTAATCAGGGGCTTGTTCTTTTTACAATTTATCTGGTTGGAATAGTGTTGGCAATTCTAACAGCTTTGGTGATGAAGAGGATAGCATTTGCCAAAAAAGAAGTGCCTTTTGTGATGGAATTGCCGCCCTATAGGATTCCAACGTTGAAAAACACAAGTCTGCACATGTGGCATAAAGGTCAGCAATATCTGAAGAAAATGGGGAATGTTATTTTGTTGGCTTCCATATTAATCTGGGCTTTAGGATATTTTCCACGTCATATAGTCTATACAACAGATTATGATTCGAAGATTCAACAAGTTCAGTCGAATAGTGGGTTGAAGCCTGATCAAAAGGATAAGGCTGTCCGACAATTAGAAGTAAGTAAAGAGTCTGAACGTCAGGAAAAATCTTATATAGGTCAATTAGGACATGCTATCGAGCCTGTAATAAGTCCATTGGGATTTGACTGGAAAATGGGTGTGAGTATTATTACTGGATTGGCTGCAAAAGAGATTGTGGTTAGTTCTATGGGTATTCTTTATCAAGCAGACTTAAAAGCTGATGAGAATTCGAATTCTCTGAAAGATGAATTGCGGGCACAGACTCATAACAGTGGAGAGCTGAAAGGGCAAAAGGTTTTCACGCCTTTGGTAAGTTTTGCTTTTATGCTTTTCGTGTTGATCTATTTCCCTTGTGTAGCTGTTATAGCGGCTATAAAAAAAGAATCCAGTTGGGGATGGGCTGTATTTACCATGGTTTATACTACTGCCATGGCCTGGTTGGTGGCTTTTGCAACATATCAGATAGGAAGTTTGTTTATATAAAACGAACTTTAATTGTAGGCTAACATGTTGGAGTGTTTGATTAAATGATAATCTCCAAATAAAACGAATGTAATGACACAGAATATAATAGTTTTGATAATTATAGTATTTGCAATAATCTATTCAGTGTATGCAGTGCTGAAAAATATACGCAAAAAAGACACATCGCCCTGTGGCGATTGTAATGGGTGTGATGTTAAGAAAGAAATTTTGAAAAACAGCAAAACTCCATCAAAAAATCCCTCAACGTGTGGATGTGCGACTAAATAATCTAGATAATTTCCAGGGAATATTCAGGCATAAATACCTGAGTATGTCCTGATTCGATGAGTTGGTTGATTGGTCGTAGTTTATATTTCTCCGTTCATGAATTTTTCAATCAACTCACCTCCAACACTGGCGTTGGTGGGATGACTGGGTAAATTGTCTCTGCTAAACCATGCTGCTTCGACTATTTCTTTGTTGTCGATTACAATAGGTTGGTTTTCATCGGCTTCAGCAATATATCCAATCATCAATGATCCCGACAGTGGCCATGGTTGACTTTTATAATACCGGATATTTTTGACATCAAGACCTACTTCTTCTTTTACTTCGCGCACTACGGTTTCTTCCAACGTTTCTCCCACGTCTACATAACCGGCTATTAATGAATGCCAACCAGCTTTAAAATTGCTATTTCTGGCTAACAGGATTTTGTCTTTATTGATGATAGCTACAATGATGGCTGGCGAAATTTTAGGGAAGAAGTGCGTGTTACAAGCAGGACACACCAAGGCTCTTTCATCGGATTTGTGGTAAGTCTCAGCCCCGCATTTTCCGCAAAAACGATGTTCTTCGTACCAGTTTCGAAGATGCAGTCCCACTACACTTATCCAGCCAATTTCTTTTTGAGGAATAGTCCTGAAAAAACCGATTTCTCTGTATTCAAAATGTTCTTTTTCCACCGTTTCAGCTTCGTCCCACAAAATAAAGCCCGAAACATCATCCAGAGTGAATAAAAAAGTAATATTTGATTCGTCGCTTATATTCCGAAAGTCAGACAGTCGGGGTAAATCAACATTTTCATTATTCGTTTTTATTAAAAGTGTATTTTCTTTAAAGTGAAGGAGAAAGTCATTGTCCTTTATTTTTGCTCCGGCAAGGTAATGATTGTCGAAACTGTGTGGTAATATATCCTGAATCATGAGCGAAAAATGATTTATTTCTGTGTTACTTTAGAAAGCACAAAGGTAGTTAAAAGAAAGGAAAACTTACCTTGAAAAATGACAAAATCCTGTTTTTGTTTCAGTAAGTCATTTTTTTAATTATTTCCAAAGTAATACCCTGTCTGCCCGCTTCTGCTATAGCTTTCTTGTCAGAGAATAAGCTTTTTTGCTAAATAAAAACATGGGTAATGTAGCTCCGATTGCTAACAGGAAAATGACCGTAAGCGTAACCATTCCGTTTGAGAAAAACATTTCCATGTATTTTGCTTTCAGCGTTGGTACATTCATGTTTTGTAAAAACATGATTTGCGCAAAAACAGTGTTGTAGGCAAACTTACCCGGAATCATTGGCAGAAGCGCCGGTATATAAATCACGGTTGTCGGGCAATGTATTTTGCCACCTAACCAAAGACTTCCAAACCCAATTATCAAAGCACTTACAAACGAAGCTACCGCAATGTCAACCTGAAAATAATTCATTAGGCAAAAGCGACAAGCATGGCCAACGGCTCCAAGTAAAGCAATAAATTTAAACGAGCGTTTTGGCGGGTCGGAAATAGCCCCAAAACCAATGGCTGCTATTGCAGCGAAAAACCCATCTGAAAGTATGTCAAGTGCTATTATCATATTAGACCTCCTTTAAATAAAATCAATGTGAATGAAAGCCCGATAGCAAGACATGCTATCAGTAGTAACGCGTTGGCTAGTCGGCTTATTCCGGTAAGCGTATGTCCTTCTACAATATCAATTACTCCATTGATGAGTGGAACTCCCGGGATTAAATACAATACGCTGGTTGCCAAAGCAATATCAGAAGTTGTGTTGAAGTATAGCGTAGTTGATGATAGCAGAGAAGCAACGAATGCTGATACGATGAAGATAATAAAATGATTAACATGTCGCTTTTGTAGTTCGGTTCTGACAAAGAAACCGGCGATAGTGGCGATAAACACAATAAGCATAGATAGCCAATCGCCCTTAAATAATCTACAAAAAGATGCATTTGCCAACCCAACTAGCAACAATAGCAGCAAAGAATTCATTCTCGGAGCTGATATTATTTGCTGGTATTTTTCCT
The DNA here is from genome assembly GCF_000183135.1 of Paludibacter propionicigenes WB4. Classification (NCBI taxonomy): domain Bacteria; kingdom Pseudomonadati; phylum Bacteroidota; class Bacteroidia; order Bacteroidales; family Paludibacteraceae; genus Paludibacter; species Paludibacter propionicigenes. Next base: position 1,734,173 of record NC_014734.1, on the reverse strand, counting down.
TAATCTGCTCAAAATTCAGATGCTTGTCTATAGCTTCCCAACTTAATGCGCTTAGCTCCGCGTTGTTTTTGAAACTAATGGGCAGTACGGGAATTTCTATAACCTCACTAAAAGTGTGCTGAGATTCGTTATCCAGAATTGTGAGAATGATACTTTTCTGAAACACACTGATTTTTACATCGAAGCCCAATGCCTCTCCGATACGTTTGGTATTACGTATGACTCTTGACGTGTGAATACCGCATCCCATAAGGTATGCCGCATACTCTGCTACAAATTTTGCCCAACGCAATGATGTTTCGTTATTTATCATAGATTACATAATATTTTGAATTTTATGACTTACTACTCTAGCTGTACTGAAGCGAAAAATCTAAGTTTTATGTATGTAACAATAGAACAAAAAGAGGAGTTCGAAAAAACTTACTTCATTTATGAGATATTTATTGTTTCTGTGATTCAATGCTTCTGTTTCTGTTTAGTTTTTAAAGAAATCTAACGTGATTATTTTGTATTTAGTTTGACTCTCTTGATTCGCTTGCTTGTAAGAGTCATTGCTGTAATTGAAAGCAGTAACCCTCCACTAAGTAAGCAGATCTCCAGCAGTCTTCGCCAAAAAGGATGATCAATTAACCAAAGCGTATTAAAGGAATGGAAAAAATTGTAGATCCAACGACGAATGCGTGTATTGTTATTATAGTCAGCCAGTAGTTCGGAGTTTTTCGGATGGATGTAAAGCGTTGTTTTAAATTCATCATCGATTGTCAGGCAATAAACAGGGAGAGGGCATTGCCGCTTTTGTGATGGAATATAATAATTGTCGTATGCTTTCTGAAGTGTGAGCGAGAATGGATGCCGACCGATTTGCTTATTGTAGATGTTTTGTATTTCTTTTTTGCTAAACACAGGATGATACTCTGTCCGGTTGCTGTCGGCATGTATCATAGTTATATGTCCTTCCTTGTCGCTGATTTTGTAGTAGGGTTCTTTTCCAATCATATTCCATTCCACACGGTTGGTTTGTGGATAATGTTTCAAGACTTCGTTTAGGTTGCGGGTAAAACGGGTTAACGGCAGAGCCTGAGCATCCGACCGTACAGCATTTTCGTCGGGACTCTTTGCTATAAATTGCGGAACTTCGCAAAGGGACATCATACCGCTAAAAACGTATGTAAACGTAACCAGTCCGAACAGCAAGCCGAGTATGTGATGCCACCGAAACCAGAAATGTTTGTAGGGTGTAATGGAACTTATCGTTTTCTTGCGCTTCCATGCCTTTCGGGAGTAGCTAATGCCCAGCCATAATCCGACCATACACATAATTGCACCCAGTGCAGAGATAATGATAATGGTATTTTTCCAACAATCAGCATGAAGTCGCAATTGCTTTATATATCCCCAATGGGGCATAGCTCCAACGTAAGCCCAGAGTCGGGTTGTACGGTTAGTTTCCTGTACAATCTCTCCGGTGACCGACGACACATATAGTACCGTTTTCTTTCCATCGTTCATCCGGTATTTATAAATGGGAAAGTAGTCTTTATACTTCTCCCACGGAATCCATCTGTCATAATCTGAGATAGATTCCATTTCTCCGACAGAGGCTTTAGCACGCATCACAGCCAATTTCCTACAGCTGGTTTCTGAATAAGTGGTAACAGCATGTTCATCGGGATAACTGTAAGTTGTTTGCTCTCCATTTTGTTTAGTTACGCTAAGTAGGGTTTCATCCAGTCGTGTATGCAAAACAAGAGACCTGATACTGTCTGTATTGTTTAAAATGATGGTTGGATGTATCGGGCTGTTTAGTCTGGCGTACTCGGCTTTCAACGGTTTGGGGAAGGACGAGAACATCATCACAAAACCCGAGATGAACCATATTACAAATACAAAACTAAGCGCCAGCCCAAGGTAGCGATGGAGTTTTATAAAAAAGATTTTCATATTATTTGTTTGGAACTGTAAATAGATTCTGGAGGAAAAAATAAGCTGTGGAGGAATTTCAGTTGGGAATTCCTCCACAGCTTAAAGAAAAAGATTAACTACTTAGTTAGAGTGAATAGCTGAGTGTGGCCAGACAGCTTCGCCCTTCCGATGGAATAAACTGACTATTGTTTAATGCCCATTCATAGTAAGTTTTATCGGCTATATTTTTAAGCACAATGCCCAGTCTCAATCCTGTTTTAAAGCTGTAACTCACATGAGCATCAGCCACAAAATAGGAAGGCAGAAAGATCGTGTTAGTAGCATTGGTGTACGATTTGCTGGAAGAATTGCATGCACCTCCAACGCTAAAGTTCTTCAATGGTCCATCCATAAACAGATAATTAGCCGACGCGAATAAAAGATGTTTTGGAGAATAAACTTGTAGGTTTCCTTTGCGGGTATCTCCCTGCACATAAGGGTTCGATTTAAAATCGCCGTATTCGGCATCTGTAAACGTATAGCCTCCACCCAAGGTAAGCGATTGGATAGGATTAATCTGCGCTTCAATATCAAACCCCTTAGAGTTAACTACTCCTATTTGAGCGTATACTCTTTTGGTTACCTGTGTTCCGTTTTCGTCCACTTTTACTGTAGCGACATTCTCTCGAATATTTTCTTTGTGGATGTAGAATGCGCTGGCAGTAACACGAATGTATTTCTTATAATCGTATCCGAAGCCTCCTTCTGCTTGATAACCTGATTCTGGTTTAAAAATTTCTTCACCGTTGACAGGAGTAAAAACCGTCCCTTCTTTATTCACATAAATATAAGTAGAGTTATAAATATCGCGGTAAGGTTTAAAGAACGTACCCAAAGAACTGTACAAAGAAAAGTTCTCAGTAGGCAGATAAACTGCACCAACCTTGTAGGTGAAAGAGGTATTCTGTGAGGAACTCCAATTCAGATTGTTGCGCAGGTAATCTCGTTGACCGTCGATGGTGTTCGCCGAACCGGCAGCCTGAAATTTGAACAGATCAAGACGACCGGCCAGTAATACTTTTAATTTGTTGCTCAGCTCAATCAAATCCTGGAAATAAAAACCATTGGTCATGTCGCGTCGAGGATTTGCTTTTGAGAAGCGGGTAATGATGGCTCCCTGATTCAATACAGGATTTACCGAAGTCACTGTTGCCAAATAACCCGGTCCTACGACATCCCCGGTATTATATCCGGTATAAGTTGTTCTATCCAGATACATCACAGACCACCCTCCTAGTATCGTATGCTTTAGCCCGGCAATAACAGGAGTCCAGTTTGTTTCCAACTGGTTTTGGTAAGTTGTTGTCATATGCGAGAAGCGCAGGGGCGATGAGCGTTGAATACTATCCAGACAGATATAGGTTTTAACTCCTCCCTGTTCATAATAAGTAGAATAAATAGGTTTTGTTGACGTGAGATAGGTCAGTGTTTCTGTAGAAAAGTAATTGATATCATCTTTGTTTACCGAAAAGATATTAGACATGGATAAGTTATCCGAAAAGATATGGTTGTATTTCAGCAAACCATTATAATTTTTATTCTTTAAAAAGTCGGACGGATCATTGAACCGCTGCTCCCGACTGATAGTCGAAGGAATTGTGCTTTTGGGAGAAACCACACTCCCGGCAATATTTTTCACATCATAGAGCACGGTAGGAATTCCGGCTTCAGTACCGTAAAGATCATTTACATAGCCCGATCTCAGTTCCAATTTATCTTTGGAACTAAGCTTGTAAGCTAATGCTAGGTAGGACGAAAACCGTTTATCGTGGTTATCTCTCCAACCATCCCTGTCGGAGGTTCCAATATCCAGTCGGTACGAAAGCTTTTCGCTCAGACTACCACCCGAACCAAATGTAGCCCGCTTGCTGTTCCAACTCCCGTATGATATAGAGGCATTGGCGTGAAATGCTTCGGTAGGCGCTTTTCGCACAATATTCAGAATGCCGCCCACTGCCGAATGACCATACATCACAGATGCCGGACCTTTGAGGAGTTCGAGACTTTCTACCGATGTCAGGTCCGGCACCGGAGCGCTACTCGAATAATTCATCCGCTCATCGCGCTGTCCGTCAACCATCAGTACCGGAGAACCAAAGCCCCGCATGTAAAACGTTTGAAAACCGCCATAGGTTACTACAGGTTTTACGCCAGTTACATTTTTTAGCGCATCGTTTACATTGTCGATGCCGCGTTGTTCAAAAGTTTTTCTCGAAATACTACTGATAGATACAGGGACATACTTGAGTGGTACGTCAATTTTCATTACTTCCCGTCGTTGTTGTTTACTCGTGACGAGCACTTCATCGATAGAATAAATCGAGTCGGACATGTTTTTTTTCTGCGAGAATGCATTTTTTGGAAAAAAAATAATTGTCAGAATGAGACAAAGCCAAACAATCTTCCCGTTGTTTGAATTTTTTGCGTGTTTTGTTTTTTGTTCTTTCATTGTTATTTAAATTGGTGAAATACAAAATCCCAGATTTATAACAATGGAAAATAAAAACAAACGAAGACACACTAAGAGATGACATACTGGCCTGCTGATTGTTTGCTTTTTTCCCGAAAGCTACAAATCGATATATCGGCAGGTCTTCTGACTTACTCCCGTTATTGAACGCCTTCCCGATGTCAGTGAACAGTAAAACAGTAAACAGTAAACAGTAAAAAAGTCAGATTGACTTCAACTGATAACTGATACCTGATACCTGATAACTGATGCTTCAGTGGCAAAAGTGTTGTTCAATACGTTTTCTTCAATTGTTTATTGTCAATTAAAGAAAGAGTTTACAGCAGCGGGACTGTTCAGGATTTTCACCTGATTCCCTTTTAATCACTTTCTGCGAATGCAGAGAAGTGAACCAAATACGGGTGCAAAGATAAGACTTTTTTTTAAATCCCAGTAGTAAAGTATGTATTATTGGGTAAGTGTTGAAGGTGATATGCAACAAATAAGACTGACAACTACTGTTGCTAAGTAGTTGTCAGTCTTATTGATATGAGGAAAGGAAATATATTGAATAATCGAAAGTTTTATTTTAAACTGATTGATTGTGTGTAGATTTCACCAAAGCGATTGGTTACTTCTATTTTTGCTGTTTTTGTTTCAGGTTTGGGTTGAAATCTGAAAAGATGCAGGGTGTGATATCCTGTTCCCGTGCCATTTTTCATGGTTATGAAATCCTGATCTTCATCTTCGAATTGTTCCATTGAACCTTTGCTAACACCATCCTCATAGTATTTTATCTGGTAACTGCTGTCCCAGTCCCATACATTTGCAACTACATAATTTGCTTGCGTGGCAAATTCGGCCGGTTTATATACACGGAACTGGTAGTTTATGTCTTTACCGGTTGATTTGTAATGCCATTTGATCTCTTTGCCGTTTACGTCAACAATCAGGTAGCCGTTCGGAGCCCCGCAACGATTTACGCCGCCTGCCCACCATGCTCCACAGGCAGCTCCGATATTATGTTCATATATACCCGGTGCAGGCTCTTCGTTCTCGTAGAAATGAGTATGACCTGCAAAGATATGTACCTGATAGCCTTTTAGAATCTCAAAAAGTGCTGCTGCATTTCGGGTATTGCCAGAGCCTTTCGATGTTTTATTGGCAGTGGGAGCATGCAGATTCAGAAAAATAACGGTGCCGGGTTTTACGTATCCGAGGTCTTTTTTTAGCCATTCAAGTTGATCGGGTGTAAATTGCTCGGTGTATTTCTTTCCTGCAAAATAATCAATGTTTTTCATACTGATTATATGTACATTACCCAGATTGAATGAATAATCTACAGGGCCAAAAAAAGATTCGTAGATTTCTTCAGCGTAATTGTTTGTCGGATTTTCTGTGTTGTGCAAATCGTTATATTTCAGGTCGAAATCATGGTTTCCGATGGTGGAAAAGACAGGAACTTTCAGTGAAGAAAGCATAGTTTTGTACAGTGGAAACAGATTCATCTTATCAAAAACATTATCCCCTAAAGTCATTGCATAAATCTCTTTTCCTGCATTTTGTTTTATTGTCGATTTCAGGTCAGTCATTGTTTCACTCTCTAATCTGCTAACATCGCTGCTTGTTTTAACTTGTGGATCGGAGATTGCTATGTAAACAAACTTGTCAGTTTTTTTTATACGTTTGTTTAGTTTGAAATCTCGTCGGTTTACGGCTTCTTTATCCGAGAGTTTTGTAAAATAACTGTTTGCCACGTTCTTCTCAATATCAAAATCAGAAGGTATTGAGATGCTTACGTATTTGTTTCGCGAAAGTTCGGATGGTAGATAATAAATACCGTTTTGGTCGCTGGTGGTGAAATTTTTGCCATCGTTTACTACCACACCTTCTACTGGCTTATTGTTATTGTCCACAATTAAGCCTTTTACAGTCATTCCGGCTTTGTCGCTGATTTGGGTTTTATCGGAGGTGTTGTCAATATTGTTGGTGCTTGCCTGACAATTTAACAACGAAAGATTAAACAGGATAATTAATCCATATATAATGGAAAGTGTACGCTTGTTCATATGTTTTTTTGTTTTGATTAATGATAAATAATTTCTATAGATTTGAATACCTGAAGAATATCGTTGGGATCTTTTGCATTTTTGATGTCATACTCTATTTTTTTTGTGTCATCTTCGTAGCAAAGAAGATTTGCACAATCTAATATGTGACTCATGTTTGCAACTAGAGTTTCTTTGCTTAAAGTTCCATTTTTAAAGAGCTTCTTGTAGTAATTGTTTATCTTACTCACAGCATTAAAAACTGTAGGTTTGACTATTTCTACTGTGCTTCCCGAAAGTCCAACAGTCTGTTCATATACTCGTTTATAATTTTTTAAAAACAAATTCCATTTAATTGAAATTGTATCTCCTAAATAGTGCTCATCTTGAAATGCAGTTTTTATATTGATAGAGTTTCCGTATGATTCGAGAGTATATTTTATATGCGGTTTTATTGCGCTTGATGGGTTAATATCAAGATTATCAGTTTTGTTTTCATTAGTTCTCATTGCCAAATCTCCAGATTGTTGTGCTGAAGAGCTTATGAAAATAAGCAATGAAAATGCTGCAAGAATTATTTTCTTCATAAAAATCAGAGTTAGTTAATGAATTAAAGAAATATTGATTTATTCTGAGAACTTATTGCCAAATAAGTTTTATTGAGAATTCATCGCCTCCCATATTTGCTTTTGCAAGTTGATAATTTTTCATGTTTGTCCGTTGTATAGCCATCGGATATTTAAACCGTTTTGGGATGTCTTTTCCTACAGAAACGCCCACACCCCGTGGTACTTTGGGTAGCCCGGTACGGTTATACTCATACCATGCCTGATAATCGCAAAAGAATAATGCATAATATTTCTGAGTCATTAATTGTTCCAGCGTGCCATTATAAGCTACTGCTGCGTTCGAGAAATAAGTTGCAGGTACAACTCCTCCCCATTGTTCGATAGAGGCTGTCACTCCTTTCTTATAATGATTACCGGCATCAGTCGCGGTCCCGAAACGTTGGTCGTATTCTGCTTTTATTAATTCAAGTTCTGCATACGACATCAATGTTATCTTCATGGGAGCTATTGCTAAAGCTTGTTTTGGCTGAGAGGCATTGATTGATGGAGTAACTGCGTATCCGCTTGGCAGACCAATATACGATTTTACAGTACCATTAGTTGCCTGAGTTGCAAATAGTGCTAATCGCGGATCGTTCCATGTTTTCAGATTCTCAACAAAAAATTCTGACAAGTAGATATAAGCCGTAAAATCTTGCGGACGAGTCATTGGAGCCAACTGAGGATTTACTCCCGATAGAGGAAGAAGTGCAGCGTCAGTGTTTGACTCAAATACAGGATACTTTGTCGGGTTGGTAAGCATTTCAGACAGTTTGTTTTTCGAGTTAAGATCTGATACATTTAATGTACGAAGCAAAGCGCGCATTCTTAAAGAGTTGCAAAATCGTTTCCATTTCACAATTCCGGTTGAAACTCCTGAAGTCAGCGTAGTGTTAGTTCCGTATAATAACTCTCCATCTGCATTGTATTTTAAACCGTTAGCAGTATCGAAAATCATATTGGCAGAATCTAAATCGTTGATGATTTGTTTGTAAACGTCCAACTGATTGTCAAACTTTGGAGTCAAGATACCTTCTCCGCCCCGACAAGCCTCTGTCATAGGAATATCTCCAAATCCATCAGTTAATAGCTGGAATATCCAGCTTCTGAGAGTCATTCCTATGGCGCGGTAATTTGGTTCATTAAGCTTGATTGCCTGTTTCTCCATTTCTTTGATATTGGTTAGCCATTTATAGTAAGTAGACCAACTCCCATCACCTGCAGCATCTTGTATGTTGTACCAACCCACACCGCTAATACTCGACGTTGATACAGTGCCTTGCATCAGTGGAAAAGTGTAGTCGTTATATCTGCTCCAGTTATAAGAAGCCATTTCGTAGAGAACAGGGTTTAATAAAGTGCCCGGATTGGATTGATTTAGCCGGGTTGGGTCGGTATTCAGCTCATCGAAATTGGTGCAAGAGCTGAAAGCTAACGTTATGAGAACGAGTAAAGCTATTTTTTTACTAAGATATTTCATATAAAGCTATTTTTTATCGTATGTGTTGGATTTGAGAACTTATAACATTGATTCAAATTCCAGTTTTATACTAATTTTGTTTGATAATCAGTTAGGTACACAGTATTGTTATTAGAAACTCACACTCAGGTTTACTCCCAGTGTTCGGGTAGAGGGTAATGAGCCGGTTTCAATACCCGGAACTATTGAACTTCCATTTAATGCTACTGTTTCAGGATCGAATAAAGGATAATCGGTTATACATAGCAGGTTTCGTCCATAAACGCCAATAGAAGCTGCAGTCAGAGGAGTTTTCTTGATAATTTTAGCCGGCAACGAATAATCAAATCTGACTTCACGAAGTTTCAGGTATGAACCATCGAAAGAGTTTGTTTCAACGTTTGCTATGCGGTTATACTCTTTATAATATGATTCAACTGTAATAAGCTTACTATTTGGACTGTATGAACCATCGGTATTTTTTACAACGCCCGGAGCTACCATATAAATGCCTCCTGATTGAGTTAATGCTGGGTTCCCTGTAATGCGCGGATCGTCGCCTGCTATATAATACTGAGAGCCTGGTGTACGTCCGTTCAGAGTATAGGCTAGTTTTCCTTGTTCTGTCATTTTGTGGAAAGACTGTGAATAAATCAACCCACCAAGTTGTCCGTCTATTTGGAAACTGAATCTAAATCCTTTGTATGTAAATTCGTTGGACATTCCTGCTTTCCACGATGGATAGGCGGAACCTACGTATTCTATTTCGCTTCCACGCAATGGTAGACCATCTGCTCCGATAACTACATCTCCATTTGGATTCCGAACCAGTTTATATCCCCACAAATCAGCAGTGGTTCCTCCAACGGTTCCTATCAGAGAAGCGCTACCAATATTGGAGATTAGTTGATTTTCGTCAGATCCTTCTGCTAACGAAAGAATTTTGTTGTAGTTTTTTGACCAATTCAGGTTTGCTTTCCAAACGAAATCTTTTGTTTTCACCGGGATTGCAGTTAATTCAACCTCAATGCCCTGATTTCGAACTGTTCCGGAATTAATTGTAGCCCGGGAATAGCCAGTCGTCGGATCTAACGGAGCATCTAAAATCTGGTTCTTGGTTTTATTGCTATAATACGCCAAATCTATAGCTAAACGATTTTTAAACATTCTGAAATCTATTCCGGTTTCGTAATTGGTTGATATCTCCGGTTTAAAGTTTTGATTGAATAATGTTGAAGCTACTGTTACGGAGCCCGGAAAATTGCCGGTGTTATAATAACTTGAAGTTTTATAAGGATCAGTATCGTTACCAACTTGCGCCCATGAAGCTCTTAGTTTTAAAAGGCTAATTGCTGAGGGTAACTCGACTAGTTCATTTACAAGTATGCTGGTTGTAACCGATGGGTAAAAGAAGGATCTGTTTTGAGCCGGCAGTGTAGATGACCAATCATTTCGGCCTGTTACATCCAGAAATAATTTGTTTTGATATGCAAAATTGGCGGTGAAGTATAAGCTGTTAATGGCTTTTTTTCTGATGTTAGTTGATACCACAGCATTTGATGCCCCGTTAGCCAGCATATATATGCCCGGAGTTATCAATCCGATAACAGCTGACGAAAGTGCATCGTAGTATCTATACATTACATTTCCTCCCACAGAAGTATTTACCGTAAGACCATTGCTGTACGAATCATGGAACGTTAGTAAAGCATCTGTATTTAATTCATAGTCAAATACATTTTGCTTTTTAAAGTAACCGTTTCCATATACTACATCACTCACTGTTCTGTGTTGCTCTTGGATATCATTAGTCAACTGAATTGCAGAACGAACCTGAAATTCAAATCTGTTGGACAATTCCAGATTGGCTGTAAGCGAAGAAGCGCTACTGTATTTCTTTGATGGATTTTCGTTTTCGTATAATGTAACATAGGGATTACCGATGAATGAACTATAAGGTTGTAGCTGTTTTGATTTCTCTAAACCTGTTCTCCACATTGGGCGTAGCCAGCTTAAGTCTACATTGGGATTTTGGAAAATCAAAAAGTACGAAATGGAATTACTATTATAACCCAGGGCAGGAACATTATCCGTTGTTCGGTAAGTTTGCGAAGTTTTTAATGCGACCTTTAACCGCCTTGAAACTTGTTGTTGTGCCGAAACACTGGCTACAAAACGTTGAAATCCGGTGTTTGGTAATATCCATTCATTTTTTGTATGAGTAAGGGATACACGCATCGATCCTTTATCTCCTTTGCCCGTTATTGCAACAGAATTTGTAAGCGTGTATCCTGTCTGAAATAAGCCGCTCCGATTGTCTTTGTAAGGTATCCAGGGAGTTGCAGTAGTAGATCTTGTTTGAGTAATAGGATCAAATTGATAATATAATTGATCAGGATTGAAGGCTGCTCCATAAGCACTACTGGTGCCACTGGTAGATGAGTTTCCGTCAGGGGCCGCTCCATAAGAATAGTATAATTTTCCTGCATATTCGGTTCCTACTTTGCCTATGTTACTTGGAAGTCCTTGTCCAAATTCGTACTGATAATCTGGGAAATGAGCAGCATCTTCTGTGCTTATATTGGACGTAAATGTTACTCCCAATCCTTTATTTGCATTGCTGCCGGATTTGGTTGTAACCATAATTACCCCGTTGGCTGCACGCGTACCGTATAAAGCTGTAGCGCTAGCTCCTTTTAGTACTTGGATATTCTCTATATCGTTAGGATTTATATCCGAGAAGCCATTTCCATAATCAACGGATAGTTCTGCTGCACTTCCTGCACCATAAGCTACTCCGGGGTTACTTTGTGGGCTGCTCATAGGCACGCCATCTACAATAATTAGCGCATTATTTCCACCAACATTTAAGGATACATCACCTCGCAATGAAACCCTGGTGGATGAAAGCGGACCTCCGGGAGACATTACTGACAACCCGGCTACCTTTCCATTAAGTGCTGACGACCAGTTGCTTTGATTTGTATTTGCAATTTCATCTCCCCCAACGCTGCGGGTAGAATATCCTAATCCTTTTTCTTCACGTTTTATACCTAAAGCTGTAACTACTACATTATCCAGTTCTGTTGAGTTATCGGACAAGGATACGTTGAGGTAAGTGTCATTGAATTTCACCTCTTGACTTTTGTACCCAATATAGCTGAATGTAAGAATAGATCCGTGCTTTAGAGTTTTGCTCGTTTGGAATGAAAACTCTCCCTGTGCATTGCTGGCAGCACCTTCGGCAGAGTTTTTGACTACTATAGTGGCTCCTATTAAAGGATCCCCTTTACTATCGGTAACCTTGCCCTTAATAGTAGATTGCGCATATCCAATAACCTGAAATGCGACGAACGAAAGTAACAATACAAACTTTTTTGCCTTAAATAATTTTTTTAAATCAGTCATAAATTCTTATAATGTTTATTTGCTCACAAAATAAGATGATTTAAGTTTCATTAAGGTTACATTCTTGTTATGCAATGATTACTAAGCTGTGAATATTGTGTACAGATTTATATGTGAAGTAAATTAACGACTATATTTTTAGATATATGTAACCTTCTGTTGTATAAATCATTATGATGATTTGGCTAGTTATTTGCTCCATTAATCTTTGAGGTGCTTGCGCCTGATAGGATAGAGTATGAGAGGGAAATTGTCTGAATAGTTTGTTTTCGGCCTTATTATTGATAGAGAAAGTGCTGATAATTCGGAGCAAGTTGGGACGAAATAAAAGAGTATTACTTGTAATGAACACCCTCTGTTTTTATAAATTTTGAATAAAATCTGCTATTTTTTGAAACAGAAATAGATTATTTTACAGATTGATTTCTGGTATATTTTCTCTTTCTAATTATTTGATAACCGATACCAAACAAAAGTAATAATGTTAGTGGGGTCAAAACATTGGTAAGTTGCCAGAAAAGTCTGTCCTCGCTTATGATTTTTTTATTGAGTAGTCTTAACTTGATAGTGCGTGAGCGCAATTGCATCCAGCCATCGTTATCGGCAAGGAATAGTACTGCATTTTGGACAAAATCCTTGTTGCCAAACTGTTGATTCATGTATCTGTCAAAGCCTAATGGAATTGAAGCACTGTCTTTTCTGGAAACTTCATTTCTTACAATATCACCATCTGCAACAACGATTTGTCTGGTTCTAACACTTTGTTTTAGTGTAGGTGTGGTATTGGCCAATCCCTTTGGAGTCATTCTGTTGGCAAAATCCGAATCAAAAATACCTTCCATCGAAACAGCTACCGGAACATAAGCACCGCTGAAGTATGTTTTATCGTTTTCTTTAATTTTTTGACTTAAATCAATGGTTGTAGGTGTGCCAATGATGTGGGTATTGTCCGAGGTGGCCAGTAGTAATTGATAATCTACCTGCTTGTTGTTACCAACAACATCAATTCCGGAACAGAATTCTGAACGCACTTCGGTGATGTTTCGACTTACAGGATGTTCGGGCGAAGCCAATAATAACGGCGCAAAATACCAGGGAGTCGGTTCGAATTGAGGAGATGCATTGGCTGGTGCAATATTAACAGGTACGCTAGCACATTGCACGTCCTGGAGTAGGATGGAGTTTATGCGAATGCCATATCTGAAAAGCTGGTCATTGAGGTTTAAGTCCAGTTCAATGGCCGGCGAAAGTCCGATTGTAGATAGGTTTTCCTTTGAGATTCTTACACCATCGAGCAACCAGAGGACTCTTCCTCCGTTCATAATATATTGGTCTATAATGTATTTGTCGGATTCACTAAATGGTTTTATGGGTTTCGCAATTATCACAACTTTATAATCATTCAGTACTGCGGCATTGCTGGCTAGAGTGCCACGATCAATCTGAAAATAACGGCTCAGAGATTTGCTGATGTCATAGGTTTCCGCTTCAGTGAGTTCGCCGTGCCCCTCAAGAAATGCAATTTTCTTTACATCTTTATTGACTAATCTGCGGATACCATCTGTAATCTCAAATTCCAGATTCTCAATGGAAATATTTAAATTTTCGGCTCCGGAATTTCCCAAAATGTTTTTCAATAGGCAAACCGGGATTTTTTTTCCATTTGAGCTGATCTCAATCCATGGAAAAATAATTTTCTGAATAGATTTTCCTTCTTTATCTCTTTCGTAAACAGCGGTCGGAGTTAGTCCGTTGTTCATCAATTGTGTATATCTTTTTTCTCGTTCTTCAGGAGAATCTGCTAATGAAGGGTTTTCGTATTTGATACTGATGTTTTTGCCGGCATAAACAGATAATTCTTCGAGTAGCTCAACCGTTGATTTCTTCAGTCGTTGAAATCCTGGGTTTAAGTCACCATCAAGGTAAACCACCACCTCAAGCGGAGATTCTATTTTTTCCATCAGGTTTTTAGTCTGACTGCTCACGCTATATCGCTTGTCGGTTGTAAGGTCGAGGCGAAAAAAATAAAAATATGAAAGTATGATGACTGTCAGAAGAAGAATCAATAAGAGTAGATTTTTTCGATTTCGAATGGTCATATAATGATGTGTTGAGTCTTTAAGTTTAATTGTGAGGTAAATAGAAGTTAATAATTTGATAAAGTACCCCGATTTTATCATTGGCAAAGATAATCATTTTTGGAACTGTTTTAATTTAAAAATCCAACAAAAAAAGCAAAATTGAAATGCAGCTGCGAGACTTGTCCAAACTAAAGTGCTTAAGTGAAAAAATGCGGGTGTAAAGAGCTTGAAACACAATATTCATTTTTGTGCCTTAAAAAAACTTATTTATAAATGATGCCTCAGTTGCTTATTGAAAGGGTGGATTTATTTTATTATCTTTGCAAATCGGTATAAAAAACAGTTGCTTAAGTCAATAATTTTGACATTCAGAGAGTTGGCTTTTTCTGACTGGAAGAATTTAAACTGATGAAAATCGGTATAAATTTTTGTGTCTGTATATTTAATCTCACGTTCATTTCTAATAAATCCTTTCTATATGGGTAGAATAATCTCGTTGGCAAACCAAAAGGGTGGTGTAGGAAAAACCACAACTGCAATTAATTTAGCAGCGTCTTTGGCTTCGCTTGGAAAAAAAGTATTGCTTATTGATGCCGATCCTCAGGCTAATGCCTCATCGGGTTTGGGCGTAGATATCAGAACGCTTGAGTTTACCATCTATGAGTGTTTAATAGATAATGTACCGCCGGCTCAGGCAATACATCAAACCGATGTAGAGAACTTATATATTTTACCTTCTCACATCGACTTGGTTGGGGCTGAAATTGAAATGTTGAACATGGACAACAGAGAGCGGGTGATGGAGAATATCCTGACTCCATTGAAATCGTCTTATGATTATTTGTTGATTGATTGTTCTCCGTCTCTGGGTCTGATAACTGTCAATGCACTAACAGCATCAGATTCTGTTATTATTCCGGTTCAATGTGAGTACTTTGCATTGGAGGGAATTAGCAAACTGTTAAATACAATCAAGATTATAAAGAGCAAACTAAATACTGCATTAGAAATTGAGGGCTTCTTGCTGACAATGTACGATAATAGATTACGCTTGGCTAATCAAGTCTATGCAGAAGTAAGAAAACATTTCGAGGGAATGGTATTCGAATCGGTTATAACCCGTAATGTGCGCTTAAGTGAGGCTCCCAGTCACGGAAAACCGGTTTTGCTGTATGATGCAGAATCGAAAGGTTCAACCAATTATATGGACTTAGCTAAGGAATTGATTGCAAAAAACAAAAAGGTTAATTGATTAGCCTACAAAGAAATAAATTAATAAAAGCTGCGTTTCGTAAAACAGAGTATGGCAAAAAATATAACAGGTTTAGGAAGAGGTTTGGGTGCTTTGATTGATACTGAGAATATTAGTACAAGCGGATCATCGTCTATCAGCGAAGTGGAAATGCATTTGGTTTTTGCAAATCCGAATCAACCCAGAACTTATTTTGATGAAGATGCCCTGAGTGAACTGGCTGCTTCAATTCGCGAATTAGGTGTTATTTCGCCAATAACACTGCGTAAGAATGATGATGGTACATACTTAATTATTGCCGGTGAACGCAGATTTAGGGCATCAAAGCAAGTTGGACTAAAAACCATCCCGGCTTACGTAAAAACGGCTGCCGATGAACAGGTGATGGAAATGGCGCTGATTGAAAATATTCAGCGTGAAGATTTAAATGCTATTGAAATTGCTTTGACTTTCTATCGTTTGATGGAGGAATACAAGTTGACTCAGGAACGTTTGAGTGAAAGGGTTGGAAAGAAACGCGCTACGATTGCTAATTATTTGCGGTTGCTTCGATTGCCTGCCGAAATTCAAATGGGAATTAAGGATAAGAAAATCGATATGGGACATGCCCGTGCTATCTTAGGATTGAACGATCCTGCAGTACAATTGCATTTGTATGAATCGATTATTCAAAATGATTATACAGTGCGTAAGGTTGAGGAACTTGTACGCTTATTCTTAGAAACAGGTAGTTTAGACACTAAACCTAAATCGGGTGGGGGAAATCCGGTGACTAAACTTAAAGAGTTTGATGAACTGCAGACTCAATTGAGTAATGTTTTTGGGACTAAAGTTCAGTTTCTCTGCAACTCGGATGGTAAAGGCAAAATTTCAATTCCTTTTGCCAGCGATGAAGAGTTGGCGCGTATTATGGAATTATTCGACAAAATTTAATGTTGTTTTTGTGTATAAATACCTAAGCATACTTATTCTTTTTATTTTTCTGATATCGGAAAGTGCAATGGCACAGGCTGATACTATAAGCACTCGATTGCCTATAGATACGGTTGCACGGTTAATTGAGAAACAAGCTGTTCCGCTTGTAAACAATGTAACGCTGACAAAGGATTCAACAAAATTGAAAGCCTTTAAACCAAATCCATCTAAGGTTGTTTGGATGGCAGCTATTATTCCTGGTTATGGGCAAATATTGAATAAGAAATATTGGAAATTGCCCATCGTATATGGCGCCTTTCTTGGTTGTGCTTATGCGATTTCATGGAATTCAACGCAGTATAATTCGTATAGAAATGCTTATCTGGATATAAATAAGTATAATACGAGTGATATTAATTATAAGAATGCTATAGACAAGGATAAAAGTAAAGTTAGTTTTTATCAAATTTTGCCTAAAGGGCGTACTATTGAAGTAGATTATCGGGGTTATTCTGAATACGAAAAAACCTTGAATACTGCTCAGAGCGCTTTCAGACGATACAGAGATTTGAGTATAATTGCAGCAATTGGTTGTTACGCATTGTCAATTGTAGATGCTTATGTTGATGCTCAGTTGTACGATTTTGATATCAGTCCTGACCTGTCTATGCGTTTTCAGCCGATAATGATAAAAAACGGCTACAATAATACATTTGCAATGCAGTGTAGTTTTAATTTTTAGTAAGTTGATTTATAAAGATATATATATTTAAGATGAGGTTTCAAATACTGTTTTCAACCGTTTTACTCTTTCTAATTAGTTCAACATGTGTTCATTCACAGGTTAAAAGTAATGCGCATAAAGATAAGTCGGCTAATGAGTTGGTGTTTGATTCCACATTGACTGTTCCGTTGGAATTTGATAATACGTTGGATTATATGCTCCAATCGTGGGTTATACAACGAGCCAGCACATTAAATTGTAACTCAAGTGATAATGTTGTAGCTGTTCCTGATTCAGTTTACAAACTCAGGTTATCCAAAATGCCATGTTTGATGGAAATGCCGTATAATCCTAATGTACGTTCGTTCATTGAATTATACACTGTTCGTAAACGTCATCAGGTAGAGTATATGCTTGGAATGAGTAATTATTACTTCCCATTATTTGAGCAGGTGCTTGGTGCAAATAATTTACCACTGGAACTAAAGTATCTTTCAATTATTGAATCGGCTCTAAATACCACTATTGTTTCCAGAATGGGAGCTGCGGGTTTATGGCAGTTGATGATTGGCACCGGTCGCATGTATGGGCTTGAAATAAACAGTTTGGTAGATGAAAGACTTTCGCCGGTAAAAGCTACAAATGCTGCTGCTAAATTTTTGAAGGATTTGTATGCCATTTATGGTGATTGGAACCTTGTTATAGCATCCTATAATTGTGGTCCCGGAAATATAAATAAAGCTATACGACGTGCTGGAGGAAAGCGCGATTACTGGGCTATATATCCTTATTTGCCCAGAGAAACCCGAGGTTATGTCCCTATTTTTATAGCGGCTAATTATTCCTTACATTATGCTTCTCAGCACAATTTATGTCCAGCCATTGTAAATATGCCAACGTTGACAGATACAGTTATGGTACATCAACGCATACATCTCGAACAGGTTGCAAACGTACTTAATCTTCCGATTGATGAAGTTCGCCTACTTAATCCGCAATATAAAAAAGACATAATTCCGGGCGATATCAAGCCTTATGCCTTGTGCCTGCCTTTGAACTCCATTAATGCATTTATTGCTAAATTCAACGAAGTGGTTTCTTATAAGGCTGATGAACTGATTAATAACCGTCGTGGCGAAATTGAAATTATTCAGGCCGCAGCTACTATAACTCCCGGAGGATCCGGAAGGGTAACGTATCATAAGGTTAAATCTGGTCAGACCTTAAGTGATGTAGCTGACAAATATGGCGTTTCTTTGAAGAAATTAAAGAAATGGAATAACATCAAAGGATCAAAAATTGTGATAGGTCAGAAACTGAAGATTATTAAATAATTGACTTACGAGAAATATGGAAAAGCTTTTTTATTCCATCTCTGAAGTTGCCAAAATGTTCGGCATCAATCAATCAAACCTACGTTTTTGGGAGAAAGAATTTAAACAACTTAATCCTAAACGAAACGATAAGGGAACGCGATTTTATACTCCGGATGATATCCAAACTATCAAGCAGATCATTTATCTGACTACAGAACAAAAACTGACTTTAGATGGTGCACGGCGTAAGCTGAGTCAAAAGAAAGATACTATAGCAAAGCAGCAGGAAGTTGTAGAACGTCTTAAAGCTATCAGAAAAGAGCTGATAGGAATTTCCAATGCACTTTAGTGATTTTTTTTTTTGTTTCTGAATGAAAATCTACTCCTGATAATTGCCTCTTAGGGGGTAATCCGCTATTTTCTTCTACTAATTTATCTACTCGCTAATTTCTTTTATAGAGAACTTATGATATCTTATTTTTAATTTATTCTGTGAGGAGTAATATCTTTTTAGCTCAATTATACCTTAACCATAAAATTATGGGAAATATAGAACAAGAAAAGCTTACAGTTCATAAGATGATAAGCCTATATTGTCGAAAAAAGCATCGAACTGTTCACTTATGTGAGGATTGTTCTTTACTAATGCAATATGCAATAGAGAGATTGTCTAAATGCCCGTTTGGAGATGAGAAAGGAAAATGTGCCAACTGCACTATACATTGCTACAAACCGGATTTTCGATTGAAGATAAAGGAAGTAATGAGGTTCTCGGGGCCAAGGATGCTTTTATACCATCCTCTCGATTTTTTGAATCATATCAAAAAAAACAGACTTTGAAGAATTAACTTCAAAGTCTGTTTTTTTATAAAATAAATATGGCTTATTTTAAAGCTAATTTTTTCTTAACCAGTGCAGTTACATCATTTGATTTTGGAGATTGATAGATGATACTTTGTGCTCCAAGATCGAAAATATAAAGATATCCATTTTCAGCACCAACTTCATTAATTGCTTTTTTGACTTTTTCAATTACGGGAGCAAATAAATCCTGTGATTTTTTTTGTAAATCAGTCTGAGCATTTTGGCCTGTAGTACTAATACGTTGTTCCATTTCTGCAATTTCGCTTTGACGAGCTTGTTTGATGCTCTCAGGCATAGTCGCTTGTTTTTCCTGATATTCTTTTGTTTTTGCAAAATATTCTTCACGCATTTTCGCAATTTCTTTTTCCCATTGAGCTTGTAAATCACTAATGGTTTTTTCGATTGTGGTGCGTTCAGGCATTAACGATAGAATCTCCTGAGAATTGATGTGACCTAATTTTACTTCCTGTGCCATTAAACTGAAAGGAAGAGCGCAAAGCACTAATAAAGCAATTTTCTTAAACATATTATTTTTATTTTGAGTTTTATTTATTTGAAAATGGACTGCAAATGTATAAATTTATTTTGAATATCCCAATTTTTTGAGAACTGCATCGCTAACGTCTAATTTAGGCGATGTAAATATCACATTCATAGAAGAACTTTTGTCAAAAACAAGTTCCAGACCTTGATCTTTACTTATCTGCTGAATGGCAGAATATACTTCGTCCTGAATAGGTTTCATTAAACTTTGACGTTTTTTAAAGAGTTCGCCTTCCGGTCCGAAGTAAGTTCTTTTCAGCTCCTGAGCAGCTTTTTCTTTTGCTACAATTTCTTCTTCCCTTTTGGTTTTCATTTCATCTGAGAGAAAAACCAGCTCTGTCTGATAGTTTTTGTATAACTTCTGAACTTCTTGCAATTTTTCTTCTACTTCAGATTGCCATTTTTTTGATATTTGGTTTAACTGATCATTGGCAGTTTCGTAAGCAGGAATATTTTTCATGATATATTCCATATCTACCATTGCGAATTTTTGTGCGTTACCGGTAAAGGTTACTCCTGCCAATAAACAAAGTGCAATAATTAATTTTTTCATGTTTTCTCTCTCGTTAGATTGTTGAACAATAATTTCTGATTTCAATTACGCATTACAAAATCTCTGCCAAATAATTATCAGTATTAAGAAGCCAGATTAAAGCTCTTGTCCAAGAACGAAGTGGAATTGACTACCGCTCTTTTTACCTGTATTATCTGCATCAAAACCATATCCCCAGTCAACTCCCATCATACCGAACATTGGAAGGAATATACGAACACCAATACCAGCCGAACGTTTCAAATTGAACGGGTTGAAGTCTGACATTTTGTTAAAACAGTTTCCGGCTTCTACGAAAGTCAGTGCGTATATTGTTGCAGATTGTTCTAGCGATAGAGGATAACGTAATTCCATTGTGAATTTATCATACAAATATCCAACATTAGTACCAATCTTAGGATCGTAAGGGGTTATTGAACCGCTGGTATAACCTCTCATCGAGATATAATCTGTTCCATAAGTGGTGTAGTTTGACATTCCATCACCTCCCATAACAAATGTTTCAAAAGGAGAACGGACGTTTTTATTATAGCTTCCAAGGTATGAGAATAATGCTCTTCCCATCAATACTAATTTATCTCCAGCTACGGGCGTAAATGTTTTTCCGCTAAACGTCCACTTATGATATTCCAGAAACTTATACTTTTCTGCATTGGTCATGCTTGAACTACCATAATTTTTCCCATTTATCAATGAATAGGGTGGAGTTATTTTTAATCCTAAAGAGAATGCCGAACCGCTACGGCTGTAAATTGGATTGTCGACAGAATTACGACTTAGCGTAAGGTTTACACTGAAATTATTGTAATTACCATCAGTCAACGGAGGTAAATAATACCATTTGCTTAACATGAACAACTGATAAGAAAGCTCTCCCTGGAATATGAAATAATCATCCGGCCAATTAAGGCGTTTACCATAACCAAGAGATGCTCCTATGGTTCGCATGTACTTAGTCGGGTCCATTTCACTTTGGTATTGAGTACTGTAATTACTGTTTCCGTAACCTCCATAACCACCTCCGTAGCCTCCATAGCCACCATATCCGCCGTAACCTCCGCTATACATTTGGTTTATGTAATTGCTGTAGTTAGCAGAATAACGATCACTAACTGTTGATTGAGTGGAATAATAAATGGATGCAGACAATGAGTTTGGACGCTTTCCACCTAGCCATGGTTCCAAAAATGATAAACTGACTGATGAATATGATTGTCCACTAGTTCTACCGTTTATTGTAAGCGTTTGTCCTTCACCCTGAGGTACAATTCTATAGGTGTCAGGTTTGAATAAATTTTGTATAGCGAAGTTGCTAAATTTCAAACCAATACTACCTACAACCCCTGTTGAACCCCAACCAGCAGAAAATTCTACCTGATCACTTCCTTTTGTTTCAAGTTTGTATGTTATATCCACGGTTCCGTTTTCAGCATCAGGCTGAACATCCGGTACAATTTTTTCAGGATCAAAGTGACCCATTTGAGCCAACTCGCGCATTGTACGCATAATATCATCCTGACTGTATAATTGACCGGGTTTAGTGCGCAATTCTCTTCTGATTACGTGTTCGTAAACGCGGGTATTACCTTTAATTCCTATCTCGTTTATAGTTGCGGGTTTTCCCTCTATTACCCTCATTTCAAAATCAATCGAATCATTATCGACTTGTACTTCTACCGGATCAATTTGCGAGAACAAATATCCGTTGTTTTGATAAAGTTTGCTAACTGCATCACCTTCATCGGTAACCAGTCTGGCCATTAATTTTTTGTGATTGTATATATCACCTTTCTTTATTCCTAATAATGCATCAAGTTTTTGGTATGGATAAATGGTGTTACCAATCCATTTTATATTTCTATAATAATATTTTTTACCTTCATTTACGGTTAAATATACGTCTACAGTTTTATCGTTATATCGTACAACGCTATCTGAAACAATATATGCATCTCTGTAACCAATTTCATTGTACTTTTCTATAAGAGCTACTTTGTCTTTTTCATACTCTTCGCGAACAAATTTCTTGGTTCTGAAAAAATTTCTCCAATTATTGTCATTGGTTTTTTTCATAGCCTTGTTTATCTGATTATGGCTTAAAGCTACGTTTCCAAAATAATATAATTTATGAATTTTGGTTTTGAGTTTTTTGTCTACATTAATATCTACAATGACATATCCAGGTTTATTTGGATCGTTACGTTGATATACATTTACTTGTACATTAAGAAATCCTTTTTCTTCCATGTACTTATCAATGACTTTCTTTGCGATATCAGAAATGTTAGGAGTAATCTGATTTCCTTTAGTGATACCGACACGTTGTTCAAGATCTTCTTTTTCGCTTTTCTTTAGTCCGGTATAATTCACCTCAGATACACGGGGACGTTCTTTTAAATCTATGGTTAGCCAAACTTTTCCATCTTTTATTTTGGTTGCCAAAATTTTAACCTGAGAAAACAAGCCTTGTTTCCAAAATTTCTTCACAGCACTGGTGATAGCCGTTCCGGGTACATTTATAGTCTGACCCACATTTAAGCCTGAATAACCAATGATAGTGAGGTCGTCGTAATTACTGGCTCCTGAAACCTTAATTTCAGCTATTTCATACCTTGGTGTGGTATTGGCGTATTCTATGGTTGGTAAAATTGTTGTGTCTTGTACTGAAACAGTTTGCGCTACAAGAAGTTGGCTAAAAACAAATAGCAGGGAGAAAGTGAAAAGCGTTTTGTATTGCATAATTTATTTGGAGTGTCGAGTTACGGTAGTATTTGGTGTGGTTTTAATTATTTATTTACCAAAACGGCGTTCTCTTTGTTGAAATTTATAAATAGCTTCGTGTAAATTTTCTTTTCTGAATTCCGGCCAATGTGTTTCGGTAAAATATAGTTCTGTGTAAGCTATTTGCCATAACAAAAAATTACTGATCCGCTCTTCTCCACTGGTTCTTATTAGTAAATCCGGGTCTGGTATTGAATTGGTAGTTAAATATGTACTAATGAGTTCTTCGTTAATATCTTTATCGCTTATTTTTCCAGCTGATACATCTTTACAAATGTTTTTTAGTGCATTTGTTATTTCCCAACGCGATGAGTAACTTAAAGCAAGTACAAGGGAGAGACTGGTATTATCAGCCGTTTGAGAAATGCAACGTTGTAGCTTTTCACCGGCATTTCCCGGTAGTCTGCTTATGTCACCAATAGCCAGCAGTCGCACATTATTTTTATTTAGTGTTGGCGTTTCTTTCTCAATGGTGTCTATTAAGAGCTCCATTAAAGCATCTACTTCAGACTGAGGTCTTCCCCAGTTTTCAGTAGAAAAGGCGTATAGAGTAAGATACTCAATTCCTATTTTAGCCGCGGCTTCAGTAGTCTCTCGAACAGAAGTAACACCATTCTGATGTCCGAAAATTCGATCATATCCACGTTCTTTAGCCCAACGTCCATTCCCATCCATTATGATGGCAATGTGCTTTGGAAGTCTGGATTTGTCTATTTTTTCAATATATGATGACATAATTATAGATGGCGAATTTATTAATACGAATTGTTCAGACAATTACATTTCTTTTCCCAAAAGTCATAACTCACACCAATCGTAAGGGTTGAGAGCAAATCGTTATTAAATATATTTGATCCATTCAGATTCTGAGGATTGTTATATTTTGGCATATTTTCCATATTATCCGAAAATAGCAGCAGTTTATTGGACCATTGAGCTGTTAAGTTCCAACGCTCTGCTAATTTTACTTTCATTCCGAACCCAAAAGGTATAAATGGTTCTGGTCGTTTTTGTTTTATATATAAATCAGTCATCATTCCTGCTCCTACAAATATATAGGGAGAAAAGAACCGACTGTTTCTTTTATAAGGATTATGTTCCAAATCAAAAAAATTGAATTCTAAACAGAGATCACCAACATTAATCGTATCGTTTACAAAAGAGTTGTTTGGCCCAACTATTTTAGATATTCTTGAAAACTCCGCCTTAACTGCAAAACGAGTGTCTATTCTGTATCGAACAAATGCACCGTAAGTAAATTGCATATTATTGAAGAGCTTACTGTTTGCATCACCTATATACGATGACCCACCACCTGATATTCCAATCTCGGCACGATATAAATCTTGCGAAAAAGTGTTGACAGACATTGTTATACAGGCAACAAATACACAAAATTTTATAAGTCTGATATCCATAGTCATTCCTAAATAAGTATCAGTAATTAGAGACTAAAAGAGTTTCTTAAGATTAAATCTAGATGTTTCAAACAGAATACAGCAACAAAAGTAGTGATAATCTTTTAATGATAATAAAATGCCTTCAAAGTGGAGGCTATATTTAACATATTATTGCAAAAATAGTGAGTTAATAGCAGAACTGGTTTGTATAATGATAAAGAAGCTTAAAATGCTTTTAGATAGAGAAAGTTTGAAGTGCCAGATTCTCTTTATTTGTCATTTCGGCTCTTAATTCAGGAGTGTTGTCGGCTTGTCCGCAGAGGTGTAGAATGCCATGAATCAAAATTCGTTTAAGCTCCTCTTCTATACTTACATTAAATTCTTCGGCATTGCTTTTTACGGTGTCAATACTTATAAATATATCTCCTGAAATAACTGAAGATTCACTGTAGTCAAAGGTTATTATATCTGTGTAATAATCATGATTCAGATATTGTTTGTTTATTTCCAGTATGCGCTCATCTGAACAAAAAATATAAGCAATTTCTCCTACTTTTTTTCCGTAAAAGGTAGCTGTATTTTTAATCCATGCATTGATCTTTTGTTTTGGGATAGATGGAACTTTAATGTCTTCGGCAATATATTGAATCATGTTCTTTGTGTTTGTAAAATACGGGATTTGAAATCAATGAAAAAATAAATATCCAAGTAAAATGGCAGCTGTAATTCCTGCAAAATCGGCTAAAAGGCCACAAGCCAAAGCGTAACGGGTATTTTTTATATTTACAGAACCAAAATATACGGCTAAGATAAAGAAAGTTGTATCGGCCGAACCTTGAATTATGCAGGATAAACGACCTACAAATGAATCGGCACCATGAATTTTCATTGCATCAACCATCATGCCTCTGGCACCGCTTCCACTCAAAGGTTTCATTAATGCGGTAGGTAGAGCTTCAACAAAATCTGTATTAACACCGGTGAGAGAAACAAGGTACTTTATTCCTAATATCAGATAATCCATAGCCCCGGATGCGCGAAACATAGCAATTGCGACTAATATGCCAATAAGATAAGGAACTATTCCTATTGCCACCTGAAATCCTTCTTTTGCGCCATCTATGAATGACTCGTATACATTGGTTTTACTTCTTAATGCAATGCTAATGAATATGATAATGATGCTGAAAAGAATAAAATATGCAGTAAAATTCGAATATTTAGAAATGTCAGCTTTGGGAAGTCTGCTCAAAACGTATATTAACGTACCAATCAACGTAATCATTCCCCCAAGGGTTAAAAGAACAACACGGTTCAACAGATTGATTTTTTGGATAACAGATACAGTTATAAGGCCTGTTAATGCCGCACAAAAAGTGGCGATCAGTATTGGTAGAAATACATCGGCCGGGTTTGCAGCTCCGAGCTGCTGACGAAAGGTCAGAATGCTAACAGGCACCAACATAAGGCCTGCCGTATTAAGCACCAAAAACATGATCATGGGATTAGACGCTTTTTCTTTGTCAGGATTAATTTCCTGTAGTTCGCGCATGGCTTTTAGACCCAGTGGCGTGGCTGCATTATCTAGTCCGAGCATGTTGGCTGAGAGATTCATGAAGATACTTCCCATGGCAGGATGACCTTTAGGAATATCGGGGAAGATTTTGGAAAAAAAAGGAGCCACCATTCGGGAGATAATATTGATTGCACCACCTCTTTCACCTATTTTAAGAATTCCCAACCACAATGACAACATCCCAGTTAATCCAATAGAAATTTCAAAACCGGTTTTAGCCGATCCAAATGCAGACTGCATTACGTCCATGAAAATATTGGTATTACCGGAAACAAAAAATTGTATGCACGCTACCACGAAAGCAATGAGAATAAATCCAATCCAAATGTAGTTTAATATCATAATCAATAAATTCCTGTCGAGTTTACATTCCAAATCAAGTCTGACTCACAAAGTTGCAAAAGTACGTTTTTTTTTGTTTTGTTCAACAATTATTCATGCCAGTGATTATTTCTTTTGAATCAGAGGTCCAAATCTGTTTTATACTAGCCGGAATACGAATTTAATTAGCAGTTGACTTTTACTTATAATTAAATCACTTGTAATCTGATAGTTATCTGTTTGATAAATTTTCTCTTGAAATAATCAATAAAATTTTCTCTCAAATAATTTCATAATGGCGTAAAAATGAGTAATTTTGCAGACAAAGGTGTGATTTATTATGGTAGGTGTGTCAAAATGGTATAAAATAAAGATTTTATGGAAACTTTGTGTAGGTTTAATGGTTCCGATTGTTATGGAGCTAAAGAGTTGGAGGTATTACTTGAGTTAAGTTCTTTATTGAGCAATAAGGAAATTGATTTAAATGAAGTCTTGAGAATATTGGCTGAACACTTAAAAGCTGAGCGAATTATTCTGACCATACTGAATCGCGAAAATTCTCAAATCACGATTGAGGGTGCTTATGGAATTGATGAGAAAAAAATTAAAGATGCAGTATATCATGTGGGGCACGGAATAATTGGTCGTGTAATAGAAACCGGCAAACAAGTTCTTTTACCTAAAATTGCTTCCTCACACGAGTTTTTGAATCTGACTGATGCAGCTACGGTTATCGATGGTATAGATGTGTCATTCATTTGTACTCCAATACGTTACAAAGATGAAGTAATAGGTACCCTGAGCCAACATAAAGTTTATAAACGAATTGTATCGTTTGATTATGATTTGAGATTATTGAAAATTGTCGGTTCGATGATCGGAAGAACCTTACGCCGCAGACAAGAATATGCCGAAGAGCTTGAGCAACTGCGCAGTGAAAATATGAATTTAAGAGGTGAACTCAGAAATCGTATTATGCCAGACAGAATAAAAGGAAATTCGGGAAAGATGAACGAAGTGTTTTCGCTTATTGATAGCGTGGCACCAACCGATGCCACAGTTCTGATTAGAGGAGAAAGTGGAGTTGGGAAGGAGCTCGTGGCAGATGCCATACATTATAGCAGTTCCCGTAAGAACAAACCTTTTGTCAAAGTAAATTGCGCAGCATTACCCGAAAGTTTAATTGAAAGCGAACTGTTCGGTCATGAGAAAGGATCGTTTACCGGAGCATCTACTACTCGTATCGGTAGGTTCGAAGCAGCTAATGGTGGAACAATATTTTTGGATGAGTTTGGTGATATCCCGGCTTCTACACAAGTTAAGTTATTACGCGTTTTGCAGGAACGGGAAATTGAGCGAATTGGTAGCACTAAGCCTATAAAGGTAGATGTTCGCATTTTATGTGCTACTAACAGGAATTTAGAGGAACTTATTAGTAAAGATCAGTTTAGAGAGGATTTATATTACAGAATTAATGTCTTTCCAATATATATACCGGCCTTGAGGGAGCGAATCAACGATATCCCTATATTAACGGATTTTTTTATAGATAAATTCAATAAAAAACACGGGAAAAATATCAAAAGAATCACTTCGATGGCTATAGATACTCTTATGGTTTATCATTGGCCGGGAAATATTCGTGAGTTGGAAAACTGTATTGAACGCGCATGTATTTTGAGTACCGATCAAGTAATACGAACTCATAATCTGCCAGCATCCCTTCAGACAGCTTCCACTTCAGAAACAATGCAAAGTGGCACATTAGATATTATTCTGGGGAAAATGGAACAACAGATTATTATTGATGCGCTGATTTCGACCAAAGGCAACTGTGTTAGGGCTGCAGAGCAATTAGGAATTACTGAAAGAATGATGGGTATAAGAATAAAGAAATATGAAATTGAACCCAAGAGGTTTAAGGTGTGATAGTATACATGTTTTAGTGACTTTTTTAGCATAGAATAATCTCATGAGCTCAATATCTTTCGAATTTTGCGATTTTGAAAATCCCACACATCTGACTAAGCTGGCAGAATTGCTCAATATGTACATGGCTGATCCTATGGGTGATGCTCCGCAGTTGAGTAAGTTGCAGCAATTGAGACTTATAGATGGGTTGGCAAATCATCCTTCATCTTTTGTTCTTTTTCAGATTTATGATAATGAAGTAGTTGGATTGGCAACTTGTTTTATTAATTTTTCGACTTTCAAGGTAAAGCCATATCTTAATATACACGATTTTTTCGTACATCCGGAGTATAGAGGAAAGGGTCTTTCGAAGAGCTTAATGCAAGAGTTAATATCTATTTCAACATCCAGAGACTACTGCAAAATAACCCTTGAAGTAAGAGAAGATAATGTTGTAGCTCAGGCGTTATACAGTAGCATGGGCTTTGAAGAGTGTCAACCAAATATGTTGTTCTGGACTAAGAAATTATAGATATTCGGATTTTAATCGGAGAGTGATATTAATAATAGTTTAATTATTTCTACACAATTATGAAAATAGCTATTCCGGTGATTGACAGAGAACTGCAGAGCAATCGTATTGCCAGTAGTTTGAGCGTTGTTGGTTGTTTGTGCATTTACGATACTGATAAACATGAGGGAAGTTGGATAAAGACATTGGACCTGGCTCCTAACATGGGCGAATTACTTCCGGCTCTTGAGCGAAATAATGTATTCACCATTATTACAAAACAATTGCAACCTATGGCACTGAAAGTACTTGTAAATAAGGGTTTCTCTGTGTTTAAGTCTATAGGTGATGATCTGGATATAAATATCAGGTTTCTGGCCAATAATGAACTAGCGCCTTTTAATATGGATTCTGCAATGGAATTTGCAACTATATGTGGTGGAGAATGTAGTGATTGTAAGACAGATTGTACCCCTAACCCCTAAAGGGGGATTAAATAATTTGCGTCTTGTTCTTTTTATATATTCAGAAATTATTTTACATATTTAGTACTAATTATCTTCCCCTTCAGAGGTTAGGGGTAAATTTAAGAAGAAAATGAGTTTACAAAATGCGATACATTTTATATCGAAGGTTGATTCGGACGCAGATTTCAGAAAATCGTGTTACGTGTGTAAATCTCAATCAGAGTTGCAAGAACTGCTAAAAAAGCTGGATATGAGTTTTAGCTCTGATGAAATAGAAGATGCATTTAATGTGCTGGAGCTAAAATGCCAAACCTACGAACAGGCCGGCAGAGTGCACGAAGTGAAAGCCTGGTTTACTTTGTTTCGGAAAGATTGAACCTAACGAAAAAATACCAACATAAATTAATATGTTGGTATCCTCCCGTTTAAAAATTACTGACTTGTGTGATTTTATCTGATAATATTACGAGGTTACTTAATATTCATTGTTGGAATTATAGTACTTCTGATGAAGTTGATCAAATTTGCATGTTTGACGATTAAAAAAATAACGGCTTCACATATTGTGAAGCCGATGCTGAGATAATTAATTAATTTTTTCGAGGCTAGTTGTCACCTCTGCGATTCTTTTTTCTACTAAATTTTTGATTGAGGCTATCCCGGAAGCCATTGCTTCAAGTTCTTCTGTAGAAGGCGTTCGATACCCGAACCCATCCAATGAGCATATAGCCTCAAACTTTCCAATAAGAATTGCTGTTTGTTTCATTTCTTCGGTCAGTTCCGGCTCGAATGGAAGTGCTTCTTTATAAAGTGCAATGGGCATATGGTGCTCGGCATTCCAATCAAAACGAGCCAGTAATGCGACGAAATACTTTTCTACACTCATAACAGCAAAATTGTAAAGCAAATCGTTGTCGAAGCGGGATTTCTCATTATTCAGGCTTTTCTGAAAGGTTGAAAAGAAGCTGTTAGCATATCGTAAACTGGAGATAGCTAATGCTTTCATTTCATCATCGGGGATTATGGTAGTTGACATATTTTTACGATTTATAATTTACAATTGAATGATGTTGGTTTGAATATAATTCAAGATATATATCCAATAATTCTTCTTTAGTGATTGCCCGTTTTAGAGCATCTGCACATTCTTTCACTCTCTCAAGCAGCGATAAGCAGTCTTCATCTGTGTATGGAAGATTAGCTTCGGATAAATAGTGCATAATTGTTGCTTTACCGCTGTGTTTGCCAATCAGGAATTTTTGTTCCTGTTTGCCAATTTTTGCAGCCGGAATAAGCTGATAAGTATTCCTGTCTTTGAGCAAACAATTGGTATG
The DNA here is from genome assembly GCF_000183135.1 of Paludibacter propionicigenes WB4. Taxonomy (NCBI): domain Bacteria; kingdom Pseudomonadati; phylum Bacteroidota; class Bacteroidia; order Bacteroidales; family Paludibacteraceae; genus Paludibacter; species Paludibacter propionicigenes. The sequence goes on along the minus strand of NC_014734.1, from coordinate 1,703,687 downwards.
AACTCCGCTTTCGTGTGTGAGTACAAGGCTTCCGGTAACAGGCTTGCTTTCGTTCAAAGGACGATTTGAAACTTTGGCAACAAAATCGCTCAACTCAGAGAAACTTTCGGTTCGTAAGGTACTTGAAATACCTGCACTTAATTCTAACGCCAAAGCAACTTCTTCCATGGCAGCATTTCCTGCTCTTTCGCCCAGTCCGTTTACAGTAGTACTCAGGCAATTTGCACCGGCCATGTACGCTGCCAGGGTATTTGCTGTTGCCATTCCCAGATCGTTGTGAGCATGGATTTCGAGTGGAAGATCTTTTTCAACGCTACGAATAGAAGAAACCATGTCAAATGTAGTAATGGGATTTAATATACCTACTGTATCGGCCAAACGAACCCTGGCAGCACCAAATGCACTGGCTGCACACACAAATTCTTTCAGAAAACTTGTTTCTGCCCTGGCTGCGTCCTGAGCTCCAATGGTAACATAATCGAACATGGGGTAAGCAAATTCTATCAATTGTTGCATTTGCTGAATTACCCATGTCGAATCCTTTTCCATGGCTTTCATAAGAATGGGCGATACAGGGAATGAGACATGTACTCCATTGGTTCCGGCATGTGAAGCAGCCCGAATGTCATTTTTGGTTGCCCTGCACCACGAAAGAGTTTTAAACCCAAATCCCATTTCGCAGATTGTTCTGATATCGGTTACTTCAGCTTCGCCCATGGCAGGTGTACCTATTTCAATTTCCGGTATATGAGCTCCGTCCAGCAATGCCGCTATGCGAATTTTCTCGGGAAGAGAAAAGACAACGCCCGGTGATTGCTCACCGTCGCGCAGTGTAGTGTCGATGAAGTATGGATTCATTTGTTTAAAGTTGAATGGTTGACTAGTTGATTAGTTCGTTGGTCAATAGCTTTATAAAGCTAATCAACCGATAAACCAATCAACTAACTACTAATCTGCTATAGAATACTTTTCGCAAAGCTCATCTTCTTCTAGTGCGTCGAAAATTTCATCGATTATCTCTTCAGATTCAACGCCTCCATACCAAAAGTTATTCGGGTGAATAACCATAACCGGACCCTGAGAACATACGTTTAAGCAGGCTGTAGTGCTCACAGCGACGTCTAAACCTCGGTCAGAAGCTTCTTCTGAAATGTATTGAAGCAAATCGCTTGCACCTTTTTTGTTACATGCACCTTGTGCGTCTCCGGCAATTCTGAATGAATTGCAAACTAGAATGTGATAAGTTGGTTTTTTCATACGAGTAATTTTAATGACGACCCCTAGCCCCTAAAGGGGAACTAAGTTACTTCGTCTCTGTTTTTTATAATTGAGTGATAAATATTGTCTTTAAGCCCCTTTAGGGGTTTGGGGTTATGGGTGATCATCCGCATCCTTGGGCGTTTCCTTTACAGCTGCTTCCACATTTAAATGCATCAGGCTTGGCTATGGATCGAATTACTTTGTTATTGTATACTCCTTCAAGACCTTCATCGATAAGTCCTGTCATTTCCACCACATGTAAACCGCATCCTTTTAACATGGCTTTGGGGTTTTCACCCACACCGCTCACCAGTATTGCCCGACAGTCTTTGAGTGTACGAGCCATATTCAGCCAGCGTTCATCACCGCTTCCTTTTGGTGGCATGTCTCTTACTTCCACGTTTTTGAACCCATTTTTGGTTTGTTCGAAAATGTAGACATTACGGGCTTCCCCTAAGTGGAGATTAACTAATAAGCCTTCGTTGGTGGCAACAGCTACGTATGGCCGGCCTGTAGTATCCATTTCTTCGGCGCGTGAAGAATATTCTTTGAGTAAAGCATGCGTTTCGTTCAGATCCTGCCCTAAAAGTCCTGCAGCATCAGCACGGCAACGAGCGCAGTGACTCATTATCTTTAAATGTTCTGAACACAACGTGCGTGTTTTGAAAATCATTTTTGTATCGGGTTTCTCTACAGCTTCGAATGGTGTTTCGGCAGTTGGAATAAGTGGAATACAGTTGATTACATCAGCTCCCAGTTCTGCACATTTTTTAGCCACCTCAGGTATATGATCTTCGTTTATCCCCGGTATAATGATGGAGTTGATTTTAATTGTAATACTTCTGGCTTTAAGTTTAGCAATACACGCCAACTGACGTTCGAGCAAAATGGCTGCTCCTTCTTCGCCTCTGTATACTTTTTTATTGAAACGAACCCATTTGTAAATTTTTGCTGTAATTTTTGGGTCTATAGCATTGATAGTGATGGTTACATGCGAAACATTTAATTCTGCAATTTCATCAATATATGGCTCTAAGTTCAATCCGTTGGTGGAGAGGCAGAATATTTTCTCCGGAAATTCCTTACTTACTCTTCGCATGGTTTCGAGCGTTTCCTCGGGATTCGCGAACGGATCGCCAGGACCTGCAATGCCGATAACTGCAAGATTCTCGATTCTTCCATCTAAATCTCTTAAATATTCAACAGCCTGAAATGGTGCTAAAACCGATGATGTTACACCAGGACGACTTTCGTTGACACAGTCATATTTTCTATTGCAGTAGTTACACTGAATATTACACTTGGGAGCTACGGGCAGGTGAACACGTGCATTGGTGTGCTTTGCTTCTTCGTTGAAACAAGGGTGTGCTTGTTTTCTTTCTTCGGTCATTTCCATATCGTCTATTGTTTAGCCCCCTAAATCCCCCTTGGGGGACTTTTGAGTTAGTTTGTACTATATTTTTCTCTACTTCCTATATCCTAGTTCAACCCTTTCAGGGTTGTAACTTTTGAGAGTTTTTCATCCTCCGGTTTCACCGGAGGTTATTCACTTTCAACCACTCCGTGGTTATAGTTTATTTGGTTTTCATCATCAACTGATAACTGTTCTCTGATGACTGACCATTGTTTAAAGGTATTTATACCCAATCGGAGAATTCTCTTGTTTGAATTCTATTAATGCATTCACTACCCGATCGAAAAGTTCCTGAGTACCGCGATAACCTATATGATGCATGCGAGTTGCACCAAAGCGATCGTGAATAGGAAAACCAACCCGTACTAGCGGAATTTTTAGTTCGCGGGCAATGTAATAGCCTTTACTGTTTCCTAATAAAAAGTCAGGTTTGAACTTGTCGGCTTCTTCGCGTAAGGTTTCAAAATCGGTACCTTTTATCCAAAATGCTTCAATTCCGATTTCTTTCAACCAATCGGACATGGCGGTTACAAAGTCTTCTTCACCGTAAATCAAGGCCTTTTTCCCAAATACATATTTATGTGCATCGACGTAAGCATCTACCAGTCGGCCCCGTTCTTTCCTGTGTTTTTCGGGGATTGCTTGCCCGCTAATTTCTTCCAGCACTTTGATAAATTTATCGGAAGCTTCGATACCAATTGGCAATGGCATTTGATTATTTTTGATATAATATGTCGATTGCAACCATTCGCCGGCAGTTTGAAGTGTGCCGCTATCTTTTGTTCTGTTTACCGTTTTGTTGAATGCACTGCCAAATTCAATAGTGGCTTTGGCATCTCCCAGATGTTCTATGTCAGCCATGGGAGTACCTCCTGTAGGAATCAATTGGTATTCAGAAGTGTATTCGTTGTCAAGCGTTTCGCTAAAATCAGGAAAAAGAACATACTTCAAACCAAAGTCGTCTAATAATTCCTTTAAGTATCGTATGTCTGCAGGCGATACCATGCCCGGGAAAATATTTAATGCCTCAACGGTTTGATCGTGCTTAGCGATAGCTTTCACGGCAGCCAAGACGGTGTTATGGAAACCTTCGGCGTGGCTGCCGCTATAGCTGGGTGTTGAAGTATGGATGAAAGTAGGTATGAAACTTCCATCGGCTTCATGTGATTCTTTATAGTGTCGGATATGTCCCGGAATATCTTCGCCAATCGTTTCCGATAAGCATGTTGAAGCAATACCAATGACACTGGGCTTATATTGTTTTATAATATTTTCAATTCCGGTGATAAAATTCTTACTTCCTCCAAAAACAGTTGATTCTTCGCTGAAATTACTGGATGCGATATCAACGGGTTCTTTATAATGGCTAATCATATAACGGCGTATGTAAGTAGCGCAACCCTGACTTCCATGTATAAGCGGCACACAACCCTCAATTCCCTTAAACACCATCGATGCACCTAATGGAGCACAAAGTTTGCAGGAGTTGCGTGTGGATGTATATGTTTTTGCTTCAATCATTTTGTTTAGTTTTAATTGTTCATTAGTGATTGGTTTATTTGTTAAGCGTTGTTTTCAATTCCAACTAACGAATTAACCAGTTAACTATTTAACTACTTCGTAAATTTCCACACCGGACTCATGGCTGTTGCATATATTTCTTTAGCGAAATTCAGCATGCCCTCGTATCCGGCCAGTGGTTCTTTGCGTTCGTGATTGTGGTCGCAGAAACCGAGTCCGATTTTATGAGCAATGGGGCGTTCTTTAACGCCTCCTATAAAAATATCAGCTTGCTTTTCTTTCACGAAATGCGAAAGTTCCACCGGATTCGAGTCGTCAACGATGATGGTTCCTTCGTCGCAAAGCTGTTTTATAAGCTCATAATCCTCGGTTGTTCCGGTTTGCGAACCAACAATCACCGATTGAACGCCAATAAGACGTAGTGCTTTCACTAACGATATGGCTTTAAATGCACCTCCAACATATATGGCAGCTTTTTTACCAGTCAGTCGCTCTTTGTACCATGCCAACTTTGGAATAAGCTTGGAAAACTCCTCTTTTACTAATTCACGCGCTTTATCCATCATATCATCATCCTTAAAAAATCGGGCAACATCATACAAAGCATCGCTCATGTCCTCAATTCCAAAATAAGAAACCCGCATCGAAGGAATTCCGTACTTATCTTTCATCATCTTAGCCAGATAATTCATCGATCCGGAACACTGAACGACATTCAGAGCCGCATTGTGAGCGTTACAAATATCATCCACCCGTCCGTCGCCGGTAATGGTGGCATTGACATGTACACCCATTTTTTTATAGTATTCAAGTAAAATCCAAAGTTCTCCGGCCAGATTGAAGTCGCCCAGAATATTGATACTTTTTGCAGGGGTGTAAAGTTTGTTTTTGGTTCCTACTAATGTAAATATAGCCTCGCAGGCCACTTTGTATCCGTCTTTTTTCGACCCCTGAAATCCGGGAGCCTGAACGGGAATGATAGGAATTCCTTTTTCCTTTTCCACCGTTCGGCAAATCTGTTCTACGTCATCGCCAATAACACCAACTATACAGGTAGTATAAATAAATGCTGCCTTAGGTTGATGAAGATCTATCAATTCGATAATGGAAGCGTAGAGTTTTTTTTCTCCACCAAAAATCACATCTTTTTCTTGTAAATCTGTGCTGTAGCTTAATCTATGTAATTCAGGTCCGGAGGAAAGAGAACCTCTGATATCCCAGGTGTAAGCTGCACAGCCAATGGGTCCGTGTATTATATGTAATGCATCTACTATCGGATAAAGTACCACCCGCGATCCGCAAAACACACAAGCACGTTGGCTGACACTTCCTGCCAAACTTGCTTTGTTGCAATCAATCGTGCGCTCATTGGCACCAGCGACTGACACTTGCTTCATTCTTTCATCTAATAATATACTACCCCCAGCCCCTAAAGGGGAGTTGAAGTTAGTATCATTAATTATATTTGTTTTTATATTTTTCATTTTACAAGGGTTATAAATCAATACTAATATAGTTCCCCTTTAGGGGCTAGGGGTAGGCGTTGCATACCTTTATTCATTTATCGTGCCATTAACAGTATTGGAGGCTTTTAGGCTGCCGTTGTTGGTGTGTAACATGCTTGTAATTAGATGTATGAATGTTTGTGATTTTAAGATGAAAGCTGAAGGAAAAGTGTATTTTACTCTTGCCGGAATTTCCAAAATCGTACATTTATGTAGGAAAATGTACTTAAAATGTAGGAATGCGTATTGATGCGAAACCATCGCAGTGTTTCAGGACGGGATTACATCGGGGATCATCCGCTCGAAAAAATAGAGTTTACACAGATTTTTGCACAGTACCCTGCTCGACAACATACAAAACCCCCTCGACAACATACATAGTCCGCTCGACAGTATACAAAGTCATCTCAACAGTATACAATGCCTGCTCGACAACATACATAGTTATCTCGACAGTATACCATGCCTGCTCGACAATGTACAAAGTCATCTCGACAACATACATAGCTATCTCAACAGTATACCATGCCTGCTCGACAACATACAAAGTCGTCTCGACACAATACAAAGTTATCTCAACAACATTCATAGCCATCACAACAGTATACAAAGTGATCTCGACAACATACAAAGCCTGCTCGACAGTATACAAAGTGATCTTGCATATTCACATTGAAAAGGTTACAAGTAAGTTGTATTCCGTTTTGTTGGGAAAATAGTTATATTTGCAAACAATGTGGACAGCAGGAGCTTTCCTTCTAGTTGCGACGAAGGCTGAAGCCATTCGCCGAACAGCAGAGTAAGAAATTATACACAACGGAGAACAGGGGTAGAAAAGGTTTGCCGGAGGTCAAGATCGAATAATTCCTAATTTCAAATCAGAAGAATACAAAAGTTGGGATAACAAATTTCAACAACCAGTCAGAAATATTCTGCAAAGAAATAAGATAGATCCGGAGGAATGGGGTTTGTTAGCGCGAGAAACAGGTAATGCTCCAAAGATACATATACAATTAAAAAAATGATATATGAAAAATATCTTCTTAAACAATCATTACTTTAGAAAATCTATGTTGATGATTATCATTTTAATTGTCGGGTTTATTACTGGATATAAATACAGTAAATATAAAACCTTGATATTGATAAAAAAGTTAGAAAGTACAAAAACTGGAAATCAAGTTAATGAGTCTGATGATGAACTTCAGAAAAGAGTGTTGGTTAAAGGTGATACTATAGCCTATGAAAAATTACATATAAAGCATTTCGAAGACAAATACTCTGGTGAAACATTACTTTATGATATTATAATGGCTAATAAATACGGATATAAGGAGGCTTATTTCAGAGTTTATCACTCATTAATTTCAAATTATAAATACAAACAACTATATGGTAAAATTGACGATAAATCATTAAAACTTGCTCTTCAATATTTATATAAAGGAGTTGAACTTGATAATCTAAATAGTATCAATGCCTTATCTGATTTATATCGTGAAGGTGTATATATCAAAAGAGATTCAGTTAAGAGTATTTACTATGATAAAAAAGCAAATAGAATAATGTCTGAGTGATGGGGTAATGCTCTGTTCGGCATAGCGTAAAGAAGGCACATGCAATTTGTGTCTTTTTCTTTAAAAAAACAGACGGTTTTACCTTCAAAGTAAAACCGTCTATGAATTTTCTCATCTGATCGCAATTATAGATTTGGACAAATCTATATTGATGTCAACAATAATAGTCACTCCGACTGGTGTCATGCGTCTTAATGAAGGACTGGAGTCATGCGTCGATCGGACTAATGTGAATTTGATGCGCTTACAATTGCCATTCTACCTTTTCTTCCAGACAAGTACGGTCGAAATGATCAAGGAATGCATCCATAATTTGTTTTACCAGATTAGCACCTCCTTCGTAACCTGTTTTAGCAAAGTAGTTGTGTCCGGGACGGTCGGCAATCGGGAAACCGATGCGAACGAAAGGTAGATCCTCGTCGCGGGCTATGTATTTGCCATACGTGTTACCCATTAATAAGTCAACACCTTCTTGTTTGATCCATTGGTGAAGTTGGAACATATCTGCCTGTTCTCCACTCTTAAATTTAGCTTCCGGTATATCTTTCAGAATCTCAGTCATTCTTTCGGTAAAGTATTTGCTTGGAGTACCGGTTACAATGTAAACAGGTTTCATATCCATACTTACCAGGAATTCAGTCAACGGAATTAAAGTATCAGGGTCTCCGAAAAGAGCAACACGTTTTCCGTAAAGATATTTCGAACTGTCAGAAATTAAATCGATTAATCTTCCGCGTTCGTCCGATAAACTTTCAGGAATCGGCACATTGGCATGACGGCTAAGCGACATCAGGAAACGGTCTGTAGCTTTGAATCCGATAGGAATATCCAATAATTCGAATTTTACTTTACACTTGTTTTCCAGTTTGATACATGCATCCTCGGTACATGACTGACCAAGTCCCAATGTAAACTTGCTATCCCCGGTCAGTTTCATATCGGCTATGGTTGTTCCTCCGTTTGGATACATTTTATAATGTCCATCGAGTGGAGCGTCCAACACGTCTGTAAAGTCAGGAAACAATATAGTGCGTGCTTCCATTACCGAAGTAAGACGTTTGATTTCACGTTGATCCGAAGGTTCCATCCATCCTGCAGCGATATTAATAACGTTGCGTTTTTTTGGAGTTGCAGTAGAAAAGAACTTGATAAATGCAGCCACCTGATTGGAGTATCCTGTAACATGTGTTCCCACATAACTAGGGGTATTACAGTAAATCACTTGTTTACCTTCAGGTACGCAACCATCGTCGGCAGCTTTGGAAATGATTTGAGTCAAGTCATCACCAATTGTTTCGGATAAACAGGTTGTGTGAACTGCAATAACGTCGGGTTTGTAGATTGTAAACATGGTGTCGATTGCCTGAACCAGGTTAGCCGATCCACCAAATACTGAAGATCCTTCTGAGAAAGAGCTAGTTCCAGCCATGATGGGTTCGCGGAAGTGACGCGAAAGCGCACTACGGTGATACGAACAACATCCTTGTGAACCGTGACTGTGAGGCAAGCATCCATGGATGCCTAATGCAGCATACATTGCGCCTACTGGCTGACAGGTTTTGGCAGGGTTGATCGTCAACGCCTTTCTGTCTATTTCTTTTGCTGTTGTATGTCTAAGTAACATAATCTTTAGAATTTAAGAACCACCCCTAACCCCTAAAGGGGAACAGAGTTACTTCGGCTCTTTAGTTTATATTTATAATTTCTATCTGAACATTTTCAGAAACTACGTCTTTAAGTCCCCTTTAGGGGTTTGGGGTCATCAATTGAAAACGTATTCCGCTTCTAACACCTCTTCACGTTCCCAAGGAGCTTTCATTTGTTTGAAAATGGTGCTGCATGCAATCATTTCAATGTCCTTGTAGAAGTTAATTGCACCTTCGAAAGCTGCATATGGACCACCATTATCGTAGTTGTGGAGCTGTTTCATTGGGATACCCATTTTTTGAACCACATATTTTTCTTTGATACCGGCGCAGAAAACATCAGGCTTATAGAGTTCGATAAGTTTCTCCATTTCGTAATGGCTCAAATCGTCAATTACCAATGTTCCTTTTTTCATATCGTTCATCATACCTTTGTATTCGTTGAACTCAATGTCAAATGCTTCTCTCAGCTGAGCAAGCTCTTCTTCGGTTTTACGTGGTTTGTAGCGTGTTGGGTCAGGATATACAGTGATTTCCTCAATGTTACGACTGTCAGCATCAATTTGTATGGTTGGAATTACCCGGCGACCTTCGTAGTCATCGCGGTGTCCGAATTCGTAACCTGCCACCAGCGTTTCCATGCCAAGTTCGCTAAATAGCTCCTGATAATGGTGAGCGCGAGAACCTCCTACGAACATCATAGCAGTTTTTCCTTCTGTCTTTGCTCTTGCTTTTTCAATGGCTGCATTTACAGCTTTCATTTCATCGGCAATTACCTCTTCTATTCTGTCAATTAATTCCTGATCGCCAAAATACTGTCCTACTTTGCGAAGCGTTTTAGCTGTAGCTTCAGCGCCGATAAAGTTTGCTTTAGCCCAAGGAATACCAAACGATGTCTCAAGCATTTCAGCTACATAGTTGATAGAACGGTGGCACATCACTAAACTGAAATCTGCAGTGTGTGCTGTTTCAAATTGCTCCAGTGTAGAGTTTCCTGACATGGTAGCGATAATATCAACCCCTATTCTCTCGAACAAATCTTCAATAACAAAGGCATCACCACCAATATTGTACTCTCCCAATACGTTTACAGCATATTTATACTTACGTGTCGGATTGTCATTACGTCCGATAAGGTGTTTGTATAAACCGTTGTTTGCAATGTGGTGACCGGCCGATTGCGATACTCCGCGGTAGCCTTCGCAAGAGAAACCGAAAATATTTACTCCGGGGAATTCTTCTTTCATCTGGCGGGCTACACGGTGAACATCGTCACCAATCAGTCCTACAGGACAAGTAGAGAAAATGGCAATACCCTTTGGGTTAAATAATTCTACGGCTTCACGAATAGCCACTTTTAGTTTTTCTTCACCACCGAACACGATATTTGAATCCTGCATGTCGGTAGAGAATGTATACGGAATGAAGTTATCCATTTCGGGTTTGTCGGCACGTGTTTGATTTCGACGTGTTAACCATGAATAAAAACCGCATCCGATGGGTCCATGTGTAATGTTCACTATATCTCTTGTAGGACCGAGAACCACTCCTTTACAACCTGCATATGTACAACCGCGTTGAGTAATAATACCCGGGATGGTACGTACGTTCGATTGGATTTGGGGAATAGAGTCCGGATCGTTTATTACAATCGATTTACTTCTTTTCTTGGCAACCTTCTTCGGGTAAGCTTTAACTACCTCCTCGGTAAACTTACTCATTTCCAGTTCATCTATTAATGTCTTTCCCATAATTTTTATAATTTATAATGCATAATGTATAATTCATAATGTCAATGCTTAATTATGCATTATGAATTGTGAATTATCAATTAGTCTAATGTAATATCTCCGTTTTCTCCTGTACGAACCCGGTAAGAATCGCTGGCCGGGAGGATAAATATCTTTCCATCTCCGCTTTTACCTGTCTGGTTTGTTTTGATAAGAGTTTCCACTGCTAATTCTTTTTTATCGTCGGTTACAACCAGGGTAATCATTCGTTTGGATTTTAAACGTGGCATCTCGATAATGAGCTCTTTTTGATCCTCGTCCAGACCTACAGCTTTTTCAAATCCGCCTTTCCCTTTTCCGCGACCTAAAACCGGCATAGCAGTAAACGAAGGCAGACCGACATCTGAAAGAGCAAGTTTGGTAGCGGCCATCTTGTCAATGCGTATCATTGCTAATATTAATTTCATAATCTATTTGTTTAGACCCCTAACCCCTAAAGGGGAATAAGAGAGGTCGAGATTTATACTATAATTCTAAGTGTTTCTTTTCCAAAGTCCCCTTTAGGGGATTTAGGGGTTTTCTTAGTCTTTTTTGCCGCTTGATATTGTGTAACTTTCTTCAACAGGGGTAACGAAGATCTTTCCATCACCAAACTGTCCTTTTTCACCGGAGCGGGCAGCCAATATTATTGTTTCAATTACAAAATCTTTATCTTTTTCAGGAATTACCATCATAAGTAAATCTTTAGGTAACTCATCGTATGTTACGTTTCCTACTTTGATACCACGTTGTTTACCACGGCCGAATACAGCTAGTTTAGTAATTGCCGGAAAGCCTGCATCGAATAATGCTTTCATAACTACAGTTGATTTCTCAGGACGAACAATTGCTCTTAATAAATACATAATGTTTAATTTTTTAGGGTAATAGCTAATTTCCAATTTCAAAAAGAGAAACAAGTGACGAGCTGATAACGATATCCCCTCGTCAGCTTGTTTACCAGTGTATTAGTTCAAAATACCAAATCCTACCAAAAGATCTTCTAGCTCACTCATAGCTAGTGGGGTTGGGATTACATGCATAGTGTTGTCGTTTATCTTTTTAGCTAATGCACGATATTCGTCAGCTTGTGGATGTTCTGGAGCGTGATCAATAACCGTTTTACGATTGATTTCAGCATGTTGAACCATATTGTCACGTGGTACAAAGTGAATCATTTGAGTACCCAGTTTTTTAGCAAATTCTTCAATCATGTTGGCTTCATTATCCACTTTACGTGAGTTACAAATCAATCCTCCCAGACGAACTGTACCTACTTTACCGAATTTTGAAATAGATTTGCAAATGTTGTTGGCAGCGTACATAGCCATCATTTCGCCGGAGCAAACAATGTAAACTTCTTCTGCTTTACCATCGCGGATTGGCATGGCGAATCCACCACAAACAACGTCACCTAATACATCATAAAATACATAATCCAATGCTTTGTCTTCGTCATAAGCACCAAGTTGCTCAAGCAAGTTAATAGAAGTGATAATACCACGACCTGCACAACCAACTCCGGGTTCAGGACCGCCTGATTCAACACAACTGGTTGCTTTAAATCCTGGTTTCATTACATCATCCAAATCGATGTCTTCACCTTCGTCGCGCAATGTATCCAATACTGTTTTTTGAGCCAAACCATGTAGAAGTAAACGAGTAGAGTCAGCTTTAGGGTCGCAACCCACTACCATTACTTTTTTCCCCATTTCTGCCAAACCGGCCACTGTGTTTTGCGTTGTAGTACTTTTACCAATTCCGCCTTTTCCGTAGATTGCAATTTTTCTCATCTTTTTTATCTTTTAAATGAATTACTAATGTTTCTGTTTGTTGAGGCTTTTTTGAATAACCTGACTAGCCTTATTCATTTACCGTGCCATTAACAAATAGATAGCTATTTTTCATATTTTATAAAGGTTTAATCCGTTGTAATTCAGTGCTATATTTTTTTGAATTTTGATAGATAAAATCTCATTTATTGAAAAAGCCATTTCGTAGGAATTGCTCTAAATCCTACATTAATGTATCAAATTATACTTAAAAGGTAGGAAAGGTAACGTCGAATGGGATGAAGATTGATGGTATCGTAATGCTGTTTTTTGATGAGAGGTATTTTTTAAAATTAATCCATGAGAATCTATGAAAGTCTCTTTATTGCAGTAACGCTTCCCATATCGGGGAATGTCTCCTGCAAACTTGCGACAAGGTTTCCTAAGTATGTGAAAGATTGCTGCAAATGTGCAACTGGTTTCCCCATGTTGGGAAAGCTAGCTGCAGACTTGCGGCTCGGAAAAATGCGGATTATAGGGCTTTATAAAAAAGCATGTAAGTAAAACACAAACTCCGGTTTTGTCGATAAAAAAACCGAATATGTCGATGGAATTTCCGAAATAATCTATTTCACTTGTCAGATTTAATTTTTTATATACCTTTGTTTTTCATTAAACTAATATTAATTCAAAAAAATCAACCAATGAAAAAAACAATCTTATCAACAGTCCTATTTTTAATGATTTCAGCTGTTACTTATGCTGCAGGTTTTGACGGTACATGGCTAACAAAAGTAAAAACCCCAGATGGTAATGAGTTTGAACTGACTTATGTTTTCAAAACAGAAGGTGAAAAGGTAACAGGCTCTATGAAAATGCCAAATGGCGACTTACCTGTAACTAACGTAAAAGTGGATGGTAAAAATATAAGTTTTGAAATGGCTTTTGGTGACCAGGCAATGAAATATGCTGGTACATTAAAAGATGACGATACTATCATTCTGAAAATGATTGATTCTCCAATGGGTGACATGGAGATGACTTTGAAACGTCAAAAATAATCAAATAGCATTTATACTTAAAAAACCGACCTGATTAGAATATCAGGTCGGTTTTTTGTTTATATATCTTCGACTTATACGCTTTGAATTAATATGCTTGTTTAGGGTAGAAATCTTGCTTACCGGAGAATACATCGGCAGGTTTTCCCTGATTAATTACCGTTCCGTTTTTAATCAAGATGACTGATGATGCCAAATGAAAAACTTCTTGTAAGTCATGACTAACTAAACATGTAACGGTGTTAAGTAGCTCGTGAGCCTTGCGTATTTCGTGTTGCAGAGCAAGTCGCATATCAAAATCAAGTGCAGAGAGCGGTTCGTCAAGCAGCAGAACATTGGGTTTGGATGCCAAAGCACGAGCCAGTGCCACCCGTTGTTTCTGTCCTCCGGATAGCTTAGCCGGATGTTGATTTTTCAAAGCATCCAGATCAAAAAGCTCCATCAGCTTATTTACTTCATCTTTATCTTTTTCCTTTTGAGCGAAGCTGATATTTTTCTCAACAGTCATATTAGGAAAGAGTGCGTAGTCCTGAAACATGTAACCCACATTTCGCTGTTGTGGTGAAATGTTTATTTTTTTCTCAGAATCAAACCAAACAGTATCATTAAACACAATTCGACCCTTATCAGGTTTAGTCAATCCGGCCAGTATGCGCAGCAGGGTTGTTTTTCCTGCTCCTGAATGCCCGAACAAACACAGCAATTCGTTGTCTTGAATTTCCGCGGTTACTTCCAGATTCGTTTTGCCTTCGGAAGTGAGCATGGCTCGTTTTATATCGATTTTCAACATATCAAAAGAAGATTTTTTTCTTGCCATTAATGCTATAAATCAGCGTAAGAATGAGCAAAGAAATGATAAACAAAATAAACGAATACTGATTGGCAGCCTGGTAATTCATTGCTTGTACTTCGTCGTAAATAGCTATGGAAGCCACACGGGTTTCGCCGGGCATATTTCCACCAACCATTATCACCACACCAAATTCGCCTATACAATGAGCAAAAGTCATAGCTGCGGCTGTGATAATTGAAGGAATCATATTGGGAATCAATACCCTGATAAAAGTTGTAAATTCCGACTTACCCAAGGTATATGCAGTTTCTCTGAAACTTTTCGGAATACTTGTCAGTCCGTTTTGCAGCGGTTGTATCATAAATGGTAAACTGAAAAGTACACTGGCTATCAACACACCCTGGAAACTAAATGCCAATCTGGTATTGAAGTGTTGCTCCAAGAATCTCCCAAAGGCATTTTGCGGACTGTAAGCCACCAGCATATAAAATCCAAGTACAGTTGGTGGCAATACCAGTGGCATGCTTATCAAAGCTTCAAAAACCGGTTTTAGTGGAAATCGTTTATAAGCCAGCAGGTATGCAACCGGAAACCCGATTATAAAAAGTATTATGGTAGTCCAGCCGGCTAATTTGCCTGTTAGTAAAAGTGTGTTTATAAAGTCTTGATCCATATTTCAATTTTAGTTTCACAGACTTAACCAAAGCCGAGAGCTTTGGTTAAGATTTTATTGTTCTGTTTTCTACTATTTACCGGAGGCTAATCCGTATCCCCATTTTTCCCAAATAGCTTTAGAATTTGGTGATAATACAAACTTTTTAAATTTAGCTGCTTCGGTATTTAGTACCTGTGTTTTTATTAAGATACATGCTTGTTCAATAGGTTGATACATGGATTGTGGTACAATGTAGTAGTCACCTTTTCCGGCCATGTCAGGAGCTAAAGCCAACGACAGAGCCACGAATCCAATTTCTGCATTTCCTGTAAAAGCAAATTGCGCTGTTTGTGATATATTTTCTCCTAACACGATTTTAGATTTCAAACTCTCGTAAAGTTTCTGAGATTTGAGTAATTGTACTGCCCTTTCTCCGTATGGAGCTGTTTCAGGATTGGCAATTGCAATTTTCTTGATAGCAGAACTTTTTAAAACGTCCAGACCTTGTTTGCTAACGTCGAGAGTCGTACTATAGATTGCGAGCTTTCCAAAAGCATAAGTTGACATTGGTTCTGTAGTTAATCCCTTTTCTTTTAATTTTAAAGGAAATTCATTGTCGGCGGCCATAAAGAAATCGAACGATGCGCCATTCTGAATCTGTTGTACCAGTGTGCCTGAAGCCCCAAATGTGAGATTTACCTTTGCTTTCGGGTTTTGTTTTAAATATGCCGTTTTGATTTCTTCCAATACATACCGTAAATTGGCTGCTGCAGCTACGTTTACTTTCTGAGCCGATACTGTTATTGTAGCGAGCAATATCGCTAATGAGATAATTATTCGTTTCATAATGTGTATTTTAAGCCCTTAAATCCCCCAAAGGGGGACTTGAAGGCAGGATTTGTATATTCTTTTTATAGATAAATCTATTGTTCTTGAGCTCTTAAAGTCCCCCTTTGGGGGATTTAGGGGGCTATCTATAGGAACTTTGGTTTAATTGTGAACATTATGTACGCCCATTGTGGAGTTCTCACAGCCGGAATGGTGGCGGAAGTTGTAATGCTCTTTGCTGCAAGTGTATTATTGTTGCTAAAATATGTACACCACCCACCTTGAATATTTGTCCATGAATTTAGCTTGTAATTGACAATTATATCCAACTCGGAACCTAAATCTTTGCCAAATGCTATTCCTTTAGAATTTTTTCCCGAGAACTCGGAATTAAAGAGGTGAAATGTTCCGTCTATGCTTAATGCCTTGTTGATTTTACCCGTTACTCCTGCATAATAATCCAACAATCCCTGATTTAGCGGTGTTTTCCAATACTCCATTGCACCATTAAAACTGTGATCGGTACCATACAATTTTTTAAAATTTGACTGAGTTCCATCGGTTGTATTGTCTCCGGATAGATAATCGGTTCCTACATTGGCGACGATAATATTCGAGAACTTATAATCAACTTTAATGGCTAATAATTTACCCGCCAAAGTAGATTTAGTTGCACTCTTACCCGACTGAAAATAAGCTGTGGCAAATACACCAATCGGTGAATTTTCGTCAGAGTATTTTAAATTACCTCCGTAAGTGTATGCATGATTCATCTTGGTTTTCATATAGTTTACTCCTGCTTTTGTTCCTGTTGTGTCCTGCACACCTTCATCAACGCCTATCAAGCTCAAATTTAATCCTTTGACTAAATCTTTTGTCAACCAGATATATCCCATGTAACGATAGTTTGATTTTGGGGTATAATATGTTTCTGATGAGATTATATTGTTATTATTATACGCGACTCCAATATGTCCCTGAAAGTCATTTACACAATACTTAAATAATGCCATGTCATGCGAAGTCCCGGTATTACTCCAGGCCGAAGCTGAAAATAATCTGTTATCATCATATTTAATTGCCTGCCTTCCTATTTTGAACGATCCGCCGGGCATTAGGAGCATTTCTGCCCATGCTTCAAATATACCTACTGTTGCATCACTCGAAGCATTAGGATTTTGTCCGAAAGTTCTTGAATCTTGCAGTGTAATCTGAGTGTTCAGTAATCCACTGGTAAAAGTCATTCCTAATCGGGTTCGTTGGATGGCCGATACGCCTGGATCGGTTGTTTCGGGTAACGGTTTGCTTAACCCATCCCGATATTCTACTCTGGGACGTATTTCTCCATCAATGACTACGTTCTGGGCAGTTGTAAATTGCGGAATTGCAATTGCAGCAAGTAATATAGCTTTAATAATTTCTTTTTTCATACTAATTTAGTTTTATACGATATTCAATTTTGAACACGTAAATGAATAACTAGAGAAATTTCGTTATAATACTAAAAGAATAACGAGTTTCAAAAAAAACGATATTCCATTGCGGGTATATCGATAGTTAAAAAAAACAGGTGTCAAAATCAGCCTTGTTATTGGCCAAGAATTCCTTCAAAGCAATTTCCTTAGCTTCAAATGTCCTGATTAGTTTCAGTCCATAGTTGCTAACAACGCAGCCTCCTCCATCTCGTCCTCCTTTTTGTCTTATGACTACTGGTAGTGGCGATAATCGGTTCACCTTGTCTAGTAGATGCCAAGCGTGTTGATAGGACATTTTTAGATTTTTGGCAGCTGCATGAATTGATCCGTCCAGAATAACTTGCTTCATTAGTCGGATTTGTAAATTGCTGAGAAAAATTTCACCTTCGCGATAAAATGAAAGCTCTGCAGCCATATTAAATGACGGATTCTTCATTGCCTTACTGTTTTTTTATAATTTTCTTTTCATTGATCAGGTGCACTCTGAACATTGAAAATTCAGATACTCATTTTCAATTTGCATGCCAATAACGTAAATATAATCTAATCAGCAATTTGTGTTTTGTAAGCTTAAAAAATAAACTTCAAAAATTACGTGAATGCAGTGTTTTTATAATAATCCTACATAATGGTAAGAATTTAGGTCGCTATTTTTAATACATTTTTGCTGTACGTTTTTAATATTGCTATTCTGTAATTCATTACTCTGTTCGATTATATAAACCTACTCGTAAAGTAATCTATATATTCTCCAAAGTGTTATTGTCTTTTTGAGCTTTAATTGAGCTTTTATCGTGTAAAAATAATACATAAATATCTAATTTGAACGCAAAATGGAAATAAAGTGCTGTTTTTAGTATAAATGTGCTTAAATATAAATGAATTTACTGTATATTTGAACTCGAATTATACTTTTGTAAATATTGAAATTAGAAAACATGAAATTAAGTACAAGAAACCAACTGAAAGGGCAGGTAACTTCTATAACCGAAGGAGCAATAAATGCTGAAGTTATACTTACTTTACCTGGTAGGACTGAAATTGTATCAGTGGTAACAAATGGTGCAATAAAAAGTCTGGATTTGAAAAAAGGAGATACAGCTTATGCGCTTATAAAATCATCGAGCGTAATAATTGGAATCGATGTGAAAAAAATAAGCGCTCGCAATGTATTGACAGGCAAGATATCCTCAATTATTGAAGGGTCTGTTAATGATGAAGTTTCAATAGATTTGGGAAGTGGCTTCACTATTACTGCGGTAATTACTAAATCATCTGTTGCTTCACTAGAGTTAGCTTTGGGTGTGGAAGCGAGTGCAATAGTTAAGGCATCCTCTGTTATTCTTGCGGTAGATTAATATCCACATAAATATATTACGGTGAAACCGCTATAAATAAGCGACTTCACCGTAATATAAGTTTGGCTTTTAAATGCTAAAGCCAGTCAGATAAATATTGCTAATAATATAAAGGAGTAACTGAAGATATTACCTGTTTTGTAGTTTCTGTCTTAATAATTCAGGAATTTCATTTGGTTCTTTCGCCACTGGTACTCCTGCTTTATTAAAAGCTGCAATTTTTTCAGCTGCTGTTCCGGATCCGCTTGAAATAATAGCTCCGGCATGTCCCATCCTTTTTCCGGGAGGAGCTGTTTGGCCGGCTATAAATGCCACAACAGGTTTTGTCATTTTATCGGCTATAAACTGAGCTGCTTGTTCTTCTGCATCTCCACCAATTTCGCCGATAACTACTACTGCTATTGTTTCAGGATCATTTTCAAATCGTTCCAATAGATCAATAAAATATAATCCGGCAACAGGGTCTCCACCAATTCCTACGCAAGTTGTTTGACCAAAATCGTTTTCAGTCAGTAGATTTACAACTTCATAAGTCAAAGTTCCACTTCGTGATATAAATCCGATATTCCCTTTTTTGAAGATGTTGGCAGGTAAAATGCCGACCAGAGATTCACCCGGAGTAATTAATCCCGGGCAATTGGGCCCAATTAGAAGTGTTCCGTTCTGCTTTAGAATGGGAGTTATCCGAATCATGTCTTGTATTGGTAGACCTTCGCTGATGGCGATCACAAGTTCAATTCCGGCCTCAGAAGCCTCGAGAATGGCATCGGCCGCAAATGCAGCAGGTACAAATATTATCGAAGTATTTGCTCCCGTAGCTTCAACTGCACTGGCAACAGAATTAAAAACTGGTACACCATCAAGAACCACCCCTTCTTTTCCCGGAGAAACTCCTGCCACTACATTTGTTCCGTATTCTCTCATTTTTCCGGTATGAAATTTACCATCTCTACCGGTTATTCCCTGAACTAATAATTTTGTGTTTTTATTGACTAATATGCTCATGTCTATATTATTTATGTGGTGTAAAAATAAGGTTGTTGCTAAGTTCTATTGCTAGCTGAGCAGCTTCGCTCATTGAACTTACTGTAGGAAGATTGGTTTGTTTTAGTAACTCAAGTCCTTCTGCTGCATTCGTTCCTGAGAGTCGTACTACAATCGGTATATCTGTTGATATCACCTCCATAGCCTTTATAAGCCCTTTCGCTACATCGTCGCATCGTGTTATTCCACCAAAAATATTGATCATTACGGCTTTTACATGTTTGTCGTTTAGCAGAATGTTCATGGCGTCAATCACTTTTTGCGGACTTGAACTACCGCCAATATCCAGAAAATTAGCTGGTTCTCCACCATACAATTTAATCATATCCATAGTAGCCATTGCCAATCCAGCTCCATTGACCATGCAACCTATATTTCCATCCAAGCGGATATAAGATAATCCTTTGCTATGAGCATCAATTTCCACTAATTCATCTTCATCGGGTTCTCGCATTGCCAAAATCTCAGGCTGACGGAAAAGTGCATTATCATCAAAATTCATTTTTCCATCTATGGCAAGTACCTCGTTGTCTGGAGTAAGCACCAATGGATTTATTTCAGCAATAGTTGCATCTGTTTCTACGTACAATTTATATAGCTTCTTGAAAATAGAAGCAGCCTTTTGGGCAGTTTTGATTTCTCCAAAAAGCTGTAACGCTATATCCCTTGCCTGGTAGTCAAGTAATCCAGTAAGAGGATTAATATGAAATTTAATAATCTTCTCAGGGTTTTCTTTTGCAACTTCTTCAATTTCAACTCCTCCTTCTGAGCTTGCCATTAAAGTTACCGTCTTGCTATTCCTGTCGTTAATTAGTCCGACATAAAATTCTTTAGAGATGTCTACTGCATCGGCTACCAAAACCTTTTCAACTTTATATCCCTTTATATCCATTCCCAAAATCTGTTTTGCTGCAGAAACAGCATCCTCTACATTTCTGGCAAGCTTAACTCCACCTGCTTTACCTCTTCCACCTACTAAAACCTGAGCTTTAACTACTACCATTCGGTTTAAATCCTTAGCGGCTTTTTCTACTTCGCTTACAGTATAACATAATACATCTTCCGGAACTGGTATTCCGTATTTCCTGAACAATTGTCTGGCTTGATATTCGTGAATTTTCATGAGGCAATTTAGTTGTTTTTCTGTTCTTATAAATTTTAATTCATTAAACACCTAACGTTTTAGACGTAAAACTTGTTTTTAAGCTCAATAAATTAATTCGAATTTAACCTATTTTAATCCAGAAAGAATTAGTTGGAAAGTTAAAACTGATATGTTTCACAACTTTTTGTAGACTTTTGCTATTATATATTTAAATTGTATTTTTTTATTCAAAATAATTGTAGTGCGATGGAATGAAAACTTGCAGAGTCAATTGTTGTTTTAACTGACAGATATACAATGATATTTGTATTGTAGTACGAGCCTGAATTTTATTGTTTATTTGCCCGGTCTTTTGTTGTGAATTGTAGTATTTACTATTACGATAAAAGTTTAAATATCGTGTTTTACGCCAATTGCTTCTAGCTAGAGAATACTTTATTGATTTGTCTTAAATCAATTCCTAATGATGCTTTTATAATAAGAATACTGAGCTGAATCAGTATTTTGAAATAAATTACAAACTGTTAAATTAATTACACATGAAAAAAAAGAGTTTATTATTGGTTGGTTTATTATCAATGGTTTTGTTTGCCGGTGCTCAGACAGATAACAATAAAGTTGCTATCGGTCTTTACTTTGGAAAGAACGAATACAAAGGAGATTTAGGTAATGGTATTTTCAACTTTAACAAAGCTTTTTATGGTTTTGGAGGGGTGTCATTTGCTACTTATATTTCACCTTCATTTGATTTAAGTCTTCAGGGTAACTATGGGAATTACGGGTACTTCCCTACTTCAAACACCTTGACCAACATGTTAGGTTCTAAGTATGAAGGAACTTTATCTTTACATTACAAATTCAATAATGGGTACTTGTTAAGTAAAGAACTCAAGCTATCTCCATTTGTAGAAGTAGGTGTGGGCTTTGCTTCTTACTCAAAGAATGGGCAAAGTGTTACCGACAGAATTAATACCGGAGGTTCGGACGTTATTGTTCCTCTGGGAGTTGGTTTAAAATACCAATTTAATGACGCTTTTGCTTTACAATATAAGTTCGTGTATAATCTAACTAATAAAGATGACCGTGATTTTGTAGTATCAGGTAGTAAAGATAAATTTGCTGAACATTCAATCGGTTTGATTTTCTCATTTGGTTCTCCTAAAGATGCAGACGGCGATGGCGTTTCTGACAAATTAGATAAATGTCCAAATACTCCTAAAGGTGTAGAGGTTGATGCTTTTGGTTGCCCAATTGATACAGATGGCGATGGCGTGGCAGATTATCTTGATAAATGTCCAAACACACCAGCCGGTGCAGCTGTTGATGCTAATGGTTGTCCACTTGACAGTGATGGTGATGGTGTTCCGGATTACCTTGACAAATGTCCGAATACCCCTAAAGGTATAAAGGTAGATGCAGCGGGTTGTCCACTTGACAGTGATGGTGATGGTGTTCCGGATTCTCTTGACAAATGTCCAAATACTCCTAAGGGTGTGAAGGTAAATGCTTCAGGTTGTCCTTTAGATAGTGACGGCGATGGTGTTCCAGATAATATTGATAAGTGCCCTGATACTCCTAAGGGAGTAAAAGTAGATACGAGTGGTTGTCCGATTGATACTGATGGCGATGGAGTTCCGGATTATTTAGATAAATGTCCAACAGTTCCGGGTATAGCTGCAAATAAAGGTTGTCCAGAAGTAAAGGCTGAAACTAAGAAAATATTTGCTCAGGCTTTGCAGGGAATTCAATTTGAATCAGGTAAAGATGTTATCAAGAAATCTTCTTTCGCTATCCTGAATAAGGTAGTAAAAGTAATGAATGATAATCCATCTTATAACCTTGAAATCAATGGTCATACAGATAATCAGGGTGCTGCTGCAATGAATCTAACATTGTCGCAAAAACGTGCCGATGCCGTTAAAGCATACTTGACTAAGAATGGAGTTGATGCAGGTAAATTAGCGGCTAAAGGTTTTGGACAAACCGTGCCTGTTGCTGATAATGCAACTGCTGCCGGAAGAGCTAAAAACCGTAGAGTAGAGTTCAAAGTAAATTTCTAAGACGTAGACAAATTTCTGAATTTAATATTAAAAGTCCTCGGCAATCTATATGAATGTCGGGGATTTTTTTTGCGTACAATTGAGATTTATAAATCAAAAGAAATTTTGGAAATTGAGTTATTGCAATTAGTATCTTTTTCAAGATTAGGGCACGTGAGTAAATGATGTATGTCTTTGTTGGCGGTCAATCTGACGATAGCTTTATTGTCAAATCCACATATAAGTTCACCTTGCGCGTTTATCAGAGGACGACGAATAAGTATTGGATCCTTTACCATGTGTTGCAAAGCTGTTGCTTCATTTATTTTTTCAGGAATGATTTCTCCATTTTTAATTCTTGGGGATGCCGGATTAAACCAATCTACAATTGAAAGACTCCCAAAATATTTTCTGAGTGTTTCAGGAGTCCATGATTGTGTAAGTATTGAATGAGCTATTACTGTATGACCACTTTCTTCCAGTAGCTTTTTTTGTTTTGTATTGTTGATACAGCCTGGTTTTTCGTAAAAATGTATAATCATATCTTTTGAATTTTAGCGTTAGAATAAATAATCAGATTATTGTATTTCTTTTTTGCATTCAATGAGTTTTTTATTTAGTTCATCCCAGGCCTTACATGCCAAGTATGTGGCTTCGGCATATTCAGGAATTTCCATGTAATCGGCAGGCAAACGATCTTCTATTAAATCATGTAAAGCACCTGCTTTTTGCGATAGAATAAAGCGTGCTTTTGTTACGGCTTTTTCTATTTCTTTTATTTCTTCTGTTGTCATACCATTGTTTTTTATAGACATAATACTAAAGATAATCAAATGTCGTGCCGTGGGCGTAATTGTCAGTTTATAAGCAATTTGTGTATTGTAAAGAAATAAATTTTATACATTTATGTAGTACGCGGTTTGGCGTTGATACAAAAACGTATAGCAGAATCAAGGTTAACGAATTGTTCAATGTGTCAACGATTTGTCAAAACATTTAAATTTTGCTACATTTGTCTCATTAAAAAAACTTGTAGGTAAAACTATATGAATTTATTTTCGACATCGGGTAATTTAAAGGAGAAAAAGCGAGTTCTTGTTTCTACACGTTTGCTACGCGAAGGTTTCTCACAGTTAGAAGAACATTTTGAAGTTGCATTTCCGGAAAATGAAGTTTTCTCCAGAAATGAAATACTTCAACTGCTACCTTCATTTGATGCATTTGTTCCTACATTTCAATTTAAAGTAGATAAAGATATTATAGATGCAGGTCAGGATCGGCTGAAGATTATAGCTAATTTTGGCGTAGGGTATAATAACATTGATATTGACTATGCATGTCGTAAAAATATTCTTGTAACGAATACTCCTGATCCTGTAATTGAGCCAACTGCCGAGCAAGCATTCGCGTTAATGCTGGCTGCAGCTCGCAGAGTTGCCGAATGCGATAGAAAATTAAGGCTTAAGGATGGTTTAAAGTGGGGAGTTTTGGAAAATTTAGGTCAGACTCTCTATGGCAAAACAATTGGAATAGTGGGGATGGGTCGGATAGGGCAGTCATTAGCCAGACGAGCTCTAGCCAATGGAATGAAAATTGTTTATTATAACAGAACAAAGCTTCCATTGGACATTGAAAATCTTTATCAGGCTGAGTGGATGGAGCTGGATAATTTATTGTCAGCAAGTGATGTGGTATCATTGCATGTGCCGCTGACTAATGAAACTTTTCATCTGATAGATAGTAAAAAACTGGCGCGAATGAAGACAACAGCTATTCTAATTAATACGGCCAGAGGTCCGGTAGTAAATGAATTGGACTTGGTTAAGGTACTGAAAGATAGACGAATTTATGCAGCAGCACTGGACGTGTATGAATTTGAACCTATTATTAATCAGGAACTTTTGCAAATGGATAACGTGGTTTTGGCTCCCCACAACGGAACTGCCACTATTGAAGCAAGAAATGATATGGCAAGGCTTGTTTCACAAAATATAATTCGTTACTTTGCAGGGCGTACAGACATAAATAGAGTCAATTAATGATCTGCCACTAAACTTTTATGCTTTACGTCAGTCAAATATGAGAAAAGGAAAAATTGCTATAGTCCTCACAACTAAAAAAAAGTATGAATCCAACTGAAGAGGAATTACTACTTCAACTAAGTCAGCCGAAAAGCAGAAGCAGTGCATTTTCAATTGTTGTTCGTACCTATCAGGAGCGGCTTTATTGGCACATCCGGAAAATGGTACTTTCTCACGATGATGCGAATGATGTTTTGCAGAATACATTTATGAAGGCTTGGAATGGTATTGAAGGGTTTAGGGGTGATTCTCAGTTTTCTACTTGGCTTTATAGAATAGCAACAAATGAAACATTGACATTTTTGACCAATAAAAGGATGAGGAGTCAGAATTCGGTGGATAATGTAGAAGAATCCTTACTTCAGAATTTGCAGGCTGATAATTATTTTAGCGGTACCGATATTCAAATGAAATTACAAAAGGCAATACTGACACTGCCTGAAAAACAGAGGTTGGTATTTAACATGAAGTACTTTGATGATATAAAGTATGAAGAGATGGAAACGATACTCGGAACCAGCGTAGGAGCCTTGAAAGCTTCGTATCATTATGCTGTAAAAAAAATTGAGAAATATTTATTGGAAGAAGAATAATAACTGAAACTGCACTTAATTAGGCGAAAAATGGTATTTAAATTGTTATATGTTTGTCATAATTATATAATAAATTAAACCTAATCAAACGCAGATAGTCAAAGTATTAGTATGAAAAAGAATGAGAATATATTATTAGAAAACATTGGGAACGAATTACCGTTTAGTGTTCCCGAAAATTATTTTGATCAATTTGCTCTTCAAATGGAAGAACAAATCGGATATAAACACACGCATAACCACAAGATATTTAGAATATGGATGTCTGTTGCTGCTGTGTTTGTTGGCGTACTGATTGTCGGACAGGTTTTTTATTCAACGCATCAACGAAATCTGGCTAAAAATGCGGAAAACTATGAGTCCTATGTGTTATCGCAGGTAGATGAATCTTCGTTATTGGATTATTATGTGGAGCCAAACACAAAATAAATACTTGCAAAAGGTAATAAAATCAAGATTAAAGATATGAAAATGATGAAATTTAAAATATTGGGAGCACTTTTATTGTTAAGTGGTTTCCTGTATGCAACCGATGCCGGTAATCCGTCAATGATTGACCAAATGCATTTGCGGAAGTGGAATATTTTAGTCTCTCAAGCCCAATTAAGTCCAAAAGAAGTTGAACTTGTTCAGCCGGTATTTATGGAGTATGAAAATGCAGTTTGGACGTTGCATCAAAAGAATCGTGAGTTTTTCAAATCGGCTTTTCAAAATAAATCGAAAGGGAAACCAAATTTTGCAGAACTTAATGACAGATATGCTGACTTTGATTTTCAAGATGCCCAGCTTTTTAGAAATTACCATTATAAATTACGTAAGCTATTGCCTCCGGAAACTCTTTTCAAATATTATCTTGCCGAAAAAGAGTTTAAGCGTAAATTATTACGTGATTTTCAGGATCGTGGACCACGTGAAGCTCCAAAACCGTAATTTTATTTAAGCTTTTTGGGCAAATTCAAACAAAAAGCTTTGGGTGGAACTAAAAAAATACTATCTTTGCACACCGAAAAACAAGGTACCTTGGCCGAGTGGCTAGGCACCGGTCTGCAAAACCGTATACGGCGGTTCGAATCCGCCAGGTACCTCTTTTAAACGCTTCTAAGTGCTTTGTAAAAAGCTATTTAGAAGCGTTTTTTATTTTGCATTATTGTTTGTGAAATGGTTGATTCGTATGAATTGACTTTGTATGCGCGATTTTCCTATTAATTTGTAACAAACTGCTTCAGTTTTCCGTCAAATTGTGTAAATTTGTGCCTCCTAAAGAATAACAAACCTCAAATAGAATACCATGACAATCCGCCAACTTTCCGTTTTCCTCGAAAACAAAACAGGCCATTTAAACCAGATTTTATCCGTTCTGGCTCAAAACGATATTAATATTATTGCACTGACAGTTGCTGACTCAAGTGATTATGGCATTTTGCGTGCAATAGTCTCAGATCCTGAAAAAGCACTTCAAGCATTGCGGGCCGAGCAATTTACGGTTCGTGTTCATGACATCTTTTCGCTCGAAATGGATGCCGCTCCTGGTTCTATGTCTAAAATTCTTGACCTTTTCACCGCTGCTGATATTTGCATCGAATATGTGTATGCTTTTAGTTTTGGAAGCAAATCTATTCTTATGGTACGTACCGATAAATGCGATGAAGCTGTAAAGGTTATAGAGCAGAATAAACTTAAATCTATTTCAGAAGCTGATCTAAAATAGAATTGAAGAAAAAACCAAGACAATAGAATACCATAAATATCACAACCGAAGGGGAAAATATCATTTATTAATATGATTTGGAATAAAGAAATAGAGTGCATGGGTCGACAGGAAATGCGGGCTTTGCAAAGTGAGCGATTGATAAAGTTAGTACACCACGTATATAATAATGTGGTTTTTTATCGTAAAAGAATGGATGAAAAAGGCGTGAAGCCATCCGATATTCAATCTATCGACGATATAGTAAAATTGCCTTTTACGTACAAGACCGATTTGCGCGATAATTATCCGTTTGGTTTATTTGCTGTGCCAATGAAAGACATTGTACGCGTTCATGCATCGAGTGGTACTACAGGAAAACCAACAACTGTGGGTTATACAAAGAATGATATTGAAAATTGGCGCGAAGTGGTGGCTCGTTGTTTGACAATGTCCGGAATAGGTGCAGATGATATAATGCAGATTTCGTATGGATACGGCTTGTTTACCGGTGGATTAGGTGTTCATTACGGTGCGGAAACTACGGGTTGCTCGGTAGTTCCTATTTCGGGTGGAAACACACGCCGTCAGTTGCAGCTTATGTCTGATTTTGGGTCGACAGTATTGGCTTGTACGCCTTCGTATGCCCTTCATTTGGCCGATGCATTGGCTGAAAATGGTTATTCATTGGCCGATATGAAATTGAAAGTTGGTGTTTTTGGTGCAGAACCGTGGACTGAGAATATGCGGTTGGAACTGGAAAAGAAATGGGGAATTCAGGCTCATGATATTTACGGACTAAGTGAAGTTATGGGACCGGGTGTGGCTAATGATTGTACATTCCATACCGGATTGCACATTCACGAGGATCATTTCTTTCCTGAAATTGTACATCCTGACACCAAAGAGCCGCTTGCCGACGGCCAGGAAGGAGAACTGGTATTTACAACATTGACCAAAGAAGGTATTCCGTTGCTTCGTTATAACACCCGCGATCTTTCCACGTTAAGCCGCGAAACTTGTGAGTGCGGCCGTACGTCGGTGCGTATGAAGAAAATTACCGGACGAAGCGACGATATGCTCATTATTCGTGGAGTGAATTTATTTCCCTCGCAGATTGAACATGTTTTGCTGGAACTTGGTGAAACAAGTGCGCATTACATGCTTTACGTGGACAGAGAAAATAATCTGGATACGTTGGAACTGAAAGTGGAACTGGACGAAACGAAACTTACCGATACTATCCGCGATTTACAGAACTTGTCGCGCAAGATATCTCATGCGCTTAACAGTGCCATTGGTTTAAGTGTGAAAGTCACTTTGGTGGAACCAAGAACGATTACCCGTAGCGAAGGAAAAGCGGTAAGAGTGGTGGATAACAGGAAGAAGTAGTTTGTATTCTGCGTTATTGATTGACATAAACTCACTTTGGTCGTGATATTAGCTTCGCGATATTAATCGTATTCAATAATTCCGAAGTTCCGAAGTTTTGGAAAGTCAGCT
The DNA here is from genome assembly GCF_000183135.1 of Paludibacter propionicigenes WB4. Classification (NCBI taxonomy): domain Bacteria; kingdom Pseudomonadati; phylum Bacteroidota; class Bacteroidia; order Bacteroidales; family Paludibacteraceae; genus Paludibacter; species Paludibacter propionicigenes. The sequence goes on along the minus strand of NC_014734.1, from coordinate 1,675,001 downwards.
TTAAAATTTAAAAAATGATTATACAAAAAGAACTTGTAGATGCTCTTTTTGCTCAGTTTGGCGAGTCGGATATAACCCGATTGTCCATTCGGGAAGTGGGAAAACTGGTAGCACAGATAGAGAAAGAGAGCGGACAAGAATTTATTCATATGGAAATGGGTGTGCCCGGCTTACCGGCTTCACCTGTGGCTATTGCGGCTGAAAAAGAGGCTCTGGATAATGGGCTAGCTGCTCAATACCCAAATATAGAAGGTATTCCGTTTGCTAAAACAGAGATAGCTCGTTTTGCCAATCTGTTTATAAATCTGGAAGTTTCTCCTCTGAATTGTGTGCCCACAGTAGGAGGGATGCAGGGTAGTTTTGCAGCTTTACTGGCAGCTGCCCGTACGAATCCCGATAAACCATACACCTTGTTTATTGATCCGGGTTTTCCGGTGCAAAAATCGCAATTACACTTGATGGGATTGCCGTTTAAGTCATTTGATATCTTGAATTTCAGGGGTGATAAACTCCATGACAAACTGGAATCGTTTCTGAAAGAAGGTAATGTTTGCTCTATTTGTTATTCATCGCCGAATAATCCGTCGTGGTTTTGCTTCTCGGAAAGCGAATTGAAAACAATCGGCGAACTAGCTACAAAATACGATGTGATAGTGATAGAAGACCTGGCATATTTTGCCATGGATTTTCGTCAGCATTACGGAACACCTGCTGTAGCTCCTTTCCAACCAACTGTGGCACATTATACCGATAATTATATTTTGCTACTTTCTGCATCCAAAATATTCAGTTACGCAGGTCAGCGCATTGGTATGATGATTACTTCCGAAAAGCTTCGCACCCGTCGTTATCCGAATTTAAAGAATTATTTTACCAGTGATGTGCTTGGGCATTTTATACCTTATGGTGTGCTTTATGCCACAACAGCCGGAACTTCGCACTCGGCGCAATATGCATTGGCAGCTACACTCAAAGTGGTAAATGACGGTGAAATAGATTTTGTAAAAGTGCTTCATGCCTATGGCGAAAAGGCCAGGTTGATGAAAGCTTTATTTCTGAAATACGGTTTCTATATTGTTTACAACGACGAAGACCGGGAATTGGCTGATGGTTTTTATTTCACCATTGCGTATCCTAATCTGACAAGCGGTGAGTTGATGAAAGAATTTTTGTATTACGGTATAAGTGCTATTTCGTTGGCTATAACCGGTAGTGAAAACCTAAACGGATTGCGTGCCTGCGTATCGTTTGTGCGGTTGGATCAGATGGAGGTGTTGGAAGAACGCTTAAAAGCATTTGCCGAAGCTCAACAATAATACGGTTACGTATGGAACTAAATCCCGAAGTTTATAAGTTACCCGCTCGTACTCAATTACGTGCTATTGATGAAAATCATATTGGCATTGTGAAACTAATCAAAAGCCGTATTATACAAAAAGATGCTGTCAGGATCGTTGAGATGTCAACCCAAATTAAAGATGTGCATCCGGATTTAAAGGTTTCTTTAATCTGCACTTCTAATATCTGCTCTAAATCGTTGGCTTTATTGCAGCGTGAAGGTATTTCTGTTATTATAAAGTAATTTATGCGAACTATTATTTCTTCCGAAATACAAGAAGCGATCAATAATACTTATTGTACCATTCGGCAAAAGGTGACTGATATAGATGTTCTGACTGTACTTCATATCGGTGGCGAATATAGCTTTATAGCTCATGGTACGGATACGGTGAAGCCTGAAAAACTGTGGGTGTTTGATATCGGTGCGGATAAAACAGCCCGCGATTTCTTTAAACACTTTCCCCCAACTCCCGCGGAAATTGAAAACGCCATTCAGGTGGTGGAAGATGAAGTGATGCCTCTGCACCGGTTACTTATGGCTACCTCCGATTTATATACGTTGGATGAAAGCATACAAGATATAGCCAGGCTAACAGTTTTTTCTGAGGTACAACAAGGACTAACGCTTGCCCGCACGGATGTGGAGCAGGTGTTTAACCGCTTGGCAGCTATTATCTCAGGTCGTCCGGCTAGTCAGGATGTTTTACCAACTACCAACTCATTTGCCGCTACTCTCCTTATACTACGCGAAGTTATGCATCATTTGGGTTTTATGAATATTACTGTTTTGGAGAATGCTGAAAGCTAGTTCTGCTTGTTTTTCCGTAAATTTGCACACGAAAAAAACAGATTATGTCCAAAATAAAAATACAACTTACGGGTGTGGCAGCCGAACTGGTGCTTGGCAGCTATATGCCCAAAGATGCTACCATTTTCAATAATTGGGAGGAGTTCTTCCACTACAACGATTTAATTCATGTGTCGCAATTGCTGATAGAGCATATCTCGGAAATTGAGATTAAGCAGGATGATGCGGTGATTTTTACCGGAAAAATACCGAATGCTCACATTGTTGCCCAAAAGAGCACTTCGCCCGTTTTGGTGAACAAGGCTTTGTATCTTCGCACCGAATGTGCCGAGCAAGCAGTTTACAGCTGTGAGTTTGAAACCGATGGGTTTGATAAAACAAAACTGTGTTTCGAAACGCAGGACTACGATATGTTATTCAAAGTGGGTAAATCATTCCTGGCAAAGGTTACTTATGATGGAAAGCCTTTGCCACTTGAATGGGTGAGTGCTAAGCCGGTGGGAAATATCTGCGTGCTTTGTCGGTTTGAAAATGGATACCTTAATCCACTGTATGATGCAATAAATAAAATAGCGCGCCAATAATATCCGGCTATGATTGCTTGCGATTTTTTTATATCTAAGAGCATTTTGATGAAATGCCGTCACTCCATTTATCAAGCAAATAGCAATATAAATTATCTATCAATTTATAAATCGATACGTTAAACTATTTTCATTCAGCCGTTGTTATTGTTCTGAATCTTCAATAACGATAATATGAAAAACAAGGGAATTATTCTGTTTTTAGTTTTATTCTTTTCCTTTTCTGCTTTTGCTCAAAAAGGTACTGTAAAAGGAAAAATTTTCGATATTAAAAGTAATCAACCGTTAGAGTTTGCAGCGATTCTTATTCAGGGTACCGATATTGGTACTACGGCTGATGCAAATGGAGATTTTACATTTGTAGATGTGGAGCCGGGATTTAAACGGTTAGTCGTAAGTCTGACGGGCTTTCAGATAGCTGTTTCTGAAGAGTTTCAGGTACAGGGTAATCAAACCAGCTTCATAAATGTTGGTATGTCACAAACGCTGATTCAACTGGGGGAAGTGACTGTACGTCAAAATTTTTCAGCCAAGAAAATTGAAAGCCCTATTTCGGTACTTTCAGTAGGAGTCCAAGAAATAGAAAAAACAGCAGGTGCCACCCGCGATGTATCGAAAGTAATTCAAACATTGCCGGGGGTCGGAGCTACCGATCCGAATAGAAATGATTTGATAGTACGTGGTGGGGGTCCTTCCGAGAATGTTTTTTACCTGGACGGCATTGAAATTCCCACCATTAACCACTTTGCAACTCAGGGTTCATCCGGAGGTTCTATTGGTGTTCTTAATCCCGATTTCATTCAAAACATAGATTTTTATACAGGAGCTTTTCCGGCAGGTAAGGTGAATGCTTTAAGTTCTGTGATGGATATAAAACAGAAGGATGGCAGTAAGGATAAATTGCATACCAAGCTATCAGTAGGTGCTTCGGATGCTGCTCTTACGCTCGATGGTCCGTTAAGTAAGAACACCACTTTCATTGTTTCTGCAAGACAATCTTATTTACAATTTTTATTTTCCGCACTCAAATTGCCATTTTTGCCTACGTACAATGATTTTCAGGTAAAGGTAAAAACAAAGATTGATCAAAAAAACGAAATTACTTTTCTGGGTATCGGGGCTATTGATGATGATGCACTGAATACAGGAATTAAGAACCCGACCGAAAGTCAGGCTTATATTTTATCGTATCTGCCGACTTACAAGCAATGGAATTATACTGTAGGTGCAGTTTACAAGCATTTTGCAGACAGGTATTACGACACCTGGGTGCTGAGTCGTAATATGTTGCGTAATACCAATTTCAAATACAGAGATAATAATACCGATAGTGCTAAAATCTCCGATTATAAGTCGGATGAGGCTGAGAATAAGTTACGTTTTGAACGAAATTATCCTGATTTACCGGTAAAGCTATCATTTGGTGGAGGTGTAAAGTATGCTCATTATACCAATTATACCAATCGTGAGATATTCATAAATAATACAGTTATGTCTTTGCTTTATAATACGAAAATTAATTTATTCGGTTATCAGGCTTTTGCACAGGCGTCGAAGCAACTTTTAGACAACCAATTAAAACTTTCGCTTGGAGTAAACTTTGTAGGGACTAATTATAATGATAATATGATGAATCCTCTTAATCAGTTTTCTCCCCGTTTTTCGGTTTCGTACGCTCTTTCGCCAGACATAGATTTAAATGCCAACATCGGACGATATGCGCAACAGCCGGCTTATACGACCTTGGGTTATCGCAATTCTGCCGGTGATTTAGTGAATAAAAATGAAAACCTACGTTATACCATATCCAATCAGGCAATTGCCGGGTTTGAATATCGTCCGATGGGTAATATGAAGTTAAGCATGGAAGCTTTCTATAAACACTATGATTATTATCCGCTTTCAGTAGCCGATGGCATGAGTATAGCCAGTAAAGGAACGGAATTTGGGCAGGTTGGCGATGAAGAAATAATTTCGAGAGGTAAGGGACGTGCGTATGGAGTAGAAATACTTTATAAAATTATGGAAATGAAAAAGCTGAATCTGACAGCAACCTATACATTTTTCAGGAGCGAATTCACGAACTCAGCCGGGGTGTATGTCCCCTCATCCTGGGATACTAAGCATCTTTTTAATCTCATATCCAGTTATAAATTCAGGAATAACTGGTATCTGGCTATACGTTGGCGATATGTTGGTGGTGCGCCTTATACTCCTATTGATCCTGTTTCGGCCAATAAATCGGTTTGGAATGTAAGCAAGCAGCCTTTATTGGATTATACAAAGTTCAACTCGCTGCGACTGCCAAATACGCAACAGTTGGATATAAGAATCGATAAAGAGTTTTATCTGAAAAAAATGGTATTGAACTTATATGCTGATATACAGAATGTGTACAATTTCCAGACTCAGGGTGCTCCGATCTATACCAATCTGGATACCGGAACAACAGATGCATCAGGGAATAAAGTTTATTCACCCAATGTAGACCCGACAGATTCAAATAAATACCTTCTCCGGACGATAGATAATTTTGCAGGGAGAGTTTTACCAACAATTGGTATAATTGTTAAAATATAGCCCGTTTATTTTCAAACAAGATAGTCTTGTTTGAGGTTTGCTATTTATTTATTTCAGGATATTTAATTCTGTTGTGGTAGATGTTTTTGATCTTTTCCTTGAATACCGATTTTACGATTTCTACATCTAAAAATGAGATGGGAGCTTCTTTAAAAGCACCGTCGGCAATTTGTCCGTCAATCATGCTCTCCACCATTTCATCAATACTGGCATCGGTGTATTCTGATAAGCTTCTGGAGCGTGCTTCTACTGCATCTGCCATCATAAGTATGGCGGTCTCTTTGTTGTTAGGAAGAGGACCGGGGTATGTAAAAACAGCTTCGTCAGGTCTTTTATCCGGATTTGCATTAATGTAAGAATTATAAAAATATTTGGTCTTGCTAAACCCGTGATGCGTACCGATAAAATTGATAATTTGTTCCGGCAAGTGGCTTTTCTTGGCTATTTCAACTCCATCGGTCACGTGATTGATAACAATTTTAGAGGCTACTTCAAAATCGCACTCAGACAATGGATTCTTTCCTCCCATCTGATTTTCAATAAAATACTCTGGATGTTTCATTTTACCAATATCATGATACAGTGCTCCGGTACGAACAAGTAAACTGTTGGCATTAATTTTCTTTGCGGCTTCTGTGGCTAAATTCGAAACTTGCAAAGAGTGCTGAAAAGTACCCGGTGCTCGTTCAGAAAATTCCATCATTAAGTCGCTGTTGATATTGGTCAGCTCTACAAGAGTTACGCTCGAGATCAAATTAAAAATTTTCTCGAACAGGTAAATCAGTACATAAGCAAACAAAAGGAATGCACTACTAACGCCAAAATAAGCAATGTACTGCATATTAATACGTTGAATATCCCCTTCTGATATGCATTCAAAAGCCAGATACATAACTATGTAGCTTATGAATATATACAATGCGGTTTGCGCCAACTGCGAACGTTGCGACATATCTTTCAAACTCGAAACGGCTGCCATCCCTATGGTAATTTGCAAAAGGATAAACTGAAAAGCATTATCTACCATAAATGATATTGTCAGCACAGTGATAATATGAGCAAACAAAGCCGTTCTAGAATCGAAGAAAACCCGAATAATAATAGGCAATAACGCGAAAGGAACCATGTAGTAATTCAGCGTTGTAAAGCGGATAGTGAATGAAGTAAGACCCACAATCATAAGAATCAGCAACAAGATGAGAATTAAGTTGCCATTGTTTTCATAAATACGGGGTCTGAAAAGGTAAATGTATAAAAAAAGCAATAACATTAACCCAAATATCATGACAATTTCACCAATAACGGCAATGGATGATTGCTGTAATGATGAGTTGCGTTTTTCAGATTCAATTTTCAGGGAATGCAAAACCAGATAGATGTTGGGAGTAACGATCTCACCTCTACCGATTATTCTTTCACCAGACTGAACCATTCCGGATGTCAAAGAGAGGTTTTTTAGCAACTCATTCATAGACATAACAGACATGATGCTGTCATATTTTAGATTGTCAGAAAGATAAATGTTGATGTCATACGATTTTAGAGCTGCCGGCGCATCATTCATTATCTCTTCGTAAGCAGATTTAGGAGTATAAATATTCTTTACAGGAATAGCACGCGATAGTCTATTCGGCATAATACAGGAGATATTCTCTCTTTTTTCGTTGATTAATTTATTGTATTCATCAACAGATATAATTCCGGCTGAATAAATTGATTGGAATTTACGTACAATATAAACCGGGATATGAGGTGAACTTTCGCCTTTTTTTTGTAAATCGGCGTAAAGTTTTTTTAGTTGTCGGGTAATGATGGTAGTGTCAAGCTTAAAATAAGGATTGTAATCTTGCAGAATTTCGTCCTTTTCTTTAGCTATTTGTTGGTCGCTTTTGTAAATAGGGAAGTCGAACGATGCCGTGATTAATTCATATGACCATGGTTTACCTATTTCGAATTGATATTTAAACTTATCTTCCGAAGGGTATAGAAACACAATTAATATTACTAAACAAGCAAATAGTCCCGCTTTTAGTAAATTCTGAAGTTGTGATTGAGAGAAATTTATTTTCATAATGTAACTTGTCTTACGAAGAATTATTCTACGCTAAAAACTGCCGAAAAATACGAAAAAAATCCCTATTACAATTATTATCATTAAACTTTCGTTATTTTTGCATAAAAGTATGTCATCGTTTTAAAAACTAATCATTTATCTGTGTATACATGACCGGAATTGTAAACCTTCCACTTGTTCCCCTTCGTGAAAGTGATACCGAAAGTAGCGAAATGACTTCGCAATTGTTGTTTGGAGAATGTGTAGAGGTAATTAAAACACGTGACCAACAGTTTTTGTTGAGGAATCTGGCAGATAACTATGTAGGCTGGGTGGATAAAAAGATGATTAGAATTCTGAAGAAACACGAGGAACAAAGACTTACAGAATTAAACGTACATTGTGTCTGTACTCCTTTGATTGAAGGACAAAATGAAGAAACAGGTGAAAAACTGCTATTACCGGGTGGAAGCAAATTGCATTTTCAGGCAGGAACCGAGTTGAAAGTAAACAATAAGACATTTATCTTTGACCCGATAGATTCCACTGAACAAGTAGATAAAACAGGGGAAAGTCTGGTTCAACTGGCCAAGCAATATCTGAATGCTCCGTATCTTTGGGGTGGAAAATCCATTATGGGTATCGATTGCTCCGGTTTGGTGCAGGTTGTGTTTTCGATGTGTGGAATTCAGTTGCCGAGAGATTCATCACAGCAGGTAGAACTTGGTAAAGTCATTGATTTTCTGAACGAAGTAAAGCCCGGTGATTTGGCTTTCTTTGAAAATGGCGAAGGAGAAATTGTCCACGTAGGTATCTTGCTCAATTCACATCAAATTATTCATGCTTCGGGTTGTGTGAAGATTGAAACTATTGATTCACAGGGAATAATTTCGGAGTTTACAGATAAATACTCGCACAATCTTCGCGTAGTGAAGCGCATCTTCTAGGATGTGTTTTTATGTAATTACAATTTCCGGTATAAATTTATTTCAGCTTCCATGTAAGATTTTTCTATTACCTGCGTCTTGTAATATAGAAGGGGGAAACATTGAGAATGATTAACATGTAATCCCCGATTGAGTACTCAATAACGATATCGAAAAATTGTAGATTCTCTAAATCTGTATGAATTCACAACAGTTTAATTCTCAAATACTCGCTCTGTCCGATAAAATGTTTCGATTAGCCAAATCGATTCTTCGGAGTTCTGAAGCAGCAGAAGATGCTGTGCAAGAGTTGAGTATGAGGCTGTGGGAAAAGAGAAATAAGCTGGATGTTGTGGAAAATGTGCAGGCTTTTACATTGAGGGCTATGAGAAATCTATGTTTGGACACGTTGCGACAGCAACATGACGAGGACGAACTACCTGCAGAAATGGAATTTGTTGAACCTAATCCACATCAACAGGTTGAGCAAAGCGATTTAGCAGCAAGAGTTCGAGAAATGATTGATAGATTGCCGGAACTTCAACGAACAATAATCAGAATGCGTGATGTAGAAGGAATGGAACTATCGGAAATTGCTTTGATAACCTCGTTGACAGAGAATGCTGTAAGTGTCAATTTATCGAGAGCGCGCCAAAAAATTCGGGAAAAAATAATATATGAACAAAAACGTGTGGAGGAAACAGTATGGAAACGATGAACGATTTACTGGAAAAATATTTTAAAGGCGAAACATCGCTGGCTGAAGAACAAGTGTTGAAGAACTACTTCTTATCCGGACAAATTTCTGCTGAGCATGAGCTTTATAAAGCTTTGTTCGATACATTCGAAGATGAGAAGCAATATAAATTAACTGCACCCCTCAAGATGGTGGCAGATAAGCAATCTTCAGGGAAGCATATTTGGATTAAAACAGTCTCTTATTCCGGTATTGCAGCAGCTCTTATACTTGCTTTATGGGTTGTAAAACCAGCCAAACAGTCAGATACATTTGCGATTATATCAGGAAAAAAGATTGAAAGCCCTGAGTATGCACAAAAATATGCTGAAGCAAAAATAACAAAAGTAAATAATATGCTGAGGAGTAGTATGAAGCCAATGCGAAGTCTCTCCACTGTAAGAAAAGGCTTAGAACCTCTGCGCAAAATTTCAGAAACAAAGGAAAAAATAGAAGAAATTAAAAATAAAGTTCAATTTTAAAAGAATAGAAAAATGAAAAAAACGATAATGTTAGTCGCTATACTTTTTATGGTAGTATCGGCGAGTCAGGCACAGACTCTACAAAGTCTTTTTGATAAATACGGACGCGATGAGCGGTTTGAGTATGTTTCTGTAGGAAAGGGAATGATGAATATGGCATCGGCTTTTGGCGGAGTTGCTAAGAACGAGAAGCAAATGATGTCAAAGATGAAAGGAATTAAAATCCTGACTTTGAATGAAAACTCAGATTCACCGCTAATGAAATCGGTTGTTCGTGAACTCGATCAGATAATTGAAAAAGGCAACTTTGAAACGGCTGTAGAAACAAGAGAGAAAGGCGAAAGCGTTCGTGTGTACTATCGGGTTACAGGGAATGATAATGCAGAAATGTTGACAGTAACAAAAGAAAGAGGAGAACTTAGTATAATCTGGATTGTAGGTAAAATGACAAAAGATGAAATGATGAAAACATTTTCTTCTAACGGCGTGATGCACCAATATGGAATTCAAGAGAATCAAGAATCAGGAAATTCCTGAGAATTATTTTGTATATTAATCTTATGAAGATGAAGCCAACTCGTTGTGAAGCGGGTTGGCTTTTTATTTAAGGAAGCTCAGAATAAAGCCTACAAAGCCAATTCCGATGATAATGAGTCCGATAATCTGATTAATGATTTTAAGCTCCCTCATGTTTAGCTTATTTTTAAAGCGGCTAACTAAAAAGGTTAACAAGCTCCACCATAGTATCGCTCCACCCAAAATAGATGTTATCCCGATAACAGAAACAATCAGCGTGGTTTTATTTCCGATAAATTCGAAGCGTGCAAACAGTGCGATTAAAACGAATAGCACCAAAGGGTTAGAAAGTGTCAACCCGAACGAAGTCATGAAATCACCAAAGAGGCTGTGTTTGATAGTTTCATTTGGTTTTGGCTGAGTTGCGGGATTACTTCTGAAAATATACCAACCGAATATTGCCACTACAAAGCTGCCGGCAAGTTGAATCATCATTCGGTGTTCCTCAATAAAATCAAGAACAAAGCTTAAGAAGAATAACGTGATTACTGTGTATATTAAATCGGAAGTAGTAGCTCCAAGCCCGGTAGCTATACCATATTTCTGCCCTCTGTTCAGAGTGCGTTGAATAGTTAGCATACCAATCGGACCTAAAGGTACTGAAATGCATAATCCGATTAATATTCCTTTTATAATAATTTCAATCATCCGTTGCTTTATTGTTTGCTATGCAAAGATAGCTTTTTTTTGCAATTAAGTCCTAAGTTGAAATCCATTATTGAGGATTTTTATAATAACTTTAATAAGAAAACGTAGTTAATTTTAAAATCCAAAACTGTCGATTTTTCTATCAAATTTTTCAGCCTCTGCCGGTTTTTTAGCCAGAATTTGGGTTTCATTTCCCTCAATATAAATTGCCTGATAGGGTCTTGCCGGGCATATCGACTCACATGCACCACAACCAATGCAAATATCTTCGGTAACTTCGGGGATGGTGAGACCATCTTTGTAAGGGATCATGTGTACGGCTTGCGTCGGACAGTGTTCAGAACATGCCCCGCAGTCTTTTTCGTCAGTGAATACTACACATTTGCTTTTTCGGAACTTGGCCACCCCAATTTGTGTACGTTTTTTTTCTTCAATAGGTAGTTTTCTTAAGGCTGATGTAGGACATACGCTTGTACAAATTTCACACTCGTAAGTACAGAATGTATGAGTTGAAAATACTAAATGAGGCTGAGTGATGCCGCTAAAACCATATTGAAGAGCTGCAGGTTTTAAAACGTGCATCGGACATTTTGTTACGCAAAGCTGGCAGCCGGTACAGTGTTTATTGAAATGCTCAATATTTCCTGCTCCCGGAGGCATAATTGGTTTTCGGGTAAGCATTGCTTCGTTATTGGTAACAAGCTTTTTAGTATTGGCTAATGCTACTGTACTGAGTACAGCACCTGAAGCCAGTAAGAAAGTTCTTCGGCCGTTGTCAATATCACCGGTAGTGATGGTATGAGCTTTTTTAAACTTATAACGATTGTGGTATTTTATCCCGCCCTTTTTGCAGGTACTTATGCAGTTATAACAACTAACACAGCGCGAATCATCCACTTTCTTTGTGTCACTATTGATACAATTAGATTTGCAGTGTTTCTCGCACAGGCCACAATTGTTGCAATTAGACTCTTCTATGGAAATATGGAAAATAGAGATTTTTGAAATAAATCCAAGAGCAGTACCCACAGGGCAAATGGTGTTGCAATATAGTCTTCCTTTAAACCAGGACATTACAGTAACCAAAACAAAAAAGAATATGGAAATACCCAACGCAACAGGAACAAAACCTACCTGATCCACTTTATACAAAGTATAATTGTTCATTTTGCCCAGTATGTCTGTTAAACCGTTATTAGCCATAATGAACAATGGTCTGACCAGTTGGGATACGATACGACCGAACGTACTGTACGGATCGAGTAATAAAATCAGAGATGAGCTACCGCAGATAAAAACAATAGCCGTTACAACTAAAATTGAATACCGAATCAGATTGTGCGGTTTAAGAAATATAAATCGATATTGTTTCGCTTTTTTTCTGAACAATCTTGATTTCCATGATACAATGTCCTGATAAACTCCCAATGGACAAATTGTTGAGCAATATATACGTCCAAAGAGTAAAGTTAATACAACTAATGCAATTAGCATAATAACATTCAGCGACAAAAGTGCCGGTATAAGTTGTATGTCCAGAAACTTGTGTAGCTGTAGTGGTAATTTACCCGTAAAATCAATGAAAAATAATAAAATGGGCAAAAAGAAAAATATAGCTGAAGCTACACGTATTTTTTTTAAAAACTTCATGAAAATAGATTGAAAGGTAGTTTTACGTAATTTTTATTAGAGCTTAATTCTCTTTACGTTGAGTTTATCAAGATTTTGTGTCCCAACTCTCAGTTTTTCGGCAAGGCCTATGTGTCGTACATCTTTAATCTCAGTAGGTTGTACTTGAGAGAATAGCTTCATGGCTGCAGTGTCGGCTGCAACAAAATCGTGTGAAACAATCAATGATTTGAGAGTTACCACATCGGCTTCCGATTTACCTTGCGGTCCGTTTGATTTCATTATTCGATATGCATCAACGATATTAAGTGCCGGACTTTTGTGGAATGTGGCAATATCTGCAATGCTCTGGTGTAAATCATGGCTATGGAAAAATCCTCTGTCCCAAACTATTCCCATAAGATTTTTCATAGAAATAGAATTTTTAGCTCCTCCATGATGTTTCAATACAGGCATATTAAACCATACATCGCAATCCAGTAGTGCGCCGTGTATTTTCGCTTTCTTCAAACTGACGCCTCTTGGCAAATCTACTTCGCGGTAATATGATTCATTGTTGGCTGGTGCCATTTTTCCACCGGCATCAGTTACTGCTTTTTCAATTCCGCTGTTGGAGTAGCATTTCTTCCAGTCCTGACATGAATTGTCGAAGACAACAACTTCAGAAGCACCTGCACTTTTGCACAGTCTTACAAGCGTTCCTACCAGTTCGGGATTGGTGTTGGCCGCTAGTTCCGGCTTTCTGTCCCAGCCAATATTGGGTTTGATAACTACCTTCTGTCCTTTTTTTACAAAATGTCCTATGCCTCCCAATTCTTTCAATGCACGAGTAAGCATAACACCGGGTTCGCCACCCATAACTGCTACTAAATCGGGTTGAGATTGAACAGCTAAACTACTGCTATTGCTTGAAACAACCGAACCCAAAGCATTTGTTTTAAATACAGAGGCTAAGCCTACAACTGCTGCTGACTTAAAAAAATCTCTTCTTTTCATAATGTATTGACTTATTGGATTATAAAGCTATATGATATTAATTTACATCTTCAGATTCGATTGGTTTTCTTTTTACAACTAAGGCGCTTATTTCCCACAGCATATAAATTGGAAGAAATACAACCATCAGTGTAAACGGATCACCTGTAGGTGTTACTACAGCAGCCAGAATAAGTAGCAGAACTATTGCATGTTTTCTGAAACGATTGAAAAATCCGCGGTGCAAAATACCAAGTTGGGATAAAAACCACGAAAGCAGCGGTAGCTCAAAGACTAATCCCATCATAAAGCAGAGCATTAGAAAACTATCCATGTATGAATCTAATGAAACGCTTTGTTCAATGAATTTACTAAGCTGGTATCCGGCCAAAAAACGTAATGTAAGCGGGAAAACAATGATATAGCCTATCACAACTCCGATAAAAAACAATATATTTCCAAAGAAAAATGCCCAACCTGCATTTTTTTGTTCGTGGTTGTAGAGTGCCGGTTTAATGAAAAGAAACAGTTGATAAATGACAAAAGGAAAACTCAGCACCAAAGCAAACCAAAACGATGTTGACATGTGTATAAAGAACTGCGATGAAAGATTAATGTTAATAACTTTCACCTGAAATGTCCCCAAACAAAAATCAGGAAATAGAGCTATATGTTTGTTGGCTTCGTTAAACCATTTATATAGAAAGAAATCATTTCTGGTAGGAGCAAGAATGACCGAGTCGAAAATTTGCGGCATGTAAAGAAAAAATACCAACGACACTATGCCTATAAAAGCTGCAATTCGAAACAATGTTTTTCGTAAATCATCTAAGTGATCCCAAAATGTCATTTCATTGTCATTCACTTTGCTCATGAGTATTTACTTAGCAGCGTCTTTTTTCTCGTCAGTATTTACATCTTTTTTTATTTCAGTCTCAATTTCGTTAAGGCCCTCTTTGAAACTTTTAACTCCTTTGCCAATACCTTTCATTAATTCGGGAATTTTTTTTCCTCCGAATAATAATAATACAATTAAAGCAATGATAATTATTTCGCCGGCTCCTAAATTTAAAAATAATAAGTGATTCATGATTATGTGTTTTACTAGTTATACTTATGCTTGAAGTACATAAAGTGCTGTAAAAATACAACTATATTTTTATACAGAGAAAGCAAGATTGATAATAATTCAGATTCGTGCAGTTAAGGAAGCTTAATTTCGGATTAATTGGCCAATTTTATCTTAACCAACTCTTGCAGAGGCATTGCGTCAGATATATTTCTGATTTCAAGTTGCAAAGACCGACCCTCCATGTATACTTTCGACTCAGTTAATAGTTGTTTGATGTAATCAGGCAAGTTGCTATCCATGATTTTCCGATAGGCTTTATTGCCAAATATGAATGCTATTCGGAAATATCCATCTTCTGAACCTACAAAAAATACATTTCGTTTCTTGTTGAAAACTTTAATCGTCCAACCTATTTTAGCTCCATAAAACTTCCATTCCACGGAGCTTTCTCCAAATTCGGCTTTAATGAAGGAGATGATATCATCCAATATCTTTTTCGTTTCACCTAAAGCTGATGAGAGCATTTCGTCGGTAGGTTTTTGCAGTTTGTTGTTGAAGTAACCCGACATATTTGTTTGATATTTAATTTGTCAACTAATCGTCAGAAATGAAGCATGTTAGATGAAATGGTACAAGAAAATGATAGTTGCATCCAATGCGGTCTTCTTGTTTCCGTTTATTTCCATTGCAACTTCTATCTCGGCTTTGGTAGTTCCTCTTAGATTTTTCACTGCTTTCAGTTTGGCTCGCACGCGCACTTCGCTGTTGACTAACACGGGCTGGTTGAATCGAAGATTTTCAATCCCATAGTTTACAGTTAGTTTAGAGTTGTTTACTTCTACCACTTCATTCCACAGATAAGGTAGTACTGATAGATTTAAGTAGCCGTGAGCAATCGTCGTTTTATATGGACTTTCAGTTTTTGCTCTCTCAGCGTCAACATGTATCCATTGATGATCCAGTGTGGCATCAGCAAAAAGATTAATTTGTTCCTGAGTAATGGTAATATAATCTGATACCCCCAACTCTTTTCCAACGTATTGTTCTAACTCCTCAAAACTATTGATAACTATTTTACTCATTATAACTGAAAGGTTTAATTACAAAAGAAGCGATATATTGGTATTTCTACCGAGATACAAATGTACAGAAACTTTAGTTTTTATGAAATAGCAAATAATAGTTTTAGGAAACATTTTATTTATAATGTAACAATAGGATGGAGTTTTTTGTATGAAAGTCTTATTTTTTGAATTCTAATGTGGTTAATCGAGGAAAGAATCCTGATTTCATATAAAATGGCAGCACACTCTCATGACCATAGCTGACCGGTAAACGAATGGATGTGCAATTGCTTTTCTGAAACCACTCTTTGCTTCTTTCAATTAGCTCGCGCCCAATGCCTTGTTGTCTGAAATTTATGTCGACAAACAATGAATCTATTTCTGCGTTTTTATCAATATCAATTATTGATACACAGTATCCGATTGGAGTAGAATCATCCGTTTGAGCAACAAGAATGAAAATGTCGTCTTCCTGAAGCTTCATCCATTTAGAGCTTCGGGTTTCGAATGAAAAAGATTGATAATGCTCTTTAAAGTAAACTGAGTCAGCAAGGTGGATTTTGTTCAGCTCTTCCCAAAGCGGTTTTATCTCCGAAAGATGGGGGATGCTTAGTTGTTTATAGGTGATACTGCTCATATCCTTCTAGTTAGCAAGATATCGGAAATAGATATTGACAAAGAAATGCGTTATCAACGCCATGACGACTGCAAGTGAAAGTCCTCCTGTCATGATCAGAAAAAATTCATTTCGAGAGTTGACAGAACGATAGAGCTTTGGTAAAATCCAGATTGAATATGGTATATACAGGATGAGCGATGTTAACACTGCCGGAAAATATCGTTGTAAAACGATAGTCCCGGTTATGTGTGGAAAAATAGCATTAAACAGAAAAACTGATACCAGAATAATCAGAAGATTTCTCCTGCTCGACTCTTTGGGCTGAGTATTAGCCCACATAATCAGCACCCAAACTATAATCGTAATTAACCCTATAGCGAGAATCATGGAATTGGCGGAAGGGGGCTGAACAGCTAACGGGAAATCAGGGTGGTATTGAAAATGTGCAAAACCGATGGACTCTTCAATGTTGTGAAGTGTGAATAATATTCCGGCAATCAGTAATTGGTTTTTTAAATTCAATACGCTCATAACAATTTCCTGTTTTCTTATTTTGTTCTTTCAGAAAGAATTGCTTCGGTTATTAATACGGCTTCCTGCACGTATTTGTAGCAATTGCATTTAAACAAGTCTCGTTTTTGTATTTCGGCCATTCCTTCTGGGGTATTTATGTCCAATCCGTCCAATAAATCCCTGCAACAGATAGATTTGTTTTTGTCCTTAAACTTGCTTATAAGCTCTTGAGATAACTTGTAGGCATGAGCTTTGTCAGCTTCCTGCCCGTGTTCACCTTTACCAAATTTTAGTCCGATTGCCATTAATGCTCCGGTTACAGCACCACAGGTTTCCTGCATACGGGCAATGCCCGATCCAAAAGGACTTGCCAGACGTAGACAACTGTCTTTTGATAGGCCGAATTCATCTGCAAATACTGATAACACAGATTGTGAACAATTAAATCCGCTCTTGAATGTTTCGGCTGCTTGTATTGATTTTTCGCTCATGGTTTATTTGTTTTATATGGGTGTTGTGAAAAAATATGTTAGTTATAAAGAACCTATTTGTTGGCCATTCGGTGAAATTCGCGCAGTTGTTGCTTCTTCTCAGCACTAAGTTTAGTGGATTGTATACCTTCTATAGCTCCTTCCAGTCCATAGAGTAAATGAATGCATGCACCGGGATCAAGAGTCTGAAGGCGCAGAAAGGCTTGTTCGGTACCGACGGTTTGCAGTTCGGCGTAATTTAGGATGCCTACCTCCAGAAGTTTTGCTTCGGTGTCTTTTCCTATATTCGGTTGAAGAGATAAATCAGTTTTCATTGTATTTGTTTTAGTCGTTATCGTAAGCATCCAACGCCGTTTGCAGGCAGGAGGAAACACCTTTTAATCCACAAACAGTAAGAGTTATCAGTATGGTGTCTTTAATTTCTTCGCGTGTTGCACCAAGTTTTTTGGCCATTTTTACATGGAAAAATACCGATGTACTGTCGCCGGTCGAAGCTTTCATGCTTATGTATATTAATTGTTTTGTCTTGGCATCCAATCCAGTTGTCGATTTCAGCGCTTCAACCAAATTGTCAAATGCTTTTGCTACATCGGGAGCTTCGGTTTGGAATGTATTCAGGGTACTTTTCATTTTAATGTAATGTCTATTATTTTATTGCGTAATTAATTCTGATGGTAATGGAAGCTTTTTTGTTTTTTGATGACGTATTGAAGGCGCCTCCATAGCTGAAATCTTCATTGCTGTTGGGCGCTGTAATCTGGAAAACTCCCATGTCGGCTTTCAGTAGTTTTCCGAGCGCACCTCCCGAATTTTCGGCAATGGTTTCTGCTCTTTTCTTGGCATCGGCACTTGCTTTGGCCAGTAAATCTATTTTAAGCTCCGATAGTTTGGTGTAAAAATAGGATGGTTCTAAAGAGCTGATTTCTATGCCACTTTCGATCAGCTTGGTGACCTCGCGCGAAACGACTTCTACTTTATCTATGTTTTTGGACTCTACAGTAACCATTTGCGAAAGTTTATAGCCTGTAAATACAGAGCTGATTTGCTTACCCTGATCATTGTATTTAGTATCAAATTCTTTTTCAATGCTAATGGACGAAAATACAAATTCCTTTTCGGTAATACTGTTTGATTTCAAATATTGACGCACGTTGGCTTCGTCGTTTTTGATCAGCGCATAGGCTGCTTTCAGGTCTGACGATTTTCGTTGGTATTCGCCTCGCCATACAATCAAATCGCTGGCAAAGCTCTTTTCGGCCAGACCGGTAACTGAAATTGTAACTTGTTTTTTGAACTTGGCTTTGTAGGCACTTGCGAAAATTCCGGCTGTAACAATTATTGCCAAAGCGATAATAATGGTTGGCAGATTACTCTTGAGGGTGTGCAGGTTTGTTTTTGTTTCCATAGTAATGTAGTATAAAAGATGATTGTTTTTCTGTGGTTGTAAATCAATACCCCAAAGATAGAAACTTTGTTTTAGTTAACCCAATTATTTCTCAATTATTTGATCTGGGTATGAATGTTGTGAAATCTGATTAATAATTGAGGGAAAAACTAATCTTAAAATTGAGTATTCAGCTTATTTGTATGTAAAATAACTATTATATTTGCAATTGGAAATTTTACGTGAATATGCGGCAATAGCTCAGTTGGTAGAGCTTTAGCTTCCCAAGCTGAAGGTCGCGGGTTCGAGTCCCGTTTGCCGCTCTTGTTTTTTATTCTGATGGATGTCTCGATGGAGTCATCCATTTTTTTTATCTTGGCGGTTAACTTTTTTGAAGAAAATGATTCTTAACGGAAAGAAAATTTATATATTTGAAAAATTTTTATAAATAAATCATTTTTAGCCCTGATAATTAATTATGTGGAAAGATTTTTTCTATTTTTCCAAAGGTCAGCGAATTGGAATTATAGTACTCATAGCGCTTATTGTACTGGTGATTGTAGCTAATTATACGCTGTCATATTTTTTTACTTCAAGTCAGAAAGATGGTACAGCTTTTCTTGTAGAAGCCGATAGATTTAAAAAATCATTGGTCTCGCGTGATAGTGTCCGGCAGGCCGAATGGCAACAAAAATACGAAGCACGTCAGCGTGAATATGAAGAGAAATACAAGCATAACTCTTACTATTCATCTTCCGGATCTTTCGATAAGAAGATGACGTACACGCTGTTCCAATTCGATCCTAATACGATAGACTCTATTGGGTTTGTTCGTTTAGGGATTAAACCCAATGTTGCTTCCGGGATATTGAAATACAGAAAAAAAGGGGGTGTCTTTCGTTCCAAAGCCGATTTTGCCAAGGTTTATGGCATATCGCCCGAAAAGCAGAAAGAGCTGGAACCATTTATTGCGATAGCAGAAATAAAACAGGTAAAGACAGAGAATGTTTCAACCAAGCGAACGGATATTGTAGTAGAACTGAATTCAGCAGATACTACGCTGCTTATGCAGGTGAAAGGTATTGGGCGCGGTTATGCAAAAGCTATTGTGCGATTCAGACAACAAACCGGTGGTTTTGTTACTGTTGATCAGCTTAGCGAGATTTACGGCATGCGACCGGAGAATCTGGAGAGAATCAGACCGTATTGCAAAGTAAACCCTGACCTTGTGCAGAAACTAAGAGTGAATATTGCTACTGCCGAAAAATTAAAAGCGCATCCCTATTTCAACTTTTATCAGGCAAAGGCTGTTTATGAATTGAGAAGAAGAAAAGGAAAATTGAAAGACATAAACGATTTGAAAGTTCTTACTGAATTTACTTCGGAAGAGATAAACAGATTGAAACCTTACCTGAGTTTTGAGTGAGTGCAGAGTCTTGTTATTCCAATTTTTGACTACTTTTGTGGCCTTTAAAATGAATTAAAACTGAATATATATTGAAAACGATCTCCGGGAAAATTGTAGATGTGGTTGCACGTACTGTAAAGAAGGGTGTAGTCTGTATAGAGAATGGAAAAATAGTAGAAATAAAAGCGGCCGAGAATGTTGATGACCAGTATATATTACCTGGTTTTGTTGATGCGCATATTCACATAGAAAGTTCGATGATGTTGCCTGCCGAATTTGCCCGATACAGTGTAGTGCATGGTACGGTAGCCTGTGTTTGCGATCCTCATGAAATTGCCAATGTGTGTGGCATCGAAGGGGTAGATTATATGATTGAGAATGGGAAACAATCTCCTTTGAAATTTTATTTTGGTGCGCCATCCTGTGTTCCTTCAACTCATTTTGAGACTTCGGGAGCTGAGCTCGATGCTGGTGCTGTGGATAAATTATTGCAGCGTGATGATATTTATTTTCTGGCCGAGATGATGAACTTCCCGGGGGTTATTCATAAAAACAAACAGGTTCAGGCTAAACTGGATGCAGCAAAGCGTCTGGGAAAACCAATAGACGGTCATGCGCCTGAAATTTCGGGCGAGGATTTAAGGGCGTACGCTGCCGGTGGAATTACTACCGATCATGAATGTATGACTATTGCAGAAGCCGAGGCTAAAATAGCCCTTGGAATGAAAATTCAGATTCGCGAGGGCAGTGCAGCTAAGAATTTTGATGATCTGTTGCCGCTTGTAAGCAAATATCCTGATAAAATCATGTTTTGCTCCGACGATAAACACCCCGACGATTTGTTGCGAAACGGGCACATAAACTCTTTGGTTCGCAGGGCTGTGGCGCAAGGGTATGATGTGATGGATATTTTGCGAATTTGTTCGCTGACGCCTGTAAAGCATTATAAGCTTGACGTAGGATTGCTGCAAAAGGGAGATGCTGCCGATTTTATTGTGGTGGACAATCTTACCGAGTTTAATGTGATAGCAACTTATATCGATGGCGAGAAAGTTTCTGAAAACGGAATTCCTGCTTTTCCCCGTTACAGTCCAACAAAATTGCTAAATCAATTTAACGCTGAGAAAATCGGATTAGAGCAGCTTGTTGTAAAACCTATCGGTAAAATGCTGCGGGTTATAGAGGTGGATAACGGACAGCTAATGACTCGCCTTGTACTGAAAACTCCGAAAATAAAAGATGGAAATGTAATTTCAGATACTGAAAATGATATTTTAAAAATGGTGGTTTACAATCGATACCAACCGTCTAAACCCGCAATAGGCTTCATTAAAAATATCGGATTGAAGCGTGGAGCACTGGCTTCTACGGTATCGCACGACAGTCATAATATTGTAGCGGTGGGAACCTCTGACGAAGAAATTGTTTCGGCCATTAATCAGGTTATTGACAGTAAAGGTGGAATTTTGGCTTGCGAAGGTGATCGTGTTTGTCTGCTGCCTTTGCCTGTTGGCGGGGTTATGTCTGTCGACGAAGGTTCTGTGATTGCCCGACTTTACGAAGAAATTGATGCTATGGCTAAAGAGTTGGGATCAACGCTTAACGCCCCTTTCATGACTCTGGCCTTTATGTCATTGCTCGTAATTCCTGAACTCAAACTGGGAGACAGAGGACTATTTGACGGGAAAAATTTCAAATTTGTGGAGTTGATGGAGTAATGCTGAAATAATATTTTCAACGTATGCAACATTTTTATTTTTGATTGCATCTTGAATTTAAAATGTTTCGGTTATGAAAATAAATAAACTTATATTGTTGGTAATTCCGGTTTTGTTGCTGAGTTCTTGCAGCGATGAGATAGAAACAGGTCAGTCTGGTCTATTGGGTAGTTGGACTAACGAACAGGTTAATGATAGTATTCTGACATTTCAGCGTACGGCCTCGTTGAGTGACAATAAATATGGATTTACTTTTGATTCATCGGGTAAATTTGTTGAGCGTACAATTTCAGGATGGTGTGCCACACCTCCGGTGAGTTATGTAAATAATCAGGGAAGTTGGACGAGATATAAGGATACTGTTTTTATTTCCACTACTTTTTGGGGAGGTACGGCAACTTATAAATGGAAAATTCTTTCGGTTGATAAATTCAGCTTAAAACTCTGTAAAATTTCAGAGAAGTACACAGAGAAGTGAACGAATAAGAAAAATCCCTTGTAACAATTGTTACAAGGGATTTTCAATTTTATATCGGTCAGCTTATTTAACTGTATCCATGTGTGCGATCAAATCTAACACTTTGTTAGAATAACCCCACTCATTGTCATACCAGCTAACTAATTTTACGAAGTTACCGTTCAATGCGATACCAGCACCTGCATCGAATACAGAAGTACGAGATTCGTGAACGAAGTCAGTAGAAACAACTGAATCTTCAGTATATCCAAGGATACCTTTCATTGTAGTTTCAGAAGCTAATTTCATTGCAGCTTTGATTTCATCATAAGAAGCAGCTTTTTCCAAACGTACAGTTAAGTCAACTACAGAAACGTCAGCAGTTGGTACACGGAAAGCCATACCAGTTAATTTGCCATTCAAAGCAGGAATTACTTTACCTACAGCTTTAGCAGCACCAGTAGAAGAAGGGATGATGTTACCAAGGATAGAACGACCACCTCTCCAGTCTTTAGCAGAAGGAGCATCAACTGTTTTTTGAGTATTAGTAGCAGCGTGTACAGTTGTCATCAAACCTTCAACGATACCGAAGTTGTCATTGATAACTTTAGCCATAGGAGCTAAACAGTTTGTAGTACAAGAAGCGTTAGATACGATGTCCATATCAGCTTTGTAAGCTTCTAAGTTTACACCGCAAACGAACATAGGAGCATCGTTAGATGGAGCAGAGATAACTACTTTTTTAGCACCGCCAGCAAGGTGAGCTTTAGCTTTGTCGATAGTAGTGAAAACACCAGTTGATTCAACAACATAATCAGCACCTGAAGCACCCCAACCAATGTTAGCTGGATCTTTTTCTGCAAAGAAAGCAACTTCTTTACCGTTAACGAACAATTTACCACCTTTGTTTTCAGCAGTTCCTTTGAATTGTCCATGAACAGTATCATACTGCAACATGTAAATCAAATAGTCAAGATCCAAAAATGGGTCATTTACTGCAACGATTTGAACATCGTTTCTTTCTTGGGCTGCACGGAAAACCAAACGTCCGATACGGCCAAAACCATTGATACCTACTTTAATCATTTTATTTATTGTTTAAAATTGAGTTTTCCTATTTTTCGCCACAAAAGTACTAAATTCTGTCCAAATGACAAAATACACGGACTATTAATTACGGTTTTTTTGTTATTGCAAAGTTGAGATGGCAAATTGTTAGATACTCTCTGATTTATAGTGAAATAAGGGAGCTGAAAACCCTTCAAAAATGAATTTAAATGCAATAAATGGATAGAAAAATTGAATTGGTTGGATTTGCTGTAAAATTTTAAATTTTGATGCAAATAAAAAAGTCAACCTGCTTAGTTTTTTAAGCAGGTTGACTTTTAAAAATGTATCGAAGAAATTATTTGTTCTCTTTTTTACAGGTGTTTATACCAAGCAAGGTATAAAGAGGGCAAAAGCTAAGTAAACTAGTGATGGTAAGAACCAACGCCACGAGCAGTGCAACAATTCCTAAGGTTCCGGACAGGATTCCTCTGTAATATAAAACGATCAGAACGATTGCCACTATCAGGCGAATCAGTTTGTCGTATGAACTCATGTTTTTCTTCATAATATCTTACTTAAGCAGTTAATAAATTGTACTTTATATAACAGCTATCTTTCGGTTTATGTTCAATGGAGTTGACGTAGGTGTAAACTGTAGTGAAAGTCTGCCAAAACATGGAATTCATTAATGCTGTGGGTGGAAGGTATTATCTTGAGGCAGATTGACACAAATTGTGTCTTCCCCCTTGTGCTTCATTTTTTCTTCATTATCTTTGTCCATCTAAAATCAATTTAATAAAGAACTAGAAGAATGGATATTTCAGGAAAAATTATTGCTGTGTTGCCATTAGCAACAGGACAAGGAAAAAACGGAACTTGGCGTTCGCAGGATTATGTATTGGAAACAGGAGATCAATACCCGAAAAAAGTGTGTTTTAATCTCTTCAACGATAAAATAGATCAATTCCCGTTGGCTATCGACGATCAGGTAAACGTTAGCTTCGACGTTGAAAGCCGCGAGTATAACGGTCGTTGGTACACCACAGTGCGTGCCTGGAAAATTGAGAAAGGTGCTGTTACTGCAGCTCCGATGGCTTCTGCTGCACCGGTTTCATCTTTCGATGTAGCTCCGGGAGCCGGCGAAGGAAGTGATTTGCCATTTTAAAAAGTCTCCTGTCCAAAGTCTCCCGTCTTAAGTCTTAAGACCGAAGACTGGTGTCTGGCGGCTATAATTCGGAAGAATGAAACAACGAATATTACTAGGTATGAGTGGCGGCACCGACAGTTCGGTTGCTGCCATTCTTTTATTGGAGCAAGGCTACGAAGTCATTGGTATAACATTTCGCTTCTGGGAAGAAGGAGAAAATTTTCATTTGCAGGATGCAGTGAAACTGGCAGGTCAGCTTGGAATACAGCACGTGACATACGATGCGCGCGAGGTTTTTCGGGCGAATGTGGTGCAGTATTTTATGGACGAATACCTGAGTGGACGTACTCCTTTTCCGTGTGTGAAATGCAATAACGAACTGAAATGGAAACTGATTTTGGAAGAAGCCGACCGCCTCGGTTGCGACAAAGTAGCAATGGGGCATTACGTAAATATCATTCAGGAAGACAATCATTATTTCGTTACCGAGGGAAAAGATCCGGAGAAAGATCAGTCGTTTTTTCTTTGGGGACTGACGCAAGCGCAACTTTCGCGCATCGTTTTTCCATTGGGTCAATTTCATAAAACCGATGTCAGGGCTATGGCGGCTGTGCGCGGTTATAAAAAGGTGTCGGAAAAGAAGGATAGCCTCGGCGCGTGCTTTTGCTCCGGCGATTATCGTCCGTTTCTGAAAAAGCAACTGGCAGAACCGGATAAGTACATTTATCCGGGCAATTTTATGGACGAAGAGGGAAATGTATTGGGTACTCACGACGGCTTCCCGCTCTACACGGTCGGGCAGAGGAGGGGTTTAATCCATCTGAACCGAAAAGTGTTTGTCAAGGAAATTCGCCCTGAAACGAATGACGTGGTGCTGGCTCCATTGAGAAGCATGTATAAAACGGAGTTTCTAATCCGGGATGTGAATGTGGTTGATAAATCACTTTTTAGCTCTGAATTTGATGTGCTTTGCCGTATTCGCTACCGGAAGCAAAATACGTTGAGTCGCGTTGTTTTTTTGGAAAACAGAACTGCCCGTGTGGAACTCTCGGAACCGCTTGAATCCATTGCTCCCGGACAGACGGCTGTGTTTTATCGGGATGGGAGAATATTGGGAGGAGGGTTTATCAGTTGACAGTGAACAGTTATCAGTGAACAGCAATCAGTGAACAGTTATTAAGCATTTAATATCGAGACCGAAGGGAGCTAATATCACGAAGTAAATATCGCTTACTACTTACCTCTTACCTCTTACCCCTTACTGCTATATCTTAATGTTGTATATCCCGATAAAGTGACAAATGCTTCCGCCGAGTACAAACAGATGCCAAATGGCGTGCATATACGGTATATTTTTAAACTGATAGAGCACAGCACCTACGGTATAGAATATCCCTCCGCCAACTAACCACCAAAAAACATTCATTGAATCTGTTGCAGTAAGTGAGTCGATTAATGGTTTGAACGCAACGACCACCACCCAGCCCATAGCTACGTAGCAAATGGTTTCGAGCTTGCTGCCTTTTTTTAAGTTTATAAAACTCAGAATAACACCCAATACTGCGGCTGTCCAGATAACACCAAACAACGACCAGCCCCAGGCACCGTTTTCTCTCAGAACCACTAACGTGAACGGTGTGTAACTCCCGGCTATCTGAACATAAATGGCTGCGTGGTCGAATTTACGGCGACGAATTTTATTCTGTTCGCTTTTTTCGGCATGATAAAAAGTGGAGGACGAATACATGGTTATCATCGAAATGACAAACACAATGTCGCTCACAATAGCCCATGTATTGCCCGATGCTGTGGCTTTCTGCATTAAAAAGAAGCCTGCAATGACAGAAAAAATAATTCCTGCAGCGTGCGTGTATGTGTTGGCTCTTTCTTCTTTGACTGAATATCTTGACAGGTTGTGACTCCCACTTCCTGAAGAATGCTGATTAGTTCTTTTCATTAGTTCTTTTTAATGATCTTTTTTCCGGAAGCAAAATGTATAAAGGCTTCCTTGTAACTCGTAACTATTTACTTGTAACTGCCAATTATTTGGAGATTTGGGGTATGTTTCGCATGACGCGATTAATTACATTGCTCTCGAAACCGCGACTTTGGGCAAAGCGAAAGAGTTTACCCTGCTTTTCGTATTCGAATTCGTATTTCAGTCCTGTAAGTTTGGTTTTGAGCAAGGCTGCCAGCATTTCATCGTATTCGCCCTCGTCAATGGTTTGCAGGGCACTGTTTATCAGCTCGTCGCTTAGTCCTTTTTGTTTTAGCGCATACGATATTTTGACTTTTCCCCATTTGTTGAAACGGAACTTATCTTTCACGAAGTACGCACAATAACGTTTTTCGTTGATAAAATCCTCATCGATCAGTCGATTGATGATTTTGACTTTGTCGTCGCACTCAATGCACCAGGCGTTTAGTTTATCCTCTACTTCCGATATGCAATGCTCGGAGATGGAACAATAGGACGCTGCTTTGTGTAGCAACTCCTCCAGCGTATATTCTTTTTTCATAACATTATAATTTAAAAAGCTGACGGCAATAGTACAGGTTACAAATGTAGTTATTTTCTTTCTAAAGCGGTTTTATTGCCAGCGCATTTATTATGGGGTCTTCTATTGTCAACGAGCTAAAACATTGTTCGGATGCAGCGCTTCTGCAAGATAGGCAAACAAACGGAATAGAAGATGGAATGTGTGGAATTCAATTTTTCTGGACATCTGGATTTAGTTTAAAGGTAATGGGCAATATATACCAAACGCTAACATTTACACCATTTTGTTTTCCTGGGATAAATTTTGGGAGTAGTTTTATAACTCTTACAGCTTCTTTGTCACAGGCAGGGTCAAGACTGCGAATTACTTCTGGATTTGAAACTGAGCCATCACTGTTGACAATAAACCTACACATTACTTTCCCGAATACATCTGGGCCTGTAATTGGATATTTAAGGTTTTTATTAATGAATTTGAATAACTCTTTTTCTCCTCCTGGAAATTGTGGCATTTGTTCTATAAAATCAATAATTAGCGAGTCGCCACCAATACCCCCCGGATCTAAAACGTAATTGCTGCTATCAATCGGATTGACATTTATTTCTTTTTCTTGCGCCTGAATAAAGCATGAACTTGCCAATAAACCAATCAACACTAAAAACAGTATTCTTTTCATAATTCAACGTATTAAATTGATGGCACAAATATAATAATTTGTCAATTATATAAGCTAAAAAAAGTATTTTTTTATTTTCTCCTATTCACCAAATAAATTCCGGCGAGTACCACCAGCGCTCCGCCAATTTCGTGAACGGTGAGCACCTCCCCAAGAATAAAAACGGAGAAAATAGCGGTAAATACCGTCTGGCTCAGTAAGCTAACCGATGCCACCGTGGGGCGGATATGTCCCAATGCCTGATTGATGGCTAGCCAGCCCAGCAGTTGCGGTACGATTCCGAGTGTGCCCAACGTTAGCCAGGTTTTGGTGCTAAAGCCCCAGAGTGGAGTGGAAGTGAAGAGGCAAATAAGACCCAAAACCAGCGTGCTGGCTACCGTAGAAATGGCGGTAAAGGAGAATGTATCCAGGTTGATTCTGCCTTTGCGGACGGTGAGTAAATAGGCTCCGTAAAACATGCTGGCTATGATAGCCAGTATGCTGCCAACATTCAGATTGGCTTCCAGTATCTGATTCAGGCCTATAATGATTGTTACACCCACAAGAGATATGGCAGTGCCCACCCAAAAGATACGTGTAGGTTTTTCTTTCATAAAAAGCAGTGCGCCTATGCCCACCCACACCGGTGCCAAATTGGCCAACAGGGTAGAAATCGTAGCTTTGGAAAGCATAATGGAAGTATTCCAGAGTGCAATGTCGCAGGCAAAAAGTATCCCGCAGATGATGGCAATTTTCACTCCTTTGCGGTCGGTAATGGGCTTTTTGAAGTAGAACCACACGGGGATAATGCCTATAGTGCCGAAAAACATACGGTAGAATGCCGAACCAAATCCGCTTATGTCTGCCAGCTTTACCAAAATAGCCGACCACGCGATACAGAATACGCCAAACAATAACAACAGGTAATGAATAATGCTCCCTGCATTCTTTGAAGGAGGACTAACCCCTAACCCCTGAAGGGGAACTGAGTTAGTTTCGTCTGATATATTGTTTTTAATATTCATCATTTCAAATGGGTTTAATAAATCAACACTAATCTAGTTCCCCTTTAGGGGTTAGGGGTTACCGCTCTGACCATTCTATCGTTTCCCGAAATATCTTTTCGCAATTCTACGTTGCAAAATCCCAAGTCGGTCAGTAATTCCACGGTTTCCACACCGAATGAGCGGTTTATTTCAAAATAAAGTTTCCCCTGTGGTTTTAAATGGTGTTTGGCAAAAAGGGCTATACTGCGGTAGAAAAGCAGCGGATCGTTATCAGGAACAAACAGTGCCAGATGAGGCTCGTGTTCCAGTACATTTGGCAATATTGAGCTCTTTTCCTGCTCGGTGACGTAGGGCGGATTGCTGACAATAATATCCCAACGTTGTTCCGTCTTTGGAGCATTCAATATATTTGTCCGGCTGAAAGTGACATCCAATTTATTGCGTTCTACATTGCTACGGGCAGTATTTAGCGCCTGCTCAGAGATATCGAAAGCATGAACCGAAGCGTTCGGAAATTCGTGTTTCAGGCTGATGGCAATGCAACCGCTTCCGGTACCAATGTCGAGGATATTCAAATCAGCGCTGCGATTATTTTCGGACCGAATCCATTCCACCAGTTCTTCAGTTTCGGGGCGGGGAATAAGTACCGACTCGTTTACGTTAAATGTCAGTCCGAAAAACTCCGTTTCGCCCAAAATATATTGGATGGGAACATTTTTTTTTAATTTTTCGATAAAAGTTTCAATCACATGATGTTGTTCATCAGAAAAAAGTGTATTTTTGTTAACGATTATTTCTGTGCGTGAAAAGCCTGTGAGTTTTTCGATTATCAAATAACTGAAACTTTTAATTTCAGTATCGGGATAAAGCCCTTTGAGCTCAGACAGAATGTGATTGATGGCTGTTTGCATAGTGCAAAGATACAAAAAGCCACCTAACCTCCGAAAGGGGGATTCAATAATTTGTTTTTTATGGAAGACTTAAATATACATACTACATTATCCGGTACTCTCTCTTTGGAGGTTCGGGAGCTCTATATGCATCGCTGTCTGCAACTGGCTGAGCTGGGCGTGGGATACGTGGCACCTAATCCTATGGTGGGGGCTGTGTTGGTGTGCAACGATAAAATTATCGGAGAAGGATATCACCATCGCTACGGCGAAGCACATGCCGAACCGAATGCCATCAACTCGGTGAAAGAGGTTGAATTGCTCGGTCAATCGACCTTGTACGTAAGCCTGGAACCCTGTTCGCACTACGGCAAAACTCCGCCTTGCGCCGATTTAATTGTGTCGAGTGGTATACCGCGTGTGGTTATTGGTACGCTGGATCCCAACCCCAAAGTGGCGGGCAAAGGAGTAGCGAAGTTGCGCAATGCAGGAGTAGAAGTAATTGTAGGCGTGCTTGAAGAAGAATGTCGGGAGCTGAATAAACGCTTTTTTATTTTTCAGGAGCAGAGGCGTCCGTATGTCTTGCTTAAATGGGCGCAAACCCGCGATGGATTTATGGACAGAGTGCGCACTGATGTGTCGGAACCACCGTTGCAGATTTCGAACAATATTACCCGACAGCTGACGCATAAAATGCGAGCCGAGAATCAATCTATTCTGGTGGGAGCCAACACGGTGTTGTTGGATAATCCGTCGCTAACCGTACGAAACTGGTCTGGGAGATCGCCTGTGCGTATTGCTATTGACCGGCAACGACGCATACCCGATAACTTTAACCTGCTGGATGGAAGTTTACAAACAATAGTATTCACAGAGAAAGATGTAGAGAACAGACCCCGGATTGAATTTGTGAAGATAAATTTTGATTCGAACTCTGTAGAAACAATACTGACTGAGTTGTACAAAAGAAACATTCATTCGGTTTTGGTGGAGGGCGGGCCTACCATTCTGAATAGTTTTATTGATGCCGGCTGCTGGGACGAAGCGAATATCGAAATAGCTCCCGTACGTATAAACGAAGGTGTGGCTGCTCCGTTTTTACAACTTCAACCAGTAACATATCAAAATATAGAAGGGCACGATTGGCTGTTTTATAAGAAATAAATCATCAGTTTTTACAACTAATATATGACTCACCTATTGACCGTAATTATTATAGTGCTGTATCTGTACACTATAATTGGTACTATTACAGTATTGCTACTGGAAAATCGTGACCCAGCCAAGTCCTTATCCTGGATGTTTATATTATTGTTTTTGCCGGTTATAGGTATGTTCTTTTATTTGTTACTGGGGCAGGATTATCGAAAATCAAAAATTATCTCGCAAAAAAGTATTCGGCGGGTTACCGATAGACCTGTTGCTTCTTTCGATATCACTAAGCTTGACAGAACTTTGCTGGATGAAAATCATCTGAACATAATAAAACTGCTGTATAGAAACAGTGAAGCAGCCGGTTATGCTTTTAATAAAATCGATGTGTTTGCGGATGGTGAAAGTACTTTTGCTTCTATTTTTGAAGCTATTCGAAATGCAAAAGATCATGTTCACATAGAGTTCTTTATCTTTGATGATGACAGAATTTCGAATCAGATGCGCGAACTGCTTATTCAGAAAGCAAATGAAGGAGTTCGTGTGAGGATGATATATGACTATTGGGGAAGCTTCAAACTAACAAAAGAATACCTGAAATCATTGCGTAAGGCGGGAGTTTATGTACGCCCGTTTTTGCCTTTCCGTTGGCAGATTTCGCGTATAAATAAGATCAATTATCGGAATCACAGAAAACTTATCGTTGTGGATGGTGAAATTGGTTTTACAGGAGGCCTGAACATCGCCGACAGGTATATTTACGGAAATAAGTTGGGCAACTGGCGCGATACGTTTATACGATTGGAGGGATCGGCAGTGCACGGACTACAGTTGTTATTTATGGTCGACTGGTATTTTGTAGATCAGAAATTGGTGGAAGGTTCTCAGTATTTTCCTCAACCAAAAGAGTTTGATGCAAACCTCGTTCAAATAGTAAACAGTGGTCCGGATTCCGATTGGTCGGCTATCCTCCAGGGAATTGCTTCGGCTTTTTCGTCGGCTACCAAGTACATTTACATTCACTCACCTTATTTTATGCCTACAGATATTATAGCCAGTTGTATGCAAATCGCCGCTCTGACAGGGATTGATGTTCGCCTGATGATTCCGGTTAAATCTGATTCCGGATTCTCGGATGCCAGTACGAGCAGCTATCTTGGAAAGGCTCTCGAAGCCGGTGTTAAAGTGTATCGTTATAAAAATGGATTTTTGCACAGCAAAGCCATGGTGATTGATGATTTTATTTCCATTGTGGGTTCGACCAATATGGATGAGCGGAGTTTTGCTCAGAATTTTGAAGCGAATGCATTTATTTATGATCCGGTTACTGCCATTAAACTGAGAGATCTGTTTCTGAAAGATATAGAAAACTGTGAAGAGCTCACACTCGATGCGTGGACAAATCGACGGAGACGCCAAAAACTGAAAGAATCATTTGCACGGCTTTTTAGTCCGTTGATGTAAGCTCGTTTTTTTCATTGTTCTGCTTTCGAGGATAAAAAAACGAAACGAATACTTTCGAAAAAAGATTTTTTTAGTTACTTTTGCACCTCCAAAAAATGAGCGGGATGTAGCTCAGCCCGGTTTAGAGTACTCGTCTGGGGGGCGAGTGGTCGCAAGTTCGAATCTTGTCATCCCGACTAAATTGTATCAAAGCAGTTTGCACATTTGTGTAAGCTGCTTTTTTTCATCCCTCTTAGCAATAGGTTTTGATTTATTGTATTTCCTCTCTCCAAACTGTACAAGAATGAACATGTGAACGAAAAACCTGTACCGTTATGTTCATTAAAAGATAACGACATGGAATCAATGCCTACTTAAAATATCATATTTCCATATTTTTTCATTGAATTATAGTTGTCATAGTGATTTAATCTTCAATTAATTACATTATGAAAGCAATATCGCTTTATAGCTTTCATTGTGTTAATGGCATGATTAATGAAAAAGGGCTGTCAAGTTACAGAAAACGGAAACATTAGTTATTCATTTAAAATATAAAGAAGATGAAAAAGATTGCTTTTTATGGAAAAGGTGGAATCGGAAAGTCTACCACCCAACAGAACACAGCGGCCGCAATGGCTTACTTTCATGATCAAAAAGTATTTATTCACGGCTGCGATCCAAAAGCCGACTCGACCCGTATGATTTTGGGCGGTATGAATCAGAAAACTATTATGGATACACTGCGCGACGATGGTGCAGAGTTAGTAACTGTCGACAAAGTTGTAAGTTCAGGATTTGGCGGAATTAAGTGTACCGAGTCAGGTGGACCGGAGCCGGGTGTAGGATGCGCCGGACGTGGTGTAATAACTGCTATCGATTTGATGGAAGCTCAGGGAGCTTATACTCCTGAACTAAACTACGTTTTCTACGATGTTTTAGGTGACGTTGTTTGCGGTGGTTTTGCCATGCCTATTCGCGATGGTAAAGCTCAGGAAGTATACATTGTGGTTTCCGGCGAAATGATGGCCGTGTATGCTGCCAACAATATTTGCAAGGGGTTGGTGAAATATGCTAAGCAAAGTGGTGTACGCTTGGGCGGACTCGTTTGTAACAGTCGTAAAGTAGACAAAGAACGTGAGTTTATTGAAGAATTTGCAACGGCCATAGGCACTCAAATGATACACTTTGTACCACGTGATAATATTGTTCAAAAAGCAGAGTTTAACAAGAAAACTGTTATTGAGTATGATGAAAAATGTAATCAGGCTCATGAGTACAGTGAATTGGCCAGAAAAATTATAGCCAACGATAATTTTGTAGTACCTAAACCCCTTACAATGCCGGAGCTTGAAGCCATGGTAGTGAAATATGGTATTGCCGAATAATTTCAATAAATCAATCTTGTTTTAAATTCATAAAAACATAACAATATGAAAATGATTAGAGCAATTGTTCGCCCGGAAATGGCGGACAACGTGACGGAAGGTTTAGCAGAAGCAGGTTTTTATTCACTTACAAAGATGCCTGTTTTCGGTAGAGGTAAACAAAAAGGATTAACGGTTGGAAACACTCACTACGACGAATTACCAAAGATGCTTATTATCATCGTGGCTGAAGATAAATCGGTAGACGAAGTGCTGAAAGTTATTCAATATAAAGCCTACACAGGAAGCGAGGGTGATGGAAAAATTTTCATCTCTCCTGTAGATAGTAGTCTGACAGTGAGAACCGGATCGAAAGAACTCTAAAATCGAAACGATATGAAAGAA
The DNA here is from genome assembly GCF_000183135.1 of Paludibacter propionicigenes WB4. Lineage (NCBI taxonomy): Bacteria > Pseudomonadati > Bacteroidota > Bacteroidia > Bacteroidales > Paludibacteraceae > Paludibacter > Paludibacter propionicigenes. The sequence goes on along the minus strand of NC_014734.1, from coordinate 1,641,320 downwards.
ATAATTGCCTTCATACGCTCCAGCAAAATGAATGCTACCAAGAAAATTCTGGATGAACTCAATGTATCTTCTGTAACAGCAATTCCTGTATTGGGACGAGGAAATCAAAGAGGATTAAATCCGGTACTTGCAGGCATAGATATCAGCAAAGATGCAATAGTTAAAGGAAACATAACAGGAATGAAATTCGTACCTAAACGAATGCTCGTGATTGTTGCAAAAGACGAAGAGGTTAATCTCATTGTTGATGCTCTGGTGAAAGTAAACAAAACAGGATTTATAGGTGATGGAAAAATTTTTGTTTGCCCAACCGACAATGCGATGAGAATCAGAACAAAAGAAAGTGGAGATACCGCTTTGTAGTCAGTAATCATTAAAAATTATTATCATGCCATATCATCAATTTAAAGTCAGCGAGTGTCTCCCCGAGCGCCTGCATCACGCGGTCGACAAGGGGGCTGGCGAAGATCTAACCGACGCATTGCCGTTGGGATATCTGAACACTATTCCGGGGACAATATCGGAAAGAGGTTGTGCCTACTGTGGTGCAAAGCACGTGATAGGAACACCTATGAAGGATGTGATTCACCTGAGTCACGGTCCGGTGGGTTGTACATACGACACCTGGCAGACAAAACGTTACATCAGCGACGACGGCAATTTTCAGCTGAAATACACTTTCGCTTCGGATATGAAAGAGGCACACGTTGTGTTTGGAGCCGAAAAAATGCTGAAGAAAAACATTGCTGAAGCTTTTAAGGCCTTCCCTAATATCAACAGTATGACCCTGTATCAAACCTGTGCATCAGCGCTTATCGGAGATGATATCAATGCCATTGCCGAGGAAATAATGGAAGAAATGCCGGGAAAGAAAGTATTTGTGTGCAATTCTCCGGGTTTTGCCGGTCCGAGCCAGTCGGGTGGTCACCATAAAATCAACCTGGCCTGGTTGAACCAAATGGTGGGTACAGCCGAACCAGAAATTTGGAGCAAATATGTAATAAACTATATTGGGGAGTATAACATTCAGGGTGATCAGGAAATTATGCGCGATTATTTCTATCGCATGGGCATACAGATTTTGGCCACTTTCACCGGCAATGGTCGGTTTGATGACCTGCGCTGTTTGCATAAAGCGCAGCTAAACGTATTGGAATGTGCCCGTTCGGCAGAATATATTTGCGACGAATTGCGCGTACGTTATGGAATTCCACGCATGGATATCGATGGTTTTGGATTTGAAGCCACAGCCGATTCGTTGCGTAAGATTGGTTATTTCTTTGGTATTGAAGATAAAGCCGAACAAATTATTGCCGAAGAATATGCCCGCTGGAAACCGGAGCTGGACTGGTACGCAGCTCGCTTGCAAGGTGTAAAAATGTGTTTATGGCCTGGTGGATCGAAACTTTGGCATTGGGCGCATATGTTGAAAACCGAAATGGGCATCAACGTGGTATCCGTTTACACTAAATTTGGTCATCAGGGTGATATGGAAAAAGGCGTTTCGCGTTGTGAGCCGGGTACACTGGCCATCGATGACCCGAATGAGCTGGAAAGTGTAGAAGCTATGTACGAGCTGGAACCGGACCTGATTATGACGGGTAAACGCCCTGGTGAAGTAGCTAAGAAAATACGGGTTCCATACCTGAATGTTCATGGTTATCACAATGGTCCTTACAAAGGCTTTGAAGGTTGGGTTCGTTTGGCTAAGGATATTTACAACTGCGTTTACTCGCCTGCTCATAGTCTGGTACATTTAGATATAAGCAAAGATGAGATTCCAACAGACCGCGGTTTTGCAACCAGACAAACTTTGTCGGACGTTCATCTGAGCGATGAAATAAAAAACTCAACAGAACTCAGAGAGTACACCGGCGACTACGATCCCATTCCTCGATTGCGAAAAAAACTGGATGATAATCCGTATACTTTCCCCGATCCTGTTACAGGCGAATGGAGAACCGTTCCGGTAGAAAAGCTGAAAAAGAATGCTGTAGTTGATGTTGAATAAATAGTAAAAAAACAGAGTATGAATAAAAATCTTGCCGAAGAAAAAATGGCTCAATTAGAATGGTATATTACCAAACACTGTTTATGGCAATATAATTCACGCGGTTGGGACAGGTTAATTCAAAATGAACGAATTCTGACCAAAACAAAGCAATTACTTCGTGGAGAAAATGCCAAAGACGACGACACAACAGCTGACAGGTATTACTGGAGTGAAGCAAAGTCTTTGCAATTAGCATTTACTAAATATTTCCCCTGGGTGGCTGAAACTTCGAATGAAGATATTGCACAGATTCTTGACTTACTAAAAGAACGAATGGATCATACTATGGTTCACGCTTCTTTGAATCAGGAGCTTACAAAGGAACAGTATTAATAATTAATTTGTTTGTCGAAAGCAAAAAAACGGATTGGAGTCAAAAAAGTTGTTTTAGTTAACACTACAGCTCTGTCAATAACTCCTCCGGTTTTGCTTTCCGAAACGACTAACTAAAGGAAAAGTAAAATTATGAGTTGCAGTATAAAAGTAAAAGATAGAGTCGGAACCATTAATCCGATTTTCACTTGCCAACCGGCCGGTGCTCAGTATGTAAGTATAGGTGTAAAAGATTGTATCGGTCTCGTCCACGGAGGTCAGGGCTGTGTAATGTTTGTGCGTCTTACCATGTCGCAACATTTTAAGGAAAGTTTTGAGTTAGCCTCATCTTCTGTTCACGAAGATGCAGCTGTATTCGGTGCGCTACACCGCGTAGAACAAGGGGTGGACGTATTGTTGATGCGTTATCCCGAATTGAAAGTTATTCCTATTATCACCACCTGCTCTACCGAGGTAATCGGAGATGATGTGGACGGTGTTGTTTCAAAACTGGAAGCCGGTCTTTTGAAAACCAAATACCCTGATCGTGAAGTGCATCTTATTCCTATCCACACTCCTAGTTTTGTGGGCAGTCAGATAAGCGGCTACGATGTGGCTGTGAAAGCTTTTGTAGAACATTTTGCAAAAAAAGAAGCCGAAAAGAATGGTAAAATCAACCTCATCACAGGCTGGGTAAACCCTGCCGATGTGACTGAGCTAAAAGCTTTACTGGCTGAAATGAAGGTGGATGCTACCGTTTTGTTCGAAATCGAAACTTTCGATTCGCCTATTATGCCTGATGGCAACCACGTGTCGCATGGCGAAACAACCATTGCTGATTTGCAAAGCACGGCCAACGCCATTGGAACGATAGCGCTGAATAAATATGAAGGTGCCAAAGCAGCACAATATCTCGAAAATGAGTTTGATGTTCCGGCTATCATTGGGCCTACTCCGATAGGTATTCGCAATACAGACACATTTCTGGCTAATGTAAAGAAAATGACAGGCAAAGCTATTCCTGAATCGTTGGTTCGCAAGCGTGGAATTGCACTAGATGCCATTGCCGATGTGTCTCATATGTTTTTAGCCGGGAAAAAAGTGGCTATTTACGGAAATCCTGATTTGGTGATCGGATTGGCCGAATACTGCATTGATCTGGAAATGGAACCTGTTTTATTGCTTTTGGGCGACGATAACGGTGGTTACAAAACCGATCAACGGATTGTAAATATGCTTGATAATTTAGCCTTCGAGATGGAAGTGATAACCAATGCCGATTTTTGGGAACTGGAAGATCGTATCAAAAACAAAGGTTTGAAATTGGATTTGATTTTGGGTCATTCCAAAGGACGATTTATACCTATCGATTACAATATCCCAATGGTGCGTGTGGGCTATCCGGTTTACGACCGCGCAGGAGGTTTCCGTCATCCGGTGGTAGGATACGAAGGTGCTATTTGGTTAGCCGAAGAAATGGCAAACCACATTTTTACCGACATGGAATACAAACACAACAAAGAGTGGGTGTTGAATGTGTGGTGAAAACTCCTCGAATTTCCCGTAGGGAGACTTAAATTACTTTTTATTTATCCATCAATCCAGATACCGGTAACTGTTTGAAAGTATCGGTATTCGGAGCTATTAATCAGGAGAAAGAAATTATGATTGAGTTGGATTCGGTAATGATTGACGAAGAAGCATTCTTTATCAACTATTTTGACGGAGAAGCTTATTATAGCCGTGCACTTCAGTTCAAAAACAGCGGACAACGTCCCAGTCTGGTTTTTAATATCGCATCTGTAGCGCTTGAGCGTTACCTGGTGGCTCTTTGCGATTTATATGGTGAAGATCCTCGAAATCATAACTATATAACACTAATGCGATCGGTTGAAAACTTTATGGAAGTGCCCAAAGATCTCAATAGACGTATTAAAGCCATGGACTGGATTTTCGGAATCTGTTCTATCGACGAATATCGGCATCCCAACCCGGATGAGACTGATATGGAGAATGTGCTGGTTCTGTGTGTGGAGGTTCAGAAACTATTTAGTCAGCAACGCATAGCTTCACTGAAAGCATTAATGCAGCAAGAACTTGCCGTCTAGAAATCTAATTTTTTGATATTTATAAACAAGACAATATTATGCAAGGACGAATGAAAGAACATCCTCTGTCGGAAGAGGAAATAAGTGCTTTACTTGTAAGCCAATCAGTTGGGAATTTAGGAACGGTTTCACTTGAAGGTTTTCCGTATATCACCCCCGTACATTACGTGGTAATAGAAGGTAAAATATATATTCATGGTTTGTGTGTAGGACAAAAAATCGATTATTTGAAAGCTAATCCTAAAATTGGTTTTGAAGTATTCAAAATGAATGGATTAATACACGATCCGGAACTTCCGTGCGATACGAATACCGATTATCAGAGTGTTATCATTTTAGGTATAGCAAAACTCGTAGACGATGATGCACTAAAAATACAGGTGTTGGATGAAGTGGTAAAGAAATTTACCCCGCAGCATACCGGTAAATCCTATCCGCCTGCAATGCTTAAAGCAACCGGAGTAATAGAAATAACTCCAGCAGTAACAACAGGGAAATACTTTAAATAGTTACGAGTTACAAGGTTGTAGTTATTAGTCGGCAGTGAGGAGTTTACAGCTAATAGTTGATAATTCATTAACTAATGAACCAATGAACCAATGAACCAACGAACCAATTCCAATGAAAATAGCAGTATTTATAAACGATTACAATCAGATACTTCCTTTCTATAGTTCAGGAATAGTGGAGATCTATTCCGATGATGCATCAAAATGGGAATGTATAAATCAGATTCCGTTTGATATGACATTTCAACGAGATTTAGCAGATGTACAACTAAAGATAAATATGCTGACTTCTGAATTTGAAGATTGTAACTTGCTCATTGTCGAAAATATAAAAGGGCTTCCAACGGCTTTATTGCAGGAAAAAGGAATCGGTATATGGAAATTTAGTGGGCTATTTTTGCCTGAATTGCTTGATTTCGTTCAAAAGGAATTGACAAAAGCTCTTGTAAAACCTGAAGTCGTGACTGTGCGTCCTATCTTGATTGGGCGTGAGCAGGATGCCGAATATGAGATTGACTTAGCAGCAATATTAGAAGAAAGTTCGGGACTCAATTCGATGGATATTTTAATTCCGTTTATGAAAGAAACCAGTTTCCGGAAACTTCGAATAAAATGCACCCATCTTCCTAAATGGTTCAATAAAGTTATTGAAGCTTTTCAATTAGTATCAGAATTAGAAAAAATTGAATCAGAGCTTTTTATAGCTACTGTAAAACCAGCTGTTTGGGGTGAAGATATAAGCTTTAGACAATGCGTGCATATTCCCGGAATGGGAGGTGGTTGTTCATCGGGTGGTTGCTAAATTTCTGATGTTTCTTCCCGGAAGTGACATCAAATGAGACGATTTTACGATTATTCAATATCTCCTTTAAATGCTTGGGAGTGAATATGTAAGTTTATGAAAATAGCGATTTTTGTTGATAAATTCGGACGTGTATTGCCTTTTTTCTCAACAGGTGTTGTAGAAGTATACTCCGATGAAAGCGGTTACTGGAAGTGTATTCGTCAGGTTCCGATGGTTTTTGGTTCAGAGCCGAGTATGAATGAGGTGCTCCGAAATATAAGGATGCTCATTTCAGAATTTGATGGGTGTGATTTGCTGGTTGTCGAAAATGTTCAGGGCATTGCCAATTCGTATTTGTCTGATTTTCATATAGGTGTTTGGAAGGTTAAAGGATTATTTCTTGATGAAAGTTTACTGAATCATATTAAGCAGGAAGTTGGAAAAGCAATAGCGGAGCAGGAGCAGAACCGGATAGTTGCAGCACCTACGCTTGTTGGTAAAGAAGAAGATGCAGTTTATGAACTGGACTTAGCCACTTTGATAGACTGTGATGCTTCGCTCAGTTCGAAAAGCGTGCTTATTCCGTTTTTACAAAGCGTTAATTTTCGGGAGCTGATCATTATTTGCAGGCAAAGTCCTAAATGGCTTGAGCAATCTATGGAACTTTTTCAACTCTCATCGATAGTCGACGAAATGGGTGATGGTATTCTTTGCCTCACGTTGATTCCCATAGATTTCAACACAGGTTTGGAGATTCGGAAATCTGCCGATACAACATTTATAAACAGTTTGGATGACTCTTGTTCCTCATTCGGTTGTAATAGCGTCGGGGTATGTGCGCCGCAACCTATTGAAAATAAATAAACTGTCAATGGATAAATAATTCTACAAATTCGTAAAAGTAAATCACGCCATAGCTTTTAGTCAAATCTTAGATTGCACGGTATTATGTTCAAAATCACACAAGTCAGCCTCGACGCATGACACCAGTCTTGGACGACAGACACATGACACCAGTCGAAGTGGCTTTATAGGGGATGTTTCAAAAGAACATTCCCTTATTGTGTCTATTTGGCACGGGATTCAGACAAAAGCGATGGAATTTAATCCAAGCCGTGTTTTTATACCAAATCCGAACTGTATTTCTTTACTTTTATGTAGGTATATTGAGGGCTATTCTTCCTAAATGTATGAATAAATTAAGTGGCTTTTTTGTATTTTACACATTCATAGATAATTATGTTTTGATTTTAGCTGGCATGTAAATTGAACGAATTTTAAAATAACAATTAGCTATTATATAGCAAATTGTCTTTTTTTTATCAATAGCGATATTCTTTTTTATGTATAACGTAAGATTGCTTTTATTATAGGTGTTTTTTTTGAAAAGGTTTGAGTTATGAAGAAACAAAAGAAGTACGAAATATCCTCCGTAAAGGATGAGATAATTGAGGCTATTCCATTTGGAGATTTAGCGCAGAAGCCGGGCAACGTAGAAACAAGTCTGACTAAAGATTTACTAAACAGTAACTCTGCATTTCCGATTATGTCCAATAAGGAGATAAATCTGGAAACCATACGTTATGATATGCCTCAGTTGAAAAAGCACAAAGCTAAAATATTCTTTGTATCTATTCTGCCTGTGAGCATTCAAGCTGCATTCAAATCATTATTTGCAGAGCAATTTCCCCAGTATGCCGAAGAGGGTCATGGCTCAGTGTTTTTTTCCGGAAGCACTTACCTCGAAAATGTTTTTTATAATAAAATTGAAACCCTGTCGTCGGCCAATCAGTTTCCTGAAATTCTGATAACAACAGATGTCAACAGCATATACCACAGAACCAGTAGATTATTGAACGACAGGAATTTTGAGACTTTCAATCAAGCCTCACACTCAATATTTTCCGGTACAAATATCAATTATGCTTCCCGTATATTCGGTTTTATCGGTGCTGAAGCCATGGTTATGGTAGTGAATAAAGCAAAATACGAAACCATCCAGCCACCGCGGGAATGGTATGAGCTGCTTAACCCCGCTTTGAAGAATAGCATTGTTTTTTGCGGAGACATAGATTTCCATTGCAATACAGTTTTTGCTCATTATGTAAAGGAATACGGATACGAAGCTGTTGACCAGCTGTCGAAAAATACCTTATTACGGATTCACCCCGAAGAAATGCTGTCAACCATTAATTCTGGAAATAAAATTAATGCAGCAGTATATGTAATGCCTTATTCCTATGCCAAAAGAATACAGAATACTACAGACTACGATTTGATTTGGCCTGTAGACGGTGCTATTTTATTGCCTATCCAGGTATTGATAAGAAAAGGAGCTTATGATAAGTATAAAGAAATGATCCGTTTCCTCATGGGAGAAGAAGTTGGAAAAATGATGGAGGAATATGGTCTGGTATCTACCAATCCAAAAGTAAAAAACAACTTCCCCGGATCAAAACTGAACTGGATAGGATGGGACTTCATTCGAAATTGTGACATGCATGCCATGAAAGAAGATATCCGAAGGCGACTTTAAATAATTTGTGACTGCTATAACCCTATATCTAATATTTTAAAGCCAATTTACATGCATACTGCAGGGCTACCTGTGATGTAATAATTGATTCAAAACAAATAGCAAAGAAGGGGATATAAGAATGAACACTCAAAAGATCAGAATATCAGTAGGAGAACAACAAATTATCCATTATTGCCATGGTAGAGAATTAGACAATATAATTAAGTGCCGTGGTGAAATGCTTACTCCGTTATTTCACATGAGTGAGATCGTAATTGAGAATGAGAACTTAAAAGACACCTTATCTCTTTTGTTGAAAATAATGAAAGAAGATATGGGTGTAGTAAGAGGTATGGTAAACCTGTTCGATAGCAAGACAGGCAAGATATTTATCCATGATAGCATTGGGCTAACGGAAAAGGAAGAAATTAGAGGAGTTTACTCTATTGGTGAAGGCATAACAGGTAAAGTCGTAGAAACAGGTGAGGTGGTTGTGGTGCCCCGCATAGGCGATGAGCCCGATTTCCTGAACAGGACGAAAAGTCTTAGGACACCTGCCGATGCAGAGCTTTCTTTTGTTTGTATTCCTATTAAACTGGGCAAGAAAGTTCTTGGTGCTATCAGTGTGGAAAGAATATGCGATAAACCGGAATTACTAAGATATGATGTAGAAATTCTGGGAATAATTGCAACTATGATTGCTCAGGCAGTAGAATTATACCTCATTGATAATGAAGAAAGTACCTTTCTGAAATTAGAAAATGAGCGCCTTAAAGATGCACTTAAAGAAAAATTCCATCCATCAAACATCATCGGTAATTCAAAGCCGATGCATGAAGTATATTCATTGATCAACAAAATATCGAAAACTAAATCTACTGTGCTGCTTCTGGGCGAGAGTGGAGTGGGAAAGGAGTTGGTGGCCAGTGCTATACATTACAATAGTCCCGAGGCCAGTGCTCCATTTATAAAGTTTAATTGTGCAGCTTTGCCCGAGAGTGTGGTTGAGAGTGAGCTTTTCGGACACGAAAAGGGATCTTTTACCGGCGCAGATAAGACACGAAAAGGTCGATTTGAAGATGCCAATGGAGGTACAATATTTATGGATGAAGTCGGTGAACTGTCTTTACCCATGCAGGCAAAACTGCTCAGAATTTTACAAGAGCGCTCTTTCGAGCGGGTAGGTGGCAATAGCACAATTAAAGTAGACATTCGGGTTATCGCAGCCACCAACAGAGATTTGTTTAAAATGGTAAAAGAAGGAACGTTCAGAGAAGATTTGTATTATCGTTTGAATGTTTTCCCAATACTCATTCCGCCACTGCGCGAACGAAGCAGCGACATTATAATTCTTGCCGAGTATTTTGTATCACATTTTGTCAAGAAGTTTGATAAAGAAATAAAACGTATTTCAACGACGGTACAAGAAATACTACTTTCCTATTCCTGGCCGGGTAATGTTCGCGAATTAGAAAATGTTATTGAAAGGGCTGTTATTATGTCCGATGATAATGTTATTCATGCCTACGATCTTCCTCTGTCACTTCAATCTGCAATGCAGATCAGTACAGAATTTAAAAAGGGATTAGTTGCAAAACTTGAGGTTGTAGAATACGAAATGATTGTAGAAGCACTGGAAAATCACAGAGGAAATGTATCGGCAGCAGCAGATGATTTAGGATTAACCCGAAGAATTTTGGGGTTGCGTCTAGACAAGTTTAGAATTGATTATAGAAAATTCAAAGACTAATTTGTTGCTGGTCTATTTTTATTATTGCGGAATTATATGAAATAAAAGTTCGATAATGTTGTAGTGTACATTAATAGTTTTGGCCGTTGATTTACTGGTTGTTGTGCAAAAAGTACCTAAACACTTCACCTGAAATTGAGATTATGCCTGTAATGCTTCCCGTAATGCCTTTACGCTAAAAGCTAATTGCGGGTTTATTATCTTTATCTGTCTTTGCGGAGATATTTATTAGATGAGTAATGAATGGAACTGGGTTGCTGGGATCGCAAGCTTTCTGTGCATTTAATGAGTATTTTCGTAAGGATTGGGTACAACCCAGTGTGAAGTCAGAGTTGCACGACATTCCTTACTGTTGGAGGAAAGTCGTTTTTTTATTGACTTCACGTTATTTTTCTTTCAACCGTGTCCGGCTTTTGTCGAAGCGTATTTCTTTCACGCTCTTGTTGCGGAACAGCAATGCACTGATGGAAATACCCACAGCCAGCGTAAACAACAACGAAAAAGTAAGCACAGCGTTATGAGCTATGGTAGGAATGATATTCGGATTCTTGTCTAATATTGCCTGGTCGCTAAGCTTAATGCCGGCCAGCATGGAACGATAGGCATACAAGCCGGGAATCATAGTGATACAGGCCGGCATGGTAATAACCACCGGAGGATTGTGTACTTTGTGAGCCACATAAATTCCCAGCAATCCGATTGACACCGATGCAATAAGCGTGGCGGCAACCAAACCCATATTGGATTGTAACAGGATAAAGCGGATGCCATGTCCGAAGCCACCCAGCAGGCCGGTAGCCAGTAATGCTTTCCACGGTGTTCCGAATAAGATACCCCAACAAAAAGCCACACAAAAGGCCAGTGCAAAATCGATGAATATAGTTGATATCAGTTCCATGATTTTAAAAATTATTTATTCCCAACAACATAATACTTAGGGTCATTCCCACTGCAATGCACGATATTATGGATGCGGCAAAAAGTGAGCGGGCGATGGATGCTGAAAAATAACCTTCCAGCAGGTCGATCACACTGTTGATAAGCGGGACGCCCGGGATAAGATACAATACAGAGGTAGCCAACGTCATTTCAGGAGCCCTCCCCAGACCAAAGATGGTATCGGCACCGGCAATGAGAGTGGTAATAGCCGAAGCTATAATGATTGACAAAAACTGATTGAATTGCTTTTTTAGGATAAAATACCGCGCCACTGAACCCACCGAAGCTCCGCAAAAAGCCAATGCTGCATCCACCGGACTTCCGCCTGCCAATGTGCAAAGGCATCCGCACGATATGCCCACAGCGAGTGCTATCAACCAGAAAGGATAATGCGCTTTATGTTTAATTGCTTCCAGTTCACGGCTTGCGTCTGCGTATTCAATTTCGCCGTCAGCTATCTTCCACGAAAGATGACTGATTTCTGTCAGCGTCTCTAAATGAACGCTGTTTGGTGGTGCTGTTTTGTAGCGGGTGACTGCATTTTCTCTGTCTTTATCGTTCCACACGCTTACCAGTATGCCGGTAAATGTAGGATTAAAATTCATACGATAGCCCCAATGCTCTGCAATGCGCCTGCAATTGCGCCACACCCTTCCCGAATGGGCTCCGGAGGCCATCAGAAAAACGCCTGCATCAAGGATAAATTCGGCAACTTCGGTGGCTTTTATATTTTTGGGGGATTTGGTTGCATTCTCCATTATTTTCTCCTTGTTTGTGTGTACTGTTTTATTGACGCTACAAAATTAGTGATTTGTAAGGATATAAGTAAGCAATAAATATTGAGTGATTTGTTTTCGAAAGCAAAATTCAAATAAACAGTCTTGTGATTCGGAATTATTTTACTTGTAACTATTTGAAACAGCCTCTATTTACCAGTTGATCTCCGGCAAACCATTTTTTTGCAAATACTGATTGGTGAGTGAAAAATGATTGTTCCCAATAAACCCGCGATAGGCAGACAGGGGAGAAGGGTGTACGGATTTTAGCACCAGATGTCGGTTAGTATCAATAAAAGCACCTTTTTTCTGAGCATACGATCCCCAAAGCATAAATACCAGATGATCTTTTTTGTTGGCAAGTGTGTGGATAACAGCATCGGTAAATGTTTCCCAACCACGATTCTGGTGCGAACCGGCCATGTGCGCTTGAACGGTCAGGGTAGCGTTGAGAAGCAGTACACCCTGTTGTGCCCAACGGGTAAGATTTCCACTTGCGGGTGTCGGTTTTCCCAGATCGCGCTCTATCTCCTTGAATATGTTGAGTAGTGATGGAGGAAAAGCTACGCCATCGTTTACAGAGAAGCATAAACCATGCGCCTGCCCATCGCCGTGATACGGATCCTGACCGATAATAACCACTTTGACGTCGTCGAAAGGACACTGATCAAAGGCATTGAAAATAAGCCCGGCTGGTGGAAAAGTCAACCTCGATTTATATTCATTGCGGACAAATTCAGTGAGCTTTGCAAAATATTCCTTGTCAAATTCCGACTGGAGCGCTTGATTCCACGACTGTTCAATTTTTACGTCCATAAGATTTCAGTTAGCAGTGAATAGTAAACAGTGATGAGCTACGCTTCAACAGTTTTCAGTTTCACCTTAACGGTTTTAGTTCTCGATTTTCTTTATTTTCTTGTTTATTGATCACTAATCACTAATCACTGATCATTGTTTACTGTTCACTGCTTGTTGTAATTGTTTCATAGCTTGTTCCAATATACTGCGCGGACAGGCCACATTCAGTCTCAGGTGGTACTCGCCGCCTGTTCCAAAAATGGTTCCTTTATTGAGCCCCAGTCCGGCCTTCAGCGAAAAGAATTTGTGTAATTCGTCTGTTTCCATGCCCAGTGCTTCACAGTCGAGCCATACCAGGAACGATGCTTCCGGTATCATAGGATTGATTTGTGGGATATTGTTCTTCAGAAAATCCGCCAGATATTCTATATTGCCTTGTACATAATCCAACATTTGTTTACGCCATTCTTCACCATTTTCGTAAGCAGCCATGGCTGTTATGCCGGCAAACATGTTGCCGCCGTTCATTTCAGAAGCTTCAAGGAATAGAGCAAAGCGTTGACGCAGCTCGCTGTTTGGAACGATATAAGCCGAGCTGATAATTCCGGGCATATTAAAAACTTTGGTTGGAGCCATAAATGTTACGGTGTTCTGCTCGCTCCAGGCCGAAACAGTTGCTAGCGGTGTATGCATGCAGTTGCTGCCGGGCAATACCATATCAGCATGAATTTCGTCGGATATGATGGTAACCTGATGCTTTTCGCAGATATAGGCAAACTGCTTTAGTTCCTCTTTGCTCCATACTCTTCCTCCCGGATTATGGGGATTGCAAAGAATGAAAAGTTTAGTTTTCGCCGTGAATTTTTGTTCCAAATCTTCAAAATCCATTACAAATCTACCGGCTTCTTCTTTTAGCGGATTTGTAACCAACACGCGGTGATTCTTTTCTATTACGTGAAAAAATGGATAATATACAGGTGGCTGAACGATGATCTCGTCACCGGGGCTGGTGAGTGCCTGAACGGCAAACGACAATCCGGGAACAATACCGGGCAGAAAGCCTAACCACTCGCGGTGCACATCCCAGTCGTGGTGATCTTTAATCCATTTACTTGTTGACGAATAAAATTCCTTGGGCAACATAGTGTAGCCCAGAATTGGGTGTTCCAACCGTTGTTGAATGGCTTTAATGATAAAGTCGGGAGTTTTGAAGTCCATATCGGCAACCCACAGAGGCAGAACATCTTCGGTACCGAACAATGCTTTACAACGTTCTAATTTTATGGCATTTGTATCGTGCCTGTCTATAACTTCATTAAAATTGTATTGAGGTTTCCCTTGTTCCATATGTTGGATTATTTTATTTTCTGTATTTGATTTCATTTTTTTTAGCGCTTCTTCTGCTAAAGCCCGATTTATGGAGTAACTTCAATAATGGGTTTACCTATACAGGCATTCGGCATCGGTATGTCCAGTATTCGGGAAATGGTAGGCGCAATGTCAATCGTTTGATACGAAGTTGAAATGTTTTGCGGTTTTATTTTCCAACCATAGAAATACAACGGAGTGTATGAAACAATGGCATTCGACTCACCAATCGGGTTATTCTTATTATCAACCTCAATCCATCCGGGCAAAAGCGTGAAAATTACATCGCCAACGCTTATTTTGTTTGTGGAATTCTGTAGTCTGGCCATTTCTGAGTCTTTATTACCTCCAAAATTCAGTATTTGCGACGAAGGGAATGCCGCTTTTATTCCTTCAAATTCGAGCATAAATTCAGCAACGGTTTTTTGAAAATCGTTCAGATTTAGTTTCTTGGATATAATCTTTTCTTTGTTCAGGAAAATATTTTTTCCGTAATATCCCGAAATCCATTTTTCCGGACCGTAAACAGCTATCAGGTAGCTGCTCAACAAAGCTATGGAGCGGTCGGCATTGAAATACCCTGCCGGAATTTTGTTTTCTCCCAGCTCGGTGGGCGAGTGTACGCCGGTTTGATTTCCAAACAGAAAAACAAGAGTTTTATCCAACCCGGTTTTTTCATTGATCTTTTGAAGAATGCTTTGGATTTCTTTATCGAGCCTAAAGTACATATCTTCTTTTTCAGCAGAATTGAGTGCCGTAGATTTCTCAAAAGGCGTTCTGACTGTAAATTGTAGCAACAGCATATCGGGGTAAATATCATTTCCCAGATTTTCCTGTTCCAGAATTTTCATTCCCAGTTCAGCCACCAGACCATTAGCCGAAGGTGTGGTTTTGATGATAGATGCTTGCGAATTTTTTGCCTTTTTTGTTGTTGGGTCGTAAAAAAATCCCCATTTTTTATCTTCTTTTTCTGGCTTTGATAAATACGTGTTTATGTTGAACAAAGGACCCCAGGTGCGTGCAGTGTAGTTTTGAAAAACGCCATTGACATTCATTTCGTCAGCCCAGTGCGATAGTCCATCGGCGTAGTATCCGGTGGTCACCCATTTCATACTTGCATCATCAATCCATGTTACACTTTTAGCTGTATGTCCGCCCAGCATAATAGCTTCTTCCGGGCCTATGGCTACTGCATAACATTTTGATTTGTTTGGGTAGGCCAACATGAGCTCATCGCCTACGGTGCTCGAGAGCAGTTTGTGTGCAGACAGGTTTTGACTGGTACCGATCCCAACCTGATTGTCGTCCTGTATAATCGATTCAATATCGTCCAAGGATCGGTGATAGTAGCTATTCCCAACTATACCGTTATAATAAGGGGTGGTTCCGGTCATTACAGTTGCAATATCCGAAGCATTACCCGCCGAAACGATATTGTACGATACATTTCTAAAATTTGCTCCACTGGTAATTATTTTCTTAAATCCGTTGGGGTCTAAATAATTCCAGAGCAAATCCAGATGTTTTTGTTGCAGTCCGTCCACCATGATACCGACTACCAATCGTGGACGTTCGCTGGTGGCTGGTTGTGCTGAAAGGTTCAGACTTGCCAGCAAAAGAATAAAAGAGTAAATGATATTTCGGGATGAAAACATGTTTTCAATCGTAAATGAATAAATCGTAAATTATAGAAGTCCTTTGGTGCTGGGCAATTCAAATTGATAGATGTCTCGTTTCACAGCCATCTTGATCGATTTTGCCAATGCTTTGAAAATGCCTTCGATTTTGTGATGCTCATTATCGCCTTCGGCTTTAATGTTCAGGTTCATTTTGGCAGCATCGCTGAATGATTTAAAGAAGTGTAGTATCATTTCAGTAGGCAAATCGCCCACATATTCCCGTTTAAATTCAGCGTCGTACACCAACCATGCTCTACCGCCAAAGTCCAGTGCAACAGAGCACAGACAGTCGTCCATGGGTAAATAAAATCCATAACGCTCTATGCCGCGTTTGTTGCCCAATGCTTTCGCAAAAGCCTCACCCAGCGCTATGGCAGTATCTTCGATGGTGTGATGTTCATCCACTTCAAGGTCGCCTTTTACATTGATTGTCAAATCAGAACCGGAGTGTTTTCCAATCTGTTCCAACATATGATCGAAGAACTTCAGACCGGTATCAATGCTGCATTTGCCCGATCCATCAAGGTTCAGTTCAATCAGAATGTCTGTTTCTTTGGTGGTGCGTTTTATGGTGGCAGTTCGCTCTCCGGCAAAAAGAAATTCAGTGATTTTATTCCAGTTGGTGGTTTGCAGCGCGCAGTATTCCGTCAGGTTTTTCTGTTTCAAAGTTTCGGTATCATTACTGATAAAGATGGCTTTGCAACCAAGGTTTTTAGCCAGTTCTACATCGGTTACCCTGTCGCCTATTACAAACGAACCGTTCAGATCATACGTTTCCGAAAAATATTCGGTTAGCATGGCTGTTCCTGGCTTCCGGGTAGGCAGGTTGTCTTCGGGGAATGATTTGTCGATAAATATTTTGTCGAACGTAATGCCTTCGTTTTCGAGTGTCTGTAGAAATTTAGACTGGATAATATCAAAATTTTCCTGCGGATAAACAGGTGTTCCAAGTCCATCCTGATTGGTGACCAATGCCCACTCAAAGTCCAGTTTGTGCCGGATAAAATGAAGATTACGCAGAACTTCAGGCAGAAATTCCATTTGCTCCAATGTGTCTACCTGAAATGTTACAGGTGGTTCTATGATAATGGTTCCATCTCTGTCGATGAAAAGGACTTTCTTTTTGATTGTTTCCGACATGACTTACAATTTTTTACAGTACAAAAGTAGTTTATTTTTGGAATAATTGAAATAATCTCTCGCAAAGGCGCTGAGTCGCAAAGATTTCTTTTTGGCGACTTCGCGTGAAATATTAAAGGTTGAGTTCCAGTTTCAAAAACCTTCCAGTTTCGCTCGTTGTGTTGTTTGCCACTTGTTGCGGTGTGCCGGTGCAAATAACGTTTCCACCCGCTGCGCCACCTTCGGGGCCAATGTCAATAATGTGGTCAGCCACTTTTATCACGTCCATGTTATGTTCGATAATGATGACCGTATTTCCTTTATTTACAAGACGATTCAGCACTCCAAGCAGCACTCGTATGTCTTCAAAGTGCAGTCCGGTAGTCGGTTCATCGAGTATATAAAGCGTTTTACCCGTGTCGCGTTTGGATAGCTCGGTAGCCAGTTTTACACGCTGACTCTCACCGCCAGAAAGCGTAGTGCTCGATTGTCCTAGTTTAATATACCCTAGTCCCACATCCTGCAATGTCTTTATTTTGTTCAGGATAGAAGGCTGGTTTTCGAAAAACTCAACGGCCTGATTGATTGTCATGTTCAATACATCGGCAATGGATTTTCCTTTGAATCTCACTTCGAGTGTTTCGCGGTTGTAGCGTTTACCATCGCAACTCTCGCAGGGCACATACACATCGGGCAAGAAATTCATTTCTATGGTTTTATAGCCATTGCCCCCGCAGACTTCACATCGGCCTCCGGCAGTATTGAATGAGAAACGTCCGGGCTTATAACCCCGTATTTTTGCTTCGGGCAAGGTTACGAATACATTACGGATATCCGAAAAAACTCCCGTGTATGTTGCAGGATTAGAGCGGGGAGTACGACCAATCGGCGACTGATCTACTTCCACCACTTTGTCTATGTGTTCCAGCCCATCTATACTGTCATAGGGCAATGGATCTTGTAACGAACGGTAAAAATGCTGACTCAGGATGGGTTGAAGCGTTTCATTTATCAGTGTTGACTTTCCGCTGCCCGATACACCAGTAACGCATATCATTTTTCCGAGTGGGAAGGTCACATCGATATTCTTTAAATTGTTGCCCCGTGCACCTTTGATGCTGATACTATGTCCGTTTCCTTTGCGGAGTTCCTGCGGTATTTCTATTTGTTTCTTACCATTCAGATAAGCCGATGTGAGTGTGTCGGCCTGTAGCATCTCCGTTGGGGTACCGGCGAATACCACTTCACCACCCAGTCGACCGGCGTGAGGACCCAAATCCACCACATAATCGGCTGCCATCATCATGTCTTTATCGTGTTCTACCACGATAACGGAGTTTCCTGTATCGCGAAGTTGCTTTAGCGATCGTATCAATCGTTGATTATCGCGCTGGTGCAACCCGATGCTGGGTTCATCCAGAATATACAGAACGTTTACCAGTTGCGATCCGATTTGGGTTGCCAATCTGATTCGCTGGCTCTCGCCTCCCGAAAGCGACTGAGAACTGCGGTTGAGCGAAAGATAATTAAGCCCTACATCCAACAGAAACTGTAGACGTGTGCGGATTTCTTTCAGAATCTCTACCGCTATGGTTTTTTGTTTGTCCGACAGATATTGCTCCACATCGCCCAGCCATGCTGACAGTTGAGCAATGTCCATGGCGGCAAGTTCGGCAATATTTTTGTCGTGCAGGCGGAAGTGCAATGACTCTTTCCTCAGTTTAGCGCCGTGACATTCGGGGCAAACTATCGATTTTGAATACTGATTGGCCCATTTTTGCTCAGTTGCCGAAGCTCCTGTTTCAGCCTGCATTTCGATGTATTTCAAAATTCCATCGTAGGTCAGAAAATAATTGGTACCGATTGATTGATTTTTTATCTGCAACCGTTCTTCCGTACCATTCATAATTTCGTCCATAGCCTCTTCCGGAATATCCGAGACAGGGGTTTTAAGCGTGCAATCGTATTTTTCGAGTATGGCTTCTATTTGCCAGAAAATGGTGGTGCTTTTGTGCTTGCCCAGCGGTGATATGGCTCCGTTGTAGATGCTCAGTTTTTTGTCCGGTACAATTTTGTCCATGTCTATTTGATTGACAAATCCCAGTCCTTTACATTTAGGACATGCCCCATGAGGTGAGTTGAACGAAAAATTGTGAGGAGCAGGTTCGTCGTACGAAATGCCGCTTGTAGGGCACATAAGCATCTTACTGAAATAGCGCGCTTCCTCTTGATCTTTTTCGAGCAGCATGACGATACCATTGCCTTGTTGCATGGCTTTTTGCATCGATTCTTTCAGCCGTTTGCGGTCTTTCTCCGAAACCAACAGCTTGTCAATCACCACTTCTATGTCGTGATTTTTATAGCGGTCCAGTTTGAGTCCGTGAGTGGCTTCGCGCACTTCGCCATCTATTCTTACATGGAGATAACCTTTTTTTCGTATTTGTTCAAATAACTCCTTGTAGTGTCCCTTACGTCCACGAACCAGCGGAGCCAGCAGAAAAGTTTTTCTTCCTTCGTAGTCTTTCAGAATGAGATCCACAATCTGATCTTCGGAGTATTTCACCATCTTTTCGCCGGTAATATACGAAAACGCATCACCGGCCCGGGCGAAAAGTAAACGCAGAAAGTCGTAAATCTCTGTGGTAGTACCCACCGTGGAACGGGGATTCTTGTTGGTAGTTTTTTGTTCTATCGAAATCACCGGGCTTAACCCCGTGATTTTATCCACATCGGGGCGTTCCAGGTTTCCCAGAAAACTACGCGCGTAAGCAGAAAATGTTTCTATATACCGGCGTTGTCCTTCGGCAAAAATTGTATCGAAAGCCAACGATGATTTTCCACTGCCACTCAGACCTGTAATCACGGTCAAAGCGTCGCGGGGGATGGAAACATCTATGTTTTTTAAGTTGTGAACCCTTGCGCCGATCACTTCTACTTTCTCTGAAGCGTCTGCGGGTTGTATGTCGGAATTTGTTGTCAAAGCGTCTTTTTTTATAACTTGCAAAGATACGAATTTCTAAACGTGTATCCAACTGAAATGGTTCGTATAAAACATAAAAAAGAACCCGAAACATCTTTTATGTTTTGAGTTCATTTTTATGTTAGTTTTCTGATTTCGGGCATTTAAATACGGCAGCCGCGAGACAAACATTATGTGGCAAAGAATGATATTCAGTGTTTCTTGCGTTTTAAATCCTCCCATTTTTCTTTAACGTGTTCCTCTCCTTCAAAGTAGTTCACCGTTGTACTTTTCTTGAAAATCTCGCGTGATGGGGCAAAGAATATCTTGTCGGAGTCAGGATATTCAGCAATATCTTATCCGTTTTTTTATTTGATTTCTTCTGTATTCCCGTCTCCAAACAATGCGTGAGGCTTTTTACTGAAACTGTCATTCATTAGGTAGACTGTTAGAAACATACAAGCAATAAAGACGAGTAAAGTAAGTATCTGACCTGGCGATGTTTTCTGAATATCTTGCTTTTCTTTCACTTCGCATACATCGCCCGGGCATAATTGGATTTTTTCTTTAAAAAACAACGGATAGAACAAGCAACCTAAGCATATTCCGAAAACGGATTCAAAAAACAGGAAAATAAGGCAAATAAGACAGATAATTCCTGTAATAACACTGTAGGCGTTGAGGATAATAAAGAAAACAAACATGGTAGCTGCTAATACAATTCCAATGACCCATGCAAATTTTTTCTGTGCAGCACCAACATATTCCGGTGTCTGATTATGAACAATCAGGCGTGCCAGAATGAGCGTGGGCGCAAATCGTGGACTTATCAAAACCCGTATCAAGAAATCTGTCAGGAAAAAGCTTATTACATACTTTATCGGAATAAAATTTCCTCTGAAAAGAATAAACATCAATGAAGTAAAGGTTGCCAAGAAAAGGATTCCTGCGGCTGCCCGTACTTCCCGTTCGTTTAAAACAGGGACATTATATCCCTCCACATCTTCGCCAAATTTGATTATTTTACTCATCGTTTTAAAATTTAAAGTTTATATTTCTAAGAGTGAAGTGTTTTGTTATCTTTTTCTTCTGTATTTTAGTTGAGCTAGTCCGGTGTCAAATGTGTTGGAATAAACAAGCTCCAGTTCTTGCTCGGGTCTTCCGTCTTTAAAAAGTCTCGTTCCATTACCAAGAAATATTGGCGCAACAGAAATAATAAACTCGTCGATCAGGTCGTTTTTCATAAGTTCAGTCACTATTTCAGCACCACCGTCGCAGTATATATCTTTCCCGTCTGTGCTTTTGAGTTCTTGTATTAAGTCGGACAAATTGCCGGTATAGAATTTCGTTTGGCCAATATCGGGTCTTGCAGTTCTCGTTATAACAAACACGTCTCTGCCTCCGTTGTCGTAGTGCGAAGTACCGATTTCTCGTTGTACCCAATCGTATGTTTTTCTGCCCAGAATAATGGTGTCAACATTGGCTGTGAATGCCGCATAACCAAAATCTTCCCCTTCTTTTTCTACCGCTTTCAAAAAACTCAGGTCATCATTGGGTTTTGCAATATAACCATCCAAACTCGTCGCTATAAATATTGATAATTTGCGCATTGTTCTTTATTTCTGTTGCCTTTTGAATAACTGCTTAGAGAAGCTGATTGTTCATAATTTAATTTGGATTTTATACGAAGTGTTTCTGTTTCTTCGTTCCGTGATTTTTTTGTTAGTTTCTACTTTTCAGTAAATAGTACCTGAAAAATATGTAATTAAAAATAATCGGACACAGGGTTGATGCAGTCGTTGAAATATTGTTTTGGAGTAATGCCCGACATCTCCTGAAAATCGTTAATCATATGCGATTGATCATAGAATCCACAGCGGTAGGCCAGTTCGGTTAAGCTTTCATTGGGATACAGTTGATGGGAATAAAGCGTGTATTGAAATCGAATTACTTTAAGAAACTGTTTGGGAGATAAACCAACCATTTGTTTGAAGATTCGGTCGTGCTGCTTCCGACTCAGGCAAGCTTCCGAGGCAAGCTGATCCGTTGTTATCAAACCATTGAACCGATTAATCAGATGGATATTATGTGAGATTCTGTTCCAGGAGTATTCTGTTTTTTGCGAAAGCCGTAAAAGGAGGAAGCTCTCAATATGCTTAACCCGCTCTTCGATTGTGAACAATTCATTGAGTTGTTCTTCCAACTCACGGGCAGGTGCTGCCATAACATCTTTAAAGTCTAGCGTCTCGTTGGTCAGTTCGTTGATGGGTAAATCAAAAAATAAACTTGCACTGTGGGAATAAAACTGAATGGAAAGCATGGAAATTTTGCCCGTGGGCAAAACATCGAAAAACCCTGTTTTCTGTCCGCTAAGAATTATTCCCGGTTGCATTTCGTCAGTCAGTTTCCGTTTTATAAGTCGGTCGGCAAAGTGGAAAGTTAGTTCTACGTAGCCGGTAGGAACTATGCGTTCGCCCACAGCTTCACAGGCTTCCATTTCCAGGCACCAGTAATGTTTAATGTACATCGATAGCGATGCGGCGGGCTGAATTATACGAAAGTTCATAAAGAAATCACATAGTTTATTTGCGAAAATAATAAAAAAGAATACCAACTTCGTCGATTGCGTTGACGAAGTTGGTAAAAAGAGAAATTATTCTCCGTACAACCCAAGTCGGTTACCTTCCGTATCAATGAAAAGGGCAAAATAACCGCGTCCCTCCACTTCAATTTTTGTTTTAGGCCGATCAATAGTACCACCGTTTGCTTTAACGCGTTCAATCCAACCATCAATGTCGATTCCGGCGTTTATACTGACCAATACACCATCTTTGGATGGTTTGAAATCTGGAGCCCAAAAAATTGCACCGGCATCATCCGGCAAACAAGCCATCTTCTCGGTTCCGCAATCAATACCTTCGAGTTCTTCACCCAACAGTTTGCTGTAAAAATTTACAGCGCGGTCGAAATTCACGGTTGGAATCTCTACCCAATAAAAAATCTTTTTCATTTACATTCGTTTTAAATTGTTTGACGATGCAAATGTAGATGTATGAAGAACTCAATAATTGGAAAAAAGAGACATCTTGAAAAATGTCCGATAGTTCAGATTTTACGATAAACATCATCGAAAGGAACTCGCATTCGGTCTCCCCAAACTCCGCGTTCTTCTCTGATTCCACAGGTAACAACCATATTGATTTCGGCACCCATGGGCAAATTCAAAATGCGTTTCACTTTTCTACTGTCAAAACCTTCCAGCGGACAAGTGTCATAATTTTCGTTGGACATAGCCAACATAAAGGTTTGAGCTGCTAAAGCACAGGTTTTATGAACCACCACCCTGACGTCATTTTCAGATACCTGATAAGTGATGGCTCTGAACAACCCGATAAGGTTTACAAGTATTTTTCTGAATAACCCTAAAATCCCCAAAAAGCGGGAATATAGAAACGGCATTACTTTACCATAATACAATTGCCATCTTTTGATTCTTTTCTCCTGTTTCTCTTTGGGGCTGTTTTTCAGAATGTTTTGAGTCTCCAGTTCAATCATGTTGGTTGCTCTTTTTTTGTAAAGATCCCGTCTTGTTACGAACACCACCATTTGTTGAGCGGTAGTTGCCGATTCCTGGTCTAAACAGGCAACAGAGAGCGCTTTTAGCGTTTCGGGACTGGTGATATGATAGAACTCCCAAAGCTGCATGTTAGAGCTGTTGGGCGCTAAAGTAGCAAGTTCAATACAATGCTTTACTTTTTCCGGATCAATGGAAAGATCCTTGTAGTGTCTTACAGAACGTCTGTGATGTACAATTTCTTCGAATGTCATTTTTTTTATCGTGTATTAATTCATTTTGTTGATTAAAACAGTTATTTGTCCGCGAAGTTGCCGGGTCTGTATTAATTTATCATGAAATTTACGAACGCAAAACCCTCTGTCTTTATTTCAGGCATGTTCGTTTTTACGTCACCTCCCCCTCGTTACAGTCGAGGGGGAGGTGGTTATTAAACTACGATTTCAATTTATTTCCTAAGACCAGCTTATCGCCTGAGTCGTCCACTTCCCATATTTCGGGTTTGCGTGGACCTTTGCCTTCGGTATGATGAACGATATACAATCGTTTACCCTCAAAGGTTGTAAACAGCATACCATGTCCTGAGTTATCTCCTTTGAAAGCTTCCTTTTCCTGAATCCAGGGTCCTTTTATTTTGCCCGAAACTGAATAAGCAATACCTTGTGCGTAGCGGTGTTCGCCCCAGCTGGACCAAAGCATGCCCAGCTTGCCTGTTTTGGTGCGGAACATTTGAGGTCCGTCGGTCACCCAGCCCGGCATTTTCAATCCGAAAGTAGCTTCGCCTATGCTGTTCATTTCTTTGGACCATGCCGCTTCACTTGCCCTGAAGATGGTAGTAGGCTCAGCAGTGCGGCGTGTCAGATCTTTCGAAAGAGGCATATAATCCATGGTTCCGTCGATAATTTGAGTCCACTCGTGAACAAACACCATATAGGTAGTGTCATTTTCCTGATAAAGCGTTCCATCAATAATATCCCAGTCTTCGGGTCCCAGGCAAAATTCTTTTTGAGCCACCAGCGGTTTGTATGGACCTTCGGGAGCATTGGCTACCAGCAGCTGAGTTTGATTGCGAGGAACATTATAACGGCGGGGCACGGCCTGAATCAGCGTGCTATGATCGCTCCACGTACCGGCATAATAGTATTTTGAACCGATATGGTGAATTTCAGCAGCAGCAGGGAAAAGTCCGTTCATCCAGGTGCCTGCGAGGTCGATAACGTTATAAGGACCCGTCCACATTTTCAAATCCTTGCTTTTATACAATCTGCCACCTGAGCTGGTCAGGTAGTAGGTGTGCGATTTTTCATCCGGATAAATAAACGGATCACTCATCGAAATTTCGTCGAGCGAAACTGTTTTTATTTCAGGTTCGGGGCGGGGTGGACGCATAGCTGGTCGGGCAGCTCCGGGAGCTCCTACCGCAGGTCTGGGGCCGCCAAAGTTATTTTGCCCTGCGTCAGCTGGAGGAGCTTGTTCTACGGGAACCAGTTGTTTCTTTACAGTTGGTGCGGGATGATGCGCACTTTTCTTCTGAGCCTGACAATTCATGCCAATAGCTGACGTGAAAATAATAGCAGAAATGAGAATGATGTGTTTTTTCATATAATATTTGTATTTAATGTTTGAATGGAACTCGCATAATACCTTTATCAGAACCGGCGTGTTTGTGAAACATGCTCATTGCATAATGTTTCGAGCTTGCCTACTGATATAGTCGGTTTATAATCTGGTGTCAGACTACCCCCATATTTATTTTATTTGTCCCAAAAGTACAATAAATGATACATACAGCTATCTTTTTCTGTCATTTTTCTCATACGATACAATCGTGCGGTAACAGATGGATTAATAATATTCATATTTACTAACGTAACTCACTGCAGAACTTAACGGTGAAAGTTCTTTGGATTCGAGATAAATCAAATTATCATTTCTGTCATAATAACGTCTGATCTCTCTTATCTTTTGGTTATTATTTACGTTGAAAACTTCAGTTTTTTCTTTTAATCCGTTTTGATAACTATGTACGCTAAACTGTATAGGTGTGCTATCTGTTCCCGAATATACCGTTTCTTTTGCTAATTTTCCTTGATTGTCATATTCATATTTAATGGACGATGCAAGTGCACTGTGCCAGATTTCGGAGCCAAAGTATCCATCTACATATTTATCCGTACGAATCAAGCGGTTATTGACATAAATATATAGAGTAGAATCAACTCCATTCTGAGTTTGTTGAGGGTGTTCTATTACTTCTTTTCGTTTTATTCCGTTATTATCGTACGAGTATATGTGTGTGATCAGATTTACAAACCCTGAGTTAATATTGGAGTTATTGTAAATAATTTTTTCTAATTGACCTTTACTGTTATATACATAGTCTGAGTATGAATAAAGTCCAACGATAGTTCCATTTTTAAACATTGGTGTTCCGTTTTCGTACATAGGTTGAGATTCTTTACTGATCCTACCCTGTTTATCATATTCATATTGGGTAATAATCATACCGGTCTCTTTTGATTTCACCGATTCAACAGACGAAATCTGTTTCAATTTACTGCCTTTTGGATAAAAAACGCCGTTGTCGTTTATTTCAATTTTATCACAACCTGAAAATATAGCCATACCTGCGAGGCAAGTTGCTAATGCAACCACATTCCTCATTCTTAATCTGTTTTCGTACATATTTTTTAAAATTTTATGTCCTTGTCTGACTGTTTATATTTCGTTTGATGTTCAATTTAATTGACTCCCCGCTGGCGCGGGTCTGCGACCCCAACTCCAATTTTTTTTCAAATTGCTCTCCATTTTCTTTTGCCTGTCTTGGCACAGATTACAAATCTGCGCCAGCGAGGGGGATTTTCAGTATAACAAAATTATCTCCGCAAATAATGCGGATATTGGTAGGTTTAATCTCCACAACCGACTCTCCGTTGTCTCCAACCAGGGGGTAGGCTCAATTAGCTGATTTTAATTTTCCTGTAATGCATAATTGCCAAAAAACTGATTGCCAAAAATGGAATTACTGATGAAGCAATCATTAAGTTTTTCCCTAAACAACCTATCAACAGCAGCAGAGCCATTAGTATTCCAATTCCGGCAATTCCAATATATGTGAGTAATTTGCTTGGGTTCTTTTTTATCAAAGTTATTATCAATAGGATTTGTCCAATTAGCGGGAATAAGATAAATGGATGTAATATAGCTAAAGGATCATGCGGTATTTTAGAAAATAATTCTGCTTCAATCTGAAATAAAAACATCTTTTTATCCTGTCCCCATTCCAAATAACCAAATAATGAAGAAAATACCAGAAGCGCGTTTAATATTTTACTTTTCATATTACATGTAGTTTTGTTTATATTTAGCTATTTCTTATTTATCGTTTATAAAACGATTGACTACAGGCCACTCGCTGCAAACGTGGGAGGGTTAATTCAACTCTTTTTCTATTATTTGTTCAAGTTTCCGAATGTATTGAGCTATATTTTCTTTTTCTAAATACCCGCCACTTTTTAGGAAAACTATTTTCCCCGCTTTATCAACAATAATTGTAGTAGGAAAACCCTGATTTAAATTCAGTCTATAACACTCATCTCTACTAATCGGGTAGACAGGAAACGATAGTTTGAATTTAGCAACAGACTCTTTTGCGTCCTGAGGGGAATCGCTGGTGAAAGATATAAACTGGAATGCAGAATCTTTGCAGAATTTGTGTTGGAGATTACAGAGTTCATCAAATTCTGCAACACAAGGTTCACAATGCTTAAACCAAAAATTGATAATTGTTACTTTCCCTACCAATTTTTTCTCATCTATAGTTTGCCTATCCAGGCTGGTAGCTTTAAATTTAGGATATTGTTTTCCTATGTTCAGTCGAAAGATGCTGTCTTTTTTGTGAAAATAAGAATTAAAGTCAGTTTTGAGAGCATTCGGCTTACTTTCAGGTTTAGATCCCACCTGACTATGATTGATTTCTTGTCCAAATGCTAGAATTGTATTCAGAATCAAGAGAATTATTGTTGATTTTAAATTCAGTTTCATATTTTTATTTCTCCTCCCCCTCGTTTGCAACGAGGGGAAGGTGAGGCCATATTTTATTCATTCCAAATAATGTATAAGTTCGAAAAATCATCACTGTCTTTCATAACATATTTCTTTTCTTTTTTGACATTGTCTTTTTTGAGTGCAATATTAATGGATTGCGTCTTTTTTACAATTTTGCATTGAAATAATCCCTTATCATTACTCTTTCCAACAAACTTATCATTTATAAATATATCAACATCTGATACACCTTTTGTCTGATTCTTATTCATTATATGGAAAATTAGAACTTTATCGTCTTTGCAAACATTCAAAATAGTATACAAGTTACTCAACTCAACAAAACTCGGCTCTAGCCCTATTTTAGAAAGCCTATCATCCAAGCGATTGATCTCAATAACAGGGTACAAGGTCTCATTTCCTAATTGGTCTAACTCTGTTTGTGTTGCATACTGTTGAAACTTGTTCTGCTTTACATTTACTCTATCAACAAATATAGCATATTCGAATGCTGATATATATTTTGCTCTATAGGCTTGCATAACTTGTTGATAATATTTTAATTGTTTATCAATTTTAGCATGTTGAATAATATAAAAAAATGAACGACATGCTTTTTCAGAAACCTTTGGTTTCCCTAACCAACCGTATTTATCTAAAATAGGAAATACTTTTAATTGATTAATAGAATCAAGCTTAGTCATTTCAATTGACAAATGTCTATATTCAACAGTATTGATTTCATTGCGCTTTTGCAAAATAATAATAGAATCTCTAACATTTTGATCATCATCAAATGCTTTCTCTAGAATTTCATTAATGTTTTTTTGAATATTCTTATTTTGAGCAAGCATTGGCATGCTGATCATATTAAATGATATTAAGAATAGAATGTGATAGTTGTATTTCATAAAAATAAATATAAGTTCTAACTCCAATTTTATTTTTAATTGCTCTCCTTTTTCTTTTACCTGTCTTGGCACAGATTACAAATCTGCGCCAGCGAATCTATCGGACAACTATTTAAACCAAACAGACTGACTTTGTCGTAGAAAAGCAGTCTGTTGATTTATGTAAATTTCAATGCCACAAATTTAAATAATTATTTTTATTATCCAAAAAATTAGCGATATTTTTTCATCTCCTGTATTGCTACCCTCCTTCGGGTCTCACTACACAAAGGCGCATTGCCCTGATTTTTTTTGATACTTTAAATGAGTGCGGAAGCAATAAAATGCTTTTTTCAGTTGCATTTCAGGGGTATTTCTATATCTTTGCATTACATTATTTTTTTTGAATATTCATAAACTATTTATACAATGGAAAATATTATCGAGCGTATTTTTTTGCTTCGCAATGCCATGAAACTAAACGGAATCTCTGCCTGCATTATTCCGGGCACCGACCCTCATGCCAGCGAGTATATAGCAGAATGTTGGAAAGAACGGGAATGGATTTCGGGATTTGATGGCTCAGCGGGTACAGCCGTGGTTACACTGGATACAGCAGCACTGTGGACAGACTCACGCTACTTTCTTCATGCAGCCGATCAGTTGGAAGGCACCGGCATAGAGTTGATGAAACAGGGTCTGCCCGAAACGCCGGACATACTCCCCTGGTTGGCTACGCAGCTCAACGCGGGCGAACGGGTAGGGGTGAATGCACTCATGTTTTCGGCCAATGCCTACGGGGCTATGCAAGCCGAACTAAAAATGAGCAAACTGGAACTGGTTTCGGTCGATTTGCTCGAAATGGTCTGGACAGATCGTCCTGCATTACCGTTGAATCCGTTTTTTGTATTCGATACACAATATGCCGGACAATCGGCTGCCGATAAAATAGCCGCAGTGCGCGCGGAGATGAAAAAATCCTTTGCTGATGTGTTCGTTGTGTCGGCGCTGGACGATGTGGCCTGGCTGTTCAATATCCGCGGAAACGATGTGGATTATAACCCGCTGGTGATAGCCTACGCACTGATAGAAAACGACAAAGCCACGCTATACATTGCCCCCGAAAAACTGACCGACGAAACGTCGGCCTACCTCCAAAGTCAGGGAGTGACGGTAGCACCTTACCTGAGCATATACGATGAGCTGAAAAACATACCGGCTGCTAAAGCCGTGCTCATTGATGGCGGAAAACTCAACCGGGCGTTGTACGAAAAAATTCCGGCAGGCTGTGCCATTCGCAACAGCATGTCGCCGGTGTTCAAACTGAAGAGTGTGAAGAATGAGGTGGAAATTGCCGGTGTGCGATGTGCCATGGAAAAGGACGGGGTAGCGCTTACACGTTTCTTTATCTGGTTGGAAGAAAACCTGAAATCGGGCAACCTTACCGAAATATCCATTGCCGAAGAATTGTGCCGCTTCCGCGCTGCGCAGGAAAACTTTGTAGGCGAAAGTTTCGGTACCATTGCCGGTTATGCCGATCACGGTGCCATAGTGCATTACGGTGCCACACCCGAAACCAATGCTACCCTCAAAGCTGCGAGCATATTACTGCTCGACTCGGGCGGTCAGTACCTGAACGGAACAACCGATATTACCCGCACCGTGGCGCTGGGAACACCTACAGCACAGCAAAAAACCGACTATACATTGGTGCTCAAAGGACATATAGCACTGGCTAAAGCGCAGTTTCCGGTAGGCACTCGCGGTTCGCAACTGGATATACTGGCGCGTAAAGCCATGTGGGATCTGGGGCTGAACTACGGACACGGAACGGGACACGGCGTAGGTCATTTTCTGTGTGTACACGAGGGTCCGCAGAGTATCCGCATGGACGAGAACTCTACCACCTTGCAGCCCGGCATGATTATCTCCAACGAGCCCGGCATGTATCGCACCGGCGAGTATGGTATCCGTATCGAAAATCTGGTACAGGTTGTTCCGGCTCTTAAAACAGAGTTCGGTCAGTTCCTGAAATTCGAAACGCTTACACTGTTTCCTATCGACCAGAACTTAATCAATTTTGATTTACTGACCCGGGGTGAAATAGAGTGGCTCAACGAGTATCATCAACGGGTGTACAATACCATTTCACCTCAGCTGAATGAATTTGAGCGCGAATGGTTGAGTGGCAAATGCAGCCCCTACGTTCGTAAAGCATAAACAGATGGCAGGACGTGTTGTTGGATAATACAACAGCACGTCCTTCTCTCTATCCATTAAACTAATCCCTCAATCAACCAATCAACTAATTAACCAATCAACCAATTAGTCCACCAATGGATTTCAATTTAAAAGACTCATTGCTCGGCAAGCAATCATCTACGCCCGAAACTTACGATGCTTCGCTGTTGTTTCGGATACCGCGCTCCGAAAACAGGGTGCGTTATGCCATAGAGGATGAGCACTTGCCTTTTGTTGGTTTTGATGTGTGGAATTGTTATGAATTGTCGTTTCTGACGGACAACGGCTTGCCCGTTTCGCGTGTATTGAAGCTGGTCTATCCGGCTTCCGGTCAGTTTTTGGTGGAGTCCAAGTCGCTTAAGCTGTATCTCAATGCTTTTAATATGGATCGTTTTGGCAAAACGATAGCCATAGCCGAAAGCCGTGTGGCAGACCTGATACGTACCGATCTCTCCCGATTGCTCGAAACTGATGTGCAGGTAAGCCTGTTCGGTTCCGGAAGTGCAGTAGGGCAACCTTTTCAGGCTTTCGACGGGGTTGATTTGTGTTCGCAGATACCGGAATCAGTGCAGGAGTCTATCGCGTTTACGCGTTTCGTGGAGTCGCCGGACTTGCTTCGCGGTAGTGTTTCGGATGTTATGAAGTCGTACGTTTTTCGCACCGATCTTCTTCGTTCCAACTGCCGCGTAACCAATCAGCCCGATTGGGGCGACTTATTCGTAAGCATGTCGGCGCAGCGCGATGTCGATTTAAGTTCTGTGATGGAGTATCTGGTTTCGTTTCGCAAGGAAAACCACTTTCACGAAGAGGTGGTGGAGATGATTTACAAGCGGTTTTGGGATATTTTTGCTCCCGAATCGTTGATGGTAGCAGCCATGTACACCCGTCGTGGGGGGATAGACATTAACCCCATACGGGCTTCGCACTCCGGATTGATAGACAAAATACTCGTCGACGGGGGGCTGATGACCGCAAAAACATGGAGGCAGTAACGCGATTTTTCTTTCGTGTAAATCTGTTGGCCGGGAGTTAATCTTTCTGTTTGAATTGTTTAGCTGTTCCTGAGATTGGATACCTTCGCAGTATTGAAACTTTTGCTTATCAAACTTCGGATAAAAGTTTGCAAATATCAAAAAAGAGTGTATCTTTGCACCCGCAATACGCACCGAATGCGGCTGTGGCGTAATTGGTAGCCGCGCCAGACTTAGGATCTGGTGCCGAGAGGCGTGGGGGTTCGAGTCCCTTCAGCCGCACAATCAAATGAATCCCGATAATCTAATGATTGTCGGGATTTTTTGTATTGTTATATACTTTAATCGTAAAGTCATTCCGTTTTAATCCTGTTGTAAAGTTCTTGTTGTTAGTTTGTAGCATAATCTAAAAACAAACTTTATGAACAGAAACCTGTGTTTGATTATTTTATTGATGTTACTAACCTCAATTGATGCAATGAGCCAGACTTCGCTGCTTATGGATACACCCGACCTGGGAACTAAACCACTCAAAATTCTGAGTTGGAATATATACATGTTGCCTTATATTAGCTTGTTCAATCACAATGCCGACAGGGCTCGGGTGATAGCCGATAAGCTCGAATTTTCGGATTATCAGATTATTGTTTTTCAGGAAGCGTTTAGTAGTAAGTGTCGCAATATTCTGGCAAAGCGCCTGGCAAAAGAATACCCTTACCAGTACGGACCGGCTAATAAATGCTACTGGCCTTTCAGAACCAGCAGTGGCTTGTGGGTGGTAAGTAAAATGCCCTTAAAACAACTGGCAAAGATCAAATTCACCGAAGGCAGTGGTTTCGATATCATTGCACGCAAAGGTGCGGTGCTCTTTCAGGGCGATTTTGAGGGAACGCGTTTCCAGCTGCTTGCCACACACCTGCAGGCGGACAATTCCGAAAAGATACGGGCTAAACAATGCCGCGAAATTAAAGAACATTTGTTGAATGAGTTTTACAATCCGAATATACCGCAGCTTATTTGTGGCGATTTCAATATCGAGATGGATGATCGTGTAAACTACCAACGTATGCTCAGTACCCTGGAAGCCAATAACGGACTTATCTCGGGCGAAGTAAAATGCACTTACGACGAGATTGATAATAACCTGGCTCGCAATGCTCAGGGCGAAAAGAAGGTGATAGACTACATTCTGGTGCGCAACGAGCAGCTGATTCATCGTATTGAGCGTAAAGTTCATACTTTCTATGCCAGGATAGGGGAGAAGTCGTCCAATTTATCCGACCACTACGCCATGGAAGCCAATATTGTTTTCAATACCGTACCCACTGCTGTCTCGTCATTGCTCCTTACAGATCGGAAATGATATTATAGGTTGTATAAAGCAAAGCGGAATACACGAGGTAGTTAGTCAACGGCTTCATTAAATTGGATGCAGTTGCCGGGATGTGTGTACAGGGCGATTCAATAAAAAATCTTACCTTTGTATTCGCCTTAGGGCACACTAACTGCAAACAATAAAATAAAATGGAAAACCAGGAAGACCAACTAAACATTGAACTTTCGGCCGAAATAGCTGAAGGAACTTATTCAAATCTAGCAATCATATCTCATTCTACATCCGAATTTGTGGTAGACTTTATCCGCATTATGCCGGGTACGCCCAAGGCCAATGTAAAATCGCGTATAATCCTCACTCCCGAACATGCAAAACGCTTACTTTTTGCTTTGCAGGAAAATATTGCCAAATACGAACATCAAAACGGAAAGATAAAAGTTCCTGATAATGGTTTTGTGCCTCCGGTACCCATGGCCTTTGGTGGTGGCGAGGCCTGATACTGTGTCCGTCTAAAAGCGAGAAAGCTTGTTGAAATAAAAAATGCCCCCGAAAGCAGCTCATTTACGGTTAGTAAATGCCACTTTTGGGGACACTCTTTTCAAGTAATCTAATCAATTTAATCAATCTTCAATATACCTGTAAGTCAGGTTTTATTTTAGCTCCAGAATCAATGTTGTTTCTTTGGGCAACGTCAGTTCATTCTTCAAATCGTACGTTCTCCCGGTCATTACATCTGTTCCTGTTGTTTTGCTTTCTATACTCTCGGCAAATCGCTCTGTTTTCAGAGTCTGATCTGTTTCGTTATTGTTGATAATCACCATAATTTTTTCCCGATCATTGTATCTGAAATAAACGTATACGTCGTTTTCGGGCACGTAGTGAGTAAGTAATCCGGTGTGAATAACCGTTTTGTTTTTACGCCAGTTGAGTAATTTTGAGAGAAAACTGAAGTATTCGTTTTGCTCACGGGTTCTGCCGGCTGCGGTAAACGCATTGATAGAGTCGCCCGCCCAGCCTCCGGGAAAATCGCGCCGGATATCACCATCACCTTTGTCTTTCTCGCCTCTCATTCCTATTTCCGATCCGTAATAAATCTGCGGTATGCCGCGTGTGGTCATCAAAAACGACATAGCCATTTTAAACTTAGCCAGATTGCCATTAATCAGATGATTGAATCGCTGGGTGTCATGATTTTCGGCAAAAATCAACAGGTTGTTTGTGTTGGGATATACATAATCGTTGGCAATGCTGTTGTACAGCCTGTTCATGCCTTTGTCTTCCCATGCCTTTCCGTGTTCATTAAAGCAGGTTTCCATGGCTCGTTCGGTTGTAAAATCCATTACGCTGGGTAAATACGAATTGTATTTGAGCGGATTTACAGCATCTTTTTGCCAGAATGCAATGTCTTGCGGCGTAGACAGCCAGGTTTCTCCTACAATATTAAAACGCGGGTATTCATCCATGATGGCTTTTGCCCATTTTGCCATAGCATTACGGTCATTGTAGGGGTAAGTGTCCATTCGTATGCCATCCAGGTTGGCGTATTCCACCCACCAAATGGAATTCTGAATAAAGTATGTCAGAAAGTATTCGTTCTGCTGGTTCATGTCGGGCATCGACGTGTCGAACCAGCCGTCTGTCATTCTTTTTTTATCGATAGCGGCTGCGTGCGTATCTTTGGTCGTGATGGCTTTGTGGTTGGTTTGCGTGTATGCAGGCCATTGATGTATCCAGTCTTCGAAAGGCAAATCGTTCATCCACCATGCCCAGATTCCGGCATGGTTTGAGACCATATCCATGATTATCTTCAATCCTTTTTGGTGCGATGCACTGACAAAATCCACATACTCAGCGTTGCTCCCGAAGCGTGGATCTATTTTGTAAAAGTCGCTTATGGCGTATCCGTGGTAGGTGTATTTATTGAAGTTGTTTTCTTGCACCGGGGTGGTCCATATAGTGGTAGCTCCCAGTTCTTTTATGTAATCCAGATGATCTTTTATGCCTTTTATGTCGCCGCCATGTCTTCCGTAGTCGATGCTGCGGTTTGCCTTTTCAGGTTGCGAATCTACATTGTCGTTTGCCGGATTGCCGTTTGCAAACCTATCGGGCATAAGCAGATAAACCACATCGTTGCTCGAGAAACCTGTACGTTTCCACGAGTCGGCTTGTCGGTTTTTGAGTTCGTAAGAGACAGTCAGATTTGATTTTTCCGGCTCGGTAAGCAGTATTTTAAAGCTGCCGGCTTTTGTTACTTTAGGGTTGATATCGAGTGTGACGAATAAATAATTCGGACTACACGCCCTGTTGGTTTTCAATATTTTTACTCCCGGGTAGTTGATAATTACCTTGCGGTTGCATATTTCGGTACCGTGTATTAAGAGCTGTAGCCGGGTATTTTTCATTCCTATCCACCAAAACGATGGTTCTACGCGTTCTATTTGAGCCGAAATACCTAAAGCAATAAACAGGGATATAACTACGAGTAATTTTCTCAGCATGATGGTGAATTTTAAGGCTGTTTGTATCTATTTGATTACAAAAATAATAAAGATTCTCCAACAGCAGGCTGAGATGTGAGTGTAGGTGCAGATATTTCCCGCAATCGATTGAAATCGGGTGCTTTGTAGCTGCTATTCGGGCGTGTGAAGCAAGTTGCGGAATTAAAACGCAGGCTTCTTTAGTTATTCCAGCTTTTGTATGTGTGCGGTAAATGATGTTTCTTCCAGTACTTTACATATAGTATAAGCTTCCGATATTATATCTTCAGGATAATCGTTTATTTGAAGTATGCGTATAGCATTTCTGTTTTTTAGTTTCCCGTTTTTCAGCTTGTAATCAAAGTCTACCGATTGGTTGTTTATGCTTTCGCTGAAGTGATATAGCTCGTATTCGTTCTTTAGCAGATCCGTAAGTTCGATGTCGTGTGTCGAGACAAATACAATATTGTCGTTTAAGTTGAGCGATGACAATACTGCTTTACCCGCTGCAATTCGTTCTATAGTATTGGTACCTTTAAATATCTCGTCGAGCAGAAACAGGTTGGCACTTTCATTGGAGCTTTGCTTAATCATTTCTTTTATAGTCAACACTTCCTCAAAGTAATAGCTTTTGTCATTCATCAGGTCGTCATTAATTCGTATAGCCGAAAATATGTTCATTTTAGGCATGCTGAATTCTGTTGCAAAGCAGGTATTTATTGTTTGACCTGTTATGGCGTTTAATCCGATAGTTCTGATGAATGAAGTTTTACCCGACATGTTGGAGCCGGTCAGCAGTATCGACTTATGATTGAGGTTAATGCTGTTTTCAACGCAATTGGCGATTAGTGGATGGAAAATATCTTTTGCCGAAAGCGTTTTTCGTTCGGTCACTGTTGGCAGGCAGTAATGGCTCAGTCCTTCTCTGAGCGATGCTATGGAAATCAATGTGTCTATTTCACCCACAAAGAGGAATATATCTTCTATTTCCTTTCGTCTTGTATCCATTTTTTTCAGGATATCAAACAAAAATAAGGGTTCGATGAGAAATGCTGTTTTGAGAAGTTCAAAAATAGTAGAAATAATTACTTCTAAATCTGATTGCAACTTCGACTCCAGCTTGAAAAACAACATTTGTTTTTGTATCTTGTCAATTATTCCGGTAGATTCTCTCAGGGTAGGATTCAGCTCCTGAAAAAGGTCGTTTTCGAATAATTTCTTTGCTGTATTATTCAGCCGGATAAGTTGAGGCACCGAGCCAAGGTATTGATATAAGTTTTTCTTATTCGTGTAATGAATGATGAGATTGATGATGAAAATCGGGATGATAAGTAAAATGACTTTCAGGTTGAAGAAAAATGCAATAATTAGTAACAGACTTGTAAATGACAAGAACTTAACCATAAAAAACCACTTGGGCGGTTTAATGTGTTCATATTGAAATAATAAGCTGATATAATATGCTTCTCTTTCGTTTAGCCGGGCGAGTAAAGTCTGAACATTCAATCGCAGTTCCGAATTCTGACTTAGTTCGGATATTATTTTTTCGGTGTTGGCTGTGTTATTCGGTTTCCGGGGTATAGTCCTGAGTTTATTGTACAGGTGTTGTTGGCCAATTCTCGAACTTGTGCGGTCAATGAACATGAATAATTCTTCAAAATCCAGATCGTTGCATGTTTTATCGCTTAGTACCTGAAATTCATCTGAGTGATTCTTTTTGTGAAAGTATTTTTTTATAAGTTCAAAATCAAACAAATCATCTTTAGGCTTGCCAAATGATTCAAGAAGAGTTTTTCGTAATCTTTGTTTGCTGAGCATGGTTATTGTCCGGACAAGTTTATATTCAAATAACAATGCAAAGATACAAATTATTTTGAAACTGTTAACTAAATCAGGTTTGGAGTTCAGATTATTTTTATCGCTTGCTAATAAATCTCCATGGTTTATTTTTCCATTCATCTCCCGCATAGTCAATCCCCACGCGTGGTGCGGTCTCGAAAATGACTTCATCAGGAGCATCTTCTATCCATATTCGGGCTGATCCTGTCAGGCTTTCACCGTAGAAGCTTTTGTCAATCTTTAATTCGCGTCCCACTTTGCCCGAACCTACAATTTTATCTATCGCTCTGATCAATACTGCTTGCGGGTGGTTAAGTTCCCCTGTCACAACGTTCAGCATCCAATACATGCCGTAAATAAGGTAAACGTACACACGGCCGCCTTCGGCAAACATAACTTCGGTGCGTGGTGTTCGTCCTTTGCTGGCATGGCAGGCTTTGTCTTCGGCACCCATGTAAGCTTCGGTTTCGGTTATGCGGTATCGTTGCGTTTCGCCGTTGTCATGGACTCTCACTAAAATTTTGCCCAGTAATTTCTCGGCAACAATCGTGGCATCTTGTGTGTAAAAATCAGTATTCAGTTTCATATTGCAAACTTAATAAATATTTTTCTTCGACCTGATTATTTTTTTTGCGTAATCCTCATGAAAACGACCATCTGGCGGTCGAAAAATAGCGTTTAAAAAAAAGATGTTCAATTATTTGGTAATCCAAAGAAAAACAGTATTTTTGCAGTCCGTTTATTATCACAGTGTAATAGTCCGTTTTATTGTGTGTAAATATCCTATTTTGTGCCGATTAGCCTCTTCCAAAATTTGATTGAAACAAGTGAAACGACTCAATTATTAATTAAAAAACATTTTTATAAAGTGGATACGTTAAGTTATAAAACCATTTCTGCCAATAAAGCGACAGCGCAGAAAGAATGGGTAGTAGTGGATGCTACCGATATGGTGTTGGGACGTATGGGCTCAAAAGTTGCTAAACTTTTGCGCGGAAAATACAAACCAAGTTTCACTCCTCACGTAGATTGTGGTGACAATGTGATTCTTATCAATGCAGAGAAAGTTCAATTGACCGGTAACAAATGGAACGACCGCGTTTACCTTAGCCACACTGGCTATCCTGGTGGACAACGTGAAATTACACCAGCCAAATTGATGGCAAAAAGCTCTGAAAAACTTATCAAGAAAGTGGTAAAAGGTATGTTGCCTAAAAACCGCCTTGGAGATAAACTTTTGGGCAATTTGTATGTATTCCCAGGTGCGGAACACACTATGCAAGCTCAGCAACCAAAACAAATCGATTTAAACTCACTTAAATAATCAGTATGGAAGTAATAAATGCCTTAGGAAGAAGAAAAGCGGCTGTAGCTCGTATTTTCGTAAGCGAAGGAACCGGACAAATTACAATAAATAAACGCGATATTTCCGTATATTTTCCATCTCCAATTTTACAATATGTGGTAAAACAACCTCTGAATAAATTAGGAGTAGTTGAAAAATATGACATTAAAGTAAATCTTGATGGTGGTGGTTTCAATGGCCAGGCCGGAGCTTTGCGCTTAGCAATTGCCCGTGCGTTGGTAAAAATCAATCCCGAAGACAAACCGGCTTTGAAAGCAGATGGATTTATGACTCGTGACCCACGTGAAGTGGAACGTAAGAAACCGGGTCAACCAAAAGCTCGTAAGAGATTCCAGTTCTCAAAACGTTAATATTATATTGCGATTTACGACTTACGATTTACGATTGGATTTATGCTTCGGCATATTCCAGTCTGAAATCGACAATCTAAAATAAATCAGGTTTAGTATCTAAATTGCCGAGACTCAAAATACATTGTATGGCTACTCGGCGATTGATTTACACAGAATGTAAACAATTTTAAACAACAAAAATGTCTAGAACAAATTTCGAAGAATTATTAGAAGCAGGTTGCCACTTTGGTCACTTGAAACGTAAATGGAATCCGGCTATGGCTCCCTACATCTTTATGGAGCGTAACGACATCCACATTATCGATTTGCACAAAACGGTAGTGAAAATTGACGAAGCAGCCGCTGCTTTGAAACAAATTGCAAAATCAGGACGTAAAATCCTTTTTGTAGCAACTAAAAAACAAGCTAAAGACGTAGTAGCTGATAAAGCTTCTGCTGTTGGAATGCCATATATTACTGAGCGTTGGGCTGGTGGTATGTTAACCAACTTCCCTACAATCCGTAAAGCAGTGAAAAAAATGACCACCATTGACAAAATGGCAACTGATGGTACTTTTGATAATATCTCTAAAAGAGAAAAACTGCAAATTACCCGTCAACGTGAAAAACTTGAAAAAAACTTAGGCTCAATTGCAGACCTGACTCGCTTACCATCAGCACTTTTTGTTGTTGACGTAATGAAAGAGCATATTGCAGTTCTTGAAGCTCAACGTTTGGGTATCCCTGTTTTCGGAATTGTTGATACTAACTCTAATCCAAACAATATTGACTTTGTAATTCCTGCTAACGATGACGCAACAAAATCTGTTGACGTAATTTTGTCGGCAATGGTTGCTGCCATTCAGGAAGGTTTGGAAGAACGTAAGGTGGAGAAAGTCGATACTGAAGCTGCTGAAGCTCCTGTAGCGAAAGAACCAAAATCAAGAATTTCAAAAAGACCAAGAACTCAAAAAGAAGATGAAGAAGCGTTGAATGCTAACGTTGCTAAAAAATTCATCAAAGAAGAAGAATAAAGACAAACACTGAATCTCTAAGGGGATTTAAAAGATTGTCTATACAAATTGGCGAGTTACAGGTTATATTATTAGCATGTAACTCGTTTTTTTCCAATAAGAAACATTAACTCTAAGCTCATAGTTACTCTGTTGGAGTATCTAAGGAGCTCTTAAAAAATATTACAATTATGGCAGTAACAATGGCAGAAATTTCAAAATTGCGTACCATGACTGGTGCCGGTATGATGGATTGCAAAAATGCACTCACAGAAGCCGCAGGTGATTTTGAAAAAGCAGTTGAAATTATTCGTAAAAAAGGTCAGGCTACAGCTGCAAAACGTAGCGATCGTGAAGCTTCGGAAGGTTGTGTTTTAGCAGCGGCTAATGGTGGTTTTGCTGCAGTGTTGGCACTGAAATGCGAAACAGACTTTGTGGCTAAGAATGCTGACTTTATCGCACTTACTCAATCAGTTCTTGATGCAGCGATGGTTTCAAAACCAACTACACTGGATGAATTAAAAGCGTTGACTATCGATGGTCGCGTGATTTCTGAAGTTATCACTGATCGTTCAGGTATTACCGGCGAAAAAATGGAGTTAGATTACTATGAATTCGTTCAGGGTGGAACTACTTCTGCTTACATTCACCCGGGAAACAAACTTGCTACATTGGTGGCAGTTGCTCAAGAAAACGCCGAATACGAAACCTTACGTGGTATGGCGATGCATATTGCAGCAATGGCGCCTGTGGCTATTGATGAATCCGAAGTGCCTCAAAAAGTAAAAGATAACGAGCTTGCTGTGGCTATCGAAAAAACCAAAACCGAACTTGTTGCCAAGGAAGTTGAAGTTGCATTAAAAAAAGCGGGTATCAATCCTGCTCACGTTGATAGCGAAAACCACATTGAATCAAACATGGCTAAAGGCTGGATTACAGCTGAGGACGCTGCAAAAGCACGCGAAATTAAAACAACTGTTACTGCAGAGAAATCTGCAACTTTACCAGAACAGAAAGTAAACAGTATTGCTGCTGGACGTATGGCAAAATTCTACAAAGAATATACCCTTTTAGAACAAAAGTACGAAGGTGGTGGTGAAGAAGCTGGAAAAA
The DNA here is from genome assembly GCF_000183135.1 of Paludibacter propionicigenes WB4. Lineage (NCBI taxonomy): Bacteria > Pseudomonadati > Bacteroidota > Bacteroidia > Bacteroidales > Paludibacteraceae > Paludibacter > Paludibacter propionicigenes. The sequence goes on along the minus strand of NC_014734.1, from coordinate 1,600,449 downwards.
TAACAGTAAAAGAACTGCTTGCGAAAAAACAGTTAACTTGTGTTGCTTTCAAACGTGTAACTTTGAATCAGGAATAAAATATAAACTGACAGATACAAATAAAAAACCTCCCGAATTCTCGGGAGGTTTTTTATTTGTATAATGAATGGTGTATAAAACCTCATAATGTTCGTAAAAATTGCTATTTTTGCAATTCAAATTCAACTTATACTTTTCGTTATAGAAAAGTGATTTTCAACTAAAAAACTGTTTAATGAGAAAAGTGAGAGTGCGCTTTGCACCCAGTCCTACAGGAGCATTACACATTGGCGGAGTTCGTACCGCGTTGTATAATTATTTATTTGCAAAAAAACACGGCGGAGATATGTTGCTCCGCATTGAAGATACTGATTCGGCCAGGTTTGTGCCGGGTGCTGAAGATTATATTATAGAATCGCTCAACTGGTTGGGTATTGGTATTGACGAGGGAATAGGCTGTAATGCACAGGGTCCTCATGCTCCATATCGCCAGAGTGAGCGTAAAGCTATTTATCGTAAGTATGTAGAACAGCTGCTGAGCGCGGGCTTGGCTTATATTGCTTTTGATACTCCGGCAGAATTAGACGCAAAACGATCAGAAATTTCAAATTTCCAATATGATGCGTCAACACGTGGTATGATGACTAATTCTCTGACTCTTTCTGCAACGGAAGTTCAAAGTCGTATTGAAAATGGTGACCAGTATGTGGTTCGTATAAAAATAGAACCCAACGAAGATATTAAAGTGCAGGATCTTATCAGGGGAGAGGTGGTGATTAACTCCTCGATTATTGATGACAAGGTTTTGTTTAAATCTTCTGACGAACTGCCTACATATCATATGGCTAACGTTGTTGATGATTATTTGATGGAAATCTCTCATGTAATCAGAGGTGAAGAGTGGTTACCTTCAGCACCATTGCATGTTTTGCTGTATCGTTATTTGGGTTGGACGGATGTTATGCCTCAGTTTGCGCATTTGCCGTTGTTACTCAAGCCGGATGGAAACGGTAAACTAAGCAAACGCGATGGCGACCGACTGGGATTCCCTGTTTTTCCGTTAAACTGGAAAGATCCAAAAACGGGCGAAACTTCTTCGGGTTACCGCGAAGCGGGATATTTTCCTGAAGCCGTAGTCAATTTTCTTTCGTTATTGGGATGGAACTCAGGCACCGAACAGGAGATATTTTCCATGAAGGAATTAATTGATCAGTTCTCGCTGGACCGCGTAAGTAAGAGTGGGGCGAAATTCGATTATGAAAAAGGAAAATGGTTTAATCATAAATATCTACAGCTGAAATCCAATGACGAGATTGCTGATATTTATCAGAATATATTGAAGGAAAAAGGAATTTCTGTTGCGCTGGACAAAGTAGTTAAGATAGTGAGTTTGGTAAAAGAGCGTGCCAATTTTGTAACAGAGCTTTGGAATCAGTCAAGTTTCTTCTTCGTAGCACCAGTCGAATATGATGCTAAAACAATTCAAAAGCGCTGGAAGGCTGAAACTCCGGCGCAAATGACCGAATTGGTCTCTGTATTGAAAGCTATCAGCGAATTTACGCCGGAAGAAACAGAAAGAATTGTGAAAGACTGGATTACAGAAAAAGAATATAATCTTGGGGGTGTAATGAATGCGTTTCGGTTGTCGATTGTCGGCGAGCCAAAGGGTCCTCATATGTTTGATATCATAGCATTGCTTGGAAAGGATGAAACGATAGCGAGACTTGAACGAGCTGTAAATACAATAAATATTTGATTTCCAATGCAAAAACGTTACTCTGACCCATTACAGTATATAAACGAACAAATTTTTACAACACAGAAATATATTGTTCCATTTATTCAGGAGCTTAAACCAATTGATAGTGCGTTGCATGTGTTGGAAATTGGTTGTGGCGAAGCCGGAAATTTGAAACCGTTTCTGGATTTGGGTTGTAAGTGCGTTGGCGTTGATTTTAGTGCTCCCAAAATAGAAAAGGGAAACGCATATTATGCGTCTCACCCATTTTCAGACAATATAAGACTGATAAGCGAAGATATCTATAAAACGAACGAGTTTGATCATCAGTTTGATATTGTCATTATCCGTGATGTAATTGAGCATATACATGACCAGGATAAGTTTTTATCTCTGCTTAAGAATCTTATTGCTCCCAATGCCGTTGTTTTCTTTGCATTTCCTCCCTGGCAAAATCCGTTTGGAGGTCATCAGCAAATTTGCGTGAGTAAATTTTTATCGCTTTTGCCATATTTTCATTTATTGCCTGTTGCTTTATACAAAGCGGTTTTAAAAATGTTTGGAGAGACTGATGGAAAAATAACTGCATTGCTTGAAATCAAAGAAACTGGAATAAGCCTGGAGCGATTTGAGCGATTGCTAGCGAAAAACAAGTATCGTGTTTTGAAGAAAACCTTGTATTTTATCAATCCAAATTACGAGGTGAAATTTGGATTAAAGCCGCGGACACTTCCACAAATATTGGGTAAAATTCCTTATTTCCGGAATTTTGTGTCAACCTGTGGATACTATCTTGTTGATGTACAATAATGTTTTATTGAATAAATTATTTTCATGAAAAAAGTTCTCATTGTCACATATTATTGGTTTCCCAGTGGAGGTGCCGGTGTTCAACGTTGGCTGAAGTTTACCAAATACCTTCGCGATTTTGGTTGGGAGCCCATCATATACACTCCCGAAAATCCCGAGTTCCCATCCATCGACAAATCTTTTGAAAAAGATCTGCCGGAAGGATTGACAGTGATAAAAACACCTATTTGGGAACCTTACAATGTGTACAGGAAGCTGACCAGTAAAGGGAAAAATGAGCCGATAAATGCTGCATTTATTTCGGAAAATAAAAAACAGGGATGGAAGGAAAAACTTTCTATCTGGATACGCGGAAATTTTCTGATTCCCGATCCCCGTCGGTTCTGGATTAAACCATCGGTTAAGTACCTGACAGGATATTTAAAAGAAAATCCTGTTGATGCCATAATAACCACCGGACCACCCCATTCGATGCACCTGATTGGATTGGGAGTGAAGAAAAATTTGCCGGATTTGCCATGGATTGCCGATTTCCGCGATCCGTGGACGAATATTGATTTTTATAAAGAATTAAATCTGACATGGCTGGCTGATAAAATTCATCGTCGTTTAGAGAAAAAGGTAGTACGACGCGCGGATAGTATGGCGACTGTATCCGAAGGCTGGATGAAAGAATTTGAACAGATGAGGCCTAAGCGAATTCAGGTAATATCTAACGGATATGATGAATCGGACGTTAAACAAGTTGCTGTTCAACTTGATGAGAAATTTTCAATATCACATATCGGAACTTTAAATGCAGCCCGAAATCCACAAACTGTGTGGAAAGTGCTGAGTAAAATATGTGCAGATCAACCGGAATTCAGGGCTGACTTGCAAATACAACTGGTTGGTAAAGTTGATTTCTCTGTGTTAGAATCAATCAGGGAATACAACCTTCAGGAAAATTTGAAAAAGATTGATTATCTGTCGCATAGCGAAGCTATTGCAAAGCAACAGTCTTCTCAGCTTTTGCTTTTGCTTATTAACCAATCTCCTAATGCCAATGGAATTCTTACCGGAAAATTCTACGAATACTTGGCCTCTAAACGTCCTATTCTGGCAATTGGTCCTACCGATGGAGATGCTGCACGTGTGCTCAACGATACCGGAGCTGGAATAATGGTTGGTTTCTCAGACGAGGTGGCTACAGAAAAAGCAATACTGGATTATTATGCTCGTTATAAGTCTAATACTTTGGTGGTTCAAACTGAATCTGTTGAAAAATTCTCCCGGCGATCGCTCACCGGAGAACTTGCATTATTACTGAATTCTCTATGAAAAAAATTGTAACGGTAGTTGGTGCCCGCCCTCAGTTTATCAAAGCTGCTATGTTAAGTAGACAGTTTAAACTGTTAGGAGTTAATGAGTTGATCATTCATACGGGTCAGCATTTTGATGCCAACATGTCCGCCATTTTTTTCGATGAGATGGAAATACCCAAGCCTGCATATCATCTTGATATTCATTCGTTGCCGCATGGAGCCATGACAGGGCGAATGCTCGAGAAGATCGAAAAGATATTGCAAATTGAGAAACCTGATGCTGTTTTGGTTTATGGAGATGCCAACTCTACATTGGCCGGTGCTATGGCTGGTGCTAAACTAAACATACCGGTAATTCACGTAGAGGCAGGTCTGAGAACGAATAACATGTCGGCTCCCGAAGAGGTAAATCGTGTTTTGACAGACAGAATTTCAAATATTCTTTTTTGTCCCACGACGACTGCAGTTGATAATCTGGAGAAAGAAGGATTTAATCAGTTGCCGGTGCATATTTTCAATTCTGGTGATGTAATGAAAGATGCATCGCTGTATTATGGAGAGAAAGCGCAGTTAAAATCAGATATTTTAAGGCGTATCGGAGTAAAGAAATTTATACTGGCAACAATTCACAGACAAGAGAATACTGATTCGCCCGAAACGCTCAGGAATATCATAGCGGGTTTAAATGAGATTCATAAACAAATACCGGTTGTGGTACCTCTTCATCCGCGAACAAGACAAATTCTAGCTCAACAATATAGCTTGCCCAACTTTATTACGATTGATCCGGTAGGTTATTTGGATATGATTATGTTGATGAAAAAGAGTGAGTTGGTTATTACCGATAGTGGTGGAGTTCAAAAGGAGGCTTTTTTCTTTGGAAAACATTGTATAATTTTACGTGAGCAAACTGAATGGATAGAATTGGTTGAGAACGGTTTCAGCACATTGGTGGGGAGCAATAAAGAGAAAATGAAGGAAGCTTTAGAAGTTTTTTCAAGGAAAACTTCAGATTTTTCGGTAGAGTTATTTGGCAATGGTAGTGCTTCGGCAATGATTGCAAAAGAGATAATAAATATTTTATAATAAACAGATTACGCAAAATGTCAGATCAGTCAACAGAGATAAAATTAATGGGTGGTTATTTTCATAATCAACGGAGAGAGATGCTTAAGTATATCCCCGATAATGCAAAAAGGATTCTGGAGGTAGGTTGTGGAGCAGGGCAGTTTTGCTCGACCTTGAACAGAGAGGACAGGGAGATATGGGGTGTGGAGATGAATGAAGAAGCAGCTCAAAAAGCGACGGAAGTTTGTACGTTCGTTTTAATCGGTGATTTTGATACCGTTTTTGAGCAACTGCCCAAAAATCATTTTGACTGTGTGATTTTTAATGATGTGTTAGAGCATATGTATTCTCCGTGGGATACCATTCGGTTGGTAAAATCTTTGTTGTCCGATGATGGTGTTTTAGTTAGTTCTATTCCGAATTTCAGATACATATCTAACCTGATTACTGAAATTTTATTTCAAGGAGAGTTTGAATACAAAGCAGTTGGTGGAATTCTGGACGATACTCATATTCGTTTTTTTACCACTAAGAGCATCAGGAGAATGTTCAAAGAACAAGGGTATGAAGTGCTTGTTCATGAGGGGTTAAAACCTTGCAAAAGCTGGAAGGAAAAATTATTTATTGGATTAACTTTTGGCTTTTTAGAAGATGCCCGATATAAACAATTCGCAACTGTGGCTAAACCAATTCGCTGATGAATAAACCTTTAGTTTCGATAATTACACCAACCTATAATCATCAATCGTTTATTGCCGATTGCATTTGTTCTGTACAACAACAAACTTATGACAATTGGGAGATGATTATAGTAGACGATGGAAGTACTGATAATACATATTCCATTGCTCAATCTTTTGCCGAAAAAGACAGTAGAGTGAAGGTATTTACTCAAGAGAATGTTGGGATTTATCGTTTGGCTGAGACTTATAATTTTGCATTGGCAAAATCTTCAGGTTCGTATGCGGCAGTGTTGGAGGGAGATGATGTCTGGTTGCCCGAGAAACTCGAAATCCAGGTAAATGCGCTGGAAGAAAACAAACAAGCTGTATTGTGTTGGGGAAAAGCATACAGAACTACCGATGTAACCAATGACCGAGACTTGTATCCTACGCCGGATGTTGAAGCAAGGTATGGACAGGATTTAAGAAACGAACCGGTTATGTCAGCTTCTATAAATCTGTTGTTTCATCAGTTTTACTTCCCGGCATTGACGGTATTTATTCGTCGTGATGCATTGGACAAAATTGGAGGTTTTATTCAAAATCATAATTTACCTTTGGTGGATTTACCTACGTGGGTAGAACTCTCAACTCAGGGTACCTTTGAGTACATTGATGTACCGTTGGGCAAATGGCGGATAAACTCTAATCAAATAACTAAGACTCTGACGGTAGAAATGTACAAAGGGTTTTATAATCTGACTGTTGAATTCTTTAATCAACATCAAGATATATTTGCTAATCAGCACATTAATTTGTCTGTGATAAAGAAACATTACAGAAAGCTCTTTGTAATCATCTATTCACGTTCCGGGCGGTATAAGTTAATTCGGAAAGATTTTTCCGGGGCAAGAAAAGATTATCTGAAATCGATTTTTAATTTTGGACTGAATGAGCCTCTTTGGAAACTCCGTTCGTTGGTTGGTTTCTGCTTTAGTCTGCTTCATTCGGATATTGAAAAGTTTACAAAAAAGATAGGACGAGTTAGCTATAAATGAACACCTTAAAGGAATGAGACTATGGATTTAAATGATTATCAGCGTTTAAATAAATCTTTTTCTAAGAAATTGATTTTTCATTTAGGAACCGGATCCGGTTTTTTCTCGGAGTATAACAATATGATCAAAGCTATGGCGTATTGTCTCCAACATAAAATACAGTTTGTATTATATTCTGCCGATGCCAGTTTTGTTTACGAAAAAGGTTGGCAGGATTTTTTTGATTCTTTTACCGAAGAGGTTACTGATAGTTTTCACAGTCAGTATAATAAAAGATTTCTGGAAAGAAGTATTACCCGTAGTTTTGCCAAGTATGTGCGGGGTTTGCTGGTTACTCTGAAATACAGGAAAACCTACGGTCATCTGCTTCAATATTCACTATTTTACCAAGAACCGCAGGTAGTAAAAGATTTAAAAAAAGAGCACGGGTTTGACTACTTCACGTATGATTTGTGGAGTAGTTTTCAGGAAATGGATGTTACCAAAAGAATAGAAATACCCGGTCTATACAAGGGTACTATTTTTGATTTAATGAAACAGCTTGACAAATTGATTTGGCAATTTAATGAGCACACTGAAGCAGAAGTTCAAAAGCTTATAGACGGGCAAAAGTTGCCTGTCAATTATTTCGGAATGCAAATTCGTGGAGGTGATAAGTTTATGGAAAATTCTTTATTGGATTATAAGCTTTATTTTCAAACTCTTATCCGAAAGAAAAAATCATTTGTTGATACCAACGCTGTATTTGTTTTGACTGATGATTACAGAATTATTGATAATATCAATGCTGTTTTTCCTCAATTTCAGATCTATACTCTCTGTTCGAAAGAAGAAAGAGGCTACTTTAACGAGTCGTTTAAGTCCGAAACAGATGATGAGCGCAAGGCAAAGATTATCAGATTGTTTGCGTCTATCCAAATCCTTGCTAATTCAGCTTTTTTTATTGGAACAGAAAGCGCTAACCCTGGAAAATACCTGAAGCTAAGGTTGCAAAAACATAGATTTTATAGTCTTGATTAAAAAGATTAGGTATAAATATTAAAAATTTCAGCTATAAACTAATATACACAATGATAATAGTTTACGACAAAATAGGGCAAATGAGCAACAGGATATGGTCGGCTGTACCATCAATTGCTTACAGTTTAGAGAACAACGAAAAAATGATTTTTATATATTTTGGCGACTATATTCATTTTTTTCCTCACATCAATGAAAACCCTTTAATCAGATTTTATGGAATTAAAGGTAAATGGGCAATACTTTTCAAGATTCTTAGCAAGCTAAGTAAGTTAGGAATAATTCCTGCACGTTTAAGAGATTTGAATTCCAAGACAAGTGTTAAATTTATACAAGGCTGGAGATCAAGGCACATGGTAAGTGGCGACCTGATTGCTAAACATAAAGGGGAGATTTGTAAAATATTTGGATACTCGGACGAAATTGTCGAACATGTAAATGCTGTGTTTGAGGCTAAAAGAAAAGATAATGAGGTAATTGTAGGTGTGCATATCCGTAGAGGCGATTATCAAAAATGGATTAACGGCAAATACTACTTTTCAGATGAGTTGTACTCCAAATGGATTAAGGCAATTGATGCAGAGTTGAAAGAACAAGGCAAGACCGCTAGTTTTTATATTGCCTCTAATGAGCATATTAAGGCTGAAAACTATTTAGGAATAAAGTACTTTACGCTGGCAAATTCCAGTTCGGAGAAAGATATTTATGCCTTGTCGAAGTGTGATTATATTATGGGTCCAACCAGTACTTATTCTCAGTGGGCTGCTTTCATTGGCAATATCCCTATTCGCTTTTTATTGTCGAGAGAAGAAGTACCAACCTTAAAAGATTTCTCTAAGGTTGTGTCATTGTTTTACTTTGAAAGCGGTCAAAGCATGATACTTGACGAAACCGGATTCAGGTATGTGGATGGATTGAAATATAACTATAACCGGATATAAGATTTAGTTCATTTCGATTGATTAATTGTCAGACGAAAGAAACTCTACAAATCGGGAATAGTTCTCTTTTGCATTGCAGACATCATTCCACCGGGTTCTGGCATTTTTTCTCAATTCGGCCAAATCCTGGTTGGCAAGCTGCTGAATTGTTTTTGCGATTTCGTCAGCAGATATGTCGGGCTTAAGTAATTTTCCCACTTGATTGTTTACAATTTCAGAGGTTCCGCCAACGTTGGTGGCTATTACCGGAATCCCGAATGAAAGTGCCTCCATAATCGAAACCGGTACTCCTTCACTGGCGCTTACATTAATAAATAAATCAACATGCTTTTGTTGGTAAAACGCCAGCACTTCATTGTTGGAAAGCGCTCCGGCGAATTCTACCTGAATGTTAGCAGGCAGTTGGGCAGCACTGTTTTCTAACTGCGAGTGTAACTGTCCGGTTCCTATATGTGTCCACTTTAGTTGAAAATCTATAGACTTTAATGCATAAATAATCAGCGAGATACGTTTAACCGGTACCATGTAAGAGCAACTCACCAAATGGAAAATGGTATCGGTATCTCGGTCTGGATTAGTTCCATTGTCAAAAACTCCCAATCGACAAACTCTAATCTGCTCCTTATTTAGCAGATTAGCATAATGCTTTAGCAAATACTTTTCTCCATCGAGCGATATAGGCAGAAACCGGTCGATAGAAGGAAATACGTAGTCTCTGAAGGGGATATATCCTCCTTTGGCATACTCATACAGATCCGTCCGATGAAATCTCACTAGCGAGGTATTGCTAATTCTACTTTTTAAAGTAGGCAACATCAAAACAGATTTATCGCCCCAGTAAAAATAGAGTTTATCTTCGGGTTTAATTTTAGTTTCTAACTGTTTCCATAATCCGACATTCGAGAACATCGAGCGGAATAACAGGAGTGAGGTGAAGAAATTCCATGTTTTTTTTCGGCTCAGATATACTTTCTTGTTGAAAAATTCTTTGATTGCAAATCTAGTTGGAGCTAAGTTGAATAGTCCGTTAGTGAGCAAGTTGAATTTCTCATTTGGATTGAATCCTATAATCGGATTCCAAACTTCTACGTTGGTTGCCAACGTTCTGCCACCGGATTCTTTATGCAGAGGGATTATTGTTACCTTTTCAAATTTTTCCGAAAGAAATGGAAGCTCGCTTTCGAGAAAGGCTTCCGAAAATCCGTGTGGAAATGTGTTTGTGAAAAGGAAAAGTCGCATAGTTACTTCGTTGAATTTGTAAAGGATTTTATGCTTGATTGCACCTGATTGAGAGCCTTATAATACGTTTCTGTTTGGAAGAATCTGATGTATCCGAAATAAATAATTGCCGCGCATACCAACTGAGTTGATAGCAGAAAATACTTATTGCTAATCAAAAACTGTATGAGCCAGATAACGAAAGCCATGCCGACACCAAACGCCATGCTGTTTACAAAGTCAGATAGTTGGTGTTTTATATAATGATGCAAGTCTTTTTTTAGGTATAATACTGAAATTAAATAAGCTATTGCACAACTAATTGCATATCCTACAAGTATAGCTGTAATACCAAGTCGAAATGTTACGATTGCTGAAACGCTGATTAATGCTTTTTTGATAAATTCAATCCGAAAAGTAAATTTTGCCTGACCTCTTGCATTTAAAGCACTTGTGTTCAGAGTGTAAAGCGGTTGCAAAAGTGTGGCCAGACAGAGTAATTGAAAATACGGTATCGCAGGTTGCCAAATCGGAGGTAATATTATGGATATTAGAGGCTTGGCTACAGCAATTAAACAAAGCATAACGGGAAAGGTAATCAATGATGTTTTCTTGGCAATTTCCCTGAAAACCCGTCTAAACCGTTCATCATCATTTTGTATTTTTACCAAAAGCGCGTATGTACTTCCTACGAGTATTGTCTGGAAGCTATAGTTGGTAGTTTCGTTGAGTTTATTTGCCTGATAATAGAGCCCAACCTGATTTTTTGTATAGAATTTTCCAATAATCACAAAATACAAATTATTGAAAATCATATTTAAAATGGAGGTTCCCAATAGGTTTACGCTGAATCCCCATAGATCGCGAATTACATCAAAGGAGAAGGTTCCTTTTGGTTTCCATTTTACAAAACCATAAAGTAAAATCATTCTGATGAAATGAAATAAAACTTGTTGTGCCACAAGTGCCCAAACTCCAGCGTCGAAGAAAGCAAGACAAATTCCGGTTGCTCCACTTACAGTGACTGATATAATATTGATTTTGGCACTGTTTTTAAAGTCGATTTTCCTGGTCATCTTTGCTACAGGAATCAGGTATAACGCGTTAAATAATATACCAACGAAGACAACCCGACAAATTTCAATTAATTTCGGTTCTTTGTAAAAATCAGCAATAAGCGGAGCCGAGAAGAATAAAACGATATAAAGAACAATCCCGATAAGTACATTAAAGTAGAAAACAGAATTATAATCCGTCTCAGATACATCCTGTTTCCGAACCAGTGCCTGCACAAATCCACTATCGACCAAGGTATTGGATAGAGCTACAAAGAGCATTATGTCTCCAATTAAACCAAAATCAGCTGGAATAATGAGTCTACCTAAAAATAATACGATTACAAACTGAACAATTTGCTGACCAAACCTGTCGACTGCGCTCCAGATTAAAGCTCCCAGCATTTTTTGTTTTAGATTATCGCTCATCTCCGTTATTTCCCTTTTATAACATCAAATCCCCGACCATAAACTCCAATAGCAGAAGATTGCGAAATAAAGGCATTTGGATCTTCCTCCTTCACAATCCGGAATATTTTGATGGATTCATTTTTACGGGCAATAACTGTTATCACTTTGACCGGTTCTTTTGAATACCAGCCCATTCCATCCAAAATAGTTACTCCTCTGTTTACTTCCTGATTAATTCGGGTTGCAATTTTCTCGTAATGAGTCGAAAATATAAAAAACTGAACCGACTGGCGTACACCATTTATCACCATATCCACAGCAATAGTAGCTACCGCAAGCTGAGTAAGTCCGTATACAATTCGCTCTACGCTACCTACTTTCAGAAAATATGAGGATGAAATAATCAATACATCGCAATATAGCAAAATACGACCCAGGGTAATATTGCGATATTTGTTAACTACCTTAGCGATGATATCAGTACCTCCCGAACTTCCGTTGGCCAGAAAAACTATCCCTATTCCAGCCCCGGAGAGCAATCCTCCTATGATACAAGCCATGAAGTTATCATCTTTCCCGACAAAAGTTCCTGTTGGTGCCTGAGGAATAATGGAAAAGAAAAAAGTCATTATGGCCACACCGTAGATGGTTCTCAAACTAAATTTAAGTCCTATTGATCGTATGGCTATCAACAGTAATACTGCATTGATTGAGAAATAAGTAACCGAAATAGGCAATCCGGTAGCATAATAGACCAATGCACCCACCCCGGTAACTCCGCCACCTACAATCTGATGAGGTAACAAAAAAGCTTTCCACGCACCAGCATACATAAAAAGTCCAAAGGCAATAATTATGTATTCCCTGATGTCTTCCCACGTTTGCTTAGTTATCGATTTCAAACTCATAATTTTTTAAATTTAAAGGACAATATTTACTATTTTTCCGGGAACGACAATCACTTTCTTCGGAGCCTGTCCTGCCAGCTGTTTCAAGGTCTGTTCGTTGGAAAGAGCTGTTTTTTCAACATCTTCTTTGCTCATATCGGCAGGCAATTCCAACGTAAACCGAACTTTTCCGTTAAATGAAATCGGATATTTTACTGCCGATTCTTTCAGATAGTCTTCGTTACATACCGGGAATGTAGCATCACACACCGTTTGAGTATTGCCCAGAGCGTGATACAATTCTTCGGCAATATGCGGAGCAAATGGTGCCAGCAAAATAGCAAGCGGTTCCAAAATGGCTTTTTTACTGCATTTCAGTGTAAACAACTCATTCACACAAATCATAAATGCCGAAACCGAAGTGTTGTAAGAGAAGTTTTCGATGTCGAACGTGATTTTCTTGATCGTTTTATGCAATGTTTTAAGTTCTTCTGCCGTAGGGACTTCATCTGTTACGATAAATTCTTCGGCTTTGTAAAACAAGCTCCATAAGCGTTTCAGGAAACGGTGCACACCATCAATTCCGTTGGTGTCCCAGGGTTTCGATTGCTCCAACGGTCCGAGGAACATTTCATAAAGGCGAAGCGTGTCGGCACCGAATTTTTCAACGATATCATCCGGATTCACAACATTGTACATTGATTTAGACATCTTTTCAACCGCCCATCCGCAGGTATATTTACCATCTTCCAGAATAAATTCGGCATTGGCATAATCCGGCATCCATGCTTTGAATTTGTCCAAATCCAATATATCGTTAGAAACAATATTTACATCCACATGAAGTTTCTGGATTATCACATCAAAAGGCAACTCATCATTTATATCTTCCGATAGAATTTCTTCTATAGTAGTTTCTAAGTCTTTATTGTTAATTCGATCTTCTGTTGAATAATAATCATTAATGTTAACGCCTTTTTCTAAAAGATAAGATTTTCCTAATTGATTCTCTATTTCCAATCTTGTATTATCAAACCAATATTTTAATTTTAATGGGAAAGGATAAAGAGGATTTTTCTCAATTTCATCATAATATTTTTGAGAAATAAAAAGACTCTGTCTATCTCCAGATTTAAATACGAATAAGATTCGATACACAAAATTGCTTCGTCCCTGAATCATTCCCTGATTGATCAGTTTTTTGAAAGGTTCGTCTTCGCAAACCAGACCTAAGTCGAACAAGAATTTATTCCAGAAACGGCTGTAAATCAAGTGACCGGTAGCATGCTCGGTTCCACCGATATATAAATCCACATTTCGCCAGTATTCGTTTGCTTCTTTGCTAACCAATGCTTTGTCGTTTTTAGGATCCATGTAGCGCAGGTAATATGCCGACGATCCTGCAAATCCGGGCATGGTGCAAAGTTCCAGTGGAAAATTATCTTCTGTATGCCAGTTCTTGGCACGTCCCAGTGGTGGCTCACCTTTTTCTGTTGGAAGAAATTTATCTACTTCAGGCAATTCCAGCGGTAAGCGACTTTCGTCGAGCATGTAAGGCATATCGTCTTTGTAGTAAACTGGGAATGGTTCGCCCCAGTAGCGTTGACGACTGAAAATAGCATCGCGCAGACGAAAATTTACTTTTACCCGACCCAATTTATTTTCAGCAATATATGTTTTAGCTTTTGCAATGGCTTCTTTTACGGTAAGTCCGTTCAAAAAGCCTGAATTCATCATGATACCTTCTTTAGCATCAAAACTTTCTTCGCTTACATCGCAACCCTCAATAAGTGGAATTATCGGTAAATCAAAATGTTTGGCAAATGCATAGTCGCGGCTATCGTGTGCCGGAACTGCCATAATAGCTCCTGTGCCGTATCCGGCCAATACATAATCTGAAATCCAAACGGGAATTTCAGTACCACTTACCGGATTAATAGCATACGATCCTGAGAAAACTCCCGTCACTCGGCGATCGGCAAGTCGCTCACGTTCTGTACGTTTTTTTGTGGCATCCAGGTAATTCTGAACTTCGGTTGCTTGTTCAGGAGTAGTAAGCTGTTTCACCAATTCACTTTCAGGTGCCAGCACCATGAAAGTTACGCCATAAATGGTATCAGCTCTGGTAGTGAAAACTTCGAAGTCGAAATCCTGTCCTTTAATTTTAAAACGCAGTTCAGCACCTTCGCTTCGTCCTATCCAGTTTTTCTGAGTTTCTGTCAGCGAGTCAGTCCATTCAACGGTATTCAAACCATCGAGTAAGCGTTGTGCATAAGCAGAAACCCGTAAACTCCACTGGCGCATAACACGTTGTTCTACGGGATGGCCGCCACGAACCGAAACTCCTTCACTTACTTCATCGTTGGCCAATACAGTTCCGAGGGCAGGACACCAGTTTACTTTCAGGTCGGCCAGATAGGCGATTCGGTAATTGAGTAATATTTCTTGTTGTTCTTTTTCTGTTTTAGATTTCCATTCGTCTGCGGTGAAACTCAGTTCCACGGTACAGGCAATGTTTAAGTCTTTCGTTCCTTGCTGTTCAAATACTTCAACCAGTTCAGCTATTGGTCTGGCTTGTTGCTCATCGTTACAAAAATAGGAGTTAAACATTTGAATAAATGCCCATTGCGTCCATTTATAGTAATCGGGTTCGCAAGTCCGGATTTCTCGACTCCAATCGTAGCAGAAACCGATTTTATCTAATTGCTCACGATAGCGAGCGATGTTTTTCTTGGTAGTAACAGCCGGATGCTGACCGGTTTGTATGGCATATTGCTCAGCAGGTAATCCGTAAGCATCATAGCCCATAGGATGAAGTACATTGAAACCTTTCAAACGTTTGTAGCGACTAAATATATCGGAAGCTATATAGCCCAGCGGATGACCGACATGTAAACCGGCTCCGGATGGGTACGGAAACATATCCAAAACATAATATTTAGGTTTGTTTTGATCGATATCGGTTTTGTAGGTGCTGTTATTCTTCCAGTACGCTTGCCATTTTTGTTCTATTTCTCTGAAATTGTACTCCATAATATGTTGAAAATAATTGATTAGCTGTTCTTTAGTCTTTGTTTCTTATTTTGAAATAAAGTATGCAAAGTTAATCAATTTAGCTGAATAATGAATTTACCTACCAACTAAAAACGTCATTCAGTGTTTTTTAATTATACTTGTAAGTCAGTGTCTGAAAAAAATGATTATTTTTGCAAGTTAAATAAATAAAATTACGTCGAAATGTCTAATTTACACTCATCTATACAGTTCAAAGTACCGGAACCTACTTTGAGACGTTTGCCATGGTATCTGGCTTATGCTCAGCTGGTTTTGAAAGAAGGCGAGCTGTACTTATCGTCTACTCAGATAGCTAAGAACATAGCTGTCGATGCCTCGATGGTTGCAAAAGATTTATCGTATGTAAATATTTCAGGTCGTACCCGCGTAGGTTACGATGTAAAAGAGCTTGTTGGTATTCTCGAAGCATTTCTGGGTTTTACAAACTCACACAAAGCATTTCTATTTGGCGTTGGTAGTTTGGGTGGTGCACTTATGCACGATAATGGTTTGGAACAATTTGGACTTGAGATAGTAGCAGGTTTTGACGTAAAATACGAGTTGTCCGGTACAAGCATCAACAGGATTCCGATTCATCATCTCGATCGTTTCGTGGAACTTCAGCAACAAACCGGTATTAACATCGGAGTTTTGACAGTACCAGTCGATAAAGCGCAAATGGTGTCAGAAATTATGATCGCCGGAGGTATTCAGGCTATTTGGAATTTTACGCCTTTCAGGATACGGGTTCCTGAGAATATTATTGTACAAAATACTTCCATTTATGCTCATTTAGCTGTGATGTTCAACAGATTAAATGCGATAAAGGAAGATGAGAAGAAGAAAATACTAAACCAAAGACATCAAAAACTAAAATGAAAATATTAGCCATAGGGCAAAATTATGCCGAACATAACAAGGAACTGAATAATGCAATACCTACTGAACCGGTTGTATTTATGAAGCCGGATTCGGCTATTTTGAAAAATAACAAACCGTTTTTTATTCCCGACTTCACAGAAGAATTGCATTATGAAACTGAATTGATAGTGAAGTTTAATAGACTGGGAAAGAATATTGATGCTAAATTTTCTCAACGATATTTTGCTGAAATTGGTTTAGGGGTTGATTTCACAGCGCGCGATTTACAACGGAAGCTAAAAGCAGGTGGCAAACCCTGGGAGATTAGTAAATCATTTGATAATTCGGCTGTTATAGGAAATTTTTTGCCGGTTGCTGAGCTAGGTGATATTCAGAACATCAGTTTTCGCTTAGACCTGAATGGTAAAACTGTTCAGAATGGAAATTCCTCCAATATGATTTTCCCTATAAATGAACTAATCTCATACGTGAGTCGTTTTTTTACTATCAAGATTGGTGATATTCTTTTCACCGGAACCCCGGAAGGTGTTGGCAAGGTTGCTATTGGAGACAGGTTAGAGGGGTATATTTTTGATAAGAAAATGTTTGATTTCTACGTGAAGTAATTTTTGCTAAAACGACACAATTTCAATGAGATATAGAATTATACTTTTTTCTTTTCTCTGTTTATATATTTCAACTTTATATGCTCAGCCGGAACCAATCAAATCGTATAGCTTAAATTGGAAAGGTCTGGAAAAATGGGTTTCCGGTACCTCTGCCATTCAGGTTATTGCTTTTGATAGTGCCCACTATGTGTCCGAAAGCCGCTTACCATATTTCTGCACCTCTTTGCCATGCGAATCCGGATATTCCTACGATGTCCGAATTATAAATCCCGTTTATATTCCTGTTACAAAAGAAGAGCTGAATAAGATTCCTCGCACTGTTACCTTTCCTTCCGATAATCAGGCAGAAATAAAGTATATAGAATCTTCGGGTGTTACTTCTCTTAAAGTTAGTATTTTGCCATTTGTTACCCGAAATGGAGGAACTCTAAAGCTAAAATCTTTTGATTTACAGATTGAAAAACAAGCTAAAGCTCAAAAGGTTAATTCAGCAGTGTTGCATAGCTATACCGCCAATTCGGTGCTTGCACAGGGAAAGTTTGTGAAGATCAGAGTTGTGGATAGCGGTGTTTACAAACTTACTTACGAAGATTTGAATTCGATGGGGCTGGATCCTGCGAATGTACATGTTTATGGTTTTGGCGGAAACGTTTTGAGTCAGGATTTCTCCCTGACAAGATATGATGATTTGCCTGAATTGTCCATTTATATGAATAAGGGAAATGATGGTATTTTTAATAGTGGTGATTATATTCTGTTTTATGCAAATGGAGTAAACAAGTGGGAGTACGACAAGTCCTTATCTATGTTTACACACACCATTAATCCATATTCCAAGTATGGCTATTATTTTGTATCATCGAATTCTTTGTCTGGAAAAAGAATTGCCGGGAAGACGAATACTTTGCCTGATTTAGCTGTTGTCAATAACATCAATGAGTTTGTTGATTACAGCGTTTATGAAAATGAAGTGGTTAATCTGGCACAATCGGGGAAGGTTTTCTATCAGCCAATGACGGATGCAAATTCGTTGTCAGTCAATGTGAACGCTCCGAATTTAATTCCGAACAGCCTATGTAAGGTTCGACTGGATGTAGCCGCTTCCTCCTCGGCATATTCTTCTTTTCTGCTGAGTCTGAATGGAGGACAAACTAATACCGTTTTTGTGGATAAACTGAGCGGCGATAATTACGAGCAGGGTGTTGGAGCTTCAGGTGTTTTCGCATTTACTCCAACCAATTCTGCATTAGCTTTCAATCTTGTTTATTCCAAACCAACATCTACTTCATTGGGTTATCTTAATTTTATGGAATTCAATTTCCGAAGACAACTCAAGATGAATGGCTCTGCAATGCAGTTTCAAAATGTCGATTATTTAGGGCAATCAACTTATAACCGTTACCAACTGAATAGTGCAAATAATAATGTTCAGATTTGGGATTTGTCCGATTCACAAAATATAACAGCGATTAAAACTACCACCGTTGATGGAAATCTGACGTTTGTAGATACAGGTTCAGAGCTAAAAAAATATTTGGCAATTGATCCAACCCAAACAAGTACATTCACTAAACCTGAAATTGTAGGCACTGTGTCGAATCAAAATCTGCATTCGGTTAATCAGGCAGATATGGTTATTATAACATACCCTGATTTTCTGGAACAGGCTCAAAAACTGGCTCAGGCACATCGCGAGAAAGACAATTTGACAGTAGATGTGGTTACTGCAGAGCAGGTTTACAACGAATTTTCATCCGGAACACCTGATGCCACAGCCTATCGCTGGTTTATGAAAATGTTGTACGACAGAGCTCTGACATCAGGAATTGAGAATGATAAACCAAAATATCTGTTACTTTTTGGTAAGGGGTCATACGATAATAGAAAAATACGGACTGACTCCGGCGATAATTTGATTCTTACTTTTCAGGCTGATAATTCTCTGGTTTCAACCTCATCGTATGTGACCGATGATTATTTTGCTTTGCTGGGCAACGATGATGGAGCTAATATCTTTAATTCTTCGATGGAAGTTGGAGTGGGTAGATTTCCGGTAACGACCGTACAACAGGCAAAAGACGTGGTTGCTAAAACCATCGGCTATATGAATAATGCCGACAAAGGAAGTTGGAAAAACCAGATTTGTTTTCTGGCCGACGATGGTGGTAATGGCGATGGAAATATCCATATGAGTCAGGCCGACGATGTGGCTACATCTACAGAAACCGCTTATCCGGCATATCAGATAAATAAAATCTATCTTGATGCTTATCAGCAACAAGTATCCGCAAGTGGCGAAAGTTATCCATTGGCTAAATCTAAGTTTATGAGTTTATTAAACTCAGGATTATTTCTGCTGGACTTTACCGGACACGCCGGCCCAACGGGTTGGACGAATGAATCGGTACTGACTCTGCCGGATGTAAAAGCTTTGTCTAACAAGCATCTGCCTTTAATTGTAGCTGTAACCTGTGATTTTTCTCAGTTCGACTCTCAGGTTGTTTCAGGTGGAGAACAAACAATATTAAATCCTACCGGTGGTGGTATTGGTATTTTGTCTTCTGCCAGGCCGGTATATTCATCCGGTAACTTTCCTTTGAATATGCTTGTGTGTGGTAACCTTTTTAAAAAGCAGAATGGCAAAGAGATGCGAGTAGGAGATGTAATCAGATATGCCAAAAATAATTTGACTGATGGCATTAATAAGTTACCATACATTTATTTGGGCGATCCGGCAATTCGCTTAAACTATCCAACAAAATACCAGATTATTACCAGTCAGGTAAATAGTAATAAAAATCCGGGAAACGATACTTTAAGGGCTCTGTCCGTTGATACGATAAAAGGGTATATCGCTGATGATTATGGAAAAGTTGTTTCAGGTTTTAATGGAATATTGAATGTCGTTATATACGATAAATCTCAACAAATAACCACGTTGAATAATCACAATGAGCAAAACGGTACTTTGACTTATTCAGATCGACCCAATGTACTGTTTTCCGGTAATGTACAGGTGGTGAAAGGCTTGTATAGTTTCAGCTTTATGTTACCTAAAGATATTAAATATAATTTTGGCAGCGGCAGAATAAATTATTATGCCAAGGATGAAATAAATAATAATGAAGCTCAGGGCTATTACGAAAACTTTATTGTCGGTGGCACGGACAAGACAGTGCTTAACGATACCATAGGACCGGAGGTTAAGCTGTATCTGAATTCGGAGTTTTTTGTATCAGGATCAAAAGTAAATGAAACTCCGGTATTTCTGGCCAATGTAAATGATATTCATGGTATTAATACTATAGGGAGTGGTATTGGACATGACATTTTATTGACTGTTGACCAAAATTCAGAAACGTCTTATATTCTCAATGACTATTTTCAGGCAGACGAAAATAGTTATACCAGTGGTAATATAAGTTATAAGCTCCCTGTTATTAGTAACGGAAAGCATACGTTGACATTTCGGGTGTGGGATTTGCTAAATAATTCTACTACAAAAACGATTGAATTTGAGGTAAATAAGGGGCTTGCTCCGGTTATTTTTTCTGTAAGAGCACAACCCAATCCTGTAAAAGATCAGGTAACTATTGTTGTCAATCATGACAGACCTGAAACCGTATTAAGAACAACTGTCGAGGTCTTTGATATAACAGGGCGTAAGGTTTGGTCATTTTCTCAATCTTCTGCCAATAATATCTCCTGGGACCTGATAACAAATGATGGTAAAAAGCTTAGAACCGGATTGTATTTATACCGAGTAAATATCAAAACAATGAATAGTGATATTACATCTAAAGCAGATAAAATGCTAATTATTGAACAATAAAAAAAATATTTTTTCGTTTAATTATTCTAGTTCTTATTTAATTTTAGTAATATTGCATTTCAATAAACATAAACTTAGGATGAAAAATAGTTTTTTAGTATTGTGTGCCCTTGTTTTGTGTGCTACAAGTGCGTTAGCTCAGGTTAATAATCCGATTGTAACGGCTGTGCCTTCGCTTTCTATTGCTCCCGATGCACGAGCTGGAGGTATGGGCGATATTGGTGCCGCAACTACTCCTGATGTAAACTCGCAATTCTGGAATCCTGCTAAATACGTTTTTATGGAAAGCGATGCAGGTGTCTCTATTTCATATACTCCTTGGTTGAGAAAGCTTGTTTCCGACATTGACTTGGCGTATTTGTCAGGATATTGGAAACTGGATAAACAGCAGGCTTTTAGTGCTTCACTTAGATATTTTTCTTTAGGAAGTATTGATATTGTTGATATTCAGGGTACATTTATGCAGAGTGCGCATCCTAATGAACTGGCGGTAGATTTGGGTTACTCACGTTTATTGTCCGATAAATTTTCAGTGGCGGTTGCATTGCGTTATATTCGTTCCGACCTGAATAATGGAATAAATCTGACGGGTGGAACCGAAATGGTTCCCGGATCTGCTGTAGCAGGTGACGTGGCGGCTTTTTTTAAAACTCCTATTGCGCTTCCAAGTGTTGATGCTACATTGAATTTGGGATTGAATATTTCCAATATAGGCTCAAAAATTTCATACGATAAAAAAGCTTCCAGCAACTTTATTCCTACCAATATGCGTTTGGGAGGTTCATTCGAATATCCTGTAGATAATTTTAATAAAATTTCTGTCAGCGCTGACCTGAATAAACTGTTGGTTCCGACTCAAAATAGTATGAGTAATAAAGAATATAGCGATTTGTCACCGTTAACAGGAATATTCAAATCGTTCGGAGATGCTCCCGGTGGTTTTAAAGAAGAACTTAGAGAGGTTATGTGGTCATTGGGTGCTGAATATGCTTACAATAATCAGTTTTTTGTGCGGGGTGGATATTTTAATGAAAGTCAATATAAAGGCAATCGTAAATACTTTACAGCCGGTGCTGGATTTAAGCTGAATATTTTCCAGTTGGATGCTGCATATGTAATGTCTACAGCGCAATCAAATCCACTGGATCAAACTTTACGTTTCTCTTTGTCGTTTGATTGGTTGGCACTTAAAAATATGCTAAAATAAAAGTTGCGTTACATTATTCAATAAAATAAACAAAAACGGTTGTTATCTGCCATGAGGTCGGTTCAACCGTTTTTTATTTG
Organism: Paludibacter propionicigenes WB4; assembly: GCF_000183135.1. Taxonomy (NCBI): domain Bacteria; kingdom Pseudomonadati; phylum Bacteroidota; class Bacteroidia; order Bacteroidales; family Paludibacteraceae; genus Paludibacter; species Paludibacter propionicigenes. Next base: position 1,578,596 of record NC_014734.1, on the reverse strand, counting down.
ATAATTTCAAGATATGAATATACGAGTAGGATTTGGTTACGATGTTCATGTTTTTGCTCCCGAGCGTGAATTATGGCTTGGAGGTATAAAAATAGAACATTCGGTTGGTTTGTTAGGGCATTCTGATGCCGATGTATTAATTCACGCTCTTTGCGACGCGCTGTTGGGAGCGGCTAACTTGCGGGATATTGGATTCCATTTTCCCGATACTTCGGGCGATTTCAAGAACATTGACAGTAAGATTTTGTTACGGAGAACAATGTCTTTGATTCGCGAAAAAGGATATGAGTTTGTAAATGCCGATTGCACTGTTTGTGCCGAAGAACCAAAGCTCAATCCTCATATCCCCACTATGCAAAGTTGTTTGTCTGAAGTGATGACGGTGGATATTGATACAATATCAATCAAAGCCACTACATCTGAAAAAGTAGGCTTTGTTGGTAGAAAAGAGGGAATTGCTGCTTATGCAACGGTATTAATTTATAAAAGATAAGAACATATTCATCCTTAATTTGTTTTTCCTATACGACTATAAAAAAACTCTATCGATTTTTATGATAGATTCATTTATAATCTGCTTATTTTTGTACTATTAAAATAATAACCATTTAAAAATATAAAAACATGTCAGTATTAGTAGGAAAAAAAGCGCCTGTATTTAACAGCAAAGCCGTAGTAAACGGAGGTGAAATTGTAGAAAACTTTTCACTAGAACAGTTTGTAGGAGAAAAGTATGTAGTTTTCTTCTTTTACCCTGCAGATTTCACATTTGTGTGCCCAACTGAATTAATTGCATTTGAGGATAAAGCAGCAGAGTTTGCAGCTCGTAACACTGTTGTTATCGGTGCATCTACCGACTCGGAATTCTCTCACTGGAAATGGTTGCAAACTCCACAAAATCAGGGAGGTATTCAGGGAGTAACTTACCCGTTGGTTGTTGATCAAAACCTTTCAATTTCAAAGAATTATGATGTCTTGATCGGTTCGGAAGAATACGATGAAGAAGGAAATGAATCATTCGTAGGCGAACCAAAAGCTTATCGTGGTCTATTCTTAATTGATAAACAAGGTGTTGTTCGTCACCAATTGGTAAATGACTTACCTTTAGGACGTAATGTTGATGAGGTACTACGTCTCATTGATGCTTTGCAGTTTACTGAAGAGTATGGTGAGGTTTGTCCTGCCAACTGGAAGAAAGGTGAGAAAGCTTTGGTAGCTACACAGGAAGGAATTGCAAGTTACTTGTCAGAGAAAGCTTAATTTCTTATTAATCTGATTCTTATTTAAATCGCTATAACACTAGTTGTTATAGCGATTTTGTTTTATATTATCCTGACCTGACAGCATAATTTTGAAAAGTTAGAATAAATTTGAGGCGATATAGATAAGATATTAAATTTATTAACTATTTTTGCAGAGAAATACACCTCATTATTATCATGATTGGTGTTGGCAATTTATTTATACGTTATTCAATACAATGAGATTAAGAGTTTTTCAAGTCAGTCTGTTTTTGGTTTTATTATTTGGTTCGATTTCTGTAATTGCTCAGGATGAGCGAGCTCAACTGCCTTTGGCTTTGCGCAACGCGTATTTTGGCGTTAGTGTAGGATCAATAAATTATGATTTTGGTGCTGCACAGTTTCAGGCGCCTGCCGGTTATAACTTTAGGTCAGTTACGGTGAATCATGCTGCTGTTAGGTTGGTTCTTTACGGGTACGAGTTTAATAAATATCTTTCGGCTCAGCTTACTTATATGCGACCTGTGTCCTGGGTGTTTTATTATTATGACCGAGGTCTTGAACAAAACGTAAGAAGTTCAGTGTGGATGAATGTTGGTGGACTAACGCTTAGGCCGCAACTGCCAATAAATAAGCGTTTTTCATTAAATGGAGAATTCGGTTTAGGCATAGTCACTCGCCATGGGTTTAAGGCACTGGACGAAACACCAATTATTTCAGGTGTAAACTACGCAACGGTTTTATTCGGCGGCGGTATTAATTATCACATAAACGATAACTGGCGGTTACTGCTAAGCACAACGTACAGCCCTAAAAAAACTTCTGTAAATCAACCTGCAACCAACTTCTTATCGGCAGGTTTTAATTATAAACTGAGCCCTGTATCAGAGAAAAAACTAAAAAAAGCTGCTGAAACAGGTTATATTAATCCTAAACAATGGATACAAATAGGCTACGCGAGTAATGCGCTGGGATATGGCGTCAATAATGCTTTAGAGAAAGCCGTTCTTTTTTGGGGTGGTGATGCTGAAGTATACAGAGGTTTAACGTTCACTTATCAGCGTAATATTTTTCATTCAGCTAAGTATTTTGCTTTGGACTGGGGAGTTACAGCCGCCACTTGGAAAACTAAAGGTGTTGGGGCCGGTTTAAGTAATCCGAATAAAGAGAATTTCTTTACTTTGTCTGTTTTCCCGGTAGGTAGGTTTAATTTCCTGCATACAAAACCATTGGATGCATATTTCTATTATTCTGTTGCTGGTCCTACCTATATATCCAAAGTGATAATTGATGGAAATGATACTGGTGCTCATTTTACATTTCAGGATAACATGGGGGTAGGTGCATTTTTTGGAGAAAAACGTAACTGGAATGCAGAAATAAAAATCGGACATTATTCTAATGGAAATGTTTATCCTCAAAATGCTGCAGTAAAAGTGCCGTTGTCATTGAATGTAGGGTATGCTTTTTAGCACGCTATATATCTTTATAAACCTATTTTAAATCAGTCTGCTATGTTAGTAAAAACCTTTGGTTCAGCTGTTCAGGGAATAAATGCCACAATAGTCACTATCGAAGTTAATGTAAGTCAGGGAATAAGGTTCATGCATGTTGGCTTGCCCGATAATGCAGTAAAGGAGAGTCATGAGCGGATTGCGTCGGCACTTGAATACACCGGTTATAAGTTGCCACGCAAGCAAATTGTGATTAATATGGCTCCGGCTGATATTCGAAAAGAAGGTTCGGCTTATGATTTGCCTTTGGCTATAGGGATATTAGCTGGTGCTGAAACGGTAAAATCGGAGGAGTCGGAACGATTTGTGATAATGGGCGAACTGTCATTGGATGGAAGTTTACAGCCAATAAAAGGTGTTCTACCCATAGCCATTAAAGCAAGAGAGGAGGGTTTTAAAGGTTTTATTCTCCCTAAGCAAAACGCCAGAGAAGCAGCTGTGGTAAATAATCTGGATGTTTACGGAGTAGAAAACATTACCGAAGTTATCGATTTTTTTAATGGTAATTCCACACTGGAACCTACGATTGTCAATACCAGGGAAGAGTTTTTCACGAACTTGAATTTATCGGAAATCGACTTTGCTGATGTGAAAGGGCAGGAGAGTGTAAAACGAGCGTTAGAGGTAGCGGCTGCAGGTGGTCATAACATAATTATGGTTGGCCCTCCGGGTGCCGGAAAATCCATGTTGGCCAAGCGAATTCCGACTATTTTGCCTCCACTGACTTTGCATGAAGCACTTGAAACTACAAAGATTCACTCGGTTGTAGGGAATATAGACAGCAATACTTCTCTGATTTCTCAGCGCCCTTTTAGAAGCCCCCATCATACAATTTCTGATGTTGCCTTGGTGGGAGGCGGTACTTTTCCGCAGCCCGGTGAAATATCGCTGGCACATAATGGAGTCCTTTTTCTTGACGAATTGCCCGAATTTAAGCGGACAGTTCTGGAAGTCATGCGCCAGCCTCTTGAAGATCGTAAGATATGTATTTCGCGCGCTAAATTTGCCATTGAGTATCCAGCTAGTTTTATGTTGGTAGCTTCTATGAATCCCTGTCCGTGCGGATATTATAATCATCCTGAACGCGATTGTGTTTGTGCTCCTGGTGTGGTTCAAAAATATCTGAGTCGTATTTCCGGACCGTTGCTGGATAGAATTGATATTCACATTGAAATAGTTCCTGTACCTTTCGAGAAACTGTCTGAAATGAAGGATGCTGAAAGTAGTGAAGCTGTACGGGATAGAGTTATGAAAGCACGTCAGGTTCAGGAACAAAGATTTAAAGATGTTGATGGAGTATATTGCAATGCTCAAATGTCTTCTAAGCAAATGCGTACTTTTGCGCAAATAGATAAAGCGAGTTCGGAATTATTGAAAAATGCCATGCAACGACTAAATTTATCAGCCAGAGCTTACGACAGAATTATTAAAGTGGCTCGTACAATAGCCGATTTGGATGACTCTGAACAAATTCTTTCCAATCATATTGCTGAAGCTATCAATTATCGAAATCTGGACAGAGAAGGTTGGGCAGGATAATTTCATGCATCTGTCATCGGTAAATTATTGTTGAAGATTACTTTACTATGTTTCATAAACATGGAAACCTAGTTTATTCCATCGTTCCAGTTTTCTATTAACTAATTTCTATTTTCCACAAAAATATCTTACCTTTGTCCTCCGAAAGGAATTCGACTCGCTTCCAGGGTTGTTTTTCTTTCTTTTTAAACATACTAACTTCGAACAAATGAGATTCTCATGCGTTTGAAGATACAAACAACAATGGGGTGCCTTAATATTTCGGGCTGAGATCATACCCTTTGAACCTGCACGGGTAATTCCGCGAAGGGAATAAGCTACAATCATCGGTATTTTTTTTATTAGGCTCTCAAAACCAAATTATTATTTAAACTAATAAATTGTTATGAGACAAATTTTTATTGCAGTATTTATGCTGTTTACGGCTGTTATGGCCTTTGGCCAACACACTATTAAAGGAAAAGTGTTGGACGAGAATGGAAATGCTCTGGTAGGAGCAACTGTTTTAATTCTGAATAACCATCAAGTACAAACTTCTGCAAAGGATGGTTCTTTCTATTTTGAGAAATTAAAGGGCGAAAATTTTAATCTGAAGGTTTCATATACAGGTTATGACGCAATTAAGCTCAAAGTTTCAGTGGATAGCGATGTTATTGTCAAGCTTACTCAAAAGAGCAATTTGTTGGGCGAAATAACGGTAACTTCGCTTCGAGCCACGGATAAATCGCCGGTGGCTTACACTAATCTTGATAAAGAAACGCTGTCCAAAACGAATTTGGGGCAGGATATTCCTTATCTGCTGGCTCAGACTCCTTCGTTCGTAGCATCATCCGATGCCGGAACCGGAATCGGATACACTAACTTTCGTATCAGGGGAACGGATGCATCGCGTATCAATGTGACGATAAATGGTATTCCGTATAACGATCCGGATGAGCAAGGTGCCTACTGGGTTGATATACCTGACTTTACAACTTCAGTCGAAAGTGTTCAGGTGCAACGCGGAGTAGGAACTTCAACCAACGGTGCAGGTGCTTTTGGAGCAAACATAAATTTGCAGACTGATAATTATGCGCGAAAACCCTCGGCAGAACTAAGTCTGTCTGGAGGTTCCTTCAATACGTTGAAGGAATCTGTGAAAGCCAGTTCTGGCTTGATAAACGGTCATTGGGCTATTGATACACGGCTTTCATCGGTGAAATCGGATGGATATATTGATCGTGGTTGGGTTGATATGAAGTCGTATTTTGTTCAGGCAGGGTATTATGCAGAGAATACCACTGTAAAGTTCCTGACATTTGGAGGTAAAGAGCAAACATATCATGCGTGGGATGGAATTGATTCATACGCGTTGCCAAAATTAGAATATCCACGAACATATAATCCTTGCGGATATATGGGGAAAGATGCCAATGGAAATCCGCTTTACTATAAAAATCAGACAGATAATTATCTACAGACTAACTATCAATTGCTAGTAGCGCATGTGTTTTCGCCGGAGTTAAGCTTGAACGCTGGATTGCACTATACACGCGGCGATGGATATTACGAAGAATACAAACGTGATGCAGTCCTGAAAACGTATGGTTTGAAATCATTTAGGTTGAATGGATCGGTTATTGATTATACAGATTTGGTTCGTCAGAAAAAGATGGGCAATGATTTCGCCGGAAGTATTTTTTCTTTTAATTATAAAAAAGATAAGCTAAATGCACAATTTGGAGGAGCTTTGAATAATTATTGGGGAAATCATTGGGGAGAGGTTATTTGGGTAAAAAATTATACTGAAAACTTACTGCCAAATTCAGAATACTATAGGAGTTCAGTATCTAAGTGGGATGGTAATTTGTATTTAAAAGCAAATTATGAATTGTCCACAAAGCTTAATGTCTATGCGGACTTACAATATCGTAGAGTGACTTACAAGCTTCAGGGAACTAATGATGAGTGGAATGATGCTATTTCGGCCATGCAGGTGTTGGATGTAAATAAAAAGTTTAATTTCTTTAATCCCAAAGCCGGTTTGTTTTATCGTCCGAATGATAAAAATGACTTTTTTGGATCTGTGGCTATTGCTCATCGTGAGCCAACCCGTACAAATTATACTGATGGTACTGCTTCTACATGGCCTACGCACGAGACATTGTATGATACCGAATTAGGTTATAAGTTTCATAATTCTGTTCTTTCTGTAGGTGCTAACGCGTATTTTATGTATTATCACAATCAGTTGGTTCTGACAGGGAAAATAAACGATATCGGTGAGGCTCTGACGGAGAATATACCCACAAGTTATCGTTCAGGTATAGAACTGCTCGGAAGTGTTAAGCCGTTTGATTTTTTACGTTGGGATGTCACAGCTACACTTAGTCATAATCGTATAGTCGATTTTGTCGAAACGGTAAATGTTGTTGATGAAAACTGGAACCCAACCGGACAAAGTGTAACTAACTTGTATCATTCTACCCCAATTGCATTTACACCTGATTTGTTGGCAAATAGTATGATTACTTTTACAAAAGGTGATTTTGAAGCAGCTCTCCAATCAATCTATGTTGGTAAGCAATACGTTGATAATACAGGTCTTGCTGAGCGTCGGTTACCAGATTATCTGGTGAATAACCTTCGTTTATCATATTCTTTGCCGGTAAAAGGTATCAGAGAGTTGAATTTTACCGTGTTGGTAAATAATTTATTCAATAAGATGTATCTAAGCAATGCTTGGAGTGCTCCTACCATTTCGGCTGACCCGGCGAATCCTGTTTATGATAAGAATTCACCGGTTAATAATTATTTTGGTTGTTATCCACAAGCTGGTATCAATTTCTTAGCCGGAGTATCAGTGAAATTCTAACGATACACAAACTTACTGCTTGTACTACTAATAAAGGCTGGATTAATTTAATCCAGCCTTTATTTTGTTTTCAGAGGTTGTATCAATAAAAAAAGATCGTACAATTAATGTACGATCTTCTATGGTGTGGGCGTTGACGGATTCGAACCGCCGACCCTCTGCTTGTAAGGCAGATGCTCTGAACCAGCTGAGCTAAACGCCCGAAATGTGTGTTTTGTGATATAGAATTTTACGTGGGCGTTGACGGATTCGAACCGCCGACCCTCTGCTTGTAAGGCAGATGCTCTGAACCAGCTGAGCTAAACGCCCGAATGTTACATTCGGATTAAAATGCCTTTCTCCAAAAGCGTTGCAAAGATACTGCTTTTTTTATATTCTGCAAGTGCTTCTATTGATATTTCTGAGAAAGTCAAACGAAACTAAAATGGACTACAATTAATATATTCAAAATCACTGCATTTGAATTTATACAAAAATAGATATATTTCCGAAATAGTTCTGCAAAGCAATATATTCATTGGGTTATTGATTAATTTCCGTACCTTTGCACCCAAAATATTTGCACCCGCTGTTCGGTTTTGAGAAAAAACGGACTGAAACAAATGAAAGGAATGTAAATATCTAACTTATTAGATATATAAAAACAATGGGAAATATTGTAGCAATTGTAGGGCGCCCCAACGTGGGAAAATCGACCCTTTTTAACCGGCTCACGAAAAGTCGTAGAGCCATAGTAAATGATGAAGCAGGTACTACTCGCGATCGCCAGTATGGTAAATGCGAATGGGAAGGCCGCGAATTTTCAGTTATCGATACAGGCGGATGGGTTATAAACTCATCGGATGTGTTTGAAGGTGAAATAAAGCGACATGTAGTATTGGCCATAGAAGAGGCAGATGTTATTTTGTTCTTGGTCGATATACAAAATGGAATAACTGACTATGATTTGGAAGTGGCTCAGATATTGCGTGGACAAACCAAGCCTGTAATGTTGGTTTCCAACAAGGCTGATACTTTTGAATGGCAGTATGGTGTTGCCGAGTTTTATAAACTGGGTTTAGGCGAACCACATATGATATCGGCTATCAATGGATTGGGAACCGGTGATTTTCTGGATAAACTGCTTACGTATTTTAAACCGGATTTTTCCGACGATCTTGAAGAGGAACTACCTCGTTTTGCTGTTGTGGGCAGACCTAATGCCGGTAAATCTTCCATAATAAATGCTTTTGTGGGAGAGGAGAGAACGATCGTTACTGATATTGCAGGAACAACGCGAGACTCGATTTACACTCGTTTCAATAAGTTTGGACATGACTTCTACCTTGTTGATACAGCAGGTATCCGAAAGAAAGCAAAAGTAAATGAGGACTTGGAATATTACTCGGTAGTACGTTCCATTCGCGCCATAGAAAACTGTGATGTTTGTATTTTGATGATTGATGCTACACGCGGCATCGAAAGCCAGGATTTGAATATCTTCTCGCTTATTCAAAAGAATAGAAAAGGCTTTATTGTTTGTGTAAATAAGTGGGATTTGATAGAAAACAAGGAATCCAATGACATTAAAAAATATGAAGCTACTATTCGTGAAAGACTTGCTCCTTTTGTGGATTTTCCGATAATTTTCACTTCGGCTACCACCAAGCAACGTATTTTGAAAGTCTTGGAAACCGCTGTTGAGGTTTATGAAAATAAACAACGGAAAATACCGACAGCTAAGCTGAATGAGTACATGTTACCTGCTATTGAAAATTACCCACCACCGGCGTTGAAAGGTAAATTTATCAGAATTAAATACGTAACGCAGCTTCCAAATACTCAGATCCCTACATTCTTGTTCTTTGCTAACTTGCCACAGTATGTGAAAGACCCTTATCGCAGGTTTTTGGAAAATAAGATTCGGGCAAAATATGATTTTACCGGAACTCCGATACAGATATTTATCAGACAAAAATAGAATTTATTCGAACAAAAAAAGCAGCTAAATAATTTTAGCTGCTTTTTTTGTGAATTTATATGTGCTTTAAAATCCGCTATACACAACGTCTAAGTGCATTGGCATGGTGACTTTATTTCCACTATTAGGATTTATTTCTTTTCCACTTCGTATAGTGATGCCACTCATCTCATAATCCTCTTTAACGGAAGTATATGAAGTTACACCGCTTGAGCTGGTTGAAGTTGCCACTTTGATAGGGAGTATAAGCAATTGCAGTTTATCATCAGGAGCTTTTCCTTTGGCGGCAGCATTTTTTATCTCTTTCACTATCAGACTCGCCAGATTGAAAGAGTAATAGTATTTGTATACTCCGGAAGTTCCTACCTGCTTGTAGCTAAAGTCTCCTTTAATAGCGCATGTATCCGAAGGTAGTTCTCTGTTTTTGAAAAAGCGGTTTTTCGAAGACTCTTTAATCAACAGGAGATATTTAGGAACTGGGTGTTGGGAGGCTGTGTCAAGTTGCATCTCGGTAATCTCTACTTTAAGTATGGCGCTGTTTACTGATAGTGCTTTGCCATTCACACCTCCTTTTAACCGCTGCTGAATTCTGCTTAACGGAACAGTTACTTTGGTGTATATGTTCGCTGGAGACGAAATGTAATTTACAGTGTCCCGATTTTGAACAACCGTAGCTCTGTCGTTGTGTTGTATTCTGTTCACCTGACGTACTTCCTGGTTAGCAGGGAAGACTAGATAGCTCTTGACTTTCACGATTGAATCTCCACCGCTAATGTTCTTAGTAGTGTAGGTGTAGTGATAATGATAGAGCATTGCTATACGTTCAATGTTCAACAAGGTTGAAGCTCCAAAATTTGTAGTTAAGTATATTCCTTTAAAAAAGTCGAGGAATTTTGTAGTGCTTGAGTAATGAGTATCATCAAAAAAGCGTTGAACAAAGTCATTTGATAGTTTGAATCTAATAGCGGTGGTGTCTATCCTTGTATTTTTCGGTTCTTTTGCCGTAAATATTCTGTATTTCAGTGGTTTTGATAAATCTGTATAAAACGATGGATCTATATTGGATGGAAATAAATCAGAATAATTAAACGTGTTTTTAGTCATTTCATACAGATTTATAGACATTGGTGAAGAAGAATATCCAAACCATGTCTTATATTTCAGTATAACTACGGCAGAATCTGGCTGAGCGTTTGGCGGAAATTTAAAACCTTCAGGACAATTTAGCTGAGCCAAAATTTCGGCTTGTGTTGAACCGAATTTTGAGTCGTAAAAGTTGCCAAGCAAAAAAGAGTCTGGTCGTGAGTTTATATAATCTACGAACACATTTTCAGTAGATACGTGAAATGTATCGGTTCCGATTTTTATCTGATCAGTTGAAGGTTGAATGCCGGAGCCCATGTTTGAAATACCATCCGAGCAAGAGTAAGCAAGCAAAGACAATAGATACAGCAGAATAAATTGATAATATTTCATGTAAAATGAAGAAAAATTTACTGAATTGAAAATTAAAAAACTCTTGAAAAATTTATTGTTGACTAAAGGCTGTCATAAAATTGAACATAAGCATCGGCATAATCATCGCCCGATTGGAACGGTAGAAATTTTACATTTTCAGATGCAATGTAATCCAGTACTTTTTGATTGACTACCGGACTGGATTGAATTACCGCATCAGAATAATCAATAGCTAATTTAGACAGGGCTACAAAATCTATTATTTTATCTTTCACCTGAACAACATGCTTCTTTTCTATTCCTTCGAGTAACAATCTTTCGGCAAATAAATCACGAAACGGATTTTTGAAATCATCATTAAAAATGGAATAAACCACTTTTGAGTGTTTAAAAAACGGATCGTCGTTGTATGCTTTTTTTATGTATAATGGAGCTAATGCGGTCATCCAGCCTTGACAATGAATAACATCGGGAGTCCAACGGAGTTTTTTTACTGTTTCCATAACTCCCCGTACAAAGAATATCGTTCTTTCATCGTTATCTTGATACTCTTCACCGTTTTCGTCGGCAATAGTGTTTTTACGATGAAAATAGTCATCATTATCAATAAAATATACCTGCATTCGGGCCGACTGAATGGAAGCTACTTTAATAATTAACGGATGATCTGTGTCATCGATTATCAAATTCATTCCTGATAATCTGATAACTTCATGTAATTGGTTCCTTCGTTCATTAACCGCTCCAAATTTTGGCATAAAAGTGCGGGTTTCCCTTCCCCTGTCTTGTACCGCTTGTGGTAAATATCTACCCATATTCGACAATTCTGATTCTGGCAAATAAGGGAATATTTCTTGCGAAATATACAAGACTTTTGTAATTTTTTTCATGCTCTACTATTCAGATGCTTTTGATATAATTTTCGTTATGCAAAGATATATAAAAAAAATCGGATATAAACAAGACGTAAATCGCTAACTGTTAACTAGACTTATTAGAAAAAGAACTTATACAAAAAACATAATTGCATTGAAAATGATTATAGCTCAATAAGTCAGTTTATTATCCCTCTGCTCTTGGTTGCGTGAGTGTTTTAGGTCGGGGTCTATTTATAAAAGTTTAACCAAGATAATGCAAGTTGCAGTATCGGCATGTTTTGATTTAAATAGACTTATAAGTTATATTGTTGGATATAGGCATACTATGATAGAACGAAATGCGTAGTTGTATTGTATAAATGAGCGTAATGAATGAATATACAAATAAGTTTTACTACTTTTGCACGCAATTTTTACTGACGGTAAATTCTCGGATTTTTGCTGTCAAAAAACAATAATGAGATAATGAAAATAATTCGAAAGAAAGCTGAAATATCAGCTGAAATTCAATTGCTTAAAGCTGCAGGAAAAAAAATAGGATTTGTGCCTACGATGGGTGCGTTACACGATGGTCATAAAGCACTTGTTGAGCGTTGCGTGGCAGAAAATGATGTTTGTATTGTCAGTGTTTTTGTAAACCCGACTCAGTTTAATAATGTTGCTGATCTGGAGAAATATCCCCGAAGTTTGGAACGTGATGCCGAAATGCTCCAAAAAGCTGGTTGTAAATTGATTTTTTCACCGGAAGCAGATGAGATTTATGCCTCAAATGAATTAACTGAGCAGTTTGAATTTGATTTTAATGGTTTGGATACTGTGATGGAGGGCAAGTTTCGTCCGGGTCATTTTAATGGAGTAGTACAGATTGTAAGTAAGCTATTCCAACTGGTTCAGCCTGACAATGCCTATTTCGGAGAAAAAGATTTTCAGCAATTGGCTATCATTCATCATATGGTGAAAGCTTTAAATTTCGACATAAATATAATCGATTGTCCGATTGTTCGCGAACCTTCAGGCCTTGCAATGAGCAGCAGAAACGAGCGCCTAACTGCCGATCAGCGGAAAAATGCAGTGGAAATATCTAAAGTTCTGTTTGAAAGTCGTAACTTTGCGGCTCAAATGAACCCAAACGAACTGATTCTTTGGGTCGTTGATAAAATAAACAAAGTTCCCGGTTTAGAAGTTGAATATTACGAAATTGTAAACTCTTCTACACTTCAATCTGTTGATTCTTGGTCTGAATCTGCTGTTGGATGTATTGCTGTTTTTTGCGGGGAAGTAAGATTGATAGATAATATAAGATATAATTCTTAGTCAGGGAATAAATAATTTAAAATATATATGGTAACTATTTAAGAATAGTATACCAAAAACAGGAATAATATGTTAGTACACATTGTAAAATCTAAGATTCATAGAGTATCCGTAACAGAGGCTAATTTGAATTATATTGGAAGTATTACGATTGATGAGGATTTGATGGATGCAGCAAATGTGATTGCAAACGAGAAAGTAAGTATTGTAAATAATAATAATGGCGAGCGCTTTGAAACTTATGTTATTCCCGGTAAACGTGGTTCCGGCGTAATTTGTCTGAACGGTGCAGCTGCCAGAAAAGTACAGCCTGGAGATGTTGTTATCATCATGGCTTTTGCAATGATGGAGATGGAAGAAGCTCGCACCTTTAAGCCGGCTATTATATTTCCGGATACAGCCACTAATAAATTAATCTGATTCCTTTTAATAAGTAGTTTCATAAGGTCCGGATACTTGCACTTTTCTGAACTTTATAAACTTATTAGTTTTGGTTTTATAGATTTCAAATTTTTAGAAACAATCAATGAAAGTCGTTATAATAAAATACAATGCAGGGAATATCCGCTCGGTGCTTTTTGCGTTAGAACGTATAGGTGTTAATGCTATAGTGACTGATGACCACGATGAAATACGATCGGCCGATCGAGTAATTTTTCCGGGCGTAGGTGAAGCATCGTCTGCAATGAAGTATTTGAAAGATAAAGGATTGGATAAACTGATTTGCTCGCTAACCCAGCCGGTTCTGGGAATTTGTCTAGGCATGCAACTGATGTGTGCACATTCAGAAGAAAACGACACACAATGCCTCGGTATTTTTGATCAAAAAGTAAAACTCTTTCCGTCAACGGGTTTAAAGATACCTCAAATTGGTTGGAATAATATAACGAATCTGAAATCTGATCTTTTTCGGGGAGTTGCAGAAAACGCTTATATGTATTTTGTTCATAGTTATTATGTTGAAAGTTGCGATAATGCAATTGCCCGAACGGATTATACCAAAGAATACAGTTCTGCGGTACACAAGAATAATTTTTACGCAGTTCAATTTCATCCTGAAAAATCAGGAGAAGTAGGACAAAAGATACTAGAGAATTTTATTCAGGGTGTGTGAACCTTGAAATGCAGGATAAAATGTTTGATGATATAAAAGTTATTTACAAGAACGATCCTGCAACAAAAAAGAATTCAATCTTCATTTTATACAGGATTGTAAAGTAATTGAGCTTCATCGTTACTTCTCACATCTGCTTTATCGTATCAAATTCGGTTTTCTTGCTAGACTGATATCGCAGATATCCCGATTTATAATAGGAATAGAAATTCTCTAGGAAGTAAGAGTTCCTGTATTGATCAATTTAACACCCAATATTTCTTTAAATTTGACTGGAGTAGGTTATCGGGTAGAATTGAAAGATTGAATTCTGAAAGAGTGGAAATCAAATTAGAGAGAGCCGCTGCGAAATAAAGCTAAAAAACAAATTATCAATGACTTTTGAAATACAGCATACCGACCCAAATTCAAATGCACGGGCAGGAAAAATAACTACAGATCATGGTGTGATCGAAACTCCTATCTTTATGCCTGTTGGTACGGTAGCTTCAGTAAAAGCCGTTCATTTTCATGAGTTGAAAGAGGACATTAAAGCGCAGATTATCCTTGGAAATACATATCACTTATATTTACGACCGGGAATCGATACGCTTGAACGCGCAGGAGGATTGCATAAATTTAATGGCTGGGACAAACCGATTCTGACAGACAGCGGTGGTTACCAGGTGTTTTCACTTTCCGGAAACAGAAAATTGAAAGAAGAAGGCGCAACCTTTCGTTCGCACATTGATGGAAGCAAGCATCTTTTTACGCCGGAAAATGTAGTTGATATTCAGAGAATAATAGGTGCTGACATTATCATGGCTTTTGATGAATGTACGCCCGGAACCGCAGATTTTGCCTATGCAAAAAAGTCTATGGAGCTAACTCATAGATGGTTGGAACGAGGACTTAATCGATTTGATCAGACCGAACCGAAATATGGTTATTCGCAAACCTATTTCCCTATAGTTCAAGGCTGTGTATATCCGGAATTACGCCGACAGTCAGCAGAATTTATTGCCTCGCAACATCGTGAAGGTTATGCCATTGGCGGATTGGCGGTAGGTGAGCCTACTGAAATCATGTATGAAATGATTGAGGTAGTGAATGAAATATTGCCAAAGGATAAACCTCGTTATTTGATGGGTGTGGGTACACCTCAGAATATTTTGGAGGCGATAGAACGTGGAGTTGATATGTTTGACTGTGTGATGCCGACCCGAAACGGACGAAACGGAATGCTGTTTACCTCTCAGGGTATAATGAACATGAAAAATGAAAAGTGGAAGAATGATTTTTCTCCATTGGATGAATTTGGAACTTCATACGTAGACAAAGCATATTCAAAGGCGTATTTGCGCCATCTTTTTATCAGCAAAGAATATCTTGCCTTGCAAATAGCCTCTATACACAATTTGGCCTTCTATTTGTGGTTGGTAGGAGAGGCCAGAAGCCATATTCAAGCCGGAGATTTCTCTTCGTGGAAGAGGGGGATGGTAGAGCAATTGGGAAGAAGATTATAAAAAATAGTCATGTAATCAATAGAAATGAAAAAAATCAGTTTTCGTACGTTCGGCTTAAAAAGAATTGATACCTATATAATTAAGAAGTTTCTGGGTACATACTTCTTTTCTATTGTACTTATTTTGAGCATTTCTGTTGTGTTCGACATTACAGAAAAGCTTGATAATTTTGTTAGCCATAATGCACCGTTAAAAGCCATTGTTTTAGATTATTACCTGAACTTTATTCCGTTTTATATGAATATGTTCAGCCCTTTGTTTACGTTTATTGCCGTAATTTTCTTCACTTCTAAAATGGCAACGAACACAGAGATCATTGCTATCCTGTCGAGCGGTGTTAGTTTTCGGCGTTTGATGCTTCCCTACATGATTTCAGCAGCGGTGATTGCAACTATTTCTTTTACACTGGGTGGTTTTGTTATCCCGCATGGAACCAAAAAAATGCTCGATTTTGAGGATAAATATGTTCGACAAATAAAGCAAAGTAATGCTACTAATCTGCAGATGGAAGTAGCAAAAGGTGTTATTATGTATATTGGTCGCTTCGAAGTGTCTAATAATACTGGCTATCAGTTTTCACTTGAAAAGTTTGAGGGAAAAACGCTTGCTTCGAGATTGACTGCGGAGACTATAACCTGGGATTCGTTATACAGTTGGAAAATTTCTAATTATTTGCAACGGGACTTTAATGGTATGCGCGAACAAATCACGAAGGGAATCAGTAAAGATACAACTATAATGGTGCAGCCGGAAGAATTTTATATAACTGCTGCTGAGGCTCCTCAAATGAGTATTGTTAAGTTGGGGAGTTACTTGAAACGGCAACGTGAACGTGGCGTTGGGAATATAAAGTTGTTTGAAGATGATTATTATAAAAGGTTTTCAATGCCGCTGGCAGCTTTCATTATGACGTTGATAGGTGTATCTTTATCTTCAAGAAAGGTGCGCGGAGGTATGGGATTGCACTTGGGAGTAGGTTTGGCATTGAGTGCTATATATATACTGTTTTCAGCTATGTCAACATCATTTTCGGTGAATGGCAGCATGTCGGCTTTTGCTGCCGTATGGATTCCTAATGTGGTGTTTCTGTTAGTGGGTATTTATTTGTATAATACAGCTCCAAAGTAATGAAAAGTCGAATGTCGAGATAACATATAAAAAATGCGGGCTAATCAGTTTTCAGATTAGCCCGCATTTTTTTTATGTTTGGTTTTTATCTTTCTGTATATTGTTTTTCGTAATATTTTTGATAATCGCCATTTACGATATTATCCATCCATTCTTGGTTAGCCAGATACCAGTCGACTGTTTTTTCTAATCCTTCCTCAAACTGAAGCGAAGGTTTCCATCCAAGCTCGCGCTGCAATTTACTTGAGTCAATAGCGTAGCGTAAATCGTGTCCGGCACGATCTTTTACAAATGTAATCAGCTTAGCCGATTCGCCTGGCTCGCGACCTAATTTCTTATCCATGATTTTGCAAAGTTCACGTATAAGGTCAATATTAGTCCATTCATTGTTTCCTCCGATATTGTAGGTTTCACCTACCACGCCGTTGTGGAAAATAGTGTCGATTGCTCGGGCATGGTCATTAACCCATAGCCAATCGCGAACATTCTCACCTTTTCCATAAATAGGAATGGGACGATTATTTTTGATATTGTTTATTGAAAGCGGAATAAGCTTTTCGGGGAAATGATTAGCTCCGTAGTTGTTAGAACAGTTGGATAATACTACAGGTAAACCGTATGTGTGATGATAAGCTCTCACAAAATGGTCTGAACTGGCTTTAGCAGCAGAGTATGGGCTGCGTGGATCATAAGCTGTTTCTTCGGTAAAGAAACCTGTTTCGCCTAAAGAACCATAAACTTCGTCAGTAGAAATATGGTAGAACCTTTTTCCTGTCATATCGCCTTTCCATGCTTCCTTAGCAGCATTTAATAAGTTTGCAGTTCCGAATACATTTGTTCGGATAAAAGCAAAAGGATCGGTAATTGATCTGTCGACGTGAGACTCGGCAGCAAGATGTACTACTCCGTCAAACTTATAAGTTGCAAATAATTCGGTTATAAACTTCTCGTCGGTGATGTCGCCTTTCACAAATTTGTAGTTTGAAGCTTCGGCAATATCTTTAAGATTTTCCAGGTTGCCTGCATAAGTTAAGGCGTCAAGATTAATTATTTGATAATCCGGATATTTTGTGACAAATAACCGGACAACGTGTGAGCCTATAAAGCCCGCACCTCCAGTGATTAGAATCGTTTTTTTCATTTTAAGATTGTTTCTTTTGAGTAGCACAAAGATATATAGTTTTGTTGAGTCTAACAACTTGTTGATAACTTTTTGTTGGAAAGATTTACCGTCTAAATCCTTTGTCATATTTTTGCTCCGTGGAAAATTTTTATAGACATATCGAAAATCTCTTGTCGCAACATGATTATGTCGTTGTGCCAAATTTGGGTGGATTTATTGTGCAGATGCAATCGGCCAGGATTCTTTCCGACCGTATTACACCTCCCCATGCAACTATTGGGTTTAATGCATTAATGAATAATTCGGATGGTTTGCTGGCTATTGAAGTTTCGAGATCAGAGCAAATAAGCTACAGAAAGGCAGTGGAGTATATAGAAGGCAAGGTTGAACTAATTAATGATCAATTAAAGGCCAATGGTAGTGTTGTGATTGGTGATTTGGGTATTTTGCAAAAAAATAATCAGGGGTCGCTGACTTTTAATCCGATTTATAAGTCAGGTTTCTTGCCGCAGAACCTAGGTCTGTCCGATTTGTATATAGCTTCAAGAGAAGTTCGTCAAACGAAGGAATCTGCAAATCGGATTATCGTATTCCCATCTTCAAAACTATTAAAGTATGCAGCTGCGGCTGTTATTGTAGTAGGCGTATTGGTAGCATCTCCACACATTAATGATGTGTCCAATTCGACTAACTATGCAAGTCTGGCTTCACTTTCGTTTGTAAATTCTTTTGACGGTAATGAAGATCAAAGCCTTGAAGTTAAGGTTGCTGAGAGTAAACCTGCCGAAGTGATAAATACTGAAAGGCCGGCTATTGCAGAACAGGTGAAAGTAATAGAGAATAAAGTCGAAATTGGTAATTATCACGTAATTGTAGCGAGTGTTCCTGATCGATCATCGGCACAGAGATTATGTGATGAATTGGTTCATGAAAAATTCACCGAAGCAAGAGTGTTGCCATCTTCCAGAACATACCGTGTTGCAATACAATCTTTTAAATCAAAAGAAGAAGCAGATGAATTCGTCCAGAATCTCAGAAAATCTGATGAGAAATATGAATCTGCCTGGATATTCAATAATTAAACTGAAGTATTTAAAGCTAACTTATTTTTATCCAACCTTTTTATTTTCAAATAAAAACACTATCTTTGCAACCGCTTTTCGAGAAAAAGCATTAGGTATAATCATTTAACAATAAAAAAATGCCAGTAAAAATTAGATTGCAACGTCACGGTCGTAAGGGATATGCTTATTATCACATCGTTATCGCTGACAGCAGAGCGCCACGTGATGGCAAATTTATCGAACGTATCGGTTCTTATAACCCTAACACTAATCCTGCAACAATCGACTTGAAGTTCGAACGTGCATTGTATTGGTTAACTACAGGAGCTCAACCAACCGACACAACTAGAACTATTCTTTCAAATGAAGGAGTATTATTGAAAAAACACTTACTTGAAGGAGCCAAAAAAGGTGCATTCGACGTGGCTGAGGCCGATAAACGTTTCGAAGCTTGGAAATTGAGCAAAGAGTCAAGTGTAGCAAAAACTAAAGAACAATTAGCTGCTGAGAAACAAGCTGCTGCCAAAGCACGTTTAGCTGCCGAAGTAGAAGTAAACAAAGCAAAAGCTGCTGAATTGGCAAAAAAACAAGCTGAAGCTATAGCTGCTGCGGCTGAAGTTGTTGCTGAGGAAGAAGCTCCAGCTGAAGCTCCGGTAGCAGAAGAAGTTGCTGAATAAAATTCGGCTAACTCAGATATTTTAAAAAACCCGAAAGAAATTTCGGGTTTTTTTCATCAGGAAAACGTACCTTTGGAGAAAATAAAAAATAACATTGCGTTTATTTCTCATAAATGTGATTTTTGAATTTAATGACCTGTAAATAAATTATAAAATGGATAAAACAGTAAATATCGCATTGCAAATTTTGCCTTCCTCTCACTCAGTTCACCCATACGCATTAGTAGATAAAGCTATAGAAGTAATTGCTGCATCGGGGCTAAGATATAAAGTGACTCCATTTGAAACAGTGATGGAAGGAAGCTACGATAAGATTATGGAAGTAATCAAACAGGCTCAGGAAGCCTGTTACGAAGCGGGAGCTGAAAGCCTAATGACATACGTTAAGATACAAACCTCGAGAGAAAATGTGAGCATTGAGGATAAAATGGAAAAGTACGAATAGAGTATGTAACCATACTGCGATAAATGCTAAAGTTGAAAAACCAAAAATACAACAAAGAAATCTGGGATACCATCTATTTGTTGGTATTACAGGGATTTAACTACATTTTTCCGTTGCTGGTGTATCCATATCTGATGGTTACACTTGGTGCAGAAAAGTTCGGGTATATTGGTTTTTCTCTGACTATAACCCAATATCTTATGTTGGTTGTAGATTTCGGTTTTAATCTAAGTGCGACAAAACGTGTGGCACTTTATAAAAACAATAAAGATAAGCTGGATGAAATTGCATCGGCTACGCTCTTAGCCAAAATCGGATTGATGTTGATATGTCTTATGGCTGTATTGATTCTGGCTTTCTGTGTTCCTCAATTTAGGGTTTATTCTCAAACTCTGTTGATTCTTTTTTTGATGGTGGTTGGCAATACATTTTCATTTGTATGGCTTTTTCAGGGGCTTGGAAAAATAAGAGTACTTTCATTTGTGAATATTTTTTCCAAACTTTTAATTCTTCCGCTTACATTCGTTTTTGTCAAAACAAAAGAAGACTATCTACTGGCAGCTACGATTCAATCTGCCGTATATATTCTGGGACCGCTAATAACAGGCGTAATTATTTATCGGAATAAATATATCGGATATTGGTTTAAAACAACTCTGACTAATATCTCCCGCGAAGTAAAGTCAAGCTATCCAATCTTCCTGTCTACAGCGGCTTCAAGTATATATATTGCAAGTTACGTTCTGATTCTGGCTTATTTTGCTGATCCGGTTGAGGTCGGGAAATACACTGCGGTGGAAAAAATCATGCGGGGATTTTGTTATTTGATTTTTGTTCCGCTGAGTCAGTCATTTTATCCAAGAATAAGTGCAATGTCAGTAACTAACTTACCGGAAGCTACAAAATTGGTACGCAAAATTTTATTGTTTATATTTGTAGCCATGTCCGGCGTATTTGTAGCTATGTTTTTCCTCTCGCCTTATCTGGTTGCTTTTTTGGGGAAGGAATATGCGGGAACACAGACATTATTCCGAATTATGTCGGTTGTGCCTATGTTTATTGGTTTGGGAGGAGTTTTCGGACAGTTGGGTTTGCTGGCAATAGGTAACGACGAAGACAAAAAAGATTTTAAACGAACCTATTTGGTTGCGGCAATAATAGCTATTGTAAGCATTACTGTTTTAGCACCGTACTTGCAATCTACAGGAGCTGCAATATCGCTTTTCCTCACGGAACTGTCGGTGGCCTTGGGAATGTTTTGGTATAGTCGAAAATATATTTTTAGATCTATCTCGTAGTAAACAATATTTTAAAAGATAAAAATGGCAATGTATATCTCTATATCTTTATGCTTGTTTTTATTTATTATCAGCCTGATATGTTCAAAATATAACATATTTTCCCCGAGTGTAATAACATCAGGTATATGGTTGTCTGTATTGTTTTTGTACACCTTTCTCGGAAGTGGTCTTAATCCGCTTACGGATAAATTCCTAAGTGCAATAGACATTTGGGTAACACTTTTTTGTGTTTCATCTTTATTTATTCAGGCTCTTTCGTTATCGAATAATAACAGAATTAAACCTAGTCAACTGGCCAGAAATATCTTTTTCTATGCCTCGCTTGTAACCTTTCCGCTATTGATTTTACACGCTTATGAGATTGTGAAACTTGGAACTTCGACTAATTGGATGGCCGATATGAGAAGTGCTGCAGTTGGCGGGATAAAAGGAATCAGTATTGAAGATTCGAATCCGTTTTACACTCTAATTTGGTTAGGGAGTTATTTGATTGAGTTAAACTGCTATTCAAAGGAAAATAAGAAAAGAGTTTTTGTTTTATTTTTAATGTATTTGATGTATGCATTTATCACGATGTCCAAAACGAATATATTAACACTTTTTCTTAGTACAATCTTTGTCTTGTATAGCAATAAATTTATAAAGTTTAATCATATAGCTATTTCAGGAATTATTATTCTTTTTGTTTTTCTAGGAGTTCAATCTTTACGATCTAATTCAACCGCATCTAAGAACCCTACATCTGAATTTGTAACAATATATGCATTGAGTTCTGCGCCTGCTTTTGAAACGGTCAAATCAGAAAGTTCTGTGCAATTTGGAGAAAATGTATTTCGTTTTTTCTATGCGGTTAAATATAAACTTGGATTGACAAAAATGAAACCCAATGATACCATTTTGGGATTTGTCAATGTTGGGGTTGTTACCAATACATATACGGTATTGTATCCATATTATAAAGATTTTGGACTTAGTGGAATAGCTTTTTTTTCAATATTGCTGGGTTTGTTGCTGGGCTTTGTTTATAATAAAGCCGAAAATGGAAACGTTATTTTTGTAGTCTTATACTCTTTCTTTTTGTTTGAGTTGGTCATGCAATTGGTTGGTGATCTTTTTTTTACAAATTTCTCGTTGAATTTAAAGTTGATACTTGTAGCAACAACTCCTTATTTTATCAGCAGGTATGAATTATTTTCGTACTCGCGGAAGCAACTAAAAATCATAAAGAATAAAGTTGATGAATAATTCAGCTGCAGATAAAATTCTGATTTTGATTGTGCTTTATAAAAAGTCGATTGAGGAGTGTGTGTCCTACCGGACACTAAAGGAGTGCATTAAATCACAAAATATTAGATATAAACTTATAATTTATAACAATAGTTCAGAGTACGGGTTGGCCGAATCGGAGGATTCAATAGTTGTAAACTCAGATCATAATGGAAAATTATCGTCCGCCTATAATTATGCATGGAGGTATGCTTTAGCCGAAGGTTACCAATGGTTGCTACTCTTGGATCAGGATTCTGAATTGTCTGAAGATTATGTTGGCTGCTTGTCGAATTTTTTGCAAAGGACGATTGATGATGGCATTGTGGCTTTAGTTCCAAAGCTTGTAGATGGGAGCCAAGTGCTTTCTCCCAGAAAAATCAGTTCAGTTGGTTGGTGGGAAAATGCTTTGCAGCATACCGGTATTCAACGTGGAAGAGTGGTTGCATTTAATTCCTTGACTCTGTTGAATGTGAATTTTATTCAATCGATAGGCGGATTTTCAGATAAATACCCGTTGGATATGCTGGATCATTGGTATTATAATCAAATCTATCTTCAGAAGAAAAAGGTTTATGTGCTGGATTGTATGATAAATCACAACTTATCTTTTCAGAATTATGAAAGGGATGTCGATTTAGTCAGACATACCGAATTTCTTGAAGCTGAAAAATTGTTTTTAAAGGAACTGGGCTTAAGGTATTATGTTGGATACAAAGTGAAACTATTTCTGAGAGTGATTAAACAGTACCTGATTTTTGAAGACAAGCGATACGCTACAATAACATTGAAGAAATTGGTTGGTAAAGGTTTGTAATTGAGTTTTTATTGACGAAATAATTGATTATGCCCCATAAAATAGCTGCTATTGTAGTAACATATAATCCCGATATTGAAGTGCTTCAACGGCAGTTGGTAGTGCTGGTACGGCAGGTTCAGTTAATCGTTTATGTTGACAATGGATCGCTAAACTCGGCAAATATTTTGGAATGTGTTTCAGATATTGACAGGAGTTCTGAAACGCACGTTGTTTTGATTGAAAACGAAGAGAACAAAGGGCTGGGATTTGCGCAAAATAGAGGAATAGAGGCTGCTTTAGCAGCTGGAGCAAGCCAAATTTTATTGTTGGATGATGACTCCGAGATAGAAGATGGGTTTGTTAATAACCTACTTGCAGCCAAAGATGAATTACTGAAAAGAGGGTTGAGAGTTGGAGCTATCGGTCCGACTTATTACAATAGAAAAACTGGTGAACAATATCCGATCACGAAGTATATTGGTCCTTTTATAGACAGACGGTTGCCGAAAAACGAGAGTGTTGAGGCAACTTTTTTAATAGCTTCAGGTTGCCTGATTGAATCAGAAGTGATTGCTGAAGTTGGATTTATGAACGAGGATTTTTTTATTGATTATATTGATGTAGAGTGGTCATTCAGAGCTATATCAAAAGGTTATAAGTTGTATGCAACCCCGATGGCAAGGATGAATCATATCATTGGTGAGGATAGGGTTGGTGTCTTGGGAAGAAAAATTTCGCTTCATTCGCCACTACGTAAATACTATTTATTCAGAAATAGCGTATTTATGGTAAGGTGTCCGTATATTGCTTTTGGCTATAAAGTAAGAGAAGTGGTATTTAACGGGTTGAGATTGATTGTTTTCCTGATACTTTCCGACGAAAAAATGAAATACTTCAGGTATTCTGTTATGGGATATTGGGACGGATTGAGAAATAAAAGAGGCCGATGCACCTACAATTACTGATAAGATGCAATAGAAATACATGAGTAGATTACAACAATATATATCAGAGTCTGACGTGACTAACAATTCGAAACGGATAGCTTTTGTAGGAAATACAGCTTTTTCTCTCTATAACTTCCGGCTGGGAGTGATGAAAAGTTTTGTGGATAAAGGTTATACGGTTTTTGCCATTGCACCCCGGGATCAGTACTCACCTTTATTTGCGGCAGACGGTATTATTTTCGTCCATCTGGAAATAGATGGTAAAGGTACCAATGTATTGACAGATATAATGTTATTCTGTAAAATGGTAAAGATTTACAAAAGTCACTCTTTCGATTTTGTATTTCATTATACTGTCAAACCTATAATATATGGCTCCTTCGTATGTAGGCTTTTAAAAATAAACAGTATAGCCGTTACGACCGGTCTGGGTTATACATTTGATGCCGGCAAGTGGCTGAATTTATTTGTTGTTTCATTGTACCGAAAATCTCTCCAAAGGGTAAAAGAAGTTTGGTTTCTGAATACTGACAACAGGGATGTCTTTTTAAAGAAACATATTGTTGAAGAGTCCCGTTCATTTGTATTGAATAGTGAGGGTCTCGATACTGATTTTTTTATTCCGAAACGAAAAGCAATGAATAAGGATAAATTTGTTTTTCTTTTTTTATCGCGACTGGTGAAAGAAAAAGGTATTGAGGAGTTTGTACTAGCCGCAAAGCTTTTAAAGCAAAAATATCCCAATACCGAATTTCAGGTACTGGGTAAAACAGACATCCAAAATCCTCATAATATTCCTGTTACGAAATTGATAGAATGGGATAGGGAAGGAGCAATACGCTATTTTGAGGATACCATGGATGTTCGTACTTTTATTGCCAATTCTGACTGCGTTGTTTTGCCATCCTATTATGGTGAAGGAGTGCCGCGCTGTTTGATGGAAGCCATGAGTATGGAGCGTCCCATTATTACAACAGATAACGTGGGATGTAAAGAACTTATCGAACACAATATCAATGGTAAAATGTGCGCACCCAGGGATGTGGAAAGCCTGGCAAAGATGATGGAGGAAATGTATTTACTTGATGCCGCAGAACGAAATGAAATGGGAAAGAACGGACGGAGAAAAATGCTGGAACACTACGATGAGAAATTAATCATTGACGTTTATCACCACAAAACCGGATTGTATATTAATTAGGAATTATGCCAATCAATGTATCCATTGTTATTTACAAGCACACTGTAGCTGAGATTCAGCCGTTGGTGGATGTTTTGCGTGAAGCGGACTGTGTGTCGGAAATTTTTCTGATCGATAATTCGCCTTTCAGGCAAGATCAGTTTGTTGATCTTGGCGTGACATATATCTTTAATAACCAGAATATTGGGTATGGTGCTGCGCATAATATTGCCATTCGTCGGACGCTGGAACAAAATATCCCATATCATTTAGTTTTGAATCCTGACATTATTTTTCAGTCGGAAATACTGGCGAAAATTGATGCGTTTATGAATAATAATTCAAATATTGGCTTATTGATGCCCAAAGTATATTATCCCAATGGAGAAATTCAGTATCTTTGCAAACTATTGCCAACACCCTTTGATTTAATCTTTCGAAGATTTTTGCCTAAGGCGTGGACAAAGAAACGAGCTGATGTGTTTGAACTTCGAGCTTCGGGATATAATCGGATAATGGATGTTCCCTATCTTTCAGGATGTTTTATGTTCTTAAAAACTGAATCAGTCAGGGAAGTTGGACTGTTTGATGAACGATTTTTTATGTATCCCGAAGATATTGATTTGACTAGGCGAATGCATCAGAAATACCGTACTGTTTTTTACCCGCAGGTTTCGGTTGTGCACCAGCATGCGCAAGGTTCTTATGTCGTTGGCAGGTTGCTGTTTATTCACATGAAAAACATGATAAAGTACTTCAACAAGTGGGGTTGGTTTTTTGATGCGGAGAGACGAATTATAAATAATGAAACACTTAAACAACTAAAATGAATTTCAGTTTCTTACAGATTACCAGCGCATTTATGGTGCTTTTTGCTATAATTGATATCCTGGGTTCTATCCCTATAATACTCAATATTAAGCGTAAAGGACAGAGCGTATATGCTTCCAGGGCTTCGATCGTGGCTTTAATCATACTTGTCTTTTTTCTTTTTTCGGGTGAGGCTGTTCTGCGACTCTTCAATGTGGATATTCAGTCATTTGCGGTTGCTGGAGCTTTGATAATATTCATATTTTCGTTGGAAATGATTCTGGATGTGGAAATTTTCCGAAATCATGGTCCCGAGGGAGGTTCGTCCATAGTTCCTATTGCTTTTCCTCTTATAGCCGGCCCCGGTTCATTTACCACACTGCTTGCTTTACGCGCAGAATATGCTACTGAGAATATCATAATTGCATTGGTATTGAATATGATTTTTGTTTTCTTTGTGTTGAAATCAACATCAAAAATAGAGAAGCTTATTGGCGATGGTGGAATTTACATTCTTCGGAAATTTTTCGGAATAATCCTGCTAGCCATAGCTGTAAAGCTATTTACCACGAATATAGGTTTTTTACTGAAGTAAGTCAGGTACTCCTACGAAATAGCTAAAGTCACATAACAGCAAGAGCCCTGAAAGAAATTTTCTTTCAGGGCTCTTGACTATGTGTAAGTCAGTCTCCTATTCTTTGATAGTTTAGAACTCTCTGCCGAACGTTTAGAATGTTCTGCTAGGTGTTTAGACCGTTTTGCTAAGTCTTTAAAATGTCCTGCTAAGTCTTTAGAATGTTTTGCTATGCCTTTAGAATTCTCTGCTATTGCTTTAGAATGTCCTGCTAAGTCTTTAGAACGTTCTGCAATATCTTTAGAATATCCTGCCGTGTCTTTAGCGGTTAATACTCAAACTTTCCAAACTCGCTTTCAATCAATAGTTCCTTTTTATCGGAATGTTCGCAATAGCCTACGATTTGTGCATCGATGTTGAATGATTTGGATATTTCAATAACTTGTTGGGCGTATTCTGCCGGTAAATATACTTCCAGTCTATGTCCCATGTTGAACACCTTGTACATCTCTTTCCAATCGGTTCCTGATTCTTTCTGAATTAGTTGGAACAGAGGAGGAACAGGGAAAAGATTGTTTTTTACCACTTTCAGGTTGTCGATAAAGTGCAGAATTTTGGTTTGCGCACCTCCCGAACAATGCACCATTCCGTGAATATTAGGTCGAAGTTCTGACAATAATTTTTTTACCACCGGAGCATAGGTGCGTGTCGGAGATAACACCAGTTTCCCGGCATCAATACCCAAACCTTCAACTGCATCGGTGAGTTTGCAAGAACCCGAATAAGCCAACTCCTGAGGAATATCGGCGTTGTAGCTTTCAGGATATTTTGCCGCCAGGTAGTTAGCAAAGACATCGTGACGAGCCGAAGTAAGACCATTACTTCCCATTCCGCCGTTATATTCCTTTTCGTATGTAGCTTGTCCACTCGACGAAAGTCCGACAATTACATCACCGGGTTGAATGTTGGCATTGTCTATGACATCCGCGCGTTTCATGCGGCAGGTAACCGTGCTGTCAACTATTATTGTGCGGACCAGATCGCCGACATCGGCTGTTTCACCACCGGTTGGGTAAATGTTTACACCCATGTTGGCCAGCTCTTCAACCAATTCATTGGTTCCGTTAATGATAGCTGAAATAACTTCACCCGGAATTCTGTTTTTGTTTCTTCCGATGGTAGATGAAAGAAGTATATTGTCTGTAGCCCCAACGCACAGTAAATCATCAATATTCATAATTAGCGCATCTTGTGCAATGCCTTTCCATACTGAAATATCACCGGTTTCTTTCCAGTAAACATAAGCAAGCGACGATTTGGTGCCTGCTCCATCAGCGTGCATGATGTTGCAATAGTCAGGATCGTTGCCTAAAAAATCAGGGATAATCTTGCAAAAAGCCTTTGGAAATAAACCTTTATCTATATTCTTAATTGCATTGTGTACATCTTCTTTCGATGCAGAAACGCCTCTTAAATTGTAACGCTGATCGCTCATTTTTCTTGTTGAATTATTTTTTGTATTTGATTATTATCTACTTGCTTTTTACTATGAACTACCGACTAAAAACTACCGACCTGATTTTTCAATCATTTCTTTTATTTTGCTATTAAATTTGCTCTCCTTCAATAGCTGTTCCAGCGTCATGTGCATTCTGTAGCACCAGAAATTTCTTGGATTGCTTGGCACGTTGATACGTTCTGCAAACGGATGTTCTAGACAAAGAGTAGAGTCCAGCGCCATCCAATCCTGCCACGGTAAAATTATCAACATGGCATTTGATTCCAGATGTTGCTCGATAATGCGTTCTGCAATCCAGTTTTCGCAGGTAGCAGGTGCCGGACCTTGCATTCCCAGCGCTCTATTGTAAAAACGTTGGGTTAAAACCGGGTCTTCTTCCCACCATGCACGTATCGGATTCATGTCGTGAGTGGAAGTTGTACAGACTGATCTGTATGGAGCATCCGAAGGCATTGCAAATTCGGTGTTTGGCTTTTTAGGCATTCGTTGTATTTCCAGACTGAGAATTTCAAGATTATTCATAACGTCCGGCACCGAATCGGGCACCATGCCCAAATCTTCGCCACAAACCAGCATATTCGTTGCTGATATTAAAGCCGGAAGTTTCTTCAAAGCCTGCTGTTTCCAAAATTCAGTATGGCGATGATAGAAGTAGTCCACATATATTTTATCAAGTAATCGGCGAGTGTTTTCGGGCAAATCACGGAACGTAGCCGAATTATGCATCGAAATTCGCGGATGTATTTTGTTCGGTTGATGTGAGTCGCGAACGAAAAGAACTTCGCAGTGAAGCATATACAAACCATCCCGAATGAGCACTTCCTTATTTCCGAAGTTGTATCCGAGAGTTGCAAAATGTTTCTCAATCTTTTTCTGCGTATCAAACTCGGGTTTGAACTTGTAATTTTGCCAACCATCAGGTAAAAGATATTCCCGTATAACATCGTCGGTGTACTTTCCAAAAGTTGCATACAGAACATGCTCTTTTAAATAAGGTTTCAGGAATCTATCCTCATCAACCCAAACTCCTTTCGATTCAAGTTCCTGATAGGAAAATGGCAAAGCAGGTTGGAAACTGCCGGTTAATCCCCATACAGCATCCACCGGAATTCCCCAAATTCTGAAGAAGCCAAGGATGTGATCAATGCGGTATGCGTCAAAATATTCTGCGAGCTTTTGGAATCGTTTTTTCCACCACTCGTATCCGTTTTCTTCCATTAATTCCCAATTGTACGTAGGAAAACCCCAGTTTTGACCTGTTGCCGAAAAATCATCGGGGGGTGCTCCGGCTTGCAAATCAGTGTCAAAAAGATAAGGATCTACCCAGGCGTCAACGCTTCGGGGGCTTACGCCGATAGGAATATCGCCTTTTATTGCAATTCCGTTGGCTCGTGCATAATCGTGTACTTCAACCAATTGTTTATGCAAATGATATTGCAGGAAGTAAAAGATAGCAATGTCATTATAATGAGCCTGATCAGGAGCTGATAAGGTTTCTATTTCTGTTGAATTGTAGATATTGTGGTCAGGCCATTTACCAAATTCGGGTGTGCCGTACAAATCCCGCAGGTAAGAGAATGCTGCATAGGGAACCAGCCATTCTTTATTGGCTTCAAAAAATGTTTTATAGTCTTCTGATGCAAAAACAGCAGGGCTTTCCTGGGGGTAGATAATTTTAAAAAACTCCCATTTGGTATTCATTACATGCTGGTAATCAGAAAAAGTCTGAGCGTTGAGCTCTTGCTTTTTAGCGAGAAAATAATCCTTCTGTTTTTTTGTTTTGAGTTTGCCTAAACTGTCTAAATTCAAATAGATAGGATGCAAAGCATAAACAGAAACCGCATTGTAAGGGTATGAATCGTAATTGGTGTGGTAAAGAATGGTGTCGTTGATGGGCAGAGTTTGTATAATGCGTTGACCTGTTTTTTTTGCCCAATCCACCATTTTCTTTAAATCATTGAACTCTCCGATTCCAAAACTTTTTTCGCTACGAAGCGAGAACACCGGAATTGCCACACCTGCACCTCTCCACGAGGGGATAGTTCTGATAAAATGTTCGTCATTAACCACGGTAAGTGATTGTTTTTCTGCCTGCTGAAGAATTCTGTTTGGGCCACCACCCCAGGCCAGTACTTCATCGGTTTTTGTGTCGACAATCAGATACTTATATTCAAGGGGAAAAGAGATTTTCTCGACATCAAGGCTGATGCTCCAAATGGGAAATTGCGATTCGTTAAGTCTGACCTTATGAGTAACATCCCAATTTCCCAATACTTCCTGATTGCCAACTATGGCAAAGTGGCGGTCAGGCTCCATTTGTGGGCAATTCAGGCGAAGAATCAGGCTGCCTTCAGTAGTGTGAGTTTCGTCATTTGATTTTGTGCGATTGAAGAAACAATCTGAAAATGCTGCTGTTATAAATGGACTGTCGCCGTAAGATGCGCGCCAGTTGTCGTAGATCAGAACAGTTTCTTTTGACGGAGTCAGTTCAACTTTTCGGATGCCACCATATTCGTAATCAAAAGATTTGTCTGGATTAAGTATGGCGTATTGGTAGCAAATCGAGCCAGCAGAATCCAATGATATTTCAGTGTTCCATTCCGATTTCTCGTTGCATTGCATAATAATACCTTCCGAAGAACTGTTCTCAGGTTGTTCCGCTGATTTGTAAATCAACAGATACATAGATTGTCCCCATTGGGTTTTATAATGTATATTGAATTGTATTTTCATGGCCTGTGCGATTAAAAAATCTCTACAAAAATACGAAAAATAAAGCATAATATAAAGTTCAGGGTCAGCTACAATAGGCTGAAGGACTGCAAACGTTTGAATTATAGTGTATAGCAGAATGTGTTAGCAAAATTGAATGCATTAAATGAGTGTTTGCCGGATGTTTTTTGCGTTGAAATTGATTTTGATTTTTTCGGAAACTTTTTTGAATACTGAATGTTTTTAGTATAACATATTTACTATCTTTGTCTTGTCTAATTGCCTGATGTTTAATGTTTTTAAATTGATGCTTAATTCGTTTTGATAGTTTCAGGTGATTATGAATTTGGAGAGATTGTTGGTAAAAGATTGTGAGAATGGATTTGAAAAAATGAAGAAAATAAGTGTGCAATAACTCAAATTTGTGTAAATTGCAGAAATAATAATTAAGAATAATGAATAGTTCAAATCTGTCTATGCCGGTATTATTTGTCGGCCATGGTAGCCCAATGTACGCTATTGAGGATAATGAGTTTTCTCAAAGCTGGAGAAAATTAGGTGAAACTTTACCTTTACCTAAAGCTATAATCTGCATATCTGCGCATTGGGAAACCCGTGGTACACAAATAACTGCTATGCAGCAACCTCCGACGATCCACGATTTTGGCGGATTTCCCCGTGAACTGTATGAAGTGCAATATTCTGCTCCCGGAAGTCCAGAACTGGCAAGTGAAATAATAGACTCTTTTGCCGATGCCCATATTCATTCTGATCAGAAGTGGGGGTTGGATCATGGTGCATGGAGTGTAATCCGGCGCATGTATCCACAGGCAAATATACCTGTTATTCAGCTGAGTCTGGATTATCACAAATCACCTAAGGAACATTATGAATTTGCCAGGGAGCTGACTTCGTTGCGAGACAAAGGGGTACTGATAATCGGTAGCGGTAATATCGTTCATAACTTGAGCAAGGTAGCCTGGGATAAAGCAGATGACGAGGAATATGGTCATGATTGGGCTGTTGAGGCGAACGATAAAATTAAAAAGTTGATTATAAACAACGGGCATAAGGAGTTAATCGACTACAATTTATTAGGCAAAGATGTTCAACTGGCTGTGCCAACTCCTGAGCATTTTTTACCACTTCTTTATACGCTGGCTATCAAACGAGAAAGCGATAAGCTTTCATTTTTTAATGATAAGACAGTTATGGGTTCTCTTTCGATGACATCGCTTCTGATCCAATAGAATGTGTGATAGAACAATCAATGGGTAATGGTTTGATTTCCAGCTTTGAAATGAATTGCGCTGAAAATGAAAATTATTTTGGTTTAGGGCTTTGCATATTAAAAATAAAGTTGTATTTTTGCAGCTCTTTTCGGATAAGGTAAAAACAAGAAGCAATACCAGTTGGTAACTCACCTTCCCGATGTAATCAGAAAAGTCGTTTTAAAAATGTACGCAATCGTAGAAATTTTGGGACAACAGTTTAAGGTGGAAGCCGGAAGAAGACTGTATATCCATCGTATGGAAGAAGCTGAAAGAGGCTCTCAGGTAGAATTTGACAAAGTGTTATTGATTGACAATGAAGGTACTGTCACTGTAGGTGCTCCTGTTGTTGTAGGTGCTAAAGTTGTAGCAGAAGTATTATCACACGTTCGTGGCGAAAAAGTAATTATTTTCCACAAAAAACGTCGTAAGGGATACCGCAAACGCAACGGTCACCGTCAAAACTTCACAGAATTATTTATTAAAGAAATTGTAGCTTAACCGATAAAAATTAGAAGAAAATGGCACATAAGAAAGGGGTTGGTAGCTCAAAGAACGGTCGTGAATCGGAAAGTAAACGATTGGGCGTAAAGATTTTTGGTGGTCAATTTGCAAAAGCAGGTAACATCATCGTTCGTCAACGCGGAACAGTTCACCACATTGGTGAAAACATCGGTATGGGAAAAGATCATACTTTATTCGCATTAGTTGACGGAGTAGTAGAATTCAGAAAAAAGAAAGACAACAAGTCATTTGTTTCTGTAAAACCTATCGAAGCTAACTAAGCATTAGCCGATACTCAACACACATAAATCTCCTGTTGTTTTACATATACGTAAAATTGCGGGAGATTTTTTATTTAGATAAAAGAACCAAGACTTAGTTTGCAATTGTAAATTGTAAATGACTAAATTGTAAATAAGAATATGTTGACACTCAAATATATCACCGAAAATACCGAAGAAGTAATTGTTCGGTTGGCAAAGAAGAATTTCGACGGAGCTGATATTATTGCTCAAGTAGTAGAATTGGATAATGTGCGTAAAACAACTCAGGTTAAGGTTGATACTGCCTCGGCCGAGTTGAATAACTTATCGAAGGAAATCGGGTTGCTTTTCAAACAAGGAAAGCAAGATGAAGCTGCTCAGGCCAAAGAAAAAACGGTAGAATTAAAGGAAAGCATTAAAGTACTGGGTGATCAACAAACAGCAGCAGAACTTAAACTCAACGAATTGCTGGTTCAGATTCCAAATCTACCACACGAAAGTGTGCCCGCTGGAAAGCATGCTGAGGATAATTTAATTGAGCGAACCGGTGGCGTTATGCCAAATTTACACGCCGATGCTGTACCTCACTGGGATTTAGCGAAAAAATATGATTTGATTGATTTTGAATTGGGTGTAAAAATATCAGGTGCAGGCTTTCCAGTCTATAAAGGCAAAGGAGCCCGTTTGCAACGTGCGTTGATCAACTTTTTCCTCGACAATGCGCGTGAAGCAGGTTACCTGGAAGTTCAACCACCTTATGTGGTAAATGCAGCTTCGGGTTATGGCACAGGTCAGTTGCCGGACAAAGAGGGTCAGATGTACCACTGCACGGTGGATGATTTGTATCTGATTCCAACGGCAGAAGTGCCCGTTACAAATATTTATCGGGATGTGATTTTGAATGAAAGTGAGCTGCCAATCAGAAATACAGCTTATTCTGCTTGTTTCCGCCGCGAAGCAGGTTCTTATGGTAAAGATGTACGTGGTCTTAACCGACTTCATCAGTTCGACAAAGTAGAAATTGTACAGATTCAACATCCTGACAAGTCCTATGAAACACTTGATCAGATGGTGAATTACGTGCAGACATTGGTTGACAAACTGGAATTGCCTTGGCGTATTCTTCGCCTGTGTGGAGGTGATATGAGCTTCACTTCGGCTTTGACATTTGACTTTGAAGTTTTTTCAGCTGCTCAGGAGCGTTGGCTGGAAGTTAGTTCGGTTTCAAATTTTGAAAGTTATCAGGCCAATCGTTTGAAATGTCGTTTCAGAACTGCAGATAAGAAAACTCAACTTTGCCATACGCTGAATGGAAGTGCCATGGCATTGCCGCGTATAGTGGCTGCATTGCTTGAAAACAACCAAACACCGGAAGGTATTCGCATACCAAAAGCGTTGATTCCTTATACTGGATTTGATCTAATCGACTAATGATCTGAATATCATATAAAAGAAAGCCTGACTAAAAACTATAGTCGGGCTTTTCTCTTGTTGTTAGTGTATTCTATTATATTAGTCCTTTTCGATGTAAATAGTTTGTGTAGGATAAGCAAATTGAAGTCCTGCAGCGTTGAATGCCCGGAGTATCTCGCTATTTACCAGCGAGGGAGTTTCCATTACATCAGCATTTTTCCTAATGAAATATACAAATGTAATAACTAGCGCAAAATCGGTAAAATCAGTAAAAGCCACTACAATATCTTTCTCAAATACATTGTTTATTCTGTTTGGCATATCGCGCAGTATCGACATGGCTTCGTTCATCTTTTCGGGAGTTGTGTTATAAGTCAGCCCAAGTTTCATTAATACGCGCCGCATTGGCTCCTCAGATATATTTTCAACTGAAGCTTCTACCAGTTTGTAATTAGGTATCGTTACCAGTCGTTTTTCCAATGTGCGAATGCGTGTGCTGCGGATACCAATTTCTTCTACAAAACCATCAAAACTGTCCACCTTGATACGATCGCCAATACGGAAAGGGCGGTCGGTGAAGATGGTAAAACCTCCGTAGATATTCTTAATCGTGTCTTGCGCTGCCAGAGCAAATGCCAAACCACCGATACTTAACCCTGCAATAAGTGTTCCTACGTTAACGCCTACATTGTTAAGCGCCATGACTACGCCAAATGACCAAATCACAGCCAGAACGGCTCGACGGAGAATAGACATTAAATGATTGTCGAGGTATTTTAGCGTATTTTTATCAGCGGCTTTAGGTGCTAAATATTCTTCCAGCAAAGCATTGGCCAACCGAGCAACAAACCAGGTAATATTGATGACTGTAAGAACTTTATATGCCTTAAGAATCGTACTTTCAATATGAGTTCCCAATTCAAGTCTTCGTGCAGCGAACCATATGGCAACAAGGATAATACCCAAAAGTACAGGAGCCTGAAGCATTTTGAATAAAATATCATCTAAACGATTCTTTGTTTTGGCAGTCAGCTTTTGAATCAAATGTTTGTTTAGCAGGATGATTATTTTATTAAGAATCAATGCACCGGCAATGATGGCTAGTGATATCAGCCAGTCGCGAAGCGAGTTTTTGTAGAATATTTGTTCGAACATACGGTAATCTGATGATATGGTGATGTGATAATGTGATGATTGTTTACTGTTCTCAGTTCACTAAAAAAGCAACTGCATCGCTTGGCATACGCCAGTCTCCGCGAGGTGACAGATTTATAGAGCCCACTTTGGGTCCGTCTGGGATGCATGAACGTTTAAATTGCTGCGCAAAAAATCTGCGAATGAATATTTTAAGCCATTTTTCAATAACGTCATCTGCGTATATATCACCAAAAGCATTTTGGGCTAAAAACATGATTTTGGATGGTGAGAATCCGAAGCGAACCATGTAGTATAAAAAGAAATCGTGCAATTCGTACGGACCAACAATATCTTCGGTTTTTTGTGCAATATTGCCGCTTTCGTCGGCGGGTAGCAGCTCCGGACTTACCGGAGTATCGAGTATGTCTCGCAAAATCTCCTCGGATTGCGATTCGAGCTTATGTGCTGCCCAATCGACCAGGTAACGAACCAATGTTTTCGGTACGCCCGAGTTTACAGCATACATTGACATGTGATCGCCATTGTAGGTTGCCCAGCCAAGAGCCGATTCGGATAAATCGCCGGTGCCTATTACCAGACCGTTGTGTTTGTTGGCGATATCCATCAATATCTGCGTCCGTTCACGTGCCTGAGTGTTTTCGTAAGTCACATCGTGCGTGTCCGGATCATGATTTATGTCTTTGAAGTGCTGAATGCAAGCATCTTTTATGGAGATTTCAAGCATGGTTATACCCAGCGACTTCATAAGATTAAGAGCGTTGGTATAGGTGCGGTCGGTAGTTCCGAAGCCGGGCATGGTGATACCAAAAATGTGTTTGCGGTCAATGCCAAGTTTATCGGCTGTTTTTACACAAACCAACAGAGCCAGCGTAGAATCCAGTCCTCCCGAAATACCAACAACCACCGTTTCTGCTTTTGTATGTTTCCATCTTTTGGCCAATCCGCCCACCTGTATCGAGAAAATTTCCTCGCAACTGGCGTCTCTGTTGGTTAGAGGTGGTACAAAGGGGTGCTTGTCAAACGTGCGTTTCAACTCAAATTGGGTAAAGTGAGCATCCTCCAGTTTTATCGTGCGATATGTTTTGTCGGATTTCTCGTTGGTGTAATTTGTATTCCGCATACGGTCGGCTTGCAGCCGTTCAATGTCAACATCGCTTACAATAAGTTGCGGTTCAAACGAAAAGCGCTCGGAGCTTGCAATGATTTTCCCATTCTCAACGATTATTCCGTTTCCGGCATAGACTACATCGGTGGTTGATTCGCCTGCACCGGCAGAAGAATATACATATCCGGCATTGCAGCGGGCCGACTGTTGTTCGATTAATTGCCGTAAATACTGATGTTTCCCAATCAGCTCGTTTGTTGCAGAGAGATTGAAAATAATGTCAGCACCATGCAGAGCGTGTTGCGAACTTGGTGGAATCGGAACCCAAAGATCCTCGCAAAGCTCTATGCCGAACGAAAATTTGCCGTCGCTAAAGAGCAAATCTGTACCAAAAGGCACATCTTCGCCTGAGAGCGTAATGCGCTGTACTCCTGTAGCTGTCGAAGGAGAAAACCAGCGTTTTTCGTAAAACTCATTATTGTTGGGTAAGTGGGTTTTGGGTACAACTCCCAAAATATGACCTCCTTGTAATACTACAGCAGTGTTGAATAACTGGTTTTGAACACGAACAGGCATTCCCACGATAATCACTGAAGTAGTAGAAAACGTGAGCATCTGAAGTTCATTAAGTGCTTTCTCGGCATCGCTTAGCAGTTGTTGCTGAAAAAATAAATCGGCACAGGTATAGCCCGTGACCGATAGTTCAGGGAAACAGATTACCTGTGCTTTTTCCTCTTCGCCCCGACGAACTAAATCCGCTATGCAGGACACATTAAAAGCACAATCGGCCACCCGCAGATCGGGAATGGCAGCAGCTACTCGTACAAATCCGTTGTTCATATTGCAAGTTCATAAAGTTATAAACCGTTTAATATATTGCAGTTGTCTATCAAGTTTCAACTCATTTAAACGCAATGTTCCGGTTCGTCAACATGATTTTTCATCAGTTCCGCCACTTGTCGGCCCAGCTCCAGACAAGCTTCGTATTTATCTGTTTTTAATCCTTGTTTTTCGTCTACAGTAATTTCAGCTGATTGCCATTTCATTGTTTCCACAAAAGTTGTCAGACGCTTTACTGCAGCACTTGCCCAGGTAAAAGAGCCAAAACAACCGAATACGCGGTTTTTCACACCACGAATTTCTATCTTGCGCAATAATGATTCCACTTCGGGGTATAATTCGTTGCTATAAGTAGGGCTGCCTACAATTAATCCTTTGTACTTGAATACATCCCGTATGATGACAGAAGGATCTGACTTAGATACGTTGTGTATGATAATATTCTTAACGCCAGCTTCTGCAACACCCTGAGCTACTGTTTCGGCCATTAATTCCGTATTCCCGTACATAGAACCGTATATGATTACTACGCCATCTTTTCCGTGGTATCGGCTAAACTGATCATACATATCCACCACTTCGGTAATGTGCTCTTTCCACACCGGACCGTGTGTACTGCATATCAGATTCAGTTCAAGCGGCGTAAGTTTTTTCAATGCTTTTTGAATCGGATTACCGTATTTTCCTACGATGTTGGAATAATAGCGTGCCATTTCGTCCCAGTATTTATCTACGTTCAGGTCAGTGTCCATTACGGCTCCGTCCAGTGTTCCGAAAGCTCCGAACGCATCGCCGGAGAACAAAACTTTTTCTGTTTTGTCGTAAGTCATCATGGTTTCAGGCCAGTGAACCATGGGCGTGAAATGAAATTCCAATTTATGTGAACCTAACGACAGGATTTGACCATCTTTAATCTCCAACATATTATCAGTAACGCCATAATATCCATCCACCATGCTGAGTGTTTTGTTGTTACCAACAATAACCATATCCGGGTAATATTTACGAATAAGACGAATAGAACCTGAATGATCCGGTTCCATATGATTGATAATCAGATAATCGAGAGGCTTGCCCTGTAGTTGGGACTGTATTTTGTCTATAAAAATATCTCCGAATGAAATGTCAACCGTATCCACCAGCGCTGTTTTTTCGTCCACAATCAGGTATGCGTTATACGAAACTCCATTTGGTAGTGGAATCATATTTTCAAACTTGTGTTTCTGGCGATCGTTTACGCCAACATAATAAATGTCTTTAGCAATTTGTTGATTTTTAAACATGTAACTAAATTTTCTTTTATTAAACATTGTACCTTAAACACCCATACCTAAGCGTTTTTTTTCTACTGCAAAGATAAGCATTTTAAGCAATTTCGTACGCAATATTTACAATTCATAATTGTTATAAGCGAATAGATTGACTCTATAATCTTATTTGGACTAAATATCGGGAAGCGGTTTCTGAATATGCAGCGCTATTTCTAATGAAAGTTTTTCTGTACTTTTGCGTAATATTGATTAATACGGATGAAAGATAGCATTGAAGGACTGTCCACCGATAATTATTCACCGATAACTATTCACTGATAATTGTTTACTGAGAAGATGATTGTTTGCATTGCCGAAAAGCCCAGTGTGGCGCGTGATATTGCCGAAGTGCTCGGAGCCAAAACCCGAAAAGATGGATATATTGAAGGAAACGGTTATCAGGTGACCTGGACATTCGGGCATCTTTGCGGTTTACTGGAGCCGCATGAATATGCGCCCGAATGGAAGGCCTGGGCGTTGAGTCATTTGCCTATGATTCCGCAGCGGTTTGGCATCAAGGTGATGAACGATAGCGGTATTCAGAAACAATTTCATGTGATTGAAACTCTGATGGCAAGTGCCGACGAGGTGGTGAACTGCGGTGATGCGGGGCAGGAGGGAGAGCTTATTCAGCGTTGGGTGATGCAAAAAGCATTGTGTAAATGTCCCGTGAAACGCTTGTGGATTTCATCGTTAACAGAAGAAGCTATCCGCGAAGGTTTTTCAAAACTGAAAGACCAGAGTCAGTTTCAGTCGCTTTACGAAGCCGGACTGTCGCGGGCCATTGGTGACTGGCTGCTGGGTATGAATGCCACCCGACTTTACACGCTGAAATATGGTAAAAACCGGCAGGTTCTGTCTATCGGGCGGGTACAAACACCTACCTTGGCATTGATAGTAAACCGACAGCTAGAAATAGAAAATTTTAAGCCAGAAGCTTATTGGGAATTAAAAACTGTGTACCGCGATACGATTTTTTCGGCTTCCAAAGGGCGGTTTTCCAGCGTAGAAGAAGGTACCAACTTTCTGGAAACGGTTCGCACTGCCGACTTTTTTGTGACCGATATTACCACCAAAAAAGGAACCGAATCGGCACCGCGCCTGTTCGATTTGACCTCGCTTCAGGTGGAGTGCAATAAGAAATTTGCGTATTCGGCCGACGAAACGCTGAAAATAATACAAAGCTTGTACGAAAAAAAGGTAACTACCTATCCTCGTGTGGATACTACGTATTTAAGTGATGATATTTATCCTAAAATTCCGGACATTCTCAAAGGGATAAAAGACTACGAATTACTTACTAAACCCTTGTTGGCTGGCAAACTTCCTAAAACGAAAAAGGTATTTGATAATGCCAAAGTGACCGACCACCACGCCATTATTCCCACCGGTGTGCATCCTACTGCATTGACCGATACCGAGAAAAAGGTTTTTGACCTTGTGGCTCGTCGGTTTATAGCCAACTTTTATCCCGAATGTAAGATTTCGACTACCACCGTGTTGGGCGAAGTGGAAAAGGTGGAATTTAAGGTCAACGGAAAACAAATTCTGGATCCGGGTTGGCGCGTGGTATTTGCCAAAATCAAAAATGACGGCGACGAGCAAGAAGAAGAGGATGAAAAAACTTTGCCCTTGTTCGAAAAAGGCGAAAGTGGCCCACACGAACCTACACTGGCCGAAAAGTGGACTTCTCCGCCCAAACCTTATACCGAAGCTACCTTGCTTCGAGCTATGGAAACAGCCGGAAAGCTCGTTGATAATGACGAACTGCGTGATGCTTTGAAAGAAAACGGCATCGGTCGCCCGTCTACGCGCGCTGCCATTATCGAAACGTTGTTTAAACGTGATTATATCCGAAAGGAAAAGAAAAATCTTATTGCTACCACCACAGGCGTAGAGTTGATTCAGATAATTCAGGAAGATCTGCTCAAATCGGCCGAGCTGACAGGTTTGTGGGAGAAAAAACTCCGACAGGTAGAAAAGGGAGAATACCTGGCAAAGGATTTTCTGGCCGAACTCAAAGCCATGGTTACCGAAATAGTGTTTAATGTCAAGAGTGATAACCGCCGTCCGGGCGACGCTGCTTTGCATCCTGCCAAACCCTCACTCGAAGGCACACCTTGTCCGCTTTGCGGAAAAGGAACACTGCTCAAAGGAAATACAGCGTACGGATGCAGTGAATGGAAAACCGGATGTACCTACAGGCAGGCTTT
This sequence comes from Paludibacter propionicigenes WB4, assembly GCF_000183135.1. Lineage (NCBI taxonomy): Bacteria > Pseudomonadati > Bacteroidota > Bacteroidia > Bacteroidales > Paludibacteraceae > Paludibacter > Paludibacter propionicigenes. Next base: position 1,537,597 of record NC_014734.1, on the reverse strand, counting down.
TTGAGTAGGAGTGAGTCTATATCCGCTAAATCAAATTCAGTTATTAGTTTTCATCTGAATTTCGTATCTTTGTAACTCTTTTTTTAAAAGTAAACTAATGACATATCAAACATATACCCTTTCGAACGGGCTTCGAATTATTCATAAACCCGACGAATCGGCAGTAACATATTGCGGAATGGTAATCAATACCGGTTCGCGCGATGAGGTTGAAACAGAGCAGGGCATGGCGCATTTTATTGAGCATATGCTTTTTAAAGGTACTGAGAAACGCCGTTCGGGTCATATTATCAACAGGTTAGAGAATGTTGGTGGAGAACTAAATGCCTACACATCGAAAGAAGAGACCGTGGTTTATGCCATAGTTTTGAAAGAATATTTTGAGCGCGCCATTGAGCTGGTTTCCGACATAGTCCTTCATTCCACTTTTCCACAAAAAGAGATTGACAAAGAAGTGGTTATTATTGTAGACGAAATTCAGTCGTACAACGATAGCCCCTCAGAGCTGATATATGATGATTTTGAAGAACTGTTATTTGCAAATCATCCCATTGGACATAATATTCTTGGAAAATCTGAGCTTTTAGAAAAATATACTACCGAAGATGCCACCCGCTTTGTACAAAAACATTACCGCCCTGAAGAAATGGTGTTTTTTGTTTTGGGCGATTTGGATTTCAATCAGATAGTACGCTGGGCTCAAAAGTACCTGAAAACGGATGGTCAGGAGCAGCGATGTACCGAGCGTAAATCTCCAACCTCATATCGTCCGGTGAAGAAAGAGATTGTAAAAAACACCCATCAGGTTCATTTTATGCTTGGTAACAGATCTTATGATCTGCATCACCCAAATCGTATGGGGATGTATTTGCTGAATAATATTCTGGGCGGTCCGGGTATGAATAGCTTGTTGAATCTGTCGCTTAGGGAGAAACATGGGTTAGTATATAATGTGGAATCATCGTACCAACCATTTACCGATACCGGTATGTGGAGTGTCTATTTTGGTTGTGATACTGAAAATGCCGCACGCTGTGAGCAGTTGGTTTACTCCGAATTACAAAAGCTTCGTGAACAGCCATTGACCGAAAATGCGTTGAAAAAATACAAACTCCAGTTGATGGGTCAAATGGCTATTTCGGCAGAGCAAAAAGAAAATCTGGCGTTGAGCCTGGGGAAGAGTTTTCTTCGTTATGGGAAAATAGATAACCTGGAAATTGTAAAACAGAAAATTGAAGAGATAACAGTGGATAAGTTACAGGAAATTGCCAATGAAATTTTCAATCCTGACCGGCTGTCGGTGCTGAAGTATGTATAATGCTGAATGTCCATAAAAAATCAACAGACTTTTTAATCAAAATCAACTTGTAACCCGTAACTATTTACTTGTAACTGCCAAGCAATGAATTTAGACGAATATATATCAAATCACTCGGATGCCGAACCTGAATACCTGGCCAAGATAAACCGTGCCACACATGTTAAGTTGATTAATCCGCGCATGTGTTCAGGTCATTTACAAGGCAGGGTATTGAGTATGTTTTGTCGTATGATACAGCCCAACCGTATTTTGGAACTGGGCACTTTTACCGGATATTCAGCTCTTTGTATGGCCGAAGCGTTGCCTGAAGGAGGAGTTTTACATACCATCGAGTGTGACGATGAACTGGAGGACTTTATTCTTCAGAATTTTGCCGGATCCGAATATGCCGATAAAATACAACTGCATATTGGCGATGCTTTGACGGAGATTGAAAAGCTAAACGAAACTTTCGATTTGGTTTTTATTGACGCCGATAAGCGAGAATATCTGGATTATTACGAAGCAGTTTTGCCTAAACTCCGGTGTGGCGGATATATTCTTGCCGACAATACCCTTTGGGATGGCAAGGTGCTTAAAACGGTAGAGCCCAATGATAAACAAACCATTGAAATAATGCGTTTCAACGACTTTGTAGCAACCGACCCGAGGGTGGAAAAAGTAATTTTGCCTTTGCGCGATGGTTTAACGCTTATTAGAAAGAAATAAATTAGTTGATAGTTCCTGTTTAAGTCGGACATTCCGGCTGTAAAATTTCAACTGTCGACAGTCAATTGAATAAAAATGTATATTTACGAGTTAGAATTAAAAGTTCGCGATTACGAGTGTGATATTCAGGGAATAGTGAATAATTCTGTTTATCAGAATTACCTGGAGCACACGCGTCATGAATTTCTGGAAGAAAATCATATCAGTTTTGCCGAATTGCACGAAAAAGGTATCGATGCCATGGTTTCGAGCATCGAAATTGCTTACAAAACACCGCTGAAACCGGGAGATAATTTTATTTCAAAACTTTACGTCACCAAAGAAGGTGTGCGTTATGTTTTCCATCAGGTCATTTATCGGAAATCGGACAATAAACTGTCGATTAAGGCCAAAGTAAATGCCGTAGTTGTAATTGACGGAAAACTGGCAACTGCTCTACCCGAATTTGATGAACTGGTAGCGCGAAGCGAAGTAAAATCAAACTAAACTATTTATACTATTGACTTGTTATCAAAATTAATAATTGATCGAAAAACGACTGTTAATAGACAACAAAATATATATGAACGAATTTTTAGAAATAGAAGAAAACATTGTCCGAATGCTTAAAACAGTATTCGATCCGGAAATACCGGTGAATATTTACGACTTAGGTCTTATTTATAAAATAGATTTGGCGGAAGATGGAAAATTGACATTGGATATGACATTGACAGCCCCCAATTGTCCTGCGGTTGACTTTATAGTAGAAGATGTACGCATGAAGGTTTTGAGTGTTGAAGGCGTAAATGATGTGGATGTAAACATTGTTTTTGATCCGGCCTGGGATAAAAGTATGATGAGCGAGGAAGCACAACTGGAATTAGGATTCTTATAACAACTATCAATTATCAGTGAACAGACATCAGTGCTTGTTCATTGTTCATTGCTAACTGCTAACTGATATGATTTATTTTCTTTCTGATGCCCATTTGGGTTCATTGCTTGTAAAGGATAAACGCGCTCACGAAAAAAAACTTGTTGACTGGTTGGATCATGTAAAAGCTGATGCTACTGTCATTTATTTGCTGGGTGATATATTCGACTTTTGGTTCGAATATAAAACAGTTGTGCCCAAAGGATTTGTCCGCGTGTTGGGAAAACTGGCCGAACTGACTGATGCAGGCATTGAAATTCATTTCTTTATCGGGAACCATGATATATGGACGTTTGGGTATCTGGAGAAAGAGGTTGGATTGATTGTCCATAAAAAACCTTATACGGTCAAGCTCGGAAACAAGAATTTCTATTTGGCGCATGGCGATGGAATTTCGGCAAATGATCACGGTTTTAAGTTTATCCGGAAGATTTTTCACAGCGATACTGCACAAAAGTTATTCCGGCTTGTGCCGGCTCAGTTAGGTCAGAATTTTGGATATAACTGGTCAAAAAACAACCGATTAAAACATCAGGAATACGATAGTAAATACCTGGGAGAAGACAAGGAACCTCTTGTGCTTTTTGCCAAAAAACATATTCAAGAATATGGCGTTGATTTTATGATTTTTGGTCATCGTCATATAGCTCTTGATCTTCAGTTGAAAGAAAATAAAAGGGTTGTTATTCTGGGCGATTTTGTCAAACAGTTTTCATACGGAGTGTTTGACGGAGGAAATTTCAGTCTGGAGTATTTTGGAAGTGAACAATAAACCATTCCCGATTCTATAAACGTCTTTTTTTTATTGGATTATAATCTTATCTCTACTTGCTAATATGTCAAATCCGAATTTAAAGTTTCTCGTTGTTTTGTTGAGTGGTTTATTATTGCAGATGAATGTTGCGGCAGCAAACCTTTACAGCAACAAAGATTTTGATGACGGAAATGACTCTTCACAGATTAATGCCATCAAAAGCAATAAATCAGTAGGATACAAAGCAATTGTAAGATACGGAGTTGGTTTTATTGCAGCAGGTTCCGGTGGTAGAATTGATCGGCTCTCGGCAGCAGGAAAGATTGTCAAATCAGATACCATCGTGGGCGAAACGTTTACGAGCTTACTGGTTATGGGTCAGAAATTTTTAGCCGGAGGTAATAAAGGTTCTGTTTTAATTTTTTCGGAGAATGGAACTTCGCAACGAATCGGCACCAATACAGACAAGAATATAAATTCGCTGACGCTTTTTAAAGACATGGTTATTGCCGGGACTGATAACGGTGAATTACTCATAGGCAATGCCAGAGAGCCTTTTCGCAAAATTGAACTTTCAGTTACCGGAAATATAGTGTCCGTATCGGCCAGAGCGGCAGACTGTTTTGGGGTTACAAACCAAGGCGAGATAATCCACACAACCGATGGTATTAACTGGGATGTTCTGGATTTCAATAAAGCTTACGCAGGTTATTACAAACCATGTCATTTCACCAGCATTTTGGCGACACCGAGTAGCATTGCCGTGGCGGGCATTCATGACGATGGTTCTCCTGTTCTCTTGTTTTCAAATCAGGGCAATGTGTGGAGCGACAGATCGCTGAATTATACGAACGATGATGGAACCGGTGGATCCCTGACCGACTCGCCCAATAATATTTACTACCACGATACGCGGGATGAATTTTATCTTGCATGTAACAATGGTAAGCTGATGAAAATTCCAACATGCTCGCATTGCAACAAAGTCTTTAATCTTAGGGTCGTAAATCTGTTCGGCATTTCAGGTACAGACTCTGATATTATTGTTGCAGGTGATAATTACTTCTCGGAATCTGTTCAATTGAATTAAGTTTCAAGTTTGCTCATTCCTATAAATCATTACAACTTTTTTTCTGAGACAAAATATATTTCGTAAGCTTAAAACTTACGCCAACCCAACTTTTGTCATTCTACAAACATTCATTTTGTATAATTATTCTTTGATCCCCGACAAATCAGTATATTTATTGTAAATAATATTGGATTTATTATCGTTGTAAGCTAAAATGAATTAATTTTATAGCATTATTTTGTTTTAACGCTTAATTATCTAATATGAAACTCAAATCACTCAAACTTTCTTGTTTGATACTCTCTTGTTTTGCTTTTATGGCCTTTATGCCGGCAAAGGTGAGTACCAAAAAACCAATTTATCTCAACACTTCCTATTCTTTTGAGGAAAGGGCAGCTGATCTTATTTCGAGGCTTACACTCGAAGAAAAGGAAAGCCTTTTGGGCAATAGCATGGCGGCTATACCCCGCTTGGGCATTAAGTCGATGAATGTGTGGAGCGAAGCTTTACATGGCATTCTGGGCGGGGCTAATCAAAGTGTAGGAATAAGTGGTCCTACTTCATTCCCCAATAGTGTTGCACTCGGGTCGGCTTGGGATCCTGCTCTGATGCAGCGCGAAGCGATGGCCATTGCCGACGAAGCCAGAGCTATAAATCAAACCGGTACAAAAGGCCTTACTTATTGGTCGCCTGTGGTAGAACCCATTCGTGACCCACGCTGGGGTCGGACAGGCGAATCGTACGGCGAAGATCCTTTTCTGGCTGCCGAGATTGCGGGTGGCTTTGTGAGGGGGATGGTTGGTAACGACCCCACTTACCTTAAATCGGTGCCTTGTGCAAAGCATTATTTTGCAAACAACTCAGAGTTTGATCGGCACGTGAGCAGTTCCAATATGGATAGCCGTGATATGCGTGAATTCTATCTGGCACCCTACAAAAAGCTTATCGAACAGGATAATCTACCTTCAATCATGTCGTCGTACAATGCTGTTAATGGTGTCCCAACATCGGCCAGCCAGTTGTATCTGGACACCATAGCCCGCAGAACGTATGGTCTGAAAGGTTATATAACAGGTGATTGTGCAGCCATAGAAGATATTTATACCGGACATTATTATGTGAAAACTGCCGAAGAGGCAACCGCCAAAGGTCTTAAAGCCGGCGTTGATTCCGATTGTGGCAGTATTTACCAACGTTATGCCATTGCAGCACTGAAAAAAGGGCTGATTACTATGGCTGATATTGATCGGGCACTCTTGAATATCTTTATCGTACGCATGAGAACCGGTGAGTTTGATCCTCCTGCTAAAGTTTTGTACGCACAATTTCAACCGAATATTGTGAATTCTCCGGCGAACAAGGCGCTCGCAAAGGAAATTGCAACAAAAACTCCGGTGCTTCTTAAAAACAATATCAGTTTAAAAACAAACAGAAAAGCATTGCCTTTGAATCCTGCCGACCTTAAGAAGATAGCGCTTATCGGACCTCATGCAGACAAGGTAGAATTAGGACCATATTCAGGAAGACCGGCACAGGAAAACATGATTACTCCATTTGCCGGAATCAAAAAATATATTTTAGAAAGAGGTTTGTCGACTGAAGTGTTACACAGCTCGGGAGGTAACTCAACGAGTAAGAGTAATTTGCTTTATGTTGTTGCTTTTGAATTGAAAAAGTCAAACGGATCAGTATCTAAACACGATGCTACCAAGTATAGCTCGTGTTCAAAAGGCATTACAGTAGGTTCAGGGATGGGAACTGTCGAACAGGTAAGGACTATAAACGATGGTTCTTGGACGGCGTATGATAATGTCGATCTGACAAATGTCGATACCATTGGCATAAATTTGAATATTCCAACAGAAGGAGGTATCGTAGAGGTCCGTGTAGGATCGCCTGATGGAAATCTGCTTACCACCTTAAATGCTACTGTAGCAGGAGGAGCCAAGTCAGGGGGAGTGTACGGTGCCGGAAGTATGATGAAGATAAAAGTCAACAAACTTGGCTTTAACGGACCTCAGACACTTTATTTGGTTTACAAAGCTCCGGCTGATGCTAAAATAGACGAGCAAACCATTAAAACTGCCGCTGCCGCTGATGTTGCAGTCGTATTTGTGGGTACAGATGAAAAAACAGCTACAGAAGAGGCGGATCGCCTTACATTGTTGCTGCCGGGCAATCAGGTAGAACTTATTAAGGCTGTGGCTGCAGTTAATCCCAATACCATAGTGGTAATGCAAACACTGGGCTGTGTTGAGGTAGAGGAATTCAAAAATTTACAGAATATTCCGGGTATTATTTGGGTTGGCTACAATGGTCAGGCACAAGGAGACGCTATTGCCAGTGTTCTTTTTGGAGAAGTAAATCCAGGAGGAAAACTGAATGGAACCTGGTATAAATCAGTAAAAGATCTTCCGGAAATTACCGATTACACACTCAGAGGCGGCAACGGAAAGAACGGAAGGACATTCTGGTATTTCGACAAGGATGTTTCCTACGAATTTGGTTTTGGTATGTCATATACTACGTTCGAGTATAGCAACTTCAGAATAAGTAAAAATTCGATTATACCTCACGATAAAATAACCGTAAGTGTGGATGTGAAGAATACCGGAAAAGTTGAGGGAGATGAGGTTATTCAGGTTTATATGAAAACACCGGATAGCCCGGCTTCACTCCAACGACCAATCAAAAGACTTAAAGGATTTAAGCGTGTAACACTGCCCGCCGGACAAACCAAAACAGTGAATATCGATATTAATTGCGCCGACTTGTGGTTTTGGGATATGGACAAGAACACGACTACCTTTGATCAGGGAAAATATGTTTTCGAAATCGGTATATCGTCTAAAGACATAAAAGGAACAGTATCGGCGACTATGAACGGTAAATTTACACCTGTTCTGAAAACTGTAGTTGCAGATTGTGGAGATGTTGTGCTGAAATCCGGTCAAACATCGCAAACCAGTTTGACTGCTGCCATGACCGACGATAGCTTCTTCGATGTTTCAAAAGCTAAGATAGTATATTCCAGCAATAACACGGATGTTGCAACTGTAGATGCTAAAGGTTTAATTACTGCCAAAGGTTCGGGAGTTGCAACCATCACAGCTCAAGTAACAGTGGATGGACATACGCTGTCGGGTAGTTTTGCGATAAAAGTAATGCCTGATCTGAATGCAGCTTCTATTGCTGTAAACGGCAAGAAAATTGTGGACTTCAAGCCGGATGTAAATGAATATTCTTACTTGTTCGCCAGCCCCGCAAAGAAGACACCTAAAGTAGTGACGGTTTCTTCTGGGAATGATATTGATGTAGAGATTATTCCGGCTCAGGCTGTTCCGGGTTCATCGTTTGTAGTGCTTACCGATAATGCTTCTGTTGAGAGCAATAAATATATAGTCAACTTTGGAACGAAGTCAACTGCTGATGAATTCAACAGCACTGCTATCGGAAAACAATGGACCTGGATTCGTGAAAACCCGGACAACTGGAGTCTCACCAAAAATGCCGGTTCGCTGGTTATAACAAGTGCCAAGGGCGATATCTCAGGCACGAATAATAATGCAGAGAACATCTTGCTTCAAAGTGCCAACACTGACTGGGTGATTGACTCAAAGATAGTTTTTTCAAGAAAGCCTTCAGGTTTCAGTGAATACGGAGGCCTATTGGCTTATCAGGACGATGACAATTATGTGAAAGTGGTTTACAGTGCCGGTGTCGGTGGTAGAAGAGGCATGGGGCCTGCAGCAACCGGCACTCAGGCAGGAGCCGTTCAGCTCGTTATTGAAGAAAACGGAACTCTCAAAAATGTGGCTACACTGAGCATGGTAGGAGTAATAAAGGACAATAATACCCTTTTTGTGAAATTCGAAAAGAAAGGCAATCTGTACACAGCATATTGTTCCACTGACGGCGAAAAATTCAGCATCATTGGTTCTGTCAAAGTATTACTAATGAATACGAAGGCAGGTCTGATTACTTGTGATGGAGTGGCTGATACACGATTCAGAGGTCCTCAGGGAATGCCGGAAAGACAAGGAACTCAAATGTCAGCACAGGACAAAAGCCCGTTCGAAGTAAGTTATGATTATTTCAGAATAAGTAATAGCGGTCGAAAGTAGAAGTATCCATTGAAAGTATTTATCTATAGTTATTTCTAGGTATTGAGGGCATTCTTTGTGGATGCCCTCTTTTTTGTCATACCGGCCTGAACTCGAAATGGAATTATGGCTGAACTGCTTGATGAAATATCTTATAAAAAAAACCGCTATTGAAAGCTGTCGTCAGGCTTTCAATAGCGGTTTTAAGTATGTGCTCAATCTTTATCTGAAGAAATTGATATACAAGCCGGCAATAATCGCAGAAGTGATTACTCCACAAATATTGGCACCCAGGGCTTCCGGTAAAATCATGCTATTCGGATTAGACTTTGTAACTTCTTTTTGTGCAACTTTAGCCGTTGAAGGTACACAACTAACACCGGCAATACCTATTGTAGGATTGAAGTTTCCGCCTTTGATGAAATACATAATATAACCGCCGATAATGCCACCAATACCCGAAAACAATAATGCCAATATACCGAGTACTAATAATTTCAAAATGCGGGGGTCAAGCAATAAATGGGCTTCGCAAAGAACTCCAAGCGTTAAACCCAGGAAAAAAGTAGAGCCATAAAGAAGTGGGCCGCTTATAAAGTCATGAATATGCGTAAGTTTAGCTTCTTTAATCGAAATGCCTAAAAACAGGGAAAAGAATAGTGGTGAAGCTACCGGAAAAAGCAAGCAAAGCACGACACACAAAATACCTGCAGCAGCAAGTTTTGTAGATGCCGAAATCGGTTTTTTCGGTTTTTCTTTTGATTTGTCAATTTTGATCGCTCTGAGTTTTTTAGGAATCAACAATCTGATTAAATAAGGATAGCCGCCGTAGGTCAGCCCCAGGTATAAATAAGCTACTACAGTAATCGGTACAAATAAATGTTTGGCCAGAGATAAGGACGTAAATAAAACCATTGGGCCATCAGCACCGCCGACCATGGCAATCGATGCTGCTTCCTGGGCGGTTAATCCCATAGCCTGAGCAATTGGTACAACCACAAATGTTCCCAGTTCCGCACACAAAGCGAGCAACATGCTGGTGAAGGGGCGTTGTAATAAAAAACCGATATCAAGCAACGAACCGATTCCCATAAAAACAAGACAGGCAATAAGTCCATTACTAAATGTAAATACATAAACCGGCTGCAAAAAATCAATTTGGAGTAAATCAAACATTTGATTTACATCGGTAACCATTGAGTCCAGAAACAAAGTTCCCTGTACTGCTCCATTCTCTACAAACCCACCGGGTACTCCGTGAGGCAGAAACATTAGGGATGCATTTATTGTTGCCATACCCAAGCCCATAGGAATCATTAAAAGTGCTTCTAATACGCCTTTTTTCCCTAAATACATTAATAGTAGGCCTAGGAAAATGAGAAAAATTCTGGTTATTGATATGCTAATATCTGATGAGAATAATGTTGCAATTCCCTGAAACTGATGAAAGAAATCTGAGAAGTTCATAACTTATTATTTTTTGTGGTTTGATTTTTTGAATGATAGAACTCGATTAACAACCCAGATTATCCCGGCAATAAAAAAAGAAATTATAGCGGTTTGCAAGAAAATAGAAAATATTACCATAATACTATATTTAAGAGTGAATAATTATTTTTCGTGATTGTTAGTTGGTGCAGAATTACCAATCGACTTCAATAATAGAGGAAGGTACTTAATGCAGGTGATTGAAGTCAAAGAAACGTTGACAAAAATAACAAATTATGTCGAATAATCAAATGTTTATCACATGATTTGCGGTGTTTTTATGGTCATATACTGCTCATTTTTATTGATACAAGACCTAATGCGATAATAGAATGATAAATTAATTAAAAACAGAATTGATTTTGTATCTGATTCAGTCAATCTATCAGAATAATATTGTACATTTGACTCGGAAAAACGTTGTTTTTCATTTTCATAATATACTTATAGAACTTGTCATATAATCTATTGAATCAGATTGACAAAGTGATTTTATAGGCTCAGTAATCTGTTTAGAATGAGCCTAATTTTGTCGTTATTCGCTATTCTGACTTTTCTATAGCTCCTGTCATAACAATACTAACCAATCATATAATAAAAATGAAAAAATTAATTTATTCAGTTATTGTGCTGTTTTTCTTTGGTGTCAATGAATCATTTGCCCAAGCGAAAATACTGACCAATATCACTATCACTAAAGCCGATTTATCTAAAGTTGGCACTTCTGTTCCCGCATCTTCCATCGGTGAGCCAGTCGGTTCTGTAAAACTTTATGAACCTCGCTGGGTTGAGGCTACTGATGCTACTCCGGCGTATGCTGTTGTGGAAGGATCCATTTTTCCTGTCGATCCGAAGGGTTGGCCAATAAACTTCAGAGTTATTTTGCCTGCAAGCTGGTCGCAACGTTCTATGCAAGCCGGAGGAGGTGGTATGAACGGGACTATCACTGTACGCGAAGGTAAAAATCCTCTTATAAACAAAGGATTTGCGCTGTACGGAAGTGATTCAGGTCATCAGGCTGCTGGATTTGGTGGTGGCGGTCAGAAACCACTTGCTTCAGGTCCTACTCCGGGTGATGAGTGGGCGCTGAATGACGAGGCTATCAAAAATATGGGTTATATGCAAATGAAGAAAACCCACGATGCTGCTGTTGTTATTATGCAGCGTCTTTATGGAAAACGTCCTGCCTATAACTATTATGTAGGAACTTCTCATGGTGGTCGCGAGGCGCTTACAGTGGCTCAGCGGTATCCAAAAGATTATAACGGCATCATAGCCAATGTTCCAATTGTCAACTTTTCGAGCCTTATGCTTGCTCCGGAGCTGATCAGAATACAGGAAATACCGGCAAAGAACTGGGTAACTCCTGCCAAAGTAAATGCAATTCGTGTCGAATTTCTTCGTCAATGCGATAAACTTGACGGTATCGCCGATGGTGTTGTGAGCAACTATGTGGCTGCCCGTTCTATATTCAATGTGAATGACGGTGTCGGACCAAAAGACCCATGGGCTGCACTTCGGGCTCCTAATAATGTAGACCCGAATCCGGCTGACAAGTCTGAATCGGCTAAGCTGACCAATGAACAAATCAAAACTATGGAATTGGCTTACAGTACCTATAAATTTGCGACACCACTTGCCAACGGCGTCACCGGATTTGGTATGTGGCTTCCTACAGTTGAGCCCGATGGATTTGGTATGATAACCGGACAACGCTACAAAGGACAGGAAGGAGCTCCTGAAAATGCGCAGGTTCATGGTTCGCTTGGTTCGTTAGGTGTAACCGGATTTTTAATGCAGGATTTGAAATCAAATCCACTGGATTATGTCGAAGGCGGTAAATGGAATAAACGTCGCGAACAGTTGTCAGGTTGGTTGGACTCTACAAATCCGGATTTAGCTGCATTTTTCAAAAGAGGAGGCAAGATGATTTTGACTATTGGTACCATGGACAATATCGCTTCGCCGGGTGCTCAACTCGATTATTATCAGTCTTTGATTAATAAAATGGGACGTGCTACAATTGATAAATTCGCCCGCTTATATGTTGTTCCTCAGGCCGGTCATGGTTTGAGTGGAAAAGGGTATAAAGTGAATGGTGAGGGAAAACCGGTAGATGTAAAAAATATACCTTCGCCCAATGGCGACGATAATATGGATTTACTTGTAAACTGGGTTGAAAAAAATCAGGCACCTGCCAAAACGATGGTAATAGATGCCAAAGGTCGGATTAGCCAGAAACAACAAGGAACAGGAGGTTATTTGATGTGTTCGTATCCAAGCTACCAAAAATATGTAAGTGGACCGGCCGACCAGATAACATCGTATGTAAGCGCCGCTAAATAAAATCTCAAGTACTGCATTACGAAATAGAGTGTTCTATAAATATATCAATTATTTGTAGAACACTCTTTTCAAACTGCTATATAAATAATAGAAATCTGGGAAGTAATCTGTAGTTGAGTATAAATTTTCATCTTATAAACATATTATTATGAAAACAAAAAGCATTGTAGTTTTTTTCTCTTTATTTCTGTGTTCTTTGATAGTTTACTCTCAGGAAGCAGTAGTTGCATCGCCCAATCCGGATGCTTTATTTACCAGTAAAGATAAAAAGTTAAACAGAAATAAACAAGTTGCGTACCATATTGTAAAAGACTTGTTAGAGTGTAATCATTGGGAGTTGGCAGATAAGTATATAGCAGAGGGTTACATACAACACAATCCGAATGCTGCTAGTGGGAGGGATGCTGTTGTGAAATTCTTTGTTGAATTGTTGAAGGTGACTCCAACCCCTATTCCTCAAAAGATGAAAACGAAAGTTGTTTCTGTTGTAGCCGAAGGCGATTTAGTAACCGTAGCTTATGTCAAGGAAGAAAAGGATACAAAACATTCCGGACAAAAGTATACTACTACCTGGTTTGATCAATGGCGCATTGTAGACGGAAAAGCCATCGAACACTGGGATGGAGCGTTGAAGATGATGTGATTTAATTCTATGAATTACTCTCGATTTGTCATTGTCTCGCTAAATGAAACTGTGGTAAAAATAGAAGAGGTTGAATTCTTAATTGAATTCAACCTCTTCTATTTATTTTATTCAGAATCACTGCAATTCTCCGGCTCCCTGGCGGATAATAACCGGTTCGTCTTCAGTGCAGTCGACTATGGTGGAGTGGATTAATCCTCCCATACCACCATCTATTACCATGTCTACCTGATGACCGTATTTTTCTTCAATCAGTTCCGGGTCGGTGATGTACTCGGTGGTTTTTTCGTCGGTAAAGATAGAGCTTGTCATCAGCGGGTTACCCAGTTCGCGGACTATTTCCAACGCGATGTTATTTTGAGGCATACGGATACCCACTGTTTTTTTGTTTTTGAAAAGTTTGGGTAACTTGCTGCTCCCGTTAAGGATAAACGTGAACGGACCGGGCAAGTTCCGTTTCATAAGTTTAAAAGACACATCGTCCATTTTAGCGTACTCACTTATCTGACTCATTTCATGACAGATAAATGACAAGTTGGCTTTGCGCATATCGTGCTCTTTCAGCTTGGCTATAAACTCAACCCCCGATGCATTGAATATATTACAGCCAAATGCGTAAACGCCATCGGTAGGAAAGATAATAATTCCTCCTTTGCGCAATACCTCTACCACCCGGCGTATTTCGATTGGATTAGGATTTGTATCGTAGATTTTTATTAGCATATTTTCAGTTGTCAGCGAACAGTTATCAGTGAACAGTTTTTAGCAAACATTTTCAATAACTTATGACCGGAACGCGGTGCAAAAGTACAAAAAAATCCTGTAAACATATTTACAGGATTTTTATATTTTATCTTATCCGGCTAATCAAACCAACTAATCGAGTTAGCTATCCAATTATCGGGTCAACTAAATCAAAATGCGTCGATAATAGCTTTGAAGTCTTCAACTTTCAGAGAAGCACCGCCAATCAATCCACCGTCGATATCAGGCTGAGCAAACAATTCGCCTGCATTTTTAGCGTTACAGCTTCCACCGTAAAGAATTGATGTATTTTCTGCTATTTCTTTGCCATATTTTTCAGCAATGATTGTGCGGATAAATGCCAACATATCCTGAGCTTGCTCAGTAGAAGCAGTTACACCGGTTCCGATAGCCCAGATTGGTTCGTAAGCGATAACGATTTTTTTGAAATCATCGGCGCTCAGGTTGAAGATAGTTTCTTCCAACTGGTTTTTTACATAAGCGTTTTGTCCGTTTGCGTTGCGTACTTCCAGTGCTTCACCGCAGCAATAAATGGGAGTTAGACCGTTAGCCAATGCCAAAGCTACTTTGTCGTTAAGAATAGCGCTGGTTTCACCATAATACTCGCGACGCTCAGAGTGACCAAGGATTACATAATTAGCTCCGGTAGATTTTACCATAGCAGCACTGATCTCTCCGGTATAAGCACCTGATTCTTTGTTAGCACAGTTTTGAGCAGCTACGCCAATTTTTGTTGTGTCGATAGCAGCAGCTACGCTTGCTAAATGGATAGCAGGAGTTCCGATTACTACATCGCAATTTGGAGTTGATCCGGCCAATGCTTTATTCAATTCAGTTGCCAATGCTAACCCTTCTTGTAGGGTTTTGTTCATTTTCCAGTTTCCTGCAACAATGTTTTTTCTCATCTTTTTTATTTTTATTTTAGTTTAAAATTTTTACTCACTATGTTTGCGATAGTTGTTTCGCGATATTTTCAACGATCAACTTCTAACTACCGACTACTTAGCACTAACTACCGACTTATCAAAGTCTCTCCAGTTCCATTTACCTTCTACAGTACCACTCTTAATTAATACCAATCCGGGATTAGCTCGTATAACTGTTTTCAGAGCTGTCATATCGGTTTTCCAGAATGGATAGGTAACTCCGGTTTTATCTGCAAATTTACGTATGTCATCGTCGGATGATGCTGTAAGAGCGTAAAACTTGATTCCCTTCTTTTTGGCTTTCTGATAGATTTGCTCAGCTTTCATAGCACCTTCTACAGAAGTTTCATTGATATCGTAGCATATTAATAAGTAGGTATTTCCCGGGTAACTCAGCACTTGCTTGGTTATGTCGTCAAATTGCTCGTTCATTATCGAAAAATCATGAATAGGAGCTTTGTATCCTTTTGAAATCAGTACCGATTTTTGGTCAACAAAAGTCCAGCTTGGGTCGCCTTTCGGATAATTCTCTAGTGTAAATTCTTTTTGCTCTCCATTTTTTTGATAAATAAAAGTGGTTTCATACACATCCGAAGGAGCATTATCCGGAATTTCCATGGCTTTAGGTATATTCACCCCAACTTTGTAGGGTAGAAAATCTATCATGGGTAAATGGCGGTAGCTATAAAGAGATAACGAAACTCCGAGAGCAATAAACGCGAAGAATATAAGGAACTGGATTTTGTTTGTTAGGAATGGATGAAATTTAAAATTGTATATTATCATCAGAATGGCAATGGCCAGCAACACGATATTTTTCGAAAATGTAGCCCAGTTGCTGATTATCAAAGCATCTCCAAAACACCCACAGTCGGTGACAGGATTTTTAATGGCAATGTATAACGTTAATGGTGTCATTATCAGCATAAAGATCAATGCCAATACGTTTGTCAGATCAACATGTATTCTGAAAATCATGTTAAGACCAATGATAAGCTCAAGGGTAGAAAGTGCTATTGCTAATGGGAAAGCATAATCGGCCATGGATTCCATAAAGCCGCCGAAATGGTGCAGATAATCTTCTATTTTATAAGTAGAGCCGAGTGGATCAATAGCTTTGACAAAACCGGAGAAAACAAATACAGCACCAAAGAGAATGCGACCGATTTGTAAAGCAATGTTTCCGGCATTTTGCAGGAGTTTATTCATGATAATATATTTTTAAGTACTTATTCAAAATCTTGAATAAATACAACAAGCTGGATATTTAATAGTTTCCTTTTTTATTGATTAACGTGCAGTCATCAACAAATCAGGCCGCTTCATTAATCTTTATAAGCCCGAAAACAGCGTAGTTAATCATATCGAAGTAGTTGGCGTCAATGCCTTCTGAGATCAATGTTTTTCCCTGATTGTCTTCAATTTGCTTAGTTCTGTAAATTTTCATCAGGATTAAATCAGTATATGACTCCATACGCATACTGCGCCAGGCTTCGTCATAATCATGATTTTTGTCCATCATAAGTTTTTTTGCTTCGGACATGTACTTAGCGTAAAGCTCCACACCTTTGTCGTAGGAAAGATCATCAGTTTCAGAACAACCCAATTCCAGTTGAATTAAACCAATGATACCATAATTCACAATGGCTATTAATTCAGAACGGATGCCTTCGTCAACTTTAGAAACTCCTTTTGTCTCAATACTGCGAATGCGGTTGGCTTTTATAAAAATCTGATCAGTAACTGATTGAGGACGTAGAATACGCCACGAAGCACCGTAATCTTTCATCTTTTTCGTGAAAATATCGCGGCAAATAGCAGCAACCTGATCAAATTGTTGGTCGGTATGGCTCATGTTTAAGCTGTTTTTTTGAGCTACAAAGGTATAATTTTTTGTTGAAATGAGCAATCAATATGCTCATAGACTTTTGGTTGATTTACTTGCCTCGATTTATCATACCAATATGTATTAATACAGGAATAATGCTACCTGAAAGTAGATTTTGTTGTTGTTTAAAGTGAGAGGAAAAGGGCGTAATTCGCTGATTATGTAAGCTCTATTGTCTTGGTATATTTATTGTTCTGTTTTAATAAGCAAACTATATATTTACAAACTAAACTTCAATGTGAATGAGTACAGTACAAACGTCAGCAAATCAGGTTGGTTTTTATGAGTTAGAAAAGGTGAGATTTATAATTAAAGATGGTAGCGGTCTGGATATTGCGTATGCTTATGAAGATTTGGTTTTTTCGGAACACGGAATATTTATTCTTCAGTATGCCGAAAAAACGTCTGAATTAATGTATTGTTGGTTTAACAAAGACTGCAACGATAATGATAGATTTTCTTTGTTCAAATCGTTGACTACTTCGGCTCAATTAAACAAGATGAAGATTGATTATAAAGGCAAGTTTGAAATGATTCAGCAGGAAGGTGAAGAAAAAATTGACATCCGATTTATTGAGCAAAAATAGAATAAAAGTATGTTTTTTTGAAGCTTTTTATGAGTTTTATTTTAGTTTAGGACTCAAAAGAATTGTGAATATTTGATGTAAAGTTAGGTGTTATAGATATTTATTTCGATATTTGTAATAATAACACCTGAGAACTATGACTCGACTATTACAATTAACTATATTTTTTCTGATTATTTCAACAGGATTTTCCTTTGCACAAAAGCAGGGAAATGCTTCATATTACAGCCATCGACTCAAAGGCAGGCATACTTCTGACGGAGGAAAATATCATCCTGACAGTATGACTTGTGCGCATCGTACCTATCCTTTGGGAACAATTTTGAGAGTAAGGAATCCCAAAAACAGCAAGCAGGTATTTGTCAGAGTGACTGACCGTGGGCCGCACCAAAGAAGACTTATGATTGACTTGTCGTACAGTGCCGCTAAACAATTAGAAATTATCGGAGCAGGAATTGCCCTTGTCGAAGTTACGCGTCTTGACTCCATGCCACTGAGCATTCCGACCCCAATTTATAGCCCGCTCCCTATTCTTCGGGTAAGCAAAGTAGACGTAAATAAGACTTTGCAGCCAGCCAGCTAAATCATCCTTTTTAGTGATATTGTAATACATTTTGATAGAGATTGAGATGTAATTTATCATGCCCGGAAATCAAATGAATTTACAGAAATAATTCACAAAATTATTGTAAAAATAGAATATATTTCTCATCTTTGCTCCACCTTATCAGGGCAAATATTGAGTCTGATAATCTAATACAATCATTTTAAAACCATAAGAAATGTTGAAACGAAATCTATTTATTTTATTCCTCATTCAAATGCTGAGTTGGCAAGGCGTAGCAGGTCAAGATCAGCAGGACTATAAAAAAGGGTGGGAAGCATTCACAAGTAATAATCGTGTTGATGCCCGTAAGTATTTCAATCAGGCTATAGCCAATCCCCAGACTAAATCGGATGCTCTGTTAAGTCTTTGTTTATTAGACTGGACTGAATATAAAAACGATGCTGCATTCGACAACTTCCGTCAGTTCTATACTTCCGGTTCTAATCCATATCCCTATTTATATGCATTTAGTTCGCTTCCTTTTTTACTTCAATCGAGCGAGATATTACCCCAAAACAGAGTTGATTTTTTTGAAAAAATAAGCGCTGATCCGAAGATGAGCGGAACGCTTAAAGCCATGATATGTGAACGTTTGGGATCGTATTACGAGAAAATCAATAATTTCAAGCGTGCCAAAGAACTTTATACAAAAATGGGCGCTTTGACTCATTGGCAAGTGCTTGGAACATTTGACAATACATCGGGCAGCGGGTTCAGCAAAGATTGGGGTGCAGTAAGCAAATCATCTCGGACAGATATCTTTAAAAATAAGGTTGATGCTGATATAAAGTGGTACACACCTACCTGCAATAAGCCCAATAACTGGTTCCATTTGGAATACTACTTTCCTCTGAATAATACGATTACTTATACACAAACTTTTGTAAACAGCCCGGTAGAGCAGGATGTTTATCTTCGGGCAGGGAATTCAGGTTCATTAAAAATATGGATCAATGATGCTCAGGTATCAACAGTTTCGGAAGAACGGAATTGTGATCTGGATATTTATGCATACAAAATAAAACTCAACAAAGGCTCCAATAGGATTCTGGTTCAGATAGGGCAGAGTGAAATAGAAGATGCCAATATTTTAATCAGACTTACCGATGAAAATGCCAATCCTGTTCCGGGTTTAACCGATTCGGACATTCGTGGAGATTATTCAAAATCGGCAGCTCAACCAACCAATGAATTATTGCCATTCTTTGCTGAAAAGTACATGGAAGAGAAAGTTCGCGAGTTACCGGCAAATCCATTGTACTATTATTTGTTGGCTGAAACTTACTTGCACAACGATAAATCTTACGAAGCCACCAAAGTGCTGAAGAAACTTGAAGAACTGACTTCTAAATCAACTCTGACATCGTACAGACTGTCAGAAGCTTATACCAGAGCAAAAAACAGAACCGATTATGAAAAGGAGATGGGCAATATTAAACATTTGGATCCCAACTCGTTTTGGGGCTTGCAGGAACTTTACAATGAAGCTATAAAATCGGAAAAATACACCGATGCCGAAGATATTTTAAAAAAGGCGAAAGAATTATACGGCGAAAATTCGGTAACGGACGAGTGGACTATCAATGTGGCTTCATACCAAAAGCGCTATGAGGATGTGATGGCTTTGGCAAAAACGCTTTATAAAAAATATCCCAGTCGGCTTGATTATATGAAGTTGAACTTCTCAATTGAAAAAAACACGTCGAAAAACCCTAAAACAGCTGTTGCCGTGATTGAAAACTATTGCAAATCGTACTTTAATGCGAGCGCATTGGATTTATTGTCCAAAACGTACATTGAGCAAGGTAATCCGGACAAGGGACTCGCTACACTGAAACAAAGGCTTGATGTTATGCCTTATGCTACCGGATACTGGGATGATCTGGCGTCGGTTCTGTTTCGCATGCAGAAATACAAAGAAGCGTTGGCTGCTACCGATCAAATAATTGCCTTGTCGCCAACCCTGACCGGTATTTATAACTACAGAGGATATATCTATAATAGCCTCAAGGATGAGCCAAATGCCATAGAAAGTTTCAAGAAATCCATTTATTACGGACCAACTTCTTACGATTCACGTTCGCAGCTAAGATTGCTGGAGAAGAAAAAGGAACTCAATGAGTTGTTTCCCAAAAATGATCTGAACGAACTTATCAAAAATGCGCCTACTGCCAAGGAATATCCGCAAGATAATTCGATTATACTTTTGAATGATTATCAGTCAGTTGTTTATCCTGAAGCTGCTAAGGAATATAAATATGAAATAGCGGTCAAAATTTTAAATCAGGCCGGTGTCGAAGACTGGAAAGAATATACCATTGGTTATAACGACAACACACAAAAACTTTTAATAGATAAAGTGGAAGTGGTAAAAGCCAATGGAACAAAGGTGAAGGCGGAAACAAATAACGATAATAAGTTAGTGTTTACTAATCTGGAAGCCAATGACGTGCTTCATCTTATTTACCGCGTTCAGGATTTCTCGACTGGCAAGTTGGCTAAGCACTTCTTCGATCATTTTCTGCTGCGGTACAATATACCTTCGCTGATTAATCGTTATAGTGTATTGGCTCCCAAAGATCGGGTTATCAATTATCTGGTTACCAACGGAAAAGTTGAACCAAAGATAACAGAAGTTGAAGATATGAAGCTGTATCAATGGGAATTGGATAAGCAAGATGCTGTGAAGAGCGAACCTTATATGAGTGCACTGACCGACGTCGTTCCAACTTTATATTGTAGTACTATACCTGACTGGAAATATGTGGGTGACTGGTACAAAGATTTGACATACAGTAAATTCAATACAGATTTTGTGCTTAAAGAAACAGTAGCTACTATTCTGAAAGGTAAAGAAAACAGTACTCCGTTGGAAAAGGCGAAGCTTTTTTATGATTATATTTTGGAAAACATCAGTTATTCTAACGTGTCTTTCTTGCACAGTAATTTCGTGCCTCAAAAGGCTTCACGAACCATCACTACCCGCTTAGGTGATTGTAAAGATGTGTCCACTCTTTTTGTCGCTTTGTGTAACGAAGTGGGAATAAAAGCTAATCTGGTATTGATTTCGACCCGAAATAACGGAAACAAAACGATGCCATTACCGTCGGTTGAATTTAATCACTGTATTGCTCAATTGAACCTGGATAATAAAACATATTATCTGGAACTGACAGACAACAAATTGCCGTTTGGAGCGGCACTTACAGTTGATCTTCAATCGGAAATACTACCTATTCCGTTTGCTAACGAAAAATACGGAGACAAGTTGTTGAGCATGGAAATGCCTTTCAGATTAAGAAATTCCATTAATCGTCGTCATAACATTACGCTGGCCAACAATGATTTATTAATTGTAAGAAATAATACCTATGTTGCAGAAATGGCGGCTTCACTTCGCGAAACTTACCGTGATATAGGCAGTGAAGAGCAGTTGAAACAAATGAATCAGGGAGTGGCTTCAGATTTTACGGTTCCGATAAAAGTTATAGATTTGAAATTTCAAAACCTTGAAAACTTGCAGGATAGTCTCAAAATAGATTATAAAGTAGAGGTGAAGAATATCTTGCAGACTGTTGCCGGAATGAAAATCCTCAATCTGCCCTGGACAGAGAAGGTAAGTTCGTTGGAAGTGGTGACTGCAGAAAGCCGCAAGTATCCTATTGAGCTCTGGTCTTATATGAGGGAAGATATTGACAATGAAGAAATGGTGATAAATCTTCCAGCCGGAAAGAAATTTGTGGAACTGCCTGTCGATGCTAGTTTTGACTGTGCTAATGCAAGTTATAAACTGACTTTCGATACCCGGAATCCATCGAAAATAATCGCAAAGCGTGTGATGATCCGAAAAACAGAGCAAGTTAGTCCGGCAGAATACATAGCTTTCAGAGAGTTTATTAATCGTGTAAGCGAATCGGACAATAAACAATATGCTATAAAATAATATTTTTGTCGTTTGAGAATATAAAAGAGAAGTAACGATCAGTCCGTTGCTTCTTTTTTTCGATATTATTCTTGAAACACGTTAACCTCCACAAAATATATTATTTTCAATAATCGTAGTATCTTTGCGCCTTATTTTTGGAATAAATTCAAACAGAACATATTTTCGTAGGTAATGGGTATCGAAAAAGGAATATTTCAGCGCACAGAATTGCTATTGGGCAAGAGTTTTATTGAAAAAGCGGCTGAAAAACGAGTTATAATATTTGGAATTGGTGGTGTCGGAAGTTGGTGTGCGGAGAGTCTGATTCGTTCGGGAATTCGTCATCTCACCATTGTCGATTCCGACCGTGTGTGCGTAACCAATGTGAACCGACAACTGATGGCCACCACCAAAACGGTGGGTAAAGTAAAGACAGAGGTGCTCAAAGACCGCTTGCTGGAGATTAATCCAAAGGCAGAAATCACAGCGTTACAGAAGATTTACAGTCCTGAAACAGCCGACTCTTTTGAACTCGATTCATACGACTTTATCATTGATGGAATTGATAGTCTGGCTAACAAAGTTCATCTGATTCAAACAGCCACAAAAACCAATGCTACGTTCTTTTCGTCGATGGGCGCAGCGTTGAAAATGGATCCGACCCGCATTAAAGTGACTGAATTTTGGAAGGTACAGGGTTGTCCGCTAGGAGCTGCATTGCGTGGTAGGCTGAAAAAGCTTGGAGGTACAAGCAAGAAATTTATGTGCGTTTATAGCGATGAGGTGCTTAAAAATAAAGGGGACAATGCTTCGTGCGGAACAGAAAAATGCATGTGTCCTAAAGCCATTACCGGTCCTGGAGATCCTGATTTGGTAAATCACGAGTGGTGTAGTCTGAAGGCTCAGGTCAACGGTACAACGTCGTATATGCCGGCCATGTTTGGGATGACGATAGCCAGTCTGGTGGTTCAGGCTATTGAAAAGGAAGAATAAAAAAATGTTCCGTAAACAAATCGTTTACGGAACATTTTCTTTTGTCGCTATGCAACTATATTATCTCACGGTTATTCTTTCACCTCCAGTGTGACTAACAAACTCCGGTGCATACTGACACTGAATTGATGTAATTCCACTGGTATATTCTCCCGAAGCATTTACCCATAATTCGTATTCGAACACGTAAGTGCCTTTGGGTAGATAAGCGAAGAAAAATTGCGTGGATGCGTCTTTGGTAGTTTGATAATAGCAAATTCCTTCTTTCCATTGGCTACCCGAAAGTTGATTAACCGGTTCGAAGCAGGATGCCTGCAAGTCTTTCAGTGCAACAAATTCCAGGTTTCTGTCTGTACTCACTACCAATCGGGTAATGACTTTGTCACCTTTCGATAGCGTGGTTTGTTCAATTGGCAACAGGGTTTTTCCGGTCGGAGCCATTTTTTCAACAAAAAGTTTTTTGCCGACTTTTAGCGCACCGCTTTGTCCTTCTACTTTATCCAGATCCTGATAAAACTGCCAGTACATGGCACCCCAGCCAATAGAAGTATTATTGGAACTCTTATTGAGGGGGTGACTTTGAGTCACCCTCTCAATGTTGGAAATTGTTATTTTGCCTGTTTCAGGACGAATATTAGCAACCGGTATAGTTTCTTTAAAATAGCCTGTTCCGGCTTCGGTACTGGTTGGTTGAAGTAGCGTATTTCCTATTTTTATCTGAACCGAACCTTCATTAGCTAACCAATTATTTCCTCTGTTCAGCAATGCATAAATGGCATTTACCGTTGACATTGGAGAGTCCCAACGTTGCGTTTGTTTTTGTTTTAGCAGCCAGATTTTCATTTCATCGATATCTGCTGTATTATTTGATATTTCGGAAAATGCTTCTATAATGGCAGCTTGCACGGCTATCGGTCGCTCGTTCCAGAAATATCCGGAAGTGTTTTTAGCCCAGTACATACCAAATTCATCGGTTTTCAACGCATTTTCTTTCAGCGATTTCAGAATACTGTTTGCCAACAGTGTTTTCCCGTTTCGGTTGGCAACCAGTGCCATCATGGCTTTGCCGTAAAGCGTGAAATTTGTCCAGTATTTTTCGGACTGGGCCGTATAGAACTTCACAGCTTCCTGTGCCGATTGATCAATCGGGATGGTTGGATATTCCGACCGGAGATGCAGATAGAAGAGTTGCATATTATCTACCGACATTTCTTTCTCATAGTTTTTATTATTCTTCCTGAGATTTGCAAATTCGCGGGCAATCTCTAAGTCCAGATAATGCAACGCAGCAGTAAGCGACGAGAGATAATCAGTAAGTATATCGGACTTAGTCATTTTTGCCAATCGTGCCCAGTTCAATAAGATTTCCTGGGTGATATAACGGCTATCGGGCATACCTTTAAACCATGTAAATGCTCCCGAAGGTTGTTGTAGGGAAATCACCTTGTCGATATATTGTTTCGCCTGATTTTTCTGCATATTCAGGTCGAACAGTAAGGCGATTTGCCGCTTCTGTTCCGTTTCATCTTTGGCAGCTACTACCCAAGGCGTTTCCTCAAGCAACATGTTTTTCAGTTCGCTGTTCTTTTCCAGATTGGAAAGTAGTGCTTCGCGGCTTCCTCCTGCTTTTCGCCACTGTTCAAAAGTAGCTGCAATTTTAGGATTGGAGTTGGCAATAAACCCCGCCAGCGAATTGGCGTAATAAGCAGTAAAATAATCCAACGCATTTTCGCTTTGTGGTTCGGATACGGTAGGCAGTGCTTGTACCGCATACCAGGCCGGATAGGACGAAAACTCAACTGACAGATTTTTGCTGTCTACCTTAGTACTGTTTTTTATAAGACTTTCAAAATTGAACGTGCGGGTTTCATTACCCCGAATAGTCAATGGCAAACTTTCTGTTATCAATACCTTGTCGGGCAATACGGGCAGGTATTTTTGCTCACCATCGCTGAAGTTGCCTGCGCGTGCTATCACCTTGCAGGTTACCAGTTCGTAGGGCGAAAATTCCGTCAGTTCCCATTGAACCGCTTTAGTTTCGTTTGCCGCCAGTGTTACTGCTTTAGGTGCAGCGTCTTTCAGTTTTATGGGTTTATCGGTAGCGGTGTCAATCAATTCAAAGCTAACGTTGGCTGTCAGAGTTTTGTCTGTCAAATTGACTACATTGGCACTTAATATTAGTTTGTCGGACCGACGAACAAAGCGCGGTAAATTCATTTGTACCATCAAATCCTTCTGCGTAACGACTTGTGCTTCGCCTTGTCCGAAATACAAATCAGCAGTGTGCGCTAACATCTTCACGTCCCAGCGCGTCAAACTTTCGGGAGCCGTGAAAGTGAACTTTACATTTCCTTGTGCATCGGTTTGTAGTTGAGGATAGAAGAATGCAGTTTCGTTGAAGTTGGTGCGGAGTTGTACAAGATTTCTTTCTGTGTTGTTTTCTTTCAACTTTGGCCCTTTCATAAAAAATGGTTTTTCTTCTACTTCTTGGGTAACTGCCTGTCTTACATCGGCAATATCTTTTCCATTCGCTTCATCATTGCCCTTGACATCCGCGATAGAAATCGATACTTTTGCATCCATAAGAAGATCTTGGCTTTTTATCTCTTCATCTTTTTTTATAACAGGTGCAGTAAACTTGCCTGCGCGCCTAGAATTTAATCCTCTGATAAATAGATTCCTATTCCTCATTCCATTGCGGATAGCAACATCGAGTCCAAACCAATTCAGCTGGTTCAATTGAATTTCTTTTATGGTTTTATAAGGGATAAGAAACAAAGCATTATCTGACATGAAATTATTCCCGTTTGATGTCCAGTTGGGAGAGAAAGCAACCTGCTCACGGTTCGTTGGGTTGAAAAACCAGGTATGGGGGCGAATGGCATTTAAAGAAGCATCATACATGCTAACCATCAATTCAGCCACATTTTTATTCTTCTCTGTTTCCGGAACTGTAATTGTCCATTCGGCTTTTTCGCCAGGCTGTAGTTTATTACGGAATACACTTAATGCAGGTGTTAGCTTCCTTTCTGCCACTTTTTTGGTCAGTGTTACCGAACGAGTAAACAGTTGCTCATTTTTCATAAAAGTAAGCATCACCGTTACACCGGCTCCGTAGCTTTCCTTGTAAAGAATATTAAACTTTCTGATTTCGTCGGAGAAGGGTATCCATTTACTTTCCAGCACAGTGTTTCCCTGCATTACTTCATACAAAATCATGGAGTTTTGAGTAGAGGTACCAAACAGAATAGTGGCTGATTCGCCTACAGCACATTCAGTTACCGGAGACTGTAGCCAGACATAAGTTTTTACTGGCGGGCGTTTATCATCCTGACTATAAAGAATAAATATCTTCTCCGTAGTCACTTGTTTTCCGTAAGCATCGGTGGTTTGAAATTGAATCTTATACCGTCCGGAAGCCAGTTTGCCTAAAGCCAGCTGTAATTTTTTACTATCCGTATCAAAGTTGCCTGCAAGGACTTCTTCCTGCACTTTGAAGTTGTAGATTTCCTCCGGTTCTATTGCTTTATTGGTTATTTCTTCGTTGTATTCTGTGGTTTCGGCTAGGCGCGACACAGTATATTTAATGTTTGAGCGTACAGCCTCTCCATTTACAGTTTCAGTATGAATAGCTATATTGCAGGCTTGTTTCTTGTCTATTTTATCATCAACTTCAGCCAGAATAAACAAGGCTTTGTCGCCAACCGATACTGACTGCTCTCCTTTTTGTGTTTCTCCTTTCAGGTCGGTAGCATCGGCATATACGGTGTAAGTGTAGAATTGTCCACGCACATTCAGTTCTGCCTTGTCCGATTTTTCGGGGACAAACGATACTTCAAAGGTTCCATCCGGTTTTGATACGGTTGTTCCGTTAATAATTTCTTTATCGGGTTCCTCGAACCACCAACAGTAACGATGAGGTCGGCGAATAATCCGGTATTTCACTTTTGCGTCGCCAACCGCATAGCCCGCGTAGGCTTTTACGCTTCCCGACAAAGCTACTTTATTGCCAAAACTCACTTCGTTTTTGGGTTTGTCTATTTTTACTTCGAAAGTAGGACGCTTGTATTCTTCCACCCAAAAAACCTGAGAATAAGTGCCGGATTGAATTCTGTAAGCACCGTTCAGTCCGCCCTGCGGTAACACGAATTCGCCTGCAAATGAACCGAACCTGTTTGTTTTAAAGCTTTTTGCCGTTACTTTTTGATTGTTGGCATCGAACAGGGTGACTTCATAGGCGATGCCTTCATTTGCAACTTTTTGGTTTGTTTTATCAGCTTGATAAGCTATTCCTTTAAAATAAACTGTTTGCCCGGGACGATACAGCGAACGATCGGTAAACAAGTTCAATTTCATCGATTCATTGTTGCGTGCATCATGCTGATTAAAATACGAGTAGGATTCAGAACTAAAATACTGATCTTTCCCTTTCGAAAAGAAAAACACATTGTTGGCATCGTTAGACGTAAACGGGTATTGGCACAGCCCGGTTTTATCCGTTGCAAGCTGTTTAATGAGATTTAGCTGATATTCGTTGCGTGCCCATTTGTTTTTATAAACCGTCACGTTCACCTGTTCCTGAGGGTGGCCGGTTTGTCTGTCCAGCACATACAGGTTGCCGAGATTGGGCTCGGTGATTCGGTTCATATAGCTTAGGTTAGTCACGGTAAATGCACCCAAGGTTCTTTCGGAAACACTTGAGTCATTATTTTCACGCACCCGAAATTCATAAATTCCAAAATCGCCGGTTTTGAATTCTATCGGAGTTGTTTGATTTTCAAAGTTTGTATTTGGTTTTACCTCTATATTCCGTGTTTCCAACAGCGTGTTGTCCGGGTATATTACTTTCTGATTTCGATTATTATGTTTGTATTTAAAGTACTGTTCGGCTGTAGCATTGATTTTGAATACCTGCAATTGAAGTGTTTGAATATTGGCGCTTTGAACTTTCAGTTTAAAGGTTGATGCAGGTCGTGCTATCACCGGATAGAATATGTCCAGTTGTTTTTGGGTGATTTGAGATTGAATATTCTTTAATAAATTGATGCGTTTATACTTTTTGAATCGTTTTATTCCCTGCTCGCAAATTTCATAAGCAGTCTTCAAATGATTCGCAGTCTGTGGGCGATTTTGATAATACGATGCTTTTTCGGCTAGTACTTCCACCACTGCTTCGTTGTCCGAAAACTGTGCTTCAAGCTGTTTGAGCGCATGAATATAAAGTGAGTCATTATCATCGCCTGATTCTTTCTCTTGATTAATATAATTCAGTCTTTGCAAGTCGGTGTACAGCAATGCAGGAATATTGTTGGTTTGCTTGTTGTAGGCAAGCAATTGCTGATATGTTTCGAGCACCTGATTTTCTGTCGAGCCACGGTAAGTCGAGTCGAGTGGGAGTGACGTGAAAGTTTTGATGTCGGCAAAAAGCGAGGTATCACTCAGTGGATTTTTCAGTGAGCAGGCTGCCGATATTTGCTGTAAAATATGGATTTTTCTGCTTCCTAAAAAATCGAACAGGGTTGGTTGCAGGGTTTTGCTGTCATCGCCTTTTTGGAGTAAGGTTATGAATTTATCCGCATCTGTTTTCTGTAAAACAGCAGTATTATCGAGCGATGCCGAAAGATGTTTACTGATTTTATCAAAGTATATATTCTTGGTCCATTCTTTTATATCATCGGGCACAGTGCCTTTCAGTTCGGTACGTTGGTTGATAGTCCACTGGTCTCGCTGGTAAATGAGTGCGTAAAGCTCTGCCGTCATTGAGTGGAGCAAAGCCTTTTCGGCGGGATCGCTGCTTTTTTCTGTAAACGACTCAAAATCTTTTATCAGGGCTGAAGTCTCATCGGGATTTTTATCCAGTGTAAAGCTCATTTTATAGATCATGGCTTTAATCACATCGGCAGACTTTTTCTCTTTCTGTGCTTGAGCTAATATGCTTTCCACTTCTTTCAGCGCCGACTCGGGTAGCTGCTTGTCAGCAAGCTCCTGCACTGTTTTCCAACGTTTTTCGAGCGGAATTGTTGATTTCTGAGCAACCAGTAATGTGACAAAAAGCAGGGAGGTAATGGCTATGACTACAAAATACTTCTTCATATGATAGTGTGGTTTAAAATTTCATTAACGATAAGCAAATATAATACCAATTTAAGGAATACCAATCTTTCGGGCGAAGAGCTTACTGTGTTGGTTTGTTTATTTAACTCTTTGTCTGCGTCCGGTGTAGAAATGTTTCAAAGGATATAAGTTTTTCCCTACCTTTGCATAAAAATAAAGCTAATAGAAGAAATGGACATAACTTCCAATAAAAATATATTTAAAATTACCTATCCTATTTTCCTGACACTCGTTGCTCAGAATATTATCAACGTAACCAATACGGCTTTTCTGGGGCGTGTAGGCGAGGTGGAGTTGGGTGCTTCGGCCATTGGCGGAGTATTTTACTTTGCTATTTACATGGTCGGTTTTGGGTTCAGTCAGGGTGCGCAGATACTCATAGGCCGACGAAACGGCGAGAAAAACTTCTCGCAGATAGGGCCTATTTTCAACAACGGGTTACTCTTTAATTTTTTGATAAGTATTCTGATATTCGGGCTGTCGGTAGTAGGCATTCCTCATATCATGAAGTTTCTTGTCAGTTCGGAGCACGTATACAAAGCCTCCATTGCTTACCTGGACTGGCGGGTGTATGGTTTTTTCTTTTCATTTATCAATGTGATTTTTCGCGGATTGTATGTAGGGATAACGCAGACACGTGTGCTCACCATATCGGCCGTGCTCATGGCCATAACCAACATTATCTTCGATTATTTACTGATTTTCGGCAACTTTGGTTTTCCACGTCTGGGTATTGAGGGAGCCGGTATTTCTTCGGTTATTGCCGAAGTGGTCACGTTGCTTTACCTGGTTTGGCACACTATCTATCGTACGGATATGAAACTTTACGGACTTTTTGCATTTAAAAAAGTGGAGCTCAAAACCATTTTGTCCATTCTGGATTTGTCCATTTTCATTATGTTTCAGTACTTCATTTCCATATCCACGTGGTTCATGTTCTTTATATTTATCGAACGGATGGGTGAACGTCCGCTGGCGGTGACTAATATCGGACGAAGTTTATACATACTGCTTATGATTCCGGGTTCGGCCTTGTCTACTACGGTAAATACATTGGTGAGTAACCTGATAGGAGCCGGGCGAAAAGAAGAAGTGGTTCCTTTCATACGGCGCATTGTGGGTATTGCTGTTTTGCTGGTGGTGCCCTTGCTCATTCTTACGTTTAGTTTTCCGGAACTTTTTGCCCGAATTTATACCGACGATGCAAGCCTTATCAAAGCCTGTGTTCCGGTCATGCGGGTAGTGTCGGTAGCCATGATTTTTTGTGCAGTGGGTAATATTGTTTTCAACGGCGTCTCGGGCACTGGCAACACGCGTACGGCTTTTGCCATCGAATTTCTGACACTGTTCTTTTATCTCGGATACGTATATTATACGGCAATTGTTCACCCAAGCCATGTAGCGGTAGTGTGGATGTCGGAGTTTGTCTATTGGATAATTATCGGAGGACTTGGTTATTGGTATTTGATGAAAGGAAACTGGCGCAAGAAAGAGATTTAAATTTGTGACCGTCATTACGCGACATTGCAGGAACTTGTTTCTATTCGAGGTTAATGGTATCATTAACTTTTAAACAGACCATAATCATCACACTTTTAGTGCCAATTATGTGTATAAAATCACATTTTCGGCACAAAATATGTGATTTTGGTGTCATTTTCTGAAAAAACTTGATTATCTTTGCTGTTGAATTTTTATTCTAAGGAAAAGAAAAATGGTTATAAAGAGGAATATACTTTCAAAACTGATTAAATGGCGGGATTCAAAGAACCGAAAACCTCTTATCTTGCAGGGTGCGCGTCAGGTTGGTAAAACTTGGGCGTTAAAACAATTTGGAAAAGAATACTTTGAAAATACTGCTTATTTCAATTTTGATGAAAAAACCGAATTGAAGCAATTTTTCGCGCAAACAAAAGATGTCAACCGTTTGCTTCAGAATCTTTCATTTGTGAATGGCAAACCGATTCTTCCTGAAAAAACACTGATCATTTTCGACGAAATTCAGGAATGCAATGACGCTTTAAACAGCTTGAAGTATTTCAACGAAAATGCACCGCAATACGTTTTGGTTTGCGCAGGTTCATTGTTGGGCGTGGCTCTCAATCGTGGTGCGTCTTTCCCAGTTGGCAAAGTCGATTTTTTAAACGTGTATCCGGTTTCTTTCTCCGAATTTCTAGGAGCATCAGATCTCCAGTTGCTCGAATATCTTTCTTTAAAAGATAATTTCGATCAAATTCCGGATCTATTTTTCAATCAATTGGTAGATAAGTTTAAAATGTATTATATTTCAGGTGGAATGCCCGAAGCTGTAGTTGCTTTGCTCGAGAATCAGGACGTTGAGCAAACCCAACGAATTCTGAGCAACATTCTAAATGCATATCAACTCGACTTTTCGAAACATACTGAAAATCATTTGATTCCTAAATTGACGCACGTCTGGAACTCCGTTCCATCTCAATTGGCGCGCGAGAATAAAAAATTCGTGTATCAGACTGTAAAGCAAGGAGCAAGAGCACGAGAATACGAAGATGCACTGTTATGGTTAGCACAGGCGGGATTGATTTACCGGGTTTACTCATGCAAAAAGCCAGCGCTTCCACTTTCGGCATACGGTGATTTGTCGGCATTTAAAGTATATCTTTCTGATGTGGGACTTTTACGAAGATTGTCGGCATTAGATCCCATTGCCATACGAGAAGGTAATCGATTGTTTGTTGAATTTAAAGGTGCATTGACCGAAAATTTCATATTACAGAGCCTGATAATGCAGTTTGAAGAAACTCCACACTATTGGACTTCAGGCAATCAAGCAGAAGTTGATTTTCTAATTCAATACCAAAATGATATAATACCAATTGAAGTAAAAGCAGACGAAAATGTGACAGGTAAAAGTTTGAGCTTTTACGAAAAACAATTTCAACCAAAATATAGAATTCGTTATTCATTGAAAAATCTGAAACAAGATGGTAATTTAATCAATATCCCTTTGTTTATGGCTGATTTTACAAAAAAAATCCTGACATTAGCAGACAGAACGAATAACCTGCCTCAAATAAACTAACAAACCAATTACCAACCCCAATTAACTAAGTAAAATGGCCAAAACTAAATCTGTATATGTTTGTCAAAATTGTGGCGTCGATTCGCCGAAATGGATAGGCAAATGTCCATCGTGTGGCGAGTGGAACACCTATGTAGAAGAAGTAGTCAGTAAAGACAATACGCCCAAAGTAGTGATGGGCGGACTCGAAATTACCAAACAAAAACCTATTCTGATTACAGAAGTGGAAACCTCGGAAGAGAGCCGTTTCGATACCAGTTGCAACGAGTTGAATCGGGTGTTGGGCGGCGGATTGGTTCCGGGCTCGCTGGTGCTGATTGGTGGCGAGCCGGGTATCGGCAAGTCTACGCTGGTGCTACAGGTGGTGCTCAATATGAAAGGAAAACGTACACTCTACGTGTCCGGCGAGGAAAGCGTAAAACAGCTGAAACTCCGTGCCGAGCGCCTGAAGTTTGAGAATCCCGACTGCTACATTGTCAGCGAAACTTCGCTCGAACAAATCTTTGTACATGTTCAAAACATTCAGCCCGATGTGCTTATTGTCGATTCCATTCAGACTATTTCTACCGAAATGATAGAGTCGTCGCCCGGGTCTGTGTCGCAGGTGCGGGAGTGTGCGGCTCATCTTCTCAAATTCAGTAAAACAACTTCCATTCCGGTGTTGCTCATCGGTCATATCAACAAAGAAGGCAGCATTGCCGGTCCGAAAGTGTTGGAGCATATCGTGGACACGGTGCTCCAGTTCGAAGGCGACCAGCATTATATGTACCGCATCCTGCGTTCCATCAAAAACCGCTTTGGAAGTACGTCCGAACTCGGTATTTTCGAAATGCAGCAAAGCGGTTTGCGCGAAGTAAGCAATCCGTCGGAACTGCTGCTTTCGCAAAACCACGAGGGATTAAGCGGCGTAGCCATTGCTTCGGCTATTGAAGGCGTCCGTCCTTTCCTGATAGAAACGCAGGCGTTGGTCAGCTCAGCGGCTTACGGCACCCCTCAACGCTCGAGCACTGGCTTTGATCTGCGCCGACTGAACATGTTGCTGGCCGTGCTCGAAAAGCGCGCCGGATTCAAAATTGCCCAAAAGGATGTGTTTCTCAACATTGCCGGTGGCATAAAAGTAAACGACCCGGCCATTGACCTGGCGGTTATATCGGCCATCTTGTCGTCCAACGTGGATATAGCTATCGAAAAGCACGTATGTGTGGCCGGTGAAGTAGGACTTTCAGGTGAAATTCGCCCCATCAACCGCATAGAACAGCGCATACTCGAAGCCGAAAAGCTTGGATTCAAAAAAATGATTATCCCCGAATACAACCTGAAAAGTCTCAACCTCAACAAGCTCAATATCGAACTGATACAGGTAAAGAAAGTGGAAGAGGCGTTCAGGGTGTTGTTTAAGAGATAAAAGATACGATAGTCAGCTATCTCCCGAAGGAAGTAAATGTGAATAACCGTGGGTGAAGCCCACGGATACAAATGTAAACAACCTTGCAGCCCCGAAGGGGTTGAATATCACAAAATACTGAACATGTTATGTCAAGCTACCGTCAAATTCTATATCACATTGTTTTTCGGACAAAAGACAGTATAAAAACACTAAATCTCGAAAATAGCGAGGAACTCTATAAATATATCTGGGGAGTAATCAAAGGCAAAAACGGTAAACTTTATCGAATAAATGGAATGGAAGATCACATTCATATTTTATCCGATTTACATCCATCTATTGCTTTGGCTGATTATCTACGAGATATAAAAACAGCTTCTTCAATTTGGATCAAAGAAAGTGGAAAGTTTCCTGAATTTTATGGTTGGGCAGATGGTTATGCAGCATTTTCGTATGCTTATGGTGATAAGGAAACAATTATAAATTACATCAAGAATCAACGGGAACATCATAAAACAACTACTTTTGAAGAAGAACTAAGAAAATTGTTGATCGAACATGAAGTGGAAATAAATGAGAATTTCTTCCCTTGATTGATATTCAACCCCTTCGGGGCTGTAAATAGCATGAAGCTTCAAAATCCTCCGGCTTCACCGGAGGTTATTCACATTTAGTCCCTTTGGGACAAAGAAAGTGTTGAATAGCCGTGAAGCCTGTATATAACATAAAAAGTAATTCTAAGCCCCTTTAGGGGTTTGGGGTAAAATATAATAGATAATCTAATGACCCTACGTACCGTAAATGTAACCCGCTATATCACTCCTTTGCGCGAAGGAGGTTCGCTGCCGGCATTGGCCGAAGCTGATGACGACTTCAAATATGTTGTCAAGTTTCGTGGATCGGGGCATGGCACCAAAATGTTGATATCCGAGCTGATTGGCGGCACGATTGCCAAGTTGCTGAAGTTACGCATCCCCGAACTGGTTTTTGTAGAACTGGACAAAGCTTTCGGGCAAACCGAGGGCGACGAAGAAATTCAGGACTTGCTGCAAGGAAGTCAGGGACTGAACCTGGGTTTGCACTTTCTGTCGGGAGCGCTTACTTATGATCCTGTTACCACCAAAATAGACGGACGAACTGCATCGCTCATAGTTTGGATGGATGCTTTCCTGACCAACGTCGACCGGACGGTCAAGAATACAAATCTATTGATGTGGCACAAAGAATTATGGCTTATCGACCACGGCGCGACACTGTATTTTCACCACTCATGGACCAATCACATGAAGCAGGCGCTCACGCCGTTCCCGCTTATCAAAGATCATGTTCTGTTGCCTTTTGCCGACCAACTGGAGGAAGTAAATGCTGAATGTAAGCAAATTCTCACGAACGATGTTCTACGCGAAATAACGAATATGATTCCCGATACCTGGGCTAACTGGACGGAAGATGGTGAAACTCCTGATTCGATAAGAGAAGTGTATTACCAATTCCTTAGCGAAAGACTAAATCATTCAGAAAACTTTTTAAACGAAGCACTCAATGCAAGGAAAGCACTTATTTGAATACGCCGTTATTCGTGTTTTGCCGAGGGTGGAGCGCGAAGAGTTTATCAACGTGGGGATTATTTTGTTTTCCAAAAAGGCAAAATACATTCGGATGATGTACAGTTTAAATGCTGACCGACTGGGAGCGTTTTCTACCGAGCTGGATATGGATTTGTTGCAGGAAGCCTTAAAATCGTTCGAAAGCATTTGCAATGGAAAAAAAGAAGCGGGAGTAATAGCGCAGTTTGATATCCCCGAACGGTTCCGTTGGCTCACCGCGGTGCGTAGTTCGTGTATTCAAACCTCGCGTCCGCATTCCGGATTCTCGGATAATCTGGATCAGACCATCGAAAAATTGTTCGTTGAATTAGTGTTGTAGTTGAACACCTAAGTAAACATAAAAAAGTAAGGCTTACCGATTTATCGATAAGCCTTTTTCTTTGAATCAAGTGGAGATTACCGGACTCGAACCGGTCACCTCGACACTGCCAGTGTCGCGCTCTAGCCAGATGAGCTAAACCCCCGGCTTGATTTTAAATTGCAGGGCAAAGATAAGGAAGTTTTCGAAATTATGCGTACTTTTGTTTACAATTTTACTAACAATAATGCCAATTCTATGCTAATTTTCAACATAACATATCTTGTGTCGGATAAGGTCCGCGCTCCTTGGCTTACGTGGGTTCGTGAGCAACATATCCCTTTTATGCTCAATTCCAATTATTTCACGCAGCCGCAGTTGGCAAGAGTTATTACCAGCGCCGAGCAGGAAGGAACATCATTTTCTGTTCAGTTTCGGGTGGAAGATATGCGAACTTTGAAATTGTGGAATCAGGAATTTAGTGCTGAGTTCAAAGAAGAATGTAGCCGACAGTTTGGCTCCGAAGTTGTTTTCTTTACTACGGTTTTGGATTTGATAGATCATAACTGATTTCTGCCTCAGTTTCTTATACCTCTATGAAAATTATAAATGATTAAAGAACACATTATATTAGGCATTGATCCCGGAACAACCATCATGGGGTACGGCATACTGAAGGTTTCGGGGAATAAAACCGAGATGCTGGCCATGGGCGTTTTAGATCTGAAGAAATACTCCAATCATTACCTGAAACTGCAGCGGGTTTTTGCCCGCACGTTGTCCTTGATAGATGAATTTCATCCGGATCATTTAGCTATCGAGGCTCCATTTTTCGGAAAGAATGTGCAGTCTATGCTTAAGCTTGGTCGTGCTCAGGGCGTTGCCATGTCGGCAGCATTGTATCGCGATGTTCCGATAACTGAGTATGCTCCGCTGAAAATTAAAATGGCTATTACGGGTAGTGGTAGTGCTTCCAAAGAGCAAGTTGCCGATATGTTGAGGCGCTATTTGAAAATCCCTCAGGAGAGCATGCTTCCGCAGCTGGATGCAACTGATGGATTGGCCGCGGCATACTGTCATTTTTTACAGTTGGGAAAACCAACTTCGGAAAAAGCGTATTCAGGGTGGAAAGATTTTATTGCCAAAAACGAAGGAAAGGTAAAAACTCCGAAGAAGATTATTCCCGATCCGACTCCGGAATTGTAATATTATAACACAGGCAGAATTTCTATATGAAATTCTGCCTGTGTATTTTTCTGCTTAAAGTATGTTTTACTTACTGCTAGTAACCGATTTAAAAGCCAGCGCATACATTTTCATTTGTTTCACCATAGCCACCAATCCGTTGGAGCGGGTAGGAGAGAGGTGTTCTTTCAGTCCTATCTCATCGATAAAATAGAGGTCGGTTTCCAAAATCTCATCGGGCGTATGTCCCGAAAGTACTTTAATCAACAACGATACAATTCCTTTGACCAATACAGCATCACTTTCGCCCTGATAAGTAACTATACCATCTTTAAACTCTGCATTCAGCCAAACCCTGCTCTGGCAACCAACAATAATGTTTTGTTGTGTTTTTTGTTTTTCATCAAGGGGCTCGAGTAGGTTTCCTAAGTCAATGAGCAATGCGTATTTATCCATCCAGTCGTCAAATATGCTGAATTCGTCTATAATGCTTTCTTGTAATTCGTTGATAGTCATATTTCCATTTAAAAAATTTGTAATTCTGAATCAGTTAATGTTGCAGTCGTGCTTATTTCAGCTTAACATGGTAACCACGCGTTTCAGCGCCTCTACGAATGTGTCAATTTCTTCTTTTGTATTGTAGAACGCAAATGACGCCCGCACCGTTCCCGGAATTTCGAGCGAATCGATAAGAGGTTGCGCGCAGTGGTGACCGGTACGAACTGCAATTCCGAGTTTATCCAGTAACATGCCAATGTCGTATGGGTGAATGTTGCCTACCAGAAATGAAATAACCGAACTTTTATCCTTTGCCGTTCCGATAATTCGCATTCCGTCTATTTCCAACAAGCGTTTTGTGCCGTAGGTGAGCAGCTCATGTTCGTGTTCGGCAATTTTATCTAAGCCAATATTATCAACATACCTGATAGCTTCAGCCAAAGCCGTAGAACCAATATAGTCCGGAGTTCCGGCTTCAAATTTAAACGGAAGTTCGTTGTAGGTGGTTTTCTCAAAAGAAACAGTTGCTATCATTTCGCCGCCGCCTTGGTAAGGTGGAATTGCATTCAGCAGGTCGGACTTTCCGTAAAGAACACCAATGCCGGTAGGTCCGTAAATTTTATGAGCAGAAAATACGTAGAAATCAGCGTCGAGCTCCACTACATTTACCGGAATGTGCGGAACGGCTTGAGCACCGTCTATAAGAACCGGAACATTTTTTTCGTGAGCGATGCGGATG
Source organism: Paludibacter propionicigenes WB4 (assembly GCF_000183135.1). Lineage (NCBI taxonomy): Bacteria > Pseudomonadati > Bacteroidota > Bacteroidia > Bacteroidales > Paludibacteraceae > Paludibacter > Paludibacter propionicigenes. The sequence continues at coordinate 1,499,666 of NC_014734.1, read as the reverse complement.
ATTTCTTTGACGGGATTGATAGTGCCCAATACATTTGAAACGTGAGCTACCGACACAATTTTTGTTCGTTCGTTAAGCAATGCTTTGAACGCTTCAATGTTCAGCTCGCCGCATTCGTTCATGGGTATCACTTTAAGCTTCAAACCTTTTCGCTCGCAGAGCATTTGCCAGGGAACAATGTTGGAATGGTGCTCCATGACCGACACTATTATTTCGTCACCAGCGTTACAAAATGCTTCACCAAACGACGTAGCTACCAAATTAATGGCTTCGGTGGTGCCGCGTGTAAAAATGATTTCTTCGTGTTTGCCGGCGTGTAGAAATTCAGCCACAGTAACTCGTGCAGCTTCGTGGGCTTCAGTTGCTTTTTGGCTCAGATAATGTACGCCTCGGTGTATATTGGCATTTAAATGGTAGTACCCGTTTTCCATCTTTTCAACTACGCATCGTGGTTTTTGGGTGGTGGCACCGTTATCAAAATAAATCAACTCCTTTCCGTAGATTTTTTCTGTTAAAATAGGAAAATCAGCCCGTATATGTTGTATTTGTTCTTTATCCATGTCAATGAAACTCTTTTACTATCGTTTTGTTCGACAAAAGTACTGATTTTTCAGCATATTGCCAATTTATAAATTAAGTGTAGCGGCAATTTTTCAATTAAAAATGACCAAATAACCCCCTGTTTTAGCTCTAATATTATTACTTTAGTCATTTCAACAATTTTTAACCGCTTATGGAATATCAATTGTGAAAAATTGATGTACTTTTGTACGATTTTTCCCCAAAACTGCTTATCGCAAACCAAGCGCATCATCATGAATAAAACAGTTCTTACTAAATTCGCTCCGCACATTGCTGCTTTTCTTGTATTTGTCTGCATTTCTTTCTTGTATTTCACGCCTGTTATCGAAGGAAAACAACTAATCGGTCATGATACTGAAAGTTGGGCTTGCATGGCAAAAGAGTCAGTTGATTACAATGCTACCCACAGCGATGTGGCACTTTGGACCAACTCTATGTTTGGAGGAATGCCAACTTATCAGATTGCGATGTCGCAGCCAAACAATATACTGAAGTTTGTGGACGATGTAATTCGTGTTTTTCCAAATACGGTTTATTATTTGATGCTTTATCTTATAGGATTTTATATCCTGTTGCTTGCGTTTCGTGTAAACCCCTGGTTGGCCATAGTGGGTGCCATAGCTTTTGCATTTGCATCGTATAACTTTATAATCGTGGCGGTAGGGCACAATTCCAAGGCTATCACCATAGCTTATATGGCTCCGCTGATTGGTAGTGTGTTTATGACCTTCAGACGTAAATTGCTGTTGGGAGGAATTCTGACGGCTATTTTTCTGGGATTGGCTGTCAGGGCAAATCACGTTCAGATTTTATATTACACCGTTATCATATTGATATTCTTGGCCATTGCTGAGTTTATCTACAGCCTGAAAGAAAAAGAAATCACTAAGTTTTTAAAATCGTGCGGAGTGTTGCTTGCAGCTGCGGCGATAGGCGTTGGGATGAATGCAACAGCTTTGTTGACCACATACGATTACAGTAAAGCCACCATGCGCGGCGATTCAAACGGCTTAACGGTTGATGCTCAAAGCTCGCAACATGGTCTGAATAAAGATTACATAACTCAATGGAGTTACGGCATTGATGAAACAATGACTCTCCTGATCCCCGACTTTAAGGGTGGAGCCAGTGGCGGCACACTGACAGCAGACAGTGAAACCGGTAAGAAACTAACTGAACTGGGTGCCCCCGATGTAGCAAAAATAATGAAGGAAAATCAGTTTCCGCTTTATTGGGGAGATCAACCCGGAACATCCGGACCGGTATATATCGGAGCAATCGTATGTTTTCTGTTTGTGTTGAGCTTGTTCATTGTAGATAAACGTACCAAATGGTGGTTGCTTCCGATGATAGCATTGACATTGATGCTTTCGTGGGGTAAAAACTTTATGTGGCTTACCGATTTGTTCATCAACTATGTGCCGCTCTACAATAAATTCAGAACAGTTTCGATGACGCTCGTTGCTGCAGGTTTTGGAATTACGTTGTTGGCGATATTGGCATTGAAAGAAGTTTTTGCTGAAAAAACCGACAAACAAAAATTAATCAAACCGGTATTGATTAGTGCCGGTATTGTGGGAGGTATTGCTTTGATATTTGCGTTGATTCCTTCGCTGTCGGGAAGCTTTATTTCGCCTGCCGATGCTCAATATCAGGGCAACAATGCATTTTTGAGAGAAACCTTACCGTTGGATCGTGCTGCTTTACTTCGTTCAGATGCGCTTCGTTCTTTGGCTTTTGTATTATTGTCAGCCGGTTTAATCTGGCTTTATGCTAAAAACTATTTGAAAGCAAAATTGGCTTATGTTCTTTTCGCGGTTTTAGTGTTAGCAGATATGGTACCCGTTGCCAAGCGTTATTTGAACAATGATAATTTCCAACGTCCGCGTCGTATAGAAAATCTTATTCAACCATCTACTGCAGATAAAATTATTCTCGAAGATAAATCACAGTTTAGAATGTTGGATGCTACAGTTGATGTTTTCCAGAATGCATCACCTTCATATTTCCACAAGAATATTGGTGGATATCATGCTGCAAAACTTCGTCGTTATCAGGAACTTATTAATATGTATCTGACTAAGGAGTTGACGCAGTTATTCTCCAGTTTTAGCCGCGTCAAGAGCACCGATCAGCTTTCAGGTACACTCGATTCGCTGAATGTTCTGAATATGTTGAACATGAAGTATTTGATTTATAACAAAGAAGCTGCTCCGTTAGTAAATCCTTATGCCAATGGTAATGCGTGGTTTGTAAGCAAAGTACGGACGGCAAATGATGCTAATGAAGAAATGAAGATACTGGGCGAGATAAACACAAAGAATGAAGCAGTAGTAGATAAATCTTTTGCTTCGGTTCTGCCAGCCAAACTTTCGGCTGATTCGTCTGCTCACATTGCGTTGACTAAATATGAACCAAATCAGTTGAAATATAGTTTCAGTTCAAAAACAGACCAGATGGCTGTATTCTCCGAGATCTATTATGATAAAGGCTGGAATGCGTACATCGGCGGTAAACAGGTGCCGTATGTCCGCGCCAATTATTTGTTGCGTGCAATGCCGCTCAAAGCCGGAAACTATGAAATTGAATTCAGATTCGAACCTAAGTCATACAGTGTTGGAAATACAATTGCTCTTATATCTTCCATTTTGTTGATATTAGGGTTGGCAGGTTTTGGTTTCTTGCAGTGGAAAAACTCTAAACAAACAGCTCAGCAGGCCTGATACGTTTAAATTTAATAATCTCAGAATAAAAAATGAATAAACAAAGAACAAAGGTAATCAAACCGGGATCGTTAAAGATACATTTGACGTCGACTATAAGTATGTCGCTGGTTTTGTTTTTAGTTGGGTTGGTTTTTCTACTTCTTTTTGTGGCTCGGGACATGAGCACGTATGTGAAGGAGAACATTAATTTATCGATTATTCTGGATGATGGAATTCGTAGTTCCGAAGTGAAGCGGATAGAGGATTATTTGAAAGCATCTCCTTATGCTAAAACGGTTGAATACATTTCGAAAGCAGATGCGCTGAAAGATCATATCAGCAGTCTGGGCGAAAATCCACAGGACTTTTTGGGCTATAATCCGCTTAAAGCTTCATTGGAAGTAAAACTACACGCGCTGTATGCCAATAACGACAGTGTGTCGGTTGTTGAACAGAAGTTGAAGACATTCGATCATATCAACAGGGTGGTGTATCAAAAAGATATGGTGAGTCTTGTAAACGATAATGTGAAGAAGGTAAGTCTTATTTTATTGGGATTGGCTCTGGTGTTGCTTGTTGTTTCGGTAGCGCTTATCAACAATACCATTCGGTTATCGTTATATTCAAACCGCTTTTTGATTAACACGATGAAGTTGGTGGGTGCTACTCCCTGGTTTATACGTAAACCTTACATGATCAGCAGTATGATTAACGGACTGATAGCTTCATTTATTTCGATATTTCTATTAGCGGGTATTGTGTATTTTGTTCAATACCAGTTTGGAGTTTCGGAACTTTTTGCCAACTATCTCAACTTTATTTTTGTTGGTATTATCGTGATAATATCGGGAGTTATGCTTGCAGGCTTGTCGTCTTATGCCGCTGTAGGGCGGTATTTGAAGATGCGCACGAACGATATGTTCTCAATTTAAAAAATCTTTGTTTATTCAACTCATTAATATAAAAACAATATGGAAAACGACAAACATTTCACGCTGGGTAAGATTAATATGATATTGATTGCAATTGGTTTTGCAATAGTTATACTGGGCTTTGTTTTGATGACAGGTTCTTCAACCGTAAAAGAATTTAATCCTGATATTTATAGTTTCCGTCGTATTACCGTTGGTCCTATGATTTCATTATTTGGTTTTGTATCTATTATTTTCGCTATACTTTACAAACCAAAAACAAAATAAGAATGAATTTAATTCAGACGATTATTCTGGCTATCGTAGAAGGAATAACGGAGTTTTTGCCTGTATCCTCCACAGGTCACATGATTATAGCTCAAAAGCTGTTGTCAATTGAGAGTACCGAATTTGTAAAGGCTTTCACGGTCAATATACAGTTTGGAGCAATTCTGTCGGTAGTGGTGCTGTACTGGAAACGTTTTTTTCAATCATTGGATTTCTACTGGAAGCTGATAGTGGCGGTTATTCCGGCATTGGTATTGGGTTTTCTGTTTAGCGATAAAATAGACTCGCTGCTGGAGAACGTTGAAGTAGTGGCTATTATGCTGGTATTGGGTGGAATCTTAATGTTATTTGTAGATAAATGGTTCAATAAGCCGAATGACGACCAGACAATGGATTGGAAACGTGCTCTTAAAGTCGGATTTTTCCAATGTATTGCAATGATTCCCGGGGTGTCTCGCTCTATGGCCAGCATTGTGGGTGGTATGACTACCAAGCTAACCCGCAAGAATGCAGCTGAATTTTCGTTTTTCCTGGCAGTACCAACCATGGCAGCTGCTTCGGGCTATAAATTACTAAAACTATTTATGGATCCGGCCGGAAAATCAATGTTGTCGGAAAATCTGGTAACGTTGTTGGTTGGTAACCTGGTAGCCTTTGTGGTAGCCATGATAGCCATTAAATTTTTCATTGGCTTCCTGACCAAATACGGTTTCAAAGCGTTTGGATATTATAGAATTATTGTGGGTGTTGCCATCCTTGTGTTGCTGTTTCTGGGTGTAGATTTGAATATTCTTTGATAATACAGAGGAGCGAATAAAATGGTGATTTTATCATACACCTCAATTAAAATATAAAGATGAATTTCGTAGAAGGAGAAGTGTTGCATGTAGCCAAACCATTGACGTGGACGTCGTTCAATCTGGTGAGTAAAGTGCGGTGGAAGCTACAAAAAACGCTGAAGATGAAAAAGCTCAAAGTGGGACATGCCGGAACGCTCGACCCTTTGGCTACTGGAGTGATGATAATTTGTACCGGAAAATCGACAAAGCTAATCGAGAGTTTTCAGTATCAAACTAAGGAATATATTGCAACGCTGGAACTGGGAGCCACCACACCTTCGTTCGATTTGGAATTACCGGTGGATGCTACGTTTCCTACGGAGCATATCACCCGCGCATTGGTGGATGAAGTAATTCCACGGTTTCTGGGCGAGATATGGCAGGTGCCGCCTGTTTATTCGGCTGTGAAGGTAGATGGCAAACGTGCCTACGATTATGCCCGTGAGGGGCAGGAGGTTGAACTAAAGCCCAAGTTGTTGGTTATAGATGAGATTGAAATACTGGACTTTGCACTGCCGGTGCTCAAAATAAGGGTGGTATGCAGCAAAGGAACCTACATCCGTGCTTTGGCGCGCGACATTGGATTGGCGCTGGGCAGTGGAGCACACTTAACAGCATTGGAAAGAACGCGGATTGGCGACATTAAGTTGAACGACTGCTGGCAGATTGATGATTTAGTAGAGTTTCTGGATAAAGAAGCCCGGGCTGTCGAAATGGAATAAGATATACTGATGGGTAGTTTATTGAAAATAACCCATTACGATAAAATAGAATTCACAAAAACATGACTTTAGAATTCTCTACAGAATTTTGAAGCCATTTAAATAAACAATAAAATATGAAGTTATCAAAGTTTAAATTCAAGTTGCCGGATGAGCTTATTGCTCAGTATCCGTCTAAGCATCGCGACGAATCGCGTTTAATGGTAGTGCATCGCAAAACCGGAGAAATCGAACACAGAGCGTTTAAAGATGTACTTGAATACTTTAACGAAAACGACTTGTTCATCTTTAACGATACCAAGGTTTTTCCGGCCCGTTTGTACGGTAACAAAGAGAAAACCGGTGCTCAGATTGAGGTTTTTTTGCTGCGCGAGTTGAATCATGAAATGCGCCTTTGGGATGTGCTGGTAGAGCCTGCACGTAAAATCCGCATTGGAAATAAATTGTATTTTGGCGAGGACGACTCTATCGTGGCGGAAGTAATTGATAATACTACCTCTCGTGGACGTACGTTGCGTTTCTTATTCGACGGTACGCACGACGAGTTCAAAAAAGGACTTTATTCGTTGGGTGAAACTCCCCTACCACGCAACATTACCCGCGAGGTAGAGCCGGAAGATGCTGATCGTTTTCAAACCATTTTTGCAAAGAATGAAGGTGCTGTTTCGGCACCGGCGGCAGGTATGCACTTTAGTCGTGAGCTGCTGAAACGCATGGAGATTAAGGGTATCGATTCTGCTTATGTTACATCGCACATGAGTTTGGGCAATTTCCGCGAAATAGACGTGGAAGATCTGACTAAACATAAAATGGACTCGGAACAAATGTCTGTTTCGGTGGAGACGGTAAAGAAAGTAAATGAAGCTCAACTGGCCAACCGTAATATCTGTGCTGTGGGTGTGACGGTAATGCGTGCGCTGGAAACGGTAGTGGGCACCGAAGGCAAAATTAAGCCTTACGATGGCTGGACAAATAAATTCATTTTCCCTCCGTACGACTTCACGGTGGCTAATTCAATGATCACAAACTTCCATTTGCCATATTCTACACTGATAATGCTTACGGCTGCTTTTGGCGATTATGATTTAATCATGAAAGCCTATGAAATTGCAGTAAAAGAAGAATACAGATTTGGAGTATATGGCGACGCCATGTTGATTATATAATCCGGATAAAATAAATACACAACGGCTGAATTTCAGTAATGAAGTTCAGCCGTTGTTTTTTCTAATCCACGGGTTAGTGGGTTATTCATGTTATTTTATATGAGGACTATTGGCTCAGGATATTAGACTATCAGTAGCGGATCAGCTCTGTTTGTTGTTTGATTTATCTCCCATAAACCATGCAGCAATAAACCCTGTAAAGGTGCCAAACAATGTTACCCCGGTAACCATTAAGAATGCAGCAATTACTCTGCCCTCGCCTGTGACAGGAAATTTGTCGCCGTAACCAACAGTAGTGATGGTAACGAACGACCACCAAATAGCATCTCCTGCTGTTTTTATATTACTCTCGGGTACTGTTTCTACTTGTAGTATAGAAATGGAACCGAAAATGAGCATTAAGAATGATATTAGCGATACAGTAGAAAACGTACCTCTAGTTCTTGTTTTGAAGATATGTGAAGTCAAATATTTTACAGATCTGAATGCTCTCAAAATTCTAAATAGTCTTATCAAACGAATCAACCTACCATACCGAAGATATTCAAAGGTCGGAATGCTCGAAATCAAATCGATCCATCCCCATTTCATAAATTTTAATTTGGATGGAGCTTTTATAAACCGATAAAAGAAGTCGTATAAAAAGAGAACGCAGATTAAATCATCTATGAGATATAGCAGTTTTGAGACTTCAGGAGCCAACTTAAAAAAGCTATCAATAACAAGCGCAAACAGAACATATATTGAGAGCACTACAATAACAATATCGAAGAATCTCAATTTGTCATTACCATTATTTCTATTCATAAACTATTGGTATTATAGATTTATGCCTGATAGTGAAATATGCTTTTTTGCTCCAACTAACGGTACGTTGCACTCCCGAATTCCCTTGTCTCAGTGTTCGATGTAGCACACTGTCAATCTTTATAGCTTTTTGATAGAACCGGAATCCGAAAGTGCAGCGTACCGTGATATTTTAATCAGCTCACTTGATTGCTATTTTATAGCAATTAGGTGAGCTTTATCCTCTTTCGAAATATCATTAATGTTTTTGATTTCTAGTGTGACTTGATTGTTAGTCGTAGATTTCGTCAGAGTTTCATTGATATATTCTCTGTCAAGTCGGTACATTGCGCCGGTGGCAGGGTCAACGATTAAAAGCCCAATGAATCCACCAAAAATTATATTCCCGAAATACCAACCATTTAAATCGCATTGAACAGGAATGATTTTCTCGTTATAGCCTTCGAGCGATAATTTGATGGTGTAAGATTGTTTTGAAAAGAATCCAGCTCCTGATTTTAATTTTACAATCATTGGCGAAGTTCCGCTATAAACGGTGTACCCTTTTCTATCCGTTATCTCTACTTTTGCACCACTCGGATTAGTATTCACCGCCAGCGGCCAGTTGCTTCTACTTACAATTGAAGCACAACCAGAAAAAAGTGTCAGCACCATTACAACTGACATGAGTTTAGTAAAAAATTTCATTCTTCTTTTTTTTTATTTTTTTGCCTACTCTCTAGCTTTTCGGCTTACGCTCCCTACTCTGTTGTGGGTTTTCGGGAATCTCCATTTTTTAAAGAAAATATTAAAATTATTCAAAGATCAATTGCACAACAAATATAAAACATTAACCTTAAAAACCAACAATGTTACGATAAATATTTTTAGATATTTTTCGTAAAACTAGTAAAATGTACTGTTGATGGGGGATGTAGAAAAACAAAAAGAGACGCAGGTGGGTGCGTCTCTTTTTGTGCAATATGTTCTGTTTATTTATTCGGGGGTAGGTGTGTCGCTTACCGGAATGTCCTCTTCCATGTTCACATCGTCTATTACGGTTGAGTCCAGCGCTGTAGAGTCCACTCGCAGGTGAGTTACACACTGGTAATTGCGCGAAATTTCTTCTTTCGGTTTGGTAGGGAACTTGCCGCGGTACTGTTTCAGGCTTTCGTCTTTGAGTACTTTTTCCATAAACATACCGAATATGGGTAAAGCGGTGCGGCTTCCTTGTCCGAGCTCGCCGGTGCGGAAGTGTACGCTGCGGTGTTCGCCTCCTACCCAGGCACCACCTATCAGCTTAGGCGTTACGCCTACAAACCATGCGTCGGAGTGGTTGGATGAAGTTCCGGTTTTTCCACCAAAGTCGGTATTGTAATGGAACAAATCCCAGCTCCACAAAGCGCGCGAAGTTCCGCCGGGCTCGGTCATACCGCCTTTGAGCATCTCGGTCATCAGCCAGGCATCTTCGTAAGGTATTACGCGTTTTTGCTCTGTCTTCTTTTCGTATATTACGTTACCTTCCTGGTCTTCTATGCGGCTTACCAGAATCGGTTCGTGATAGTTACCCTCGTTTATTACTGTGCCGAACGAGTTTACCAGTTCAAGCAGGGACACGTCCGACGATCCGAGACAAGTGGAAGGTTTGTTTTCCAGCGGAGTCTGAATGCCCAGCAGGTGAGCGTATTTTATAATCTCGGGTATTCCCACTTGTTGGGCTACCTGCACAGCAATGGTGTTGATAGATTGCGCAAAGGCATTTTTCAGCGATACGGCATAGCCCAGACTGTACCCATTGGCATTGCGGGGCGTCCACGATTTGTCTTTATTGCCTTCTTTATAGTTCCACGTAACCTGTTTGTCCACCATCATATCGCAGGGCGACATGCCGTGCATCATGGCTGCTGTATAAACGAACAGCTTGAATGTAGAACCCGGCTGACGCTTGGACTGTGCAACTTTGTCATATTTCCAGAATTTGAAATCAATATCGCCCACCCAGGCTTTCACGTTTCCGGTTTGGGGTTCCATGGCCACAAAGCTACTGTGCATAAAACGGTTCATATACCGGATGGAGTCCATAATGCTTATGAACATTTCCTTTTCTCCGGTTTCGTAGTCGAATACTTTGGTGCGGTGCGGTTTGTTCAGATAATAGGTAATGGAGTCGGGGTGATTCTTGTATCGCGCCGAGAGCGAAGCGTAGGCTTTGGTCTTGCGGGCAATGTCTTCCACAAAGTTTACAATGTCTTTGTGGTTTTCATCCTGCCACGGATTCTGACCGCGCCAATGGTCGTCAAATTTCCGCTGTATGCTGCGCATTTGTTTGTTCAGTGCTTCTTCGGCATATTTCTGCATGCGCGAGTCGATGGTCACATAGATTTTCAATCCATCGGAATAGATGTCGTACCCGTTTTCCTCTTCCCATTTCTGCAGGTATTTTTCCAGATAAGCCCGGAAGTGAAGCGCATCGCCGTCGTACGATTGCTCTACGTTGTAGTTCAGTCGTATCGGAATCTGTTTTAGCGAGTCGCACTCATGTTTGTTTATTACTTTTAGCCTTGCCAGATTGTCCAGCACCACGTTGCGGCGCACCGTCGATCTTTTGGGGTGCGCAATGGGGCTGTACGAAGTAGTGGCTTTGAGCAAACCTACCAGCGTAGCCGACTGCTCGTAGTTAAGCTTGGCGGGTGTGGTGTTAAAGAATGTTTTGGCCGCTGTGTGTATCCCGAACGAGTTGCTGCCGAAGTCCACAGTGTTCAGGTACATGGTAAGAATGTCTTTTTTGCTGTAAAACATTTCAATTTTTACTGCCGTAGTCCATTCTTTGGTTTTGCTGATGATAAGTTTTACGCCGGGTATGTAACCGAATATGCCTTTTGAGTACTGGTTTCGGGTTTTATACATATTTTTCACCAACTGCTGAGTGATGGTGCTGGCACCACGACTGCGACCTTTGGTCATATCTTTTATCGCTGCAAAAACTCCTTCGAAATCAATGCCGAAATGTTTATAAAAACGTTCGTCTTCTGTAGAAATTAATGTTTTGATAAGCTTGGGCGAAATCTCTTCGTAGGTCACAGGGGTTCTGTTTTCGCGGAAATACTTGCCGAGCACTTTGCCATCCGATGTGTAAATGACAGAAGCAACACTTTGGTTGGGGTCACTAATGCTTCTCAGGCTGGGCGATTTACCAAACAACCATAAGAAATTGATATCGACAATGAAAAGATAAAGCAGGAATAATACAATAGAAGTAAGAAAGAGGTTGGCAATTTTACGGTACCAAACCAATCCGCGATAGCGTGCCAGGCGGACTTTGCGCCATGCTATAAATTTACCCCACCATACTTTAATAAACTCAAGGATTATAGGAAGGTAAGTCAAAAACTTGCTCCACCACTTTTTAATAAATTCAGTAATCATTTTTTATGACGGCTTATTATTTTTATCTACAGTCGATAATTTAAATTCGGCGCAAAGTTACAGCAAAAGATGTAATATTGTATCAATTTTGTAGCATTACAATGAGAATCTTTTTTCATTTTCGGGAGTCGGCAAGAAACAGGAAGTGCGTTTCCCGAATAAGCTGTAACGTTTTGCGGCAATATATCTGTAAATTCTGTCTCTCAGGCTGAGCGGAATCAATCTCAACACCCCGAATATTCTCCATATTCCTCCCAGATTGGTCAGTATTTCCAATACAGCTTCCGATTCAATAAATGACTGATTGTTTTTTATATATACAATGGTATTTATGTTGGAACTCGTTAAGTTCTCTGCTTTTAAGTCCACAGTTTCTAGTAGTGTCATCCCTGTGTCCGATTGTAGGGCCACAAACGTAAACGCAGCCTTTTTATCTCTCCGGATCAAAAACCGAATCCAGCCACAACAAAGATTGCATACACCATCAAACAGAATAACCGACGATTGGCTCATGGTAGTTTCTTTATTTGCTAAAACGACTTTCTCTGCTATAATGTTGTACGGACATAAAAATACCCGACTTACTATGTAAATCGGGTATTTTTATTTATTTGGTTGGTCTGTTTTCTTTGTGGTTTACAGTCCGAATTCGGCTTTAATATCAGCTACTTTGTCAGTTTTCTCCCAGGTAAATAATTCTACTGTTTGAGAAAAATCTTTTCCATTACCGTCTTTGAAGTTTTTGGTAACGGTTACCGGAGTGCGTCCTACGTGACCGTACGATGCGGTTTCTTCGTAAATAGGGAAACGCAACTTCAATCGTTCTTCAATGGCTTTTGGGCGCATATCGAACAGTTTCTCTATTTTAGTAGCTATTTCACCATCGGTAAGTTTTACCTGTGCTGTTCCGTAGGTATTGATGTAAAGATTCATTGGTTTTGCTACTCCGATAGCGTAAGCTACCTGTACCAATACCTCGTTAGCTAATCCGGCAGCAACAATATTCTTGGCTATGTGGCGAGCCGCGTATGCAGCCGAGCGGTCAACCTTGGAAGGATCTTTACCTGAGAAAGCACCACCACCGTGAGCGCCTTTTCCTCCGTAAGTATCTACAATAATTTTACGTCCGGTTAAGCCGGTATCGCCGTGTGGTCCGCCAATTACGAATTTTCCGGTTGGGTTCACGTGCAATATGATGTCATCTTTGAATAATTGAGCAAACTGAGAATCCAATGCTTTTACGCGCGGAATCAAAATGTTTTTTACGTCCTCACGAATGGTTTTCAACATTTCATCGTCGGCTTGCTCCTGAGTTTTAGTTGCAGTTGGTTGAATAAAGTCATCGTGCTGAGTAGAAACAACTACTGTGTGAACTTTCACCGGTTGATTATTGTCGTCGTATTCTATTGTAACCTGCGATTTTGAATCGGGGCGGAGGTAAGTCATATATTTTCCTTCGCGGCGTATGGCGGCCAGTTCTTCTACCAAAGCGTGAGATAAGTCAAGCGCTATCGGCATAAGGTTTTTAGTTTCCTTACTTGCATAACCAAACATCATTCCCTGGTCACCTGCACCCTGATCCATTGGATTGGCACGTTCTACACCTTGGTTGATATCGCTCGATTGTTCGTGCAAAGCTGAAAAAATACCACATGAGTCACCATCGAATTTATACTCGCTTTTGGTGTAACCTATGCGGTTAATTACTTTGCGTGCCACTTCCTGAACGTTCACGTATGCGGTTGATTTCACTTCGCCTGCCAGCACCACCTGACCGGTAGTTACTAACGTTTCGCATGCAACTTTTGAATTTTTGTCCTGAGCTAAAAAATTATCGAGGACAGCATCTGAAATTTGATCGGCTACTTTGTCTGGATGACCTTCAGAAACCGATTCGGATGAAAATAAATATCCCATAATCTATTAATTAATGATTTATAATTTACTATTCTGGTTGAATGTAAAATACGCGGCAGGGAAGTTGGAGGACTTTGATAGGGCAGAAAAGAGGTTGCGATTTAGCATTTTTTTCTGTGGTTGCAAGCAGTCCAAATCTCTCCACATTTTTACGCTGCAAAAGTACGGAAACAAATTTGAATAACAAAATATTGAAATTATAAATTGAACCTATCGACCGACATTTCCGTTTGTCGGATAAATTGGATCCAATCATAAATGCACTATCCTAACAAGGTTGAAGGCTAAATGTTTAGAATAGCAGGTATAATCAAGCTTTTTTGCTGATTTAATATGGTACTAACAATAAAGCCTCAATACAGAAATGTTTTGAGGCTTTATATTGTCAATGATGTTTTTTTAAGCTATTTCAGTGATAAATTCTTCTTTCGGATGGCGAACTTTCTTTAGGTTTAGCAGCCAGTCGTTTGCTTCGTCTCTGTAACCAATAGGCAGCAGTGTGACGCTTTTCAATCCTTTTTCTTTTAAATTGAGGAGTTTATCAACTTCATCGTTTATGAATCCTTCTACAGGTGTTGCGTCTACTTTTAGTGATGCAGCTTCAGCAATGGCAAATGCGAATGAGATATATGCCTGTCGGGCTGTATGAATGAAATTTTCAGCTGCCGGTCTGTTCAGGTAAAGCGCTTTTAATCTGTCGGTATAGGCTTTGTATCTGTCCGCTGGTTGCTCTCTTTCGCTTGTAGTCAGACTGTAAATGTGGTCAATTCGTTCTGCGGTGTAATTATCCCAGGCGGCGAAAACCAGTAGGTGTGAGCAGTCGGCTACTATTTGTTGGTCATGAGCAAAAGGCACGATTTTGTTTTTCAATTCCTGATTGGTGATAACAAATACTTCGAAAGGCTGTAATCCCGATGATGTTGGGGCAATTCTGGCAGCTTCTAAAATTTTATCTACCAATGATTGATCAACTTTTTTGGTTGGATCGAATTTTTTAGTGGCATAGCGCCACTTAAATGCGTCTAATAATTCCATTTTTTAATGCGTTATTGTTTTGTTGAATAATTTGTGTAAGTTTGATTTTTAGGAGTTTAAATTTAAACGGTAGAATTTCTCCAGAGAAATTCTACCGTTTGATTCTGATTTTGAAGCAATGGCAAAACTAATGCTTTAATATTGCTGATTATTTGAAGTCGAATAATGAATTATTGCTCTTTCTCACTTTTGCTGCTGTAGCCAGATAATCATTGGCTTCGTCGCGATAGCCCAGCGCTAAAATAGTGGTTGAGCTTAGATTTTGTTCTGACAAACCAAGAATTGCATCCAACGCTGCAGGATTAAATCCTTCCATAGGTGTTGCATCCACTTTTTCGTTGGCAGCAGCTACAATTCCAACTCCAAATGCTAAATAGGCCTGGCGCGCAGTCCAAACAAAATTTTGCTCAGCGGTTCCTGCAACTATTCCACCAAACATTGCTTTAAAGTCGTTTAAGCTTTCAACCGGAATAGATCTCGTTTCTGCAATCAATTGCATGTATTCGTCAATCTGTTCGGCGCTTACTTTTTTATTTGCTGCAAAAACAAGTATATGAGAACCTTCTTTTACCTGAGGTTGCTGGCAGGCTTCATTAAAAATTTTCTCGCGTAGTTCAGGGTTTTCAATTACAATAACTTTGAAGGGTTGCAGCCCAAATGATGTAGGTGCCAGTCTGATAGCTTCCAGAATGTTGTCGATTTTTTCCTGAGGAACTTTGTTTCCGTTCATTCTTTTGGTGGCATAACGCCAGTTGAGTGTGTCTTTTAAGCTCATAATTTTATGTTTTGAGTTAGTTTTTGTATTTACAACAGCTATAAATGAATGATTGTTCAATTAAGAATGAAATTTATGTGTTAAATGCTTATTGCTCTCCATGAGGCTTCAAAAATTTGGATCAAATCGTTCGTTGATAATTCTGTTTCTTGAAATTTTGATTTTTTCACCATATAGCTTATCGGGGCAAATAGCAAGCTGTAAATGATATCATTATGTAGCGGCTGAAGTAATTGTATTTTTTTTGATTGCTCAAAGAGAGTTTCAAAAACGGGGCAATAGTCCAGTTTATTTTCTTTCTCTATCCGATCGATAAGCGGGCAGTTCGAAAAATTTTCAAGAAATATGTACTCGTCCATGTTCTCTTTAATGTATTGATAATGATTGAGCCATATGGTTCTGAAAGTTCCTTTAGATGGTGTATGGCTTATTCCTCCGTGAAAATACGATTTACCTTTGTTTGCCTTTGATTCTATGAAGAGTTTTTTCAGCATATCGTCCTTGTTTTCGAAATATAGGTAGATTGTTGCTGCAGAAACATCTGCCTCATTGGCTATTTTAGACATAGAACTGCCCTGAAATCCATCTTTGTTGATTACCTGTATGGCTGCGCGGTATATCCTGCTTATTTTATCTTCGTCTTTTAGTCTCATGAGAAAGTTATAACTAAATGATTATTCATTTATGGCGTGATTATAAATTATAAACAATATAATCGCGCATTTGTTGAGCGATTTCAGAATAAATCTTGATATCATAACTAAATGAACATTGATTTATGAAATCTAAAAGTAGAAAATGCATTCTTACTTTTCAAATATTTGCTCTTCTAAAGGTTGGGATTGGCTACTTAAGGGTTTCCAGATAGGCTTTCCATTCAAGTTCGGAGCCATTGAAGGTATTCATGTCCACGTCGCCTTTGATTCCGTTCAGTTTTCCGTTGTGCGCATGTTGCCAGAATAGCCAGTTTCTGTTATCGGGTAATTTTGGAGATTTGCTAAACGAGCAAATCCATATTGGATGTTGTGTAAAACTGCCTTTTATATAGCGGTTGTAGGAATCCATATTGGTGTAAATAATCATTTTTCGATGGATGACAGATTGTACCTCAATCAAAAATAAACGGATTTGCTTTTTTATCTCTGCATCGCTTTTGTAGATGGGTAGATTTCCCCACTCTTCGATATCCACCACAGGAGTAAGCTCCTCGGGATCGTGAAGTGCATGCGACAAGAAGTTTTGGGCTTGAACTTTTCCCGATTTATTAAAACGAAAGAAGTGATATTCTCCCACTTTTATGTTTGCTTTTCGGGCTCTGGCTAAGTTTATGTAGTAGTTTGGATCAATGTAGTCTTGCCCTTCGGTGGCTTTTATATAGACAAAACTGATTTTCTGTTTTTTTATATGTTCCCAGTTAATTATGCCTGTATGTTTTGAAATGTCTATTCCGGTGATTGGGTATTTATTTTTGTCAATGTTGATACCTTTGGGCGAAATGTATTTTCGGTATTCAATGACGGCCAGAATTACTAAACCAACCAAAAGCACCAGTATTATTATATATTTACTTTTCATAGAAAGATTCTTAGTGGCTTTAATTACGCAGACAAAAATGTTATATTGTAATTCTAATGATCGAAGTTTAGTCACTACAAATATATGAAATTTCGATGAAAAAGCTGAACTCAATTCCGACTCATATGTTTTATTTGTTTTACTTCCCGGATATAAAATATACCATATGTTTTTATAGTCCCTTTTTAAATTGTTCTTGCTGTTTATTTTATATTAGAATTTTAGTATCTTTGACGTGTTAAATATATGATTGTTTTTGTGCAAACTAATTTAATAATCCATTGTTATTTTGTGCCTAAGCCAATTAATATGTGTCTGCCAAATGTCTAGCGTTGAAAGTAATTGGACTTTTTATATGGCTGACTGATCGATGTTTTTTTTCTGTGTTTGTGTTTTATAAATTAATGAGTTATGAAAAGAAGTTTATTTAAATTCAGGTTTGATTTGTTATTGCCCTTTCTATTTTTCTTTTTATTGTTTTCTTGCAAAAAAGATGAAGTGACTCCGCCGACGGGTCCTGAAACTGATCTTAAGGTTTCGTGTGTTGTGGATAATTCGTCTCCTGCCATTGATGGATCTGTGGTATATACCATTACAGCGCAAAATATAGGGTCGCGTGATGCACAGGGTGTGGTTGTGGCTGATACCTTGTCTTCCGGACTCACGTTGGTAAGTTCTACTCCGGATAAAGGAAGTTATGACTCGCAATCGGGTAAATGGCTGATCGGTGATTTGGCTAAGAATGCTACTGTCGTATTAACTATAAAAGCAAAGGTAGAAGCGTTTGGAACGATTGATAATTCAGTGATAATTAGTGGTAAGGTTACAGATAAAAATGCAGACAACGATAAATCAACAGTTTCGATAGCTGTCAGCCTGACCAGTCTGACAAAAGAACAGCATTGGTCTTATGATGTATTTTCGAACATGAAGGATATTTATTTGTGGACTGATGCGCTGCCATCGGCTTTTGATCCACGAAAATACAATACCCCCGATGATGCTTTGACCTATCTGACTGGTTTGAAAATAAATTCAGAAACAGGAAGAGCTATTGATCATTACAGCTTTTTGGATAAAATAGGCAATCTAAGTGGCGAAATAGGACAAGGAACTGCAAGCGGCGATTATGGCTTCATGGTAACGGCAGGTTATAACTCATCCAATCAGGTTTCATTTTTTGTTACTTACGTTTACAAAGATTCTCCTGCTGGATTGGCGGGAGTAGCCAGGTCTTACGAAATTATAAAAATAAATGGAAGTGATGCCGTTCATCCTGACGCCGATTCACAAGGTTATCTGGTGCCTACTTCGGCGGGTTACACTAATATGGTGAATTCGTTATTTTATTCAAATACAGCATCGTTTACCTTTAAGAAGCCAGATGGAACAACCTTAGATGCATCTCTGGCGGTCGGATCGTATGCTATCAATAGTGTGTTGTACGATGCAGTGATGAGTGTTGGGGCTAAAAAGGTTGGATACATGGTTTTCAATCAGTTTTTGGGAGCAAGTTCGCAGACTGAGCTTAGTAATACTATCGCTAAATTCGAAACCAATGGAGTGCAATATCTTATTGTAGATTTACGTTATAATGGAGGTGGTTCTGTTGAGACCTGCGAGAAATTTTGCAGCTTATTAGCTCCGGCTTCAGCAAATGGAAAAGTTATGTATTCGTATAAAATGAATCAGGGTTTGACACAATACTATACCTCACAAAGAACCAGTCTTACAACCAATTTCGCTAAAACAAACTCTTTCCAGCCGACTGAAATTTACTTTATTGTAAGTGGAGGTACTGCTTCTGCAGCAGAATTGCTTATTAATAATCTGCGTCCATACTACAGCGGGAATTTGTTTTTGATTGGTCAGACAACTTATGGGAAACCCTGCGGTTTTTGGGCTACGCCTATTGGGTATTCAGATAAACAAACAACGCCTAAAGAAGGATACGACCTTTACGCCGTTTCGTTTGAAACCGTAAATGCTAACAAAGAAGGTGGTTATTATGCGGGTATGACTCCCGGAACAGTTAAGTATCCTGGAGTAAAAGCTTACGATTCTTACAACAGATCATGGGGTGATGTTAACGATGCAAGTTTAGCTCAGGCTTTAAATCATATTTCATCGGGAGCTTTTAAAGTGTCTTCGTCGTCCAAAGTTAAAGCAATTAATACTACTCCAATATCTAACTTCGACCGTAGTTTTAAAGGAATGATTGATTTCAGAAAGCATATCATTTTAAAATAATAAAGACAAAACATGTGAGTCTGATTTGTCGTTTTATGTAAATACTTTTTCGTTTTGAATTATTTAGCGCATATTTTTTTGTCAGGGACTGACTCACAGGTAAAAATTGGAAATTTTATAGGCGATTTTGTAAAAGGGAATCAGTTGAATTCACAGCCTTCGCGTATTAGGGCTGGGATCGTCTTACATCGAAAAATTGATTCATTTACAGATTCTCATCCTGTTGTTATTGAAACTATTGGAATGTTACGTCCTGTTTTTGGTCGTTATTCGGGCATTGTAGTCGATATGTATTTCGATTATTTTCTGGCTGTCAGTTTCTCCGATTATGCCGGAGTCAGGTTGAATACATTTGCTTTTAGATTTTATGTGGATCTGCTGTTTTATTACAAATACCTGCCGATTAAAGTCAAGCGATTTGTTTTTCATTTCATTACTACTAACAGACTTAAGCGGTATTCAACGCTTGAAGGGCTAAAGTCTTCACTTCAAATAATGTCAAATCATAAAATCCCAGCGATTGATCCGGATAAAACAATTGATTTTCTGATTCTGAATCACGATGAGCTGGAAGAGAAATTTCATCAATTTTTCCCCGATTTAATTCAGTTTGTGAAGTCAGAATTTATTTAGCTGATTACAAATAATTGCTGCTCTGCCGGGTTTGGTAATAAGGCTAATTTTTGTACCTTTGTGCTCTCAAATTATGGAAGTATAACTCATTAATTAATACCTTTTTGCGGTCAGGGGTATTTTAAATACAAGTAAATTTATGTTTGAATCTCTTAGTGAAAGACTTGAAAGGTCGTTCAAGATCCTGAAAGGAGAAGGTAAAATCTCCGAAATCAACGTGGCCGAAACGCTGAAAGATGTGCGTAAAGCTCTTTTGGATGCCGATGTTAACTTCAAAATAGCTAAAACCTTTACAGATACTGTCAAAGAAAAAGCCATTGGTCAAAATGTACTTACGTCACTGAAACCAAATCAGTTGATGGTGAAAATTGTTCACGACGAATTGGCTCAGTTGATGGGTGGAGCAAGTGTGGATATTAATCTCAAAGGATCGCCAACCGTTATTTTAATGTCCGGATTACAAGGTTCCGGTAAAACTACTTTCTCCGGTAAACTTGCAAACTTATTAAAAACCAAACGAAGCAAAAATCCGCTTTTAGTGGCTTGTGATGTCTATCGTCCTGCTGCAATTGAGCAGTTGAAAGTTCTTGGTGAGCAGCTTGGAGTTCCTGTTTATAGCGATTTAGAAAGCAAAAATCCGGTTTCGATAGCTGAAGCAGCCATCAAACATGCAAAATTGCATGGAAATGATGTAGTCATTGTCGATACTGCTGGTCGTTTAGCGGTGGATGAGGCGATGATGAACGAAATTGCAGCTATCAAAAAGGCTATTAATCCACAGGAAATTCTTTTTGTGGTTGACTCAATGACTGGTCAGGATGCTGTGAATACTGCTAAAGAATTCAACGACAGATTAGACTTTGATGGTGTAATTCTGACTAAGCTCGATGGAGATACCCGGGGTGGTGCAGCTCTTTCTATCCGTTCGGTGGTTAACAAACCGATAAAATTTGTTGGTACAGGTGAGAAGATGGATGCGTTGGATGTGTTTTATCCGGAACGTATGGCCGATCGTATTTTGGGAATGGGTGATATTGTTTCGTTGGTGGAACGCGCTCAGGAACAATATGATGAAGAAGATGCCCGCAGACTTCAGAAACGTATTGCCAAAAATCAATTCGACTTTAATGATTTTATTTCTCAGATTCAGCAAATAAAGAAGATGGGTAACATCAAAGATTTGGCAGCAATGATTCCTGGAATGGGGAAAGCATTGAAAGATGTCGATATCGATGACAATGCCTTTAAAGGGATAGAAGCAATAATTCATTCTATGACTCCGCTTGAACGAGCCAATCCAGCTATGCTGAATGGTAGTCGCAAGCAAAGAATTGCGGCTGGTAGCGGTACGACAATCGTGGATGTAAACCGATTGCTGAAACAATTCGATCAGACCAGCAAGATGATGAAAATGGCTACTATGAGCCAGGGTAAACTGAAATTAGGAAAAAGACGATAAATTAATGTGCTGATTTGCTAATGGGTTGATTAGCAAACAGACCAATTAACTCATTAATCAAATTATGTATACACTCATTGATGGTAAAGCCATCTCGGAACAAATTAAGCTTGAAATTGCCAAAGAAGTAAAGAACATGGTGGCTAAAGGTGCCAAACGTCCCCATCTGGCCGTAATTATAGTAGGACACGATGGCGGTAGCGAATCTTATGTTGCAGGTAAAGTGAAAGATTGTGGCGATTGTGGCTTTACTTCTACTTTAATACGCTTTGAAGAAGATGTTACTGAAGAAACTTTGCTTGCCGAAGTTGATAAACTAAATAAAAATCAGGATGTTGATGGGTTTATTGTTCAATTGCCTATCCCAAAGCATATTTCTGAAGAGAAAGTAATAGAGGCCATCGATTATCGTAAGGATGTAGATGGTTTTCATCCTGTAAACGTCGGACGTATGACTATCGGTCTGCCTTGCTATGTTTCAGCTACTCCAGCGGGAATTATTGAGCTGCTTAAACGCTATGAAATACCAACTGCCGGAAAAAACTGTGTAGTGATTGGTCGAAGTAATATAGTTGGTAAACCAATTGCTACACTCATGATGCAAAAGGGTTACCCTGGCGATGCAACTGTGACTGTTTGTCATAGCCGAACCAAGAATCTAAAGGAAATTTGCTTGCAGGCTGATATTATTATTGCAGCGCTGGGTCAACCGGAGTTTCTTAAGGGTGATATGGTAAAAGATGGTGTAACTATTATTGATGTAGGAACAACAAGAGTACCTTCAACTTTGACAGAGTCGGGCTTTAAGCTTAAAGGAGATGTAGCATTCGACGAAGTCGCACCAAAGGCTTCGTTTATTACTCCTGTTCCTGGTGGAGTTGGTTTAATGACCCGAATAGCTTTAATGCAAAATACGCTGTTAGCAGCTAAAGGAGAAATCTACAAATAATTGATAATTCATAATGTGTAATTATGAGTTTAGTAATTATACATTATGAATTATGCATTGTGAATTATATTTATGGCACTTTTCTACGTTCCAAATCTGTCTGCTGGTTATGTTCTTCCGGAAGAAGAATCAAAACATGCCGTAAAGGTGTTACGCATGCAGGTTGGCGATGCCATTTCTGTAGTTGATGGCGTCGGAGGATTTTACAATGCTTTGATTTCCAATCCTCATCCCAAGCATTGTGAGTTTGAGATTAAAAAGACAATTCTAGAATTTGGAAAAAGGGATTATAAAATTCATATTGCTATAGCTCCAACAAAGAATATTGAGCGATTGGAATGGTTTATAGAAAAAGCTACAGAAATAGGAATTGATCAAATTACCCCGATAATTTGTCGTTTTTCAGAACGAAAAATTGTAAAAGCCGAACGCTTGGAGAAAATCATTGTATCAGCCGCCAAGCAATCGCTTAAAGCTTATTTCCCGATTTTAAATCCTTTGTGCACTTTCGATGAGTTAATAAATAAGCATAATGCTTCACAAAAATTTATAGCTCATTGCTATGAAGAAGATAAGAAGTTGTTGCAAAATGAGATTCAGAAATCGTCTGATGTTTTGATTTTGATTGGTCCTGAAGGTGATTTTAGTAAAGAAGAAGTACAAAGTGCAATTTTGCATGATTTTATTCCGGTTTCGTTAGGGGAAAGTAGATTGAGAACAGAAACTGCCGGAGTAGTAGCCTGCCATACAGTAGCAATTAGCAATCAGTATTAGGAATTGGAGATTTTGAATAAAAAAAAGCTGCTGAATTTAAATTCAGCAGCTTTTTTATCAATTATGTTTTGTTTCTAATAAACAAAGACAGACTAAGGCAAGTTAATTTCTTAAGCGTTTTTAGCTTTTAATACGATAGCTTTGAAAGCTTCGGGATGATTCATGGCTAAATCGGCTAATACTTTACGGTTCATTTCGATACCGGCTTTGTGTAAAGCGCCCATTAGTTTTGAATATGACATGCCTTCTAAACGTGCAGCAGCATTGATACGTTGAATCCACAATGCGCGGAAGCTGCGTTTTTTGTTCTTACGGTCGCGATAAGCATATTGCAACCCTTTTTCCCAAGTGTTTTTGGCTACGGTCCAAACATTGCGACGGCCTCCAAAATAGCCTCTGGTAAGGCTTAAAATTCTTTTTCTTCTTTTACGTGAAGCAACGTGATTTACTGATCTTGGCATAATTAAATGATTTGTGAATGTTAGCGCCGCTTATTTCTTAGCGATCTTAGGGCTAAAGACATTCGGTTTTAGACTAAGAAAATGAGATTTTAAAAGAAGAGTCCGACTATTTCAAGCAAAGCATTTCTTTAACGTTTGTCAGGTCAGTCTTGTTTACAAGAGCTGAGTGAGTCAGGTTACGTTTTTGCTTAGTTGTTTTTTTAGTCAAAATGTGCCTTTTAAAAGCATGTTTTCTTTTGATCTTTCCTGATCCGGTAAGGGTAAACCTTTTTTTAGCACCGGAATTAGTTTTCATTTTTGGCATTGTTACTTATATTAAATTGTGTAATCCTTTATTTAAACTGCTTATTT
Organism: Paludibacter propionicigenes WB4; assembly: GCF_000183135.1. Classification (NCBI taxonomy): domain Bacteria; kingdom Pseudomonadati; phylum Bacteroidota; class Bacteroidia; order Bacteroidales; family Paludibacteraceae; genus Paludibacter; species Paludibacter propionicigenes. Next base: position 1,476,062 of record NC_014734.1, on the reverse strand, counting down.
TGGCTTTTTAGGTGAAAACATAATAATCATACGTTTTCCTTCCAATTGTGGCAGTTGGTCTACTTTGGCATAATCTTCAAGGTCGCTTGCAAAACGAAGTAATAAAACCTCACCTTGTTCTTTAAACAGAATAGAACGTCCTTTGAAAAATACGTAAGCTTTTACTTTGCAGCCTTCTTTCAGAAATTCCTGAGCATGTTTCAATTTAAAATTGTAATCATGATCGTCGGTTTGAGGACCGAAACGAATTTCTTTTAATACTACTTTTGCTGTCTTGGCTTTAGCTTCTTTCTCACGTTTTTTAATTTGGTACAAAAACTTTTGATAGTCAACTATTTTACAAACCGGCGGTACAGCATTAGGCGATATTTCTACCAAATCTAATTCAAGTTGGTCAGCAATACGAATGGCTTCATCATAAGAATAAACACCTTGTTCTACGTTATCACCTACCAAGCGAACTTCCTTTAACCCTTTGATTTTTTCGTTTATACGATTGGGCTGCTCTTTCACTTTTCCTCTTTGAGGTCTGATGGTTAATTGTTTAGCTATTGTTTGTTTCCTCCCTAATTTTAAAATGTGTAATAATTGTTGCCTTTTATTTTGAGCCTGCAAATATAATACATTTATTTGAATTACTAACTGTGTAATGAAAAATTTTCTAAACAAATAAATGATTCAGTTTTACTCTAATTTGCAATCAATCTGCTTGTTGTTGAATTTCGTTGTTTAGGTAAGTCTCCAGTCTGTCCATGGCGGTTCGAATATTCTCCAGCGAGTTAGCATACGATAATCTGATGAATCCTTCGCCACCTGTTCCGAAATCGATTCCCGGAGTTACGCCAACATGAGCCTTTTCGAGAATGTCGAATGCAAATCGATATGAATCTGAGGTGAATTTGCGGGCGTCACAAAAAACGTAAAATGCGCCTTGAGGTTCGGTGTGTATCACAAATCCCATCTTTCTCATTTTGTCAATAAGATATACCCGTCTTTCGTTGTAGATATTGCGCATGGTATCAACATCAGTCCGAGCTTCTTTTAAGGCTGCTATTCCCGCTTTTTGGGCGGTGCTTGGAGCGCAGATAAAGAGGTTTTGTTGTAAAATCTGTAAGGATCGCATGTATTCTTTAGGAGCTATCAGGTATCCGAGTCGAAGTCCGGTCATAGCAAAGCGTTTCGAAAATCCATTGATAACAAACGCTTTGTCTGTGAATTCGAGTATTGACGACGCTTTGCCATTGTAAACAAGTCCGTGATAGATTTCGTCAGATATTATAGGGATCCCTAGTTGGATTAATTCTTTGTATACACTGTCGTTGACCAGTGTTCCCGTTGGGTTCATGGGTGAGTTTACAAAAAGCGCACGCGTTTTGTCGGTTATTTTCTCCCTGATGTCAGCTATATTGTACTGAAAATCGCATTCAGCACGCAACGGTACACAAACCGGTTCGGCCTGACAAGCCAGAGTGAAGTTTCTGTAGCACGGATAACCAGGATTGGACATGATAACTTCGTCTCCGGCGTTACAAAGAAGCATAAGTGCCATTAGTATAGCCGGAGAAGAACCCGACGTAACGAGGATGCAGTCAGGATCAACGGTGACATTGTATTCTGTTTTGTAAAATTCGCTTATTGCTTTGCGTAGCTGTGGGTCGCCCAGTGAGTGTGTGTAATGAGTAACACCTGTTTTGTGTGCTTCAATTGCTGCTTTTGCAATGCATTCGGGCATGTCAAAATCGGGTTCTCCAACTTCCAGATGGATAACATCAATGCCGTTTTGCTGTAATTCGTTGGCGCGTTCCAGTACATCCATGACAATGAAGGATGTCATGCGTTCTATGGTTTGATTCATAAAATTCGGTTGGCTGAATAATTTGTACAAAAGTAAATAAAAAGGGCTAGAGCATAGCACGTGTAATAGAGATAATTTTTAAAGATAGTAGCTTCAAAATTATTGAGAGTCAGATGTTGCAGATATACAAAAATATAACTATCTTTGCCCCACTTTTTTGCAAAAGAAAGTGTGATGGGAAATTAAGCGACTAATCACTTAAAAATAAAACGCTTAAATTTTGAGTAACACAATTAATAACAACAAATGAAAACATTTGATTTGAAAGGAACAGTGAGAACTGACCTTGGAAAGAAAGCTACTAAAGCAGAAAGAACTGTTGATAATGTACCATGCGTATTGTATGGAGTAGCAGAAAACGTACACTTTACTACTACTGTAAGTGAAATTCGCAAATTAGTTTATTCACCTGAAGTATTCGTAGTAAATTTAGAAATTGGCGGAAAAGTAACAAAAGCTATCATGAAAGCGTTGCAATTCCACCCTGTTACAGACAAAGTTTTACACATGGATTTTCTTGCAATAACCGAAGATAAACCAGTGGTTGTAAATCTTCCTGTTAAACTTGAAGGTTTGGCAGAAGGTGTGAAAGCAGGGGGTAAATTGGCGTTAGAAATGCGTAATTTGAAAGTAAAAGGTTTATACACTCAAATTCCTGAAAACATTGTTATCGATGTTACAGAATTGGGATTAGGTAAATCTATTCAGGTTGCTAAGGTATCTGTTCCAAATTTGGAAATCCTGAATGCTAAGAATGCTGTTGTTGCACAGGTTAAATTGACAAGAGCTGCCCGTGGTGCTGCCGCTGCTGCAGGTAAATAATCTTTTGACAGATGAAATACTTAATTGTCGGATTGGGCAATATTGGTAACGAGTACCAGGATACCCGCCACAACATAGGTTTTACAATATTGGACGCTTTTGCTAAGGCGTCCAATGTTTTTTTTACCGAAAATCGTTATGGCTCTACCTGCGAGGTTAAACTGAAGGGACGTACGCTTATTTTGCTCAAACCATCAACCTTCATGAATTTGAGCGGAAATGCTTTGCGTTACTGGATGCAGAAAGAGAAAATTGCGATTGAAAATGTGCTGGTGGTGGTCGATGACATTGCTTTGCCATTTGGTACGTTACGCCTCAAACCTCAGGGATCGGATGCAGGACATAACGGATTAAAGAACATTCAGGAAATTCTTGGACACAATAATTATCCCCGTTTAAGATTTGGGGTTGGAAATGATTTTGCAAAAGGCAGACAAGTAGAATATGTGCTTGGAAAATGGACTAAAGAGCAATCGGAAGCTTTGCCCGAACGCGCTGAGCGTTGCATTGAAATTATTCAGAGCTTTTGCCTGGCCGGTATGCAATTGACCATGACACAGTTTAATGGGAAATAAAAAGCTGGAAGTTAGTTGATGCACTTGGTCTTTTGTTTATCTTAATCAACCAATCAACCAATCAACCAATCAACCAATTTACTACTTAACCAACATCTAAGATGAAAACCGAAGTACGTATAGATAAATGGCTGTGGGCGGTGCGTTTGTTCAAAACAAGAACGCTGGCTGCCGAAGCTTGCAAAAAAGGGCGAGTTTTTATGCAGAATGTGGCCGTAAAACCGTCGCGCAATGTGAAGGTTGGAGATGTGATTTCCATAAGAAGAAATCCCGTTTTGTTTTCATTCAAAGTACTGGCATTGTCGGAAAATAGAATGAATGCTAAGTTGGTGCCTGATTTTATGCTAAACGTAACAACCCCCGATCAGCTTGAACTCATTGAACTCAGTAAACTTGCCGGACAAACAGGGCGGGACAGAGGAACCGGACGACCCACCAAAAAAGAACGCCGTGAACTCGACGATTTCATTGAACCAACTTTTATTGATGAAGACGGTGAATGGGATTTTGAGTAAATAGTTATCTGCTTTGCTATATTCATAGTTATTAGCTTCGCGTTATTTTTTTAATTATGAATTACAAATTATGAATTAATACGTTATGTTTATAGCCCACAAACTTAAAAAGGAAAATATCTGCGAATACTTGCTTTATATGTGGCAAGTGGAAGATTTGATACGTGCTTTTCGCCTGGACATGGATCTGATTAACGAGAGAATAATTGCCTCTTATCCAGTTTCAGAAGCTGAGCGCAAGAGCTTGTACGATTGGTACGAAAGCCTGATTGAAATGATGCGCCTTGAGAATGTACAAACAGAAGGGCATCTGCAACTCAACAAAAATATTATCCAGGAACTCGACGAGTTTCATGCTCTTTTCATACGTTCCGGTAAAGATGCCGGCTATAATGCCAAATTTTACCACGTTTTACCCTCCATCACACAATTGCGTAAGCAGTCTGATGCCAATTTAAGCGACATTGAACTTTGCTTCAACTTTCAATACGGTATCATGGCACTTCGTTTGAAAAAAACGGCTATTTCTCCGGAAACTCTTCAGGTTCAGACCGAGATAAGTAAGTTCATGGTGTTGCTGGCAAAAAATTATCAACTATACAAATCCGGCGAATTGGATTTGGAAGAACAATAATTGACTGAAGTGCTTGTTAATTGCCTGAATTTTTATAATTTTGGGGCTCAATAAAAAAATAACCGAACGTCAACATTACTCAACTTTTGAACGTTACAATACAAAATTATCACTCAGTAAAACTTGATTTATGAAAGGAATTGTTTTAGCAGGAGGTTCAGGTACGCGCTTGTATCCTATTACCAAAAGTATTTCGAAGCAAATTATTCCGGTGTACGATAAGCCGATGATTTATTATCCGCTATCGGTATTAATGCTGGCCGGTATCAAAGAGATATTGATTATTTCTACTCCGCAAGACATTCATTTATACGAGAACTTGTTGGGAAATGGTGATGATCTGGGCATTAAACTGGAGTATGCTATTCAACCTTCGCCTGATGGATTGGCGCAGGCTTTTATTATCGGTGAAAAGTTTATCGGAAACGACAGTGTATGCATGGTGTTGGGAGATAATATATTTTACGGATTCGATTTTTCGCGTACGCTGCGTGAAGCAGCAAAGCTGGAAGATGGAGCTACCGTGTTCGGATATTATGTAAACGATCCGGAACGCTATGGTGTGGCTGAATTTGACCAGAATGGCAAGGTGCTCAGCCTCGAAGAAAAGCCATTACAACCAAAATCGAACTACGCTGTAACAGGTTTGTATTTTTACAGCAACGATGTGGTGAAAAAAGCCAAAGGACTGAAACCTTCGAAGCGTGGTGAGTTGGAGATTACCGACCTGAACCGTTTGTATCTGGAAGAAGAACGTCTTAGCCTGAAAATGATGGGGCGTGGCATGGCATGGCTCGATACGGGTACTCACGATAGTTTGTTGGAGGCTTCTAATTTTATTGCTACGATAGAAAACCGTCAGGGATTGAAAGTGGCATGTCTGGAAGAAATTGCTTATCGTTACGGGTATATCGACCGTGAGCAGCTGCTAAAACTTGCCGAACCACTCAAGAAGAATCATTACGGCGAGTATTTGATTAAAATAGCCAACGAAAAATGACCCCTAAACCCCTAAAGGGGAACGAGAGGCGGTCTTTTACGATTATAGAAAATTAAAAAAACTTACCTAGTTCCCCTTTAGGGGCTAGGGGTAATAATTGATTAATGGAAATAATAGAAACCCCGATAAAAGATCTTGTTATCATTAAACCCCGCGTGTTTGCCGATGCGCGCGGATTCTTTTTCGAATCGTACAACGAGGCAGCTTATAAGGCAGCCAATATCAATATACATTTTTGCCAGGATAACCAGTCAAAATCATCGTATGGAGTCATTCGTGGTCTTCATTATCAACTGTTGCCACAAAGCCAGACTAAATTAGTATCGGTTGTTCAGGGTGCTGTGTGGGATGTAGCTGTAGACCTGCGTAAAGACTCGCCTACTTTCGGACAATGGTACGGTGTGGAGCTGACTGAAGAAAATCACTTGCAGTTTATTATTCCGCAGGGATTTGCGCATGGTTTTTCCGTATTGAGCGAAACCGCAGTCTTTACCTACAAATGTGATGACTTTTATAGTCCGCAGTTGGAGCGGGGCATTATGTACAACGATCCGGCACTGGCTATCGATTGGAAAATCCCAGCCGATAAAGCCATTATTTCGGATAAAGACACCAAGCACCCATTGCTGAAAGATGCTGAACTGAATTTCTAGACCCCCAACCCCCTGAAGGGGACTTTTGGATGGTTAAACTTAGATATAAAATCTGTAATTCATAATTTCAAAGACTATGTCTTTGCCCCCCTTTAGGGGTTGGGGGTCATAGTAAACTGACAAAATTATTATGCAAACTATACTTATTACCGGCAGCCACGGACAACTGGGCAACGAAATGCAACAGGCTGCTGCCCGTTTTCCTGCTTTCAGATTTATATATACCGATGTCGAAGAGCTGGACATCTGCGACAAGGCGGCGCTCGATGCTTTTGTAAAAGCCAATGCCGTAAATGTAATCGTCAATTGTGCAGCTTACACAGCGGTGGATAAAGCCGAAGATGATGTGGAACTTTGCTATAAAATCAATGCCGAAGCAGTTCGGAACATTGGTGAGGTAGCGCACCAAAACGGATTAAAGGTGGTTCATGTCTCTACCGATTATGTGTTCGATGGCACCAATTACATGCCTTATTCCGAAGATCAGGCTGTTTCTCCCAATACTGTTTACGGAAAGTCTAAGCTAGCGGGCGAACAGGCGTTGATGGAAACTTGCGAACAAGCTGTAATTCTCCGTACAGCCTGGCTGTATTCTTCGTTTGGTAACAATTTTGTGAAAACGATGATTAAGCTCGGTACAGAGCGCGACTCGCTCAACGTTATTTTCGATCAGATAGGTTCACCTACCTATGCAGCCGACCTGGCCGATGCTATACTGAAACTGTTGAGTCATCCGGTATTCGTTCCGGGTATCTATCATTTTTCCGACGAAGGTGTGTGCTCATGGTACGACTTTACCAAGACCATTCATCGCATAGCAGGTATCACGTGCGATGTTCACCCTATCGAAACCAAAGATTATCCGGCTCGTACACCACGTCCGCACTATAGCGTACTGAATAAATCCAAGATTAAAACCACTTACGGCATTGTTATCCCGCATTGGGAAGAAAGCCTGGAACGATGCATGAAGATATTAATGCATAATTAATAATGCATAATTCATATACATAGCAAGTGCGAATCGAAAGTTATCGGTTCGCACTTGTAGTGTATATGTTGCCGTACGATTTTAGCGTGTGGTAAGTTATACCCATTTTATTTTCCCACACCTCACTCGAATACTGATAAATATCCATACATAATTAGCCGATATTCTTATCTCTGAATAAATGCTTATACATTATGCGACGATATACTTATCTCTGAATAAATGCTTGTACATTATGCGCCGATATACTCATCTCTGAATAAATGCTTGCACATTATGCGCCGATATACTTATCTCTGAATTAATGCTTGCACATTATGCGCCGATATACTCATCTCTGAATAAATACTTGCACATTATGTGACGATATACTCATCTCTGAATAAATGCTTATACATTATGCGCCGATATTTTTATCTCTGAATTAATGCTTGCACATTATGTGACGATATTAATTTATTATCTCGAATATCGGCTAGATATGTGTTGCTATTCCAAATCTATTTTTAATAGCTGCGCATAATGTGTTGATATTAATGTGATGTAAGTTCGTTATAAAAGTTGGATGATTGATATGTATTTTCATTATCTGAATATCTATTGTGTGGGGCGTTCTGTTCAATGGATAAATTAAAAAAAGAGTGCCCAAAACTTTTGGACACCCTCGTTGCTGTTATAATAGTTCTGCCAATCAATTGCTCGATTCGCGGATCTTCATTTCTTAATCATTACATCACCACATCATCATATCATTTAAGTGCTTGCACAAAGTCTGCTAAAAGATCTTCCACACTTTCCAGCCCTACGGATATACGGATGGTATTGTCCGATACGTTCATCTCGCGGCGCACTTCCGGGGTAAATGTCCCGAATATAGTGCTGGCAGGGTGAATCGCCAGAGTTTTGTTGTCGAATAGATTGGTGGCGCGCTTAATCAGTTTCAGTTTGTTCATAAATCGGAATGCGGCTTCGCGCGACTCCAGATCGAAGGTGAACATAGCGCCCGGATGCTCGCCAAATTGTGCCTTACTTATGGCATTAAATTTATTGGTGAGCAGTCCTGTATAGTTTACCGAGGCTATTTCGGGCAGTTTTTCCAGTTTCTCCACCAGTGCCTGACAGGTTGCCGAAGCTTTTTCGTATCGCAGGCTCATGGTTTCCAGTCCCAGCGTTTGCATGTAGGCTGTCTGCGGTGTCATGTAGGCGCCCAGGTTGCGGTGTATTTCCTTGCGCATCTTGACGGTGAAGGTAGCCGGTCCAAACTGCTTGGCCAACTCACCCAGCTTAGGCGACTGTTGCCAGTTGAACGTTCCGTAGTCAATAATCAGTCCGCCCAGTCCGGTGGCACCGCCCGAAATGTATTTTGTGCTCGATACGATTTCAATATTTACCCCAAAGTTTTTAGCCTTGAATGCACAAAACGGAATTACCGTAGTATCGGCCACTACAGGCACTCCTTTCTGTTTAGCTACACCCGAAATGGCTTTCAGGTCCGCTACTTCCAGTTGGGGGTTGGTGATTATTTCCAGAAATACCGCACAGGTATTGGCATCAATGTTGGCTTCTACTTCGGCGGCATTGGTCAGGTCGCAAAAACGAATCTCCACCCCGAAGGCTGCCAACGTAAAGGTGAAAAACGAATAGGTATTACCGAACAGATGTCTGGAAGTAACGATATTACTCCCCGTCTGCGCCAGCGCAATGATGGTGTTGGTTATGGCGGCCATGCCTGAATTAAGCGCCGTAACGCCAAACGCGCCGGTAATAGTTCGCACCCGGTCTTCGAAATACTGAACCGTAGGATTGGTTATGCGTGAGTAAGTATGATCGGCCGCACGTCCTGTAAAGGCAAGCTCCATTTGCTCTGCCGTTTCAAACTCAAAAGCAGCAGAGTTATAAACTGGCATACTCAAAGCATTATACGCATCAGGTTTGCCGTACGGTGTGTTCAATATCTTTCCTTCAAATGATAGTTCTTCCATTTCTTTTATATTTTAGAAGTAATAAAGTAAGAGGCAAGAAGTAAGTAACTTGTTATTTCTTCATGTTAGCTTTACTTGCCGAAAAGATTTTTACGAGTTCATCTGTTTCCTTTTTTATATCTCCAAAAGTGGATTTGTCCAACATATCTGCTTCTTCAATCAGTTCAAGCCAAAATTGTGTCTCATCAATTTCTTCAACAACAATACACATTTTGGAAAACCTTTCGGCATGGGATCTTCCACGGGTCACAGCCCGAAAATTAGCTGCAACGGATGTTCCGGATCGTAATAACTGCTTTCCTATTACTCTTAATTCTTCTGTTTGTTTACAATGTTTTGAATAAAATAAAATAATTGCAACAGCAAATCTTTTGGTCCTTAGCCTGTATTTTTCATTGTAGTCTAAATTTTCGGACATGAGATTTGCATTTAAATGTTACAAATTACTTACTTCTTGCCTCTTACTTTCTTACCTCTTACTCCTTACTCCTTACTTTCTATCTTAGTTTCGCTCCCAGCTTAGTTTCAAAGTTCGCTTGAAGCTTCTTCATAATACTTTCAATCTGCGTATCAGTCAGTGTTTTTGTTTCGTCCTGCAATAAGAAACTCACAGCATACGATTTTTTGCCTGCTTCCAAATTCTTGCCTTCGTACACGTCAAACAGGTTTACTTTTTTCAACAGCTTGCGTTCAGTTTCGAAAGCTATTTTTTCTATTTCGGCAAATGCTACGTTCTTGTCGAGCAACAGAGCCAGGTCGCGTTTCACGTCAGGGAATTTCGACAGCTCTTTATATTGTACCTTGTGTTCGCCCAGTTCAGCCAGTATAGCGTTCCAGTTCAGGTCGGCATAATACACCTCCTGATCAATGTCGGTAACTTTGCGTATGTTGTGGTGAACGATACCGTAAACGGCCAGTTTACGACCGGCAGCACTATAAATTGTCAATGCGTCGCTCAATAAATCGTCGGCATATTCACCAACAATCAGTTTGCGCAGGTTGAATCCCAGTCGGCGTAATATATTTTCGATATAAGCTTTTAGCTCATAAATACTCGATTTCTCGTCAGTAGCCGTCCATGATTGTCCGTGCTTGTTGCCCGTAAGCCACAGTCCCAGATGCATGTCTTCAGAGTAAGCAGCCAGTTTCTCTCCTTCTTTTTTGTTTTCGGCATGATAATAATAGCAGTTTCCGAATTCGTAGAATTTCAAGTCGGCATTTCTGCGGTTCACGTTGCGGTTGATGTTTTCCAATCCACCAAATAACAAAGTCTGACGCATGACGTTCAAATCTGAGCTCAGCGAGTTTATGATTTTCACGCTGTGCGCGGCAGGGTAGGAGGTGAGGTCGGTATAATAACCGCCTTTGGTCAGGGAGTTATTCAGCACTTCGTTGAATCCTTGCGCTGTGAGCTGTTCCGAAATCAGGTTTTGCAGTTTGTAGCTGTCAGGTTTTGAGCTGTAGCTCAGGGTTGATTTCAGTGTTTCGCCTATCTCCACATTGTTGTAGCCGTAAATACGCAGAATGTCTTCAATCACATCCACGTCGCGTTGCACATCCACGCGGTAAGCGGGTACATGAAGCACGTAACCTTCTTCGTTTTGGCTCACTATTTTCATTTCCAGCGCTGCCAAAATGGTTTCAATATTCTCTTTGCCAATTTCTTTGCCAATTAATGTATTGATTTTGCGCAGCGATACCGATACTTCGAATGGCTTTACTTCTTGTGGGTAAATGTCCACTATATCGCTTGATATTTGTCCGCCTGCCACTTCCTGAATCAGTAGGGCGCAGCGTTTCAGTACATAAATGGTGTTGGTAGGATCGCAACCGCGTTCGTAGCGGAACGATGCGTCTGTGTTTAAGCCATGACGACGAGCTGTTTTGCGGATAGAGACGGGATTGAAGTATGCACTTTCCAAAAATACGTTTTGAGTTGTTTCGGTAACTCCTGAGTCCAGTCCACCAAACACACCACCGATACACATAGGTTCTTTGGCATTGCAAATCATCAGATCGGCAGCATTCAGCTTGCGTTCCGCTCCATCCAATGTGGTAAAAGGAGTTCCTTCTGCCAATGTTTTTACGCGTACTTCGCCGCCTTTAATTTTATCTGCATCAAAAGCATGCATTGGCTGACCCAATTCGTGCAATACGTAGTTGGTAACATCCACTATATTATTGATTGGACGAAGCCCGATAACATGCAGGTAGTTTTTCAACCATTCAGGCGATTCGGCAACTTTTACGCCCGAAATAGTTACAGCCGAATAACGAGGACAGGCATCTGTGTTTTCTACAGTTACCGGTATAGTCAGGTTGGTATTTTGTATGGCAAAACCCTCTACCGATGGTTTGGTGAGTTTTACCGATTTGTCTTTTAATGCAAAGAATGCTGCCAAATCGCGCGCTACACCGAAGTGTGAAGCTGCATCAATGCGGTTTGGAGTAATATCTACTTCTAATAAAGTGTCGTTTTTAATGCCGTAATAATCTTTGGCTAAGGTTCCGGGTACTGCTTCAACAGGAAGTACAATAATGCCGTCGTGGCTTGTTCCTACGCCTATTTCATCTTCGGCACATATCATCCCGAACGATTCTACACCGCGTATTTTTGAGCGTTTTATGGAAAAACTTTCTTCGCCTGAATATAACTTGGTGCCTACTGTTGCCACTACTACCTTTTGTCCGGCAGCTACGTTGGGAGCACCGCATACTACCTGAATGGGTTCCGGTGTACCAATGTTTACGGTTGTAACATGTAAGTGGTCAGAGTTTTCATGATTGACGCAGGTCAGTACTTCTCCAATAACCAATCCTTCCAATCCACCTTTAATAGTTTGAACTTCTTCCACTCCGCCTACTTCCAGACCGATGGAAGTGAGTGCTTTTGATAATTCATCGGGCGTAATATCAATGTTAATGTATTGCTTCAGCCAGTTATACGATATATTCATAATTCGATAAGATATTTTTTTGAAGGCACAAAGATACAGATTTTTTTACAGGTTCAGATTTGAAATAGTCAAAAATCAGTCATTTTTACCAAGATACGTTCTATCCAAACGATATTGAAACAAAAACATTTTTTTTAATTAAAAAGCCTGATGGAATGTTCAAATAATCCAAATTATTTGCACACAGTCGGTACGAGTGAGTAATTATTCATTATTTTTGCCGTGTCTTTTATGACGATATTAATGAAATACACAATAAAAATATGATTCAGGAAAACTTTATTCGGTTGTTCGAAGATGGATTTCGTAAGAACTGGGACTTGCCGGGATTTACAAATTATGGAGAAGATGTGACGCTTACTTACGCCGATATAGCACGAAAAGTGGCAGAATTGCATATTCTTTTTGAACAATGTAAGATAGAGCCCAACGATAAAATTGCACTCATTGGGCGAAATAATGCTAACTGGGCCGTGACTTATATAGCTGTGGTTACTTACGGAGCCATAGTTGTTCCCATTCTGCAGGATTTTAATGCCAACGATGTGCATCATATTACCAATCATTCCGAATCAAAACTTCTTTTTGCAGGTGATGCTATTTGGGAAAATCTGGAAGAAGAAAAGCTGACCACAGTAAAAGCTGTGTTCTCGTTGACCAACTTTAGCTGTACTACACTCTTAAATGCTGTGGCGGAGGATATCACCGATAATCCGGAGCTACAACACAATGACAATCTGGACTTGTCGGAAATAGATATGGAAACCGTAAAGAAATTGTTTGCCGAAAAATATCCTTACGGTTTTCATAAAGACTGTGTGCGGTATGCCGATAAATCGAATGCTGAAATTGTGTCCATTAATTATACTTCCGGCACCACCGGCTTTAGTAAAGGTGTGATGACAAGCGGCAATGCTTTAGCAGGCAATATCACCTTTGGTTTTCGCACTAAATTGGTAGCACCTTATTATCGCATTGTTTCTTTTCTGCCCTTGGCGCATGCCTACGGTTGTGCTTTCGATTTTCTTACTCCGGTTTGTGCCGGATGCCACATTCACTTTATTGGTAAAACGCCCTCAGCAAAGATACTTCTCAAGGCTTTTGCTGAAATCAAACCAAGCGTGATATTTTGCGTGCCACTTATTATAGAGAAAATATACAAGAAGCAGATTCAGCCCATGCTGGCTAAACCATCCATGCGTTGGGTGTTGAGCATTCCGTTTCTTGATCAACCGGTTTTGGCTCAGATACGCAAAAAGTTGATTGATGCTTTTGGTGGCGAGTTTTCCGAGGTTGTGGTTGGTGGTGCGCCGCTGAATGCCGAAGTGGAGGAATTTTTCCACAAAATAAAATTTCCTTTTACGGTAGGATATGGTATGACCGAGTGCGCTCCGCTGGTCAGTTATGCCAATACCAAAGATTTTGTTCCTAAATCATCAGGAAAACTGTTGGACATTATGGAGGCGAAAATACTGAATAGGGATGAAAGTACCGGTGTTGGAGAAATTTGTGTCCGGGGCGAGAATGTAATGTCCGGTTATTATAAGAATCCTGAAGGAACTTCGCAGATAATTGACTCCGAAGGTTGGTTGCACACGGGTGACCTTGGAACAGTAGATGAAGACGGCAATGTGTTTATACGTGGACGTAATAAAACAATGATTTTGAGTGCCAATGGTCAGAATATATATCCTGAAGAGATAGAAGCAAAGCTGAATAACATGCCTTATGTGTTGGAAAGTCTGGTTATTGAAAGTCACGGAAAGCTCGTTGCCATGGTTTGCCCGGACTATGAGGCTGTGGATGCCGAAGGTGTAGACCAGAAGCAACTGGAAATTCTGATGGAAGAAAACAGAAAAGCCTTGAACTCCATCGTTGCTGCATACGAAGGTATTTCGAAAATTCAGCTTTATCCCCACGAATTCGAGAAAACGCCAAAGAAAAGCATTAAAAGATACTTATATTCATCTAATAGTTAAAATAAAATGGTGCTTATAACTAGATGGTTACAAATTCAGATTTTTATTGAGAAAATAATTTGAAAAAAAATGAATGAATACTAATGCTTGAATAAAAAATAATGTATCTTTGCAGCGATTTTGAATAGCAAAATTAACATGTTAAATTTTAAAGATTTAAAGTAATGAAAAAAGTATTTTTGTTTTGCGTAGTAGCTTTGGCTTTCGCATCTTGTGCTCCTAAAAAAGCTGAAGAAGCTCCTAAAGCTGATTCTACTGTAGTTGCTGCTGATTCTGTAGCTACTCCTGACTCTACTGCAGTTGCTGCTGACTCTACTGCTGCTGCTAAGTAATTAGAGTATTCGTATTTTGTACGAAGTAAAAGTCTGTTAGAAATTTTCTAACAGACTTTTTTTCTTTTTGGAAGGCGTTTTCTTTGCTGTAATCCGTATTCTTCAACCAATTATACCTAAAAAGAGCTAAAAAACAATCAAACCAAAAAATATTTTAAAAAAAAGTGATATTTATTAATGCAGAATAAAAAAATGATGTAACTTTGCATCGATTTTGAATTGCAAAACAAACATGTTAAATTTTTAAAGTTTAAAAGAAATGAAAAAAGTATTTTTGTTTTTTGTGGTAGCTATGGCTTTCGCATCTTGTACTCCTAAAAAAGCTGAAGAAGCTCCTAAAGCTGATTCTACTGTAGTTGCTGTTGATTCTGCTGCTACTGATTCTACTGCAGTTGCTGCTGATTCTACTGCTGCTGCTAAGTAATTAAAGCTAACGCAAAAGAAATTCTTGCAGGCTTAAAAGTCCGTTATTTCGATAACGGACTTTTTTTATGGAATAAATGCTGGATTCATGCATTTTTTGTACCTTTGTGCACCAAAAAATAATAAAATAAATTATGTTACGAATTGCGATACAGGCTAAAGGCCGATTGTACGAAGAAACCATGGCGTTGCTAACCGAAACAGGCATTAAACTTGAATCGGGGAAACGTCTGCTATTATTACCAGCGCGGAATTTTCCTCTCGAAGTTTTATTCCTACGCGATGATGATATTCCTCAGTCGGTAGCCGATGGAGTGGCTGATATAGGAATCGTTGGGGAAAATGAGTATGCTGAAAAGAAGAAAAATGTGATATTGACTAAGCGTTTAGGTTTTAGCAAGTGCAGACTCTCTTTAGCTATTCCAAAGGAACAGGATTATACTGATATTAGCTGGTTCAACGGCAAGGTTATAGCAACATCGTATCCTATTATTTTAGAGGATTTTTTGAAAGAAAATAATGTAAAGGCAGATATACACGTTATAACCGGTTCTGTAGAAATTGCCCCTAATATAGGTCTTTCTGATGCAATTTTTGATATAGTGAGTTCGGGAAGTACATTGGTTACCAATCATCTGAAAGAAGTTGAGGTGTTGATGAAATCTGAAGCGCTGCTTATTTCCAATCCGAAGCTTTCAGATGAGAAACAAGCGGTATTAAACGAATTGCTTTTTAGAATTGAGGCTGTGCAGATGGCCGAAGATAAAAAATATGTGTTGATGAATGTGCCTGTAGATAATATTGATAAAATTATCGAAGTACTTCCGGGAATGAAGAGCCCAACTATTATGCCGTTGGCAAAGGAAGGTTGGAACTCGCTTCATGTAGTAATTGACGAGAAACGTTTTTGGGATATCATTGGCAAGCTGAAAGCTCTTGGCGCCGAAGGAATTTTGGTACTACCTATCGAAAAGATGATTTTATAATTGCTTTTCCGATGCTGGAACTGAGTTTTTTTGAAATAATACTTTTAAGTAACTAGGTATGAATCTGTGTATTGATCAGGGAAACTCAAGTACAAAAGTGGGTGTTTTCAATCAAACTGAATTAGTTGAAACATTTATTTTCGAGAGATTCGGGAAGGCGGACGTTTTGACTCTGACTGACAGATTCTTTATTGATCGCTGTATAATTTCAAGTGTAACCTCTGATAACAAAGAGTTTATTGACTTTCTGGAAGCAAGCTTTGATAACTTTATCGAGTTGTCGCATAAAACTGCTATCCCGATTGAAAACCGATATGCTACACCCGAGACGCTGGGCAAAGACAGATTAGCTGCTGTTATTGGAGCTTCATTTCTCAAACAGAATACGGATATCCTGGTTGTTGATGCCGGTACAGCTATCACATACGATTTTATCGATTCTCAAAATATATACCATGGCGGTAATATTGCGCCGGGATTAAATTTAAGGCTGCGTGCTTTGCATGAATTTACTCATAAACTGCCATTGATTGAAACTAAAGAAGAAAGTCCGTTACTGGGAAATTCAACTGATTCGGCCATTCTTTCGGGTGCTATTTATGGCATTGTCTTCGAAATAGATGGTTATATAAATGTATTAAAAATTAAATATCCACAACTTTCAGTATTTTTAACGGGCGGTAGCACTTTTTACTTTGATACGAAGCTAAAAAATGCCATCTTTGCAGAAAGAAATTTAGTGTTAATCGGTCTGAACCGCATACTTCAATACAATGTACAAAAATAAGCTATTTCTTCTCGTATTTTCTCTTCTTGTTTTAACTCAGTTTTCTGTTGCTCAGAACAATACTAATTCTCCTTATACGAGATTTGGATATGGTAATATAAGTGATACTAATAATGGTGAACAACGAGGTATGGGGGGAGTTTCCATTGGTTCTCGTTCCAGTTCCAGTATCAATGTGGTTAACCCTGCTTCGTATAGTGTGGTTGACAGTATGACTTTTATGTTTGATGTAGGAACATCTGCTTTGGTCTCTAAATTTTCGGAGGCAGGTAAGAAGGTTTCGAAGATGAATGCCAATATCGAATATATTACAATGCAATTCCCCTTGGCCAAATGGTTGGGATTTAGTGGCGGTTTGTTGCCATATTCGTTTTCGGGCTATGATATGTCTAATAAGGATACTTTGTTGATAAACTCTCAGGTAAATGGACATGATAGCATCGGAGCGACCAGAACATTTATCGGAAATGGTGGTTTCTCTCAAGTTTATATGGGTCTTTCTGCAAAAATCAATAAGCACTTGTCGTTAGGGGTAAACGCTTATTATATGTTTGGAAAGGTAAATAATTTTCGCGATTTGAGTTTCAATAGTACTACAACTAATACTCTGTTATCTGGCGATTATATTTCAACAACTCAAACTAATGTAATCCGGGCAAATAATTTTCGCTTCAGGTTTGGTGCGCAGTATAACACAACTGTTAACAAGAACCACGATTTTACGCTCGGTGTTATTTTTGAACCAAAGAAAGCCATGAACGGCGACTTTATTCAAACTACATATAGCGCAGGTGATACAACAATTACCAATGTTTCTGGTTTTGAATTACCGACTGTTTTTGGGGTAGGATTAAGTTATACATTTAAGCAGAGGCTTACTATTGGTGTAGATTATAGCATGCAGGAATGGAAAAAATCGAAATTCTTCGGAAAAACTGACAGTTTGGTAAATCGGTCTAAACTGGCTGTTGGTATTGAATATCAGAAAAATCCAATCGGTAGATATTTCTCGGACAGAATTCGCTATCGCGCCGGTTTCAATGTTAGTGATTCTTATTATAAAATACAGGGAGTTTCACAACCAAAAAATTATGGTGTTTCATGCGGTATCGGATTACCTGTTATCAATGTATTCAACAATACTATTTCTATGCTAAATGCTTCGTTTGAATATGGAAAGATAGGCTCTACGTCTACGTTGAAAGAGAATTACTATAAATTTACATTTAATGTGGTTTTCAACGAGCATTGGTTTATGAAACGTAAGCTGTAATCGTGTACGGAATCAAACTCCAAATAATGATTGAAAAGAGACCAAAGATGTTGGGTATTCTCCGTTTGATAAAACTTGGTTTGATTGGTCGGGCGTTAATATGTAGTGCTTTATTTGTAATATTGCTAGTAGCCTGTACTCAGGAAAAACCGCTTAAGATCTCTGCTGTCAAAGACCGTTCGGCAATGCCTCAGCTGCATGCAACTGAAGTTACTACAGTTATTTCAGATTCGGGCATTACGCGTTACAGAATATCTACACCTCGTTGGGATGTATATGACAGAGCTGCGCAACCGTACTGGGAGTTTCCTAAAGGAATACATTTAGAGCGTTTTAATCCGGATTTAAAAGTAGATGCCAATATTCACAGTAACTACGCGAAATTTAATCAGAACGAAAAAATCTGGGAACTGAAAGGCAAAGTAAGGATGATTAATTTGCAGGGCGAACTTTTTGAAACGGAGCATTTGTTTTGGAACCAGAATCTGGAGCGTATTTATTCCGATACGCTTGTGAGAATCACCAAAGCTCAGGGTATTATTAATGCATTGTCTTTTGAGTCAAATCAATCAATGACGCGGTATAGTTTTAGAAATGCTACCGGTCCCATTGTTGTACCGGAAGATAAACGATAATTCAAAATACAGTATTTCTCATCACATATATTATAAAAGAAGCCTCATTTCTTGATAGAAATGAGGCTTCTTTTTTATTGTTCAAATAAAAAACACAAGTTGAGCTAAATCAGTTCAAAGGTGTTCTTTTTTCTGTTACTTACAGGTTAAATGTGTTGGCTACAGCTTCGCACACTACTTTGCCTTCCACTATATTCAATCCTTTTCGCAAGTCTTCGTGAAGTTCGCAGGCTTTTTCCCAACCCAAATTGGCAAGGGTGACAGCATAAGGCAGTGTAGCGTTAGTCAGAGCCAATGTTGACGTAAATGGCACGGCACCCGGAATGTTGGCTACGCAGTAGTGCGAAATGCCGTCTATCTGATAAACAGGTTCAGCGTGTGTAGTGGGGTGTGATGTTTCAAAACAACCGCCCTGATCTATGGCAACATCTACGAGAACCGATCCGGGTTGCATAAGTTTAAGCATTTCGCGAGTGATAAGATGTGGTGCTTTTGCTCCCGGAATTAATACTGCTCCAATTACAAGATCAGTGTGAGGTAAAATGTCTTCTATGTTAGACGTAGATGACATTAAGGTGTCCACATTGGCAGGCATAATTTCGCTTAGATAACGTAAACGAGGCAATGAAATATCGGCTATAGTTACATGCGCTCCAAGTCCTGCAGCCATTAAAGCTGCCTGAGTACCAACAACTCCACCTCCTAAAACAAGTACGTTGGCGGGTTTAACTCCCGGTACGCCACCCAGTAAAATTCCTTTTCCACCTTTCGGTTTTTCCAGACAACGAGCACCTTCCTGAATTGACATTCTCCCGGCTACTTCCGACATTGGAATGAGAAGAGGTAATGTTTTGTCAGATTTTTCTACGGTTTCATAAGCCAGACAAGTTGCTCCGCTTTCAATCATGGCAAGAGTAAGTTCTTTGTTTGATGCAAAATGAAAATAGGTAAAAAGTAACTGGTTAGGTTTGATAAGTTTGTACTCGCTTTGAATAGGTTCTTTTACCTTTATTATCATTTCAGCAATTGTAAATACTTCGGCTGCGGTAGGCAATATGTGAGCCCCGGCTTTTAAGTATTGCTCGTCGCTAAATCCGCTGTTTTCGCCGGCATGCGTTTCCACATATACGGTATGCTTGTTCATTACTAGGGTTTTTGCTCCCCCGGGTGTCAGTGCAACCCTACTCTCGTTGTTTTTGATTTCTTTTGGAATTCCAATTATCATATCCTTATAATTTAAAAAAAAGTTCGTAGCATGTATCTTTAATCAGCTTTATGAGCTGGTTAAAATCAAAGCAAAAATACAAGTTTAATTTCAAATTGAAACAACGATGAATAAATATTTGTTCTTAAAAGGCTGTAATTTTTATAAATATCTGTATTATAGGTAAATAAAATGTATATATTGAATCTTATATATCAGGAAATAGACTTATTTATTTCAATATCCTACTTAAATGTAGTAAAATTTGATGCTTTTAAGCCATTTTATAAGATTGTAACTTATAATTAGTAAGTGCTTAAAATGATTTTTTTCTGTGGTAGGGTTAGAACAGAAGATTTATCAGTAAGGACAGAAACTATTTTGCCAAATCGAATACTTCCGACAGGGTGTAGATTGCAGATTCTTTTTGTGCAGCAGCATTAATCATGGCTCGGGCAACTTCGTGAGCTTGTATAGGCTTATACCGTTTCAGAATCCCAAATCGATTCAGAAAGTACATGACAGTCAGTGATATTTTTTCTGTAACTCGTTTTTCTTCTCGAATGCCATCGAGCTGACCGGGGCGTAGGATACTGATGACTTTGAACGGAAGTTTGCGAACGGCATCGTCTAATTTCCCTTTCATGTTGGGGTAAAACAGCGCTGACGATGAACTTGCACCTGCAGATGAGACTAATACATAGCTGCTAATACCATTGGCAGCAGCAATTTCGGCTACTGTGAGTTGGTATGTGTAGTCAACTTTGAATTGAGCTTTTTTGGTTTTAGCTTGTGCAATGGTTGTCCCCAGGGTTGAAAAAAGCACCTCGGCGTTGATTAATCCTGAATAATCGTTGAGGCGATCGAAATCGATAACTTCTTCTTTCAGTTTGGCATGTGACAGCTTGCTGGGTCGACGCACCAGCGAAATAATTTCAGAATAAGTATCATTTTCTGTCAGCTGTTTAAGCAATTGCTTGCCAACCATACCCGTTCCACCAATCACGATTGCTTTCATCTTTTTTTTTCTGAATGAAGGTTTGTTAGTTATCGATATGAATATCTCTGAAACCAAGAAAGTACAAAACTCCGTCCAAACCAATAGTGGAAATAGATTGTTGTGCGTTTTCTTTTACCTTTGGTTTGGCATGGAAGGCAATACCAAGTCCGGCAAGGTTAAGCATGGGTAGATCGTTGGCTCCATCGCCTACGGCTATCACCTGTTCAAGTTCAATTTTCTCAACCTGAGCAATGAGTTTGAGTAACTCAGCTTTACGCTTTCCATCAACAATGTCACCCACATGATTTCCGGTAAGCTTTCCATCCTGAATTTCGAGCTCGTTGGCATATACGTAATCCACATCAAATTTCTTTTTCAGCGAATTGCCGAAGTAAGTAAATCCGCCCGACAAAATAGCCACTTTAAACCCTATTTTCTTCAAGATTGAAATCAGGCGTTCAGCTCCATCCATGATGGGAAGATTGTCGGCAATTTCTTTCATAACACTTTCGTCTAGCCCTTTGAGCAGCGACACACGTTGCTTGAAACTCTCGCTAAAGTCTATTTCGCCACGCATAGCCGATTCTGTAATGGCTCGTACCTGTTCTCCAACTCCTGCCCGGTCGGCCAGTTCGTCAATAACTTCGGTTTTAATTAGCGTAGAGTCCATGTCGAAGCATATCAGACGTCGGTTTCGGCGAAACATATCATCTTTTTGAAACGAAATATCTATTCCCAGTTCGGCAGAGTACTGCATAAATTGCGATGACAATGCGTTCTTATCATGCAACGTGCCTCTGACCGAAAGCTCTATGCAAGAGCGAGTAGCATTTTCTTCGTTGATTTCTAATGATGGTCGCCCGGAAAGACGAATGATAGCATCAATGTTCAAATTTTGATCAGAAACGGCTTTGGTGACGGTTGATAATTGTTTTGCGGTTATTACCTTGCCGAGTATGGTGACGATATATCGGTCTTGTCCCTGTCTTGATACCCAATTATCATATCGTTCGGTAGAAATTGCCGTAAAGCGCACGTTGACATTTAGTTCGGAGCATTTAAACAGGACTTCTTTCAGTATATGTCCCGATTGAGCATCGTCGGACATTTTGAAGAGTATGCCCAACGACAAGGTGTGATGTATATCAGCCTGACCGATATCCAGAATGGTGGCATTATAATTTCCTAAAATTTCTGTAACAGCTGTTGTTACTCCCGGTTTATCATCTCCTGAGATATTGATTAGAATTATTTCGCTTTTTGGCATAATATTATTGTAATTTGAGAATAAGAAAAAGATTAGTTGTTTGTTTTTTTGCGATATTTTTCATAGGTTTCGAGTGTATTGTGAACGTATTTTGCCGTTTCTTTTCCTCTGAAGTAACCGTATTTTACCACCGGATCTTGGTAAAATTGCGATTCGCTCATTTTGAGAAGAAAATACTCAACGTGGTTAAACCATGTATGTTGTTTTTTGCCGTATTTCTTTGTCAGTGCCATGGCATCAAGTATATGCGCCGGACCGGAGTTGTATGCAGCCAGTATAAACCTGATTCGTTCTTCTTTATTGCTTACCTGACTAAATGATAGATTCAAACTCTTTATATACTGTACGCTGGCTTCGATATTCATTTCGGGGTCAAAGCAATTATTCTTGTTTAATCCGAAGTTGGAAGCGGTGTGGGGCATAAGTTGCATAAGTCCGGCTGCACCCGCCCAAGAAACTTCGGTAGTGTTGAAGCGCGACTCATGAAAAGCCACAGCGGCGAGTAATCGCCAGTCCCAGTTTATAACAGGGGCATATTTTTTAAACAAGCGGTCGAAAGGTGATATGCTTCCTTTGGGTATTTCTATCCTGCGAAGCGAAAGAAAAGGATTTTTATCAAGGTATTTGCCCCGCAGGTTCGAAACCATAAGGTCCGTTTCGGGTAATTGTTGCCATTTTTCTATTGCTTTTCTCAGGTTCACACAGCCGGTGTTGATCAGCCAGCCGTTTCGCTGATTAAATCCCACAGGCATGTGGCAATCCAATTTTCGGTTGTAAGATCGGTGAAGCTGTGCCAGGTTGTTATAAGCCAGTGTGTAACTTATCTTATTTTCGGCCACCATGTCTATCAGGTCGTCGTTATTGAGCGAGTCCGGAGCCAGAATAACGTTAATCGTCCCCCCAATTTCTTCGTTTAGCGCCGTAAGCCGCTTGTGAAATGGGCTATTTGCTTTTACGTACACGTCTTTTCCTTCGAGCTGGGTAACATCCGAAAGCGCATTGGCACCGATACTTTGCACTAAAACCTGGTAAGTGTCCGGTTGTGGAAAAACAAAACTGAATTTATTCTTAAGCTCTTTTGTTTCTACCATGTTGTAGGCAAGCAAATCTACTTTGCCGTTCTCGAGCCATTCCAGCATCTCCTTTTCCGACCGGGCAACGCTTATTTTGATATTGACGTGCAGGTAGTCGGCCAGATTTTCGGCCATTTCGTAATCAAAACCCATCAGTTCATCCCGATACATAAAATAAGAAGTAGAACCGGTCATGGTAGCAACTCTCAGCGTATCCGAGTCAACTATCCCCTTCAGATCGACAATATTACCTACCGATGATTCTACCATCTTTTTATGTCCACAGCCGGTGAACACAAAGACAGAGAATACTAATGGAATTATCGGTAGTCTTCTTTTCATAAAAAGAGGGTTCAGATAAACTGGATATTTTGGTTGTCGATAAGCTCCAATCCGTTCAGTCGGAGAAAAACCTGAGCGGTGGCAACCACATCTTTTTGGCAGTATTGTGCTATACGGTTTACATTCTTTTCTTTGTAATAAACGCCTGCTACCTGACTTCCATCGATATCATCTTTAGGAGTAGGGATGCCAAAAACTGCCGTGAGCAATTTCAGGGCGGTGTAGTTTTTGTAATCTCCAAATTTCCACAATTCGAGTGTGTCAATGAATGTAATATCCCAAGGCTTTTTCCCTGAAATGTTGAGGATTGATGGTAAT
The DNA here is from genome assembly GCF_000183135.1 of Paludibacter propionicigenes WB4. Lineage (NCBI taxonomy): Bacteria > Pseudomonadati > Bacteroidota > Bacteroidia > Bacteroidales > Paludibacteraceae > Paludibacter > Paludibacter propionicigenes. The sequence goes on along the minus strand of NC_014734.1, from coordinate 1,452,459 downwards.
TTTAATCCGTTTATAAGCATTCGTCGGCAAATATACGGTATGTCGAATTCTTTTATGTTGTGCCCACACAGTGTGTGTTCTTTGGTGATACAGAATTTATGAATCAGTTCGGTAAACCCGGTGAGAATCTCTTTTTCGTCATCGCCGCAGAATGACTTAGTGCGGAAATGCATTGTTTCGCCCTGAAAAAAGATAAATCCTACGGAGATGCACACAATTTTGCCGAATTCTGAATAGATGCCCGCACTGGTATTGAAACCTTCAGCCGCAGTGGTTTCTTCTGAATACTTCTCGGGCATACGCTTATGAATCAGATTGAATTTCTCTTCCCATAAATGAGCCAAATCTTCAGGCAATTCCGAAAAATCAGATGTTTGAGGAACAGTTTCAATGTCCAAAAACATGATTTTTTGTAGTTCGTTTTTCATCATAAGATTTCGTTTCAGTGAACAGTTATCAGTGAGCAGTAATCAATTATGAATAGTTAATTGTCTGCTCAGTATATATTTTGTTAGAATATCAATGGCAATATGGTTGTTTCCTCCCTGCGGGATAATTAAGTCGGCAAAGCGCTTGGATGGTTCTATGAATTGCAGATGCATAGGTTTTACGGTGCACTCGTAGCGTTCCATCACTTTGTTTACAGAGCGGCCTCGCTCTACAATGTCTCTGTTGATTACGCGTATTAGTCGGTCATCGGCATCGGCATCAACAAATACTTTCAAATCCATCATGTCCCGCAGTTCGGGGTTGGTTAGTACCAGTATTCCCTCCACAATGATGACGTGGCACGGGTGTATCGTAATGGTTTCGGTGGCGCGTGTGCAGGTAAGGTACGAATAAATGGGTTGTTCTATCGCTTTACCATTTTTCAACTCTTTCAGGTGTTGCACCAAAAGCTCAAATTCTATCGAATCGGGATGATCGAAGTTTATTTCCAGTCTTTCTTCGAGCGGTAAATGGCTACTGTCGCGATAATATGAATCCTGAGGAAGAATTACCACTTCGCCTTGTGGCAGCCGTTCTAAAATTTTGCGTACAACGGTTGATTTTCCTGAACCTGTTCCACCCGCAATTCCAATTATAAGCATATAGTCTTTTTGTTAGTTTTCAGGCTACTAAGGTAAGGAATTATTTTTTTTCCTTCGTATTTCGTCTTATTATTTTTTGACAGTGCCGGGAGCCGTTTTTTTATATGGTTGATAAATAGTTGGATAGAATTTTGGTCTTAGCTTTTTTTAGTATTCAAACGAATCCTAAAATGAATATTTATCAGGTTTTCTGATTGAAAAAGCAGCAGTAATTGCTTAAAAAACTCTATATTTGTAAGGCTTAAAATCAAAATATTTTAAAGATAATGATAAAACTTTCAACTTTTTTTCGACGCCGTTTGATGGGAGTTTGTGTGCTTGTGGGTTGTAACTCATTTAGTTTGCTTTTGGCAGGCGAATACAACATTATTCCTTATCCTCAAACATTAATTCCCCAATCCGGTTCATTTACTTTTAATAAACGAACCACTGTTTATTGCCCGTTTAATAAGCCGGAGGTGTTGAGGCTGGCACGGCAGTTTTCAGCGCACTTTGAGGTGGTTTCGGGCATAAAATTAGCCATGGCGGACATTGCTAACGCTAATCGGAAAACCAACAATGCTGTGATATTTCAGCCGGAGGTGAATCTTGAAAATGCTGAAGCTTATCGCTTGAGTATTTCGGCAAATGCAATCAGTATAAAAGCATCAGCAGCTAACGGTTTCTTCTATGGTTTGCATACTTTGTATCAACTTTTGCCTGAAGCAATCTATGGAAAGAAGTTGGTAGCAGGTAAAAAATGGTCGGCCCGTGCGGTGGAGATTAAGGACTCGCCACGTTTTGCTTACAGGGGGTTGCATTTGGATGTTTGTCGTCATTTCTTTCCGATAGCGTTTATCAAAAAGTATATTGATGCTATGGCCATTCATAAATTCAATACTTTTCACTGGCATCTTACCGAAGATCAGGGTTGGCGCATTGAGATAAAGAAATATCCGCGTCTGACGGAAGTTGGTTCGAAGCGTGCTGAAACGCTGGTGGGCTATTACTACGACCGGCTACCTCAGGCGTACGATGGTAAACCCTACGGTGGATTTTATACGCAAGCCGAAGCACGCGAAATAGTGGCTTATGCCAAAGAGCGGTTTATTACGGTGATTCCCGAAATAGAACTTCCGGGGCATGCACAGGCGGCTATTGCGGCTTATCCGTATTTGTCGTGCAAGCAGGATTCGTCGGTGAAAGTGGCAACTAAATGGGGTGTTTTCAAGGAGGTATATTGTCCGCGCGATACCACATTCAAATTTCTGGAGGATGTATTGACCGAGATTATGGCTATTTTCCCAAGCACATATATTCATATTGGTGGTGATGAATGCCCGAAAGACCGTTGGAAAACCTGTCCGGATTGTCAGGCAATGATAAAAAATCTGAATCTGAAAGATGAAAACGGGCTACAGAGCTATTTCGTACACCGGATAGAGCGGTTTTTAAATTCCAAGGGTCGGAAAATGATTGGTTGGGATGAGATATTGGATGGTGGATTGGATCCTAATGCTACGGTGATGTCCTGGCGGGGTACGCAGGGTGGTATAACTGCTGCTAAAGCCGGCAACGATGTGATTATGACTCCCGGAACATATTGTTATTTCGATAAATACCAGGCCGAACCGCTGAACGAGCCAACCACTATCGGCGGCTTTTTACCCCTGAAAATGGTATACGAATATGAACCGATACCTACTGAACTTACTGCCGACGAGGCAAAGCATGTGCTGGGTGCACAGGCCAATGTGTGGACGGAGTATATGCCGACGGCTGAAAGTGTTGAATATATGGTGTTTCCTCGTCTTTCGGCCATGGCGGAGGTGGTATGGAGCGATAAAGCAACCCGAAATTGGGAATCGTTCAGAAACCGTATGCCGTCGGAGTTTAATCGTTATGAACAGTTGGGTATCAAAGCTTCGAAGTCTTTCTATGAGGTCCAGTTTCAATCTGCCGTTACAGCCGATAAGAAATTGCAAATCTCGCTTTCGTGCGATTGTCCCAATGCTCGGATTCATTATATTATTAATGGCAAAACCACCGTATATAAAGCTCCGTTTATCTTGTCAGAATCGGCTGAAGTTGCAGCTAAGGCATTTATTGGCGGAAAACAACGGGGGAGAACGATTACAAAATCTTATCAGTTGAGTAAATTAACCGGACTGGCTTATACGCAAAACCAACAAGGCGGATGGTACGACGGCGGAAATTCACGAGCATTGACCGATGGTGTGCCGGGCAACGACAAAGTTTATGCTCAGTGGGTAGGTTTTGGTAAGGGCAGGGATGTTGAGCTGGTGGTGGATATGCAGTCTGCTCTAAAAATTGAGCATTTCAGTGTGGGAATGTTGAATGCTCCGGCTATGTGTGCGCAAATTTCGCCAGAAATAAAATTGTACGGTTCGACGGATGGTGTGAACTACCGTCTGCTGGCTGAGAAACATTTTACTCCACCTACATCTCCCGATAAAGTTATCGTACGTCCCGTGTTTACATTCACGCCTACCGAGGTGCGTTACCTGAAGGTTCAACTCCGAAATGCTAATTATTGTCCACCCGATAAATTGGAAAATGCTGAATGTGGCGTCTTGTTTTTGGATGAAATAGGGGCATGGTAAGAGTTTAATTTGATATGCAACCCTGACAGTGGTTGAAAACCTTGTCATCAGTTGAAGAATCCCTATTAATCCCCACCAATCCTGCATTTTACCAGTTTTACGAAAAAAAAATAAAAATAATTTTGGCAACATTGTTTGTTTTTAAGGTAAATACTTTATATTTGTTGCACGATTATTGTTTGAATCTTAAGAAAATAAAGACCTTAATTATCAAACTGCATGTAGCTCATTTGAGCGCTTTTGATAGTTAATGATACAAACGGAGCAACCCGAAAATCCATAACAGAGTTGGGAGCGAAAGCCGAAAAGCTGGAGAGTAGGCGAAAAAAAACAGAACACATTTATGAACAAACTATTTTGCATTTTAGCTTTACTGTTTACCGTAACAGTTTATGGACAGACAAATGACGAAGTATTGACTAATGCTTCGATATATTCGCTTTGTCAGAAAGGATTATCTCCATCGATTATCATTAGTAAGATTAAAACATCTAAGACAAATTTTGATGTTTCGATTGCTACTTTAATCAAGATGAAAGATGATAAAATTCCGGATGAAATTGCAAGTGCTATGGTAGATGCCTCTGGTAATAAGGAAAATGTTACCGGAGATATAAATGATCCAAATGCAACTCATGAATCAGGCCTTTATTACTTAATGGTCAACGACGGCAAAACTGAAATGAAACCAGTAGAACCTACAGTTTGTTCGCAGACAAAAATGGGGAGCGGAATCATGACGCAGCTTACCTACGGAATTGCAAAAACCAAATTTAAATCAACTCTGGATGGCTCTATGGCGCGCCTGCAAATTTTTGAGGCCAAACCGGTATTTTATTTTTACTTTGAAAAAGGGCAAAGTTTAAATGATGCAACATCTTCTTGGTTTTCTTCTTCATCTAGTCCCAACGAGTTTATATTGGTGAAGTTGGATGTAAAGAAAAAAAATCGGGAATTTGTTATAGGTTCAGTGAACGCTTATTCTGGAGTATCAATGGGAGTTGATGATAAGCTGAGAATTCGTTTCGATGTTGAAAAACTAAAATCAGGAGTATATAAAGTAACTCCAAAGGATTCTCTTGAGCCTGGTGAATATTGTTTCATGTCAGCAGGAAACTCAACAACATCAACAGGAACAGGTGGAAAAGTATTTGACTTTGGGATTAAAGATTGATCATAATTTGAAACATTTACCGAGTATTGCCGCTTGGTTTTATGGATGATAAATCAAAGAATTAGAAAGTAATTTCATTCATAGCGTTTATATTGTTGCAACTCTGATAGCGGTCGAAAATCCCTGTAAACAGTTGAAAAAAGGATTAATAATAAATTAAAAACCCCTTGTCACTCTCGAGCGACAAGGGGTTTGGCTTATATATAGTATCCACAGGGTTGCGCCTGCAGGAAGATAGTTCTTTTACAGTTATCAGTAAACAGTTATCAGTGATAAAGTGTTCAGTTATCAATAAACAAAATCTAAGATTAATCACTGTTTACTGATAACTGATCACTGAATTATTTTACATCATTCCACCCATTCCACCGCCCATAGGCATTTGTGGAGCAGGGTTATCTTCTTTCTTTTCGGTGATTACACACTCTGTAGTCAGGAACATACCTGCGATAGAAGCAGCATTTTCCAACGCCACACGGCATACTTTAGCCGGATCAACCACACCTGCTGCATAGAAGTTTTCATACACATCGGTGCGGGCGTTATAACCGAAGTCGTCTTTGCCTTCGCGCACTTTCTGAACTACTACTGCACCTTCTTTACCTGCGTTGAATACAATCTGACGCAATGGTTCTTCGATAGCACGTTTAATGATTTCGATACCGGTTTGCTCGTCATCGTTTGCAGCTTTGATGTTGCTCAACGAATCGATAGCACGGATATAAGCCACGCCACCACCGGGAACAATACCTTCTTCGATAGCTGCACGGGTTGCACAAAGTGCATCGTCTACGCGGTCTTTTTTCTCTTTCATTTCTACTTCCGAAGCAGCACCTACATAAAGTACAGCAACACCACCAGCCAGTTTAGCCAAACGTTCCTGTAGTTTTTCGCGGTCGTAGTCCGAAGTAGTAGAAGCAATCTGTGCTTTAATTTGAGCCACACGGTTAGCGATAGAATCTTTTGCACCTGCACCGTTTACAATAACTGTATTGTCTTTGTTTACGGTTACTTTGTCGGCAGTTCCAAGCATTTCGAGGGTAGCTTGTTCCAGTTTAATGCCCTTTTCTTCCGAAATAACAACACCACCAGTCAGTACGGCAATGTCTTCAAGCATTTCTTTACGACGGTCGCCAAAGCCCGGAGCTTTCACAGCACATATCTTCAACTGAGCACGCAGACGGTTCACTACCAATGTAGTCAACGCATCGCTATCCACATCTTCGGCAATAATCAACAACGGACGACCCGACTGAACAGCAGGTTCCAGGATAGGAAGCAATTCTTTGAGGTTCGATATTTTTTTATCGTGGATAAGGATGTATGGTTTATCCATTTCCACTTCCATTTTTTCTGTATTGGTAATGAAATATGGCGAAATATATCCACGGTCGAATTGCATACCTTCTACCACATCAATGTTGGTGTCGGTACCTTTTGCTTCTTCGATAGTGATTACACCGTCTTTAGAAACTTTGCGCATAGCATCAGCAATCAGCTTACCAATTACGGCATCATTATTAGCCGAAATAGAAGCCACCTGCTCAATCTGATCGTAGTTTTCGCCCACTACTTTAGCTTGCGCAGCAATGCTTTTTACCACTGCATCAACAGCTTTGTCAATACCACGTTTCAAATCCATTGGATTTGCACCGGCAGCCACGTTTTTCATTCCAACGCTTACGATAGACTGTGCCAGAACGGTTGCAGTGGTAGTACCATCACCTGCATCGTCGCCGGTTTTCGAAGCCACTTCTTTTACAAGTTGTGCTCCCAGGTTCTGAAATGCATCTTCCAGTTCAATTTCTTTTGCCACTGTTACACCATCTTTGGTAATGTGTGGTGCACCGAATTTTTTCTCGATAATTACGTTACGACCCTTTGGTCCAAGCGTTACTTTTACGGCATTAGCCAACTCGTCAACCCCTTTTTTCAATTGGTCGCGAGCATCAAGATTAAATAAAATTTCTTTAGACATTGTATATTCCTTTTTTAAAGATAACCCCTAACCCCTAAAGGGGGACTGGATTACCGTTGTTTGTTATAAAGTTTTTAATAATATGTAAGAGACCGTACTAATTTAATTCCCCTTTAGGGGTTAGGGGTTCTTAAATTATCGCCAAAATATCCGATTGTTTCATAATCAAGTATTTCTCACCTTCCCATTCCAGTTCTGTTCCGGCATATTTGCCGTACAGTACGGTATTGCCAACGGCAACGACCATTTCTTCATCTTTTGTTCCGTTACCAACGGCTAACACTTCACCTTTCAACGGTTTTTCTTTGGCTGAATCGGGAATGATGATTCCACTGATTGTTTTTTCTTCTGCCGGTGCAGGTTTTACCAACACACGGTCGGCTAATGGTTTAATAGTCATGTTTATTAATCTTTTAATAAGTTGATTATAAAATAAAGTTTATGAATAGTACAGCCGATTTCTTCGAGCTGTGTTTAATCCTTTTGCGAATTTTGTGCCAAAGCTCGTTTGTGTCCTTTTTGACAGAAATAACCGTTTATAACAAGAAAAGTTTTCTGTTCGCTGACAACTTGTCATTTTTCTATCGACGTTTTGCACAAGAAAAGTAGTTTGTACAAATCGTAGAGGCGGAGAGAAGGAGAGGAGCTACATAGCTTATGCTCCAAAACAGATTGCAGCTGATCGAAACTATAAGCAAATAATCGAGTCAGGCCCAACTTACAAATACGTACAAAGCTATGTAACAGTTTCGACTCTTCAGTCAGAAACGGATAACGTCCGGTTTTGTATAGTTTATACAGATTAAGGGTTGCTTCTCTCGTTTTGATAAGGAAAGTGTCGTTGTCATCCAGTCCTTTGTGGATGATTGGATTCTCTATCTGAATATAGTCGTACCCAAGTAAGTGTATCTGATGTCCGAAAACCATGTCTTCGTGTCCGTATCCATGTATGTTCTCGTCAAATCGGACAGTATCGAAAATCGATTTTGAAATCAGAAAATTGAAGGTTGAAAAGTTATTCCTGTCCCGTTCGGTAGCATTGCGGGCTTCACGCTGGCGGCCGTATGCCAGGCGCAGACTGAATTGCGGATTATTTTCATTCGGTTCATAAGCTGTTCCGCCTATCACCACACATTTTTCTTTACAAAAAGAAATATACTTTTCTACAAAATGTTCCGAGCAAACTTCTGCATCGCAATCCAGAAATAACAAATGCTCGTATTTAGCCTCATCAGCCAGCTTATTTCGGACTGCAGAACGACCAATATTTTCAGACAATATAATATGTCTGCAAAATTCAAAGTTATTTACCGTTTTGTTTTCTTCAAGAAATGGCGTAGAACCATCTTCAATAACTATAATTTCAAAATCCACATACGTATCCAATGCCTGTCGGTGAAGCTCTGCCACCAAACGGGTGATGTTATAATTATATGTAGGGATTAAAATAGAAATCATTTGTTTCACTGATAACTGTTCACTGTTGATTAATCACTGATATAAGTACTTTCTCCTCTTTTTCCCAACAAAGTTCTTCTTTGGCTTTTGCTGTATTTTGCTTTACTATATTGTATCTTGTTTGGTCGCTGAAAGCATTTTCAATGACAGTCGCAATATGTTTCGGATCGTGGTTTTGTATATAGAAGCCGATATCATATTTGTCAATAATCTGCTTAAGTTCTACTAGTCCGGACGAAAGGACAGGAATGCCGGAGTGAATATAGTCGAACAATTTATTAGGCAAAGAAAAACGATAATTCAGGTTGGTATCCTTGTCAATAGCCAGTCCTAAGTCACTATTCATGGTATATTGGCGTAATTCTTCGAAAGGCATTTTAGCTTTGAAGATGATTTTGTTCTGTAAACTGTTTTCTTCTGTCAGAGCTTTGAGTTTTGGGAAAACATCTCCGCTACCCACTATCAATAATACGGCATTCTCCAGATATTGCATTGCCAGCACGGCTTCTTCGGCTCCGCGCTGAACGTTTATTCCTGTCCCCTGCAAAATAAGTATATGTTTGTTTTCAGGCAAGCCAAGATCTTTTCGCGTTTTAAGGTGAGCGGGGCTGTAAGTAGGTGGAATATTCCGGCTTACATGTATCGTTTTATTATACTTTTCACTATAAAGTTTTGCAATGGAATCATTTACCGTAATAATATCTTTCAATTTAGGGAATATGCGATCTTCAATCTTTTTCCAGATTGATTGCACCAGAGGGCGATGAGCCAGTTCGGGTGTTTCAGTAAAGTACTCATGTGTATCGTAAATTAATCTGATATTGCGGAGTTTAGCTGCGAGGTAAGCAGCCGGGAGTGTATCCAAATCATTGGAAAAAATCAAATCAACGTTTTTTGTCATTAAATATAGAAACAAACGGATGTTGAACTCCGCGTAAAATTGTGGTCCTTTTCTAAACCACAGCTTTCGTCGCAATGTGAAATAAGGTCTCTCAAGAGGCAGGCTGTCAGGCAGTAGTCGTCCTGTTTCAATCACCCAATACCCGCATTTTTGAAGTGTCATGCAGGTTTTGTGTACCCGTTGGTCGGTACTCAGGTCATTTGTAACGCAGACAACAGCCGTTTTTTGCATATCATTTTGTCTTCAAATAGTTGATGATGTCCTGATATAGTTTTCGGTGATATAATTGCGGATTATCTTCTACTGAGGTATTATGCCAAAGCAGAACCAATTCGCCATTCCAGCTTTCCACCATATTTATCAGTCGGATACAGTATTCGTAGGCTTCGTGCGCATTCATATACATATAACGCTTATCGCTCAGGCTACTATCCATGATGGTTAGTGGGTGCAACGTAAGCGTTGTCAGTTCTTTGGTTTTAGGATTAATCCATTTTACGGGTCTGCATGTTCCGAGCCTGAATCCGGCAACATCAGCATAGCCCATTGTAAAATCATCAGTAATACCGGCATCTATTAATGCTTGCATATCTTCCGGCTCGCGTGAGTCAAGATAATGATGCCTGTTGTAAGTAATCGTTTTTTTTGATAATTTTTCCAGATGCTTTTTCTCATCGGCTATTAAATTGGGCTTGATACCGGCTTCATAGCTCGAATGTAATCCGAAAGTAATGTTCTTCTTCTTGCAGAGCATCACCAAGGATTGAAAATCTTGTATATGATGTGTTATAAAAGGTTTGTCCTCTTTGTGCGATCCACCTCCTACTTTTACAAATACAATTGGCTCGCACCGGTCAGAACCAATACCTTGCCTTACGGAATTGTCGAGCCTAAATAGCCACGGTGATGTAAACCACGGGTCGTTTTTTAGTCCGCCAAAGTAGCTTTTTATAGCTTTATTACCCTCTTTCGGACGCTTAATCCCCCGAAGAAGTCCTCCCAGAAAACCTCTGAAATTTCTATAATGTGATAATTGGTCAACATCGTGAGTCAGGTAAATTTTCCGAATCTTTTTCGGCATATCAGGAATTTCGATTCCGATGTTTTGTAGCTGAGAACGCAGCAATTTACCATATTCGTCTACAAGTGGTGAGTCAATAAGGCCTGAGCGATAGGGTAAAGAGATTTTCCCCGGAAATCGCCCATGCGAATCCCGTTTGTCGCATTGAACCATTTCTTCGTATCGGCTGATAAGAAAGTATGTGCTGGCAATCAAATCGGCATATAGTATCTGAGTGTTGCCAATCAATTCTGTTTCAGGTAAGCCAAATAATATTGGAGCTTCTTCCCATATTTTCAACGGCAAACTTGGTAAAGAATCGGTTGTACCGTATATATTCACATCAAAAAATGTAGATGGGACAATTACGAGTTTATATTTATGGAATTCAGCACGGTCGGCAGTATAACCGATCTGTGAAATAATTTCCTGGGATACATTCTCTCCCAATAAAAACTGTAATATATAGTTTATAATTTCAGACATGCTTATTTTAATTTCTTTTTCTTCTCGTGCGATAAAGTTACTATCACAGCAACAACGACTCCCATCAGAAGATCTTTATTCGTGAGTATGCCAAAATAATCTGCGTCCGTTGATTGGTGTTTTGTTACTATTTTCAATATTACTGATAATGTAGCAAATATCACAAACACGACTACGCCATATATTATAGGTTGTAATTTTGGAGGTATAGACATTATATACAAGCTTGATTTATTTCTTTAGGTAGATCGTAAGTTCGATGAAAAAAGGAATTAATACTCATTTATTAACTGCAATTTTATTGCGTTCAATTTCAATCTCTCTTTTTATCACAACATTTGCCTGATTTCTATTGAATTATAAATTTGGGGCATTTGTTTTACTCAGATACGAATGCCAAAAGTACTCAATAAATTCAAATTGGGAGTTCATTAAACTAAAAAATATATCTATTGTGTATAAAAATTGAGATTTCAGTTTGGCAACGAGTCTTTACTCTTCCTTTTGTCTTTTTTCGGATACTAAATGAGTTTGTAGAGTTCTATCATTCTACTATTATCCTGCTTTTTCACTGTCATTCGTGAGGTTCTATGGGATTTTCCGCCCAATTTGGGACTGCAATCAGACCTTATTTTGAGAAAACAATAAATTATTTTGCGACAGGAACGAGTTTTTTATCAGGCGTTTAAGGTGATTAGTATGTTTTACAGCAGAAATAAAAGGTAAAATGATTTGGATTGTATGTATAAAGTGACTACTTTTGCACCCGCTTTGAGAGAGAAGCACGGTAGTTAGGTAATGAAAAGAGGTGTCAAATAAATAAAGAAATTATTTTTCTCAAAAAGTTTGGTAGTTTAAAAATAAGCATTACCTTTGCAGCCGCTTTGAGAGAGAAGCTTTGGGTTTAAAAATGGTTTAATAACTGACTGATTAAAAAACAGTTAAGTTGGATAAAATTAAGTTTTCCCGACAAATTTTCTTGAAAATAAAAATCAAAACTTTTCTAATAAAGTTTGGTATATTGAGAAAAAGCAGTATCTTTGCAGCCCGTTTGTCTCACAAAATTTGAGGGTAGAACGAAAGCAAAACAAGTTATAAAATAGGGAGCTATTTTGTAGTAACATTAGAAGTCTTGATAAACAACTGCACTGCGAAGTGCAACTTCCAAATTCCCCTTTAGGGGTTAGGGGTATCAAGCATCGATCTTTGAGAATACATGAACAACAAATAATGTAGTATAAGGAAAGGGAACATTTTTTATAAATGGGAGTATCTGTCAAAGGATACAAAGATTTTTTATACCACGTCAATTTTCTACAATAAATTTAGGAATAGATAGCATCCGAGCAAATAAAAAAAGATACAACGAAGAGTTTGATCCTGGCTCAGGATGAACGCTAGCGACAGGCCTAACACATGCAAGTCGAGGGGCAGCATAAAGGTAGCAATACTTTGGTGGCGACCGGCGCACGGGTGAGTAACACGTATGCAACCTACCTGTAAGAGGGGAATAACCCGGAGAAATTCGGACTAATACCGCATAATACCACTGAACTGCATGGTTTAGTGGTTAAACATTTATGGCTTACAGATGGGCATGCGTATGATTAGCTAGTTGGTGAGGTAACGGCTCACCAAGGCAACGATCATTAGGGGTTCTGAGAGGAAGGTCCCCCACACTGGTACTGAGACACGGACCAGACTCCTACGGGAGGCAGCAGTGAGGAATATTGGTCAATGGGCGAGAGCCTGAACCAGCCAAGTCGCGTGAAGGAAGAAGGTTCTATGGATTGTAAACTTCTTTTGTAAGGGAATAAAAAAGAGTACGTGTACTCTATTGTATGTACTTTACGAATAAGGATCGGCTAACTCCGTGCCAGCAGCCGCGGTAATACGGAGGATCCGAGCGTTATCCGGATTTATTGGGTTTAAAGGGTGCGTAGGCGGACCCTTAAGTCAGTGGTGAAAGTTTGCGGCTCAACCGTAAAATTGCCATTGAAACTGAGGGTCTTGAGTGTAAATGAGGTAGGCGGAATGTGTTGTGTAGCGGTGAAATGCTTAGATATAACACAGAACACCAATTGCGAAGGCAGCTTACTGGGATACAACTGACGCTGAGGCACGAAAGCGTGGGGATCAAACAGGATTAGATACCCTGGTAGTCCACGCAGTAAACGATGAATACTAGCTGTATGCGATATACTGTATGTGGCAAAGCGAAAGCGTTAAGTATTCCACCTGGGGAGTACGTTCGCAAGAATGAAACTCAAAGGAATTGACGGGGGCCCGCACAAGCGGAGGAACATGTGGTTTAATTCGATGATACGCGAGGAACCTTACCCGGGCTTGAAATGCATCTGACCGACTTGGAAACAGGTCTTCTAGCAATAGCAGATGTGTAGGTGCTGCATGGTTGTCGTCAGCTCGTGCCGTGAGGTGTCGGCTTAAGTGCCATAACGAGCGCAACCCCTATTGATAGTTACTAACAGGTTAAGCTGAGGACTCTATTGAGACTGCCACCGTAAGGTGTGAGGAAGGTGGGGATGACGTCAAATCAGCACGGCCCTTACGTCCGGGGCGACACACGTGTTACAATGGGGGGTACAGAGGGTTGCTACTTGGTGACAAGATGCTAATCTCTTAAAGCCTCTCTCAGTTCGGATCGGAGTCTGCAACTCGACTCCGTGAAGCTGGATTCGCTAGTAATCGCGCATCAGCCATGGCGCGGTGAATACGTTCCCGGGCCTTGTACACACCGCCCGTCAAGCCATGGAAGCTGGGGGGACCTGAAGTACGTAACCGCAAGGAGCGTCCTAGGGTAAAACTAGTAACTGGGGCTAAGTCGTAACAAGGTAGCCGTACCGGAAGGTGCGGCTGGAACACCTCCTTTCTGGAGCGATGTTATCGAAACTTAGTAGAAAAGTGGTATACAAGGAAAGTGCAAACTTTTTGAGTACTACATTATGTTGTTTATGATATAAATACAGTCAGCAGTGAACAGTAAACAGTGAACAGTCAGCGGTAATGCAAGTTACAGAGAATGCTGATAACTGATACCTGATGACTGATAACTGAAAACGGTAGTTACACAAGAGAAGTTGATAACTGAAAGCTGATGACTGATAACTGAAATTCAGTCCTATAGCTCAGTTGGTTAGAGCGCTACACTGATAATGTAGAGGTCGGCAGTTCAACTCTGCCTGGGACTACAACAACAGTTCACAGTGAGCAGTGAACAGTGAACAGTTGAAGAACTGATAACTGATAAGTGTTCCCTGATAACTGAAAATACTCGGGGGATTAGCTCAGTTGGCTTAGAGCACCTGCCTTGCACGCAGGGGGTCATCGGTTCGAGCCCGATATTCTCCACAAAAATCGACCAGCGGGTTGTTTTTTTTTGAAGAATAGCAAAAAAGTAATACAGATTATTAGTATTGAACCACTAACAATCAACACATTAAATGAATAATTGTCGTGAGACAAAATAATTATTAATTATCAATTATTAATTATTCATTCAATAGCGATCTTTGATATATTGAAAGAAAGAGAGAAAAAGTAGTAAAGCAATGCTTTGCGATAGAGTAATCTAAAGTTAAGCATTGAGTATTTGTAGAGACGCATGTAAATGCGTCTGATAACTATGGATACGAGCAAACAAGAAATAAAAAAAGCAAATAAGAGCGAACGGTGGATGCCTTGGCTCTGGGAGGCGATGAAGGACGTGATAAGCTGCGATAAGCTCGGGGGTGGTGCAAATAACCTATGATCCCGAGATTTCCGAATGGGGCAACCCAACATAGTGAAGCTATGTTATCCCGCTATGCGGGAGGCGAACGAGGGGAACTGAAACATCTAAGTACCCTTAGGAGAAGAAAACAAAAGTGATTCCGCAAGTAGTGGCGAGCGAACGCGGAGAAGCCCAAACCAATGATGTAGTAATGCATTGTTGGGGTTATAGGACTGCGATATTTGGAATAAAAACGAACTGGAACGATTTGGAAAGATCGATCATAGAGGGTGATAATCCCGTACAGGTAAAGTTTTATTTTGATAGCAGTATCCTGAGTAGTGCGGGACACGAGAAATCCTGTATGAATTTGCCGGGACCATCCGGTAAGGCTAAATACTCCCCAGAGACCGATAGTGAACCAGTACCGTGAGGGAAAGGTGAAAAGTACTTCGAATAGAAGAGTGAAATAGATCCTGAAACCGTTCGCTTACAAGCGGTTGGAGCACCTTCGTGGTGTGACAGCGTGCCTTTTGCATAATGATCCTACGAGTTACTTTCACTGGCAAGGTTAAGTATTTCAGGTACGCAGCCGAAGCGAAAGCGAGTCTTAACAGGGCGCCATAGTCAGTGGGAGTAGACGCGAAACCAAGTGATCTACCCATGAGCAAGTTGAAGTTTCGGTAACACGAAATGGAGGACTGAACCGGTATACGTTGAAAAGTGTTCGGATGACTTGTGGGTAGGGGTGAAAGGCTAATCAAACTTGGAGATAGCTCGTACTCCCCGAAATGCATTTAGGTGCAGCGTTGCAATAGTTTATATGAGGTAGAGCGACTGATTGGATGCGAGGGCTTCACCGCCTATCAAGTCCTGATAAACTCCGAATGCATATAAATGTTTTGCAGCAGTGAGGGCATGGGTGCTAAGGTCCATGTCCGAGAGGAAAAGAATCCAGACCATCAGCTAAGGTCCCCAAATATATGCTAAGTTGAATTAACGAAGTCGAACTGCAGTGACAGCTAGGATGTTGGCTTGGAAGCAGCCATTCATTCAAAGAGTGCGTAACAGCTCACTAGTCGAGCGGTTTGGCGTGGATAATAATCGGGCATAAGCATATTACCGAAGCTATGGAATTATACATTGTATAATTGGTAGGGGAGCATTCCAGTACAGCGTTGAAGGCGTAAGGACAACTTACTCTGGAGCGGCTGGAAAAGCAAATGTAGGAATAAGTAACGATAAGGGAGGCGAGAAACCTCCCCGCCGGAAGACTAAGGTTTCCTGATCAACGCTAATCGGATCAGGGTTAGTCGGGGCCTAAGGTATAGCCGATAGGCGAAGCCGATGGAAGAACTGGTTAATATTCCAGTACTACTTATAAGAGTGAAGTGGGGACGGAGCAGTGAAAGTCCTGCGGCCTGACGGAATAGGTCGTTAAAGGGTGTAGATATTGACGGGGGTAGGCAAATCCGCTCCTAGAGTCGAACCTGATAGTACCGAGCGCACTTGTGCAATCGGATATGGATGTAATCAGACTCCCAAGAAAATCCGCTAAACGTTAATCTTATAAGTACTCGTACCACAAACGGACACACGTGGTCAAGTATAGCGTACTAAGGCGCTCGAGTGATTCACAGCTAAGGAACTAGGCAAAATAGCCCCGTAACTTCGGGAGAAGGGGCGCTTCCTCATGTTGAATGAGAAGCCGCAGAGAAATGGCCCAGGCGACTGTTTAACAAAAACATAGGGCTATGCAAAATCGAAAGATGAAGTATATGGCCTGACACCTGCCCGGTGCTGGAAGGTTAAGAGGAGATGTTATCGCAAGAGACGCATTGAATTGAAGCCCCAGTAAACGGCGGCCGTAACTATAACGGTCCTAAGGTAGCGAAATTCCTTGTCGGGTAAGTTCCGACCTGCACGAATGGTGTAACGATCTGGGCACTGTCTCAGCTGTGAGCTCGGTGAAATTGTAGTATCGGTGAAGATGCCGATTACCCGCAACGGGACGGAAAGACCCCGTGAACCTTTACTGCAACTTTACATTGAATTTGGGTAATTAATGTGTAGGATAGGCCGGAGACTGCGAAGCGGGCACGCTAGTGTTTGTGGAGTCACCCTTGAAATACGGCCCTTTGATTATTTGAGTTCTAACTCCCTTGTAGGGAGGACACTGTATGGTGGGTAGTTTGACTGGGGTGGTCGCCTCCAAAAGTGTAACGGAGGCTTCCAAAGGTGCGCTCAGGCCGATTGGTAACCGGTCGTAGAGTATAATGGTATAAGCGCGCTTGACTGAGAGACCGACAAGTCGATCAGGTAGGAAACTAGGGCATAGTGATCCGGTGGTTCCGTATGGAAGGGCCATCGCTCAAAGGATAAAAGGTACTCCGGGGATAACAGGCTGATCATTCCCAAGAGCTCATATCGACGGAATGGTTTGGCACCTCGATGTCGGCTCGTCACATCCTGGGGCTGGAGAAGGTCCCAAGGGTTGGGCTGTTCGCCCATTAAAGTGGCACGCGAGCTGGGTTCAGAACGTCGTGAGACAGTTCGGTCCCTATCTGTTGTGGGCGCAGGAAATTTGCGAAGGTCTGACACTAGTACGAGAGGACCGTGTTGGACGAACCTCTGGTCGATGGGTTGTTCCGCCAGGAGCACTGCCCAGTAGCTACGTTCGGTTTGGATAAGTGCTGAAAGCATCTAAGCACGAAGCCATCTTCAAGATTAGATTTCCATTGAGGGTCGTGGAAGACTACCACGTTGATAGGTCACAGGTGTATAACAGAAATGTAGAGCCGAGTGATACTAATTGCCCGATAGCTTTTTTAGAACCCCTAATCTACCCCTAACCCCTAAAGGGGAATAATAAAGGTAGAGATAAAGGAAACAAACCCGCTCTTTGCGTATTTTTCTCTCTTCTTTTTCAATTATCTATTATAACAAGTTAATTGAGTAATTAAGTGTAATAAGTAATTGGTTTAATACCAATCATAACTAACCAACTAATTAACCAATAATCTGTCAACTAAATAAACCGTATTTAGGTGGTTATAGCGACAGGGTTCCACCTCTTCCCATTCCGAACAGAGAAGTTAAGCCTGTCCACGTCGATGGTACTGCTGCAAAGTGGGAGAGTAGATAGCCGCCGTTTTTAAAGCCTCATACAAGAAATTGTGTGAGGCTTTTTTTTATGCCCGTAAGTCAAATACAGGCAAAAAATACGATTTGATTTACGAAATGCAGCTAACTTTGATTAGAATTATTTAGATTGCAGCGTTTTTATTTCGTATAATCATGCATCGTAGAAATTGCAATATTGCGTTGTATATATATACTGTATGTATACAATTTCTATCTATTTATTCATTCTTTTTATTCAATGATGAAATAATAAATATATATGGTTTCTGAAATTTTCGCAATGGAATGATACAGCCCAAAAAGTAGAATTTTTTAATGAAAATGTATTGAAAAAAGGTGCAGGTTTATGCTTATAAATTGTTTTTTTTTATATATTTGAATGCTGAATTTATAATGCAATTTAATACAAAAAAATGTGTATTTTGCCTCTGTACTTAAGTGTGTAGTTGTCTGTAAAATAGCGTATTCTCGGTAATCGGAGGAATAAATCATATGAATTTTTGACTGAAAAAATTTAGTTTTTAATCATACTAATCATTCTATTGTATTTTCGAATGCGATTAGATGAATAGTAAAAAATAGCTGGGAAATGCCAGATATTTATAAGAGGACTAATCAAAGAATGATTTTCGAACAATAAGTTAAGTTAGTTATTTCTGTCATAAAACTGTATTATAAATCTCACATTATTTACAGTATTTTATATGAAAAACAACGTTCTGTATGTTATATTTCTGTGAAATTCAGGCGTCTGCAAAAAAATACAATTAAAAATTGTAAAAAGCATCAACTTTAATGATTTTGTTGCTATTTTTGTGCTCGTTATAAATAATACCTGAATAAATATACTTGATTGAATGTCTCTCTAGTTGAATGTTTAAAATTCTAGGAATTGTATTGTAAGTCTTTCATATTTCTGTGATTATATTAAATTCTATAAAATAATATCTATAAATATTTTTGAAAACAATTATAAAAAATAATACTAATAAAAAAAACGTTATGGCAAAGAATCAAAAACAACCAAAAAAAGGTAAACAATTCACCGGTATTAAATCATCAGGTCTTGTTATTGCTGCATGTTTCGTACTTGCAATTGCAATTTTTCACTATGTGTTCGGTAACCCGGCAAACTTTGTAAATGGAGATCCTAATAATCACCCACTTGATGGTAATTTACTTGGTACAGTTTATAAAGGAGGTTTCATTGTTCCGATCATTCAAACATTATTACTTACAGTATTGGCTTTAAGTGTAGAAAGATTTTTTGCTATAAAATCAGCACAAGGTAAAGGTAATCTGGCTAAATTTGTTCAGGAAATCAAAACAGCATTGACCAAAGGTGATATCGCAGGTGCAACAGCAATTTGCGATAAACAAAAAGGATCAGTTGGTAATGTAGTAACATCTGCTTTGGTAAAATATGCAGAGGTAGAAGAAGATAAAACATTATCAAAAGAACAACAAATTCTGGCTATTCAAAAAGAGGTTGAAGAAGCTACTGCTTTGGAATTACCAATGTTAAGCCAAAATCTACCTGTTATTGCTACTATCACAACATTAGGTACGTTGATGGGGCTGTTAGGAACGGTAATCGGTATGATTCGTTCGTTTGCTTCATTAGCAGGTGCTGGTGGTACAGATTCTATGGCACTTTCTCAAGGTATTTCTGAGGCTTTGATTAATACTGCTTTCGGTATCGCAACAGGTGCTTTAGCTGTTATTTCGTATAACTATTTCACAAGTAAAATTGACTCACTTACTTTCTCTATTGACGAAGTAGGTTTCTCTATCGTACAAACATTTGCTGCATCTCACAAGTAATCAACCTAAAATAAAGCGAAATTATGTCTAAAGTAAAAGTAGCAAGGAAGAGTACCCGTATCGATATGACCGCGATGAGCGACGTTACAGTGCTTCTGCTTACTTTTTTCATGTTAACTTCTACGTTCGTGAAAAAAGAGCCAGTACAAGTAACAACTCCGGGGTCTGTTTCTGAGATCAAAATACCCGAAACGAATGTTCTGTCAATTTTGATAGATCCTAAAGGAAAGGTATTCATGAGCATGGATAAACAAGCCGATATGGTAAATACCTTGGATAGTGTGGGTAGTCATTATGGAGTGACATTTACTGAACAAGAAAAGAAAAAGTTCAAAATTGCACAGACATTTGGAATACCCATAAAAAGTATGAAAGCTTTTTTAGCCTTAAAGGGAGAGGAACAAGATAAAGTACTTGGTAATTATGGTATACCAACTGATAGTCTTGACAATCAGTTTAAAGTATGGATACAAAAAGCTAAAGCGGTTAATCCTGCATTTAGGATAGCTATTAAGGCTGACCAGAAAACGCCCTATAAAGTAATTAAAAATGTAATGAATTCTCTTTTGGATTTGAGAGAAAACAGGTACAATCTGATTACGTCACTTAAGAATGAAACTGCTAATAAAAAATAAACAAAATTATGGCTGAAATACAAAGTAACGAAGGCGGAGGAAAAAAGAAGAAAGGTGGCAGTAAACAGAAAAAAATTAGCGTTCACGTCGATTTTACACCTATGGTGGATATGAACATGTTGCTGATTACTTTCTTTATGTTATGTACATCGTTGAGTAAACCTCAAACGATGGAAATAAGCATGCCGACTAATGATAATAAAATTACGGAAAAAGATAAAGATGCTGTAAAGGCTTCGGAGGCAGTAACATTGCTTTTGACAGGTGGTGATTCAGTATTTTATTATACTGGCCAGGCAGATGTTAAGGATTATAATTCTTTAAAACTAAGTTCTTATAAAGCTGATGGTTTGAGAGCATTTTTATTGAAACGCAACACAGTGGCAGTAAATAAGATCAATGACTTGAAAGAACAAAAAGTTCAGTTGAAAATTAGTCAAGAAGAATTTAAAAAACAGGTTTCCGAGATAAAAGGCGGAAAGGGTACACCGACTGTAATTATAAAAGCATCTGATAGAGCAACCTATAAGAATTTGATTGATGCACTTGATGAAATGCAAATTTGTAATATTGGAAAGTATGTTATTGACAAGATAACACCTGGAGATTATTTTTTAATTAGGAATTTGCGAAACAAAGGTACACTAAGTCAAGGATCCTCTAAATAGTTAAATGACCAAAATATTAACAAGATGGCAAAAATAGATTTAACTTCCTTGGAATGGCGTGAACTTGTTTTTCAAGGTAAGAACAAGCAATACGGCGCGTATCAATTACGTGGCGAATCTAACAAAAGACATAATACTGCGATGATAATTATTACAGTTGTAGCTATTGTTGGATTTAGCTTACCAAAATTGATTGAAATGGTTAAACCAAAAGAAAGAGAAGTAGTGACCGAAGTTACAACATTATCAAAATTGGAAAAACCTGAAGTAAAGAATGATATAAAGAAGCCTAAGGCGGTTGAACCTCCACCAGCTTTAAAAAGTTCGATTAAATTTACTGCTCCGGTCATTAAAAAGGACGAAGAAGTAAAAGAAGAGTTCAAAAGTCAGGAAATGCTTAATAATACAAAAACTGCTATTTCAATCGCTGACGTAAAAGGAAACGATGAAACAGGAGGTAAGGATATTGCTGACGTAAAGCAAGCAGTTACTCAGGAAGTGGAAGAAAAAGTATATACTGTTATTGAACAGATGCCTGTTTTTCCTGGTGGCGATGTTGAATTATTAAAGTATATTAGAGACCACTTAAATTACCCTCCTATAGCTGCCGAAAATGGAGTACAGGGAAAAGTAACTTTACGTTTTGTGGTTTCGAAATCAGGTACAGTAGATAAGGTTGAAGTAGTAAGATCTTTAGATACTGCATGTGATAAAGAAGCTGTGAGAGTTGTAAAATCACTTCCTAAGTTTATACCTGGAAAACAAAATGGTGTAAATGTTTCAGTTTGGTATACATTGCCAATAACATTCAAATTGAATTAATAAACATGATTAGATTCAAATTACTTTCTTTTTTCTTCATATTATTTTTGGTCTCATGTCAGCCCAAGGTTAAGGACAAATTTACAGATACATATACAGAGGGAGTTATTCCAATTGCAGTAGATGAAAATTTCAAACCAATTATTCAAGAAGAAGTAGATGTATTTGAAGCTATGTATCCTAAAGCAGGCATCGTACCTCATTATACAAATGAGGTAGATGCTATAAATCTTCTATTGAAGGATAGCGTACGATTTGTTATTGCAACTCGTCCGCTATCTTCCAATGAAGAGTTGTCATTTAAAAGCAGAAAATTTTCACCGCGTTCCTATAAGTTGGCTACAGACGGAATTGCACTGATAATAAACAATCACAATCCTGATTCATTAATCTCTGTAGATCAGATTAAAAGCATTCTAACAGGGAAGGTTACCAACTGGAAAGATATATATCCAAAATCAAAACTAGGAAAATTTCAGATCGTATTTGACAATAAAAATTCAAGTACTGTAAGATATGCAATAGATTCTATCTGTAGAGGACAAAAACTGGCATCATCTTTGTCTGCACAAAATACAAATCCTGAAGTAATTGATTATGTTTCAAAAACACCAAATGCAATTGGAGTAATTGGAGTAAATTGGTTGGGGAATGAAAAAGACACAACAAACCTATCTTTTAAAAATGAAATACGAGTAATGTCTGTTAGTTCTGAAGAAGAAGCAACGACATCAAATAGTTATAAACCTTTTCAAGCCTATTTGTTTTACGGATATTATCCATTTACAAGAACTATTTATGTTATTGTAAATGACCCAAGAGGATCTATGCCATCAAGTCTTACATCTTTTATGACAGGAGATAGAGGGCAAAGAATTATATTAAAATCCGGATTGGTTCCGGCAACACAACCTATACGGATTGTGAACATTAAAGACGAATAATCATAAACTATTTTATACTACAAGCTACATGAAACGTATCTTTTTATCTCTCATTTTAATTTTATTGGTTGCAAGCTTTACTGTACAAGCCAGAGGTGGACAGGGAATATCGTATTATAAAGCTGGGTTTCCCGACGTAGCAAAGCCATTGTTGTTAAGTGAGCTTACTACAGATCCAACAACCAGTTCAGAAACATGCTACTATTTAGGTAAAATATATTTTGGCGAAAATAAGACAGATTCTTCAACATATTATTTTAATAAAGGACTGACAGGCGAAGGTGCCAACGCACTGAATTCAATAGGACTGGCTATGCTTAAGATTAAATCTAATCCTAAGGCTGCAGAACAAGAAATTCAAAGTACCCTGAAACTGCCTGTTGCAAAGAAGAATCCTGATTTTTATATTGCTGCTGCTGAATCTTATTTAGCAAATGGACAATTTGATGACGCAATAAACTACAGAGAAAAAGCTAAAAACATTAAGGTAAAATATGCACCTTTAGCTGTTTTATCTGGTGATATTGAATTAGCCAAAAAAGATGTTGGTGCAGCATGTAGTAATTACGAAATGGCTATACTTTATGATGCTAATTGTAAAGAGGCTTATATTAAGTATGCTAGAGCTTATAGAGGGGTTAATTCACCTTTAGCAATCTCAAAACTTAACGAATTAAAAGCTAAGGAGCCATCTTTCTTGCTTGCTGACAGAGAACTTGGTGATTTGTATTACTCTAACAACGAGTTTAAGCAAGCTACAGAGTATTATGATAATTATTTGAAATCTGGTAACACAAGCGTAGCAGACTTTACAAAATATGCTTCGTCTGTTTTTTATAGTGGTGATTTTAATAAATCGTTGGAAGTAGCTCAATTAGGACTGCAAAAATCTCCAAGAAATCCTGTATTTAATCGTCTAGCAATGTATAACTGCGTATCATTACAGAAATATGATGATGCACTTAAGTATGCAGATGCTTTTTTTAATAAATCTGACAACCCTGAAATATCGTATTACGATTATACATATTATGGAAATGCATTGCGTGCTAAAAAACAATATGATTTGGCCATTGAGCAATTCAAAAAGGCTTATGATCTAGATAACAAACAGATCGGATTTATCAAGGATATATCAGATATGTATGCTGAGAAGTTAGATTACAATAATGCTATTATAACATATAATAAGTATGTTAGTCTTTTGACTGAAGATAAAATCAATGCTGATGTATATTTGGATTTAGGTAAATTGTATTATAACTATGCAAATGCTGAAAAAATTGATGCAACTTTAAAAAGGAACAACCTGTTAAAAGCTGATACGCTTTTCGCTAAAGTAGTTACCCTAGAACCTACGGTATATAGAGGAAGTCGTTGGAGGGCATTAGCGAATTTTGGGCTTGAGACTGAAACTAATTTTGGATTAGCTAAACCTTATTACGAACAAACTCTTGCTATTGTTGAACCTAAGGCCGATGTTAGATACAATTCAATCATAATTGAATGCTCAAGATATTTGGGTTACTATTATTTTCAAAAAAAGGACTACGTTCAATCAAAAGTATATTGGAATAAGATATTAGCTATTAATCCAGCGGACGAAGTTGCTTTGCGAGCTATTGATGGATTAGATAAATCCATAAAAGGGAAGAAATAGTATAGAGTTAAAATTGACAATCAAAAAAAGAAGTAGAATAAATAATTCTACTTCTTTTTTTTGTGAAATTGTTATTTGATTGGCTTGTAGTTTTTGTAATGATCGTCAATACTTATTTAGTTTTCTGTAATAAAAGTATCTTTGGCTATATTTTATTTTTTTTAGGTTATAGTTCTTTATTTATTTAGTAATTTTGTCATGTTTATTATGCCATAATTACAGTGTAAATTCCTAGAATATATGCAACAATCAGAAATACAAGCTGTCAAACAGCGCTTTGGTATTATTGGTACATCTGAAATACTAAACAGAGCAATTGATATTGCTGTACAAGTAGCCCCAACTGATTTGTCTGTATTAATAACAGGTGAAAGTGGTGTGGGTAAGGAGAATTTTCCCCAGATTATACATTATTATAGCCACAGGAAACATGGACCTTATATTGCTGTAAATTGTGGAGCTATACCTGAGGGTACAATAGATTCAGAACTCTTCGGTCACGAAAAAGGATCGTTTACTGGAGCAACAGCTGATAGAAAAGGCTATTTTGAAGTTGCTGATGGAGGTACAATATTTCTTGATGAGGTAGGAGAATTACCTTTATCAACGCAAGTGAGATTGTTGCGTGTGCTTGAAACAGGTGAATTCATTAAAGTCGGGTCTTCTAAAACGCAAAAAACAAATGTTAGGGTAGTAGCTGCTACAAATTTGAATATGACTCAAGCTACCCGAGATGGAAAATTCAGGGAAGATTTATTCTACCGACTTAATACTGTGCCTATTTCGGTACCAGCTTTAAGAGAAAGGAAGGAAGATATTGTCTTGTTGTTTAGAAAATTTGCATCCGATTTTGCAGAAAAATACCGCATGCCGGCTGTAAGGCTGACAGAAGATGCGAGACAACTTTTATCGAACTATTATTGGAATGGAAATGTTAGACAACTTAAAAATATTACAGAACAAATATCAGTCATTGAGCAGCAAAGAGAAATAACAGCTCAAATATTAAGAGCTTATTTACCTAAAGATGACGTGGAGAGGCTACCGGCTTTATTCTCATCATCAACAAATGATGCTAAAACCTTTAATAGTGAACGAGAAATTTTGTATCAAGTACTTTTTGATATGAAAAAAGATATGACAGATCTAAAGAAAATTGTTCACGAAATCATAAGCACCCAAAATATTGATATAAAACATGATGATATAAATTATTCCACAGCTTTTTTAAATAGGAAAGATACAATAATTTCAGCATCAAATTCACCTGTTGAATATCAAAACGAGAAGGTTGTAAGAGACGCGAAACCTTTCGAAAATCATTATGATGAGGCTGAGCCGATACAGGATGCAGAAGAGTATCACGAGGTCGAATCAATGCAGAAACCTCTAACTCTAGCTGGTATGGAAAGAGAGATGATCAAAATGACGCTTGATAAATACAAAGGGAAGCGAAAATTGGCGGCTGACGAGCTTGATATCTCTGAACGAACTTTATACCGGAAAATTAAAGAATACGGAATTGAATAATAATAGATATATGAACTTATTAAATCGCACATGGCTTAAGAAACTGAATGGGACTTTATTCTTAATAGGGATAATGTTGTTGCTTTCATCTTGCTCAATATCCTACAAGTTTAATGGTTCTAATATTGACTATACAAAAATTAAAACAATTTCAATTTCCGATTTTCCCAATAATGCCGAACTGGTTTATCCACCCCTGTCGCAGGAGTTTTCAGAGGCGTTGAGAGATGCGTATAGTAAGCAAACCCGCTTACAAGCAGTAAAGAAAGGAGGAGATTTGCATTTGGAAGGCGAAATTGTGGGATATCAGTTAACGCCGATGGCAATTACGGCCGATTCTTATGCTTCCAAAACTAAAATCACATTGACACTTAAGGTTCGGTTTACCAATAATAAAAATTCGGAAGATGATTTTGATAAATCATACACGGCTTTCCAATCTTTTGATAGTACTCTGATGTTGAATGATGTACAGGATCAATTGATTAAACAAATGATAAGTGATATAGTGGATAATATATATAACGACACGGTGGCTAAATGGTAAATTCGTTTAGAGTTGAGTATTAGTCTGATTTGTTGTTGTTTTATTTTAGTCTCAAAATGTTTTTATTAGAATGACACACGAGGAATTCATATCAGTCGTTGATAAGCCGGAGTTGGTTACGAATAATCACGTGTCCGACTTAAAGGAGTTGGTTGATTCGTATCCATATTTTGCTTCAGCCAGAATTTTCCATACCAAGGCTTTGAAACAATCGAATAGTATTCAGTTTGCTACTGGCCTCAGAACTGCATCGCTTTATTGTTCTAGTCGACGTTGGTTGTATTATTATCTTTACCCGGAGAAATTGATAGTGTCGGAGCCCTATCGTCGCAGTTTGTCAAACAAAACTAAATCGGCGGGCGATTATTTTGATATGATTGACTTAGTCGAATCGGAGGGAGGGGATACGAAGCTATCATTAAAGAATTTGGCAGAACGCCTGAAAATGGCTCGATCTATTGTAGCTTCTCCTACGAATCATCGAACTCCGGAAATTCATAAAGAAAATCAAAAGCAAGCCGTTGTTGATCTCGCTGAAGAAACTGTAGAGAGGAAATTAATTGACACTAAAAGTGAAGTGACGGAAGAAATAGCTAAAAAGCTTATTGCTGAGAGAAAATACGCGGAAGCAATTGAAATATTGAGGGCTTTAAATTTGAATAATCCGAAAAAAAGTATTTACTTTGCAGACCAAATTCGATTTTTAGAAAAGATTATCACAAACTCAAAAAAATAAACAATATTATGTACATTGCTATTATCATTTTAATCGTTGTTCTGTCTATATTACTAACCTTATTTGTTTTGGTGCAAAACTCGAAAGGTGGTGGATTATCTGCCGGTTTTTCGTCTTCAAATCAAATCATGGGTGTAAGAAAAACAACTGATTTTGTTGAAAAAATGACTTGGGGATTGGTAATTGGCGTTGTTCTATTATCAATTATATCTGTAGGTGTTCATAAGCATCAAGCTGTTTCAGCAGCTAACGATTCTGAAATAAAAGAACAAGTACAACAGGCTAAACAAAGCGAACCCGGAGTAGTGACTCCAGATTTTGGAGAAAAAACTGAAGCTGCCAAAACTCAGGCGAAACCAACAGCTGCACCTGAAAAGAAATAATTGGTATCAAAAAATATAATTGGAGCGTATCAAATTTTTTGATGCGCTTTCTTTTTTGTTATAATTAAAGAGAGAATGTCTAAACAGGTATAAATTGAGATGAATTTTATCAATTTAATAGATTATGCAGGAACTTTTGCTTTTGCAATAAGTGGAATTAGATTGGCCTCAGCAAAAAAGTTCGATTGGTTTGGTGCCTATGTGGTTGGTCTTGTAACGGCAATCGGAGGTGGAACCACCCGGGATTTGTTGTTGAATGTAACTCCGTTCTGGATGCTTCAATCTTCTTATTTGATTGTTACCGGACTTGCCTTACTTTCAGTTATCTTGTTTGGGAAATATCTTATTCGGTTGAATAACACATTTTTTATTTTTGATGCGATTGGGTTGGGCCTATTTGTTGTTGTAGGTATTGAACGTTCACTCGATGCTGGATTCCCTTTCTGGGTGGCGATTGTGATGGGTATGATTACTGGGTCTGTCGGAGGTATTACAAGAGATATGTTAATTAATGAGTTGCCATTAATATTCAGAAAAGACATATATGCCTTGGCTTGTGTAATTGGGGGATTGGTGTTTTGGGGATGTAGTAGAATGGATATGTCTCCAACGTTTACACAGCTTTTCTCGGCTCTGTCAGTTATTATTACAAGAGTTTTGGCAGTTAAGTATCATATTAGCTTGCCGGTATTGAAAGGTCATGACGACCAATAAATAGATTTTATCTTATAATTTTGTTCTCTAAAAAACGGAAAAATGTTGCAAATTGATGATACTATAATAAGTCTGGAGTTGTTGGAAGAACGCTTTGTGTGCGATTTAAATTCTTGTAAAGGAATTTGTTGCATTGAAGGCGATGATGGGGCACCTTTGGAAGAGGCAGAAGTAAAAATAATAGAGGATTTGCTCCCGGTGATTTGGGATGATTTATCTGAAGCTTCTAAGTCGGTTATCAACAAACAAGGTGTTTCCTATATCGATCAGGATGGAGAGCCCGTGACTTCGATAGTGAACGGTGCGGAATGTGTATTTACGTACACAGATGAGTCAGGCGTTTGTAAATGTGCAATTGAAAAAGCGTTTCGTGAGGGTAAGACCAATTTTTATAAACCTATTTCCTGTCATTTATATCCGGTTCGTCTTCAAAAATATGATGAATTTACAGCTGTTAATTACCACCGTTGGAGTGTGTGTGGTTATGCCCGTAAGCTTGGTGGTAAATTAGGTGTTCCAGTATATCAGTTTTTAAAAGAGCCATTAATTCGCAGATTTGGAACTGAATGGTTTGAACAACTTGAAATAGCGGATAAAGAATTTAAAAAGAATAAATAGCATGAATACAGATAGGGTTAAGGTCGAAATTATCACTATTGGCGATGAAATTCTGATTGGTCAGATTGTTGATACAAATTCAGCATGGATGGCGACTGAGTTGAATAAATGTGGATTCGAACTAGCGCAAATAACATCGATTCATGACGATGAAAGACATATTATTGAGTCTTTGGATCTAGCCTTGGGTAGAGCTGATATAGTTCTGTTTACAGGAGGGATTGGTCCAACAAACGATGATATAACCAAGCAAACGCTGGCTAAGTATTTTGATACCAGACTTGTATTTGATGAATCGGTGTTGGATAACATTAAGCAATTGTTTTCGAATCGGCCAAACTATGGTCTGAATGATCTTAACCGTTCTCAGGCTATGGTGCCGGAGAATTGTACCGTAATACAGAATAAGGTTGGAACAGCGCCGATAACATGGTTTGAGAAGGATGGAAAGGTGATCGTGTCCATGCCGGGAGTGCCGTATGAAATGAAGCAGGTTATGACAAGCGAGATAATTCCCCGATTACAGAACCACTACAGTGCACCCGTGTTAATCCATAAAACAGTGCAGGTTTATGGATATCCCGAATCTGCGCTAGCTATAAAAATTGCTGATTGGGAAAAAGAATTGCCAGCATATATTCATCTTGCTTATTTGCCTAATTCAGGGGTGGTGAAGCTGCGTTTAAGCGGACAGCTTGATGATGTGTTAGCTTTACAGTTTAGTATCAATCAGCAGGTGGATAAACTTTCACAACTACTTGGAAAAGCAATTGTCGCTTATGAAGATGTTTCCATATCAAATTTGGTAGGTGATTTACTTAAGTCTAAAGGTTTGATGGTTGCAACTGCAGAAAGTTGCACCGGAGGTAATATTGCTCATGAGTTAACGCTAATACCCGGGAGCTCTGAGTTTTTTAAAGGCTCGGTTGTAGCTTATTCCAATGATATAAAAACAGGAGTACTGCAAGTGTCTTCTACTGATTTAGAAAACGATGGGGCGGTAAGTAAGTCCGTTGTTGAGCAGATGGCAGAAGGTGCTAGAAAGCTGCTGCGAAGTGATGTTTCTATTGCAACATCGGGTATTGCAGGTCCTTCGGGAGGAACCGCAGAGAAACCTGTTGGAACAGTTTGGATTGCAGTAAGTTCGGAAGATAAAACTATCAGCCGGGAATTTAAATTTGGTTCTTTACGTGAGCAAAATATAATACGGGCAACTCAGGCTGCTTTATTAATGTTGAAAGAAATTTTGTAGTGTAAGTGCTATATTTACAGTGTTTTATCTTGCTGTTTGGCTTAAAGAGCAGAAATGTTGAGATTTAAAGAGCGAAAAGTTTGTATATCTGGAAAAAATACTATACTTTTGCACACTGTTTTTGAGAAAAAATGTAAACAATAAAAAGATATAGAAATGTCAAAAATTTGTCAGATTACCGGTAAAAAAGCAATGGTAGGAAACAACGTATCACACTCAAAACGTCGTACCAAAAGAACATTTGATGTGAACTTGTTTACAAAGAAATTCTATTGGGTAGAACAAGATACTTGGGTTAGCTTGAATGTTTCAGCTAATGGATTACGTACCATCAACAAAATTGGATTAGATGCTGCCATTAAAAAAGCGTCAGAAAAGGGCTATTTATACGCATAATTTTTAGGAGAATTACACAATGGCAAAAAAATCGAAAGAAGCAAGAGTCCAAGTTATTTTGGAATGCACAGAGCATAAAGAAAGTGGTCTGCCCGGAACATCACGTTATATAACTGTGAAAAACAGAAAAAACACACCGGCACGTTTGGAGTTGAAAAAATACAACCCAATTTTGAAGAAAGTAACTTTACACAAAGAAATTAAATAATATCTGAATCATGGCAAAGAAAGCGGTTGCATCTCTACAAAGTGGAGAAGGACGTTCATTCGCAAAGGTTATCAAGATGGTGAAATCGCCTAAAACCGGTGCTTATTCGTTCCAGGAAGAAATTGTACACAACGATAAAGTGAAAGATTATTTCGCAAAATAAGATCGTTCTAAAATAATTAAAGAGATCCCTTCATTTACATTAATGAGGGGATTTTTTTTATAGTTGTGTTTTTGATAAGTGGGTTTAAAATTATTTTGCTGACGCTTTACATGTCGATTTTATGAGGTTTATGATGGATGAAATGCTAGGTGGAAGTGTGGAGGAGTAAAGCTACTTCTGTTTAAAAGAGATAAAAGCAATTGGAATTATAGCATAAAAATACTCTGTTTCTCAAAATGAGTAGATTTTCTTTGCAATTAGCTCAGAAAAAAGGTTTAATTTTGTAAGCTTATTCTCAATGAACTAATGATAATTCAGTATCTTAGCAGGAGTGAAATCTGAGTTTGAGGGTTTAAAAAAAGAAAAACAATTAAAATGGGTTTATTTAATATTTTTAGTAAAGAAAAGAAAGAAACGCTTGATCAGGGACTTTCGAAAACAAAAGAGAGTGTTTTCTCAAAACTTACACGTGCAGTTGCCGGAAAATCGAAAGTAGATGATGAAGTGCTCGATAACCTGGAAGAGGTGCTTATAACTTCTGATGTAGGTGTAGAGACTACGTTGCGCATAATAGAACGTATAGAAAAGCGTGTTGCCCAAGATAAGTATGTAAATACATCTGAGTTAAACGGAATTTTAAAACAAGAAATTGCCGGTTTGCTGGCTGAGAATAACTCAGATACACCTATAGATTTTGATGCGGAACTACCTACTACACCTTATGTTATTATGGTTGTAGGAGTTAATGGAGTGGGTAAGACTACTACTATCGGCAAGTTGGCGCATCAGTTCACAAAAGCGGGGAAGAAGGTGTATCTTGGTGCTGCCGATACATTTAGAGCAGCTGCAGTAGATCAGTTGGTTATTTGGGGTGAGCGGGCAGGTGTACCTGTTATCAAACAAAAGATGGGTGCAGATCCCGCATCTGTTGCTTATGATACGATAGCGTCTGCTAAGGCAAATAATGCAGATGTGGTTATTATAGATACTGCTGGACGATTGCATAACAAGATTAATCTGATGAACGAGTTGACAAAAATTAAAAACGTCATGCAAAAAGTTGTACCTAGTGCACCGAACGAAGTGTTGCTAGTGCTGGATGGATCAACCGGTCAGAATGCATTCGAGCAAGCCAAGCAATTTACCAAAGCGACTGATGTAACTGCCTTAGCTATAACAAAACTTGATGGGACGGCCAAAGGGGGTGTTGTGATTGGCATTTCGGATCAATTCAAAATCCCAGTGAAATATATCGGGTTGGGTGAAGGAATGGAGCATTTACAGGTTTTTGATAAAGACCGTTTTGTTGAAACGCTCTTTGAATAGTTTATATAATAAATAATAAGGAAGTTGAGAAGTTCTAGTAAAAGAGGAATTGTTGATGTTGTTACGCTGGGTTGTTCAAAGAATCTGGTAGATTCGGAACAATTGATGCGTCAGTTTGATGCTCTTGGTTATCAGGTAAGGCATGATGCCGAAAAACCCGATGGAGAAATAGTTATTGTTAATACCTGTGGATTTATTGGCGATGCAAAAGAGGAAAGTATTAATACTATCCTTCAATTTGCCGATTTGCGCAAGCAGAATAAGATAGGAAAGCTCTTTGTAATGGGCTGTTTGTCTGAAAGATATTTGAATGAATTGAGTCTTGAGATACCTGAAGTTGATAAGTTCTATGGAAAATTCAACTACACGGATATTTTGAAGGAGATAGGACAGGAGTATCGTGCAGATTTACGTTTGGAAAGAAAACTTACAACCCCCAATCATTACGCATATATCAAAATATCAGAAGGTTGTAATCGCACTTGTTCATATTGTGCTATCCCAATAATAACAGGTCGTCATCGTTCACGTTTTATCGAAGATATTGAAAATGAGGTAAAAGGATTGGTTGCATCAGGCGTGAAGGAATTCCAACTGATAGCTCAGGATTTATCATATTACGGACAAGATCGATATAAGTCATTGAAGTTGGCCGAACTGACTGAGAGATTGTCGGATATACAGGGAGTGGAGTGGCTTCGATTGCATTATGCTTATCCAACCCAATTTCCGTATGATATCCTGAAAGTGATGCGCGAACGGGATAATGTGTGTAATTATTTGGATATTGCCTTGCAGCACGTGAGTGATAATATGTTGGGTAAGATGCGGCGCAATATTACTTCTGCTCAGACTTATGAGCTGATCGATAAAATTCGACAAGAAGTTCCGGATATTCATCTTCGAACAACTTTGTTGCTCGGACATCCGGGAGAAACGGAAGAGGATGTTGAAGAATTGAAGAATTTTGTTCAGAAAGTCCGGTTTGAACGTTTAGGAGCATTTGCTTTTTCGAATGAAGAAGGGACTTATGCTTATAAAACATATGAAGATAATATACCGGATGAGGTTAAACAAAACCGGGTTAATGAAATAATGTCTCTTCAACAAACTATTTCTGCTGAAATAAATCAGACAAAAATTGGGAAAACTCTGAAAGTGATGATTGACAGGGTTGAAGATGAGTATTTTGTAGGAAGAACAGAATATGATTCACCGGAAGTTGATCCGGAGGTGTTGATTCCTACTTCGACGG
This sequence comes from Paludibacter propionicigenes WB4, assembly GCF_000183135.1. NCBI lineage: Bacteria > Pseudomonadati > Bacteroidota > Bacteroidia > Bacteroidales > Paludibacteraceae > Paludibacter > Paludibacter propionicigenes. The sequence continues at coordinate 1,419,153 of NC_014734.1, read as the reverse complement.
AAGGTGTGCGGCAGGGAGAGTTTTTCAATGCCCGAATTTTTGATGCAACAGACTTTGATCTTTACGGAAACTAGGAAATCGCTTATAGCAACTAGTATGGTGGTTTGATGCAATGTTTGTATCTATAACTTGTAACTGATTTTTCAAATTATAAATTATGAATCACAAAGAACTGATAGCCAGTATGGCTGCTAAACTAAATGCACCAAAGTCGGTTGTTGCTGACTTGTTGGATACAACAGTTACAACTTGTACTGAATTATTGGTTGAAAACAAAACAATTGGGTTTCAAAGTTTTGGTAATTTTGAGATTCGTAAAAAAGAAGAACGTCTGTCTGTTCATCCCTCCACCCAGGTTCGTACGCTTATCCCCCCAAAATTGGTGGTGAACTTTAAGCAGAGTAATATTTTGAAAGAAAAACTTAAAGACTTGCCACATCATGATTAAGGATAAGATATCATCGCAGGAAGTTATCGACCTTGTTTCATCAAAAGCACAGGTAAGTAAACGCGTATCCGAAGATTTTTTGAAGGTAATGATTTCTACTATTGAGGAATCTTTACTCTCGGGTGATGTGGTAAAAATCAAGAATTTCGGCACTTTTAAGCTTCAATGGAATGAGCCTCGTAAGAGTGTGAATGTTCATTCGGGTGAAGATATTTTGCTAGCCGGTTATTACAAAGTGACATTTACTCCTGATGTTGTATTAAAGGATTTGGTAAACGAACCGTTTGCTCATTTAACGCCTGTAGAACTGGATTCAGAAAATCCAGAACCACAACAGGAAAAGACTGATGTTGCGCTTGATCCGTTGCGTATATTTAATGATCAGGCATCGGAGATAAAAGATTTGTTGTCTGAGATTCAATCATTGTCTCCAAAGCAGGATGTTGCTGTTGAAAGCCCAAAACCCGTTACGGATAGCGTTGAATCTATACATGACGGAGCTGAATATGCAGATTATCTATTACAGGGTTCACCAGTTGATGATTCGGTAGAAGAAGTAAATCAGAAAGAAACTTTGCCTGTAGAAGAGGACGTTCCTGAGCCGGTGTATGAAAGGGAAGTTGTAGAAAATTTAGCTCAGGATAAAGATGATGAAGTGATAGTTCATGAGCAGCTTAATGAACCTTCGCGAGTAGTAGAAAATAGTGATTACAGAAACGAGGAAGTTGTGTCGATATCATCTTCTCATATCGTTGAAGATGTTCGGCAGTTTGATTTGGAAGATTCTGCAAATAAGGATTATTTAGCTGGACTATCGCAACCGGAAGAAGAAAATTCAGAAGTGCAATTCGATTCATCAGAGTTTTTGAAAGAGATTCATCCCGGAAAGCTGCGTAGATTCTGGGTAAGAGCCTTGATTGTATTTGTATTGATTCTTGTTACTTTCTCCGGGTTTTATTTGTTCTATGCTCCTGTTAGAAATTTCACAAATTCAACTGCTGCTGATGCAAAGAGTAGTATATTAAAAACTTCGGAGAAAGTCTCTATGACTGAAATGTTTAATACGGTTTCAAACTGGTTTACACCAAAGCAAAAACCGGCTCCGATACCTGTAAGAAAAGTAGTGATTGCTCCTAAAGATACTACAACCCATGACTCTGTCGTGGCTAAAGTGCCGGTAGATAGCTTGCAGTTAATGTTTGACAGAACAAGAGTTTATAAAGCTTTTATTGCAACAGAAACAGTTAAGCCAAACGGACGATTAACCATAATGGCAAAAAGATATTATGGAAGTAAAGACTTCTGGGTTTATATTTATGAAGCTAATAAAGACAGAATCCCAGATCCTGACAGAATATCAGAAGGTACCCAGATTCGTATACCGAAATTGGATCATCGATTGATTGACCCTGCTAATCCCCGCTGTATAAAAAAAGCAAAGGAACTGCATGATTTGTATGTAAAGAAAGAGGATTAGGTTAGCGATGTTGATTTTTAGTGTTATGATTTATTGAGGATATTTTATTAGAGAAGTTCTGCATTTGTTTACACTATGCAGAACTTTTTTAATTCAAAGAATTGAAAAATAATGCAGAATTTCACCATAAAAAAGCCTCTGTACTTAATAATCTAAATTGTGGTTAATAGATATTAAATCAATGCTTTAACGCTTCAATTTACACTATATTTGTTCAACAAATAAAACAACATTACAAACATAAAATAATATGATTCAATCTGTTGATATTAGGGAACTTAATGAACGCATAGAAAAACAAAGTTCATTTGTTGATGCATTAACCATGGGGATGGATAAAGTAATTGTCGGTCAAAAACACTTGGTAGAGTCGTTATTGATTGGTTTACTTTCAGATGGACACATTTTACTCGAGGGTGTACCCGGATTGGCAAAAACTCTGGCCATCAAAACATTGTCAGATTTGATAAAAGGTAATTATAGTAGAATCCAGTTTACTCCGGATTTACTGCCTGCTGATGTTATCGGAACAATGATTTATAGCCAAAAGAAAGAAGAATTCAGCATTAGAAAAGGGCCTATTTTTGCGAACCTTGTTTTAGCTGATGAAATAAACCGTGCTCCGGCCAAAGTTCAGAGTGCTTTGCTTGAAGCGATGCAGGAACGTCAGGTGACTATCGGTGATCAGACTTACAAGCTGGAAGAGCCATTTTTGGTAATGGCCACTCAGAACCCGATAGAGCAGGAGGGAACTTATCCTTTACCAGAAGCTCAGGTAGACCGTTTTATGTTGAAAGTGATAATTAATTATCCTAAGAAAGAAGAAGAAAAATTGATTATCCGCCAGAACTTGTTGAAGGATAAACCAACCGTACTTCCAATTCTGACTCCAAAAGATATTATCGAAGCCCGTGATATTGTTCGTCAGGTTTATATTGACGAAAAAATTGAACGTTACATTGTAGATATTGTTTTTGCAACCCGTTTTCCACAGGATTATGGTTTGGATTCTTTAAAAGAAATGATATCATTTGGTGCTTCACCTCGTGCCTCAATTAATTTGGCATTGGCAGCGCGCGCTTATGCATTCATTAAACGAAGAGGTTACGTGATTCCGGAAGATATACGTGCAGTTTGTTATGATGTATTGCGTCACCGTATTGGGTTAAGTTATGAAGCTGAAGCTAACAATATGACTTCCGACGAAATTATAACTGAAATTTTGAATACAGTTGAAGTGCCATAATGAACTATTCACATGTTGTTTGTTGTGATTGAAAATTGGTATTGATAATAAACAAATTGAATACGTGGAAACCAGTGAATTATTAAAGAAGGTACGGAAGATAGAGATTAAGACACGTGGTTTGTCGAAGAATATTTTCGCAGGAGAATACCATTCAGCTTTCAAGGGTCGTGGAATGACCTTTGCCGAAGTGCGTGAATATCAGTACGGCGATGATATCAGGTCGATTGATTGGAATGTGACTGCGCGTTTTGGGCATCCGTATATAAAGGTTTTTGAAGAAGAACGTGAATTGACAGTGGTACTGTTAATTGATGTATCTGGTAGTCGTGAGTTTGGTACCGTATCACAGTTAAAGAAGGATATTTTTACCGAAGTGGCTGCTACACTTGCTTTTTCAACCATTCAGAATAACGATAAAATCGGAGTGATATTCTTTTCCGATAAAATAGAGAAATTTATTCCTCCTAAAAAAGGGAAAAAACATGTTCTCCAAATTATCAGGGAATTAATTGATTTCGAGCCGGAGAGTAACAAAACTGATATTGCCGGAGCATTACGCTACCTTACAAACGCAATTAAGAAAAGTTCAACAGCATTTATTATTTCCGATTTTATTGATACCAATTTTGAAAGAGATTTGACCATTGCAAGCAGAAAGCATGATGTGGTTGCTATGCAGGTTTATGATATTCGTGAAACCGAACTGCCGAATGTAGGTTTAATAAAACTGAAAGATGCAGAATCGGGTGAACGGGTTTGGGTAGATACTTCCGATAAAAGGCTTCGAACAACGTTTAAACACGCTTGGGGAGAAGGGCAGTTGGCTCTGCAGAAAGCCTTTACGAAATCCGGTGTTGATTTGGTCTCTATGAGTACTTCCGACGATTACGTTCGAGCTTTGATGAAGTTATTCAAGATGAGAGCATAAAGAATGATTGACAATTTAAAATTTGTATGAGAAAATCTCTTTTTTTAGCAATAATAATCTTCGTTTTTGGGTGTGTACAAGTGCATGCTCAGAAAATAACGGTTAGTGCTCGTTTAGACTCAGCTGTTATCTGGATTGGAAATCAAACGAATCTGACTTTTGTAGTTTCTCAACAGCCAAAACAGCACGTGATAATGCCGCTTTTTTCCGACACTATTGTTGGTGGACTGGAAACAGTAGAACCTGTGAAAGCTGATACTGCAAAATCTCCTGATGGACAACTTCTTGTTTCTCATCGTTATACGGTTACATCGTTTAAAGATTCGCTAATTTACATACCTCCGTTCCCTTTTGTACTGAATGGAGATACTGTTTGGTCAAAGTCTCTTTCTCTCAAGGTTGTTCAGCCATTTAAAATTGATACAGCTTCGCATAAAATTGCTGATATCAAACCTGTTTTTAATTCAAAGTTTAATTGGGGCAGTTTCTTTTTAAGAGTGCTGCTTGGGTTTATAATTCTTGGATTACTGGTTGCTTTATATATCATTTATGAAAAGTTTATCAAGAAAAAGCCTGTTTTGAGTGATAAAGAGATAAAATTACTTTTACCGGCTCATGTTGTGGCTCTTAATCAGTTAGATAAGATTAAACAGGAAAAGTCGTGGCAGCAAGGAAGGTATAAAGAGTATCACACTGAGTTGACCGACGTAATCCGCGAGTATATTGAAAGAATCTTTGATGTCAACAGCATGGAAATGACCTCGGAAGAAATTTTAGATCATTTACGTTGGCTTAAGTTGGAAAAGAAATCGGCATATCTTAATTTGCAACAGATTTTGAATCTGGCTGATTTAGTGAAATTTGCCAAGTGGAATGCTTTGCCTGAAGAACATGAGTTGAGTCTTCAGAATGCATACTTGTTCATCAGCCAGACAAAAGTGGAGGATGTAAAACCGGTCGAAGAAATTAAAAACGAAAAATCAACTGATGTAATCAATTGATTTTAGCTTTCATTTTTTATAATTTAAATATAACAATGACATTCCATAACCCTGAATATTTGTTTTTACTGCTACTGCTTATTCCAATAGTATTTTGGTACGTATGGGAGCTGCACAAGTCAGATGCCAGCTTACAGATTTCAGCGCATCGCAACTTAAAGCAGTTTCCACAAAGCAAAAAAATTAAGCTGAGGCATATTCCGTTTGTTCTCAGAATATTGGTAATTGCATGCCTTATTATAGCATTGGCAAGGCCTCAGGCTTCGAATAGCTGGCGTACGCAAAATACTGAAGGAATTGATATTATGATGGCTCTGGATATTTCCAGTACCATGTTGGCCGGAGATATCAAGCCTACCAGACTGGAAGCTGCCAAATCTGTTGCTACAGAGTTTATACTATCACGTCCTAATGACAACATCGGTTTAGTTATCTTTGCACGCGAAAGTTTTACTCAATGTCCGTTAACAACAGATCATGCCGTGTTGGTTAATCTCTTCAATGGTGTAAACAATGGTATGATTGAAGATGGAACTGCTATCGGACTTGGATTGGCTAATGCCGTAAACAGAATTAAAGATGGAAAATCAAAATCTAAGGTTATTATCCTTCTTACTGATGGATCTAACAATAGTGGAGATATAGCCCCTATCACAGCAGCAGAGATAGCAAAAACTTTTGGTATCAGAATTTACACTATCGGTGTAGGAACTCATGGTGTAATAAATATACCTGTTTCAACTCCAATGGGAATCCAATATCAGCGAGTTCAATCGGAATTTGATGCCAAATCTTTAGAAAATATTGCAAATCTTACAGGAGGTAAGTACTTTGGTGCAACAGATAACTCTAAACTGCGTAATATATACCAGGAAATAGATAAGTTGGAGAAAACCAGAATCAAGATTCAACAATATAGCAAGAAAGATGAGCAATTTTACCTGTTCAGCATATTTGCATTTGTATTCCTGATTTTAGAAATTCTTCTCAGAAATACCGTTTTCAGAAAAATACCTTAATTGTTGCACAATAAGGTATTATATCATTGTTAAACTATTCAAACTACATAAAACATAATGTTTAGATTTGCTCATCCTGAATATTTATTTTTACTCCTTTTAATCCCGTTATTAATAGGTGTATTTATTTATACCAGCATTCAAAAGCGCAGGAATATCGCTAAGTTTGGAAATCCGGATATTTTGGCTCAATTGATGCCAAACGTATCTAAAGTCAGGCCACAGCTAAAGTTTTATTTTCAACTGGTGGTAGTTTTTCTATTGACCATAGTTTTGGCGCAACCTCAGTTCGGATTAAAACAGGAAAAAGAAAAACGTAAAGGAATTGAGGTTATGATTGCATTAGATGTCTCAAACTCCATGTTAGCACAGGATGTGTTGCCAAGCAGGCTCGAAAATGCCAAGCAGATTTTGTCAAAGCTGGTTGATGATATGAATGATGATAAAGTCGGTCTGGTGGTTTTTGCAGGAGATGCTTACACACAGCTACCTATCACTGTCGATTACGTTTCAGCAAAGATGTTTTTATCAAATATCTCGCCGGAGTTAGTACCTCGTCAGGGAACAGCTATTGGCAGTGCGCTTGATTTAGCCATCAAGTCGTTTGGAGCTAAAAGTGAGGCGGGGAAAGCAATAATTTTAATTACTGATGGTGAAAATCATGAGGATGATGCTATAGGTGCTGCTAAACTGGCTGCTGAGAATAATATAATTGTAAACGTAATAGGTATGGGGAAAACTGATGGTGCTCCTATTCCTGTTCCGGGTACCATGAGCTTTCGGAAGGATAAAGATGGAAATGTTGTGGTCTCGAAGCTGAACGAACAAATGTGTAAAGAGATTGCGTTGGCCGGTAAGGGAGTTTACGTTCATGCAGATAATACAAATGGAGCTTATAAGGTAATAAACAAGGAACTGGATAAGCTTGCAAAATCCGATTTGAAATCAACTTCTTATTCGGAATACAACGAACAATTTCAGTCGTTTGCTTTGTTGGCTCTGTTGATATTAGTGATAGATTTTTTCATTTTTGATAGAAAAAACAAAAGACTCAGCAAAATTAAAATTTTTGATTTAAAAGATAAGGTCACGAAATAATGACATTTTTTTAAAATGCATTCAATGAAAAAGATAATATACATATTGTTTATGAGTTTAGTAGTCGTTCCGGTTGCAGCTCAAAAAGAAAGCGATGATGTCAGGGCAGGAAATAAATTGTATAAATCATCGAAGTTCACTGATGCCGAAATAGCTTACAGAAAAGGATTATTGAAAAATCCAAGATCATTTGAGGCCAACTACAATTTGGGTAATGCTTTGTTCAGACAAAAGAAATATTCTGAAGCGCTGGAAAGGTACAATAATGCGATATCCATCAAGCCGGATGAAAAAGAAAAAATTGCGGCAGCCTTTCATAATACCGGAAATTCTTTATTGCTCGATAACAAAATAGAGGAGAGTATAAAGGCTTATGAGATGGCATTGAAGAAAAATCCTAAAGATAACGAAACCCGTTATAATTTGGCTTATGCGCAAGCACTATTGAAGAAGCAAAACAAAGATAAGAACAAGGATAAAAAACAAGATCAGCAAAAGCAAGATCCAAAACCTCAACCACAGCCTCAGCAACCTCAGCCTAAGCCTCAACCTCAGCAGCAGCAAATGTCTAAGGATAATGCTCAACAGATACTTGATGCATTACAGCAGGACGAGAAGAACGCACAAGACAAAGCTAAAAAGCAACAGCCGAGGACAAACAAGAAAGCTGAAAAAGATTGGTAATTATAAATTAGAAAGAAAAGCTTGATTTGAAATAAAATAGTATGAAACGCAGAATTATATTTATATCGCTAACGTTTTTTTTGCTAAACGCCGTTATAGTAAAAGCTGATGAGCCTGTGCGTTTTTCAGCATCGGCTCCATCTACAGTTGTTTTGAATACGCCATTTCAATTGGTTTACACCATTAATGCAGCAGGAAGAGATTTACGCGTACCGGAGATAACAAATTTCGATGTGTTGGCCGGTCCTTTTCAGTCGCACAGCTCAAGTATTCAGATAATTAATGGACGACAATCATCCACAGAATCCACTTCTTATACTTATACGCTCCAGGCTCAAAAAACAGGAACTTTTGCTATTTCATCCGCTAGTATAATTGTTGGAGGACAGAAATACACCTCTAATGGAGTGTCTATAAAGGTTCTGCCTGCAGATGCGCAACCAAAGTCACAGGGAGGAAGAGGCGGAAATGCAGGATCAGGTGCTCAGACCTCTATCACCAATGATAATCTTTTTATACGAGCTGATGTATCTAAGACCAATGTGTATGAGCAGGAAGCTATTTTGGTAACTTACAAGCTATATACTTTGGTAGATGTGGTTCAATGTAGTCCCAAGAAAATGATTGATTTCACAGGCTTTATGAAGCAAGACATTGATCAGCCTACTAACAAACAATTTGCGCTTGAGAATTATAAAGGAAGAAATTATACATCGGTTGTTCTATATAAATTTTTACTTTATCCACAGCATTCGGGTGTTTTGCAACTTGATAAATGGAACTTTGAAGCAGTGGTTCAGGTGAAGAATCGGACAGCAGTACGAAGTATATTCGATGATTTTTTCGACTCGTATACCAATGTTTCCAAAATTATCACTGCGCCGGCTGTGAAAATTAATGTGAACGCGCTTCCGGCTGGAAAACCGGCTACATTTAGCGGTACAGTAGGTCGTTTTAATATGAATTCCACTATCTCAGCAACTCAGGTTAAAACCAACGATGCTGTAACTATCAAAGTTTCTATAGAAGGTGGTGGAAATATGAAACTGATTAAGAATCCGGTTTTAAAGTTCCCTGATGGTTTTGAGACGTACGATCCAAAAGTTGTAAACAACTTCAAAAATTCATCAGTTGGGTTATCAGGAAGTAAGGTCATTGAATATATGTTTATTCCCCGTCATTCAGGTAAGTTTGAAATACCGTCTGCCGAATTTTCCTATTTTGATATTCAGTCAAAAACATATAAAACATTGCGAACTCCTGTTTATAATCTACAGGTTGAGAAAGGTGCAGGAGGTGAAAGCCCAACCGTGGTTAGTAGCTATGTAGATAAGCAGGATGTAAAGCAAATTAGCAAGGATATTAGATTTATTCAAACGAATAAATTTAAACTTTCAAAAGAGGAAGAGCCTGTTTTTGGGACTTATATTAGTTGGCTGTTATACCTTATTCCGCTTTTAATTTCTCTGTTACTATTCTTCATTTTCCGTAAACAGGCAAAAGAGAATGCTGATATCAGTTTAGTGAAAAACAAGAAAGCAAATAAATTAGCCCAGAAGCGATTGAAGCTAGCCCAGAAATTGCTGAAAGAGGGAAATAAAGATAAATTCTACGAAGAAGTGATGAAGGCAACATGGACTTATTTGAGTGATAAGTTATCCATTCCGGTATCTTCGCTTACAAAAGATAATGTAGAAACTGAGTTGCTCAATCATCAGGTAGAACAGACACATATAAATAAATTCATTGATATTCTGAATACCTGTGAGTTTGCACGCTTTGCTCCGAATTCGGGTCAGCAAGAAATGGGTGATTTATATGCCGAAACAATTCAGGCTATTAGTAATCTTGAAGAAATTTTCAAAAAATAGTAAACGTATAATTTATATGAAACGTATCATTCTGTTTATATCCATCTTAACTGCTTTTAGCTCATTGACAATGGCTCAATCTGATGCTGTGAGTCAGGCTAACAATTTGTACACAAAAGGCGATTATACTTCTGCTGCTAAGCAATACGAAACGATATTAAGCAATCAAGGTGTTGCTCCGGAACTGTATTTTAATCTTGGCAATGCGTACTATAAATCAAATGAAATTGGACGTTCTATTCTGAATTATGAACGGGCTTTAAGATTGTCTCCATCGTACGATGATGCCAGATTTAATCTGGAACTTGCTCAAACAAAGGTGGTTGATAATTCGATGCAGTCTTCTACTTTTTTCTTAAGTCGTTGGATTCAGAATTTTATTAAGATGCTTACCTCAAACCAATGGTTAGGAATTAGCGTCGCGTTATTTGTTGTTACTCTTATACTAATCTTTCTTTTTATTTTCGGGTCAACGCATTTCATACGCAAGCTGTCTTTTCAGGTAGCAGTATCTTTACTGTTGGTTTGTTTTGCTACTTTCATATTCTCGGGAATACGTAAAGATCAGTTAGTGAATCATAGAGAAGCAATTGTTATGGTGGGAGTAGTGACGGTTAAGAGTTCACCGGATAAAAGCGGAACAGATTTATTCCAGTTGCACGAAGGAACTAAGGTGAAAGTAAAGAGCACGTTAGGCAATTGGACTGAAATTAAACTGGGAAACGGAAACGTAGGCTGGGTTGAGCAAGCAAATATTGAAAAGATCTAATAAATCAATTAGTTCTTTCATGTCATTAAATCACAAACTAATCATATAATAATCAGATTATGAATCTAATCGAAGTGATAAAACAGTTAGATCTAAATCTGTTTTTATTGATTAATGGGCTTCATTCTCCATTTTTTGACCAATTCATGTACGCTGTAAGCTATAAGATGACTTGGGTGCCTTTGTACATTGCCGTTTTGTTTGTTTTGGTAAAGCATTGGAAGCGAGAATCTATTTGGCTTGTTTTGGCTCTGGTTATATGTATTGTTATTTCCGATCAGGTCGCGTCCGGTTTGTTGAAAAACCTTGTTAAGCGGCTTCGTCCATCTCATGTTGATGAGCTTAAAGATATAATACACTTAGTGAAAGGTTATGCTGGTGGTATGTATGGATTCGCCTCATCTCATGCTTCAAATGCAGTAGGTTTTGCATTGCTCTCATCGTTGCTTTTAAAACAGAAAGCTTATAGTTTTTCAATATTTGCATGGGCTATTATCACAGCCTATTCCAGAATTTATCTCGGTGTGCATTATCCGTTAGACATTTTGGGTGGAGCAGTTATAGGTGCTCTGGCTGCTTCTATTTGTTATGGGTTTATATACAAGTATCGTCCGAGCTTGCTAAAGCACGAAGCATATACTGAAATAGAAAGACCAGTGGCTTTAGTCCCGGTTTCAGTGCTGGGCTTAAGTTTTTTGGGAATAATTGTGTATAGTTTCGTCAGCTAAAGACTAAATTCTAACTTCAACACCTTTTTCTTTCAGAAACATTTTTAATTCGGGAATGCCAATCTCTTTGTAGTGAAATATGCTTGCTGCCAGTGCTGCATCAGCCTTTCCTGCATCAAATACTTCTACAAAGTGTTCCATAGTTCCTGCACCGCCACTGGCAATGACCGGCACATTTACAGCTTCGGAAACGGCACACGTAATGTCTAAGGCAAATCCGTCTTTGGTGCCGTCGTTATTCATCGATGTCAACAATATTTCTCCGGCTCCAAGTGCAACCGCTTGTTTTGCCCACTCGACTGTCTTAATGTCCGTAGGAATTCTACCGCCATTGAGGAATACAAACCATTCTCCATCAATGTATTTGGTATCAATTGCCAGTACTACGCATTGACTTCCAAACTGAGATGCTAAATCGCTTATTAACTGTGGATTGCGAACGGCTGATGTGTTTACGGAAATTTTATCAGCGCCACATGCAAGTAACACCGATACATCTTCCACGCTTGAAATACCTCCACCTACAGTGAATGGAATATTAATATGTTTGGCAATGCGTGTAACGAGTTCCGATAAAGTTTTACGTTTCTCGTTGGTTGCAGTGATATCCAGAAACACCAATTCATCGGCACCCATTTGGGCATATAGAGCTCCTAGCTCTACCGGATCACCAACATCGGTAATGTTCTCGAAATTAATGCCTTTCACTGTTTGTCCATTTTTGATATCCAGACAGGGGATGATACGTTTTGCTAACATATTATTTGATTCACAATTAAAAATTCTTAATTTATCTCTGATTCAGTTGGACTATTAAACTCCAATTAATGCCGACTTATCGTCGTTCCATTCTCCAAGAGTTACGATTTGAATGGTGTTAACCAGTTTTTTGTCATACTGTCGTTCGACCTTTACGTAATTACTGCTGAAACCAACCATAAATTCTCCGTTGTGTCGGCTTTCCCACAATACAGGGTAGGTATTGCCTACTTGATTTTGGTAGAAAGCTTTTGTCTTTTTCTCGGATAAAGAATGGAGTACATTGCTACGGCGTTTGCGTTCGTTAAGTGATACTGTATATTCTATGTCGAGCATTTTCGTTCCGGCACGTTCCGAATAGGTGAATACGTGCAATTGCGATATATCCAGTGAGTCAATAAACCGACAGGATTGCTCAAAAAGTTCGTCTGTTTCACCACGAACACCCACAATGACATCAACCCCGATAAATGCATGAGGTAAAAGGCTTTTGATAAGCTCTACCTTGTGTGCAAACAGTTCCCTGTTATATTTCCGCTTCATCAGTTGAAGTACCTCGTTAGTTCCCGATTGCAACGGGATATGAAAATGAGGCATAAAACGGTGGCTTGTAGAAATGTAGGTAATTATCTCGTCTGTAAGTAAATTAGGCTCGATAGATGATATTCTGAACCGTACATCGGCTGGAATTGTGTCAAGGGCTTTTACGAGGTCAAAAAATGATTCGCCGGTGCTTTTGCCAAAATCACCTATATTCACGCCCGACAGTACAATTTCTTTAGCTCCGGCTTCGACAGCTTGCATAGCCATGGCTACAGTTTCGGGGATAGTTGCATTCCGGCTACGTCCACGTGCATAAGGAATGGTGCAATAGGTACAGAAGTAATCGCATCCGTCCTGTACCTTTAGAAAGTAGCGTGTACGGTCGTCGCGAGAGCAGGACGGTTTAAACTCCCGCACTCTTTTTATTTCCGAACGATGAATCTCACTTTTTTCAGTTCCGTCCAGCTTTTGTATATATTCAAGGACATTGAACTTCTCATTAGCCCCGAGAACTAGATCAACCCCATCAATGGCGGCTACTTCTTCTGGTTTTAGTTGTGCATAACATCCGGTTACAATCATAATTGCATCAGGATGTTGTCTGTTTAAACGATTGATGGCCTGACGGCATTTATGGTCGGCCGTGTCGGTTACAGAGCAGGTATTTATGATGCAAATATCGGCCTGTTCTCCGGTTTTTACTTTTGCAAATCCTTCGTCGGTAAGTTGCTTGCCAATAGCCGATGTCTCGGCAAAATTGAGCTTACAGCCTAAGGTGTGAAATGCTACTTTTTTATCGTTAAATATAGTGTTGTCGATCATTTTAATATACAAGTTTTCGGGTGCAAAGGTAACAAAAAACAATAGATTGTAAATGCCATGCTCTAATGTAGGTATTTATCAAATACGTAAGTTAAAATAAACAGCACTAATCTGTTGGTTTTGGGTTTTTGATTACTATGAGAACTGTTTAAAATCTGTATTTATTAGTAATACACATTAAAAAAATACTACTTTTGCATTATAATAAATTACTGAGCTAAAACAATGTAGTTGTCTGATAAAAAGTATTGTACCTTTTTTGTCGACTTAATTTTATTGCTAAAGATTAATTTTAAATGGAATTTAACACAATTATAAAGCCACAAAATAAGCTTTTAGAAGTCGATTTTAAAGAAATCTGGCAGTATCGTGATTTGTTTTCCATGTTTGTAAAGCGCGATATTATTACGCAATACAAGCAAACAATCCTTGGGCCTGCCTGGTTCTTCATTCAACCAGCTTTAACGACTGTGATGTATATGATTGTCTTCGGTGGTATTGCAGGTATATCGACCGATGGCTTGCCGCAGCCCATGTTCTATCTGGCGGGTATAGTTTGCTGGCAGTATTTTTCCGATTGTTTGAATAAAACGTCTTCAACCTTCACGGCCAATCAGGGAATATTTGGAAAAGTTTATTTTCCGAGGATGATTGTGCCGCTTTCTACTGTGGCCTCTAATTTGGTACGGATGGGTATTCAGTTTTTGCTTTTTGTAGTGGTTTATATTTATTATCTGATTATGGGGGTGCATGTTGCTCCCAATATATATATTCTGCTTCTACCGTTGGTAATTATTATGTTGGCTGGTTTGTCATTGGGCTTTGGAATTATTATTTCATCCATGACTACCAAATACAGGGATTTGACGATACTGTTTACTTTTATTGTTCAACTCTGGATGTATGCCACTCCGATCATTTATCCGTTGAGCACGATGTCGCCAAAACGTCAATGGATTATGGCTTTAAATCCGGTAACATCGCTGGTGGAAACCTTTAAATATGGCACCATGGGAGTCGGAACATTTAGTTGGGCTCAATTGGGCTACAGTTTTGGCTTTATGGTTGTTCTTTTGGCTATTGGCATAGTTGTATTTAATAAAGTGCAACGCTCATTTATGGATACTGTTTGATTTTATTGATATGATAGCAAAAAAATTGAGTGGGGTGAAAGCTGCCTATCAAAAGCAATTAAACTCTTAATTTTACTTTACACTTTACACATTCCACCTCACAATAAACACATTTATGCGTTACCTATATATATTTGCAACACTTTTTTTTACCGTTTACGGACAAATGATCCTCAAGTGGAGAATTCTGAAATTGAACTGGACCATGCCTCACACAGGTATTTGGGATATGGTGGTTTCATACACCAAATTTTTGCTTGATCCATTTATTTTTTCCGGTTTTCTCTCGGCTTTTATAGCTTCGGTTTGTTGGTCTATGGCTATGACTAAGTTCCAAATCACCGAAGCTTATCCGTTTATGAGTCTGGCTCCTGCAATCGTTTTTTTGCTGGGTGTGTGGCTATTAGGCGAAACATTTACGATCGGGAAAGTGGTAGGTCTGGGACTAATCATTATAGGATTGATAGTTACCGTTAGATTTTGATATGAAGAAATTAGCTATTATTGGAGCAAGCTATTTGCAGTTACCCCTTGTGCAAAAGGCTGCTGAAATGGGTATTGAAACACATTGCTTCGCCTGGGAAGATGGTGCAGTATGTAAAGATGTTGCCAATTATTTTTATCCTATTTCCATTCTTGACAAAGAAGAAATACTTAAAGTTTGCCAACAAGTACATATCAATGGAATTACCACCATTGCTTCTGACGCTGCCGTGCCGACGGTTTGTTTTGTTGCGCGCGAAATGGGATTAATTGCGAATGATTTTGAAGATGCATTAGCTGCAACCGATAAATATATGATGCGTCGTCGGTTTGCCGATTTTTCGGTTTCATCACCACGCTTTGTTATTGCGGATGAAAATTATACGGTAGAAAACTTTCGTTACCCTTTAATCGTTAAACCAACAGATCGTTCGGGTAGCCGTGGTGTAAAAAAGATTGAAGACCCGGCAGATTTACCCGAAGCTATAAAACGAGCTCAAAAGGAATCGTTTACACATCACGCAATTGTAGAAGAATATGTTTCAGGATCGGAGGTGAGTGTCGAAAGTATTTCGTGGGAAGGGAAACATTATATCCTGGCTATTACCGATAAGGTGACAACCGAAGAACCGTATTTTGTAGAGTTGGAGCATCATCAACCCAGTTTGTTGAGTCCGGAGATACAAAAAAAAATAAAGTCGGAAACACTCAAAGCACTGGCTGCTCTGAAAATAAATTATGGTGCCAGTCATGCTGAATTTAAAATAACCAGTGCCGGTGAGGTTTTTGCCATTGAAGTAGGAGCCAGGATGGGCGGTGATTTTATCGGGTCGCATTTAGTAAAACTGTCTACCGGATATGACTTTGTACAAGGAGTCATTGATATTGCGTTGGGAGAGTTTGAAGAGCCTCATTTGCATAATCAGCAAGCAGCGGGAGTTTATTTCCTTTGTAAGGAAACCGAGCATCTATTGCCCGTAATTCAGCATCCGGAGAAATACAAAGAAATTATCGAATCAGAAATAACAGATACGACGCTTCATGCCATTCAGTGTAGTGCCGACCGAAGTGGATATTTTATTTATCAAGCCGAAAAACGTTTTAGAATATGAGCAAACCACAGTTATCAATTGTAACTACATTATATAGATCGGAGCGCTTTCTAGATACTTTTGTAGCGCAATGTGAAGAGGCAATGGCCTCAATTGAATGTAGCAGTTACGAAATAGTATTTGTAAACGATGGGTCTCCCGATAAATCGTTGGATAAGGTTTTAAAGCTAAAGGAGAAAAACAACAGTATAGTAGCTGTTGACTTGTCGCGCAACTTCGGACATCATTATGCTATTATGGCCGGTTTGACATATTCTACAGGTGATTATGTTTTTTTGATCGACTGCGATCTGGAAGTTCCACCAACGCATATACCTACTTTTTATCACAAAATGCAGGAAGAGCAGGGCTGTGATGTGATTTATGGTGTTCAGGAAACGCGCAAAGGTTCTTTTATTGAAAGAACAATCGGCGGGTTGTTTTATGGGTTCTTTAATCGTTTGACCGATACTCGCATTCCGGAGAATCTGCTTACCGAACGGTTAATGAGTCGCCGTTATGTGGAGGAGTTGATTAAGATGGGCGATAAAAATATTTTTATGGCTGGTATGATGCAATGGATTGGATACAAGCAAATACCGATAACCATAAAAAAGGGACAACGGGAAGGACAAAGTACCTACACGCTGGGCAAACGTATAGCATTGAGTATGGAAGCTATTACTTCATTCTCGTCTTATCCGCTTATCGTGTTATTTAAATTCGGCTTTTTTATCTCTGCTCTGAGTGTTTTCACCGGGATTTTCTTTGTGGTAAAAAAACTGATTAACCCGGAAATTGTACTTTCAGGATTTACCTTTTTGATTGTTGCGTTGCTTTTCTCCGTAGGAGTGATCGTAAGCTCATTAGGGGTTCTTGGCATTTATATTGATAAGCTCTTTAATCAAACAAAAAACAGACAAACTTTCATTGTAAGAGATATTTACAAATAGTTGATAGTTTTTAGTAAGCAGTAAGCAATGCGTTTATTCGATGAAAAAGGATTATAAAAAGATTATTATTTTTGGTGTCAGCGATTTTGCCAGTCAGGTAAGCTTTTATCTGAAGAATGATTCGGACTTTGAAATTGTAGCCTATACGGTTAACGCAGAATATAATAAAACAAAGACTTTTTTAAATCTTCCGGTGGTTGATTTTGAAAAAGTGGATGAAGTTTATCCGCCAAGTGAGTACGCTATGTTTATTGCCATTGGGTATCATAAACTAAACTCCACACGCGAACTGAAATTCAGAGAGGCTAAAGAAAAAGGTTACCATTTGATTAGCTATCTTTGTTCGCGAAACTCATACTGGAATGATTTGCAGGTAGGTGAAAACAGCTTTATTATGGAAGGCAACATTTTTATGCAAAACGTAAAAATTGGCGATAACGTTATAGTTAATGTGGGAAATAGAATCGGGCATGATTCTGTAATTGAAGAGAACTGCTTTCTGACATCGAATGTTATGATAGGAGGTTTTTGCACAATCAAGAGAAACACTTTTATTGGCATGAGTGCGGTGATAAAAGATAAAACTACTATAGGAGAGCAAAATATACTGGGCGCCGGATCTGTTTTGCTAAAAAACACCAAAAACGGAAGTTCTTTTCTGACAAAATCGACCCCGCTTACACCTGATCCGAATAATCTGATTCAGGATTTTATTTGATAAAACATATACAACAAACTATATTTAAACGAACATAAAATGGACGCTAACGAATTTATAAAAAACTTTGCCGCACAATTTGATGATACAGATGCTTCTGAATTCACACTCGAAACCCGTTTCAGAGAATTAGATGAATGGTCGTCGTTGAATGCTTTGGCCATTTTGAATATGATTGGGAAAAAGTACTCGGTAGTGCTAAAACCGGAGGAAATGAAACCAACCAATACCGTTCAGGAATTATTTGATCTGGTACAATCCAAACTTAGCTAAGATGAATCCGTTTTCATTAGCAGGCAAAACTATTTTAGTAACCGGTGCATCGTCGGGTATAGGAAGAGCCATCGCTGTTGTTTGTTCGCAAATGGGAGCGACTCTTATTGTTACAGGGCGTAACGAATCCCGTTTGTCGGAAACGGTTTCCATGCTTGAAGGAGATGGACATCTGCAAATTGCTGCCGACCTGACTAATCTTCCGGAAATGGAAAAGCTGGTGGAATCGTTGCCCAAGATTGATGGATTGGTAAACAATGCCGGTATTGCAAACCCCCTGGTACTTCAGTTGACCGAAGAAAACGATGTAAATGATATTTTTCAAACCAACACATTGGTTCCTGTTCATTTAACGCGTTTGGTATTGCAGCATAAGAAGCTAAACAAAGGTGCTTCGTTGGTGTATATTTCGTCCATAAATGGTAATAATTGTGCTTATATCGGCAGTTCCATCTATGCAGCTTCGAAGAGTTCATTGACCGGCTTTATGAAAGCTGTGGCATTGGAACTATCTCCACGAGGTATTCGTGCCAACTGTATTAATCCCGGTATGATAGAAACCGATTTATTGAAAGCGGGAAGTATTGGCGAAGAAGAACTGGAGAAAGACAGATTGAAATATCCGCTAAAACGTTACGGTAAGCCCGAAGAAGTGGCTTATGCAGCTACATATCTATTGTCGGACGCAACCCAATGGATGACTGGTACCAGCTTACTCATTGATGGAGGTTATACGTTGCAATAGACCCCAAACCCCTGAAGGGGCTTCATGATGCAGTTTTGGTACAGTAAAATTTGCGTGTAAATTCAGAATGAAACGAACCTATTCTCCCTTTATGGGGCTAGGGGTTGTTTAAACAATTAAATAATGAAATCATATATAAAAGCCATATCCTACTTTTTACCCGAGAAAGTAGTTACAAATGAAGATTTGGTAAAGGAATTTCCCGAATGGACGGTAGAAAAAGTAGCAGGAAAAGTAGGAGTACATGAACGACACATTGCTTCGGATAATGAAACAGCTTCCGACATGGCAACTCAGGCAGCCGAAAAGCTTTTTGCCGAGCATGCCATTGACCGTTCAACGATTGACTTTATTCTTCTTTGCACGCAAAGTCCTGATTATTACTTGCCAACTTCTGCCTGTCTGATTCAAAATCGGTTGGGCTTGTCAACTTCGTGTGGTGCGTTGGACTTTAATCTGGGTTGTTCGGGTTTTGTTTACGGACTATCGTTGGCCAAGGGTCTGATAGCCGGTGGAATTGCCAAGAATGTATTGTTGCTCACTGCAGAGACTTATTCAAAACATATTCACCCAAGTGATAAAGGAAACCGAACTATTTTTGGCGATGCTTCGGCTGCAACGTTGATTTCAACCGATGGTTTTGCATCTATTGAAAACTTCAGCCTTGGTACCGATGGCCGTGGAGCCGAGAACCTGATAGTCAAAAATGGAGGATTACGCCATGCAAAAGATTTAAATGAAATGACCTTTGACGAAGCAGGAAATCCGAGTTCGTCGGATTATTTGTATATGAATGGCGGGGAGATATTTAATTTTACCTCCGAAGCCGTTCCTGTTTTGGTAGATGAAGTGCTGGCTAAAAATCAACTATCGAAAGACGACATAAACTTATTTGTTTTTCATCAGGCTAATAAGTATATGATGAATTACTTGCGAAAACTAATTGAGATAGAGCCGGATAAATTCTTTTTCTTCCTCGAAACGGTTGGTAATACGGTTTCTTCTACTATTCCTATTGCTCTGTGTGAAGCTCAAAAGGAAGGCAAATTAAAAGGAAATATACTGATTGCCGGTTTTGGAGTCGGATATTCGTGGGGTGCAACGGTTTTGAAAGCAGTAAGTAGTAAACAGTAAGTAGTGAGTAGTGAGTAGTAGGAAGTAAGTGGTTGATAGATAGTAAGTAGGATAATAATTATCACATTACCATATCATCACATCATTCATCATCACATTACCACATCATTCATCATCACATCGCGTTAGAATGAACATCTTCAAGAAGTCTGAAATTTATAAACTGAATAAGACTCATTTGTCATTAAGTTTATTGTTGATTGCTTCACCGTGGATAATCTTGTTTATTACGACTAATGTCATTGTCCGCCATTCGGTATTTAATTCAATACCTTGTTGGTCAGATGAATTGTCTTATTGGCATGAAATCCTTTCTTTTTCTCAGAAAGGACTGAATTTTGGTTATTACACCATAAATGAATCTTTGCCCAAGTACCTTTCGTTTGGTTCTCATGGATTTGGAGCAGTTTCAGTCTATGCTTTATTTGGCAAAATCTTCGGTTGGAAAACGTATTCAATTGTCATAGCCAATGCATTTTTTATGTCGTTTGCTTTTTTGTTTCTGACTATTGCTGTCAAAATATCTTCTAAAAGTTTACTTTATATTCTTTTGTTTAGCTTCAGTTATACGCCGTTGATTCTGTTTTCTTCTACTTCCATGACCGAGTTGCTGAATTATTCAGCACTAATCGTATATTTTAGTGCACTTTATATTTACTTCAAAGGCGGAAGTAGGAAAATGCTTATATCGTTATTGTTGTTTTGTACGGCAATCTCATTTATTCGCATTATCTATATTGTACTATTTTTGCCGTTACTTTTTAAAAGAAAAACGGAATTTCAATTTGATCTTAAATTTCTGATTTCTATTGTTCTGTGGATTGTGTTTAGTGCATTGCTGTTTGTGCTAAATAATCTCTTTGTTTCGCCTTATCCCGATTCTTTCCTCAATGAATGGCTTTCCAGCAAGGGTTTTTCTGAATTTGTTAGTAATTTTGCAGAACATTTTTCTCAGAATGCATGGAATATGATCAATCCGGTTTCGGAGGATATTATTCAAGTGTTGAGTCGGTATTTTATCATTTTTATTTGCTTGGTTTGTTTAGTTAAGTCAAAGGCTATTCAAACTCGATTTAAAAAGATTGAAATTGAATATTTTATAGTATTTTTGATTTTGTTTTTATTTCTGTTGATTAATATTGCTGCGTATGATGTGTTTGATTGGCGTGACTATAGAGTGATTGCTCCTGTTTTGTTTGGCAGCGTTTTGTTTTTGATATTGAATAGTAAACGTTTTATCATCTATTTTTCACTCGCTGCAAACTTGTTAGGAATTCTCTTTCTATTGATTTCGCCTCAAGTGTTAGACTCATTTAATAATGGTCGATATGCAAATCCTAAAGGAAATAAGATGTTGAATCATATTGTTTATACTAAATTTCCAAATTCTCGTTTTACAAATACAATTGTTGTCCATCAGTTTAGTTCAGATGTCGTTTTGAATATTCCTGCAGGAATTGGAATTACGTATTCTGATACTTTGACTGACAAACTCAACTCAAAATATATATATTCTAATAATAAGTTACACTTATCAACTTATAATATCATTGCTTCCAACGAAACAGGGTATTTATATCAAAAAAGAAACTACTAACTACCTACTAAAATGATTCCTTTCAATAAACCATATCTCACTGGTAAAGAAGCTCATTACATGTATGAAGCCGTTTTTACCGGTAAACTTTCAGGCAATGGGATGTTCACACAACGTTGTCAGGCCTATTTCGAAAAACGCTACGGCTTCCAGAAGTGTCTTCTGACAACTTCATGTACCGATGCATTGGAAATGGCTGCCATTCTATGTGATGTAAAACCGGGCGACGAAGTGATTATTCCTAGTTATACTTTTGTTTCAACTGCTTTAGCTTTTGTTCGTCAGGGAGCTACTATCGTTTTTGCAGATAGTCAATCAGAACATCCGAACATCGATGCAGATAAAATTGAAGCATTGATAACGCCCAGAACTAAAGTGATTGTCCCTGTTCATTATGCCGGTATGGCGTGTGATATGACTAAAATCATGGCTCTGGCCGACAAATATAATTTATTGGTGGTGGAAGATGCTGCACAAGCGGTGGATTCATTTTATTCAGAGGTAAGTGGCAAGAGGCAAGAGGTAAGAGCGTTGGGAAGTGTTGGACATTTAGCTGCTTTTTCGTTTCACGAAACAAAAAATATCATTTCCGGTGAGGGAGGAATGCTTGCCATCAATGATGAACGATTTATTCATCGTGCCGAGATTATTTGGGAAAAAGGAACAAATCGCGCCGAATTCTTTCGAGGCGAAGTAAATAAGTACGGATGGGTGGATATAGGTTCTTCTTTTTTACCTTCCGAAGTGATTGCAGCTTTCCTCTGGGCTCAGATTGAACATCTGGATGAGATACAAAATAAGCGTAAAGAACATTGGAACAGGTATTCTGAAGCATTAAAACCATTGGCCGACAAAGGATATTTTAAATTACCTCAGATCCCTGACTATGCGACAAATAATGCACATATGTTTTATTTGGTTTGTCCTTCGTTGGAAGAAAGAACCGAACTTATAAATGCATTAAAGCAAAATGAAATATTAGCAGTGTTCCATTATCTGAGTTTGCATAGCAGCCCGTATTACGCAGAAAAACATGATGGGAGAGTATTAGCTAATTGTGATAGGTTTGCCGATTGTTTGGTGCGTTTACCGTTGTTCTATGAACTAAGTCTTGAAGATCAGAATAAGATAATTGCTACTATAAAATCGGTTTATAGCAAGTAGTCGGTAGTTAATAGCAAGTAGTTTGTAGAAAGAGAGTATAGCTAAATTATGAATAATGTAAATCAAGGCTTTAAAGATTTAATGGCATATCAGAAAGCTTTTCAACAAGCTTGTCAGATATTTGATATTACGCTTAAATTTCCAAAAGAGGAAAGATATTCATTAACGGATCAGATTAGACGCTCTTCACGTTCAGTTTGTGCAAACTTAGCAGAGGCATATCGAAAAAGAAACTATTACAAACACTATCTGCTTAAATTATCTGATTGTCTGGGGGAGAATAGTGAAACTCTCGTCTGGCTCAACTTCTCTTTACATTGCCATTATTTTACTGAAGAAGATTATATACAATTGATAAAATTGAATGAAGAAGTTGGACGGTTATTATCGTTTATGGTTAATAATCCTGATAAATTTGGTGTTAGTCCAATAAACTAACTACCGACTAATAACTACCAACTACCAACTAATTTCTCTATGAATAAAAATAAGTTTATTATTCCCCTTTTGTTTTTGCTTTTGTTTGCTGCATATTATGGCATTTTAAAAGTAATCCCTGCCGATTATAACGATATGCATGATCATGCAGCTTTTGCACGAAAGATGTGTACAGGTGAGATTCCGTATACCGGAAACTTTCTGGTTTATCTGCTGGTCAATGTGTTTTCGTTTTTCAGCGCGCATGTAACAGCCACGGAACTTAGCTTGTGTGGTTTATTAGCTTTTGCAGGGGTGTTTCGGTATTATTTATCTCAAAAAATGATTTTAGAAGTAGTTAAGAGCCGTACCAGAAATACATCGAATTACACTTCAACAGCATTTTATGCACTATGTATGTTGTTTGTTTTTGCTATTCCTATTCCGAGTTATTTCTCTGATGATTACTTTATGTATATTGGTAACTATGTTCCTAATGTGTGGCATAACTCTACCATCCTCTTTTTGTTCCCGTTTGCAATGTTGCTTTTCTATCAATCATATAAGCAGTTACAAGATTATGACGCAAAACGCAACCTGTGGATTTTCTTATTAATATTGCTGAATTTATTTATCAAGCCAAGCTATTTCTTTGTATTCCTTTGTGTTTATCCTTTGATGCTATTATTCAAATACAAGTTTAAGAAAGAATTTTGGTATAGCATCCTTCCTCTTATTATAGGTTTTTTCTTTTTGATACTGGAATACTGGATTATCTATAAAACCACTACACCAACTAATAAAGAAGCTTCATCGGTGATTTTCTTACCTTTTTATCGTAATCCGGAGTTTGAAGAATTCAATTTAATACCTGTTGCGATGTTGTTTTCTGTGCTTTTCCCGCTTCTTTATAGTTTCCTCAATATTCCAAAAGTAATTAAGAGTCAGGTTTTTTGGTACACTTTGCTTTCATTTGTAGTATCGGTGTTGATTTTCTTTTTTATATCAGAATCCGGTCCACGGGCTTCTCATGGAAATTTCTATTGGCAAATCGTTATAACTACATGGTTATCTTTCTTTGTAGCCTTGTTAGCTTTGCTTAAAGATATGAAAATGGAAGGCAAAACTTTTAAAAATATTTTATTACTTTCAGTATTTTCAATTCATGTTTTAATGGGACTGATTTATTTTGTTCGGCTTTTAATTACAGGATATTATTATTAGAAAGCTAATTGCACGAATTTAAAGCGAATTACACTAATTAAAGCGAATTATACAGATTTTTTTATAATTTTACGACTGAAAGATACTAATAGGATAATAAGTTCAAGAATTAAATCAAATTACACGAATTAGGGAATGGCAGATTTACTCATAAGTAATTTGTCTAATTAAAGAAAATTCGTGAAATTAAAAAAATATGAGCACAGCGATAAAATTCGAAAATATTTCTAAACAATACCGCCTTGGACTCGTCTCCACTCAAACGCTGAGTCATGACCTAAACCGATGGTGGAAAATGAATATTCAGGGTAAAGAAGACCCATACCTAAAGATAGGCGAGGTAAATGATCGTGCGCATAAAGGTGAAAGCGATTATGTATGGGCATTGAAAGACATTAACTTTGAGGTACAACAAGGCGATGTGCTGGGGATAATAGGAAAAAACGGTGCCGGTAAATCTACCTTACTGAAGATTCTTTCCAAAGTTACAGCACCTACCACCGGAACCATTAAAGCTGCGGGACGTATAGCTTCTTTATTGGAAGTAGGTACCGGTTTTCACCCTGAAATGACAGGACGTGAGAATATCTATATGAATGGTGTTATCATGGGCATGACTAAAGCCGAAATAACCCGTAAGTTAGATGAAATTGTAGATTTCTCAGGTGTAGAACGTTATCTGGATACTCCTGTGAAACGTTATTCAAGTGGTATGACTGTACGTCTTGGTTTTGCAATTGCAGCCCATCTGGAACCTGAGATACTGGTAGTAGACGAAGTCCTTGCAGTAGGCGATGCCGAATTCCAAAAGAAAGCCATTGGCAAAATGCAGGATGTTTCAAAAGGAGAGGGGAGAACGGTATTGTTTGTAAGTCATAATCTCCATGCTGTTGCAAATCTTTGTCAAACAGGAATAGTTTTAAAAAACGGTTACATATATTATAATGGAAGTGCGAGTGATGCGATTTCAGTATATAATTCAGATAAAGAAAATTTGATGTCGAAGAAACTCAAAGTATATAAAGAGGGTAAAAAGGTTTGGTTTGTAAATCTAGATATTACTAATAAAACAGACAAAGTATTACAAACTTATTCTTCCGCTTTATTTAGTGTTGAAATAGAATCATTGGAAGACATTAATGATGTTTATTTGGGTATAGGGATTAATAATATAAATGATATTCGTGTATTTACGTTATTTAGCAAGTTTTTAAACAAAAAATACAATCTAAAGAAAGGCATTAATAAAATTGTTTGTTCCGTTGATTCGTTACAATTAAAACCTGGCGAGTATCTCATAGAGCTTTTTATAGGAACAGAATACATTACTTTGGATTATTATAAAGATCCATTGTTTTTTGAAATTTTAATGCCTGCAAATATCAATGTAATTTTGCCTGATCAAAGTCAAGGCGATTTTCTCATTCAGCAAAACTGGTTATAATATGATTACAATTGAAGACATGAATAAACTGTCGGAAGAGAATTTCTGCCTAAAATTTGAGTTGAATGCTCTAGCTGATTTGTTCATTCGAAATGAAAGTGAAAGGATGGTCTCTGGTTTTTCACTAGAGGTTGTTGAGCATGATCATCTTGAGAGATATAAATTAGTCCTTGAGTATTCAAACAATAAATCGGTTTTAGAAGTAGCTTGCGGAACAGGCTATGGTTCATACTTGATAGCAACAAAAGGAAGTGCTCAGCATGTTTTTGCTTGTGATATTAGTGAACAAGCAATAAGATATGCAAGTCATAGATTCAAAAATGAAAAGATAAACTTTTTGGTTCAAAATGCAGAAAAGTTAATATTTGATAGGGAGTTTGATTTGGTAATTAGTTTTGAAACAATCGAGCATTTGACTGATTATGATGGTTTTTTGCAGAATATTAGACGCTGTTTAAAGATTAATGGTCTTTTTATAATCTCGACACCTATTGCTGATAAAGACATAATAGACAACCCGAGCAATCCATATCATACTCGAGAATGGGGTTTCAAATATTTTCAAGAAATGATTTCGAAATTCTTTCTAATAGAAAAAATTTATACTCAAATATATCAAAATGAGTTAATAAATGATGAAATTTTGAAATCTTTTAAAGAATCAAATGATAGGAGTGTTAAAACGAGAATCGTAAGAAAACTAAGAAAACTAATAAATGGCAAAGCATACGAGTTCCCTGTACTGTTAACTGATTGGAAAGCGAGACAAAATTATTCTAAAATTGAAGAATTTCATAATCAATTCGCTGTTTCGGATTTAGGGAAAAAATATACAGGGTATCAGATATTAGTTTGTCGAAAAAATGAGAAATAATTTGGCAATTATTATTCCAGCTTACAAAGAAGTATTTTTAGAAAAAGTACTTATTTCATTGGAGAATCAAACCAATAAGAACTTTAATGTTTATGTGGGTGATGATAATAGTCCATATGATTTAGAAAGTATTTGTAAAAGACATGAAAGCAAATTAAATCTTCAATATATTAAATTTATCAACAATATTGGGGCTAAGAATTTAGTAGATCAATGGATTCGTTGTATTGAATTGAGTAAAGTTGAGGATTGGATTTGGGTATTTTCAGATGATGATTTAATTGACTCAAACTGTGTTGAAGTATTTTATTTTACAATTAATTCTGATAAGTGTAAATATGATGTTTATAGGTTTGACACTAGGGTGATTGATGACACAGATTTAGTGCTTTCAGAGTCGACTGAAAGTCCTTTTGTTGATACTTCTGAAAATATGGCCTATTGTATACTAATGTTTGAAAGAGGTCATTCGATGCCTGATCATATTTTTTCAAGATCCATTTATGATAAATATGGCTTTGTTAAGACAGACTATGCTCAAGCTGCTGATTGGGCTACTTTTATTCGATTATCGAAGGATAAAGGGATTTGTACAATGAAGGAAGCTAAGATTAGTTGGAGGCTTGGTTGTTATAACATATCAGGTAATGTAAAAAGAAATGTTGCAAAAACAATTAAAGGCCATTTTCAGTTTCTTAATTGGATTATTGATTTTTTTAAATACATGAAAATAGAAAATAATGATGATAGAGTCTCGTATGAAGATATTTTAAGAGCTACAGAATTTAATCTTGAAGCTGTTATCAAACATCACTATTTAAAACTCCCATTGGTTAATTTGCTGGATGTTTTTAGATTTTATAATGAGAAGGAAGCGAAAATTATTATTTCAGTTACTAAATCGATAAAGCTCTATTATAAGGTTTATTTCAAATGGTCTCTTTAAGGGTTCTTGAATTAATTCATTAAGAAATGAAACATGTTAAATTCTCTATAATAATACCCACGTTTAATAGTGATTCAACATTGCCTCAATGTATTAACAGTGTTATCTTACAATCCTTTATGGACTTTGAAATATTGATTCTTGATGGTGTCTCAACAGATGACACTCTGAATATTGCTTTGAGGTTTAATGATGAACGAATTAAAATAATATCGGAACCTGATAATGGTATTTATGATGCAATGAATAAAGGCATTAAATTAGCTCAAGGTGAATGGTTATTTTTTCTAGGAAGCGATGATGAGTTATATGATGAGTTTGTTCTAGCAAAAATAAATATTGAGATAGCGCAAACTAACCGAAAAATTATTTACGGGAATGTGAAAATTGTTGGAAATGCTGGTTGGGCAACAGATGGGCAAATATATGATGGTGTCTTTAATCTAAATAAACTTTTGGAATATAATATTTGTCACCAAGCTATATTCTACCATTCTTCAGTATTCAAAAAAAATGGACTATATAATGAAAATTATAAAATATGTGCTGATTATGATTTTAATATCAGGTGTTGGGCAAATTTTCATTTTCATTATATAGATCTTATTATTTCTCTATTTAATGGTGGTGGTGCTAGTAATTTTTTAATTGATGATAATTTTCATGATGATTATTGGGCAAATTTAGTTCTGTATTATAAGTGGAAGTTATTTAATCCGTTATTTCGACACCATATAATTCAAATTTCTGGTGAAAATAAGAATGTGTATTTAAAGATATTAATATGCTATCATTCTATAATTCAGGCAATATCAGGACTACTACGTAAGTATAAAGCATTTTCAAAATAACATGATTAAACCTATAGCTATATATCTCCCACAGTACCACACAATCCCAGAAAATGACGCTGCATGGGGTAAGGGGTTTACTGAGTGGATTAATGTAAAAAAAGCAGAGCCTTTATTTGAGGCTCATTATCAGCCTCATGTACCAAATGAAAGTGTAGGGTACTATGATTTATCAGAACCTGAAGTGTTGATACGCCAAGCAGCAATGGCGAAGGAATATGGTATTTATGGTTTTGCATATTATCATTATTGGTTTAATGGAAAAAGATTATTAGAAACACCACTAGATAATATGCTTCAATCAGGTAAACCTGATTTTCCATTTTTATATATTTGGGCAAATGAGAACTGGACAAAGCGCTGGGATGGTTTAGATCAAGAAATTATTATAAAACAAGATTATTCGTTAGAAGATGATAAATCTCATATCGATTTTTTATGTAAAAATGTGTTCTCGGATCAGCGATACATAAAAATAGATGAAAAGCCTGTTTTTATAATTTATCGTACCGAATTGTTTCCTGATATAAAGGAAACAGTAAAAATGTGGAGGAAAGTGGCAAAAAATAATGGATATAAAGGTCTATATTTAGTTAGAGTTGAAAGTTTTGTAGGTAAAGTAAATCCAAAAACTATTGGATTTGATGCTGCAATGGAATTTGCTCCTGATTGGTCGTGTTGTAACCCAAGTAATAAGTTTTATCCGCTGAATTGTATTGATTATCCAACGTCAGTGTTCAATATGATATTGAAAAACTACAACTACCCTGTGTTTCGATGTGTATTTCCTTCGTGGGATAATACGGCTAGGAAAAATTCTAAAGGAACAATTTTTATAAATAATGATATTGATGTTTTTAAGTATTATCTGCAGAGAATAGTAGAATTTACTCAACAAAGCACTAACAAAGAAAAGTATATATTTATAAACGCCTGGAATGAATGGGGTGAAGGTTGTCATATTGAGCCTGATTGTAGAACAAATTTTAAGTACCTTGAAGTGATAAAGCAGACATTGAAAGGAAATATGACTAATTCAAATTTTATGAATTATATTTATATAAGTAATATTGTTGTGTTTTTGAGGAGTTTTAAAATAATACGTTTATTAATGTCTGTACTTAAAGTTTCTCCATCAAAAAAAAATGCCTAAAATTTCTGTTATAGTTCCCAATTACAATCATGCACTTTATTTGAGACAACGCATTGGTAGTATATTAAATCAAACCTATGAGGATTTTGAGTTGATATTGCTGGATGATTGTTCGACGGATAATAGCGTGGAAGTATTACTTTCGTATAAAGATCATCCTAAAGTTTCACACTTGGTTTTTAATAAGCAAAACAGTGGTGGTACATTTAAACAATGGGAGAAGGGTATTGAACTTGCTAAAGGGAAATATATCTGGATAGCGGAAAGTGATGATTGGGCGGACACAACTTTTCTGGAGAAAATAATAAACGGAATCGGAACAAGTAATACTATTGGGCTGGCTTATACTACTTCAAAGTTAATTAATTCAGGAGGTGAAGTTACATTTGAAAATGAAGAACAAAACTCAAATGAACTAATAGAACATAAGGGAATCCAATTTATATCAGAAAAGTTGCTTACTTCAAATGCCATTTGGAATGCCAGCATGATGGTTTTTAAAAAAGACTTGTTTTATAAATTGAATGATACTTCATTTAAACATATGAAGTATTGTGGTGATTGGTTCTTATATGTGCAACTTTGTCAACATACCGATGTGTTGGAAATAAAACAGACCTTGAATAACTATCGCATACACAGTAATAATGTTTCATCAGAAGCCAAAAAATTGGGAATGTATTTTACCGAAGGATTCCGTGTTTTTGAATATGTTTCTCGCATTGAAGGTATTTCAATTCCGATAAGATGTTTATATGATTGGGCTAAAATGTACCAAAAGGCTGATAGAGAATATCATTTTCCAAAGGAACTTAGACATTACGTATTAAAAATGTTTTTTAATTATAATCCCTTGATTAATGTTTTTGTTTATTTCCGTATAATCCTGTCTAATCTGAAAAACGTATGAATAGAGTTACTGTTCTTTTACCGGTATACAATGGTGCCGAATTCTTAACGGAAACAATTGACTCGGTTTTAAATCAAACTTACCCCGACTTTGATTTTCTGATCATCAATGATGCCTCTACAGATAACAGTGAAGAGATAATTCTTTCATATACCGATATCCGGATTAAATATCTATTAAACGAACAAAATTTAGGTTCTATCGGTTCGCCACAAAAGGGGATGGATTTAATTCAAACAGAATATATTGCACGTATTGATCAGGATGATCTTTGGTTGCCTGACAAGCTAAAAAAACAGATAGAGTTATTAGATTCAAACCCGGGAATAGGGCTTTGTGGAACTTCTATAGAGTTGATTGGTGATAGAACGGGAGTGCGTATGTTTCCAGTAAGCAATGAACTTTTAAAGGTAG
This sequence comes from Paludibacter propionicigenes WB4, assembly GCF_000183135.1. NCBI lineage: Bacteria > Pseudomonadati > Bacteroidota > Bacteroidia > Bacteroidales > Paludibacteraceae > Paludibacter > Paludibacter propionicigenes. The sequence goes on along the minus strand of NC_014734.1, from coordinate 1,388,233 downwards.
GATTTTTGTTTGGATGTTTAATGAGTCATCCCAGTGTTGTTTTTCGTAAGTCTTTTTTAATTGAGTCTGGATTACGATATTCACCTGATTATTATTTGGCGGATGACTATAAAATGTGGATTGATTGTCTAAATCATACCCAAATATATAATATCCCCGAAGTGCTTGTTTCGTACCGACAACATCAATCACAGATATGCTCTGTCCATGCACCTGCACAACTTAAAGTGAAGAATAGAGTAAGATTAGAGATGTTGGAGCGTATCTATCCCCACCCAACAGAAGAGGAAAAAGAGTTTCATTTAAAGACTTTTGCTGAACAAAAGATTGAGTCGGTGAATGACTATAAAAAGTGTATTGCATGGAAAGAAACATTGCAATTTCAAAATAAATTAAACGGTTTTTATATTCAGGCACGTGTGCTGGATAAAGAGCTGAATAAATATATGCAAGCAGGGTATAAAAAATATGTTTTAAACCGGTATTTTAAAAAAAAATCGATAATCAATGGTTTACGATATGCTTGTTCATTTGACTGGCGATATCTGAGTTTAAGAAGAAATTTGTCGTTGTTTTATAAATGTATTTTATAGATGTTAACTCTCTTTTTTAAAATAAAGCGAAAACTCTATAAGTTATTTCATCCTGTCTGGGGTGATATTCTTATGCTACATCGCGTTGTGCAAAAGCAAAGTCAACTTGAAGCTAATAGACAGATGGAAATTACGCCTGAGTTTTTAGAAAAAACGATATTGGATTATCAGGCCAGAGGCTATCTGTTTGTTTCGTTGGACGAAGTGCATGAAATAGTGAGTAAACAGAAAAGATTAAGGCAGAAATTTGTCTGTTTTACGTTCGACGATGGATATGCCGATAATTACGAGTTGGCTTATCCTATTTTTAAAAAGTACAATTGTCCTTTTGCAATCTATGTCACAACCGATTTCCCTGATGGAAAGGCCTTGCTTTGGTGGTATGTGTTGGAAGATATACTTATGAATTCTGATGAATTAATATTAGGAGATGGAAGCAGGTCTGACTGCTCAACCATAGATAAGAAGAATGAAACCTTTGTTCTGGTGAAACAAAAAATATTTGATTCACAATCACCACAAATAGAACAGACATTAAATCAGTTGTTTACTAATTATAATTATTCATTCAAGGATAAGAATAAATCTTTAGCTTTGAGTTGGGAGCAAATAAGGATATTGTCAACAGATAACCTTTGTACAATTGCTTCACATACGTTATCACATGGTGTGCTCACTAATATGAGTGATGATCGAGTGAAAACAGAGCTGAACGAGTCAAAATTAAAGCTGGAAAGACAAATAGGTAAAAAAGTTTTCCATTTTGCTTATCCCTATGGAGCCTGGAATGATTCTGTGCTCATACAAGTAGCAGATGCAGGATATAGTACAGCAGTACTGGCAAATGGGGGAAAAGTAAGACGAGATAATTCTCAGTTTAAATTACAACGAATATGACTGATTGTGAATTTTATGCAATTATATAAAAATATTTTAGATAAAATTAATGATTGTTTATTAATGGAATAGTTGTATATTTGCGTGGTTTTATATGTAAATAAGAATGAGTAAAAATCTTAAATATTCACAATACAAGCAGGATAAGTTTGTAGATATATATTTTAAAAAGAAGGATAATGGTTTTTTCCTAGATATCGGTGCTTATGATGGTGTCTCATTTTCTAACTCTTATTTTTTAGAAAAAGAAAGGGGCTGGGCTGGTATTTGCATTGAACCTAATCCGGTTGTTTTTGTTCAGTTGAAAATAAACAGACTGAGCCAGAATTATAATGTGTGTATTTCAGATACTGAAGGTAGTGTTGTTTTCAGAAAAGTCGTTGGTTATTCCGAAATGCTGAGTGGTATTTTGGAGTTTATGGACCAGAAACATATAGATAGAATAAATGACGAATGTGCTAAATATAATAGTAATTTTGAGGATATTAGGGTTGAGAGCAAAAACTTAAACGCTATCCTGAAATCTAATAATATTAGACACATTGATTATTTAAGTATCGATACAGAGGGTGCGGAATCGACAATTATAAAGTCTATTGATCTAAATGAAATTAATATTGAATTTCTTACAATCGAAAATAACGATTCGTCCGATGAACTCCGATTTTATCTCAAGGATAAAGGCTATAAATGTATAAAATCAGTTACCGACGATTTTTTTATCAAGACAAGCCGGTCATTATTGTATTTTCGGTTACAAGTGTTTTTGTTTGTTTTGGCATACACTTGGCGGAAAAAATTTCCTCTTATTTCAAAGACAGAAAAAAGAATTAAATCAATGATCAAAAAACTCTGATATATAAATAGTTTTATACTAAATATGAATATTTCTGATAGCTTGAAGCTGTTTAATTTTTTTTTTAACAGGTATTCGGATGATACAAGGTTAAACAAGAATGGTCAGATTCGTTTTTATAACTTTTGGGATACTCAACTACCACATGAAATGTGGTTTACACGTTTTATACAGCATCATAAACTAAATAGCAATTATTCAGCTAAAATAAATTTTTATTCAGTATTAGGTCCGGCAGAAACATTAAAATATAGACGGAAAGGTTTGAATATCTTCTTTTCCGGCGAAAATATGCATGACGAACGCTTCGATGAGTATAGGTTGGCTTGCGAAAAGAAGCCGTTTGACTTATCTATAGGGTTTGATGGTGATAATTTTGGATCCAACATACGATTTCCATTGTGGATACTGTATTTATTTGAACCGGAATCGACTTATGAAGATATTAAAGTAAAAGTTGGCAGATTATCTAAAAAGTCAGCTGATAACAGAGTTCGTTTTTGTTCATTAGTTGCCAGTCATGATTGGAATGGGATACGTACAGAAATAATGGATTCACTTCAGTCTATTGATATAGTTAGCTCCGGAGGTAAATTCAGACAAAATACGAACGAGTTGTATACAACTTATAATGATAATAAACATGAGTTTTTAAAACAGTTTAAGTTCAATATCTGTCCCGAAAATTCTAATGCCGAAGGATATATAACTGAAAAAATATTTCAGTCGATTGAAGCTGGTTGTATTCCCGTTTATTGGGGTGCAAATAATAGGCCTGAACCTGAAATTCTGAATCAGGATGCTATTTTCTGCTGGAATCAGGGAAAAGATAATACAAACTTACTAAATGTGATTAACGATTTGACCATGGACGAAAATAAGTATATTGATTTTGCTTCGCAGCAGCGCTTTTTGCCGCATGCAGCCGAGGTGATTTGGAGCTATTTTGAAACCTTAGAACAAAAAATGAGATATTTGACAACTCAATAAACAATGTTCGTTTCCATCATCATCCCCGTCTACAACGTAGAGCAATACCTACGGGATTGTCTTATTTCGGTTGTTGCACAAACTTATCCTGATTACGAGGTGATTTGTGTGAATGATGGGTCAACGGATGGAAGTTTGGTTATCTTGGAGGAGTTTCGGAAGAAATATAATAAGATATCAGTCATCTCCCAGCAAAACAAAGGATTAAGCGTTGCACGCAATGCCGGTATACAGGCTGCTAAAGGTGATTATTTGTTTTTCCTGGATAGCGATGACTGGATAGAACCAAAAACGTTGGAGATACTGGTGCAGAAACAATGTGGAGAAGATTTAGTGTGTTTTAATGGTTGCAGGGTATTTGAAGATGGAAGGACTGAAGAACCGGACAGTGGAATAGAAGAAGCGCTTTTGACCGGTTGGGAGTATTACTGCAAATATGCTCTGGTTCGTCGGAAGTTTCATTTTGTCTGTTCTGTGTTGCGGTTGTATCGTCGGGAATACTTGTTGGAACACAAGTTGTTTTTTGAAGAAGGTATTTACCACGAAGATAATCTCTTTACACCTCTTGCTTGTTATTATGCACAAACTGTAAAAGTAATACCAGATTGCCTATATGTTTATCGTATTCGCCAAGGTAGTATAACCCAATCTGTCAATTTGCAACGGCTTTATGATATGATTACTGTAGCTAATAAACTGTCAGCTTTCTTTATTTTAATTAACAGTATAGATAAAAGTCAACTTTATAGGGAAATTGCCGGTGAGTATTTCGGAGCTTTTACAAGTAATAATGCTAAGTTATTCGGCAACAAGGATGCTGAGATAAAAAGACGTATTAATTGGCAAAGTTTTAAGAAAGTAAGTGTTTATCATCGGCATAGGCGAATTTATATTTTATTAACTTTTCATCCTTTGTTATTTAGAATGTATATGGGCTTAGAATCACTTTTAAAGTATTTAATAAGGCTCTTCTAAATTTATTTTTAGAAGATGAATGCCTACAATTTGATAGTCAACCCGGATTATCGCCCAGTTCAGAAATGTAATATGCGAGTATTTCGAAATGCTTCAGCATGGGTTGTGCGTAAATTAATGTTAATCGTTATGTCTATATATGCTAATCGTATGGAAGAACCAAAAACTCTAAACAAGAAAGCCCCAAATAAACGAAATAACTTTTTAGATTTTATAAAAGGTATTGCTATTATTTTAGTTGTTTTAGGGCACTCAATTCAATATGGAAACGGTGCATATTATTTTAGGAATTCCTTATTCTATGAAAATGTCCTTTTTAAAGTAATATATAGTTTTCATATGCCCGTATTTATGATGATAAGTGGTTATCTATTTTATTATACAATGCAAAATCATTCAAATAAAGAAGTATTATTAAGTAGAATAACTAGGTTTTTGATCCCAATATTTAGCTGGAACGGGTTGTTTTTGATATTTCACTTTGCAACACATTTTATTCATCATAATATTATTCTACATGATTTTATTGGTGTTAATTTAAAGACAGAAATGTCGAATTATTTTCGTTCAAGTTTTCAGACAATTTGGTTTTTGTGGGCAATTCTATGGTGCTCGCTAATAGTAATGATATCTAATAGATTATTTAAAGATAGTATAATCATATACATATTAGTTTTTCTGTTGACGTTTATTATCCCTGACTCATTTAATATCTCTCTGTATAAGTATATGTATCCATTTTTTATAATTGGTTACTTTTATTGTAAAAATAAGGAAGCTGTTTATAAAATACTACAGAAGATAAATAGTATTTATCTTCTGTTAGTTGGATGTCTGATTTATTTATTTTTAATGCAGTTTTATAACAATAGTTCATATATATATACTAGTGGATATACAATTATAGGAAGAAATGCACTAACTCAAATTGCTATTGATATTTATCGATTGATTGTTGGTTTGTTTGGAGGCATTTCTCTGATTGTTATTGTCAATAAACTATTTAAGTTTGAAACTTTTTCTAAAGAAGATATTATAACAAAACTTGGTATTAATTCTTTGGGTATTTATATCGTTTCATGTTATCTTTTTATATTTGTACAAAAGTTGACTACAAACTTATCAATAAATTATATTGTTTCTCTGTTTGAAACAATAGTTGTTTTGATTGTTTCATATCTAATTATTTATTTTTTGAAGAAGAATCGAATTGCAAATATTCTTCTTCTTGGTAAACGATAAAAATAAATATTAATAAATTCAATAAGCTTATTTCTATTGCCCGATAAAATATATATATATTTAAATTCTTGATAAATTAAAGATTTAATAAAATTCTCATTTATCTATTCCCAGATACAATGTAGAAAATGAAAATTGTTTTTTGTAAAAGAGCGAATCCATAAAGTGTTGATGAAGAAAAATGACTAGCTTAGATAACTGTTTTGACATTATATCTTTGAAATATGGAAACTAAGTCACTACGAAGAGCTATTATATGTAAAGAAAACTTCTAAGCAAGTTTCTCCAAAGGTTATTGTTTCAGTCATAAGTTGCATTTATATGGCTACAAAATCTCTATTGAAAAAAACAAGAAAATGTATTGAGACACTCTTTTCTCAACTTTGTGATCAGTGTATAATTCGTCGAAAATACGCTAAGTCTTTTACGGATATAAAAACAGAGTTCTATCTAAAATAACTTCACTAACGGTTATTCAAATGATAAACAAATTATTAAATATAAATATCGACAATATAAAATCACTTGTAGTTTAAATGCACGACGAGTTATAAAAAGTATATATGTGTTCAAATATCAAAAAGAAATATAGATTATATAGAAATTATTTTAGAGACTATAAAGAATCTAACAAGTATCAGGTAAGGTGCTTTAATACTCTAATTTATGACATGAATACATACTTGAGTCGAAAACATACTCCAAATCATTGGCTGTACAGATTCATCGTGGATAGAGTAGGTATTCATAAATACACAAAAAAGAAACTAAGTATATTTGGCGCTAATGGATATAGAGAAGCTATAACTCTGAATAAAGATAAATTTAAATTATTTTATACTGCAGAGAATATTCATGATGAAGGCTCCTGGTGGACTCAATATGAAGATTTGCTGATTCAGGAACAATCTGTTTCCTTATCTTTGGGATTTGACTATATTACCAACCCTCAGTATTTACGTTTCCCTTTTTGGATGATGGTACATTTTGATCCGGAAGATAATTACGAAATAATAAAACAAAAATGTCAAGCTTTGTCATATCATAGAGACATAGATGTAAAAGACAAATTTTGCTCTTTTATTTGCAGAAATGATTATAATGGAGATAGAAAGTTCTTTTATGATTTGATTAATTCTATTGATAAAGTAGATTGTCCAAGTACTTTTATGCACAATGATGAAAATTTATTATTAAAGTACAATAACGATAAAAGAGCGTATTTGAAGAAATATAAATTCAATCTCTGTCCAGAAAACTCAAATTTTGAAGGACTTGTCACAGAAAAGATTTTTGATGCAATCTACTCCGGTTGTATCCCAATCTACTGGGGTGCAGAAAATAATCCGGAACCAGATATTTTAAACTCCGATGCTATTATTTTTCTTAAGAAAGGCGATAATTCTTCGGTTTTAAATGATATTGAGTATTTGTATAAAAATAAAAATGAGTTTATAAGGTTTACGTCTCAAGCTCGCTTAAAAGCCGAAGCTCCAGAAATAATATATAACAGTTTTCAACAGTTAGAAAGAAAAATCATTCAGATTATTTCATAATAAATTTCTCTACAGCCACGTAGCACTTCTCTTTCGCCGCACGGCGGTTCTAAATAGACGTATGGCTTTTCCATTCCGCCGCATGTCAGTTTCAAATAGCTGTATGGCTTTTCTCTTCCGCTATATGTCCATTTCAAAAGGCCGTGTGGCTTCTTTGTTTCGCCGCACGGCTTTTCTTTTTTGCCGCACTGCTTTTTACTTTCGCCATTGAACTATTTCTGTCCAATAGCTTGATATCAAGTTTAAAATAGAGTCTTTCGCAAATGTATTAGGGAGATAAGTCTATTCTAATGGAATAAATAATAACTAAATATACAAAATGCAAATATAATGTAGTAATGTAAAAAATGGTAAGTGAAAATAATAGGGAAATAAATAATTAACGTTATATTTGTAGCGTCATTTTAACTGTGATTTGTGGTTTTAATTATTTATTTGTTTGTTTTATGAGTGATTTTCAGGGACTGAATATAGTTGTTCAGAAACAGTTATATTCATTTATTGCTTTATTGAAAGAAAAACGACTACAGCTTCTTATTGCGACTACAGCCATTGTAGTCATAACTTTTTTCCTGTACGATGCCGAACCTTATAATATATCACTCTGGCAGGATCGGTACAAAATCTTTAAACTTTCAGGCTTTGGATTCATTTACGTAGTCACAATCTGTCTATGTCTGTTGTTTACTCCCCAAAACATCATTTATCCGGTAGTGTTGAGCATAATCTCAGTATTTAGATTGGGAGTCTTGTTTGTTCTGGTTGTGCTATGTGCCGGCGTATTTAGTTGGCTCTATACTGTTTATATTTACGAGGAATATCCGGCTGACGCTTTTTCATTATTCAAATCGATCAAACATGTATTTAGCTTCAGTTTGTTTTTTCTCTTGTATTATATTGGGTATTTGCTGTGGTGTGATAAAAAGTATAGATTGAAACAGCATAGAAAAATGGACACAATTACTCTTGATAAATTTACTGTCATTCCTACGGATATTTTGCTTATAAAATCAGACGAAAATTATATTTTTCTACACTATATGCTCGAAAATTCTCCTAAAAAGATTCATCTGCGCTATAAAATATCGGATGCTGAAAAACAATTGTCGGCATACAATCAGTTTGTGCGTGTTCAAAAATCTTATTTGGTGAATATGATGTATGTCAACAGAGAGGATTTAGATAGAAATCCGAAACTTTTAAAAATAGATGGAATAGATGAAAGAATAGTCATCGGAAAAACATTTAAACGAAATTTAAAGAAATGGCAGGAATTAGTAATTAACGTGAGTTCGATATAAGATTCTTTTGAATTTCACTATTTTACAAGTCCGAAGGCTTCGGCGTGAGCTCAGTCGAACGGACTTGAATATGAATAACCGCGGGTGTAACCCGTGGAAAAGACAGAACCTGAATGCGAACCCTGAATGGGGTTCAATATATAAATATGTGATATTGAACCCCCATTCGGGGTTCTGATTGTTTTGTACAAATACCACGGGTTACACCCGCGGTTATTCACATTGAATCCTTTTCAGGATTCTAAATCCACTTATAATTGATTTTTAGCTGTTTGCTTATATCGAACTCACGTTAATTAATACTATCCATTGATTATCCTCCTTCAACTTTCGTCACTATTCATATACCGTTTGTCACAGCCTCTTTTTGTTTGTCACAATTCAGTTGGCATTTGTCACAAAGTAACTGGTGTGTATTTTGTTTTGAAAATCAACAATCTATATTTGCTGCGGTTTCTCTCCTGATTGGTTTAGGTAGAACCGAATTTATTCACCCTTAAATATAGAATGATATGCCAAATTCAAGAGTACCCCAAGCAATTGTTGATTTTAATTTGTATGTAAATAATGCGTTAGACTATTTAAACGCCGGAACACCAAAGAATAGCGAACGCTTAACTATTACAGACGATGAACTTACTTTATTGACCGGAATTGTTACCCGCTGGAATCCTTTGTATGTTTTATACAGCGACAAAGAAAAGACTCGTACAACTGTTGTAATAGCCCAGTTACAGGATTTGATAACCGAGTTTAATGATTTAAACCAGTCGAAACATTTATTGAACCGAATAGCCGCTTCGGCTAATGTAACTGTAGTGGATTTAAAAACCTTTAATATCAAAAGTGGATCAACCAAACGTTCTGTTGCAGTACAACCTATTCAGGTAGGAGTTGATGTATCTATTCAGTTATTAGGTGGTGGATCGGTAACGATTAAATGTCGCGAAGACGGAAGCTCGAGTGCCTCTATTATTGATGAAGCAGACTGTGTACAATATGCTTACATGGTAGGAAAAACTCCGCCCGAATCGGCCGATGCTGTAGGTCTTAATCGGAATATCAGTACAAGGGCTACTTTTACGCTTTCTCTGGGCTCGGGAGTTTCTGCACAATCCCTATACATTTACTTACGTTGGTATAATACCAAACATCCCGAACTTGCAGGACCCTGGACACGTTTAGTAAGTACTGTTATTGTTTAAAATAATAAATCAGGGGTTACAAGTAAAAAGAAAGAGAATGTCTGTAAGGCATTCTCTTTTTGAATTTAAGTAATAGGCAATAACTATTAGTATAAGATTCGATTAAGAACCACTTGATACAAAATGGTTCAATTCAATTCTTATCATTCTTATCTCATAAATAGAAATGGTTGGAATAACTAATCTGAGATTTGTTCGGATTTATTCTACTATGCCTAAAAAACGAGGAAAAAAATATTATCTTTGCTTATTAAATATTTTGACAATAAATTAAGTAGTTACGAGTATTTAAGTAGGACGAACAATTAAATGTCGTATATTGATTCGTGACAATTCATATTTCCACAAATTATTTCTCGAATTAATTTGTGGAAATTCGTGCAATTTGTGGTTTTAAATAATCATTAAACCACTAACCAACTGTCAGTGAAGCTAATTACACAAATTTACACGAAAGTAGGAGAATTAAGAAATGTGACATTATATAGTTTCAATTACTTAGTTACGGGTTACAAGTCTTATTCACTGAATGTTATTTTGGAATAATATATCAGTAATTATTTTTTATCATTTAAATCCCGAGAGGTGTTTTTAACTAAATGTAAAATCCGAACTTTTTGTAGAAACTTTATCCGAGTATTCACAGAGGCTTTTTCCAATCATATATGGATCTTGTTTTTGAAAAGGAATAATTTGTTAATCATTTATCGCTAACCGCAAATCTTTAAAGAAATTGTTTTCAGTAATAATTCCTCTTTATAATAAAGCCCCGTATGTGGAAAAAGCCATAAACTCGGTGCTCTCTCAAACTTATAGGGAGTTTGAACTGATTGTTGTGAATGATGGTTCAACGGATGATTCTCTGAATGTTGTACAAACTTTTTTTAAGTCCCCTTTAGGAAATTTAGGGGCTTTTTCTCCCTCTTTAGGGGGATGGGGGGTTTTAACTCAAAGCAATTTGGGCGTTTCCATTGCCCGAAACAATGGAGTAAAAGTAGCACAATACGATTATATCGCTTTTCTGGATGCCGACGATTGGTGGGAACCAACCTATTTGGAAGAAATGAAGCTATTGATTGAAGAATTTCCTCAGGCCGGAATATATGGTAGTGGATATTTTCTGATAAAAAATGGAGTAAAGCGTATTGCTCCGGTAGGAGTAGAGAGGACATTTAAAAAAGGAGAGATAAATTACTGCAGAACTTACTCCAATACACTTTGTATGCCGCTATGGACAGGGTCAACGATTATCAGAAAAACAATTTTTGAATCGGAACATGGATTTAAACCGACATTGAAGCTCGGTGAAGATTTTGATTTGTGGATTCGGGTAGTTCAAAAATATCCTGTGGTGATTTTAAACAAACCGTTGTCGAACTATAATCAGGATGTGGAACTGGCAAATAGAGCCATTGGTGAAAAGTTATATGAACCATACGAGCACATGCTTTTTACCGATTATGGAGCATTACAAAGTAATCCGGAATTTCGATATTTATATGAACAACTGGCATTGTATGGTTTGTTGCCATATTATCTGACAGGAAAAAATGAGAAAGAAGTAAAACTGATTTTATCCGGAATTAATTGGAAAGATCATGCTTTCAAGTATAGATTGTATTATAAGATATTGCCAATAGTAATCGTGCAGTTTTGGATGCATTTTTTGAAGATTGGATCAATTGTGAAACAAAAAATGCTTACTTAAAAAAACTCATTAATTAGACTAATTCACATTATAATGAAGATATGCCAAATAGGACCTTTCCCTTTAAACGCTTCTTGTATTCAGGGGGGTGTTGAAGCTTCTGTATATGGCCTTTCAATGGAACTTGCTAAGACAAATCAAGTGTTTGTGATTGATATACCAAGATATGAAATTAAAAGCGATTTTATCGAAAAAAATGATCAAATAACCAGTTATCGGTTTTCAGCTCCAAGTCAACGGAATTTCACAACGATTTTTAGATTAAAGAAAATAGTATCAATAATCCGTGTGCAACAACCTGATCTTTGTCATATTCATACTACCAGTTTATTTTCATTAATATGTTACATTTCTTTGAAGTTATTGCATTTTCCATGTATAGTTACTGTTCATGGTTTAGCACATATAGAAAAGAGAAATGTTTGGCATAAAAGGCATAGTTTAAGAAACCTATTGAAATATTGGGGTCAAAGTATAACCGAATTTTTATATTTGAGTATTTGTCCAATATTGATTGCAGATACAGAGTATGTTGCTAATACCATTAAACACTATAAGAATCAGAGGAAAATTTTTAAAATGCCAATTTGTAAAGTTATTCCGCAAGGGGTGAATTCTGATTTTTTTCAATTGAAGAAATCAATCGAAAGAAATCATTTATTAGCAGTTGGAGCAATAAACAGGCGCAAAGGTCATCTTAATCTGATTGAAGCAATGAAAAAAGTAAAACTTCAGATTCCTGATTTTTTCCTTTCTATAGTGGGAGTCGTATCCGATGGTGATTATTATAAGTTGATTCAGAGCACTATACTTGAATATGATCTTGAAAATAATATTAAAATTTATCCTAATGCTTCATTCGTTGAGATTCAGGTTTTATTTAAAAAGTCAGAATTATTTGTATTGCATAGTGAAGAGGAATCGCAAGGTATAGTTTTCTGTGAAGCAATGGCTGCCGGAATACCAATAGTTGCAACTAATGTTGGAGGTATTCCCTGGATTGTTGAAAATAATGTGAATGGATTATTATCTGATTTTGGTGATATCAATACTTTTGCTGATAATGTAATTAAATTGTTGAAAAATGGTTTAATTAGAAGTGAAATTGCCAAAAGAAATAGATTAGAGTCATTCAAATACGATTGGTACTTTATATCAAATGAAATAATGAATTTGTATAAAACGATGATTTAATATTATCTTTGAACATTAATAAAGACTACTGAATATAATATGCTTAATTTCATACCTAAATACTTTACTGAAAAGGCTATTCTACTTTATTTAGGAGCGTTACTGGTTATAAGTTTAGTTTTCTTCTCGCGTGCACTTCCGTTAATGTTTATGACTTTTGGTTTTGTTGAAGTGGCGGCATTCTTTTATTTTGCCAACACATTAACTAAAAAATGGTCATCTTTTTCTCAAAAAAGGTTCAGATTAAATCTTTTTTACACAGCCTTACTCATTCGATTAGGCTGGTTTATATTTAGTTACTTTTTTTATACAGCCAGGTATGGTATTCCATTTGAATTCGAAGCTCGTGATTCACGTGGTTATGATGAATCTGCTGTTTGGATTAATAATCTTATTGTAGCGAATCAGGGATTTAAACCTTTCCTAGACAGTTTAAAAGGTGGATATTCGGATGCAGGATATGCAATTTACTTAGGGATACAGTACTACTTTACCGATAATTCTATAATAATTGCCCGATTACTTAAGGTGCTGTACGGAGCTTTAACCTGTGTGTTGATTTATAAATTTGCAGTACGTAACTTTGGTGAAGAAGTAGGACGAATGGCAGGGATTTTCTGTATGCTTATGCCTAACATGATTTATTATTGTGGGCTGCATTTAAAGGAAACAGAAATGATTTTACTTACTGTCTGGTTTATGGAACGAGCCGATGCTATGTTGCGTAACAAAAATTTTAATTTTGCAGAAATAGCTCCACCTTTACTTTTAGCAGGTTTACTATTCTTTTTCCGAACTGTATTGGGTGGTGCTGCGCTTTTTGCTTTATTTACTGCGTTAATGTTTTCATCCTCGCAAGTTGTGGGTTGGGGAAAGAGGTTGGTAATAACTGTTTGGGTAATTGGAACAGTTTTTTATTTTGTTGGTGGGCAAATATCTACCGAGGTAGAACAGGCATGGAAAGACAAAGATGAAAATCAAGCAACATCCATGGAGTATCGTGCCAAGCAAGAAAATGGAAATTCGTTTGCTAAATATGCTTCAACAGCCGTATTTGCTCCTATTATTTTTGTTATGCCATTCCCAACCATGGTCTATACAGATGGACAAGAAAATTCCCAATTGTTGCATGGAGGATATTATGTAAAGAACTTTATGGCTTTCTTTGTTCTGCTGGCTTTTATCTGGGTAATTAAGAATAAAAAATGGAGGGATTACACATTGATAGGTTCATTTACTATAGGATACTTAGGCGTTATAGCAATGAGTTCATTTGCTCAGGCAGAGCGTTTTCACTTACCTGCATTACCATTTCTGTTGATTATGGCTGCTTTTGGCTTAAGCAAGATGACAAATAGTGATAAGAAATATTTCAAATTGTATATGATATTTGTTTTTATTGCACTAATCGCATGGAATTATGTGAAACTTGCAGGAAGAGGATTGGCGTAGAGGATTGGTAGTTGGTAGTAAGTAGTAAGTAGTGAATATGAGAGTAATAATCGTTTGTAGCCGTAATTCAGGGAAGATTGTTCCTTTTATTCAAGAGCAAGGTGATGCTTTGTCTCAGTTAGGAGTGGAGGTTGCTTACTTTTCGATAGAAGGAAAGGGACTCTGTGGTTACCTGAAAAACAAAAAACGATTGTTATCGAAGATAAATGAGTTTATGCCTGATTTGATTCATGCTCATTATGGATTGTCGGGTTTATTGGCAAATCTCCAGCGTAAAATACCCGTAATTACTACGTATCATGGCAGTGATATTAATAATACTAAGATATTTCCACTGTCCAGATTGAATATGATTTTGTCGGTTCATAATATCTTTGTTTCAGAGAAAAATAGATTGAAATCAAATCAAACCCGTAATCAATCATTGATTCCATGTGGCGTTGATATTAGTCTATTTCAACCAACGAATAAGCTTGAAGCTCGTCAGCAGTTAAGTTTGAATGCAGATAAAAAGTATATTTTGTTTGCAGGAGCCTTCACAAATTCTGTAAAGAACCCGGATTTAGCTAAATCAGCCCTATTATTCTTTCAAGATGTGGAACTTTTAGAACTCAAAGGCTATTCACGGCCTGAAGTTGCTTTACTTTTAAATGCAGTAGATTTATTGTTGCTAACCAGCTTTTCTGAGGGGTCTCCTCAAATCATCAAAGAAGCAATGGCCTGCAATTGTCCGATAGTTTCCGTATCGGTTGGTGATGTAGAAGATGTAGTTTCAGGTATAAATGGCTGTTATATTTCGTCTTATCAGCCGACTGATATTGTTGCTAAAATTAAGCAGGCACTTGCTTTTGGAGGGCGAATTCAGGGACGAAATCGAATAATAGAAATGGGCTTAGATAGTGATTCTATCTCAACTAAAATACTGAATGTCTATAATAAAGTACTTTCGTAAGGAAAACAATGAAGCTATCCTTTTTTATTAAGTTTCTACATGATTAGAATTCACACAGCTTTTTCAGATATAGATTTAAAGCAATGGGAAGAACTTGTTTCTAGTTCTGACGTTGCATCTTTTTTCCAAACATTGGAATGTTACGAGTTTTATGCAACTCTGACATTTTTAAAGCCATTTGTTTATGCTGTATCCGAAAATGAAAAATTGACGGGTTTGGTTTGCGGCTATGTGATTTCTGAAGGAAATTTCATTAAGAGATTCTTTAGTCGTCGGGCTATTGTTCCGGGAGGGCTATTACTTGATAATGAAATATCTACTGATGCGCTACAGTTTTTATTGAATCACCTTAAGCAAGAACTTAATAAGCAAAGTATTTATATAGAAATACGAAATTTCAACGATTATTCGCTTTTTCGTACTGGTTTTGAATTAGCGAATTTTGTTTACCAGCCTCACTTGAACTTTCATGTGGCTACTCAGGATGTCGATTCGGCTAATATGCAACTTAACCGCACCAAACGAAGAGATATAAAACTTTCGCGCAAAGAAGGTGCAGAATGGCTAGAAACTACAGAACGGGAGGATGTAAAGTCCTATTATAAATTATTACAGCATTTATATAAAACTAAAATAAAAACACCTCTGTTTCCACTTGAGTTTTTTGAAAAGATAGTCTTGTCCCAATATGGAAAACTTTTTGTAGTAAAGCATCAAGGGAGTATAATAGGAGGGAGCATTTGTGTGATGATGGGAAACAGAACTGTTTACGAATGGTTTGTCTGCGGATTAGATGGACAAATAAAAAATATTTATCCATCTACAGTAGCAACCTGGGCAGGCATTGAATACGCAGCATTAGATGGCTATGAGAAATTCGACATGATGGGTGCCGGTAAACCGGATGAAGGATATGGTGTAAGAGAATTTAAATCTAAATTTGGTGGCGAACTTGTTGAACACGGTCGCTTTTTGTATATTTTCAACTCCCGATTATACTCGCTTGGAAAATATATTATTGGAAAATTAAAAGCCCAAAGGAAATAGTTTGTCATTATTTATCACTTATCATTAATAACTAACCATTATCACGGATGAATATACTAATGGATATTGCTCATCCAGCTCATGTGCATCTACTTAGGAGTACGTATTATGAGTTGACAAAGCGAGGACACAAAGTTTTTGTAACAGTTAAGGATATACCGGCAGCAATTAAACTGTTAGATATTTATCAGATTCCCTACACATATTTAGGAGGCAAGAAAGATAGTTTGATAGGTAAAGCTCTTTTACAATTGAAGTATGATTTTAAAATATGGAGATTGGTAATTTCTAATAAAATCGAAATTGGATTTAGTTCGTCACTCACCATTACACATATTTCCCGAATAACGGGAATGAAATCAATATTTTTGGATGACGATGATGATGTTGTTGAACCTCTTGTTGTAAAATATGCTCATCCTTATGCCGACGTAGTGCTTAGTCCGGAGTGCGCTCAAAGAGCCACTTCAAAGCGAGTTGCTTACAGGGGTTATCACGAGTTAGCTTATTTACAACCAAGTCGATTTACTCCTGATTCATCCGTATTGAAAGAAATTGGTTTAAAAGAAGGTGATACTTACTTTGTGTTACGTTTTAATGCTTTTAAGGCACATCATGATGTTGGTGTGATGGGTTTGTCTATTGAGAATAAGCGTAAGCTGATAGAATATCTGGAGCAGAAAGGAAAAGTGTTCATAACAACGGAACGAAGCATAGACGATGAGTTTAAGAAGTACCAATTGCTTCTATCTCCTGAAAAAGTGCATTCGCTAATTTATTATGCCACTATGTTGATAGGCGATAGCCAGACCATGACATCCGAAGCAGCTGTACTCGGAACACCGGCTATACGAAGCAACAGTTTTGTCGGGCAAATCTCATATCTGGAGGAGGAAGAACATAAATATGGTTTGACTTATGGTTTTTTGCCGGGCAAGTTTGATGCCATGCAACTAAAGATTGAAGAGTTACTGTCGTTGACTAATTTAAAGGAAATATGGCAGGAACGACGAATGAAAATGTTGAAAGATAAAATTGATGTGACAGCATTTTATGTATGGTTTATTGAAAAATATCCCGATAGCAAACAAATTATGAAAGAAAATCCGAATTTTCAAGATTGCTTCAGGTGAAATAATGTTACATATGCATTTTTATTGTACTTTTGAAACAAATTTGATTTATAGTTAAAATGTACTGAAAAAAGTAAGACTCCAAAATCTTATCTAATCTCTGGTAATACAAGTTCTTTTACTTTAGATGGAGATAAATGCTCAAATGAAAATACTCGTATATTTAGGTCATCCTGCCCATTTTCATATTTATAGAAACTCAATAATTAGTTGGGTGGAGGGAGGTCATCAAATATTTATCCTCATAAAGAAAAAAGATGTATTAGAAGACTTACTTATAGCGTCTAATATGTCCTTTTTTAATATTTTGGAAGAAGGAAGAGTAGATTCTACCTGGGGAATATTTGTAGGAATGCTTAAGCGTGCTATCAGGTTGTTTAAATTTTGTATCCGACATAAGCCTGATATTCTGACCGGAACAAGTGTAGAGAATTCTTTTGTGGGTAAAGTGTTGGGCATTCCCGTCGTAAACGTAAACGAAGATGATGCCGATGTTGTGCCACTCTATGCAAAGTTGAGCTATCCGTTAGCTTCTTCCATCTTAAATCCATGCGTTTGTAATAGTGGGCGTTGGGATAAAAAAGCTATTAAATATCATTCGTATCACGAACTAGCCTATTTGCACCCAAATCATTTTACTCCGGACAAAACGATAGTTGAGAGATATTTTTCACCCGATAAACCTTATTTTCTGATTCGTTTAGCAAAACTTACGGCTTATCATGACTCAGGAATCAAAGGTATTGAAGCCGAAATAACACAAAACATAATAAACCGACTGAAACCTTACGGAACAGTTTACATAAGCTCGGAGCGTGAATTGGAGCCGGAGTTTGAAAAATACCGTATTGTTTTAAATCCTTTGGATATCCACCATGTGATGGCTTTTGCACAGTTATACATTGGTGATAGTCAGACTATGGCTGCCGAAGCAGGAGTATTAGGAGTGCCTTTTATCAGGTATAATGATTTTGTAGGAAGGATAGGTTATCTCAATGAGCTGGAAAATGAGTTTGAACTTGGATACGGAATCAAAACAAATGAGGTGGAACGTTTGTATAGCACTATTGAAAAATTGGTAGCTTTGCCGAATAGATCTCAAATATTTCAGGAAAGAAGAAAAACTATGCTTTCTAAGAAAATTGATTTTGCCAAGGTGCTTACCTGGTTTATTGAAGACTATCCCAATAGTGCCAGAACGATGAAATTAAATCCCGAATATCAAAACAATTTTAAATAGTTTATAGTAAGTAGAAAGTAGTAAAAGTAAGTAGAAAGGGATAAATAGCAATATACTAATTCCAAACTGCTAATTAAGAACTACCAACTACTGACTTCTAACTACCAACTATATTTATAATGAAAAAACTTATTCTTGTTGCCGGTGCACGACCAAATTTTATGAAAATTGCTCCACTGATGCATGCTTTAAAGAATCATAAGAGCATAAAACCAATTTTGGTACATACCGGTCAGCATTATGATGTAAAAATGTCGGGTCAGTTTTTTGATGAGCTTAATATACCTACACCAGATATAAATCTCGAAGTAGGTTCGGCCAGTCATGCCGTTCAGACAGCACGTATTATGGAGGGTTTTGAGAAAGTTTGCATCAGTGAGCAACCAGATTTTGTATTAGTGGTTGGAGATGTTAACAGTACTGCCGCTTGTACATTGGTTGCTTCCAAAATGGGAATTAAAACCATTCATTACGAGGCAGGTTTACGCAGTAATGACCGAACTATGCCCGAAGAGATTAACCGTCTTGTAACTGATGCTATCAGCGATGTGTTTATCACAACCAGCGTTGATGCCGATGATAATTTGTTACGCGAAGGAGTAGCGGCGGATAAGATTCATATGCTTGGAAATTTGATGATCGACTCATTGGTTGAACAATTGCCTAAAGCTCAGCAAACAGAATTGGTTTTCAAATTGTTGAATCACGACAGAGAGATTAGATTAGGCTCCGATTTTAAAGCAGGAGAATACGGGGCATTGACTTTTCATCGCCCCGGCAATGTAGATGATAAGGATACACTCACATTGCTGGTCAATTTGTGGGGAGAAATATCGCAACGAATCCCCTTGGTTTTTCCGGTACATCCGCGAACCTATAAAAACATACAACAATTCGGTTTGCAACATGATATAGATAAATATCCGAATCTATATTTTATTGAACCTTTGGGTTATCTTCAGTTTATTCATTTAGTAAGCCGGTCAGCTTTTGCTTTGACAGATTCCGGTGGGATTCAGGAGGAGACTACTTTTTTGAATATTCCCTGCCTAACGGTTCGTCCCAATACGGAACGCCCTGTTACGGTGTGGGAGGGAAGTAACAAACTGATAAAAGTACATGATATAGTAGCAGAAGTCAGCTCTATCATTGATGGAGAAGGTAAGCACGGGACTGTTCCGAAGTATTGGGATGGACATGCTGCAGAAAGAATTATTCATCTCATTGATGAGTTATAGTCAGATTTTTAAAATAAATAATATAATCTTCGTGTATTTAATTTTTTAATCCAATATGCCAAAAGATTTTACTCTTTCAGCTTATCGCCAATTGATACTTGCTTTAATACAAGCAGGATACTCAATTTTTACATTTGAGGATTGGTGTGATGGTAAAGCTCAGGGTCGTTTTGTGATTTTACGACACGACGTTGACCTGATGGCGAATAATTCACTGAGTACTGCTCAGATAGAGGCAGAGATGGGGGTAAGGGCTTCTTATTACTTCAGGGTAGTTCCGCAAAGTAATATACCAGAGGTTATAACTCAAATTGCTGCTTTGGGTCATGAAATTGGTTATCATTACGAAGACTTATCACTGTTTAAAGGAGATAAAGAGAAAGCGATTAAACATTTTGAACAACAACTGAATTATTTCCGGCAGTTTTATCCTGTTCGTACTATTTGTATGCACGGAAGTCCGGCTTCTAAATGGGACAACAGAGATCTTTGGAGAGAATTCAATTATCGTGATTTCGGTGTTGCGGGTGAGCCTTATTTCGATTTGTTGAACAATGAATCCAATACTACCGAAGATATTGTTTATTTTACTGATACAGCCAGAATGTGGGACGGCGATAAATACAATGTCAGAGATAAGTTGCTGGGTACAAAGCGCGGCGATGGTAATGCTTCAAAAACCGAGAGTATTTACGAAACTTCCGACATGAAGATTCACACAACTTTTGATGTTATTCATTGGTTGGAAAATAATAAGTTACCGGGTGCAATTATGATTACCACACATCCGCAGCGATGGACAGATAATATGTTTGACTGGTACCTGGAGTTTGCAAAGCAAAAAATCAAAAACGTTATAAAGAAATATATAGTATTAAACCGAACAGATTATTAATGAACCCAAAATTTGAGTGTAAACACTTCCTGTTATTATTGTAGCAGTTTTTCTATGTAATTTCTGTATAAATTTGTATTATATTTGCAAAATCTTTTTTTTGAAAAATGAGAGTACTCTACAAACCTGCATATTTTTACCTGATTATCGACATTCTGATACTAATTCTTACATTGTATGTGGTATTGGATTGGTTTCCACTTACAACCAATTCTCCTTTCAGTAAATATTCACTTCCTTCGATTTTTTATATCCTCCAATGGGTTCTCATTTCGTATCTGATACAAAGATATAAGCCTTTAAGAAGACAACAGTTCTATCAGATAACGCTTCGTTTGTTTTATGTTTCGCTATTGAATGCGCTGATTTTTATGGGCTTGATTCACTATTACTTTAAACCCTACTCAGGATTCGTATTGCTGGCTACTACTGTTCTTACTTTTCTGGTGAATTATATTTTCCTTTCTTTCTATTACGCTTACAAGCTGGCTGTAGATTATAACGAGGTAAACCTGAAGCCTAGCAAAGAGAGAATTAACGCAAATGTTATTCCTGAAAGCGACATCGATGAAGCAAGTTATGCTCAGCTACAATCCACCATACGTGCACATTCTACAAGTGGTGTACTTAAATTTCTGGAAAATAACCTGAACCTGAGAAGCGGTAATACATTGGTATATGTGAATAATGATGTTGAAAATCTTCGCATGTATCCCAATTATCGTTACTCTACGATTATTCAGTTAGAGAGATTGAATAATGTGAGAAACATCAACAAGAAACTTACCATAATCAATGAGAAGCTGCCGGACGATGGCCTGTTTGTCTGTTGTTTTGAATCTAAAAGCACCCGTAAAAAGACTATTCTAAGGAAGTACCCCAATGTAATAAATCGTATAGTTTACATCTTTTATTATCTGTTTAAGCGGGTAATGCCTAAAGTTTTTCTCACAAGAAATCTTTATTATTTTCTTTCGAAAGGCAACGACAGGGTGTTTTCAAAAGCTGAAGTGTTGGGACGGTTATATTGTTCGGGGTTTATGGTGGTGATGGAGAAAAAAGTATGTCATCTTACCTACGTGCTAGCCAAGCGTGTCAAAAATCCTGAAACAACACAAAAACGGATCTACGGGCCATTAATCCGCCTCAGACGATACGGTAAAGATGCCGAGATGATTCAGGTGTATAAACTCAGAACCATGCACCCTTTTTCGGAGTACCTACAGAGCTATATATACGAGCGTAATTATTTAAAAGACGATGGCAAATTCAATAAAGATATCCGCATTACCACTGTTGGACGCATAATGAGGAGATACTGGATAGATGAACTGCCTATGTTCTTTAATTTGTTTAATGGTGAGATGAAACTGGTGGGTGTGCGTCCGCTGAGCAAGCAGTATTTCGGCTTATATAATGAAGAACTGCAAAAGAAACGTGTAAAATTCAAACCCGGTTTATTACCTCCTTTCTATGCCGATCTTCCCCGCACACTGGATGAGATTCAGAAATCGGAAATGGATTATCTTACAGCCTGCGAAACCGATGGCACGATGATAACCGATATGAGATACCTGATTCAGATTCTTAAGAATATATTAATCAAGAGAGCGCGTAGTGCATAGATAGTTGATGTTTCTTATTGTTTTTATACCTACCAAATTATTTTTTTGTAGTTCCTATGACGTTATCCCACGAAGACAAACTTATTCTTTCTTCAATAAAAATTAATCCTTCTGTTTCGGAATTAGAGCAAATAGATAATCTGATTTTGGAAGTTAAGGATTGGGATTATCTTACCAAAACGATTATCGACAGAGGAATAGCTCCGTTGCTGTTTAAAAAGCTCCCAGCTTTAAAAAATAGTTCTCTGATACCCGACGCTGTTCAGGCAAAATTGCAACAAACTTATTATATTACCATTAGCAGAGGGACTTTGTTACTAAACTATTTCCAACAGATTGCTAAAGAGTTTTCAAATCAAGGTATTCCTGTAATTGCATTAAAAGGAGTTTATTTATCCGAGAATCTTTATCACGATATTGGATTGAGGCAATTTAGCGATATTGATTTATTGGTACATGAGGAGGATGGTGAAAGATGTTTAGACATTCTCCGGAATTTGGGATACAGGGCAGTGTCTGCATTAAAACTATCAGAATTTGTAAGCTCACAATTTGATATTGTTCATTATACGCCAATGGTGTTACACGGCGTGTCAATAGAAATTCATATAAAGCTGCACCGAAAAGGAGAAAAGTATAATTTGCTGACCTCTGAGGTTTGGAAAAATGCGATGCCCGTTACGGTCAATAAATGCAATGTTCTTGCATTAGAAAATAATGATTTACTAATTCACCTTTGTGCACATCTCGATAAACATTTTCAGGTAGGAAAGGTTCAGTTTACCTGCTTGAGCGACATAACAAATGTTTTAAATGAAAATGTAGAAGGCTTTGATTGGGGAGCTTTTACGGCATCATGCCGATTGTATAAGTCTGAAGAAGTAATATTCAAATATATCGTTTTGGTAAATAAGTATATGAATGCGCCCGTTCCCATTGATGTTATCAATAAGTATAGCTATTTATTGACAGAAGAAACAGAACAACAATTTTTCAAGTATTTGAAGGGAGTTGGTAGTTCAGGAACTATTTCATTGTCTTCACATTTTTATTATTTGAAAGAGGTTAGAACGTTTTCAAATAAAGTCAGATACCTTTTGGGTGTGTTGTTTCCTCCTAAAGATTTCATGATTGAACGGTATAAGGTTAAGTATTCTTCTTTGGTCGTTTTCTATTATCCATTAAGATGGACGGAAGGCATAAGAGGTGTTGTATTCCACTTGAAAAAATCATGGAATAAATGAATCACTCAATAGATTGATTATTATTTGTATGAAATAACGAGTAGTATTTTCCTCCCAGTTGCAGAAGTTCTTGATGATTGCCGGATTCCACAACTTCACCATCATTAAATACATAAATAATATCTGCCCACTGCACGGTGCTAAGACGGTGACTGATAATTACGGCTGTTTTATCGTGCGATAGTTTTTTTAATCCATTGATAATCTGTAATTCCGATTCTGCATCCAGTGCACTTGAAGGTTCGTCCAGAAGCACTAACGAAGAATCTCGATAAAAAGCTCTTGCTATGGCCATTTTCTGCCATTGGCCAATACTAAGTTCTTCTCCACAGCTAAATAAATTACCTAGCAAGGTGTTGTAACCATTCGGAAGATGTTCCAAAATATCATTAATGCCTGCCGCTTTTGCTGCTTTTACAGCTTTATCAAAATCAAGGGTTTCCCGGGTGTTTCCTAAACCGATATTATTGATAGCACTAATGTTATACAAGGCAAAATCCTGAAAAACGGCTGTTATGTTTTCGCAAATCTTTTGTTGGCCAATTTCAGTAGCATCAATGCCGTCAAAAAGAATGCGCCCTGAATCCGGTTGGTAAAATCCACAAAGCAGTTTTATTAAAGTTGTTTTACCTGAACCATTTGCACCGACGAAAGCCACCGTCTTTCCTGCAGGAATAGTTATGTTCACCAATTTTAGTGCATCACGTTTACTTGATTTATAGCGGAATCTGACATTTTCAATTCGAATTTCCTTGCTTAATGAGAAGGAATGATCGCTCTGCAAACTGTTAGAGCTTGTCGGCATGTTTAGAAAAGCTATGAAATCATTCAAAAATGTATTGTCTTCCAAAATTTGAGTGGCCGACATGAAAAGCTCATTCAGAACTCCATATCCTCGCTGAAAAGCAAAGAAAAACAAAGCAACAGTTCCAATGGAAATTTCTCCTTTTATTTTCAAATAGGAAACAAATCCTAATGATAAAAATATCAATGATACAGAGAAGATTTGGGCGAATATATTCAGCCATAATTCCGATTTTCGAAGCTTAATCTGTTGTTCAAACAGCATGTTCTGAACGTTCGAAAAATGTTGTTTGAAGAAATCGAAAAAGCCAAACAGTTTCATTTCTTTTGCAAACGGAAGACCTGTCAGAATCCGGTTGAAATAGTACATCTCACGCTCTTTTGTGCTTTGCGCTTCTTTTTGCTTGTACAGTTTTCGGGAAGATTTTAATCGGAAATAAACGCCCGGAATGATGGCAATTATCAGGATTACAATTAAATGCCATTTGATAGTTATAAACAGACCAACCAGAAATAAAGCAGCTGCTACAGATTTAATTCCGATTAGCATTTCGCTTACGATTTTAATAGGGCGAAAGGAAGCTTCTTGAACAGCCCGATGAATTTTGTCCTGTTCTGCTGGGCTTTCGTAGCGCGATAAATCCAGTGAGGCGTGTTTCCAATGCAGTTTTTGGTAGATTTGGTGCGTGATGGACTGCGATAATTTTAGGGAGAAATAAGTCTTGAGTTCCGATAAAACTCCGCTTGCCAGGAAAACAAGTGCGGTTATAATCAGGATTACAGTAAAATATAAACGTTGGCTTTCGTTCTGAGTGGATATGCTTGTAAGCTGGTCAATCAGAGTCTTTATGCAGACGATAATGATAAATGGTAAAACACCCTGAAGTATGGAGATTATAATGTTGACAAACAGAATTTTCTCCGACTCTTTCGAAACAATCGATATATTGTTTTTAATTGATTTAAGCTCCGACCAAAGTAAGTTGAATCTTTTTCCTGCTTGAAGTCTAAAATTGTAAAAAGGAATTATTGGTGTAGAAAAATGCAGAGCAACAAATTTATTTAATTTCATTTTCGTACTGTCAATTTTCTTTTTTTTGTTTCCTCGTTGAAACGAATACACCTTTCCTATAAGTGATTCAATCGTAATCGGGTTGTCTGTATATGAATTCTTATCCCCTTTAGCAATGATGAACTGAATGTCATCCCGAGTGAACATGCCAATTAGTCTGTGCGCAACCAGCCTGCCATTTTGATTGAAAACAATTATATCGCCTTTGTTTAAATCTTTTTCGTCACATTTTTGAACGAATCCGATATCACCGGCTTTAAGTGCAGGATACATGCTGTTTCCGCTCATTCTAAAACTCAACTGATGATTTTCATCCAAAAGAGTTTCTGCAAAATCGAGCAATTGCTTATTTAATTCCTGCTGTTTCATTTTCCAGAACGAAATTTACAACACTACTATTGGGAACAAATCCGAGCTCGTAAACCGGAACATGCGCACTTAATTCGGATAGGAAATTCAACTTGTTTTGAATGAAATTAGGATCAAAATTATTTTGAATACAAAATGCCAATACCTTTGAAACTGCCGATGCACCCGATAACTTCTTTAGGTTATTCTCCGGCGAATGACGAATTAAAAATATGGAGTCTAAAATCGTCTTTTTAGGAATATCTATATAATACATGGGTGTGTTATAGACATAGTAATTCTCATTTAACTTGCGAATAATCAAGCGATCATCATTTACGATAGTATTGCCTGCGTCTGCCCATATTTTAGACATTGTGCTTTTACCCGCTCCTGAAAAACCTGTAAAAATCCGGCCTTTTTGCTTTTCTACAACGCACGATGCGTGTATCATTACTGCTTCAGATTTCACGGTTATGTAATGCATGATAATCGGTCCCATTGGATATTTTAGCGGTATGATGTCTCCATTATCCAGTGGAGTCGAATAAATTTTCCAGTTAGACAAATCTTCATTCAACACAGCCAATTGCTGTACCTCGTTTTTGTTTTGTTGGTTGTAAATAACAAAGACAAAACCTAAGGTTGAAAGATAAATGGAATAGAATTTTTGATCGTTGTTTTCTGCTTCAAAAATTAATTCATAATCAGATAAAGGTAGGACCGGGATATGCTGAAAACATTCTATGGTTAAATCTACTGTGTTATTTTCTGTTGTTTGAACGAAAGGAAGATATCCTTCTTCAAGTACAATTCTATGTTCAGCATGTAGCTTTATCAAAAAGTCAGCAATAGCGATTTGAATAGTAGTAGGCATCTTTGTTTAAGTCTGTTGGGCTGAGTTTATTGTCCGAATATAGTTGCCAGCTTATTCAAAAACAGGTCAATGTCTCTTTTGGCTGTTATATTGTCAACACTAAAGGTCTCAATCATCGAGTTTTCTAAATCCAGAACGGTAGTATTTTCTTTGATGTTTTCCCAAATAAACTTTCCTGTTTCGTTCAACGTAAACAACTCATTCATTTTTGCTACATTTGCTGTAATCGGAACTAAGATTAACTCGCTTCCAATACTGAGCGTAGCGAATCTTGATTTTAATTTATAAAGTGTTTCTATATCCATATTCCTGATAAAAAAGCAGTGTTTTTAATTATGCAAAGATAAAGAATTTTTTGAATCTTGTTTTTGTACCAATCACAGGTTAATAAGATATTACGGGGTTATTTACTCTCTCCATGTTTGCAAACGAGGAGAATATATTACTAACTCCTCCGCTACGCTCGTCCCCTTATCATAAGGGGACAAATGAGAAGTGCGGGACTTTCTACAAAATAGAACTTCTCCGGTTGCATAATGCTGCACACTCCCTTTAATGCTCAAACCTCTGCACCCAACAATCTCCCCTTGTCAAAGGGGAGTACCCGAAAGGGAGGGGTTTTATCAGTTATCAGTGTCGGAGAATTGTTTATTCATCTTACTGTTCTTGAACTTTCAAATAGAAGCTCGGACTTGAACCGACTTTCCATAACCATTTCGATTCACTACCCCATCTTATGTAAATACTTCCTTGTTTTTGCTTCATATTAAAAAGTATGCAGTATTCATCTCTCCCTTGTACTCTAATAAACTTCATTTTATCAGTCGTATTCACCTTTACCCATTCAATTGTTAGAGCAATGTCATCTTTAAATACTAAGTTGTACTTAGTCAAATCAATATCCACCCAGCCTGACTTTTTAGTTATTGGTATCATGATATTCTCAGTAAGCTGTTCTTCAAAAGGCAAATTGTTGACAATGTTTCGAATGTGCAAGCGAAACAGACTATATTCAAACGATTGATTGTGCATGCAAATATGCAAACTTCTTAATGATACAGGTTTAGAACCAAGTTCTAATTTAGTCCCTATCTCATAACCTTTGCCTTTTTGAGCACCTCCAATGCCACAATATTCTCCATGCCATGTAGAGCTTGTTGTACCCACTTTCTTCAATTTCCCTGAAAAAGGTTTTACATTTACTTCGGCTAACTGAATCGGTTCGTTTATTAGTTTTATCAGGTTTTCTTTGTTCGTAAGTTCTGCGATGGGAAAAGTCTGCGGTTTATAACCAATCATCGAAATCCGAACGATTGCTTTTGGCGATTGACCTTTGATGTCTAAACTAAATTCTCCATTTTCATTGGTAGATATGCCTAAAGGAGTGTCAATAACTCCCAGATTCACGTATTCCAGTGGTTTTTCACTCGAGGAATCAATCACCTTTCCGGTAATTAATTGAGCTTGCAGCTGTACAGTCAGGAAGAATAGAAAGATTGTCGATAGTAGTTTCATACAATTTGTTTGTTGGTTATATGTCGTTTTTTTGTGTCTACTCTTCCCCTCGTTTAAATCCGGGAACTCTATTTTGTCAATTTCAATAGTCCCTTATTTGTTCCAAACCATAAGTTACCATTGGAGTCTTGGGCTATTGCGTTTACCGCACCGATAACAGTGTTGTTCGCCATGGTGTATGTTGTCCAGTTTAATCCATCAAATTCCGAAATACCCATGCCATTAGAGCCAAACCATTTATGTCCTTTCGCATCGATAGCCGCAGATAAAACAGGAGAACCTGACTTAAGCCAGTCTGTTTGAGTTTTAAAGTTTGTCCAGTTTAGCCCGTTCAGTTTAGATAAACCACCAAATGTAGCAAACCATTGGTTTCCCTGATTGTCAATGACAATGCCCATCACTCCGTTTCCAGCCAGTCCTTCACCGTTATCCTTATAGTATGTGTAGGTAGTCCAGCTGACATCATCAAACCTCGAAACTCCACCATTGGTTCCAAACCATTTGATGCCCGATTTTTCAATAGCAATACTATAAACATGATTTTCAATTAATCCGTCGCCAACTTTATAGTTTACCCAGTTTTGTCCATCAAATTTACACACTCCGTTCTCTGTCCCTATCCATTTGTTACCTTTAGCATCTATTGCGATTGAGTACACGAAGTTGCTCGAAATGCTATTCGATGACAGTGGATCATTTTGATAATAAGTCCAGTTACCGTTTTTGTATTTGACCAGTCCTGCGCCATTTGTTCCAAACCAGATATTGTTGTCGGCATCGGTTGCTATTGCTTTTACCTGACTGTTATTCCCAAAACTGTCATAATTGATCCAGCTTTTTCCGTCAAACTTATAGGCTCCGTTATCGGTGCCAACCCAGATGTTTTTAGACGAATCGCAGGAAATAGCATAGATTCGGTTCGTTAATCCGGTGGTTGTAACCTCAGTCCATTTTACAGTACTTACATCCTCTGTGTTATCTTTTTGGCACGAAGGAAAAACTGTAATCAACATACAGAATAAGATAAATTTTAAAGTTTTCATAATTCCCATTTTTTAGTTTTGTTTCATTACCCTATCCGGGTAGGATAGGTCTTTTTTTAGTTCTGCAAAGTTACGGATAAGAAGCAAGGCAGAGCCTTGTTTCTAATTAAATTTCTTTTAAATATGGAACCTGAAACTTTCCTTTTAGCGCTGCATGGTCTGGAGATTGCGCCGGACATTTATACGCAACGCTAAACAAGCTAACCTATTTTACAGAGCAATCTTAACGCTAAGGACGGGCTGCACTTTGGTTGTAAATCCGTATCCCTGAGGAACAAAAACCTGCTGACTACCCAGTGATAGAGTTGCTGCCTTTTTCAGTTCATTTCCTTTCTTTTTATAATGATGCGAAACTATAAAAAGAGGGATACTGGAAAGGGTAAGGGTGGCTCCGGCGCCCATAAGCACAACACCTAGACCACCATTGCTAGACCCATCAATACTTCCAATGGCCATTCCTAAACCATAAACCAGCACCGGAACTCCTACAAACGACGTCCACCCTGCAATTTTCAATGTTTTAGCAGTTTTTAAATAGTGCTTATAGTCTTGTTGTTGCGCTATATGCTGTAAAAGACACCGGTTGCACATAGCTGTTTAAACTTATGTACGCTATACTATCGGTTGGCATTGAAGCGTTTGTTTGTGCCTGCGTATTTAAACCGATGAATAAAATTAATAGGATTACTCTATATTGCTTTTTCATTTTTGATAAATTAGAGTTTGTAAATTACACAACTCACAGCCGATTATACATCGCAAATAGAATTACTTTTGACCACCAACCACTTTATGAAATGTATTTACCTCCGCATACCACTCTTGTTTCCCCTTCAGGGGCTAGGGGTCGTTTTTGTATTCCTATTTTACAGAGCAATCTTAACGCTAAGGACGGGCTGCACTTTGGTTGTAAATCCGTATCCCTGAGGAACAAAAACCTGCTGACTACCCAGTGATAGAGTTGCTGCCTTTTTCAGTTTATTTCCTTTCTTTTTATAATGATGTGAGACTATAAAAAGAGGAATGCTGGAAAGGGTAAGTGCAGCTCCGGAAGCGAAGACTAGAGCACCAATATTGGTTGTATTAGGACCTTCACTGTTTTCAGCATATGAGATTCCAAAACCAAACCACATTGCTGGAATCCCTACCCCCAACGATACCCAACCTAAAATCTTCAAGGTTTTAGCAGTTCTTAAATAGTGCTTATAGTCTTGTTGTTGAGCTATATTATCTGCTGTAAAAGATGCCGGTTGCACATAGCTGTTTAAACTTATGTACGCTATACTATCGGTTGGCATTGAAGCGTTTGTTTGTGCCTGCATTTTTAAGCCCACAAACACAACCAACAGAATTACTAAAGATTGTTTTTTCATTTTTTTTAATTAGAGTTTAATGTCTCCACTCCCTCTTGTTGCAAACCGAAATCCGAACTACAGACATCAACGTTTTCTCGGTCTATAAGCGTATCCTACGCTAGCGTAGTGTGTCCTGTGCTTCTTCTTATTTTGTTTGTCGAGTAACTTTACTGAGTATTTGTTCTAGTCGATTCGATAAAGTACCTCTGACTTCGATTACATCAACTCCAAAATCCCCAATCCAATCCGCCATTATTTCATTTACATCCTCTCTGAGTTCTTGAAAATCTGATGTAT
This sequence comes from Paludibacter propionicigenes WB4, assembly GCF_000183135.1. Lineage (NCBI taxonomy): Bacteria > Pseudomonadati > Bacteroidota > Bacteroidia > Bacteroidales > Paludibacteraceae > Paludibacter > Paludibacter propionicigenes. The sequence goes on along the minus strand of NC_014734.1, from coordinate 1,357,579 downwards.
CACCCGGTATTAAATCAGGTTCTTCTATCGGTACAAATACAAGCAAGTCCAATTCCGATATTATGCTCTCTACTTTGTTGAAGATGGACTGTATATTGCCCGATCCATCAATTGCCTGAATGTACGCTAAAAAATCAATCGGGCATCTGTCATAAATCACATTCCGATCACTCGTCGAAATTTGGGTTATTGAATAATCCAGTTGTTCTAAAAAGTCAGATACAGTAGGTTGCTCTGAAAATTCATATCCTAATTCCGTCAACTCGTGATAAGGTTCCATTCTGAATTCGTAATCAACCAGATGTTCCTGAAGTTTTTCTGCCAGAGTTGTTTTTCCAACCCTGTGTGCTCCTGTTATTGCTATTTTCATTTAAAGATCTTCATTTAATTACAGACGGTTTATTATCTACTCCACTTCTTCCTGCGCTTCCTTTCATTTTGTTTATCACGGGTCACAGACCCGCGGCAGCGAGGAAAGCTCTTGCTTTCCACATTCAATTTTTGATATGCAAGGCAAGAGCCTTGCTTTTAGCACGACGTAGTCTGGAGACTACGCCGAACATTTATACACTACGCTGAACTGAGGGGGTATCTAACATTTTTCAGAACAACATTTTTTATATTTCTTTCCACTTCCACAAAAACAAAAGTCATTTCTTCCAATATCTTTTATATAAGTTGAAAATTCTTTCTGAAATTTTAGAGTAAGTGGTACATAATAATCATAATCAAATCTTTGGGCAAAATCATTATCCAATATTTCTATATCTGCGTTTGATGATTTAATCAAACCAGATTTAATGTATTTCGAAAAAAAAGATAATTCAGTTTCTGCAATAAAGTATTTGGAAAACTCTTCTCTCTTTTTTATATAATCGAAGAGCATATCAAAATCCTTGATGTACTCGATTAGAAGTTCTAGATCAAAAATACTCATTGTTACTGGAGTTTTTTCCTCATCGAAAAAAAACATTCTAGTATGTGTTGTGATTGCAGGATAACTATCTAAGACAATACAAGCCGTATGTATTTCGTCTATTTTTTCACAATCAATATTTTCTCCAGATAACATTGATTTTAGTTTACATGAATTTGAAATTATTAATTCTATTGGTTTTGTTGCTTGATCATTTGCATCTTGAATAGCTAGTTTGAAATCTTTATGAAATCCTTCAATGTCACCTTTTTTGGACAACTGAGTCAACCTTTTAGATTTCACTTGGAAAATCAACATTTTATTTCCATTTATAACACAAACATCCAAATCAGTAAGTGTTTCGTTTTTTGTCACATTTACATTTACCTCAAGAAATATATTTTCATTTGGGATCTTTCTTTCAAGTATAGATTTTACGATATTTTCAGCAGATTTTCCTCTATTTTTAGCTGCTGTACTTAGATATTTTTCATCATCATTCATCCAATAAAATGGGCCATCATAAATAGATTCTGATAATAAGTTAGGTAATGGAATTATAAATTTTGAATCAGTATTAATTACAGGACGGAATTTAAAATGATTTAAATCTCCAATATCGTTAAATTCTTCATTTAAACTTTCATCCATCTTAAATGAAAGCAGGTTTAATAAAAAAATAAACGAAGGATTCTTTTTAAAAATGTAATTGTCTTTTCTTATTGTATATAATTCAATTACATTATCGTTGAATTTTTTAGAATTTAGTTTGTATATAAACGTCGATTTTATGTATATAAATAGTTTTTGAGCTTCTTTTATTATAAACCCTTTATTCTGTTTCAACCATTCTTTATCTAAGTTATATTTGTCATCCAAAAAAGTAATCAATTGATAATCATAGGCTCCTGTGCCAGAGTAAAATATACTTTCTTTTATCATGTCAGGATTGTTTCTAGCTATTTCATTAAAAGTCTTAGTCGTATTAAAGATACTAATATCAGGTATGTAAGTCTGATGATATTCGTTCATTAATTCATGAACTCTTTTCGATATCTCTTGCTTGTCAACAAACCCCTCTGTATTTTTATTTTTATTCTTTGCCCACAAACCAAAAAGAAATACTATTTCATTCTCATTTAGGATACTTTTTACATCTCTTGTTGCCAATTTATTAGCAGTACAATTCAAATGTGTATTGCTTAATATTAAAAGGATTTCTAAAAAATCTCGAGATGATGAAAGTCTATTTAATTCAATCAATATTTCTTCTCTATTTTTCATTTCTTCATTGTTATTGTTTATATAACCACTTCCAAATACTATTTCTTTTTTCAAATGAATATAGTAGTAAATAAGTTTTGATAATCAGGTTTAGTTGTGCACAAATCAATTTTTCCATTGTTCTTTCCATAATTCTTCGTTTTGCCTAGTCTCCAGTCTAGGTCGTGTTAGAAACAAGGTTCTGCTTTGTAAATCATATAAAAAAAACTTTCCCCATCCGGTATTTCCCGGATGGAGAAAGTTCCTGTTTTCATTAGGCTTTGGCCTCGGGTTTTGTGTCGGTTTTTTTAGCGGCGCGGCGGTATATCACGTTAGCGGCTGTTTTGTACTTGTTGTAAAACTCGGGTGCTTTGCGTTGGAACTGTGGTGCGAGGCGGTCGAGGGTGTTTCTCTTAAGGTCGACGGCTTTGGTGATCAGTCCGCCAATGCGGCGCGTGATGTCTTTTTGGTCTATCCCTGCTGTTTGGCGTGTGTTGCTGTAGCCTTTCAGCCGCGTAATCAGTTCGTCGAAATGATTAAGTTCCTCGTAGCTGATACCTTCGTCTGCCAGTTCGTTGGGTGCTATCTTGCGTGCTTCGTTGAGCACGTTGACGCACGCGTCGATAATTTCGTGGCGGTCCAGATGTTCTACTTTTGCAGGTTTGAAGTTAACCTGCGCTTGCAGGGTCTTGTTGCCCAGCCGTTCGGCGTAGGAGTGAATGGCTCCCGAAATATCGATCAGATAGTCGGAGGTTTCGTCCAGTACATCGTTTTTGTCATCGGTAATACCGGTGAGGTTCTGGCTTTGCTGCACTGTCAACTCGTCGATTTCGGCGTTGATACTTTTTAATTGTTCTATTCCTCTGGCAAAAGATGGAATAAGGCCCGTTGCGGACTGATTGTTTTCGGCCACGATTACGATTTCTTTGTTAGAGCTGTGCCTGGCTTTTTGGTAATTGTTCATTGTAAATAAAAATAATTTTTAGATGGTAATTAGTTTGGTTTTTATGTAAATCGAGCAGCAAATATAAATAGAACAAATTAAATAAGCAAATTTAATGCTGTTTAATTATAACAAAGTATACTTTTTTTTTCGACAGCAGCACGCTTAGGTTGTGTGGTTTATCAATTATCAACTATCAATTGTCAATTCCAGGTTGTCGAGCTGCCTCAACGCTATCAGCGGCTATAAGCCGCTTGTAGCGTAGATCTTTGAGCCCTTCTGCTTTTCAACCGGCAAGCGTCTGAAGCCGCTGCCCGGTACGGTATTAGCTTATACGTTTGTCGAGATGCTTTCGCGGTTGTAAAGATGACTTATACGTTTGTCGAGATGGCTTCGCGGTTGTAAAGATGGCTTATGCGTTTGTCGAGATGGTTTCGCGTTTGTCGAGATGGCTTATACGGTTGTCGAGATGGTTTCGCGGTTGTCGAGATGGCTTATACGGTTGTCGAGATGGTTTCGCGGTTGTTGAGATGCCTTATACGGTTTTCGAGACGGTTTCGCGGTTGTAAAGATGGCTTATACGATTGTCGAGATGCTTTCGCGGTTGTCGAGACGGCTTATACATTTGTCGAGATGCTTTCGCGGTTGTTGAGATGGCTTATACATTTGTCGAGATGCTTTTGCGGTTGTAAAGATGGCTTATACGATTGTCGAGATGCTTTCGTGGTTGTCGAGACGGCTCAACGCTATCAGCGGCTATATGCCGCTTGTAGCGTAGATCTTTGAGCATTCTGCTTTTCAACCGGCAAGCGTCTAAAGCCGCTGCTCGGTACGGTATCAGATTATACGGTTGTCGAGCTGGCTTTTTTTGTCCCCAAAGAACAATTAAAAGGCTAATTTTTCTAATTCCAAAATCTTTTTACTCACTTTTTTGTTTTGATAACAATGATTTCGAATAAAAAAAAGATTATTGTTATGAAACAAGTTAACTATTTATTTTTTAAAGTGCTATTTGCTGCTTCGCTCTTTCTGTTTGTTGGTTCAGCCCGCCTATCCGCTCAACAACAGGAGTCAGGATCTACTGTAGATAAGTTTAAATTACAACAAAAAGGACGATTCTACGTCACCTGGGGTTATAACCGTTCGTGGTACGAAAAAAGCGACATTCATTTCAACGGTCAGGGACATGAGTTTACGTTATACGACGTAAAAGCGACCGACCGCCCCACCAAGCTAAGTACAAAGTATATTTCGCTGGCCAACTGGTCAGTTCCGCAGTTTAATTTTCGGGTGGGGTATTTCCTGTCCGATAAATATAGCGTCTCTATTGGCTGGGATCACATGAAATATGTTGCTACAGATTATCAGGCATTAAGAATGACCGGTCGCCTCGACCCAACTCAGGTTCAGGATGCATTGATGAAAACAAATATGGAGAATATGAATGCTCTGTATGCTCCCAATGGAGTTTATAATAACACGCAGGTAATTATGGAGCCAAACAACTTCCTGCGCTATGAGCACACCGATGGGTTTAACTTTGCAACCGTAGACTTGGAACGACACGACAAACTTTGGCAATACTCTAAATACGATAGATTGGGTGTTTCTTTGGTCAGTGGATTGGGTACGGGTGTCATTGTACCCCGAACGGATGCGCACCTGTTCGGGAGTGGTGCTAACCACTATTGGAATGTCGCAGGATGGGGTGTTGATGCCAAAGTTGCGGCACAGGTCAGTCTGTCGAAACATTTCTTCCTTGAGTCAAATCTGAAGACCGGTTATGTCAGGATGCTTAATGTGCATACCACCAACTATTACAATACAGATAAAGCCAAACAAAATGTGGTTTTTTACGAGAATAACTGGCTGATCGGTTATCGGTTTTAAATATTTCTATCCCGTATTTACAAGAAAAGAGGTGTGATTTAACGTTGATTCGATATAAACGTTAGTCCGTTAGGACTTAAATGTCAATAGAAATATAGTTCAGAGTGGATTAATTCCCCGTTAGGGGATTTAGCTATTTATCCCCTAACGGGGAATCTGATGCCAGAAACGAACATGTTCTATGGATATTAATTCCCCCTGGGAATTAATAAATGAATTTCAACTAGTTTATATGAATTATATCGAACTCACGTTAATTTATATACTACGTCGCTAAACAGAGGTTGGTTTATACTATCGTAAAGTTGTTTTCGCGGTTATGAACCTGACCTGAATTATTCAGATCAGTCTTTATAATAATTATGCATTTTGAGCTTTTCTGCTTTTCAACCGGCAAGCGTCTGGAGCCGCTGCTCGGTAGCGGTTGTGAACCTACATTATTTTTTGCGAAAAAGGCTGACCTGAATAATTCAGATCAGCCTTTCTATATTAATTGTCAACTATCAACTGTCAACTATCAATTTATTTATATCCGTCTTCGTGAACCGTTTTTACCGAACGTCCCGAAGGATCATTCAGGTTTTTGAACGCTTCATCCCATTCGAGCGCGATAGGAGTAGAGCAAGCTACCGAAGGTACCGAAGGCACACATTTCGACGCTGCATCCGATGGGAAGAAATCGGTGAAGATAGTACGATAGTAGTATTCTTCCTTATTCATTGGCGGATTGATAGGGTAGGTTTCGTTTACCTTAGTCATTTGCTCGTCGGTAACCAGTTCGGTAGTCATGGCACGCAGCGTGTCAATCCAGTTGTAACCCACACCATCCGAGAATTGTTCTTTCTGACGCCATGCAACACTTTCGGGCAGATAGCTTTCAAATGCTTTGCGCAAAATCCATTTCTCCATTTTTTCTTTGCCGCACATCTTGTCTTTTGGATTCAGGCGCATGGCAATATCCATAAATTCTTTGTCCAGAAACGGCACACGACCCTCAACACCCCACGATGCCAATGATTTGTTGGCGCGTAAGCAGTCGTACAGGTGAAGTTTGTCTATTTTGCGTACAGTTTCTTTGTGGAATTCTTCAGCACTTGGTGCCTTGTGGAAATACAGGTAACCGCCGAATATCTCATCAGCACCTTCGCCCGAAAGTACCATTTTTACGCCCATCGATTTGATAACGCGAGCCAACAGGTACATAGGGGTACTTGCGCGGATGGTTGTTACATCGTATGTTTCGATATGGTATATTACGTCGCGGATAGCGTCGAGTCCTTCTTGTACGGTGAAATGAATTTCGTGGTGTTTTGTTCCGATAAATTCAGCTACTTTGCGGGCAGCAGCCAGGTCAGGCGATCCCTGCAATCCTACAGCAAAAGAGTGTAGTTGATTTCCCCATGCAGCGCCGGTACTTGCCGATTGTTTAGCGGCAATTTTCATGGCTACAGCCGAAATGATGGACGAATCCAATCCTCCCGAAAGCAACACACCGTAAGGTACGTCGGCCATCAACTGGCGTTCTACAGCAGCTTCCAATGCATCGTGCAGTTGTTCTATACTTGTTTCGTTATCTTTTACCGCATCAAAGTTCATCCAGTCGCGGGTGTACCATTGTGTCGGTTTTCCATCCGGACTGTAATAGTATTGACCGGGAAGGAATTCTTCTATTTTAGAGCAATAGCCTTCTAGTGCTTTTAGCTCCGAAGCTACGTAGTACGTTCCTTCGGCATCCCAACCCTGATACAACGGAATGATACCGATGTGATCGCGTCCTACCATGAAGATATCTTTTTCAATATCGTAAAGCGCGAAAGCGAAAATACCGTTCAGGTCTTCCATAAAGGTGGGACCTTTTTCGCGGTACAATGCCAAAATCACTTCACAGTCGGATTTGGTCAGAAATTCATATTTGCCTTCAAATTGTTTGCGTATTTCCTGATGATTGTATATTTCACCGTTTACAGCCAGTACCAACTTACCATCTTTACTGAATAGCGGTTGTTTTCCTGATTCCGGATCTACAATTGAAAGTCGTTCGTGTGCTAAAATAGCTTTATCATCGGAATAAACTCCCGACCAGTCCGGCCCACGATGCCGTATACGTTTCGACATTCTCAAAACTTGTGGTCGCAGAGCCTGAGCCTGCTGTTTTATATCAAATGCACATACAATTCCACACATAGTATTTATTTTGTTTACGAGTTACAAGTTATCTGCAAAGATAAGTCATTAACTTGTCTTTACCGATAACTTGTAAGTAGTTTTCTTATATTTTTTAGTTTTTTGAGCAGTAAAGTGGTAGTTCTGTTATTAAATCCATCGGAAAACGAGCTTTTGTGTATTGATGCTCTTCCCGAAAATTCTTAATTGAAACTGTACTACTGCTCTTTTTAGGATCCCGATTACAATGAACTGTGTATGTCTTCAGCCACTTTACGTCCCGAAGCTATAGCACGAACCACCAAACTGGCACCCATAGCCGCGTCACCTGTTGCAAAAACCTTCTTCACATTGCTCTGGCTTGTTTTGTCTATGGCCACGTTGCCGCGTCCGTCAAATTCTACGCCAAGTTCAGTCAGCAATCCTTCATGAACAGGGTGAATAAAACCAAGAGCAAGGAATACCAAATCAGCTTTGATAACATCGGTTTTGCCGGTCAGTTTCATATTCCAGCGTCCGGTTTCATCTTTAGTCCATTCTACTTCTTCTACCAGTACTTCGGTCAGTTGTCCGTTTTTGCCGACAAATTTGTTGGTGTTCAGACTCCATTTGCGTTCGCAGCCTTCCTGATGCGAGCTCGAAGTTTTCAGAATGTTTGGATAAAATGGCCATGGAGTATCCGGGTTTTTATCTGCCGGAGGCATAGGCATAATCTCTATCTGCGTTACCTTCACAGCTCCCTGACGTATCGATGTTCCTACACAATCGGAGCCGGTATCACCACCACCGATTACCAGAACGTGTTTGTCCTTTGCCGAGATTAAAGTACTTTCATCAACATTTTCGCCCATGATCACCTGGTTTTGCTGGCTCAGAAACTCCATAGCGAAATGAATTCCTTTCAAATCACGTCCTTCGGGCGTAATATCGCGTGGATGACCTGCGCCGATAGCGATACAAACCGCGTCAAAGTTTTTCATGATTTCGCTTCCTGAAATGTCTTTTCCTACTTCGGTATTCGGTTTGAAGATAATACCTTCTTCGGACAATTGCTCCAAACGACGATCGATGATGTTTTTGTTCAGCTTAAAGTTTGGAATACCGTAACGCATCAAGCCACCGAGTCCGTTATCTTTTTCGAAGATAGTAACAAGATGGCCTTTACGGTTTAGCTGTTGTGCTGCTGCCAGACCTGCAGGTCCCGAACCTATCACGGCTACTTTTTTACCACTGCGTGTTTTAGGAGGACATGCTTTAATCATTCCTTCGATAAATGCCACTTCGGTAACCGCTGCTTCGTTTTCGCGGATAGTCACCGGTGCGTCGTGCAACGCCAGGACGCATGATTTTTCACAAGGAGCAGGGCAAATACGTCCTGTAAAATCAGGAAAGTTATTTGTTTCGTGAAGTATTTCGATACCTTCTTTCCAGTGTCCTTTGTAAATCAAATCTTGCCATTCAGGCATTTTATTGCCAAGAGGACATGCCCAGTGACAAAAAGGAATACCACAATCCATACAACGCGAAGCCTGAAGTTTTCTGTCTTCGCGGTTCAATGTCTGTTCTACTTCCCCGAAATCGTATATCCGTTCATTTATTGGACGGTAACCGGCGTTTTTGCGGGGTATATTTATAAATGCTTTAGGATTTCCCATGATGTTTTATTGTTAGAACTTGTCCGGAAGATTATATTCCGGACAAGTTTTAAAATTTATTTTTATGTTTACTCGTCAACTTGTCAACTTTCTGACGGTTTAATAATCGCGTTCTACCTGAGCAATCTTTTTGTTGATAGCTTCCATTTTTTCTTCCTGCAATACTTTCTTGTATTCTATCGGAACAATTTTTTTGAATTTATCAACATAGAAGCTCCAGTTGTCCAGAATTTGTTTAGCACGTTTACTGTTGGTGTATTTGTAGTGGTTAGAGATTAATCCCTGCACTTCTTTACTGTCCATGCTATCTTCTATAAGCGATAGTTCAACCATTTCCATGTTACAGAAAAAGTCGAAATTACCAACTTCGTCGAGTACGTAAGCAACACCACCACTCATACCGGCAGCAAAGTTACGTCCTGTTTGTCCGAGCACCACGGTACGTCCACCTGTCATATATTCGCAGCAGTGATCACCTGCTCCTTCAACTACAGCTATAGCTCCGGAGTTACGAACGCAGAAACGCTCGCCAACCACACCGTTGATATACACTTCGCCTGATGTAGCTCCATACAGAATGGTATTACCGGCAATGATGTTTTCTTCTGGGCTGAAAGTACTTTCTTTAGGTGCTTTCACCACAATTTTACCACCCGAAAGTCCTTTACCTACATAGTCATTGGCTTCACCGTTCAATTCGAAGTAAGTTCCTTTGCTGAGGAATGCTCCGAAACTCTGACCGGCCGATCCTGTAAAGTAAGCTTTAATGGTATCTTCAGGTAGTCCTGCTTGTCCGTAACGTTTGGCTATTTCGCCCGAAAGCATTGCACCCACAGTACGGTCGGTATTTTTAATTTTCGATTTGATCTGAACAGGCATGCAGAGATCCAGTGCAGGAAGTGATTTTTTGATTAACTCACGATCCAACACATTATCCAGTTTGTGATCCTGTGTTTTTACCTGACGAATGGCATTGCTGTTATTCGTAGGGTAGAACATGATTTTTTTCAAATCTACTTTTTCAATCTTAGGAGTGGCTCCTTCAATTTTCTTGCGAACCAGCAAGTCTGCACGTCCAATTATTTCGTCCATGCTGCGGAATCCCATTTGCGCCAAATGTTCACGAACATCCTGAGCGATAAAACGGAAGAAGTTTACAAGATATTCATGTTTACCGGTAAAATGTTTACGTAGCACTTCATCCTGCGTAGCAACACCTACCGGACAAGTATTTAAGTGACATTTACGCATCATTACACAACCCAGAATCAACAATGCACTGGTAGCAAATCCGTATTCTTCGGCACCCATAAGCGCAGTAAGAATAATATCGCGACCTGTTTTGAGCTGTCCGTCGGTTTGTAAGCGTATTTGTCCGCGCAGGTTGTTTAATACAAGTGTTTGTTGTGTTTCCGCCAAACCAATTTCTACCGGAAGTCCGGCATGTTTGATAGAACTTGAAGGACTTGCACCAGTACCACCTTCAGCACCACTGATAAGAATTAAGTCGGCCTTTGCTTTTGCCACACCGGCAGCAATGGTTCCAACTCCTGTTTCCGATACAAGTTTTACACTTATGATGGCTGTAGGGTTGATATTTTTCAAATCGTAGATCAGCTGAGCCAAATCCTCAATAGAGTAAATATCGTGGTGGGGTGGAGGTGAAATCAATGAAATGCCCGGAATAGAGTGACGGGTTTTTGCAATGATTTTATCTACTTTATGACCCGGTAGCTGTCCGCCTTCACCCGGTTTAGCTCCCTGAGCAATTTTTATCTGTATTTCATCTGCATTTACAAGATATTCGGCAGTTACACCAAAACGTCCTGAAGCAACCTGCTTAATAGCACTACGGGTACTCAAACCGTCTTCACGCTTTTTGTAACGTTCAGGATCTTCTCCACCTTCACCGGTATTACTGCGTCCACCCAAAATGTTCATGGCCATAGCCATCGCCTCGTGAGCTTCGCGGCTGATTGAACCGTACGACATAGCACCTGTAACGAAACGTTTGGTGATGCTTTCAATAGGTTCTACTTCATCAATGCTGATAGGATTACGTTTGTAGTCCATCAAGTCGCGGATAAATATTGGCGTTGGTTTGCCGTCAACAGCTTCTACGTATTCGCGGTACTTTTTATAATCGTTTGTTTTAGATGCTATTTGTAAGCGTGCTATCGTTTCAGGATTCCAGGCGTGTTGTTCTCCATCACGACGGTAAGCATAATTACCAAGATTTTTCAAGTGAGTGGTATCAACTCCTTCGGCAGGGAAGAAAGCATCATAGTGAGGTTTAATAACCTCAGCAGCCACATCTTCAATATCAATACCCTGAATGGCAGAGGTAATGCCGGTAAAGTACTTGTCGAGCAGTTTGGATGAGATTCCAATAGCTTCGAAAATATGCGCTCCACGATAGCTACGCAGTGTAGAGTTACCCATTTTTGATAATACTTTGAGCAAACCTTTATTTACAGCTTTGATATAATGTTTCTTGGCTGTATCCATATCCATCTGAATTTCGCCTGCTTTAATGCTGTCATTAATTATGGCAAAAACCATATACGGATTGATAGCATTAGCACCGAATCCAAATAATAATGCAAAGTGCATTACTTCACGTGGTTCGGCTGATTCTACCACAATGTCTATCTGCATACGTTTACGTTTCTGTACCAGATATAGGTGAACAGCAGAAACGGCGAGCAACGATGGTATTGGAGCATGAGTGGCGTCTACACCACGGTCGCTCAATACAATGTAGTTTTTACCATCATCTACCGCTTTTTCTACAGAAAGACAAAGCTCCTGAATGGCTTTCTCAAGACCTGCAGCTCCGCCCTTAGGGTCGAAAAGCATAGGCAATGAAATGGTGTAGAATCCTTTATAGTTCAGATTCATCAATATGTCGAACTGAGAGTTGGTCAATACAGGGCTCTTCAGTTTTACCATTTTACAGATATCGTGCGCAGGTTCCAACAGATTCTGGTGAACAGAACCAATATATCCGGTCAATGACATAACCAATTCTTCACGAATCGGGTCAATTGGCGGATTGGTTACCTGAGCAAACTGTTGACGGAAATAGTTGAACAAGCGTTGTTGTTTGTCAGAAAAAACTGACAAGGCAACATCGTTACCCATCGACGAAGTTGGTTCATAACCATCATTGGCCATAGGAAGAATCAATCTTTCGATATCTTCTTTCGAATAACCGAACGCGTTGAGTATTGTTTTATAGTTGTTCAGTTCGCTTTTTACACTACGACCGGACGAAATATCATCAATATTTACACAATTTTGGTTCAACCAGTCTCTGTATGGGAATGCTTTTGCTAAACCTTCTTTTAATTCGTTATCATAGAAAATTTGTCCCAGCTCAGTATCAACCATAACCATTTTACCTGGTTTCAGACGACCTTTTGCTTTTATATTGGCAGGATCAAATTCTAAAGTTCCGGTTTCGGATGCGATTACCATTATATCATCGTGCGTTACAAGGTAGCGGGCAGGGCGCAATCCGTTACGATCCAACATACCTCCGGCATAGCGTCCATCACTGAACAGTAAACATGCAGGACCATCCCATGGTTCCATAAAGGTACTGTGGTATTCGTAAAACGCTCTCAGGTTATCGGAAATCGGATTTTTTTTGTTCCAGCTTTCAGGCACAAGCATAGCCATAGCGTGTGGTAAGCTTTTACCTGACATAACAAGGAATTCGAGTGCATTATCAAGCGTTGCACTATCGCTCATGCCAGGTTGGCAAATAGGATATAATTCCTGAAGATTTCCAAGTTGATCGGATTTAAGAACACTTTCACGAGATTCCATCCATTGGCGATTACCACGGATGGTATTAATTTCTCCGTTGTGTCCCAACATACGGAATGGCTGAGCCAAATCCCAGGTTGGGAATGTATTGGTACTGAAACGAGAGTGAACAAGAGCAATAGCACTTGTGAAATTTTTATCGGATAAATCAGGGTAGTATTCACGTAGTTGTTCAGACGTCAACATACCCTTGTAAATCATTTGTTTAGTAGAAAGACTAACAATGTAGAAACTGCGATCTTTAGCAATCGCCGTTTTGTACATCGCATTTTCTATTTTCTTGCGAAGTACGTAAAGTTTTAATTCCAGTTCTTGTTGAGAATTGCAGCCTGTTACAAATATCTGTTTAGTAGCCGGTTCGTTTGAGGCAGATATTTCGCCGAGTATATGACTATTTACAGGTACATCACGGATAGCTAACAGTGATAAACCTTCTTTTTCAATGTGTTCTTTAATCACGTTGATACAAAGTTCTTGTTTTTTTGCATCCTTTGGAAGAAAAACAAGCCCGGTTCCGTACTTACCTTTGGCTGGAACAGGGATACCTTGTAATAATATAAACTCGTGTGGAATTTGCAACAGAATACCTGCACCATCACCTGTCTTGTTGTCGGCACTTTCAGCTCCACGGTGAACCATGTTTTCCAGAACCTGTAGTCCATTGGCAACAATGTCATGCGATTTTTCGCCGTGAATATTTAATACCAAGCCAACACCACAAGCATCGTGCTCATTCTGGGGTGAATAGAGCGATTGCTGCTCATATTCGTCGGATAGAAATGGATTTGAACTAGTCATTGTCTTTTATTTAGTCTTTTTTGATACACTTATAAACACATGTATACGGCTTATAGTTCGTGTTTTTTGTTTTATTGTATATGTCGCAAAATAGTGGGAAACCCTTAGTTTAAAAAGGTTTTCCCACTATTCTTAATTTGATCAAGAGGGTTATTAACCTTCGTTACTTATCGAATGAAAAGCAATTCTCTATACTTAGGTAATGTCCATATTTCATCGTCAACAATTAATTCAAGTTTATCGATATTGTAACGAATAACATCAAAATATGGTAATACTACATCGTGATAAGCATTGGCTTTCTTGTCTTCATGTTCAATAGCATTAGCAGCTTTACGAGCTTCAATCATTGCATCAACATTTTCTTTGATAATAGCTGTTCTTTCTGCAATTTCTTCAATAAGAGCCAAGTCTTTAGCGGAAATTTTAGCTGCTTTTTCAGCATCAAATACAGCTTTTATTTTGAATACATTATCCAATAAAAGTGATTGATAGCGGGTAGCTACAGGGATAATATGATTAATAGCCAAGTCGCCCAATACGCGAGATTCAATTTGGATTTTCTTAGTATAAGTTTCCCATTTCACCTCGTTACGAGATTCAAGCTCTTTTTCAGTTAATACACCTGTTTTGGTGAAAAGCTCAATACTTGATTTGCTGGTGTAAGCTTCAACAATTTTAGGAGCACTTGTTTCGCAATCCAAACCACGTTTTGCTGCTTCAACTTTCCACTCATCGCTATAACCGTTACCGTCGAAACGAATCGCTTTAGACTCTTTGATGTAAGTTTTGATAACATCAAAGATGGCTTTTTCTTTGCTTGAGCCTGCTGCAATTTTAGCATCAACTTCTGCTTTAAACTCAACCAATTGAGCTGCCACAGCAGTATTCAAAGCTGTCATTGCTGAAGAACAGTTAGCTGAAGAACCAACTGCACGGAACTCGAAACGGTTTCCGGTGAAAGCAAATGGTGAAGTACGGTTACGATCTGTATTATCAAGGAATACTTCAGGGATATGTGGAATATCTAATTTCAGTTTTTTCTTGTCATCAATCAGGATAGCTTCTTCGCTTGTGCTGTTTTCCAATTTGTCCAGAATAGCAGTCAATTGTGAACCAAGGAATGCAGAAATGATTGCAGGAGGAGCTTCGTTAGCACCCAAACGGTGAGCATTTTGAGCTGTCATGATAGAAGCTTTCAACAATGCATTGTGTTTGTGTACTGCTTTCAGTGTTGTTACAATGAAAGTGATGAATTGAAGATTTTCTTCTGCAGTTTTTCCCGGAGCATAAAGAATAACACCGGTGTCAGTGCTCAATGACCAGTTATTGTGTTTACCGGAACCGTTGATACCTGCAAATGGTTTTTCGTGCAACAACAAACGGAATCCATGACGACGGGCAACTTTCTTCATGATTGACATAACCAATAGGTTTTGGTCAACTGCCAGATTACATTCGCCAAAGATAGGAGCCAACTCAAATTGGTTAGGAGCTACCTCGTTGTGACGGGTTTTTAATGGAATACCATATTTGTAACCTTCAAATTCAAGATCTTTCATGTAAGCAGCCACACGACTTGGAACTGCACCGAAATAGTGATCTTCCAATTGTTGATTCTTAGCTGATTCGTGTCCCATCAAAGTGCGACCTGTCAATACTAAGTCAGGGCGTGTTGCGTACAAACCTTCATCAATAAGGAAGTACTCTTGTTCCCAACCCAGGTTGGCATTTACTTTTTTTACATTAGTGTCGAACAATTGACATACTTCTACAGCAGCTTTATCAACAGCAGCAAGAGCTTTCAATAATGGAGCTTTTAAGTCTAAAGATTCACCAGTGTAAGAGAAGAAAATAGTAGGAATAACCAATGTGTCATCTACTACGAAAGCAGGAGAAGATGGATCCCATGCAGTATAGCCGCGAGCTTCGAAAGTGCTGCGGATACCACCGTTAGGGAAAGAAGAAGCGTCAGGTTCTTGTTGAGCCAATAATTTTCCTGAGAAATCTTCAATAATATCTTCACCCGGAGCTCCTGCATAATCAATAAATGAATCGTGCTTTTCGGCAGTTCCATCAGTTAATGGTTGGAACCAGTGTGTATAGTGTGTTGCGCCTAATTCAGTAGCCCAAAGTTTCATCCCTGCAGCAATTTGATTTGCCAGAGCAATATCCAATGTTGCACCTTTGTTAATAACGTTGTTTAATGCTTTCAGCGTGTCCTTTGAAAGATATTTCGCTTTCGCTGCGCTGTTGAAAACATACTTTCCGTAATAGTCGGATGTAAATTTTGAAGGTGCTGTAACTTCAAGTGCTTTTTTCTTAAAAGCTTCTTCTACTGCATTAAATCTTAATGATGACATAATTTTATTTTTTGTGGGTTAAATTTTATGGATTTATTTTTTTTATATACTCTTATCTGACGTAATGTAATAAAATCTATGCAAAAATAATAAAAATGATAGTTTTTGCATCGTTTTCTATTTCATATAATAAAAAAAAGATTATCGATAATCAAATCATTATTTTTCTCCTGTTTATTTGAGTTGATTGAAAGTTTAAGAGTGAATTAAATATCAATTTATTATTTTTATTGAAACTAATATTTCTTATGGCATGTAAAGTTTCAGAGTCTTCAAATGGTTGGAAGCGTAATGACACTTGCGTTGATTTTAGTTGTTTTTGTGACAATGCAAGCGTGATTAATGTGAATTATAATGATTGATTAATGTGATAATTATGTTTAACAGGCTATTCTTTCAACAGAATAGCCTGTCGATTAATTTTGAAACTTATAGTCTGCTCTTAATCAAAATTGGTGTAAGCAGTTTCTCCATGTTGAGTTTCATCCAGTCCGATTGCTTCATGCTTGTCGGAAGCGCGCAAACCTACGGTTTTATCAACAATCTTGAAGAGGATAAACGTTCCAATTCCAGAAAATATGATTGTGGCACCAATAGCGATTAGTTGTACCCAAAGTTGGTGTAGGTTGCCATACGCTGCTCCGCTATACGCTGCCTGAATTGCAGGGGTAGCTAGAATGCCTGTCGATACAGCTCCAATCATACCTCCAACACCGTGAACACCAAATGCATCTAATGAATCGTCGTATCCTAACTTAGGTTTTACGTATGCTACCATGCAGAAGCAAATTAATGATACTACAACTCCGATAATTAATGCACCGGTAACACCAACAAATCCTGCTGCCGGAGTGATAGCTACTAAACCACCTACTGCTCCTGTGCTTATACCAACTACGGTTGGGCGTTTGTCAATAATCCAGTCTAATAATGCCCATGTCAAAGCTGCGGCTGCGGCTGCTATATGTGTAACCATTAATGCGTTGGCTGCAAGTCCATCGGCGGCCAATCCGCTACCTGCGTTAAATCCGAACCAGCCTACCCAAAGCAGGCCTGCACCTATAACCACATAGGTAATGTTGTGAGCTGGTATAGCATGACCTTTGTAATCTCTGCGTTTGCCAAGCATGATTGCAGTTACTATGGCTGCAACACCGGCATTGATGTGAACAACGGTACCTCCTGCAAAATCAAGTGCTCCCAGTTTAAACAACCAACCATCGCCTGACCATACCCAGTGCGCAACCGGATTGTAGATAATAATTGACCAAAGTACTGAGAAGATCAAGAATCCTTTAAAATTGATACGTTCAGCAAAAGCACCGATGATAAGTGCCGGTGTAATAACCGCAAACATACATTGGAACATGATAAATACAATGTGAGGAATGGTTCCTACGGCTGATCCATCTGCGGCTGTCTGTGAATGAGAAATAAAATACGGACTTAAGTCATTTATTCCGATGTTATTTAAAAATGCCCAGTCAAATCCCCCTATGTACGGTTTAAGAGCTTCTATAGGATTAGAGCTGAATGCATTGCTATAACCAATTATTACCCATTCGACGCTGATAACAGCAACCAGGATAAAAACTTGCATGAATACATTTAAAACGTTTTTGCGACGTACTAATCCGCCGTAAAAAAGCGCTAGCCCGGGAATCGACATCAATAATACAAAAGCAGTTGCAACAATCATCCATGCGGTATCTCCGCTGTCGATTTTTGGTGCTGTCACTGCTGGAGTTTGAGCTACAAGTGTTGAGCTAAATAAAGTTAATAATGCTATAAGTGATAAAATATATTTCTTCATTTTCTTCGTTTTTTAGTTTTTTGTCGATTCGTCTTTGTTGTACAATGCTTCCGGTCCTGATTCTTTGGTACGGATACGATATGTGTCCTCTATATCGTAAACGAATAATTTACCGTCTCCTGTTTCTCCTGTCCAGGCAGAATCAAGAATAGCGTTGATTGTTTTCTCTAAATTAACGTCGCGTACTACAATGGATACCATGCGTCGTTGAATGTAGCCTGACTTGAAAACCTGACCTCGTACAACCTGTTCTTCTGTTGATTTTCCAAGTCCTGTAATGTCCCAGTAGGAAAACCATTCGATGCCGGCGTCGTAAAGCGCCCGTTTTACATCTTCAAATTTTGATTTGCGGATAATTGCTTCAATTTTCTTCATTTCTATTTGTGTTTGTTAGTTTTTTGTATGTTTCGAATGAATCTTAAATTCTACATTAATGTAGTGTTTTGTAATCATCTAGCCTTCAAAATGGTTATTTTTTACTTATTTATGTGCCATATTGTAAATCACATTGCAAAAGTATGTCATTATTTTCAATTACCAAAGCAATTTGACAAGTTTCCGGTCTAAAAATAACATTTATGTAAGATTTTTCGTCGTAAAGCTACGTTTATGTATTAAATATTACGCAAATGATATCATATATTTAAATTTATGGTGGTTTTGATTATAGATTTTGAGTAAAACGAAACAAAAAAAGACCTTTCGTAATGAAAGGTCTTTTGAAATGTTCCGAAGATAGGGATTATATGAAAATCAGTTGTACTAAAATGTAGATAGGTAGTAAAACTATGAGTGAGAACCTGAACATGTAGGAGAAGAAACTGGGCATTTTGATACCGCTTTCTTCGGCAATAGATTTGACCATGAAATTCGGTCCGTTGCCAATGTAGGTCATGGAGCCAAAGAATACGGCTCCAACGCAAATAGCTTTCAGTAGTATTTCCGGAATTCCTGCCGTCATGACTGAGGCCGAAAGTGATGCTGGTAAGCCGCTTGTAACCAGTCCGCGTGCCAAATCGTAAAACGCTACAGCTGTCGGAGTGTTATCAAGGAAGGAGCTTAAAGCTCCTGATGCATACATAAATTGCCAGGGTTCTGTAACTCCAAAGCTTGCGGCATTTTTGGCGAGCCAAAGTAGGGTGGGAGCCATAGTAATAAAAATACCCAGAAAAAGATAAGCCACTTCTACGATGGGTTCCCAGGAGAATTTATTGCTTTTACGTACTTCCGATTTAGTGAAGTATAACGATGCTCCAGCAAGCAGCAGTAAGACTATTTCGCGAAGATATTTTAATCCGATAGAGGCGTTTTCTTCTCCCATTTGGTGGATGGTACCTTTATTGATAAGTGCCACAGCGATAACTACACCGACAAGAAATAAAAAATTGATATTGCCGGTGACGCGGATAGGTTTTATTTGAATATAATCTTCGGCAATATTAGTCCAGTCTTCCTTTTTATAATAGTATCTGTCTACAAAATAATAAATGAGCAACAGCAGAGTGCCTGTAAATAGCCATTCGGGAAAAAGATTTAAAAACCAGGAAAATTCAGCACCACGTAGGTAAATCATAAACAACGGAGGATCACCAAGTGGCGTTAGAAGCCCTCCGCAGTTAGCCACTGCAGCTATGAAAAAAAGAATGGTGTGTGTTGTGAATCTGCGTTCTGAATTGGTGGCAATTACAGGCCGGATAAGAAGCATGGCAGCTCCGGTGGTGCCCATGATGGATGCCAAAACATAGCCAATACCTAAAAAAAGAGTGTTGTTTAATGGAGTGGCTTTAATATCGCCTGATATATGTATGCCGCCTGTGATTATAAACAACGAACCCAGTAATATCATAAACGGTACATAGTCGTAAATGACGGTGTCAAGTAAATTTTCAGAAAGTCCGTTTGCCAGCATGTAGATTGTTACCGGAATACCTAGAAATAATGAAACAAGTAGTTTGTTTTTGTTTTTGCCCCACCAATTTTCGGCAATAAGTGGACCTATGGCAATGGCCAAAAGCATTACAACGAAGGGAATTGAACACCATAAAGGGATACTGAAAACATCTTTCATGCTGATAATTTAAATTTTTGGAGGTGATGTAATTTTGATTGTTGGATTAAAGTCGTGTAAAAATACAAATAATTTCAGGATAGATGTCTGTCTATTCATAAATTATTGTTGGCATTATTGGCCTTTAAAGAAAGCAGACCATTTCTCACGAAATAGTCTGCCAGAAACAATAAAACTAAAAAACACACGATTAGTTGTAAGCAGTTTCACCGTGTTTGGGGATTTTTCTATAAATATTATAGTGTGAGAAACGATGGCGGTACCATTACTAGTTCTCACAGTTTATTATTTATATAGATAGACAAAGAATACCATAAAGCCTGTATTCTAAATGATTACAGCTTTATTTATTATGGTATCTCACTCTATTTTATTCTTTCATTGATAACGTCCAATAAGTATTGAGGTTTGACATCTAGGTTGTCAACACAAAATTCTACCGGAGTACCTTTTTTTAAGTATAGTTTGAAATTTATGGTTCTAAATCTTAGTCTTTTTGTTGAGAATGCCATAACTTTCTCTATTTCCTTATAGGGGTAAAATTGTTTGTTGTCCAATTGGACTCCTGTCTCTGTTAATGAAATTACGGGTTCTTTTGGTGCTTCCTGAGTCAGTGTTTTCGCGATGAATAGTCCACATAATCCAATCCATATATAAAATGCAACAGATGCGACAGGTATTATAAAGGCGCCTGCTATACCTACAGCCAAAACTACATAAGCAATCCATTTGGGAAATAATTTCATGTAGCAATTCAATGTGTTATCTTCTTTAGTCATGTTGTTTCAGTTTTAATGTTGTTTGAATAATTAATTATATCAAAGAGATCTTGATGAAACAAGAATCTCTTTGATATAATAATTGTGATTTATCTTGAAAGTGGAGTTTCACTGTTTTTGTCCATTTTGATACCTGAGTAAGCTTCTACACCCATTTCAGGAAGATCAAGACCTTTTAGTTCATCTTCGGCAGAAACACGATTTCCAACAACCAGATCAATTAATTTGAATACTACCCAGCCAATTAAGCCAATATATACAATGTTTGCTGCAACTCCAATGGTTTGAGCGGCTAACTGACCTCCATCACCATAAAATAAACCGGTTACACCTCCTTTGATTCCGTTGAGGCCATCACCGTAAGTTCCGTCTGCAAATAATCCAAGAGCTATACAGCCGAATGCACCATTCACACCGTGTACGGCTACTGCGCCAACAGGGTCATCAACTTTAAGTTTAAGTTCTACAAAGAATGCTGCTTCTATTACCAAAATACCTGAAATTAATCCAATTATAGCAGCAGAGCCTACAGTTACGAAAGCACATGGAGCAGTAATCGCAACCAATCCGGCAAGTAGACCGTTTATCATCATGGTTGGGTCTGGCTTTTTAGTTTTGAAGAACCACATATAAAGTGTTGAAGCCAATGCGCCTGTTGCAGAAGCAATCATTGTATTTACAGCAATAATTGATATTCTAAGATCGCCACCGGCTAATGAAGATCCGGCGTTGAATGAGAACCAGCAGAATGCAAGTACGAAAGCACCAAGGATTGCAATTGGAATATTGTGTCCGGGAATTGCATTAGCTGAACCGTTTTTATTGTATTTTCCAAGACGTGGTCCAAGTAATTTTGCTCCAACGAATGCCAATACACCACCGCTTAAGTGAACTACAGATGAACCTGCGTAGTCAACATGACCGTGACCCAAACCAAACATATTACCTAGTTGTGACAACCAGCCACCTCCCCATACCCAGTTTCCGTAGATTGGGTAGATAATAGATCCTACTAAAAGACCATAAATAAAGAATGAAGAATACTTCCATCTTTCAGCCATAGCTCCTGTAGGAATGGTAGCTGTTGTATCCATAAATACCATTTGGAACAAGAATAAGGCAAAAACAGATACGTCGTATGCGCCATTAAGGAAGAATCCTTTGGTTCCTATCAAGCCAAATGCATGACCAAATAGGTTAATGGTAAATTCTTGATTTAAACCGTCATAGCCACCCAGAGTTCCCAGCGCACCTACTCCGCCAAACATAAAGGCAAATCCGCATATAAAGAACCCTAACATGCCTAAGGGATAAATCAGAAAGTTCATGGCAAAGGTGTGCGACGCATTTTTTGCACGGGTCATACCCCCTTCTACGGCAGCAAAACCAAACTGCATAAACATTACAATAAATCCTGTAATCAAAACCCACACCATGTTAATGGCTATTTTGTTATGACCTGCTTGTGCAGCTACTTCATCGAGTGTTGGTTTGCCTGCTGTTACGGCGGTAACATCGGCTGCGGTACCGGTCGTAGCTCCTGTCGAGTCTGGTGCCTTTTCAGCATATATATAGCTGGAGGCAGCAGCTGTGACCAGCATTAATAACATCATTAATAAATACTTTTTCATATATTTTTCTCCTATTTTTTATGAATTACACTTTTTTCTATTCTGCTTTGTTGTATAAAGAGGTGTCTCCCTTTTCAGCGTTTCTAATACGGTACGATTCATCAATGGTAGATACGAAAATCTTTCCATCGCCGATTTCACCTGTTTTTGCCGATTTCAAAACTGCTTCAACTGTTTTTTCTACATTTATATCGCGTACAACTATAGTAAGTAATTGACGAGAGATATAACTTGTGTCATAAACAGTACCTCTGTACGAATGACCTCCTTTTTCAACTTCGTTTCCTACGCCTGTTACATCAACGTAAGTAAAGAAATCGATGCCAGCTTCACGCAAAGCTTCTTGTACTTCACCAAATTTAGAAGTGCGAATAATTGCTTCAATTTTTTTCATTTGCTTATTTTTAAACGATTAGTGTTTTTTAGATCTGCGTTCTAAAATAATAACTTGCTTATAAAGATACTCCTGCTACAAAGAATGTGCTTTTAGCGTAAGGATTTGCTCCAACAATTGCATATACCGGAAGACTGAATTTGTCGGTAATAGCAATTGATTTGCTTACTTTAATGCCCAGGTTAGTGATACCGAAGCCGGTAGTTCCATAAGTAGCGCTCTCAGCTAATGAACCTCCAAGGAAGATTTTAGCTACCGGAGCAATTTGATATCCTAATTCTACATAGGTTGAAAGTGCCTGTTTTGATGGGTCGGAGGCTTTTTTATCTAATCCTGCAAACATAGTGTTGATTGATGCACTGAAAGCCGATCCTGTATAGGCAAGTGTTCCTTCAAATACGTGACCGGTTCCGCCACTATATTTGAAATAGTTTGGTTTTGTTGCGAAATTGTAATAGTAATCTGTAAGTGTTATAGCAAATTTGCTCGAAATAGCGTAAGTAGCATACAAATCTACTTCTTTAACGGCTCCCGAAAAACTTCCTGATCCCCATGAACCCAATGTTAATGCACCTGTTGTGAAAGTAGCGTAAGGTTGAATATTAGGAGTACCTCCGTTAGAACCTTCTTGTGGAATACCACGCCATACATATGAGCTTACAATGTCGGCACCTGTTGCAAACTGAGCTTTAACACTCATTGTCGAAAACAATGCAATCGCGCAGATTGCTAATAATTTAATTTTTCTCATACCAGAAAATTTAATTGATGATTATTGATTAAAAAATGTTTGTTTAGTTTTATATGTTGTCAATTATATAGTGTCTAATCTTGACATATAGTAATTCTAAATGCTAATGATGTGTCATATTGATTTGAATACACTGCAAAAATAATCAAAATGTCATTACAAACAATACTTTACTTTAAAAATAATGGAAAATAAAAACATACTATATCAAATTGAAGCTATTATTGCTATATATGTAACATAATAATACTATTTGTTGTGTTATTGTGACAAATTGTTATTTTTGAATGAAAAGTTATTCCGGTTGTGTAGTTGTAAAAATAATAGAATTTGCCACATTTATGTAATATTTTGATATGTGTGTCCTGAAAATTCAGCCAAAATGTACTTTTTTGAGGACTTTCGGCTACTTTTTTGTAATTTTTACAAGCTAGTTGCCCGAAACTTGGATTTTACTAACGTTAGAGTGTTGTTTGCTTTCGGTTTTGTAAAGAGGTAGGTAGATAGTGAGAATTGTTAGTTGAAACAAACAAAAAAAACGCCCGGAAAATCTTCCGGGCGTATAAGTATTATTGTGAATAAATGTACAAATATATTCTCGCTAAATCATTGCTTAAATGTTCTTTACTAGCTCTACGTTAAGTACCGCCAATTCGCCGTTTGTAATAGCTATTGTCGTTACCACATCGGCATAACCATTTTTGCTCACAGTGGCCGAGTATGTACCCTCCGGTAGCGATTTAATATTAAACCCACCCTTATCCGCTGTCTTTTTCTTTACGCTTTCGCCGCCGCTTGCTTTGGCCTTAAGCAGTCCATTGCTGTTATTATTTAGTTCAAAACTAACGGTTGCACCTTTAAGTCCTTCTCCCGTACCGGCATCAGTCACAAAGCCTTTTAACTGAAGTGAGCCGGCTGCTGTGTCTATTATTTTTCGTGCCGATTTATAACCGCTATAAAACTCTGGTTGCGAAATTCTCACTATTTCCACCAATGCATCAATATTATCCAATGCTTTATCTGTTGCGGTAAAAGATTTTGTAAGTTGTTCTGTACTTAGTTTAGTCCCGATTGCACCGTTTCGGGGCGTAGGCATAGCTGCTCTAAAGTCGGTAAGTGCTCTCATAAGATCATTCTGAGTCTCATTGGTTACACCATATTGCGCCAAATTCCCAAGCTGCTTTTGTGCTGTATCGTAGGTACTCTGAGCAAAAGTTTCAAGGTCGCTATCCGAGGCATTTTTAAAGTCACTTTCAGTAAACTTCGCTTCATTAAGCAGAATCTGATTATTTTCAATTTTTGCGTATGACTGAATTTTGCGCGAAGTGTCAGCGCCTAGTTTTACTAGCAACTTCCGGAGTTGTTTTTTGTTACTTGCTATCCCGGACTTGTCAATACTTTGTTGTTCGTTCGACGATCGGATTTGAGAAATGCCATTCTGAAATGTACCATAGAACTCCTGATACCTCGGTAGAAGCATTGTAATTGAGTTGTTTGCGTTCAGGAACTCAACAGTTGTCAAATACATGTTGTACTTGCTTTGTTGTTTTGCATTCATGATAGATAAATTTTGATTAATGAATAAATTAGTTGATTGATTACATTATTTACAGGTTTATTTGAAACAATGTAAATGCAAATTTATAAAAATATACATAAGTAAATTTCGATAAAATGAAAAATAATCTTAATAATATTTAACTCAAGCACATTAAATTGATAGATGTTATTTTGTAATAACTAGCCAAAACCAGCCAATCACCCATCAACGCTCATCAATCACCCGTCATCGCTCATCAATCACCCATCAGTGCTCATCAATCACCCATCAGTCCTCATCAATCATCCGTCATCGCTCATCAATCACCCGACAGCGTTCAACAATCACTCGTCAGCGCTCATCAATCACCCATCAGTGCTCATCAATTATCCGTCATCGCTCATCAATCACCCGACAGCGTTCATCAATCACCCGACAGCGTTCATCAATCACCCGTCAGCGCTCATCAATCACCCATCAGTGCTCATCAATCATCCGTCAGCGCTCATCAATCACCTGACAGAGCTCATCAATCACTAGTCATCGCTCATCAATCACCCATCATCTCTCATCAATCATGCGACAGATAACTACCAACAACAAAAAACGCCCGGAAAATCTTCCGGGCGTCATTAATCATTAAATATTGACCATTATTTTTCCAATCGCTTCATAGCTTCAATGGTGTTTTCTCTGCTACCGAATGCCGAGAATCGAACGTAGCCTTCTCCACTGGCTCCAAAGCCGGCTCCCGGAGTAGTCACAATGTTCTTCTCTTTCAACAGAAAGTCAAAATACTCCCAGCTTCCCATTCCCACAGGGGCTTTAGCCCAGACGTAAGGTGCATTCACTCCTCCGAAAATGGTATATCCGGCTTTGGTTAGTCCTTCGCGAATGATGCGGGCGTTCTCTGTATAAAAGTCGATCAGAGCCTTTACTTGTTTTTTTCCTTCTGGTGAGTAGGTTGCCTCGGCAGCACGTTGCACGATATAAGATGTTCCGTTGAATTTTGTGCATTGGCGACGATTCCATAGTTTATTAAGTGATACTTTTTCACCGTTAGCTGTGTTGCCCATCAGTTGTTTAGGTACTACGGTGTATCCGCAACGAGTTCCGGTAAAGCCGGCTGTTTTAGAAAAACTGCGAAATTCTATTGCCACGTCTTTAGCGCCTTCTATTTCGTAAATACTGTGAGGCACATCCTCTTCGGTAATAAATGCTTCGTAAGCAGCATCAAAGAGTAGAATAACGTTGTTTGCTTTGGCATATTCCACCCAAACAGTCAGTTGTTCTTTGGTCAGTGTAGTTCCGGTTGGATTGTTCGGATAGCAAAGATATACCAGGTCAACTTTTTCAGTTGGAAGTGCAGGCACAAAGTTGTTTTCAGAGTTGCATTGCAGATAAACCAGGTTAGTCCATTCGCCGGTAGCTGTTGGTTCGCCTGCGCGACCTGCCATAGCGTTAGTGTCTACATATACCGGATAACTCGGATCAGTGATCGCAACACGATTATTCACATCAAAAATATCGCCGATATTTCCTGTGTCACTTTTAGCGCCATCGCTGACGAAAATTTCATCTTCAGCAATATCAATGCCCCGGTTTGTAAAATCATTAATTACAATTGCTTCGCGCAAAAAAGCATAACCTTGTTCAGGTCCGTATCCTCTGAATGTTTCGGCACTACGTTGCTCGTCAGCGGCTTTAATCATGGCGTCCACCGATGCGTCGGGTAGGGGCAGGCTTACATCGCCAATTCCCATGCGGATAATAGGTGCCGTTGGATTTTCTTCCTTGTGTTGAGCTACGCGTTTAGCTATTTCAGAAAATAAATAAGTTGCCGGAATTTTTATAAAATTCTCGTTAATTTGTGCCATAATAGTCAGTAAGTAGTTTCTAGATTGTAGTTTGTATATGGTAGCTCAAGTCTTTTCATTGGCAGAATTATTCTTATTCTACCAGCTACTTACTTTTTACTACCAACTTAATTAAATTGTTCCTTCAAACACTGTTGTAGCTCCGCCGGTCAGGTACACGCGGTTGTCGGATTCTTTCCATTCAATGGTGAGTTCGCCGCCTAGTAGTTCTACGGTAGTTTTTCTTCCGGTGTGTCCGTTTAATACGGCAGCCACTACCGAAGCGCAGGCACCCGTTCCGCAAGCCATCGTTTCGCCGGAGCCACGTTCCCAAACGCGCATTTTGATTCTGTCGGTTGACAGCACTTCGATAAATTCTGTGTTGGTACGACGTGGAAAAATGGCTGCATTCTCAGTAACCGGTCCAATTTTATTCAGGTCAAGTTTGTCTATGCCTGTTGTGAATATTACTGCATGCGGATTACCCATCGAAACACAAGTGATGTTATACTTTATTTCCGAATTGAATGTAACAGGTTCGTTTATAATGCTGGGTTTGTTAATTGTTGTTGGAATAAGACCCGATTCAAAAATAGGTTCGCCCATATCTACCGTTACAGTCTCAACCAATTTGTCTTCGCCTAAAAAAAGTTTCAGCTTTTTTACCCCGGCCAAAGTTTCCAGAGTCAACTCCGTTTTGTCGGTTAAACCTTTATCGTAAACAAATTTGCCTATGCAGCGCGAAGCGTTTCCGCACATTTCCGATTCGGAACCGTCGGCATTGAACATTCTCATTTTAAAATCGCAGTCGTCTGAAGGCAGGATAATAACCAATCCATCCGAACCAATGCCTTTGTGGCGGTCGCTGTAACAAATGGCAAAAGAAACCGGATCGTCAATAGTTTCCTCAAACCCGTTGACATATATATAATCGTTTCCGATTCCGTGCATTTTGGTGAATTTCATATTGTTGAGTGTATATGATTTTGTTATGTTTGAATTTTATGGACTACAAAATTACAACCTTGCTGAGTATATTTAGCAGGTGTATTCTCAAACGTTTTTGTTTTTTATAGTTTGATTGCAAATTGAATATTATAAATGCATTTATATTTCGATTAAGTTTTTTGACTGCGATTTTAGTATTAAAATGAAACTTTCATTGCCACTGAACATCTCTTGATTCTGATTGTAAATTAGTGCCGAAGGATTTATATGCTTGAATAATAGTTTAAAAGCTTAAATAATGGTTGCTTACGTTTTCTATAATTGATTGTTGACTTATATTGCTGTTGTTTGATGTTGAGCTATGCAGGAAGCAAAGCAGAGGTAGTCTGATGCAAAAAGCACACGTAAACCGAATTACGTGTGCTTTTGTAATGATAAGTTGGCGAAAGATTATTTGCCCTGATTTTGAGCGTCATTAATCATTTTTTCGCTGGCATACATGTAAACCTCTACACGACGATTTGCAGCTCTTCCGGCAGCAGTTTTATTGTCGGCAACAGGCTCAGCAAAGTTTTTTCCAATAATTTCTTTAAACTGAGTTGCAGTTACACTTTGAGTCTGTAGGAAGTTAGCTACCGATTGAGCACGTTCCTGAGAAAGTTTTTGATTTACATCAAGCGATCCCTGATTGTCGGTATGTCCCATGATGGTGATATCCATTGTTGGGTTTGCAACCAAAATTTTGGCAAATTTGGTGAGGGCATCTTTTGAAGCTGTATTCAAAGCGCTTTTGTTTGTTTGGAATAAAATTCCCGAGTCAAAAGTAACCTTGATTGCTTTCAGGTTGTTAGCATCTCTGATACTGTCAACTCTTGCACCTTCGATAGCCGCTGCCTGAGCTGCTGCTTTGTCCATTTTTTTACCAATAATGACACCGGTAGTTGCACCAACCACAGTTCCGATTCCAGCTCCAATAGCAGCGCTTTTTGTGCTTTTACCGATTAATGCACCTACTCCTGCTCCAATAGCAGCTCCTGCTCCACCACCAAATAAACCACCTTTAGTTGTATTACTCATAGTACTACACCCGGCAAGTACAATTGATGCACTTAAAATAATAGCCACTAAACCATTTTTTCTTTTCATGTTACAAGTTCTTTTTAATTGTTTGATATTTAAGTTGTAATTATGTATAGTGTTGTACGTTAGTCAGTGTTGTAACTCTTCGGGGTCAGTCACTGATTGAGTACGTTCAATACCGATTTGAAAACGTTGCAAATATAATAATTAAATTAAAAACATTATCATAAATATATAATTACATTTTTCAAATGTTTAAATTTAAACTGGCTTGGAAAAAAGCCAATACGTAGATTTATGAAGAAAGTAATTTTTAATAAGCATATCGTCAATGTAATGCATTTTTAGTTTAAAAAAATAAGAGACTGCAGTAATTCAATGTTTATTTGTTCTTGTTTGCTTTTCAGTCGTTATATGTAAAATTGCTTTTTTTCATTGAATTCGTTCGACTTTTTTATATTTTGCCTTAGGGCATTCAACTCCGCATTCAACCTTCCGTTTTCAATAGCTAGTTTCTCGTATCTCTCTAAAAGATAGTTGAATGATATTTCATCAATCTGTTTGTTGTCTTCTTGAGCCGGTACATTGTTGTTTTTTTCCATGTTTCCTTCCCCTAAAAGAAGCCAATTCATATCTATTGATTCAAACTTGTTTGCGATATCGCATAAAATTTCATAAGAAGGATTGGTGTTTTCTTTCTTCAATCTATTGATTTTTTCTGATGAATTGTATTCTAAGTAATCAATAGCAAATGAATTTACACTTTTAATGTCGTATAAATCAATAATTTGACAAATTCTTTCAAATAAGTTTGTATTTTTTTTCATAATCCATTGTATTATTCAAAAAAGTTTGTGATATTTGCATTGTATTTCATTTGTGAAAATGTGACAGTGACTGCAAAGGAATACAATATCTTGTTCAAATAGCTTTCATTCATTTGCTTGATATCATACAAGTCCTATTTGCGTTAAAGATCAATCATAATAACTGAGCCATTGGTTTTTTATCTTGTCAAAAATGTAGAATTCAATTATTGAATTCAGAATCTGTGACTACAAAATCTATCTGATGTGTTTTCGAAGTTACATTTGTTTGAATATGTTCAGCAGTTTTATTTTGTCTTGTAAATATAGGAAATAAGTAGATATACTTTTCTTATTTAAGCAATTAATTTAATTCTATAAAACGAAAATCTTTATTTGAAATTATCTAAGTATCCGACTATTATTTAGATGATAGAAAAGTTTACAAATAAAAGTTCGAATAAGTCAAAATCATTTGTCGCTTAATATACATCAAGTTATAATGAGTTACGAGTGTCTTTTGTTCTATTAGTTTTGTTTAGAATACAAATTTATATAAAAAAGGACATATTATCGTCATTGAACGTGTTAATAAATTGAAAAGTGTCCTATTTATTATGACGTAATAAGTATGCGGTCTGTAGATATATCGCAAGCTTTATTATTTGAAAGAGCTATTAAGACTCTGTTTTTTATTGATCTTAATTGTCGGTATTAAGTGGAAATAAATAAAGTCGGCTATTTAATGTTCAAGGGTAAG
The DNA here is from genome assembly GCF_000183135.1 of Paludibacter propionicigenes WB4. NCBI lineage: Bacteria > Pseudomonadati > Bacteroidota > Bacteroidia > Bacteroidales > Paludibacteraceae > Paludibacter > Paludibacter propionicigenes. The sequence continues at coordinate 1,327,328 of NC_014734.1, read as the reverse complement.
AACAAAAGTAAAATAAATATATTGTCTGTTTGCCTGAAAAACTTTAATATTTAGATACTCTCAAGCTTTAGCCATAAAATCTTTTTATTTGATGACTAAGTTCGAAAAACCGGTATTTGCATTTGTTTGTCTCTTTTTGTCTTATATTATCATTTAGCCCTTTTAAATAAAGGTGAATATTGAAGATTATATGAATATGAAGTTTTATTCATATTTGTAAAATGAAATTAAAACAGTGATAGTGATTTTGTGTGTCAAAGGGTATCCATGATTAAATATGGATTAACTATAATTATTTTAAATGATCATACTTGCGGTACCTCTTTGTAAATGATAAAATTGATATAAGAGCATTTTTTCTTATGATCGATTAATAACAAAAGATGATATGTTTAATTTTATTCTATCAGGTTTAAGAATGTTTGTTTTTACGCCGGTTATGTTTGTATTAGCTGTTTTAGGAATTTTGATTTGCATATTTCAAGATGTAGTATTATTTATTGCTAAAACCATTTGGAATCTGATAAAAGCAAAACAGAAAAAAGATAATTCTAATAAGGCAGTGCACTTAACGTAGCAGTCAATGAAGATTGATACTTTTTAGAGTGATTTATTTACAAATGAATATTTTGGTTTTATTAATTATTCCAACGGTTCTTTGGACTGTCTCTATAATCTTTACATTTCAATTTTTGGGAGATTATTTCTATTTGCTAATTGAAAAAGTGAAACAACAATTCCATTGAATTTAATTCATATTCAACTTATGAATATTGATGAATATAATATTTATAATGTTTTACGCTGATTATTATTTTGTCGACAAGGTAAAGTTAATATTAAAATTCTAGTATATGTACAAATATCTTCCAATAGCTCAGAATGTTCAAGAAATGATGATAATGTTAAAATCATTGCCAGCGTACACATTGCTTTTTGATTACAGAAGTAATTTAATAGATATGAATGAATCAGCAAAACATTTATTCAGAGTAGAATGTGTACAGGAGTTTAATGAAAGAAAAGAGCAAATTTTTTCTACGCCTGATTATATTAAAACAATTGTTCTTGAATTAAAGCGAGGAAAGACTGTACGAAATGCAAGGACGCTATTTATACACGCTGATAACAGTATTTCAATTGTGGAATTATGTGCATGTATGATAAGTGGTAAACCGGATTACTATTTATTTCAACTATTTGAACTTTCTCCTATAACTAATTCAAGTATTGGGTCATATAAATCAGATGCAAGTGCAAACATCCTTGAGGATAGTGTTGGTAATAATGAAAGTATAATTTCAACAGAGACTGTCTTAAATAATTCAAAAAGCATTCTAGAACCACGCAGAACCCGAAGCTCCAAAAGAACGTACAAGCAAAAGATATAGGCTTAACAATCTGATATAGCCAAAAGAAATATAGAGAACTAACAGAAATAAAGGTGGCTGTTTGTAATCTTTTGGAGCTTAATGTGATTATCATGTGGGTAGCAATTGCTATTAACGAAACGATAATCTCAGTCCATGTAATACTGCGACGAATAAAGGGAAAGCAGAAGTCAAATACTAAAATAGAGATTGAATTACAGGAAAGCAATCGAACATTGAAAGAAGGCGCTAATTCAATGATACCATAAATAATGTATCATTGAATAATTGATATTTGTCTAAATTCCACATGAATAGTTTAACATCATAATTATACTAGACTCAAAATGATTTATAAAGTTTTAAAAGAGCGACATTTCTTTTTGTTAATGATTGCGTTGGGATCTTTTGTTCTACCTGTGTCTGCTCAGAACAAGATTGGAAATAATCCGACTGTAATTCAAGATGGATCTTTGCTTGAATTGGAAAGTATGACAAAGGGATTGCGCATTTCAAGAATTGTGCTTGACGATATAAATTCATGGAGTCCTTTGGATGGCTCTCCTGTGAGTGGAATGTTAGTGTTCAATGAGAAAGGTGAAGCCCCTAAAGGGTTATATTATTGGGATATAGTAAGCTCTCGTTGGGTTAGGGTGGTAAATACGGCGGAATTAACTTCGCTCATAGCTGGTTCAACTCAAGTTTCAAATACAATTACAGGGAATAGTCTTGTTACGACTGTAAATGGTGTGACATCTTTAGGTGAGGATATTATTAAGAATAACAATTTATCTGTTGTAAACGGAATTCTTATTTCCACTATAAACGGGGTTGCAAGTTCTCCGGGTATACCATTATTAGTGTCTGCAGATAACGGGCTTACTCATATTAATGGTAATGTTCAGTTAGGAGGATTATTAACAAAACCAACAACCATAGAAACTTCTCAGACAAATACTTTGTCGGTTACAGGATTGCAAACAGGCGATGCAAAAGCAGACAATTTGTTGGTTGTTGCTCCCGGAACAGGTTTGCTCCGTGAAATAAGTGCCTCAGCACTAAGCCGAGAGAAGCTATCCGCAGGGACAGGTTTGACGGGTTTGGATTTTGATGGAAGTGCAGCTAAGACCTGGTCGGTAGACGATACTAAGATTCCCTATCTTCCAAGCGGATTTTCTTCGGGTTATCTGAAATATAACGGAACGAACTGGTTGTTTGATACCAGTAGTTACATCACATCCATCAACGGGTTAGCTAATACAAACCAGACGATATCAACAGGTACTAGTGGAACCGATTTTAATGTACAGTCATCAGGAAGTACTCACACCTTTAATCTGCCAGATGCCTCTTCAGGTCAACGAGGAGCATTGACTTCTACAGACTGGAAAACATTTAACGATAAAGTAGGGTCAGTAAGTGCAGGAAGCAGCAAAGTAGTTATCGGCGGAACAAGTACTGCCCCAACAGTAGATGTAAATACATCCGATTTAGGTACTGTTACTCTTCAGACCGGTGTCACGGGCACAGATGTAAATGTAGGCGGTTTACCTGCGAATCTAGGTGGGACTCTTACCTTGAATATCCCTTTAGCTTCGGCGAGCAACACAGGAAAATTATCCAATACCGATTGGACAACTTTCAATGATAAAATCGGTTCAGTAACCGCCAGCACTCCAGCCGCAGTATCCACCAGTGGAACTACTGCTACTATTCTAAATACCGATGCTTATTGGAATGCAAATCAGATAAACAGCGGTTCAGTTCCAGTATCGGCATCTTACATAGCCACCAATGCTGCTGGTCAGTTAGTTGGAGCAACCACTCCTGTAACTACTATCACAGGAACCACTGATCAGGTGATAGCTTCTTCTTCGACAGGAGATGTAACACTCAGTTTGCCTCAAAGTATAGCAACAACAAGCAGCCCCACTTTCAGTGGTCTTACCGTTAGCGGTCTAAATTCCAAAGGATTGGTTACCAATAATAGCACAGGCGTATTAAGCACCACTACCGGCACCGGTTTTGTGACAATAAATGGGAGTGGAGACGTGGTTTACGATAACTCCAATTACCTGAAGAACAATGAGAGTATTACTTTTACAGCTTCGGGAGATATTACAGGAACCGCATCAGGTATCACATCCTTATCACCTGCACTAACCATAGGATCGAATGCCGTAACCTATTCCAAATTACAACAGGTGGCTGCCTCTTCTTTGGTAGGTAATGCTACGGGTTCATCAGCTAATGCACAAAATATCACATTAGGAACAGGCCTTAGCTTTTCAGGTTCAAATCTTGAAACTTTCAACATCCCAAATTCTTCGTTGATCAATAGTAAGGTAACCGTTAATGGTACAGATATAGCCTTAGGATCAAGTGGAACGATAACAGCTGTAAGTCCGAATAAGTTATCTGCAGGAACAGGATTAACAGGTTCCGATTTTGATGGAAGTGCAGCTAGGACCTGGTCGGTAGATGATACGAAAATACCCTATCTTCCAAGCGGATTTTCTTCGGGTTATCTGAAATATAACGGAACGAACTGGTTGTTTGATACCAGTAGTTATATCACATCCATCAACGGGTTAACTAATGCAAACCAGACGATATCAACAGGTACTAATGGAACCGATTTTAATGTACAGTCATTAGGAAGTACTCACACCTTTAATCTGCCAGATGCCTCTTCCAGTCAACGAGGCGCATTGACTTCTACAGACTGGACCACTTTTAATGATAAGATCGGTTCAGTAACAGCCAGTACTCCTGGCGCTGTATCCACCAGTGGTACAACTGCTACTATTCAGAATACCGCAGCTTACTGGAATGCAAATCAGATAAACAGCGGTTCAGTACCATTATCAATGTCTTACATAGCTACTAATGCCACTGGTCAGTTAGTTGGAGCAACCACTCCTGTAACTACTATCACAGGCACTACAGATCAGGTGATAGCTTCCTCTTCGACAGGAGATGTAACACTCAGTTTGCCTCAAAGTATAGCCACAACAAGCAGCCCCACTTTCAGTGGTCTTACCGTTAGCGGTCTAAATGCCAAAGGATTGGTTAGCAATAGTAGCACAGGCGTATTAAGCACCACTACCGGCACCGGTTTTGTGACAATAAATGGGAGTGGAGACGTGGTTTACGATAACTCCGCCTACCTGAAGAACAATGAGAGTATTACTTTTGCAGCTTCGGGAGATATTACAGGGAGCACATCGGGTACCACATCTTTATCACCGGCATTAACCATAGGATCGAATGCCGTAACCTATTCCAAATTACAACAGGTGGCTGCCTCTTCTTTGGTAGGTAATGCTACGGGTTCATCAGCTGATGCACAAAATATCACTTTGGGAACAGGCCTTGGCTTTTCAGGCTCAAGTCTTGAAACTTCCAACATCCCAAATTCTTCGTTGGTCAATAGTAAGGTAACCGTGAATGGTACAGATATAGCTTTAGGATCGAGTGGAACGATAACAGCAGTCAGTCCGAATAAGTTATCCGCAGGGACAGGCTTGACAGGTTCCGATTTTGACGGAAGTGCAGCTCGGACGTGGACGGTAGATGATACGAAAGTACCCTATCTTCCAAGCGGATTTTCTTCAGGTTATTTAAAATATAACGGAACGAACTGGTTGTTTGATACCAGTAGTTATATCACATCCATCAACGGGTTAACTAATGCCAGTCAGACAATCTCAACGGGTACTAGTGGAACCGATTTTAATGTACAGTCATCAGGAAGTACTCACACCTTTAATCTGCCAGATGCCTCTTCCAGTCAACGAGGCGCATTGATTTCTACAGACTGGAAAACATTTAATGATAAAATAGGTTCGGTAACCGGCAGCACTCCTGCCGCTGTATCCACCAGTGGAACGACTGCCACTATTCTAAACACCGGTGCTTATTGGAATGCAAATCAGATAAACAGCGGTTCAGTCCCAGCATCAGCATCTTATATAGCCACCAATACTAATGGTCAGTTAGTTGGAGCAACCACTCCTGTAACTACTATCACAGGAACCACTGATCAAGTGATAGCTTCATCTTCGACAGGAGATGTAACACTCAGTTTGCCTCAAAGTATAGCTTCAACAAGCAGCCCCACATTCAGTGGTCTTACCGTTAGCGGTCTAAATTCCAAAGGATTGGTTACCAATAGCAGCGCAGGTGTATTAAGCACCACTACGGGAACCGGTTTTGTGACAATAAATGGAAGTGGAGATGTTGTTTACGATAACTCCGCCTACCTGAAGAACAATGAGAGTATTACTTTTACAGCTTCGGGAGATATTACCGGAACCGCATCAGGCACAACAGCTTTATCGCCAGCACTGACTATAGGCTCGAATGCCGTAACCTATTCCAAACTACAACAGGTGGCTGGTTCTTCTTTGATAGGTAATGCTACGGGTTCATTGGCTAATGCACAAAATATCACATTAGGAACGGGCCTTAGCTTTTCAGGTTCAAGTATTGAAACGTCCAACATCCCAAATTCTTCTTTGGTCAATAGTAAGGTAACCGTGAATGGTACAGATATAGCTTTAGGATCGAGTGGAACGATAACAGCAGTAAGTCCGAATAAGTTATCCGCAGGGACAGGCTTGACAGGTTCCGATTTTGATGGAAGTGCAGCCCAAACGTGGACGGTTACCCCGGCAACCAACAGCACTTTAGGAGGTGTTATAGTCGGTACGGGACTTTCGGCTGCATCCGGCACTATAAGTGTGAATACCAGTCAAAATATTACCAATTTATCTAATCTAACTGCTGGAATTGTTCATAGTAATGCTTCAGGAAATCTTTCCAGTTCGTCAGTTAATCTTGCATCGGGTGACGTGACCGGAATTTTACCGGTAGCTAACGGTGGTACGGGAGTAAATAGTTTAACCGGTAATGGAATCCTTTACGGTAATGGAATAGGAGCAGTGCAGGCTACATCAGCCGGAACAAACGGTTATGTCCTTATTTCTACAGGAACAGCTGCACCGGCATGGAAGGATCCTACCACTTTACCCAATATTTATACTGCCAATGGAACGTTGACAGCTAACCGTACGGTTACACAAGCAAACTATGCTCTTGATTTTACGAACTCAAAGACATCCGGAAGTGCATTTGACGTTACTGGTACGGGAGCATACACCGGTACAGGATTGTTCAATGTCACTGCCAATTCGGCAACTACCGGAACTTTGGCTAATATATCTTCATCTTCTTTGACTGAAGGAACGGGATTAAGTATAACTTCGTCAAGTAGCTCTTTGAATTCTACAAACGGTCTGCTTTATGTGGCTAACGCTTCTGCAAGTACCGATGGTACTGTGGGGCGCATTCAATCGAATAGTACTTCCGGTTCAGGGTTAACTGTAATGGCAAATGGCAAAGTGGGAATAGGTACTTCGGCTCCGGTAGCTACTTTACACAATACCGGTTCTACGGTTTTAGGATTCAATGTGGTAAATAACTCAGATCCGACATTTATTCCGGGTAATAGTGATCCTGTGGATAACTATTCGGGTTTAGTGATTGTGCAGGATACATACGATGTCGCTATAACCTTACCTGCGCCTACAGATAAAACACCGGGTCGTTTGTTTACAATAGCCAACTCAGGTACTTCTACGAATTACGTATCAGTTAAATCCTGTACATTGCCTATTGGAATGTCGGTAACGCTTGTTTGGGATGGAAACCAATGGACGGAATCATTGGCCTCTCCTATTACTATTGTGAATGGATCTAATCTTTTCTCTACAGGACTTCCAGGTACAGGTTCCGGAGTAACAGGTAGTCTTTCATCCAACTTCTTTGGTGAAAAAGCAGGCCAAAATGCTACAGGAGCTTCTTACTCCAACTTTTTAGGTAACGGAGCCGGAGCAGATGCAACGAGTGCTTCTTCATCCAACTTCTTAGGCCAAAATGCTGGTTTAGGGGCTATCAGTGCAAGTTTCTCAAATTTCATAGGAGAAGGAGCCGGATATTATGCAAATTTGGCTCGTAATTCCAATTTTATAGGGCAAAACGCAGGGTACAATGCTTCATCTGCTCAGTATAGTACATTAATTGGATATAATGTTGGAAATGATGGTCTTTCGGGCAACCACATTGGTAAGAATAATATTATTATAGGTACCAATATTACTTTACCGGCTACTACTGAGAACAGTATTAATATTGGTGGAGTATTGTTTGGCAAGAATACTTATTCTTCAGCATCAGGAAATCCATCAACAGCTGCTTCAAATAATGGAAGTATAGGTATCGGAGTTGCCAGTCCAGCAGCACGTTTACACCTGCCTGCAGGTGGTGCAGCGAGTGGTATGGCTCCTTTGAAGTTTACGACCAGTGCTAATAAAGTTGCAGTACTTGAAGAAGGAGCCATGGAGTATGCTAATAGTCATCTATATTTTACCACTGCAACAGAACGCCTACAGCTCGATTATCCTATTGCGTCGGCAATGCCATTGAATGGACTCACTGATGCTAAAGCTAATAATTCTATCAATAATGGCAACTTTACCCAAACATGGAACTGGAACGCTGCCACATCGGGAAACCTTTTCTCTTTAGCGAATAGCAATGCAGCACATACAGGTAGCTTGTTTTCATTATCTTCTTCTACTACTACAGGGACAGTACAATCAATAGCCGGAAATAGCTTATCAAGTGGTAATTTGCTTTCAGTAAGTTCGTCAAGTTCTGCATTGAACTCATCTACTAAGGGTCTATTATATGTTGCAAATACAGGTCTGTCAACCAGTGGTTTGTTGGCTCGTTTTGCTGCAAATACAAATCCGGGATCTGGATTGACAATCAAAACTGACGGAAATGTCGGGATTGGTACTGATAATCCGCAATCAGCATTGGACATCAAAGGAGATATGCAATTAATCAATGCATCTTCCGAATCAGTGCGCTTACAAGCTCCGGCATCGCTAAGTAGTTATACACTAATTCTACCTGAAAATCAGGGTCAAAGTGGACAGTTGCTTGTTAATGATGGTACGGGTGCGTTAAGTTGGGCAAGTGGATTAACCAATGGACTGGCTGCGGGACGGATGTTTGTCGGAAATGCTTCAGGAATAGCTACAGCTGTTTTGATGGATGGAGATGCAACGCTGGACAATAATGGAATACTAACGCTGAAAGATGTAAATCCTAATTCCGGATCATACGGATCGGTTGCTGCTATTCCTCAGTTTACAGTGGATGCTACAGGTCGAATCACTGCTGCTGCATCTGTATCGACTGCCGGAATTCCTGTTGGGGGAGATGTTTCCGGTACAGTGAGCGCAGTTACTGTAAATAAATTGAAAGGTAATTCTCTTCTTTTCTCTTCTCTGACAGATGGAGATCTATTAAAATACACATCTAGCGGGTGGGTCAACTGGACTCCTAATTATATTGCCCGAACAGCCTTATCGGCCACTACACCTTTGACATACAACAATGCGACAGGTGTCTTTGCTATCTCGCAAGCAACAAATAGTACGAATGGATATTTGTCTTCTAATGATTGGACTACCTTTAATAACAAGCAAAATGCCATTGCACTTACCACTACAGGAACAGGGGGAGCAGCAACTTTTTCTGGAGGTACACTGAATATCCCTAACTATACATATACTTTGCCCACTGCCACAGCTTCTGTGAAGGGTGGTGTAACCGTTGGTGCCGGACTTCAAATGACCGGAGATGTTATTAGTACTGTCAATAACGGAACCGTTACAACCGTTTCGTCGGGAAATCTGACCCCACTCTTTAGTACATCGGTAGCTAATGCCGGTTCTACACCAACGATCTCTTATACTTTGACCAATGCAGGTGCCAATACGCTGTTTGGAAATAATACAGGTTCTTCTGCAGCTCCTTCTTATTTCCAGTCATCTGCACTTCCCGTTGGGGGAGATATCTCAGGTACTTTAGGAGCGACCAATGTTGATAAATTGAAAGGAACTGCCATTTCTATTACGAGCCTTAGTGCAAATAACATATTAAAGTACGACGGAAGTAACTGGGTGAACTGGACACCAAACTTTCTGACATTATCAGCTTTGTCAGCCACAGCACCTATCACTTACGACAGTGGAACAGGTGCGATAGGAATAACGCAGGCAACCAACAGTACTGATGGATATTTGTCATCCGGCAACTGGACTACGTTTAACAATAAAGTAACTTCAGTTGGAGCTGGTAGTACAAAAGTTACAATAGGTGGAACAACAACAGAACCGACGATAGATGTAAATACGGCCAATCTGGGAAGTATCACGCTGGCTACAGGAACTACGGGAGTCGATGTGAATGTATCTGGTTCGCCGGCTAGTCTTGGAGGAACACTTACCCTGAACATCCCCGATGCAGGTACATCTGCCCGTGGGGTAGTCAATACCGGAGCCCAAACTTTTGCAGGAGCAAAAACATTCAATTCGGCCATTACAGCTCCAACTTCAGGTAATACGATGAATGGTTTAATTGTAAACTCGGGTGCTCTTTCGGGAATAACAGGCTACGCACAAGCTTCAGGAAATTTTGCAATAAGCGGATCTGGTACTTTCAGTACGGGAACAGGAAACATTTCCCTGAATGGAAATACCACTTTAGCGGCAGGAAAAACATTGGCATTTACCGATGCTTCAAATTCATATTCTACATCTTTTACAGCAGGTTCACAGTCGGCGAATATCAGTTACACACTCCCCACAGCAGGCCCTACTGTGAATGGACAGGTACTATCAGGTACTACTGCAGGAGCATTGAGCTGGACAACGCCGACTACTTATGTGAATGTTATTGGCACCATCGATAGTCAGACTAAAGCTGCCAACGGTGCAGTAATTTCTGGGAACAGTCTCTATATGCAAACAGCTGATGCTTCTTCAGCTGGATTGGTTTCGGCAACAACTCAAACTTTTGCAGGAGCAAAAACCTTTTCATCAACAGTGACTTCTACTGGTTTTGTCAAATCAGGAGGTACTTCCGCTCAGTTTCTAAAAGCGGATGGCAGTGTGGATGCAGCTACTTATTTAACTACTGCTGCTGCAGCCGGTGCATATCTTCCTCTTTCTGGAGGAACCTTAACAGGAGCCTTAAGTGGAACAACTGCAACCTTTTCCGGTATAGTTAAATCTGGAACTGGAGCTGGATTTCAAAGTGCAGGATATGTTGCCAATGCCGCAAATAATATTTGGTGTTTTGCATCTGCCACACCTTATGGCATGTCATACTACCAAGGGACGGCATTAGTTGGAGTTGGAGATGCAATAGGGTTTCATTTTGGAAATCAAGCGGCTCCTGTATTTTATGTTAATGCCACAGGAAATGCAGTAGTTTCAGGTTCAATTACAGCAGGGGGAAATGTTACCGCCTATTCAGATATTCGCCTCAAAAAGAATATCCAGACTTTACCCAACGTATCTGAAAGCCTACGTAAAATTAATGCAGTAGAATTCGACCGTAAAGATATAAAGATACATCAATTAGGTTTTATAGCTCAAAATGTGCAGCAATATTTCCCAGATTTAGTTACGATTGCCAAAGACAGTATGTCTACACTATCGCTCAATTATCAGGCTATGACGGCTCCATTGTTGAAAGGGTGGCAGGAACATGATGCCGTCATTATTTCACAACAAGCCGAAATAGAAGCGCAACATCAGGAAATTGATTTGTTGAAAAAAGAAATTGAATTCCTTAAAATAAATCAGGAGGAATTAAAGAAATTAATAACCAATAAAAAATAAGGAAACGTACATTGACTTTTCAAACCTTGAAAATGTCAATTAAAGGTAATGCGCATGAAATTTAAAATTCTAGTTATCTCTCTGCTGGCAGTAGTATTCCAACTAAACGCGCAGACCAGAGATATAACCATTACGGTACATATACGTGGAGTGTGGAATAGTAAAATAAGCCTTCTGGCTTTGTCTGGACCCAATGCAGGTAAACCCATTGCCGAATTGTCACCTGTTAAAAGTAATGAGTCTGCCATAGTTACTGTGGCTAAGGACCAGTTGCCGGGTGAATTTGTGATTCGTTTCGACTATAAAGATAAAGAAACAAGCACGCCATATCCTTCAGAAAAGCACATTTTTGCTTACTCGCAGAACCTTGAATTATTTGTCAATCCTCCTTTCTGCAACAATATGGACAGCACGTGGTTTCAAAAAGGTGAAATAGAAAATACCGTCTATGCTGACTTCAGCAAAGAGAATTTCAAACAAAAGGAGAAACTGGGGGTATTGCAGAATTTTCTGATGAGTTACGACGATACCCACTCCACCCTTTATCGCACAGGCATAACAGAATACGAAAAAAGGCGCACGAATTACAACCGATGGATTGAAAAACAAATAGCACAGCATAAAAAAACTTTTGTCAGCAAGGCTTTCAAATTTCAATATGTGCCAGCGATGGAATGGGAAGATAGTTTGGTTGACAGAGTAAACGGTATGATAGCGCATTATTTTGATGGAATAGATTTTAAGGATACACTTATTTTGAAGACCTCCGACATGATTCAGTGGATGAACAAATATGTAAATATCTATGGCGCCATGTCCACTACTCCGGCGTTGCGCGATTCGCTGCTTTCAGTAGCCGCCACAATAGCGATTGATAAAGCCCGCGTAGGCGGTAATCCTTTTGTATATGGTTGGATGGTCGATTATTTTTACAATGGTTTTGAAGCCAATAATATCCCGGTCGGTATTAAAGCGTTGCAACCTTACCTCGACGACCCAAGCTGTTATACCAACAAAAAGCAACAAATTGAAAAGCGGCTTAATGGCATAAAGAAACTGGTGGTTGGTAGCCCGGCACCGGATTTTAATATTATAAACGATGCCGGCACAAATACACAATTTTCTACTTATTCCACTACCTGCCGATATAAACTAGTATTGTTTTGGTCAGCTGGGTGCGACCATTGCAAGGAGCTAATCAAGAACCTATATCCGTGGTATCAGCAAATATCAAATAAAAAAGCGGTAGAAATTTTTGCTCTTGGCATTGATGATACCGAAGCAGATATCAAACTCTGGGATAAAGTGCACACTTTGCTCAAAGGTTGGAAACATATGCTTCTCAAAGGTGGTATCAACAGTAAAGTAGCCAATGCTTATTTTATTCTGTCTACTCCCGTGATGGTACTGGTCGATGCTCAAACAAACAAAATCGTTGCCTTACCCGAAAGTGTGGAACAACTGGAAACTGCAATGAAATAAAAATGAAGAAAATGAAAAAGAAGCTTGTTTTTTTATACTTGTCACTGATGTTTTCAACTGTCAGGGGCCAATATCCAGCTGCGCTTCCCTCATCGGGGGCTATAAGTGTAAAAGCAATTTCTGACTGGATGCTGACAGCAGGAGAGATTACTGCAGGGACTTATTCCATTTCCGATCTAAATAATAAATCTCATTTAACTGATAAAACAGCCCCTTATAGTTTGAGTGACTGGTATGGTTATGGAGCTATCCCTTTTACATCCTGTGGAAATAGTTTCTCTGTAGCTCATTATGCCGGTAGCGTATCTCCTGTTAGCAAGTTAATTACTTACACAACTGTTAGCACGAACGTATCAGGCACAACAAAATGCTGGATCACTCAGAACCTTGGAGCTGAGCATTCAGCTACTTCCGTCAATGATGCAACAGCAGCATCTGGTGGTTGGTATTGGCAGTTTAACCGAGCACAAGGGATTAAAGTGGGAGATGATGGCATCATCACTCCAACAAGCTGGTACACATCCATTACTGAAAATAGTGATTGGACAGCTGCTAATGATCCATGTACCCTGTTATTGGGATCAGGGTGGCGAATGCCAACTTATTCGGAATGGGTAACAGTGGGTAACAATGCGGCGTTTGGCTCGACTGCTCTAAGTTATACCAGTGTATTAAAATTGCATGGAGCTGGATTTAGTTATAGTGGATCAACATTTGTCTTAACGAACCGGGGTTATAATCTTTCCACTTGGTCTTCAACTCAAGCTGACGCTACAACAGGTTGGGAAGCGAGTGATCAAGGGAGTCATCAACCACTTCTTTATAATGTACCTAAAGGATGTGCCATGCCGTTGCGTTGTCTGAAATAATAGTTAATGGTAAAATCAAAATAGTTAATCGGCAACTAAGGAAAAAGCAATAGAACAACACAAAAAAATATAGGGTTTAGAGAGGTTTAATTCGTTAATGTTTTTACAGCGATTCGTAACTCGTTGCACCCAATGGCAAACACAACGTCAGCACAAAGTTAATTTTTGATAGTAACGATACATAAAACAGAATGAACCTGTTGAAATTATGTTGAAGAAAAAGTAAAGACAACTCCATTGACAAACAAAAAAATAATCAGATGAAGAAATTAGTATTACTCGTATTGGTGTTGTTCTCAGCACATGTTTTCAGTCAAAAAGTAGCTTACCTCTCAATGGCAGGAAAAACGGACAACTTACGATAAATTAATACAGACTCAATATAATCAGGATATTCAACCGTTGCTCAATAAAGTAAACAGGGTAATAACCGATTATGCGAAGGCAAACAACTTGTCGGCGGTTTATAGTTTTGAACAACTCCGAAATGCTCTAATATACATAGATACAAAACTGAATATCACGCAGGTGATTGTGAAGAAACTGAAATGATTCAGGAGTAAGTAGTGTATACCAATGATTATTTTGATACTATGAATATCAGGATTCTAAATTTAGATTGTGGTTTTCTGTTTCTTAAAAGTGGAATAGGCGTAGGATGCTCTTCTACAAACAAGAGTTATTTAGTCTCAAAGTAGCGCTTTGTTTTGGCAGACAATAACATAACAAAGCGTAGGAATGATAAAATACTTTTATTCTACTCGGAAAGGTGTTTTGTTCTGAATTTTCGGTCAATCGTTTGGTTTGCATCAACTGAATGCTATCAATAATAAAATGATTATGAATTATAAAAAAATAGTTAGGAGCATATTCTTGTTGCTGGTTCTCACCTCGGTAAGAGGACAAGCGCAAACAATAGAACAGAATAAAGTGAATAACTGGATATACCCCGACGCACAGAAGTATATAGGTATGGATTTTATCAATACATCTACGGGCGTGTTCATAAATAATGGCGCTGTGTGGTATAGTCATAATTTTACAAATAACGGGAAGGTTGATTTTGTAACAAATTTAGCTACTAGCCCGGCTTTGAGCCAGTTTTCCGGCAGTAATACACAACATATCTCCGGTTCCGGTTCTACGCGTTTCTACGGTTTGTTTTTAGGTAGTGATTTGGTTGATAATGCATTTAGTCTGGAGCAAAATATCAGTGTTGCCAATAGCGTCAATTTTGTAAAGGGGATTGTCGTCGCATCACAACCTTCGTCCGAAACAATGACCAATATGCTACTGCTGGAAAACGGAGCAGGCTGGATTAATGCTTCTGACATGAGCCATGTAGATGGTTTTGTGAGTAAAGCGGGAAATTCTTCATTTGTTTTTCCAATAGGTGATGGAGGCTATTTTCGTCCTGCATCAATTTCCGCTCCTGCGTCTGTCACTGATTGTTTTGCCGCTCGCTATATCTTCGGAGATCCCGATAAGGCTGGTTTTCTGCGTACTCAACGAGATAATCAGGCTATACATATTAGTAGCAAGGAGTATTGGATACTGAATCGTACTTCTGGAAGTGCAGATGTACAACTTACGCTTAGTTGGGATGTCACCAAAACAAGTGCGTCCATGCCGTCCGAACTCAATAAGATCAGAATTGTACGTTGGGATGGTAGTAAATGGATAACAGAGAATAGTGTGTCTACCACGGGTAATTTTACTACAGGTACCATAACAGCCAATGTGACGGGTTATGGGGCTTTCACATTGGCGACATACAGTGTTGTTTCGGTAGCTATAAATGACAGTGTGGCTAATTGGGAGGATGAACCTGTAAGCGGCAATGTATTGGCAAATGATTCGGTGTTTAATGGAAATAAACTCACTCTTACAGGTTTTAGTGTTGGAGGCGTAATCGGCCAACCGGGATCGACCATAACGCTGCCTGATGTGGGGTCAATAACTATGGCTGCTAATGGAGATTACACGTTTACTCCAGCCTTGAATTATTTTGGAACAGTTCCAGTAATTAGCTATACGGCTATAGATACCGATAAGAATTTAGCAGGCGCCAATTTAATTATTGTTGTGCACCCGTTACCAGAAATCAGCAAAACGTCTTCAAAACCTGTTTTCAATCATGATGGATCCTATAGTTGGAAATATACGATATCTCTCTATAATGATACACAGACAAAGATTGATTCGATTCAGGTGGAAGATAACCTGGATGATGTGTTTAAGGACAAAAACTGTACTTACTCAGTCACAAGCTTGTTGGCTTCCGGTAAGCTGACAGCAAATGGATCTTATAATGGCTCTACCATTCTCAAAATGCTGCTTCCCGGTGCATCGTTGGATGTGAATGCACGTGATTCAATAAAAATGGAGGTAAAAGTTTTCCCAAGTGATCTTCAGACCGATACATTATTACTGTCCAATCAGGCATTTTTTTCAGGTCAGACCTTAGTTAATAGCAAAGAACCCATCTACTTTAAAGATATTCGTACCGATGAGAATTCGACCACAAGTGTTGCAGAACCCACTATAACTGCTATGCCTGTAGCTACACTATTCATTCCGGATGGTTTTTCACCTAATGGAGATGGCATAAACGACAAATTTATAATTACCCATACAGCGTCCACTAAGATTGATTTGGAAGTTTATAACCGTTGGGGAATACTGGTATATAAGAGTAGCGATTATCAAAATGATTGGGATGGGACAGGAATGGGGACTTTTTTGGGAAAAGAATTAATAAGCGGCACCTATTATTGTGTATACAAACAAATTAAAATAGCTACGGGTGAAGTTGTTAATAGAAATGTGAAATATATAAGCTTAAGGCGCCCGTAATCAATGAGGAGTACCGAACGATGAATGACAAATAGTCAACTACCAACAGACCGATAACTATTAATAATGAATTGTAAAATAATGAATTACATATATATATCTTACTTCCAGGATAAGTTAAGGCTATCGAAAATCATATTTATACTTAGTTCCTGTTTATTGTTTTTGGGCAATTCGCTCCAGGCTCAACAGGAACCCATGTATTCGCAATACATGTTCAATATGATAAACCTGAACCCGGCTTATGCAGGTAATTTTGGAGGTGATAACATAACACTTTTATACCGCATGCAGTGGGTTGGTGTTGACGGCGCACCAAAAACAGGGACTTTGTCCTGGGATAGGCGAAGTGTTGACAGCAATGTTGGCTATGGACTTCAGGTTTATAACGATAAATTAGGAATTGAAACAACTACCGGTATTCAGGCATTTTACTCCTATAGGCTTAAATTAGCATACTCAACTCTTACTTTTGGATTAAGTGGTGGGGCTTTAAACTATCAGGCAGCTTATTCAAAAGCAGTTACCTCAAGCCCAGATGATCCATTATTTGCTCAAGATATTAATATTATCTTACCTACCGTGGGGTTCGGAATGTTATTAAATGCAGACAGGATGTATTTAGGATTCTCCATTCCGGCTCTTTTAAAAACTAAAGTTGACATAGATAACACATTACATTCTACCTCTGCTAATAACCACTATTTCTTTACGGGAGGATATATTTTTGATGTCTCAAGTGAAATAAAGTTGAAACCATCGGTTCTGCTCAAAGCTGTTCAAGGATCGGCTCCGGCTTTCGATTTCAATATGAATGCTTGGTTTCAAAATAGTCTTGGATTTGGTGTCAGTTATCGACCGGGTAATGCTGTAGTGGGTTTATTTGAAATTCAATTATCGCCTACGCTCAGGCTCGGATATGCCTATGATTACACGATCTCAAGCCTCAAAACATATAATGTCGGAGGATCTCACGAGCTAATGCTAAGATATGAGTTTAATTTGCCGAAATATAGACCGGTTCTGTCTCCTAGATATTACTAACAATATAAATTTCTAAAAAGTATACACTGAAATGAATCATAAAAGTAGATATTCAATATTGATGATGACTATTATCCTGTTGCTGACATGGATAAATACGATTTTTAGCCAAAACACCAAACCTAAAACGAGTCGTTCAAAAGCAATAGAAATGTTGCAGCGTGCTGATGCTCAATATAACAATTCAAGCTATTCTGTTGCGGCTAAAGACTATGAAGAGTACTTAATTCAGGATGGGAGTCATCCGGAGACTGTACTTTCCAAGTTAGCTGATTGTTATTATCAAATGAGAGCCAATGACAACGCTTTGAGGGTTTATAAATTATTATTTAAGAATGGAAAGGAAGGGGCAACTGAGCTCCAAAAGATTCGGGTTGGAGAATTATATGCCCGGCATGGAATGTACCAACAGGCAGCAGATTGGCTGAAAGATGTGAAAGGTTACAGCGCAAAAGCTAGTGTGTACAACAGTGCCATAAGCCTTGATTCATTAAAAAAGGATTCGTTGAATTGGAAAATAGGATTTTTAAATGTTAACACTCCTTATCGCGATTATTCCCCTGTTTTGATAGACAGTGTATTGTTTTTTACCAGTAATAAGCCTTTGTCTGTAAAAAAGCAAGTCTCGCTTTGGGACAATTTTTGCTATACAAGTTTGCATAAAGTCGAATTGAATAAAATCAAATCAGAACCAATTGGTGCTCCCATTGCCGGCTCGTTTCTTGCGAAAAAGGAAACTAAAGGAGTTTTATCAAAATCTGTTGCCCCACAGTATGAAGGTGCTGATGCTAAGGACATGGAGTCCGAATTATATTTTATGACGGATCGGCGGTATATGTGGAACGAGAGCAAGGATACGTTGGGCTCTGTGGTGAAAGGATTAGAGAAAATTGATTTTAATGTAACCGGCATTGCTTTGGACAATAATTCACGGGTATATTTTTCTGCCAATTATTCGCAAAACAGGAAAAGTATAAATCGTGTTCGTTTAATGGAAGGGATGTATGCTTCAAATAGAATCACTAATATACGGCCTCTTCCATTCGGTGACAATAAATCATATTCAGTTATGTTACCAACTGTAAATGAGGACGGGAGTGTTCTTGTATTTTGTAGTGATATGCCGAAAGGAAAGGGTAAAATGGATTTGTATTTTTCTATCCGCAACGCCAAAACACATAAATGGAGTAATCCCGAAGCATTCAGTTCCAACATAAATACGGTGGGGAACGAAGTTTTTCCAACTATCACTTCCGATGGCTATTTATATTTTAGCAGTGATGCCAGACCAGGACTGGGAGGTTTGGATATTTACAGAATACCTCTTGAAGATGCTATTAAAGGCAGTGGGGAACCGGAACATTTAAGTTATCCGATAAACAGTTCGGCCGACGATTTTGGTTGGACGCAGGATAATGCAGGTAAAAGAGGTTTCTTCTCCTCTGATAGACTTGATAACGACGATAATTTATATAGTTTTAGCTATAAAGATATATACCTTCAGATGAGCAATATCGAAGGAAAAGTTGTTGATATGTATACTCACAATCCGATTGAAGGAGCAACAGTTTTTATGTTGAACGATAGAACAGCTAAGGTTATTGCTACTCAAACAGATAGTAAAGGTATGTATCATTTTGTAACCTCATCTGTAGATAAGGTAATATTGAAGGCGATGAAAGAAGGGATGACAAACGACTGTATTGAGTCAGGCGGAATAATACCGATTCAGGAAATGGATGTAGCAACAAGGTCTGTTCAGGATATGATGTTGGAGAAACAAAGAACTTATACTAAGCCAAACGATTATACTAAGAAGGGTGTTAAATCTATCGATGTGACTTCCGGAGCTATGAAAGATTTAATCTCAAATAAACAGGAGCTTGAGGTTAATGATAGATGGAAGCTTAACAATATACATTACAACTTTAATAAATGGGATATTCGACCGGATGCAACACCAACTTTAGACAGCTTAATCACACTACTCAAAATATATCCAATCAAAATTGAGTTGGGATCATACACAGATAGCCGCGGAACATCTCAATACAATGACACTCTGTCGCAAAAAAGAGCTGAGTCGGTGGTTGCATATCTCGTAAAACACGGTATTGATCGAAACAGACTAATAGCAGTTGGTCATGGTGAGCGTAATATACTGAATCGTTGTATCGATGGAGTTTCATGTAGTGAAAATGAACATCAGGTAAATAGACGCACGGAAGTAAAGGTAATAAGCAATGGAAATTTACTGAAACTTCGAAATACTGAAATTGACCTTAATAAATTCAAAAAAGGTGAGCAGATCAATAAGAGCAATTTTCCTGTAGACTTCTTTTATAACTTTAAAAGAAATACACCATAAAAGGACAGTATTATTTCATACAATACTAACCAAAGTCATGAGCATAGAGCGAAACATCGATTTCTAATACAATTCCCTAACAAAGGATTGAACGTTGATTTGTATCTTTTTTATATCCTTGAACTGGCAAATATATCTAAAGATACTGCGGTTGTATATGCAGACGGAATAAGTTTGGATGATTTATTGTTGCAAAGTTTTATCCTGTCATATAAAGGAGATTCCAAAGAGATGATAATTCGGAATGATAATGAAAATTACTGTGTTCAATTCGGGGCATTCCGTACCGGAGGACGATCGTAACAGTTGGCTGATAAAATCCAATCAATTATATCTGTTCCAATTATTGTCATTGAAGAAGGGTTCTATTTCAAAATCAGAACTCCATACAGTACCAATAGGAATGATGCCATTGAAATAGCAGCTATTATTCAAGCAACAGGTATCTTGAATGGTAAATAAAGTCCTTAGTGTGTGCATAAATAAAAAGCACTTACATGTTTTTATATGTAAGTGCTTAATTATCATTTTGTGACCCAGGTGGGGCTCGAACCCACGACCCACAGATTAAGAGTCTGTTGCTCTACCAGCTGAGCTACTAAGTCATTTTTTAAAAGAAAAGGAGAACCTGTTGTTCTACTTTCGGGGTGCAAAGTTAATGAAAAAAATCCTTTTGCGTAACTTCTGACAAAGAAATATAGTTAATTCTTATTGTCTATTGATTTGCAGACTACTACGGTGAGGTGAAAGCATGATTGCTTGCGCTCACGAACCGCAAGGAACTTGCATTCCTGTCTCATTTCCACCAGAACTTTGGTAAGTGTTTGTACAGCTTCATAGCTACTTTCTATGGTGTCCTTTTGGGTGTTATAAAAGTTCTTATAGGATATATCTACTGTAGTTCCATATAAATGAGCCGAATGGGCAGTTGCATTTGTATTTCGGTGGCTCAGCTTATTTTGTGTTTCTTCGGTTCTAAGCAACGAGGTGATTCTAAAGCGATATATGTTATATTTTTTCTCGGCCAGCCGTTGTTGAAATCTGTATCCTATTTCATTTAGCATGTCAATGGCTTCAGGAATGAGGTATGGTTGCGAATGAGTCAGCGATTTGAGTTGATAATACGGAGTTTCCACTACTTCAAACAGAATAAGGTTGTTCTTTAAACTGTCCAGCTTTAAAAGGAATTCTTCGTTTGTGGCAAATGTTCTTTTTAAGCCGTTTTTTTGAGCATGTATTAGGTGTATGTCATTCAGATCGTTTAGCTTGTTGCTAGGAGAAATGGGTGCATTTGCATACTTTACATGGTCGCAAAGGGTAGAAACGCCCGGGGTGTATTTGTTTTTAGACTTGTGCTTATATATTATTGTTGATATTATTCCACTACAAATGATTAAAACTATGCCTGTTAATAATGTTTGATTTCTTTTTCTGCTTCTTTTCAACATAAACGCTATTCTTTCCTGCAAAGATAAGGTTTTTGCCCAAAATTTCCAGAGAGAATTGCTAAAATATTAAACCGTTTTTTATGATTCTACTTTTTCCAAAAAAACATTTTTTTTCTAATTTATAATAGTTCATAAAATGCAGCTTGAATATTCTTCAATTCAAAACAATTAATTAACTTTGCGCCTCTAAATCTAAAAAAAGAGTAATATGAAACCAACGTTATTTGTACTGGCAGCAGGTATGGGAAGTCGCTATGGAGGTCTGAAACAATTAGATGGACTTGGCCCTAATGGTGAAACTATCATGGATTATTCGATTTACGATGCAATCAAAGCCGGATTCGGAAAGATTGTATTTGTTATCCGTGGAAGTTTTGAAAAAGACTTTAGAGCTGTTGTTATTGACAAATTCAAAGATTTAATTGAAACAGATGTTGTATTTCAGGAGATTGATAAAGTTCCTGAAGGTTGTACTTATATTCCGGAAAGAGAAAAGCCATGGGGCACAAACCATGCTGTGTTGATGGGAAAAGATGCAATTCATGAGCCATTTGCAGTGATAAATGCCGACGATTTTTATGGTCAGGAGTCTTTTGCTATCTTGGCAGATTTTCTGCGAAGTGTAGAAGGAAAGAAAAATGAATACTGCATGATAGGCTATCGTGTAGGAAATACTTTGTCGGAAAGTGGAGCTGTGAGCCGTGGAGTTTGCGTTGTAGATGAAAACCAACTTCTGAAAAACGTAGTAGAGCGCACTCACATTGAAGAGAAAAGCGGCACGATAAATTATGTGGATGAGAATGGAAAAGAAGTCGCAATTGTTGCTACTACACCTGTATCAATGAATATGTGGGGCTTTACACCTGATTATTTCGATTATTCGTTGGAATACTTTAAAGAGTTTTTAGCTACCGAAGGTCAGAAACTAAAATCTGAGTTTTATATTCCTCTGGCCGTAAACAATTTGATAGTGGAAGGTAAAGTTACTTGTAAAGTGCTTGATACTCCGTCAAAATGGTTTGGTGTAACGTATGCTGAAGATCGCCCGCAAGTAGTTATTAAGATTAACGAATTGATCAGGAACGGTGTGTATCCGAAAAAATTGTTTTAATAATCTCTCAATTATATGGCTAAAATTTTAGTGACAGGAGGAACCGGTTATATTGGTTCTCATACGGTAGTAGAATTACAGAAGGTTGGTTTTGAAGTGGTGGTTGTAGATAACCTGTCTAATTCAAACATCGATGTATTGAATGGTATTGAGAAAATAACAGGTATTCGTCCTGCATTTGAAAATATTGATTGTGCGGACTATGTAAGCATGGATCGCATGTTCGAAAAGTATAAAGGCATTGACGCAATCATTCACTTTGCTGCGAGTAAAGCAGTGGGCGAATCGGTAGAGAAACCTCTTCTTTATTACCGCAATAACTTGGTTTCGTTGATAAATTTATTACAGTTGATGCCAATCCACAAGGTTAAGAACATTGTTTTTTCTTCTTCCTGTACTGTATATGGTCAGCCTGATGTGTTACCGGTGACAGAAGATGCGCCTATTAAACCTGCTTTATCTCCTTACGGTAATACCAAGCAGATTTGCGAAGAGATTATACACGATACAATTCATTCTAACCCTTGTTATCAGAGCATTATACTCCGTTATTTCAATCCGATAGGAGCACATCCATCAGCAGAGATTGGTGAGCTGCCGAACGGTGTGCCGAATAATCTATTACCATTTGTTACACAAACCGCTATCGGACTACGTAAGCAACTTCAGGTGTATGGTGATGATTATAATACCCCTGACGGATCGTGTATTCGTGATTATATTCATGTGGTAGATTTGGCAAAAGCTCATGTTATTGCAGTTCAGCGAATGTTGAATAACCAAACAAAACACCATGTTGAGACGTTTAATTTAGGAACGGGTCGGGGACTGTCGGTATTGGAAATAATTGAAACATTCGAAAAAGTGAATGGAGTAAAGATTCCATACAAACTAGCGCCTCGTCGTGAAGGAGATATAGAAAAAGTGTGGGCCGATCCAAGTTATGCTAATGATGAGTTGGGATGGACTGCCAATGAAACAGTAGAAGAAACGCTTCGAAGTGCGTGGGTTTGGGAACAAAATCTGGCAAAGCGAGTGAAAGAAGAATAACAAATATTTCATAGTAAATAAGAAGGATGAACAGTTAATATATCGACATGATAAGAGTATTAATTGTTCATTTTTTTTCTTTGTAATACCTATTTTAATATGTTGTATCCATTAAAATTTGCTCCCATTTTAAAAGATAAAATCTGGGGTGGAACTAAACTAAAAGATTTATACGGTAAGCCGGCTGACACTCACAAGCTGGGCGAAAGCTGGGAGCTGTCAGGTTATGAAGGCGATGAATCTGTAGTGGTCAATGGGCTGCTAGCAGGTAACAGTCTCACCGAGTTGGTTGAGATTTACATGGGTGAATTGGTAGGTGATGCTATTTACGACGAATATGGTTTGTTTTTTCCCTTGCTTTTTAAGCTGATTGATGCAAATGAAAACCTGTCAATTCAGGTTCATCCAGGTGATGAAGTGGCAGCTGAACGCCATAATTCTTTCGGGAAAACCGAAATGTGGTATGTGTTGAATGCTGATGAAGGAGGAGAGCTGATTATCGGATTCAGCAAAAATTGTTCAAGAGATGAATATCTTGATGCGCTTGAAGATGATAAAATCGAAAATTTGTTGCAGAAAATTCCGGTAAAAAAGGGAGATGTTTTCTTCATTCCAGCAGGATTGGTCCATGCTATTGGAAAAGGAGTGATGGTGGCCGAAATTCAACAAAGCAGTGATATTACATACAGAATTTACGATTATAAACGAAAAGATGATAATGGCAATGAACGTGAGCTGCATACTGAGGAAGCGCTTGATGTGATAAACTTTGAAGCCACTGAAAACCCAAAGATTGCTTATAATGCTCAGTTAAATGAAATTACTCCGTTGGTGAAATGCGAATACTTTACTACCAATACATTGCGTTTTGATGCGCCTGTGACCCGAAACTACGGAACGCTGGATACTTTCGTAACGTATATGTGTGTCGAAGGTAGTTTTGTTATTGAATATGCCGGCGAAAAAACAGTGATGGGAAAAGGAGATACCGTGTTGATTCCCGCCTGTATAAACGAGCTTGGGTTGATGCCGGATGGTGAAGTGACTTTGCTGGAAATCTATATTGAGTAACTATTTCTGTTTTTGTCTGTTCAGAAAAGTATCTCTGAATAATTGAAAAACAATTATGTTTTCGTAACCGTCAATTGTTTTGATCCAGTTTTTCAATACGCCATTTGTCTCATATTCTTCTTGCTCGAACATACGGCGACTGGCAGTATTTGACTCCGCTATGTGGCAGTAAAGCTGATTTATTTTCAGGTAATTAAAAACATATTCTTCAATCAGGTGTAAACTGGCTTTTGCGAATCCTTTGCCCTGAAAAGCGCTGTCAACAAATAATCCCAGAGCGATGCGGCTGTTGTGGATGTCGAAATCAAACAAATCAACTGTTCCCACAGTTTCTCCGCTTGTGCGACTCTCTATCATCAAGCGTAGTTGTTTATTCTCATAAATGTCTTTGGCGGAATCAACAATGTATTGTTTTAAAACAAAACGCGAATATGGATTGCGCGTATTGCCTACATCCCATAGCAAAGCATTATTTTCCCAGGCATATAATTTATCCAGATCTTCAGGCTCTACGGCTCTTAGCAATATGTGTTCGTTTTCTAACAATTCAGTAAAGTGTTTTGCTTGATTATACGCAGGATAATTATCCGAACAATGATTTAAAAAGTCCTTTTTTCTTAGGTAGCTGATATTCAGGCTCAATATCGTTGGTAATCGGGTCGAAGAATTTACCGTTCATTATCATTCGGTAAATCACTCCCCAATCGGGTAAACCACCAAGATTTCTGTCGTCGATAAATAAATCGGCTTTTAATTTACGCGGCTCCGGATGCTCAGCCGATTCTTCGGGGTAATTCTTATTGACAGCGTAAAACTCTAATCCCCGGCTACGACAAAATTCAACGGCTTCTTTCAATTCAACGCCTTCTCTTACAGTCCATAAAACTAACAAATTGTCAGGGCTTTGCTGCAATCGCTTAAGCGTGTCAATAGCAAATGGAATTTCTTTCCCTATATTCGGATATTCGTGAGTGACAATGGTTCCGTCGAAATCTACTGCTATAACCATAATTAGTTTGAAAGTTATAATGTTTAAAATCAGAAAAGAATTACTGCCGGTTTTTACTCTTCAGTATCATCTTCTTCCAGTTTCAGATCCGAAGTTATTTTTCGTTCGGTTGGTTTACAGAAGATTAGTGCTACGGCCGCAATCAGAGCACAAAAAATCATCGATTCAGTGCGAATAAAATTGAAGACAATAACACTCAGAACAAAGCCAAAGCCAATAGCCAATAAACGCCATATAGCACCGGCTACATATTTATTGATTTTTGTATAGTTATCTTCAATGGCTGCCCACTTCTTTGTATTTTTATGAAAGAGGGCTAATGCCGCAGGAATGGAGATGATAATATACAGAATAACAATTGTTGATAAGACTATACTTTCCGAGCTTTTAGGATCAACACTTGTTGTGCGGTTCATGTTGATTAAATAGCCAATCATAGCACTTAATACTGCAGCCGTATAAATAAGAGAATAAGCAAAATAAATTCTTTTGACTACTTTTTCCATGTTTTTTTCTTGTGTGTTTTTTATTTAAATGAATTGGTAAATTCTACTCTGTTTAATATCGAACGGCCGAGCGTAACTTCGTCGGCGTATTCCAGTTCGTCGCCAATGGCTATGCCGCGGGCAATGGTGGTTATTTTTATGTTCAGCGGAGCCAGTTTGCGGAAAATGTAGAAGTTAGTGGTGTCGCCTTCCATGGTAGTGCTAAGTGCCAGAATCACTTCTTTTACATTTTCGGTTTGCACCCGTTCTATCAGGCTCTCAATTTCCAGGTCTTTGGGTCCCACACCATCCATGGGCGAAATAATGCCGCCCAACACATGATACAATCCACGAAACTGCTGTGTATTTTCGATGGACATCACATCTTTGATATTCTCCACCACGCAAACCGTCTCGTGGTCGCGCGACGGATTACTGCAAATCTGGCAAATTTCGGTGTCCGATATATTATGGCAAACGGTACAATACTGAATTTCGCTCCGTAGCTGAATAAATGCTTTGCCAAACACCTCCACTTCGTATTCCGACTGCTTAAGCAAATGCAACACCAGTCGCAATGCCGTTTTACGCCCTATGCCGGGAAGTTTAGCAAATTCATTGACTGCATTTTCGAGCAGCGAAGAAGAAAATTGTTGTAGACTCATTTCGGTGAATAGTTTCTGAGAACAGCTATCGGTGTCAATAAACGGGATAGAACACTGCTCTTTATATTCGAATGCAAAAATAGAAAAAAAACCGGTTCTAAACTATTTTTATCTACTGCATTTTGTTTCAGCTATTTTTAGCTATTTTTGTGGCAGCTTAGCCCCGGCGGAACTTCATTATGATGACAAATCGCTGTGGGCTGCTTACTCTCAAATTATTA
This sequence comes from Paludibacter propionicigenes WB4, assembly GCF_000183135.1. NCBI lineage: Bacteria > Pseudomonadati > Bacteroidota > Bacteroidia > Bacteroidales > Paludibacteraceae > Paludibacter > Paludibacter propionicigenes. Next base: position 1,300,515 of record NC_014734.1, on the reverse strand, counting down.
ATCATAAGCGCATTCTGTTAGCGTATTCTGCTTATGTCGGGTATTTCCATTTTATTAATCATAGTCGTTTACTTCTCGGCGCTCTGGCTTATTTCGTACATTGTAGGCCGCAAGAGCACCGACAATGATGCATTCTTTCTCGGAAACCGCAAATCGCCCTGGTGGGTGGTAGCCATCGGCATGCTCGGTTCGTCCATCTCGGGCGTGAGCTTTGTGTCGGTGCCGGGCTGGGTGGGTAGCACGCAGTTTACGTATATGCAAATGGTTTTCGGGTTCTTTTTCGGCTACCTGATTATTGCCAACGTGCTGCTTCCGCTCTATTACCGCCTCAACCTCACGAGTATTTACACTTATCTGGAGCAACGCTTCGGAACGTACACGTATAAAACAGGTGCTTCGTTCTTTTTGCTCTCGCGCACCGTGGGGTCGGGCGTACGTCTTTATATGGTCATACTTATTCTGCAATATATCATCTTCGACTCGTGGCATGTGCCTTTTGTGGTGACGGCCACCGTGGCGGTTTTTCTCATTTGGCTGTACACGCACCAAAGTGGCATCAAAACCATTGTGTGGACCGATACTTTGCAAACGGTTTGTTTGATTTCGGCTCTCATTTTGTTGGTTTTTCAGGTGTCGAAACAGTTGGACATGAACCTGAGCGAGTTCAGTACCCGGTTGATTAACGGCGGACATGCCCGCATGTTTGTATTCGACGACTGGCACTCGAAACAAAACTTCTTCAAGCAGTTTTTCAGCGGCATATTTATCGCCATCGTCATGACCGGCCTCGATCAGGACATGATGCAGAAAAACCTTACCTGCAAAAGTCTGCGCGACGCCAAGAAAAACATGTATTGGTACGGCTTTTCGTTTGTGCCGCTCAATTTGTTGTTCCTCACACTGGGCGCCATGCTGCTGATGCTGGCTGCCAAAAACAATATTACCCTGCCTGCTTCGTCCGACGATATTTTGCCTTTGTTTGCTACGCAATACCTGGGGCCGGTGGTCACTTTTCTGTTCGTAATAGGCATCATTGCAGCCACTTTTGCCAGTTCCGATTCGGCTTTGGCTTCGCTCACCACCTCGTTTGCAGTCGACATTCTGGGTGTTCAGCGCAATACTCCCCGCGTGGCCGAACGTAAACGCCGCTTTACGCACATCGGGGTGTCGGTGCTGTTTGTGCTGATCATACTTGTTTTTAAAGCGGTGAATAACAAAAGTATTATCGACGCCATTTATACCATTGCCTCCTATACCTACGGACCTTTGTTGGGCATGTTTGCCTTTGGACTGTTTACCAAACGACCTGTCCGCGACAAGCTGGTGCCTTATGTGGCAGTGGCTTCACCGCTGTTGTGTTTTGGTCTGAATTTACTCACCAGCACCTTGTTTAAGTACCCACTTGGCTACGAATTGCTGATGATAAACGGATTGATTACCTTTGCAGGCATGTGGATGGTGTCGGACAAACAGTTGATAATTGACAATTGATAGTTGATAATGGCGTTGAATCGTTTGAACTTCTGCACGGTAAACTTGTAACTTCTTTTCTTGTAACTCGTAACTAAAATTATTATGGATATAAAATCTGCCGAATTTATAATCAGCAACACTGATTATCTGAAATGCCCCGATAGTAAATTGCCCGAATATGCTTTTATCGGACGCTCCAATGTGGGCAAATCGTCGTTGATCAACATGCTTTGCAACCGCAAGGATTTGGCCATGACTTCGTCGAGACCGGGGAAGACGCTGTTGATAAATCATTTTCTGATCAACAAAAACTGGCATCTGGTCGATTTGCCCGGATATGGTTACGCTACTGCCGGCAAAAAGATGCGCGACCAGTTGCAGGACATTATTGAAAGTTATATTTTGAACCGCGAGCAACTGACATGTTTGTTCCTTTTGATCGATTGCAGGCACGAGCCCCAGAAAATCGACCTGGAATTTATGGAATGGCTGGGCGAGAACGGTGTTCCGTTTTCTATCGTATTCACCAAGCTGGATAAACTGACGCATGCCAAAGGAAAATCGAACGTGCAGGCCTATAAAGATAAATTGTCCGAACAATGGGAAGAGCTGCCACCAATTTTCCTCACCTCGTCCGAAAAACGTACCGGTCGTGATGAAATACTAGGCTATATCGAGGGAATTAATAAGACTTTGTAGTTATTCGTCTTCGACGAATATCACTTCGTGATATTCGCTTCGCGTTATTAATTGTTATTTGCCTTCGGCGTTTAGATACAATATCCGGACTTGATGAAGGAGAGACTAATTAACGCGAAGCGAATGTCGCCGAAGGCAAAGATTACGAAGTTTATAACACTAAAGGTGTTTTCAGAAAACGTTTGCGCCAGGTTTTTCTATTCGGGTTTTAAGTTAGCGCTGTATTGTCGGCGAAAATGAATATCATTGTATTTTATTTGATAAACTGTACATCTTAAAATACTATGCTGAACATTCAAAAGAAAATGAGCAATGCTTTCCTGGCGTTGCTCGGGCTGCCTGCCACGGCAGTTGGTTTTGCGTTATCCACTCAAATTGCCGCACTGAGCTGGATACTTTCCAATAAATATCATCTGGACATTCACGATGTAGCCTTCGTTTGGTTGGCCGGACCCATTGCGGGTATCTTTGGGCAGGTCATCGTGGGCCTGTTGAGCGATAATGTCTGGTTTATGGGTGGTCGTCGCAGGCCGTTTATCATTATTGGTGGCATGGTCAGCAGCATTGCTTTCCTTACACTGCCTCACATTCGGGGTATTTCGCATATCACGGGCATTTCGGACATTATCCTCATTGCGTCCGTCATCGCTTTGTTCCTCGACTTGTCGGTCAACGTAACTTTCAACCCCGCCCGCTCCATTATTGCCGACTTGACCCCCGAAGGCAAAGTGCGCACCGCCGGTTATGTGTGGATGCAGATCATTTCGGGCTTTTTCGGCGTATTTGCCTACTTTTTATCCATGCTTTTTGGAAATGAAATGCTGTTGTACATTGCGGCTGGCATTGTGTTTCTCACCGCTGTGTTTCCCATTCTGTTTATTCAGGAAAAAAAAGAACAGGAAGCTGCTCTGTCCGAAAATCAGGAGAAGTTTGGTGTTTGGCAGATATTTCAGGAAATATTTCCGCTGTATGGATTTTTGGTGTTTGGCATTTTCAGCCTGTTTTTCCACTTTTTCCCCGAAGCGTTGGGCGCGTGGCACAATCCGGTTTTGATTGCCGCACTACTTTATTCGGTCATCATTGGCATTATCATCATTGTTCAGGGAATTAAACATCCGTCGAACCGCAATGAGTTTCAAAAAATCATGCTTGCGCACTCGTTTACCTGGGTGGCTTTTCAGAGCATGTTTATTCTTTCCGGCTTTTTTATCGAGAATCAAATTCTCCCCAACATCGGACTAAAAGGCATTACCGCCAACTGGTTTGCCGAAAAACTCACGGGCGCAACGCAAACCCCGGCTTCGTCGGTGGGGAATATTGTTTCGCTCGGTTTCTTTATCCTCAACCTGATCGGGGCTATTTTCCCCTTGATATTACAATCCATCGCCAAGCGCATTGGTCGGGTCAGGACTTACATCGGGGCGCTTATCTTTTCGGTAATCGGCTATTTCTATATTGCCTATTTCAGCAGGGTAGAGCTCGACTTTTATATCGGTATGTTCCTTGTGGGTATCGGTTGGTCGGCGGTTATTTCCATTGTGTTTGCCATTATGAGCGAACGCGTGAATCCGGCCAAAATGGGTTTGTATATGGGTGTATTTAATTTAGCAGTCGTATTGCCTCAGATGATGAGCAACGGTGTGGCCAACGTTATTAAAGCCACCGGTAACCATCAGTTGCTGTATATCTTTTGCGGATTGTTAGTGGCTGCGTCGGTGGTGTTCTGGATATTTGTACATGAACCCGAATCGTCGGCCGGTGCTTCGGCTACTACCAAAAACGTACATTAAAATAATTCGGTGTTCATAATTTCCTATTATCTTTGCGGAAAGAAATAAAACCGCATAGTTTCCATAATCCAATAACCGCGGACCATTCGGCTCTGCGGTTTTTGCGTTTAAATATACAACCGATGAAAAAGATTTTTCTTATTCCACTACTTTTCCTTTGCTTTTTGTTTTCGTGTACTCCCAAAAGTGCCAAAACGACCAATGCACAAACCAACGACACATTGAAACTTAGTTATGCGCAGGGATTTGCCGTAAAGTATTTCCCTGATTATAAAGAAGTGATTGTATACAGTCCGTGGGTGAAAGGCACGGTGTATGCCCGTTACTATCTAGTGAAAGATGCTTCCGTGAAGACACCTTCCGATGGCACAAAGGTGCAGGTTCCGCTTCGTACCTTGGTTGCCACGTCGGTCACTCATTTTGAGTTTTTGAGCTTGCTGGGGCAGGTGGAAACCATTGTGGGCGTTTGCTCGCCACGCATTATCTACAATAAAGAAATCAACAAACGCTTTGCCGAAGGGCGGATTGCCGATTTGGGCGATGCCTTTACCATCAATGTAGAGAAAACTCTGCAACTAAAGCCCGGAGCATTGATGATGAGCGGCTATAACCAGAATGATCCCTACGCACAACGTGTTTCGCAAGCCGGAATTCCTGTACTGTTTAATAACGAATGGATGGAAACTTCGCTGTTGGCACGGGCAGAATGGATCAAATTTGTGGCGGCATTTTACAATAAAGAGAAACAGGCCGACAGCATTTTTGCCGATGTGGATAAGCGATACAACGACATAAAAGCGAAAGCTGCCGGGGTAAAAACGAAACCCAACATCATGGTGGGCTCCAATTTCCGTGGAACATGGTATATGCCGTCGGGGCGTAATTTTATGGGCAAACTCTTTGCCGATGCAGGTAGCCGCTATTTTTATGCCAACGACACTACGGCCGGAAGTCTGCCGCTGAATGTGGAAACGGTGTTGAAAAACTTTTCGCAGACCGACGTGTGGTTGAATTGTAATTTTAATTCGCTGGACGAGCTGGTGAAGGCCGATTCGAAACACGCACTTTTCCGCCCGGTGCAACTAAAGCAGGTTTATAATATCAATAAGCGCCTGTTGCCTTCCACGGCCAATGATTTTTGGGAGAGTGCTGTGGCACGCCCCGATTTATTGCTTTCGGATATGATTGCCATTCTGCATCCCGAAATTTTGCCGGGATATATCCTTACGTATGTTGAAAAATTGAAATAGCTCTAGGGTAGCTGTCCAATAAGTGCTTTTTTGAACGCAAATCACACAAATTTTCGCAAATGTCATTTTTATAGATGTCACTATATCAGTAATCTGTGTTTTGTGTCGATTTGCAGTTTTTACGTTCCTGCTTTCTTTTGAGATACCCTCTTTTTTGTACAAGTTGAGTTAATAAATTGAGATTATTTAGTACCTTTGGCATCGAAAATTGCGTCCCAAGGTTGGGAAAGCTCCGCTGACCCCTCGGCGAGAGATTCCCAAGGTTGGGAATGGATAGTTGAGGGCTCATTGGTTAAATCCCAAGGTTGGGAAAGTTTCGTTGACCCCTCGGAACAACATTCCCAACGTTGGGAAAGCTTGTTTGATGCCTCGGAAGGAGATTCCCAACGTTGGGACGGTATTTCAGGATAATGGAAAAGCCGTCCGAAGGTTCGGAAAGTACGGTTGACCCCTCGGCGAAGGATTCCGAGAGTTCGGAAAGCTCCGCTGACCCCTCAATGGTTAATTCCGAAAGTTCGGAAAGTACCTATGAGCTATCAACGGCAATCTCCGTGAGTTCGGAAAGTATGGTTGACCCCTCAGCGAAGGATTCCGAAAGTTCGGACGGTATTTGGAGAGGGGAAAAAAATAATTCAGAAGATTTTGAATGCTTGTTTGATTACGAATATAAATATCCCCGCGATTGGGAAAGCCTAAAATGTAGAGTTGTAATATGAAGAAAATCATAATCCTGGCAGTCTTTTTACTTTTTGCACTTACTTTTGTTTTGTCTTTCGATAAATCAGAACATTTTTCTTACTCTTCAATAGCTCAGTTTATCGTACTGGCACTGGGATTGAATTTTCTGGTATATATGATTCGGGATTATTCAAATCCTCCCCAATGGTTATTCAGAATTCGATTTCTGGTTTACGGTTTATCTTATGGGTTGTTTTTTGGCACGTTCATGGCTTTCTTTACGCTAATTAGAACTCAACAGGTTGATTTGATGCGATCTCTGTCTTTCGTTGCCGTGTTCACGTTGGTCGGATTCTTTCGGGGTAACGCTTCAGATAATACCGGTTATTTGAAGTTTAAAAAACTAGTCAAATCAACCGGAAATCAAGAGCTGGATGATCTGTCACTCACAGATTCTGCGTATTATGAAGATTCAATAATGTTTAGAACGTATGGCAGATTAATTCTGGATAATGAACGATTGTATTTTTACTCCTCAGATGAAAATGAATGCTTGTTTGAATCAAAATTGACAGAGTTGAATCCGGTTGTCGAAAGGGCTTCGTTTTTGAATGTACCTGTAGGGCTGGACTTTCAGACTAACGAGACAAAGATATTTATGAAGTTTCCTCTTTATTGGCTAAAAGTAATAGAGAATAACTGAAATCAGCTGAGTAATAATTGTATTTTAAAGTTTTTTTAATGAAATCCCGTTCCCTTATACTATTTCTTATTCTTTCACTCCTTGCAGTGGGGCTTTTTCTGGTCGATTTAGCTTGGGGAAGCATTCACATATCGTTGAGCGAGATTATCGACGTGTTTTTCAGGAAGAGTGGGGATGGAATTAATTCCGAAATATTACTCAACTTCCGCTTGCCTAAAGCCATTACGGCGGTGCTGGCAGGTGCTTCGTTGTCGGTAGCGGGTTTGATGATGCAGACGCTGTTTCGCAATTCGCTGGCCGATCCGTATATTCTCGGAGTCAGTTCGGGTGCCAGTCTGGGTGTGGCGTTGGTCATGATGGCGGCAACTTTTCTTCCTGTCGCATTTGTCAGCAGCGGTTGGGCTCTGATTGTGTCGGCCATTGTCGGTGCATCGGTGGTGTTGATACTGGTGGTAGGTGTGTCGTTTAAGGTGCATAATGCCGTTTCGTTACTAATAGTAGGGTTGATGTTTGGCACCATTGCAGGTTCATTGGTCAGCGTGTTGCAGAACTTTAGCAATCCCGATGCTATTAAGCTCTTTGTAATGTGGACATTCGGTAGCCTGAGCGCCGTGACCTGGACTTACATGACTGTATTGCTCCCGGTGGTACTGATAGGGTTAGGCATGGCTTTTTCATTGCAAAAGCGCCTTGACGGTTTGCTTCTTGGCGAAAATTATGCTCGCGGACTGGGCATTTCCATTCAACAAACACGTTTTCTGATCGTTATAGCCACAGGGTTACTGGCAGGAGGCATTACCGCTTTTACCGGACCTATTGCTTTTGTTGGGGTAGCCATTCCGCATATTGCACGCGGACTCTTTAAAGTGTCGAGCCATAAAGTGTTGTTACCCGCTACAATTTTATGCGGTGCTTCCTTGTTGCTTATCTGCGATATTATTACTCAAATACCAACATATACGTTGCCAATTAATACCGTCAGTGCGCTGTTTGGTGCACCTATTATTATTTGGATAATATTAAAACGGAGATAGAAAAGAGAACCCCTAGCCCCTAAAGGGGAGGAGGAAACCCCAAACCCCTGAAGGGGCTTAAAGACCAAGTTTCTTTAATTGGGATAATTCAAATGTTGAAATAATAAAATAAAAACTTATACTAACTTAATTCCCCTTTAGGGGCTAGGGGTTATATACAATACAAATCTAATTTAATTCCCCTTTAGGGGTTAGGGGTCTATGAGTCTATGAGCATTCTAACCACCCAAAATCTATCCATCGGGTATTCCAAAAAAGGAAGAACCGATATTATTCAGTCGCGACTCAATTTGCAGTTGCGGGCCGGTGAATTGGTGTGTCTTATCGGTCCGAATGGGAGTGGAAAATCTACTTTGCTGCGGACACTTGCCGGTTTGCAAAAACCGATGTTGGGCAAAACTTTTATTGATGAACGTGAGATTATCCGCCTGAAACAGCAGGAAAAGGCCTTACTGATAGCATTGGTACTCACTGAACGGATTGAGATTGAAAATGCCACGGTGTATAATCTGGTGTCGCTGGGGCGTCATCCACACAGCAACTGGTGGGGAAATATCACCGACGAAGAAGATGCTGTGATACGTGAAGCCATAGAAATGGTACACTTGGGACATAAGATTCATCAGAATATCAACGAATTGTCCGATGGTGAACGTCAGCGAGCTATGATAGCTAAAGCATTGGCGCAGGATACGCCCATTATCATGCTCGATGAACCTACGGCACATCTTGATTTGCCCAACAGGGTAGAAATAATGTTGTTGCTTCACCGATTGGCGCATAAAACAGGCAAAGCCATTTTGCTTTCCACCCATGAGCTGGATTTGGCGCTGCAAGCTGCCGACCGGATCTGGTTGATGAGTGCCGATACCGGTGTAGAGTGCGGTGTCCCGGAAGATTTGGTGTTTAATGGCAGTTTCAACCGGGCTTTTGAGAGCAAGTCTTACTTTTTTAATGCTTCGAACGGAAACTTTTCGATGAACTATCCGATGACAAAAAGAGTGTGGGTGTCAGGCGATAAAACCCGTATGTACTGGACTTTTCGTGCTTTGGCACGTGCCGGCTATGCGGTAGTTCAGGATGCTGATGTTCATATTCTGGTTACGGAAAACGGTTGGCTACTTAACGATAAAAACATCAGCACGGTGGAAGAGTTTTTATTGGAACTGGAATGTATCTTTGCTGATCATTGAATCTGAATTTCGATAAATACGCTCACGCATGAATAAAAAGCTCCTCTATATCCTCTGTCTTTTATTGTTGTCTGTAAGCATGTGGGCACAAACCAATGTGCGAATATACGGATACGTGATTGATACGAATAAAAGGGGCGTTGAGTTGGCCAATGTACGGGTAGAAAACTCGGCAGTAGGTACCACTACCAATCAGAACGGATATTATGAGTTGTCACTAAAGGCAACAGATTCGGTAAAGTTGGTTTATTCCATGGTTGGTTACCGAACTATTAAACATACCATACAACCTCATCAGTCTGTGCTGCAAATATCGGTGCAGTTGCCTGTCGCTTCCAATCAGCTTACCGAGGTGAATGTAATAGGCCAACGCAGGCAAAACTCTACGCTCGATGTGCTTGATCCTTCCAAATTTCGTGTTATCCCTAATGTTTCAGGGGGAATTGAATCATACCTCATCACTTTTACAGGCGTTAGTTCCAGCAATGAACTGAGTTCGCAGTATAATGTTCGTGGCGGTAACTTTGACGAAAACGCGGTTTATGTCAATGGCATTGAGGTTTATCGTCCGTTACTTATTCGTGCGGGACAGCAGGAGGGTTTGAGCTTTATTAATCCCGATATGGTGGAAAAGGTCTCATTCTCGGCTGGTGGATTTGATGCCAAATACGGTGATAAGATGTCGTCTGTGCTGGATATTCAATATAAAAAGCCAACAGAATTCGAGGCTTCGGCTTCAGTGAGTCTACTCGGAGCTTCGGCCTATGTCGGAACAGCTAACAAGCGGTTTTCACAGATGCACGGTGTTCGGTACAAAACATCATCGTATCTGCTGGGCACACTCGATACCAAGGCTGAATATAAACCGGATTTTCTGGATTATCAGACTTATCTCACGTACAACCTTTCGCCGAAGTCGGAAATAACCTTTTTGGGAAATTTCTCTCAAAACTCTTATCAGTTCGTACCACAAACGCGCGAAACTAAATTCGGAACGTATCAAACTCCCCGTAATTTAGTTATTTATTTTGACGGACAGGAAAAAGACTTGTTTCGTACGGCTTTTGGGGCGCTTACCTATAATTATAAACCCATTAAGGGGATGAAACTGAGCTTGCTTGGATCGTTGTTTTCTACCAATGAGAATGAAACCTACGATATTTCGGGTGAATATATAATCAATGAAGCACAACTCGATGCTGATCCTGCAAAACCGGCCGGAGACCCGTTGGGAATAGGAACTTATCTTCAGCATGCCCGAAACCGCCTGAAAGCCACTGTTGCCAATCTGGCACATCGGGGAGAATACGATGTGGCGAATCATAAAATGAGGTGGGGCGTCAATATTCAGAATGAAATAATTTCAGACAAAATAAATGAGTGGGAGTTGCGCGACTCCGTGGGATACTCGCTGCCATACAGCGATGAAAATGTAAATGTGTTTTATAATCTGAAGGCAAGCAATAAATTGTCTACCTGGCGTTCAACTGCTTTTTATCAGGATACCTATAAATGGAACTCGGATGCAGGATCTTTCTCGTTTACCGGAGGATTGCGGGCAAATTACTGGACTTTCAATAATGAATTGCTTGTGAGTCCACGTATAGCATTCTCGTATCTGCCTCGTTGGAAAAGCGATTACAGTTTTCGTTTTGCTACGGGAGTTTATTATCAAACGCCTTTTTACAAAGAAATCAGAGATACACTTACCGATGCGTTGGGAAATGTAAATATTCGATTGAATAACCGCATCAAAGCGCAACGTTCGCTCCATTTTGTGTTGGGAGGTGATCATTATTTTCGTGCCTGGGGGCGACCATTTAAATTCACAGCCGAAGCTTATCTGAAACTTATTGACCGGTTGATATCTTATTCTGTAGATAATGTTCAGATTGTTTATTCAGGAAAAAATGATGCCAAAGCGTATAGCGCCGGCATGGATTTCAAACTTTATGGCGAGTTGGTGCCGGGTGCCGATTCCTGGATTAACCTGTCATTGATGAATGCGAAACAGGATATTATTGGCGATTCGTATGTGAGCCATACTTACGACGCGGACGGAAAAATACTGACATCCAAAACCGTTTATCCGGGGTGGGTGGCAAGTCCGGGTGAGCAACGATATACTTTCTCCATGCTTTTTCAGGATTACCTGCCCAATAATCCGAAATATAAAATGCAATTGAAATTGGTTTGGTCGGATGGTTTGCCATTCTGTCCCGTAAAGAGCGTTCAGTTCCGTTCGGCATTTCGCACTCCTCCTTACCGACGGGTGGACATCGGAGCTTCCCGGGTGTTGATTAACGGAGTGGATAAAACAATGAATAAATCGTGGTTGAAACATGTGAAAAACATCTGGTTGAACGTGGAAGTGTTCAATTTGTTGGACATCAAAAATGTGAATTCATATTATTGGATTACTGATGTTCATAATCAACAACTGGCAGTGCCCAATTATCTTACCGGACGTCAGCTCAATTTGAAGATAATGGTGGATTTGAAATAGTGGCTAGTAAGTAGTCGGTAGTAAATAGTTTATAGAAAATCTGAGACTATAAACTCATGACCATTCTTTTTGATTACTGTTGACAATATCAATTCTCTACTTACCTCTTACTACCTACTAGGAACTACCTACTACCAACTTACTTTCAACTTGTAATCAAATCTCTTTTTTTCTCGGGTAAATTTCACTAATTTTGCAGCCATTATTAATAATATGTATTTCACTCGATGGTACAAAGCATTTTTTATAGCTAATGCTGATAACTGTTGACTGATAATTGAAAACTGAAAATATGCCACACACCTCACAACGGGGGCAGGCAATGCCCGAATCGCCTATTCGTAAACTGGTTCCGCTGGCCGACAAAGCCAAAGCACGCGGTATCAAAGTGTACCATCTTAATATCGGTCAGCCCGATTTGAAGACGCCGCAAGTCGCGTTGGATGCGATTCGTAACATTGATCGTACCGTGCTTGAATATAGTCCGAGCGACGGTATACGAAGCCTGAAAACCAAACTGGCAGCTTATTATCATTCTTTCAATATTGATGTAACGGAGGATGATATCATTGTTACCACGGGAGGTTCTGAAGCCGTGAATTTTGCTTTCATGAGCTGTCTCGATCCGGGTGATGAAATCATTGTGCCGGAGCCGGCATACGCCAATTATACAGCTTTTGCAATTGCTGCAGGAGCTATTGTAAAACCTGTTGTGTCTTCTATCGAAGAGGGTTTTGCATTGCCTTCAGTTGAAAAATTCGAGGAACTTATCACGCCCAAAACGAAGGGAATTCTGATTTGTAATCCGAATAACCCGACCGGTTATCTGTATACCCGCTCCGAGATGAATAAAATTCGCGACTTGGTGAAGAAATACGACTTGTATCTTTTCTCCGACGAAGTGTATCGCGAGTTTTGTTATACCGGTGCGCCTTATATTTCGGCTTTCCATCTGGATGGGATTGAGGAAAATGTGGTACTGATTGATTCGGTGTCTAAACGTTACAGCATGACCGGTGTCAGAATTGGTGCATTGGTAACAAAGAACAAGGATGTGCGTAAAAACGTTATCAAGTTCTGTCAGGCACGCCTTAGTCCGCCTTTGTTGGGGCAAATAGCTTCCGAAGCAGCGATGAATACTTCTGCGGAATACATGCTCGAAATGTATAACGAATATGTGGAACGCCGTAAGTTTCTGATTGACGGTTTGAACCGCATTCCCGGTGTTTATTCTCCTATTCCAATGGGTGCATTCTACACAGTTGCCCGTTTACCGATTGACGATGCCGATAAATTCTGTGCATGGTTGCTTTCCGACTTTGAGTATGAAGGTTACACGGTAATGATGGCTCCGGCTTCAGGGTTTTACACGGTAGATGGCTTGGGAAAAGATGAAGTCCGCATTGCCTATGTGTTGGATAAAGAAGATCTGAAACATGCGCTGATTGTGCTGGGCAAGGCTTTGCAGGCTTATCCGGGACGGACGATTTGATGTAGTTAATTGGTTGATTGGTTAATTAGTTGATTGGTTGAGTAAGTTCTTTTAGTTGAATAGATTAATAGAGCAAAAGTATGGTAAATAATTTTGAAGAATTAGAAGTTTGGAAAGAATGTCGAAATTTGAGGAAACAAGTTTCGATAGTTCTAAAATCATTTCCATCAGAAGAAAAGTACCGTATTGTTGACCAGTTAATTCGTGCAACCAGATCAATTACTGCTAATATCGCAGAAGGACATGGACGTTATCATTATCAGGAGAATATTCAATTTTGCCGTCAGGCTCGTGGTTCTCTAACGGAAACTTTAGATCATATGATTTGTGCAACGGATGAAAATTATATTTCTGATGAACAATTCAATAATTTCAGGAATCAATATATTTTATGTTTAAAACTGCTTAACGGATACATTGCCTATTTGCAGAAAATGAAGCTAAATCAATCAAGTAAACTTAATGGTTGATTAGTTGATTGGTCAAATGAGTTGAATTAGTCAGTTGTGTAAAACCAATCAACCACTTGACCAATCAACCAATCATCCAATCATCCAATCATCCAATCAACCAATCAACCAATCAACTAATCAACCACCGTGTCTCTAGAATATTTCATAGCTAAACGCATTCATTTTCAGCAGGGCAAGAAAAATGTTTCTCGTCCTGCCGTTCGTATAGCCACCATTGGTATAGCCTTGGGGTTGGCTGTTATGCTTATTTCCGTTGCGGTAGTTATCGGATTTAAAACCGAAATCCGCAATAAAACCATTGGGTTTGGAGGGCATATTCAGGTTTCTAACTTTGATAATAACAATACATTTGAGACCAATCCTATCAAAGTAGATAAAGCGTTGATGAACAAAATCACGGCTATTGACGGGGTGAAGCACGTTCAGCGTTTTGCGACCAAGCCGGGCATTATCAAAACCGATACAGAGTTTCAGGGCGTTGTGATAAAAGGAATAGACAAAGGTTTCAACTGGGATTTTTTCAAATCCAATTTGGTTGAAGGCAATGTGCTGGATGTGTCGGGAGCAACACCCGGAAATCAGGTAGTTTTGTCGAAATACCTGGCTAATCTGTTAGGATTAAAGTTGGGCGACAGCTTCTATACATACTTCATACAGGAAAAAGTCCGGGCTCGTAAGTTCAAAATTGTAGGTATATATTCTACTAACTTCATCGAATACGATAAACTGTTTATCCTTGCCGACATGCGTCAAGTGCAAGCGCTTAACGACTGGTCGCAGGATTCTTTCAGCGGACTGGAAATTCTTGTCAATGATTTCAACCGCATTGACGAATTGGGCGATAAGGTTTATGACGTTACGGCCAACAAATTCAACAAAGAGGGCAATGCGTATACCACACAAACCATCAAACAACTCAATCCGCAGATTTTCAGTTGGCTCAGTTTGTTGGACATGAATGTGTGGGTTATCCTTCTCTTAATGCTTGCAGTAGCGGGTTTCAATATGATTTCGGGTTTACTTATTCTGATTCTTGAGCGTACCAACATGATTGGAATTCTCAAGTCGATGGGATCTACCAACTGGTCTGTGAGAAAGATATTTCTTTATCACTCGGCATTTCTCATTGGCAAGGGTATGTTGTGGGGCAATGTGATAGGCCTTTCGCTCTGTGCTATTCAATACTTTACAGGTATCATCCCGCTCGATCCGCAGTCTTATTACGTAGCCACTGTTCCTGTTAGCTTCAACTGGTTGTATATTCTGCTACTCAATCTCGGAACGCTTGTTGCTTCGCTTTTGATGATGGTTGGGCCGTCGTATCTTATTACCAAAATTAATCCTGCCAAGATTATCCGGTACGAATAGGTTGTAAATGGTATAGCATCTCCCAAAAATCGGTTTTAAATTGCCACTTTACACTTATTGCTAAAGAAATCGTTCTGTAAGTATTCTAAGTGGAAATCAATAAACTTTTGTTTATTTCCAACCCTGTTACCCTTTTGCTTGTTTACTTGTGTGTAAATTCCTATTTTTGCATATAAAGATAGTCTCTGTTTTATAGATAAAATAACCCGGAGTCTTGTAACTTGTAACCAGCAACTTGTAACTGAACCATGATTAAAGACCAGATAGAATCGCTTCGTCGCGAACTTGAACAGCATAACTATAACTACTATGTGAAATCGGCTCCTACCATTTCCGATTTTGAGTTCGATGCCAAGCTCCGGCAGTTGCAGGAACTGGAGGCGGCTCACCCAGAGTTCTTCGATCCGAATTCGCCTACGCAACGTGTCGGAAGCGATATTGCCAGCGGTTTTGAGCAAGTGGCGCATGTTTATCCCATGCTTTCGCTTGGAAATACCTATTCCGAAGGTGAAGTGCAGGATTTTTACGAGCGGGTGCGCAAAGGGTTGAACGAAGATTTTGAACTGGTTTGTGAATTGAAATACGACGGAACATCCATTTCGCTCACTTACGAGGATGGAGTGTTGGTGCGTGCTGTGACCCGTGGCGATGGCGAGAAGGGTGATGATGTAACCGCCAACGTGAAAACAATACGTAGCATTCCGTTGCGCCTGCAGGGAAATTATCCCAAATCGTTCGAAATACGGGGCGAAATACTTATGCCATGGTCGGTGTTCGACGACCTGAACCGCGAACGCGAAGAGCAGGAAGAACAACTCTTTGCCAATCCGCGCAACGCAGCTTCGGGAACATTGAAGTTGCAGAATTCCTCGGTGGTTGCCAGTCGCAAGCTGGATGCCTATCTGTATTATTTGCTGGGCGAAAATCTTCCGTCCGACCTGCATTCCGAGAATCTGGAAGCAGCACACTCGTGGGGTTTCAAAATATCCGATGCCACTAAAGTTTGCCGAACGCTGGACGAAGTCTCGGCTTTTATCAACTATTGGGATGTGGAACGGAAAAATCTTCCGGTGGCTACTGATGGCATTGTGTTGAAAGTAAATTCGCTCTCTCAACAACGCGCGTTGGGCTTTACCGCCAAATCGCCCCGTTGGGCCATTGCCTATAAGTTTCAGGCCGAAAAAGCAGTGACGCGGCTCAATTCCGTTTCGTATCAGGTGGGTAGGACAGGGGCTGTAACTCCGGTGGCCAACCTGGATCCGGTGCAACTTTCGGGTACGACCGTGAAGCGTGCTTCGCTGCACAATGCCGACATTATCGAAGCGCTTGATTTGCATATTGGCGATATGGTTTTTGTGGAAAAGGGCGGCGAAATTATTCCGAAGATTACGGCTGTGGATAAGGATGCACGACTGTTGATAGGTGATAAAGTGCAGTTTATCAAGAGTTGCCCCGAATGTGGTGCTGCATTGGTACGCTTCGAAGGCGAAGCCGCACATTATTGTCCCAATGAAAATGCTTGTCCGCCTCAGATTAAAGGAAAGATGGAGCATTTTGTCAGCCGCAAAGCCATGAATATTGATGGATTGGGGAGCGAGACCATTAATCTGCTTTATCAAAATGATTTATTGCATAATATTGCCGATATTTACACACTGAAAGTGCCCGACCTGATTCGGTTGGAGCGACTGGGTACAAAATCGGCCTATAATATAAAAGAAGGGGCTGAAAAGTCGAAAGAAATACCGTTTGAACGGGTTGTATTTGCCCTCGGAATACGCTTTGTGGGCGAAACTATAGCCAAAAAACTGGCGTATGCTTTCAAAAATATCGAAGCGTTAGAACAAGCTAGTTACGACGAACTGGTAGCGGTAGATGAGATTGGTGGACGGATTGCCCAAAGTGTGGTGGCTTATTTTTCCGATTCGTTGAACATAGAAATGCTAAACCGACTGAAAGAATATGGATTGCAAATGAGCCTATCGGAAGATAAATTGCAAGCCCACGGAACTGCGCTGGCAGGCCTGTCGATCGTTATCAGCGGTACGTTTTCAAAACATTCGCGCGACGAGTATAAAACCATGATAGAGCGCAACGGGGGTAAGAATGTCGGAAGCGTTTCCGCCAAAACCTCATTCATACTGGCCGGAGATAATATGGGACCCGAGAAACTGAAAAAGGCTGAAAAGCTGGGAGTGAAATTAGTAAATGAAGATGACTTCTTGTCGATGATAGGTGCAGACGCACAAGCTCAGACACAGGAAGGGTTATTATTCTAAAGAAAGAAAAACATGAAGAAATTAAATAGTTATTTGTTTCATAAAAGGGCTCAAAAATACCTGAGTGAAACACCCCGCAGTCATCGATTTGTGAGTTACGATAAGGCCAAAAACATACTCTTGCTTTTTGAAAGTGATCTTCAGGAAAAGAACGTAAACATACGTAAGATTATCACTCAGCTTCAAGCAGATGGGAAAAAAGTATCTGCATGGGGATTTATCAATAAAAAAGAGGTTGAAACTGCTATACTGCCCGAATTTAGAATTCTGCATCACAAGCAAACCGACTTTTTCAGGAAGCCGATTCAGTCGTTTATCAATGAGTTGGAGGATCAGGAGTTTGATCTGATGATAGATCTTTCGTTGCAACCCATTGTAACGTTGGAATATATTGCGATGTATGCCAAAGCAACCATGAAAACCGGGGTGCATAAAACCGATTTGCCAATATTCGATTTTGTACTTGATACCGAGGGTATAAAAGCAACATTTCAGGATGCTGCATCCACCGAAAATCAGATAGATGAAACATACCTTTTTGATCAGATAATTTTTTACCTCAAAAGCATACAAACTAAAGATTAAAGCAGTACTTTTGCAAACAAATTGTATTCCTTATACCGATGATTAATAATAAACTGACAGGAATGGGTGTGGCGCTGATAACACCCTTTAAAAGTGATGAATCAATTGATTTCGATGGGCTTGCCAGACTGGTGGAACATCTTATCAAAAATGGGACTGATTACCTGGTGGTATGCGGCACAACTGCTGAAACCCCAACACTGACAGAACAGGAAAAAGAAGATGTAACCCGTTTTGTGGTTCAGTGCAATGCCGGCCGGTTGCCTATCGTCTTGGGATTGGGTGGAAACAATACCAAAGCTGTTGTTGAAAAATTAAAAACTTCCGATTTTACTGGAATAGATGCGATATTATCGGTTACTCCATATTACAATAAACCTTCTCAGGAAGGCCTTTATCAGCATTATTCGGCTATTGCGAAAGCTTCACCACTACCAGTGGTACTTTATAACGTACCGGGACGTACCGGTGTGAATATGCTGGCTGAAACCACATTGCGACTTGCCAAGGAATTCAATAATATTTGTGCCATCAAGGAAGCTTCAGGCAACTTTACACAAATCGACGATATCATCAAGAATAAACCAAAAGATTTCATGGTTATTTCCGGCGATGATGGTATAACATTCCCGTTGATAACGCTGGGAGCTGTTGGAGTAATATCGGTTATCGGAAATGCATTCCCACGTGAATTCAGCCGCATGGTGCGCCTCGCGCAACAAGGCGATTACGATAGCGCCCGACAAATACATTATCATTTTACCGAATTAATACAGCTCCTTTTTGTCGAAGGAAATCCTGCCGGAGTAAAAAGTATGCTTGCCGTTATGGGCTTTATCGAAAATAAGTTGCGCCTGCCTTTGGTTCCCAATACGATTAAAACTTACGAGAAAATACGATTAGTTCTCAATGAGTTGAATATAAAATGTTAGGGTAAAACAAAACGCTTTATGAAAACTTCTCAGAAATTTACTTTCAGGAAAATTACGTTATATCTGCTTTTGACACTGATTGTCGGGGCAGGTATTTTTCTAATATTGCCGGGTAATTATTATGTTCGCAAGTCTCTAATTCACTGGATGCCGAAGATTGATCAATATACAATTTTTGCAAACAGGGTCGTGAAAGCCGATGATCCGCAACCGTGGGATTTTGCTCCCGATGTGGATAGTAAGCAAATTTCACCGGAATTCGAAGCTGATTTTACGAAATACAAAACCATAGGATTTGTTGTTGTTCAGCACAATAAGATAATCTTAGAGCAGTATTGGAAGAATTATAGTCCGCTTAGTCTGACTAACTCATTTTCGATGGCCAAGAGCGTTATTTCGTTGTTGATTGGATGTGCCATTACCGATGGGAAAATAAAAAGTGTAGAGCAGCCGGTTAGCGATTTTTTGCCTGAGTGGACTTCTTTTGATGGCAAAGTTCTTAGCATAAAAGATCTGTTGACCATGAGTGCAGGTGTTGACTGGGACGAATCGTACAGTTCACTTTTCTCCAAAACCACGCAGGCTTATTATGGAAATGACCTGTGGAAACTGGCACTGACCGAAAAGCTGATTGAAAAACCGGGTGAGCGATTTAATTATCAAAGCGGTGTAACTCAAATGCTGGCTTTCGTATTGCAAAAAGCTACGGGTAAGAATATTGCCGATTACGCTTCCGAAAAATTGTGGACTCCCATTCATGCCGAAGAGGATGCTCAATGGTCGCTCGATCATAAAGACGGTATGGAAAAGGCGTATTGTTGTTTTAACTCCAATGCCCGTGACTTTGCCCGCTTGGGTCAGCTAATCTTGAATAAAGGAAAGTGGGATGGCGTTCAGGTTGTTGACTCCAACTATATCAAAGCTGCAACTACGCCGGCTACGTGGTTAAAATTCACCCGAAAGCTTCGTCCCGACGAAACTACCTACAGAGAACCTATTCCTTGTTCGTTCTACGGTTATCAGTTCTGGCTGCTGAAATATCGAGGTCTGGACATTATTAATTACAGAGGAATGTTGGGGCAGTATATTCTCGTTATTCCTAAGTTGGATGCAGTTATTGTTCGCCTCGGTAAGGAACGTGAAGCCGAGTATGATGTCGAGCAAAACTATCCCAAGGACATTGAAATCTGGTTAAATGCCGGAATAGATGCCATAAATAAGCAGTAAGAAGTTTCTCTTACTGCCACTTTGTGAGCGGTTTGCTTATTTAGCCAGATAATCCAGTATCTGAAACATTTTTTCGTTATTGACGGCTATGTTTTGAGTTTGCTGCAGAATTTGATTGGCAGACTGAACTGTAGAGCTTTCCACTAATTCATTCATTCCGTTATCTATCATTCCTTTTAAAGTTTGTTCTGTTACTTCAAAGTGAAATTGTAAGCCCAGTACTTTTTCGTTGTACAAATAGGCCTGATTTTTTGTCGTATAGGAGCTGATAAGGTGCGTGCTTCCTGCTGGCAAATCGAAGGTGTCACCATGCCAGTGGAATACCGGAAATGTGTTTTCAAAGTCATCAAACAGAGTATTTGCCTTGGCTTGCTCCGAAAGATGAATCGGAAACCAACCAATTTCTTTCTGCTTGTTGGGATATACTTTCGCTCCCAGTACTTCGGCTATCAGTTGAGATCCCAGACATATTCCAATGACCGTTTTCCCGCTCTCAATAGCCTGACGGATAAACGATTTTTCTTCAGCCATCCAGGGATATATCGATTCATCGTATACTCCCATCGGACCACCCATGACAATTAACCAGTCGATACTGTCCATATCGGGCAATTTGTAACTGTCATAAAAACGGGTGTACGAAACTGAATGATTATTGTCTTTTATCCATTGCTCTATGCAGCCAAGTCCCTCAAACGGAACGTGCATAAATGTATGTATATTGATAGTTCTTTTCATTGTTTTTTTATTCTGTTGTAAATATATGCCAGGGTAAATGTGGGAATTATATCGGTAAAAGGAATTACTTCTTCCAAAAAGTTGATAATACTCCCGATTTTACCGGTTTTGCCACCAAATGCACGGTAGAAGATAAAAGCAGAAATCGGCGCCCAAAGGACATCGAACCATTCGCCAACTCCCGGGAGTAAATACGATGCCGAGCCGAGTAAATCCATAATCAGACAAAAGAGTAATGATGGTTTTTGTTTCATTTTCAGAGGATTGTCTATTTGTTTATGTGACTGTAAACATAATAAAAAGCTCTGAATAGACAATGAGTTATTCCGATAATTTTAAAGAACTAAGCCCCTGTACAGCTCAGTTTGAGTGCAGGGGCTTAGGTTCAGTTTTCGATTACAGGTGTTTTTACACTAGTTGATGTTAATATGTACAGAAGCAGAATCAGAATCATTTGTAGTGCTGTCTGTCTGAATC
Organism: Paludibacter propionicigenes WB4; assembly: GCF_000183135.1. Classification (NCBI taxonomy): domain Bacteria; kingdom Pseudomonadati; phylum Bacteroidota; class Bacteroidia; order Bacteroidales; family Paludibacteraceae; genus Paludibacter; species Paludibacter propionicigenes. The sequence goes on along the minus strand of NC_014734.1, from coordinate 1,279,618 downwards.
GTGGTGGTGCTGTTTTGGATGTCGGCGTGTTTTTTGAAATCACGTTTTAATCTTAATGTGCCTGTTATCATCGCTAAAACGATGAGAGTAAATAGGCCTAACAGTAATTTATTGCTTGTTTTCATAAATTCGAAATTAGATGTTGAATACTGGTGTTGATGATTGATTTGGTGTAAATAAACAGCTTATTTTCTCCCCTTTTTGCTGAGTCAGCGTTTATTTGCATTTCTTCAAATTCTGAGCTCATTCCCCGAAATGAGGTTGTAAATAAACTCTTATCTCTCATGTTGTAAAGCAAACTAATACCTACAACAGCTATAACAACGATGGCTTTTGGTACTCTTTCAGATGTTTTCATATTGAAAAAGAATTTATTGATTATTTTTGATGTATTCGTTGTACTGAACTTTTAAATCATCAAAGTTCATATTGAGTAAAGTTATATTCTTAAAAAATACCGGGAGTTCATGATCCATGAACTGGTTTCTGCGATATTTAATAATCTTCTCGTTGGCCTGTTCTGCTACAAAATATCCAACTCCACGTTTGTTGAATATGATGTCGTTGTTTTGCAGAAAGTCAAATGTGCGCATCACTGTATTGGGATTAACCTGCAAGTCTACTCCCAATTCCCTGACAGAAGGAATGCGGTCGCCTTCTTTCCAGCGGCTCAGCAAAATCTGTTCGCATATATAATCGCCTATTTGCAGGTAAATGGCTTGTGTTTCTTTGAATTCCATAATCTTATACTTGTTTTTCGATTAAGCGGAAATAAGCTACAATCCAGAAAAATGGTATCAGTGAGTATTTTATTATGTTACCTACCATTTTGCTTCTAAATAGTATGTCATCTCCTGAGATCGATAGGTTAATCATTTGTCCATTCAGATGATAAGTTCCAAATGTTGCTTTTAATAGGAGTAATTCAATGATCCCCAGAATAATAAAAAATACTGATAGTGCCAGAAATGTCTGACCGGCAGCATTGCGCTTAAAATAAAGTGAACCAACCATAAATACCGATTGAATAAGTGCAAATGCAATAAATTTGCTGAATAAATTTTCGCCGGCATGACCTGCTATATTTATATTCGGGTCGAAATGGAAAAATGCAAACTGAATAGGGTTACTTGTTTCAAAGAAAATATTACCGGCTACGATTCCAAATACGGTACCAACAGTGTAGGTAATCATCATCATTCCAAAGTAATAGAAAGTGTTGAGAATAATACCTGAAACCAGCTTTTCGAAATGGGTAGCCGGAATCAGCAGGAAGTGCATTCCACCGGGGGTATATCCGAAAATTTTGAACGTTCTGGCAGCAAAAATTAATCCGGAGATATACAAGAAAACTTCTACAAGCCCAGATTTATCACTTGAACTGGTCAAATGTATAAGCACAAAGATTACCGTGGCTATTCCCCAAAAAGTCAACTCGCGCTTTTTGTTCTCAACGAAATATCGTTTGAGTAAAAGTCCTAAACGATTTATGTCTAATATTGTATTCATATTCCTGGGGTTAATTAAAAAGTTTTACAATTTTATTTTTCTCACTCAAAATGGCGTTGAACAAAAGTTCAATGTCCAGTTTACTTTCTTCGCCGGTTTTGTTTTCGCAAACCTGATACAATCCGCGGAGGGTGTCTTCACCGTAGATTACGCTTTCATCTTTGTCGTCACGTTCTGCTACCCGGAAATACAGTTTTTTTGTAATCTCTTCTATCGGTTGGTTGAACACAATTTCGTGTTTTTCCATCACTGTGATACTATCAATCAGACTGTCCAAATCGTGAACCTGATGGGTGGAGATAATCAGACAACGGTTTTCGTCGATAGCCGAAGCCACCATGCGTCGAAACTGTCCTTTGGAAGGAATATCCAGTCCATTGGTAGGTTCATCCATTAATAGTAATTTGGTATTGGTGGCTAACCCAAAGGCTATGAAGATTTTCTTTTTCTGTCCGTGTGAAAGTTTGTTGATCATTGATTTTTTGTTGTCAATATCAAACTCTTTCAGGTAGGCGTTAAATTGTTCGGTACTGAAACTTGGATAGAAAGGTGCATATACTTTCTCATAGTTTTCAATACTCATCGTAAGTTGAGGTAATTCTTCCGGTAAGAAGAATATCTCCTGAAGCATTATCGGATTTCGTTTAACCGGGTTGAATCCAAGTGTGTCTATCGATCCGGATTTCGGAAAATCCAGTCCTGAGATAAGTTTCAACAGCGTGCTTTTACCTTCGCCATTCTTGCCCAGCAAGCCGTGTATGCGTCCTGCTTCGAGTTTTAAGCTCAGATTACTGAGCAGCTCGGTTCGTCTGGTGTAACTGAACGTTACGTTTTGTACATTTACCATAATTGTGAATTATTTTAGGTTGTTTGATTTAGTGTGTTAGTGAAATAGTACACCGCAAAAGTATTTCAAGTTTTTATTCTGCCAATGCTTTTATAGTTAATTATTGTTAATCAAAAGAAAATATTTTTTATGCTCTGATTATCAGTGTTGTTTGAAATCAATTTTAAAAGATACTAATTAGAGATAAATGAATTCAAACCTAAAAATGCTTACCTTTGCACATAAATTCAAATTCTGACAATCCGGTAATTACTAAAATAACGAATATCTTACCTGATATGACCGGCTTGTAACTCGTAACAAAAGACTCGTAACCATATAATATGCATACTACACCCGAAAAACTTCAGGAATTCGAACGACTTCTTGGAATAATGACCGAACTACGTGCCAAATGCCCGTGGGACAAAGAACAAACATTTGATAGTCTTCGTATTCAGACAATAGAAGAAACCTACGAACTGGTGGATGCTATTATAAAAAAGGAAATGCCTTCCATTCGTAAAGAGCTCGGTGATTTATTATTACATGTAGTGTTCTATGCACAGATGGGGAGTGAGACTAACGATTTCGATATTTATGATGTATGTAAATCGCTAAACGAAAAGCTGATTTACCGACATCCCCATGTTTTTGGCGAAACCGAAGCCAACAATGCCAAAACGGTAGAGCAAAACTGGGAGCAATTGAAGTTGAAAGAGAAAGGTGGAAATAAAACCGTCCTTTCCGGGGTGCCCGATGCACTTCCGGCTCTTATCAAAGCGCACCGCATTCAGGACAAAGCCCGCAGTGTGGGTTTCGACTGGGAGGAGCGTGAACAAGTTTGGGATAAAGTACAGGAAGAGATTGATGAGTTCAAAGCGGAAGTTGCTGCGAAGGACAAAGACAAAATGGAAGCCGAGTTTGGCGATATGCTGTTCAGCCTGATAAATGCTGCCCGACTGTATGATATAAACCCCGAAAATGCGCTGGAACGTACCAATCGGAAGTTTATCAGCCGTTTTAATTACCTGGAATCCAAAACGCTTACCATAGGAAAAAATCTGAAAGATATGACCCTGGCCGAGATGGATGTGATTTGGGACGAAGCGAAGGTGCAAGAGAGAAAGAACCCCTAAAGGGCAACTTTGAAGATTGGGTTCTGTTTAAAATTCATAGTGTACTTAAGTAGATGATAATTATTTGCAATGTTTTTTGCCACACTAGTTCACACTAGTTTCAACTAGAAGATATAAGACTAAGAGCACATAGTATTATCCCGAATACCGGGATAATTTCAGACTGAGCAAAAGTATCGTCAGATACTTTTACTATGTGACCTAAGTCTTTTTCCCTCATTATTTCTATGTGTGCTATTGTGATAGAAACAGATCATTAAATATTGGAAACTACTTAATTCTATTCTGTTTAATAATAAAAAAGAACAACAATGGAAGAGCATATTCCTGAAGAAGACGAAAAAGACGAATCGAAAGAAAGATTACGTGAACAATTGGGTGTTGATCTGGATAGACTAATGGACTCAATAGGGAAATATATGGAATTATACAGCAAGTTTGTTTTGTTGCAATTTCCATTGGCGGCTGCACTGAAGGAAAAACTGAAAGAATTGTTCGAAAAGCAATATCCCGGAATAAAGCCTTATATTCACATCTGGCATGTAAACTGGGTATTCGAAGCTATGGAAGGAGATGCCAATACTTTGTCCATGCGATTGGTGAATTTTTTCGAGAAAGTGGAGAAAGGAAAAGACTTTAAGGAAGGATTTGATGATTATGACCAATATGTGGAGTTATACACTAAACCTTACGAGGCACATAAAACGGTGATTGAATACGACAAATTGCAGCTCAACGCCGAACAGTTGAGAATATACGAACAGGTTGTTGAAGAGTCGTATCAGGAGGATTTGATAGGATTAAAAGAACTGAACCAGGAGAGAGATGAATTCCTGAATGTAGTATATATGCTGGTGCTTCAATATTTTGGTGAACAGACCGAGACGCTTACTCCCGATCAATGGTTACATTACGATATCTTAGTGGGGATGAGTTGGGATGATTATTTTGATGATTGTAAAGAATTAAACCGCTATCTGATTAAAGAAAATATGCAGGAATATCCCGGTTTGGATTACGATCATTTTATATTGAAGCAATACGAAAAGTACCGTGAAGAATCAGCGCGCGAAAATCAATTAAAGGCGAATGAGCCTTAATTGAGCTCTAAACTTTCGAACTGTTAGCAAACGACGGATTTTTGAGTCTAAAACATTTATATTGTCAAAGAATGACGAATTTTCAAGACCAAAACTTTTATATTGTTAGCAAATGACAAAAAAATAGGCCTGAAATTTTTATTGTGTTAGCAAACGACGGATTTTTGAGCCTAAAACTTTTATAATGTCAAAGAATGACGAATTTTTAAGCCTAAAACTTTTGAAATGTTAGCAAATGACGAAAAAATAAGAGCCTAAAAATCGTGATGCTCTCAAAAAACGAAAAAATAAGAGTCTCACGTTTGTAATTACAATGAGTTATTTCCCGTAGGGAATATATATCAATAGAAAATGAAAAACAGATACAACGAATTCCCCGCAGGGGATAAATAGACTAAACTGTGAATGTCCTACGGACAATAAATATGCAAATTTGTTTATTCTATGGATATATAAGTCCTACGGACTATTCAACGAATCAAAACCATTAACCACATACAAACCTTAACTGTCAACTATCAATTTTCAACTGTCAACTAAAAAAATGCTTTATCCAGATCATTTCGAACAAAAAATAGCTTTTACCACCATTCGCCAATTGTTGAAAGACAAATGCGTGAGTACCTTGGGTGAAGAGAAAGTAGATGAAATCCAATTTTCGTCGGACTATGCCGATGTGATGCGCTTGCTTAGTCAGACCGACGAGATGCTGCGTGTGCTCACTACCAATGCCGACGAACTGCCTATCGGTGACTTTTACGATGTGCGTCCGGCTTTGTCGCGCATCAGGGTGGAGGGGCTGTTTCTTGATGAGCTGGAGGTCTTTGATCTTCGGCGTGCATTGGAAGCTGTCCGCTTGTTGGTTGCTTTTCTGACCAAGCACGAAGCGGAAGTGTATCCGCATTTGCATGAGTTGGTGAGTGAAGTTGAAACTTTTCCTTTGATTGTCAATAGGATTGATGCCATCCTGAATAAATTCGGAAAGATAAAGGACAATGCTTCGCCCGAGCTAGCCCGTATACGAAAAGATATTTTTCAGGTGCAAAGTGGCATTTCACGTACGCTTAATTCCATTCTGCGTCAGGCGCAGGCCGATGGATATGTGGAAAAAGATGTGGCACCTACCATGCGCGAGGGTCGGTTGGTGATTCCCGTTTCGCCGGCTTTTAAGCGCAAGGTAAACGGTATTGTGCACGATGAATCGGCCACCGGAAAAACGGTTTTCATAGAACCTCAGCAAGTAGTAGAGGCCAACAATCGCGTCAGGGAACTGGAAGGGGAGGAGCGTCGGGAGGTAATGCGCATTCTGGTAGACTTTACCAACTTTGTTCGTCCGTATACCGAATCTATTTTCTCTTCACAATATTTTCTGGGTCAGATTGATTTTCTGCGTGCCAAGGCTCTTTTTGGTTTAGATATCAAGGCTATTAAACCACGGGTCGACGATTGTTGTCAGTTGGAATGGGCGAAAGCCATTCATCCTTTATTGTTCCTTTCGCTCAAAAAACAAGGAAAAGAAATTGTACCGCTGGATATTACGCTGAATGAGAAACAACGCATTCTGCTTATCTCGGGTCCGAACGCCGGCGGTAAATCGGTGTGCCTGAAAACAGTGGTGCTGCTGCAATACATGCTTCAGTGCGGATTGCTGGTGCCGTTGCACGATAGTAGTCGAGCCGGTATTTACGAACGGCTGTTTATTGATATTGGCGACGAACAATCTATCGAAAATGATCTTTCTACTTACAGTTCACATTTGCTGAACATGAAGTTTTTTATCAAAAACAGCAATCCTAAAACCTTGCTGTTGATTGATGAATTTGGAACGGGAACAGAGCCTATGATTGGTGGAGCCATTGCCGAAGCCACGCTGGAACGATTCAACCAAAACCTGGCTTTTGGGGTGATAACCACGCACTATACCAACCTGAAACATTACGCCGAAGATGCCGAAGGTATTGTAAACGGAGCTATGCTCTACGACCGTCAGCACCTACAACCGCTTTTCCAACTGAGCATTGGTAATCCGGGGAGCTCATTTGCCGTAGAGATTGCCCGTAAGATCGGTTTGCCCGAAGACCTGATTGCCGAAGCTGCCGAGAAAGTGGGAGCGGAGCACCTGGATTACGACAAGCATTTGCAGGATATTGTTCGCGACAAACGCTATTGGGAAAACAAACGCCAGCAAATTCGTCAGAAAGAGAAGCGGTTGGAAGAGACACTGGCTAAGTACGAAGAAGAGATGGCCGGCATTGATAAGCAGCGTAAGGAAATTACGAACAAAGCGAAAGATGAAGCCAAAAATCTGTTGAATGAAGCCAATGCGAAGATTGAAAACACCATACGGCAGATAAAAGAAGCCGAAGCCGAAAAGGTTCGAACACAAGCGGTGCGAAAGGAGTTGGATGATTTTAAAAAGAAAATTGGAAACGAACCGGAAACGGGTAGGGACAGGTCGCGACCTGTCCAAATTCCAAAACCAATTCATAAGGACAGGTCACGACCTGTCCCTACCTCAAATGCTGAACACGAAACCCTCAAAATAGGTTCCAACGTTCGTATGAAAGGACAAACGGCTACCGGAACTATTATTGAAATGCAGGACAAGCAGGCATTGGTGGCTTTTGGTAATCTGAAGTCGACAGTGAAGCTGAACCAGCTGGAAGCTATCAGCAATAATCAGTTAAAGAAGGAAGCACGTAAATACGAATCGTTGGGCAGCACGGCTACCGACGAAGTTCGTCAGCGCAAACTCACGTTTCAGTCGGAAATAGATGTGCGCGGTATGCGTGGCGACGAAGCGTTGCAGGCTGTGATGTATTTTATCGACGATGCCGTGATGGTAGGTGTGGCATCGGTTCGTATTTTGCACGGAACGGGTACCGGAGCGTTACGCCAGATGATTCGTCAGTATCTTGGAACCACCCACGGCATTCGGACCTATCGCGACGAACATATCCAGTTTGGTGGTGCCGGTGTTACGGTGGTGGAGTTTGAGTGAGGATACAACCCCTGACCCCGTTCGACTGAGCTCACGCCGAAGCCTAAAGGGGAACAAGACTTTGTTCTATTTTATTACACCCTTTCGGGTATAATATGGTTTTATTTGGACTCGATTATACCTTATCGGGTATAATTTGCGGAGTGCTGTTTATTTCTTATCCAACTGCCCGAAAACCCTTTTCAATAAATCGTTTACACGCGCGGCAGGATTGGTGCGGATGGCACTTTCTTCGGCAGCAACTTTCATAAACAGGGCGTCAAGTGCTTTCTCGGTAACGTAGTTTTCCAGATTGACATTCACCTTCTTCAATCCTGAAATCGAACCAACTGTGCTCCCTGCAACTGTATTATATCCCGATGTAAGTGAGTTCCATGTTTTGGTTGTTGACACGTTTGCAACCAAGGGTTTGTCGAGAGATGCTTTTATTTTGGGAGCAAATGCAGCTCTCAGTTGCGAGTAGGTGGTCTTTTTAAGATATTCTGTTGCGGCATTATTATTTCCAAACAAAATTCCCATAGCATCAGTAATGGTCATACTTGTGATAGCTGTTTTGAAAATAGGTGTTGCTTCTTTTACAGCATCTTCGGCAGAGCGGTTGAGCGAAAGGATAGCCTTGTCAACCAAAGCCTGACCACCCGGAATTAGTTTTGCATTATCAACAATGGTTTGCGCTTCCGGAGGTAATAATAGTTTGACGGCAGCATTTTTATAAAATCCATCTTCTACTCCAAGATTAGATACAGCATGCTCTATCCCTACACTGAGAGAGCTTTTCAAACCGGAAATATTTTCAGTATTGGTTACTGTTTTGCTTGTTGTTGAAGGCAGTGAGGTCGATATTTGGTTGGCCACCTGCTGTAGTTGAGCACACGATAAAAGTGTAAAAGATATGATGACCGGAAGGATAAATCGTTTCATATTATAGTTTTTAATTTGATACAAAAATACTACTTTTTTTGGAACTGAGTCTTGTGTTGTTTTATGTCCTTTTACCCGAACATTTTTCGTTCGGAGGCGTTAATAATGATATAAAATCAATCATCATAAAACAAATTTCATAATTAAAAAACAACATGAGTAAAATTGAAAAAATTGTTGCCCGCGAAATACTTGACTCGCGTGGAAATCCTACTGTAGAAGTCGATGTATTGCTTGAATCAGGCATTGTCGGTCGTGCTGCAGTTCCATCAGGAGCGTCAACCGGCGAAAATGAAGCCATTGAACTTCGGGATGGTGACAAAAAACGTTATTTGGGTAAAGGTGTTCAGAAAGCAGTAGATAATGTAAATACGATTCTCGGACCTGCTTTGGTTGGTATCAGTGCATTGCAACAACGCGCTATCGATAAACTTATGATTAAGCTGGATGGAACAAAAACAAAATCCAACCTGGGTGCCAACGCTATTCTCGGAGTTTCGCTGGCGGTTGCCAAAGCTGCTGCGGCTTATCTCGATTTGCCTTTGTATCGTTACATTGGAGGAACCAATACTTTTGTATTGCCGGTTCCTATGATGAACATTATCAACGGTGGTTCGCACTCCGATGCCCCGATTGCTTTTCAGGAATTCATGATTCGTCCTGTTGGTGCTACATCGTTTAAAGAAGGACTTCGTATGGGCGCTGAAGTGTTCCATTCATTGAAAAAAGTGCTTCACGACAAAGGTCTTAGCACTGCCGTAGGTGACGAGGGTGGTTTTGCTCCTAATCTGGCTGGTGGAACTGAAGAGGCTTTGGAATCAATTCTTACGGCTGTCAAAAATGCAGGTTACAAACCGGGTTCAGATGTAACTATCGGGTTGGATTGCGCTTCATCCGAGTTTTACAAAGATGGAGTTTACGATTATTCTAAATTTGAAGGACCTAATGGAAAGAAACGCTCTTCGGCCGAGCAAGCTGACTATCTCGCAGAACTGATCTCTAATTATCCGATTGATTCGATAGAAGATGGTATGAGTGAGGGCGACTGGGATGGATGGAAATTACTTACAGACAAAATTGGTAGTAAATGCCAGTTAGTAGGTGATGACTTATTTGTAACCAATGTTGATTACCTGAGAAAAGGAATTGATTTAGGTTGTGCTAATTCAATTTTGATTAAAGTAAATCAGATTGGAACCTTGTCCGAAACATTGGATGCTATTGAAATGGCTCACCGTGCCGGTTATACCTCGGTTACTTCGCACCGCTCGGGTGAAACTGAAGATGCTACTATTGCCGACATAGCTGTAGCAACGAACTCGGGACAAATCAAAACAGGTTCGTTGAGTCGTTCCGATCGTATGGCTAAGTATAACCAGTTGCTTCGTATCGAAGAAGAACTGGGTGATTTGGCGGTTTACGGTTATAAAAAATAAGCTGGATCAATTACCTCAACGAGGAAAAATATGACTTTTATAGAAAGCCACCTGACAAAAAGGGTGGCTTTTTTTGTTCAATATTTTCAGATTTTTTTACGAACAAATTCCTCTTCGTTAATACGCGTTAAGCCCGAAAAAATGAAAGTTAATTATATTCAAATATCTGTTTGAGTTTAATTGCGAGGTACAACTTTTGTATATTTTCGCTGTAGAAATGGCAGACAGATTAGGGGTTTGAATTATAAAGCCCTAGGTAAAATGTATTAAATAATTAATTAAAAAAGATGAATATGAATGCAACAAAAAGAATGAAAACGCTCGGCTTTTTCGGTTTAGTCGTTGCGGTGAGTGTGGCAACCAATCTGACCACAAATTTAGTTTCACAAAAAGGAGATAGCCTGACAGTTCAGGAAAATAAACTGCCGGTAACTTATGCCAAATTTGCGCATGCAGCCAATGCAATGGAAACCGACTTCACTGTTGCTGCAGAATTAAGCATACATGCGGTGGTTCACGTTAAGACAAAAAGTCCTATAAGGGTTCAGCGATTCGGAGGATATCCTGATGATTCGTTTTTTGATTATTTCTTCGGGCAACCACAACAAAGCCCACGCTCCAGGAGAGGAGCTACCGATGAACCTCCTATGAGAGAGGGCGTAGGTTCAGGCGTGATTATATCGAATGATGGATATATCGTTACAAACAATCACGTTGTGGAAGGTTCTACCGACATAGAAGTTACGCTGAATGATAAACGTACCTTTAAAGCAAAAGTGGTAGGAACCGACCCTAATACTGATATAGCTTTGATCAAAGTAGATGCTAAGGATTTACCAGTCATTGCATTTGGTAATTCTGATGAGTTGAAGGTAGGTGAATGGGTGTTGGCAGTAGGCAATCCGTTTAATCTGACATCTACTGTTACGGCAGGTATAGTTAGTGCCAAAGCGCGTAACATCAATATTATCAATACTAAAATGGCAATTGAGTCATTTATTCAGACCGATGCAGCTGTTAATCCGGGCAATAGTGGAGGTGCGTTGGTGAACACCCGAGGCGAGTTGGTTGGAATTAATGCAGCCATAGCTTCGCAAACCGGTGCTTATTCAGGTTATGCATTTGCTGTACCGATAAGCATAGTTCAAAAGGTGGTGTCTGATATTCGTCAATATGGAGTGGTGCAACGTGCGCTGTTGGGAGTTAAGATTGGTGATATTGACAGTAAGCTGGCAAAAGAAAAGAAGCTGAAAACTCTTGAGGGTGCCTATGTTGATGAGGTAACTGATCAGAGTGCAGCAAAAGCCGCCGGAATAAAAGTAGGTGATGTAATTAATAACGTGAACGGTACAGCCGTCAAATCATCAGCTGAGTTGCGCGAACAGGTTGCTCGTTACCGCCCTGGTGATAAAATAACGGTTACTGTTGTGAGAGGCGACTCAGAGGAAAAATTGAGAGTGGAGCTTAAAAATACGCAAGGTAACTTTAATGTGGTAAAATCGGAAAACAGTAAAGATGTGTTGGGAGCCACATTTAAAGAATTGGATTCAAAGACCAAAGACCGTCTGGGACTGGATTATGGTATTGAAATTAAATCACTTTCCAAAGGAAAACTGACCGATCAGGGAATTAAAGCCGGATTTATTATCCTCAAGATAAATAATAAAACCATACGCTCGGCCGAAGATGTTCAGGAAGCTTATGAAGATGTGATGAATAACGGAGAGAAAGAAAAACCACTGTATATTGCAGGAGCTTATCCTAACGGCAGGGTGGTGTATCTGGCGATAGATTTAGCTGAATAAACTGTTGCTTAATATTGATCTGAAAAACACACAAATCCGCTAAAAAGGGTTTGTGTGTTTTATTTTTCAACAATCAGAAACAATTTCAACGCTGTTGCGTTAATGATAAAATAGCAAATGTTTCGGGGCGATTTCAAACCAACTTGATGTGCTCTGATGTTTATTTTTGCTAATATGAATACAAATTCGGTAAACCGTTTCCGTTTTATAAACTTACTTGAATATAAATTGTTAGCATAGAAATAAAGGTCATAATTCTTTTGGATTTTTCGGTTTTGTAAAACCAAAAAAAAATGCTACTTTTGCAAGCTAATTTTCATCAATAAAATGAGACAATTAAAAATTACCAAATCAATCACGAATCGTGAAAGTGCATCTCTTGACAAATACCTCCAAGAGATAGGACGCGAAGATCTTATTACTGTTGAAGAAGAAGTTGAGTTGGCTCAACGAATCCGCGCAGGTGATAGAATAGCGTTGGAAAAACTGACACGTGCTAACTTACGTTTTGTTGTTTCAGTAGCAAAACAGTACCAAAATCAAGGCCTCAGTCTACCGGACTTAATCAATGAAGGCAATCTTGGACTGATTAAAGCTGCCGAAAAATTCGATGAAACACGTGGATTCAAGTTTATTTCGTATGCAGTTTGGTGGATTCGTCAGTCTATCTTACAAGCTTTGGCTGAGCAGTCACGTATTGTTCGTTTACCGCTTAATCAGGTAGGATCATTAAACAAAATCAACAAAGCTTTTTCCAAATTTGAGCAGGAAAACGAGCGTAAACCTTCACCCGAAGAATTGGCAGATGTACTGGATATTCCGGTAGATAAAATTGCCGACACGATGAAAGTTTCAGGTCGTCATATTTCTGTGGATGCACCGTTTGTGGAAGGCGAGGACAACAGCTTGTTGGATGTAATGATTAACGATGACTCTCCGAATGCAGACCGTGTGTTGATTAACGAATCACTTTCTAAAGAAATAGAGCGCGTACTGGCATTTACTTTGTCGGACAGAGAACGCGATATAGTGAAAAAATTCTTTGGAATTGGTGTGGCGGAAATGACACTGGAAGAAATAGGCGACGAATTTGGTTTGACACGTGAACGCGTGCGACAAATCAAAGAAAAAGCGATTCGGAAATTGAGACCCAATGCTAAAAGTAAATTATTAAAAGGATTTTTAGGTTAATCGGAACGATAGTACGATTTTCTTGAAAACATAAAAGGAGCAACTATTCAGTTGCTCCTTTTATGTTTCTATCTGCGATTTAATTCTTACGCCAGTTTCTTATCCAGATTGCGTTTAAGTGCAGCTAAAAATCCTTCTGTACTCAGATAGTTGGCGTTGGTAACACCTTCGCCGTAAATCAGAATAGCCAAATCCTTGGTCATTTCTCCGGCTTCAACTGTTTCAATACATACCTGTTCCAGTTTTTCGCAGAAGCTCTGCAATTCAGGATTGTTGTCCAGCTTAGCTCTGTGCATGAGTCCACGAGTCCAGGCAAAGATTGAAGCGATAGGGTTAGTCGAAGTTTGCTTGCCCTGTTGGTGCTGACGGTAGTGTCGGGTTACTGTTCCGTGAGCTGCTTCGGCTTCTACGGTTTTTCCATCGGGTGTAACAAGTACGGATGACATTAATCCAAGCGAACCGAATCCTTGTGCCACGGTGTCTGATTGTACATCACCGTCGTAGTTTTTACAAGCCCACACAAATCCGCCGTTCCACTTCATGCACGAAGCCACCATGTCATCAATCAGGCGGTGCTCGTATGTAATTCCGGCCTCTTTAAATGCAGCCTGAAATTCTTTTTCGTACACTTCCTGAAAAATGTCTTTGAAGCGTCCGTCGTAAGCTTTCAAAATGGTGTTTTTTGTTGATAGATACAATGGCCACTTTTTCTCCAACGCTACCTGAAAAGAAGAGCGCGCAAAGCCGTAGATTGATTCGTCGGTATTGTACATGGTCATGGCTACACCATCGCCGTTGAAGTTATACACTTCCCATTCTTTGGTTTCGCCAGCTTCATTGGTAAAGGTCATTTTCAGAGTTCCTTTGCCTTTAATCACTGTATCGGTGGCTTTGTACTGGTCACCAAATGCATGACGACCGATAACGATAGGTTTAGTCCAGCCTTGCACGTAACGCGGCACGTTGTTGCAAATAATCGGTTCACGGAAAACGGTTCCACCAATGATGTTGCGGAGAGTTCCGTTAGGCGATTTCCACATTTTTTTCAGACCGAATTCTTCAACACGCGCTTCGTCGGGTGTAATAGTGGCACACTTAATTCCAACATTGTATTTATTGATAGCGTTGGCTGCTTCAATGGTTACTTCATCGTTGGTCAAATCGCGATTTTCAATTCCCAAATCGTAATACTTGATATCCAGATCGAGGTAAGGGAGGATAAGTTGTTCTTTAATAAATGCCCAGATTATGCGGGTCATCTCATCGCCGTCAAGTTCAACGACCGGTTTTGTTACTTTAATTTTTTCTTTCATGTACTGTAGTCTTGAGTCTAAAGTCAAAAGTCTAAGATTTTGATTCCTGATTATTTGACTTGTTTAAATATTCAATTAGTTTCTGGATGGATGATGAAATCAATATTGCTCTGTTTTTAAGACTAATGGCTGTGTCTGCAGAGCAATAATGCAAATCTTCACAGAGAAAGAGCATACTTCTTACTTCGCCACAACTTGCTTTTGCAATTTTTAAATAACGAACAAATAATGGGTCAGAACCAGATTCAGATCCTTCTGCGATATTATTCATTATAGAAACAGCAGCTCTTTGTATTTGATCTTTGAAACCATAATCTTTACAAGTTGCAGTCATTTTGTAAATGTCATTCACCAATAAACGAGCATCTTGCCATACTCTTAGTTCTTCAAAGTTTCTCATACACTTTGGCATAATTCAAAGGTCTAAAGACTGTGGACTTTTGTCCTTTGACTTTAGACCTTTGTCCTTTAATTTATCTTATCTATCCTTCAAGGGTGTAAATGGTCTTTTTTCGCCTACGTTTTTGTAAGCAGGGCGGATGATACGTTTGCTGGCAAAGTTTAATTCTTCGATACGGTGAGCAGTCCATCCGGTGATACGAGCCATTGCAAAAAGCGGAGTAAATACTTCGGTTGGAAGACCAATGGCGTCATACACAAATCCGGAATAGAAATCGACATTGGTACAAACCTGTTTGTTGATATCATCACCTTTGAACGACATGAACGCTTTTACTGAACGTTCGTCAAGCAATTGCAGGAACTCAAATTCTTTTTGCAGACCTTTTTCTTCAGCCATTTGACGTGCCATTTCTTTGAGCACTAGTGCACGTGGATCGGAGATTGTATATACCGCATGACCGATACCGTAAATGAGACCACTCTTGTTGTATGCTTCTTTGTTAAGCATTTTCTTTAAGTAAGCATCAATTTCCTTCACATTTGTCCAGTCTTTTATGGCTGTTTTCAGGTGTTCGAACATTTGAACCACTTTGATGTTTGCACCACCATGTAGCGGACCTTTCAGCGAACCAATGCCAGCTGCGATAGATGAATAGGTATCGGTTTGCGAAGAACTTGTAACACGTACGGTAAATGTAGAGTTGTTACCACCACCGTGGTCGGCATGAAGAATAAGGGTTAAATCCAGAATCTTTACATCCAGTTCGGTGTAGTTGTTCGGCCCCTTCATCATGTAAAGGAAATTTTCTGCCAACGACATATCCTCATTCGGGTGGCGAATGTGTAACGAGCGCCCTTGTTGACTGTGGCGAAGAATATTGTAAGCGTAAGCAATAATAGTTGGGAATTTTGCAATCAGTTCAATAGACTGGCGAATCAAATTATCGCGTGAGATATCGTCCGGATTAGGGTCGAAGGTATAAAGCTCCAACACGCTGCGTGCTAATATATTCATAATGTCCTGACCTTCCAGATCGATGATGTTCATCGTCGCTTTTTGGTTGAGCGGCATAGCACTGTACAGGATTTTTTTGAACGTAATCAGTTCTTCTGCATCTGGCAGATAACCTGAAAGAAGCAGGAATGCTGTTTCTTCAAATCCCAGTCTGTTTTCTTTTGCAAGGCCACTAGCTAAATCTTCAACGTCGATACCACGATAGTATAGTTTTCCGGGAATAGCTTTCAGTCCGCCTTCGGGTAATTTTTCGTATCCTACTACGTCTCCCACTTTGGTAAGTCCGACTAATACTCCGGAGTGGTCTTCGTTACGCAGACCACGCTTCACATTGAACTGGGTGAACAGTTCTTTGTCTATTCTGCTGGTGGTTTTTATCGTCTCTGATAATTTATAAATTAAATAATCTTGTTCCATGACCTTAGGTTTTATATTGTTATTATTTCTTCTCATTACTACATTAACACGCTGTTGATGATTTTTGTTTTTTAAAGACTCACAAATTCTTGTTTTTTTATTTTTGCATGGCATTTAAAGCGCTACCTTCTCTAAACCAGTCAATTTGAGCCTGATTGTAGGTGTGTAATACTTCGAAACTTTCGGTAGTTCCATCGGAGTGAGTTAACACTATCTGAAGATTTTTACCGGGGCCAAAGGTGGTCAGACCGGTGATACTGATACGGTCGTCTTCGCGTACTTTGTCGTAGTCATTCTTGTCGGCAAAAGTAAGTGCCAGCATGCCCTGTTTTTTCAGGTTTGTTTCGTGTATGCGGGCAAAAGATTTTACCAGAATGGCTTTTACGTTCAGGTGGCGTGGTTCCATGGCTGCATGTTCGCGGCTGGAGCCTTCGCCGTAGTTTTCCTCTGCTACCACCACCGAGCCTATGCCCTGGGCTTTGTACTTGCGTGCCAAGGCCGGTACGGCTACATATTCGCCAGTTGAAGGATCAAGCACCGCATTCGTTTTATTGTTGAAGGCATTCACAGCACCTATAAGCATGTTGTCGGAAATATTATCCAGATGTCCGCGGAATTTCAGCCAGGGACCTGCCATCGATATGTGGTCAGTGGTACATTTTCCGGTGGCTTTGATCAGAAGCGGTTGTTCAATCAAATCTTTACCATCCCATGCGGTGAAGGGTTGTAGTATCTGTAACCGTTTGGATTCAGGACTGATGTTTACTACCACCTTGCTTCCATCAGCTACAGGAGCTATGTAACCGGCATCTTCTACAGCATATCCTTTTGCTGGCAATTCGTATCCTGATGGTTCGGTAAGTTTCACCTTTTCGCCTTTCGCGTTTATAAGCGAGTCGGTAAGCGGGTTAAAGCACAAGTCGCCGGCTACGGTGAGGGCGGCGACCACCTCCGGCGAACCGATAAAGGTGTGTGTGTTGGGGTTGCCATCGGCACGTTTTGCAAAGTTGCGGTTGAACGAGGTGATGATGGAATTTGGGCGTTCAGGTTGGTCGGTTTCGCGTTTCCACTGACCGATACAGGGTCCGCAGGCGTTGGCCATAACGATACCGCCAACCGATTCGAATTCGGCCAGCACTCCATCGCGTTCGGCGGTGTAGCGTACCTGTTCTGAACCGGGGTTAATAATAAATTGAGCCTGTACTTGTAGTCCGTCTTCTTTGGCTTTTTTTACCACCGAGGCCGCACGTGTCAGGTCTTCGTATGATGAGTTGGTACATGAACCGATAAGTCCGACTTCCATTTTTTGCGGATAGCCTTTTTCTTTTACCGCTTTGGCAAATTCCGAAATAGGATAAGCTAAATCCGGTGTGAAAGGACCGTTGATATAGGGTTCGAGCTCGCTGAGGTTGATTTCTATCAGTCGGTCGTAATATTGTTCGGGGTTAGCAATTACTTCGGCATCGGCTTGCAGATGATCAGCGTTTTTCAGAGCCAGTTCGGCCACGGAACTTCTGCCCGTTGCTTTGAGGTATTCCACCGATTTTGCATCGAACGGAAATACTGAGGTGGTGGCACCTACTTCGGCACCCATGTTGCATATAGTTCCTTTTCCGGTAGCCGATATCGATGCAGTTCCTTCGCCGAAATACTCAATGATGGCGTTTGTACCGCCTTTTACTGTCAGTATACCTGCCAGTTTCAGAATAACATCTTTAGGCGAAGCCCATCCCGAAAGTTTTCCGGTAAGTTTAACCCCTATGATTTTTGGCATTTTAAGCTCCCAGGGCATTCCTGCCATTACATCCACTGCATCGGCACCGCCTACTCCAATGGCTATCATGCCCATTCCGCCGGCATTGACGGTATGTGAGTCGGTTCCAATCATCATTCCACCGGGAAAAGCGTAGTTTTCGAAAACCACCTGATGAATGATACCTGCACCCGGTTTCCAGAATCCGATTCCGAATTTATTGGAAACTGCGCTAAGGAAATCGTATACTTCGCGGTTGGTTTCGTTAGCTGTTTTAAGGTCAGTTTCGGCTTTTATATGTGCCTGAATAAGGTGGTCGCAATGCACGGTGGAAGGTACGGCCACGGTTTTACGACCGGAATTCATTAATTGTAACAAGGCCATCTGGGCGGTAGCATCCTGCATAGCCACTCTGTCGGGCGAAAAATTGACATAATCAACGGCACGATTGTAATTTTCAATGGGTTCGTTTTCCGCCAGGTGAGCATAGAGAATTTTCTCAGTCAGCGTGAGCGGCCGTTGTAGTTTATTCTTAATCTGAGCAATTTTTTCGGGGAGGGAAGCGTATAAACGCTGAATCATTTCTTCGTCAAAAACCATAATTTTGTATTTTTAATCAAATTGTAATCACTTCAATCGCAAATATAATGAAAAATAAGCTTAAAAGCAATTTAAAGCTGTAAATCTAATTTTTAAACACGCGGACTTATAAATTGTTCAGCGGGATGTGACAGATAAATGAAATAAACCTCCTCTTTTATGCAATAAGAGGAGGTTTATTCAAAAAATAGCGAATATTTATGTGTAAATAGACTTTTTATGTAAGTTGTATGCAAAAATGAAGTTTTTAATTGGAGCCAATCCACGTAAGTTTATGCCAGATACTTTCCAGTGGTCCCTGCCGATGGTTTTTCATCCACCAACTGCTGAAAATTCCCTGCAAAACAGCCAGCAGCAAACCTATCAGCAGGCTGTAGGTAGCTCCGGTGTACTGGTAAAGCCCCAGTCCGAAGCCATAATAGATAAATGACCCAATGATGGACTGCATAATGTAGTTTGACATGCTCATTTTACCGAATGCGCTGAACACGTTGAGTACACGTCCGGCGAATTTTTCGTACAAGAGATAGAAACCGGAAACCAACACGAGCATAAATGCCAGATTGGACCATGTGCTGACGATGGTGCTTAGTGGGCGTGTAACAGATTGGACGGAAATCCAGGCAGGGATTCCGTTTTTGATGATAAACAGGGGAATGAACGCCAGCGCAGCGCTTATGAGTGTAAGTTTCCAGAAACGGGTGCTTTGTGTGGAAGTACTGAACAGGTATTTGCGACCGGCCAGCATGCCCAGCATAAACAGTGACATTGTCTGAAATACTCTTCCGACTTCCCATGTCCAGAGGAGTACGGCTGTTTTTCCGTTGGTGGAGTTGCCTATCAGTGTATTGATTAAAGACCGCCCGGGTACATATTCGGCAGCTTTGTCGAAGTAAGCCCACGAAGCCTGGCCGGGGAGTTTGGCCACGGGATGTATCATTCCTGCAATAACGTTGAACCACTCTAAGGGTTGCAGCATTAGTATCAACGCTATCCAAAACACCGTTTTATTGCTGAGGCGTGCTACAGGTATAAGCGAAAAGCCTAGCAGCGCATATATGGTGAGTATGTCGCCCTGATAGAACGCAGAATTGATAAGCCCGAAACCGAGCAGCAGCAAAAGCCTCCACGCAAAACGTCCACGGAAATCGTTGCCTTTCTTCTGCTGATTGTTGTCCTGAATAAAAAATGTAAGCCCGAAAAGCAGGGCGAATATAGCGTAAGACTTTCCGCTAAAAAGAAAAAACAGGGTGTCCCATATGGCATTGTCAATAGGAATAATCCAACCGGGCAGGTTGGTGGGCTTAAAATAAAAATCGAAATGTTCAAGATTATGCAGCAGCATAATCGAAACTATGGCGAAGCCACGGAGTGCATCTACCACATGGAGGCGGGGAGAGGATGATTCAGTCATATAATTAGAGTTATTTTATTTGCAAATGTAAATAAAATAACTCTAATTTACAATATCTGTAATATTCATACGAATCGGCTTTGTAACTTGTAACTCGTAACTAAATAAAATATCAATCTTCCAAAACTCCGAATTTCCCGCTATTCCAATCGTCATAAGCTTCGACGATTTCCTGTTTGCTATTCATAACGAATGGTCCGTAAGGTACAATCGGTTC
The DNA here is from genome assembly GCF_000183135.1 of Paludibacter propionicigenes WB4. Lineage (NCBI taxonomy): Bacteria > Pseudomonadati > Bacteroidota > Bacteroidia > Bacteroidales > Paludibacteraceae > Paludibacter > Paludibacter propionicigenes. The sequence goes on along the minus strand of NC_014734.1, from coordinate 1,259,559 downwards.
CTGTATCGGTTCACCGCTTAGGACAAGTACGATAGCATCTTCAGTAGCTTCTACATAAATATCCGTTCCATCGTTGGCAAACAATACGAAATGATCGGTTGCAACAGATCTTTCATTGACAGTTACCGACCCTTCAATAATAACAAAGCCTGTATTGTAATTTTGCGGTAACGAAAAATGAACTTTCGCACCTTTTTTCAGCCGGGCGTTATACATTTCGATGGGCGTGAAGGAAGTGGCCGGGCCATTTGTATTGTTGAAATTGCCGGCAATGATTTCAATAACTCCGTTGCCGTCGGGCAAAGCGAATTGACCGAATTCACTGCGACGAATCGGTTGGTACTTAGGGTTACTCATTTTGAATTTGGCAGGCAGATTTACCCACAATTGTACCATTTGAAATTCGCCTCCGACCTTACTCCATTCAGCTTCGTGATACTCTTTGTGGAGAATACCCGAAGCAGCCGTCATCCATTGCACATCGCCTTCGCCGATTATTCCGGCATTTCCGGCGCTATCGTGATGAGCCACCCGCCCTTTGTAGGCGATAGTCACCGTTTCAAAACCACGATGGGGATGCACTCCGACACCGCGTGGTGTATCCGAAGGAGGAAATTCTATTTTAGCTCCATAATCGAGCAGAAAAAACGGACTCATGCGTTGGATATTCATTCTTCCGGTGCTGGGGAAAAAATTGTGTACCCTGAATCCGTCGCCCACCATGTGAGCAGGAGGTGGCGGTATAATTTGTTCAATTGATCGTTGCTTATTCATTGCGTTTGGTTTTAAAGATGATCTACCAGTTGTATAATGATTCTGCAGGATAAAAGTTTTGATTCAAAGAAAAAAAAGAGCGGTAGTTTAAACTCCGCTCTATTCTCTAAAAAAGTGTACTTGATAAAATAATCAAGTGTAATAAGGTATTTCTATTCGAACACAAGTGCCTTTACCTGTTGCACTGATGATATCCAGTTTGCCATCCAGCAAAATGACCCGTTCTTTCATTCCAATCATACCGTAAGAGTCAGGTCTGATTTGGTTATCTTTATCAAGCCCTACACCGTTATCGGTAATTTCCAGGCTCAGTTTATTGTCCGTATGTTGAAGTTGTATTTTGACCGATGTTGCTTTGGCATGTTTAGCTACATTATTCATTGCTTCCTGAAAGATTCTGAAAAATGCCAGTGATTGTTGGGGTGTCATTTCAATATCTGAATCGTTGGAAACAAATTCGCATTTTACTTGATGCCTGTCTTCAAATTCGCGGAGATAATCTTTGGTTGCTCCTACGAAGCCATACATTTCAAGTAACTCGGGCCGGAGGCCATTCATTATTCTTCGGGTAGTGACGATTGTTTTGTTGATTAAATCAACAATGTCATCAAATTTGAGCAATATATCCGAGGACTGATCAAATACGTTTGTTTTAGACACTCTTTGTTTCAGCATGCCCATGTCTATTTTGAGAGCAACTAATATCTGCCCCAGGTCATCATGTATTTCGCGGGCTATCGACACTTTTTCTTCTTCCCGGATATTCTGAAGATAGGAAGCAAACTTGCGCAACTGTTCTTCTGACTTACGGAGTTCGGTGATGTCTATGTTTACTACCTGAAAATGTATCGTGCCATTCCACAGTATTTCTTTATACGATACTTTTACATACCGTATATTCCCATTTTTGCAAATAATACCTATTTCGTAATCGGATTCTTCGATGCCAATTTTTCTTTTTTCCTTTCTTTGAAGATGTTGTATATAACTTTCGGGGGTGTAGCGGTTTTTTGCCGGTGTGCTTGTAAATTCTTCCAACGAGTCGAATTCGTAAATATCGAGGAAGGCTTTATTGGCATAAACTGTCTTTCCAGCTACCGAAACTACACGTATGCCTACAGGTGATTCGGCAATAGAGCGACGGAAATTTATCTCCGATTCCAGCAGTTTGGTTTCTATTTCTTTACGGTATGTAATATCATAGGCTATACCATCTATCTGGATTAGGTTTCCGTTTTCGTCCAGGGTTGGTTTTATTTTGGCTTCAATCCAGCGAATATCTCCATTGGGGCGGATGATTCTGTATTCATGATTAAGTTTTTCGCCCGAGTATAGCACAAGAAAATCGGTTTCTACTTTGGGTTTATCTTCGGCATGAATGACATCAAACCACAAGCGTGGATTGTCTAAAAACTCAGCCGGCGAACGTCCGAATACGGTTTGGTTGGCAATGGAGGCATAAAGCGTTTTCATATGGATCAGATCGACCGACAATACAGCTTCATCCATATTGTTATAAAGTTTTTCCAGTTCGTTTTTGGTTTTTATCAGTTCTGCTTCTGTCAGTATACGATCAGTGATGTCATGTACTAAAATGTGTGCTGATTTCCGACCATTAAAGATGACCGTATGCGAAGCAATAGCAACGTATATTAAATCACCGTTTTTTTTGATATGCCTCCGTTCAGTGGCCTTATAAAGTCCGTTAACGGACGACAGTCTGATATCATTGAGCAGCAAAGGTAAGTCCTTAGGTGGACGAATATCTTGTAATGTCATGGACAGGAATTCTTCCCGGGAGTAACCATAATGTTTTATGGCAGCTTCGTTTACTTCCAGAAATGCCAGCGTTTTCATATCGAAAATCCAATTGGGCTGGGGATTGTTGTCGAACATAAAGCGGTATCTTTCTTCGCTTTTCTTTAGCAAAATACTGTTTTGCTTCGTAATAAAAAAAGATATGACTACCAACATCAGCGCAACTCCCAGTCCGACGGGCAGGGCAGAATGCAACGCAATATCCCAGTACCACGAACCGGTTGCAAAATCTATGGCAAAGATGGCTATTGTTTTCCCCGTTTTGGGGTCGATTACAGGGGCGCAACCGCTGGCATACGAACCCCAACTATCGGACGAGGGGCCTTGTACAACCGGGACACCGGTTCGCATCACTTCATTAAATTCTTTAGGGGCTTCGTCGTAGGGACTTCCCGGAGCTGATCCCTCGCGGTCTCCATCGGGCTTATCATCGACGTAGAAAAATACTTTGCCGTTAGGTCTAACGCCCATTAAATAGGCGAAATGCAGCTGTTTGTTCACTTTTATTATGTTGGCAAACTGCTGTTTGAGCTGGCGATATTCCGGCGATTTTAAATCGGCCGGAGTACCCGTAAGTTTTTTTACCAGATTAGCGTCTATTGAATTGGCTCCTATCTGGGTTTGAATCAAAAAGTCATTACGCATTCCCTGCTCGGTACTATAACTGATATACCAGGTCAGGAGTAATGTAAGAATAATAAGGGTAGTAATAAGTGTGCGCTTTGTGTTGAATTGCCGGGTCATCCTGAATTATCTTATGCTAATTGAAAATTAGGTTTAATTAAATATGGGTGTCTCCAGCTTTTTCATTGACTATTCATAATGATGTTTTTTTTGTGTGATTTTGCATTGGTTACATGCACTTGATGCTGTTCTTAGATTTTTTGGCATGCAAACATACACAATCAATTTATATTATTGATCATTTTGAGTATTCAAAGCGTTTTTTTGTGATTTCAAACGGCAGTTTGCGGGGATTTAAACTACAAATTACGACACAAAATTTCCCCGAATACCTCATTTGTCCCCTTACGGTAAGAGAGCGAGCGCATCGGCGGGGTTTTTATAAAGAATAAACCCTTCGCCCTTACGGGCACTTCCCTTTAGGAAAGGGAAGAACATCAGTGATCGAAAATTGACGGGTTAGCTGACGCTCTTTTACTCCTTTAGCCAACAAATCGCTTGGAGCGGTTGTTCGGAGTCACTAAATTTATTTATGGTAAACTATCCCGCACTTCTCTGATGTCCCCTTGATACAAGGGGACGAGCGCAGCGGAGGGGTTTTATTCTACCACACTTTCTCTCAGCATTTATCGCAGGCGCATGCTTTTCCTTTGGCTTTTTCGAAGGCTTCTTTCCCTTCGGATATGGAAAAATAGATCAGCCCGGCGGTACCTATCACGTCGGCATAGGCAAATCCGGTGAACTCGTATATGAGGCTCGAAGCCAGCAGAACCAGCGACATGTAAACGCACACTTTGGTGCAATTGCTATCGGCTATGATGGCTGCCGAATTTAGCCCCCTGCCGACTTTTTTCTTAGCATTCATAAGCCATACCATCACCACGATAGACACTACCGAGATGATGACGCCCCACAGGGTGGTTTCAGGCTTATGATGGTTGATAAGGTTCGTAATAATTCCCACCAGTAAACCTACCGAGAGCATATAAAATGCAGTTCCCGTTATTTTCAGGGCTTTTATTTCGAAGTTGCTTTTGGGGCTGTCGGGGTTTTGCCTGATGCGCAAAATCATTACGGCAATGCCTATGCCCGACATCACTTCGATAAAACTATCGACCCCGAAACCAAACAAGGTCAGGGTTTCGTCTTCGTAGCCCATAAGCATGGATATTATTCCTTCGGCTACATTGTAAAATATGGTGAACAGGCTTAAGGCATAGGCCTGCCGGTATAATTTTTCTTCAGTTGTTGACATGGTTGTTTCTTTTTTCTGTGTTGCAAAAATACAGTATTCTACCGAGCCCGACAATCACCGGAAGCAGGGATTTACGTATCGTCCGGTAGCACTGATTACTGAAACGTATATCGGGCAGCAATGGTTCGGGCAGTTCCTGTGATGTAAAGGGACGAGTGTAGCGGAGGAGTGATTCGTGTACTATTCACTTTTTTAATGTAAACCACCATTTTTTTACATAAAACCACTTAAACCCCAAAATAATTATTAACTTTGGACGGTGAAAGATAAATAACCCCCCATTAGTTATAAAACTAAAGTTTGTATAAGGGCAGGTGCCGATATAAATTGTTATAAGCCATTTAAAAAAATGCGGGATAGAAAATTAATGTACGAAAGAGAAAGTAATCTATGAAAAATAATTTTTATTTATTGTGTCTTTTTTCATTTTTCATTCTGACTTCGTGCAATCAGAAAGAGACAAAACATATCATTGTAAAAGAAGGTATTGGTTTTGAAAATATAGTTTTGTATAGAACAACAAAGTCTGAAATATACAAATTATTTGGAACTGATTATAAGCAAATCAACCATAATAACTACTCTATCGAAGACTATTATGAAAAGCTTGGAATTTCCTTCTATCACATATGCTATAATAAAAAACGACGAATTGAATTTATAAATTTTGATAGAAACTTTTATGGAAAAACATCAAAAGGATTTGATATTCAATCAATGACATTTAATGATCTTCTAAAAATTTATGGTACTCCACATTGGAGATTCAGCAAAAAATCAGATGAGATAAAGTTTTATTATGGGGATTTGGGAATTGAATTTTGTATTAACAAGAAAGAAGAAATTCCTGATTCATTACCTACATCCTATTTCACAAACGACATCTATATAAATCGGTTATTATTTAAATATTTCAAATTTGTATATGGTCATGACAAAATAAAAGAGTTTACAATCTTACTTCGTGATACAGTAGATTCGAAAAGTCTTTATTTAGGAAAGTCAGAAATTGATTCTGTATTTCCAATAAATACGACTAAAGAGTCATTTGGCATACTCGGAAATAGATTAAAAGTAAAACTACCAGAAGGATTGAAGATAGAGTGTGAAGATCAGCAAGATGTAGTATTTGAGAAGAACAAACAATCGTTCATGTTTAATGTAACCGACTTCAACTGTTTAGCATCAATGAACATGAAAGCTGATGTCGCTAAAATAGTTAAGTCTTGGGGAAATTCAGAGTATAGCTTAAAGAATATTTTTATAAAGAAAGACTTAAGTATTTATGTAATTGAACCACATAAGCTCAAACTCGATGACAATGGAAATTTGTGGCTAAAATCTGCTTTTGTGAAGAATTGCGATAATACAATTCTATATTTGAGCTTTGATATTAACAGTAATGCATGGTATAACTTAAGAAACTATCAGAAATTAGCAAATGAGATAATTAAAAGTATTCAAGCTGGAAGTAAACAACTATATTCTAAAGCAGAAATAGTTCAAATAAAAACGCAACACCGGAAAATTTCTATCAACAAACCTACTGGGTTAATTTACACTAAAAATATCGGTACTGATTTTAGAGTATTTGTATTTAATAAACTGGTTCATTTTAGTGAACCACAATCAAGTATGTTAGTATATATAGGAAATCACCCGAATTACATTTATAATCAAAGTGATGAACCTGTTATTGTAGAAAAGAAAAAAGGTTTACTATTCGGACAAGATGTAGAATGGAATTTCTGTTATAAAGATAAAAAGAAAAAATTCCCTTATACTATTGAAGGTATTTGTAAATTTGACTCGAAAGACGATGTTCACGTTGTTTTGAAGATTTGTTCTACAGAAGACATAGAACTTTTTAAAAAATCATTACCTGAAACGCAATATTAAAGAGAAAAAAAAAGGCTTATAACACACCCTTGTTCAACGTAGTTTGGCGGCATTAAGTTAGTTCGGCGAAGTCTTCGCTATCGCAAATCTCTGACCGGTGAGAAAAATGAAGCTAGCCAACTATCCGGAGCATCAGATGCTAGTAGTAATTTAAAATAGAATATGAATAAACAAACAGAAAACGGACTTGCCTCGAGGTAAGTCCGTTTTCTGTTTGAAGCCATTCTGCGCTGCGACTCATTTATTGGTTCATTAATTCAATCAACTTTACAAAGTCAGACTCAATCTTAATCTTCAAATGATTGTCTTTGATAAGTTTATTGATGGCTTTCTTGTCTTCGGGAAATAGTCTGAGAAATGCCCTGCGTCGTATCTTAGTCAGCATTAAATACTGATTAGAAGGAAGCTTAATATAATACCTGGGGGTGTTCTTTAGATCATCATAACTAGTTAATGTATTATCGTTTCTTACATTTTCAGAGCCAATCACGGACACTTTGCGCTGAATATACAATGAGAATTTACCTTCAACTTTTACTTCAGCAAAGATATCTGATCTCCGAATAGCACTTGTATCACTTGCATTAATTCGTTTAAAGTGAATATCATTCTCCGATATGTTTTTCAGCCAGAATTCGCTAATAGATGATTTATCGAGTTTAAATTTTCCATAATTCAGTGAGTTCAACCATATAAGTTCATCCAACAAGCCACTATATTTTAATGACTTTTTGTAAATCATTGTGCCGTTCGATAATAAAATATCCCCTTCCGTCCAGTCTTTATTGAAAAACTGCTCGCCAATATAATGCGTATTTTCATAGAAGTATTCACCTGTCAACTTAGAGTTGAAAGTTGAATCAATATCAGGAATTATCTGAATAACATTGGTCTGAGCATTTGCTGTAATGCAAACTAACAGCAATAATATGTTTATGTAGTGTTTCATTTATCTGTAACATTAATTTGGTTCTCAACTTGTATAGCAGAACTGGCACTAATAGGCGTTCCATCTTCAGAAATACCTTCAACTTTTATAATAAACTTTGCCGAATTGTCTGAGGTGTAAAATTCAAAATTAGTATCAGCGGTTGAGTTTAACCCAAGATTTGGATTCCAATATAGCAACTGTCTGAGAAAAGGACTATTCTTGTCAGGCACTGAATTATCAGGAACAAGATTTGCCCCGGAATTTATATTGTCATTCTTTACCCGAAATGAATGAGATGCAGGCTTAGAATTAATCATCTCATTCGTTTTGGTGGTAATGGATATAACACCGGAATAAACCAAATCACCAAAAGCTCTTTCCGACGTAATGATATCTATTTTTTTTATTTCTTCTGATCCCAGCTTAATTATTTTGTTTACATCATCCAGATATACTCCATCAAGAAAAATTACCGGATCATTGTTTTGATGACCTCTTGATAATTCATTAACCAGTTGAACATGATATTTACCTTTCTCTTTAATTACCCTTACTTGTGGAAGTATTTCTACTGCTATTTCCGGAAAACTGTCTAACGGTACAAAGTCCGATGGCAATACCGTGATTACCGGGCAATAATAAAACCTTGGAACAATTATTCTAGGTTCGGTTTGTTGCTTTGAGTTTACACTCTTCTCTAATTTATAGGATTTGTTTATGTAAACCAGATTTTGACTTTTTACAATGAATTCTTTGATATTTGCATTTGAGGACATTAATGATGGTTTCCATTTTTCAGATTGTGCAAACTCATCTTCGGTTCTTATTTCCCAATTCTGATTCTCAAGAATATTTTTAATTGTCAGAAACAATTCCTTGCCATTATAATACTCACCTAGCAGCATTTGAAACAATCCATTGGAATTGGTTACTGCATACTCTAAATTTGGAATGGTATCTATACACGACAATAAAACTATTGCATTCTTGATTTTCTGTTTTGTTTTCGCATCAACAACACTTCCTCTCAGTATTTTACCCTTAGACTCGGGAGAATAATAGCCGGTTAACTGATTTTTGTCCCGGCTAATCGATGAGTCATTTAAAGCCTGTGCAATCGATTTATAGATTGAAGGTATTTTAGATTCTTCAAAAACAGAAACAGATACGTTTGCTTTCGAATTAGTTCGACCCAGATTGACAGTCACTTTCTCACCACAATTATATATGCTCTTGTCTGTACTAATCTTAAGTTCAGAATTTTTCTGCGATGAAACAGTGTCCTGCAATGTTGATAGAATCAGTTTAAAATCCAATGCTTTATCAAATCTATTGGCAACTGTTATCACCTTATGAAAAAGATGGTCATCACCCAGATTCTTCATTGCACTTGTGAAAGCAACAATTTGATATACACCCGATGTCAATGTGTCAGGTAATGCCAGACTTCCATCAGCCATGCCTTCATGAATGTTGACCCGGAATTTTAAAGCCACGTCCGAATTAGTTGTTCTTAATACAATGTAGCCGACCTTACTGAGCTCCGAACGTTTTTTCGAAACTTCATCCAACACATACAGTTTATAAAAAACCGATTCACCGGCAATGTAAGCCGTTCTGTCAGTTTGCAGGTACGCAATTTCGGAACACGTTTTTTCAGCTTTTACATTGCAATACATTAATGCAAGCTGCTGCATTAATATTATGAAGAATATCCTCTTTAATATCATTGTAAATTACTTTTATTAATGCTCCCACCAATTTGGAAGCGGTGTTGCAGTCCCATTTATTTCATCAACTTTTTCTGAAAAAGCCTTATCTGCAGGTATATCTATAACCGGAGCTTTTCTTATAGATACATTTTCGCTTAATTGTGATCCATTCACCACAAAAGCGTGATGCATAACTGATGATACTTCAAACAGACCAAGTATAATTTTTGACGAATTACTCACACATCTTAAATTTCCCTGAAGCTGGGTAGTAATAGGATCAAATAATTTACCACTCGCTGATAACTGGGAATTTGCCGTTTTGAAATAACGATAAGAGTCATTGTTTACAGTATATTGGTTTACTCTCAGATAGAGAACAAGTGGAGCTTGAATAGGCATAATAAAACCGTAATTTAACGGAGAAAACGGAGTAAAACCAATAGAATGATTTTTAATTAAGGGGCTTGCTGAAGTTGATTTTTCGGGAGTAATATTCTCAATATCGTTCAAATTAAAGGTTCTCCAGCCGAAATAGTTCCAGTGAAAATAAGGCGTTATATTTCCTGCATCATCATAAACAGGCATAGTATAACGATACTGAACAGTGATTTTATTAGAAAATCTGCATGCCGGAACTATATCCGATTTTGATATTGATTTAAAAAGATCAACGAGCACATTTGCTCCTTCAGCATTTTTTAAGTTATTATTGTCCATATAGCTCTCTGTTGCATGAATAACGTGAATACTATCGTAAGTCTGAGGAGGCAAAAGAGTTTCTTCATTAGATTCGTATTTGTTACCATCCTTTGTTGTGATATGTAGCTTATATGAATTTCCAACTTTTGGCGTAAAATTTACCGGAGTGACATAATTTCCTGCTTTTGGTTCTGTGAGCATGTAAGTTTGATCTTCACTATCAGTAATAGTAAGTTTAGCTCCCGTAACGTTTTTTGAATCAATTATTGAATCAGAAGAAAAAGTCACGGCCTCGGTGAGCCTAATAGTATACGGCCCCGCTTCATTTGTAATTAGACCTTCTACAATCAAAGCTTTAGTATCAGAAATAATGTTCGGATTATAAATTTCTGTACAATTATTGAAGGTTGCTATAAGCAACAGAACTAAGCATGTGTTTTTTAAATAACTCATTACCATATGTTTTTAAAATGTGAAATTGTAAGTAAAAGTAGGTATTGGTCTTTCAATTATGAACATTTTGTATAAGTTGACACTTTGACGAAATTGTGACTCCAAGGACGAAGCCGATTTATAAAAAATCGAATAGGGGTTTTTTTGCCCATAAAGGTTTATTATCGATAGCGTCCAGCTTCCTTTCCATTTCTGTCTTAATTTTAAAGTTTCATCAAATGTAATAGCAATGTCCAGTCGATGGTAATCGGATAGACGATATTTATTACGATCTGAATAATACACATACTGTCGACCATTATAATTGTACTTTAGTTCAGGTAAAGTAATCGGCTTTCCTGTGTTATAATTAAACGTAGCGGCAAATCTCCATCTTCTGGTTAAATGTACGTTGGCGTTAATTACGATATTGTGAGGCTTATCAAAATTAGAAGGATAATACTTATTCCCATAAATTTGATCTTCCACAAATGGACTTGTTGTATGACGCTTAGACCGGGAATAGGTATAACTAGCCCAACCGGTTAATTTGCCGGTATTTTTCTTGACATAAAACTCTGCACCATAGTTATAGCCTGAAGCTTTCAGCAAGTCAGACTCCAACGAGTTATTTAATAGTATTTTTGCCCCATCTCTATATTCAACGATATTGTTGAGTTTTTTGTAATATATCTCTATTGAAGTTTCAAAAGCGTTATTCTTGAAATTTCTAAAATATCCAAGAGCAAACTGATTGCAAATAAGCGGTGGTACATTCGGGCTACTCAATTTATATACATCGGTCGGAGACATTACAGCCGTATTTGATATCAGGTTAATAAACTGACTGGCTCTATTGTAACTGAATTTGACTGATCTGACTTTGTCAAAAGAGTAACGAAAAGAAAGCCTTGGTTCAAGACTTGTGTACCACTTTACAATTTTATTGGCGCCATAGTTAATGGTATCTGTAATGTTTTCTGAAATTCTGGGAGCATTATTTTTGAAAATAAATACGTTGCTTGGTCCTAAATCTGCATATTGAGTCAATCGTAAACCTACCTCAGCACTTATTTTGGGTGAAAAATTAATATTGTCACTAATGTAAGCTGCTGTTTCCAGCGCTTTTTCTTTATTGGTTGTCTGAGTTATCACATCCGACAATGAACCAAGAGGTGACATGATACCGGGTTGAAGTTTGTATAGAATGGAGTTTATACCAAAATCAACTGAATGCTTATCATTTGGTAACCAGGCAAAATTAAGCTTTAAAGTATTATAATTTATTGACGAACTTATTTTATATGCTTCAGTAGGTTTCAAAGTATCCGATTGGCTTACATTATTTCGATATTGACTTAGACCTAATATTAGCAACGAAGATAATTTATCATTAAATGTGTGTGAATATTTTATAGAAGCAAGTACATTATTGTATTGATATGGCGAATTTTTGCTAAAGCTAAACATATCATTGCTGAAATATCCAAAAATCGATAAGCTGTTTTTGGGGTCAATTCTCATGGTAAACAAAGCATTGAAGTCATAAAAACTAGCAGAACTTTTCTTTAAATCTGCATCAGGCATAGCATGTAATAACCAGTTAGAATAAGTGCTTCTTCCTCCAACCAATAAGCTGGCTTTTCCATCAAAAAGGGGTAATTCCAGATTCAATCGTGAATTCAAGAGACCAATACCACCTTTAACAGATACATGATCTACATTATTTCCTAAACGAATATCCATAACCGATGATGCTCTTTCTCCATATTTTGCAGGGATTCCTGCTTTTAATAGCGTCACATTATTAACTCCATCAGAGTTTATGGCAGAGCTCAATCCAAACATGTGCGATGAATTAAACATCGGAACATCTTCTATCAAAATAAGATTTTCATCAGAGCCACCTCCACGTACGTAAAAACCTGTTCCAAATTCACCGGTTGATTGTACTCCGGGGAGCAATGTAATACTCTTCATAATATCTTTTTCTCCCAAGAACATGGGTAGCTCTTTGACAGTCTTTGCATTAAACTTAATCAGACTCATCTGTGTCCGAATTACATTAAGATCAACAGCTTTATCTGTGACTACAACTTCTTTCAATCTAATCGTTTTCTCTGATAACTCAAAATCGACTATCCCATTTCCTCCAATTTTCACCGTTCTATTATCTTCTTCAAAACCAGTATAATTTAGTCTCAGATCATACTCTCCTACTGGTACTGTAAATTTGTAGTTTCCATCAGTATCAGTTGTTGAGTTTAGATTGATTTTGTCAATACTTATCCGTGCATTATGTAAAGGTTTGCCCGTTCTGGCATCAATAATTTTACCTGAAATAGTTGCTTTTGTATATTTTCCAAAATCCTCCTCATCTCCAATTAAAAGTACACCTTTACTGTTCTTTTTGCCCGAGAAGTTACGTATCTCTATTGGAACAAAAACATACAAAGCAGGATTTATTTTTATATAGGACAATTCAGAAACACGTTTAACTACTGTCAAGCATTCATCTAACGGTAATTGAGAGAGAGATTCTCTAAATCGTTTATTCGCAAACCACTCGGATTTGTAGAATAATTTGATATGATTAGCTGTTTCAATTTTAGGAGCTAAAATATCGAAGGATACTAATTGTGTAGTATCTCTTTTTAAGGTCATGTTTTGCTGAGCCTTGGTTAAAGCTGAAAAACAACAAAACATCAACAATAGCATTGTTGGAAGGTTGTCGAAGAATTTTTTCACGAGATTTGTAGTTGGATGGAGTTTAAAGGTAATCTATATGTCAATTGCAAATTTATACATATTGACAATTTAAATCCACTGCAAAATTAAGTGTAAATTTTATAAATAGTGTGTCGTTAATTATGTTTCACAACATGAAAAATGGTTTTTTCTTAATTTGAAATCAAATAATCAGCGTAAATGAAATTTGAAAAGTAGATTTCAATAATTTTTGTATTACGCATCTATAATAATTCTCCAAAAATAGAAAACGGACTTACCTCAATGGTAAGTCCGTTTTTCTTTAAGTCCCCTTTAGGGGATTTAGGGGTTTAGTCTTCTAACAAAATATCCATGATAGTGCAAGCTGCTTTCGCAACCGGGCTACCAGGGCCGAAGATTGCTGCTACACCGGCTTTGTAAAGATAATCGTAGTCTTGCGCTGGAATAACTCCACCTGCAATAACGATAATATCTTCACGGCCTAATGCTTTAAGTTCAGCAATAACCTGTGGTACCAATGTTTTGTGACCTGCAGCCAACGAAGAAACACCCATAACGTGCACATCGTTTTCTACAGCCTGTTTTGCAGCTTCGGCAGGAGTTTGGAACAATGGTCCCATATCTACGTCGAAACCACAGTCGGCATAACCGGTAGCTACTACTTTCGCACCGCGGTCGTGACCATCCTGACCCATTTTTGCGATCATGATACGTGGACGACGACCTTCTTTCTTGGCAAATTTCTCAGTCAGCTCACAAGCTTTGATGAAATTTGCATCGTTTTTAGTTTCTGATGAATACACGCCTGAAATAGTTCTGATTGTTGCTTTATAACGACCTGCAATGGCTTCACAAGCGTCAGAGATTTCGCCCAACGAAGCACGAACTCTTGCTGCTTCTACAGCCAATTCTAATAGGTTACCGTTTCCGGTTTTAGCACATTCGGTAATAGCAGCCAAGGCAGCTTGTACGGCAGCCTCGTCACGATTAGCACGCAATTGTTTCAAACGTTCGATTTGTTGAATACGAACGGCTGTATTGTCTACTTCCAAAATATCGATTGGATCTTCTTTTTCCAAGCGGTATTGGTTAACACCTACAATAACCTGACTACCTGAGTCGATACGAGCCTGTGTGCGAGCCGAAGCTTCTTCGATACGCATTTTTGGAATACCGGTTTCGATAGCAGCAGCCATACCACCCAGTTTTTCTACTTCTTCTATCAACGCCCAGGCTTTTTCGGCCAATTCGTTAGTCAAAGACTCAACATAGTAAGAACCTGCCCATGGGTCAACCTCACGGCAGATGTCAGTTTCCTGTTGGATATAGATCTGAGTATTACGGGCAATACGAGCAGAGAAATCGGTTGGTAATGCAATCGCTTCATCTAACGCATTGGTGTGAAGTGATTGAGTATGACCCAAGGCAGCACCCATTGCTTCGATACAAGTACGACCAACATTGTTGAACGGATCTTGCTCGGTCAACGACCAACCTGAAGTTTGCGAGTGTGTACGCAATGCCAGTGATTTTGGGTTTTTAGGATTGAATTGTTTTACGATTTTTGCCCACAACATACGTGCAGCACGCATTTTGGCAATTTCCATAAAGTGATTCATACCGATTGCCCAGAAGAATGACAAACGTGGAGCGAACGAGTCGATATCCATACCTGCATTAACGCCGGCACGAAGATATTCAAGACCGTCAGCTAAAGTGTAAGCCAATTCAATATCGGCAGTTGCACCTGCTTCTTGCATGTGGTAACCCGAGATAGAGATAGAGTTGAACTTAGGCATGTTTTTCGAAGTATATTCGAAAATATCAGCGATTATCTTCATCGAGAATTTAGGTGGATAAATATAAGTGTTACGCACCATGAATTCTTTCAAAATATCATTTTGGATAGTTCCGGCCATTTCTTCCAGTTTAGCACCTTGCTCCAAACCAGCATTGATATAAAATGCAAGAATAGGAAGTACAGCACCATTCATGGTCATAGAAACAGACATTTTATTCAAAGGAATTCCATCGAACAATACTTTCATATCCTCGATAGAACAGATAGAAACACCCGCTTTACCAACGTCACCTACCACACGTTCGTGATCGGCATCGTAGCCACGGTGTGTAGCTAAGTCGAATGCTACCGAAAGACCTTTTTGACCTGCAGCCAGGTTACGACGATAGAATGCATTTGATTCTTCAGCTGTAGAGAACCCGGCATACTGACGGATAGTCCATGGCTGCATAGCGTACATTACTGAGTAAGGTCCGCGCAAGTAAGGAGGAAGACCTGCAGCATAGTTCAAGTGCTCCATACCGGCTATATCTTCTTTTGTATAAACAGGCTTCACCGGAATCAACTCGGCAGTAAGCCAGCTGCTATCTACTTCAGGAGTAGATGAAGCAGCTACATTTTTAATATCTATATTTTTGAAATTTGGTTTCATATTGTTTTAGTTACGAGTTACAAGTTACAGGTTACAAGTTACAAAAAATTAAACAAGTCGACGAGTAAACGAGTACACAGTTATTTTACAATTAATTGAAGAATGGAATTAGTTGATTCCTAATTTGCTATTGAACGTTTTCAAAGTCTCAAGCACATTGGTTTTTACATTTACAAAATACTCAATTCCAATAGCTTTCAAATCTTCGGTACAAGCAGGAGCACCAGCTACTACGAAAAGTTGTTTTCCGTTGATAACTTTGAATGCTGCAGGAGCTAATTCTGCATATTCGTCGTCGCTTGAGCAAAGAACAATAATATCGGCACCAGCCGCCTGAGCAGCAGCAACACCTTCTTCAACAGTGGCAAAACCAAGATTGTCAACCACCTCGTAACCAGCACATGCAAAGAAGTTACAAGAGAACTGAGCACGTGCCAAACGCATAGCCAAACTACCAATAGTCAACATAAATGCTTTTGGACGTTTAGCCGCTTTTTCAGTTGCAAAACGCAAGGCTTCAAATTCAGAAGCTCCACGTACAGGTAATAGTTTTTCAGTTCCTTTTGTGCAACCGCAATCTTCTACAGTTTCAATCTGAACCTTGGCTGCAGCTACTTCGCTAAAGTTAGGGAACTGGTTGGTTCCTAACAATACTTCGCGACGGCTTGACACAGATTTTAAACGACCTGCAGCAGTTGCTTTAACAGCTTGCTGAATAGAACCAGAAGTAACAGCAGCATAAAAGCCTCCGTTGTCTTCTACTTCAAGGAAAAGTTTCCATGCCTGAGCCGCAATTTCGTTAGTCAATGTTTCTATATAATATGAACCGGCAGCAGGGTCAACTACTTTGTCGAAGTGAGATTCTTCTTTCAATAGTAATTGTTGGTTGCGGGCAATACGTTCAGAGAATTCGTCAGATGCTTTGAAAGTAACATCATAAGGCAACACTGTAAGCGAATTAACGCCACCCAGCGTAGCACTCATAGCTTCAGTTTGAGTACGAAGCATGTTTACATTAGCATCAAAGATAGTTTTATTGAAAATAGATGTTTCGGCATGAATGCGCATTTTAGCAGCACATTTGCAAATACCGTTAACGGTGCTTTTGCAATCTGCAACGCGACATTCAGGTTGATAAGCATCTACTATTTTAGCCCAAAGTAAACGGGCAGCACGGAATTTTGCAATTTCCATGAAATAGTTTCCACCAACACCGAAATTGAATTTAATTTTTTTTGCAGCCAATGAAGTATCTACTCCCGCTTCGACAAGTGACGAAAGGTATTCGTTACCCCAAGCCAAGGCATAACCCAATTCCTGAGCCACAAAAGCACCGGCATTGTTCAGGGTAGTAGCATTAACGGCAATTACACGGTAGAATGGTAATCCTGCAGCAGCCTCGATAAGTCCTTTTGCTTTGGCCACAATTTCTTCTTTGGTAAGTTCTTTACCGGCTTGCAACATGCGGTTAATTGGATCAAATCCGATTGAACCTTGCAATTTTTTTACATCGTAGCCTTTAGCTTTGAAGTTATCGGTAAGAATAGTTGCTAATTGAGCAGCAGCATTTACACAAATACGGAAGTTTAGTTCCACGCATTCTGCCTGAATGTTTTCCAACAAAGTAGCAATGTAGGCTGGACTTAAATCTTCTTTTTTCAGAATAAAGCAAAGTGATGTTGCACCTTTACAAAGTACCTCAAGAGCTTTTGCATTTGCTTCCTTAGCCGATTCTACAACAATGTCTTGACGAACAAACCATTCGTTGTTGGCCTTTGTTCCGCGTACAAATGGGAAAACACCCGGAGCTGCATCCTTAGTTTGCAATCCTTCAATGTCTTCTGCACGATAAAAAGGCAATACATTAAAACCTTCGTTTGTTTTCCAAACAAGCTTCTTGTTGAAATCAGCTCCTTTGAGGTCGGCTGTGATTTTGTCCATCCATTGCTGTGCGCTAACCGATGGGAAATCAGCCAATAAATTCAATTTTTTTTCTGCCATAATATATATTGATTTTCGTAAATTCTAAGCGGGTGCAAAATTACTACTTTCTGTTGAGTTAGAAGAATTTTTTTGCAAGTAATTAGAGAAAAATTTCAGCAATGGAGAATAACTCTATTTTTTTGAAATATTCTCAATCTAAAAACAGTTTTAGATTGAGAATCAAGAAACTTCCAATATATATTATTGTTGCCATTTAATAAATGCTCCTTAAAATATAGAACTAAGCTACTCAACAAAGAACAATTCTAACTAAATTATTTGTAGATAAAGGGTATTGGGTATTTTTCAAATATCGAAACAAAATACTTGAAACAGAAACAAAAAAATAATGGACAGCAATAATATGTATTATTCTTATTGCAATAATCTTTACTATCTTTGTTTTTTTATAATCATTTAAAATCCAACAAAATGGAAAACCAAAGAAACTGGCATACGAAGCATATAGAGTCATTGAGTTTTGGTAATAGGATAGCCGATACTGTAGCAAAAGGTATGGGATCATGGAATTTCATAATTATCCAAACTGTACTAGTTGTGGCTTGGATGATACTGAACATGATTGGTTTTGTGTATCATTGGGATGTTTATCCGTTTATACTGCTCAATCTTTTATTTTCAACGCAGGCAGCTTATGCGGCACCTATTATCATGATGTCTCAAAACAGACAAAATGAACGTGATCGATTACATGCAGAAGAGGATTACAAGACAAATGTAGATGCAAAAAAGGAAATTGAAGCATTGGCAGTCTTGTTGAAGAATATTGAAGTGGAAAAACTGGATAAAATAATTCAGATATTAGTCGAAACAAAAAAAGATTATCTGCCAAACAATGACCAGTAATATATATTGTATCTTTATAACTCGAATATAAATAAAAAATAACTCCAAATGAAAAAACTAAGGGATGCCATTTTAGTATTGATTGTTGCAAGCATTTTGCTCTACACAGTAATGCCGACTATAAATTTCGGATTTACAGGCTTTCCGATTGTAGTCCTGATTTTAACCGGAATTTGGACGCTTTTGAACAGTCCTTTCAAAATTATTGCCGGAAAAAACAATGCTCCTACGCTGAAAATAGATAAACCGGGTAAAATACCTCTAATCATTTTGGTGATTGTGGCTGTTTATATCACCATTGTCCCATTTATTACCAGTTGGGCATTACTGCGTACCGACGATTACCGTAATTTAATAGGCAAAGTAGAAACAGAATCTAATCTGTCAAACCATATGTTACCCATTTCTATTGAGAAAATAAGGGTCGTAGATCAGTCGCTGGCGCAATTGCTGGGCGATAAGGTGCTGGGATCGCAACCTGCACTGGGTAGCCAGGTGACGCTTGGAACGTTTAATATCCAAAAAGTAAAAAACGATTTGTACTGGGTGGCTCCACTGTTGCACTCGGGTTTTTTCAAATGGCAAAAGAATATGGAAGGAACCAATGGTTATGTGATGGTGAATGCTTGCAACGAACGCGATGTAAAACTGGTGCAGGAAATCGACGGTAAGAAAGTGTTCATAAAATATCAGTCCGAAGCGTACTTTTTCGATAATCTGGAACGCTATCTTTATTTTCACGGTTATTGGAATGTGGGGTTGACTGACTATTCGTTCGAAATTGATGATGCCGGAATTCCATACTGGGTCGTAACAAAATACAAAAAGACCATTGGTTTCGCAGGAGAAGAAGCGCAAGGCGTAGTAATTGTAAATGCTCAGACCGGCGAAATTAATGATTATTCAATTGCCAACACGCCTAAATGGGTCGATAGAATTCAGCCGGGAGAGTTTATCGAAACACAGCTAAACAACTGGGGAGAGTATGTAAAAGGATACTGGAATTTTTCCAACGAAAACAAACTGAAGATCACCGAACCTGTTTCGCTGGTTTACGGCGATGACAACAACGCATACTGGTATACCGGACTAACATCGGTAGGTTCCGACGAATCGACAGTGGGTTTTGTACTGGTGAATACCCGTACCAAGAAAGCAGTTTGGTATAAACAAAGCGGTGCTACGGAATATGCCGCCCAAAATTCGGCTAAGGGAAAGGTACAGGAAAAAGGATTCTCTGCATCTGCGCCAATTCCGTACAACATCAATAATATACCTACCTACGTAATGACTCTAAAAGACAACGGCGGCTTAGTGAAAATGTATGCTATGGTGGCCATTGAAGATTATACGATAGTCGGTGTTGGCAATAGCCTTCGTGAAGCGTTGATGGCTTATAAAAATGCCTTTAATCAGAGCGGTAATAAAATAAGTGCAAAAAGTAAAACTGAGAAGAACATTATAAAATCTATAATTACGCGTATTAACGGCGATGTGAAAAATGGAAACACGTATTATTATTTTACATTGAAAAACTTTCCTAAAATCTTTATTGGTTCTACACAGATTTCAAATGATTTTCCGGTGAGTAACCCCGGCGATAGTGTATATGTAAGCTTTGATAACGATAATCAGGAAGTAATTGATATTTCGTCGTTTAAAAATAGGAGTATTGGGAAATAAAAAGCTTTATTCTGTAAAACTACTTACTTGTTATGAAGTGGGTTATGATAATGATAAACGTGCTGTTTCGGTTCTTGCCGGAATAGCACATTTTCTTTTAAATATTATTTAATTGATCGTAAAAATTCGTCTTATTATTAATTGTTATATATTACATTTTTATTACAAAAAATCATTTGAAAAAATATGGAAATCTTACCTTTGCAGTGTATAAAAATTCAAGTGTAACACTACAGTCATCGCTTTTACTAAGCTTTTAAAAATGAAATTCAAACAACGCATACCCAGAGCAATCCGTCAATTATTTCAGCTATATTTAATTGTATTACTCATCTTTAGCTTGTTCCGTATTATTTTGTTTCTGACTCAGACAGAAAGAATAGACACTTCGGTGGATAAAGCAGATATTTTGATGGCATTCTTAATGGGAATACGTTTTGATCTTGTTATCTCGGGCTATATTCTTATTCTCCCATTTTTTATTCTCACTGTTCTTTCATTTTTCAACAGAACATTTCCGGTAGTATATAAAATTTTATTCTATTATGTATATGTACTGTTTTCCATTGCATTTTTGGTTTGTGCTATTGATATTCCTTATTTCAAACAATTTTTCTCACGCTTCACCATTACCGGTTTCGAATGGTTGGGAAGCCCGAAGTTTGTATTTAAAATGGTGATAGAGGAACCCCGGTACTGGCTTATCATGATTCCTTTTCTCTGTTTTATTTTTATTTTTTACAGAGCTTTCAAGAGAATTATTTCCAATTCGCGTGAGACATCACCACTCCCTCTGATTCCTAAAACAGCACTATATTTACTTTGCTTGGGTCTTATATTTGTGGGAATACGCGGACGAGTGGAAAAGAAATCGCCGATACGCATTGGCACGGCTTATTTCTGCAATAATCCGTTTCTGAACCAACTGGGGCTGAATCCAAATTTTACACTTATCAGAAGTTATCTTGACAGTAAGGAAGAGCGCAACAAAACAGTGCAATTAATGAACGACGCGGAAGCCCTTGTCAATGTACAAAAGTATCTGAACATTGGGAAGCCCGATAAGAATTTTCCTTTGCTTAGGCAACGAAATAAATACATTAAGCCTAACAATTACAATGTGGTGCTGATTATTATGGAAAGCATGAGTGCTGCCAAAATGGAGCGTGGAGGAAATACCAATCATCTTACGCCGTTTCTGGATAGTATTTCGCATAAGGGGTACTACTTTAGCAATACTTACACGGCCGGCATTCATACATTCAACGGTATTTTCAGTTCGCTATTTGCCATGCCCGCCCTGTTTCGTCAGCATCCGATGAAAGAAAGTGGAATATTAAAATATCACGGGCTATTCAGTACGCTTAAAGAAAAAGGCTATTCTACCGCCTATTTTACTACACACGACGGGCAATTTGACAATGTGGAGGGCTTTTTGAAAGCTAATGACTGCGAGACAGTCATTTCTCAAATCAACTATCCGGCTTCGGAAGTAAAAACCACACTGGGTGTGCCGGACAAGTACATGTTTGAATACTCTATACCTGTTTTAAACAAACTGAGCGAGAAGAACAAACCCTTTGTTGCTGCGTTTATGACAGCCAGCGACCATGGGCCGTATTATGTGCCGGATTATTTTAAACCCCGAAGTTCCGAACTAAAAATGCAGGTTACGGAATATGCCGATTATTCGTTGCAACAAATGATAAAGATGGCGTCCAAACAGAAATGGTTCAAAAATACTGTGTTCGTCTTCGTGGCCGACCATGGTGCGCCCATGGATAATACCTATGATATTGCATTGGACTATAACCATGCTCCATTGTTGTTTTATGCTCCATACATTATCAAGGAACCTAAAACTCTGGATTGCATGGCGGGACAAATAGATATTTTCCCTACTATCATGGGATTGCTTAAACAACCCTATGCCAACAACACCCTCGGTATAGACTTATTTAGCGAAAGTCGTCCGTACATTTTCTTTAATGCAGATGATAAATACGGTGTGATAGATCGGGATTGGTTACTGATTGCCAAAAATGATGGATCGAAGAAACTCTATAAATACCGCAATAATGACACCCGCAACTATGCTCCTGAAGAGAAAAACCGACTGGAAGAAATGAATAAATACGCGGCTTCCAATCTTCAGACATTCCAGTATCTGATTCTGAATAAGAAGCAATAAATTTCATATCGCATATTATAAGCGCGCAAACTCTGGAATTCCAGAGTTTGCGCGCTTTTTCAACTAATTATAAAACATTGCAACTTCATGAGTTAAGTAATCCTAATTTTTCGAGTTGAAAAATGGATTTTCTCTTTTTATATAGTATTTTTGTAAGGTAAACTTACAAGTTAGAAAACCTATATGAACACAAAAGAATTATCAACTTCGCTTCGGACGGTGATTTCGAGCCTTCACAAAGGATTGCGCAAGCAGCTATACTCGGCAAATGCTTACTCCATGACCGAAATTGACACAATCAGGCATTTATATCACTCCACTTCTCTGTTACCATCTGAACTGGCTGCTTTGACAAGGATTAAGACTCAATCCATGTCGCAGATATTAAATAAAATAGAGAAGCAAGGTGTCATTCTGCGGACACCTTCAGAAACTGACAAACGCAAAGTATACATCTCGTTAAGCCCTTTCGGACAGGAAATGGTAAAGAAAATCAAATACGACAAAGACGAATGGTTACAGACTGCTATAGAAAAAACACTTACCGCAGAAGAAAAAGAATTGCTGGAAAAGGCGTTGCCCGTACTCCACAAACTAATTGAAAACAAATAAAAAAAAGATTGTATGGAATGGTATCATTATTTAAATGGATTTTTTGTCGGAGCTTTTTTATCAAACTCGTTACCTCATTTGGTGAAAGGTGTTTGCGGTGATAAATTTCCTACACCGTTTGCTAAACCAAGCGGCAGGGGACTTTCATCACCTGCACTAAATGTAGTGTGGGCATTACTCAACATGGTAATAGCTTATTTATTTTTCAGATTTTCAAAATTATCCTTTCAGGATAATCTTTCGGTAATTACATTTTTTGCCGGATTTGCCATTGTAAGCTTAATTTCAAGCAAAGGATTTGCAAGCAAACACAAAGAATAAAAAGTTAGTTTAGTTTTCATGACAACAAAAATAAGCACATTCAGAGCCTTCCGTAGCCGCAACTATCGTTTGTATTTTGGAGGACAGTCTGTTTCACTCATTGGCACCTGGATGCAGCGCACCGGGGTAAGTTGGGTCATTTACACCATGACGCATTCGGCTTTCATGCTTGGTATTACCATGTTTGCCACTCAGTTTCCTTCATTTCTGCTCTCGTTGTACGGAGGAATTATTTCGGATAGGTACGACCGCTACAAAATTATGCTCATAACCCAGATAGCCGCCATGATTCAGGCTATATTGCTGGCTGTATTGATGATTACGAATCATTATGAAGTATGGAGCATACTCACGCTGAGCGTAATCCTGGGTGTTATCAATGCCTTTGATATGCCGGCGCGGCAACCACTTGTTCACGAAATTATACGCGATAAAGACGACCTGCCGAACGCACTTGCTCTCAACTCTTCGATGGTCAATCTGGCACGGGTAGTGGGTCCGGCCATGTCGGGTATTATTCTGGAAAAATTGGGTGCGGGTATTTGTTTTTCGCTGAATGCGCTGAGTTTTGTGGCAGTAATAGCGTCGTTGCTGCTTATGAAACTACCACCCGCTGCTCAGCACCCGGCACAAAAGAAAATTGCCACCGAGCTGAAAGATGGTTTTGTGTATATCAAGAACACGCCTATCATTGGCATGACATTACTGATGCTTAGCTGTATGAGCCTGTTGGTATTGCCTTACAATACGCTTTTACCCGTATTTGCCAAGGTTATTTTTAAAGGCGACGCCACCACGTTTGGGTACATCAACAGTTTCATAGGAATAGGTGCATTGGGAGGCGCATTTTTTCTGGCATCATTAAAACCCGGAACCGACCTTAAAATTGTATTGCTGATCAATACCGTTATTCTGGGCTTCGGTCTGATGTTATTTTCGCACATCAGTTATTTTCCGCTGGCTATGCTGTTTGCCGCTACATGCGGTTTTGGCATGATGTCGCAAACCACCATTGGCAACACCATTGTACAAATTCATGCCGCACCACACATGCGGGGGCGGGTGATGAGCTTTTTTGCACTGGCATTCTTCGGCATGTTGCCGCTGGGTAGTCTGATTGTGGGTGCCATATCCCAATGGATCGGAGCTCCCAACACCTTGCTCTGTCAGGGTGGGATAGCCTTAATCATTGCGATTACATTTTCCGGCTTTCTGCGAAAAGACAAATTGGACAGAAAGGAAATGAAGAAAATAAGTGATGACGAAAATCTGATGACAAAGACTATTTGAAATAATAGACCGCAACTAAAACATTCTTTTCTGACGCCATCAGATGCAAACAAGAAAAAAATGCCTTCCTATAAAAAATATGTTACTCATTCTGTGATTTTTTATCCTTTTTTGCGAATAATATAGAAAACATTAAATACTCAAAGTGGAAAAGGATAAGTTTATTTCAGTCGTTAAGGACTATCAAAATCTGATTTACAAGATTTGCTGTTCCTACTGCTCAGATGCCGAAAACAGAAAGGATTTGCAGCAAGAAATTCTAATACAATTGTGGAATTCATTTTCGAAATTTGACGGACGCGCCCAATTATCAACATGGATTTACCGAATTGCATTGAATACGGCGATAACATTTTATCGGAATGATAGCAAACACAGCAACAAGAAAGTAAGCATTGACGCCGCCATAATATCCCTATCCGATTTTGAGTATGTTCCTGAACAGGATGAGAACATTGCCATGCTTTATCAGTTTATTGAAAAATTAAACGAAATGGACAAAGCGCTTATACTGCTTTATCTCGACGACAATAAGCAAAAAGATATGGCAGAGATTCTCGGAATTTCAGAAACTAATGTAGCTACAAAGATTAGCAGAATTAAGAAATTCCTAAAAGAACAATTTAGCAACAATTAAAAACTCAGAATCATGGAACTAGAAGAACTAAAAAATGCCTGGGCGCAATACGACAAAAAGCTCACTCTGAACTTAAAGCTCAACGAAGAGATTTTACGAAAAATGAATTTGGAAAGATCTAAAAAAGAGATGAGCACCCCACTCATCAACGAAATCATTTCCATAACTGCAGGTATTATTTTTCTCTTATTTATAGTATCTGCTACAATCAGATATTCCTACGAGCTTAAGTTTTTATTACCCGGAATAATAACGAGTATTATAGTTACAATTTGGGTTTATAATTCAGTCTCAAAAATAAAACTTTTGTCCACTATCGACTATTACGATTCTCCAATCGTTGAACTTCAAAAATCTATCCATACATTTAAACAGAAGTATCAGAAATCTAAGAAGTTTGAGTTGTATTCAATTCCTGCTTTTGCCATCGCAGCGGCACCTGTCTTAGGAATAGGTTTGCGTAACTTTGATATATACGAATATCCGATCCGATTTATAATAGTAATCAGTTTAGCGTTATTATTAGGTTATCCGGGGCAAATTTGGTTATACAAGAATTTGTACGAAAAAAAATTAAGTAATACAACTAAGTTCCTTGACGAATTGAACAAGTTTGAACAGGAAGAATAGAATAACAAAAATAATATGGCCGCGCAAACTCTGGGTTTTTCTGAGTTTGCGCGGTTTTTATTTTACCGGCAGACAACCATAGACTAACGATTTATTCACCCTTAAAAAAAGTACTTTATATATGTAAAATAATTTAGAAAATTCTTTATTATATAAATTTCGTTATTTATCTTTGCAATCGCACGGCAAAACAAATGCACGTTTCACACAGACAATGCTTTTGTCTGTGTTTCTGTTTATTACGCTCTTTTACATGTTAGTTTTATTCATTTCATCCATCGGAAACCTGCCGCCAACGACGAAACCTCCTCGGAAGCTGTTTTTTGACGTTTCGCTAACCGCGTTAACTGCACAACCCTCGTTTTCGATAGATGATAGACTGGCATGAACGATCTTCGCGAAAAAACACCATGCGCTAATTCTGAAAAATAAAGCTATAGACTTGCCAACTGCATAACGGAAACTTAAAGTTTTCTCTTTATTCAACAACAATTTTTATATGATCTATTGTGTCATAAATGCTTCAACTGACTTAACTCTCATCAAAATAATCTATCACACTAATATTCATTTTATATGAAAAAAAATTTACTCTTTATTTTCATGTTTTTATGTTTAGGTTTTGCCGGTAAAGCACAAGACAAAATCATAACTATACAGGGAGATACTATCGATTGCAAAATTAAAAAGACAACTAAGACAACTATTTATTTCGACCGATTTACCCAAAATGTGAAAATGTCGGGGGAGCTTCCGCTTTCAAAGGTTTCGAGTTATGCCATTGAACACAGAGTTACAACAAGTCCGCCAACAAAAAAAACGCATTTAGATGAATATTCCCATTTTCGCTTTGGATTTGGTGGAGGACTTGGTTATTTGTATGTTAGTTCGAAACAAGCCGAAGAACAATTACTAAGCAATGGGTTCACTATAGATGGAGCTCGTTCCTACTACAATGGACTGAGACTAGGACGTCTGGGCTCGGCCGACTTGACTTATTTATTCTCACCTTACTGGGGTTTAGGTTTGAAATACAAATTCTTCAATAACTCATCCTCCCAAAAAGGGTTTATCGACGTCCACGATACCTATAACATATATTACGGTAAACTGAGCGAAAACATATACGTAAACTTTGCAGGAATTTCCTACTACTCTCAAACATGGATGGGGACTCAAAAGAAATTCAAATTGAACTCTTCGGCGAGTTTAGGAATGGCATGGTACCGGAACGAGTTCTCTTTACTTAGCAACAATCTTCTGATAACCGGAAATAATTTGGCTGTTGACACAAGCATTGGTATTGAGTATTTTGTACGTAAAAATATTTCATTTGGCCTTGATCTATCCGGATTCTTTTCGACCATGAAAAAATATAATATAACGGATGGAATGAATACAAGTACCACAAATTTAGATGCTGATCAGTACGATAATATAAGCCGACTTGATTTATCAATTGGGGCTAAAATATACTTTTAAAGATCAAAAAAACATATTCCATCGTAAAAAGCTAATACATCAAAACGTATGAAATCTATTTATAGGCTTTCTTTTCTCGCGGTTATTCTTATTCTTTTCTTTTCGTGTAACACTGATTTTCTGGATAAGAACAAAACAAGCTACTACTCTGCCAACGATACCGTTTATTTGAATAATCATCAACAAGATGTCAATATAGAGTATAAAGTTACCTCATTATCCGATCGGTCTTTCACTATTATGGGTCAGCCAAAATGGTTGACCTTCAACTCTATGGAAGGCAGAATAACAAATGGAGTTATTAAACTATCTTTTACTATAGACAGAGAAAATAGCATGCTCAGTATTGGAAAACATCCCGCACAAATAGTTTTAAATATTGAAAACTTAGGCATTATGTCGATACCTGTTGTTTATTCCAATGTAGGCAATCCCACAATGGTATGCTCAACCACTTCACTGAGTTTTGAATCTTTATCGCCCAAGACATTTACAATAGCAAATACTTCTGCTGGCTATCTTGATTGGAGAATAACAAATATTCCTGAATGGCTGAAACTATCGGCAACGAGTGGGTCGCTTTCAAACTGGCAGATAACAACTGTAACTGTAAGCTGGAATCCGACTCTTCCCGCACCAACAGAAGATAAAATAGCTACGCTGCATATTCTGAACAGTTCTGCCAACAACGATCAAACCATAGTAGTAACATTTAAAGGAGGCAGTCTACTCCTGTCCAAACTATTGAGTATTCCGGGAACAGTTACCGATGTAGAATACTACAAAGCATCCGGTATCATGACTATCTGTACTCAATCGCCTAACTCGCTGATTTTATTTAATACAACTACCAATCAATCTTCTACAATAGCTCTGACAAAAACTCCGGCTTGCGTCAGCATCTCTGAAAATGGGCTGAATGCGGTAATAGGTTATACTGTGGCTTCGGTAAGCTATATCGACATCAACGCGGCATCCATTATAAAAAATTATGATATAGATTGCTTACCCTACGACATCGTTTTAGGTGATAATGCATGGTGCTACATAACTCCAACGGTAGACCAATGGGAAGCAATCAGGTCTCTAAACTTAAATACCGGTGCTTTAACAAAAGGAAAAGCTTCAGGCATATATGAAAAAACAATGATAAAAAAGATACCAGGAAAACCTAATTTGGTAGGAACAAGAACAACTCTCAGTCCATCAGGACTTCATATATTCAATATTTCCAAAGGGATTGTCAGCGATTCTGTTTCCTACTGGCACGAAAGTTTATCCAGTTTCTGGATTTCGGAGGATGGGAAAAAACTATTTACCGGGTATAGAAAAGTGTACCAATTACCTGCGTATGACGGGCTATATCATACCGACGCTCCGGGAACATACGGAATTATTCAGACAAACCTGAGTACAATAACTTCTGTTGATCATTGTGCGAAAAGCAATAGTATTTTTACCGTATCGAACGATAATATTTATTCTGGGATTAAGTCATCAAAAATTGAACAATTCGATGTTACCAGTCTAAATAAAATAAAGGATTTTGAAGCTGCTCCGGTGTTATTTCTAGAAAATGGATTATACAACTTTTATCCAACAGCCGCTAGTTATATATTTAGCGACATAAATGGAACAGCATTATTCCTCATCAAAAATATTAGTCCGGAGTATAAAAAGACCAGCTGGTCAATTGAGAAAATAAAACTTTAATAGCATTACTTTAGTCAGTTGGAGTAATACCGTTGAAGGTTATAGTAAAAAATAGATTCAACCGCTGTCAGCAGTCCACAGGACTCTGACAGTGGTTGAAGAATATCTACCTATTCATCATACTCGGCTTTCCTGCCAATTGCGCCGCAGCATCTACGCTGAAGGTACCATCCGTTACTATTTCTTCGCCAACGGTCAAACCAGCAAGTACCACATAGCTATTGCCAAGCATTGGGCCAAGTTCAATTTCGCGCATTTTGAAGTTGACATCTTTGGTATTGGGCTGTTTCACATACACGATGGAGCGTTTGCCGGTCCACAATACTGCCGAACGTGGAATAACCAGTTTATCTTTAAACTCGGTCAGATTGGCCTTTACCACACCGGTGGCAAACATCTCGGGTTTCAGCTTTCCACCGACATTACTCACTTCCACCCGCACTTTGGCCACGCGGTTCACCGGATCAATCACCGGATCAATAAACTGTATTTTTGCCGAAAAGTTGGTTCCGGGCAAGGCCTGCAACGTAAATGAAATGGTATTACCCACTTTAAGGAAAGGCAAATCGCTTTCGTAAGCATCAAACAGCACCCAAACCTGCGAAAGGTTGGCAATGTCGTACAACACGCTGCCTTCCGACACATGATCGCCCGTATTGACGCGTCGGGCAGTTACAATTCCCGACGTATTGGAATAGACTTCGAAGTTCGTCTTTACCTTTCCCGATCGCTCTATTTGGGCAATTTGTTTTTCGGTAAGCATCCATTGCATCAGTTTTTCCATGGCTGCATGGTATATTTCCGGCTGCGTTTGTTTGCTTTTAGCTGCTTCAATCAATTCCTGTTGAGCCGTAATCAGGTCGGGCGAATAAATCATAGCCAACAACTGTCCTTTACGAACCGGTTCGCCCGTGAAGTTCACGAACAGTTTTTCAATCCGACCGCCAATGTGCGCCACCTGATTTTGCAACAAACGTTCGTCGGCCTGTACTTTGCCATAAAGTCGGACATCTTTGCTTGGCTGTTGACGACTGACAACCGACGTGGCTACATTGGCCAGTTCAGCTGCCTCTTTACTGAAGTGAACTGCATTGGAATCAGCTTTAGCACCTTTACTTTCCACGACGGGAATGAGATCCATAGCGCATATCGGACATTTACCCGGATGATCCAGTCTGATCTGTGGGTGCATAGAGCAAGTCCACAGTTGCTTTTTCGTTTCGTTTGCCGAATGATTGTGCTCGTCCGTCACCGCCTTTGGCGAATGAAAGAACAACCAACCCAGGAACAGTCCGGCAAGAACTAAGAGAAGACCCTTAAGCCAAGAACCCCTAGCCCCTAAAGGGGAACCGGAGTTAGTTTTAAATATTTTGTTCATATGCTATCTTTATTTTTTAGACCCCTAACCCCTAAAGGGGAACAGAAGTTAGTATTGTTTTTATTTTATTACTTCAACGTTTGAATTATTTCAATTAAAGAAACTTGGTCTTTAAGCCCCTTTAGGGGTTTGGGGTCGTATTTGGGGTCGTTATCAAGCGTTTTATCAACGCTTCCGCCCTATTAAATTCCACCACGGCTTCCACTTGTTTCAGTTCATAGTCGAGTAATTGCTGGCGGATGCGCAGAATATCGCTTAAGCCGGAGGCCGACGATGAAAAGGTTTTAATGGAAATATCCAACGACTTTTTCGCCAATTGACCTTGATTATCGTACAATTTAATGCGTCGTCCGGCATCATTATATTGTTGCAACGCTTCGTAATATTGCGATTGTAACATATTAGCCGTAGCCTGGTAATTCTGTTCCGAAGCCGTTTTCAAAAACCGGGTTTCCGCTTGCTGCGCCTTATATTTCTTTCGATAAATGGGCAATGTCACCGTGAGCATAGGCATTATCATATCCTGCCCGTTCATGGCCGAAGTGGACATCTCGTTTTTATTGATAACCGTATAATTCAGACCCACTCCAACCATGGGCAGACCCATTTGTTTTTGCATTTTGGTGCGTGCTGCAAGCGATTGTTGCTCGTACGCCAGCATACCCAACATGGGATTGTGGGTAAACATCGAATCATTTACTGACAAATAGGCTATATCTAGGGGTTCCGTGGGCAACAAGTCAGTAGATGCGACAGGTGTTTTCGGCGGACGATTCAGCAAACTGTTGAAGCGTGCTACAGCCGACTGTTCTTCTGTCTGCAAGGAAGCAATATTATCTTCCAAACTTGCTGCCTCAATTTGAATCTGGTACACTTCCGACAAGCCGGAAGCTCCGGTTGCAGAACTCATAGAAACCGAACCCGATGAAGTTGCAGGGCGAGAAGCTGTTGAAGTTCCTGAACTGCCACCCATGGTATTCATCCCCGAAGAACCGGAAGTGGTTATTGGAACAGCACTACCCGACATATTTCCACCGGAAGCAGCACTACTCGCCGAAGAACCTGACCGAAACTTTACCAACGTGAGTCGCTCTATGGTTTTCAAAAGTTCCACGTTCTTTTCCGAAATACGGATATTTTGGCGGATCCGATACAAATCGAACCAGGCACGCTGTACATCGTAGTAAACCTGCAACTTCGCATCCCTGAAAGTTTCGTATTTCCCTTTAGCCATAAGGCTCATTTCATCCTTAGCATTCTTGATTACACCAAACCACGGAAACATTTGCATCAGCTTGATATCTGCCACCTGATTACCACTCAGCACTTCCATCGGACTTAAAAAAACACCCATTTCCAATTGAGGATCGGGCAAGCTGCTCACTTGCGGTACCTTTTGCAATGCAGCCTGATATTCGTTGTATCGCTGCAAAACCGTCGGGTTGTTTTTTGTAGCAAGCTCAAGATAATGCATGAGCGAATCCTGCGAATAACCTTGCATACTGAAAGCCAATAAGCCGATATATAATATTAGTTTTCTCATTTTTATTAATCCTTTAATCATAAATGTAAAATATAGATTGGATCTTTGCCATGAAGTGGCTAAATGTGAATAACCGTGGGTAAAACCCACGGATAGGTAAAGCTTATAAAACCAACCCTGAAGGGGTTGAACAACATTATCTTGTGATATTCAGCCCCTTCAGGGCTGGTTTTATCTCTCGTTTCTCCCACGGGTTTTACCCGTGGTTATTCACATTCAAGCCCTTCGGGCTTGTCGTTTAAAATCTTTATCACACTACACCTGAATTATGCATTATGAATTGTCTTCTCTCTCCACATCGCCTGAAACAACGGCACCACAAAAATGGTCATCACCTGAATAATCATTCCTCCAAACGTAGGAATAGCCATTGGCACCATAATGTCTGCACCTTTTCCGGTAGATGTAAGTACAGGTAGCAATGCAATTACCGCCACAGCCGTGGTCATCATAGCCGGACGCACCCTCTTTTTGCCGGCTTCAATCACCGCTTCGCGTACATCATGCACCGTTTTAGGTTTCTTGTCTTCGAACACCTGATGAATATACGTTCCCATAATCACACCATCGTTGGTGGCAATACCAAACAAGGCGATAAATCCTACCCAGACCGCCACACTCAGATTAATGGGGTGCATTTGAAACAGATCGCGCAGATTCATTCCGGCAACGGAGAAGTTCAAAAACCAATCCTGACCGTAGAGCCACAGCATGATAAATCCTCCTGCAAAGGCCACAAACACGCCTGAAAAATGGATAAAGGAAGCTGTCACCGTTTTGAACTGGAAGTACAACAAGAGCAGAATCAGCAATAAACTAATCGGAATCACAATGGACAGTCGTTCCGTTGCCCGAATCTCATTCTCGTAATTTCCGGCAAATTTATAGGTCACACCGGTAGGCAATTTCAATTCACCCGAATCCAGCTTTTTCTTCAAAATATCGGATGCTTCGTTCACCACATCCACTTCGGCTTTGCTTTCCACCTTGTCGAAAATGACATAACCCACCAAAAATGTATTTTCGGTTTTAATCATTTGTGCACCGCGAGTGTAATTGATATCAGCCAGTTCGCTCAACGGAATTTGCGTACCGTTCATAGCCGGAATCAGAATCCGCTTAATATCTTCGGGATTGTCGCGCAACTCACGGGCATATCTTACCCGCATAGGGAAGCGTTCCCGCCCTTCCACTGAAGTACTCAACGCCATACCACCCATAGCTACCTGCAAAATTTCCTGCACATCACTCACGGTCATTCCGTATCGCGCCATGTTTTCGCGGTTCAGCTTTATTTCCAGATAAGGTGCTCCCACCGCACGGTCGTAAAACACCGACGAGCCTTTGACTGACGGAACATGTTTCAAGACTTTTTCGAACTGCATACCCGCTTTTTCTATCGATTCCAAATCCGGTCCGTAGACCTTTAAGCCCATCGGCGCACGCATTCCGGTAGAAAGCATTACCAATCGGGTTTCAATTGGTTGTAGTTTTGGTGCAGAAGTCAAGCCGGGAATATCAGTCACTTTTACAATTTCGTTCCATATATCGTTCGGCTTTTTAATCTGCGGCCGCCATTGGCGGAAATATTCTCCTTTTGCAGAAACAATCAAACTATCGGCAGGAATGGCTCGGAAAGTTTCTTTTTCTGCATTGAAAGTCTTTCCGTTTTTCAACAAAAAAGCACCTTCTTTGTCCACCTTGAAGCGTTCGCGGTGACCTTCTTCGTTCAGAATATATTCGGGGCGATAATTAATGGTGTTTTCGAACATCTGCACAGGAGCCGGATCGAGCGCTGAATTCACGCGTCCCCATTTGCCCACCGCCACTTCCACTTCGGGAATAGATGCAAGTCGTTTATCCAGTGTTTCGATATATTGCAGATTTTTTTCGATGCTCGAATGCGGCATACTGGTTGGCATCAGCAGATACGAACCTTCGTTGAGCGACGGCATAAATTCTTTGCCAATTCCGGGGAAAGCCTTTGCCGGTGCTTGCCAGCCTATTTTCTCAGCACTGGTTGCTACCGGTCCGAATACTTTATCGAATCCCATCCATACCAACAATCCAAAGAATAACGTAAAAGCCGGAAGGATCAAAAATTTCCATTTATGTATCAATGCCCAACGAAGAATCGGTTCGTAAAAATGAACCATCGTCATCAACGCACCCAGAATAACCGCAACGATTCCCGCCACAAACAGGAAGTTGACGAACAAACTGTTGTGAGCACCCAACGGCAACCATTCCATGGATAAATAATACACCGCCACCAAAACGGTTATGGCAATATTGATATAGTTTGGATACTCTTTCCTTTCTTTCGGCCAACGGTAATCCTGCAGGTTATTGATTCCCACAGCCACCAATGCCAAAGCCGGCCAAACCTGCCAGATTGCGACGAACAGTATTCCGGCAATGATTAATCCACCATTGAAATACCGACGAATTTTCTTTGTATCTATCCGTATATCAAAAACAATATGCACCAAAGTAGGTAGCACCACGATACCAAGGATAAAGGCCGACAACAAAGCGAATGTTTTGGTGAACGCGAGCGGGTGAAACAGTTTTCCTTCGGCAGCTTCCATGGCAAATACCGGCAAGAAGCTGACAATAGTTGTCGCGATGGAAGTCACCACCGCAGCACGTACTTCCGTTGTGGCAAGGTAAATAACATTCATCAGTTCTTTACCACGAATGCCTTTGTTCTCTGGCATTTCCAAATGTCGCAGAATATTCTCGACATCCACAATTCCAATATCCACCATTACGCCAATGGCAATGGCAATACCGGATAACGCCACGATATTAGCATCCACATGGAAAAAATGCATCAGAATAAAAGTCATCAGCACACCCAGCGGCAACAGTCCGGCAACGATGACCGAAGCCCGAAGATTCAACACCAGCACAATAATAACGATGATACTAATCAGAATTTCGTGCGAAAGAGCCGATTCGAGTGTTCCGATCGTTTCTTTAATCAAACCCGTACGGTCGTAAAACGGCACCACGGTAACTTTCGAAATGCTACCATCCGGCAAAGTCTTCTGAGGCAATCCGGCTGCTGTTTCTTTTATTTTGGCCT
Organism: Paludibacter propionicigenes WB4; assembly: GCF_000183135.1. NCBI lineage: Bacteria > Pseudomonadati > Bacteroidota > Bacteroidia > Bacteroidales > Paludibacteraceae > Paludibacter > Paludibacter propionicigenes. The sequence continues at coordinate 1,224,748 of NC_014734.1, read as the reverse complement.
TTATATTGCCAATCACTTCCATCGGATTAGAGCCATAACGGGCTACCACCACCGCTCCTACCGCTTCACTTCCGGCTTTATCCAGTCCACCACGGCGGGTAGCAGGCCCAAAGGAAGTACGGGCAACATCTTTAATGCGCACCGGAATATTGTTCCGTACTGAAACAACCGAGTTATCCAGATCCTCCAGATTCTTCACGTAGCCGAGTCCCCGGATAATGTATTCCACATTATTCAGTTCCACGGTTTCGGCACCAATATCGAGATTACTTTTCTTTACGGCATTCATCACATCCATCACCGAAACACCAAAAGCTTTCAACGCTTCGGGGTTTACATCCACCTGATATTCTTTGGTAAAACCGCCCACCGAAGCCACTTCCGAAACACCTTCGGCAGCCGACAGACTGTATTTTACATAGAAATCCTGAATGGTGCGCAATTCCTGCGGATTCCAACCGCCATTGGGTTTCCCTGTTTTCGGGTCACGCCCTTCGAGCGTATACCAGAATATTTGTCCTAAAGCAGTTGCGTCCGGACCTAAGGACGGTTGAACACCTTGCGGTAATGTTCCGGCAGGCAACGAATTCAGTTTTTCCAAAATACGTGAACGACTCCAGTAGAACTCCACATTATCTTTGAAAATAATGTAGATAAACGACATGCCGAACATGGACGTACTCCGAATGGTTTTCACCCCCGGAATGCCCAGCAAGGCGGAAGTAAGCGGATAACTAATCTGATCCTGAATATCTTTGGGCGAGCGACCCATCCATTCGGTAGAAACGATTTGCTGGTTGTCACCAATATCGGGAATGGCATCTACCGGAATCGGATCACGGGGAATAACTCCCGTTTTCCAATTGAAGGGCGAATACGCAATTCCCATCACCACGAAGGCAATCAGAAAAATAAAGGTAATCAGCCTGTGCTCGAGAAAATATTTGACGAGTTTATTGAACATAGACCCCTAACCCCTAAAGGGGAATTAAAAGATGAATAAATGAGATGAATGTAGAAAACAGTAACCCCAAAGCCCCCTTTAGGGGGTTGGGGGTCATTTTATCGGTATTTGCAACATCCCGGCAACGCATTGTACACAGCAGCTGTGGCTTTATACTTGGGAGTGTCGTGACCTACGGCTGCAATTTTCTTTTGCACGTCGTCGCTTTTCACTTTAGCCGGATCATAAACCAGGGTTAATACCTTTGTTTTTTCACTCCAATCGGCTTTGGTAACGCCGGTTACTTTAGCCGCTTTTTCTATGCGGGCTTTACAGGTTTCGCAATTGCCCGATACTTTGATAGATTCTGTTTTGTTTGCTGCAAATGCAACGGTAGAGATAGTAAGTGCCATTATGGCTATGAAGAATTTTATAGTTTTCATTTTGATGTATGTTTATGAGGACCCCAAACCCCTAAAGGGGCTTAAGACCTTGAATTTAATAAATTGTTTGTTGAAAAAATATAATGAGAAGAGGTGTTTCAATCATGAAACACTTCAAAAACGCACTTTTAAAGTCCCCTTTAGGGGATTAGGGGTTTTTAAATGCGGAATACACAAATGTCGGGGAGGCTTACAGCAGCGGCAATATAGTTGCCGGGTTGCTGGACATTTGCGTTGGTAGCAGAATTAGTATGAATAGATACAATTCCAATCGTTTGGGGAATATCAAACACCTGCAACAGTTGATTTGCAGTGTGGTAAATTTGTATAGTTGAGGGGCTGTAATTGTTATCTACAGCCAGAAAAGATATTTCATCTTTACAGCAACTTTCGGGCGCAATGCTTTTTTCTCCTGAATTAGCTTCAGTGGAACACATTCCACAACCGGCTTTTTCATGATCAAAAGAAAGCTTTACAGCCGATATTTCTCCACCACACAAGTGCGTAGCAAGCGACAGATGCATCCCCGAAAGGAGTATCAATGCTGCAAATAATATGGAGAATATTTTTTTCATTTAGCCTTAAAACAACTGTACACTGAAATAGTTGAAGGCAAAAGTAAAAGTTTAAACTCTTATTTGCAGCAAAATACCCGTTAAAGTTTTGTAAACAGCAGATAAATGGATTTTTTATAACAACATTACATACAACGGAGATTATCAATAACTAAACTTTACATACAGTTCCAGACTCCGTCCGGGTCTGTTGATTCGGCTCCAGTCAAGGTGTTCATAGTAAACCTTATTCAATAGATTTGTTACACCCAAACCGGCATCAAGCTGCATTTCCGAAATATTGAATTTGTATCCGCCTTTCACATTCCATACAGTATAAGCAGGAGTTACATGCTCACCGTAGTCTGAATTAATTCTGTTTTGGGCTAGTGCCGATTCGCATTCAGCCTGAATCATTAGATTATCTTTCTCGTACTGAACGGCCAAAACATTTTTCAGTGGAGAAATCAGCGGCATAGGTTTGCCGTTTTGTATTTCACCAACCGTGAGTTTGGACAACAAGAAAAACGACCACGATGCTATGGGAGAATACAATACCTGCAAGTCGGCACTATATAATTTAGCATCAGGCACGTTCGAATAAACCCTTATACCTTTAGCATAAAAATTCATGGCTGCTATCTGCGTATTGGTAATACCCATAATATAGTCGTGCAGGAAACTGAAAGACTGATTAAAATTCAACTTGATAGTCGGCTTGGAAAGTTGAAAATTCAATCTGAAGAAGTTCGATTTTTCCGGTTTGATATACGGATTACCGATATAATCATATCCATCGTACGCATTGTACAAATAAAAGCCAAGCCGTTCGCCAATGGTTGGCATACGTTCGGCATATCCGGTAGATGCCATAATGGAGATCCCTGTACTGATACGATACTGAGCAGACAAATTCAAGCTTTTGACCAGCTTGCTTTGCGTATCCGATATTGAATAATTGAACACAGAGAATTGTTGTTGACCGTATTCTGATTGCAAATTATCTATAGTATAATCAACTCTTCCATTCAACAAAAGAGTTAGTCTATCGGACAGATAGGTGCTGTTTTCCAGAAATAATCCGCTGACATTCCGCAGCATAGCCGGCCAGGTTTGCATGTACATCGGAGGTTCGGGTGAAAATCCGGCATAACGCATATGCATGGTCATTTCGGCTATAGATTTATTGCTGTAGTTATCCGCTTTTACCGTCAGGTTGTTTTTCTCGTTCCACGGAATATCCAGTTGTACGTAAGCACCCAGCGTAGAACTTTTTCCGGGCATATCCATACGCATATATACCGAATCGGACTTGCCTACAGGCTTGTTTTTCAATAAATACAAACTGTCACGCTGCGAGTCGTCCATAATGTGAAGTACCTCATTGTAATATAGTTTGGCTTTAAGTGGCATATTGGTTTTGCGTTGGTATTCCAGTGCGAAAAGCGTGGCACGAGCCTTGCTTACGTCCATCGGTAGTGCAGGATATCCCACATGTTGAGCCAGATCATATAGCACATCCAACTTAAGAGAATTCACCTCATCGACCTTGTACTTCATGGCCGTGTGGAGATTTATTTTCTCAAATTGAGAGAAAAGAATTTCACGGTTATTTCCATCTCGGTAATTCTCATTTTTCCGGTAAACGCCATCAATCAGCCAGTTCCATTTATCCTTGCCCAGTCCCATCGAAAAAAGGATATTATTTCCCCGCGAAATGCTTTCATGTCCAAAAGCTACCGACAAAAAATGTTGCCCCAAACCTTCGGTCGGCTCTGATAAGGAAAAATCTACTGAACCTCCGATATTACAACCGGTCTGACAACTGCCCGTACCTTGTTTTACGTTGATACTTTTCAGGTTGGTAGGTTCTATATATGATGTTATCGGATCCATCTTATCGGTACAGGCTCCAAACATTCGCATTCCGTCTATCGTCAGATTCAACTGCCCACCCGAGAACCCGTTTACTTGGGGCTCCAGTGCATAAGCTCCCCGCTTAATCAATGACAGACCATCCAACCGTGCTGTGATATTATCAAGTGTCGAAAACTGATTGGTTCGGTAAAAATCAACGATATCTTTGTTGTTCAGCGGCAGAGAAACCGATACAAGTACATCCTTCAGTTTTATGGTGTCGCTCACCTCTTTTTCGGTTACACCCGGCTGTGCAAGCACTGTCATACTTCCGCATAGAAACAGGAGTAAAAATAGTTTTTTTATCATATAAAAATGGTGTTACAGAGCTTCCCCTGAATGTAAGGCTCAGGAGAAGCTGTCATGTAAATAAAACTATTTATTATCAGAATGTAATTGTAAAGAAGGCATTATTCGATACAGCAACGCCATCCTTTTTGACCAGTACGTTCACTTTCCATTCGCCGGTCATGGTGAAGTTCACTTTCCCTTTGTAGTGTCCGTTTCCGATATGAACCGGATTTACGTTGTTTGGCGAACCATGTCCCATGCTTGGCATTTCGGGTGTTATTTCAATGGTATAACCCGTATCGGCCGGCCAGCTCATCATGGTTTCTTTGCGGTGAATGGTAAACTCTATATCATTCATTCCTACTTTTGGCGCTGTAGGCTCTACCAACGACAGTACCAGTTTTGAAGCGTCGGGAGTTGTTGCTGTAAATACACTCATAAGCGGTGTCGAAGGATTATCAACCGTAATATTAAAAACTGCGGTTCCTTCTTTGTTATTCTTATGATTGTGTACCATTACGCTCAGGTTCCAGCTACCATCGGTACTCGTGGGCATAACAAATGCCACTGCACCCGGAAAGACTCCGTTCACCGGAGTTTCGTCAGGGTTCTCTACCGGGCAAGCATGCTGCATAGCCATCATACCGCTGCCCATAGTCATTACCGGCATAAAGTGAATATGAGCATCTTTAATGGTATCAGCCTTGTTCACCGAATCCAGTAAAACTACCGTGAGCTTATTATAACCCATGAAAAAGTTTTTCTTACCCCAAATCTGAACTTTGGCAGAGGCTCCAAGAGCGTAACCTTCCTGTAACTTGGTAAGTCCATCAAGCGGATTTACGGTAGGTGTGTTTATATCGTCTTTACATGAAACGAAAATGGCTGAGATGGCCAGTATATATAGAATTTTTGTTAGTTTAGTTTTCATTTTTAGATTTTTCAATTTTTATTGTTGTATAATTAATACGATGAGTAAGCTTGCCCACAAACTTAGGTTGTGTACACGCACGATTAGCCAGTAAAAAAGGAATACAGGCATAACTGAAAACTGAAAATCTAAAATTTAGGAGGCACAAATACGTTGGAAACGAATCGGGTCTCGATAAGCGTTTCGTTATGAATAGGATAGTTGAAGTCTAATTCGGCTAGGGTAGGGAGTGCATTGCGTGTTTGCAAAAACTCCTTCAGCTCTTTGGATTGTGGAATTTTATTGGAGTTTTTCTCATTCGTAGTATCGGAGTCGCGCGTCGAACTGATTTGTTTGATTTGCTTTTCTCTGAAGCATTTTCCTTCGCAACAACTCTTAGGCTTATCTCTGTTTACACAAAGGTTTTTAGCGATATAAGGCTTGAAAATCGCATACTCAATGTATGGAATTTCAAACCTGAATATATTGAATATCAGTATTAATAAGAATATGCCGGAATATATCTGATACCTCATGCCGCGTATAAAGTCAAAGCAAGCTTTAGTTTGTTTTCACTTTATACAACTATTTTAGGCTATAATATGTTTTTTATGTTGAAAAAAAAGAGACATTGTTAGAAAAAATCCGGAACGGTGCTTATTGAAAAATTTCAATTTATTCGGCAAGCAACTGATCCATCAGTGCATTGAATTCCTGCTTAAATTCTTCGTAGAATAATCCTGTGGCCGGACCATTGTAACCGGTGTAAATTTTGCGGACTTTCCCCTTTTTGTCAATAAAAATGGTGGTTGGGTAGCTCGAAACTTTTTCTATTTCGGGTAATACTTTTGCTGTGGCTTCGTCTCCCACTTTTCCGGCAAACAGAATTTCGTATTCGGCACCATACTTGGTTTTCAGCCTACTAATGGCAGCCTTTGCATAAGCAAAATCATCTTTACGTTCGAACGACAAACCGATAATTTCCACACCTCGGGCTTTGTTAGCTTTATACCAGGGAGCCAGATACTTCATTTCATCAAGGCAATTGGGACACCAGCTTCCAAGAATAGAAATAATCACTACTTTATTTTTGTAGCGTTCGTCGTTCACTGATACTGTTTGTCCGTTTATGTTCGGTAACTTAAAACTAAGTACCTCAGATCTGGGTTTAAGTTTGGTTAGCGAATAAGGGTCGGCCAGTCCTGCTTTACTGTTGCGCACACCTATCAGTTTGGTTTTAGACCGGGCAGAAAAGAAAGTACCTTCGAAACGATCTTTTCCTACAAAGTTCAGCTCAAACAAGTATGGACTAAGCCCAGCAAAAGCCGAAAGTTGTACACCGGTAGTCGTATATGCTCCTTCCAGAAAACGCATATCGCCCGAATTGGTCAGGATAGATCCTGTAACAATACGGTTCACTGTTTTAAAAATCCCCACATTGCGTGTAGTATCTCCCTTTTCGCCCACAAACAATACGTCCCATTTACCGTCTAACAATATGTCAGTAGGATTAGCAACCGGAGTAAAACGGTTTTTATTGTTGTGTTCCGCCGTAAAAGCAATTCCGGCATCGTTCGGGATATAGTTTTTCAAAAAGCGACCCTGCAAGGTTGTACCGGACAAAGAAGCTTTAATAACTGCATCGTACGATTCGATGGGGATAATTACCGAATCGCCCCGATACTTTATTCCTGTCAGTTCCACACGCTCCTCACCATTTATGAGCACAACACTGGCCGAAGGTGTACCGGCATTTTTTACGTTGAAGAGAAAAGGCGCTTTATGATTATCGGCCACCGACAATTGTCCGTGCCATATACCTTCCTTTAAAACGGTCTTATTTTGTGCTTGGCCTGAGAATGTCAAGACAGCTGCTAAAATGAACAGAATTCTACGCATATTCATAAATATAAAAAGAAAAATAAAAAATAAAAACGCTGAAGCTGCTGTGATATAAGATTATCATCAGTGCTTCAGCGTACAAAGATAGAATTTATTCGTTTGGCATGCAAAAGTGCTAGATTGCAAATAAATACTCAGAAAAATCCTTCTGTAACACTTATTTTACTCCTGAGTGTTTCGGATGGTCTCTAGCCTTTCGGGCATTTATGCAACAGAGGGTGCTTCAGCATTGGTCACATTGTGTAACCCGAAGGCAATCTTTATCCAATTAAAAAATCCTTTAAAGATTGTACCAATAACAACATTAGCCACTACAAAGAAAGCCATGTATAAAAATCCGATATAAAAAGATATATTGGAAAGAGAGTGTGGAGTACGAATCAGCCACGATAAATAGGGCAGCATATACGCCAGGAAAAAGCCGATAAATATAGAAAGTAAACAGCCTATAAACCATTTAAACAACTTTCCCGGCTTGAGAAACTTATCCGTAAGGTAAAAATATGCGATATAGAAACCGGACAGCCCGGAAACATAGAATAAAAACATACTGTCGACCACACAGCCGGATACTTCTTTCTTTACGAGCATTTGCAATGAAAAATACAATAGCCCAATCATAAACCAATAAAGTGAATGCAGTACTATGGCTGCAAAACCATACTGAAGATATTCTTTTTTGGTTAGCCACATTGTTAGTTGAGTTCTATTGCTGTGAACAAGTATCGTTAATCCGGCAACCAACAATGCCAGGCCAATGGTCAAGAAGATTGAATGACGTGCTTTCGCTGTTTGACAGGTCGTAACATACTTTTTCAAATCGTATTTCATATCAAACGCAGTGTTTGGTTTTTCCTTCTCATGTTTGATTTTCAGAAAATCTGCCATACTCACTTTTTCAGCAGCTATATCTTGTTCGTCCAGCCACACTTTCCACAAAGTACGACCGGAGTACATAACCAAATACAATCCGAGAACGATAAATATCGTCGATACAACTTTCTTCATATTGCTTATTTTTGCTATTATCCGGTTTTTATATACGTACACATTAGTCATTAACAGTGAAGTAAATCACCGGACAAATATACTCCGCATCCAATCGAAACAGAAGTACTATGTTATTCCTTTACCAGCGTTATCAGTATTACACCATGTCCGGATCTAACCCCGTAGATAGAAGCATCAGCACCAGTAAGAACACTTATAGACTTTACCATCCGAGGAATAATGCCGTCTACCGATGAGATTTCTACACCGTCCACAAGTATCATTGCGTCAATCTGACTACTGTTGGTGTCATAAGCACCTTTTACTCTTATTTTATCGCCTACTACCTGCACATTTGGAAGTTCGGCACGTATCATATCATACACATTTTGATAGGCTGCGTATTTGCTCTTCTGTCCATCATATGAAGGAACCTTAGTAGACATATTTTTCTTTTTAATGGTTCCGTAACCGATATTTACTTCCTCATTTTCCTTATTCGCATTTTGTGGCGATACACTTTGAGACATTGCATCTTCAAATTTAAAGTTTATTACCACACGACCATTAATTTCTTCATTGATTAGTAGTCCACTGGACAAGGAGAAAACTGATAATATGGTGGCATCGGGTTTTACTTTTACCTTGTAATTACCTTTTACATCGGTAGAAACATCGGTACTTTTATTGTCTACTAACACTTTGGCTCCAAATATTGGCTTGCCATTAGCATCAAGTACCTGTCCGGTAATATAATACTTCTTTCCAGAGTTCTGAGCAAACGAACTACACGATAAAGTAAGAATGAAAAGTACTAAAAAGATTTTGTTTGTTTTCATGACTTATTTTTGTTTTAAATTTAAGGGTAATCTGTTTATATAGAACTTACTCAGGATAAATTTATTATCGCAGAGATTACAAAACTAAGTTTGCAGAGGGTTCTTTAATTTAATTATGCTGAATGAAAGTTTCTGACTATCCACTTTCTATCCAATAAAATTGCTTTTCCTATATCTCTATTAAGCATTCATGTAGCCCTTTCGGGGCAAAGTTCAACAGACTAATTTGCATTGAATATAAGAAAGTTATTATTTTTCTAGCAACTTTATCAGTATTACTCCATTCGCAGCTTTTGCCCCATAGATCGACGCATCAGGACTTTTAAGAATGTTTATAGATTTAACCATTCGAGGATCGATAGACCCGAAAGACTCGATCGACACCTCAACATTATTAACCAGCACCAATGGATCACTTAAACCATTAATGGTACCTAAACCTCTGATTCTAACTTTAGTTCCGTTTACTTCAACGCCCGGAACCTCTCCCCGAATCAGTTCATACACATTTTGATAGGATGCATATTTGTTCTTTTTTCCATCAACAGTGGCAACGTTAGTGGCCATGTTTTTTTTCTGAGCCGTTCCGTAGCCTATATTTACTTCTTCATTTTCCGGGCTCTCTTTTTGAGGCGTTACCTTTTGAGATATTGCCGTTTCAAATTTAAAATAATGACCACACGCCCCTTAATTTCTTCGTTGATAAGTCCGCCCGATAGCGTGAAAACTGATAGCATTTGGGCATCGGGTTTTACCATCACCTTATAGTTTTCTTTTTCGTCGGTAACAATATCTGTACTTTTGTTATCCACCAACACAGTTGCACCCGATACATGATTGCTATTAACGTCAAGAACCTGTCCCGTAATAAAATACTTTTTTCCTGAATTCTGAGCAAACGAAACTGAGGCTAAAGACAGAATGAAAATCACTAAAAATTTTTGTTTGTTTTCATAACTTGCTTGTGTTTTTTATTTGCTTATATGCTAATTACAGAAAGATTAACTTCGGGGAATTTTTATGACATTTTTCAACGCTAACACAATTTCAGCTCCAAAGATAAAAACTATATTTTACAATATCAATGATTGAATTATTTTTTTTAATTCACACAATGATTATTCATTTGCTTAATGTCGTTTCGTCCATTTTTCGTGCAGTCTCAAATGAGAAAATAGAGTTGCAATTCACCCTCCAACCCGCACTTTCACGTAAACAACCAATGGTTACATTTATATAATCGTTAAATAAAATACTTTTCTTGGCTTCGATGTAATATTTTTTGTTTGGATACGTCTTTAGTTTATACACTCAAATCTCAAAACATTCAAATTATGAAATCAAAATTGTTAATTTTATCAGGTTTTCTGACATTGTTTTTCTTCTCTGTTAATGCAGATAATTTCAATGGTTCAGGAAAGATCGTTTCTCGTGTTATAAATGTAACAGACTTTAATTCCATTGTTCTTGCTTCTTCTGCAAATGTAGAAATAAGTAACGGTACTACTTTCTCGGTTGTGCTGACCGATTACGAGAATCTGATAGATTTGCACAAATTCACGAAAGACAACAGCACGTTGACAATAGGCACAAAACCGAACACTTCTATACGCAACAGTGTAGCCAAAATTAAAATCACGGTTCCCGGAGCACTTTTTTCTGTCAAAATATCAGGTAGCGGAGACGTGAAAATCAATAAACTCAAAACCATCAAAGAACTAAGCGTTTCCGGTAGTGGCAACATTTCAGGGCTAACCCACGAGAGTTATCAAGACATCAAGCTTCACATTTCCGGCAGCGGGCGCATCAAGCTAAACGGTGTTGCCAATAGCACTGTCGTTTCAGTATCCGGAAGTGGTGAATTATATCTGGACGATCTGAAATCACAAACCGTCGATTGCAAACTGAGTGGTAGCGGAAAGGCCAATGTTTTTGCAGTAAAAAAACTTAGTGTTTCGCTTACCGGCAGCGGTATTATTGTTTACTCGGGCAATCCGGAAATAGAAAAGAACATCAAAGGATCCGGACAGTTGATTCATAAATAAACGTTGTAGTTTCCTTCAGCCCCTTGTTTATAAATGAGGGGCTGAAGGATTATAAGTTCGTGACCTAACTCATATTGCCACGCCAATTCTATTGTACGGCTTAGTTGCTCATTATTACAAGATACCCCTTGTTTGTCTTTACTCCACTTCTATTTACCCAAGCGATACAATCGGGTAGGGGCGGGTGTTAGCAGCTTTACTTATTTTCGTTTTCCGCAATTTCGTCAATCATTTCTAGAATTCCTTCGTTCTTCATAATTGTCAATCCAAGTCTTTCGGAAGAAAGGCCATCTTTCAGTATGTAATTATATACTGGTTTTTCTCTATGTAGTTTTGATTCAAAACACTTAAAACAAATACTGTCTGATTTTTCAAGTTCTTTTCCAACTTCAACTATATGTGTCGAAATTAAAAAAATAGAGTTCTTAATTCTTGAAAATCCACGCGTAATCATTAAAGTTGCGTCAAATGCATCTTTCACGTTAGTTCCTCTAAATAATTCATCAAATATGACAAAAACCCTTTTTCGCTCCTTAATCAGCAGAGTAATATCTTTTACTCTTTTTACTTCACTGTAATAATGACTATAACCTTTGTTTATATTGTCAGAGATATTGATGGTTGTATATAGCCCATGAAATAAAGGCGTTAGCATTGTTCTTGCAGGAACTGGAAAACCAATATGAGAAAGATAAACGCATAATCCAATTGATTTTAGAAATGTAGATTTACCCGCCATATTAGCACCCGAAACAAAACAAAGATTTTCATCTTTGCTAAAATTAATGTCATTTTTCACAGGGTTCTCAATCAATGGATGAAAGAAACCCTCAATTTTTATTTTTGGATTTGACGTTTCGATTAGTGTTGGAAATCCTAATTTTTGTTCTTTTGCAACGCAGGCTAAGGAAATATAACTATCAAACATGTATGTAAATTCCAATACCTTTACAATTGTTTCTTTCTCACTTTTTCTAATCAAATGGTCGAATCTGTTTATTTGTCTTAAGTTCAGTTTTTTTCTGTCTTTATTAATAAATGAGTTGAAATCAGGATGATATTTTATTCTGTCTACTTCACTTTTAAATTCGGCTAAAAAACCGGGAAACTCTGGTATGTCATCGTTTTCAAAAAAATCAATCAGATTTCTGACGTGCTTATAGAGGCAGTTAATTCCTCTTGAAATTAAATAGTATTCATTAGTAGGTTTTACACGATTCGAGTAGTAATCATATATCGAATCTATAATATGGTTTTTTAAGACAGATTTATCTAGTTTTAGATAGTACTCGATAGCATCTATATCCTTGCGTTCAAGGACGCAGTATAAATCATTGTCATGTAAAAATTTGATCGAATAAATTCTGGAATTTATTTCTGTCAAATCGTTCAGAGGCTCTCTCATTATACTCAGGAGCAAATCTTTTCCTCCTTTAGTTTGAGTTTTGTTGTAATAATCAAAGACAGATTTTATTCCTCTTTCTTGAGGGAATATATTTAAGTCCGATAGTGTTTGTCTGTCCGTATCAAATCTCATTTTTATTTTTTTTATGTCCCACTCAGCACCCAGCCTATAAACATTCATTAGTTTACCAACCAAGCTGTTTTTCTTATTCTGTAAATTAATTAATTCTGAGAATTCTGTTTCTGACAAAATGCACGTCAGTCAGCCAATGTACATAGAGAGTGTGTTATATGCTAGTTCATTGTTTCAACATGTATGTTATAATTCTTTTAATAAGAAATATATAGGTTTATAAATGCCTCCAAATCCTAATCTTGGATAAAAGTCCAAATGTGAACTTTCCATATTTATTTCTCTAAATGCGAGCAGTGCCTTTTCAATTGAAAATAATTTTGAATTACTTTCAATATAGTCTAGAATCTCACTATTATTGACAAAATAAATACTTGCCGATTTTGGGTTAAATGATTCGTTCTCCTTAATTCCAATTGACATATCCTCGTCCTTTTCTAATTTAAGCTTTACCCAAATAAATTCAGGATTGTCGCTAAGTTCCCAAAAGTTTTTCACCAAAGGGCAGCATGCAATAATTGGAATTCCTAATTTAAGTCCGCTAGAAGCTCCTGCAATAATTTGAGCATTAATTTTGAACTCAATATCATTGCTTTTCGTTGTTAGTTTTGGTCGTCTTGGGTATATTTCCAAAATTTTAAATTGGTCATTCTTATGTAAATACTTTGAGATATTACTTCCTTCTCTTGTCATCCACGGGAATATTGGAGTTACATATTTGAATTTTTCTTTCAATATGTTTTTCATATAAGGTGCTATAGATAAGCCAATCGTATATTCTCCGATAAAACTTTTCGCTTCATTCATAATTTAGTTTTAATTTAAGTATTAAGGATTAATTTGTCATAAAGCCCACAAATGTTCATTTTTTTATTTGCATTGCACATAACACATGTATATACTGAGCATAATTAGGATATACACAGTTGTACTGGGCACATATCACTTATATCTACTATATTTACCCTCCCCTTTGTTTGCAACAAGCTGTTAATAATATCACCACTAAACTATCGTTCTAAATCATGGAAAAGAAAATTCCAGCCCCAAAGATAAAAACATTCTTTTATAAATTCAATCATTGTATTAATTTTTTTAATTCACACAACGAAGATGTATTAGCTTAAAGCAGCACACAGCCTTCTGTGACCTAAGTCTTTTTCTCTCATGATTTCTATGTGTTCTATTGTGGAAAAATATATCATTAAATATTAGTAACTACTTAAATTTAGCTGCTGTTTTTACGGTATTCTCTCTGGAATTGGCTAACTTTGCACGCAGTTTTTTAAGGATAAACAAATATGAAAATAAAAGTTGCAATTGTAGGACTCGGAGGAGTAGGAGGGTATTACGGCGGAATGCTGGCAAAAAAGTATGCAGATGATCCCAATGTTGAAATTTACTTTGTGGCACGTGGAGCGCACCTCAAAAAAGTGCAGGAAAACGGCCTGACCCTGATAACAGAAGAAGGAACTTTTCAGGTACATCCCGCTCTGGCTACAGACAATGTCACCGAAATAGGCGTTGCCGATTATATTATCCTGACTCCCAAAAGTTATGATCTGGAATCGACAGTGACTCAGATAAAACCCATGGTAGGGCCTCATACAGTTATCGTGCCCCTGCTGAATGGTATCGATAATTCGGCTAGAATCAGAACCTTATTGCCCGGTACCGAGGTATGGCAGGGCTGTTGCTACATTGTGGCACGTCTTAACGAACCGGGTGTGGTAGAAAGTTCTGGCGGGCTGCACCGGTTCCACTTTGGATATGAATTCAAACAAAACAACGATCGTCTGGCCAGTTTCGAGATAATGTTGAAAGCGGCGGGAATTGATGCTTACTTTCACGAAAAGATTATGCACGTTATCTGGACAAAATTCTTTTTCATCTCGGCCACAGCTTCACTCACCTCTTATTTTGATGTAAGCTTTGGTGCTTTACTTACCGACGAGGTTCGCAAAGCGACGCTTATCGGTTTGTTGGAAGAATTGCTCCTGATATCCAATGCTGAAGGTGCCGAAATAGAACGTACGGTGATTGATAAGGTTATTCATCAACTGGAAAAACTTCCTTTCGAAACCACTGCATCCATGCACAGCGATTTTAAAGCAGGCAAAAACACCGAAGTACAGGGACTGACGGGCAGTGTTGTTGAGCTCGGAAAAAAACACGGCATCGCAACGCCAATTTATGAGAAAGTATACGCCGAGCTGAAAAGCCGGATGAACCGGTAAAAGCGGAGAACAAAAAACGGGGCAGCTTAACTGAGCGCCCCGTTTTTTTTATGCTATAACATGAGTTCGAATAAGTAAATTTCTTATGATTAAATGGAACTTAGTTCTAGAATCCTGAAAGGATTCAATTTGAATAACCGCGGGTGTAACCCGTGGTATAAGTATAAAATATTCAGAACCCCGAATGGGGTTCAATGTGTAAATAAATTATATTGAACCCCATTTGGGGTTCATATTCAAGTTTAGTTTTATCCACGGGTTGCACCCGTGGTTATTTACATTCAAGTCCTTTGGACTTAAAAAAGTAGAGTTGTAGAAATTTGATAGCCTTATATCGAACTCATATTATACTATCCTGTATATTTCCATAATATTCTCCAATATCTTTTCAAAATCAATTTTCAGGTCAATGAGTGCACCGCTATGGACATCAAACACCCAACCGTGTACGGTAAGCTGTCTTTCCTTTATGGCGCGCTGCACATCGGGCGTTTTAATCACATTCACACACTGTTCCTGCACGTTAAGTTCCACCAACCGTTTGTATTTTTCTTCTTCATCTGTAACAGTGTCGAGTTCCGCTTTATGAAGCCTGTACACATCCCGAATGTTCCGTAGCCAGGGGTTCAATATGCCCAGGTCTGCCGACTGCATGGCGGCTTTTACACCATTGCAGTAGTAATGTCCGCAAACCACAATGTGCTGAACTTTCAGGTGACTAACAGCATAATTGATAACAGACATGGCGCTCATATCCGTATTGGGCACCATATTACCAATATTTCGGTGAACAAAAACTTCGCCGGGCTGCGCACCCATCAATTCTTCGGTGCTTACCCTACTGTCGGAACAGCCGATATACAAAATGTGAGGTTTCTGACCTAAAGATAATTTTTTGAAATAATCTTTGTCCGTTTTTAGTTTTTCGTTGACCCAACGCTGGTTATTTTCAAAAATGTATCGTATTTCCATTTATGTTTATGATTCAATAATTTTGATTTCCGATGTCACTTCAATGGCTTTCCGATAAAGTGCTTCTACACCACAGTAGGTTTCTTCCGACATGCGAACTGCTTTTTCAAGCTTGTCCAGGGGAAGATCTTTACCCGTAAATTCGTAAATAACATGCATTTTTGTATAATGTTTCGGATGTTCGTCGGCCACATCTCCCTGCACTTCGATGTTTACTTTCTCTATGTTTACGCGCATTTTCTGCAAAATAGACACCACATCCATACCCGTACATCCGCTCAGAGCCACCAATTGCAGTTTCTTGGGGCTTGCTCCTGAATTTTGTCCACCACCTTCCGTTGTGGCATCCATCATTACTTTGTGTCCATTTACATCGGCTTCAAAAGCCATATTACCTTTCCATTCGGTTCTGATTACATGCTTGTCTGACATTTTTCTTGTTCTTTATAGTGTTGTTTGACTACGAAAATAACGTTATTTCTTCTGACATTGTTTTTCGTTCAAATAATTCTTGAAAAATATGTACTTTTGAAACTGATTAAAATACATTCTTAAATATGAAACGAATAGACTTACTACTAATAATTGCGCTGCTCCAAACTTTATCGGTTCAAAGTCAGAGTTACCATTTGTTGATTGGCACGTATACCAATCCTGACAAGAGTCAGGGAATATATTCCTACAATATCAATCTGAAAACCTGTGCTTTTACCCAGCAATCGGATGCCAAAGGAATTAGCAATCCAAGCTTTTTGGCACTTACACCCGATAAGAAATATGTGTATTCGGTCAGCGAAAATGGTGACGCCAGTTCTGCCAACGCTTTTCAATTTGATAGCAAAACAGGCAAGCTGACTTTTTTGAATACCTACCTGACTAAAGGTGCCGATCCTTGTTACATTGCAACAACCCCCGATCATGTATTTACTGCGAATTATTCAGGAGGAAGTGTTTCTGTTTTTGGTCGTAAGGCGGATGGGTCTCTGACCGATGCTTTGCAGATAATTCAGCATGTAGGGAAAAGTGTCAATGCAGAGCGTCAAGGAGAACCTCACGTGCATCAAATCATTGTTTCGCCCGATAAAAAATATACGCTGGTCAATGATTTGGGTACCGATAAAGTAACCGTGTATGCTTATAATCCGTTGGCAAAAACGGATATTCTGACTCCGGTCGATACCTTGAATGTAAAACCGGGAAGCGGTCCGCGTCATTCGGTTTTTACGAAAGACGGCAAAAGGCTGTATCTGGTTCACGAAATAGACGGAACGGTTTCGGTGTTGGGAATGAAAAACGGAAAGCTGAAATTGTTACAGGAAACCACGCTCGATCGTAAAGCTGGCACTGTAAACGGAGCTGCCGACATTCATCTTTCGCCCGACGAAAAATACCTGTATGCTACCAATCGTGGATCGGCCGATGATATTACCTGTTTTGCGGTAGCTGCGGATGGAAAACTGCGGTTTAAACAACAAATACCTACAGGAGGTAAAATGCCTCGCAACTTCGCTATTACACCCGATGGACAATATGTTTTTGTCGGTCATCAAACCACAGATAACATTGTGATCTTTAAACGTAATATTCAAACCGGTTTACTTCGCAATACAAGAAAACAAATCAAAGTCGGTTCGCCGGTTTGTCTGTTGTTTTATTAATGACCAAATAAAAAAATCACTTTTCCAAAGTATTATACTTCGGAAAAGTGATTTTTCTTTTTTCTATAGATTTCTCTTATACTTCTTCCGTAATACTACCGTAACGGTGATATTCAAAAGCAATGCTTTGTTCTTTCAGGTAATGAAGCAATTCCAATCGTCCTTCAACAAGTGGTTTCGCCGTAGCAACATATTTGCCCAATACGGCTGCTTTGCGGTAAAATTCGGCCGAAAGCTGATCGGAGCAGGTGCGAATGCGTTCGTAATCGTTCATGCCGTTTAAAAATTCCGTTTCCGTCTGTACAACTAAAATCCATTCTTTTTGCGTGAATGATTTCAGCATGTCCAATTTCGGATCTTTCGGATCGATGCTCAACGTAACCGGTGTTTTCGCAATCTGAGCTGCAGCCAGTATCATAAATATATCGCTTGCTGCGTCAGCAGGCTGAACTCTCAAAGCAACACTTCTCAATGCTAAATAGCGGAAAGTATTTTTCTCACCCATCAATTGATGAATGTCTTTTTCCTCCGAAAACTCGTTTTTCATGTTTTCAATGTAGCTGGCCACCGCTGCTTGGAAACGGGCATTTTCATCGGCATTCAGTTTCGACGAGAAATCCTTGAATTCGGCGGTTGTTTTTACTGAGGTTGATACCTGAGCATTTTCCGCGATATTGACAAAGCACGAAACATAATTACGTCCACCGGCTTTAATGCCACCACCAAATGCCGATCGTTTCATTCCACCGAATGGTTGGCGGTTTACAATGGCACCGGTAATTCCACGGTTTATATACAGATTTCCTGCTTCAATGCTGTTTTTCCATAATAATTGTTCTTCCTCATCCAGACTTTGCAAGCCCGAAGTCAGCCCGTATTCCGACGAGTTTACCAGGTTGATTCCTTGTTGTAAATCATCAATACAAACCACAGCCAACAGCGGTGCAAAAAGTTCGTTTTTGAATGTATAGCTATCGGGTTTTACGCCCCATTTTACACATGGTTTCAGAATATAACGTTTCTCATCGGCAAACTCGGGTTTCACCAACCACCATTCGCCTGCTTCCAAATGATCGATGGCATAAAGCAGCTTGTCGTTTTCATTCGTAATCATCGGACCGACTACATTGCCACCGTTCCACACACCACCGGTGTGCATGCTGGTTACTGCGTCTATCAGTTTTGTTTTGAAGTCGGGATCATTGTAAACTTCTTTTTCAAGTAATAACAACGAACAAGCCGAACATTTTTGACCGGCATTGCTGAATGCCGACGTAACTATGTTCTGAATAGCATGATCACGGTCGCCACTGGAGGTAAGAATAATGGCATTCTTTCCACCCGTTTCGGCCGATAACGGACAAGTCGGATTGTTTTCGAGTAAGCGGAAAGCGGTGTCGGTACCACCGGTCAGAATAATATGTTTGATGGATGGATGCGCACTCAAATAATTCAACGGTTCGCGACCATCGGTGCAGACTACCTGCAGTGCATCTTTCGGTACACCTGCCTCCCAAAAGCATTTGGCAAATTCCCAGGCCACGGGCAATGCCACTGTGGCGGGTTTTAATATTACACTGTTGCCACCGGTAAGTGCTGCTGCAACTCCTCCAACGGGAATGGCCAATGGAAAATTCCAGGGTGGAATAACCAGTACAATTCCTTTTGGTGTGATGGCTATTGATTTCAATTCCATAAAACTTTTCATGGAAACAGGGTAGAAGCGACAAAAATCGATGGCTTCCGAAACTTCTACATCGCCTTCGCCAAAAGTTTTGCCTGTAATGGCCGACATGCAACCAATTAAATGTCCACGACTCTTGGCTAAATTGTCAGCCGCTTTGTGCAGTATTATATTCCGTTCGTCTAAAGTTGTTTTTCTCCAGTTCGACGAATCGGTTTCGGCTGTGGTCAGAATTTCTTTTACTTGTTCCATATTCGACAACGCTGCTTCGCAAACACACACTTCTTCTTGTTGGCTGCGGTCGATATAGCGGAATCTCTTTTCCGAACTTACTTCTTTGTCTCCTATCTGAACCGGAATCTGATAGGGCTTATCGGTTGCCGACTTTTTCCATTCGGTGCGGATTGTATCTGCCCAGAGTCTGTTTGGTTTTAAATCAAAGTTTGTATCCGGTTCGTTGTGGAAGGTGTTGTAATCTTTGTCGGTTGTTTCCGGCTCTTTATTTCTGTCTTGTGTACGGAATGGTTTTGCTTCTACTTTATCTTTCAAGGCAAAAGCTTCCAGAAATTGTTTTTGCAGGAAATTCCATTGTTCACTATCATATTTGAGGTTGAATGAGTAGCTCAGGAAGTTATCTTTACCGGTGTTTTCATCCAACCGGCGTACCAAATAAGAAACAGCATTGAGGAAATGTTCGTTTTTTACCACCGGCGTGTACAGAATAATCTGTTTGCCCAGATTTCGCATCACACGTGGCAAGTGATTGGCCATACCTTCCAGCATCTCGAAAGTAACTCCGTCTTCAACGCCATTTTTTGTACTTAATAAATAAGCGTAGCCAATGCTGAAAAAGTTATGAGAAGCAACGCCGATATGCAAGGCTTTTGTGTTTTCGGGTTCCATTGCCCGGTCCAGAATGTGAAGATAGTTTGCATCAACATTTGTTTTAGTCCGAAGAACCGGATTTTCCCAGCCTTTGAGTGATGAAACGATAGATTCCATCTGAAGGTTAGCTCCTTTTACCAAACGCATTTTTAATGGAACACCGCCTTCGGCTATCCGTTTCTTTGCAAATTCGAGCAATTCAGTCTGGAAATTCCAGGCATCGGGCAGATAAGCCTGAACGACAATTCCGGCCGAGTAGCTTTTAAACCGAGGAAGACTTAAAACGGTTTTGAAAACATCAAGCGTGAGCTCGGTATCTTTGTATTCTTCCATGTCCAGATTGACAAACTTGGAGCTTGAAACTCCATTTTCGTCGATATACGGATAATCGATGGATTGCTGATAGATACGGGTTAATCGTTCACAAAGTTCAATTTTGTTTTGCTCATAGTTGAACGGATTTATCTGAGCATAAATTCCGGATATTTTAATGGAAATATAATTTATTTGCGGATCTTTCAGCGCTTCGAGGTAATGGTGGTAACGATGATCGGCCTCGCCATCGCCCAAAACCACTTCACCCAGCAGATTCACATTTTGTCCGATCTTTTGTTGTCTGCGTGTTGAGAGATGTTGATTCAAAAAAGAAGCTTCTTCGTTGATAATTACTTTTGCTGTGTCCGAACGAAGGCGATATTTGATAATGGGAACTGCAATGTAGTGAAATCGATAACCAAAACTTGTGAATAATTTGAAAAGGAAAGTGTCCGTAGAACTTAGAAATTTTGGAATGCCATACTGTTGGACTAGAATTTTAATACGTAGCGCCAACTTTTTGTTATCGTGAATTTGCGACGACTCGTCAAGCATTTTTGAGAGCAGTGTTTTGTCACCCGGATTCTGGATGAGAATGGCATACTTTTTTTGCTCCTTTAATTCATCGTTTGTAATCTCTTTTTCTGATTTGCTAAGAAAACTTTTTGCCCACTCAAGGACCTCGGTAGAACTAATTTTTTCCATAAAAGCTACATTGTTTAAATTCATCTGCAAGATAATTGAAAAGAATGAAATATGTATAAATATTAGATTTTTTTTATGATTATCCGTGCTTTTACCTAAGGCATTAAAATCTTCTTAGAACAATGAATATGTCGGTGCGCTGCAGCTCAAAATTCTATAATAATTACGTTTCTACAAATATCTCGGGACGCTGTCCCTCTTTAAGTTTGCCAAATGGTGCAGAGCACCTAAATCTTTGAAGAATAATGAGACCTAAAAACGAAAGAGGTGCAGAGCACCGGCATATATTTTCTTACATCATGTATAGGCAACAAAACGGATATTCATATTTTTTTATAACCAATTACTCCAAACTAAAAATCCTGCGAAGCACGCAGGATTTTTAGTTGTTTCTTAAGGATAGAAAGGAGTTTTTGAATTATTTATTGCTCGATTAACTGTTCTACTTTAGTCCAGTTTACTACACTCCAAAATGCCTTTGCATATGCTGCGCGTTTGTTTTGATATTTTAGGTAGTAAGCGTGTTCCCATACATCGAGTGCCAGTACCGGTTTTCCTTTAATCTCGGCATTGGGCATAAGTGAGTTGTCCTGATTCGGCGTAGAAATTATGCGCAATTTTCCGGCAGGATCTTTTATAAGCCAGGCCCATCCTGAGCCGAACCGTCCGGCGGCAGCTTTCTCAAATTCGGCTTTGAACGCATCCACACTTCCGAAATTTTCACTCAGAATTTTTTCGAGTTTAGGGGACATAGTGGCTGTTCCGGCAGGTGCCATTATTTCCCAAAAGAAGGAGTGGTTGTAAACCCCGCCACCGTTATTTCTGACAGCAGTCTGAATGTCGGCAGGCAGCGTGTTCAGAGTCTGAATAAGCTCTACGAGACTTTTTTTGTACAGCTCGGGATTTTTCTCCAGTGCTTTGTTCAGGTTGCTCACATAAGTTGCGTGATGCAAATCATGATGAATATGCATCGTTACACTATCGATATACGGCTCCAAAGCATCGTATTTATACGGTAAATTTGGCAATTTGTACTGCCCGAAACCGAGTATGGAAAATGAAATAAGCAGCAATAAAAGGATGTTTAATCGTTTCATAATTTATAATTTCAAATTTTAATTAGTGCATTTATTTGACTAGATAACAATCCATCAAAGAATTTTGTTGTAATTAGCCCGGAATAAGGGTATTTTTGTGTTTAAATAATACTATTTCAATAAAATTAGCGTTATCTATTTTGCGACATTTAATACCTTTTTTTGATTTCAAATTAGTATTTGTTGTACACAGATAAATTAAGTATATTTGCATGTTAAGAAAATAAATAATTACCTTCGCATTTATAATACATGATAGACTATATAAAAGGTGAAATATCAGAGCTTACTCCGGCTTATGTTGTACTGGAAACAGCTGGAATCGGCTATTTTATTCATATCACTTTACCTACTTTTTCGTTTTTGGGAGAGCATACTTCGGCTAAGCTATATGTTTATGAGTCAATAAGAGAAGATGCACATGTTCTTTACGGATTTCGCCTACAAAGTGAACGTCAGCTGTTTTTATTGCTGATTTCAGTTTCGGGTATCGGTGCCAATACCGCCCGAATGATTATGTCATCCTATTCGGCTCAGGAGATTCAGGATATGATTGCTTCCGGCAATGTTTCTGCTTTAAATGCAATAAAAGGAATCGGAACGAAGACGGCGCAGAGAATTATTGTGGATTTAAAAGACAAAATAATGAAAAGTGCGGGTGGAAGTGAGATCATCAGCTTAGTTCCGAATGTACAGAATGAGAAAAAAGAGGAGGCTGTTTCGGCTTTGGTTATGTTAGGTTTCGCGGCATCTGCTTCGCAAAAAGTAGTTGATAAAATTGTTCAGGAACAACCGGCGCTCAAAGTGGAACAACTCATTAAACTGGCGTTGAAAATGATGTAGTAACCAATTCAGCTAAATGAATATCTATTTGAATAACGAACCTTAACGAACTTTGATTTTGCATTATTAACAGTGCAATACTTTTGATATCTATGATTTTTTCAAATAAAACAATTTCTATTCTGGTTTTCTGTTGTATTATACTCAGTTCTACTTATGCCTTAGTGGCCGGAACTCAGCATTCTACAACAGATTCTTCATTAGCGCAAATACCTCAGTCTCCCGCCGACACCGCACAGCCTATTAAACCGAAATTTTCGGTGAAACCGATCACACAAAATACTTACGAAGAGCTTAACGCAAAATATCCGATGGATGCTCCCAGACCGGATAACGTGAAATCGGTTGTGGAATACGATACAAAATCCGGAAACTATATTCTGAGGATACTTGCCGGAAACAATGAAATTGCCACTCCTTTTTTGATGACCGATCAGGAATATAAAAAGTATTCTGCTCAAAAGGAGATGCAAAACTACTGGAAAGAGAAAAACAACAAAGCTGGAATTGCCAATGAGGATAAGTATTCCAAATCAGATTTGAAGTTCGATATAGGTCCTGCCGATAAAGTTTTTGGTCCCGGAGGTGTACAATTAAAAACTCAGGGATCTGCCGAACTGATTTTTGGGTATAAAACCAATAAAATTGATAATCCGGCATTGACGGAACAAATGAGAAAATCAAACATTTTTGATTTTAATGAAAAGATACAGCTTAATGTCACCGGAACTGTTGGTGATAAAGTCAATTTCGGACTGAATTACAACACCGAATCCAGTTACGATTTTGACCAGAAAATGGTGAAACTGGCGTACAAAGGCAAGGAAGATGATATTATAAAAAGTATTGAAGCCGGAAATGTAAGCATGCCGCTCAATAGTTCGTTAATAACGGGAAGTACGGCATTGTTTGGTATTAAAAGCGAAATGCAGTTCGGTCGGTTAAACGTAACAGCCATTGCCTCGCAGCAAGAGTCCCAAACACAAACCGTAAGCTCCAAAGGTGGTTTGCAAACAACCAAATTTGATATTCCGATTGACAATTACGATGATAACCGACACTTCTTTCTGGCACATTATTTCAGGGATAATTTTGAGCCTTGGATGAGCAAGCTTCCCTATGTGTCTTCGGGGATAACCATCAACCGAATGGAAGTTTGGGTTACCAACAAACGTGGAAACTACGATCAGGCTCGCAACATAATCGCTTTCATGGATTTGGCAGAGACCAAGGTCATTGACAACAGTCACTGGGTGGCTCCTACACCCAACATTATTCCGTTTAATAAGGCTAACACACTTTACTCCGAAGTTACGGGGTTGGGTGGAGTGAGGGATGTACAACAGACAAACTCTATTTTATCGACAGCTTATGGCGCGTTGGGAATCAATGGGGGTGAGGATTATGAAAAAATTGAGAGTGCCCGTAGACTTGACCCTGCGGAATATACTTTTAGTCCCGATTTGGGATTTATATCATTAAAAACGGCATTGAACCCGGATGAAGTGTTGGGTGTGGCATACGAATATACTTACAAAGGTCAGGTGTATCAGGTTGGTGAGTTTTCTACCGATCCGATTACTGCACCGCAGGCGTTGGTTGTAAAATTGATAAAATCAACCACGCAATCGCCTCAGCTGGCTTCCTGGAAGCTGATGATGAAAAACGTGTATGATTTGGGAGCATTGCAGCTTCAGCCGGATAATTTTAAACTGGATGTAGTTTATCGGAATGATTCAATAGGAACAGAGCTTCAATATATTACAGAAGGAAATATAAAGAATAAAACCTTGTTGAAAGTAATGAATCTCGACAGGTTGGATTCCAAAAAATCTGTGGGACCGGACGGTAAGTTTGACTACGTGGAAGGATATACAGTACTTCCATCCACCGGTCGAATTATTTTTCCTGAACTTGAGCCTTTTGGCTCGTATTTGAAGGGAAAAATTGGTAATGACAATATTGCCAAAAATTACATTTATCCGGAACTTTATGATTCGACTTTGGTGGTTGCTCAGCAATACAGTGAAAGGAATAAATTCCGTCTGGTGGGGATGTATAAAGGTTCATCCGGTTCAGAAATAAAACTGAACGCAATGAATGTCCCCAGAGGATCGGTTGTGGTAACTGCCGGTGGAACGGTGCTGAAGGAAGGTGCTGATTACGTGGTCGATTACACGATGGGAACAGTAACTATTCTGAATAAATCTTTGATTGCTTCGGGAACCAATGTGGATGTAAAACTCGAGAACCAATCTGCTTTCAGTATGCAACGCAAGACTTTGCTTGGCACGCATCTAGAGTATAAATTCAATAAAGATTTTAGTCTTGGGGGTACCATTATGCACCTCTCCGAATCGCCTTTGACCACTAAAGTAAATACAGGCAACGAACCCATTTCCAATACCATTTGGGGTTTAAATACTTCCTGGCGAACAGAGTCTCAGTTTCTCACCAAAATGTTGAATGTATTTCCGTTTGTCAATGCTACAAAGCCATCGACAATTGCTGTCAATGCTGAGTTTGCTCAGTTAATACCGGGACATTCCAGAGTAGTCAGTTCGGCAGGGTTAGCTTATATCGATGATTTTGAATCAACACAAACATCCATTGATATACACTATCCGACAGGTTGGTATCTGGCCAGCACTCCTTATAATCCCGATCCTAAGAGTGCGCTTTTTCCGGAAGCAGCGTTAAGTGGCAATGTGAATTACGGAAAAAACAGAGCTTTGTTTTCCTGGTTTTATGTTGATCCTATTTTCAATAATAGCGATACGCGTTCCAATCCGGATTATATCAGATCAGATGAGGCACTTCAGTACAATAATCTTACGCGTAATGTGTTGGAGCAGGAAATTTTTCCATATAAACAAACCTTGGCTACTCAGTCTTCCCGAATGACTGTGTTGAATCTGTCATTCTATCCAAAAGAGCGCGGACCTTATAACCTGGATGTAAATCCAACGGCAATTTCAGCCGGTATGAATCCTGATGGAACACTGGCTAGTCCACGAAAACGTTGGGGAGGTATTATGCGAAGATTGGATGCCACAGATTTTGAAACTTCTAACATTGAATACATTGAATTCTGGATGATGGATCCGTACGTGAAGGATGGTTTATCGGCCGATAAATCGGGAGATTTATATTTCAATTTAGGTGATGTCAGTGAAGATATTCTGAAGGATGGGAAAAAATCTTTTGAAAACGGTATGCCTGCCGATGGCGATGTTTCTAAAACGGAAACAACCGTTTGGGGGCGTGTACCGAAAACGCAATCTACGGTTAATGCGTTTGATAATTCTCCCGGAGCTCGTAAAAATCAGGATATCGGATTGGATGGATTGTCATCAACAGATGAATTTATTTTTCCTACTTACAAGGATTATGTAGATGAGGTTAAAGCCCGGGTATCATCGGATGTTCTGGCCAAAATGCAAAGTAATCCTTTTTCTCCTCTAAAAGATCCCGCAGGAGATGATTACCACTTTTATCGTGGGTCTGATTATGATAAGGATCATCTCAGTATTCTGGATCGTTATAAGCATTTTAACGGACCTGAAGGAAACTCGCCTGATGCTAATAATGTGACAGAATCATACGGAACTTCTGCTACATCTATTCCTGATGGTGAAGATATTAGTGGCGACAATACAATGAATGAATACGAGAAGTATTATCAATACCACGTCAAAATAGATAAGAATGAAATGGTAATAGGTAAGAATTACATTACCGATAAAATTACGTCTACAATCAATGATGTAACCGGACCTGTAACCTGGTATCAGTTTAAAATTCCAATTCGTCAATACGATGACAAAATAGGAAGTATCCGGAACTTTAAGTCTATCAGATTTATTCGTATGTTCATGACCAATTTTGCAGATGAAGCTCATTTGCGTATGGCTACTCTCGATTTGGTCAAAGGAGAATGGCGAAGTTATACAAAACCGATAAATGGAGTTACATCAACCGGCACACTCGATGTACAGGCTGTAAATATCGAAGAAAATGGGAAAAGATCCCCGATAAAATATATTTTACCTCCGGGAGTTACCCGTGAAACTGACCCGGGTCAACCTCAGCTTATTCAGCAAAACGAACAGTCCATGGTTTTGCGTGTCAGTGACTTGTCGCCGGGAGATGCTAAGGGTGTATATAAAAATACAGCATACGATATGCGTCAGTACAAACGCTTGCAAATGTTTGTTCACGCAGAAAAGAAAGATCAGGCAGATAACCTGAAAGACCATGATTTAACCTGCTTCATTCGCCTTGGTTCGGATATGGTAAATAACTATTACGAGTATGAAATTCCGCTTCGTATTACTCCTCCGGGAGAATATTCGGGCAATAAGGTGTCTGATCAGGAAACAGTCTGGTATCCTGAAAACATGTTTGATTTCTCCTTCGATGTGTTGACTAATACAAAACTGAAACGAAATAAAGCAAAGCAAAACAATGTATCGAATGTTTCCAACCTTATTCCTTACATCGTTTACGATCCGGATAAACCGCTGAATAAGGTAACAGTAGTTGGGAATCCTTCCATTTCCGATGTTGAAAATATAATGATTGGTATCAGGAATCGCAGTAGTTCAAACAAGTCGGGCGAAATATGGGTGAATGAGATGCGTATGTCCGAATTTGATGAATCGGGCGGTTGGGCAGGTATGGCCAATGTGGCTGTTGGTTTATCCGATGTAGGGACTATGAATCTGTCAGGAAGAGTAGAAACTGCCGGCTATGGAGGTATCGAGAGCAATGTAAACACCAGAAGGCTTGATGATTTGTATCAGGTGAACTTTTCAACAGCTTTGGAATTAGGCAGATTTTTGCCAGAAAAGGCTAAACTTAAAATACCGGCATATTACTCCTATTCCAACGAAACGCTTTCTCCTAAATATAATCCGCTTGATGAGGATGTTTTGCTTTCGGATGCTTTGAATAATTCAGATAACAAGACGTTTAAAGATTCATTGAAATTAATGTCCCAAACTGTCAGCACATCCAAGAGTTTTAATATAACAGGTGCCAAAGTAAACATTAAAAGCGAAAAACCTAAGTTTTATGATCCGGCAAATGTGTCAATATCATATGCTTATACCGAAACGAATCAACATAGTCCTGAAGTAGAAAGTAATTTGATAAAAGATCAGAGAGGGACGATTGACTATAGTTTTTCCTTCAATCCAACTCCTGTTGAGCCTTTCAAAAATGTAAAAGCGCTTAATAGTCCTGTATTGAGATTGATCAAGGATTTCAATTTCAATTACTTGCCGACTTCGTTAAGTATGAGCTCTGATATGAACCGCCAGTATTCGCAGGTCAAACTGCGGAACTTAAGCGGAAACTCAACAGGCATACTCGATTTGAATTCCAGCCGGGATTTTATGTGGAACAGGCAGTTTAATCTTAAATGGGACTTAACTAAATCTATAAGTCTGGAACTCCAAACAGCCATGAATGCAAGCATTATAGAACCGAGGCTTACACCCGAAATAGGCAAGCAATACTATGAATCGTGGAGAGATACGGTTTGGTCAAATATTAAGAAACTGGGAGAACCCTATAATTATCAGCAGGTATTCAATGCATCGTGGAAACTTCCTATTGACAAACTTCCTATGATGGATTGGGTTACCGGAAATGCCAGTTATAATTCCAACTATAAATGGAATAAGACTGCAAAAATTGAGGGTGCAACTAACTTAGGTAATGTAGCAACTACAATGGGTGCATGGCAATTGGATGGAGCTTTTAATCTCGAAAATCTTTACAATAAATCCAAGTATCTGAAAGATGTGAACCGCCGATACAGTGCTCAGTCAACATTAGGTAGACCCAAGTTTCAGTCCAGAACATACACTCAGAATGTGAATCTAGAAAGGAATAAGACGTTAACGATCAATCACAGATTGGGTAGTGAGAAGTTTAAATTTACTGCTGTGGATAAAACAGGGAAGTCCATACCGGTCAATTATAAGATAAAAAATGCTACTACCATTGAAATCACGCCGACGCTAAAAGCCGATAGTGTGCTGCTTACTTTGGTAAGTCTCGATCCAAATGTTCAGTCAGGAGCGCAGTCTAGCCTCGATTTTGCAGTGAGGGCATTGATGATGGTAAGAAAAGTTACATTTACTTACAGAGAGTCCAACAGTATGGTATTACCCGGATTTAAATACCAACCAAACTTCTTAGGTCAGCAAAATGTGGATGGTGTAATGTCGCCCGGATACGGTTTTGTTTTCGGATTTGCCGATATCAATACCATCAAGAGTATGAAAGATAAAGACTGGCTGGTATCAAATGATACCGTGGTGACACCGGCTACCCTTGCTTATACATCCGACTTGGATATCAAAATCAACTTAGAGCCGGTCACGGGTTTCAAGATTGAATTGAATGCTAAACGTTATCAGGCAAAAAACACATCAATTCAGTACATGTTCACTGATATGCCGCTGAATTATACGGGTAGTTATAACATCACGCTTATGGCCTTGTCCACATCGTTTAAACCTATGGGCACAGCTCAGAATAATTATAAATCAGAGCTTTTTGATAAATTTCTGGCTAATCGCAAAGTAATAGCTGACAGATTAAACAGCAAACTTGTGGGTACCCGATACCCTGAATCCGGCTTTTTGAAAGCGAATAATTTGGGAGGTACTGACTATAATTCTACTTTGGGAGCGTATGATTTAAATTCTACCGATGTACTTATTCCCGCATTTTTGTCAGCATACACCGGGCGTAATGTAAATTCAGTGAGTACAAATCCGTTTCTTTCATTACTGAGCATTATGCCTAACTGGCGAGCAAGTTATGATGGTCTGACGAATATTCCATGGATAAAGAATCATTTTAAATCAGTAAGTCTTACGCATGCGTATACCTGTAAGTATAGCATAGGTTCTTACACTTCATATTCTACCTGGGTAGGTATGGATGGTGACAACTCCGCACTGGGCTATATTCGCGATGTGCAAAGTGATTTAAATGCCATACCGTCTTCACCTTACAATATTTCAGATGTGTCTCTTTCCGAACAATTTGTTCCACTTATAGGTTTAAATGTAGCTTTCAAAAACAGTACAAAAGGAAACAATATGACCGGCAAACTGGAGTTCCGTAAGCAACGCACCATGGTATTGAATTTATCGAGTACACAGCTTATTGAAACCGGAAGTAATGAATATGTAGTTGGTCTGGGTTATACGCTCAAGGATTTTGATGTTATTCTCCGGTTGAAATCAGACAAACAAACCAAGGTTAAAAATGATTTGAAATTAAGTGCCGATGTTTCATATAAAGATCTTAAAACCTTGTTACGCAAAGTGGAAGAAAATATAACACAGGCCTCGAGTGGTAACAAAGTTTACACGCTGAAGGTTATGGCTGACTATGTTTTCAGCTCTAAACTCAATATCCAGTTATTCTATGATCGTCAGTCGAGCACGCCACTTATTTCATCTTCTTATCCAGTTTCGTCAACCAATTTTGGTGTAAGCTTTAAATTCATGCTGGTTCGATAAATTCAGCGTGGGCTTGTTCATTTTGTCCTGATTATTGTCATAAAACACATATTTATGACATTCTGCCACCTCATTTCTGCCAAAAAAGGAAAGTGGGTGTTTTGGCAAAATTATTGACAATAAAAAATCAGATGAACCCGGACTCTCACTACCAATTGTTGAGAGCACAGTAAACATATAAAATGGATATGAAGAATAAGAAACAAGCTGAAGAAACACAAGAAGTAAACAACAGCTGTGAAACTCAGGAGACTCAAACGACAGAAACAACCCCCGCTTCTGAAACTACAGAGCAGGCTGCCGATCAGATAGTGGATGAACTGGAATTGATGGCGCAGAAATGTACCGAACTCAATGATAAAAACCTGCGTTTAATGGCCGAATTCGATAACTATAGAAAACGAACCATGAAAGAACGCATGGATTTGTTGAAAACAGCCAGTGAAAAGGTGTTGGTTGATATGTTACCGTTGGTCGATGATTTTGAGAGAGGCTTGAAAGCGATGGAAACATCAGAAGATGTACAGGCTGTAAAAGATGGTGTAGATTTGATTTACTCAAAATTTATTGCTTTTTTGGCACAAAACGGAGTAAAAGCCATTCCTACTGAAAACGAGGTTTTTGATACCGAATATCATGAAGCAATCACAACTTTTCCTGCACCAACAGAAGATTTAAAAGGAAAGATTGTAGATTGTGTTTCGAAGGGTTACACTATGAATGAAAAAGTAATTCGTTTTTCAAAAGTAGTAGTAGGAGAGTAATTTTTATTAATGAGATTGATTGTGATAAACTGATAATCACATCATCGCATCAAATTATATATCACAATAAAATATGTCCAAAAGAGATTATTACGAAATACTTGGAGTGTCTAAATCTGCTTCTGCTGATGAGATAAAAAAGGCATACCGCAAAAAAGCTATTCAGTATCACCCCGATAAAAATCCGGGCGATAAGGAATCAGAAGAAAAGTTCAAAGAGGCTGCCGAGGCTTATGAAGTACTGAGTGATGACCAGAAACGTCAACGCTATGACCAGTATGGACATGCAGGTGTAGGTGGTGCTGCCGGAGGTGGATTCGGTGGAGGAAGTATGAACATGGACGATATTTTCTCTCACTTTGGCGATATTTTCGGAGGTCACTTTGGCGGTTTTGGCGGCTTTGGCGGAAGTCAGCGCGGTGGAGGACAACGGGTGCGTAAAGGTTCTGATTTAAGAGTGAAGGTAAAGCTTACTCTGGCAGAAATTGCATCCGGAGTAGAAAAGAAAATTAAAGTAAAAAAACAGGTTGCTTGTACACATTGCAATGGAACCGGTGGTGCCAACGGATCATCGACCACTACTTGTACCACTTGTAATGGACAGGGACGCGTGATGCGGGTACAGAATACCATTTTAGGACAAATGCAAACTGCAGCCGAATGTCCTACCTGTGGAGGCGATGGAAAAATTATTAAGGATAAGTGTACTCATTGTAACGGTGACGGAGTCGTACGCGAAGATGAAGTAATTACTATCAATATTCCTGCCGGTGTAATGGAAGGTATGCAACTCTCAGTTAGTGGAAAAGGAAATGCGGCTCGCAGGGGAGGAGTGAACGGTGACTTATTGGTACTGATCGAGGAAGAACCTCATCCAGAGCTGGTTCGAGACGAAAATGATTTAATATATAACCTGTTGTTGACGGTTCCTATGGCTACTTTAGGTGGCTCGGTGGAGGTGCCGACTGTAGAAGGAAAAGTAAAAGTAACCATTGCTCCCGGAACTCAACCGGGTAAAGTACTTCGGTTACGTGGTAAAGGTTTACCTAATGTGAACCGTTATGGTACTGGCGATTTACTTGTTAATATTGGGGTTTATATTCCCGAAAATCTGAATAAAGAAGAAAAAACAATTATGGAAAAACTAGGAAATTCGGATAACGTAAAACCGAATGCCTCAGCTTCTCGTAATTTCTTCTCGCATTTTAGAAACATGTTTGAATAAAATATACTAAATTTATAGTAATAAGGTCTGATAGAAATTCTTCTATAAGACCTTATTTTTTTTAAAATATGTGCTAGTTTTCAGTGCTTTATACTTTTAGCTGAAAAGATTATTGAGAATAATTTGTATATGTTAAGTATATGTATTATTTTTGGAGTGCAAAAAAAGTGAATTTACATAAGAAATAATCGGTCATCCCTGATCTGTTTTTCGCTAGATTCCTGTAGATCTAATTCTGACAAACCTGACATAAACTTTAATCATTGGCATTGCGGCCAATACTAACGGTATTGAGATAATACTAATAAATGAAAAGTCAAATGGAAATAGATGAGAAAATTTTAAAAGAAACCGTTCATTGTCGTAAGAATTTCGAATGTTTAAGAGCTCATACCGAATTTTTTGGAAGAAATGGTAGAGTAGAACGTTGCCTTGATGGCAAAGTGCATATTGTAAAATGCAGTCAGATTATTTGTCATTACAAGATGAGTTTTGGGAAGTACATAATCTGTAATTGTCCTATCCGAAAAGAGATATACCAAAGACACAAGCAATAATTTCTTTGTTTAAACGACTTCTCAATTATTTATTACCGATGAGCTAAACATGTTGTCGGCATAGTTTATTAATGAATAATTGTGGCGGCTGGAGATTCATATATATGAATTTCTTCGATATCTAGATTGTTGTAACAGTGTGTTACGAATTTTTATTAGAAAATCATGAGAATTTTAGTTTGTTTTATTCTTAGCCTTTTTGCCGTAGTTTCACGATCTGAAAATGTTTTAACAGGAAAAGTCGTTGACCCGGATAATCAACCGGTAAGCCAGTTTAATCTTGTTTTAATCTCGCCATCTGATTCTTCAACTATTTCAAGCACCTCATTTACTGACGGTATTTATACACTGAAGGATATACAACCCAACGAATATATAATTAAAATTACCTCTTTTGGCTATGCAGCTCTAAAAAAGACAGTGAAAACAAGATTAGGTGTCACTTCATTACCTACTCTTGTGTTACAACCTAACTGCATAAAAGAAATTACTGTCATAGCGCAGCAACCCACCATTCGAAGTACAGCTGACCGTATCATTATTAATGTGGAAAACAGCATATTGTCCAATGCATTAAATGGCTCGGACATGCTTCAAAAGACACCCGGACTGATTAGAGATACATCAGGTGAACTTATCGTAGCAGGCAAGGGGATACCCAAATATTATATTGATGGTAAAGAAGTTCATTCTATGAATGAGGTTAGAATACTCAATCCCAAAAATATACAATCTCTCGAAATTATTGATAATCCATCAGCTGCTTATGATGCTGATGGACATGCAGTTATTTTGATTAATACGCTCGATAAAGCAGATCAATATCTGTTACGTCTGGGAGGTGACTTTACGCAGTCAAGAAAAGGTTCGGTAAGCGAATTTATAGAAGGAGCCTTGAAAGCAGGAAAAATAACAACGAACTTGTATGTTGATCATTCAACAATGAACAATAAAACCTTTGAAGATAATTACAGTGTTATAACCGTCAATAATAATTTAGAAACGCATGCAGAATCTGTATCATTTGATTCAGAAACTTCGTATCGTTTATCTGTAGATATTGATATCGCAAAGAACCAAAGTCTTATTTTTCAGAGTAATGGCTATTATACAGATGCTAGTAAAATAAACCGAAATCAACTTTCGTATTTCTCAAACCCGGCATTCGATAATTTCAATACGCATGTGGAGAAATTTATACAATCATGGCAAACTAATAATACTATAAGTTATAATTGTAAAATAGATTCGTTGGGGCAGAATATTAAACTGATAGCAGACTATACCATTGGAAATAAGGAGAACACAAATAATTTTTACAATCAAATTGTAGGTAATGAGAATAATCCGCCGTTCTGGAATAAAAATTATAATAAAGGAAAGCCGGTAATTTACTCGATAAAAGCCGATTATACAAAACCGTTCAGTAAGACAATGTTATTGGATATCGGGACAAAATATTACTGGATAAAAGGAAATGACATCACCGATATGACAGGTAGCACCAATCTGTATCAGCATTATCTGACAGATGAACAAAACCTTTCTGCGTATGCTTCTCTAAATATGAAGTTGGATGATAAACTTGAATTCAGAGTCGGCTTAAGAGGCGAAAAAACCTTCAGGAAAATACAGAAAGATTATGTTGTTTTTTCAGATGCTAATCAGTTTGGCTTATTTCCCA
This sequence comes from Paludibacter propionicigenes WB4, assembly GCF_000183135.1. NCBI lineage: Bacteria > Pseudomonadati > Bacteroidota > Bacteroidia > Bacteroidales > Paludibacteraceae > Paludibacter > Paludibacter propionicigenes. The sequence goes on along the minus strand of NC_014734.1, from coordinate 1,190,204 downwards.
GTGCGTCAATAAACTATTCTTGTTCCGAATCTTTCTCAACCGGAATTTCATACAGTAAACGTATATCCCGTCCTTCTTTTTCGGCACTTGACCCAAGCATTTACGTAGATTCGTTGACTAACCGAAAAGGCAACCCCAACTTAATTTCGACGGATATACATTCATTCCAGTTATCCTGCAAATTTTTCAGTTTCATTTCATTCAGGGTTGGTTATAGTTACCTTATACACCCCATTTATTTCATGGTATATAAGGATGAAGTGCAGCCACAGCTCACTGATGTTCGTTTTATAAACGGAGATAACGTGGGTCGTTATACTGCCTCTTTAACTTTCAACAAACAGTTGTTACCCTGGTGGAGCATTACATTGTCCGGATTATTTTATACCAGTTCATATCCCTATATTGATGATAATAATGTAAGACGAAATAATAATACTCCGGGAAAGAATATAACACTTCAGAATTCGATAAAACTGCCGGCTAAGGTTCTGTTTGATATCGGTTATCAGTATAATGGAAAAGGATCTTGGACAACGAGTTATAATGAACCATATTGGAATTTATATTTTTCCTTACAACGAAGTTTTTTGCGGGAGTCACTTACATGCACAGTTACAGCGAACGACTTGTTTAATCAGTTGACATCACGTCAGCATTCCGTGCTGTCGGGACAGAATTTAAATGTATTTGATGCTGACGATACTTATTTTGGAATAAGCATAAAATATCAAATAGGAAGATCTAAGTATAAATATTCTTCAAAGTCAGAAAACTCGGAAGAACGCCAGCGGTTACATTGATAGCGAATATGTATAACGAGAAACTCCCAAATTGAATTTTCAGTTTGGGAGTTTCTTTGCTATTTATATTTTTATTATTGAATGTTTTCGTCTATAAGATTGATTTTTTGCTCTATCAGTTTACTTTCTTCTTTCAGAGTCTCAATTTTACGTTCCATTTCTTTAATCAAACCACCACCTTTTTTTGAGTTCGAAGAGAAAAATCCGATATTATTCTCGTAAGTTGCAATCTCTGATTTTAAATGTTCGTAGGTGCGCATAAGCTTTTCACGTTCGCGGAATAGCTTGTTTTCACCTTTAGTACTCATGTCTTTCAAGTTGTTGCGGAATGAGTCCATGCGGCGGTTAGATGAATCCACATTCAGAGTTTCGAATTGTTTGTCAACAGCATCTCTGTATTCTTTGTAGATTTTATCTTTTTCTTTGAACGGCACATGTCCTATGGTGTTCCATTCGGCCATAATAGCACGCAGGGCTGTTACTGATTCGCCGGGATTTTCTGTCTTTTCGAAAGCATTTATTCTGTCAATGAGCTCTTTCTTTTTTGCTAGATTCTCATTTTCTACAGTTCGTTGTCCGGATGTATTTTTGTTTTTTTGTTCAAAGAAATAATCGCAGGCGCCTATGAAACGTTTCCATAGCTCATCTGAATATTTTTTAGCAACAGGTCCTACTGTTTTCCACTCTTTTTGGAGCTGAATAAGTTTATCTCCTGTTTCTTTCCATTCAGTGCTGTCTTTTAGCTCTTCTGCTTTTTCGCACAAGGCTTTTTTCTTTTCAGCATTGGTGGTCAATACATTTTTAGTTTCCTTGTAAAATTCAGCTTTTGCTGCAAAGAAAGCATCGCATACTTTGCGGTATCTGTCAAATACTTTTTGATTTACTTTGCGAGGTGCAAACCCAATTGTTCTCCATTCTTCTTGCCAGGCCAACACCGTTTTTGTTGCTTCATCCCATGCTTTATAATTATTAAGACTACTGAAATCAAAAGCTTCAATTTTTTCGCATAACGCATTTTTGGCTTCATAGTTTTCATCTTCAAGCTTACGGATTGAATCAAAGTAAGATTGATGCTTTTTATTTATAGCAGTTGATGCTTCTTTAAAACGGCTCCAGATTTGTTCTCGTATTTCGCGGGCCACAGGGCCTAAATCATGCCATTCTTCGTGAAGTTTTTGTAATTGTTGGAAAGCTGATATAACATCATTTTCTGAAGCTAGTTTTTCAGCCGCTTCACATAATGCAGTTTTTAATTCAAGATTTTTCTTGAAATCGTATTCTCTTAGTTCATTATTAATCTTAATCAGATCCCAGAATGATTCCTGATATAAATTATACTGTTTCCACAAATCGGTAGAGGCACTTGCAGGAACCTGACCTATGGTTTTCCATTTTTGCTGTAAAGCCCTGAACTCATTAATATGCGTAGAAACGTCATCATTACTTTCTACTAAAACTTTCATTTGACCTAGCAAATGTTGTTTTTTCAATAAGTTCGTTTCTTTTTCTTTTTCAAGCTGGGCTGATAGAGCTGCCTTTTTGGCTTTGAATGTGTTTAGCAGCGCTTTAAATGATTCTTCGAGCTCATCTTTTGGAGCTAAAAATTCATTTTCTTCGTTACCATCTTCAATAAATGATTTTTTTAGCTCTTCTATTTCAGCTTTGGTCTTTTTGTAAAATAATTGCTTGATAAGCTCCACTTCGTCCTTAACCAATTCTACTTCTTTGTTGATTAGCAACTTAAGTGCGTCAACTAGCTCTGCTTTAGTACTTGTACTATAGTCTATTTTAGTAGATTTTTCTTCAATCGGTTGCTCTGTAACTACTTCCTCAGGACTTTCTTCCTGAATTTTATCAGCAACTGGCTCTTCCGTAATTTCGGTTACCGCGGCATCAGCAGATACCTCAGGTACTTCAATAACTTCAATAACTTCAGCTGTTTCAGCAACTGTTTTGTTTTCAGTTACTTCAATAGTTTCTTTAGTTTCGGCAACTTCAGGAGTTTCGCTTGGTACGATTTCAGGATCCTTGTTTAAATCAAGTGGGCTCATTTTCAATATTTATTTAATATGTTTGTTTTGCGGTTACAACAAAACTTTCAAAAATTTCAACTAATAATAACAGAGAGACAAAAATAGGGTAATTTTTTTAAATAATGTTATTACTCCCCAAAAATCTTGGAATAAAGACGTTTTTCTGAACATTTTATCTGCAATTAATTTGCATTTCTGTGTGCAATATATGTATTTGCCTGTTGAGCAGGATTTATTTGAATATCATTGATGCTAACATGAGCAGGTCTGGTAACAATAAATTCTATCGTATCGGCAATATCTTCGGCACTTAGTGGAATCAGTCCGGCATAAACAGCTTTGGCCTTTTCTTCATCGCCATGATACCGTATAATAGAGAATTCAGTTTCAGCCATTCCGGGTGAAACCGAACTAACTTTTATTCCGTGTTTTACCAGATCAAGTCGAAGCCCCTTAGTAATGGCATTTACTGCATGTTTTGAGGCACAATAAACGCTGCCATTAGGATAGACCTCAATTCCTGCAATCGAAGACAGGTTGATAATAAGCCCGGATTGTTGTTCAATCATTCCCGGAACAACAAGCTTAGTCATATAGAGTAATCCCTTAACATTAGTGTCAATCATTTTTTCGTAATCTGCCAAATCGCTTTCCTGAAATGGAGAAGCACCCGCAGCAAGACCGGCATTATTAATCAGTACGTCGATTTTCTGAAATGCGGGTGGCAATGAATTGATTGCTTCAGTGCATGCCGAATTGTCACGTACATCAAAGCAAAGCGAAATTACCTTGACTGAGTAATCGGATTGTAATTGTTTAGTAAGTTCTTCTAATCGCTCAGCTCTACGTCCGGTAACGATAAGATTATAACCCAATCCCGCCAAGCGCAACGCAATTGCATGACCGAAACCCGATGTGGCTCCGGTAATAAGTGCTGTTTTCATAACTAATCTTATTTATATTGAAAGCTTTAATGTTTCACTAAGGCATTGACCCCCAAAATTGAAACATTATAATATGAGTTATTTTTCGTCTCCTTTTACATATTTCAAATCGTGTCCCATCCGAACCTTTTTAGTTTGCATGTAGAATTCATTGAATTTGTTTGGTTCTATTTCGATAGGAACGTTTTCAACAATTGAAAGTCCGTAAGCTTCCAAACCTATGCGCTTAACGGGGTTGTTAGACATTAGGCGGATTTTGGTAACTCCTATTTCGCGTAAGATTTGAGCACCTACTCCGTAATCACGTTCATCAGCGTTGAAGCCCAAATGTAGATTCGCATCCACAGTGTCCATTCCTTCTTCCTGCAATTTATAAGCCCTGATTTTGTTCATCAGTCCTATTCCTCGCCCTTCCTGATTCATATAAACAACTACTCCTTTGCCTTCTCTTTCAATTAATTGCATAGCTTTGTGGAGCTGATCCCCGCATTCACAACGCATAGAGCCAAAAATATCACCGGTGATACACGATGAATGAACCCGTACTAAAATAGGTTCATCTTTTTCCCACTCACCCTTAATGAGTGCAACGTGCTCCATTCCGTTTGATATCTGACGGAAAGGAATCAATTTAAACTGACCATATTTGGTCGGCATGTTTACTTTTTCGCCCATTTCTACCAACGATTCGGTTTTAAGGCGATAGGCAATCAAATCTTTAATCGTAATTATTTTTATATCGAATTTATCTGAAATTTCGAATAAATCCGGTAGTCTAGCCATGGTGCCATCTTCATTCATAATCTCGATGAGGGCGCCTGCCGGTTGTAATCCGGCCAGACGAGCTAGATCTACTGCAGCTTCTGTGTGACCAGCGCGGCGCAAAACACCTTTGTTTTTGGCTCTTAGCGGGAAAATGTGCCCGGGACGGCCAAATGTTTCAGGTTTTGAAAGTGGATCGGCCAAAGCTTTGAAAGTAGCAGCACGATCGGCAGCCGAAACTCCGGTGGTACAACCTTCGAGCATATCCACACTAACAGTGAAGGGAGTAGAGTGTATGGAAGTATTTTTATCTACCTGCATTTCAAGTTCCAGTTCGTCGCAGCGATCTTCTGTAAGCGGTGCACAAACAACTCCACGACCGTAAGTAATCATGAAGTTAACCATGTCCGGCGTAATTTTTTCAGCAGCGCAGACAAAGTCACCTTCGTTCTCACGATCCTCGTCATCTACTACTATCACAAATTTTCCATCACGAATGTCGATAAGAGCTTCTTCAATTGTATTTAATGTTGATTTCATTTTGAATCAATTAGTTTTATTTTTCTGTTTCTTATAGAGTTGAACTTTGATTTAATCAGAGCCCATGCTTTTATATATTGTTCTGTATCTAAAATGCTTGCATCTACAACTGCTTTGTATGTAAGGAAAATCCCGATAGGCAACAAAACAAATGAACTTAACCACATACCTTGATACGATAGCCACAAACCCTCTTTAACCATTTTGTATCCGGTGTTGTCGATAATATAATATATGATAAACATAATTACAGATATCACTACCGGCATACCCAATCCTCCTTTACGAATAATAGCGCCTAACGGGGCTCCGATGAAGAAAAAAATCAGGCAGGCAAAAGATAATGTAAATTTACGATGTCTTTCAATCTCATGTTTAGTGATATAAGTAACTTGCGAGCCTATCATTGTTTTGTTGTATTCAACAGTTTCACTCATGAGTTTTGCTTTTTCCACTGCCGAGTTAGAAACTCTTACCATGGCTTCCTGAGGTAATGAGAGGAAAAGCGAATCTGTATTGTAAATCTTGCGAACTTTCTTCAGACTGTCGTTTAACGAACTACCAAATATAACATCTCTTCCAAAAAAATGTTGATCAACAAGAGTTTTTCCCTGAAGTGCAGCAGATACGTTAACATCTTTGCTTACTGAATCTATAGAATGAGTAAGCTGCTGGAAATTTTTGCTAACATGCTCATTTTTAAGGATAGATTCATCGTAACGGGTAAAATCAGAATTGAAATCTATTAAAAGATCTTTTGTTTTAAAGATTTCTCTGCGATAAGGAATACTCGTCGTAGAACTACTCAATTTTTGATTATTCAAGTTTGAAAAACTTTCGCCATCGAAAAGCGAAAGCATGATATACTTTTTATCTTCGGTGAACTGAACTTTTCCTGAGTCGGCAACGGTTACTTCAGCGTTTTCAAATCCTCCCGAAAAATTGTATATCATCACGTTCTTGAGAATATGATCTTTTTTGTCCTTTACATAGATTTGTACATTAGGTATTCCGGAGTAGAATTCACCGGTTGGGATATCAAGCTCAGGAGACTTTTGTTTTAGCGAAATGACTAAAGTATATAACTTAGTTTGTGCAACAGGCAAAACGTAATTAGAGAAGAAAAATGCACCAACACAAACAAATGAGATGAAAATAATAAGCGGTCGGATAATTCTAAAAAGAGAAATACCGGCAGCTTTCATGGCGGTTAGTTCAAAGTTTTCTCCAAGATTACCGAAAGTCATTAATGATGCCAATAGTATTGCAAGGGGCAGAGCCATTGGTACAACGGAGAAAATTGCATAAATAAAAAACTCTGCTAAAACTGACCAACCAACTCCTTTTCCAATCAATTCAGAAACATGTTTCCATAAAAACTGCATTAACAGGATGAAAATGCAGATGAGAAAAGTCATCAAGAACTGCGTAATAAAACGTTTAAATATGTAAGAGTCAATTTTTTTTATCCGAAACATGCTTGTTTTTTTTGGAACAACAAAATTACTGCAAAAAGTTCAATAATCAAGTATCTGATTTGCGAAATTAGCTTAACATTAAGTGTTGGGAAAGTGTGGTGAAAGAAAGAGAAACCATCAGGCTTCATAGCCTAATGGTTTCTCTTATTATAATACGATATGATTTGTAGGAAATAGTTGTTGTTTAAATACCGGTTTTCCGTCTCAGCGTTTCTATTTGATTGTTCCAAAGAAGAGTCAGGTCATCTTTTTCTCCTTTTTCAGCAAAGTCAGTAATGATGAGTGCCATTTCTCCGGTCACTTGCAATGCTACTATCTTAAACTCAAAATAATAATCAGTATCTACATCTTCTTCCCATTGAAACCGAACACTGACATTGGGTTTTGTGTGAATTAAAAAAGCTGTTTGTTCATTTTTCTCCCAACAAAATGTATATTCATTATCATTGACAGTAACTCCATCGGCAAACCATTCGGCTAATCCCAGCGGTGTGCTGATTGAGTTCCATAATACATTAATTGACGCAGTTTTGAGTTGATATTCGATTTTTAATATGGTTTTCTTCATTGAACTATCGTTTTGCGGCTTAAAAGCTAAGAGCTAAATTTAGTCTCTTATTTTTGCGTTCGCAATATAGTTATTTTTTTTGAGAAAACTGTGATTTTAGTAGAATAATAAACTGTTTTCAATACAATTTATCCATTAAGACTGCTCTTTTCGAAACATAATGGTAACAACTGCCTGATATTTTCAAGTTGGAAAATATTGTTGGTTCCATACAGAAGAACCGTAATATTTTTATCAAATCGCATTTCAGATTCAAGCAATACCTGACGACAAGAACCACATGGCGTAATAGGTTCAGGCAAAAATTTGCCATTGGTAAATGCCGCAATGGCTATCGTTTTTACAGCAACATCGGGAAATTGTGCATTGGCATAAAACATAGCGACACGTTCGGCGCATAGTCCCGAAGGGTAGGCTGAATTTTCCTGATTACTCCCTGCGAATATTTCCCCATTTTCAAGTTCCACAGCAGCGCCTACATGAAAATTGGAATAAGGAGCATAAGCTTTAGCAACCTGCTCTTTGGCTTTGTCTATGAGCGTTTTTTGTGCTGAGTTCAATTCGTTGAAACTTAAGATTGATACTTTGGTTTCTATTGTTTTTTCTGTCATATTTTTTATTTGTGAAGGTAAGATATTCAGGTAGCATTCTCCAGATGAACAATGAGGTATATGGTCTGGTAGACACTGAATAAATACAAAATTATAAAATTATCTAATCAAACGAGTCTTTTTGATTAATTAGTTTTAATTTTGTAGCAAATAAAAACAATAATTTGAACGAATGAAGCTTAGTATTAAACCCCAAATTTTAGTTATATTTCTGTCTGTTAGTTTATTCGCTGTGTCTCAGTCTAAAAGCCGGGCTTATTTAGATTATATTGACCAATATCACCAATTGGCTGAAAGACAACAACGAGAACATGGAATTCCGGCAAGCATCATCCTTGCTCAGGGTTTGCTTGAATCGGGGGCAGGGCAAAGTACTTTCGCCAAAGAATCGAACAACCATTTTGGCATCAAATGTAGTGACTGGACCGGAGATAAATACTATCATGATGATGAAACGAAGAATGAATGTTTCCGCAAATACAATCAAGTGCTCGAGTCTTATGAAGATCATTCCTTGTTTCTTAAAAAAAGAAGTCGTTACGCATTTTTGTTTAGTCTAAACCCAACGGATTATGAAGGTTGGGCCCAGGGTTTGAAAAAAGCCGGCTATGCAACCGACCCAGCCTATGCCTATAAACTCATTTCTATTATTGAAAATTATGAATTACACCAATACGATTTAGTTGGAAGTTCTTCTGCTGGATTTGCTGAAAGTAGAAGAGCGGATGATAAATCAGATAATACTGTGCAGACTCGCGGAGCTTCGATGGGTGTAATCAATGCGGTTACAATCCATACGGTAGTGAAAGTAAACAAGGTAAAATTTGTAACTTCTGTTGGAGGCGACACTTATGCAACAATTGCTAATGAATTTAATATGACTGAGAATCGCTTGCGTGGTTTTAATGAGGTGAATTCTACTGTCGTTCTAAAACCTGGAATGCGGGTTTTCATTGAGATGAAACGTAATAAAGCCCCAAAAGAAAACAATAACCATACTGTCACTGCCGGAGAATCGATGTACAGCATTTCACAAGATTATGGAATGAAGGTTGTTAGTCTTTATAAACTGAATAATATGTCGTTCACTGATGGTGTACGTTTAGGACAGGTGCTGGTTTTGCGATAAAGAGTTTTCAATTCTCAGTTATTTGTTGATTGGCTATTTTCGAATCTAATTAGAAATTAATCATGCGAAAAAAAAATACAGAATTATTGAGCGATGTGATTCGTCAGGTGCTCAGGGAACATCATCTTGATCGCCCGCTGAATGAGAAGCGTTTGATAGAATCATGGCCATTGGTGCTGGGCACTAATATCATGCAATATACTTCTGAGTTGGTGGTGAAAAACAGGATACTCTATGTAACTCTAACTTCATCTGTGCTTCGTCATGATTTGTTTATGTCGAGAGAAGAAATTAAAAAATCATTGAATGACAGGGTAGGGGTGGAAGTGATTGTAGATATTGTATTTAAATAAGCCCTTTCCTTTTTCTATTTTTATAAGTTTGTTGACTTTCTGAATACCAAATTAAAGCTCTTTTAGGGTTTTGGGGTTTAGCTGCAATTATTATGGATTACCGTGAACATCTTCGCCAACCGCTATCTAAACGTTTTGTTGATATCTTAGCTACAGAGATTTTTCTAAATCCAGCCGATTTTGATATCGTATATCGTCTTATTTATGATGAAGATATTGCTGTGGCGTGGCGTGCTGCCTGGGCTTGCCAGAAGATAAGCGAAAAACATCCTGAATGGTTTTCTGAACGGCATTTTGAAGAATTGTCTACTTTAGCCATTGCTACTTCTCATGGTGGTTTGTTGCGTGGTTGTTTGTCTGTAATCAATAATATAGCCTTGCCGGAGTGCCTTTCGGTAGAATTCATAAATGCATGCTTTGACTGGATGATTTCTCCTAAATCGCCTATAGCCGTTCAGGCACTTTCCATGAAAATATTACTTCGCATTTGCCGTAAAGAACCCGAATTTAAACAAGAGTTATCGGTTGTTTTGGAAAATATCGATTTTGAGAATTATTCTGCGGGCTTTAAATCTGTCAGAAAAAATATTCTTAAAGCTTTGAACGGCAAATAGTTTTGTATTATTAATAGTAAGTATGTTCGGGAGATTGCACACTTTAACGATAAAAGTGTTACTTTTGTCCTCCGATATAAGGGTTATATTTTTTGATGTAGCCCGTAACTTTATGTTTAATTAAATAAAAGTTTTATGACTTTAAAGAAAAACATTCTGGCATTACGACAAAAAAAAGCAATTGTTGAAAAAGGTGGAGGTGACAAAGCCATTGAGAAACAAGTAGCTATGGGCAAGATGACTGCCCGTGATCGTATCCTTGCATTGTTGGATGCCGGTTCATTTCACGAATATGACCTTTTCGTTGAACACGAAGAGCGCAATTTCGGAATGGATGACAAAGTGCTGGCTGGTGATGGCGTAATTACCGGTACAGGAACAATGAACGGTAATCCTATTTGTATTTATGCACAAGACTTTACCGTAATGGGTGGTTCGCTTGGACTAAAACATGCGCGTAAAATTACTAAAATTATGGATCATGCGCTTAAAATGAAAGTGCCATGTATCGGAATAAATGACTCGGGAGGTGCTCGTATTCAGGAAGGTATCGGCGCTTTGGCCGGTTACGGTGAAATTTTTTATCGTAATACTATGGCTTCCGGTGTTATTCCTCAAATTTCAGTAATCTTAGGTCCATGTGCCGGTGGTGCTGTTTATTCTCCAGCTCTTACCGACTTTGTGTTTGTGGTAGAAAATATTTCTAAAATGTTTATTACCGGCCCGAATGTTATCGAAACTGTATTAGGTGAAAAAATTTCTCAGGAAGATTTGGGTGGTGCACGTGTACATGCCGAAATTACCGGAAATGCTCATTTTTATGCTTTGAGCGAAATGGAATGTATTGAGCAAATCAAAGAACTTGTTTCATTGATTCCACATAGCAACCAACAAAAAGCTAAAAGTGTAGAACCTAAAGAACCTACATTTAATAAGAATATTGAGAATATTATTCCTGCCGATCCAAAACAGCCATACGATGTACGTGAAGTGATTTATGCACTTACAGATGATTCTAAATTCCTTGAAGTTCACGAACTTTGGGCTGCCAATATCGTTATTGGTTTCGGTCGCTTGAATGGTGAAACTATTGGATTTGTGGCTAACCAACCACTTTATCTCGCTGGTGTACTCGACTGTGATGCTTCTGATAAAGCAGCCCGTTTTATCCGTTATTGCGATGCATTTAATATTCCTATCGTTACCTTGGAAGATATGCCGGGTTACTTGCCGGGTGTTGACCAAGAACATGCAGGTGTTATTCGTCACGGAGCTAAAATGTTATATGCATATTCAGAAGCTACTGTTCCTAAAATTACAGTTATTTTACGTAAAGCGTATGGTGGTGGTTATATTGCTATGAACTCGCGCCACCTTGGTGCTGACTTTATGTTGGCTTGGCCAAGTGCCGAGATTGCAGTAATGGGTCCTGAAGGAGCTGCTAACATTATTTTCCGCAAGGAAATTATGGAAGCTGAAGACGAAGATGCTATGCGTCAACAAAAAGTTCAGGAATATATCGAGAAATTTGCTAATCCTTATGTGGCTGCATCAAAAGGTTATATCGATGCTGTTATTGAGCCATTGGAAACACGCGATATGTTATTGCATGCATTAGAAGTTTCTAAAAATAAAGACGATTACCGTCCAGCTAAAAAACATGGAGTTCCTCCATTCTGATTCATAATTTCTAATTCACAATTCACAATTAAAGTTGACAAGGTTTTCTGAGTTAGTATTAATCATGAGCTGTCAACTATAAACTGTCAACTAAATAAATTATGGAAACAGAAAAAAAGGAATATGTAGATTTTGCGGTAACTGCGCGTAAATACAAAACGCTTCTTACTAAAAAATATCAGAATAGAAAGCCATGGATTAATCCAAGTCCGTATGATATACAGTCTATCATTCCTGGAACTATTCTTGAAGTATTTGTAAAAGAAGGCGATATTGTAACTGAAGGAGCTCCTCTTTTAATTCTGGAGGCAATGAAGATGCAAAATCGTATTGAAATGCCTTTCACTGCGCGAGTAAAGAAAATCAATGTAGAAGTTGGAATTAAGATTCCGAAAGATTCATTGATGATTGAGCTGGAAGCAGTTGATAACGAATAAAAAATTCGAAATATATAGAATAAGGGTTGATTAGAAATAATCAACCCTTATTTATTTTGCCTGATATAGCTGTCAGGTTTTCTTTAATGATTGTTGTCCATTCTTGTTCGAAGTTCGGAGTGAAAACGCTTTTCCCAATATGTGATTCAATATCTTCAATAGTCCAGAATTTACCTTCCGATATCTCTTCTGGATCAGGTGTAATGAAACCGTCGTAAACAGTGAAATAGCTATGAACTAATTCGGCTTCCTGATTCGAAACGAATTTATATCGTTTCAGAAATACGGGATAACAATTTTCAATACCCAACTCTTCCCGTACTTCCCGTTGGAGAGCCAGTTCGATTTCTTCGCCGTAATCAACATGTCCGCCTACAGATGTATCCCATTTACCGGGCTGAATGTCTTTGTTTAAAGCTCTCTTTTGCAGGTACAATTCGCCTCTAGAGTTGAATACATGTAAGTGTACAACAGGATGTAGAAAAAACGACCCTGCATGGCATTCGGTGCGTGTTACCTTTCGGATTATTTTGCCGTTTTCATCTACCTCAGGGAAATATTCAATCGATGCCATAATCGTAAATTTAAATTGAAATGCAAAGTAATAAAAATATATTCAGATATAACTATTTCAAAATTAATTCTTCTGCAATAGAAAAGTATATTTGCTAAATTTTATAGAATGAAATGATATGTTTTGAAAAATAATTTTAGTATCTTTGTATTCGCTTTTTAAAAGAGCTTCTCTTAATTTTGAAAATTAGTTTATTGTTTGATTAGTAATGTTTTAGGGTATAGGTATTTTAAGAGGTGATGTTGTAATAATTTAATTGTGTAAATTAATTGTTATTGATGAAAGAATTTAGAATTGCTGTTGTCGGGCTGGGTTATGTGGGTTTACCACTTGCTATTGAGTTTGGCAAAAAGTATAAAGTACTTGGATACGATATAGATAAAAACAGGGTTGGTGAATTGCAACAAGGCGTTGATCACACTTTGGAAGCCGATCTGGATGGTTTGCATGAGGCTACAGCTCTTTGTAGCTCAAACCCTAATTTCGGCTTGTCATTTTCGAGCAATGAAATCGACCTGAAAGAGTACAATACTTTTATAGTAACTGTCCCCACACCAATCAATAAATTCAATATGCCTGATCTGAAGCCGCTTATAATGGCTTCGGAAATGCTTGGGCGTGTCATAAGCAATGATGCCATTGTAATTTATGAGTCAACCACATACCCCGGTTGTACTGAAGAAGACTGCATCCCTGTTATAGAAAAAGTCTCAGGGCTCAAATTCAATAAAGATTTTTATGCGGGTTATAGTCCGGAACGCATAAATCCCGGCGATAAAGTAAACACGCTTACCAAAATTAAAAAAGTTACCTCCGGCTCCACTCCACTTATTGCCGATCAGGTAGATAATTTATACTCCTCAATCATTACAGCCGGAACGCATAAAGCCCCCAGCATAAAAGTAGCAGAAGCATCGAAAATTATAGAAAATGCTCAGCGTGATGTGAATATCTCTTTCGTCAATGAATTAGCCCTTATTTTCGATAAAGTAGGCATTGATACCAACGATGTGATTGATGCTGCCGGAACTAAATGGAACTTTTTAAAGTACCGACCGGGGCTTGTCGGTGGACATTGTATCAGTGTGGATCCTTATTATTTGGCTAGTAAGGCGGAATCGTTGGGTTATGTGCCTCAGGTAATACTCTCAGGTCGGCACGTAAACAACAGTATTGCGCCTTTTATTGCCAATAAAGTGTTGAAATTGATGATACAGAAGATACATGCCATAAAAGGTTCTAATGTACTGATGCTAGGTGTGACTTTTAAAGAAAATTGTCCGGACATACGCAATACCAAGGTGGTTGATATTTATCGGGAATTGTGTGAATTTGGGTTGAATGTGGATATCTATGATCCGTGGGCATCAGTGGCGGAAGTAAAGCATGAATATGGTGTGGATATTATAGATAAGGTAGATGGTAAAAAGAAATATGATGCTGTTTTACTGGCTGTGGCGCATGATGAATTTAAAACAATAGATTTCGAGAAGTACTATAAGGCCGGTTCTGTCGTTTTTGATGCGAAAGCTGTAATCGACAGGCGATGGGTGGATGGAAGACTTTAGTCAGTGAACAGTGAACAATGAGCAGTGATCAGTTTTTGTTCTAAAATTACTAAAAAATTATAAACAGGTAGTGGTAGGAGGGTGAAAGTTGGTCTTAATGTTGAATAAAGAAATAAATAAATAAATAAATAAACTTGTAACTCGTAACTATTCACTTGTAACTACTTAGAAAGCATTTAGTGTAATTGAAATATTTTGAAGTTGAAAGAAGAACGCGCCATACAATCAGAGAAGTTAAGTTGGTATGCAGTATATACTGCACCGCGGGCGGAGAAAAAAGTGAGCGAACGTTTTTCGGATGTGGGAATAGAGCACTATTTAGCGCTACAAAAGGTAAAACGCCGTTGGAGCGACAGAATTAAAGAGGTACTAATCCCAGTTGTAAACGGTTATATTTTTGTACATATTCAGGATAAAGATTTTGAAAAGGTAACAAAAATATATGGTGCAATAGCCTTTGTCAGAGAAGGAGGGCGACCGGTCGCAATACCCGATTGTCAGATAGAAAACCTACGATTGATGGTGGAAGGCGCTGATGAACCGATAGAATTTAGTGTGGAAGATTTTGCTCGTGGTGAGTCTGTAACTATCACCAAAGGACCTTTAACAGGGATGATGGGCGAGTTAGTTGAAGTAAAAGGAAAACATAAAGTATTAATCAGACTTGAACGTTTTGGTTCGGCAATTACTACAGTGCCGGTATCGTTTATCGAAAAAGTACTGTAGTTGCTTAATGCTTTTGTTGGATAACATATAATTAAAATGATCTTATGCCGGGAGTAGGTGCAACGTTTCTGTTGTTGGCTACATCTGGTTATAGGTAAGAAATATTTCAGGTTTAAAAAATAATTCGTTATTTCCAGTGTGGGAGTGACGAACCTCTTTGTGCTAAATAGAGGAGTTTTTTAGAATAACCTTTTAAATTGTAAACTATTTTCAATATATACCTATGCGGAAAATTAAATTTGTCTTTCTATTCTCATTAATTACGACTTGTTTGATGGCTCAAAACATTGATTTGAGTAAGTTGAGTCCTGAGCAATTGGCAGCCTATAAAAAATATAAAGATGGAAATGCCGGAGCTGTTACTAATACTCAACAGGCTGAAGTAGTTGATAGAAATGTGAATAACGGACAAGAAGATATTGACGAGTTGCGGGATACTCAGAAGAAAGCCAGCAATAAAGCAAATGAGAGCAATTTTGCAAACCAAAATCAAAAAAGTGAGAAATCCAAAACCTTTTCAGGAGGTATCTTCGGTTCTTATTTGTTTGATAAACAAAATCTGACTTTTGAACCAAAGTTAAATATTCCTACCCCTCCCAATTACATCCTCGGTACGTACGATGAATTGATAATTGACGTATCTGGCATGTACGAGGCGAACTTTAAGCCTAAAGTTAGCCCGGAAGGCTACATACGTGTACCCAATGCCAGCCCGATAAAAGTAAGTGGTCAGACCGTTGAGAATGTTACCCGTATTATTAAAAGCAGACTTGTCGGTATTTATCCCGGAGCGCAGATTAATGTAAGTCTGGGAAGTATTCGTAGCATTCGTGTGACGGTAGTCGGTGAAGCTACCCGTCCGGGAACCTACACGCTTCCGTCTCTTGCAACAGCTTTTAATGCGCTGTATGCTTGTGGTGGCCCCGATTCTATTGGTACTATGCGCGATATTAAGGTCGTGAGACGTGGTAAAGTAGTTGCTAATGTTGATGTATACGGTTTTCTGTTGGATGGAGCTTTGACAAACAATATAGCATTACAGGACGAAGATGTTATCAAGATTGACCCCTACAAAGCTCGTGTAAGTATCTCAGGTGCTATTAAACGCGAAGGTTTGTTTGAAGCATTGCCGGGAGAAACCCTTCAGCAATTAGTTCGGTTTGCCGGTGGCTATAGTGATAATGCCAATAAATCGGTTATTACTACTATACGCTTGAAAAACAATGGAAAAACCGTAGTTGATGTTCCGGAAAATCAATTGGCAATATTTAAATTACAATCCGGAGATTCCTGTTATGTTGCTACAACATCTAAGATATTCGATAACCGTGTGGATATTACCGGTTCGGTTTATCGTCCCGGAACCTATGCATTGGAGACGGGAATGACCGTAAAAAAACTGATTGAGAAAGCAAACGGCTTAAAAGAAGATGCTTTTATGAATATGGCATTTATCAACAGGAAGCAAGCCAATCAAATACCCGAAATACTGGGATTCAATTTGGGTGAAGTACTTAAAGGTGCTGCAGAAGATATATTGCTTCAAAAAGATGATTCTGTAATGATTACCAGCCTGTTTGACTATCGCGAAGAAAAGTCCATTTCCATCTCAGGAGCAGTATTAATGCCGGGAACATTTAAATTTGTAGAGAACATAACCCTGAAAGATCTGATATTTAAAGCAAAAGGATTTACCGAAATGGCCAATACCGATTCGGTGGAGCTGGTCAGAATTATCAAAGATCCAGATCGCTTAATGAACACGACAGACAAAACTATTGTGTATAAGTTCTCGCTGGACAAGGAACTGAGCTTTAAAAAAGGTAGTGCTGATATGCTCCTCGAAAATGGAGATAAGGTGATTGTCCGTACGATCTCGGGATACGAAGAAACGCGTACGGTTAAACTGGAAGGTGAAATTTTACAACCCGGTGAATATAGCGTTACCAGTAAATCAGAACGTATTTCTGATGTAATCAAACGAGCCGGTGGATTTACACAGTATGCTTATCCTGCAGGAGCGTTTCTTATCCGAACTGAAAAAGAGACCGGAGTTCAACAGAAGCTGAACCAAATCACAAAGGAAAATGCGAAAAAACTGTATCAGAATAAAAACGATAATAAAGTGGATGCAACCATGCTTAAAACAGCAGGTATTGCAGCTCCTGCCGAAGGATTAGATTCTATTCAGAATACTTTTTCAAAATCGAAATCGGTGGATAAGGTATTTAAATCACAGGGTATTGTGGGTATTAATCTGGTAGAAATCATGAAACACCCGGGTGGAAAAGACGATTTCTTTTTGGAAGATGGTGATGATATCTTTGTGCCGCGCGAACTGCAAACTGTACGAGTAATGGGCGAGGTACTGTTCCCTACCTATGTAGGTTATCAACCTGGGATGAGTTTAAAGAAGTATATACATCGTGCCGGTGGATTTACGGAACAAGCACTGAAAAAGAAAGTATTTGTGTTATATGCCAACGGTACAGCCCGAAGCACTACCCGTTTTCTAGGAATAAAGTTTTATCCTAAATTACAGCCCGGAGCCCGTATTGTGGTTCCAGAAAAACCAACCGAGGTGAAAAATCCATTGACAGCGGGTGAAACAGTAGGCATTTTGACTTCAATAACTTCTGCTATGGTACTTATTTATTCAGTTGTAAAAAGATAAATATGAGCACAGTTCAACAACAGACTACAGCGAATAACGACGAAATATCGCTGAAAGAATTGCTACAAAAAGCGAAAGAGTGGTGGCAGTACTTACTGACCAAATGGTTGATTATTCTGGTTTTCGGACTGGGAGGAGCTGTTATTGGTTTGATAACTTCGCTGCTTACTCCTCCTAAATATACCGCAAAACTCTCTTTTGCCTTGGTCGAAAAAAGTGCAGGAGGTGGTGGATTGGCAGATTTGGCGTCATCCTTTGGGTTAAGCAGCATGCTGGGCGGCGGTAGCAGTGGTGCTT
The DNA here is from genome assembly GCF_000183135.1 of Paludibacter propionicigenes WB4. NCBI lineage: Bacteria > Pseudomonadati > Bacteroidota > Bacteroidia > Bacteroidales > Paludibacteraceae > Paludibacter > Paludibacter propionicigenes. Next base: position 1,172,413 of record NC_014734.1, on the reverse strand, counting down.
TTAGCGGTGATAATTTGTTGGAAATTATGCAGTCGCCTCATACCATACAGCAAACGCTTTTATCGCCTGTAGTATATCAGGGGAAAAAGCAAAATCTGGTAGAAGTCTATATTCAGTTTAATGAACTGCGGGATAAATGGAAGAAGAAAGACAACAAAGAGTTACAAATACTCAGTTTCCCAATAGGTCAGAAACGGGAAACTTTTACCCGTACGCAGGATAGTGTTTTGAATAGTATATACGACAAGCTGATAAAATCCAATGCGCTTACTATTGCCCGTAAAGATAAGAAGCTGAGTTTTGTCAATGTCAACTTTACCAGCAAGGACGAGGTTTTCTCCAAATTGTTCGAAGAAAAACTGATGGAGGTCACTTACGGCTTTTACAAAGAAACCCGTACTGCTCAGAGCCGTGCTAATATAAATATGATGCAGGCTAAGGCGGATTCTATCCGCAGGTTGTACGAATCTTCCCTCTACCGAAGTGCAGGTTATTCGCAGGTGAATATTAATCAGGCATTGGCTTTTGCGGCTGTGCCAAAAATTAAACAAGAAAATAATTCACAACTCTACGCCACGGTTTATACCGAAGTATTGAAAAATCTGGAAACTCTGAAGCTGGATCTGGCCCGCGAAACTCCTATCGTACAAATTATCGATACACCCCGTTTTCCGTTGGAAAAGGAAAGGCTTGGGAAAGCCAAAGCCATGGCTACAGGGGGCATATTGGGGGGCTTCCTGATTGTATTCTATTTATTGGGAGCTATGTTTTTGAAGAATGCGTTGGAAGAGTGATGTGATAATGTGTTGATTTAATGATGTGTTGATGATTAATGGTAAGTAGTAAGTAGTAAGTAGTAAGTAGTAAGTAGTAAGTAGTAAGTAGTAAGTAGTAAGTAGGGTATAATAAGTTAGTAGTTGGTATAAAGAAGTAATTAGTAAGAAGTAGGTCATATAAGAAGGTAGTAGGTAATAATTTTAGGTAGATAATAGTTTGTAGCTGCTGATTGTTGTTTTGCAATGTTTTTAATTGATAATTTTAGTGTGGTCTTTCTATTCCTTGATTTTATATTCATCAATAAACATTTTAAACATAATTAAATGAATATGATTAACACTCGACTCTTCAATTGTAAAGATGAAGAATTGCCTGTTGTTTCTAAAGCTGTTGCATTTGCGTTGAAACGCGATTTTGCAGATTTTGCTGCATACTCGCCAAAATTCACTGAAGTTTATGTAACTGACTACGAAAACAAAATTACTGTTGTTACTGATTTGCTGGAACCTAAATCGGAGACACTGGCAAAGAAAATCATTACCGAAAGGTACTCTAACACGATGAATAATCTGATTGATCCTATTAATCGTGTCACTGGTTATTTAAACCTTGCTAAGGCTACTTTGAACATTACACCCGCTTCCTTTGGTTTTGCAGCTTTGCGTAAAAGCATCTTATATCATGATGTGGAAGGTGTTATAGCGAATTTGCATATTGTGTTGGCAAACATTCAAACCTATAAAGCTCCGTTGGCTGAACAAGGTTTGATGACGAGCTGATTGATGTTTTGACGGCTGCTTTCAATTCTCTGGCGGCTGATAAGCAACAACAAATCGAAATTGCCAGCAACCGCAGAAGCATTGTTCAAAATAATGTATCGTTGCTGAACGAGTTGTATAATCAAATTGGTGAAATACTCTCGGTAGGCAAAATTCTGTACAAGGCAACCGATCCGGCAAAATTGGCGGATTATACTTTTGCAGAATTACTCAAGAAAGTCCGGCAGGTAGCTAAAAGTGCAGTAAAAACAGCACAAAAAACTGTAGAAGCTGCACCAACGACTACGAATTAAATAAACAGAATATGAAAAAGAGGAATAGAAAGAATTTTTTTCATAGACTGGTTTCTTCTAAAGACATAGCAGAAGGTTCTAAAGGCATAGCAGAGGATTCTAAAGAGTTAGCAAGACATTCTAAAGGCATAGCAGAGGATTCTAAAGAGTTAGCAAGACATTCTAAAGGCATTGCAGAGGATTCTAAAAGCATAGCAAGCAATTCTAAAGATATTGCAGAAGGTTCTAAAGACATTGCAGGGAGTTCTAAAGGCACAGCAGAGGATTCTAAAGGCTCGGTAGAGTGTTCTAAAAGCTCGGTAAGACATTCTAAAGATTATATTGGTAGCTTAGAGACTGTTTAAGAGATATTTTAGAATAATAAGAAGTCATAATGATGGATTTTGATTAATTTCAAATCTACAAATAAGAAATTTTAAATGAAGATAGTAATCGTTGGAACTGGTTATGTTGGTTTAGTTTCGGGAACTTGTTTTGCTGAAATGGGCGTTGATGTGACTTGTGTTGACATTGATAGACAAAAAATTGAGAACCTGGAAAAAGGGATAATACCTATTTATGAACCAGGTCTGGAAGACATGGTTCAACGAAATATAAAAGCAGAAAGATTACATTTTACGACAAATCTGACATCAGTATTAAATGATATTCAGGTAATCTTCAGTGCGGTTGGAACACCACCCGATGCTGATGGTAGCGCAGATTTAAAGTATGTACTTGAAGTGGCTCGCACAATTGGACAAAATATGCAACAATATGTATTGTTGGTAACCAAAAGTACTGTTCCGGTTGGGACGGCATCATTAGTTCGTCAAACCATACAAATGGAACTAGATAAACGGGGAGTTTATATTGAATTCGATATAGCTTCCAATCCGGAATTTCTGAAAGAAGGCGACGCTATTAAAGACTTTATGAGTCCTGATCGAGTAGTTGTTGGTGTGGAAAGTGAAAAGGCTAAAGAGCTAATGACTAAACTATATCGTCCATTTCTCTTAAATAATTTTCGGGTAATATTCATGGATATTCTTTCTGCTGAAATGACTAAATACGCTGCAAATGCCATGTTAGCTACCCGTATAAGTTTTATGAATGACATGGCTAATCTATGTGAAAGGGTAGGGGCAAATGTCAACATGGTACGCAAAGGTATAGGAACCGATCAACGAATTGGTGGTAAATTTTTATATGCAGGTTGCGGTTATGGAGGCTCCTGTTTTCCCAAAGATGTAAAAGCATTAATTCAAACAGCCGATCAAAACGGTTATGAGTTGCGTGTACTTAAAGCGGTAGAAGAAGTAAACGCTTATCAGAAACAAGTATTGTTTCATAAGTTGGAAAAGCAATTTCAGTCAGATTTGAGCGGAAAGACTATCAGTATTTGGGGATTGTCATTTAAGCCAAATACCGATGATATGCGAGAAGCTCCATCACTGGTGCTTATTGAAAAATTACTTAAAGCTGGTTGTAAAGTTCGCGTTTTTGATCCTGTAGCTATGCCTGAGGCAAAGAAGATAATTCGCACTAAAATGGCAGAATTGATTCCTGAAGATTCTTTCAATATGTATTTTGCCAATGACATTTATGATGCGGTTTTAGATTCGGATGCTCTTATGCTCGTAACTGAATGGAAAGAATTCCGAATGCCAACATGGCCTGTTGTGAAAAAAGCAATGACAGGCTTGCTAATACTGGATGGACGGAATATCTACGATGAGAATGAAATGAATGAATTAGGATTTAATTATCAATGCATTGGTTAAATCGAGTTTTGACGATCTAATATATTAAAGATATACTGATATAAATGAAAAGAGACGAAATACTGGCATTGGTTAAACAATATTATGCCGAACAATTTGTAGAAAAGAGTTTTGAGCCTGGTAAATCAATGGTTCCCTTTGCAGGCCGAGTATTTGATGCGGATGAATTAGTAACACTAGTGGATGCATCGCTCGATTTTTGGCTAACAACCGGACGATATGCCGAAGAATTTGAAGCTAAGTTCGCGAGTTATATGCAACAAAAAAGCTGTATATTGGTTAACTCCGGTTCATCAGCCAATTTAGTAGCACTTTCTACACTAACTTCTCCCTTGTTGAAAAATAAAAGACTTAAACGAGGAGATGAAGTCTTGACGGTAGCTGCTGGTTTTCCTACCACTGTTAACCCTGCTGTGCAACATGGACTGGTGCCTGTATTTGTCGATGTGGAGCTTGATACCTTTAATGTAAAAGTGTTGGCCATCGAAAATGCACTATCCGATAAAACAAAAGCCATTATGTTGGCTCATACTCTGGGAAATACCTTTGATTTGAATGCTGTTAAAGCCATTGCCGATAAACATGGTCTCTTCTTAATCGAAGATTGTTGTGATGCCGTTGGTTCTACCTATGATGGTAAAATGGTGGGAACTTTTGGCGATATGGCTACTACCAGTTTTTATCCGGCTCACCATATAACCATGGGCGAAGGTGGTTCTGTATTAACCAGTAATCCCTTGCTAAAACGTATTGCTACTTCTATGCGAGATTGGGGACGCGATTGCTATTGCGATCCGGGTTGCGATAATACCTGCGGACGACGATTTAAAGGTCAATATGGCGATTTGCCTGTAGGGTACGACCATAAATATGTATACAGCCATATAGGGTATAATTTAAAAGTGACCGATATGCAGGCTGCTGTAGGGGTAGCTCAATTGAAAAAGCTTCCTTTGTTTGTTGAAATCCGTAAAGCAAACTTTAAAAAACTTTATGTCGGTTTAAAACAATACGAAGAGTATTTGATGCTTCCCGAAGCTACTCCCAATTCCGACCCATCCTGGTTTGGATTTCCTTTTAATGTGCGCGAGAATGACAAATTTACCCGTACAAAACTGGCTGAGTTTTTAGAAGACCATAAAATTCTTACCCGCCAGCTATTTGCCGGTAACCTGACTAAACAACCTGCCTACAAAGATGTGGAGTATCGTGTGTCAGGAGAATTAACCAATACCGACTATATCATGCGGAACACTATTTTTATTGGTGTCTATCCGGGTATTCAACAGGTTCACATGGATTATATTTTATATGTATTTGACAAATTCTTTAATTCTATACATTAATGGGCACAATAAGCAAAGCGACTGTTCTTAGTGTAAAAGAACATGGGAGTGAGATTCGTGAATATACGCTTCAATTAGGAAAAAATCATTATTTCGAAGCCGGTTTGTTTTTGCAACTGACCCTTGAAAATAAAGAAGACTATACTCGTTGGCCTGAATCACGTAATTTTAGTATTGCATCGGCATTTAAAGAAGACGGAACTATAAAATTGATTATTCGTAAAGTAGGTGTATACACTTCACGCATATTCGATGAACTTATCGTTGGAAGTACCTGTACTGTAAAATATGCCTTTGGTGACTTTTTATTGCCTTTCTTTGAAAAAAAAAAACCGATTTGCTGCATTGCCGGTGGAACAGGGATAGCACCCATTCTTAGTTTTTGCGAACAGTTGGTGCGTGATAACTATACCGATCGTTTACATGTCTTCTATTCGTTTAAAAACGAGGAGGAAATGCAAGGAGTCGATATGTTGAAATCTATCGTACCAAAAGCACAATTGCATTTATTCTGTACCCGTCAGGAAATGGCTGAATTGCCAAATAGAAGAATTGAATGGAGAGATATTCAGACCTCTAATGTTGATGTAACAGATTCGCATTTTTATATTTGCGGAGGTGAAACATTTACATCTTACTTTGCAAAGAATTTGAGTGCAGCTGGAGCAGAGAATATCTATACAGATGAATGGTAAGTACCCCTAAATCCCCTAAAGGGGACTTAAAGACCTATTCTCTTTTTAAAAGAATAGATAATAAGATATTTAATAATAATATACAAGCAGTACTAACCTAATTCCCCTTTTGGGGTTAGGGGTAATATTTTTATATGAAAGCAGTTATTTTAGCAGGTGGACTGGGTACACGGCTCAGTGAAGCCACCAATTTAATACCAAAACCCATGGTTGAAATTGGTGGTAAACCAATTCTTTGGCATATCATGAAGACCTATAGTCATTATGGTATTAATGAGTTTATCATTTGCTGTGGTTATAAGGGCTATGTTATCAAAGAATATTTTGCTAATTATTTTCGGCACAATAGTGACTTGACAATTGATTTAATAAATAACAAAATTGAAGTGTTAGATTGTCATGCTGAACCGTGGAAAGTAACATTGATTGATACAGGTTTGAATACACAAACAGGTGGACGTGTTAAGCGTATTCAGAAATATGTAGGCAATGAACCTTTTTTGCTCACTTATGGTGATGGCGTAGCCGATTTAAATATAAGGGAAACAATAAATTTACACGAAGCCTCAGGCAAATTACTTTCGGTAACAGCTTACAAACCTAGCGGAAAATTTGGAGCATTGGATATTGATCATGATGGAAAAGTAAATTCGTTTATGGAAAAACCGGCGGGAGATGGTAACTGGATTAATGCCGGATACTTTGTTTGCCAACCCGAAGTGTTTGATTATATTCCTGAAGGTGATGATGCTGTTTTTGAACGATTACCACTCGAAAATATAGCAAAAAAAGGAGAAATGAACGCCTTTAAACATACAGGATTCTGGAAACCGATGGATACTATGCGGGATAACTTTGAATTGAACGAAATGTGGGATAAAGGGAATGCTCCCTGGAAAGTTTGGTAAATAATTCATAATGTATAATTCATAATTCATAATTGTTGATGAGCATCGATATATTTGACAACTTTTACCGTGGTAAACGAGTCTTGATAACTGGGCATACGGGTTTTAAAGGTTCGTGGTTAGCTATATGGTTACATGAGCTTGGAGCTGAAGTAATAGGACTTGCATTAGAACCCTTTAGCGATCGTGATAACTTCGTTTTATCCGGCATAGGAAAAAAAATAAAAGCGGATTTACGAGGTGATATACGGGATGGTCAAAATTTGAAAGATGTTTTTCAGAAATATCAACCGGAAATTGTTTTTCATTTAGCAGCTCAACCTTTGGTACGTCTATCGTATGACATACCGGTTGAAACCTATGAAGTAAACGTAATGGGCAGTATCCATGTTATGGAAGCCATTCGGATAACGGGTAGTGTGAAAGTTGCAGTTATGATTACCACTGATAAATGTTACGAAAACCGTGAGCAACTGTGGGGCTATAGAGAGAATGAAGCTATGGGAGGATATGATCCTTACTCTTCTTCCAAAGGTGCAGCCGAAATAGCAATTGCTTCATGGAGACGCTCGTTCTTTCATCCGGATAAATATGACTCTCACGGTAAGTCTATTGCCAGCGTACGTGCGGGTAATGTTATTGGTGGTGGTGATTGGGCATTGGATCGCATTATTCCCGATTGTATAAAAGCATTAGAAGCTGGTAAAACGATTGATATTCGCAGCCCCAAAGCCATACGCCCATGGCAACATGTGTTGGAACCATTAAGCGGTTATATGCTGTTAGCTCAAAAAATGTGGAATGAACCGACTAAATATTGCGAAGGATGGAATTTTGGACCACATGCCGAATCTATTGCTACGGTATGGGATGTAGCTACCAAAGTCGTGGAAAATTATTTTAGAGAACCAAGAACCAAGAACCAAGAACCAAGACTCTCGGAAACTAATCACTTATCACTTATCACTAATCGCTATTTAAAAGATTTATCGAATCCCAACGACTTACACGAGGCTAAGCTATTGATGCTTGATATTTCCAAAGCAAAATTTCAATTAGGTTGGGAACCAAGGCTAAATATAAATCAGACGGTTGAATTGACAGTAGATTGGTATAAAAGATATAAGACTGAAGCGGTCAATAAGATTTGTTTGGATCATATTAAAAAGTTTATAAACAAATAAATGGAAACGATTTTTTTGATTGGAGGTAGTGGTTTTATAGGAAAGAATTTAGCGGTATATCTTTCTAAGGAATACAATGTATGTATTTACGACAAGTTTATTGATTACTTATTCTTTGAGAATTATCCTCAAATCTCAACGTTCCAAATGGATTTAGTTGAAGAGCAAATCCCTATAGAAGTCAATGCACCTGAGTATATCATTAATTTGGCCTCTATAGTAACAGCAGAGAGAGACTTGTCATTATTTGATGGTCTAATTTCAAGCAACTTAAAAATTTTATTGAATCTATATAACAGATTCAAAGAAAAAAAACTTAAATTATTTGTTCAGTTTGGAAGTTCTGAAGAATATGGTTCTGAGAATTCACCATTTAATGAAATTATGAGGGAAAATCCAAGTTCACCGTATGCTCTTGTTAAACAACTGACAACAAATACGGCTATGATGTTGAACCATAATTACAGTTTTCCTATAATGGTTGTAAGACCGGGAAATTTATTTGGACCATTCCAGCATAAAAGTAAATTTATACCTTATGTGATAGATTGCATGAAAAACAATCTTCCTTTGAACGTATCACCTTGTGAACAAAAACGAGACTTTATTTATGTTGAAGATTTTGCTTATTGTATTCGTTTGCTTTTAATGAATAACAATGAATGTGTAGGTGAGATTGTAAATGTGAGTAGCGGAAATAGTATTTCATTAAAAGAAATAATCGAATTTAGTAAATCTGAATTACAATCAACTTCGACTATTAACTATGGAGCTGTTCATTACCGTGAAAATGAAGTAATGGACTTAAAATGTAATATGGATAAATTTGAACGATTGACTAAACTTAAAATTGATTTTAATATTTTGAACAGGTTAAAAGAGTTAATTAAAAAATAAGATATGAGATATTTAATTACAGGAGGTTGTGGATTCATAGGTAGTAATTTGGCCGCCGAAGTTTTGCGAAGAGGTGAAGAGTTATTTATTTTTGATAATTTATTCCGTTTTGGTAGTTCTGCTAATCTTGAATGGTTGCGAAATCAAGGTAAATTTAAATATTATCCTTTTGATATTCGCAATAATAATGATGTTGAAACGGTTATAAAAGACGTAAAACCTGATTATATCTTTCATTTATCAGGACAAGTTGCTATGACAACTTCAATTGCTAATCCTCGGTTAGATTTTGAAGTAAATGCAATGGGAACATATAACCTGCTAGATGCAGTACGCAAGTATTCTCCAGAATCCGTAATACTCTATTCATCAACCAATAAAGTCTATGGTGACTTCGAAAATCTTACTTTTGACGAAACAGATACACGTTACACATGTAGAGAATACCCAAATGGTTTTCCAGAAACCATTTCTTTAGATTTTCATTCTCCTTATGGATGTTCTAAAGGCGCTGCTGATCAATACTTACTTGACTTTCATCGTATTTATGGTTTAAAAACTATTGTATTTCGTCATTCATCTATGTATGGAAGTAATCAACATGCTACTTTTGATCAAGGTTGGGTGGGCTGGTTTTGTCAAAAAGCCATTGAAATCCAAAAAGGAATTGCAAACACTCCATTTACGATATCAGGCACGGGTAAACAAGTACGCGATGTCCTTCACGGATCAGATGTAGTAAACCTTTATTTTGCAGCCAAAGATGTGAAAGACGCATATGGACAATCTTTTAATATTGGTGGTGGAATTAAGAATAGTCTTTCGTTGTTAGAGCTTTTTACTTTACTTGAACAAGTACTCGATATTAAAATGAATTATATACAATTACCTTGGAGAGAAAGCGACCAGAAAGTATTTGTTGCTGATAATACTAAAGCAGAAAGGCTATATGATTGGAAAATAATGACATCTGCTGAAGATGGAATTAAAAAAAGTATTACGTGGATTGACAATAATAAACAGAAATAATCCCTTATGAAATTATCAATACTAATACCTACATATAATAGATCAATATTTCTTTTAAAGAATTTAGAATTGTTATCTGAATATATTGTCAATGGGAGTTTACAAAATGAAATTGAAATTATTGTTTCAAATAACAATTCAAACGACAATACGCATGAAGTTATAACTCAATTTAGAAATGAACAAAAAGAAATTCGGCTGAAATACTTTTTACAGAAAGAAAACATCGGTCTAGAAAAAAATGCGCTATTTACATTAAAGAATGCAACGGGGAAATTTGTAATGTATTTAGGCGATGATGACTATATAGAACAAGATTATTTAATGCAATCATTGGATTATTTAAATAATCATCCTGAAACATATTGTGTTATTCCAAGTTTTATTTCGATAGATGTTAACGGCAATTATTTAGCTGAAGGAAGGGACAATAAATTAGAAAACAGTCATTGGAAAGCAGGATTTAATAATTGCGTTCGTAATTCATGGAGAGGTCATCAATTAAGTGGTTTGATCATGAATAGAGATGGATTGTTAGATTCCTACATCGAAAGGAAACTTGGAAATATCTACCCATTTATTTATTTTGTGGCGTATTCGTGTTTAAATGGAGATACTTTTCATTTTACAAAACTTCCAGTAAAAATTACGCAGCCAGGACAAGAAAATAAAAACTGGAATTACGGAAAAGATGGTTTGATTAACGAGATTTTTGATAACTATTTAAAATTGCCAATAAGCAATTTAGAAAGAACAATTTTGCAACTTGATATTTATAAGAAACAGTCATGGAGGTTGTGGATGTATCATAAAATAAACAATAAAGAGTTATTAAAGGCTTTTTTTTATATTTGGTTTTCAAAAAACTCAACTAATATTTTTAAATTTTTTTTCCCTATTGAGGTCGCAGTCTTATTCACTTCAGAAAAAATAAAACGAATAATAAAGTAATGACTTCTTTTCGCAAATCGCTTGGTTTTGGGATAATTTACACTGCTATTGCAAAGTATAGCAATGTGTTTTTATCGATTTCTATTGGTGCTATTTTAGCCCGTATACTTTCGCCAGCAGAATTTGGTATTGTAGCAATTGTAACTGTCTTTGTTTCTTTTTTTAACTTACTTAGTGATTTTGGAATTGGTCCTGCAGTTGTTCAAAATCAAGATCTTTCAGAGAATGACATCAATTCCATTTTTTCATTTTCAGTAATATTGGGGATTTTATTTGCTGGTTTATTTTTTTTTGCTGCATCTATAATTTCAAACTTTTACAATGAACCTAAATTAGTTAACATATCAAGATTGCTATCATTGGCTATCTTGTTTTATTCATTCCAAGTTGTACCATATGCATTATGTGAAAAGAAGTTGCAATTTAAAAAAATTGGAATTATAAGTGTTGTTGTTCAGCTATTCAGTGGATCGTTAGCAATTGTATTAGCGCATAAAGGTTTTAGTTATTATGCTATAGTATTTAAAAGTATCTTTGATGGATTCGTGACATTTATTATTTATTATTTTTTATCACCTGTAAAGATTGTTCTAAAAATAAATATAAATTCAATAAGAAAAATATTACGATTTTCATTATTTCAGTTTATGTTTAATTTTATAAATTATTTTTCTCGTAATGCTGATAACTTATTAATTGGAAAGTATTTTAGTTCAACAGCGTTAGGTTATTACGATAAATCTTATCGGTTAATGACTATGCCAGTTGCTAATTTAACTCATGTGATAACACCGGTACTAATGCCTATACTTTCTAAATATCAAAATGACAAAGAGACAGTTTATAATACCTATCTGAAAGTAGTCAGAATATTAGCTACTATTGGTTTTCCATTATCTGTTTTTTTGTATTTTTCTGCGTCCGAAATAATTAATATAATGTATGGTTCGCAATGGAATCAAAGTATTCCTGTATTTAAATTACTAGCTCTTACAGTTGGCATTCAGATGGTATTATCCACAACTGGGTCGATATTTCAAGTGATAAATCGTACTGATCTGCTTTTTTATTCTGGGTTTTTAAGTGCGATATTTATGGTTAGTGGTATTGTCTACGGCGTTTTTTTTGGAAAAAATTTGGAGGCTGTAGGATATGGATTAATCGCAGCATTTATTATTAATTTTTTCCAAGGGTTTTACATGCTAATTAGTAGAGCATTAAATTACTCGTTTATTCAATTTCTTAAATCTTTTTCTTTTCCAATGCTTGCAAGTATTGGAATGGGACTCTTACTTTGGTTAATAGGAAAATTTAGTTTTGATTCAATAATATACTCATTCGTTGTGAAATTTTTCATCGCACTATTGTTTTTTTTGTTATTTTTATTAGTCGTAGAGGAAATCGAAAATTGATAAAACAAGAATTAGATCAGTATTTCACAAAATGATGAATTATTTAATTATTAAAATGTCAATGCAAAATATTCAGTAGTTAATGAATCTGAGTGTTTCATAAATGATTATGTGTAAGTAAATATATATTGCATATGTGTAAAATATATGATTTAAAAAACAATTAAGTTATTAATTATATCTAAGATGGTTTCAATCATTATTCCAGTATTTAATCGAAAGAAATATACTGAAGCTATGATTTCCAGTATTGTAGTTCAAACAAATCCCGATTGGGAATTATTATTAGTTGATGATGGTTCAACAGATGGCACATTGGATTTGTTGAAATCATTTGTAAGCAAAGATAATAGAATAAAGTTATTTCAAAGAGATAGATTACCTAAGGGGGGACAGACATGTAGAAATATCGGGTTTGAAAATAGTCAAGGAGAGTATGTTATATTCTTTGATTCTGACGATTTAATTGCTCCGTATTGTATTGAACAGAGAATTCGTTTTATGAATGAACATAAGAATGTAGATTTTGGAATTTTCCCAGCTCATACTTTCTTTGATGAGCGAAATCATTCAACATGCAAAAAATCAGATCAGATATATGGGGTCAAACATAAAACTGATGCATTATCTTCTTTTTTAAGGCTAGAATATCAGTTTACCATTTGGACAAATATATATAGAAAGTCTTCTATTGTTGATCTTAGTTGGGATGAGAATGTGTTAATTTTACAAGATTTAGATTTTAATATATCAGCGTTAATTGCAGGGAAAAGCTTTGCTTTTGCAGAGGATTGTAAATTTGATTATTATTATAGAATACTATATAGTTCAGATACAGTTTGTGCTAATTTTGTTAGTAAAGAAAAATGTGAATCAACTATTTATTTATTTTCTAAAACTCTAGATAAATTAAGTTTTATGTCTGATTTTAAAAAATATAAACGTGATTTAGCATTTTACATTGCGTTGTATTTTGAACGTATCTTGATTGATGCTGATATTGATAATATAGAAAAGTATTTAAAATTTTGTCACCATAAATATTCTAAATCTCTCACATTTAGATTGAGCATTGTCGCAAAAGCAACAATGTTGTTTAAAAGTCCCAATGCGCGTATGAATATACCGCATGTTTTTAATATGATATTGATACCAAGAATGGGCTTGTCAAGTTTGATAAATAAGATAAAATCAAAATGATTTGATACTGGGGTTTTACCCCAAATCTCATTGACTCTTTTATCTTGACATTAAAAATCATCTAAAAAGTCAAGACTTCGCATGCTTCACTCAAAAAAACTTACGTGCGATGACTGAAATCCTTCAAACTCCTCTCTACGATCGTCAAACAGGGTGTATTTCTACATTGTTTACACTTGTTTTTGGTTCACAGGACGAGGTTATACGTTCGTTGAAAGTCATCAATTGTATACAGGTTATGATAGTTTTTTTTATTCAAAATAAGTGAATTTGACGTAAATATAAGTTTCAAATTTAAATGTTCTTTTGATGGACCTAAATATACAGCAGATAAAAATAAACAAATACAATCAGGTTAATTATATATATCCTGTATTTTTTATTTTCTCATTCATTGGATTTTATTTTGGAATATGGAAACTTGATACTATTGTCAAACTTTGGGCTATGATTGTTAGTTTGTATATTACCTTTAGAACAAAATTCACTCTCTTTGACAAATTTTTTTCAGGATTTATTTTATACAATATCTTATCTATTGTTATATACATTTATAATGGCTGTCCAATTATATGTTATGTGAACGATATGGTAAATTATTTGTGGGCAATGTTATTCTTTTATGTTGGCTCTAACCAGAATGAAACATCACATAAATTTTATAAGTATTTCTTATATGGAAATATTATCGTTTTTCTCATAGGCTTTTATTTATATTTTAGTGCTCCAGAATGGTATTTAGATAGATTAGTAGAGATAAAAAATAATGTATGGTTTGCGGATACAAATTATAATAAAGACAATATTCTGGCTTTTCAACGATTTTCTTCTTTTCTTCAAGATGAATATGCAATAAGCCATTTTGCGATATTTTCAATTGCAGTTGCTCTTGCGATAACATATTATAGGGGTGTAAAAGTATCAATAATGAACTACATAATGATATTTGTATGCATACTAACAGCTTTTCTTTCGCAAATGAGAATTGCTATCTTTTATTCTGTTGTTGTATTGCTGGCTTTTATAATATATGGCTTTTGTGTTAGAGGTAGAAGACAATCACTAGTTTTGCTCATTATACTTTGTTCACTGATAGCTCTAGTTTATGTTTTTGCTATGTTTCTATTTAGGGATAGACTAGATATTGTAATTGATAGCGTAATAGGTAGATTAAAACAAATGTCTTTCAATGATGCAATTAGTGAGCGTACTGATCAACATGCTTACTTAATAAGAAATTGGGATTATCATATATTTGGTCACGGAATGGGAGCCGGTGGTTCTTCTGCTGGAATGTTTGGATTGCCTCATGTAAATGATGCGAATTATTATAAATTACTTTATGAAAGTGGATTGGTTGGTTCAACATGGTTTTTTATTATAATAATTATGACTTTGATAAGAGCGTTTATTAACATCAAGTATTTAATTATAGAATTAGTGATTATTTGTTATGTTCTTTCGGCTATGGTTGGTTCTAATTCTCTTACTTTGGCATATATGTATATCTTACCTTTTTGGTTTGCCATGGGCCGCGTGTGGAATTACGAGTATTTAAAACAATTAAAAAACGAATGTGTGAAAATTTAAAAATGAATATTAACAATAAGATTAAAGTTATTGCTTTCTATTTACCGCAGTATCATCCAACGTTAGATAATAATTTATGGTGGGGAAAAGGCTTCACAGAGTGGACAAATGTTGCAAAGGCTAAACCTCTTTTTTCTGGACATTATCAGCCTCATATCCCCGCTGACCTAGGTTTCTATGATTTGCGGTTATCAGAAGTCCGTCAGGCCCAGGCAGAACTAGCGCAGGAGGCTGGAATTGAAGGATTCTGCTATTATCACTATTGGTTTGGAAATGAAAAGCAGGAGTTAGAACTGCCATTCAATGAAGTCGTAAAATTGGGAAAACCTGATTTCCCGTTTTGTTTGTGTTGGGCCAATGAGTCTTGGTACTCGAAATTTTGGAATAAAGATGCTAAGGTTAAGAGTAAGAAACTACTTGTTGAACAGACATATCCTGGTAAGGATGATAATGCTAAACATTTTTATTCGCTTTTAAGTGCATTTAGAGATTCTCGTTATCTAAAAATAGACGATAGACCTATTTTTATGATTTATAAACCTCTTGATTTTCCCAAAGTAGATTCTTTTATTCAGGAATGGAAAACTCTTGCTCTCAAAAATGGATTGAAAGGTATCTATTTCATAGGTTACACGCTTAGAATAGAGACTGAATATAAAAAAATAATAAATGCAGGATTTGATGCAGTTAATTCATGTCGGCTAGACCAAATAACGATTGACAAAAACTTTTTTTTGAATTTTATTAAAACGGCGATAAGAAAGTCTGAAAACTTGATTTTTCATAGACCGATGCGGATAAGATACGCTAAGGCAATGTTACAATTTGTAGGAAAGGAAGAAAAGATTAATAATATATTTCCAACATTAATACCTAACTGGGATCATACTCCACGAAGCGGTTATAATGGTTACTTATATACTAAATCTACCCCTGAATTATTTGAAAAGCATGCATTACAAGTGTTTAATATGATAAATTCAAAGCCGGAAGATGATAGAATTTGTTTCCTTAAGTCATGGAACGAATGGGGAGAAGGTAATTATATGGAGCCTGATCTTAAATTTGGAAAGAAATATATTTATGCATTAAGAAGTGCATTAAAAAGAGGAAGTGAGTAATAATTTCAATAATAGTGAATATGTAATTTGAATTTCAGAGATTGTAAGTATACTTTGTAATTAAAAATCGCTATTTTGTATTCTAGATATAAAAAATATAAATTTTAAACATGCAAAAGTTATTGCAGATAAATAGTGATGCCAATTCTTGTTCTACAGGACGTATCGCGGAGCAAATTGGACAATTTGCAATCAGTAATGGTTGGGAAAGTTATATCGCATACGGTAGAGATAAAAACTCGAGTAAATCTCATTTAATTAGAATTGGTAATGCTTGGGACTTGATATTTCACGGTGTTCAAACAAGATTGTTTGATCGACATGGAATTGGGTCAAAAAGAGCAACTAAAAATTTGATAAAACAAATAAAAAAGATAGAACCAACCATTATTCATTTGCACAATTTACATGGTTATTACTTGAATATTGAGATTCTTTTTAATTATTTATCTTGTGCAGGGATTCCAGTAGTGTGGACACTTCATGATTGTTGGAGTTTTACTGGACATTGTACGTATTTTGATTCTATTGCGTGCTCCAAATGGAGAACACAATGTTATAAGTGTCCGCAAATAAACGAATATCCGGCCAGTTTTTTTGTCGATCGTTCTGAGAAAAATTTCCAGCTAAAAAAAAAGCTTTTCAACTCTATCCCAACTTTGAAGTTGGTATCAGTTTCAAATTGGCTAGAACATGTCTTAAAAAAGTCATTTATGTCAGATATTCCATCAGTAATTATACATAATGGAATTGACACTTCGTTATTTAAACCCATTGAAGAAAGGACAATCAAAGATAGATATGAATTAAATAATAGTTTCATTTTATTAGGTGTTGCTAGTATATGGAGTGCAAGAAAAGGACTTAATGAGTTTATTGAGTTAAGCAAAAATGTTGATTGTAACACAAAAATTATACTTATAGGATTGAACAAAAAACAAATCAAAGCTCTTCCGACAAATATTATTGGTTTACAAAGGACAGAGAGTATTAGTGAATTAGCTGAATTTTATTCAGTAGCAGATTTAGTTTTGAATTTGTCTTCTGAAGAATCTTTTGGTTTAACTACTGTAGAAGGTTTTGCCTGTGGAACTCCCGGTATTGTATATAATTGTACTGCAAGTCCAGAGTTGATTACTCCTGAAACGGGTTTAATCGTTGAAAAAGGAAATTTAGTACAATTAGTTGCTGCTATTGAACAAATAAAAATAAAAGGAAAAGCTTTTTATTCAGAAAACTGCTTAGAACGTGCTCAGAAGTTTTATAATAACCAAAAACAGTTTAATGAATACATTTTATTATATGAAAAATTATTATGCAAACAGATATAAATTATGTCCATTTTTAAAGATAAGATTTTACTAATTACAGGAGGAACGGGTTCTTTTGGCAATGCTGTGCTTAACCGTTTTCTCGATACAGACATTAAGGAAATCCGTATTTTTTCACGCGATGAAAAGAAACAGGATGACATGCGTCACCAATATCAGAATCCTAAAATAAGATTTTACATAGGTGATGTTCGTGATAAACGCTCAGTTGATGGTGCGATGAAAGGTGTCGACTATGTTTTTGCTGCAGCAGCCCTGAAACAAGTTCCTTCCTGTGAGTTTTTCCCTATGCAGGCTGTTCGAACAAATGTAATTGGAACCGAAAATGTTCTGGATTCTGCTATTGAACACGGTGTAAAAAATGTTGTTGTTCTTTCAACAGATAAGGCTTGCTATCCGATCAATGCTATGGGTATATCTAAGGCTATGATGGAAAAAGTAGCTATTGCAAAAGCTCGTGCATTAGGGAAAGATGCTAAAACGACAATTTGTTGCACGCGATATGGTAATGTGATGGCAAGTCGTGGTTCTGTTATTCCATTATGGGTTGATCAAATGCAGGCTGGAAATGATATAACCATAACAGATCCGAATATGACTCGTTATATGATGACGTTGGATGATGCAGTCGATTTGGTCATCTATGCATTTGAGCATGGAGAGAATGGTGACTTATTTGTTCAAAAGGCTCCTGCTGCAACCTTGGATGTTTTGGCAAAGGCCTTGATAGGTTTGTATAAAACAAACACAAAAGTGAGAGTTATCGGAACTCGTCATGGCGAAAAACTATATGAAACCTTGGTTACCCGTGAAGAGATGGCAAAAAGTGAAGATATGGGTAATTATTACCGAATTCCGTGCGATGCGCGTGATTTGAATTATGATAAATATTTTGTTGAAGGTGAAGAAAAAGTTTCACAAATTGAAGATTATCATTCACATAACACAACAAGACTGGATGAGGAGGGGATGAAACAGCTTTTATTGAAGCTGGAATTTATAAGAGACGGAATCAGTAAATGAAACGAGCAATAAAACAGACTTTTAAACCAAAGACCAAAGACCATGCTCATTGCGAGTTCCATACGACAAATTACAAAAAAAATAAAAATGAACGTATGAAAATACTCATAACAGGTGCAAAAGGTTTTGTCGGTAAAAACCTGATTGTTGAATTACGAAATCAAGGATTTGAGGATTTGATGGAATTTGATGTGGATAGCGATCTAAGATTATTAGATGTATATGCGGGTCAATGTGAGTTTGTATTTCATTTAGCGGGAGTAAACCGACCTGAAAATCAAGCTGATTTCATGGCCGGTAATTTTGGTTTCACATCTCAACTATTGGATGCACTTAAAAAATACCACAGTAAAGCTCCAGTCTTAATAACATCATCTATTCAGGCAGCTCAAAATAACCCCTACGGCGAGAGCAAAAAGGCCGGAGAAGACTTGTTGTTTGATTATAGTAAAGAAACCGGTTCGAGAGTGTATGTTTATCGTTTACCTAATGTTTTTGGTAAATGGTGTAGACCTAATTACAACAGCGCGGTGGCTACCTTTTGTAATAATATTGCACATAATCTTCCGATTCAGGTGAATGATCCAAATGCGGTTTTGAACCTGGTATATGTGGATGACGTGATTAATTCGTTTATTGCTAAATTAAAAGTTGAAAGTTCTCTCGCCCCAAGTCCTCATTTTGAAGAAGTATCACCGGTTCATACAAAATCATTAGGTGAGATAGTAACGCTATTGAATAAATTTAAAGATAGTCGATCAACATTACAGCTTCCTGATATGGGTAATGCATTTGAAAAAAAGCTTTATTCTACCTACCTGAGCTACTTGCCGGAGAGTGATTTTAGTTATCCTTTGAAGATGAACGTAGACCAACGAGGTTCATTCACCGAGTTTTTAAAAACAAATGAACGAGGTCAAGTATCTGTAAATATATCCAAGCCACACATAATAAAGGGAAATCACTGGCATCATACCAAAAATGAGAAGTTTTTGGTAGTTAGTGGAAAAGGAGTTATTCGGTTTCGAAAAATTGATTCGGAGGATATCATTGAATATTTTGTTTCAGGTGAAAGGCTGGAGGTAGTTGATATTCCGGTTGGCTATACGCATAATATAGAAAATTTGGGAGAGACCGATATGGTAACAATTATGTGGGTAAATGAAGTTTTCGATAAAGAAAGACCGGACACATATTTTTTGGAAGTCACCCCTAACCTCTAAAGGGGAATAAAATATCAGTTGAAGATCATACTAATATTTAAAAGAATCATACTACTCATATAAATGAACAATATTAAGAAATTAAAAGTGCTAACAGTTGTTGGCACAAGACCTGAGATAATACGTTTATCATGTGTTTTACAAAAATTAGATGCATCGGATGCTATTGAACATATCTTGGTTCATACAGGTCAGAACTACGACTACGAATTAAACGAAGTCTTTTTTGAAGATTTAGGATTACGTACACCCGACTATTTTTTGAACGCTGCCGGTAAAAATGCTACTGAAACTGCCGGCTTAATTCTTATAAATATTGATTCTGTACTGGAGGAGGTTCAACCCGATGCATTCTTAGTATTGGGTGATACAAATTCATGCTTATGCGCAATTGCAGCTAAAAAACGACATATTCCTATTTTTCACATGGAAGCAGGCAATCGCTGTTTCGATCAACGTGTGCCGGAAGAAAGCAATCGTAAGATAGTAGATCACACCGCTGATATTAACCTGACGTATAGTGATATTGCTCGTGAATATTTGTTGGCAGAAGGCTTACGACCGGATCGGATTATCAAAACTGGAAGTCCGATGTATGAAGTATTAACTACTTATTTACCTAAGGTAAAAGCTTCGACGATCCTTGAAGACTTATCGTTAACTGCTGAAAACTATTTTGTGGTTTCAGCTCACCGTGAAGAGAATATTGCCTCTGAAAAAAACTTTTTTCATTTAGTAGAAATTTTAAATATTGTGGCTTCAACCTATAATTTACCGGTTATTGTTTCCACTCATCCCCGTACCCGAAAAATGATTGATAAACATGATCTCAAATTTCATGAGAATGTAAAGTTGATGAAACCTATGGGACTGAGTGACTACATTGCTCTACAAATGAATGCAAAAGCTGTATTGTCAGACAGTGGAACTATAAGTGAAGAATCATCTATCCTTAATTTTAGAGCGCTTAATATCAGGGAAGCGCATGAGCGCCCGGAAGCAATGGAAGAAGCTTCGGTGATGATGGTGGGACTAAATCCCGAACGTGTAATGCAAGGGCTGGTACAATTAGAAACCCAACAAAAAGGTGCTGACCGTAATTTCAGACCTGTGGCAGATTATAGTATGCCAAATGTTAGTGATAAAGTGGTTCGAATTATACTCTCTTATACTGATTATGTGAAGAGAGTAGTATGGCAAGAAGTATGAATGTTTTATTTCTGACAATTGCTCTCCCTGATTTAAACAACTCGTCCAATATGTATGGGGATTTGATTCAGGAATATATCAAACAAGGGCATAAGGTTTATACAGTTGCGCCGACAGCTAAGGAAAAGACTCATATCAGTGTAGAAAATAAAGTAGAAGTCCTACGAGTGAAAACTTTAACTTTGTTTGGAGTTGGTAATGTAAAAAAAGGTATAGCTTATCAAATGCTAATACCTCAGTATTTGTTAGCTATCAAAAAGTACTTTTCAAATATTCATGTTGATTTAATCATTTGCCATACTCCACCTTTGGAATTTGCATTAATTATGCAAGTTTTAAAGAAAAAGTTTAAATGTTCGTTCTATTTATTGTTGCGTGACTATATTTGGCAGGATGCAGTGGGACTGGGTATTATAAAGGAGAAAGGGATAATATGTAGATATTATCGCTACTTAGAAAAAAAAATGTACCAGTTGGCAGATGGTATTGGGTGTATGTCGCAAGGCAATATTGAATTTGTAAAATATTATTATCCGGATCTAAATGCTGCGAAACTCCATATTTTGGATAACTTTCAGTCTCCTCAAGTTAAAGTAGAAAAAGATGATGATTTAAGGACAAAATACGAATTGAAAGGTAAGTTTGTATCTGTATATGGTGGAAATATGGGTGTTTCCCAAAAGATGGAGAATATTTTGGCTTTGGCGCAAGCATGTATGGAGTATAATGATGTTATTTTCTTATTAATTGGCAATGGAACATCTTTCAAAAAACTTAAAATAAGAGCTCAGCAAATTCAGTTGACAAATATAAAGTTCTACGATTTTATTCCCAGAGATGAGTACCAGAAGTTGATGGCTCAATGTAACTTGGGTCTGATTAGTCTCAATGAGAACCTTAAAATTCCAAATATTCCAAGTAAAACGATATCGTATTTTAATATGTCTATTCCTATTTTAGCCTCTATAGATTACGTAACTGACTATGGTGAATTATTGGAATCTACTAATTCTGGACTTTGGTCATATGGAGGTGATTTAAAAACATTAAAAGCCAATTTTGACAAACTCTATCACTCCCAAGATCTTCGTGATGAGATGGGAGAAAATGGTTATCACTATTATTGTAAGAATATGACTGCGGAATATGCATATCACAAGATAATGGACTTTCTAAACAAATAATTATTCGAAAAGTATGTATAGATTTTTTATTAAACCCATTCTAGATTTTATTTTAGCTCTTATAGGATTAATTTTACTATCTCCTGTTTTTTTTGCTCTAGCTATTTTGATAAAGTTTGATTCTAATGGTCCAGTTTTCTTTAGACAAGAAAGGTTAGGTAAAGGGGGGCGAACTTTTCGAATATTTAAATTTCGCTCTATGGTAGATCATGCCATTGAAAAAGGTACAGGTTTAGAGACTTTTAATGGAGATCCAAGAATTACTAAAATAGGATCATTTCTTCGAAAGACAAGTTTGGACGAAATTCCTCAATTAATTAATATTTTATTAGGTGATATGAGTTTTATTGGACCTCGACCTCCTGTAATCAATTTTCCGTATAAAATTGAAGATTATAATGAATTTGATAGACGGAGATTCCTTGTTAAACCAGGTATTAGCGGATTGGCTGCAATACGGTGTAGAGAAATACATGATTGGAGCATTAATATACCTATAGATGTAGAGTATGTTAGTAAACAAAGTTTCATTTTAGATGCTAAATTGTTTATCAAATCGTTACTTGTTTTTGTTAAAACCGATAATATTTATTCAAACGATAAACCTCAACGTAAATGCTAGTATCAATTCACCAACCCGATTACCTACCTTGGTTAGGCTATTTTAATAAAATAGCATTGTCAGATGTTTTTGTTTTTCTTGATGATGCCCAATTTTCTACAGACAATATTCACAATTGGAATCGTATAAAATCACCTCAAGGAGAGTTAAAGATAAAAATTCCAGTAGAACAAAAACTAGGGTATAAAATTAATGAGGTTCGTACAAAAGATGAATTAAAATGGCGTGAAAAGCATCTAAAATCTATTAGCATGTTTTATCGGCGAGCTCCATATTACGAAGAAGTATTCCCTGACTTTGAAAATATAATTATGAAAACCTACCCTGATATTTCAAAATTGAATGAAACAATTATTCGTTATTTCTGTGATGGATTTGGAATTCAAACAAAATTTTTGTTGTCATCAGATCTTAATTTGAGTACATTTAACGAGGAGAGGGTGATTGATATTTGTAAAGCTGTTGGTGGAACAAGATATTATTCAGGTAATGGAGCGAAAGCATATCAAGTGGAAGAACATTTTACAAATAGGGGAATACAACTTGAATATACTCACTTCGAGCCTTTTGAATATCCTCAGCAATGGGGTAATTTTATTCCTTGCATGTCTGTTATTGATTATGTTATGAATTGTGGATTTAAAAAATGGTGGTAAACGAATGGAAATTGGCAGTTATATTGAATTAGATTTACGCTCTGATAAGGAATATTATGTAGGTGATAATGTCGTTCGGTTGAATTCTGCAAGATGTGGAATCTATCACTGTCTCAGAATCCTCAACTGTGATACGGTTTACTTGCCATATTATGAGTGCTTCACTGTTCGTGATTTTTTGTTAAGTAAAGACATTAAGATCAGCTATTACAAAATATCAGAAAGTTTTGAACCTCAGATAAATCATATTGAGAATAATGCTGCAATTTTAATTGTAAATTATTTTGGTGTTATGGGTAGAGAACGAATGAAATATTTAGTTTCAGCATACGAAAATGTGATAATTGATAATGCTCAGGCATTCTATTCCAGTCCTATAAATGAATGCTTAAATGTATATTCTCCTAGAAAATTTTTTGGTGTGCCTGACGGATGCTATGTTATTGGAGAAGGAGTTTCAAATTATCTGGAAGAGTATTCGTTAGACTATTCTTCTTCAACTGCTGGTTTTTTATTTGAAAGAATTGAAGTTGGTTGCAACAAGGCATATTCCTCTAGAATGAAAAATGAAGAGAGAATTGACCGATCTAATATTATGCAGATGTCCAAACTTACACATGCTTTATTGAAAAATGAACCGTATAATGAAATTAAAAGTAAGAGAATTAATAATTTTAAATATGCTCATTCACTCTATAAAGAGTTAAATATGATTGATCCAATAGTTTGTTATGATGATAGTTGCGTCCCATTAATCTATCCTTTGGTAATATATGATGATGAAATTGTTGAAAAATTGAATCAAAATCAGATATATACTGGTCGTTGGTGGAATTACCTATTAAATGAAACTGAAAAAAAATCTTTTGAAAACAAATTATCATCCTACTTGATCCCAATTCCGATTGATCAACGTTATGGTTGTACTGAGTTAGATTATGTATATTCCACAATAAAGAAAATAATGAAATGAGTAATATATTAATAATTGCGCCACATCCAGATGATGAGATATTAGGTTGTGGTGCAGTAATGAGAAAGCATGTACTAGAGGGAGACGATGTTTATGTAATAATTATGACCAACGCACATGTTGGTGATCCAGAATTATATAAAGAAGAAGTGGTTGCAAGTGTTCGCAGCGAAGCTCTAGAAGCTCATGAACTCTTAGGAGTTAAGAAAACAATATTCTTTGATTTTCCTGCTCCTGCACTCGATCAATTCCCAAAGTATAAAATGTCTGCCAAAGTATCAGCTACAATTAGCGAATATAATATTCAGACTGTATATATCCCTTGGAGAGGAGATATCCATATTGACCATAAAGTTGTATACGATATCTCTTTAGTAGCTTGTAGACCTGTAGGTGACTATTCGGTTACAAGAATCTTAGCATATGAAACATTATCAGAGACAGAATGGTGTTCTCCTTTCGGTTCAGAAGCTTTTATTCCAAATGTTTTTGTTTCAGTAACTTTTGATGAATTTACTTCAAAGATTGATGCAATGAAATGTTATAAATCCCAATTAAGAGATTTTCCTGCATCTCGTTCAATTGAGTCACTTATTTCTCTTTCTAAATTAAGAGGTTCGACAATAAATAAACAACGAGCTGAAGCTTTTATGTTAATTAGAAACATTGTTGTTTGATAACACTTTTGCTTGTAAGTAGCTGAATAATTTTGAATTTTTAAAGTGAATTTCTATGCATATAAGTTGATTAGTGTGTTAACAGTAGTCTGAATCTTATAGTTCAAGACTTTCGTTGTTCTAAATTTAGAGTCAATCACTTTTGTGATGTCAGATATAATATTACAGTTAATAATCAACTTACTTGTTTACCCGTTAAAGACCGAATTTTTGTATATAACATATTAATAAGTATTCTTTCAAGTTTGTTTAAACAAAAATAGAAGTATTTTCTAAATTGAAGATATTAAGAAGTTGATATTTGTAGATTATAATTAAATAAATAAGAAAAATAAAGATTATGAAAAAGAAAAATATATTAGTAACTGGAGCCGGCGCATTATTGGGGCAGGGTATTTTGAGACTGTTGCAAGTATCTGATTTCCCTAAAAAGATATTTACAGGAGATCCTGACCCTCGTTCAACAGGTCATTGGCTTGGAGATTATGCGATTACTATTCCAAAAGTCACAGAAGTGAATTACATTGATTTTATTAAAAATATAGTAGTAAAATACAATATTGACGCAATTTTAGTTGGAACTGATGTTGAATTACCAATATTTGCAAAGCATAACAAGGAGTTTTTAGATACTTACAATTGCAGAGTAATTGTAAGTAGTGAAGAAGTCATTAGTATCGCAAATGATAAATTCCTAACTGCATCATTTTTAGAACGCAATGATTTCCCATTTCCACTATCAGTTATGGCTAATGATATTGAGAAGTTACTTCATATTGAAAAGAAAATAGGTTTTCCATTGTTTGCAAAGCCACTTGACGGGGCACGCTCCCAAGGAGTTAAGAAAATTGAGAATCATGAAGAATTGATGGAGCTTTATCATCCAGAAAGTAATCTTGTTGTGCAGCAATTTTTATCAGACGAAGAAGGTGAATATACTTCTGGGTGTATCGTAATAAATGGGAAATGCAAAGCAATTGTAACATTGAAGCGTGATTTAAGAGATGGAAATACGTATAGAGCTTATAGGAATGACTTAACTTCAATGTATGATGAATTTATTATTAAAATAGCAGAGAAGCTAAATCCAGATGGGCCAGTAAATTTTCAATTTAGGATACTAAATGGTAAGCCCGTTATTTTTGAAATAAATGGTAGGTTTAGTGGAACAACTCCTTTGAGACACTTTTTTGGATTTAATGAAGTAAGTGAATTATTGAAGTATTATTTGTTAGGTATTGAAATTAATGAGCCTAAGCTTAAAAATGGTATTGTGTTGAGAACTTGGTCTGATCTTTTTATTGATGAACAGGAATTAAATACATTGAGCACTGAAGGAGTATTTGAAAATTTAAATCCGATATTTTATAGTTTTTGCCTTAAGAAATAAGAACATGAAATTAGCAGTTGTTGTAGGTGCAAATGGATTTTTAGGGAGTGAATTGGTTAATAAACTAATAAGCTGTGATTTTGAAGTAGTGGCCATCTACAATTCAAAGTATGATAGGATAAACAATAAGGCTAGGATTTTGACTAGTAGTGAATTGTTAGACTTGGATATTTGTCCAGATTTTGTTTTTTATTCATCCGGTAATTATACAAATTCTCATTATGAATTATTAGAGATAAACAATATCTTGTATAAATATTCAGTTAAATTTTATAGATCTAAAATGATTTATATATCTAGTACAAATGTTTATGGAAATAGTAGTGATATAATTACAGAATGTTCTCCATATTATAATCCAAGTTTGTATGCTCTGTCCAAATTGGCCGGTGAGTTCGTTGTTAGAGCAATGAAACGATTTTCCATTGTAAGGTTAACTTATATTTATGGACCTGGCATTTCTAATAATTCCTTTATTCCCCATATTATTGCTTCTGCTAAAAGTAATAATAAAATTATATTATTTGGAAAAGGTGAAAGAGAACAAGATTATATATATATAGATGATGCTGTTAATATTTGTTTGGCTAGTGCGTTAAATAACGAAAATAGAATATATTTAGGTGCTACTGGCATTTCTATCTCAAATAAAAAAGTTTCTTTTGAAATAAAAAAATGGATTGAATGTTCTATCGAGTTTGAAGGGACAGAAACAGGACAATCTTATTATTTTAATCCTCGAAATACATTTGATGAGCTTGGATGGAAGCCATTAACATCCTTTTCTGATGGAATAAAGAAAATGTTAGTATGAAAATTTTAATTTTTGGCGATGTGCATGGTAATCTTATTGCACTAGAAAGATTAGTTAAACTAGAACAATCGCAAGTTGATTTTTTTGTTTGCCATGGAGATATAGTTAATTATGGCCCATGGACGAACGAATGTGTGCGACTCTTAAATGATATTCCTAATGTATTTGTTTTAAAAGGCAATCATGAAAAATACTTTATAGATGGATTTTATGATGGAACAAATATTGTCGCAAGAGCTTCTTTTGAAAAATGCTATGCTTCTTTTGATAAGTCTTTAGTTAAAGTACTCGACCAATATGAAAATCAATTTCAAATTGATGATTTTATAATACGGCATACAATTGAAAATAGATATATATATGCGAATACCAATATTGCTGATTTAAAAATTGATTGTAATTATATTATTGGACATTCTCATCAACAATTTGAAGGTGAGTTAAATGATTACAAGCTATATAATACTGGTAGTCTAGGTCAGAATAGACAATTTATTAATAAGTCATGTTATTTGATTTTAAATACAGATACAAAAAAAGTAGAATTTAAGTCTTATATTTTCGATATTAAAAAGGTTATAAACGAAATGAAAGTTCAAAATTATCCTCAAATATGTATTGATTATTACTTATCAAAGCAACAATTGTAATCAATAAGGTATTTTCAAAAATTAAATGGAGTAACTAAACACAATATTATATGAATAAGAAAATATGGCTTTCACTCGCGCATATGGGAGGTAGAGAGCAAGAATATATTAAAGAGGCATTTGATACAAATTGGGTAGTGCCTTTAGGTCCCAATGTAAATGCATTTGAAGAATCATTAATCAACTATATAGGCGAAGATAAGAAAGTCGTGGCCTTAAGTGCGGGTACTGCTGCTATACATTTAGCATTATTGCAGCTTGGTGTTGGACTAGGTGATGAAGTAATTTGTCAATCGTTTACGTTTTCAGCTTCAGCTAATCCAATCACTTATTTAGGAGCTAAACCTGTATTTGTTGATAGCGAAGCGGATACTTGGAATATGGATCCCGTTTTCTTAGAAGAAGCCATACTTGACAGGGTTAAACAAACGGGGAACAAACCAAAAGCGATAATTCCCGTTCATTTGTATGGCATGCCTGCAAAGATGAACGAGATTATGAAAATTTCTGTTCGTTACGAAATACCGGTTTTAGAAGATGCTGCCGAAGCTCTGGGCTCAGAGTATAACGGACATAAATGTGGAACATTTGGGGAATTTGCTTGTCTTTCATTTAATGGAAATAAGATAATTACCACATCCGGTGGTGGTGCATTAGTTTGTAGCACGGAACAGGAAGCTCATAAAACAGTTTTCTATGCAACACAAGCTCGTGATAATGCACCTCATTACCAACATTCAGAAATCGGCTATAATTATCGTTTGAGTAATATTTGTGCAGGAATTGGTCGTGGGCAAATGTTGGTACTTCAGGATCACGTGGATAAGCGAAGAGAAATTAACTCCTTTTATCGGAATGAATTATCGTCTATTGACGGAATTTCCTTTCAAACTGAACCCACTGATTTATTTCACTCAAACTATTGGTTGACATCTATTCTTATTGATCCAAATAAAACCGGTGGTAAAACGGCCGATGAATTGAGACTTGCGCTCGATGCAGCCAATATTGAGTCAAGACCTCTTTGGAAGCCAATGCATCTACAACCAGTATTTGCAAATTGTCCAAGCTATGTCAATGGTACTTCAGAAAAGCTATTTAATATGGGTTTGTGTATTCCGTCAAGTTCAATTCTGTCAGAAGAAGATTTGAAAAGAGTAGTAGATGTGATTAAAAGTTTTTTCAATTAATAATGCATATCAGGATTTTAAATAGGAATCACTAATCACTCGCAATCAATATCAGACTATCAACTCAGCCCTACTTACAATTCAATAAATGAACTTTCCCAAATCACTTTTGTATATTCTCTTTGCCTTTTTTATGAGCTGCAGCGATATGGTTGAATCGCCTTATCCTTCCATATTGTTTCAGAAAACAGCTTCCCTTCCCGATATCGGTAGAGCTTCTGCAGTAGCCTTTGTAGTAAATGGTAAAGGCTATGTTACATTGGGTAGAAACAGTAATGCAAGTGATTCGTTGAAGGATTGCTGGCAATATGATCCGGTGTTGGACAATTGGACAAAGAAAGCTTCTTTCCCGGGTGTAGCTCGTGTAAAGGCCATTGCTGTTGTGGTGAACGATAAAGCCTATGTAGGACTTGGTTTTAATAGACACAAAGGAGCTTATTCAGGAGGAACCTTGCAAGATTTTTGGATGTATGACCCTGTCTTTGATCATTGGACGCGAAAAGCTGATTTCCCAAGCACAGCTACCGATGCCAGTGTCAGCTTTGTGCGGAACAACAGTATTTATGTAGGGGCAGGATTCAATGGGTCTGCTTATACCAATGAATTTTGGAAATACAATCCGGATCAGGACAGCTGGGTACGACTAAAAGATTTTCCCGCCTGGGCGAGAATGTGTGCGGTGTTATGTGCCGATGAGAATCACGTCTATTTCGGAACCGGTTACCGTTTTGAAGATTATAATGACTGGTGGGAGTATTTCCCGGCTACTGACAGTTGGGCAAGACGTAAAGATATGCCGGACAAAGGACGCGTTACATCGGTCGGATTTTCGATAGCTAATCGGTACTTTGTTGCCTCGGGCAGGCATTGGGGTGGTCCACAAACTGGCGGTAAACTACTTTCAAATATAATGGAATACGACGCCAACCGGAATACTTGGTATAAACGGGGAGATATCCCCGGTGGAGCTCGTGAAAATGCCGTATGTTTTGTAATAAACGGCAAAGCGTATATCGGACAGGGGGAAAATAATACGGATATTATCAATGATTTTTGGAGCTTTGAACCGTGAAATTAGTCGGTAGTCAGTAGTTGATAGTGTATAGTTTATAATTCATAATTCATAATTCATAATTCATAATTGATAGTCCATAACTCATATTTTCTTATAGTGCATGTTTAAAATACGATATATTCTTTTATTTCTGATATTTTTACCTGTCCTTACTCATGCCCAAAATGATACGATAAAGTATAATGTGGGTTTTATGGGGGTGGCTTCGTCGGGGAAGTATGCGCCATTTTGGTTACAAAGTGATCAATATGGAAAAATATCTTCTTCTCCTTTCGGAGTGGGAGTTTTGGCCGGTGTGAGTAAGGAATTCGGGGCTAAGAAAAGATTGTTTGATTATCGGTTTAAAGCGAATCTGATGCTTCAAACTGATAAGGGCAAAGCAACAGCTTTTTTGCACGAATACTATGTTCAGGCGCGTTTTTCTGTATTCGATCTGACACTCGGTGCACGCGAAGAGCAGTTGGGTAGTCAGGATTCTGCTTTGTCCTGTGGTGGAATCCTGTTTTCGAAGAATGCACGTCCTATGCCTAAGATCACCCTCGGAATAGAGCGTTTTACAGTAGTTCCATTTACCTATGCATTGTTGGAAGTAAAGGGAGCTATCTCGCACGGATGGTTTACAGATGATATCTATACAACGAACCTGTTTCTTCATCACAAGTATTTGTATGGAAGAGTAGGGGGGGAACTTCCTGTACATATAGAATACGGCGTGGATCATGTGGCACAATGGGGCGGTTCTGTTCCCGGATATGGGAAACAACCATCAAGTATATTCGATTTTAAATCGATTTTTTTAGGACACTCAGGAGGAGCAGATGCAACAAGAAATGACCAGCTAAATGCGTTAGGAAATCATATAATATCCCAACATTTGAAACTGGAACTGGATATTGCTGATTTCAGAGTAAGTGGATACTGGCAAAATCTGGCAGAAGATGGACCGGTAAAATTGATGTGGTATGCTATGAATAAAGCCGATGGTCTGTGGGGGGTATCAGTCCGAAATACAGAGTTTCCTTTTATCGAAGGCATCGTGTATGAATATCTGAATACTACGGATCAATCGGGTCCATATCACGATAAAGATGGACTGGTGTACGGAGGTGCTGACGATTATTTGAATAATGGTATTTATCAGAATGGGTGGACGTATTATTCCAGAACCATCAGTACACCCTTTCTTAGTTCTCCGTTGTATAATGCTAATGGAGGAGTATCCATACAAAATAACCGGGTGATTGTGCATCATTTCGGGATAGATGGCTCTGTGAGTGGGTATAGCTACAAGTTCTTGTCTAGTTTTAGTAAAAACTATGGAACTTATTCTGCACCCTTTGCAACGAATGGAATAAAAAACACATCTTGCTTACTGGAAGTAAGCAAAAAATACCCCCGTTGGGCTAACATCGAGCTTAGATGTTCTGCGGGGGCAGATTTTGGAAAGTTGTATGGTAATTCTGTAGGATGTTTATTTTCTATACTGAAAACTGGAAATTTATTTAAGTATTAGTTTTCTGGTACTGAATGTTTTCTATTTCTAAGATACTATGTAATTTGAGTTATTTCATAAAATCAATAATTTACATGATGTAATTGTCTGGAAAAATGCTAGATTTGCATTAGAATTATATTTTTTGAGTTGATTCAAAAATCTAATTAATAGACGATATAAAACGAATAGGTAAAAGCTTGTATCTTGACCGTATCAGACTACCTATTACAAATAAATATACATTGTTGTGTATTTCATTGCTACAAAGACTTACATGGAAAAAATACAAAATAGACTACGATCTCTCTTTAAATTAATAATGAGAACATCATTAATTAATCGATGGATTGTATTTGAAATAGACTTATTGATTTGCATTGCCGGATATGGTATTGCAACTTTTATTCAAGTGCGGAATTCGAATATGGACATTACCGGCTCCAGATTATTCCTAGCCGGTGTAGTTTATATCCTTAGTACATCGGTATGTTTTTACACGCTGAAGCCTTATCGCGGATTGATACGACATTCAAGTCTGATAGAGATGTGGCGTCTATTTGTGTCGTTGGTAATATCTGTTATTGTTTTGTACGTTTTTATACTATCTTTTGGATATTCATTTTCCTATCGTTTCTTTTTCGTACAAAATGTGTTTTTAATTAGTCTGGTAATGCTGCTGCTATTGCGCTACGCCATAGTACTTGTCTATAATTATACGGTTAATTACACCACAGAAGTTCGTAATAAATCGTTGATTTATGAAATAGATATGCACAGCATAGCACTGGCTCAATGGCTGAATAAAAGTGCTGCCAATAAGCATCAGGTTCAGGGCTTTTTGACTCGTAATAAGAATGCCAAAAAAACCCGAATTCATGGGTTGCCTGTACACACCTTAAACGAAGACAGATTGGACTGGTTTTTACGTAAGAATGAGGTAAACACGATTATCTTCCCCGATTATAAAAGTGTCAGAAACGAACAATCTTTCATTTCTGCTTGCATTGAAATGGGAATGTCTGTGTTGGTTTCTCCTCCGTTTGAGGGCTTGGATTCAAACAATAAGATTCGCTATCAGATGAAACCCATACAGTTTGAAGATTTACTGGGCAGGGATGAAATCATGATAGATATGGAAAAGATTGAATTACAGACCCGGGATAAAATTATACTGATTACGGGTGCTGCTGGTTCAATTGGGAGCGAACTTGTAAGACAATTAGCTCACTTCAAACCGAAATTGCTATTAGTATTTGATGTTGCCGAAACACCATTGCATAATTTGCGGATGGAAATGGAACGTAATTATCCAGAACTTAAATTTGTTCCGATAATAGGTGACGTCCGAAGTGAGAATAGATTGGATTTCGTGTTCAGAAAATACCACCCACAGATAGTTTACCATGCTGCAGCATACAAGCATGTGCCACTTATGGAGGAAAATCCATGCGAGGCTGTTTTGGTAAATATAAAAGGTACTATGAATCTGAGCAATTATGCCGTGCGCTATAAGGTCGAAAGCTTTGTCATGATTTCTACCGACAAGGCGGTAAACCCAACCAATGTTATGGGTGCTTCCAAAAGAATTGCTGAGATTTACGTACAGGCTTTGGCTAAAGAAACTCAGAAAAATGGTGGCAAGGTAAATTTTGTGACAACCCGTTTCGGTAATGTGCTTGGATCAAACGGTTCGGTGATTCCCCACTTTAAGGAGCAGATAGAAAAAGGTGGTCCGGTGACGGTAACACACCCTGATATCATTCGTTACTTTATGACCATCCCTGAAGCTTGCAGATTGGTATTAGAGGCTGCATCGTTTGGAAATACTGGTGAGATATATGTTTTTGATATGGGAAGTCCGGTGAAGATTGTAGATTTGGCTAAACGAATGATCGAGTTGGCTGGGTTTGTTCCGAATAAAGATATTAATATTGAATTTATTGGTTTACGACCGGGTGAAAAATTATTCGAAGAATTGCTAAACGATAAGGAAACCACTATCCCTACTGAACACGAAAAAATAACAATCGCCAGTGTTCGTCAATATGAGTTTGAAAAAGTACAGAGTGCAGTGCAGAATATCATTGAGTTTTCCAACGCGGTAAAAGTAGAATGTACGATTAAGGCAATGAAGGAATTAGTACCGGAGTTTAAAAGTAAAAACTCTCCTTACGCTGAATTTGATAACCATGAATTAACGGAATGTTTAATGGAAATCAATAAGGAGAAAATTAATCAGTAATAAAAAAGTCAACTACATTGTAGTTGACTTTTTTCATTCTAAACCTCTTAGTTTTTTTTCTCTATTTCACGAAGACTCTCCATTTTTTTCTTAGCCAGAAATCCGTATATGTCTTCAAGGTGCTCTGTCACTTTTTGATTTCCAAACTCGTAAACCTTGTTGACTAAATTATCCAGAAAATCACGGTCGTGCGAAACAACGATAAGTGTTCCATCAAAATCGACTAATGCTTGTTTCAGAATATCTTTGGTTTTCATATCCAGGTGATTGGTGGGCTCATCGAGGATGAGCAGATTGACCGGTTCCAGTAATAATTTGATCATAGCAAGTCGTTGCCGCTCACCGCCAGATAGCACTTTTACCTTCTTGAACGAATTGTCGCCGCCAAACATGAACGCTCCCAACAAGTCCTTTATTTTATTGCGGATATCGCCTACGGCCACATCATCAATGGTTTGAAATACGGTGAGGTTTTCATCAAGCAAAGAAGCTTGATCCTGTGCAAAATAGCCTATTTTTACATTGTGTCCCAGCGTTAGCGTGCCTTCATGGTCAATCTCTTTCATAATAGCTTTAACCAGCGTTGATTTTCCTTCACCATTTTTCCCAACAAAGGCAATTTTCTCCCCTCTTTCAATCATGAAATTTGCGTTGGCAAAAATGCGTTTCTCACCATAGCATTTCCCTACGTTTTCAGCCGTAACAGGATAATTACCCGAACGGGGAGAGGGTGGAAATTTAAGACGCAAAGCCGAAGTGTCTTCTTCATCTACCTCGATCAATTCCAGTTTTTCCAACATTTTTACACGCGATTGAACCTGCAGTGTTTTAGAATATGTTCCTTTAAATCGTTCGATAAATTCAGTTGTTTCGGCAATCATTTTCTGTTGTTCGTCATACTGTTTTTGCTGCTGCTCACGGCGCTCTTTGCGTAGCTCAAGGTAATGGGAATATTTAGCTTTATAGTCGTAAATACGTCCCATGGTAACTTCTATCGTACGTGTTGTAATGTTATCAACAAAAGCCCTGTCGTGCGAAATTACTACTACTGCTTTTGCCGAGTTAATTAGAAAATCTTCAAGCCATTGAATGGATTCGATATCCAGATGGTTGGTTGGTTCATCAAGCAAAATAACATCAGGACGTCGGAGGAGAATCTTTGCCAACTCAATGCGCATACGCCATCCGCCGCTAAACTCCGAAGTATTACGGGTAAAATCTTCGCGCGAGAATCCCAGACCCAAAAGCGTTTTTTCTATGTCAGCATCATAATTAATTTCTTCAATGCTATAAAATTGTTCGCTCAGAGCAGATACCCGCTCGATAAGCTCCATATAACTGTCAGATTCGTAGTCGGTTCTGGTGGTCAACTCTTCGTTCATCGCCTCTATCAGTTTCCCCATTTCGTTGATTTCTGAAAAAGCCATCGAGGTTTCTTCGAAAACGGTTCGATCATCTTTGAGCAGTAAATGTTGAGGCAGATAAGCAACAACAGTCTCTTTAGGATAAGAAATGGAACCACGTGAGGGTTCGCGAACTCCGGCCAGAATTTTGAGCAGGGTTGATTTTCCGGCACCGTTTTTACCCATAAGAGCAATACGGTCTTTCTCATTAATAACAAAGGAAATATCTGAAAAAAGTGTTTGTCCGCCAAATTCGACGGTGAGAGCATCAACTGATAACATTATAATTTTTTTTCGATTAGTTTGGAATTTTACAAAAAAAACTTTCCGTCATTCGGCTCTGCAGTCAATAGACGGAAAGTTATAGTTTAAAAAGGATGGCTACAGAATGACTTTTGTAACGCGATCGCCGGCTTGTATAATATAAATATGATTGCGAGCCAGCCCATGTATTTCCACTTTATTTGAGCTTGGATTTTTTATGGACGTGATTAATTGCCCTATAGTGTTATATACATTAACTGATACGTTAGTGGCCGGAATATATACATTTACAGTTCCGCTGTTATCGACGTAAATACTATCTACAACTGCTATCAGGCTTTTTGCTTTAGACTTGTCCTGAAAAGTGTTTAGATGAATAAGATTTGAAAAATTGGTGATATTTTCATACTTAATGCTTTTGTCAGTATTTAAAGTTTTATCACTCGCTTTCACTTTGTAGTAGTAATCGCGATTAGAAGCGAGATTAATCAGCGTGTCGGAAGTAGCGGTAAGCCATTTATCTCGCGCTAAGTATTCAAGTTTTTGCGAAAATCCTACCTTTACATCATCTACTACTATGTATCCGGCCACTTTGGTATATGTTAACCGGAATTGGTTGTAATTCTTATTCGTGTTGAAGAAATATGAGTTGGTGGTGTTGAGCGAACTGGTAATAGGAATTGAATCCACTTTGTTCCAACTAGTACCATTCCATGCATCTACCTGAAGATACCCATTTATTCCGGCTAATGATCTGATATAAAAAGATAAGCTTGTAACAGGAAGCATGTATTGTTCAGTTTGGATGTATTCACCCGAGTTTTTGAACTCTATTGAAGGAATAGAATCCCCACTATAAATAGTTGAAGAAGATATAGCCGAAGCTGTAATTGTCCAGTTAGCAGGAGCTGTAAGTCCTTTGTTGAATCCTTCCGTTAATGTTGATTCGCCATTAGATAAACTATAAGCAGTTAAATAATAACCTGTAGCATCAAATACAGTGTTCCAGTTTGCGACAAAACTGGCAATGGTTATATCGGTTGGAGCAGTGGCAACCGGAGGTACTACGTAAACCGGACGAGTTGAAGTACCAGTCATGGGAACCGTCTCATTGTCAGCACCGGTAGATTGAAGTAATAACGTGTCTTTATGAATCTCTGTAAACGAAGGTTCAGTAGGGTTATACCGTATTAGAATACGAGTAGAAGCAACAGTTGAATCAATAGGATTTCTGGCTAAAGTAATCGTTTTGGACCATGCAGTTTCAGGGTCTGTTTCTTTTTTCATTTCAAAGTGTTTACTGACTTTGAAGGTAAGATTGATATCTGATTTTAGATTAACCCCGCCGATGTTGATAGTTTTTGCGTCGGTAGGTGTGCCCTGTACTGTTTTAAAGGCACTTAAAACGCCGTTTTTAGTTATTGTTGGAAGATTGCCACCTCCCATAAATCTGAATTTGATAACATCATTTGTTTCTGTGATATAGGTTAAGGGCTTATTAATGTTTGTCCCCGAACGCAAAACTGGTGAATATGAAGTTACAGCAGAGGTTCCGGGAAAAGGATCACCTGCTAAGGTTGCATCTGAGGCTATTCCATCTGCTTCCATAATATCAATTCCCATTGTGGCTGCATTATTGTTTGGGGTATTATTACCCCATGTTGAAGCATTGTAATAAACACGGGTAACCAACATACCATGCCCCGGCAGATAACTATCCCAACCAGTTTTTTGTCTGTTTTCCAATAAAAAGAATTCAACCGGAGAAGGATTTACTCCATCCAGGTTTGAGTTTCCGTTTTGAGTGATGATATAAGCATTATTGCTTGTTGTAAGTGTTTCCAGAATAGCATTTTGTGGCTTTTTAAGCTCGGTTGGTGTTAGCCAATTCAGGTAAAAACGTTCGTAAGCAGAATAAGCCGGTGGAGTTCGTCCAGAGTTTAAATACGGACCAGAATCCATTATATCCCAATAAGACAAGGTGCTATATGAATAGTCTCCATCTGTATTGTAGAGATCGTCTAATCCAAGTACATGACCAAATTCATGGCAAAAAGTTCCGATACCGCACATATTTGAACCTGAATTTCCTTTTAATTCAGAGGTACAAGCATAATCATATACAATCTTACCATTAAACGTCGTGTTGTAATTAGCTAATGTCCAACGATGAGGCCAAACTGTATTAGCAGGACCACCCTCTGCCTCATTATAACCGGCATAATAGATAAATACGTTATCAACCATTCCATCATTATCGGTATCGTATTGCGAGAAATCAACTCCGGCTTCAGATGCTTTTTTACATGCATCAATCACCATTTGTTGAGGATTGGTATCATTTCCTTTAGTACCTCCTGCATTTGTACCGTAATAAGCCATTGTGTTATCCAATGTATATGGACCAACTACATCGAATTGGGGATTAAAAACGCCCATTGAGTTGTCGTGAAAGTAATCTCTTGCCGAACCTGTACCTCCATTGGCACTGTATCCATTTTGGTTCAAGAGGTTTGTAAAGGATATTTGTGGGGTTGATGTTACAAAGCTTTTATCTGAGAAATTTACTAGTATAACCAATGACTTAGGGCTACCGGTTAGTGGATATACTTTCTTTTGAACTGAGCCGGAAACAACAGCTTTTGACCGTTGAATGCGTTTGAGTATGCTTTGTTTGGTTAAATCTATGTTAGGTGTTAAAGTCTTTATAAATTGTAACTCTGTTGAGGTTCTTTTCTTTAGTTCGTTTGCTTTTATGTTTGTAGTTACTAAGTTACCATTAATGTCTTGATATGCATAAGTTAGAATCCCTTTCTCATTGGCAATTAAGGGGTATCCATCTAGGGTAGTTTTATAATTGAAAAACTCATCTCCACGTAATCTGATGGTTATCTCAGTGCCATCCGGTTGAGTTATTTTAAAAGGATATGGGGAAGCCGGAACGGCGTTTAATTTTATAGAGAAGGAAAATATTGAAATAAAAATAATGAACCATCTCGTATACATTCTCATACGCAAATTTCTTTAGGCTGCAAAGATAAGAAAAAATTGTATTCTCTTGTGAATATGAGTATTTCAGGTAATAAAAAACAGTTAAATATCTGTCGATGGTTCTTATTTTTTAAAAACAAAATAAACAGCTAGTATGAGAAAGATAAATGCAATAGCATGATTCCAGCGAAAAGTCTCATTTTTAAATGCAACAAGAGAGAAAACAGTAAATACCAAAAGTGTTATAACTTCTTGTATAACTTTTAGTTGAATCAGTGTAAAAGGTCCGCCATTTTCCCTAAAACCCATACGATTGGCAGGTACTTGAAAGAAATATTCGAATAGAGCTATTCCCCAGCTGATGAGAATTACGATAATCAGTGGCAATGATTCAAACCATTTAAACTCTTTCATTTTTAAATGACCGTACCACGCAAAAGTCATAAATATGTTCGAAATAACCAGAAGTGTTATTGTGAGGAAGATTTTCATTGCAATTGTATATTTTCAAAAATAAATGGCTACTATAAATTATGATTTTTGGTGCCTTTACCAGTAAATTTGTGAGGTAGATACTCTGATTTAATATTCTCCATGGCTGCCCAAATGCTTTGTCGAACATCAGGATTCCATTTCTCAAGCTCTGAAATCAAATTTTTAGCGTCTCGTCGGGACGAATCTTTTTCGTGTGGGCAGTTTTTAATTTGTTTTTGATAAGCCTCAATTCGTTCCATTTCTTTCATTTCTTTTTCAGATATCAGCGCCAGAGGACGTATTATAGCCATGTCAAATTTATTCATTTTTAGTTTTGGTGGCATAGTCCCGAACGATCCCTGATAAAAAAGATTGAGTAGTAGGGTTTCTGTTATATCATCCAAATGGTGTCCCAGAGCGAGTTTGTTGCATCCCAGATTTCGGGCAACATCAAACAGTGCTTTTCGGCGATGCCACGAACATAGAAAGCAGGTCGATTTGTGGGTGTCGGTAGTATCATCAAAGCGCGTAACATGATGTACGAAAGGAATATCAAATTTGTTGCAATAGGTTTTAAGATACTCTAAATCCGATTGGTAGGGAATGTTTTCGACTGAAATATGAACAGCGGTGACCTTAAAGCGAGGAACGAATATTTTTTGCCGTTCGCCCAGTAACTCCACTAAAGCCAACGAATCTTTTCCACCTGAAAGTCCAATCAGAATATGATCGTCATTATCAATCAATCGGTAATCGTTGATAGCTTTTTTGAATTTCTGACGGATGGTTTGGAGTGTTTTTTTATCGGCTTTGCTTAGTTCGTCCATATTGAGTGTTTTTACGGAGCGCAAAATTACAATAATCCATTCAATTATTGGTCTGCGAGTCTTTCTAATTTAGTTTTTGCGCATTTTTGTTGGGTACAACAAGCTGTATATTTGATTTTTACCAAAGTCTACAGAAGCAAAAAGATAGAAAATAGCTATTTTTTTTGCTTCAGGTATTGGCAAATTATCAAAAACGCACTATCTTTGCACCGCAATTGGAAAAATTGCAGTAAGGCAAAGCGATGCCAAGTAAAAAATAATTATTGCGAAAATAGCTCAGTTGGTAGAGCACGACCTTGCCAAGGTCGGGGTCGCGGGTTCGAGTCCCGTTTTTCGCTCACGGAATGAATAGCGAAACGTGCGTGTTTCGCTTTTTTTCTCTAAAATCGAAAGTAAATTTATTAATTGCCCAAATGGTGGAATTGGTAGACACGCTAGTTTCAGGGACTAGTGGCCGTAAGGTTGTGGGGGTTCGAGTCCCCCTTTGGGTACTGACGATTTTTTGCCCTCATTTTTTTAGAATACATGCGCAGATGGTGGAATTGGTAGACATGCTACTTTGAGGGGGTAGTGCCGGTTACGGCGTGTGAGTTCGAGTCTCATTCTGCGTACCAGTAAAATAAAAAAGAGTTTCTTCCGAAAGGGAGAAACTCTTTTTGCGTTTAGTATTATCTTATTCGCAGCATTTTTCGAAAATGCAGCGTTCGTTAGCGGTTTCAAATTCGATAGTGGCATGTTGGATGCCTTCTTCACGGAGTGAATCGCGAATTGTAGCTTTGAGTTCCGCCAGTTTTTCCATATCGAGAGTGTTATTCAACACCACATGCACGGTGAGCACATTGTACGTTCCATCTACCGACCATGCATGCAAGTCGTGCACACTTTCCACACCTTCAAATTGTTGAATACGATTTGATATATGAGTCATATCTACTTCGGCCGGTATACC
This sequence comes from Paludibacter propionicigenes WB4, assembly GCF_000183135.1. Taxonomy (NCBI): domain Bacteria; kingdom Pseudomonadati; phylum Bacteroidota; class Bacteroidia; order Bacteroidales; family Paludibacteraceae; genus Paludibacter; species Paludibacter propionicigenes. The sequence goes on along the minus strand of NC_014734.1, from coordinate 1,131,806 downwards.
CTGCAAAATAATGCGCAGGCTTTGGCGCATATTTTTGAATACGTTATACAAAACAAAGCAAGCAATGGCCACAGACATGATGGGGTCGAGTACTGGCACATCGAAGAAGTGCATTACTATGGAGCCAATCAAAATGGCCAGCCAACCTAACACATCTTCGAGCAAATGAAGTGATACCACCCTTTCGTTGATAGAATTTCCTTTTTTCAATCGAAAAACGGCTGCACCGTTTACCAACACACCGACGATAGCCAATAAAAACATTCCCTCTGTTTTGGTGGCTTCAGGATGAAAAATACGTGGAATGGCTACTGTCAGGATTAGCACGCTTCCCGTAACAAGTACGATGGAATTGATGATGGCTCCCAACAGCGAAAAGCGTTTGTAGCCGTAGGAGTAGGAGGTGTCGCTTCCTCTTTTGGCAACTTTCTGAAAATACCAGGCTAATCCCAGCGAAAGGCAATCGCCCAAATCGTGAATGGCATCGGATAAAATAGCAATACTATTGGTAAAAAAACCGCCGACTATTTCCACCAGTGTAAAAAATAAATTTAGAAAGAAAGCTGTTTTTATATTTTTTACATCGGAGTGATCGTGGTGATGATCGTGGCTGTGGTGATGTTTATGTTCCCCGTGTCCCGATGGGGAGTTTGAACGGGTTGTGTTTATATTATTTGCGTGTAAATCTTCCATATTAAATATTATTTAGTAACTCTCTTTTCTGTATTTGAGTAAGGAGCTTATTTAAACCACTTTCGGACTTCAATGTCGTATCCGGCACCATTCATATAGTTGTATGTTGCCAGATTAAGTCCTTTTCCATAAAAATCCAAATCAATTTCATGCGAAGTTGTAAATGGTATTTCGTTGTTGGCAAAACTTCCTTTGTCTGTATCAATATGCTTTGCACCAACCGTTTCCGGTTGTTGTCCCGAAGGGCTGTGTATAGTCATGGCGTAACGATGCCAGAATGCCGACTGAATATAACCTTCTTCAAATAAATTCCGAACGACTTCGAGCGATTCGATGGTTTCTTTTTCAGTTTCGGTAGGAAAACCATACATCAAGTATGCGTGGGTCATGATACCGACTTCGGCGAAATTTTTCATGCTTTCGCGCGCAGTTTCTATTGTAATGCCTTTATTTATAAGTTTCAAAATACGTGGCGAAGCAACTTCCAACCCTCCTGAAATGGCAATACAGCCTGACTGCGATAATATATAACAAAGTTCCGGGGTAAATGATTTCTCGAATCGAACATTTGTCCAGTAGCTTACGGTTATTTTACGACGAAGAATTTCTTCGGCCAGTTTCCGAAGTAGGGCAGGAGGTGCTGCTTCGTCCACAAAGTGAAATCCCGATTGACCGGTTTGCTGCATGATAGCTTCCATTCGGTCGACGATTAATTCAATTGGCGCAGCCTCGTACCGTCCGATATAATCCAGACTTCCATCGCAGAATGCGCATTTACCCCAATAACAGCCATGCGCCAGCATCATTTTGTTCCATCGACCGTTGCTCCACAAGGCGTGCATAGGATTGGTGAGTTCTATCAGATTGATGTAATTATTCTGAAGTAACCCGTCGTAATCAGCCGTTCCGCTTTCGCTAAATTTAATGTTTTCTTTACTCTCAAAGTTTGCCCGAACGATTATTCCCGAACTGTCCCGATAGAATGTACGAATGAATTCACCACCGGTTAGAAGTCGCAATAACGGCAGCTCACCGTCGTCGAATGTGATAAAGTCAATGTAGTTGAAAATGGTTGGGTCGGTCAGGTCGCGTAGTTCGGTATTTATGTACCCGCCTCCAAAAATAATTTTAGTGTTCTGCGAGTTTGTTTTGATCCATTGCGCACATCGTAAAGCGCTATACAGATTTCCCGGGAAAGGAATGCTAAAGCCTACGAAGTCGGGCTTGGATTCGGTTATTCTTTTTGCGAAAATTTCCAACATCAACTCATCAATCAGCGATAGCGGCTTCTCTAATTCCGCTTGTAAGGGTGCAAATTCGGGTAGTCGCAGGCAGAGGGATTCAGCGTAGCGGATCAATTCAAAACGTGAGTCAATCGTCTGATTGATAAAGTCACACAAATCTTTCAGAAAAAGTGTGCATAAGTGTTTTGCCCGGTCGTGATTTCCAATAGCTCCAAATCCCCATTCTAAATCATCTTCGCTGGGAAGTCTTTTGTTGACAGGCCAAAAGTCGCGGTTTGAGAATCGTTGCGCCAAGGAGTTGTCTCGCTCGCTCAAAAATCGCATTACCGGATCAATAGTTTGTATATAAAAATCAGCCTGTTGAAGCATGATTTTATTTTGCTTGGAGAGTTTAGGAAGAGCGCCTGCTTTTTCGAAAATTGCTTTCAGATTTTTACTTGTAAAAAGAGTCTGAATAAGTTCAATACTTAAATCCATTTGTTCGGCATCAACGCCTTTGGAACGTAGAAAACCCAATAAATGACATGTAGCGGGGTATGGTGTGTTGAGCTGTGTTAGCGGGGGCGTTACAAGCAGAATCTTCATGCGATTGATATATTTTGTGCAAACTTACGGAATTATTTTTGCAAAGCCGATAAATATTATTTTTTTGCTGATATTCATCTATATATTGGTTAAATAGTTGTATTTTTGCAGGTCTCGAAAACACTAAGTTGTTTGAGTGTGTTTTATCTATATTGTTAACGAAATATTCAATTCATTATGAACGCAAAAGTAAAGAAAGGGCTTAAAATTGGTGGCTCAACAGTTGTTGTATTTTTTCTTATTCTTTTGATTTTACCGTTTGCCTTTAAAGGCAAAATTACGAAATTGGCAAAGGAGCAGATTAATGGAAAATTGAATGCAACGGTTGATTTTGATAAAATAAATCTGAGTTTTATACGCCATTTCCCATTTGCTACAGTAAGTATCGAAAATTTACGTATTGTAGGGATAAATGAGTTTAAAAAAGATACCTTGCTTTCTAGCGAAAGTGTTGATCTGGTGCTGAATTTAAGCAGCTTATTTTCGGATAAAGGTTATGAAATCAGAAAGTTGCAAATCAATAATTCGCGAATTCTGGCGCATGTTTTGCCTAACGGAAAGGACAACTGGACAGTGACAAAAACGGATTCTACCCAAAAGAATGACACTACGCCCATGAGCTTCAATTTAAAATTGAAAGATTTTGAAATAAAGAAAGCTTATATCGTATACTGGGATGAACTGGGAAAACAAAAAGCGGTAATACATAATCTGAATCATCATACGTCAGGAGATTTTACGGCCGATAGTTCTATGTTGAAAACCAAAACAACCATCGATTCGCTTGACTACTGGATGGGAGGAGTGAAATATCTTTCGAAAGCTGATGTTGAACTAAATGCGACTATTGATGCCAATCTGAACAAGAAAATTTATAAGTTTAGCGAAAACTCATCGCGTATCAATGCCATTCCATTTTCTTTTGCCGGTTGGGTGAAGATGCTCGACGATGGTTACGATATGGATTTAACGCTCGATGCGAAGAAAGTTGATTTCAAGGCTATTTTATCTATGATTCCAGCTATTTATTCAAATTCATTTGAAGGGGTGAAAGCCGGTGGTGCTGTGAATATGTCGGGCTTTTTGAAAGGAAAAATGGTAGGGGATAATTATCCTGCTTTCGACTTTAAACTGACTGCCGTGAACGGTTGGTTCCAATATCCAAAATTGCCTAAATCAGTACAAAAAATCAATATTGCGGCTGATATTTCTAACCCCGGCAAAACGCTTGATGCTACAGTCGTGGATATTTCAAAATTTGCTTTTACGCTGGGTGGCAATCCATTCTCAGCGCGAATGCGGGTGGCTTATCCAATGTCTGATCCAGAATTGACCATGAAAGCTGTTGGAAAACTGGATTTGGGAAATATAAAAGAAATTTATCCGCTCGAAGCCGGAACTCAACTGAACGGAGTGTTGGATATGAATCTTGATTTGAGTGGCAGAATGTCTTACTACGATAATAATCAATACGATAAATTCAAATTTGCCGGAAAGCTCAATATCGCCAATATGTTAGTGAAAATGAAAGCTTCTCCTCAGGATATTTCTATTGCTAAAGCCAACATGGTTTTCAATAATCGCTATGCCGATTTGTCAACCTTGCAGATGAAACTTGGACGAAATGATCTGACTATGAGTGGAAAATTGGAGAACTTCGTAGCTTACGCCTTGCATGATAAAACATTGGTGGGAAGCCTCAACATGCAATCCAACTATTTTAATGTGAGTGATTTTATGACGGCTGATGCTAAGGCTACTAAGGCTGATACTGCGAAAATGTCTCTGATTCAGATTCCGAAGAATATAAACTTCACCATGAAGGCCGATTTCAAAAAGCTTGTTTATTCAAAAATGGATTTTTCAAACGCAAAAGGAACGTTGCTAGTTGCTAATGGTGATATGAGAATTCAAAATATGGGCTTACAGGCTTTTGGAGGTAGTATGACGATGAATGGTTTGTACAGTACAGCTGATGTAAAGAAACCGTACGTAAACTTTGACGTAAATCTTGCGGATGTGACTTTTACAGAAATATTTAAACAAGTGGAGACTTTGCGGAAATTTGCTCCGGTGTTCGAAAAAGCTACCGGAAAATTTTCTTCTAAGCTATCGGTAAATTCTTTGTTGCAGCATGATATGATGCCGAACCTTGCTTCGCTTATCGGTAATGGTTCTTTCTCTACAAAGTCCATTGGGTTAAGCAATGTAGAAGTTATTAATGCTTTGGCTTCCAAACTTAATAAATCAGGATTGTCAAGCAGTACAATTAAAGATCTGGCGTTAAGCTTTGACATTAAAGATGGAAAAGTAAATACAAAACCTTTTGATGTTACGCTGGGCAATATAAAAATGAAATTAGGTGGTTCTACAGGTTTGGACAAAACGATAGCCTACGCAGGTACTGTTCAAATGCCTGATCAGTTTAATATGGGTAAATTTTCCAATCTGAATTTGAAAATAGGTGGAACTTTCTCCAAACCTAAGGTGCAGATAGATGTGATGAGTATAATCAATAATGTTATCGGTGATACTAAGGCTAAAGCGGTGAGTGCTGTGAATAAGCAGATAGATGCCGCAAAACCAAATGCAATAAAAGCAGCACAGGAGCAAGCAGACCAAATACGCGCTGAAGCTAAAAGAATTGGTGATCAGCTTATTTCCGAAGCAAAAAATCAGGGTGATCAGTTAGTGGCAAAAACATCAAATCCAATAGCTAAAGCTGTTGCACAGCGAGCTGCTAAAAAATTGGTGGAAGAAGCACAAAAGAAATCTGACGATTTGAATACTAAGGCTGATACAAAGGCGAAAGACCTGATAGAAAAGGCTTCCGGCAATGCCAAATTATAGTTTGTAAATTTTCAATTAGTTTTTTAGGATGAAATGTAAGTTGATTTTTTTCTCTTTATTGTTGTGCCTGGCGATTTCCGCAAAGCAGGTTGATAACGGTGAAGCATTATTTAATAGCAAACAATACCTGAAAGCTCGTGGGGTATATGAGAATCTATTGAAACAGAGACCCAAGGATGCTTCGTATAACTATAAATATGCCCGGTGCTGTTATGAGTTAAAGGATTATGAAACTGCTATCGTTCACTTTGAGTTGGTGGGAGCAAAGTTATTTCCGATGCGCGATTTGTATTTGGGCGAATTGTATTTTAATACCTATCGTTTCGATCAATCGGTACTGGCTTATCAGGCTTATATGTCAACGCTTAAGCCCGATGACAGTAGAATTCCGGAATATAAACAGAAAATAAAGCAGGCCGAAACCGGTGCTAAAATGTTGAATAAGGTGGAGGATATTGCCATTGTAGACAGCGTTTTGGTTGGAAAAAATGAGTTTTTGAAATACTACAAGTTTAGTAATGAATTAGGCTCACTTCATCAGGAGTTACTTAAAATTACAGCTCGTCGTACGGTCGATAAGATTAAATATACCACACAACGCCAGGATAGAGTGTACTATTCAGATTCAATCCAGGGACAAATGGATATTTTTACATCTTACCGCTTATTGGATGGATGGTCTGCTCCAACTCCTGTTTCTTCGGAAATAAATTCTTCAGCTAATGAAAATTATCCATTTTTGTTGCTGGATGGTGTGACGGTTTATTTTGCTTCGGATGGTGAAAAGTCGCTGGGAGGATACGACCTGTTCATTTCCAGATTTAATCCTGAAACAGATAGTTTTCTAACACCCGAGAATATAGGATTCCCTTTTAATTCTCCGGCTAATGATTACATGATGGTTATTGATGAGCAGCATCATTTGGGTTGGTTTGCCACGGATAGAAATCAGGTAGCGGGTAAAGTTATGATTTATACGTTTGTTCCGAATGAAACAAAGAACATAGTCCGCTCCGATGATAAGAATTACATTCGTAACCTTGCTATGCTCAAAACTTACCGTAAAGCGACTGATGTTTCGGTTCGGACTGATTCGGTAATTCAGAAACAATCTCAAAAAGACGACAATCGGATAGAGTTTGTGGTTAATGATTCTATAGTTTATACTAACATAAACCAGTTTAAGAGTCCTGAAGGGTTAAAGTTGTGGCAGGAGATGCATAAGCTATCGCTGGAAGATAAAATACTTAGAACTAAGCTGACCGACTTGAGAACGCAATATTCTAACGTTGTAACGGAAAAAGAAAAATCGGAAATCGCTCCCAAGATTCTTGAGCTGGAGGTGAAAATAAGAGAGGAACAAAAACAAATTTCGCTCAAAACTATTCAAATTCGAAATGCAGAATTAAAATCGATACAAAACCTGAAATAATAATAGTGAAATAAAGATTATTTTATTGATAAACAGGTTTGTTTGACAAACTTTTTTCCTGAATATTTTGTTTTTAATTATAATAATTTTAAACTCTGAATATATGGAAAACGCAAATCAAATTTTGGTAAAGACGACCAAAAATGGCCCTTATGTGATAAAAGGAAATTTTACGTTGGATTTGCCAACCGGTGAAACGAAAGAATGTAACGGGAGTACATTTCTTTGTCAATGTGGAAATAGTCAGAATAAGCCATTTTGTGATGAGTCGCATAAGAAATCAGTGATTGATGCAGCTAATACATGGTTTTGATGAAAAAAAATATAAATTGTCTAAACAAACAGATAGAAGCAATTTTCTATCTGTTTGTTTTTTAGTGGGTTGTTACTTACGTTATATTCAATTAACGTTATTTCCATTTAATTGTACTGTAACTTCCGTTTTTAGTGTTAATTTTGCCTGTTCAAAAATATATTAATGGATAAATTGCGATTTCAGAGTTTTGGAAGTGGAAGTAGTGGTAATTGTTATTTTATTGGCAATGCTTCCAATGGTTTGTTGATTGATGCGGGTCTTGGTGTTCGTTCTATTCGAAAGAATTTGCGAAACATGGGCTTGGATTTTGAAAATATATGGGGTGTCTTTGTAACTCACGATCATGCTGATCACATCAAGGCTGTGGGTCCGATAGGGGAAAAGCACAGAGTTCCGATATATACAACCCGCAAGGTTCATGAAGGTATTCAGCGAAGTTACTGCGTTACCGAGAAATTATACTCAAGCCGAAAATATATCGAGAAAAATGAAACGATTGAAGTGGGAGAGTTTAAAGTGACTGCTTTCCCCGTTTCGCACGATGCCACAGATAATGTGGGTTATACCGTTGAATATAAGGAAAAAAGATTTACATTTGCTACAGATTTGGGTTTTGTTAGTGAAGAAGTTGCGGAGCATTTATCAAAGTCGGACTACATGGTGCTCGAAGCAAATTACGACGAACAAATGTTGATGCAAGGTTCGTATCCGGCTTATCTAAAAAACCGGATTATAGCAAAAACGGGACATTTAAGCAATGATCAGGCCGGACTTTTTTTATCGGAAGCCTACAACGAACGCATTAAACATATTTTCTTATGTCACTTAAGTCGTGAGAATAATTTACCCGAACTGGCCTATACCACCATTCAAAACTATTTGGAAACTAAAAAAGTAAAGGTTGGAGTGGATGTTCAGCTGGTCACGTTAGACAGAATGAATATTTCAGAACTATATATATTTTAAAGCCGACTTATTGAGCCTCAATTTTAAAAATTATAAAAAGCATGTCATTAAACTTAGTCATAATTCCTACTTATAACGAGAAGGAAAACATAGAAAACATTATTCGGGCAGTTTTTAGTCAGCCACTTACTTATCATGTGCTTATTATAGAAGACGGATCGCCTGATGGAACTGCTTCTATTGTAAAGCGCTTGGAGACTGAATTTCCTGACAGCTTATTTATGATCGAACGGCAAGGAAAACTGGGCTTGGGGACTGCTTACATCACCGGTTTTAAGTGGGCTTTAGCTCATGGCTACGAGTATATTTTCGAGATGGATGCCGACTTTTCGCATAACCCTGTTGATTTGAATCGATTGTATGATGCATGTGCCAATCAGGGTGCTGATGTCGCCATTGGGTCGCGCTATGTGACTGGGGTGAATGTTGTAAACTGGCCCATTGGTCGGGTTTTGATGTCCTATTTTGCGTCTAAATACGTTCGCTTTGTTTTGGGTGTTCGTATAGCCGATACTACTGCCGGCTTTAAATGTTATCGGCGTGAAGTGCTCGAAACCATAGAGCTCGATAAAATTCGTTTCAAAGGATATGCGTTTCAGGTAGAAATGAAATATACGGCTTTTGAGTGTGGATTCACGCTTAAAGAAGTGCCTGTGATTTTTATAAATCGTGAGTTGGGAACCTCGAAAATGAGTGGTGGTATTTTTGGTGAAGCCTTTTTTGGCGTAATTGAGTTGAAAGTGAGCGGCTGGTTTCGGAAATTTCCACAAAAAAAGAAAAGTTAAAATTGTGACTCAAGAATGAATTCTATACAACTCATACGAAATGCAACTATCGTTAACGAAGGAAAATCTTTTGTTGGCTCAGTTGTTATTGATGGTAAACATATTCGGGCTGTTTATTCTGACAATCAGACGATAGAGATTTCAGAACCCTATACAGAAATTGATGCTACAGGTTTATTTTTGTTTCCGGGAGTGATTGATGATCAGGTTCATTTTAGAGATCCGGGATTGACTCACAAAGGCGATTTGTACACGGAAAGTAAAGCAGCTGTGGCGGGAGGCATAACTTCTTTCTTCGAGATGCCTAATACCAAGCCTCAGGCTACGATAATTGATTTGTTGGAAGATAAATACCAGGCTGCTTCGCAAAAATCGTTTGCCAACTACTCATTTTTAATGGGCGTAACAAACGACAATTTTGATGAGTTGATGAAGTTGAATCCACGAAATGTGGCGGGTGTAAAAATGTTTATGGGTTCTTCCACCGGCAATATGTTGGTAGACAATGAAAAAACCTTGCACAAAGTTTTTTCGGAGCTTCCGTTATTGATAGTTACCCACTGTGAGGATGAAACTACGATAAAACAAAATATAGCTCACTATAAAGATTTATTGGGAGATGACATTCCTGTTGAGTATCATCCTTTGATTCGTAATGCCGAAGCTTGTTATAAATCATCGTCTTTCGCAGTAGAGTTGGCGACAAAGTATAACTCCCGCTTGCATGTTTTTCACTTGTCGTCGGCAAAGGAAATGTCACTTTTTTCATCCGATATAAAATTAAAAGATAAACGCATAACTTCAGAGGTTTGTGTTCATCATTTGTGGTTTTCTGACGCAGACTATGCAACATACGGCAACCGTATCAAGTGGAATCCTGCAATTAAATCTGAATCAGACCGATTGGCTTTGATTGATGCCGTTAATTCAGGAAAAATAGATGTTATTGCTACCGACCATGCTCCTCATCTACTTTCTGAGAAGGAAGGCTCGTGCCTAACGGCAGCTTCGGGTGGACCGCTTGTTCAACATTCGTTGGTTGCCATGCTGCAACTCGTTAAGCAGGGTGTGTTTACAGTAGAAAAAGTAGTTGAAAAAATGTGTCATGCGCCGGCAGAACTGTTTCGGATTGAAAACAGGGGATTTATACGTCCGGGATATTTTGCAGATTTGGTGCTTGTTGATTCGAATAGTCCATGGGTTGTTTCTAAAGAGAATATCCTGTATAAATGCGGTTGGTCACCTTTTGAAGGTACAAAATTTGATGCAGCAGTGTCAAAAACCTGGGTGAATGGAAATCTGGTTTATGATAATGGCCTGTTTGATGAATCTGTCAGAGGCGAAAGATTATTATTTGAATGTTAGAGAAAGATTAAACATGGCTTTATGAAGAATAAATCGTTGATATTTTCTACTCTTGCACTGATTCTGATGATTGCAGCTTTGGGTGTTTACTTCTTTTCTCATAAAGAGGCAAGATATATACATAACGAAGGGCAGACCCAAGGAACTACGTATTCTATAATTTATCAACAGCCGCAAGAAACAGATTTGCAGGAGAAGATTGAGAAACGACTTTATGAGTTCGATCTGTCGCTATCAACATACGTTTCACAGTCCATAATCTCAAGAATTAATGCAAATGATTCAACCGTGAGGACTGATGATGATTTTGATGAAATGTTTAGAACAGCCCAGAGTGTTTCTGAAAAAACCAATGGTGCTTTTGATATAACTGTCGGACCATTAGTAAAAGCCTGGGGTTTTGGTTTTGGCAACAAGGATCATGCTAAAGTACCTGATGTGAAAGAGTTTCTGCCTTTTGTGGGTTATCATAAAGTGAAACTTGATAATCATAGAGTGATAAAGACGGATTCTCGTATTTTGCTGGATGCCAATGCTATAGCCCAAGGGCAGTCATCGGATATAATCGGTAGATTACTTGAAAGCAATGGTTGTAAAAACTATATGGTAGAAATAGGGGGTGAAGTAGTTTGCAAGGGTCTGAATCCGCAAGGAAAAAAGTGGAGAATTGCTATCGATAAGCCCGTTGATGATTCAACCAGCGTAACAACTGAGGCACAATCTGTGATTTTGATTAGTAATGGAGCAGTAACCACATCGGGTAATTATCGAAAGTTTTACTATCTGAACGGGAAAAAATATGCGCACGAAATAGATCCACATACAGGTTATCCGGTGGTACATAATTTGCTGAGTGCAACTGTAATTGCTCCAACCTGTATTCAGGCAGACGCTTACGCAACAGCATTTATGGTTGTGGGAGTGGATCGTGCTCTTGAAATTTGCAAGAGCATTCCCGGCATGGATTGTTATTTGATTTATACCGACAAGAAAGGAGATAATCAAGTGATTTATACCGATGGTTTTAAGAAGTACTTAACTCAATAATTTTCAACTAAGAAGTGTAATTTACTTCTTGTGTTAAATGACTCGTTTTATTTTTTTATTCATGATTAAATAACTATTTTTGCACTCCAAAATTTTTTATGAAAAAGACCTCATTTTTCCTTTTAATTGTTGTTTTAACCTTGGCTTCGTGTAGCGATTATCAAAAATTGCTCAAGTCAGACGATGCTGAGTTGAAATATAACAAAGCTGTCGAGTATTTCGGTAAAGGTGATTTCATGCGAGCAACGACTTTATTTGACGCTGTAGCAACTTATTACAAAGGTACTGAACGTTCTGAGATTGTGCTGAATTATTTGGCAAAGTCGTATATGGGACAGAAGGATTATTTTTCGGCGAGTGAATATTACAGAACTTACGTAAAAACATTTCCGAGAGGTAAGTTTGTAATAGAGTCAAAATACATGATTGGCTACTGTTACTATCTTGATTCTCCTGATACAAGGCTCGATCAGGCGGATACATATAAAGCCATTGCGGCTTTTCAGGAATTTATAGATATATATCCGGAAAGTGAATTGGTGAAAGATGCTACTAAATTATTGGATGAATTGAATGATAAATTGGCTTATAAAGCATATTTGAGCGCCAAGTTATACTATAATTTGGGGAATTATATGGGTAATAATTATGAGTCGTGCGTAATTGCAGCCCAAAATGGTCTGAAAAATTACCCTGCTACAAAATATCGTGAAGATTTTATGTTGCTGATATTGAACTCAAAATATGAATTAGCTGTTCAAAGTTTTGAGACAAGAAAAGCAGACCGTTATAGAAATACCATTGATGAGTGTTATAATTACATTAATGAGTATCCTGCAGGTAAATACAGGAAGCAGGTTGATAAAATTTTGAATGAATCGAAGAAAATTGTGAAAGAATAAAATAAGATAGTATTATGGACTATAAAAAAGTAAATGCACCGTCGAATACCATTTCCAGAGATATGAACTCAATGAGTGCCAATATCGGAAATGTTTATGAAACTGTAAAAGTAATTGGAAAACGTGCTAATCAAATTAGCGTGGAAATCAAATCTGAGCTTGATAAAAAATTATTGGAGTTCGCATCCTTTAATGAAAATATTGAAGAAGTTTTTGAAAACAGAGAACAAATTGAAATCTCTCGTTATTACGAAAAACTACCAAAGCCGGTTTTAATTGCTACTCAGGAGTTTTTGGAAGATAAAGTTTACTTCCGCAATCCTATCAAAGATAAGTTGAAATAGTATTTTCAACTCTAACTTAAAAGATAAAAGGATGTTGTGTTGTTTTTAACATGATATTCTTTTATCTTTTTTTGTATGTGTATTGTTCAATTCATTTTTGTATTTTTGTAAATTAGATTTGTTTTATAATTGACAGATTATTGTTGATGTAATAAATAGTGAAAATAGTATGGCTTTACAGGGTAAAAGAATAATTTTAGGAGTTACAGGGAGTATTGCTGCATATAAATCGGCTCAGTTGGTTCGGCTGTTGGTAAAACAAGGTGCAGAAGTAAAGATTATAATGACTTCTCTGGCCAAAGAATTCATCACTCCTCTCACTTTGGCAACACTTGCTAAAAATCCCATTTTAGTCGACTTTTTCGACCCAACGAATGGGAATTGGAACAGTCATGTGGATTTGGGTTTATGGGCCGATGCCTATTTAATAGCTCCCGCTACCGCTAATACTATAGGTAAAATGGCAACGGGTGTGGCTGATAATTTATTGTTGACTACTTACTTATCCGCCAAATGTCCGGTATTTGTTGCGCCAGCCATGGATTTGGACATGTTTGCGCATCCTGCTACACAACGTAATCTTCAATCATTAAGGTTGATCGGAAATCAGATTATTGAGCCGGCTAGCGGCGAGTTAGCCAGTGGATTGGAAGGTAAGGGTAGGATGGCAGAACCTGAAAATATCGTACGATATCTGGATGACTACTTCACTCCAAAACCCTTGCTGGGTAAAAGAATATTAATCACAGCAGGACCTACATACGAAAAAATAGATCCGGTACGTTTTGTAGGTAACTATTCTACAGGGAAAATGGGTTTTGCATTGGCAGAAGTGTGTGCTCAACAAGGTGCCGAGGTGTGTCTGATTGCCGGACCGGTTCAATTAGCAACCAAGCATCAAAATATTGAGCGTATCGATGTAGAATCGGCAGAAGAAATGTATTCTGCGGTGATGAGTCGTTTCTATGGAATGGATGGAGCGATTTTGTGTGCTGCAGTGGCAGACTTTACAGCACTGGATGTGGCTCCTGAGAAATTAAAAAGAGGGAAAGACAATTTGGTATTGGAACTCCAACCAACCCGAGATATTGCAGCGGCTGTGGGCGAAATGAAGTTAGAATCGCAGTTTTTGATAGGATTTGCACTTGAAACTAATAATGAAGAAGCTAACGCTGCAAGCAAAATGGAGCGTAAAAACTTCGATTTTATAGTGTTGAATTCTTTGCAGGATGCTCAAGCCGGATTTGGATATGATACGAATAAGATTAGTATTCTGTTTCGGTCAGGTGATAAAAAAGAATTTGAGCTGAAGAATAAAACTTCTGTAGCCCAAGATATTGTATCAGAAATTTACGCTATTTTATAACTTTTGTCAATATAACTGATAATGAAATATTACCTGTTGTTATTTAGTATTTTTCTGACAATCGGATCGATAAGTGCACAGGAACTTAATTGTACAGTTCAGATAAATTCAGATCAGATTCAGGGAACGAATAAATCTGTTTTCAATACTCTTCAAAAGTCCATTTCTGATTTTATGAATAACAGAAAATGGACTGAATTATCGTTTGGCAATACCGAACGGATAGAGTGCACATTGAATATAATAATTAAGAAAGTTGACAGTGATGTTTTTACTTCTGAAATTCAGGTACAATCGCGTCGTCCGATATTTAATTCTGCATACAACAGTACGCTTTTTAATTTTAGAGATCAGCAGTTCACGTTCAATTACAAAGAGTTTGATCAGTTGGAGATTAATCAAAATGCAATTACTTCCAACCTCACAGCTGTGTTAGCATATTATGCTTATATTATTATCGGATACGATATGGATTCTTACTCGCGCTTGGGAGGTACTGCATATTTTCAGTCAGCAGAAAGTATAGTGAATTCTGCTCAAGGTGCTGATATGACTGGCTGGAAAGCGTTTGAAAGCACAAGAAACCGGTATGCATTGGTAAACAATTTGCTTGATGAGGCTTTTAAAAGATATAGAAACTACTTCTATGAATACCATAGGTTAGGATTGGATGAAATGAGTAATAATGCAACAAATGCGCGTGCCCGCATTGCTGAAGGTTTGCCGTTTCTGCGTGAAGCTAATCGCTCCAGACCATCGGCAGTTGTTATTTCATCATTCTTAGAAGCTAAAAACGATGAATTGGTAAATGTATTTTCCAAAGGATCTACACAGGAAAAGAGTGAAGCAATTGAGATTTTGACAGATATTAATCCCACTCAATCAGACAGGTATTCACAAATATTGAAAACTTATTAAACGCCATTTACTCACCACTCATATTTAGTTATGCTGAAATCGCTACACATTTCAAATTATGCTTTAATCACAGAATTAGATATTGATTTTCAATCTGGTTTTTCGGTTATAACCGGAGAAACCGGTGCCGGAAAATCGATTATTCTTGGTGCTTTGTCTCTTATTTTGGGACAACGTGCCGATTCTAAATCTATCAAAATTGACGCGGAGAAATGTGTTATTGAGGCTGAATTTGATATCTCCAATTATACCCATCTGTCAGATTTTTTCATTCAAAATGATTTGGATAATGAAGAAAGCAGTTGTTTGATTCGGCGCGAGTTAACAAGCAGTGGTAAATCCCGGGCATTTATTAATGACACGCCTGTTAGTTTGAATGTAATACGCGATTTGAGTAACAGACTTCTTGATATTCATTCGCAGCACGAGAATTTGTTGCTTTCGAATGTGGGTTATCAGTTGGATGTTGTGGATACGATTGCTCAGAACTCTGTGCAGTTAAATGCTTATCGTCAGTCGTATCAACTGTGGCGAAGTCTCCAATCTGAACTCAAACAGTTACAGAAATCTGCCGAAAAACAAGCCTCTGATTTGGATTACATACAATTTCAGTTTCAGCAACTCACAGATGCAAAATTAGATGCTAATGAGCAAGCAGAACTGGAAATGGAGCAGGATACATTGAGTCATGCCGAAGAGATAAAAACCCAACTGCTGAAAGCCGGTCAGTTGATGAGCGATGAAAGCATGTCGCTTGATTTACTTAAGGAAACCATTCAGGCCGTATCGCATATTAAAGCTTATATTCCTGATGGCAACGACTGGTATGAAAGGTTACAATCTGCATTCATAGAACTGAAAGATATTTCGTCTGAAATAAGCTCATACGAAGAACGTGTAGAGTTTAATCCGGAGCGCTTGTCAGTTGTTGAAAGTAGACTGAGCGAGTTGTTTACGCTTCAAAAGAAATATAAAGTAACATCGGTTGCCGAACTGATTGAGTTGCGCGATGACTTTGGCAAACAGCTGCAACGTATTGAATCGTTTGATGAAGAATTGGAAATGCTGAATGTAAAGCTAGCGCAGGCACATGAGCAATTAGAGTTGGATGCACAATCTTTGACCAAAAGCAGGCAGGAAGCTTGTAAACCAATAGAATCATATCTGGTGGAGCAGTTGATTAAGCTGGGAATACCAAATATACAATTTATAGTTGAAATTAGCCCTGAAAGTGAATTTACCGAAAACGGAAATGATCAGGTTCAGTTTCTTTTCTCTGCAAATAAAAACCGCGCGCCTCAGCCGGTTACTCAAATAGCATCGGGAGGTGAGGTGTCTCGTTTAATGCTGTCGATTAAATCACTTGTGGCTCATAAAGCAGACTTGCCAACCATTATATTTGATGAAATAGACACGGGAGTGTCCGGTGAGATAGCACATCGTATGGGCGAAATAATGCGAACTATGAGTACAGACATGCAGGTGATTACCATTACTCATTTACCGCAAATTGCAGGGAAAGGTGCACAGCACTATTCTGTATTTAAAGATGATACCGGACTTCAAACCCAAACTCATATACGAAGGCTAAATGATGAAGAACGCCTGGTAGAATTGGCACAAATGTTAAGTGGTAAGAACATTACTGAAGCTGCTTTGAAGAATGCAAAGGAATTACTTCAAAATTAGTTGCTTTACTAATTTTATATAGAATAAAAAACTCCGATAACTTATTGTCTATCGGAGTTTTTTTTATCATTTCCCTTGTTTCTTTTTCTGTTTAAGTTCCGCACGCAGCAGTTTTCTCGCCAATTTTTCAGCATGCTTGGCTTCACGGGCTGCTTTTCGTTCTTCTATTACCTTTTTAAGGTACTCTAAGTAAGAATCAATATATCTTTTGCGTTTGGTTTCCAATAGATCGGCCATTGTAATCATAATTCCTGATTCGTAAACCGAACCAAAATCGGGGTCAAAGATAGAACCAAAAAAGCGCATGGTGTCAGATAATCCAATATAGGCATTAAACATCGACGGAATACAAACTCCCTCGTGTCTGATGGTTTTTTGAAGCGTTTTGTAGTCTGAAGATGAATCATTTCCTACAAATATTTTTTTAGCCACCTGTTCATTCTCGAGACTTACATGAATTGGTTTTTTAGGACTTATCATGCTATCCGGATCGGGGAAATAACGATACATGTATTCGTAAATCAGTTCGCGAGCTGTAACAGGATAATGATCGTAGATGGTAACTTTGCCAATAAAGTAGCGAGCCTTTTTTACTGTATGAGTCAAAGCTCCAAGCCCATCCCACAAGTTGTCAAGTGCGAAAAGGCTTTTGGTACCCATTTTAGAGGTTTGATAATCGGGTTGAACAAAGGCTCTACCCAATTCGACTGTATAAGGAAGAAATTCTTTAATAAATTTGTCTGAGAATGTGAATAAATGAGACATCACAAACTTAGGTTGTCCTTTTTCATCGAAGTCTACATCGGCTCCGGGTAAATAACGATATCCTCCAATTATTTCCAGCGCGATCGGATCCCATACAATTAGTTGATAATATGGTTTTTCCATGTAATCATATTCATCCGTATCAATTTCTTCGCCTGTGCCACCACCGCTCGACCGAAACGAAATTTCACGTAAGCGTCCAATTTCACGCATGACATTAGGAGAATCGTGTGCAGTAGTCACGTATATCTCGTTATGAGCTTTATTGGTGGGTCGTAAAAATTTGTCTGTCGAAAGTTCTTGCTTTAGAATTTCTTTGTCAACTGGTGGTATTATTGGTTTCATTTATAAAGAATACATTGAAAATAGCTTCGTGTAGTATTGAACACAAAAGTAGTTATTTTTTGAAGTATGTTTATACACAAATAAAGGTTTTTTATGTGACATTTGTAAGAAAAGTTGTGTGTATTTTAGAATCTTATTAGTTTAATGCACAGTATTGATTTTAATGTGCAGGAAATGCGTTTGTGCATTCCTATTATGCTATAAGCCGGAAGACAATGCGCATGCATATTCTTGTCTTTCTATCAGCAGCAAGCCAATGCATGCGTGCATTTTCGTCCCGCAGTCAGCGGCAAGCTCATGCATACATGCATTTTCGTCCCACAGCCAGTTTGACCAAAATACACAACAAAAAACGCTTCCAGGAATGAATCTTAGAAGCGTTTGTAAATATCCTGTTGGAGTTTTATATTCTTTTTATATTTGCACCCAATGCATTCAACCTGATGTCAATATCCTGATATCCCCGATCAATTTGGTCGATATTATGAATGGTACTTGTTCCTTCGGCACAAAGTGCTGCAATTAGTAACGCAATTCCGGCACGAATATCAGGTGAACTCATGGTAGAAGCGCGTAGATGAAGATGATTTCCCTGTCCGATTACAGTTGCCCGGTGTGGGTCACATAAAATAATCTGAGCACCCATGTCTATTAGCTTATCAACAAAAAACAGGCGGCTTTCAAACATTTTCTGGTGAATGAGTACACTCCCTTTTGCTTTGGCAGCAACAACCAGAAAAACACTGAGTAAGTCTGGCGTGAGTCCGGGCCAGGGTGCATCGGCAATTGTCATGATGGAACCATCGATGAACGATTCTATGGTATAGTTTTTTTGATAGGGAATAAAAATATCATCGCCTCGTTGCTCTAGTTGAATACCCAGTCGGCGGAAACTGTCAGGGATAATTCCCAGTTCGTTGTAGGCTACATCTTTGATTGTAATTTCAGAAGCTGTCATAGCAGCCATTCCAATGAAACTACCTACCTCAATCATATCGGGCAAAATACGATGCTGGCAGCCGTTCAGTTTAGTCACTCCTTCTATTGTCAGCAGGTTTGAACCAACTCCCGATATTTTCGCCCCCATGGCATTCAGCATCTTGCAGAGCTGTTGCAAATAAGGTTCACAGGCTGCATTGTAAATGGTGGTAATACCTTCTGCCATTACAGCAGCCATCAATATATTGGCAGTTCCGGTAACCGATGCTTCGTCGAGCAACATGTAGCAACCGGTTAGCTTTTTGGCTTCAATTTCGTAACGTTTCGCCGATGGGTCATAATGAAATTCGGCGCCAAGTTTTTGAATTCCTATAAAGTGAGTGTCTAACCTGCGACGTCCGATTTTATCGCCTCCGGGTTTTGGAATAATGGCTTTGCCAAATCTGGCAACGAGTGGGCCGACAATCATAACCGAACCTCGTAAGGATGCACTTTTACTGTAAAAATCTTCTGTCTGAAGATAATCCAGATTGACCTTGTCTGCTTTAAATGTGTAGGTGTTTGCGTTTTCCCGTTTGATATCAACCCCCATATCTCCTAGTAGGCTTATGAGATTATTTACATCAAGTATATCCGGGATATTACTAATGGTAATGCTTTCGGAGGTAAGAAGTACAGCACAAATTACTTGTAATGCTTCGTTTTTTGCACCTTGTGGTGTTATAGATCCTGAGAGTCGACGACCACCCTCAATTTGAAATGACGACATAGATTATCGGTTGTCAGTCATCAGCTATCAGCTATCAGTCATCAGTCATCAGCCATCAGTTATCAGTCGTCAGTTTTAGTTATCAGCTATCAGTTATCAGCTATCAGTAGGAATTAACTGATAACCGCTTTCTAATCACTGTTCACTGTTCACTGTTCACTGCTCACTGTTCACTGTTCACTGCTCACCGTTTACTGCTCACTGTTCACTGGAGTTATTTTTTCTTTTTAGGCTTATTTTTTTGTTGAATAACACATCTCTCGATTCAACTAACTTGAAAAAATCTTCTGAAATATCGAGCTTTCCTTTAGATAATTCCCGGAGGTCATCAAATATCTTTCGATCGTCAACCACTTCTTTATTCCAGGTAAGAAAACACTTTTTCATCTGGTTTGCAATCAATCGAATCAGTTCGTTTTTTTCTTCACCATCAGGGTATTCAGCAACTTTTTCGATCATTTCTTCCAACGTACGTCCGTAATGTTGGTAGCGAATGCGGGAATTTTTATAAGGAATGGATTCAGGGCGGGTATATAAATTTTCTTCCTGGAGGATCTCGTATGGAAAATCAATATCCAGTTTAAAACCGGACATAATTGCCACGTGATCCCACAGCTTGTGTTTAAAATCATTTACATCGCGCAGGTAAGGGAACAGATTACCCATGATGTTGATAATTGTTTTTACGCAACGGGTACGTTCTTCGCGATCTTCAATGGTGAGCGCATGAGCCACCATTTGTTGTATGTTGCGCCCATATTCGGGCATTATTAGTTTACCTTGTAAGGTTGTATATTCCATATTGTGTTGAGTGATATGATAGGATACAAAAGTAGCTATTTTTTTTGGATGTAACATCTTATGCTTGTCAACATTTCGTTCTTTCGCCTTTTCCGCTTTATTATTAGATTTATAAAGATTAAATCCCAATGATTTTACCTTATCTTTGCAATATGAGAAATAATATTGCCCAAATTGATAATACCCTTAAAAGCATGGGTATTGAATCGCTCAATGCTATGCAGGCGGCTACTATAGCTGCTGATGAAAAGGATCAGGATGTTATACTGCTGTCACCAACAGGTTCTGGGAAAACGCTTGCATACCTCATACCTTTGCTGTTGAGTCTTAACCCGGATATACAAAAAGTTCAGGCTCTTGTTCTGGTACCAACGCGTGAGTTGGCTCAGCAAATTGAACAAGTTTGGCGAAGTATGAGCACAGGTTATAAAGTAAATATATGTTTTGGAGGACGTCCGTCGAATGCTGAGAAGCGGGAACTGGCATTTCCTCCTGCAGTGCTTATCGGAACACCCGGTAGGTTGCAGGATCATATTGAACGCGCTAATTTCGAAATTGATGCTATCCGGACGCTTGTGCTTGATGAATTTGATAAATCGCTCGAAATGGGATTCACAGACCAGATGGAAGCAATTATTAGCCGAATACCGGCACTAAACAAGCGGATACTCACTTCGGCAACAGATGCTGTTGCAATTCCACCTTTCACAGGTATTCAAAATCCTATTCGGCTCGATTTTTCAGAGAAAGACAGAGTTTTGGCTGGGTTGAAAATCTTTTCGATCAAAGGAAATAATAACGACAAAATGGATTTGCTTTACCGTTTGTTGTGTTACCTGGGAAATGACTCATCGTTGGTGTTTTGCAATCAGCGCGATACGGTAGAAAAAGTAAGTGCCTATTTGACAAACCGTAAACTGAAAAACGAATTCTTCCACGGAAAATTAGAGCAACCAGAACGCGAAAGGGCTCTTTCCAAGTTTCGTAACGGAAGTTGCACTACATTTATTTCAACTGATTTAGCTTCGAGAGGATTGGATATTCCTGAAATCAGAAATGTAATTCATTTCGATGTTCCGGTTCGCAATGATGAATTTATCCACCGTAACGGGCGCACGGCGCGCATGAGTACCGAAGGGTCTGCTTTTGTACTTTTATCTGCCACAGAAGATCTTCCGGGTTTTATTACGCCTTTACCAACACCTTTTGCATTGCCACTCATTGCTTCTGCGCCACCAAAACCCGAGTGGGCAACTCTATACATTGGAAAAGGAAAGAAAGACAAACTCAGCAAAATGGATGTCGTTGGGTTTATGTTTAAAAAGGGTCAGTTGGCAAAAGAAGAGTTAGGTATGGTGGAGGTTAAGGATTATTATTCGTTTGTCGCAATTAAAATCGACAAAGTCAATGATGTATTGAGATTGGCTGGCAATGAGAAAATCAAGAATATGAAAACCAAGATTGAGCTTGCAGAGTAGTGCTTAATTTATCTTGGTTATTGATGTGAATTAGTGAGGCTATCTATTAGGTGATAATCGGTAATTAGTCATTTAACTGTCACGAAATCAATTAAAAAGAATATCCCAATTTTTTTCTGTATCTTTGCATTCAAGATAGATGTATAAATCTCCTTCTCGCCAGTTGAGTTTGCAGTAAACTGGTTCTTAAGAAAGCTTTCTCCTGTCTGAAATAGTATCTCTCTTAGTTCAACCAGAACTCTTCCAACATTATAAAAACTAAATAATTGAATGGCAAAATCCCAAAATGCATTTATTAAACAAGAAAACGAAAAGAAACGCTTAAAAAAGCGAAAAGAAAAAAAAGAGCGTAAAGAAGAGCAACGATTAAATCCTTCGGAAGGAGGACTTGATAATATGATTGCTTATGTCGACGAATTTGGCAGATTGACCGATACGCCACCGGATCCGACTAAAAAACTCAAGGTTGATGCTTCAACTATTGAGGTTGGTGTGCCCAGACGCGAAGAAGAGTTTGTTTCTCCGTTCAGAAATGGACGTGTAGATTTTTATGACGATTCTAAAGGCTTTGGATTTATAAAAGAAACCGGAACTCAGGAAAAATTCTTTGTTCACGTAAATAGCTGCTTACAAGCAATAAAAGAAGGTGATTTGGTTGATTTTGAGCTTGAACAAGGCAAAAAGGGATTGAATGCAGTCCGTGTAAAGAAAACAGTATAACTTCTGATAATAATGAATAATGGCTAGTCCGGTAAACCTATATTGTTTTACGGGACTAGCCATTACTTTTTATCATTTCACATAGAATCGGGTAGTGCCGCTCCAGCTTTTACCAGATTCTACGGTCTGAAATCCGGTGATGTTTTTCGGTAAGTTCAGATTTGGAGCATTGATAGCCCATGTCTGAGGTTCAGGGCAAACCCAGTCTACCTCACCACCATTATTCCACAGTGTCCAATGTTTAAATTGGCTATCAACTTCATAATAAACGCTTATATTATCTTTAGTATTGGTCAATATCGCTCCATGATAAGGTTTTTCGTTGTCGATTAATGCTTCGTCTGTCAAAGCAATTTCGATAGGTTTTCCGGTAACAGCCATGCCTTCTGTCCGAAGTAGTGATTCTTCGTCCGATAGATTTAAAAGATTGCCTGTAGGCAGACCTCTCTCAGATAATTCCCAGCGTTTGCCTGCCGAAAGGCGAAGTTTGTAATCCGATTTATCAGTGTTTTTTGAAAAAGGGAGTAGGATAGGAGTATGGTAACCGACACCTAACGGCATAGACTTCGCACTGTTATTGCAGAAAGTGACTATGTGTGTCAATTCATTGTCTGTGAGTATAAAACGCATTTTGCACACAAAGTCATGCGGAAAATCAAGGAAAATATCATTGTTAACTTTATTTGAGAAGAAACTCGCTTCAACTTCTGCAGCATCGTCCGAAATGCGTGTGCGTGTAATGGTAAACGGCTGAGATTTGATGATGCCGTGGTGATAGTTATTTTGAGCAGGTATGGTAATAGGATATTGGTATTCTGTTCCTGCATAGGTGTATTTACCATCTTCAATCCGATTTGGGGGAAACAATAAAGGAACTCCAAAAATTTGTGGTCTGTTCAGGAATGTTTCCATTTCTTCAGCGGTTGGTGTACGTAGTATATCTATATCCAACTCTTTATTATATAGTTTTACTAAGTTGGCTCCAACCGAAGGTACAATTATGGCTTCATATACCTTTGTCTCCAGTAAAACGGCATCTATTCCCTGCCACGAAATTTTTTCAATTTTCATTATTTTTCTATTATGTAGATTGTTGTTTGTTTGGATTTTTAAATTATTGCAAATTTAATCAATTGAACCGGAAACACTGACATCTTGTTCCATTTTTACGTAAATGTTTTTTATACAAAATGAAAGAAGGCGTATACAATTAAATGTATACGCCTTCTTTAAGTATTCGTACTTTATTTTTGATTAATTGGCGGGGCTAAACTCTACACTTGCATCAAGGGTAACTTCGTCGCCAACCACTGCAGCTGCATATTTGTTACCAATACCGAAATCAGACCGTTTTACAACTCCTTTTATTGTAAAAACTGCAATTTCTTTTTTATTCATTGGATTCGTAACTTTTCCTTCGAATACTACATCAAGCACAACGCTTTTAGTTACTCCGTGCATGGTTAGATTTCCTGTCAGTTTATACTGATTTCCTTTTATTTTTTTTAGTCCAGTGCTTTTGAATGTCAGGGTTGGATATTTCTGAGCATCAAAAAAGTCTTCACCTTTAAGGTGGTTGTCTCGTTGTTCCTGATCGGTGTTAACACTGGCAATCTGGGCAGTCAAGTCAACTTTAAGGTCGCTGTAGTCTGCTTTTGAAGTAGATGCTTTAGCTTCAAATTGTTTAAAGTTCCCTGTAACGTGCGAAATCATAAGATGCGATATATTAAACCCTAGTCTGGAATGAGATGCGTCAGAAACCCATGTTTGAGAGAAGGCTGAAACAGCAAATAGCATAAGTACTATTGAAAAACCAATTTTCTTCATAATTTTTTTATTTTTTGAGTAATGTTTTTTGTTGATTAAGTTTGTTTATTTATTATGCTTTAAAAAACGCTCAATCGTCTATTTTGTTCTGTTGAAAAACGTTATTTTGTGTTTGTTACAAATATATATGAATAAAAAATCGTCGTATAGCTCAAATATGAGCTATACGACGATGTAAATAAAGGCTTTAGAATAAGAATCTAAAAATAAAGATCTCCGAAGAATTCCGGACGATGAAAGTCAGGCTTTGGAGTTTGTACCGGATTCCATGTTACATAATGCGGAGAATCGGTGCCATCAGCACATTTATAGAAATTTCCTCTGATTTTTTCAGGCAAATTGTTTGGGTCGATACCCATAATGCGTAATGGAATTTTGACCGTCAGTTCCCATTCAAACATACCTTCCATTTCTTTAAAAGCACGCCGCCCTAACGATGGATATCGTTTTATCATTGATAGCTCTTCTTTGCTGTAGGGTGTTACATCCGAGTTTCTTGCTAACCTTTTGGAAGCTTTGCATGTGCCGATACAATTGAATTCAAAATTCATGTATTTGTCACTATTCGGAACCTGACAAAAGAACTCAACACAGCTATCCTCATTCACAGGATCCTGATCGTTGGAGTATATGGCGCGTAGCATACTGCCCCTTACCGAATATTTGATAAAAATACTATCGCTAGATCTGGCAATATTAAATAACGTAATAGGTCTGTATGGATATTCAGCCTTCCAATTCAATATTTCTATGTTAGAAGCTTCACCAAATGTATCAAGAATATCTCCCGCTGATTCGATATCTATATCATTCAAAGCTTCTGTAAATCGAATAACCAAGCTTTTCATTTTTGTATATTTGTAATTTTCTGCAATATTACCCAATAATTTCGATAAAATGATTTTTTTCTATAATAATAAATAGTTAAATTAATGCTATCTAAAAGAAAAAGAGGCTGTTTATTTACAACCTCTTTTTCTCTAAGCTTAATTTTGTCCTGACAAATTACTTTTGCTTATCAAAAGATAACTTATTCTTTAATTTCTCAATTGCTTGTTTATGAGCTTTTTCAAAGTTTGTTTTCAAATCGTCAACAACTTCTTTCACTGAGAAAATTCTTGGAGCTAAATAGGCGTTGCTGCCTGCAAAAGCATATCCTTTGTCTAAGTTGCCTTTGTAAGCATTGTAAAGTGCAACAATTATGCAATATGGAACTTTTTTGTAATCGCATGTACGAAGACAATCGTATGGGCATGATTTTGGTCGGGTCAACCCCAACTTTACTTTATCCAGAAACACATTGCTGAGTGCACGGCCCGGCATTCCCACAGGACTTTGAATAATTTCAACGTCGTTTTCTTTTGCGTTTACATAAGATTGTTTAAACTTATCATCAGCGTCGCACTCATGTGTAGTCACAAATCGACTGGCAATCTGAACTCCTTTGGCTCCTAATTCCATAAATTTATACATATCCTCTCCGGTATAAATACCGCCGGCAGCTACTACAGGTATTTCCTGGTTGTATTTGTCTTCGAAGTAAGACACTTCTTTTACTACCTCAGGAATTAGTTTTTCAAGCGAAAAATTAGGATCACTGATCTGCTCGCTTTTAAATCCTAGATGACCTCCTGCTTTTGGTCCTTCGACCACTATTAAATCGGGCAGGTAATCGTACAGCGTTTTCCACTTTTCGCAAATAATTTTTGCAGCTCTGGCCGACGAAACGATAGGAACCAGTTTGGTGGTGCAACCTTCTGTTCTGAATTTAGGTAAATCCAGCGGTAAACCGGCTCCTGCAAATATTACATCGGCTTTTTCTGCAATAGCTGTCTTAACCATTTCATTGAAATTGGTCAAAGCCATCATGATGTTTACTCCAATAATACCAGAAGTTTTTTCTTTTGCTTTTTTAATTTCTTCTTTCAACCCACATATACAGGCTTCCATATAGTCTTTCGCTGTATTGCGATAGATGAGCCCCAGTCCCGCACAAGAAATTACGCCTACTCCCCCTTCATTTGCAACCGCAGACGCTAATCCATTTAAGGAAATTCCAACTCCCATTCCACCCTGAATAATGGGTATGCGAGCAGTAAGATTTCCAATTTTTAAATTATTCATTTTGCACATTTTGATGATTATTGTGCAAAGATACATATAATTGAGCATACATATTGATTCAAGTGCATTATCCGTTTTGTATTTAACAGAAATCATGTTTAAATTTCCGTTTTGGTATAATTATAAGTAAAATGCGAATATAAAAGCTTGCAAGGATTGAGTAAATGAAGGAAAAATGAGTAAAAAAGCAAGATATAATCAAAAAATAATGGACGAATGATATATCTTTGAGGGCAAAAACAGAGATATTGAACAAATGAATTTTACGGCTATTGATTTTGAAACGGCACATGCTGAATTTCCGTGTGAGATAGGACTTACGAAGGTTGAGAATGGGATAATAACTAAAAGCCAGTCATGGTTAATAAAGCCGGCTTGTTTTCCGTATATGAATCCGTGGAATCAGCGTGTTCATGGAATTTCCTCGGCTGATGTTTCGTCAGCATCTACCTTTGAGGAGCTTTGGGGTGAGTTAAAGCTTTGGATTGAAAACGATTATTTGGTTGCGCACAATGCAGCCTTCGATATGCGTGTGTTGCGTTCAGTGTTGGCTTATTATGATTTGGCAGTTCCCCGGACAGAGTATTTCTGTAGTGTTAGTATATCGCGTAAAACGTGGAAACATTTACCTAGTCATTCGCTGGGGGTGGTGAGTCAGTTTCATAATATTAGTTTTAATCATCACCGGGCAGGCGATGATGCGAGAGCATGCGCCATAATTGCGTTAAAAGCTTTTGATAGTGTAAATGCATTAAATGTCAGGGATGGATTAAGTAAGTTGGGAGCGTCGTTAAAGAAACTATGATAAATAAAAAAAACCTCCCTGAGCTTCACAGCAAAGAGAGGTTATCGTTAAATTAAAACTCTATTTTCTTTATTCACACAAAAATACTTGTCTACAAACAAGTAATATCTTATCAAAAAGCGGTAATATCGTAATTTGGTTCATCTACAATTTCCGGAACAAGCTCAGTATATATTACCTTTCCGTTTTCATCTATAGCCACAACAGAACGTGATATCAAACCTTTAAGCGGACCATCTGTCAGCAAAACACCATAGTCGGTTGCAAAAGTATTGTATCTAAAATCAGAAGCTGTAATTACATTTTCCAATCCTTCGGCACCACAGAAACGACTTTGAGCAAAAGGTAAATCTTTAGATACACAAATCACCACTACATTTTCTTTCTCAGAAACCCACTTGTTAAACTTACGAACTGAAGCAGCGCAGGTACCTGTGTCGAGGCTCGGGAAAATATTGAGAACAACTCTTTTTCCTTTGTAGTCGCTCAAATGAATTTCCTGTAAACCACTGCCTACCAATGTGAATTCCGGTGCTTGACTTCCAACTGCAGGTAATTGACCGTTGGTTTGTACATCGCCGCCTTTAAATTTTACTGTTGCCATAATAAATGAATCTTATAATTTTAGTTTAAAAATATGTCTGTTAATATCTAAATAACATCGGTAAGTGGTTTTTTGTTTATATTTGCCCCAGATTATTTCAAAAAAAAGCAAGAACATGAAAAATATAACACTTAATTCCGTTTGTACTATTTTCTTCGTTTTGTTTGTTTCCGCCTGTAGCAAATCGCACGAATATAAAGTCGACAGTACTTTTTCGGACTATCTCAAACGATTCGAAAACGAAGCTGCCGCCCGTGGACGATCGTTGAATCCAGAGCAAGATGGTTTGATTATTGAATTTGGAACATTAAAGGATAGTGCGGCTGGTCTCACACATTATGAAACACCTGTTCGGATTGAAATTGACAAAACATATTGGGATGCTATCTCAAAAACAGCCGGTGCTGACATGATGAAAGAAGATTTACTTTTTCATGAGCTCGGGCATGCATTGTTAGGACGTAAGCATTTAAACACAACGCTCGAAAACGGCGATTGGAAATCAATGATGTGTGGAGGAGAAAAAGTAAATAACCGTTCATGGAATATAAATTACAGAGGCGAACGCAGGAAATATTATATTGATGAATTGTTTAATGAAGGTACGTCAGCACCTGCTTTTGCGTCTAATACACTAGCAGTTGATACACTTGGTTTCAAGCCACTGATTCAACGAAATTTTGACAGTGAATCTCAGGCTATATGGTCTATTGGTGATAAAAGTCAGTATAGTATTACATTGGACAATGGACGTCTGCGCTTTCAGTCAAAAATTGACCAAACATACATGGTATTTGCAAAACTTGTCAGTCCCATAAGCATTTCTTCTGATTTTGCATTTGAATTTACCCTTCAATATCCTACCGGGTCGACCTCCAATCAATATGGAATGGTTTTTGGTGCAATTCCAACGACAGTGGACTCTACCGAGTATTTTACTATCAATAATAATCAAAAAATGTTTTTGGGAAATCGTTCATGGTATAGTTTTTATACGGAGTTGACTAAATCGAGTATCACTTCTGGCGGCGTCAACAAAATGAAGATTTTTAGGATTGGCACTATGCTTTATTATTTCATAAATAACGTATATTGTTATCAGTCAGAAATTTTTGCAAGTAGTAATATAGGCCAGTTTGGGTTTATGGTTCCGCCCAGAGGAACAGTGTGGATTGATAATTTGCTGATATCGCAAAAGACAAGTGCGGCAGTAAATTCTAAAGTAAAACAAGAGATTCAGATAGTAACCGGCGTAGAACCTGTTTCAGGGTTTAATCAAAATAAAATATACAATCAATAAGCGAAATTATTGATTTTCATTAAATATAAATTCATGTCTAAAATCAGCATATATCAAGTGCTTCCTCGCCTATTTGGCAACGAAAAAACAACAAACAAACAAAACGGAACAATACAGGAAAACGGTTGCGGAAAATTCAATTCATTTACTCCCGGGGCATTAGCATCAATCAAGTCTCTCGGGATTACTCATGTGTGGTACACAGGGGTTATTGAGCATGCCACACAAACCGATTATTCTTCATTTGGAATACGAAAAGATCATCCGGGAATTGTAAAGGGTAAGGCCGGATCGGCCTATGCCATAAAAGATTACTACGACGTAGATCCTGATTTAGCCGAGAATGTTGAAACGAGAATGGCTGAATTCGAGGCACTGGTTGACAGAACCCACGAAGCCGGAATGAAAGTGATAATTGATTTCGTCCCAAATCATGTAGCCCGGCAATACTATTCCGACGCTAAACCGAAAGAAGTGGTTGATTTGGGCGAAAATGATCATCCTGAGTGGGCATTTTCTCCTTTGAACAACTTTTATTACTTGCCTAATCAGCCATTTAGTCCAACATTTCAGGTGCAGGGTTATACAGAATATCCGGCAAAAGCTACAGGAAATGATCAGTTTACTGCGAGCCCGACGCTGAATGATTGGTATGAAACAGTAAAGTTGAACTACGGTGTGAATTATGTTGAAGGAAATCAGAAACAATTTGATCCTATACCTGATACATGGTTTAAGATGCGCGACATACTTCTTTTTTGGGCATCAAAGAAGATAGATGGATTTCGGTGCGATATGGCGGAAATGGTTCCGGTAGAGTTCTGGGGTTGGGTCATTTCGCAGATTAAGCAACAATATCCCGGCATTCTTTTCATCGCAGAGGTGTATAATCCTGCTGAATACCGAAACTATATCTGCAACGGAAAATTTGATTACCTGTATGACAAAGTCGGTATGTACGACATGCTTCGTAATGTGACAAGTCGTAATTTCCCTGTTCGAGAGATTACTAATACCTGGCAAGCCTTGGGTGGCATAGAAAACCAAATGCTTAATTTTCTGGAAAACCATGATGAACAACGCATTGGTTCCGGATTTTTCTCGGGTAACGGAATGTATGCTCAGCCGGCTATGATCGTTGCAGCTACTTTGACTCAGGCTCCGGTTATGATTTATTTCGGGCAGGAGTTGGGCGAACAAGGTATGGAATCTGAAGGCTTCAGTGGCATGGATGGTCGTACCTCTATTTTCGATTATTGGGGGCTGAAATCTATTCAGGCGTGGTCTAATGGAGGTAAATTTGATGGAGGAAAATTGTCGCAAGATCAAAAAGAACTGCAAGAATTCTACAAAAAACTGCTGAATATAGCCATCTCGGAGAAAGCGATAACCGATGGATCGATGTATGATTTGGTGTTTGCCAATTTTGAAAACAATAAATTCAATACACATGAGCAATTTGCTTATTTTCGGAAGTATGAAGATGAACTGTTGCTTGTAGTGCTCAATTTCGACGATAAGCCGCTGGATACTGAAGTGTTTTTCCCGTTTGAAGCTTTTCAATACCTTGGTTTGGAAGAAGGTCAGACTTATAGAATTGTCAACTTATTGAATGATTCGGATAAATTTCCGTTGTTTACATTATCGTCTAAAAATCCTTTGGTAATTCATATGCCTGCATGGAAAGGCTTTATTTTGAGATTGACAAAAGCTTAGTTATAACACATTGTTATAAAACTCTGCAATTTCGTTCATGCGATATTGCAGAGTTTCTTGTTTTTGGACTTTATTGCAAACTTTTAAATTGATTTTAAAAGGCTGTGTTTAGTTTAGTGGTTTGTACATTTCAATCTGTTCATTTTGATTTCGTTACTTAAACATTCCAATAGCTTTTAAATTGAAATTCCGACAAAAAATCGAACAGAAATAATTAGAGAATTATTTCTTTAATTTCTTTGCTGTTTGAAAAAAAAGTCGGATATTTATACTCGATTAGAAAAAAATAAATTTTTCATTTAAAACAATGGTAATGAATTGTTTGTTGTTTTGAAAGTGACAACTTTTTGTTCTTATTTCTATTGGAATCAAATAATCAATTTTACATACAAAATGAAGGAAATTAAATTCAGTCTTGTTTACCGCGATATGTGGCAAGCGTCGGGCAAATATGTGCCCCGTAAAGACCAATTAGCAAAAATTGCTCCCGTAATTATCGAAATGGGCTGTTTTGCACGTGTTGAAACCAATGGTGGAGCATCTGAACAAGTGAACTTGCTTTACGGAGAAAATCCGAATGAGGCAGTTCGTACGTTCACTAAACCATTTAATGATGCCGGTATTCAAACTCATATGCTCGATCGTGGATTAAACGGTTTACGTATGAATCCGGTTCCTGCTGATGTTCGCGAGCTGATGTACAAAGTAAAGAAAGCTCAGGGTGTTGACATTACACGTATCTTCTGCGGTCTGAATGATGTTCGTAATATAATTCCATCTATACATTATGCCAAAGCAGCCGGTATGATTGCTCAGGCTACCATGTGTATCACTTATTCTGAAATTCACACGGTTGAGTACTACGTGAATATGTCGGAGCAACTGATTGCTGCAGGAGCTGATGAAATTTGTTTGAAGGATATGGCCGGTATTGGTCGTCCTGAAATGTTGGGAAAAATCGTAAAAGCAATCAAAACAGCTCACCCTGAAACAATCATTCAATATCATGGTCATACTGGACCTGGTTTTTCAGTTGCTTCAATGCTTGAAGTTGCTAAAGCCGGTGTTGATTATCTTGATGTTGCCATGGAACCTCTTGCATGGGGTATGGTTCACCCTGATGTGATTACCATTCAGGCTATGTTGAAAGATGCAGGATTTAAAGTTCCTGAAATCAATATGAATGCCTATATGGAAGCTCGTCGGTTGACTCAAAGTTTCATTGATGATTTCTTGGGTTACTTTATTGACGAACGTAATAAATTCATGACTTCATTGCTTATAGGTTGTGGACTTCCGGGCGGTATGATGGGTTCTCTTATGGCCGACTTGAAAGGTGTACACGCAGGAATTAACTCATACCTGAAAGGTGCAAACAAAAAAGAACTTAGTACCGATGAGTTGTTGGTGATGTTGTTTGACGAAGTGAAATATATCTGGCCTAAGCTGGGTAATCCACCCTTGGTAACTCCATTCAGCCAGTATGTAAAAAATATAGCTTTGATGAATGTTATGTTCCTGGTTAAAGGTCAACCACGTTGGAGCATGATTGATAAAAACAGCTGGGATATGATTCTGGGTAAAGCCGGAAAACTTCCGGGAACACTTGATCCGGAAATTATTGCATTGGCTGAAAAGAATAAACTTGAATTCTTCGAAGGAAATCCTCAGGATAACTATCCAAACGAATTGGATAAATTTATCGCAGAGATGAAAGAACTTGGCTGGGATAGAGGAAAAGACGATGAAGAATTGTTTGAATTTGCTATGCACGAAAAGCAATATCGCGATTTCAAATCGGGTGAAGCAAAGAAACGTTTTGAAAAAGAGCTTGAGGCTGCTATCAAAGAAAAATATGCAACCAGCACCATCGAATTACCTGATTTACGCGCATTGAAATATCCAAATGCTGAGCCTGTGGTTTCTAATGCAACAGGACGTGTTATCTGGGAGCTTGATTTTAATGAAGTTTCAGTAGAGCCAGTTCACGGTAAGGAAATCAAAGAATTCGATACTTTGTGTACTATACAGACAAACTACGGACTGGAACACATTGGTAGCTTCTGCGATGGCCGTATTGTCGGTATCGAAAAGAAACAAGGTGAAGTTGTACGTAAAGGCGAAGTTCTGGCGTATATCGAAAAGAAATAATTATTTCGCTTTAAATAGTTTATAAAAAAGAGACATTGCATTGAGCAATGTCTCTTTTTTTTGCGTCTCTATTTCAGGATGAACTAATTAACGTGAGTTCGATATAAGAATCTAGATATTTAGTCGCTATGTCATTAAAAACAAAGGAATAAGGTTTTAAATTTTATTTTTTTCTATTTTCTACTAAGGTGAAATATTGAGAAAAATAAGGTCAAACCTTAGTAGAATCAACTATCGCTACCAAACAAAACCTTATTTGTCGTCTAAATGATTTGAATATGCTCCATTCTGAATTCGCTTATCTCGAACTCACGTTAAATAAAAAAATAGTGGTGTCTGATAAACTATTAATACAAACTTCTGAATACAGCTTTATATAAGTTTATTCTATTACCGTCTCAACGGGGCTTTTTGATAAACTGTATCGTAGCGATAGTATGGTAGTCAGTCAGTAGCATAATCTGTTTCAGCCCTGTAGGGCGACAGTATAAGAATCTATTTTTTACCGGACAATAATATAAAAAAAGACACAGATAATTAAACCTGTGTCCTTTTTCATTAAAGTGTTATGGTAATTAATGAGCTTTAAAATTCCATTTAGAATTATCGCTATTCATATTGAATGGTGCAAGTGTAGGTGTGCTGTCACCCGAAGATACCAGCGCTAACTTTTCGTTCGAATTTGGAACTACTTTAGGCATTATTCTGTATGTACCATCAGTCAATTGATCGATTCTCCACAATTGCTCAGGAGCGCCTGTAAATGTAGGAACAGTTATCACTTCAGCATCGGCTGTAGCAGCTAAAGCTCTTTCTGTACCGGCGATCACTATTTTGTAATAAGGACCTCCGATATAACCTCCAGCTTCGGGAACTGCAGTAATTGTCCATTTTTGATGAGGGCGGAACATATAATCTCCAATTCTTACACCGGTATTTCCTGTTGGCCATGTTTTGATTACATCAGCCAATTCTTGAGAAGCAACAGGTTTTATTGGTTCATCGGTATTACGTCCGAACCCACGCATGCCACCAGCCATTCTTACAAAGTCAACAACTAGTTCCAATGCATAACCTCTTCTTTCTGATTCAATTTCATAAGTTCCTTCTTTGAAATTGTCACCTGCAACAGGCCATCCGTTTTTCCAGAGTAAAGGGCGAATAGCCAATACACTGCGTCCACTTTGATCAAGGTCAGCTTCATAATGACAAGACATCTTTTCAACTCCATCGGCAACTATAAAACGTCCGAAGTGTCCGGGTCCGGTAACTCTACCACCTGCAGCCACTACCATTTTACCACCGCCTTCGAGCATGTCTCTTCCCATATTATCGATGTAAGGACCTGTTACTTTTCTGGAACGACCCACAACAATGTTGTAAGTTGAGTTAGCACCATCGCAACAGGTTCCGTGAGTACCCAGAAGGTAGTACCATCCATCGCGATACATTAAATCGGAAGCTTCACAATCAATAGCAATATTAATTTCTTTGTTGCCTTCAACTCGTTTTCCTGTTTTAGGATCGAGCTCTACAAGGCGAATAAAACCAAAGTAAGTTCCATAAGACATCCATAAGCGTCCATCAGTTGGGTCTAGCAGAAGTCCCGGATCAATAGCATCGCAGTCTTCCATGTTTGCTGAAGAAGCTACTACCACAGACTCTGTAAATTTAAAGTCAGGAGATTTTGGATCTAAGGTTTTGTTCCACATGGTATTTAATTTACCATCGTGTCCACCACCTAAACCACCACCGGTAGAGCCATAAACTACAAGGTAGCGGTCACCAATTTTTATTGCATCGGGAGCAGCACCTCCACCGGGTCTTACGGCACCACTGTTCCATGTCCAACCGTCTTCGGATATCAATCCGCCTCCGCCTGTGCCGAATGTGTAATATTTTCCATCACACTCCACTATGGTTGATGGATCGTGTATGAATGGCTTTCCGATTTGTGCTACAGCACTTCCGGTTAGTAATACTGATAATAGGGCAGTTGCGCCCACTATTTTAATTTTTTTCATTATTGTACAATTGAGATCTTAAAAAGGATAACTAACTAATTTTATTCATAACTAATGGTGAGATTTTTAATCGGCTCTCCTTTTTCATCAAGAAAGCGAAGACAAAAATCACTCATTCCGGGACCATTAATAATTACTCCCCGAACGATATTCTTTCCTTTGTTAAGCGTCAGACGAGGTGATACACAATCATCCGCTACCATGCGTCTGTCTCCTGAAAGCAGCAGTGCTTCCTTGCCGTTCAGCCACCACATAGATGCTGAATTGGATCCTACTGCCATTCTTACATTTTTCATTTCTTCGGGACAGTTAACCACGGTTACAGCCCAAAAGATTACACCATAATACTGCTTTCTGGTTTCGTAAGCGAAACGAAATAGTTTTACATTGTAATTTGTGCTTTCTAATGCATGCCATGTGAGTTCCTGAGTTCCGGCTTTTACTTTTTCTCCATCCTTTGGAAGGATCGTAAATTGGTTAGGGAAATACTCGGTTGCAAATGCGGTTCTTAGATAGCTGTCAGTAAAGACAGTGTTTCCTCGGTTGGGTTTATTAATTGGTTCCAATAGTAACCAACGTTGAATAAATCCCTTAGCATCCGGTGTTTTCTTTTTGATAGTTCCCGGAGTGAAGTACGGTGCGATACTGCGTGTTGTATCGCGTTTGGCGACGTAGCTAAGGTTGCTTTTCGATGCAACGGAACAGCTTTGCGATCCCATTCCAACCAAAATAGCAGCAGCTACCGCCACTAATAAAGTTTTGTGTTTAATGTTCATAGTAAATCTTTACAGTGTTTACGATTGTTGTTTTTAGAAATAAGTTTACTTCTCGCAAAAGTACAAAAAAATATCATTTTTAGCTAATAGAATGATAAATATTGTCACAAAATAATTTCGTTTGAATATAATTCTTTAATTAAATGACTAATACTATTACCTACATCTGATATTTTACTTTAATAATAAAGATTTCTCAAGAAGGTTTCTGTACTTTTAGGGTAGTTTTTCTTTATTGATACGGTTCACGGAGCTCATACAGCAGCGGGGCAGGGGCATAAGCGTCTTGTCGATTCGTTTTTTATATGTCTGTGGCTTCTTCTAATTTGCCAATATTAGAGCCTGTCAAATGCTGAATGTTCTTTGTTATTTTCTCTATATCCCATTCCCACCATTTTAGTTTGAGTAATCTTTCAATTTCCTCAGACGAGAATCTCTTTTTTATTTCAACTGCCGGATTTCCTCCAACGATTGAATACGGTTCAACATCTTTAATTACAGTAGAATTTGTTGCAATAATCGCTCCGTCTCCAACGGTTACGCCAGCCATAATGGTTGCGTTATAACCTATCCAAACATCATTGCCAATAATGATGTCTCCTTTTTGAGGGTATTGCTTTCCATTCATTGCATTTTCCCAGCCGTTTCCGAAAATTGCAAATGGATATGATGTCAATGAGTTTGTCAAATGATTTGCTCCATTCATAATGAATTTCACGTCGGAAGCTATCATGCAAAACTTGCCAATAATAAGCTTGTCACCGATAAAGTCAAAATGATATTTTACATTTTTCTCAAAGTTCTCCACATTTTCAAAATCGTCGTAATAAGTATAGTCACCCACAATTATGTTAGGATTTTTGACGATATTTTTCAGAAAGCAGAGCTTGTTATAGTTCTCAAGTGGAAAGTCTTTTTCTTTGTCTGGTCCTGTCATTGTCTTTTTTATATTTTGCGCTTCTAAGTAATTGAAAATAAGTAGTTGCTAATATTTAATGATATATTTATCACAAAAGAACACATAGAAATCATGATAGAAAAAGACTTAGGTCACTTAAATTCCCGTGAGTTGGATATAAGAATCTATATGTTTAGTCGCTATGTCATTAAAAACAAAGGAATAAGGTTTTAAATTTTATTTTCTCATTCTCTACTAAGGTAAAATATTGAGAAAATAAGATCAAACCTTAGTAGAATCAACTATCGCTACCAAACAAAACCTTATTTGTTATCTAAAAGATTTGAATATGCTCCATTCTGAATTCGCTTATCTCGAACTCACGTTAAATTAGTTGTTTCTTTTTTGGCTTGCAAGCTGTGCTTTCAAAATGAAAGTTTTTATCTCTTCTGTATTGAATGGTTCACAGCTTCGAGCGGAACCGGTATAAAACTTTCGGCTTATGATTTCAAACCATAGTTTCAGTCAATCCCAACGATCTTACTTCTTCGTTCTAGCAATACTGTATTTCGCCAAGTTCCATTCATTTTTCCTATTCTTTCCCGGTAGCCAATTTCTCTGAAATTGAGTTTTTTGTGAATATGTAGACTTGCCTGATTCTCTGGAAATATCCCAACCTGCAATGTCCAGAAATTCTCGTTTTCACTCTCCGCAATGGTCTTTTCAAGGAGTTTATAACCGATTCCATGGCCTCGATATTTATTCGCAACGTAGATGCTCACTTCTGCAATTCCGGCATAAACCTTTCGGGCCGAGACGGAAGATAACGCAGCCCATCCTACTATTTCATTTTCTATACAAGCCACAATTCTACACGATTTTATGTGTCCATTATCCCAGTCGTTCCAGGTTGGTATCTCCTGTTGAAAAGTAGCATTACCTGTTTCAATTCCTTGTTTGTAAATCTCGGCAACACTTTTCCAATCGTTTGCCGTCATCGTTCTAAAAGTTATTTCCATTTTTTATTTACAACTATTAATCAATTTACATGAGAACCATTGCCCTGATCATAGAATACTTTCGTTGTTTTCCCAACTTGTATCTGAAATCCGGAGTTGCCGTAATAAGTTGATAGAGAGCTTGGAGCTACAATATAATTTCCGTAATTTAATTCCTTTGTAATAACTCCATTGCCATCAGGTGTTAAGCCGTAATAAATGGCTACATTGTTATTATCCAGAGATAATATATTTACCCTTAAATCAGATGGATGATTTACAAAAGTGACTTCTAACTTTCCGGTAAAAGTGTCATCTTGCTTACAGTTAGAACTTAGAAGTGCAACTAAGACTACGATCAAAAGCGGCTTGATAAAAATAAACTTTTTCATTTTAATTTCATTTTAATTGGTTTTACATTGAGATAATTATGAAAGATTTATATCAAAAGTTACTCGTTTTTTGTTCTTCTATGCTGTCGAATTATTTCATTGTGTGTCGGGTTACTACTCATTCTTTGTTGTTTTTCATTCCTATCTAACCACGCGATACAATCGCGCGGGAGCGGAGGTATATTTATGAATCGAGAAAAGTGATTGTCAATTCCTGAGAACCATTTTTCCAAATATTATTTCCTAAGTCAATTAATTTCTGCTTATCTGCGTCAAACACTTTTGCGAAAATATTACAAGCATCCAATCCTTTTCCATTTCCGTAGTATATGCCAAAGCAATTGGATGTCTTTGATCTGATTGGTTTCATAGGTCCGAATACAACTTCACCAGGCTCTGTGAACACAGAAGCATTTTCTTGAATTATGTCTAATGGCGGTACATCGTCAATCCATATTTCCTGACCGGAAACTCTTGCATGATAAAACATTCTTGTAAATGGTAGAATTTCAATAAAGGCTTTTGAGGTTGTTGGAGCCGTGTCTACATAGAAATTAAACCTGATTTCTTGTTTGTCTTCGGTGATAATTTTAAATCCAGTCATATTTCCTTATTTGTTTAATTCGTTATTATCTATTTCTATGTTGTCGCATGTTTCTGTGCCAGTACTATATTGAAAAGAAGGTTTTTTATCTTTTTCTGTATCTTCACGGTTCACAGCACTGCGCCAGGTTAATTGTTTTCTTTTCATCACATCTTGTCATAAAACTGTCTTGGCATTCGTTTTATAATTCCAGCTATCCATCTCCAACGTTTTGTTACGTACGCAATTTTCTTTTTCTTTTCGATGGCCTTATAAATTTGTTGAGCGGCCTTTTCTACAGGCATCACCCAGAATAATCCTTCGCCTTTTGCCATTTCCGTATTAACAAGTCCCGGGCGGATGTCTGTAATAAAGATTTGTTCTTTGAGTTTAGTTGCTTTTTGTCTTAAGCCTTCCAAATAATTTATTTGATACGCTTTTGTGGCATTATATGACGTGGATCGTCGGTTTCCACGCAGTCCGGCGATGGAGCTTATGGCCGTCAAATGTCCATATTTTTGTTTTTCAAAGTATCTGAAAGCCCAGTCCGAAATAAAAGTCCACCCAACTACATTTGTTTCAATTGTACGAATTTCAATTTCAAAGTCTAATGTATCGTTAATGTCTCCCGTACCTGAACTTAAAATAAGTAAATCAAGTCCACCAAGTTCATAAGTTAGTTCTTCCAATTTTTCTTTTGCCACTTTTGTGTCTTTTACGTCAAAAGTTTTTATGAAATATGAGTGGGGATTTTCCGATTTCAAACTTTCAAGTAGTTCAGTTCGTCTGCCGGTTATTCCGACATTGTATCCGTTACTAACAAGTAATTTTGCGAGTTCTTTCCCTATTCCGGAAGTAGCTCCAATGATAATTGCGTTTTTCATTCTTACTGTCTGTTTTCTTTTTACAATAACTACTAACAAAACCGGTTTCCTCACTCGCTCAGATCTCCGACCTCCGTTATTCAAAAAGAAAGCTTCTTATCTTTTTCTGTATTGACACGGTTCAAAGAACCGCACCAGCAGCAGTTAATATTTCTTTGGATTTTGTATCGAAAATAAGTAAACCTTCTTCTTTGTCTCCAAGTTGCCCGATTAATTTTCCTTTCTCATTCCAAACCGATGATCTTCCTGCACATTCGTATCCACCTGATTTTCCAACATAATTTGCCATAAATGTTATCAAATTATTAGTTTTAGCGATGTCAGATAATTTTTTTAGTTCAGCATTAATTCCGTTAATAGAACTTAGTACACTTGCGACATAAATTGTTGCTTTATTCCGTTTTGCAAACTCGCAATGTGCTTTATTAGACGTTTCATAGCAAATTGCAGGAGATACTACTTCTGTTTCAAATTTTAAAACAAGTGGATTTTTGCCAGCTTTAAAAAACGGTTCTTCCGGTGGATATAAATACTGTTTTGAATAGGTTATTCGCTCCTTATGAGGTTGAAAAATAATCATGCTTACAAATGTATCACTCTCGTCTTTTGTTGGCAATCCAACTCCAATCGTGATTCCATTTTTATCACTTAAACTCTGCATCTCATCTAATCTTGTGTCATCCTGATTGGTTGCAAGACCCGCTGCTAAATCGGGTTCGTAACCGGTCACTGACAACTCAGGAAAAACCACCATATCAGCTTTATTCTGAATAGCCTCTTTTATCCATTTTAAATGATTTTCCAGATTTTTCTCAATATTACCTTTTATTACCTCTATTTGGGCTATAGCTATTCTCATTTTATTTTCTATTTAAATTTCCAGTTATACTTTTTTCTTTCTCTCCCTCGCTCAGATCTCCATACCAACGCCATTCATTATCTTTTTCTGTATTGTCACGGTTCACAGAACTGCGGCAGCGGAGGGGCTACACCACGCAAGCCATCTAGAATTTCGTAATGTCTTTTTGAATCTGGAAAAGAAGTATTCTGTATATATAAAAATTTATTAAATATAATTGTCTGTTTTCAACTGAAATCTATCAAAGTTCCAAACTTTCCGTATTTTAAAATCTGGCAGTTTTCAACTTTT
Source organism: Paludibacter propionicigenes WB4 (assembly GCF_000183135.1). Taxonomy (NCBI): domain Bacteria; kingdom Pseudomonadati; phylum Bacteroidota; class Bacteroidia; order Bacteroidales; family Paludibacteraceae; genus Paludibacter; species Paludibacter propionicigenes. The sequence goes on along the minus strand of NC_014734.1, from coordinate 1,091,255 downwards.
GTTATCAGAAATTACATGTGATAAATTCAAGAACATCCGTAATGTCTGATCGCCAAAATGACCATGTATGCGCACCTTCTTTGACGCGTAATTGATGATTGACGTTTTTTTCGTTCAATGCAAAATGGAGCAACAGACTTCCTTTTAATAAATAATCCTGATCACCGCAACTAATGCGTATCTTGACTTTTTGTAGTTCTGCCTGCGTTTTTTCTTCAACTATTTTCAATATAGAATTTTTATACCAATATTCATTTAATCGTTCGGTGCCTTTTATATTAGAACCAAATATAGATCCGAACACAGTTTCCCATTTCTGATCGTCATATGTAACAATATCTTTATCATCATGAATACCTGCACTCATAGGAGCTGTAGCAATAAACAAATCAGGATATTTTAAAGCGTATAACAAACAACCCCATCCGCCCATGGAATGACCGGTGATACCGCGGCTATATTTATTTTGTTTGATGCGGTATAGATTTTCGACCGTAGGCATAAACTCTTTGATAAAGAAGTCTTCATAATTATTCTTGCCATCAAATGAATTTACATACATACTTACTCCCGCATCCGGCATGATAATGATTACCGGAGGGATTTTGCCAGCCTCTATAGCCGCATCAGCATACCAGGCAATATTACCATTGTTGATCCATGTGGTCTGATCGTCCTTGTATCCATGCAAAAGATAGATGACCGGATACGAACGTAAATCGGAGTCGTAACCTTTCGGGAAATACACCGAGTATGATACATTTCTGTTCAATATCTTACTCTTCACGCTGTTTTGTTCAATTACTTTGGCATTTACCAGCATTGAAAATAGCAGAATGACTGCTATAAATAATGTTCTTTTAGTCATAAATAATATCGTTTGTTTGTAAATCTAAATTTCAATATGGGTGCAGCATGTTTTTATCCGCATTTTGTTGCAAAAAATCAAAGTAGTTTCCTCGTTTCGAATTTTATTTCTGTTTCAAATATTCCCCCGTCCCTCCGGATATATCTATCTTATTGTTTGCAGAATATTTCAGACTGGTTGTTGGGATTTTCTTTTAATCCCAACTTTTTGTATTCTTAGGATTTGCAATCTGTTCTTTAAAATAGAACAATTTGTCTATCGGATTTAAAATCCTCATAGTACAAAAAGGTGGAATTGCAATTAGCTACGCTGACCGTTGGTTCCCACCGACCAGCGTTAACCACGCGATACAATCGCGCGGGAACAGAGTTAGACTTATCGACAATCGTTATTCTTTAGTTTTTTCAGTCCTATTTTCTTCCTTTCCGTATTCGAAATCTTAATGTTTTCGACACAAGGATATTGTTGGTCATATTCGCCATAAAGTTGTTTTTTATTCATTACTATTTGACATCTGTCGAACCATTTAGCAAATTCTTCTGCAGGCATGTTTTTCTTATAAAGTTCTGTTTTAAACAATGATTCTAAAAGTTTGAAATTAGTTTCACTTACAAGATGAAGTATCAATGTGCTTGAAACTGTACTTCCCGTTCTTTTGAATGAAGGATAGCCATATTGGTTTATTACAGATAAGAATTTTAAATTATTCAAAGAGTCAATCTCATTTTGAAGATGCAAAATTGAATCTTTTGTTGATTTATTAAAACCAAGTTCATTTTTCATTACTTTTTTAATCCGTGCAAATTTTACTTGGTCAGGCAATTTCTTTAGCGAGTCAAGTTTTACGCTGTCGAGTTCTCCCAACATTAGTTGCCATCTGTATTTTTGGTCGTCTTTACCGATATCGGTCATTATTTTATGGACGCTTTCTTTCTGTGCGAGTGTCAGTTTCTGACCAAAAGAAAGAGCTGTAAATAGGATAAATAAGTTTGAAATGATTACTCGTTTCATAAATTTTGTTGTTTTCTCATTAGGTTTGCAACCAGACTATTCAAAAGTAAGTTTCTCGTTTTTTTTTCTTTATCGTCACGGTTCACCAAACCACGTCGCCGATGAACCAACCCAATACAAAGGACAGGTCGTGAACTGTCCTTTGTATTGTATATTTATTTTTATTTAGGCGGACAGGTCTCGACCTGTCCCTACGCAAACTCTTGCTCAACCGCGTGCTATTTGCTAACCGTTCATTATTGCTAACCACTCTTTGTTTTTAATTTCTATTTACCACGCGATACAATCGCGCGGGAACAGAGATAGCTTTTACTCATAGTTTTTATTTTTTTACACTTATATATAACGACAGACCGTGTTAGAAGGTCGTTTATTAACCTATCTTTAGTTTTTCTTGTTTTTCAGAAAGGCAAATCAGAATTTGATTCCTTTGGATATCTTTTAATTCTGTCGAGTCTTTGCCATAAGTTATTTAAAATTATCTTCTTTCTGTCGAAGGAACTAGATTTCATCATTCGTATAAATGATTCTAAATTCTCTACATAAAATCTTATGTTTTTATTATAATAGTATTGACCTTTAATAAAGCAACTTGCAATTCTAGTTGGATTTTGAATTTCATCTTCTAAAATTGAGTTCCTATAAATTGTTTCTAACTCCATTATTATCGTATCAAGATTTGAAATATATTCAGAATCGTCACATATTTTACTAAATATCTCCACTAATCGTCCAGCGAAGATCTGATAGACTTGTTTTTCATCATCAGTGAAATAAATTGAGTTCGAACAATCGGATAGAATTTCTCTTGAAACATCAAAAAATGAATGAATCCTTTCATCGTATTTAGGATTTATCATTTTATTTAGTATTTGAGTATATTTAAGATTTTCAATATCATTCTCTTTTATTATTTCTTCAAATAACTTTCCTACAAAATACACTTCAGTTTTAAAATCATAAATTTCAAGGCTAAATTCGTTAGGTGTTGAATATCTCCAATTTAAAGAAATACTTTTGTTAAATTTGTCATCGAATTCAATTATTTTCCCAAAACCAAAATCGATTATTTTGACAACACCTTTTTCAGAAACTAGAATATTGTCGGGTCTAATGTCTCTGTGTAATATTTTATTTTCTTCAAGATATCTAAACCCATCTATTGTTTGGGTAAAAACACTATTTATTCTCTCTGGATTGTTCCTAATGAAATCAGAAATCTGTATACCTTTTATATATTCCATTAAAATATACCCGGTATGCAATTCGGGATATAAATAATAGTTAAAGACTCTAACTAAATTTAGATGAAATAATGAGTGAAGTATTTTTATTTCATCGACAAAGTTTTTAAAATACTTTTCTTTATCAGACTTATAATAAGGTGAGTATTTCTTACAAACAAATAATTCATTTATCAATTCATCCTTTAATAATACAGTTTTTCCGGTTCCACCTTGTCCAATGTTACTTTCAAATCGAAAATCCTTTTTTCTGAGAAATTCTATTATGTTGCTTTTCATTTTTTTTTATTTTTTCTAAAATGTCCCCTAACATTTGTGTATGTACGACTCCGTCACACTTATTTCTATATTAGCTTATTTCTGTTTTTCGATTCACATAACTGATTTGGTGGGGAACTTGCGCAACTGACTTATCGGCAGATTATCCCTTCTTATTTCAAAACCCAAAGATAGCAAGTATTTTTTAATTAACAGGACGAAGTTTGCTTTATTTTGATATGCCGCGCTTTGGACGGAAAATAAATTTCCCCAACAACTTTGGCTACGTTGTCGGGGAAATCGTCATCAAGAAAACTATAGTGTTAGTGAACAAGAGAGCTTGGGTGTGCTAGCTATGCTTTTGGAGTGGCTTCTGTACTGCTTTTCGCAGCCTGACGGTAAATAACCATCGATGCGGCTTTGTATTTGGCATAAAACTCAGGCGCTTTGCGTTTGAACTGGGTTGCCAGTCGGTCGAGCGTAGTTTTTTTCAGCTTAGAGGCGTCGGCAAACAAATCGGCCAGCTGCTGTGTGTAGTTGGAGCGGTCGATAATGGCTTCGCGCGGGTCGGAGCTTACTTCTTTGAATTGGTTGAAGGCAGTTCTGAATTCATCCATTTCGACGGGGGTTATTCCTTCGTTGGACAATGCACCGAGGCCTAGTTTGTCGGCTTCTTCTATCACTATGGCTGCGGCTTTAATGAGGTCGGGCTGCGCCATTTTGCTGATAGCCGATTCTTTGTAATTCACCCGGTCTTGCAGCGCCAGGTTATTGGTATTTTCGGCGTATGAGTGTATGGCTCCCGCTACGTCTACCAGATAGTCGGCCACTAAGCCCATCACGGAGTTTTTGCCGTCGGTGATACCTTTAATGCTTTTTGCCTGCTCGGTGCTGACCGTATCAATCTGATTGACGATGGTTTCGAACCGGTTGATACCTGTTGAAAACGAAGGAATAAGCGACACTTCATTGGGATGATTCTTTGCTTCTTTTACTATTAACTTGTAAGAAGCTTGTTTTGCGTTTTGATAATCATTCATGGATAAAAAGTTTTTTATGGTAATTAATTGACGCAAATCTAACAATAAGTTTTGTAACAAACAAAAAATATTGTGATAATTTATCCAATTTTTTTACTGAGATGTTTTGATATCTGTTTACACTCCGATGAGTTTGAGTTCGTCTCCGAATTTTCGAGCGGCGTTCCGAAAATTTTAGCGGCGTTCCGAACTTTCGAGCAGGCTTCTCCATCTTTCGAGCGGCGTTCCGAAAATTTTAGCGGCGTTCCGAATTTTCGAGCAGGCTTCTCCATCTTTCGAGCGGCGTTCCGAAAAATTTAGCGACGTTCCGAACTTTCGAGCGGGCTTCTCCAACTTTCGAGCAGCGTTCCGAAAATTTTAGCGGCGTTCCGAACTTTCGAGAGGTCTTCTCCATCTTTCGAGCAGCGTTCCGGAAAATTTAGCGGGTATTTCCAAATTTTACTGCTTTGTACAGTGCATCCCCGATAATACAGAATAAAATACTATTTTTGCAGCTTCTGTTTTAAAAATGTCAGCGAATGGCTGAATACGCTTTCAAAATGAAAAAACTGTGCCGATGATAAAAGACTTATTTATAAAAAAGACGCTTGCTCAGCTGGACGAGGAGGCCAACAGCAATAAACACGGGCTGAAACGCCACCTAGGACTTATGAACCTGACGCTGTTGGGCATAGGGAGCGTGATTGGTGCGGGTATTTTTGTGCTTACAGGCACGGCGGCTCAGATGCATGCCGGTCCGGCCATTATTTTTTCGTTTATCTTATCGGCTTTCGGGTGCCTGTTGGCGGGGCTGTGTTATGCCGAGTTTGCTGCTATGATTCCGCTGTCGGGCAGCGCTTATACCTACAGCTATGCCACCATGGGCGAACTTATGGCGTGGGTTATCGGGTGGGATCTGGTGCTCGAATACCTGTTTAGCACGGCTACCGTTGCGGTGGGATGGTCGGGCTATGTACTGAGTTTTCTGGCCGACTTTGGTATTTATCTGCCGGCTTCGATGGCGCAGTCGCCCTTTGAGTACGACCAGGCAGGGTGGCATGTCACAGGCGCATTTATCAATTTCCCGGCCGTTTTTATTGTGGTGCTGCTCACGGCGTTGCTGGTGGTGGGCATCAAGGAAACGGTGCGTTTCAATAATATCACGGTGGTTATCAAAGTTGTGGTGGTGTTGCTTTTTATCGGTTTCGGGCTGTCGCATATTCATCCCGAAAACTGGACTCCGTTTATCCCTCAGAACACGGGCGTGTGGGGTCACTACGGTTGGTCGGGCATACTGACGGGTTCGGGGGTGATTTTCTTTGCCTATATCGGTTTCGATGCCGTGTCCACCACTTCGCAGGAAGCCATCAACCCCAAGCGCGATTTGCCGTTGAGCATCCTGTTTTCGTTGCTGGTATGCACCGTTTTGTATGTGGGTGTAAGCTTTGTGCTCACCGGCATGGTGAATTACAAAGAGCTGAATGTGGCTGCACCCATTGCGCTGGCTATCGACAGGGGCGGGCAGGGGCTCCGGTGGCTTAGCCCGATTATAAAGATCGGTACCATTGCCGGACTGAGCTCGGTCATTCTGGTTACGTTGCTCGGACAAACCCGCATATTCTTCTCCATGGCTCACGACGGATTGCTCTGGAAATGTTTTGCCAAAACGCATTCGAAGTTTAAAACCCCGCATTACTCCACGCTCATCACCGGATTTTTTACGGCCTTGATGGCGGGTATCTTTCCTATCGGTTTGCTGGGCGAACTGGTGTCCATCGGCACGCTGCTGGCATTTGCCATAGTGTGTATCGGCATACTTATTTTGCGTAAAACAGAACCCGACGCTCCCCGCGCTTTCAAAACTCCGTGGGTGCCGTTTGTACCCGTGTTGGGGGCTCTGGTTTGTTTTATCCAAATGTTGTCTTTACCCATCGATACGTGGTTGAGGCTTATTATCTGGATGGCTATCGGTTTTGTTATCTACTTCGGTTACGGCCGTAAGCACAGCGTTGCCCGAAAAAGGAATCGATGATAGCGGGGCGGAGATTGTATAAGTAAGTTAGGTAAATGATAATTATTGTTGATATGTTTTTTTGTCACATAGTTCACAGTAGTTTTAAATCGGAGATATAAGACTAAGAACACATAGCATTATCCCGAATACGGGATAATTTCAGACAGGGCAAGATGCCATGAAGTGGCTAAATGTGAATATGAGCTTGTCCTAAAAGAAAAACAACCGCAAATAAACACAAAGTATAAATGGCTAATATAAAGTATTTACAAAAAAAAGCATTTGCGGAGATTTGTGCCATTTGCGTTATTTGCGTTCAAAAAAACACTTATTGAACCCTTTCAGGGTTCCGGCAGTTTCTGTGGTTCTCATCCACCGGTTTTACCGGCGGCTATTTACATTGATTCCTTATCAGGAATCCGGATATTAATGTACTATCAGTCATAAATCCAAAGCTTTAGAAACTTAATGAATTCATTTGTTATTCGCTTTAGCAGTCAGATATTTTCAGAGCGTTGTTTCCGCTTTTCGTAACCTGAATTAAAATGCGACTAAAATTCAATTTTCATGCAAAAGGATGGATTAATTTTCTTATTTTTGTGCCAAAACAAATCAATTATTAAGCAGAACCGAACAATCGCTATCAAATTGACTTTCGACTTCTGCAAAAATCATTTATATTTATGTTTAAAGACTTATTTATTCGAAAGACGCTTGCTGAGCTTGAACTACAAGCAGATGGTGACCACAACTCACTGAAAAGACATTTAAGTGCACTGAACCTGACCTTGTTGGGGGTAGGGTGCGTAATCGGTGCAGGTATATTTGTGCTCACGGGTACTGCTGCCGCACTGCATGCCGGACCTGCTGTGGCATTGTCTTTTATTATTTCTGCGTTTGGGTGTTTGTTGGCAGGGCTGTGTTATGCCGAGTTTTCGTCGATGATTCCCGTTTCGGGCAGCGCCTATACTTATGGTTATGCCACTATGGGTGAGTTTGTAGCCTGGATTATCGGTTGGGATCTTATTCTGGAATATCTTTTCGGATCGGCTACCGTGGCGGTGGGCTGGGCAGGTTATGTTACCAGCTTTCTGGCCGATTTAGGTATCGTCATTCCACCTTCCATGTGTCAGAGTCCGTTTATCTTCGATCATACAGGTTGGCATAGTTCGGGAGCTTTTATCAACTTTCCGGCCGTATTTATTGTAGCTATCATGACTACTTTACTAGTAATCGGTATCAAAGAGTCGGCCAAGTTTAATAATATCATTGTTTTGGTGAAAGTGACCGTTATTTTGCTTTTTATCGGGTTTGGGATTTCGCATATCAACGTTAGTAACTGGCATCCATTTGTTCCATTTAATACGCATGATATTCGGAACTATGACTGGTCGAACTTTGAATTTTTGGGTTTCACAAAATATCTTGCTGCTGATTCTGGTCGTTTTGGTTGGTCAGGTGTGTTGACCGCTGCGGCTGTAGTATTCTTTGCCTATGTGGGTTTCGATGCGGTTTCTACCACTTCGCAGGAAGCCATTAACCCTAAGCGCGATGTACCTCGGGGTATTCTTTTCTCGCTGCTGATTTGTACAGTCTTATACATTGCCGTTAGTTTGGTGCTAACCGGAATTCTCAATTACAAATACCTGAATGTAGAAGCTCCTATTGCATTGGCAATAAACAGTGCAGGCCCGAGTCTGGCTTGGTTACGACCGATTATAAAAATAGGGGCAATAGCCGGTTTGAGTTCGGTGGTACTGGTATTGTTGTTAGGTCAGTCGCGTGTATTCTTCACTATGGCTTCCGATGGGCTTTTGTGGAAAAGCTTTGCAAAAACGCACTCGAAATTTAAAACGCCTCATATCACCACTATCGTAACGGGTAGTTTTGCGGCTTTATTTGCCGGACTTTTCCCTATCGGTCTGCTGGGCGAAATGGTTTCTATCGGTACCTTGCTTGCGTTTGTAATCGTGTCTATCGGAATTATTCTTTTGCGTAAGTCAGAGCCGGATGCTGTACGTGGATTCAGAACTCCGTGGGTTCCGTTTGTGCCAATATTAGGAGCACTGGTTTGTTTTGCTCAAATGGCTTCGTTGCCTGGCGACACCTGGCTTCGTTTGATTATATGGATGTTGATTGGTTTTGTGATTTACTTTTCCTACGGTCGCAAGCACAGTCATGCTCGCAAAAATGCTAAACGATAAGAAAATTTCTCACTTGATTAATGTGAGTTTGATATAAAAGGAAAAGGCTTGAATATAAAATCAGGATATTACGGTGCTCTGCACCTGTGAATTATGTATCCGAATCTTATTTCTACAAATAGCTCGGGACTCTGTCCCTGACAAAGGTGCAGAGCACCAAACTATTTGTAGAAAATTCCAGTCAATCATAGGAATTGAGGTGCAGAGCACCGTAACAGAATTTTAGATGATGATAAATAATTAGGCGATAATTATTCAGATTGGTGCTTGTGTCAAACCTTTGCCGATTATACAAAAAGAAACTCCTGAATCGTAAAGATTCAGGAGTTTCTTTTTTATATTGCTGAATACAGCAAATTATAATAAGTATTGTTCGCTGATTGATTTGTTTTCCTGAACGCGGGATATAGTGTCGGCAAACATTTTAGAGATAGAAAGAATCTTAGCCTTCGGACAGTTACTCAACTCAAAAGGAATAGAATCGGTAAATGCAATTTCTGTAAGAGCCGATTGCATAACTTTTTCCGATGCCTCGCCGGACATTACACCGTGCGAAACAATGGCACGTACGCTTCGGGCTCCTTTGCTCATCATTAAATCTGCAGCTTTGCAAAGCGTTCCGGCAGTATCCACCATATCATCGGTAATAATTACGTCTTTGCCATACACTTCACCAATAATGGTCATTTCGCCTACCACGTTGGCTCTTTCGCGTGTTTTGTAGCAAATTACCATGGGTACACCCAGGTACTTGGAGTACGAACCGGCACGTTTCGATCCACCCACATCGGGCGAAGCTATTACCAGATTCTTTAATTTCAGCGACTTGATATACGGAACAAAAATAGTAGATGCGTAAAGATGATCAACCGGAATATCGAAAAATCCCTGAATCTGATCGGCATGTAAATCCATGGTAATTAATCGGTCGATACCGGCTACACCCAGCATGTCGGCGATAAGTTTTGCTCCAATTGATACGCGGGGTTTGTCCTTACGATCCTGACGTGCCCAACCAAAATAAGGAACAACAGCAATGATTTTGTACGCTGAAGCACGTTTGGCAGCATCAATCATTAAGAGCAATTCCATCAGATTATCGGAATTGGGAAACGTGGATTGTACCAGATAAATGTACTGACCACGAATTGATTCTTCGTATGAAACAGAAAATTCACCATCCGAGAAATGTTGAATTTTCATATTCCCGAGTGGGCAATCAAGGCTTTGACAGATTTTTTCGGCAAGATAACGGCTGTTAGTACCTGAAAATACTTTAAAAGGTGAAGAGGGTGCTGACATGGGTGCTGTGAAATTTAGTTTTCGAGAAATTTTTTGCAAAAGTACTGAATATAATTATAAAAAAGATGCGAAATCTTGATTAAAATAGCAATGAATATTTATTAGGATTAAATTCATTTACCTGTCCTTTCGTTCTACGGATCAAATTTTATGAATAAATATCGGTAGATAAAGAATTTCGCTTCTGTTGATTTGTTTGTTCGGGTAGTAAATGTGATTATCTGCTTTTTCAATAAGACTATTTACTGCAAACGTTTGTAATCAAATTTTGCGGTTTTTACAAGCACCCTAAAATAGAGCTGCTGAAAATAACACTATTTTTGTTCGTGTTTAAAAACGCACAGCCTAATTATCTATAATTCAAATATCTATGAGAATTCACTTCAATATACCTTTTTTTACCCGCTGGGGACAAAGGCTTTTGGTTACCGGAAATATTCCTGAATTGGGGGATAATGATAAAACAAAAGCACTGCCACTCAATTTTCAATACAAAGAAGATTGGTCGGGCGAAATAGAGATACCAAACACCGAAAGCTTCGAACTGATTTACAAGTATATTTTGTTTAACGACGAAACAGGGCAATTTGTTGAGGAATGGGGCGATGACAGGGTTATCAATATTCAACCGTCGAAAACAGATACGATTTATTGCTTTGATAAGTGGAATGCTGCCGGGAGTACCGAAAATGTATTTTTGACTGCGCCATTTCAGCAAGTATTGTTGAAGCAACAAGCTTCCGAATCAAATCTGAAACAGGCAGATACATATACGCATCTTTTTAAAGTAAAAATGCCTGTATTGAAAAATAATGAAGCTATCTGTCTGATAGGCGACTGTCGTGCACTGGGGAGTTGGTCTACAAATAAGCCTGTTATATTGAGCCGGGAAAAGAATAATTGGTGGACTGTGGGAGTTGATCTGAGTAATGAAAAATCTGACGTTCACTACAAATACGGTGTGTATGATCTGGAAGATCATCAATTCCGGTATTTCGAAACCGGTGCGGATCGTACTGCCCCGATAGCCAAATCGAACAAAAGTCTGGTGATACTTTCGGATGGTTTTACCCGCTTCCCGAATCAGTCGTGGAAGGGCGCAGGAGTGGGATTGCCGGTTTTCAGTATCAGAACAAGAGAAAGTTTTGGAGTTGGCGATTTCGGCGATATCAAATTGCTGGTGGACTGGGCTGCCAGGGTTGGTCTGAAACTCATTCAGGTTCTTCCGCTCAACGATACAATCGGTACTCATACCGACGCCGACGTGCTTCCTTATGCGGCCATTTCAGCTTTTGCGCTGAATCCGTTATTTTTGAACCTTCCAGCCATGGGAAAACTACCAGATAGCCATCCGCTTCAGGCAGAATATGGTACCACACAAGCTGAGTTGAACGCGAAGGAGTTAATCGCATTTATGGATGTGATTAGTTATAAACTTGGGTATGCCAAAGAATTATATCTACAAAACAAAGAGTCGTTTCTGGCGGATAAGGAATTCAAAACTTTTTTTGAAGAAAATGAATACTGGCTCGTACCGTATGCTGCCTATTGTGTGTTGCGCGATAAATTCGGCACTCCCGATTATAGAGAATGGCAGGAATTTGCCGATTATGACAAGACTAAAATAGACGAATTTTCATCAGCCACTCAACCGTATTTCGACGATATCGCTGTCAATTATTTTATTCAGTATCATTTGCACAAACAACTTTCGGAAGCTGCCAACTATGCTCACCAACATGGAGTGGTGCTGAAGGGTGATATACCTATAGGAGTGAATCGAAACAGTGTGGATACCTGGGTTTCGCCCGAATTGTTTCACATGCACATGCAAGCCGGTGCGCCACCCGATATGTTTGCCATAAAAGGTCAAAACTGGGAATTACCGACTTACAACTGGAAAGAAATTGAACACACCGGATTTGATTGGTGGAAGAAGCGATTTTCTCAAATGTCCAATTATTTTGATACGTTTCGTATCGATCATATTCTGGGATTTTTCCGCATCTGGCAGATTCCTGTCAGTCAGGTGGAGGGAATTATGGGTCACTTAAATCCTTCCATTCCTATCCATATCAATGAATTTGCTGAGAAAGGTCTGTGGTTTGACTATAATCGTTTTTGTAAACCTTATATTACCGATTCTATTTTGTGGGATTTATTCGGCGAAGATGTGCCGTGGGTAAAGGCCAATTGTTTGCAAATAGAAGATGGTTGGGTGCTTCGCCTGAAAGAAAACTTCTTGAGCCAGTTGATGGTAGATCAATTACATCAGGCCGGGGAGATTTCCGACAGAATTAAATGGGGTTTGTTCGACCTGATTTCAAATGTATTGTTTTTTGAAGTTGAAGGAAGCAATGGAACTCAGTTTTATCCGCGTTTTGGCATGGAATCATTGTCGACCTTCAGAGAGTTGGATTATTACACACAGGATAGGATACGTGAACTGTATGTAGATTATTTTTACAGAAGGCAGGATAATAACTGGTATAAATCCGGCATGGAAAAGCTTCCGGCACTGAAGCGAGCTACCAATATGCTGATTTGCGGTGAGGATTTGGGCATGATGACACCTTGCGTGACAACTGCCATGAAAGAGTTGGGTATTTTAAGCCTGGAAGTGCAGCGTGCACCGAAATCAAATAAAATAGAATTTTTTCACCCCGATGATGCACCTTATCTGTCGGTAGTAACGCCTTCGACACACGACATGAGCACTATACGCGGTTGGTGGGAGGAAGATCGTGGCGTGACACAACGTTTTTATAACTCACAACTCGGACATTGGGGCGAAGCTCCTTACTACTGTGAATGGTGGATTTGCAGGGATATAATTTTACAGCACTTGTATTCACCGGCCATGTGGAGTATTTTCCAGATGCAGGATCTGTTGAGTATTTCAGACTCAGTCCGCCGACAAAATCCGCACGACGAACGCATAAATGTGCCATCCAATTCGATGAATAGCTGGAGATTCCGGTTGCATCTGAATATGGAAGATTTGCTTGAGAACGATGAATTTAATGACGAATTGCTAAATTATATTACTCAGACAGGCAGGTAGGTAAAGTTCAGCGTTTTATTCTTTCCCTTCCCATTCCAGAAAGAATTGCTGCAGGAATTCTTGCATATACTTATGTCGGCCTTCAGCAATTTTTCGGGCTGTAGGAGTATTCATCAAATCTTTCAGAAGCAATAATTTCTCGTAAAAATGGTTTATGGTTGTTCCTTCGCTGTTTTTATACTGCTCGAATGAAGCATGAAGCTGCGGATTTACCGTCGGATTGTACATTTCGCGATGCTTACTGCCTCCGTAAGCAAATGTCCGGGCTATTCCTATTGCACCCATAGCATCCAGTCGGTCGGCATCCTGCACAATAAGGCCTTCAGTGCTATCCATGGTATTTTTTACACCGGCTCCTTTGAATGAGATAGCCCGTATAATACGACAAACATGTGCTATAATACTTTCTTCGACAGACAGAGCTTCCAACCATTCGCGGGCAAGCTGCGGACCGATATCTTCATTTCCATTATGAAATTTCCAATCGGCTATGTCGTGCAGTAAAGCGGCCAGCTCTACAACAAACAAATCTGCTTTCTCCTGTTTCCCAATGTGAATGGCATTTTTCCATACACGGTACACGTGCCACCAATCGTGTCCGGAACCTTCACCTTCAAGTTTTAATCTTATATGTTCGGCGGTTTGAGCAATAATTTGTTCGTTGTTCATATCTGATGCTATTTTATAGGTAGGGTTATTATCTGACAAATAAAGCCACTGTCAGTATTGCAATAATCAACAAAACTATGAACAAGATTCCAAAAAGTACATAACTAAAAATAGTTAGTCGGATATTTTTAAAAATTTTGTTGCTGTCAAAAAATTGAATGTAAGTCCATGTCATCAACGAAACCCAAATCAATGTTTCAATATTTTCTACCACAGATACAGCTTCGTTACTGCTGCATAAGGCTATAACGGGTAGAAACAAAATGAAAACAATCATTCGCTGCCCGGCAATGTAGCAGTTGAGTACGAGGTGTTGAATGTAATTGTAACCGCTTTTTCGGAACGCCAAATAGCTGGTAAGCGAAATCACAGGCAGTAACATTAGCATGGTGTAGGCATAGTGTTCCTGTAGCCATTTGACCGAGCTGTTTATTAAGTGTACAATCTCATTTGCTTGAGCCTTGTTGTTTCCGTCAAGTTCTACAGACATTTTATCAAAATTTGTCTTCACGTGCAGTAAATGTGCAAGTAACACATAAATTGTAGATAAAATAATGATGTATGCCACAGGCTTGAAGTGTTTCACTCGCTTGCCCGAGATGTATTCCTTGATCGTATGTCCGGGTCGGGTAAACAGTTCTTTGGTGGTGTGAATTATTCCTTTGTCGATATGAAAAATGCCATGTTGAAGTTCGTGCCACAGGTATTTGAAGTTAATATCGTGTGTATCGGCAGGCTGGCCACAATAATTACAATAATGGCCTATGAATTTTTTGTTACAGTTCTTACAGGTTGTTACCATTTTACTTGAATGTGATGTATCGATTTTTTACATTTTCAGTAACCACAAAAGTAGAAACATTTTTTTTGATATGTGTCATCTGATTTGCTCCTTTTTTTGTTTCTTTGCAGATAAATCATTAATACATATAAATTATGGAAAAAGTACTCAGACGTTCGAAAGACAAAATTTTTGCAGGAGTTTGTGGAGGTATTGCCAATTATTTAGGTTGGGACTTAACGTTGGTTCGTGTGGCTTATGTGTCTTTGTCTGTTTTCACAGCGGGATTTCCCGGTTTTTTTCTATACCTGATACTTTGGGCAATAATGCCGGTTGAAGAAGAATAGTGATTGACTGTGAACTTCGTGACTGTAATTCCGGTTTTATGAGTATACAAATAATAAAACGGAATGTAATGGGCAGTGCCAAAGCTGCCAAATAAAAAATAATAAATGCCTTTTAAACTTATTTTTCCATTTCGACCTACGGGCGATCAACCTGAAGCTATCAGACAACTGGTGGAAGGACTTAATGCGGATATACCTTTTCAAACCTTACTGGGTGTAACCGGTTCAGGTAAAACATTTTCCATTGCCAATGTGGTGGAGCAGATTCAACGACCCACGTTGGTTCTGAGCCATAATAAAACGCTGGCGGCTCAGCTTTACAGCGAATTTAAAAACTTCTTTCCCGATAACGCGGTTGAATATTTCGTATCGTACTACGATTATTACCAACCGGAAGCCTATTTACCCGTAAGTGATACTTATATCGAAAAGGATTTGGCCATTAATCAGGAAATAGAGAAATTACGGTTGGCCACAACTTCAGCTTTGCTATCGGGTAGGAGGGATGTGCTGGTAGTTTCGTCTGTTTCGTGCATTTACGGTATGGGTAATCCCGACGATTTTAATAGTAATGTGATTGATATTCACCGGGGTCAGAAGGTTGTACGGAATGATTTCCTGCGTACGCTGGTGGATAGTCTTTACACCCGCAATGAAATTGAGCTGAATCGCGGAAACTTCAGAGTGAAAGGTGATACGGTGGATATATTTTTGGCTTATGCCGATTTTGTGCTGCGTGTAGTTTTTTGGGGTGATGAAATTGAAGATATTCAAACGGTTGATCCATTGACATTCAATGTACAGGAATCTTTTGATAGCTATAAAATTTATCCTGCCAGCATTTTTGTGACTACTAAGGAGCGTTTGGCGGCGGCTATTCAACTGATAGAAATAGACATGGCTAAGCAGGTGGATTATTTCAGATCTATAGGCAAACATTACGAAGCTAAACGTATTTATGAGCGGGTAAATTACGATATCGAGATGATTAAAGAGCTTGGTTATTGCTCTGGTATAGAGAATTATTCACGCTATTTCGATGGTAGAGAAGCCGGTAGCCGTCCGTTCTGTTTGTTGGATTATTTCCCCAAAGATTTCCTGATGGTTATTGACGAAAGTCACGTATCGATTTCTCAGATACGGGCTATGTTCGGGGGCGATTCTGCCCGCAAGCAGAATTTGGTGGATTATGGTTTTCGTCTGCCTTCGGCAAAGGATAATCGGCCATTGAAATTCGAAGAATTTGAGGAACTGGCTCCGCAGACTATTTATGTTAGCGCTACTCCGGCCGATTATGAACTGGAAAAAAGTCAGGGAATAGTGATAGATCAGCTTATTCGTCCCACAGGACTGCTTGATCCTATTATTGATGTACGTCCAAGTCTTAATCAGATTGATGATTTGCTCGAAGAAATCACTGTACGAACCGAAAAGAATGAGCGCACGCTGGTAACTACCCTCACTAAGCGTATGGCAGAAGAGCTGACAGATTACTTAGGCAAAATGGGCGTGCAATGTAATTATATTCACTCTGATGTGGATACGTTAGACCGGGTTCAGATTATGGAGGATTTACGTCGCGGTGTGTATGATGTGTTAATCGGAGTGAATCTGTTGCGTGAAGGGTTGGATTTGCCTGAAGTGTCTTTGGTGGCAATTCTGGATGCTGATAAAGAAGGATTCCTGCGTTCGCATCGTTCTTTGACTCAGACAGCCGGTCGTGCAGCGCGTAACCTGAATGGCCGAGTGATTATGTACGCCGATAAAATTACCGACAGCATGCAGAAAACGATTTCGGAAACCAATCGCCGACGTGAAAAGCAATTGGCATACAACGAAGCGCATGGAATCACCCCAACAGCTATCGTCAAAGGAGAGCGTAACTCGTTTAGTAAAGCTGAACCGCTGGCTTATATAGAACCGGAAAACTCAAAGAGCATTGCGGCCGATCCGGTAGTTCAGTATATGTCGAAATCTGCACTGGAAAAAGCCATTGCTAAAACGAAAAAATCTATGCAGGAAGCTGCAAAGAAACTGGAATTTCTTGAAGCTGCGCAGCTGCGTGATGAATTGATTAAACTTGAAGAAATACTCAAAGGGAAATAGATATATTATCTGAGATTATTAGAAGATTAAGATAAAGTGAGAACCGTTGTAGACAGCTGCCTATAACGGTTTTTTGTTTAAGTAAAACAGCATAAATATTCTTTTTGAAGGAATTGTTTGAAAATTTGATTACGAAATGTTGCATATATTAAGTGAATTATGTAGTTTTGCAAAATCTTCGTCTGCATTTGTTTTCAAATGATAGTCTTTTTGTATATAAATGTAATTGATAAATTCCTCTTTTTTTGAAATGCAATTCATATTTTGTAACCTGATCTCATGAAAAATTTAGAATTGATTCAGAAATTATCGATTTTACATTGTGTATATCAGGTAATTGCTTCGGCAGATGGAAGCGTGGTTGAAGAAAGAGATGATGCGGCTATTGACTATGCCATTGAGGAGTTAAGCTTATCTCCTTATTCCTGGTCATCGGCATTGCAGCTAAATCCTTATGACTGTTTTACGCATGTTGCGGGATTAGATAATGAAACTCAGCAACAGTTTAAATCCATGTTGCTAAAAATTGCCGATATGGCTGGTAATAAAGCTTTCAGAGTAACCTGTGCAAAACATTTGTTTGAGTTTTGTAAACTGAAAAATTAAAATTCAATATCTTACAAAAATTATATTGTAAGGGCGTAACCGAAAAGCCGATAGAGTAGGGTGATAAAATCTAATATTGTTTGTATGAATTACTTTCTAGCTGTATTAAAAAAATACGCTGATTTTAACGGGAGGGCCAGGAGAAGTGAATACTGGTATTTTGTTCTTTTTTTCTTCATTTTTAGCATAGCTCTTGTTTTATTTGATTTCTTGCTTGAAACCTATGCTGTTTTTTACGGTCTCTTTAGTCTGTCAATGATTATTCCTTCTATCGCTGTCGGAGTTCGCAGATTGCACGACATTGGTAAAAGTGGTTGGATGTATATGATATCATTTATCCCCTTCATCGGTGCTATCTGGCTTTTGATATTGTTCTGTAAACCCGGAGTCGAAGGAAGTAATGAATTTGGACCTGATCCAAAAGAGCTAGCTGAAGCAGAGTAACATTATTTGCATGATTTTTGTTCCTTTTTTTGCCTGAAATTAAATTTAGCCAGGCAAAAAACTGCCGATTTTTACTCGCTTTTGCTTGTCCTAAATAGCGATGTCCAAAAATAAGTATATTTCAATATCTATTCATTTGTATTACAGAGGTGTATATAATGCGGATGTCCAAAATATTTTCTATATAAAATTTGATTCTTTTCGACCAATTCACTAATTTTATAGCAGAATTTCTAAGCAGGAGCAAAGATTTGAAACCAATAAGACATATTTTAAAAATAGCAATAGAAAATTATTTTCTCATTTTGCCGTTATAATACTGTTTTTGTAAGCTCAGAACAATTGTAAATGCAAACTTAAAAACGCAAATCAAATACATAATCACTAACCAAAACGAAAAAAACTATCAGGATGACAGCATTAGAAAGAAAACGAAAAATTAAGAAGTCCAGAGTGGGTATCTGGATTAATTTACCAATATGCATCTCTTCTTTTATTATAGGAATAGATGCCATAAACAATCTCATTTTATGGAAGATTATATTTAGCGCGATTATTTTTCTTATTTCTCTAAATATGTCCATTATTTTGTTTCAACATATTGGAAGAATTCAGGAAGCCGATTAGTCGGTAATTTATATATAAAACAGAGAAGGGGATTTTCGCAAGAAAATCCCCTTCTCTGTTGATTTTGGATAGCAAAAATCAGATACCAACTGTGTCAATTTGCGCTTTGAGTTGCTTCTTAGAAGTTTTCATTATTTGCCAGTGATAAGCCCAGCAGGTAGTGGCAAAATATACAGCTGTCTGAACCCATAAGCTGATGTATTCAAATGAAACATGGCGTAGATCTGCTCCTGTTGTATTTATCTTTACGTAAGCCTGCACTCCGCTGGTTGAAGGATACATCCAGGCAAATGTCTTCCAGAATCCGTTGATATTTGACTGTGGCCACGATACACCGCTCAGAAATACCAGTATCAATGACATAAACATAAAGATTACAATACCAGTTTCTCTGTTGGGTATAAAAACCGAGACTGTCATTGAAAAGAATATCGTTGCCAGTAAAAAAGGTATCATAACCATCATGACGTCGAATGCAATACCAATGTGTGGCAGATTAAATATGCGCGGAATAAGTTCCAATGCATAAAACGCCCAGGGTGCATACATTAAAAAGTAACAAATACTTTTCCCTATAATAACTCTGAATGTACCACCACGGTGTACCGATGAACTTACCAGAACATGAAACCTGTTTTCCTCCCGCGAAGTACCGGCTATCATCCCAATCCCGAGAAAAAGTGTCTGGAATAGTATAATGACAAGTATAACCGGCATTAAAAAGCTAGCAAAACCGGCTCCTTCATTGTACAGTATTACACCATTATAGGGAATCGGACTGGCAATAATTTTGGCCGATTCGCCTGTTATACCATTGGCATTCAGTCTTTCTAGCTGAATTTGATTGCTCATAGACAGTACGCAATTGGTGCAGGCCTGATTGATAATACGATAATACATGAAACTGCTGATATCGCAGTAAATTGAAACCGTGGTTTGATCTCCAGTGCTTAATTTTTTGCTAAAGTCGGCAGGAATGTAAACAACACCATGCACTTCTTTCTTATTGTAAGCGTCTTTTGCCTCTTCCAGTGTGCTGTATCGGCTTGTAACTGCAATATTCTGCGTTGCATCCATGTGTCGCAATAATTCTCTGGACTGCGGACTGCGCGAACAATCTACTGCTGCCACCGGAACATCAATCAAAGTTTCGTTTTTATACAGGCTGCAATACAATATTGGATAGGCCAGAGGTCCCAAAACGAACATGATGACTACACCACGGTCCTTAAACATTGTTCTGAATTCTATTTTGAGCACATTCAATGTATCTTTGAGTATTGATATGATTTTCTTGTGCCAGGGCATTTTATGTCTGTTTTTCATTCTAAAACTTATTTAGTAGGATAGTTCTGACTAATGGCAGCATTTTTGAGTCGATTAAATACAAAAAATGGCAAAATTAAAAACGCAAGCATAAATACATACGAAATCAGCGAATAATGAATATCTATTCCATTAAGTGCCTGGTCAACATATATGTTGAAATAATGGTGGATAGGGAATAGCTCGCTGATGATTCTGCTGCCCATAGGCATTTGTTCTATAGGAAAAGTAGACCCGGCAAAGGTTATTCCCAAAGTTCCGAATATTCCGGCAAATGTGACTCCATCACGCAATACGGGAGTAATACCGATAAAGATCACTCCAACTGCCTGCGATGAAATAACCAGCAAGAAAGTAGCCAGAAACATCCATCCAATACTCGAATTGAGTGGATAATGCATGTATTTGTACAAAAGTATGTTACCAATAATCCCTAAAAACGTAAATATAACCGTGTAAGGTAGAAGCTTTCCGGTAAGAGCAGCAAACATGGAATGATTTGCATTTTCAACCCATTCCCGTGAGGTGCGTTGTTTGTATTCAACTCCAATAGGGAAAGCGGTCATCAATAAAACCATTAACTGCAGCATCCCGGGTAAGATGACATTCAATAAATAAGTCCCGTAATTAGCCCATGGATTACCTATAAGGTGCGTGTCCAGTGCGATGGGTTGAATGATGCCTTTTATACGGCTTTCATCTATACCTTTTGCCCTGAGTACTTTTTGCTGCATACCGATAGATGTTGCCGCACTCATGTAGGTTATATCTTTTGATATAAGCGAGCCTGCAATCAGATAAGCATCGTTTATATAAAATGTGAGGGTAGGGCGGCGGTTCGTTATAGCATCGTTTGCAAAGTTCCTTTTTATTTCAACGAAAGCATAGATATTTCCCCGTTGCATTTCCTCACGGGCTTCCTTGTGACTGTTGAGACGCATCACAATTTTTGCCTGTTGAGTGGCTTCCAGATTGCGAACAAATTGTCGTGAAATGGATGAGTTATCTAAATCAACTATCCCGATTGGCATCTTGTTTGGCTGACCTTCGTTGAAGAAAGTCAGAAAAAACACGTAGCAGAACGTCATGATGACAAACGTGGATATGAAGTAAATCGGACGACTCACCATTCGCTTCAGTTCACGGTTTAGTGTATTCTTAAATGCTGTTACTGTATTGTTTGACATATCATTTTTACTCTCGTTTTATTGAGAGTTAAGAGGTTGTTATTTTACGGTTTCTTCAAACAAAGCGGTCATTCCGGGACGTAAATCAGCTACTTTGGCAGTAGGACGGGCACGAACTTCGAATGTTTTCACATCAAACTGACCTGTGGTTTTGGTTGCTTTCCAGGTAGCGTAAGAAGCCAATGCTTTTATATAAGTCACTTTTACTTCTACAATTTTGTTATTTAAAGCAGGAACTTTTACTTTGAATGTTTTATCCATTTTAAGTCCACCGAGTAAGTCTTCGCGAACATTAAAGGTAAACCAGATATCGTTCAGATCTACAATACTCATGATAGGTGCACCTGCTCCAACCAGTTCGCCACGTTTAGGGTATATGTCTGTGATTTCACCATTGATGGGCGATGTGAGGGTTATTTCTTTCAGGTATGATTTTACTTCATTTACAGCGCCTTTAGCCCGGTCAACCAGTGCCAGTGCAGCTTCTTTATCCTCTTTTTCAGCACCATTTTTTGCCATGTCGTATTGCGATTTAGCTGCACTTGCGGTTGCTACGGCAGCTTTGTATTGAGCTTCGGCTTCGTCGCGTTTTTGGGCTGTTACTACGCCTTTATCGAATAAACGTTGAACCCGATCGAACGATTTTTTAGCTATATCAACTCCGACCTGTGCTTTTTGCCACATTTCCCATGCACCAACAATCATTTCTTTGCGGGCACCTTTTATTGCTTTTTTGTTTTGCGCCTGCGCAGCATTTTCTGCGGCATTGGCTTGTTCTATTTTTGCTGCAAGCTCGGGACTATCGATAACTACGAGCGTATCGCCTATTTTTACCTGAGTACCTTCCTCGGCCTTGAACTCTTTGACACGTCCGGTAATTTTACCCGAAATTCTGATTTCCGAAGCATCTGCTTCACCTTGTATAATAATCGGTTCGGGTCTGTTGATGATTAAACCGATGATGAATATCAAAACTATGACTACAATTAAAGCTATTAAGCCGGTTCTTAAATCCTGATTTCTTTTTTTCATTGTTGTAGAGATATTGAGTATGTTTATATTTTTATTTGATAGTTTTGGTGGAAGTTATTTCTTGTTTGCTGAATTCTGACTTCCGGTTTTATAATCGCTGGCGAGTGTTCCGAGTGATTTAGCTAAGTACAGGTTGGTTAGCTTTACGTCAATGTTCGCATCGATATATTCAGACTTGGCCGATAACCATGCGGTTTGAGCGCCCAACAAATCGGTAGAGGTTATTACTCCTTCGGTAAAGCCTTCGGTGGCGTAACGAAGGTTTTCTTCTGCTTGTTCCACATTATGTTCTGTTGATGTTTTCTTTTTTAAACTTTCGGCTACTTTGTAGGAACTTTGCTTGATCTGAAGCTGCATTTTTTCCTTAGTTTCTTCCAATTGCAGTGTAGCGATTTTGTGTTGTGATTTGGCTGCATTCAGCGTATGAACCTTGTCTCCAAAGTGAAACAAAGGGATATTAGCTACAACTCCTATGGAGTACATGCCTCCGAATTGATTCTTATAACCATCAAACGAATTGGGGTTGGTCACCAGATAATTACCCGAAAGTACGATGTTGGGCAAGAAGCGTGAAACCATAATTTTCTCGTTTGATTTGGCAATGTTTTCCAACTGTATCAGCTGTTTTATCTCCGGTCTGTTGTTCAATGCCTGATCAATAGGGATAAGTCGGGTGATAGTTTCGGCGGCTAAGTCCTGGTCGGCCAGTGTGTACACATCATCCAACGCTATACCACATAACTGATTGAGTGCCATTCTCGACAGGTTCAGTCCATCTTCGGCTTTTGTCATTGTAATGTCGGCTTCGTTGAGCTTAACGCGCACTTTCAAGGCTTCGGCTTTGGTGGCAACGCCTTCATTTATCATATCGGTTACGTTTGAATCAACACGAGCTATCAGGTTACGGTATTCTTTTGCCAGTTTCACTTTGTTTTCAAGCGAAACTACCCGCCAATAGGCTTCGTCAACTTCCAGTAACAGCTCGGTCATTTTACTCTCCTGTTGAGCCTGAGCAAGATTCTCACCGTATTTGGCAATATTGTAGAGTTCTTTGATTTTACCACCCATGAAAATCGGTTGTACAAAACCAATGGATCCGACAAATACATTTTGAACATCGAACTCCATAGCACTTTTGGGTAGCAATGCATAGTTTTTCCACTGGATTTTCTCCGGATTTACTTTGGGATCGAACACATTTCCTGCTGCATCCATCGGAGCATAGGTGTTCGCAGCTACTTGTTTCCAGCTGTTATTCCATGAATTGGCATAATTCGGAGTCCCATTGGCATTCATGTTATAAACCGGTAAATTTGCGTCTTCAGACAATAACGAAAGATTTTTCTCATTTCGGGTGTAAGCCCCGTTGGCAGAAAAGTTTGGCAAAAACTGTGTAAATGCTGCTTCTTTCAGTTGCTTTGCTGCTTTTACAGATTCTTGTACCATTTGCAAACTTTTATTGTGCGCAAGCGCCATCTGGCGACAATCTTCGAGTTGAAGCACTTTCTGTGCCTGTATCTGCACCGATCCGGCAACGGCAATGATAACTAATAGGTTTTTATTCATACCTTTTTTATAAATATAATATGTGATTGACTAAACAATGGTTGTATGTGCAACTAATAGGCTAAAAAAATTATTTTAGATTAGCCATGATCTTTTTTAAGACTACCCGGCTGGTGTTCAGCTCTTCGTCGGTGATGTTATTCAGCGTTTTGTTGGCCACCTGATGCACTATTTGTGTAGCACGTTGCTGTAGTGCCAGTCCGGCATCAGTTAGGTGAATCAGGTTGATTCTTCTGTCGTTATTATCCGATACGCGCGTTACCAGATTACGCTTTTCCAGCTTGTCTATAAGCCTTGTCATACTTGGTTTATCTTTAGCCGTCAGGTGGCAAAGAGTCTGCTGAGTTACTTTGTCTTTTTCCCATAAGCAGGCCAGCACCGACCACTGTTCAGTGGTGATATCAATGCCTTCGACTACAAATGCACGCAGAAAAGTACGGTTGATTGCGGCCGATATTTTACCGACTAGTATATTGAATATCTCATCATTTTGTAACTGTGTCATATAGTTGTGCTTTTAATAGTTGTTTAAACAACGGTGCAAAATTACAACTAATACTGAATAGACTGTATACGATTTAAGGACTTTAACGTATTAATTTTCTATGAATGGAAGAGGAGGCGTTTTCGAGGATGGATTATAAGCAATAAAAGCAAGCCTGAGAGCTTGCTTTTGATGGTCGATTTAAATAATATGCAGAGTCAAATGTTTATTTCTATTTAAATGAAAAAGTCCCATTAAGTATAACTTGTATGGGACTGATTGTATTAGAAAAAAATAATTGGCTTAAATTTCAGTAGTGTTTTCTTCTAACTCTTTGCCTAAACTTGACAGATTTAATGTTGGTAAAATTATTGGATCAATACCAGACAAAACAGTTAAAGTTGTAATGTATGACCGCAAATAAGGAAAAATTATAGCAGGTGCATTCATATAGAACAACTTTTCTAATTGACTTTTTTCAATTTGACTATCAAAAGAAAAGAATGAAACAACAGCAACCTCAATGTTAATTGTGTTCTCTTTGTCTTTAATATAAGCAGTTAGATTAAGTTGATAAGATGATTCGGATTTATTGATAATACCTTTTGAATCAAATGATATATTGAAGTTTTCACCAATCTCAACCGATTTCAGTTCAATAACTGATCGTTCAATCCTATATCCTTTAAATTGGAATGAAGATGTCTTTGTTCCGCTCATAATTTTTAAGCTGCTAATGCATAATTAATTTCTGTTGCAACACAAAACAAATCTTTCTCAAGTTCAAATAAATAATTAGACTTAAGAGGAGAACTTACAAATATTTGTTTTTGAATAGTAAATTCTGGTTCAGTGATTTGCGTCAAAGAATCTTCAGATACAAACAAAATAGTTTCTGGGAAAAACTCATTCTCAAAATTAAACATAAGTTCAGCCTCATATTTAATGTAATCATTGTTGGTTTGGTAAGTTTCCAACGGCTTTACCTCAATAATATGAGTTTTTGTGTTTTCATTGAATTGATATCTAAATGTCAATTCAGGGAAAACATTACTAATTTCATTCAATTTTTTCTTTAAGTAGTCTTTTGAGTTCATTTTATTATATTTACTAGAACGCTAAAATTTATACAAAAAGGATTTATGTATTAAAACTTTTCATTCAAGAACTTATTAATGTCTAACGCTTTTCTATATGCTTTGTTCGACTGATCCGAGGTAATTTCAATATCTTTATAATCAGAATGGATTCTGAATTCTTTTAAGTCACCTATATTTCTCTTAAATAGGACATATTCCTCAAAACCAAAATTTCTGCGAATTTCTTCAGAAATAAAACGAATTAGATATCCATGCTCATTTTCTGTTCCCGTTCTAACATTTAAATCTATTTGACTAAAAGAGATAGCATAATAATCAGGCAGAATTGACTTTATTCGTTGCAAGCAACTATAATATGAGCAATGCACACTGGGAGCGTATAAGTATTCTTTAATCAACACTTCGGCCGCATCAATATTGAACTTGGATTTTTCAAGTAATCTCGACATAGACTAAACAAAGATTTAATGGTATCGAATGCAGCTAACGAGGTGTAATTCTTTTGTTTGAACTGCAAAAGTAATAATTATAATTAGTAATAATTCTTAAACCAGTATTTATTTTTCAAAACTTAAGAAATTTATAAAAACAAACACCTCTTATTTAGCGTGAGATTATTTCTACCTAACCTTCTTAATTCTCAAAACATTTTGCAGTTATTAGAATGTCTGTTGTGGCATTATAAATCTTTTTCAGAATCCAAATATGGTATAATCCACTTTCATATTGCCGGTGGCGTCGGGTACGTTTTGCGAATCGCGTTTGCCGAATGGATAATGTTCCTGACGGGTGAAAGAGGTGAGGAGCAGACCCAGTTGTCGGTCTTTGCTGTTGGCACAAAGCTTTAGAATGGATTCGGCAACAAGTGTAGTGAGTGTGCTTACTGCGCTGGTCACGGGGCTGGATGCGCTCGATAGCATCCCGATGGTGCTAACCAGCGTGCTGATGTTTTTACCGGTGAGTATCTGCGAGAGGAGGGTAGCGTTGTCTACCAGCTCCTGATTGGATTTTATGGCCATTAGCATCCAGTTGATGCTTTCGGGGATGGTGTCGGACACAAATACGTTGTAACCCGTATCGCCGAAATAGATGATTTGATGGTCTTTTACGCGCTGTATCTGCGGCATTACGCGGGAACTCACTACCCGTGCCACGGCTTGCGACACCAATTCGCGCTTCTGAGCTGCATCGCTGGTGCGGAAAAACTCATTGAGCATGGGAAAATCGGCTTCGCCCAGGGTTACAAAGCTCATTAGTTGAACTTCGGTCATGCCCAATAGAGAGCCGTTGCTGTAAATCCGTAATTTATTTAATCTTAAATAGAACATAGACTGTTTGTGTTAGTTGTGTTGTTTACGTTTTCTGGTTTCTGTGTGTAACCTGAGTTTCAGGTAAGCCGTCCGAACGTAGCCCAGCTTGCCGTTGTATTTTACCATTACCCAGCCAGGAATATACACTCCACCGTCGAGAATGGTAAGGTGTGTGCCCCGGGGTATGGTGCAAATTATGTTGTTGGTAAGCTCAGGTGTCGATCTGAAATTGATGTCTGCGATGGTAACTCTTATCTGGCTCAGTGAGCTCAAGGTGAATGAGAGCAGAAACATTTGTAAAATTGCTCTTTTCATAGGGTGGTGCTTACGGTCATAATAATGCTGCCAGTTTATTGGCAATGAGTTTTAGTATATTGTTTTTGAATTCGTCTATTTTGATTTTAGCTAGTCCCACTTGTTTCAGCGTGTTCATTTCTATCAGTTCTTTTTTACCCAGCACTAAAAATTCAAGGTCTTCAACAGATATTTCTCCTTTCAGTAGTTCGTTTTTCCAGTTTTCGATATCGGTTTTCAGTGTGTCCAGTAGTTTTAGTCCATCGGCAGTGGCTTCGTTTTTATACTGCTTCAGGCTGCTTATTGCCAGAGCGCTTACTTCATCTTTGAGCGAAGTGAACAGTGTTTGTAAATCTATGTTTCCCATAATCGGTTGTTGTATTTAGTTAGTTTTTATATCGGCGAGTTTAATCTTTTGACTTTCCAGTCCGGCTATCTGGTCGAAAGCATCTCCTACAATTTTCTTTTCTTCCTGAATGAATATTGCGTTGAGCTTTTTATCTTTCTCCCATCGGTGGATGAATCCACCCAGTAAATGACCTTCGGGATTCAGTAGAATAGTCCACAGTTTGAGAGTTATTTCGTTCTTTGGCCGATTCTTCTCGTACTCGTAGGCTTTTTGTAGTTTAGTTTGTAATTCCTGCACGGTTTTTTCGTTTGCCGTGTAGTCGGTAGTAGCCAGTTGCATGGTGTTGAGTGCGTCTACTTTGAGCGATGTAGTTTGCACGTAGGCGTATTGGTCGAACGACGAAATGGTGGCACAGGCCGCCAACGTAACAATGATCACCAGGAGCGTCAGATAACGACGAAATGGTACGGATAAGTTGGTTTTCTTCATAATAGATTTTTTGATTTAGATGATTTATAACTTTGGTGCATTTGTTTTATATTGGGGCTTTGCCCCAAGCCCCACTTCATTTTTTGGCTTGAACCAAAAAACGAAGCAAAAAAGTTCAAGACTATGCCCGCTTCACTCGAAAAACTGGCGGTCTGAAAGCTAAAATCCCCAAACTCCTCCTTTCAGTCGTCAAACAGTGGGTATTTTTAAGCTTTCCTCCCTTGTTTTTCGGCTCATCGGACAAGGTCGCTCGTTTTCTCTCATTGAGCTCTTATCATAACAGATTTTATTGATTTAGATGATTGAAAGATATATGTCGGTGCTCTGCACCTCGTTTTTTCTATTCTATTTTATTCTACAAAGATTTTGGTGCTCTGCACCTTAAATTTGACGAGCCTCAAAGGGACAGCGTCCCGAGCTATTTGTAGAAGCGTAATTATTCTTGAATCCTGAGGTGCAGCGCACCGATATATTCTTTATCCTCATTTTCGATTATAAGGATATTTTCGGCCTCCCTCTATCTTGTATGGCATTCTCTACAGCAATAGTAGCATCCGTTGGATTGTGGATATGTTTCTTTTGCGTAGGCCAGGGCATCAGAACATGAGCGAAATATGCCCAGGTATTTTCTGTTTTCGAGCGTGGGAAGGTAAAGGCACACGGCAGTGTGTACTTCGTGGTCGCCGTTGGGTTGTGCATTTTTGTTTACGTAATAGTTTAGCACGATGAATTTGATATTAAAGTTATATTTCTTCAATGAAAGCAACATCGCTTCCTATTCAGTCGGGTTGCTGCCTTCATTGTTTTAATTTATTTTGTGGGTGTGTCTTTTTGAGATGTGGGTCGGCTGTTATTAGCAGCTTTCACCATTTCATCCAATTTGGCGTAGAGCTCTTTCCATCCCGGTTGGGATTTCATGGCTTTTACTACGTTGAGGTAATTACGCAGAGCTGATTCGAGGGTTTTGCGCATTGATGATGCTGATTCCATCATGTGTAGTTCGGAGTTCTCGCCGGCAATTTCATTAAACAGCTGTTCGAATTTTGACTGAGCTTCTTTGAGATGATCTACTATTGGTCTTAGTTGCATACGATCAATTTTCATCATGTTTTCAGGTTTATCGAGTTCCTCGATCAACTTTTTTAGTTGAGCTGTTTCTTCTGCCCATTTGTAACGATCCAGATCAATACCGTATTTCTCAATAATGGCATATAGATCTTTAGCATCTTGTTGGAAAGGAGAGCTTTTGGCTTTTGCATGTCCGATTAATATAGATTTTAGTCCGGCAAAGGGATTATCGCGTTCATCGTCGGCATCCACAAGCTGATCGCCTTTGCCAGTATAGAATTTTTTTGCGTAAACGCCATCGTATTCGTTATAAACTGTTTTTACGGCTGCCAGTAGGGGATTGTCTCTGACCATAGAAAATGCCGGTTCGTCTGATGTAACGATGGTACGTTGGCTTAATGTAGCCAAATCTTTAGTGCTAAGCGAAGTAAATGAAATTGTCATAATTAATAAGAATTTTATGGTTATATATTAGAAATAATGTATTAACATCTCGGGAAGTCTGTTTCACCATTGAAATAAGCATCCCGACATCTCGGGAAGTATGTTTCACTATTGAAATAAGCATCCTGACATCTCAGGAGATCTGTTTCACTGTTGAAATAAATGTCCCGACATCTCGGGAGATCTGATTCACTATTGAAATAAGCATCCTGACATCCCGGGAGGTCTGTTTCACTATTGAAAAACATTTCCCGATACCTCGGGAGAAGTATTTCAACCCTGAAACACTATTCCCGACTGTTCGGGCAACTGCTCGCTGGTTTAAATAAGCTTCAACAAAAAAAGATAAGCGGTACAGTCGGGAGAAAAAAGATTTAAACTTGTCCGGGTTATGGCAACTGTTCTCTGTTGGTCAAACAAATTTATTTTTTACTGTTCACTGTACTCTATATTAAATCCGACTATACCGCTTATCGGGGTTATTTTATTCAATCTGGAAGTCGCCAATCAGGTGCGTTGTTCCATAACTGATACGAACTACATAATCGCCTGCACTCTGACCGCTAAGCGATAGATTGACCACCGCTGTGGTGTCTGTATCTACTGTTTGGTATGTTATGAGTTGGTCGGCTGCATTGTACACTGCAACTGTGGCACTGCCAACCGTTGTTTCAAAACTTACTGTCAGGTTGGTAGAATTAATCTCTGCCGTAACCGGATACAAATTCACTGTCAAAGCATGAGGTTGTACGGGTGTCGGTGGAGGCGTATTATCCTTCCTGATAAGTATATCTGTTGCAAAACTTAACTGACTTGATAAAATAAAGCCTGCGATTAAACAAACTTTACATAACGATTTCAAGATTTTCATACGTAAAATAATTTGTTGAATTATGCCGTATGAAATTGACTTAGTTGTCTTTCATGTTCATGAACCACTTCGGAGTCTTAAATTCATCTCATAATGCAAAAATTCTTGTTGATTAAATACTTGTTTTCATAAAAATCCGAGCGATCGTTCGTTGGGCTAAGTTAGGGATAGTTTCAGAGGTTCACCAAATTTCAGGTAGCTAAACAGGGGTTCGCAGAGATGTTTACGAATGCTGAAAATGAGTAGATTATGTGTGTGTTTTCGGAAAAGTTGGGTTCGCAGTTCAGGATAGGACTGACAGAATCCACAAAATGACACCCACTGGGCGCCATCTGGTGGATATGTGCAACAATTTCGGTATAAATGAAAACGGATGGAGCGAACCTACGGATTATTCGGCCAGCATTCTGATGAGAAAATCGTTCAATTCGGACACTCCTTTCAGATTTACTTTGTTTGCCAGGCGTTTACGCATCGATTTCAGTCCGTCTACCGTATAGTCAAGCAGCAGGTAGATGTCGGTAGTGGGTATGTTCAACAGGGTCAGGCAGCACCAGCTTATTTCCTTGGTGGTGAGTGATGGGTATTGTTTCTTTAGTTTGCTTACCAGGTTGTTGAGTACGCTGTCCATTTCGGAGAAAAACAATTCGGGATTGTGTATCTGAAGCAATTCGTCATAGATTTTTCTATCCTGCAATACATTCTCTGCATGACTGGCTTTTTTTCGCTCATTGGCTCGTTTTGCTTTTAGTGTTTCTATTTTATGGAGCAGGTTTTCACTGTATTTACGCATTACGTCTTTTCTGATTCCGGCCTTTTGCTGTACGTGAGATTCCTCCAACAGTTTCTTTTC
Source organism: Paludibacter propionicigenes WB4 (assembly GCF_000183135.1). Classification (NCBI taxonomy): domain Bacteria; kingdom Pseudomonadati; phylum Bacteroidota; class Bacteroidia; order Bacteroidales; family Paludibacteraceae; genus Paludibacter; species Paludibacter propionicigenes. The sequence continues at coordinate 1,060,318 of NC_014734.1, read as the reverse complement.
TTTCAGATTTTTGCTATGTTTCAAATAATAGAACACAAGACCCGATGCTACTACGCACATCAGCAGCACCAATGCAATCGAGAATCTGCTGTTGGATTTAATGGCTTCTTTTTTTGCACTGTGCATTGTTTCTATAAAACTACCTTTGGTTTGCGCGTCTATCTTGCGTATCGAGTCCGAACAATCCTGGTATTTAGGAATGTACTTCTTGATATCCTCCATGTTTTTCTTCGTGCTGGCACAGTTAGCCAGTACGCGGTAGCATTCCCGTTGTGTCCGAATATCCGGGTTATAGTTGAAAGCTCTTATGGCATAATAATAGGCGGAGTCCGGTTGTTCCAAATCAAAAAACAGATCGGACAGAAAATAATAACGGATAGCACGATTGTTTGCTATATAGGGATAGTTTATGATTTGCCTGTAATATACCAAGGCCGAGTCCGGTTTTTTGGAGTCGTAAAAGTTGAGTCCCATTTCCTGATATAAAGCTCCTTTTTGTAGCGAGTCTTTCGCGTATCGCAAAATTTTGGGATAATACGATTGCGCCAGTTGGTAACTCCCGGCTGCATGATAGGTTCTTCCAATGTTTAAGAGTGAGTAGAACGCCAGAACCTGCGAGTTTTCTTTTTTAAAGAATGAGTAAGCCGTTTTGTATTTTTGGCGTGCCAATGTATAATCTCTCTGGATATTATAGATATCGCCCAGATCGAAATAAATTCGTCCCAACAGCATGTTGTTTTTATAACCTGCGGCTTCATCGAGTGCTTTCAGGTAGAATTCTATAGCTTTCTCGTACAAAAAAACATACTTGTAGGATCTTCCTTTGTAAAGGTAGCAGGTAGCCAGCCGGTCCTTGTCGGGATGTTCTTCGTAATACGCTATAGAGTAATCGAGCAACGAGTCGGGCTTGAGCGGGAGCATCTTCTTGTCGAGCGTCTCTATCATAAGGAGTCCGTACAAAGCGCGCGCAGCACCCGATTGGTATTTATCGGGCGATATTTTCTGCAGCATACGATAAGCTGAGTCCGGTTGTTGTTCCAGCAGCTGTTCGGCGGTTTTCAGCTCATTGGGCATCAGCGAGCAGCCGGTTAAGCATAGACATAGCAGATATAAAAACAGTATTCGTTGTTTAGCGCACATAAACAGATAGCGGAGAGTTCAAGTGCAAAAGTAAACAATTTACGTTGTATTCCCAAAGGAGTTATCCCAAACCCCGTTCGATTGAGCTTGGGGTCTTGATCTTTTTCAGAATCGTTGACTCAGATTGATAAACGCGCGTCCGTTGTAGTTTTTGTCGGCATCAATACTCCCTTCAAAGTCGGCAGACAGTGTCAGCTTTTTTGATAACCGCCAGGAAAAGCTGAGGTCGGCCGTTTGCTCTTTCAGCGTTACCAGCGATATATTGGGCAGGGTGGTGGTTTTATAGTTGCTCAGGTTGTAATTTTCCCGCCTGTATTCCACATCTACCGATAGTTTTCCATCAATAATATCACGCGACAGGGTTATGCCATAGTCATTTCCATCCATATTGTCGGATTTGTTCATAGTGGCAAATAAAGTGGCCGATACGTCAATAAACGGCAGTTGAGAGTAGGTGAGGTAGGTGTAACCGTTCAATGCAGCCTTGCTGCTCGGGGTCTGTAAGCGATAACCAGCTGTTCCGCCCCACGACAGTTTTCTGAACGGACGGTAATTGAACTGAAAGCGGTAGCCCTGCCGGGTTTCTTTTTCCAGCAGACTGTCTCTTTTGCTTTTGTATGTTTCGTAGTAGTATATGTTTTTACGTGCGTCGTAGGATAGCGACAGCGACAGCTTTCTGAAAGGCCGGTAGCGCAGCGATACGTATGCACCCGTCAGGTCAATTGTATTGCTGGAGTCGCGGGCATTGTATAAATCCACTTCGAATGAACAGAATAAATCCAGGTTTTTCAGTAAAGAATTGCTGTGTTGGAAGTACATGAACCTCCGTCCTGTCTGAAATTTGGTCATTTGGTTGAAAAACGCCAGCGAAGTAAGCATATAGCCGCTCTCAGTCTGGATATTATGACTGGCAAATGCGGCAAACTGTAGCAGTTTCGGATCAAAACCATATACCGAATCGGGTCTGGAACCCACCAATGCCCCTACGGTGAAGTTCTTTAGTTTTTTCTCGTATTGCAGTCCATCCACAGCTCCTGCATTAGCCATGTTGATATTGATTTTTCGTCCCAGCGTAAGTGAGGATGTTTTGTCAAAGTCATATTTCAGATTCAGATCATATACTTTCAAGGCGTCGTGCAGCACCACATTATCGTTGAGCTTGTGGGTAAATGACAGGTTACTTTCCATCGACAGGTTCGAATTGCCAATGTGTCTGACGTTCAGACCCAGGTTGTAGCGAAACCGCTGGGTGGTTTGATAAAACGATGGCGAAGTAGAATATATATTGGTGTAGGATGACAGGGATAGTCGTCCATCTACCTTGCTTTTATGATCTTTGTAGGTTTCGGTCGCACCTACTTTGTTGATTGCAATATCGTTTACCGCAATGGGGGTTTGGGTTCTTTGTGCTACTACATCCAACGAAGCTTGTTTGGAATCTGTTCGTGGACGAGCATAAATAGGAGTAGACACCGAAAGTCCTACCGATGAAAGAGGCACAGCCATACACGAAATGGAAGATAAACTGCTTACGGTCAGTACGGGGACATACGCTTTATTTTTCGACAGGAATAGTGTGTCGCCGGGCTGAATTCCTTCGGTGCTTACAAACTGTACGTACACATGCTGCGAGCTCAGGTAAGATACTTTTCCCTCCAGAAACTTTCCGGTGTTTTGTCCGGAAAGAACTGAGCTACATAAAAATAATACGAAAATGAATATGTACTTCATACCTTTACCTTAGTATAGAGATATTTAATAGCTGTGTTTGATGTTGAACAACCGTATAACACTGAAAACGATTTATGGCAATTTGCCCGTACTGAAATCGTGGCATTTCCGGCAGCTTGGCTGATATGAACTGTTGTTTGTATGACAGTCTGTGCAACTGCTCCATTTTCCCTTGTGTTTGCCCGAATATATCTTTCCAAAACTGCCGTCGTGTTGTTTGAAACTAATCACATTCCAACCTTTGGAGCTGTGGCAGGCAGAGCAATCGAAAGCCATAAATTTAGTTTTATGCGCAGCCACCGAATTGTTATTGTCCACACTGTGGCAACTGCTGCAATTGGGCGATAGTTTTGTTTTATAATCGTTATTTATATGGCAGGCATCGCAGGCCAGTTTATGCCCTCCGGTCAACGGGAAAGCTCCGTGGTCAAAGCCTTTGCCATAAGAATTCCAGTCGCGCCCCACCATGTTATGACAGCGTGCACAGTCGGTATCGAAACCTACAGCACGGTGGTTGGGAGTTGTCGTTGCATCATATTTTGCTTTATGACAGGCATAACAATCGGTACGTATGTTTTTGAACTGAAGCGATGATGCAGAGGTATGACAGCGGTTACAGTCGGCCGCTGCGTGAGCACCTGCCAAATCGAATCCGGCTTGGCGGTGTAGTTGTTTAATTTTAGTCACTATCCAGGAGTTCGGAGTGTGGCAGCGAGCGCAATCACGCCCTACGGTACCCTGATGCACATCGGCATGGCAGCTAGCACAGTCGGTCGACGCTTGTTTAAAGTCCAGCGACTTGTGGCATTGCCGGCAACTGACAGTTTTATGCTGACCCACTAACGGGAAGTGCGTTTTGTTATGATTAAAACCACCGTCTTTGATTTTCTTCCAGTTATCGGCAGTATGGCACACCGCACAGTCAATTTTAAAGTTGGCTCCGTGCGGAGAATTAACGGCAGTAACACTAAGAGTCAGTGTGGATAATATGTACAGCAATAGTTTACGCATATTGTACGGGCTAACTTATGAATGACAGGTAGAACATTCGATGCTCTTAAATTTGTATTGAATATAGGTTCCTTTTTCGTCTGTTACTCGTTTGTGGCATGCGTCGCATTTTACAGTTGCGTGTGCCCCATCCAGTTTAAATCTTGACGTGTTATGGTCATATTTTGTTTTATGCCAACTCTCAGTAGTGTGGCATTGGGTACAGTTCGTTCTTCCGTTTACTTCAAACTGACCAACGTGCGGATTATTGTGACAAGCTGCACAGTCTTTCGATAATCCGGCAAATTTCTGTACTCTTACTCCCTTATCATTCTTGCGATAATGGCATTCGGCACAAGCTACTTGTGCATGAGCTCCATCCAGTTTAAATCCTGTTTTTGAATGATCAAAGTTAGGCTTTTTCCAACTGTTCACCGTATGGCAAGCCGTACAGTTTTCATTAGGCATAAACCTGTCGGGAATAAATCCTTTGTGTACGTTTTTATGACAGTCAACGCATTTACTGCCACCGATGTTTCTGAATGTCCACCCGGTTGCTTTCTGGTGGCATGCATTACAGGCTGTGGCCTGATGAGCCCCTTCTAATGGAAACTTAGTTTGTTTATGCTTCTCAACAGAGAACGTACTTGGCGAAAACGATTTCTCTGTATGACATTGCTTGCAATCCGGCGAAACACCGTTCTTTGCAAATTCTCCTTTATGATAGTCTGTATGACAATCCGAACAGCGATTGTGCCTGATAGGGTCGGTCATTTTTCCTTTATGACATAATTTGCAATCTACTGTTTTATGCGCACCTACCAGCGGAAATCCCGTTTTATCATGATTAAACGTACTAATTCCTTTTATAGTATGGAATGATTTTTCGGTATGGCATTGTTTACAATCCTGCCCAAATCTGTTTTCGTGCGGATCTTTGTGGCAGGCATTACAATTGGCAAATTCGAGTCCTCTGAATTGCTGAACAGGTTTACCATCAATAATCTGAGTTTTGTGGCATTTGTCGCAAGACACAGTTTTGTGTTCGCCCAGCAGAGGAAATCTTGTGGTGTTATGATCAAAATTACTTACTTTCTTAAATGACTCGAAATTGTGACAGCTAGCGCAGTTTGCCGACATTCGGCCTTTATGAAAATCTTCGTGACAGCTTAAACATTGCTTGTTAAGTCCCAACATAGTGCCCGGTTTGTTTTTCAATTTCGGGTCGGTAATGAATGCGGGTTTATGGCAGGCTTTGCATTCTTGTCGGGCATGCACTCCTTTCAACTCAAAGCCGGTTTTGCTGTGGTTGAAAGTCTTTTTGTCCAGTCGGATTAATTGAAAATTACGACCGTGATGCTCGTTATGGCATTCGGTACATTGCTTTCCGGTAACATCGGCGGAAGCGTGAAATCCTTTGTTGGCGTTGATATTGGCCTGAATCTCTTTGTGACAGCTTAAGCATTTTTCGCGGGTAACTTTATTGCTGCCCACCGAGTGGCATTTGGTACAATTACTTACACCCTCTAAACCGGCATGGGCTTTGCTTAAATCGCCCGGCGATATTTGAGCGACTGCTCGGGGAATGAGTAGAAGTAAAATTCCAAGTATAAGTAATTTTGTCTTACAGTTCATAAGAAAATGTCAATAATTTCTCCGACAATAAAAATAAAATTCAAACATACACAAATTATTTGTGTTTAAGCACTTTTTCACCATATTTGGTGGTTACGTTTATTCCGGTTTTTTTCAAAAACTCGGTAGGTAATTCGCCTCCTGCAAAAATATAGACCAAATCGTTCTCCAGCTTCAACGTATCTGCCGACTGATTTTCGGTATATAAAACGTAGCCTTCGTGAATAGAAACTACATTCGTTCCGAATTTCATGTCTATCAAACCCTGACTGATGGCAGCTTTAATTTTCTCATTGTTCGTAAGCTTCAACCTACTGAAAGCTTCACCTCTGTACGACAGAGTGACTTTATTTTGATGCATCAGTAATAAAGCAGCCTCTATAGCAGAATCGCCTCCACCTACTACCAGTATCTTTTTATGCTGAATTTCCTCCGCCTCCAACAGTTTATATGCTACTTTCTCTGTATCTTCACCGGGAACGTTCAGCTTTTGCGGAGTTCCGCGTCTTCCTATCGAAAGTAAAACCGTCTTCGAAGTATATGTTTCACCCTGTGCTGTTTGAACTTTAAAAATTCCATCATCGGGAATTATGGCCTGCACTTTAGAGTTTTCTTTTACCGTGATTTCATTCTTAGCCAAAACCGAGTGCCATAAGTCAAGCAGTTGGGTCTTGGACGTTTCTCTGAACTTAACCTTACCGTGTAGCGGAAGTTCCATGGCAGAAGTCATTACCACCTTGGAGCGGGGAAAATTAAAAACTGTTCCTCCCAAAGTATCCTGCTCCAGCGTTAGTACCGACAAGTTGGCTTCTTTTGCTGCCAGCGTGGCCGAAATACCTGCCGGTCCGGCACCTACTACTATCAAATCATAAGTAGCTCTACTGTCTTTTTTGAAATTCTTTGCAATGTTTTCTACCGCTTCTTTGCCTTGTGTGACAGCATTTCTGATTAATCCCATGCCACCCAACTCACCGGCAATATAAATTCCGGGTATATTTGTTTCGAAAGTAGGTCCGACATGCGGAAGATCCACACCTCTTTTCTCTGTTCCAATCCACAACGAAATGGCTTCTACCGGGCAAGCCCTGAAACAAGCCCCATGACCTATGCAATGCGAAGCATTAATCACAGTGGCTTTTCCATTCACTATTCCTAAAATATCGTGTTCAGGACATGCATCTACGCAGGCACCGCTTTTAATGCATCTGTTTTGGTCAATAACAGGATATAATGAAACCGGCTCGTGCGAGTGGTTTTCTTTAGCCAGTTGAATTTTTGCCTCAACTACTTTTGATTCGCGCTTCTGCTTTAAAATATAGATAAGCAATACACCCGCAATCAGTAAAAAAACAAAGCCGTAAATAGCGAATTCAATAAATTGTTCCATTGTTTAAAATATCCATTTATACCCGAATGTAAGTACTACTCCTACGTGAATTAACATGATGACAATCAATATCAAAGCAAACGGAAGGTGAGCAAAATGCCAGTATTTAAACAGGTTCTTCATTTTGTCCAGTCTCGCTATTCGTCTGCTGAGTTTTTTTTCAGTATGAATCAGACCTTTAATTTTTTTTAAATCTCGTTTTGAGACTCCTTCAGACAGAAGCTTCATTTTTAGAGATGAAAGTTTACTCGTATCGGTTTCTGCGAGATCGATGTTATATTTAGTTACGAGCTCTTCATTCTGTTGATCTTTAAGTGCTTCTACTTCCCGCAGACTCAATTCTCTTCCTTCAATTGTCCGGGGTATTTGCAAGTAAATAAACCGACCTATCACACCACTCGACCACACTATTGCCATACTCCAGAAACCTACCGAAACGATTCCACCAAACTTGAATGAAGTGTGAAACAGAATCATCACCGGCCCCAGCGTACAAAGAAAAATATGAAATTCGAGCCAGTATTTTAGGGTTCCCAGACGGGAGAAAACTTTTAAACGCTTACGTCCCATGTAAGAAAATAATCCGAACATCATTATCAGACTGCCGAAGATTCCCAATCCGTGACCAATAAAACCGCTGGGCTTCAGTTGTTGGTAGAGAGGGTGAAAAAACCGCTCTTCTACGGGTAATCTGTAATACGAAAATCCGATGTAAGTCAATAATCCGATAGTAAGTAAAACTACAATAAAATAGAATGTGAGTGATAATCGGTGAACAAATCGAGTCATTTGGGTTTCTTTTCAGAGTTTTTTATGCTGTTATTAAATACGGTATTTTATCTAATTAATTTTATGCTTCCCTTTTTTTCGGAATAATAAGCACCACCTATTAAAGCAATGAGAAGCACCATTGCAATGTAGATTCCTACCGGAATAGGAGGTGGGGTACCTTGTCCGTAAGAGTGCATGCCCGACAGATAGTAGTTGACCCCAAAGAACGTCATAACAATACTTCCAAAGCTTATTACGGAGAGCGTGTTTAATACCAGAACATTATTTGCTTTAGGGATGTTGCGTAAATGTATTACAGACGAATACAGCAATATGCTGACCAAAGCCCATGTTTCTTTTGAGTCCCAGCCCCAGTATCTTCCCCACGATTCGTTGGCCCAAACACCCCCGAGGAATGTACCCACAGTAAGCATAAATAGTCCGACAATGAGTGATAGTTCAATGATATAACTAAACTCCTGAATACTTTCATTCAGCCTGATTCGGTTTTTGTTTGTGCGGGCTATCATCAAGCCTAAATTAAATACTCCCAACAGAGCAGACATGGCAAAGAATCCGTAACTGGAGGTGATAACAGCCACGTGTATTACCAGCCAATAAGACTTCAGTACCGGAACCAGATTAGTTATTTCAGGATTCATCCAGCTCATACCTGCTACCGATAATGCTATGGCCGATAGTAAAGATGTTATAGCCAGTGTAATCGGCGATCGGTTAGCAAACACAAGTCCAGAAAGCGACGCAGCCCATCCTACAAAAATCATGGATTCATAACCGTTGCTCCAGGGCGCATGACCGGAAATGTACCATCGCATAATCAATCCGGCAGTATAAAATACAAACATAATGGCAAATACGTATATGCTCTTGTCGAGGTATTTATCAACTTTAGGATTGTATTTCAATATATTGATAACGTGAAGCGAAATCAGAATTATTCCAAGCAAGCCATACAGTATGGCCAGCGATAAGAAGATACTAAGCTTGTTGTATAACACTTCAAACTGAACCTTTTCTTTCGCAGGAAGTTGCGCGCCACCGTTTAATAACTGATAGTTCTTCAGATTCAGTAACGCACTGTTTGCTTCAGTCCAATCTCCTGATTTTTCGGCTGACAACACAGCACTGAAATACGCAGACAGTAATTTAGCCGGTGTGCCCGATTCATTTTCGGTTGAGGTCATGGCCATATCTGCCATCGAAGTTCCGGTTGTACCGGTCATCCCGGCCATAGGACATTTTGATGCAGAGGTTGAATCCGATGAATTTTTAGTTCCATTTTCAGGCATAGTGGCAGGCATAGATGTTTTGCCCGATTTTCCACTCACGGGGCAAACACCGGCAGGCATTCCTGACATTCCCGACATTTTAGAGTCAGCAGCAGTAGCAGTTGGCTCTAATCCGGAAACAGCTATCCATTTATTACTTTCATGTCCCTGCACCGGGAAAATAGTCAGTATTTCACCCGAGAAAATCCGGTTGCATATATTTACCCGTTCATCCATATTAATCAGTTCTTTTTCATACTGATTTCGTGCTGAAGGGTCTTTCTGATAGGCAGCTTCTACTTTATCGGCAAGCTTGTATTGCCCGTTGTTTTCAGAATCAAAAAGTTGATTAAATGTAATATAATCATTAATGGCTCCAAGCTCCTTTGCCAGTCCTTCATGAGCCACTTTTATAATCGGCTCATTCACCCAGTGCGATGGGTCGGTGCACATCCTCAAAAGCACTTCCAGTGCCGACTGACCATTGAATGTCGTTTTTTTCGTAACCTTCCGTACCAAATCCGAAGCGTAGGTGCTGATTGGTTCAATCCGACCCTGAACTTCATCCTGAATGAGTAAGCTGTTTAATGCATCGATATGAGTTTTTTTAGAGGTCTCTCCGGCAAAAGCCGACATAGAACCCGATAAGATAAGTATTGCAACCAAAGCGGCTGTTTTTGCGGCTTTACGTTTTTTCTGCAATTCGTTGCTAAGTCTGAGAATGTATCTGAATCTGCTGTTTTTGTTGAATAATGTCAGCACCATACCTATAAGCATAAACAAATAGCCGGCGTATGTAATTAACGTTCCCCAATAATCGTGGTTGACGGAAAGAATGGTTCCTTTCTCGTCAGAGTCGTAAGACGATTGGAAGAAACGATATCCTCTGTAGTTTAGAATGTTATTCATGAAAATTCTGAAAGGCTGTACGGTTTTCATTTCTTTGTCGGTAACGGTGATTTCGCTGGCATACGACGATGGACTGTTAGAACCTGGATAACGATCTAACTGAAATTCACGAAGTGTAATGCTGAAAGGAAGTTTACGTTTAAGCATTCCGTAGTCAACTGTCACTTTTACACCGTTTAGCATGCACGAGGCAAGTTGTGAACTTTGATTTTCGGAGCTTAATACATTTACGGTTTTAGTTGTATTTCCATCGCTAACCCTGAATATAATAGCATTTTTCCCCTGACGAATTACACCCGATTTGTTCATATCCGGTGTCATTTGCGTCAAACTCTTTTTTGCTTTTGGGAGGTATGTTTTTAAGACGAATATTAAACTCCCGGTTTTGTAAATGGTTTTTTGTTCTGCCGGGTTCAGTTGTCCGGGCATGATCATCGCTTCTTCTTTTTCCATCATCCCCATTTTAGCCATGGGTAATGTGCTTTTAAAATAGAGTTGATTATCAACTACCGAAAACGCAACCTGAGCTTTTCGGGTGGAATCGTTGAGCGAGAATGAGATATCACCGAGATTGTTTGTTTCGCCATTGAGCAGTATAAAATCTGTTCCCTGATTATTTTGATCCATCACAAACAACGAAATTCCGGCTTCACCTTGCTCATCGGAAACGATTGTTTCTACCGAATTTGGAATAAACAAGTCTTTCTCAACCTTGATTGTTTTATCGGCTATTTGTAGGTTTTCAGCGTAATTCTCCGAGCCGTTTTCTGTAAACGAAGTGTGCGTTGTTTTTTCGGCTTTTTCTCCTTTATATTCGGCTGTTATGGCTACTGATGGTTTATCGGAGGTAATTTCGTTGGAAGTTTCACCCTGACGAATGTGCATCACACCTTCGTAGCCGAAAAACCGTGTTACGGCAGCTCCGATTAATATACAAATAAAGGCCATGTGAAAAAGCAGAACGCTGAACTTACGTTTGTTTACAATTTTGTATCTGACGACACTTCCTAGCAGATTTATTACGAGTAGAAACAGTAGAATTTCGAACCATTTGGCGTTATAAACAATCGATTTTGCATATTCTGTGCCTGAACTGTTTTCGGCAAAAGTAGCATAGCCAATGCTGGCTCCGAAAATAACCAGCAGGATAACGCTGGTGACCATCGAGAAGAAGATATTATTAAGTTTTTTCATGAAATAATCTGGCAAATAATTTGAGAACGAAAGAGCAACATACCGCGTGTTTGTTTGCTCAGGTACACTTATAACTAAAGAAGTGCCAAAGATATTATAAATATCGCTGAGATTTCCAATAATTTATTATAATTTTCAATTTGTAATAAAAACAAACTATTTATGGTCGGTTTTTTACAAAAAGACATTTCATTTTAATGATTGTGTTCTATTTCAGATAAATTGATTACAATCAACTATTTAAAAGCATCAAGCGCCAACGTAGGCTTACCATCCGATCCCCATGCACTTAAAGCGTAATGACTCCAGCTTCGGGCTCCTTCAGGTTCCCAGTAAAAAACACCTAAACCTTTATTCTCAGGTACGTCCCGCACTTTTTGAAGTACGGTTATCAGCATGTTGTATGTGTTCTGTGCTTTTGTATCTTCTCCACCTGTTTCTACCAGCATTACTTCTTTGCCATATCGCGCAACCATATCTTTCAGGTTATTGCCCAGGTCGTTTACGGAAAGTGTGTAATCGGGATTTCCCGGTAGCCAATAAGGATAATAAGATAGTCCGATAACGTCGTATTTCACGCCATTTGCTTTTGCTGCATCAAACCACCAACGCGATCGGGCATTGTTATTCCCCTGATCGATATGAAGAATGACTTTGGTAGTACTACTTACAGCCTTAACTGCGTCGTATCCTTTGTTTATGAGTTGTGCCAGCTGAGGCCAGTTATCGGTGCTTCCTTCGGGTAATAACATGCCGCCCGTAATTTCATTTCCCACCTGAACCCATTCGGGTGTAATGCCGGCAGTTTTAAGTGCAGTCATGACTTCAAAAGTATAATCGTACAATGCTTGCTTTAATTGCTCAAAGTTAAGATTTGCCCATGCAGATGGTTTTACCTGTTTGGAAGGGTCGGCCCATGAGTCGCTGTAGTGAAAGTCGATCATTATCCGCATGCCGCTTTTCTGCGCCCGAATGGCCATTGCCACCGTTTCATCTTTACTGCAATGCCCGCTGGCAGGGTCGTCCGAAGGATTGACCCAGGTGCGTAGCCTGATAGAATTGATTCCGTGATCCTTTAATATTTTGAAACAATCTTCCTGAACTCCCAGATCGTTATAAAACTTGTATCCACTGGCTTCCATCTGCGGTAACCAACTGATATCGGCACCTTTTGCCAGTTTATCGGTGGATGATGTATCAGGATTTGCGGGCACTTCTGCTTTACAGCCCCAAACACTAAAGCAGAAAAGTATAGTAATGAATAAGCTAAAGTGATATTTCATGTAATATTACAGTTTAATTTTGCCTTCTGTCTGATTAGCCATTAATTTGTAAATATGTGACAGCAAAGATATATTATTTCCTCTCAAAACAAATCTTTTAGGGTTTAAATCTCGGCTTCCTTCTTGAAAATGAAAAACAAAACCTGATAATGTAATTATCGGGCTAAGTGCAACCTCAAGTACAGGTACAAAAGCTATTTATTTTTAAAACTTTTTCAGTACATTTGTGGCTTTGAAAATTATAAAAAAGTCACATGCTTACAAACTTTAAGCCCAGCAGCAGGATGAAGTCAACAAGTAAATATTTAGCCATGGCTGTAGTGGCACTTTGGGCAGCGGTTTGCTTTGTGTTTTTCCAGTGGTTCTATCTCTATCATTTGGTATATCGCTTACAGCAGCAGCTCTTTTTGTATTCCGGCGATTATATCAGTTCTTATTTTCACCATCCGGCGTGGTTGGCCTGTCTGTCCGGCGATTTTATTACTCAGTTTTTCTACTTTAATTTTGGTGGTTCATTGACCATTACGGTATCGCTGCTGTTGCTCGGCGTGGTTTGCTATGTAGCTTTGGGGCGCTTTAAACTAAACTCTCCGAAACAAAGCCGGGGCATTGGCATGTGGATAAAGATGCTGTTATCTCTGGCCTTGATAACCTGGGAAGCCCTGCGTAATTGCGGGATAGATTATGAACTGTCTTCTACCATTTCGCTCATCGGTGGCATACTTTTGTTCTTACCTTGTGTGCGTTATCAACGTTGGTTGCCCGGGGTGTTTTTACTTCCGCTGTGTTATTGGCTTTTTGGATATGGAGTTTGGGCATTTTTATTGCTGGCTGTGGTTTATGAAATTACATTACGCCGCTATATAATAGCTCCATTACTGGTTATAGTAGCTTTAATCATCCCCACAGTCATCCGTCAACAATACCATTTAACATGGAAACAGGCGTATCAATATCCTGCTAACTCATTCTTTAATAAGCCGAACTTTACGCACGAAAAATTATTGACAATGGCAGTAGAGAGTTCTTTCGGTCATTGGAACAAGGTGGCTTTATTATCTGAAAAAGAAGACCTGCATTTGAATATATCAACTTATTTTTATAATCTCTCGCATGCTATGCAGGGGCGTTTACCGGATCAATTAATGAACGAGTACCAACCGGGTCCGTTGGGATTATTGATACCGCTCGGACCTGATACGCCACTGCTATCACTATGGTGTAGTAATGAAGTGTGGTTTCAGTTGGGCGATATGACGATGGCCGAACATGCAACACTGCTGGGTATGATATTTTCTCCCAATCATCGCAGTTCAAGTATGGTGATGAGGTTAGCCGAAATAAATATGATTAATGGCGACACTCAGGCTTCTATGAAATATTTGCGAATGCTTCAGAAAACATGGCTCTATAAGGGTTGGGCTGAACAACGAATGCCGGGTAAGGAAGATATAAAGGTTCAAGGCTGGTTAAAACGCAAACGGGCATTATTACCTGTGCAGGACAGTTTACGTGCTGTCAACGATCATACGCTTTCACTTCGTGCGTTACTAAACAATCATCCCGATAATACTATGGCATTGGATTATTTGCTTTGCTATGACTTACTGACGAAAGATATGGCTGCTTTTATGACGGATTATGACATGTATAAAAAAATTGGGGCTGAAGTTCCGAATCGCTTATACAGCGAAGCTTTGCTTATAGGGTTAATGAAACGTCAGGCTACGATAGAGGATGTGAAGCGTTATCGCATTATGCCGGATGTTTTACAAAATTTCAATGAATATACCAGTTTGTACGAGAAGAATAAAGGAGATGGTACTGCTTTGCAACTTCAATATCGAAAAACGTATTGGTTTTATTATCATTTTGCCACTTTTAAATAATCATGAGAAAAAATCGACTCTTTATATACACAATCCTGTTTTGTTCTTTATTGATGTTTTCCTGCACACCTAAGCCGGAGCATGTCAGGGTGGTGAATGCCTTGCCTGCTATTTATCCCGATTATGCGGACGTAACCATTCCTTGTAATATTGCTCCGCTGAACTTCTTATTGCGTGGACAAGCTGATGCACTGCAAGTAAAAGTAAAAGGAACCTCGGATAGTTTAATTGTGAATACTAGTGCGAAGGTTTGTTTTCCAATAAATGCCTGGAAGAAATTATTGAACGCCGAAGTGGGCAAAAGTCTTACAGTACAGGTTACTGCCTGCATAGGTGGAGAGTGGATAAGCTATCGGGCTTTTCAATGGCAGGTGGTGGCGGATAAAATAGATAGTTATTTGAGCTATCGATTGATTGAACCCGGCTACGAAGTATGGAATGCCCTTCAGATTTGTGAACGAAACCTGGAGAACTTTGACGAACGGGCAATAGCGGATAATAATCAATTAAACCGTTCATGCATGAACTGCCATATTTATGGAAATCAACGCGGCAACCTATCGATGTTTCACCTTCGTGGAAAAGATGGCGGAACTATCCTGAACCGAAACGGTAAACTTCGTAAACTGACACTTAAGAGTGGAAATATGATTTCGGCGGCAGTATATGGAGCTTTTCATCCCTCGGGTCGCTTTGGTGTTTTCTCTACCAACAAGATTATTCCGGAACTTCATATGCATGGTAGTCGACGAATGGAAGTGTATGATACCGCGTCGGATGTGGTAGTGGCAGACTTTGATGATAACCGTATGTTGCAATCGCCTTTGCTTTCCAATCCGGATGTGTTCGAGACTTTTCCCGTGTTCTCGGCCGATGGAAAATCTATCTATTTTTGTTCTGCTCCCAAAGTATCCTTACCCAATGATGTTAAGAAATTAAAGTACAGCATATGCCGCATTGCTTTTGATGCTGATAAAAAGCAATTTGGAACTAAAGTAGATACATTGTGGAATGCACGGTTGACAGGTAAATCTGCGTGTCATCTGAAAACTTCGCCCGATGGTAAATACATTCTGTATACTGTAGCCGATTACGGAACTTTCCCTATCTGGCATCGTGAAACTGATTTGCAACTAATGAACTTGCAGACAGGAGTTGTAGATAAACTTACCATGGTTAACTCCGATAAGTCTGATACCTACCATAGCTGGTCGTCCACCAGTCGCTGGTTTGTCTTTGCCAGCAAACGTGATGATGGACAATATGGCAAACCTTATTTTGCTTATGTGGATAAATCGGGCAAAGTGCGCAAGCCATTTGTTTTACCGCAAGAAGATCCGGCACATTATGACGAAACATTGAAGTCGTATAATATCCCAGAGTTATCAACCTCTAAACTGCAGTTTGATGCTGCAGATGTTGAACAAACATATAAAAATTTGAAGGCTGAATCGTTTAAATAATTAAAAAGGTCAATCTGTGATTGAAAGAATTTCCTTACATTTGCAAGCTATAAATCTAGTTAAACTTTCAATATCTACAAACACACTATTATGGCTATTATCAAACCTTTTAAAGGTATTCGTCCTCCCCGGAATTTAGTTGAAAAGGTGGCTTCGCGGCCTTATGATGTATTGAACTCCGAAGAAGCCCGCATCGAAGCTGAAGGCAATCCGATGTCTTTATATCGTATTATTAAACCCGAGATTGACTTTGCTCCCGGAACAGACGAACACGAAGAAAAAGTATATGCCAAAGCTGCCGAAAACTTTGCTAAGTTCAGAAAAGAAGGCTGGTTGGTGCAGGAAGATGTTGAAAAATATTATGTGTACGCACAAACAATGAATGGCAAAACTCAGTACGGTTTAGTAGTTTGTGCCAATGTTGATGATTATTTGAATGAAAATATAAAGAAACACGAACTCACACGCAGGGATAAAGAAGAAGATCGGATGAAGCATGTTCGGGTAAACAATGCCAATATTGAACCGGTGTTTTTTGCTTATCCGCATCAGGACGAATTGGATGCCATTGTGGCCGAAATTATAAAAGCAGAACCTATTTACGATTTCGTTGCTCCGGGCGATGGATTTGGTCATCATTTTTGGGTGATTGATAATCCTGATACTATTGCACGCATTACCGAATTATTTGCGGACATACCTTCGCTTTACATTGCCGATGGTCACCACCGAAGTGCTGCGGCAGCGTTGGTTGGAGATGAAAAACGTCGTCAGAATCCAAATCATACGGGTAACGAAGAATATAATTATTTTATGGCTGTATGTTTTCCTGACAATCAGTTGAATATTATTGATTACAACCGTGTAGTTAAGGATTTAAATAATCTGACAGACGAAGAATTTTTGGCTAAGGTGGCGGTGAATTTTGAAGTAGAACTGAAAGGAAGCGATATCTATAAACCGACTAAGTTGCATAACTTTGCTTTGTATTTATCCGGCAAATGGTATTCTTTGACGGCTAAGCCCGGAACATACAATGATAATGATCCTATCGGTGTGCTGGATGTTACTATTTCCTCAAATCTGATTTTAGACGAGGTACTTGGCATAAAAGATCTTCGCAGCGATAAACGTATTGACTTTGTAGGTGGCATTCGTGGTCTTGGAGAATTACAAAAACGGGTTGAAAGTGGCGAAATGCGTGTTGCCTTAGCACTTTATCCTGTTTCAATGAAACAATTGATAGACATTGCCGATACCGGAAATATTATGCCTCCGAAAACAACCTGGTTTGAACCTAAACTGCGTTCGGGGTTGGTTATTCATGAATTGGTATAGAAAATAGGTTGATAGTAGGCAACATTGCTTGTCCGCTATTAACGATTAATTGTCATTTTTCAACTGAAAAAATATGCGTACAAAATTATCGTTTTCTCTTTTCTTACTTCTTGTTGTTGTCTTACTTTCGGGTTGTAGTCTTAAAGCTCGAATAAAAAAGGCAGACAAAGCATTTGGCGAAGGGCAGTTTTTTTCTGCTGCCGAAAAGTATAAGCGTGTGTACGGATATATTCCCTCCAACCAAAAGCAGTTGAAAGCTCGAATAGCTTTTCAGCAGGCAGAATCGTACAGGTTGATAAACTACACAAGGGCTGAGCAATCCTATGTGAATGCTATTCGGTATAATTATCCTGATTCGATAGTGTATTTGCATTTTGCACAGGTGCTCCAACGGAATGGGAAATACGGTGAGGCGTTGAAAAATTACACTATTTACCTGAAAAAGGATAGTTCCAGTTTGTTGGCCAAAAACGGGGTGATATCCTGCAAACAAGTTGATAAATGGAAAAATCAGCCGAATCCGTATATCGTTCGAAAAGCCGATTTGTTTAATGTTCGCAATGCCGAGAATTTTAGTCCGGCTTTTTTGGGAACTGAGTCGGATGCACTCATGTTTACTTCTTCTCGTCAGTTTAGCAAAACGGTGAAACTCAATAATAGTTCAATTACAGGCTTGCCAAACAACAACATATTTACAAGCAAAAGAAATGCTTTAGGAAAGCTTGAAAAACCAGTAATAATAGGCGATGAAATAAATACGGTTGAGGGAGACGAAGGTGCCTGCTCTTTTACCACCGATGGTAAAGTGATGTATTTTACCCGATCTGTACAGACAGAGGACTCTGAACTGGGTACCCAGATTTATTCATCGAACAGAGTAGGATTGACCTGGAGTACGCCTCAGAGACTAAAAATTTTCAACGATAGTACCATCTCTGTTGCTCATCCGGCAATAGCACCTGATGGACAAACGCTCTATTTTGTTTCAGATTCCAAAAAAGGACTTGGAGGGAAGGATATTTGGAAAGGCACAATATCAAATGGTGAATGTAAATACATTGAAAATCTGGGACCGGAAATAAATACTCCAGGCGATGAAATGTTCCCAACGGTGCGTGCCGATGGTTCATTGTATTTCTCATCCAATGGACGTGTTGGTCTTGGTGGCTTGGATATTTATAAAGCTACATCCCGAAAAGAAGGAGGTTGGTTAGTTGAGAATATGGGTTCACCTATAAATTCTTCGGCCGATGACTTTGGGATGACTTTTGAACGAAATGCCGAGAGAGGTTATTTTTCGTCGAACAGAAATGAAATAAAAGGGCTGGACGCTATCTGGAGCTTTGAACTCCCGGCCTTGGTTTATTATGTCGAGGGAAAAGTTTCGGACGATAAAGGGAATGGAGTACCTGATGCCACTGTTCGCTTAGTTAGTAATAATGGCATGAACGCACGTATACAAACCAAAAAAGACGGAACTTACAGAATAAAAATAGACAAAGATTTGAATTGTGTAGTGTTTGTATCTGCCCGTGGTTACCTTAACCAGAATACTTCCTTGTCAACTCAGGGATTGGTCGAAAGTAAAACGTTTAATGTAGATTTTAAATTATCAGCCATATCGAAGCCAATACAAATAGAGAATATCTTCTACGAATCAGGCAAATGGGAGCTGACCCCGGCTTCCGAGAATGGTTTGCAGGTATTGGTAAAACTTTTAAATGATAATCCGAATATTACCATCGAGATTAGTGCTAATACCGACTTGGTTGGTAGCAATGCCGATAATAAAGCACTATCAACGAAACGTGCAAAATCGGTAGTCGACTATTTAATTTCGAAGAAAATAGCTCCTGACAGACTGACTTCGGTGGGTTATGGAGAAGAAAAACCTGTAGTGGTAGATGCTGCTATGGCTAAAAAATATCCATTCTTGAAAGAGAATGATGTGCTCGATGAAGCTTATGTTTTGAAACTAACGCCGGCTCAGCAGGAGGTTGCTAATCAGATTAATCGACGCACTGAATTCAGAGTGTTGAAAACAACATACAAACTTTATTGATAAACAAGTAAAGTTGACGTGTAAACTAAATACAGAAATGAAACAATATATAGACTTATTGAATCGGGTACTAACCGAAGGTGTACACAAAGAAGATCGTACAGGAACCGGAACCATTAGCGTGTTTGGACATCAGATGCGCTTTAATATGGAAGATGGATTTCCTTGTCTGACAACTAAAAAATTGCATCTGAAATCAATCATTCATGAACTGCTGTGGTTTTTGAATGGTGATACCAATATTAAATATCTGACAGATAACGGTGTGCGTATCTGGAACGAATGGGCTGATGAACAAGGCAATTTAGGGCACATCTACGGTTATCAGTGGAGGTCGTGGCCCGATTATAATGGAGGGCATATTGATCAGATAACCGAGGTGGTGAACGCCATAAAGAAAAATCCGGATTCGCGCCGTATCATTGTAAGTGCTTGGAATGTAGCTGATATACCTAATATGAATTTGCCGCCTTGCCACGCATTCTTTCAATTTTATGTTGCTAACGGTAGATTAAGTTTGCAGCTTTACCAACGTAGTGCAGATATTTTTCTTGGAGTTCCGTTCAACATTGCTTCGTATGCTTTGTTGTTGCAAATGATGGCTCAGGTTACCGGTCTCAAAGCGGGTGATTTTGTTCATACGCTGGGTGATGCACATATTTATACAAATCATATGGAGCAAGTGAAACTGCAATTATCGCGTGAGCCCAGACCATTGCCTACAATGAAGATTAATCCTGATATTAAGGATATATTTTCTTTCAGCTTCTCAGATTTTGAATTGATTGATTACGACCCTCATCCTCATATTAAGGGTGTTGTGGCTGTTTAATCATAATATGAACGTTATTCAGTGTCGGATAGCTCTACATTTGGCTAAGTTAAAATGGATAGTCGGTCACGATTGTCCATTCTTTTTGAGTAGTTTTGTAGTCTTGTCATGGAAAAAATACAGATGACGCACAAGCGTTTTTAATTTGAATATTATGTCAGAAATTTCAATTATTGCCGCTGTTGCCGATAACTTCGCTATTGGCAAAGCAAACAACTTACCTTGGCATTTGCCAGCCGACTTAAAACATTTTAGACAACTAACAACGGGTCATGCTGTTGTAATGGGCAAACGTACATTTGAAAGTTTGCCGAAGGGTCCTCTGCCTAATCGTAAAAATATAGTGCTTACATCAGTTATGTCTGAGGGCGTAAATAAAGGATATTTTGAGGCTGACTCATTGGAAGATGCCGTATACCTTTGTGAGCATGAGGAAAAAGTATTTATTATTGGTGGTGCTACTGTGTATAAACAGTGTATTGATAAAGTAAATACAATGTATATCACGTGGATACATAATAAGTTTAGTGCCGATACTTTTTTCCCTCAGATTAATCTGGATGAATGGAAAGAAGTAAGCCGGGAGGATCATGATGCTGATGAGCTAAATCAATATTCATATTCATTCGTGGTTTACAAACGAAAGTAAATAAGAAAGTTTTATAACAAAAGCACTATTCCGGTTTTTTCGGAGTAGTGCTTTTTGTTTTTAATTAAAATGATAATATTTCAATTAATTTCTAAACTGTTTACGCTGATTTGTATCATTTTGATTATCTTTGTTTGTATTTTTAATAAAGTCTACCAGAAACAATAAAACAAATAGAATGAGTTATCTTTTTAAACCGGTTAATTATAAACCTTTGCTCAATCTTCAACAAACGGAATTGGGGATTTCGAAAATTAAAGATTTTTTTCAATCTAACCTTTCATCAGAGTTACGTTTACGTCGTGTAACAGCTCCATTGTTTGTGCTTCGCGGAACAGGTATCAATGATGATTTGAATGGCATTGAGCGTGCTGTAAGCTTTCCCATTAAAGATATGGGCGATGTCCCTGCTGAGGTTGTTCAATCCCTCGCCAAATGGAAGCGACTTACGCTGGCTGCTTACGAGGTTGAAAATGGTTATGGCATATACACCGACATGAACGCTATTCGTGCCGATGAAGAATTGGGAAATCTTCACTCTCTGTATGTCGATCAGTGGGATTGGGAACGTGTTATCTCAGCCGAAGATCGTAACATTGAGTTTTTGAAAAGCATTGTTCGAAAAATATATGCAGCTTTTCTGCGAACTGAATATCTTGTGAGCGAAGTATTTCCTGAAATCGGATTATTCTTACCCGAGGAAATTACATTTATTCACGCTGAAGAATTGCGAAAAATGTATCCTGCACTTACGCCAAAACAGCGGGAAACCGAAATAACAAAGAAACATAAGGCCGTCTTTATCATCGGTATTGGAGGTGTTTTGGGCGATGGACAAAAACACGATGGCCGTGCGCCGGATTATGATGATTGGTCGACTGTGGCAGAGAACGGTTTGGCAGGTCTTAACGGAGATATTCTTTTCTGGAATCCTATACTTGATATTCCATTCGAGGTTTCATCCATGGGCATTCGGGTTGATAAGGCTGCATTGCTGCGTCAGTTGGAAATAGAAGGTAAAAATGAGCGTTTGGAATTATATTTTCACAAACGATTGATGGATGGTTCATTACCATTGACTATCGGAGGTGGCATTGGGCAGTCACGCTTGTGTATGTTCTTTTTACGCAAGGCACACATTGGCGAAATTCAATCAAGTATCTGGCCGGCAGAAATGTATAAAGAGTGTCAGAAATTGAACATAATCTTAATGTAATACCTGTCATATACAAGTTTATAAATGCAATAATAAAAGTCCTGAAGGTTTATTTTCATTGAAACTTTTAGGACTTTTTTATTCGGAATAGCAGAAAGCTAAAGGTAGAAAGTTGTTATAAGGCTTATTGCCAATTCCAAACTTTTCAATTATTTGCATTTGATTTTGAGCTATTTTTTGTAATTTCGCACACTATTAGTTAGATAAGCATAATCCGAACAAAATGAATATAGATTTTCAAAAAACGGGTGGTCTGGTACCCGCAATAATTCAAGATGAGTTGACATCCAAAGTGTTGATGCTGGGGTATATGAACCAGGAGGCACTCACAAAAACGCAGGAAACCGGACAAGTAACTTTTTTTAGTCGTACCAAAAATCGTTTGTGGACAAAAGGTGAAGAAAGTGGTAACTTTCTGAACGTTGTTTCTATTACACCCGATTGTGATAACGACACATTGCTGATTAAAGTAAATCCCGTTGGACCGGTTTGTCACACAGGCACCGATACCTGCTGGGGTGAAAAGAATGATGGAGACGTGGCTTTCCTCAAATATTTGCAAGATTTTATAACCGTTCGCTACAAAGAGATGCCCGAAGGATCTTACACTACGTCTCTTTTCAAAAAGGGTATAAACCGTATGGCTCAGAAAGTAGGTGAGGAGGCTGTAGAAACCGTTATTGAGGCAACCAACGGAACCGAAGAGGGTTTTATTTACGAAGCATCAGACTTGGTTTATCACCTTATCGTATTGCTTACTTCTAAGGGATACTCGCTCGACGATCTGGCTCGCGAACTGAAAAAAAGACATAAATAATTACAGTTTAATCAACAACAGATAACTACCACCAACTGAAAAACTGATATTTCCCATGGAAAATAAATTATTAATCAAATACGTGGACGTAGATATTTACCAGCAGGATTTGTTGGTGCTTAAAGATGTACAGCTTGAAATTCATTCCGGCGAATTTGTTTATTTGCTCGGTAAAGTAGGTAGTGGTAAGACATCATTGTTGAAATCCATTTATTCTGAGCTTCCTATAGAATCGGGCGTTGCAGGTGTATTGGGTTACGATTTACGCGATCTGAAAATGAACGATGCTCCATTTTTGCGTCGTAAGATTGGTATTGTTTTTCAGGATTTCCAATTGCTTACCGACCGCAGTGTGTATCAAAATCTTGATTTTGTTTTGCGTGCAACAGGTTGGAAAGAACAAGCCAATATTGAGGAGCAAATTGCCAATGTGCTTAATCAGGTTGGAATGTATGCCAAGCGTCATAAAATGCCGCACCAACTCTCCGGAGGCGAGCAACAACGTATTGTTATTGCCCGTGCGTTGCTCAATTCTCCCGAAATGATTCTGGCTGATGAGCCGACAGGAAATCTTGATCCTGAAACAGGAAACGAATTGATTGAATTGCTTTATAATATCCGTTTGTCAGGCACTACGGTGGTTATGGCTACTCATAATTTGGGTTGGCTTGATAAATTCCCGGGACGTGTTTTTAGATGCGATAATGAAAGTCTGGTGGAGTTGAAAAATAATCAGCCTGTCACACCCGAGACCGTAGATGCAGAGAGCGGTAACTAAAGATAATTTGTCATGAAAAATCTAAAATGTCCTCAGTGCGAGATTCATCGTTTCTTTGTCAAAAATGAAAAGGGTGAAACTGTATTGGTGACTATCAATGACCAATATGAAGTTGTGAAAGTGCATCCTGATGATTCGCTGGAAGGCTTCGATTTAACCATGCTTTACTGCTTGGGTTGTTCATGGTCAGGTTCTCCTAAATCGCTCCGAAATGGAGCTCATAAAAGGCGTTAAGGACAGCTAAACGCATGTATAATAAAAATCCCCACTACAAATTTGCAGTGGGGATTTTTTATATCCTAGGTAAACGCTAGATTTTATACACCCAACGAAGCGCGTACAGCTTCAATTTTTTTATTGGCAGCAGCATCGGCAGCATCGTAGTCGGCACGGCTTGTCATTGCACCACGCACCTCTATATAGAACTTAATCTTAGGCTCGGTTCCCGAAGGTCGAACTGATATTTTTGTTCCATCTTCTGTGAAATATTGCAATACATTGGATGTTGCAGGCATAATCAAGTCGCTCACTTTTCCACTATCAAGATCGGTCATTTTCAGTGAATCGTAGTCTTTTACTACTTTTACCTTAGAACCGGCAATTTCTTTCGGAGGATTGCTGCGGAAATCACGCATCATTTGTGCAATTTCTTCTGCACCGCTCTTACCTTTACGAACCACAGAAATTCCTTTTTCTTTTCCGTAACCATATTCCACGTAAATATCTTGCAGTAATTCGAATAATGTTTTTCCATTGTCTTTTGCCCAGGCTGCAATTTCGGCCATTACTGTACACGATGAAACAGCATCTTTGTCACGCGCAAACTCTTCGGGCAAAAAGCCGTAGCTTTCTTCTCCACCACCAATGTATTCCTTTTTACCTTCGTTTTCGCGAATCACGGCTGCAATCCATTTAAATCCGGTGAAGCAATCGAACATTTCCACACCGTTGCGTTCAGCAATTTGCTTGATAATTTCTGTTGTAACAATGGTTTTTACTATGTATTGGTTGCCATTCAGTTTGCCCAGCTCTTTCCAACGACGGATGAGGTAGTAAATAAACAGCAGGGCAGTTTGGTTACCATTTACCAGTATCCATTCACCCTTATCATTTTTTACGGCTATTCCAAGTCGGTCAGCATCAGGGTCGGAAGCCATAACAATATCCGCATCGGTTTCGATTGCCTTTTTTACAGCCATATCCAATGCTGCAGGTTCTTCAGGGTTTGGCGAAACAACGGTCGGGAAGTTTCCGCTCACTACGTTTTGCTCAGGTACGGCAATAATGTTGGTAAAACCGTATTCTTTCAGAGCGCGAGGAATCAGTTTTACTCCGGTTCCGTGAATAGGGGTATAAACTATTTTTAAATTGCTGTTGCGCTTGATAGATTCGGGCGAAAGCGAAAGCTTTTTGATATTCTCAATGAATAATTTATCAATTTCTTCTCCAATGATTTCGATAAGAGCCGGATTGCCTTCAAATTTAATATCGTCAACACTCGCAATTTTGTTTACTTCGGTAATCACATTTTCATCGTGAGGAGCTACCATTTGAGCACCGTCATTCCAGTAAGCTTTGTAACCGTTATACTCTTTCGGATTATGCGAAGCTGTGAGGATTATACCACTCTGACAGCCTAAATGACGGATGGCAAACGAAGCTTCAGGGGTGGGACGGAGGTCTTCGAATAAATATACCTTAATGCCGTTAGCCGAAAAAATATTCGCCGAAATTTCTGAGAAAAGTCGACTGTTATTGCGGCAGTCATGACCAATCACTACACTTAGTTGGGGTACGTCCGGAAACTGCGCTTTCAGATAATTACTCAAACCCTGAGTGGCAGCGCCTACAGTGTAGATATTCATTCGATTGGTTCCTACGCCCATAATACCACGTAATCCGCCGGTACCAAATTCTAAATCACGATAAAATGATTCAATCAGCTCACTTTTGTCCTCGGCTTCCAGCAATCGGCGAACCTCTTTTTTTGTTTCCTCGTTATAATTTCCATCAAGCCAGATTTGTGCTTTGGCTATCACTTCGTTAAGTAAAGTATTGTTATCCATATAATTTGTTATTTTTATATTCAGACTCAGAACAGAGCGCTAAAATACATAATTTTTTTGAAAAAACGGGTTGTTGATATGCATGTTCTTTCCATCTACAAGAACTTTTTTGCTTAGAATTTCAACTTTAAATTCAATTAATCCAACGTCTTATCACTCTATAAAGTTCGAGTGCCATCGTTGAAATTAAAATCTAAGCATTGATAAAAAAAGCCACCTTGCATTTTGTTGATGTAAAGTGGCTTTTATATTTTGAATTTATTGATTACTCAATTACATTGGGTTGTTCCAGTCCATAGCCTTTCTTTTTGTCTTCAGCCTTTAGCAAATAAGCAAAACCTATCGCCAAAACGCCGAAGCAGGCAAATATGAGCATCGGAATGGTGTAGTTATACTGAGTCAGCTGCTCCTGCTTTCCATCAATCACTCTGGTTATTGTTCCTATGATGCAGTATTTATCGAGAACCCAGCCAATCAACAAAGGAACCAGCATTAATCCCCAGTTTTGTACCCAAAAAGTCATTGCATAAGCTGTCCCAAGTTTACTCTCAGGTATAATTTTAGCGATAGCCGGCCACATCGCCGAAGGCACCAACGAAAAGGCAATTCCCAGTACCACAACCAGTCCTATAGCAATGGGGAAGCTATTAAGCGAAGGTATAGCAAATAATAAATGAACACAAACCAGCAAGATAGAGCCGAGGATCATGATTGAAGCGCCTTTTCCTTTTTTATCGGATATTCCACCGAACAGAGGTGTAAGTAAAAGTGCACTAAAAGGCAGCAAGGCCGGGATATAACCGGCAAAAGTATCGGTTACCGAGAACTTCTGTACAATCAGATTGGTGGCAAATTTGATAAAAGGGAAAACTGCCGAGTAAAACAATACACAAAGGATAGATATATACCAAAATGCCCTGTTTCTGGCTATGTCTGCTATGTCTGAAAATTTAAATTCTTCATCACTGGCAATTCCGGCATCCGATTCTTCTTTGTCTAATCGTTTGTCGATGACGTTAAAGAATAAATAAACAAGCAAACCTAAGCATAGCAATACGATGGACAATAAAACAGGTGCGCTTACATCTTTTGTCAGGTTGTACAATGGTTGAGGTGTAAACATGGCTAATGCGGTACCGATACGCCCTGTAGAGGTATTCAGTCCAATGGCCAAAGCCATTTCTTTTCCTCTGAACCAACGTACTACAGCTTTATTTGCTGCAATACCAAACATTTCACTACCAACTCCAAAAAGTGCAAACCCCAATCCTGCTACAACCGCCGATTTTGGTGTAAGCCCCAATACTTGCCACGAACCGATTGTCAGCTCATAGGTACCGTCAACATGTCCGGCTATAGCCCAATATTTAATTCCGGCACCTGCCAGCATAATTCCGATAGCTAAAACTCCGGTAAATCTTGTTCCTAATTTATCGAGTATCATCCCGCTGAAAACCATCATCAACAAGAATACATTAAACCAACCGTAACCACTGGTGAATAATCCGTAATCTGTTGCAGACCAATGGAGTTTGCTTTGAAGGTTTTGCTGTAAAGGCGCCATTGCATCGGGCAGGTAATACATGCACATCATGGTAAACGATACAAGTATCAGGACAACCCAGCGCGCTGATTTTGATTCGCGGAGTGAAGAAATTTTCTCAGCCATAAACTTTTTGATTAATAGAATTGTTTTTTACTTAAATGTGAATTTTGTTTTTTTAGCCTGCAAATCTACTCAAAAAAATCATTTCAATAGCTAAACTGCCATAATTACCGATAAATATGTAGTTTTATTTTCGGTACTATTTTTGAGCTATTTATTTCGGAAAATTCAATAAATCATTTTTAAATCCAAATCACGAATTGACCATTATTTACTATATTTGTCAAATCAAAACAAAGGAGAACCAAAAATATGTCAGTAAATTATTCAGAACAATTGCACAATGTGCTGTTATATAGCTCCCAAGAGGCCGAGCGTCTAGGAAATAATTACGTAGGGCCGGAGCATCTGCTTTTGGGAATCCTTCGAAACGGAAGCGGAAAGGCTATTGATATTTTAAATGTTTCACACATCAATATACTGAAGGTGAAACAAATTATCGAAAGTCAGATTCGCACAGACCTGGAACCTACGGGTGCAGAAATTCCAAACTTGAAAAGTACGGAGCGTATAAAAAAAATTATGGAGTTGGAAACCAAATCTTTATCGGCCGAAACTGCCGATACGGAACATCTTCTGCTAGCCATATTGAAAGAAAAAAATAATTTGGCAGGTGATATTTTACTTGCCGAACACCTTACCTACGAACAGGCGAAAGCCTTTATCGAAGCACCTAAAGATGTACCTATGATGGGCTCAAGCTTTCAGGATGAAGACGATGATGATGAAGATCCACGCCAAAAAAAGAGAGCAAATCCCTCGGCAGGTGCGAAGCAAAGTGACACACCTGCTTTGGATACATTTGGAACAGATATAACCAAAGCGGCTTTGGAAAACCGACTTGATCCTATTGTTGGGCGTACTAATGAAATAGAACGTTTGGCACAGATTTTAAGTCGTAGGAAGAAAAATAATCCGGTGCTTATCGGTGACCCGGGAGTAGGTAAATCGGCTATTGTAGAAGGTTTGGCGTTGCGTATCATTCAACGTCGTGTTTCACGTGTTTTGTTCGACAAGCGAGTTGTTTCGCTGGATATGGCATCTATTGTTGCCGGAACTAAATATCGCGGACAGTTTGAGGAACGCATCAAAGCCATTTTGAATGAATTATCAAAGAATCCGGATGTGATTTTGTTTATTGACGAGATTCATACGATTGTTGGAGCCGGTGGAGCTCCGGGTTCGTTGGATGCTGCCAATATGCTGAAACCTGCATTGGCTCGTGGCGAAATACAGTGTGTTGGAGCTACCACGCTCGATGAATATCGCCAAAGTATTGAAAAAGATGGAGCTTTGGAACGTCGTTTCCAGAAAGTAATGGTCGACCCAACTACGGCTGACGAAACTTTGCAAATTCTGGAAAATATTCAGGATCGTTATGAATATCATCACAATGTTCGTTATACCCCGGATGCCATTAAAGCTTGTGTGCGGTTAACGGACAGATATATTACCGATCGTTGTTTTCCTGATAAAGCTATTGATGCTTTGGATGAAGCAGGTTCGCGTGTTCATATCGGAACTGTTTCTGTGCCTGCAGAAATTGAGGAGTTGGAAAAGAAAATAGAAGAATTAAAGAAAGATAAACTGAAAGTACTTTCAGAACAAAAATATGAACTGGCCGGCCCAATCCGCGATCAGGAAAAACAATTGCAATATCAACTTGAAGATGCTGTAAAACGATGGGAAGAGGATGCTCAGAAACATCCGGAGACTGTTGATGAGGAACAAGTTGCCGAGGTAGTTGCCATGATGTCGGGGATACCGGTACAACGAATAGCACAGGCTGAAGGACTTAAACTTCGTCAAATGAAAGATGCTTTGCAAGGCAAGGTTATTGGTCAGGACGAAGCGGTCAATAAGATTGTAAAAGCTATTCAGCGTAACCGGATTGGGTTGAAGGACCCAAGCAAACCGATTGGTTCATTTATTTTTATTGGCCCTACAGGTGTTGGTAAAACACACCTTGCTAAAATATTGGCTGAATTTATGTTCGACAGTTCCGATGCGTTGATTCGTGTAGATATGAGCGAATATATGGAAAAATTCAGTGTTTCGCGCTTGATTGGAGCGCCTCCGGGATATGTTGGATACGAAGAAGGCGGACAATTGACTGAAAAAGTACGACGTAAACCTTATTCAATCATTCTGCTAGATGAAATTGAAAAAGCGCATCCCGATGTGTTCAACCTGTTGCTTCAAGTAATGGACGAAGGTCGGTTGACAGACAGTTTAGGTCGTCGTATTGACTTCAAAAACACTATTATCATTATGACTTCAAACGTGGGAACACGTCAGCTGAAGGACTTTGGTAAAGGAGTCGGGTTTAATACGCCTGCCGAAACGGCGATGGATGCGGAATTTTCGCGTGGTGTTATTCAAAAAGCCTTGAATAGAGCATTTGCACCTGAATTTCTAAACCGCGTGGACGATGTGATTATGTTTGACCAGTTAAGTAAAGACTCTATCAAATCTATTATTGATCTGGAACTGAAAGGTATTTTTGGACGTGTAACAGCTTTAGGATACAAGTTGGAGCTTACCCCCGAAACAAAAGATTATATTGCCGACAAAGGTTACGATGTTCAGTTTGGTGCCCGTCCGTTGAAACGTGCTATACAGAAATACCTTGAAGATGAACTGGCAGACGTAGTGTTGTCCGGTGAGTTAGAACCAGGTGATACTATTTTGATGGAGTTGGAACCGGAAACAAAAGTAATTAAAGCACGGATTGTGAAACCTACGATTGCCTTAATGGAATAAGCAATCCCTATAATTCAATGAAAAAAAGGCTGTTACAGAAATTAATCTGTAGCAGCCTTTTCTTTTAGCTTTTCCCGTATTTCGATTAGTTGGGCTAGTATTTTTTTCATTTTGGGCTCTAATGGCTCATTATCGTCGGAATGAATTATAAAATCAGCCATTTGTAGCTTCTTTTCTTCCGAAATTTGATGAGACATACGCGCTTTGACATGCTCGTGACTGATGCCATCTCTTTTTACCACCCGCTCTATGCGAATATCTTCAGATGCTGTGATAAGTATCACTTTATCAACCAACTTGTCGAAATTACTTTCGTATAATATAGCCGATTCGATAAACAGTATCTTTTTTGGATATCTGTTGGTAACCCAATTTTCAAAATCATCTCTGACAAATGGATGAACCACAGCACTAAGTTTGGCCAATAATTCAGGTTTTCCAAATACGATTTTCCCTAAAGCCGGACGATTTAGCCCCTGATCATCATATATTTCTTTTCCAAACAGGTCTTTCAGTTTTCGTCGCATCACTGAATGCTCATTCTGCAACCTTCTTGCCTCCAAATCAGTATCGTAAACCGAATAACCTTCAGCACGAAGCATGCGCGACAAGGTAGATTTTCCACTGCCAATTCCGCCGGTAATTCCTACTATCAAAGGTTTGTGCATGTGTATGAATGTTTGTGTGTTTTAATCATCTCTTTTCAATCATGAACAAAAAAACGAACAAAACAGTTCAATAGAAAAATTGTCAGACTTAAATTATCAGAAAGCTCAATTAAAATCCAAGACTAAAACCGATTGTTACAGTTGTATTTTTTCCTTGTAAAAAATCCGGAGTAAATAAATCCAGATAACCCTGAGCCGTTTTACGCACTTCGCCTACAATCGGCGTAGAAGTCACGTTATATCCTTGTATATTGCTGTAGGCCACATTTACAATAGCATAAGCATGGCTAAAAATTTCATATTGGGCATTAAACGTCAAAGTTTTATTGCTCCATGTTATATCACCTAACGAAGGTTGACTGATAATTTTATCTACCGCATGACCATCACGTACATAATTATACTCATTTCCGTGCTTAGCATTTACGTATGACAGATTTAAGTCTAGTCCGCGAACGGGTTTGTAACGCATTGCAAGATAAGTTTCTTTGGAATTGTCACCAAGGTAATTTCCTAAATTATAGCCGTTTGATGCCCAGGTAAGCGCCGGGATTGAGTGTTTATAATTGATGATATTTGTATTCGTAAATTCTGCAATTACGGATAGATTTTCTATCGGGAAATTACTGACATCAGCACCAATTTTATAGGAAATAGGATTTCTTTGTTCACTTTTTGGTGCAAATCTTCCCCAGCTAATTTCGTCGGCATATACTGAGGTAAAAAGATGCAGGTGTTTGATATTTCTTGAACTGAAATTTAAAAATACCTGAGAATTTTGATTTTCGAGGTTCAATCCTTTTGTAAGTGTATGATCTATTGATTTATAGAATGCAATAGGAATAAAATAACCCAGCTGTACGTTGTCTTCGGCATAAATGATTGAATTTCCAATCGACAGGTTCAATTTTTCGACAGGCGTAAAAGTAAACATATTGGCAGCGATGAATTTGTTTTTCATCCTATAATGTTTAGCTCCCAGATTATCCATATAATAACGGGTTGAATCTATTATATCGGAAACCAGCCAACCATGGAAGTATTGCATTTCGAACCATTTTGTCGGTTTCAAATGCAATGTCAGCATTGGAAATGATGGTGCCCTGCCCGATAGAATGTTTGATCCGTGATAATTATCTCCCCACATTACATTGTCTTTCACCAATCCGATGGAACCCCACTTCCAGGCGTACTTAATGCCACCGCGTGAATCGCTGAAATCACCACCGGAAGCAGATTCTTTATATTCATAACCCGGAAAGTCATTCAAATAGCCCGGACGTGCTAAAAGTGGTCCATCAACAGAGATATCGCGGAGACTTCCATAAACACTTAAATGCTCTCCAAACATTGCCTGAAACTCGGCTCCATACCACCGTTTAGTAATCGATCCGTTTGAATTTCGGGTAATGTGCATACCCAATAAAGGAGTTATCTTTACTCTGAATAAGCTGTCGCGATAGCTCAAACCCGGTTGAATGCCTGCAAAAGTTAGGTTTTCATTCCGACTGATGGTTAGGCTTGTAGATGGTAGCTTGTCTTGCTCCAATGCATATTCATTCAGAAAAAATCGCAATTCATCACGCTGTCTTTTATTCAGTTTGTCTTTTTTACTTTGCGCCTGTAAAAGTTTTTCTGCAATAAATGTTCTGGAATAGGGTTTGGCTACTGAATTCAGTTCGATGATATTATCGGTAGCTAACTCATCAAGATAATCATAAATTCTTGTATACGATATATGTTCGGGTATATCCTGAGCCGACAGAAATATGAAACCTAAGCAGAATAATATAGATAGAATCGTTTTTTTCATAAAATGAAGTTTGATTGGATTAAATTTTCATTGTAGATAAAAATTATCTCACATACATAATACTGGCCGACGAAGGTGCTACAATAAATGTGGTATTATCAAGCTGTGCGATACCGTTCAGATTGATTTTTCCATCGTGACACACCAAATTCCACTCTCCTTCAGGTATCTGAACAAGCACAGGTTTACGATTGCCGTTGTAAATTACGAGAATATCCTTCCAAACTTCGTCATTCACATGATTGGATAGCATAAATGCAACAACATTAGGTGTTTTCATATTGATAAACTTCAAATGCTGCTGAACCATTTCCTGTGTGGGCATACGAAATGCTGAATGGGCTTTACGCAATGCAATCAACCCTTTATAATATTCAAAAATGTCTTTGTGGGCAGTTTTTGAATCCCAGTTAATCTGATTGATTGAGTCAGGCAACTGGAAGGTGTTGTGTATTCCTTTTTTGGTACGGTAAAGTTCTTCTCCTGCATAAATAAACGGCACACCCTGCGACGTAAATACCACGGTTTGAGCTAATTTATTGAATCGAACGAGCTCTTCGTCGGTTGCGCCTGCTGGTCTTGATTCTTTTAGTTTGTCAACCAGACATAAGTCGTCGTGACACGAAACATAATTGATCGTTTGCGTTGGGTTATTTACATAAGGAGCTTTGGAATACAGTAGACCGGAATAGTTGATACTATCGTGTTGAGTGCCGCCAACTACGCCGAATTTCACGCTTTCTTCCAGGCTGTCAACTCCTGATACGAACCCGGGAATCAATGCATTTTTCCAGCTTCCTTTCAATGCGTCACGAATATCATCGCTAAATACTGCGATGTTGTCAAGCTTCTTAGCATTCTTCTTAACGGCGCGCTTAGCTTCTTCAAGCGGCGAATTTGCTGCTGTCCAACCTTCGCCATACATAAATATCGTTTTGTCTATTTTATCCAGCGCTGTGCGGACTGCATTCATGGTTTCGATATCGTGTATTCCCATTAAATCGAACCGAAATCCATCAACATGATATTCTGTCGCCCAATAAACCACCGATTCAACAATAAATTTACGCATCATACCACGTTCGGAGGCAGTTTCGTTTCCACAGCCGGACGCATTGGACCATGTGCTGTCTGGATTTTGTCGGTAAAAATAACCGGGAGCCAATAAGTCCAAATGAGAATTTTTCCCCATGGCTGTGTGATTATACACCACATCCATTACCACTCTGATTCCTGCTTTGTGGAGCGACTGAACCATTTCTTTGAATTCGCGAATGCGACAGGCAGGATCTTTGGGATTTGTGGAGTAACTACCTTCCGGAACGTTGTAGTTCAACGGGTCATATCCCCAATTG
Organism: Paludibacter propionicigenes WB4; assembly: GCF_000183135.1. NCBI lineage: Bacteria > Pseudomonadati > Bacteroidota > Bacteroidia > Bacteroidales > Paludibacteraceae > Paludibacter > Paludibacter propionicigenes. The sequence goes on along the minus strand of NC_014734.1, from coordinate 1,026,614 downwards.
TATTTATTTTCAGCCGGTTTTGTTTCGTCTACAGAGGCAAAGTCAAATGAAGGTAACAAGTGAACATGGGTGATACCCAGTTCTTTCAAATGATCAATACCAGTCGATTCGCCAGCCGAATTTTTTGTACCTCTTTCAGTAAATGCCAAAAATTTCCCTTTGTGTTTCATTCCTGAATTCGGCGAAACAGAGAAGTCACGAACGTGAACCTCGTACAGCATGATGTCCGTAAAGTTTTTCAACGGTGGACGAACATCGTTTTCCCAGCCCGCCGGGTTGGTTTCGGCTAGGTCGATAATAGCAGCACGTTTGCCATTAACTCCGGTAGCTTTAACCCACATACCAGGAGTTTCGGCAAGCCAACGTTCGTTTATTTTGACCTGAAAAGTGTAAAATTTTCCTTTTAAATCCTCATCGATTTTTAATGTCCACGTTCCTTTTTCCGAGCGCTTCATATCATGAGTCTGATATGCTCCACCATCGTATCCGTTATCGTAAAGCAATAGCTTAACCTCAGAAGCTGTAGGAGCCCAAACTCTGAACTTAGATGACTGTGCCGAGTAGATTAGCTCCAAATCCGAACCTTCGTAAACAGGGTAATCATTAAAGCTTGCATAATGTGGTGTAGAATTGCATGCACACAACAATCCTGAAATCAGTAACATGATGAATGAGTTAGCTTTCATAAATACAAATAATAGAATTAGAATATGCTAAAAAAGCATTGTTTTTTGAAATCGATGAGACGGATATTTATTTTTTTACAATACCATTTCTTTTCAGCAAAGCATCAATAGTTGGCTCCTGTCCACGAAAACGCTTATAAAGTACCATAGGATGCTCGGTTCCTCCTTTTTCCAAAATATTTTTGCGGAATAAATCGGCTGTTTTTTTGTTGAATATTCCATTTTTTTCAAATACAGAGAATGCATCGGCATCGAGCACTTCAGCCCATTTGTAGCTGTAATATCCTGCGGCATAACCTCCTGAGAAAATATGACTGAAAGTCGTGCTCATAGCGGCATTCGGTATTACAGGGAATATCTGTGTTGATTCCATGGCTTGTTTTTCATACACCACTACATCACCTTCAAACGGCTTCTCAATTGTGTGCCAAGCCATATCAAGATACCCAAAGCTCAACTGACGCAGGCAGGCATAAGCTACATTATAGTTTTCAGAATCAATGATTTTCTGAATTAATTCGGCAGGTATTTTTTCACCGGTTTTATAATGAACGGCAAATCCATCCAAAAATTCTTTTTTAGAAGCCCAATTTTCCATTAGCTGCGAAGGTAACTCAACGAAGTCGCGATAAACGTTGGTTCCCGAAAGGGATTTATAGGTACACTTTGTAAGCATTCCGTGCAGCGAGTGTCCGAATTCGTGCAAAAGAGTGGTTACCTCATCAAACGTAAGTAAAGCCGGTTTTGAATCGGTGGGGCGTGTAAAATTCATTACGATGGTGACATGCGGGCGACTATCGGTTTTTCCTTCCATCCATTGAGGTTTGAAATCGCTCATCCAGGCTCCGGCACGTTTTCCATCACGTGGATGAAAATCTGTGTAAAGAACTGCTATGAAATTGCCTTTTTCGTCAGTTACGTCGTATGCATCAACTTCAGGGTGATAAACAGGTATATTGGTATTTTTCTTAAACTTGATACCGTATAGTTTTGTTGCCAGGCCAAAAACTCCTTTCTTCACATTTTCCAGTTCAAAGTAGGGTTTCAACATTTCGTCGTTAACGGAGTATTTCTCGTCTTTCAACTTTTCGGCGTAGTATGCCCAATCCCAGGCTTGCAATGTAAAGTAAGCACCATTTTTGTTTGCATAATTCTGAACTTCAGCGTATTCTTTATCGGCTGCAGGTCTGTAAGCGCTCAGCAATTTGCCCAGCAGATCATAAACATTTGCTTTGTTTTCTGCCATACGGTCTACAAGTTCATAGTCCGCGTAGGATTTATATCCCAACAGATTCGCTATTTTCAAGCGCGTGTTGGCTATTTTCTTTACAATTTCACGATTATCAAATTCTCCACCAATCATACATTTAGTGCTGTAGGCCATGTATATTTCGCGGCGAAGGTCTCTGTTGTCGGCATACTTCATAAACGGAACATAGCAAGTTGCTTTCAGGTTGAGCAACCAGCCTTCTTTGCCGGCTTTTTTAGCATTGGCAGCCAGCATTTCAAGTAAATCGGCAGGCAAACCGCTAAGCAAAGCTTTGTTGGTAATCAGTAAGCTGTAGTTATTGGTTTCTTTCAATACATTCTGACCATATTGCAGAGTCAGTAAGTTGAGCTCTTTCGACAATTCACGATAAACGACTTTGTCGGCTTCGGACAAGTTTGCGCCATTGTTGGCAAACTCATCGTATGTCGTTTTCAAAAGCATTTGTTGCTCCGGTGTGAGTTGCAATTTGTCTTTTTGCAAATAAACGGCTTTAATGCGGGCAAACAATTTCTCATTCAATCTAATAGAATTTGAATGTTCGGTCGTAAGCGGCGATATTTTTTCAGCAATATCCTGCAAGGCATCATTGGTTTCTGCACTTAGCAAATTGTAGAATGGTGCACTTACCTTATCAAGCAGCGCACCTGATTTGTCGAGAGCAACGATGGTATTTTCGAAAGTAGGAACTTGCAGGTTGTTGATAATGGCATCTACTTCGATAATATGTTGTTTCATTCCTTCCTGAAAAGCAGGAAAATAGTGCTCGGTTTTAATTTCGTTGAATGGAATGGTTTGATGAGGTGTTTTATATGTTTCAAAAAACGGGTTTCCTGCTAAAGCCGTTGTTGCTACAGAGATTGCTGACATAAGTAGTGTTATTTTATTTTTTTTCATTTTCCTGAATAATGAGATTTGAAAATTGGTTTTGATTGTGTTTACTGATTTCTTTAATTTAGGATAATGGGAATCAACTATTAAGATTAAATTATCCGAAATTTTGTCAAAAATACAGATAATTATTCAATGTTCCAAACTAATATAAAGCAAACCAGCGCAGTGCTATCGCTATGATTTATGAATCATTATTCATGAATAAAAAAAGTAGCACTATCGAAACTGGGACGATAGCGCTACTGAGTTATTAAAGTTTATTATTAACGGTCAAATTTGATGTAACGTGGTTCGCTTGGAACGTAGTCTTCATCATCCCACAATGAACTGGTAATCATTAGGTCTGCACTGTATCGGTTACAGGCAATGGGTACATTGTGAACACGGCATTGACGGAGCAACATCTGAATATCTGCTTCGTGTGGTTGAGCATTTAAGTCGTCGATAAGAAAAACGGCCAGATTTATTTGTTTGCGTACAACCAGTGCTGCAATTTCGGCATCGCCACCAAGTGGTCCGGAATTCATACACACTATTTCCGCTTCTACACCTTTTTCTTCAAATGCTTTTTGAATCAATCCTCCGGTAGTTCCGGTACAAATAAGTTTATGTTTCGATAACATATCGGCATTAAATACAGCCCATTCAACCATATCGGCTTTACGTCTGTCATGGGCAACCAAGGCAATTGTCAGTTGTTTATCCATATTTTCAATTTTTTCTCTGTTCATTTTACAAAGTTACGGTTTTTTCTTATTCAAACAACTGATAAAGCCAAAAGTTCAAGAAAAAACAGTCGTAAGGTTGCTTCATTTGTGAATTTTGTTTACTTTTGTTTTTAAACATTTCAATTTTATGAATAAAAAAATAACCCTTCTTTTTATCCTTTCTCTATGCGTTATGAGCCTTTTTGCTCAGCAGTCAAAACGCGAAATGCGAGCGGTATGGATAGCCACTGTTGCAAATATAGACTGGCCCAGCCAGCGTAATCTGACATCGAAAGCGCAACGCGAAGAAATGCGGGCCATGCTGGATGAGTTTGCAAAGAACAACATGAATGCCATTGTGGTACAGATAAGACCAACGGCCGACGCATTTTATCCTTCAGCACTGGAACCATGGTCGAACTGGTTGACCGGCAAACAGGGCGAAAGACCCAATCCATATTACGATCCGCTGCAATTTATTATTGAAGAGGCTCATAAGCGTTGTATAGAAGTACACGTATGGCTGAATCCGTACAGGGTTCTTAATTCGGATAACCTGGGTATTTTAAACAAGAATCATCTGTTTTACAAAAACAGAGATTTGTTTGTAAAGTATGGGGATAAGTATTACTTTAATCCGGGACTGGATGAAACACGCGAATTTCTGAATAAAGTGGTGGAAGATGTGGTAGAAAGATATGATATTGATGCTGTACATTTTGATGATTACTTTTATCCGTATCGGGTAGCCGGTGAGGAGTTTCCGGATGCTGCCACGTTTAAAAATAACCCACGTGGTTTTGCTCCGAATCAGCGCGACGACTGGCGCAGAAATAACGTAAATATGGTTATAAACGAGCTTCAAAAAACCATCAAAAGCCTAAAACCCTGGGTTGAATTTGGTATCTCGCCTTTTGGTGTGTGGCGCAATGATAATGTAGATCCGAAAGGATCGGCTACGCGCGCCGGAGTTCAGAATTATGATGATTTGTACGCCGACATTCTGAAATGGCTTAAAGAAGGAAGTATCGACTACGTGGCTCCTCAACTTTACTGGGAGATAGGCAAGAAAGTGGCCGATTATGAAATTCTGGCGAAATGGTGGAGTGAGAACTCGTTTGGCAAAAACCTGTATATTGGTCTTTATAACTCTCAGTTGGGTTTACCCGAGGCTAACTCGGCTTGGCGTAAAGGAAATGAATTAGTCAGACAGTTGCGCTTAAATAAAAATTATCCGCAGATAGACGGAGCTGTGTTTTATAGTGCGAAGGCGTTCGTGAAGAATAAGCTGGGATTAAACGATAGCTTGAAAACCAATTTCTATAAATATCCTGCTGTTTGTCCGGTTAACCGGAATATTGAAGGAGAACCTTCGGCTCAACCACAGAACATAAAAGTGTTGCGCGATGGTAAAGACGCTTTTCTGATGTGGGATGAAGTGGAAGAAGAAGGTGGTTGCCAGATAGCATATTACCTGGTTTACGCGTTCAAGGGTAAAAAGGTCGGTGACATGAATGATCCGGCTAATATCTTAATCAGAACAACCGAAAACTGTATAAATCTGCGTGACTTCGAACAAAAATTCAGAGGAAATTACACGTTTGTGGTTACTGCCATCAATCGGTATAAACACGAGAGTGTACCAACACAGGGAGTTACACGACGGATGTGATTCCGGTGTTCTATATAAAAACAGGCTGATTCGCTTTTATGTCGAATCAGCCTGTTTCTTTTTATATGAATCTATTGCTTAGTTGTATGTAGGTAAGCTGGAGTATTCTTTGGAGTAACGCAGGTGTTGATCGATATAGTTTTCGTTGTACGAAATCTTTACGTCGGTAATTTCGCCTTTGGTATTTTTTACCAGTGTATAAACAGGATTGACAAATCCGCGATACGGAGCCAGATTCAGCTTTTTATAACGTTCCAATACTTCGGCATGAAGTGCGTGATTTACTTTTACACCGTAGGTTTCCACCAGATTTTTTCCGCCTTCAAAGTCACCGGTCGATTTGATGCGCTGAATTTCTGCCAATAATTGTCCAAATAAAGTACGCAGTTTCTGGTAATCGTTTACTTTCACAAAAGTTTCTCCATCTCGGGTAACAAACTCAATCACATTTTCGGCTTTTCCCTTCTCAAATGCCCACGAAGCAATGAGTTGACGGTTACGCATGTGAGCTTCTTCAATATCTTTACCGGGTTGGATGCGGGTAAGCTGAGTCATCAAACCATTCATGATGTACGAATAGTATTCGGCTTTGAACGCTTCTTTGTCAGGCAACAGACCCAGTTCAACTATTTTCGGATCAGCCATGTAGTACAAACCAAATAAGTCGGCACGAGCTTCTTCGATGGTGGAACCGTAGGCTTTTAAAGCATCGGGATCAACACCCGGAAGTAATTTGCCGGAACCATGACCCAGACATTCGTGTAAGTCGGTGTGCAGGTTATTGGTGAGCGATGCAAATTCTTTGGCACGTTTGCGTTCCACGTCGCTCAACATAAATTCTTCGGCAAAACCATTACCCAACGATGCTTGATCGTAGGCTTCGGTAATGTTTTCGATGGTTACCGATTTCGAGCCGTATTCGTGACGAATCCAGTTGGAGTTAGGCAGGTTTACGCCAATGGGAGTGGCAGGATAGCAATCGCCGGCTAGGATGGTGGCTGTAATTACTTTGGCCGATACACCTTTTACGGTTTCTTTCTTGAATTTAGCATCAATTGGCGAATGATCTTCGAACCATTGTGCATTGGAACTAATAATTTGTGTGCGCTTCGTAGCCTCAATATTTTTGAAGTTTACGATCGATTCCCAACTGGCTTTCATACCCAGCGGATCGCCGTAGGTTTCAGTAAATCCGTTTACAAAGTCCACTTGTGAAGCCAGGTCTTTTACCCATTTAATGGAATATTCATCGTAGGTTTTCAGACTGCCTGTTTTGTAAAATTCAGTCAAACTGTTGATCACATCTTTTTGTTTATCGTTTTCGGCTACCGTTGCAGCTTTTTCCAGCCAACCTACTATGCGGGCAATGGCTTTACCGTAAAGTCCGCCTACTTTATAGGTTTTTTCTACCAACACCCCTTTTTCTTTTACCAGTTTGCTGTTCAGACCATACGAAACGGGTTCTTTATCGTTGGGGTTTTTCATTTTGTCGTAAAACGCTTCCACTTCGGCTTGGGTGATATTATCGCCGTAATAATTGTTGGCGGAGGTTTTAATCAAATCTACACCGGCTGCCTGATTGGTACGTTTTGGATAAACGGTAGGGTCGAAGAGGACAGGAGTGAGCTTGGTAATAAGCGCATCCACTGTTTCACCTTTCGACAGCGGAAGTTTTTTCGCATCAATACTTTTTACTGCTTTTTTGAAGAAAGCCGCCGTAAATCCGGGAACGAACTTATCTTCGGAATAATGATGATGAATGCCGGTACCCATCCAAACGCGTTTCAGGTAAGTGGTGAATTGCGCAAACTCTTCGGATTTTCGATCGCCTTTGTAGTTGATATACACCGCTTCCAGTGTGCGACGAATACACAGGTTATGCTTGTTGTTCTGATCGTACAGAATATCGTGACCTTCAAGCGCGGCCTGATTCAGAAAATAAATCAGTTCTTTTTGTTTCAGACTCAGGGTTTCGAAATCGGGAACGCGGTAACGCAAGATCTCAATATCGGCGAACTTATCTACCGTGTATTTGAAATTCTCAACAGGAGGCGTCGATGCACTTGTGGTTGCACCGGCCATTAGCATACTTGTCATACAAATTAGGGTTATTTTTTTCATTGTTTTACTATGAATTTAATTTACTAAAACGAATTCGCGAAACTATTGTTTTTGGGAATACAAAAATAGGGTATTTTCTACAATGTTGGTTATTGTACAAAAAAGGACAGGTCGCGACCTGTCCCTATGGATTACTTATTTGATAATTAGTCTTTGTTGATTATTCGTTTTTGCAGGGCTTCGATAATCATCATGGCCGACTGTTCGGGGCCAAAGAGCGAATTATCGAGCGTAAGATGATAGTTGCCCGACTGACCCCACGTGCGGTGTGTATAATGGCGGCAATAGTTCAGTCGTTCTTTATCTGTTTTCTCCATCTCCTTTTCAGCCAAAGCAGCATCGACGCCATACTCGTGGATAATACGGCGCATTCTGTATTCTTTATTGGCATGAATGAATACATTGAAACAGTTGGGATGGCTTTTTAAAACAAAGTCGGCACATCGCCCCACAATAACGCAGGATTCTTTTTGACTGATGTCGCGTATCACTTTACTTTGAACCATAAACAGGGTGTCGAGTAGGGGCATCTCTTCGTTTATGTAGGCATAATTCTGTTCGTACAGATCAAACAGCAGGCCGTTTGCCAGCTTTTGTTCATGCTCTTTTACATATTCGGGGGTGAAGCCCGATGCTGCTGCGGAGAGTTCGATAAGCTTTGTATCGTAAAAAGAGATTCCTAACTTCCGGGCTACTATTTCACCTATTTCATGACCGCCGCTACCATACTCCCGGGCAATGTTTATAATGAGTCGATCCGGTTGATCTGTTACAATGCTGGGTGTCGATCTGGTTTCTGTTGTTGCTTTCGGGGTAAGTAAGTTATCAATAAATGTGAGGTGCTTTCCGTAAAATTTGGCGATACTGCCTACCAGTAGAGCGGCGGCAACGGTTCCTTCGCGTATGCCCTGCAGGTTATGGAGAAAAACAAGGGAGCTCACAATGCCAATAGCTACGAGGGTGCTGTCCAGTCCCACTTTTACTTTTCCGAATTCTTTTTGAAAAGCTTTGGAGATGGCGAGCGACAATCCTTCGCCGGCCAGGTAGGTGACCTTTGCTTTTACTTCCAGAAAAACACCGAAAGCAATGATGACGCAACTAAGCAGACAGAGTATCCATTGCCACAGATAATTTGCAGGTTGAACTCCCGACAGGACAAACATGGCAAAATCGATAAAAAATCCGAAAAAGAAGGCTACCGGGAATTGCAGTAGTTGTATGGGCTGGTAGTTTTTTCGGAGTACCGCCATTTGCAGCAGAATGAGTACCACATTCATCACAATGGAGGCTGCACCTATGGTGATGGGGAATCCGAGACTGTAGACATAGGGAACGCACGATATGGGCGATGTGCCCAGATTAGCTTTTACCGACAGGGCAACTCCAAATGCCATAATAAAAAGCCCTGCTATCAGGGCTATGCTTCTTCTAAAAAGACCTTCTTTTTTCATCAAACTAATTTCCGTAACAGGTCAACCATTTAGGGGTTCTTCTGTTTTTGTTGCTGCAAAGTTAACAAATATCATTTAAACCCGCTGAAATAATGGCTTTATTAACCCTTGTTTTTTGAGGAAAGACTAAAATGCCTTATCGTGTTACAGATAGATTAATAACTATTCAATTATGAACCTTTTAAGCGGGGTCGATGTTAGAAAATAAAAATTGTGTTGTTTCAAAATTGAAATGAATACAATTATCATAAAACAGATACACTATGGATATTAATAAGATAAAACTAGTAATATGGGACCTGGATAACACTTTCTGGTCCGGCAGCATAAAAGAAGGCGGCATACAGTTGATTCCGAAAAATATAGAATTAATAAAATCATTGACTCACAGCGGTATTGTAAATTCTATTTGTTCAAAAAATACCTACGAAGTAGTAGCCGATAAGCTGAATGAAATTGAAATGTTCGATTACTTTGTTTTTCCGTCTATCGACTGGACTTCGAAAGGCCATCGGATGAATGATTTGATTAAAGATATGTCGTTGCGGGCAGAAAACGTACTCTTTATCGACGACGAAGTCACTAACATGGAAGAAGCCAAGCATTATGCTCCCGGCATTATGACTGCAAGTCCAGACGAAATAGAAGAGCTGATAGAGTTGGTGGCTACATTGGAAAAGAAAGATCTGAATCATAATCGGCTGAATCAATATAAGTTGCTTGAGCAGAAAAGAGCAGAGAAAAAAGAGTATAATAGTAACGAAGATTTTCTGTATGCCTGCAATGTTAAGCTCAATATCGTTGAGGACTGTATGCCTGAAATTGGGCGCATTCATGAATTATTGTCCCGATCCAATCAGCTGAATTATACCAAGAAAAGAATTTCTGAAGCAGAGCTCAAAGCCCTGCTCGAAAATCCCGATGCCTCCTGCGCTTACATTACCGTAAACGACAAATTCGGCGATTACGGAATCGTCGGATTTTATGCTCTGATAGCGAATAAGCTAGAACATTATCTTTTCTCCTGCCGTGTTATGGGGCTGGGAGCCGAGCAGTTTGTCTATTCCACGTTGAATTATCCGGCGTTGGAAGTGACAGGCGAAGTGGTGTCGCCACTGACCAAAGCTCCTGCGCCGGCATGGATTAATAATAATTCTATACAGAATCTAAATAAAGCAGTCCAAGCCGCAAATCCTGTTCCGAACGGGGAGAAATTTTTATTTAAAAGTCCGTGCGATTTTTCTCAAACAATTGCTTACCTGACAAATGATAATTTGTTCAGATGTGAATTCGACTATGTAGGCGCTGCCAGAAACAATGTTATTGCCGGTCATAATCATTCGGTGTTTTTGTCTCAGCTAAAAGATTATTCGCCAGCTGAGAAGCAGGAAATCCTTCGCGATTGCATTTTTTATGATGAGGAGATGTTCAACGGAACGATCTATACAGAGAAATATGATATTGTGTTTTTAAGTACATTCAACGATGCATTTGCAGGTATTTACCAAAAGAAAAATTCGAACATTCAGGTTACAGCCGGTTCGTATTTATATCCGCTAACCGATCAGAATTTCTGGCCGGGTCTTATTTCTGGAACGCTTTACAGCGCTAGTAATACATTTACGGAAGAATACCTGAAGGAATTTTCCGAAAAATATGAATTCAAGGGGAAGACTACTCCGGAAGATTATTGCAAGCGAATCAGTAAAATACTGAACGATTTAGATAAGGAAACAATATTGTGTTTAATTTTAGGCGTTGAGTTTCCTTGCGAAAAAAACACCGAACCATTCTATGTCGACAGGCATTTAGCCCATATTGAGCTGAACGAAGCTATTCGTAAGCTGGCAAAAAACAATAAGCGACTGAAATTGCTGGACATGAATGAACTTGTGAAAAGCCAAAACGATCTCACGGTCAATCTGAACGAATTCCCGTCGCGTATAAATTACGATTTATCTAAGAAAGTAATTTCGATAATCAATGAATCGGTACAGGTCGAAATCGGAAGCCGCTCGTCGCTGCTAGTGCACTTCGATGTGCTACTGAACAACGCAAAACAATTGGTAAGGAATATTATTCCAAAGGAAAGCGGTTTGTACGCCGGCATGAAAAATATGTATTTCATACTGAGCCGGAAAAGGCTTTGAAATGCAGTTATTATGTACAAAAATTATGATTACGTGCAGTGCGTTTAATTGCTGGTTGGATTCTGTTTCATGGCGGAGCTTATATAAAATGGAAGAAGCATCTTTAAACCGCCCCTAACCACGTTCGGCTGAGCTCACGTCGAAGCCTAAAGGGGACTTGGATTAGTATCGTCAGGCAACTTGCTTTTTTAAGTCCCCTTTAGGGGATTTAGGGGCGGTTGCTTCTTAAAAGCCAAAAAATGAAGTGGGGTTAGGAGTAAAGCCCCAATATGAAAAGTATTCTATTTTAATAAAGAGTGCGCGATGCAATAATTGTTTTTTCGTTTAACGGTTAAGTTTAATCGGATAATTTCTAAATCGCTATTTAAAGCTTAGGTAATCATTTTATTATGTTGTAAGCTCCGTGCTAATTTCTGGAATCAGCGTAACATGTGTTCAGAAATTAATTATCTTTGCTTCATGTTACAGAATTACATAGCTTCGTGTATACGTGCTCAGCTTCCGTTTGATCCAACCGAGCAGCAAACCCAACTGATAGAAGAACTTGGCGTTTTTTTGATGTCTACGGACAAGGATAAAGCCTTTTTGCTGAAAGGGTATGCCGGAACAGGAAAAACGTCGGTAGTGAGTGCGTTGGTGCGTGCATTCAATGAGCTGAAACAAAAGACCGTGCTGCTGGCACCTACCGGACGTGCTGCTAAAGTTATTTCGGGCTATTCTGGTTTTCCTGCTTTTACCATCCACAAAAAAATATACAGGCAAAAGTCCATGTCGGAGTTCCGCTTTCAACTGGCGGACAACCTGCATACTCACACGCTTTTTATTGTTGATGAGGCTTCCATGATTTCGAATACCGGTAGTGAAACAGCTTTCGGGTCGGGACGGTTGCTGGATGACTTGGTACAATTTGTTTATGGCAGTGATGGTTGCAGTCTGTTGCTCTTGGGCGATACAGCTCAGTTACCGCCCGTTATGCAGCCCCACAGTCCGGCGCTGGAGCGGGATAAGCTGCTGGGCTATGGACTAAAAGTGTACGACTTCACACTGACTCATGTGGTTCGTCAGGCTTTGGAAAGCGGTATTTTGCACAATGCCACCTTACTGCGTCAACAGTTGCTGGATGAACGAACCACGGAATTTCCTCGCTTTGAGCTCGAAGGTTTTTCCGATATCAGAAAACTCAGTGGGATGGAACTGATCGATGAAATTCAGCGGTCGTACGACGGAGTGGGAGTGGAGGATACCATTGTGGTGACACGCTCCAATAAACGCGCAGGTATTTACAATAATGGTATCAGGGCACGGGTAATGATGAAAGAAGACGAGCTGTCGGGAGGTGATTTACTGATGGTGACGCGCAATAATTACTTTTGGAACAAGCCGTATAAAGAGATTGACTTTATTGCCAACGGCGATATTTTGCAAATAGTGCGGGTTGGTAAGCATCATACTATCTACGATTTTCGGTTCGTCGATCTAACGCTTCGCTCGCTGGATTACGAGTGGGAGATTGATGCACGCATCTGGCTGGATGCTTTGCAGGCCGAGTCGCCGGCTGTCATGAACGAAATGACCAATAAACTCTTTGAAGCCGTACTCGAAGATTACCCCGAAATAACCACCAAGCGGGAAAAATATAAAAAAGTACTGGAAAACGAATACTACAATGCCCTGCAGGTAAAATTCGCCTATGCCGTAACCTGCCACAAAGCACAGGGCGGACAGTGGAAAAAAGTATTTGTAGATCCCGGGCAAATAGTCCAAGAGCAGCTTAACAGCGACTTTTACCGCTGGCTTTACACCGCGCTGACCCGTGCCAGTGAAACCGTATATCTGGTCAACTTCCCCGAAACCGCATTTTAAAATAAAATCAATATATTTACGTACTAATATTTTCGAAGAATAATTTCAAAAGCCGTAGTGGTAAAAGCGCATTCACTTGTCATATATAAAAATATGACATGTACATCGTTTCATCTGCTGCTTGTTTTTGTTTCTCGGACAAGTCTGAAACTGTATTAATTTAGAAATCACCAGGTATTGATGAAGCACATTATTGCAGCTCTGATTGTACTCTTTTTAATTGAAGTTTTGAATAATGCTATTCGTGCCCAGCAGGTTAGTACGCTCTATTTTATGGAGAATTCACCCGAACGAAACTATTTAAATCCCGCATTTCAGCCTCTCACCCAATTTTACCTCAGTTTGCCGATAATAGGATTTACCCAACTTGATGTGGGAAATAACTCACTTGCTCTGAAAGATTTTATTTATAGACGAAACGATCAGAACATTACTTTTCTGAATAAGAATGGAGATGTAGGTTCGTTTTACCGAAATATCAGACACAATATGGTTATCCGTACCGATTTGCAAACAAATCTGTTGACATTCGGCCTCCGACACGAGCAGACTTATTGGAATTTCTCCTTGTCCGAAAAAGTCAATGGGATGGCTGCCATCCCCAAAGATGCCTTCAAACTGGCACTCTACGGAACCCCCGATATAAATGCCAACAACTATAACTTCGCCACATTGCAAACCGATATGACTGCATATACCGAGTTGGCGGCTGGCTTTTCCAGACAGGAAGACGAGCAACTGACAATAGGCGCTAAGCTCAAATTGTTGCTGGGGAATGTCAATATTTCCAATACCAATAAAGCTGCACGTTTGTACGCAGGTATCGACAAATGGGTTTTAAATCTGAATGGCTCAGTCAATGTATCGGCTCCGGTAGCGTACAGGGTTGATAGTGGTTATCAATCCGTTTCGGTTTCTTCGAACAACAGAGTTGGCGATTGGTTGAAGCCGGCCGGGGTGGGAGCGGGTGTCGATGTCGGGGCAGTATATCGTCTGAACGACAAACTCACATTGTCGGGTGCTATAACAGATTTGGGATTCATTCGCTGGACAAAAAATACTCAGAATTTCAACTATACTTCCGATTTGACCTACGACGGCATAACTCAGCAAACTGCCAATGGAACTAATTTTCAGAACATAATAGACAAGATTACAACCGGAAATTATGTGTCCGACTCGCTGAATAATGTTCTGCAAACAGCCATTGTAAGCAGACGTAGTAACAATCATTATTTTACGGGAACTACAGCCAAAATTAATCTGGGAGCTGAATACGCCTTGTTCGATAATGCCCTGAGTTTAGGTTTGCTGTCGTTTTCCAGTATTTTCAAACGAACTATTACAGAAGAGCTTACCGCTTCAATCAATTACAGGCCGGCTCACTGGATAAATGCGTCACTCAGTTATTCTGCATTTAATGGGTGCTTTGGGTCGTTGGGTGCAGGATTGGGACTTAAAACCGGATTTATACACTGGCTTGTGGCTGCCGATTATATTCCGGCCGAGAGGGCTACATTTTCCCCATCGTACATCAGTCCGAATTATCCGACTTTTAAAATTTTGGCACCCTACAATATCCCCCGATTTAATCTGGCAATCGGGATGAGTATCGTGATTGACAAAACCGACGGCGAACGGAACAGTTCATCGGGTTTTGGTTCTTACAAGAAGAATAAAGGACCACGCAGCCATCATAAGAAAAGTAATTGTAATTGCGACACGGATTAAATACTTTTTGGCTTTCAATGGTATTGTTTGTAACTATATATTCACATAGCAATGAGTCAAGAAGCTCATTTAAGATAAAGTAATTTTTACCGAATTTATTATTTTAAATTAAAAGTTAAATATGTCGGTTTCAAGAATAAAAGATTGATTTCGAATATAGATTCGAACTATAATAGCTTGATAATTTGAATTTTGCCTCGGTGTTAAATCTTGATTAATTTGATATTTTCATCTATATTTAATTTCTAAACAAAATTTTTCCCGTATATTTGTCTATTTATTTATGAAAAAAGGTATAAATATGTAAAGCTGTTGCATATCGCCTTGCTAACCTGTTAATATAAAACATTAAAATTATAGATTTATGAAAAGGAAGATTGTATTTAGATTTCTTTTTTTTAGTGGAATATTCTTAGGTGTCTTTTCGTCCTGTAAGGAAATTGATTTGACCGGAATTTCCAATGAAGTTGCGATAGATGAATCGCTGGTTTCTCCCGTGGGCGAATCCTCTGTAACGGTCGATGATATTTTGCTGAAATTAGGCAATCAAAGTTACATTGGTACCGAGGGTAATGAAATTTACATTACAAACAAGGAAAGTATCGAATACTCTTTTAGAAATATTGATTTAAACAAGTATGCCCAAAGCAGAGTCATTCCTGTAAATCCTTGGAGCGCATTGCCAAGTCCTCAGTTTGTACCTGGTGGAACTACTATACCCAGTACTCCTATAACAAGCTTAATAGATTTAGGACTTAATAATCCATCGAACACAGGTGAACAAATTCAATCGGCTGAAATTACGACTGCCACTATTGGTCTTAGCCTTAATTTGACAAATGATATTAAGAATAGTATTAAGAACACGGATGTGAAAATTACCATTCAGTTTCCCAATGGGTCTATTACAGATGCACAAGGTAATGCGTATGTAATTCCTCCTTTCATTCCAAGTGCTTACGGAACTGTAAAGAATATTCAGTTGACTAATTTTATTATGAATACTCCCAACGGAGCCACGGGCATTCCGGTTATTGTAACAGTCGATGCTAAAACAACCTCCGGAGCTATGGTAAGTAATACTACGGCTTTTAACTGTACGCTAAGTTTTAATAATATAGCGTTTAAAGTCCTTCGGGGGCATTTTGCACCAGCTACCTATTCTAAAGATTCGCTTCGTGTAGATTTGAACTTACCAACTGCACTTTCAGGCTTGGATTTGAGATTTACTAATCCGGTAGCCACAATTACTGTCAATAATAATGTTGGAGCTAAACTTAGGTTTAATGTTGAATATGTAAAAGCATACGATAAAAATAACGTGGAAATAGCAAAAGCGAATTTTGCACCGGGAGTGGATACTTATAATAACGGTGACTCCCATGTTTTCCATCTGGATAGACCAACAACACCATACACTTCGGCAACATCCGTATTCACGCTTGATAAAGATAATGGCGCTACAAACCGGCTTTTTGCAAGTGGAAAAATACCAAGTGTTTTGGAGTATAAATTTACCTCGGGCGTTGATACAGACCCTGCGCTTGGTTTTCTGACTCCTGATGCTAAGATAACTGCAAATGTAGACGTTAAAATTCCATTGCAGTTAGATCCCGGAAGCTCAGTGGAAATGGTAGATAGTGTAAAAAATGTAGGGGTAAACCTAACATCGTCTATGAAAGATGTAACTATCAAAACCGGAACGTTGGTTTTAAACATTACTAATAGTTTTCCTGTCAACGCAACCTTTGAACTTATTGATTTAAAAGATGAGCAAGGTAATCTGATTTTAAAAGATCTGACAAGGATATATAATATAGATGCACCTGCAGAAGTTAGTGCCGATGGTACTGTGACTAAAACTAAGGTTCAACAATTACTGATTGAACTGAAAGATGGTCAGTTTGATGAGTTTAAAAAACTGAAAAACCTCAAGTTCAAGATTACGTTGGGTGATAAAGCTTCGACGAAATCAATGCACTTTGTTAAGTCGAACTTTATTAAGGTAAAAGCCGGTGTATTTGCAAATGGAACTATATCAGGCAACATTGGATCTACTAAAAACTAAACAGGGCAATTATGAAAAGAAGAAATATATATAAAAAAGCACTTATTCTTTGTGGATTTCTCTCTACACTTACTATCTCGGCTCAACAGGTAAACACCATGTATTTTATGGAAAATGTGCCGGTACGCAATAGTCTGAACCCGGCATTTCAACCGTTGAGCAATTTTTATCTGGGCTTTCCGGTATTGGGTTTTACGCAATATAGTTTAGGAAACAATTCTCTAACGCTCAAAGATTTTGCGTACAATGATGCGAATGGAAAACCGATCTGGTTTTTGAATAAAAATGGAGATAAAAACAAGTTTTTCAATGTGCTGAAGCCTACAACATTGATGCAGACTAATATGCAGCTGAACGTACTTGATTTTGGGTTCCGCACCGGCAGAGCTTACTGGAACTTTTCTATAGCCGAAAAGATGGAAGGACAGGTAGGGTTACCAAAAGATTTAATGAAGCTTTTACTCTATGGAACGCCCGATATGAATAGGAATTCGTATGACTTTACATCCTTCGGAGCTGATATGACCGTTTACACGGAAGTAGGACTGGGATACTCCAGAAAGGCAAATGACAAATGGACATTGGGGGGAAAAGTGAAACTTTTGCTTGGAACCGGAAACGTTTCGGGATCGAGCAGCGACCTGAAGCTAAATGCAGGTATAGATCAATGGAATTTAGTGGGTAATGGTTCTGTAAATTATTCATCGCCTATTGATTTAAATGGTAATAGCTTTCAAAACTTTGATCCGATAACCGACATATCTACCGGACAATGGCTAAAACCATCGGGTATGGGTGCCGGTATTGATTTAGGTGCAACTTATAAGCTTACAAATGACGTAACTTTATCGGCGGCAGTTACCGATCTTGGATTTATCCGTTGGAACAAAAACTTGAAGAAAATGGGTTACAACGTAGATTATAAGTTTACAGGCATTGATGGTTTAAATATTAATGACACTGATGTGAATCACAAGACTGATTCAATATTCACTGATTTTAAGAATGCTATACACGATACGATTACGAATAGCAAAGCATATACCAGCTATACATCTCCAAAGATTAATGTGGGTGTGGAATATGCTTTTTTAAATAATAAAATGAGTGTGGGATTATTGTCGCGCACATTGATTCATAACAAAGTGGCTTACGAAGAATTGACAGGCTCTCTTAATCTTCGTCCAGTCAGTTGGTTTGATTTATCCGGTTCGTATTCTGTATTAAACGGAAGATCAAGTAATATAGGTTTAGGCTTAGGCTTAAGAACCGGATTTATTCACTGGTTTGTATCAGCTGATTATGTGCCTGTGAAATATGCCACTGTTTCATTTAATAATAATTCTAATTCAACAAAAGCGCCTGTTCCTTACAATACTAAAAGTACCAATTTTGCTCTTGGAGTTAATTTTGTGTTTGGAAACAAGAAAGATGCCGATAGAGATGGTGTAAAGGATAGCAAAGATAAATGTCCTGATACTCCACGTGGTGTAAAAGTTGATAAGAACGGTTGTCCGATAGATACTGATGGTGATGGTGTTCCTGATTATCTGGATAAATGCCCTGATACACCAACCGAAGCTTATGGCTCTGTTGATGAACATGGTTGTCCGCTTGATACCGATGGCGACGGTGTACCTGATTATCTGGATAAATGCCCTGATACACCTAAAGAAGCTAAAGGTTTTATAGATAGTAAGGGTTGTCCAATTGATACCGACGGTGACGGAGTACCTGATTATTTGGATAAATGCCCTGATACACCTAAGGAAGCTAAGGGTATGGTAGATAAGAACGGATGCTTGCTTGATTCTGACGGTGATGGCGTTCCCGATTACCTGGATTTATGTCCGAATACACCTGCTGAAGCAAAAGCATTTGTAGATAAAAACGGTTGTACGCTTGATACCGACGGTGATGGTGTTCCCGATTATTTGGATAAATGTCCGAATACACCTATCGAAGCACGTGGAAAAGTTGATCAGAATGGTTGTCCACGTGATACGGACGGTGATGGAATTCCGGATTATCTGGATAAATGTCCTACAATAGCCGGTGTTGCCGAAAATGAAGGATGTCCCGCTATCAAAAAAGAAGTGAAAACACTATTCAAAAAAGCCTTGCAGGGAATTCAGTTCGAAACCGGTAAAGACAAGATTAAACCAAAATCATATCCTATTTTGAATCAGATAGCAGCTGTTATGACAGCTAACCCAACGTATCTTATTGAAGTTCGAGGGCATACCGATAATGTTGGAGATGCAAAACTAAATCAGGTTTTGTCGCAAAAACGTGCTGAATCCGTTCGTAAATATCTGATTGGAAAAGGTATTGATTCCAAACGAATGACAGCCAACGGATATGGCGATACGCTACCGGTTTCGACTAACAGCACGCCTGCCGGCAGAACATTAAATCGCCGCGTAGAATTTGAAATAACATTCGAGGAAGTGTCGGTGCAATAGAACAAATATTTAAATCAAAGGGAGTTGAAATTTCAAACTCCCTTTTTTATTTCAAAAAAAATGAAACAATCGATGGTAGTTTGCGAGTGTTTTAATACTTTTGTGCACCGAAATCGGCACATTGTATCGTGGCGGTATTAATTGCAAAAGCAATACTTGGATAAATATAATCAGAAATAATATAATATGGGAAGAGCGTTTGAATATAGAAAAGCGACTAAAATGAAACGTTGGGGTAATATGGCCCGCGTTTTTACAAAACTAGGTAAACAGATTACTATTGCCGTTCGTGAGGGCGGTTCGGAGCCTGATACAAATCCTCGTTTGAGGGTTTTGATTCAGCAATCCAAGAAAGAGAATATGCCCAAAGAAAATGTGGAACGTGCTATCAAAAAGGCAACATCGAAGGATGAAGCGGATTACAAAGAAATGGTTTACGAGGGGTATGGTCCTAACGGAATTGCGATTGTTATTGAAACTGCTACCGATAATCCAACGCGTACTGTTGCCAATATAAGAAGCTATCTGACCCGTCACGGTGGCTCATTGGGAACTTCGGGTTGTTTGCAGTTTTTATTCGATCATAAATGTGTTTTTAAAATTGCAGCTAAACCGGATGTATCGATGGAAGATTTGGAGCTGGAATTAATTGACTTTGGAGTAGATGAGCTGGTTGAAGACGAGGATGGCGGCATTGTTTTATATGGTGAGTTCCAATCGTATTCTTCTATTCAAAAATATTTGGAAGAAAACGGATTTGAAATTTTTAGCGCTGAGTTTGAGCGTATACCGAATGATATGAAGGAACTGAACGAAGAACAAAAAGCTCAGGTAATGAAATTACTTGATAAGATTGAAGATGACGAAGATGTTCAAAATGTCTTTCATAATATGGTTGAATAGAAACAAAACAACGACCATGTGTAGTAGGGCGTCCAATTAGGCAGCTTTTTGCTAATGTCTGGTATGTGATTGTGCGAAATTTGGAGATAGGTTTTTCTTAGTCAGAATTTCTATTTTTGCTAATACATTTTTTTTGTAAGTAACTTTAAAGTCAGACTATTAGGTCTGACTTTTGTCGTTTAGCCTTGGATTAATTGGTACAAACAAGATATATGGAGCAACGCCATTCGATTTGTTTGAGAATGTGCTATTAATAATTTTCCTCGCACCTATATTTTACAAATAATTACTCATTTTTCATCGATATCGCTTGTCCCAATCTTAATCTGTGTTCAATCTTTTTTTCTGTAGTTTGCCGCATTCTAAAATAAATATCAAAGCGGTTTAAAAATAGTATTTATACCGCTTTGAATTTATTCAGGGTAGGATTTTTTTGTGAAAGATATTTTCTGTGACAGGTTAATATGCTTGTAATTTAAATTACCTTTGCAGTATGAAACGGTTGAATATTTATAGCTTAATTTTACTATTGCTATCTTTAACGGGCTGTTCGCATACCCCAAAAGATTTGCAACGTGCGGAGCTACTTATGGAATCTGCTCCCGACTCGTCGTTACATATTTTGCAACATATTTCGCCGAATAGCTACATGCCGAATTCCAGTAAGGCTCTCTATGGCCTACTTATGTTTCAGGCGTTAGATAAAAACTTTCTCACCCTTACCCCAGACACTCTTATCAATTATTCTATAGATTATTACGAACGTGTCGGGAAAAAATCATCTCTGGCTGCTGCTTATTTGTATAAAGGGCGGATGTATAAATACGCTTTACGCTACGAAGATGCCACTATGTGCTTAATGAAAGCAGTAGATAATGCTGATAAAACCAAAGACTTTGCGTTGTTAGGAAGAATATATTCCGATTTAGGAACCATTTGCTTCAAGCAACAAGATTATATTAAGGCACGGGCGGAGTATAAGTACAAATATGAATATTTTACTAAAGCTAGTTTTAAATTACATGCATTAGAGGGACTATTAGATGTAGGCCGAACTTATTTTGCGGTGCACAAATACGATAGTGCTATGTTATATTACAAGCAAGCTTTATCTCAGGCTACCGATTCCATGTCAAAGGCGAGTTGTATGCAGGAAATTGCCCAAAAATATTATGTGGCAAAACAATATGATTCTACATTGTATTACTTACACCCCATTATTCATTATCCCTATATTGGTAATAATCGTGCTATTCGCTATTACCTGCTTGCTGACGTGTATTTTGATATAAGACAGTTAGATTCTGCCTGGTTTTACGCAACAGAAGCGATGAAATTCAAACCTGATATTAGTATTCGGCAGGGATGTTATCTCATTTTGAGAAATATTGCATTTCGTCAAAGAAAAATGAAGGATTTGGCTCATTATATGAATTTGTATAGTGCTTGTAGCGATTCAATAAAGAAAATTGAATCGCAAACTAAAGTGGCTGTATTAGAAAGGATACATCAGGATAACAAAAAATTAAGATGGGTAAAAGAAGCATTATTATTTTTGCTGGTTTATTCTGCACTGTGTTATTTCTTGGACTTACTATTCAGTATTATCTATACACTCAAAATAAAAAGAATAAGCAACTACACGAAAAGCAAATTCAGCAGGCACATTCTGTGCTGGCTAAGAAGCAAAGTAGCCTTGTTTTGGGTGTGCAACAAGAGATTATTCTTGAAAAACAGAAACTTGCTAATATCTGGAAGAAAACTACGCAGAGTGAGCGTGATGCTATGGTGTTACAAATCTATCAATCAAAACTCCATCTGAATGATTGGGCTGAATTTTCCCGATTAATGAACTATACTTTTAATAATTTAGTGAGTGTATTAGAAAGTTCATATCCCGATATCAAACATGCTGAAATTATTTGGTGTTGTTTACACTTGCTAGATGTAACTCTAGCCGAAAGAATGATTGTGCTCAATGTTTCAGCAAATAGTTTATACAAACTAAAGCAACGTCTGGCATTAAAACTCCAATTGAAAGGAGCTAAAATGCTTGATGAATATCTAAAACAATTTAACGATAAGCTTATTTAATAAGAGCTCAAGATCGAGATTAGTTTGTTGGAAATTAGATATCAATAAAAAGGATGATATATTTATTAATTTCAAACAATATTGCTATTTACGTCCTTATTTTATGTCATTTTATCACATTTTTTTCTTTTTCATTTCCTCTTGTCCAAAAATAATTGCTTTTAAAAATATATTAGTCTGTTTTTTAGCGATATATAGTTTTGCGTTTGTCCAAAAATAATTGACTATAAATTTTACCACTTATTAAATACAGACTAATTTAGTAGTGTAATTAATGAAAATTCAACAGCAGGTCAATTTACGATCTACATAATTTTACTGTCTGCTTAATTACACTCTTATTTATTTCTCTTTCAATCTATAATCTGCTATGCTAATTTTTACCTCACTCTCCATTAAGCAATGGAAAGTGATTGCTGTTTGATGAATTCCTTTGGCTTACATGATAAAATTTTAATGTAAAAGTTACGAGACTTGCTTTTAGATCTACTATAGCTTGATGGATGTGAATTGATTATTTGTTTGCAAAGTAAAAGAAATAAGTTTTGTAAACTATTTACCAATTACAACTGTCTTGCGTAACTTTTTTTAATATTGAGGTATTTGACAAATACGAATTTAAATAAATATATAATTAAAATTAAAAATGACGGTATGAAAAAAAAATGGTTTCTTTTTACAGTAGCTTCTTTGCTTTTAGTATCATGTAAAAGTAGTGATGAAGTAAAACCGGATGACGGAACAGGTACTCCTAGTTGGACTACGTATGAAGTTTTGGATACAAAAGCCGAACTAGGTTTTTATATGCTTGATAGAAATGTTGGAGCGACAGAAAAATACAATTCGAAAGCACCTAGCAAAGCTGCTATTGGCAATTACTACCAATGGGGTAAAAACACTCCGGTTAAGATTAGTGCAGATAGTAGTTCTATCACAAATTATGATAAAGAATGGAATGCACCTTCAGCAAGTGCGAAAGATTGGTCGAAAGCTGAAAATACACCATGTCCATGTGGATGGAGAATTCCGAATTTAGTTGAAATGAAAAAAATAACAGCTGCAGCATGGGCTGATTATGATGGACTGACCGATCAAACAGAGGCAGAGTTTAATGCAGCCAAAGCATTGTATAGTAAATTAGCATTGGCTAGAACCGGATACATTCGTATTGTTGGAGCTGATTCTACTGCTCGTGCAGCGGCTAAAGTCGGAGTTTATCTTCCCAAGGCAGCCTATATTTGGTCAGCAGCTCTTAATCCAGATACTCCAACATCTTCCAGAGCATTCAAGTATGCTTATACTTTAAGTGACAATTATGATATCATGTTGGGAAAGAAAGGTAATGAAAATGAAGTAAACGTTGCCATGCCTATCAGATGTATTAAAGACTAAAACTATTTTAGTCTGATAAATTTGTTGCTATTATATGCCAGACAGCTTTTGAATATCAATTCGAGGCTGTTTGGCTGTTTTTCTTATTATTGTTTCCCCTGATTTTTTACATTTATGAATAAGAACTTTGTCAGCAAACTTTTTCCCCGTTTTCTTCTTTTCTCATATATCATGGTAATTCTTCCATGTACGCTCATGGCTCAAGGCTCTTCAAATTTAAAAATAGCCAATTATAAGGGAGTTGTACTTGAACAAAAAACGAAAGAACCTATTCCGGGTGCAACGGTGAATCTTCCTCAGTATGGGATTTATACCATTACCGATTCAAACGGCATGTTTTTATTGAAACAAGTGCCTGTGGGAGTAACGGATATTAATATTCGTTTTGTTGGAATGATAAGTATTGTAAAGAAAGTGACTATTGGAGCCGAAAATAATTCTGAGTCAAAGTTTTATATGGGCGAAGCTGATTTTACCTTAGAAAAGGTGGTTGTGACAGCAAAAAGTAACCGAATAGGAGCTTCAACTTCTTCGTCTATTTCACGTACAGCTATAGACCATCTTCAAGCCACTAGTCTGACAGATATTATGGAACTTCTTCCGGGTCAGTTGGCTTCCAATCCAACACTTAATTCTCCAGGAAAAGCGTCGTTGCGACAGGTACAGTCAGATGCGCTTAACAGTATGGGAACTTCTATTGTCGTAAATGGATCACCCATTTCAAACAATGCCAATCTGCAAATTGGAAATACCGCAAAGGACGGTTCTTTGAATACCAGTTTCAGTTCGGTGGCAGGTTCGGGCACAGATATGCGACAAATAGCTGTTGACAATATTGAGTCTGTTGATGTGATCAGGGGAATACCTTCAGTAGAATATGGTGATCTGACTTCCGGAGTTATTATTATCAATCCGAAAGCAGGAGTCTATCCTTTACAAACTAAATTTAAAATAAACCCAACTTTGACTCAGGCTTCCATTGGAAAAGGTTTCAATCTTGGTAAAAAGGCCGGAAATATAAGTGTTGATTTTGATTATGCCAAGTCTCTGGTTGATGAGCGACGACCATCTCAAGGTTTTCAGCGGTTTACCGGAAATCTGTTATATTCTAAAAATTTCAAGAATAAATTAACCACAACTACAGGTTTGAGCTTTTATTCGGACTTGGATGCTCAGAAGTTAGACCCTTCCGATACACGATACCAACGTGAGCGTTCGTCAAAGAATACAGGTTATAAGTTCAATACCAATATAGCTTGGAATTGTGATAAGAATTTTTTAAAAGTAGTTCGTTTGAATTTGTCCGCTAATTATGAGGTACAAAAAGGCTATAATCAGGAAATAAAAGGAAATTTTGGATATATGGTTACCTCAGCAATGAAGGATGGAACTATAGCTTCAAATAGAAAAGAAGAAATTTTTGATGCCTTTGGCAATCAAATTACAAATATTGGCGATCATCAAGCCTCAACAAACATACTTCCCTATGAGTTTCTGACAAAAACAACTACTTACGGAAAGCCTCTTAATTTATTTGCAAAACTGACTTCTAGCTATTTTGTTGATTTTTGGAATATTAAGAACCGAATTGTAGCCGGTGCCGAGTGGAAAACAGATGTGAATTTTGGTCGAGGCAAAGTGTTTGATCCATTAATGCCACCTTCTAGTGGAGTTCGGATGAGACCTTACACAGATATTCCTGCTTTGAATCAATTCTCCTTGTTTGTAGAAGACAATGCAGAAAGAATTATTTTTGAACGAACATTCAAAATTCAATTAGGGGCACGTTTGGATGCCATTCAACCCGGAAAAGAGGAGGGAGAAACAGTGATTTCTCCGCGTGTAAATCTTTCGTACGAAATCATTCCATCCATTCTCAGCCTGCGTGGAGGATACGGGATTACTGCCAAAGCGCCTCCTTTAATGTTTCTATATCCGGAAAATGCATATTATGATTTTATCAACTATGATAACTCCGGATTGACCGGATTGACCGAAGCGCAAAAGCTAAGTATCGTCACAACAAAAGTTTATGATACAGATAATTCAAATTTGAAAATAGCTAAAAATAGCAAAAGCGAACTTGGGTTAGAGCTAAACTTGGGTCAAATGGTATTTTCAGTGACCGGCTATCATGAAAAACTAACTAACGGTTATTCTTTTGGTACCAGTATAAATAGCTATCATTTGTTTGATCTTGTAAAATATACAGGCGTTAATCGTGCGGGAACTTATCCTGAGTTAACCGTTGATAAAACCTCCAAAGTTGTGCTTAGCTACTACACGCCTCTTAATAATAAAGTTAATGATAACAAAGGGGTAGAGTTTGATTTTGACTTTGGGCAAATTAGAGCTATTCAAACTTCTTTTATCTTGAACGGCGCATGGATGCAGAGTAAGTTGTATTCCACTTCAAATTCATTTTATGAAAAAAGTCCCGATGCAAATGGAACGTATAAAAATATCGGAGTGTACGGAAGCGGCGATGGTAATTTGGATGAACGATTATCCACAAATTTGCGTATCATTCATAACATTCCGCGGATAGGTTTTGTCATCTCATTATCTGTACAAACCATATGGTCTGACATCAGCAAATATATTGGATTGGAAAATAAATACCCCATCGGGTATATCTCTGCTACTAATTTGCAATATACTACACTGGTAGCCGGCAGCACAATTGACCCAGATATCCAACGACAAATACTGGTCAATCGGGAGATAACAGAATCTTACAAACCACTAAGCCTGTTTAATCTAAGGCTGACCAAAGAAATCAAGAAGTTTGGTGGTTTTGCATTTTTTGTTAACAATCTCTTCAATAGCAACACTTTGGAGGAGAGTAAACGAAATCCAGGAAATTACACCTCGCGAAATCCTGAACAATTTTTCGGAACAGAAATTTGGTTTAAATTTTAATAGAATGAAAAAATACATCCTTTATTTATTGTTGATTGGCAATTGTATATTGTCTTCTTGTCGGAAAGACATAGCCATCGATTCTGCGTTTGCACCTGAAATAAATTTGCACCTGAAATATAAAATGTTCGGAGATACCAGCCCTTTTTCTAATCCTTTGTCCATGACGTTGACTAATACCACCGAACAAATTACCTATCAGTTCAAAAGCGATCTTTGGGGAAAATTCACGTTGGTTCAATTGCTTCCCGGAGAGTATACGATCAGTGTTACGGGAACTCTTACAGCCGCAGAAGTAACTCAGGTAACAGGTAAAAACGCTGTTGATGGATCCAATCTGATTGGATTTAAGTCCAGTGTGAATTTTAAACAGGGAGAAACGCCATTGTTGAGTGATATAGACTTGATTTTGCCAACTCAGAGTTCTCTGATATTTAAGGAACTATACTATTGTGGGTCACGTACTCCATCGAATGGTAGCTATCGAAATGATAATTTCTATACTATCTATAATAATTCAGATAATCCTGTTCTTCTGAACAATGTCTACATAGCTAACACCGAAAACTACGGGGGAATCGGTGTTACTGGACCTCTTTGGCCGGGTGAGACACAAGGAGAATATAAACATGTTTATTTGCAAGCTATTTGGAAAATTGTAGCTGGAGAAAATCCGGTATACATACAGCCAGGTCAAAGTGTCACGATAGCAACCATGGCAGCTCCCCACAATCAAGACAGCCAGTACAATCTTTCTTCGCCTGTTAATTTAATAGATGCTGATTATGAAGCCTATTCTTCAGATCCTTCCAACAAATATACGGATTTTCCGGCTGTCAATATGTCCAGAGCTTTTTGGCCGGACTATGGAGACCTCTGGCGCATCAGTGTGCTTGGACAAGGAATGGTATTGATCCAAGCTACCAAAGAAGAGTTCTCCGGTTTCGGAACTGTTACACTTCCAGAAGCTTTTCAAGATCCATTTGAAAATGAGGAGTATTGGTTATGTAAAAAAGTCCCGGTAAAGTTCATAATTGATGCGGTTGATTTAATTCAGAATAAGACTGTTACAAACACCAAACGTTTTCCTCCCATGTTGGACAGTGGTTTTGCTACCGTTGCAGGAACCTATACTGGCTCCAGTGTGATTCGAAAGATCATTGGCAACAAAAATGGAAGACTTATTTATCAGGATTCCAATAATTCGACCGAAGATTTTGAAGTAAGCCCGAAAGCTATTTTTAAATAAAAAAAGGATATGCGTTATACATCAATACTATACAAAGCTGCAATTTCTACAATTGTTTTACCAATACAACTTACAGCACAAACAAGAAACGATACTTTGCTTGGAAAGCCATATGCAGAGCTTTTTGAAATGCACTATTTTAAAGAAAGTGAATATCATTTGTCTTCAGACAATGCTTCCGGCCTATCACTTGGCTCGCGGATAAACTATTCCGATGTGAACCTCACCTACGAATATTCAGACGGAAATTATCACCGTCCCCAGCAAGCCAGTTCCTATAACAACTGTCTCTTTTCTGCGGAAGGAGCCGTCACTATGGGAAAGTTCTATGTTGTTGGTGGCTTCAATTTCAAAGAAGCTTTCGAGAAAAATGTTCAGTTTACATCTATTCTGAATCCCTACCGAGGTACACCTTATATCATAGCAGATAGCACTGGTGGAAATTGGAAAAAGCAAACATATGATATGTGGACAAGGATTGCTTCACCTATTTATTATCATTTTATTTCTTTTGGTCTTGATGGAAGACTAGCAGTAGGAAGGGGTGCAAAGAGTATTGATCCTCGTCCGCAAGCAAATTCAAATGCTATTCAGGTAGCTCCATCTTTCACCTTAATTCAGAAAAGACATTCCTTAGGGGGAAACTTTAGTTACAGACGTTTTCGTGAAAATAGTAACATGATTTTGTATGATACAGGAAATCCCCAAAAAATATACCTCATGAAAGGAATGGGACAATATACGCATGACTTGTTTAGCACGAACGAACGCGAACGCCAATATACCGGAGATGGCTTTGGTGGTGGCGTACAATATGGTTATAAATCGGATCGGATGAACGTGTTTTTGGATGGAATCTATGAAAACTATGTAGAAAATGCCAATGATATAGAAAACAATAAACCCCGTCAACGCGGACGATTGTATGAAAATAATTGGAAAGGACAACTGCATGTGGATTTCTATAACAAAGAATATTCTGTAAAACATGCATTATCTGTAGGTTATAATGAAACGAATCGTTCGGGTCGGGAGATTATTCAGATTTTTAATTCTTCGTCAGAAGTGAATGCCTGGGTGACAAGTTCAGAGGCTTCCCATCGATCTGTTGTTTCTCAGAAAGAATGGAAAGCCGGGTATAATCTTTATTTGTTTGATGGAACCACCACATCCTACAAATGGAAATTTTCTCTAAACGGAAAACTAACAGAATATATTGATGAGTACGTAGTGATGAATTCTTTTCTCAAATTCAACAGTTATACTGCTACACTCAATGCTTTAAGAAACTTCAATATAAAAAAAACAAACTTATTGCAGGTTGGTTTGGAAGGTAGTTTCCGGGGCGTGTGGAATGATAAGAACCGATATACTCCAAGGGAACCGCTGGATAAAACAATAGAAACCGAACTAGTAAATAGTGACGCAACAATACTGACTCAAAATTATGGTCAATTGCAGGCTCATGTTTTATATGGACACAATCTAAAAAATAAGACTTGTCTGTACGCGAAAAGTTCTTTCAGCCTATTGCGGACGGAAGATAAATTAAACAGAACCAATGTATCTGCATCTGTTGGATACAATTTCTAAAACAATAAAAATGAAATTATTAAAGATACTCCCGTTTGTGCTTTTACTTAGTCCAATGAGTTTACTGGCACAATCTTTTGTTTATTCTCCGGACGAGGTTATTCCTGTCGATGCTAAAACTATCAAGAAAACGCTTGACAATGGTTTTACATACTATATACGTCAGAATAAAGCTCAGGAGAATAAAGTAGAATTGAGATTGGTTATTAATGCGGGCTCTATTTTAGAAACCGAGAAACAACAAGGATTGGGGCACTTTTTGGAGCATATGTCTTTCAATGGAACCGAATCGTTTCCGAATGCTGAGTTGATAAAAACCCTCGAAGGTATGGGTGTTCGTTTTGGAAAAGATTTAAATGCCTATACTTCTTTTGACGAAACAATCTATTATTTACCTATTCCATCGGATAAGGTGAATGTAGGGTTAACCGTACTAAAAGACTGGGCGATGAATCTGACTCTTTCAGAAAAGGAAATTGAAAGAGAAAGAGGCGTTGTACTGGAAGAACTGCGGTTGGGGAAAAAAGCATCCACCAGAATTCGGGAGAAATATCTTCCGGTTCTATTGGCAGGTTCCCTTTATCCACTTCGCCTTCCTATTGGTAAAGAAGAAGTTCTGAAGCATTTTACGTCAGATGAATTGCGAAATTATTACAAAAAATGGCATCGTCCTGACTTAATGGCCATCATGGTGATTGGAGATATCAATCCAACCGAAATAGAAAAGGAAATTATTCAAAAATTCGGGGTGTATAAAATGCCGGAGAATAGCGAACCCCGCCCGGTCAATCCGGTGCCAGACCATAAAGAAACAAAGGTTGTGGTGGCTACCGATCCTGAGATATCAGGCTGTTCTGTAGAAATATCCTATAAACACAAGCCCCAAAAAACAATCACGCAGCAGGATTATGTTGAGCACAAAATATACCATGCGTTGTATTCTTCTATGATTAATGATCGTTTAAAGGAATTGCAAGAAACAGAGACTCCTCCTTTTTCGGAAGCTGAGTCAGGTTACTCAAATTATTTTCGTGAAGTAGATACTTATTCCAGTTATGCAAGATGTGCTCCTTCAAAAATATTGAATGCCTTTCATTCTCTGATTGTTGAAAATGAGCGAGTGAAACGCTACGGATTTACGAATAATGAATTAGAAAGAGCTAAAATGAAACTATTGTCCCGTTACGAAAGATGGTACAATGAGCGGGGAAAAACGGCATCTGATCTTTTTGCCGATGAGTATCAGGTTAATTATCTATCAGGTGAACCTATACCGGGCATTGAATATGAATATGAATTGGTAAAAAAAACATTACCGGGAATAAGAACAACTGATTTGAATAGTCTGGTAGCTTATTATATGACTGATAATAACCGAGTCGTTGTTGTTACTGGTCCGGAGAGTGCTTCTATTTCTTATCCAGACAAAAAAGAGTTTTTGACTTTGCTAGCTCAGGTGGGAGCTGAAAAGATTAAGCCGTATAGAGAAGATAAAGTTGTCAAAGAGCTCATGTCCAGCAAGCCAAAAGCAGGAACAATTATCAGTGAAAGGTCAATTCCGGAAACCGGATTGATAGAATGGAAACTATCCAATGGAGCCACTGTCGTATTCAAAAAAACAGACTTTAAGAATAATCAAGTTTTGTTCAGAGCTACATCGAATGGAGGTTTTAGCAACTATAATGCAAAAGATGACATGTCAGCACTTTATGCAACCAAGATTCAGGATAAGAGTGGTGTAAATGGTATTAATAATACTCAATTGAAAAGACTGATGGCAGGAAAAGATTTATCGTTAACTCAATCCTTGGTTTTGTATAATGAATCGATGTCAGGTAAATACGGGTTGAAAGACAGTGAAGCATTTTTTCAATTACTCTATTTATATCAAACTGCACCTTATTTTAATAAAAATGCTTTCAAACGATTGATGAATGAAGAGAAAACTGAATATGCTAAATTGCTTGATGATCCGAGCAGTTACTTCAATTATCAAGTCGAACAACTTATGAATAACGGCAATCCACGCCGGAACAGATGGCCGGTAAAAGAAAATCTCGATCAGGTAGATTTTAATCGAGCTGCTGCAATTTATAAAGCTCGTTTTGGTAGTGTTACCGGATTTACTTATGTATTTGTTGGCAATGTGGATATTGATTCTATCAAACCACTTGTTCTGACGTATATAGGAGGACTTCCCGGCAATAAGAAGAAACAGGGTTATGCAGAACAAAATTTCACGTCTTTATTAGGTCCAGCTACTTACACATTCAAAAAAGGAACAGAAGACAAAGCTGAAGTTTCCATTAAGTTCGTAAAACGAGCCATCTGGGATAAACAGAAAGCATATGCTTATAGTGCTTTTATTGAACTATTGAAAACCAGATTATATGAAAGTCTTCGCAGGGAAATGAGTGGCGTTTATGGCGTAAAAGTTTCAGGAAAAGTTAATCAAAACCATGAACCTGAAGCGTCATTATCACTTTCTTTTGGCACGAATACGGCATCTTACGAGGCTTTATACAAACGTGCAATTCTTGAAGTTAAACGTTTGATGTCGGATGGTCCCACAAGTGAAGAGCTGGAGCGAGTCAAAGAAAAGATGCGTGTAACACTTGCAACAGATATAAAAGAAAACGCTAGTTGGTTACTGGACATTTATTATGCCTACCGTTATGGAGATACGGTTATGACGATTGAGGAACGCAAGCAAACTATTGAGCAACTGAACTCAGAGAAAGTAAAAGAGGCCGCTAATGAATATATAGACCCTGATAAAGCATTGAAGTTTATTCTTCTGCCGGAAATAAACACAACCTCATCTTCACACTTACCGGAACAACAAAAAAACTAGTATCTTGTTGAAATATATAGGTTTTCCATAAGCTGTTGAAACAAAGACTAATCTGATCTGTGGTTTATCAAATATTTGCCGGTGGATTATTCCATAGCTCATGGATAAAGGCTTGTCTGCTAACTCTAAATGAAGGTAATCAATGAAAAGAGATTATTCTTCTATTACATAGAATAAAAAAATCCCGTCGAATGATTTTGTTCGACGGGATTACTATTTAATTATATTCCTTAATACTGCTCTTTTTCGTTGGGGAAATCGCCTGATTTCACATCTTCTACATAATGTCCAATCGCTTCATTCATTATGCCCTGAATGTTGGCATAGCGACGAAGAAACCGTGGTGAGAAGTCTTGATTCAGTCCTACCATATCGTGTAGTACCAGCACTTGTCCATCCACACCACCACCTGCGCCAATTCCAATAACAGGGATGGTAAGTTCATCAGCTACTCTCTGAGCTAGCTTTGCAGGAATTTTTTCCAATACAATTCCGAAACATCCTGCTTCTTCGAGCAAATGGGCATCTCTTATAAGTTTATCAGCTTCGCTGTCATCCTTCGCTCTTACGGCATAAGATCCGTATTTATTTATGGATTGAGGCATAAGTCCCAGATGCCCCATAACAGGAATTCCGGCACTAAGAATACGTTTAACTGATTCCAGAATTTCCTCTCCACCCTCTACTTTTAAACAGTCTCCATGAGTTTCTTTCATGATACGAATGGCCGAAGCGAGCGCTTCCTTGGAGTTACCCTGGTAGGATCCAAATGGCATATCGATTACAACCAACGCCCGGTTTACACCTCTGACAACCGATTTTGCCAGAAAAATCATTTGATCCAATGTGATTGGAAGCGTAGTGATGTTTCCACACATAACATTCGATGCAGAATCACCAACTAATATTATATCTACTCCGGCTCTGTCAACAATGGTTCCCATGGTGTAATCGTATGCTGTGAGCATACTGATTTTTTCACCACGTTGTTTCATTTCCAACAATCTTTGAGTCGTTACTCTTCTTGAGTCTTCACTGTGTATCGACATATTTATTCATTTTTGAATTGAGAGTGCAAAGATATAATATTATATTTTCAATCGGCAATTTGGAGTGTGAATTATAAAAAAGTATTGTTTTTTGTTCAGATAATGAGGTGGTTACATCGGACTTTGTGCCCGCTAAATGATATGTTTGATTTTTGAATCTGTTTTTCGCATTTTAAACTTATCTTTGCACTTTATTTTTAATACTTTAATGAATTAATTCAACCTGAATTTACAGGTAATGCTGTCGATACGTATAGGAGTTGTAATTTCCAAATATCGATTGACTTCTGTACTACAGTGGTAATAATTGTCTATTGTTTAAATGCTTGATATTGATAAATTTATTCAGAACTATCCTTTTCTTTCTGCATTCGTTTCTTTTATCATTGGGCTGTGTTTTATGCCTATGGTTCTGAATATTGCCAGAAAAAGAAATTTTGTAGTAAAGCCCAATAAAAGAACTTCGCACGAAGGCATAATCCCCAATGTGGGCGGAATAAATATATTTATTTCGTTTTTGCTGACAGTGTTTTTGTTCACATTCTCTATATTCAGCGAACTTCAATTTACGATTGTTGGCGTTTTTATTATACTGCTGGTAGGATTTGTTGATGATTTGATTGATATAAAACCAGCCTGGAAATTATTTGGGGAGAGTGCTTCTGCTTTTTTTCTGATTGTAGTTTCTGATATTCGTATGTCAAGTCTACATGGCTTTTTGGGCATATATGAGTTGCCGATAGGAGCAAGTTATTTGCTTTCATTTTTTGTTTTTATTTTGATCATCAATTCGTTGAATTTGATAGATGGTATTGATGGCTTGGCATCGGGGTTGGGGATATTGTATTGTTTGTTTTTTGCTGTTTATTTTCATTCGGTGTTGTTCATTAATTTGGCAATCTCGGCTTATGCCATGGTAGGTTCTTTGGCCGTTTTTTTTATATACAATGTAATATCCGGCAAACGAAAGATATTTATGGGCGATTCAGGTTCGTTGCTGCTGGGCTATATGATAGCTCTGTATGTGTTTGAGTTTTGTGACATAAATACTAAAGTAATAACTCCTGTATCTTTTCACATGTCAGCTGCTCCGGCTGTAGCTGTTTGTGTTTTGTCTGTTCCTTTATTCGATGCTATGCGCGTTATGCTTACCCGGATTATACATGGAATTTCACCTTTTCGTGCGGATAAAAACCACATACATCACTGGCTGCTGAAATCTGGTTTGACGCATCTTCAGGTGACGTTTTTGTTGATAATAATTTCAATTTTTTACATCGCGCTGGGCATTGTCGGGCGTAATTGGCCAATCGGACTATTGGTTGCGGTAGCTTTTTCAATAGCATGCGTGCTTACCTATATTTTATGGCGAGTAGTTGAAAGAAAAGTGTTGAAGTAATATAATGATTTAGTTTTTTAAGAGTAGAATTATCTCGAAAGTTTATAATATGATATCTGTAGAACAACTTACGGTTGAATTTGGCGGCTCGCCGCTTTTTGATGAAATTAGTTTTTTAGTAAATCCTAAAGACAGAATAGCCTTAGTAGGTAAAAACGGAGCGGGTAAAACCACATTACTCCGTATTTTTTCCGGAAAGCAGGCTCCTACGAAAGGAAAGATTTTAATTCCGAAGGATTTGTCCATTGGCTATTTGCCACAGCATATGATTCATAACGAAGGTACCACGGTGATGCAGGAAGCAGAAAAGGCTTTTGAGCACATTACCGATTTGCAGGCCGAAATTGAACGCATGAATGTGGAACTGGCCGAAAGAACTGATTACGAATCGGCAGAGTACCACGATTTGATAGAGAAGCTGACTCGGGATAATGAACATCTACAGATTATAGGCAACGGTAATTTTTATGGCGAAATAGAGAAAACATTGCTCGGACTAGGTTTTTTGCGTTCGGATTTCGATCGCCAGTGTTCGGAATTTAGTGGCGGATGGCGTATGCGCATTGAGTTGGCCAAGATCCTCTTGCAACGTCCTGACGTATTACTACTCGATGAGCCGACCAACCATTTGGATATAGAATCAATACAATGGCTGGAAAGTTTCCTGATTACTTGTGGAAGTGCTATTTTGTTGGTTTCGCACGACCGCGCCTTTATTGATGCAGTTACCACGCGGACTATCGAAATTTCGTTGGGTAAGATTTACGATTACAACGTAAATTATTCAAAGTATGTGCAGTTGCGCATCGAAAGGCACGACCAACAGGTAAGAGCCTACGAGAATCAGCAGAAACTGATTGCCGATACCGAGGAGTTTATTGCCCGTTACCGCTATCAGGCAACCAAGGCCGTTCAGGTTCAGTCGCGCATCAAGCAGCTGGAAAAACTGGAACGGTTGGAGGTTGATCAGGAAGATAATTCAAAATTAAGTCTTAAGTTTTCGCCTGCACCGCGGTCGGGAAGCATTCCTGTGGAGATTGAGCATTTGTCAAAAGCGTATGGAAACCAGTTGATTCTGGATAACATCGGGATGATTATCAACCGGGGAGAAAAAGTGGCTTTTGTAGGTAAAAACGGTGAAGGTAAAAGTACGCTCGTAAAATGTATTATGAGCGAAATAGAGTATTCGGGAATACTGAAACTGGGACATAACGTAAAAATCGGTTATTTTGCTCAAAATCAGGCTTCGCTGCTCGATGAAAACAGAACTGTTTTTGAAACGATTGACTACGTGGCGGTGGGCGATATTCGAACCAAGATACGCGATATTCTGGGCGCATTTATGTTTGGAGGCGAAGCTTCCGACAAGAAAGTGAAAGTACTCTCAGGGGGTGAACGCAGCAGGTTGGCTATGATTCGCCTATTGCTTGAACCGGTCAATTTGTTGATTCTGGATGAGCCTACCAATCACTTGGATATGCGCTCGAAGGATGTATTGAAAGAAGCTATCAAAGCTTTTGATGGAACGGTTATCGTGGTTTCGCACGACCGTGAATTTCTGGATGGACTGGTAACTAAAGTGTATGAGTTTGGCAACAAAAAAGTACGCGAACATTTAGGAGGCATCTATGAATTTCTTCAGTATAAAAAGATGGATACCTTGCGAGAACTGGAGGTTGCGACTTCGCTTAAAGCCACAAGCGATGCTGTAGAAAAACCGGTTTCGGAGAACAAGATGAGTTATGAAGCCAGAAAGGAGCATAACCGGAAAATAAGAAAAGCCGAAAAAGCAGTGGAAGAAGTTGAAAAGATGGTTTCGGCGCTGGAAGACGAAATTGCTGCCATGGTTAAGCAACTCGAATTGCCAGAATACGCATCCGATAATGATTATATTATGCTTTATCAGAAAAAACAGCGTGAAATGGAACAGAAAGTGTACGAGTGGGAAATACTGAGCGAAGAGGCCGATAACCTGAAAGCTGAAGTCGCCGATTAAGTTCTGTAAGGCACTTTGTTGCTTTCTATGAAGTTTCTTTGCTAACGAAATACTTCTCCGAAACACCTGAGTATGGCTCTGAAAACTTTGAAGACGGTTCGGAAGAGTTCGAAGACTTCATTGCAGAGTATAAAGGTATCCCCTCGGAGCATAAAGATGACCCCTTAGAGCATAAAGGCATCCCCTTAGGGCAAAAAGATGACACTTCAGAGCATAAAGGACTATGAAATAGGTAAAACCTATGCTGCTGAAGTTGTAAAGGCTTAAGCTGTGCACATTAGAAATATAAAAACAAGATTCAATAAATTATGCCAAACTTATACCTTATTCCAACTTCGCTGGGCGAGTGTGATTTTAGTAGAATTCTTCCCGCGTATAATACCGGGATTGTTACAGCCTTGCGGTATTTTATAGTGGAAGATGTGCGTACAGCCCGTCGGTTTCTCAAGAAATCGAACCCTGCCATTGATATTGACAGTCTGACTTTCTATGTTCTCAATCAGCATACATCGCCCGAGGAATTGAGCGGATTTCTGAAACCAATGTTCGACGGAAACGATATTGGCGTATTGTCCGAAGCCGGATGCCCTGCCATTGCCGATCCGGGTGCCGATGTGGTGGCTATTGCCCAACGGCACAATTTTACGGTAGTTCCGCTTGTTGGTCCATCGTCCATTTTGTTGTCGCTTATGGCGTCGGGTTTCAATGGACAGAGTTTTGCTTTTGTCGGTTATCTGCCCATACAGCCCGACGAACGTTCCAAAGCCTTAAAAAAACTGGAATCAAGAGCATATTCTGAAAATCAGTCTCAGATCTTTATCGAAACGCCTTACCGCAATATGAAGATGCTGGAAGAAATTCTCCGGGTTTGTCAGCCTGCTACCCGGTTATGTATTGCTGCGGACATTACTTTGGAAACCGAATTTATCAAAACCAATACGGTGAAAGAATGGAAAACGAAGCTTCCTGAATTGAGCAAAAGACCTTGTATCTTTATACTTTATAAATCCTGATCCGGTCTGATATATTCACTTCTTCAAGAAAATATAAAATCTGCACCTTTTTCAATTATATGCTTTATCTTTGCGCGACTTTTTAGGCAGAAGAAATGCTAAGATAAAACACACCGAATGAATAAAAAAATAGAGCCCAAGCCTCTTACGCTTCAGTCTTTGATTGATTATTCTGTAAAGAATTTTTCTACCCAACTTTCGGTTTCATTCGTTGATGGTAAACCTATCACCTACAAAGAGCTTGGTCGGCAAATAGAGGAACTCTCTAAACTGTTGTACTCTTTCGGTTTACGAAAAGGAGATAAAGTAGCCTTGTTAAGCCACAATATGCCCAACTGGGTGGTTGCTTACTTCGCTGTAGTTTCCAAGGGGCTGGTTATAGTCCCTGTTTTGCCCGATTTTACCCGTGTAGAGATAGAAAACGTATTGCTACATTCCGAATCGAAAGCATTGTTTATCAGTGAAAGATTGCTTACGCGAATAGAAGGGCTGGAATTGCCATTGCTGGAAGCTACAATTCTGCTTGATAATTTTTCGATACTTAACGGATCTTCTGACACTGAAGCTAAAGCAGTTGATTGCTCCAAAATCATCGTCGAAGAGGAAGATACTGCTGCCATAATTTACACCTCGGGCACTACCGGAAGATCAAAGGGTGTTGTGCTTTCTCACAAGAGCATAACATTCATAGCCATGCAATCGGATGCATTTCAGTCCATATCCAAAGCCGATGTGTTTCTGTCATTGCTTCCCCTGTCGCATACGTATGAAAATTCCATCGGGATGCTGTTCCCCATTATGTATGGTGCATCCATTTATTATCTTGAAAAACCTCCCACTGCTGCTGCATTACTACCGGCTTTAGCTAAAATAAGGCCTACTATGATGCTCTCCGTACCTTTAATTATGGAGAAACTCTATAAAACCCAAATTCAAAGTAAGTTCGCCAGCAACCAATTTAAGCGGATGATTTATAAAACGCCGCTTTTCCGTAAAATCATCCATCGTATTGCCGGTAAAAAACTGTATCAAACTTTTGGAGGCAGGCTAAAGTTCTTTGGCATTGGAGGAGCTAAACTCGATTCGCGTGTGGAGCGCTTTATGAAAGAAGGTAAATTTCCCTATGCTATTGGTTATGGTTTAACCGAAACTGCTCCTTTGCTGGCGGGCGCTGGAGTTCAACAAACAAAATTACAGTCAACCGGTTTTGCTGTTCCGGGCGTTCAGCTAAAGATAAATAATCCTGACAAAAAAGGGGTAGGAGAGATCTGGGCAAAAGGACCCAATGTGATGAAAGGTTACTATAAAAACCCCGAAGCGACAGCAGAAGTGCTTACCGCAGACGGTTGGTTTAAAACCGGAGATTACGGACGGTTCGATTCGCGTAAAAGGCTCTACATAAAGGGTAGAATTAAAAATACGATAGTCGGTGCAAGCGGTGAGAATATTTATCCGGAAGATATCGAAACGATTATCAACAATCATAAGTTGGTTGTAGAATCGCTTGTATTGGAAGAAGATGGATTTCTGGTAGCCAAGGTATTGCTGGATATCGAAGAACTTGAAAAAGTTATCGGTCACTTTAAATCCGTTATCGAAGACAAGAAGGAGAAACACAAGGCATGGAAAGCCAATTTTATGAAAGAGCTGAACGAGAAGCTGAACCGTGTATCTCAGATTAATCGTATCGACATCATGGATGAGCCTTTCGAAAAAACAGCTTCTCAGAAGATTAAGCGGTTTTTGTATTCAAAACAGCATAAATCGGAACATAAAAAAAAGAGCGAAATGATTCGCTCTTTTTTTATGCCCTCATGGCTCTGTCTATGCTTCGTTTATCCTCTTTCTCTTTCAAAGACTGTCGCTTATCGTATGTTTTCTTTCCTTTGCCAAGTCCTATTTCCAGTTTGGCTAATCCTTTGTCGTTTATAAACATTTTGGTGGGAATGATCGTGTTACCCGTTTCCTTGGTTCCTCGAATGAGTTTGTTTAGTTCTCTTTTGGTAAGCAGTAGCTTGCGGTCTCTGCGCACGTCGTGATTATTGTAAGTGCCAAAAAAATAGGTGGCAATATGCATGTTTCTTACCCACAATTCATTGTTGATAAAGGTGCAATACGTATCGGCCAAACTGGCTTTTCCATCCCGGATGGATTTTATTTCAGTTCCGTATAGTTGAATTCCAGCCAGATACTTGTCGAGTATTTCATAATCGAAAGTAGCCCGCTTGTTTCTGATAAGTATATTTGATTTTTTGAACATCGAATTTTATAATTTGCTCAACAAAAGTACATCAAAGAAATGAATATCCCAATATATTCGGGTAACTTCCGTTTTTGAGCTCAAAAAGCATTTATCCCCTTTATACCAAAGTTTTATTTAATTTATGAATTATCCTTTTAAAAATATCTGTATATTTGTTGCCCGTTAAAATAAATGCAATAGTGCTTTGATGTTGAAAAAATAAGGATACGACTGTCAAGTATAATCCTTTAATTATTAATTGAATAAATATGGATTCTGATATAAAGTTGACAATTACAGGGTTGGTTTACAATCAAACAGTTGTGGGGACTTATGGGCTGGTATTGAGCGAAGAGCTTGGTAACCGGCGTTTTTCGGTGATGATTGGCGAACCTGAGGCGCAATCTATCGCATTAAAGATGAACAACAAGAAATCTCCCAGACCGCTAACTCATGACTTAATCAAGAGTTTGCTCGGGGTGTTTGAGGCCGAATTGCAGAAAGTGTTGATCTATGATATGGTGAATGATGTGTTTTATTCAGAACTTTATATCAAAAAAGATGATAACGTTCTGATTATTGACGCCCGCACTTCGGATGCTGTGGCGTTGGCAGTGCGTTCGGACTGTCCGATATACATTAAATCGGAAATTCTGAATATTGTGGGAACCGAAGTAGAGCCACAGGCACAAGAGGAAGTAAAAAAGGTGAATTTACCCGAAAATAATGAAGACTTAACCGACGAAGATTTGGATTTATTGCCGTTGACAGCCTTGGAAGAAATGCTCGAAATGGCTATAAATAAAGAAAAATACGAATTGGCTGTCACTATACGTGATGCCATTAAAAGACACTCCGACTCAAAATAAACCACGCAGTTATTATTTCAAAAGCATAAACAACTTAAGTAAAACAAGAAATCATGAATTTAAAGTTACGTTTGATAATACTGAATTTTCTTCAGTTCTTTGTATGGGGTGCCTGGATGATGACATTGGGGCATTACGGCTTTGTTGAAAAACAATGGAATGGAGCTGAATTTGGTTTGGTGTTTTCTACCATGGGATTTGCATCACTCATTATGCCAACATTGTTTGGAATTATTGCAGATAAATGGCAGGCTAAGTACGTTTATGCTATCTTGCATTTACTGTTTGGAGCGACGATGTGTTTTCTGCCGCTTATTGATGCGCCGATGCCGTTTTTCTGGGTTTTACTCGTGGCTATGAGTTTTTATATGCCGACTATCGGTCTTAATAATTCGATTGGTTTCAATGTGTTGAAAAACGAGGGAAAAGATCCTACAACATATTTTCCTCCTATAAGGGTTTGGGGCACAGTAGGTTTTATTGTAGCCATGTGGATTACCAATCTGTTTACCAAAGAGTGGGGCTTTGGGCAAAGCATAAAAGTGTCTTTTTTCATTGCAGCGATAATGGCTTTTGCGCTGTCTCTTTTCTCGTTCATATTTTTGCCTGTCGTAAAGAAAGAACCAAAAAGTCTTGCTGCCAGAACGTTGGTGCAGAAATTAGGGTTAGAAGCTTTTGTGCTGTTTAAACAAAAAAAGATGGCGCTGTTCTTTGTCTTTAGTTTAATGTTGGGAGCTGCACTTCAATTGACCAATGCCTACGGTGACAGCTTTCTGCAGGATGCAGATGTGTTTCCGAAAGGGGGCATAATCAATAATTTTTCAACCATAATTTTGTCTATTTCTCAAATTTCGGAAACTCTTTTCATTTTGGCTATTCCTTTCTTTATGAAGAGGCTGGGTATCAAAAATGTTATGTTGCTCAGTATGCTTGCCTGGGTATTGCGTTTTGGTTTATTTGGTTTGGCCGGAAATACCAACATAGGTTTCGCATTGATAGTGTCTTCGTGCATTATTTACGGAATGGCATTCGATTTTTTCAATATTTCAGGAGCATTGTTCGTTGAGCAAAACACAGACTCATCTATCCAGTCATCGGCGCAGGGAGTTTTTATGCTAATGACCAATGGAGTTGGTGCCGTATTAGGAAATATTATCGCCGGATTCGTTATTGCCAAATGGTTTGAGAATCCGATAACACATGCTAAAGACTGGCCCGGAATATGGTATTCTTTTGCCGGATATGCATTGGTAGTAGCTATTCTATTTTCCGTATTATTCAGGTATAAACACAATCCGAAAGAAGCATGAGTTTGATGTAGCGTAAAGTCGCTACTATTAAACAGATAAAAAAACTGCTGTAAAGAATAATCCTTACAGCAGTTTTTTTTGTAGATTATTTTTAAGCTTTTCAGAACGGCACTTCATCGTTTCGTCCACCTCCAAGCAAAGGATTGGAAGCAGGCGGAGTACTTAAAACGCCATCTCCGTAGAAATTAGTTCCGGCTGGTTCATTCATTTTGGATGAAATAACCTGATAACCTGCATTGAAAGGATTGTCATCTTTGTCTCTGTCATCTTTATTCATGAATTTTGCGTATTGCCCTTTAAACTTCAGTTGTACATCGCCTGTTGCACCATTACGGTGTTTGGCAATAATGATTTCGGCAATTCCCAATAGCGAGTTTCCCTGAGCATCTTCGGTCAGATGATAGTACTCCGGTCGGTGGATAAAGCAAACCATGTCGGCATCTTGCTCGATAGCACCGGATTCACGCAAATCCGATAATTGAGGACGTTTTCCCTCCAGACCCGAGCGCCCTTCAACACCACGATTGAGCTGCGAGAGTGCAATGATTGGAATATCAAGTTCTTTTGCCAGTCCTTTCAGCGAGCGGGAAATAATACTTACCTCTTGCTCGCGACTACCGAAACTCATACCACTGGCATTCATCAACTGCAGGTAGTCAATAATCAGACATTGTACTTTATGCTCTTTTACCAGCCGGCGTGCTTTACTTCTGAGCTCAAAAACCGATAAACTGGGAGTGTCGTCCACAAAAATGGGAGCATCAATCAATTCTTTTATGTCCTTGTCCAGTTTGTTCCATTCTTCTTTGTCCAGTTGTCCGTTTTTTACTTTTTCACCTTCCAGTTCGCATACGTTCATTATCAAACGGTTTACCAACTGAACGTTGGACATTTCGAGCGAGAACAGTGCAACCGGTTGATTATAATCTACCCCCATGTTTTTAGCCATAGAGAGCACAAAAGCTGTTTTCCCCATCGCTGGACGGGCTGCAATG
Organism: Paludibacter propionicigenes WB4; assembly: GCF_000183135.1. Classification (NCBI taxonomy): domain Bacteria; kingdom Pseudomonadati; phylum Bacteroidota; class Bacteroidia; order Bacteroidales; family Paludibacteraceae; genus Paludibacter; species Paludibacter propionicigenes. Next base: position 983,659 of record NC_014734.1, on the reverse strand, counting down.
ATAATCAAATCGGATTTTTGCCAACCTGATGTTATCTTATCGAGGCTGTGGAAGCCGGTAGCCACACCGCTGGCACCTTGTTTCTCGGCCGCTGCCTGCATACGGTGAATGGCTTCTTCTATAACCGGATTGATCTGCGTAACGTCTTTTTTCAGGTTGCGCTGCGATACTTCAAAGAGCATTCCTTCTGCTTCCTGCATTAAGTCATCCACATCCGATTTGTCGTCAAAAGCTTTGGTTTGTATTTCAGTAGAAATCCGTATCAGCTCTCTGGCAAGAAATTTCTGCGTAATGATACGTGCGTGATACTCCAGGTGAGCTGCCGACGAAACTTTGGCTGTAAGTAATGTAATGTAATACGGTCCGCCTACCTCGTCGATATTTCCGTTTTTTCGCAATTGCTCAGTAACCGTGTGCATATCAATCGGCTCCTGTTGCATAGCCAGCGTAGTTATAGCCTCATAAATCTTTTGATGCGCTACTTTGTAAAAGCATTCGGGCTTTAGAATTTCAGAAATGAGAGAATATGCATCTTTCTCAATCATTATTGCACCCAACACAGCCTCTTCAAGTTCAGGAGCCTGTGGTGGAAGTTTACCAAATTCATTAGCGGGAATTGGAGTAGGTGTTGTAGGTTTTTTGCTATAATTGCGTTTTTCAGCCATTTTGATAGGTAAAGTTACTCGTTTAGAAATTTGTTTTTGTGAGTTTCAAAAGTACTAAAGATTTTCGATAGTTTCATATTAATTTTTTCAACAACTTATTCACATGTAAGCTCAAATTATCCTGTAATATTTATCCTCAGAATGATAAAAAATGTTTATCTTTGAATTATGTTTTCTCAAAAACTTATACGAGATTTATACTCTTTATCCAAATGCTTACATATCCAAACGCAAAAATAAATCTGGGGCTCAATGTCGTTGAAAAACGTCCGGATGGTTATCATAATATCGAAACGATTTTTTATCCCATCGGTTTGTCGGATGTCCTGCAGGTTGAAGTTTCAGAAACATGTACTGATTACAGCTTTTCTTCCTCGGGTATTCAGATCGACGGTGATCCGGAAGATAATCTGATTGTGAAAGCTTATCATCTTTTGCGTTCGGGATATCAGTTTCCACCCATAGATATTTCGCTGATCAAGCAAATACCCTTTGGAGCGGGTCTGGGTGGCGGTTCGTCCGATGCGGCTTTTATGTTGGAGACGCTTAATGAAATGTTTCAGCTTAAAATTACACCCGGAAGACTGGAAAAAATAGCGGCTAAACTGGGGGCAGATTGTCCGGTGTTTATAAAGAATAAACCGGTATTTGCTACAGGTATAGGTAATGTCTTTACACCAATAAAATTATCTTTGAAAGGTTATTTTCTTTTGCTCGTAAAACCGGATATCCATGTGTCGACTCCTGTGGCCTATTCGATGATAGATCCACAAAAACCGGAAGTGTCTCTTTCGGAACTTATTCTCAAGCCAATTTCCGAATGGAAAAATGTGGTAAAAAATGATTTCGAAAAATCAGTTTTTGCTAAATATCCCGAAATTGAAAATATAAAAAATACACTGTACAATATGGGTGCTATTTATGCTTCCATGTCGGGTTCGGGCTCGTCGGTTTATGGAATTTTTGAATCGGCGCCTCCAAAAACAGAGGTGTTTCAAGACTACTTTGTAACTGGTGGTGAACTTGACTGATTTATCGTGCAAATTATTCTTTTGTTTGAGTTGTAATATTTTGATTTTCAATAATATGTTTGGGTTTATATTGTGTGTTAAAATACATTTTTGTAGAGTGTGATTTTTTAGCAAAAGGCTTGCCTAATCCAATTAAAAGTAGTACTTTAGTGCGATTTTTTAGATAGAAATAAAATTAAAAAATAGATGATTGATCAAGACAGAATTATTAAGGTAAACATTGACGAAGAGATGAAGTCTTCGTACATCGATTATTCCATGTCGGTGATTGTATCCCGTGCATTACCTGATGTGCGTGATGGTTTTAAACCGGTTCACCGCCGAGTTTTATTTGGGATGAACGAATTGGGAAATAACTCCGATAAACCCTATAAAAAATCTGCAAGAATTGTTGGGGAAGTAATGGGTAAATACCACCCGCATGGTGACTCTTCCATTTATGGTACATTGGTTCGTATGGCTCAGCATTGGTCTATGCGTTATCCTTTGGTTGACGGACAGGGAAACTTTGGTTCGGTAGATGGTGATAGTCCTGCTGCAATGCGTTATACCGAAGCACGTTTGCGCAAATTGTCTGAGGATATGTTGGTTGACATAAATAAAGACACAGTTGATTTTCAGTTGAACTTTGATGATACACTGAAAGAACCTACTGTTTTGCCAAGCCGTATTCCCAACTTGTTAGTTAACGGATCTTCGGGTATTGCTGTAGGTATGGCTACCAATATGGCTCCTCATAATTTGAGCGAAGTAGTTGATGCAACTATTGCTTACATTGATAATAACGACATTGAAATTTCGGAAATTTTAAAATATATCAAAGCTCCCGATTTCCCGACAGGTGGCATCATCTACGGTTATGCAGGAGTAAAAGAAGCTTTTGAAACAGGACGCGGACGTATCGTTGTTCGCTCTAAAGTAGAAATTGAAACTGATGCTCAGGGACGCGAAAAAATCGTCATCAACGAGATACCTTATCAGGTAAACAAAGTGGAGCTAATCAAGGCCGTAGTTGCTTTGGTTGAAGATAAAAAAGTGGAAGGTATTGCACATATCAACGATGAATCGGACCGTGAAGGAATGCGTATCGTAGTGGATGTTAAACGCGATGCCAATTCGAGTGTAGTGTTGAACAAACTGTTTAAGTACACTGCTTTACAATCGTCTTTTAGTGTAAATAATATTGCATTGGTTCATGGTCGTCCACGCATGTTGAACGTGAAAGATTTGATTCATTATTTCGTAGAACACCGTCATGAAGTAGTTATTCGCCGTACAAGATTCGAGCTTGGTGAAGCCGAAAAACGTGCTCATTTATTGGAGGGTTTTATGATTATTTTGGATAATCTTGATGAAGCAATTCAGATTATTCGTGATTCAAAAACTCCCGATGAAGCCCGTACTCGTTTAATGGAACGCTTCGGATTGTCTGAAATTCAGTCTCGTGCTATTGTAGAAATGCGTTTGCGTCAGCTTACCGGCATGGAGCAGGATAAACTTCGTGCAGAGTATGAAGAAGTAATGAAGTTGATTGCACACTTGAAAGAAATTCTTGAAAAGATAGAACTTCGTATGCAAATCATTAAAGATGAATTGTTGGAAGTGAAAGCAAAATATGGCGACGCTCGTCGTACACAAATTGTATATTCTTCCGAAGAATTTAATCCTGAAGATTTCTATGCCGATGATGAAATGATTATCACTATCTCTCATCTTGGCTACATCAAACGTACTGCATTGAGCGAATTCAGGGCTCAGGGTCGGGGAGGAGTTGGTTCGAAAGGAAGCGATTCGCGCGACGAGGACTTTATTGAGTACATATATCCAGCTTCGATGCACAACACGATGTTATTCTTTACATCGAAAGGTAAATGCTATTGGTTGAAAGTATACGATATTCCTGAAGGAAGCAAAAATTCAAAAGGACGTGCCATTCAGAATATGCTTAACATTGATAACGATGATAAAGTGAACGCATTTATTCGTGTCAAAGGGCTGAATGACCCTGAATATACCAAATCGCACTATCTGATTTTTGCAACTAAAAACGGTGTAATCAAGAAAACTTCGCTCGAAGCTTATTCTCGTCCACGCCAGAATGGTGTAAATGCAATCACTATCAGAGAAGATGATCAGGTGATACAAGTTCGCCTGACGGATGGAAACTCGGAAGTATTGATGGCTAACCGCAATGGTCGTGCAATCCGTTTCCATGAGTCTAAAGTACGTGAAATGGGTCGTACAGCTACCGGAGTACGTGGTATGACGCTTGACGAAGATGGAGAGGACGAATTGGTAGGCATGATTTGTGTAAACAAAGAAGATAATGAAAACATTATGGTTGTTTCGCAACAAGGCTACGGAAAGCGTACACTGCTTGATGAAGTGGATGACGAAGGTAATCTTATGCTTGACGAAAATGGTGAAACTATTCCGGTATACCGTGTTACCAATCGTGGAGGAAAAGGTGTGAAAACCATGAACATTACCGATAAAACAGGAAAACTGGTTACAATCAAAAACGTTACAGACGAAAACGACCTGATGATTATCAATAAATCAGGTATCACTATTCGACTTAAAGTAGCTGATTTCAGGGTTATGGGACGTGCCACTCAAGGAGTTCGGTTGATAAATCTGGAAAAACGAAACGATGAAATAGCATCAGTATGTAAGGTGCTTTCTGAAAACGAAGAAGAAGTAGTTGAAGAAACTGAAGTATCGGCAGTTCCGGTAACAGATGCTGTAGTAGGTGAAACCGAGACTGATGTTCAGACCGAAACAGAAGAACAAGTGGAAGAATAATAAACAACTTACACCGTTATACAAATTGTGTAACGGTGTAAAATATAATAGCTAATAAAAAACTCAAGTCATCATGAAAAAACTTATTTTATCGTTATTTTTGGTAATAAGCTTTACATTCTCCTATGCCCAAAAAGCAAATGTTTCTAAGGCAAAGAATAAAGCTTTAATGGAAAATCCGGACTTTGCCGGAGCACGTGAGGCCATAAAACTGGCATTGCAGGATTCTACAACAAAAAATCTGGCAGAGACATGGTATGTAGCCGGATTGATTGGCTATTCACAAAGCGATGCTGCTTATAAAAAAGCAATTTTGAGACAGCCTATCGATACAGTGGCTAAAGGAAAAGCAATGTTGGAGTCATACGACTATTTTGTACAGGCAGATAAACTGGATCAACAACCTGATGCTAAAGGTAAAGTTAAGCCTAAATTTACAAAAGATATCAAAGCGAAATTGACAGACTATTACAGAACTCAACAACACCTTATCTCTTACGGAGCTTATCAGTTTGAGAAGAAGGATTTTGCCGGAGCTTATAACACATTCAATGTGTTTTTAGAAATTCCAAAACTTCCTCTTATGAATAATGAGATTAAGATGGATTCAACTTATGACATGATTTCTTATTATGCCGGAATATCGGCTATTAATGCGAAAATGACTGATAAAGCAATCAGCGTATTTGAAAGCTTGAAAACTAAGAAATATGAAACTAAGGCAGTTTATCAATCGCTTTATGAGCAATATATGAATAAAAAAGATTCGACTAGCGCTGTAAATACTTTGAAAGAAGCTGTTAATAAGTTCCCGTCTGATATGTGGTTCATGCAAAATCTGATAAATTACTACATCTACTCTAAAAAGATTAATGATGCATTAGTTTACCTGAATGCAGCTATCGAAAAAGAACCTACCATGGGTCAATATTATTATGTAAAGGGTAACCTGGAAGAAGCCAATAATAACTTTGACGGAGCATTGGCGGCTATAGATAAATCAATACAACTGGATCCAACAATGGCTGATGCTTATGCTGCTAAAGGACGTTTGTATTACAATAAAGCCGTGAGAATGGCTGAAGAAGCTAATAAAATTAAAGACGTAAAGGCTTATAATGCTGAAATGAAAAAGGTTGATGGTGTGTTTAAAGAATCAGTTCCTTTCTTCAAAAAAGCTTCAGAAATGAATCCGAAAGAAGTTGATTACAAAAAGACACTTAAGACTTTGTACTATCGTCTGAAAATGGATGCAGAATTCGAAGCCATTAATAAAGAAATTAATGCAATGTAATTTCTCATTTTCTCTTATTTTAAAAGGCTGTTCGGGAAACCGGATAGCCTTTTTTGTTGCTTTGAAAACGTATTTGATAATTGTTGACTTTGGATCAAATAAGTCTGATAGTTGCGAAAACACTGTTATTCTTGGATGATTGACTGTTTTAGATGTTGATAACCAAGCTTTATTGTAGTAGGAGAAATTGTAATGAGAATTTGATTATAAGTTCTAAATAGTCTTATATCTCCAATAGAATTGTTTCATGTCAACAGTATTTAAATTGAACCTAATGAACTGGCTGCTTATATGAAAATAAGATAGTGATATGAATCATTGGACTTAAAATAACGGCACTTATAATGATTATGGGATGATTCTCATTACCGACAGGGGAAAAGCGCTTTATCGCGGTGTGGATGCCACGAAAGTGGACGATTATACCATTACTTCCATCCTTCAGCGCATAGGAACTTCTAAAGGAGGAAAAACAAATTCTGCTAAGACTGGGAAAGCATAAGGTCAATTGATATAATAAAAATCCCCTCAAAGCTTTCTTTGAGGGGATTTATTCGTGAGTAGAAAAATTAATTTTCGATTTTTAATTGAATAGATATCTAACACCAATTTGGATTTGGAAACGCGAACCTAAACCAATATCATTTTTAAATGGTTTCGAATAAGGAGTCTTATTTGCGGCATCTAAGTATGGAAATGAGAAAATTGGTGTTTTTCCATCCGTATCCATCTTGACAAATGTTAGTGGAGCTGTGGTCGTTGGTAACTGATTTACACCCCAATTACTATTCAATAAGTTCGTTAAATTGAATATGTCGGCTGTGAGTTTCAACGTGTGCTTATTATTGTTAACTTTGAAATTAATGTCTTGAGTAAAGTTTAAATCTACTCGATTAGTCCATGGCAGCACCATTGCATTTCTTTCTACAATTTCACCTCGGTGCTTAGAAAAATATGGACTATTGTTGATGAAGTTATCTAACTGTGTCCATATTTCAGCAGTAGTTCTCGTATCTCCTCCATTGGCTTGCGTTAATTTGATATCCGAACTATTTTTTGGAACATACATTAAATCGTTGTTGAAACCATCATTGTTTAAATCGCCGCTGTAAATAACTGATGTAGCATAATTTGGAGCAGCTTCATACAATAACCCAACACTAGTTGTAAGCATCTTTGACCATTCTTTTTTGTAGTTTATGTTGGCAATAATTCTATGAGGGATATAATTATTTGAATTACCAATATTAAAATCATTTGAGTTTCCTGAAGTCATTTTTGAACCCCACATGGTTGAAGCTGTTGAACCGCTTACAGCAGCATCCTTAGCAGTCATTCTGGTATATGCGACACTTACATATAAGTCTTTAAATTGTCTTTGAATTTGCAACGTACCATACATAGTATAACCTGCATTAGCATTGGTCATATAAATTGCATTACCAATGCTTGGATTAGAAGCACTTGTAGGTTTTCCTGCGATTGGATAAGCTGATTTGTAAGGAAAACGAACCCTGCCATCGGATAAAGTAATTAAACCTGTAGAAGGCAAAGCAATGTTTTGGAATACAGAAGCGTTGATATTGCTAATGTAGGTACCTTCGACAGTTACCGTCCATCCAAATAATTTTTTATCAACTGCTAAAGTCGATTTCCAAACTTGTGGAAATTTGAAATTCGGATCAGTAACATTAATGCTATAAGATGAGCTTAATGTTCCGGAAGAGGTTGGTCTGTATGCATTTATATCCGGTGAAAATTTATATCCTGTTCCATTCGATATTGATCCAAATAATGCCATTCCACTGTTTGATGCTTGATTTGAAATCCATACAAAAGGTGGTGGTCCTTGAAATAAACCGGTTCCTCCACGAACTTGTAAAGTTCTATCTTTTAAAACATCCCAGTTAAATCCTAAACGGGGTGAAACTTGAATTGCTGCATAAGGAGCTAAACCAGTATTTGCATGAATTCCATTGTAAAAATTAGACAGAGTATCAACTACCGGATTATATAAGAATGTATCATAGAATTTTGTGTAATCAAAACGAACTCCATACGTCAATGTGAAGTTGTCTTTGATTTTCCATTTATCTTGAGCAAAAGCACTTAATTCTAAGTCCTTTGGACCAACTAATGGAAAATCACCACCACCTAACGTATAAGATAAATCATATCTTGCAGCTGCTTTTGTTCCATTGGTAGAGGCATAAAAGTCTGCCAAACTATTAAAACGATAGACACCTTCGTACGACGGTGAAAATCCATTTGAATAAACTTTATATGAATTCTGAGTTCCTAAAGTAATTTCGTGTGAACCGACATAAATATTTAAAACATCGTTAAATTGAATAACATCAGTGTTTAATTTATTTCCATAAGTATATTGTTCATATCCAAATGATGTAAAAGGTTGTCCGTTACCGTCTAATATATCAACTAAAGGAAAATCTTGCGATGATAAAGATTTACGGAAATCTCTTAACTTAGTATATCCAACCTGAACTTTATTATTTATTGTATTTGAAAATCTTGAATTTAACTCTGCGATAAAAATATCAGCATTGTTGTTGATTTGGTAGCCAGCCCCGTAAAACGGCATGGCATATTGTCCGGGAGTTCTACCATAACTAGTATTGGATGAACCACTATCGGAAGGTTTTATTTGATTTGATGACCTTAATAAATTGTATTTAAATGAAAAAGTATTTTTTTCATTGATATTCCAATCTATTTTTACTGTTAATCTCTTTGATTCAGCAGTATAAGAGTATCCTTGATAATTACCCGGATCATAGCCATATTTGGATTTCAAAAAGTTGGCTAATGAATCTAATTTATTTGCATTTGCATTTGAATAATTCACTCCATTTGGAGTATTTGTGGAATTACTTGCTTGCCACGAAGTTCCCGGAGACACTTTTTTCTCGGTTTCTCCGTTTATAAAGAAAAACAATTTGTTTTTAATAATAGCGCCACCTGCAGTAAACCCAAAAAGATTATAGTTGAAATCTTGTTTAGCTAACGAAACATCTCCCACTTTATAACTTTGTAGATCTTTACTTTTTACGTAATCGTAAACAGAGCCAAATACCTGATTTTTACCACTTCTGGTAACAGTATTAATCCCAGCACCATTAAAACCACCATATTTAACATCGTAAGGAGAAACATTCACCTGAATTTGTTCAATAGCATCTAAAGAAATAGGTTGTGCACCGGTTTGACCGCCAATGGCATCTGATAATCCAAATGAATTATTAAAGTTCGCGCCATCAATGGTCAGATTATTTAATTGAGAGCTTATACCACCAAAAGATGAGTTGTTTTGCGCCGGTACTAATTTTATCATGTCTTTCCAGGATCTGGAAATAGTCGGCAACTGTTCAATTGTAGACCTTGAAATAATTTCCTGAGAACCTGTTCTACTTGAATTAAAAACCTTACTTTTAGTTGCTTTTACCGTTACCTCGCTTAATTTTGTGTTGTCTGACTCAACTAATTTAAAGTTTTGCTCGAAAGTTTGGCCTAAATTTAACATGATATCAGATTGTCTATTGGAATTATATCCAACAAAACTTGCTGTTACAGTATAAGGCCCTCCTACTTTTAGGTTCGGTAAATTATAACGACCATCTTTACGTGTTGTCGTAAAATACTTAGTCCCGGTTGGAACATGGATTGCAGTAATGTTTACGCCTGGCAGAGATGAATTAGCATCCAAAACAATTCCCGAAATCTCAGAAGTTGTTTCTTGTGCAATGCTAGCTAATGATAATGATAATAATAACATTATCATTATTCCTTTCATTTTTTTCATACTTTTCTTTTTAAATTTGAATTTTTGAATTTTCTTTTTTTATTTTTTGCAAATGTAAGGTTTTATGATTTTAAAGATGTGACATTGATATGAATATTTATCAGTAATTGTTACAAAAAACCAGCAACTTTCAGCTTAAACAATTTGTACTTAGTGTTACGGTTCCAGAATGAAATAAATTCCTGATGAGGTGGACGATTATACCTTTACTTTCATCCTTAAGCGGATTGGAACTTCCAAAGGTGGAAAAACAAATTCCGCTGAGATGCCGAAGGCATAAGGTAAAATGAAATAAAAAATGGCTATCTCAAACCTGAGATAGCCATTTTTATTGAAATAGTTTTGCTGTTTAATTAAATATATATTTAAGTCCTATTTGTAAACTCCATGTTTGAGAATAAGAATAAACAGTACTAAAAGATTGAGTAGGATATACCATATTACCAGCCGGATCTTTAATTTTTACGACTGAATAAGTTGGTACATTATTAGCATCCTTACTTTCGTATTTTAAGATTTGACCATTGTTAGATGAAGACATGTTCTGGGCTATACCCCATTTGCTATTTAATAAATTGCCAAAATTCAACACATCAAAACTAAGTTGAAGAGTATTTGTATTTTCACCTACTCTAAATTTGAAGTCTTGAGTTAATCTCAAATCTACATTGTTAACCCAGGGTGCTCTGGCGGCATTTGCTTCAGCATATTTACCTTTATGTGAACTTAGGTATTTGTCTTGAGCCATATATGCAAAAAATGCATCTTCATCAGCCGGAGTTAAGAACTTAACGTCGCCTCTTCGCGCCGGGATATATATCAAGTCTGTTTTCCAACCATCTCCATTCATATCAGTTGAATATGTGTAGCTATAACCTCCAGTTGAGTAGCCTGAATAGAACAAATTAAGCGATGTAGCCATGCTATTATTTGCATAAGGCAACTTATACGATAAAGATGCAATAATTTTATTTGGTGTTACATATTGAGAGCGTTGAAGAGTTGGTAACTGAGGTCCATCTACCGAAGAAAGTCCACCATATGCTGATGAGGCATTGCTACCTGGCATACCGGTAATTTCCTTAGATTCGGTGTGAGTGTAGGCTGCCATTAAATTTAAGTTCTTAATCGGAGTAGCATTGATTGTAATATTTCCGATTGCTCCCCAACCCTTATCTGTATTTGTTAATACATATGCATTTGGATTAGTTGTAGAATATTTGTAATTGGCAGGATAAATATATCTATTGTCAGGACCACTAAATCTTGTCCAAGTTGCATCAGGATCTTTCAAATTGTAATTTGTTAGCATTACCGCATTCAATGTTTTGGTGTAAATACCTTCAACAGTAACAGATAATGGGAATGAAGCAGGTATTTGATAATCTAATGCGATTGATGATTTCCAAACCTGAGGCATTTTAAAGTTTGGATCTACACCTGCTATTTCAGAAGGTAGCGCTCCAGTTTCAGGAGTAATGGTTTTAGGGAGTCCTAATTTTTCGATTAATTTATCAACATCGGTAATCATACCTCCTGCTAAAGTTGCTAATGCAGGACTTGTTGTTTTGATTGAACCGTTAGTATTATATGTTGTAGTTGCCTTATAGCTTCCTTGCACCATACCAGCATTTGTAGGCATATTAGTGAAAAATACTAAAGGAAGTCTTCCCGTAAATATACCTGTACCTCCACGCACTTTGAAAGATTTGTCATTAAATACATCCCAAGTAAATCCTAGGCGAGGTGAGAATAAGGTTTTCGCAGAAGGCCATGTACCAGTATCAATTTTTCGACCTCCAAAATCAAGATTGTAAATTGCATTATTTCTAATGATATTGTCAACAAATTTGAGCTCGTCGGCACGAATACCGTAGGTTATTTTTAAATTATCTTTAATGTTCCATTCGTCTTGAATGTATGCACCATATTGATTAAATGATACTTGTGCGTTAGGATTGCTTTCACCGTCGTAACCATATGTAAGAGCAAAATCAATAGGAGCAGCTTTGTTGATAAAATCGCTTAAGCTAGCATATCTGTAGTAAGCAGTTCCATTACGCATATATGCGTTGTTTGCCATTTGGTGCTCATAACTTAAGCCTGCAGTTATTTTGTGTTTATCTAAATAATATGTGAAGTTGTCAGTAAAAGTCAGATTTTTATTGTGAACTCCATTGTTCCAAGTAAATAGTTCGTAACCTGCAGAAATGTATGGCTCAATAATTGGATTCCCGTTTGGAGCACGTCCGGCTAATATATCTACAAAAGGGAATTTATCAGAGTTAGACCCACGAACATCATCTATCTTAGTATAAGTTGTCAAAAATTGATTTGACATCTTTTCATTTAGTCGAGTGTTTAATTCTGCAGATAGCGATTTTACAATATTGTTCATAGAGTATAGAGAATTTGAAAATGCCATACCGTACTGAGAAATACGATCCATGTTTTGGTTTCTCGATCCAGCATCTGTTGAGTTTCCGTTAGTTGGATTCCATGCTATGTTCTTAGTATAGTTATAACGAACATTCAATTTGTTTTTCTCATTGATATTCCAGTCTATTCTGGCCAAGAATTTCTTATTGTTTTCATCACCCGGGTAATCGGTATAAGATCCTGCATCATAGCCATAATTATCAAGTAAAAACTTGTGAACAGCATCCATGTCGGCAATACTTGCACGAGAAAGAGTTTTTCCATCACTGATTCCATTTGCAGACGGTCTCCATGTAACTACTTGTCCAGGTTTCTTTTCTGTTTCAGCATTTACAAAAAAGAATAATTTATTCTTAATAATTGGGCCACCTAACGTTAGACCATATACTTTTTTGGATGAAGCTTTACGTGAACCAAAATCATAATCTCCAATTTTATTACCACGCAAATTCTGATTTGTGAAGAAAGTGTAAGCAGATCCCTTAAAAGTATTTGTTCCTGATTTGGTAATTGCATTTATACCACCACCGATAAAGTTCGTTTGACGAACATCATAAGGGGTTACTACAACTTGAATTTCTTCAATAGCATCTAAAGAAATAGGATTTCCACCGCCTGGTAAACTTGATGAAAGACCAAAGTTATTATTAAAGTTTGCACCATCAACAGTAAAGTTAGTCGACCGTCCATCGCTACCGGCGAAACTCATTCCCGAAGCATATGGAGAAAGACGTGCGATATCAGATACGCTTCTGCTTATAGTTGGCATCGAAGCTATATTTTCTGAAGATATGTTTGTGCTTGCTCCAGTTTTCTCTGTTAAGAATTTTGTTCTTTGTTTTGTGACAACAACTTCACTTAATTCTTTAGAACCTTCTTTTAATTGAATGCTAAGCGGATATATTTCTCCGAGCTGTAATTGAATTCCGGAAATAGTCTCTTTTGAATAACCAATAAAAGAAACTTTTACTGTATATGGACCTCCAACACGCATACCCGTGATATCATAACGTCCATCAATGTTTGTTATTGATCTGTAGGTAGTCCCTGATGGAGTGTGTGTCGCAATTATTGATACTCCAAAAATTGGTTCTCCATTTGATGTTACTTTTCCGCTTATTCCGGAAGTGGTTACTTGTGCGTTCATAGTTGCCGAGAAAAGCAATAATGATAGCACTAAGAATTTTAATTGTTTAATCATAAAGATAGTTTTTTTTGTTATTACTAAATTCCTAATTCAAATATTTATTTTGTCCTTTGTATTATCTTAAACTAATAGTATTGTCGTTGAATTAATTAAACGTAGTTTTAGTTTTTTTAGCGATTTCTGCAAATATAAGACTTTCTGTGTTAATAACTGTTTGATCAATATGAATATTTATCAACAATTTATTACAAAAAATCGGAGAGTTTATGTTTTAGCAATTCGTATTAGTTGAAAAAGTTACAAATTGAAATGAATACCAAATAAAATGGTACGAAGTATGTGCTTATAACGCAATTTTACTTGTTATTTGATATTTGCTAGAAGTGTTGAAATATATAGTTAATCTTTCGTCTGTCTTACTTAAATTCTGAATTTCCGAAATAATGCTAGCTTTATGCAATCATTATTGTGAAAATAATAACAATCAATGGAAATAGCTATTTTATCTGAAAGTTCAGTTTCAATTTAAAAAATACTATCTTTGTAATTCGATTTTTAAAGGTTTTGTTAACGATATATGGATAGTAATAAAAAGTTTATGCGCAAAGCCATAGCTTTGTCTTTGAAAAATATTGAAAATGGAGGAGGCCCATTTGCTGCAGTGATTGTAAAAGAGGGGAAAATAATAGCTACCGGGGCGAACCGGGTTACGGCTAATACAGATCCAACAGCTCACGCGGAAGTAAATGCTATTCGCAAAGCGGCTAAAAAGTTAGGAACATTTGATTTGTCCGGTTGTGAGATATATACATCGTGCGAACCTTGCCCTATGTGTTTAGGGGCGGTATATTGGGCGCATTTGGATAAAATGTACTATGGAAACACCAAAGCAGACGCTAAAAACATAGGTTTTGATGATTCGTTTATTTATGATGAAATTGAATTGAAACCTGAGAACCGACGTTTACAAAGTGTACAGTTGTTGCCCGATGAAGCTATTAAAGCTTTTGAAAGTTGGGTAAATACTACGGATAAGATAGACTATTGAATTGGTTGATTAGTTGATTAGTTGATTGGGGTGTTCGCTTGTTGTATTGTTAAGTCATTCGCTGATTTAGCTGTTAGGGTGAAATTGATCAACATGTAGAATGATTTAGTTCAAACTAACCAATCAACTAATCAACTAATCAACCAATTAACCAATATATAATCAACCATTGACTCTTTCTGATTTTCAACAACTTTATGCTCAACATCCACAGGTAAAAGAACTTGTAAGTTGGGCTTCTTCATCCGAACAGAATATAAAAATTTCTGGTTTGAGCGGATCATCGTGCGCTTTAGTGGCCGCATCGCTTTTCAAAGCTCATAGTAATACACAGATTTTGGTGATGAACGATGCTGACGATGCCGCATATCTTTACAATGATTTGAAGCAAATTCTTTCAACCGAAGAAGTGTTTTTCTTTCCGTCTTCCTATAAGCGAGCAATTAAGCTCTCTCAACTGGATGCAGCAAATGAAATTCTTCGAACTGAAGTTTTGAATCGGCTTGCGAATACCTCCTCACCAATTGTGGTTGTTACCTATCCCGAATCGTTGATGCAAAAGGTGGTATCGGCCGGGAGTATGCAGACCCGTATGTTGCGAATGCACACAGGCGAAGGTCTCAGCCTGAATTTCGTAGTGGAAATGCTGATTGAATACGGATTTGAGCGGGTTGATTTTGTTTATGAACCGGGTCAGTTTTCCGTTCGGGGTAGTATTGTTGATATTTTCTCGTATGCCAACGAATTGCCTTACCGCTGTGATTTCTTCGGAGACGAAATTGAGACCATTCGGGTTTTTGATATAGAAACTCAGCTATCGCAAGAGAAGAAATCAGAGATAATAATAATTCCTGATTTACAAAGTGATACGGAGTCTCCACACGTATCTTTTTTTGAATTTGTTCCTAAACTAACCTGGTTTAGTTTTGCGAATGCGGCCTTTGTTCGGGAAAGGATTAACCTGTTGTATAACGAAGCGTTGGTTAAAGCTAATGAAACAGGGCAAAAAACTTCAAATTTATTGCAGATTCAGATTACCGGCGAACAATTTGTAGAACAGGTTCAGGATTTTAGAATTATAGAGTGGAACGATAAAGCATATTTCCAGCATAAATCAGTAATCGGGTTTAATACTTCACCACAACCTATTTTTCATAAGAACTTTGATTTAGTCTCTGATAATTTAAAACAAAAACTAAACGAAGGGTACAAGCTTTACATTCTTAGCGATAGTGTTAAACAAACTGATCGTATAGCTGCCATTTTTGCGGACAGAGGAGATGTAATACCATTTCAACCGATAAAAAATACCTTGCACGAAGGATTCGTCGATCATGATTTATCCTTATTGTGTTATACAGATCATCAGATTTTTGACCGCTTCCATAAGTTCCAGCTCAAAACGGATAAAACTAGACTTGGAAAAGTTGTTATGACTCTTAAGGAGTTGAATCAGTTTCAAATTGGTGATTACATGGTGCACGTTGACCATGGTGTAGGTACATTCGGAGGATTGATAAAGACTAACGTGAATGGGAAAATGCAGGAAATGGTAAAACTCGTTTACAAGGACGATGATATTATTTTTGTAAGTATCCATGCGCTTCACCGTATCTCGAAATACAAGGGAAAAGAAGGTGAATCGCCACGCATCAATAAACTTGGTTCAGGAGCCTGGGAGCGCCTGAAAGAGCGCACCAAGTCGAAAGTAAAAGATATAGCGCGTGAGCTTATTAAGTTGTATGCCAAACGAAAAGCGGAGCAGGGATTTCAGTTTTCGCCGGACAGTTACTTGCAGCAAGAGCTGGAAGCTTCTTTTATATATGAAGATACGCCAGATCAGATAAAATCTACCGCAGATGTAAAAAAAGACATGGAATCGACATTACCCATGGACAGACTTGTTTGCGGCGATGTGGGCTTTGGCAAAACCGAAGTGGCCATTCGGGCAGCTTTTAAGGCTGTTACAGACAGCAAGCAGGTTGCAGTACTTGTTCCTACCACTGTGCTCGCTTTGCAGCATTACAATACGTTTAAAGATCGTCTGAAAGATTTTCCGTGTTCTATAGAGTATCTCAGTCGGGCCCGTACAGCAAAACAAACCAAGGAAGTGTTGGACAGATTGGAAAAAGGCGACGTTGATATCGTTATTGGTACACATAAGTTGGTAGGCAAAAGTGTAAAATTCAATGATCTGGGTCTTTTGATAATAGATGAGGAACAAAAGTTTGGTGTGTCTGTAAAGGAAAAACTAAAAGAAATGAAAGTAAATGTGGATACACTTACCATGACAGCTACTCCTATTCCCCGTACGCTACAATTTTCATTGATGGGAGCACGCGATTTATCCATTATAAATACTCCTCCTCCTAATCGTTATCCTGTGCAAACAGAAGTACATGTGTTTGACGAGGATGTCATACGTGAAGCTATTCAGTTGGAGATGAACAGGAATGGACAGGTATTTTTTGTCAATAATCGTATTCAGAATATTTATAATATCGAGGCGATGATCCGTAGGCTGGTGCCGGGCTGTCGTGTGGCGGTTGGTCATGGGCAAATGCCTGCCGACAAGCTGGAAGAAATAATTGTTGATTTTATAGATTATGAGTACGATGTGCTGGTTGCAACTACCATTATTGAATCTGGAATTGATATTTCAAATGCCAATACCATTATTATAAACAGTGCACACAACTTCGGGTTGAGCGATCTGCATCAGTTGCGGGGCAGGGTAGGGAGAAGCAACCGAAAAGCTTTCTGCTATCTGTTGGCTCCGGAATTAAGCTTGTTGACTCCGGAAGCAAGACGACGTCTACAGGCTTTGGAAACTTTTGCAGAACTTGGAAGCGGGTTCAATATAGCTATGCAGGATTTAGACATTCGCGGAGCGGGAAATATGCTGGGAGCCGAACAAAGTGGATTTATAGCTGATTTGGGTTATGAGACCTATCAGAAAATTCTGAACGAAGCAGTTCATGAATTGAAAGATGAAGAATTTGCCGATTTGTATGCTGATGAACGTAAGGAGAATGCAAGCTCTACAGCTTTTGTTAATGATTGTCAGATCGATTCCGATTTGGAGGTGATGTTTTCAGGTGAGTATATTGAGAATGTTTCTGAACGTATAAGTTTATACCGGGAGCTGGATAATATCGATAGTGAAGATGAGCTACTTGAGTTTGAAAAGCGTTTGGTTGACCGATTTGGGAAAATACCGACTGAAGGACAGAGTCTTATCCTGGTCGTTCGATTGCGTTGGTTGGCTATGCGCTTAGGGATAGAGAAACTGGTGTTGAAAAATGAACGAATGACTGCTTTCCTTGTCTCAAATCCTCAATCGGTTTATTATCAATCCGAACCATTTGGACGTTTATTGCAGTATATGACATCGCATCCTCGGAAATGTCAGCTCAGAGAGCAGAATCAGAGACGCTCGGTTGTGTTTTCAGAGGTGAAAACGGTAGAAAAGGCATTTGAGGTTTTGTCGGAGATTGTACCTTTCTCTTGATGGTCAGAGATGTTTGAGGAAAGTAGGAGTTGTTCAACGAGGTAGATGAAAAAAGCCGCATTGCCATTAGTTGAGAAAACTCCTATAAATAGGATTTGAGATGTTAGTTTTCGTTGTAATCTGCCGTCCACATGGGATACCCGAAGGCGCAGCCCGCCATTAAAAACCGAACATTACTCGTTAAATTTTTTAACGTTGAGTTTTCCAATCTCAGAACAATGCGGTTGTTTTTTTACCTGATACAAAGATAAGGCATTATTTATTGAATTAATCCATGAGCAAGTGTTTTTATAGTTAAATGTGATTGTTTCCCGTTGTTTTTATCATTAGAAATTGCATTTGTCTCACCCAATAAAAAAACTCAAGCTAAAATTTCGTTATCTAAAAGAAAATATCTACTTTTGCAACTCTGAATAAAAAATTCAATTAACAAAAAGCAATTAATATCATAATCTTATGTCGAAGAAAGAGGAAAAAAAGCACGACGAACTAGTAAATGTTGAACATGCATTAAATTCTACCGAAGCGTTTATTGAAAAATATCAAAAGCAGATTTTGATGGGAGTTGGTGCTATCGTGTTGGTTGTGTTAGTGATTTTGGCGTTCCGCAACTTTTATTTGCAACCTCGTGAAGTTACAGCAGAAAATGAGATGTATAAGTCACAAAACTTTTTTGCTAAAGATTCTTTCCGTTTGGCAGTCGAAGGTAATGGTGTAGAATCGATTGGGTTTAAAGAAATTTCTTCAGAATATAGTATTACAAGCTCAGGTAAACTGGCAGCCGCTTATGCAGGTATTTGCTATTACAGATTGGGACAGTATGAAAAAGCAATTAAATATCTTTCTCAGTTCGACGGAAAAGATGAGTATTTCAGTGCTTCTGTAATTGGTCTGACAGGCGATTGTTATGTTGAATTAGGTGATAAAACCAAAGCTATCGGTTATTTTGAAAAAGCTGCCGATAAGGATAATGCAGTTATAAGTCCGGTATTTTTGAAAAAAGCAGGGTTGGTTTATGAATCGCTTAATCAACCGGAGAAAGCAGAGAAAGCATACACTACAATAAAGGAAAAATATCCAAAAAGTGCTGAAGCAGCTGATATTGATAAATATCTGGCGCGAGTTCAAAAATAAGTTTTTGAAACAACCAATCATAAAGAAAAGCTGCTTCAGTTAGATGAAGTAGCTTTTTTAATTCATAATAAGACTCAATAAGATGGCAACCCAATATCAAAATTTATCAGAATACAATCCCGATTTAATGCCCGATAAAAAGAAAGTATCGGAACAGCAATATGCAATTGCTGTTGCAGATTGGAATCCTCAGATTACTCATACTTTACTCCAAGGCGCAGTTGACTCATTAGTAGAAAATGGGGTTAGACTTTCGCAAATAAAGATTGTGCATGTACCAGGCACATTTGAATTGACTTTTGCTGCAAAGCAATTGCTCGATGATTATTATTGCTTGATAGATGGTATAAAAGTACATAAGTACTCGGCCGTTATTGTGTTGGGTTGCGTAATTCAGGGAGATACTCCACACTTTGATTATGTTTGTCAGGGGGTGACGTATGGCATTTCTAACCTGAATACACGTACCGATGGATGTCCTGTAATCTTTGGTGTACTAACTACCAATACCTTACAACAGGCACTTGACAGGGCAGGTGGTGTACATGGAAATAAAGGCGTGGAAGCCGCAATAACAGCCATAAAAATGGCCAATATTGTTTGGTAGTCTGGATAAATAAAGCTATCTTTGCACTGCTTTTGAAAAAGGCATGGGTAGTTACCAAAGTGGCCAACTGGGGCTGACTGTAACTCAGCTGTCTTTCGACTTCGGAGGTTCGAATCCTTCACTGCCCACAATTTTCAATAGCATTTTAATACCGCGGAAGTAGCTCAGTTGATAGAGCATTAGCCTTCCAAGCTGAGGGTCGCGGGTTTGAGTCCCGTCTTCCGCTCTCAAAAAAAATAGGGTGTCCATTTTTGGACACCCTATTTTCTTTAAGATCACAACCACTTCTTCTTTTTAAAATAGAGCATAACTGCTCCAGAAAATCCCACCATCATTAAAATTGATACAGGATAGCCAAGTTTCCAGTCCAATTCAGGCAAATGCTTAAAGTTCATACCATAAATACTTGCTATAAGGGTAGGGGGCATAAAGATTACAGATACTACAGTAAATATTTTTATTATCTTATTCTGCTGTAAGTTTACTAAACCCAGAAAAGTATCCTGGAGATAATCCAGTCTATCAAATCCAAATCGGGTATATTCAAAAAGAGAGTTTATATCTTTAATAATCATTGTAAGCCTTGGCAATAATTCTTCGGGGAAAAAATTGCATTTCAGCATGTTGGATACAACACGTTGTTTATCCATGATATTCTGACGGATAATCATTACCTTTTCCTGTAAGTCTTTAATTCTAATCAAGATGCCCTGATCCAAATCATCTTCTGTATTCAGAGTCTTACTAAGGCCTGTAATCAGATCTGTGGCATCTTCTATCATGTCGGCATCATACTCTACGCGCGTTTCAAGCAGCGTAACCAGTACGTGATAACCTGTAATAAAGTTACGTGAGTTTGCAAAAATTTTCTTTACAGTTTCGCTGAAAGATTTAAGTTCCGCATGCCTTACAGATACCAGAATTCCATTTTTAATTATAAACGAAACCGGCTCTACAGTATAATTTTCCTGTAAAAAATTGGAGTTGGCAACAATGCTGTCATCAGTTTGCATATAGCGCGAACTCATTTCAATTTCTTCAATCTCTTCATCTTCCTGAATATAGATTTTAAGAAATTCTTCCAGTTTGTCTTCTATATCTTCAGATACATCATTCAGATCAATCCAAACCAATTCTTTCAGGGTAACTTTCTTCAAGATATCAAGGCTTTTTGATATCTTGATCTTGTTATCCTCGTGATAAAATATTCTTAATTCACCCATGGGTCTATTCCTTTCTTTATTTGGTTGAGAATTTTCTTGTTCAATATCTTAACTCACAAAACCTGTTGAGCAAAGATATTTAAAAAAACGAAGAAACAAATAGCGTAATCGTCAATCCTATCAAAATAGTGATAGTTGTCCAACCAATGATGTTTTGCCAGGGTTTGTTTACGTAGTTACCCATAACTTCCCTGTTGTTTACTATCAGCATCATGCAAACTAATACGATAGGCAGTAATAATCCGTTAGCAACCTGAGACCACAGCGTAATAACAATCAGTGGTGCATTGGGAATTAAAATAATAGCAGCCCCGAGAATGATTATAAAGGTAAATAGCCAGTAGAACTGTGGTGCTTCTTTCCATTTTTTGTCGATACCTGCTTCCCAACCAAAAGCTTCGCATACGTAAAAAGCCGTAGCAACGGGAAGGATGGTTGCCGAGAAAATTGATGCGATAAACAATCCAAATGAAAACGTGATTGATGCTAAATCGCCGGCAATAGGTTTTAATGCCATAGCCGCATCTTTAGCCTCTTCTATTTTGATGCCATTCAGATGTAACGTTGACGCGCATGCTATAATAATGAAGAATGCTACTACCACCGTTATTATACTTCCTATGATAACGTCCCAAAGCGTATATTTATAATCGGAGATAGTCAATCCTTTTTCGATAACAGCCGACTGCATATAGAATTGCATCCATGGAGCAATGGTGGTTCCGATGATACCAATAACTATTGCCAGATACTCTTTATTGTATTGAATATCGGGTTTAATCATTGCCCGACCTATATCATGCCAATGGGGTTTTCCAATTATAGCAGAAACGACGTAAACAAGCAAAAACGCACTAAAAATAAGAAAAACCCGTTCACTGAATTTATAGGTACCTTTTACTACCAACCACCATACGAGGGCAGAGGCGATGGGTACACTGATATACTTGCTGATGTCGAAAACCTGCATGCTACCAGCTACTCCGGCAAATTCAGTGGTAGTGTTACCTATATCGGCTATAAGCAGACCAACGAAAATAAAGAACGTAATTTTGACACCTGCATTTTCGCGAATTAAATCGGCTAGCCCTTTACCGGAAACAATTCCCATGCGGGCATTCATTTCTTGTACAACGATAAGCACAATCAATGCGGGAATCATGGTCCAGAGTAAATTGTAACCATACAAAGCGCCAGCTATTGAATAAGTGGTAATCCCTCCGGCATCGTTGTCTACGCTGCCGGTAATAATACCCGGACCAAGAACAGCCAGAAAGACAATTATATTGCGCCAGATATTCTTTCGTCTTTTGGTAAATTCTGTCATTTTTATCATCTCCATGACCGACCTCCTTTCTTCGTTTTACCTTTATACATAAGGTCTTCAACAATATCATCAATTACTACCATACCTACCAAGGTATTTTCTGCATCCGTAACCGGAATGGCTAACAAGTCGTATTTAGAAATAATTTCAGCCAGAGTATCAATTTTGTCCTCATCCGAAACGCAGATAATTTGTTTGTTCATTATTTCGCCCAATGTCATCGTTGGTAACGAAATTACCAAATCTCTTAATGAAACGGTGGCGATTAATTTTTCCTGTTCATTGGTGATGAATAATGAATAGATCATGTCAGCCTCAGGTTTTTGCTCACGCAACTCGTTGAGAGTCTGGTCAACTGTCATTGTTTCACGGAAGGAAAGATAATCGGTAGTCATGAGACTGCCCACTTCTTTGTCTTCGTATTCCAGTAATTCTCTGACTTCTTCCGATGATTCTCTCTCCATTTCGTTCAGCAACAACTCCACGGTGTCATCTTCAAGTTCATCGAGCAAATCGGCAACCTCATCTGCGGGCATTTTTTCAAGTAAGTCCGCAGCTTTACCTATCGATAAACTTTCGATAATTTGAGCCTGAGCATAAGGTTCCATTTCTTCAAGTACATCAGCCGCCCGTTCTTCATCAAGTGATTCGAAAATCTTAGTTCTCGATTGAGCACCCATTTCTTCAATGATATCAGCCAAATCAGAAGGATGTAATCGTTGAAGCTTACTGGATGTTTGAGATAGTTTAATGTTGAAGTTGGTGTTGTCCAGTGCACCAACATCGTCCCACAAGATAAAACGTGTAGGAAGTGTAGTGTTGAAAACACGTAGGGATTTGTTTACGATACCGGCTACTCCAAGTCTGCGAAGCAGACCTTCAGTGCCTATATCAACGGCTATTGCGTAAGTTCCTGATGCAATAGAAACCAACCGAATATCATTTACGCGTACCAGTTTGCGTCCGTTTATATCTACGATTTGTCTGTCGAGAATATTTTTTACCAACGGCAAACTGTTTTCTAAAGCATTCTCAGCAAGGTTTTCTGCTTGTTGGCAGATGAATGAAAAACGCTTATTCTTGTTTACAATTTTGATATGTTCAAAATTGAGATATCGAACTGTACCACTTGTTTTAGTTTTAAGTCCGATAATTACAGGTCTGAACGCATCTTCTACAGATGCATCCGATTGAGCTGTATTTACCATTATATCCATAACGCTTCCTAAACGGGTTCCGTTTACGTCATAGATCTTGCAGCCAATAATTTGGCTAACATAGAAAGTTACTTGTGATGTCATTGCCACCTCCATTTTTTGTTGACTCAAAAAGGCGGCTGAGAGGAAGATGCAAACAGACGAACCTTATTGAATCAGGGTGATTCTTACTAATTTTTGTATCGCAGGGTCGTCGTCCATATTGGATAAATTTTTAATTACGGCGCAAAGGTAGTCTTATTTTTTTATTCATATTATCGTGTACAGTACTTTAACTCTTTTTTGAATTTTGAAAGAAAGTTAGTCTAATCATTTTCAGGTTCTATTGATTTTTATGACAACACTTTACTCATAAATTTATCGATGTTCACGATTACTCGTTCATGCATAGCTTCACCAATAAGGTCTCCGGATGCATCAATAGCTTTAATGGCAAAGCTGTATTTCCTGCCTTCTATGGCTGTTATTGTAGCAGTGCATTCTACAGTTGCTCCTACAGGACTCGCTTTCAGATGTTGCATATTCATTGATATACCCACGCTTGTACTTTCGGTCGGTAAATCAGACAACATCTTCATTGCCGTATTTTCCATAAATGCGACTAAAGCCGGTGTGCCAAAAACTTCAAGAGTTCCTGATCCAAGATAAGCGGCTGTTTGATGGTCTGAAACCTTAGTTGATTGGGTAAAAGTTGAATGAATCATAATGTTGGAAATAATTTGATTGAATAGTAAGTTTTTAATTCTATTTGTTTTGAAGTTGTATTAATTGAAGACCTCATTTCGGGCTTTTTTGTAAAAGTAAGCAGAGCACAATGCAAAAGCCACACCATTCAGAATCGAAGCATAGGCTGCCCCTTTTAAACCCCAACAGAGGAGGGCTAATGTAATTGATATGACGCTAAAAATCAATGTAAAAAGACTTATATAAGCATTGTAATGTATTTTCCCCAAACCGAATATCGCAGCACTCTGAAGTTGGACAAGTTGACGCAAGCTCCATCCTATTGCCAAAAAGGGAAAGTATATGATTGATTGTTCGTATTTCCCGTTAAATATCCATTGTATGCAAAATGGAACTCCGATAAGTGATATTCCAAGAGACGCAATAACCACCAGATAAAGTAATCTGTTGTATTTTCTTAAAATTAAAGAGAAATCTTCCTGTTGTTGCGACAATGATGAAAAATAAGGTGAAGCCATTTGTTGAACTGTTCCGGGGAATAGTCTAAAAATAACTGTTATTGTCAAAGCAAAACTATAATAACCAACTTGATGCATGTCTTTTACGAAAAAGCCTATTAATAAAATATCAATGTAAGCAGACATTTCAGAAAATAGGTTGGCTAAAATAGACGGTTTTGCATATTTCCAAACAGTAGGGAAGCCGGAAAAGTTTCTTGTTTGAAAAATTCTAAGATTCTGAGATCGGTGGTATATTTTGAAACAGACAATCAGCATGAGCAAGAAGCTTACATTGTACGCCATATAAAATCCTTTAATTCCGAACCAATAGGTAAGCATTATTATCCCGATTATGGATATTAATTTATTGGATACGGTGAGTTTAGAGATCAATTTCATGTCTTTTATTGCCTGAAAGTAAGCAATGAAAACCATAAAAAACGAGTTACTGATCATAGGGAATAAACCTATAGGAATGAGATATTTGATAAGATTATCGCTACTGAAAATACCAAATAGGTTTAAAAAAATGATGATGAAATAGAGGCTCACACTACTTATGAGAGTAAAAAGTAATGAAGATTCCAGCAAGTGTTTTTTAGTTTCGGCTGTAGAGTTTTCAGAGCACAGTTTTAAAACTGAAGTATTGAATCCCATTCCGGCGATTATTGAAAAGACCGATAGGTAAGTTTGGATAATTTTAATACGACCGATATCGTCAGGTAATAAAATGCCTGCAACAAAAAGCTGAGATGCAAATGCCACAATTTGTATCAGTACGTTAGCCGATAAAAGATGAAAGAATCCTTTCTGGTAAAATTGCTTGAAGATATTAAGCTTGTTGATTGGGGAAGCATTCATTTTCTCAAAATAGATTTTTCGTAGATGGTTGACAGCTGTTTTCCTATGTGAGCATAACTGAATTTATTTTTTGCATCTGCTTTAATTAAATTTGCATCGTAACTTTGAAAATTATCAAGGAGATAGTTCATTTTCTCTACAAGTTCACTCTCTGTATTAGTTGAAAGCAATATACCGTTACTTTCGTCGATACATTCTGGTGCAATACCTACGCAGGTACTTATTACAGGTTTTCCACAAGCAAGACTCTCTGCAATTACAACTCCAGCTGTTTCAAAATTAGAAAATAAAATCAAAAAGTCACTATTCTGCATCCAATTTGCTACTTCTTTTGGAGTTTTTTCTCCTAAAAAATGAATAACATCTTTTTGAAAATCAAGAGTATCAGCATATTTTTTTACGATTTCAAAATCGATGCCTGTTCCAATCAACATTAGTTCAAAATCTTCACGTTGTCTTGACAATTCAAAAGTTGCGCTAATAATTCCTTTTATGTTTTTTGCTTCTTCATCAAAGCATGAGACATGAATGATTCGCTTTTTTGAACGATGAATGACTGTACTTTCAGTAAAGAATGAATTATCTACAACGTTGTTTACTACAATGTAATTGTTATTAAGTAATTTATGAGATTGCATGGCCTGTTTTAGATTTTCAGAAACCGGCAAAATAGCATCGGCATTGCTGACAACAATACGAGTGACTAATTTACGTAACGTGCCGTTAAATGAATCTCGTGCAGGGAGGTATCTTGACCAATGCTCGGTAATTACGTAGGGAATTCCTTTTAGCAGTTTAAAAATATAAGCTACACATGCAGTTCGGGTGAGAATGTTAGCATGAATAATATCAGGTTTGAAATCGTCGGAATAAATAATTTTATAGCCTTTCCAATATGCTCTGTAATAATTAATTGTATTGAGAATTTTAGATAATAAGTTTTGTTTTTTGGCAGGATAATAAACAATAATTTCACTCAGGTTATTTTGTTCTTTGATTTCTGTTTCAAAATCAGTAATGCTTGCATCCGATTGTACGTAAAGCACCTTTATCTGGCAAAATAAACTTGCTGCTTCAGCATGTTTTTGAACAAACAAACCAAACATCTGATCATTTCGATGTGGATACCACTGCGATAGAAATAGAACTTTAGTGAGAGTTGGTTTCATTTGCGGATAAGAAACGACGGCCTGAACCGTTTCAGTATATAATAGGGATGGTACTTGGCTCCAAAGCCTCTGTATAAACGTGATATGCCTTCAATTTTTGAACCCTCAAAGTCCAGAACATAATCCTTTCCGGCATATTTCTTAATAATATAGTCTATCAAAAAGAACATAGCCGATAGTTTTTTCCCTTCACTATTGGATGATGACAGAAGGTATGTTAAGCGATTATTACTTTCCAACAGACAAAGCCCGGCAACCAACTTGTTATCAACTGAATAGACACCATACAGTTTCAATGAATTTTCAGATATTCCTTTATCAATCAGTTCTTTCAAAACAGGCTGTTTTGGAGATAAATAGTGTTTCTCAGTTGAAAAATAGAAAGACAGAAAGCTTTCTTTCGTAATGTTGTGTTGGATTCTTAAATTGTTTGCAACGGATTTGCTGACATTACGTTTGCAATTCTTTGAGTATGTGGAAGATATGTCGTTGTACGGTTTGTTTATATCAAGTATAAAATTTGGGTAGATTAGCGCTTTTTCATAGAAATTATGTTCGTTCAGATTCAGTTCGTAGCTAAAATACGGAATTTCCTTCATAAATTTCTCTACCACATTTTGAGTGATTTCATGTTTGGAGAAAATTCCAAGTTGTTGTGTAAGTGGTGGTTGTACAAGGTATGGAAAGCCATATCTGCTTTTAACAGGCAGTGGCATGACATATTCATAATCTTTACTCACCAAGGCTTCCCACTCGGGGCTTACTACGTTCAGATACCACGAAAATGCATAAGTCAGATGGTTTTTTGACTGTGCAATGCAGTTGTCCCATTGTTTTGTGTCAATGGATTTATTTCGCAGATGTATTAACTTCATGTAAACGGGCTTAACAGATGCTAAACAAAAGTAATTGTTTTTTTGATATTGCTTATTAAATTACCGTTAATTTAAACGATTGAAATTACATTCTAGTCTTCATTCAAAAAGGTTTTGTCATTTTTTAATGAATTATTTTTTTTATATAGAAAGAAAAATTGTAATTTTGAGCATTCAAACTAATGTTAAGAAACAATATGGCTAAAGAAGTAGTGGCAAATACCGGTGCGATGTATAATGCGCTAACCAACGGAAGTAAGATTGTAGGTAAAATCTTTGCTGATAGTGATTTCAGAATAGATGGCGACGTAGAAGGCACTATTACCTGTAACGGGAAAGTGGTTATTGGGCAAAAAGGATTTCTAAAAGGCTCAATTTCATGTGTAAACGCTGAGATTGTAGGAACAGTAGAAGGTGATATTGTAGTTACGGAGACTCTTTCTCTACGAAGCACAGCTGTGATTAAAGGTGAAGTAAAAACCAAGGTTTTGATGGTTGAACCTAATGCGGTATTTAACGGTACTTGTTCTATGAAAGAAGATGAATTAAGTTTATCTGCTTCGGAATAGAGAAAGACAAACGAATAAAGATGAATAATTAAATATTCAGGTTATATATATTAGGGCGTTGAAGTAAATTTACTTCAACGTTTTTGTTTAAATGGGTGGAATATAATATAAAAACTTTTAAGATGGAAAATATACAATACAAAGCATTCGTGGTAGAAGAAATTGATGGAAAATTTATACAGACCGTAAAAACTCTGAATGTAGCTGACTTACCTGCGGGCGATGTTTTAGTGCGGGTTCATTATTCTTCTATAAATTATAAAGATGCACTTTCGGCTACCGGTAATAAAGGTGTGACAAAACAATATCCGCACACGCCAGGAATAGATGTTTCCGGTATGGTTGAAAGCTCTGAAAGTGAGAAATTTAAAAAGGGTGATAAGGTTATTGTAACAGGATATGATCTGGGTATGAACACGGCTGGTGGTTTTGGTCAATATATTCGGATTCCTGCCGAATGGGTGGTCAAACTCCCCGAGGGTTTGAGCATGAAAGAATCTATGATAATAGGTACGGCCGGTTTTACAGCCGGAATTTCAGTGTTAAGGTTGAGCGAATTAGTTAAACCTGAAAATGGTAAAGTTGTTGTTTCGGGCGCAACGGGAGGTGTTGGATCGGTAGCGCTATCTTTACTTTCAAAACTTGGTTATCAGACAATAGCTATTTCAGGGAAACAAGAGGAATCAGATTTTTTACACGCATTAGGAGCTACAGAAATTATTCCTAGAAATGATTTTCAGGTGGTGGATAAGCGCCCCATGCTTTCATCGCAATATGCCGGAGCAATAGATACGGTTGGTGGTGCAATTTTGGAGAATATACTTAAAGGTCTTAAGCCTCTAGGAGCTGTTACAACTTGCGGAAGTGTCTCATCTACTCAGTTGAATATGACAGTGTTTCCGTTCATTTTAAGGGGTATAAGCTTAATAGGAGTATCTGCACAGAATTACCCAACACATCTCAGGGAACCACTATGGCAGAAGTTGGCAAATGAATGGAAACCAAACAACTTACTCGATTTGTATTCTGAAATAAACATAGAGGAGATTAAAAGCCGTATTGATTTAATTTTAGAAGGAAAACTCAAAGGGCGAACTATCGTGAAAATGATTGATTAATAGTATGTTATTTGAGTATTCAATTTGATTTTCGGAATTAATAATTTCTATAAAAATGAGTTTGGTTTCTGTAAATTCGACGACATTAATCAATGTTCAAATCTTTTTAATCAAAACTCTTTTATTAATGAAAAAAAAAGCGCAATTTTGCACTTTATTTCTAACAGTATTTCAACCACATTTTTATAACCCTTCTCTGAATGGCATTAGCGAACGAGAACTATTTAAAAACTCCCGAAATCTATTGTTTTGACGAAATTGAGAAACGCGTTAACGCTTTTAAAGTTCTACATCCTAATGCAAAAGTGATTCGTTTAGGAGTAGGAGATGTGTCCCGCCCGTTGCCTAATGAAGTTGTTCAGGCTATGCATAAAGCAGTAGATGAGATGTCTGTACTGGATAGCTTTCGGGGTTATAGTCCTCCACAGGGTTATGATTTTCTTATTGAAAAAATATTAAAAGAATATCGCTCAATAGGTGTTTTCTTAGACAAAGACAGCATTTTTGTAAATGATGGAGCAAAGTCGGATATTGGAAATATCGGACATGTTTTGGGTCGTGACAATATTATTGCCATTTCAGATCCGGTTTACCCTGTATATGAAAATGCCACAATAATGAGTGGTAGAGCGGGAGTATTGACCGATGATCAGAAGTGGAGTAATGTTGTTTATTTACGTTGCACTGAAGATACGGGTTTTGTTCCGGAACTACCTACCGAAAAAGTTGATGTGATTTACTTGTGTAACCCCAATAATCCGACAGGAACTGTAATGAAAAAGCCTGAGTTGAAGAAGTGGGTGGATTATGCTATTGAACATCAAAGTATTATTGTGTATGATGGTGCTTATCAGGCTTATATAAATGAGCCCGATGTGCCACGCAGTATATATGAAATAAAAGGAGCTAAAAAAGTAGCTATAGAAATAAGAAGTTATTCTAAAACTGCCGGTTTCACCGGTTTACGATGTGGTTACTCCGTTTTTCCTCAAGAATTGTTGGTGTACACGAAATACGGTGAAGAAGTGCCGCTTATTAAACTTTGGAGTAGACGAAATGCCAATTATACAAATGGTGTTTCGTATATAGTTCAGCGTGGAGCTGAGGCTGTTTACTCTCGTAAAGGTAAAGCTGAGGTGCATGAATTGGTAGATTATTATCTTACCAATGCATCGTTGCTCAGAAACGAACTGCTTTCAATTGGTTTTGAAGTATACGGAGGAACCAATTCTCCGTATGTCTGGTTTAAAACCGCTTATAATCAATCGTCCTGGAAATTTTTTCAACAGCTGCTTTATGAGAACCATATTGTTGGTACCCCCGGAGTAGTTTTTGGCTCGTTGGGCGAAGGGTATATGCGTTTTACAGGTTTTAGCAGCAGAGAAGATACGCTTTTAGCTATTGAACGACTAAGGAGAGGAGTTTAAAAAAGCGATTAATGTGAGTTTAAGATATTATAATCTAAATTGTCAAATCACTTCTAAGGAATTTTTTTAGAAGATAAATAAACGAAGAATTATGTGTGGAATCGTAGGTTACATCGGTAATAAGCAAGCTTATCCTATTCTTATAAAAGGTCTTCAACGACTAGAATACAGAGGATACGACAGTGCCGGAATTGCGTTGATACATGGCGACAAACTAAGTGTTTATAAAGCAAAAGGTAAAGTGTCTGATTTAGTGCAGTTTGCCGAGCAGAAAGATATTGAAGGAACAATTGGAATTGCTCATACCCGTTGGGCAACACATGGCGAGCCGAATCAGGTAAATGCGCACCCTCATTACTCTCAGTCAGAAGAGTTGGCATTGATTCATAATGGAATAATTGAAAATTATGCCGTTCTTAAAGAAGGCTTGACGAAACATGGTTATACTTTTTCAAGTCAAACGGATACTGAAGTATTGGTACAATTGATCGAATATATCAAGAAATCGAATGAAGTAAATCTTACTACAGCTGTTCAACTGGCATTAAATCAGGTTGTTGGTGCTTATGCTATAGCAGTTATTGAAAAAGGCCACCCTGATGTAATTGTTGCTGCGCGTAAAGGTAGCCCTTTAGTGGTTGGTATAGGTGATGATGAATTCTTTTTAGCTTCTGACGCTACTCCCATTGTTGAATTTACCGATCAGGTGGTATATGTTGGAGATGAAGAAGTTGTAACTCTACAGCGAGGCAAACAGCTTAAAATTAAAACAATAGGAAACGTTGAAAAAACTCCTGAAATTAAAAAACTTGAAATGACCCTGAGCCAGTTGGAGAAAGGTGGCTATCCTCATTTCATGATTAAGGAAATTTTTGAGCAACCAAAGACGCTGGCCGACAGTATGCGTGGTCGTGTAAATGTGGACGAAAACAATATCACTCTGGCAGGATTTATTGACAATAAAGAAAAATTCCTGAATGCAAAACGCATTATTATTACAGCTTGTGGAACTTCTTGGCACTCGGCTTTAATCGGTAAATATGCTATCGAGGAATTTGCACGTATACCGGTAGAAGTGGAGTATTCGTCAGAATTTCGCTATCGTAAGCCTGTAATTCATGAAGATGATATTGTGATTGCTATTTCTCAATCGGGTGAAACCGCTGATACGCTGGCTGCTGTAGAGCTCGCCAAATCAAAAGGAGCCTTTATTTTTGGAATTTGTAATGTGGTAGGTTCTTCTATTCCGCGTAATACGCATTCAGGCTGCTATACTCATGCTGGCCCTGAAATCGGAGTTGCTTCTACTAAAGCTTTCACAGCTCAGGTTACAGTCCTTACCATGCTGGCAATGATGATTGGAAAAGAAAAAGGAACGTTGAGTCAGGAAGATTACCTGAAAATTGTGTATGAACTGGCACGTATTCCTGAGAAAATAGGAGTGATTTTGAAGCAAGACTCCACAATTGCTGAATTTGCTAAAACATTTACGTATGCTCAGAATTTTATCTATCTGGGACGTGGTTATAATTTCCCTGTGGCGCTGGAAGGTGCTTTAAAACTGAAAGAAATCTCCTATATCCATGCGGAAGGTTACCCGGCTGCTGAAATGAAACACGGACCTATAGCCCTGATTAGTCAGGAAATGCCGGTGGTAGTAATTGCTACCAGTGCCGGAATGTACGAAAAAGTGGTTAGCAATATTCAGGAAATAAAAGCCCGTAAAGGTCGAATTATATCTATTGTCACTGACGGCGATGAGGTTGTTAGTAATTTATCTGACCACATTATCAGTATCCCTGATACGGAGGAATGTCTGGTGCCCTTATTAGCGGCTATACCGTTGCAGCTTCTGGCATATCATATAGCTGTAGTCAAGGGTTGCGATGTGGATCAACCGCGTAACCTTGCAAAATCTGTGACTGTAGAATAATGTGAAAAATAACCCCTGCGCTAAACGTTGGGGTTTTTCATTTGATAAAAAAGATACCGTTTTTTACAAAAGTAAGCTTTGCGTTCAATTCATAAAACATATTGACGTTAAGCATTATTTATTATTTATCGAACAACTTGTTCACTCGTTTACTTGTTTACTGTCTGGTAACTTGTAACTCAAAACTTGTAACTTATATATTATGTGCGGAATAGCAATGGTTAGGCTCTTGAAGCCGTTGGATTATTATCAGGAAAAGTACGGAACATGGCAATACGGCTTGCAAAAGATGTATTTGCTTATGGAAAAACAGCACAATCGGGGACAGGAGGGAGCCGGACTGGCCACTGTTAAGCTCGATATGCCTGCCGGTGAAGAATATATCTGGCGTGAACGAGTGGAAGGGAAAAATGCCATTCAGGAGATTTTTGCAACGATTAATAAAAAAATGTCTAATGCTACAGCTGATGTTTATAGAAATGTAGCGAAATCCAAAGAAGAATTGCCTTTTGCCGGGGAGTTGTATTTGGGACACTTACGATACAGTACCACCGGAAGAAGCGGATTATCGTATGTTCATCCCTTCCTTCGTCGTCATAACTGGAAAAACAGAACGTTGGTGCTGGCCGGTAATTTTAATCTGACAAATGTAGATGAACTCTTTGATCATTTGACTCTTAAGGGACAACACCCAAGAGACAAAGGCGATACATTCCTGATGCTTGAATCGCTGGGATTTCAACTGGATCAGGAAGTGCAGAAAGAGTATGATATAATTAAAAAACGTTATTCCAACGATTTAGTTATTACCCAAAAAATCGAGGAAAATCTTGATATAGCATCTTTTATTCGAAAATCTGAAAAGATGTGGGATGGTGGATATGTAATTTGCGGAATGTTAGGTCATGGCGATTCTTTTGTTTTCCGCGATCCTAAAGGAATACGTCCCGCATTCTATTATATTAGTGATGAAATTGTGGTTACAGCTTCTGAACGTCCTGTTATTCAGACGGCAATGAACGTAAAAGAAGAGGATATCAAGGAATTGCAACCGGGTGAGGCCATGATTATTAAAAAGGATGGTACTGTCAAATTTGAAACTATTCGGTCTGCTGCCCCTGAATTAGCTAAATGTTCGTTTGAGCGCATTTACTTTTCGCGTGGTAGTGACATTGATATTTATCGCGAAAGGAAACAATTAGGAGAATCGTTGGCTCAGCCAATTTTAAAAGCAATCGATAACGACATTGAAAACACTGTATTTTCATTCATCCCCAATACAGCAGAAGTTGCATTTTATGGGATGAAAGATGGTATAAAAGCTTCGACTAAAGTACCTATAAGGGTTGAAAAAGTACTTATTAAAGACATAAAGCTAAGAACGTTTATCTCTAGCAATAACGAGCGGGATGACTTGGCAACCCACGTTTACGACGTGACTTACGGCTCTATCAGACGAGGAAAAGTTGATAATCTGGTGTGTATCGATGATTCGATTGTACGTGGTACAACGTTGAAACAAAGTATTCTGAAGATTTTGAATCGACTTGAACCCAAGAAAATAGTTATTGTCTCATCGTCGCCTCAGGTGCGATTCCCCGATTATTATGGAATAGATATGGCGCGTATGAACGAGTTTTGTGCTTTCAGAGCTGCTATTGAACTGCTGAAGGAATCAGGGAGACAAAGTTTGATTGACGCGGTATATCATAAATCCAAAGCACAGGAAAATCTTCCAAAAGAGCAGGTAGTGAATTATGTAACTGAGATCTACGAACCATTTACTCAGGATGAAATATCAAAGAAGATAGCAGAGATGCTTACTCCCGGCGATGTAAATTGTCCGGTAGAACTGGTTTATCAAACTATTGATGGTCTTCATAAGGCCTGCCCAAATCATACAGGCGATTGGTATTTCTCGGGAAATTACCCAACACCCGGAGGCAACCGGTTAGTAAATAAAGCTTTCATTAATTATTACGAAGGCAGGGATAATAATTGAGTAGTAAAATTCAGATGAATAGTAAAGATTATCTTTTTGAGGCTGAAACCGTGTGGGAAGATTTGGGTAACGGTATCCGTAGACAGATAATGGGATATGATGATCAGCTTATGACAGTGAAAGTGGAGTTCGAGGCAGGAGCTGTCGGAAGCCTTCATGCGCATCCTCACTCACAAACTACTTATGTTGCCAGTGGTACTTACAGGTTTGAAATTGGTTCGGAGAAAAAAATTGTAAAAGGTGGTGATGGACTTTATATTGCTCCAAACGTTGTTCATGGAGTTATTTGTCTCAAAAGAGGCATTCTGATCGATTCTTTTAGTCCTGTTCGGGAAGATTTTCTGAAATAAGCCGTTACCAAGATAAATAAAAAACAGCCTCATCTTGACTGATGAGGCTGTTTTTTATTTATATAATAATCTTGATACAATCTCCATAATTTACCTTATAATTAAAGGCTTCGGCAGCGCTAAACTGTTTGTTGATAATACAAGCAGCGCGAATAACACCGGCGTGCGTGAAGATTGCCACTTTTTGATAAGAATGTCTTTCAATTTCCGATATAAACTTATCGACCCGTCGTATCATATCATTAAACGATTCTCCACGTGTAGGCTTTTCTGCGAGCCAGTCATCAAACCAACGCTGCAATTGCGGATCCTTTATATCTGACCATCGTTTCATTTCCCATGCGCCGAAGTCAATTTCCATGAGTCTTTTATCAATTACAGGGTTGGAATAGCCGCAATAGTCAGCCAACTTAAGACAGCGGGATAAAGGGCTACTGTATATGCAGTCAAAAGTCTGTTCGCGTAATTTTGAACGAACGGCATTGGCTTCTTTTTCAAATTCGACGGAGACACCTACATCGCTCTGACCGTAGCAAATGCCAGGTTCTACATCAACCGAAGTATGTCGAATAAGCGTTATTTCCATCTGTTGTGTTTAAATAATTGCAAAATGACGGACCATTATATAGGCTCCCAGATAGAAGCCTAATTCGCACAAAAGGGCTGTTGCTCCACATACATCTCCCGTGTAACCGCCGATTTTTTTCTTTGCCAGGAAATATAGCACGATTACTAAAGCTATTGGAATAACGATAGACAGCCATAAGCTATAGTCTGATAACAATAGCAACGGAAGAAGTCCGAAAACACAGGCAAATACTAACCTTGTTGGGGTTAATTTGTCGTAGAGTGTTTTACTTTTACTTTCCATTTCGGTACGCGCATAAGGCAGGAAATTCATCATGCCCGCTGTGAGTAGTTTGGATAAAGGATCGGCAACCAAAATAACCTGAAATACCATTTTGTGCGGAATAGCAATAAGCGTATTGACCAGTAAAAGAAAATATATTATCATACCGATTAATGCATAGCTACCCACATGCGAATCTTTCATTATACGCAGAATATCTTCTTTTGTTTTTCCTCCGCCAAATCCATCAAAAAAATCGCCCAGCCCATCTTCGTGGAACCCACCGGTAAGCAATATCCTGACCGTAAAGGCCAGCATAATGGCAATGGTGGGAGTGAAGATCAAAGAAAACCCATACCACGCACAAGCCGTAATACCACCCGTGATCCAGCCTGTAAGAGGCCAGAATCCAATGATTTTCCTGAAACTTTCTCCAGGAATATCAATTATGCGCCAAAGCGGTATTCTGGTAAAGAATGTAATTGCTGCCGCCAGTTGATAAAATACTTTTTTCATATAACCCCTAACCCCTAAAGGGAAATTTAGTTCCTAATTATAATAAGTTATTTCCGGTAGGCTTCGACTGAGCTCAGGCCGAAGCATACCGGACTATTTCCAACTACTAATTTTAGAAATACTTGGTAACACTCGCTTTCTTAAATGTGCTCATTTCGTTGATCATGCGAACAGCCGAATCAATTAAAGGATAGGCGCACAGTGCTCCGGTTCCTTCGCCTAAGCGCATACCGAAGTTCAGAAGCGGTTTGGCTTCCAGATAATCGAGCACAAGTTTATGTCCGGCTTCGTCGCCCTGATGTCCGTAGATGGCATACTCTGATATCGCCGGATATAATTTTGCGGCAGCCAGCATACAATTGGTCATGATAAAACCATCAACCAAAATAACCATGTTCAGTTCTGCTGCCTGAAGCATACCTCCAACTGCCATAAGCATTTCATAACCACCAAAATGGCAAAGAATATCAACCACCGAACCGTCACCTTTGTAGTTCTCCAAAGCTTGTTTCAGAATACTGTACTTTCGCTTCACACCTTCACTGTCGAAGCCGCTACCCGCACCAACACATTTGTCAAGCGATATTCCAGTCAGGCAATTCATCCAAAGCGATGACGATGAAGTATTGCCGATACCCATTTCGCCAAAGCTGATAACATTGCATCCTTCTTTATGACAATCGGCTACAATCTGTGCACCGCGTTCGATACAAAGATTAAATTCGTCATGGGTTATGGCCGGTTCATGCATATAATTACGGCTTCCCTTACGCACTTTGAGGTCGATTAATCTATCCAGACCTTCGAAGTCATAATTGATCCCGGCATCTACAACTTTCATTTTGATGTTGTGCTGACGAGCCAGAAAATTAATCCCAGCTCCACCTTCCATAAAATTGAAAACCATTTGTGGAGTGACTTCTGGCGGTGAGTAGCTAACTCCTTCGGCTGTAATACCATGATCGCCACCAAATATGATGTGGTATGGGTTGTTAAGGGTAGGAGTAAGGGTTTGCTGGATAGTTCCGATTTGTATAGCCAGTTCTTCCAATCGGCCTAATGATCCTTTTGGTTTAGTAAGGTTATCAATTTTCTCGATAAGATGAGGAACAATTTCCTTTTCGGGTGATTTGATGTTGAATGCTTTGTGTGACATAATTATAAATTATACCCAGCCCTTAAAAGGAGCAGGGAAGTTAGTATTTGTTTGAGAATTAACCCCTAGCCCCGTTCGACTGAGCTCACGCCGAAGCCTAAAGGGGAACAAGAGATTATTAATATTATTTTTTATAAAGAAACTGCGTCATAAAGCCCCTTCAGGTTTTTGGGTTCTTATTTGATATATACCGGTATGCCTGAAACCATAAGCACCATCTCGTCTGAGGCGGCAGCAATGTGTTGATTAACCCAACCCAACAAGTCATTAAACCTGCGTTGCAAGTCATTCGTCGATGTTCCGCCAAGTCCCAACTCGTTGGTTACAAAAATAAAGGTGGCATTCTGCTGTGTAAATGCTTCAAAACGTTCGGTTACGGCAGCTAAAGAGACATCTACGTCTCCGTCGGTTTCGCTGAAGAAGTTTGTTGACCAGAGTGTTACGCAGTCAATGACCACTACACGTCCTGTTACATCGATATTTTGCAGATCTTTCTGTTCTTCAATATTAGTCCATTCCGGTCCGCGGTCACGCTTGTGACGTTCTATTCGTTGACGATGTTCTTCGTCCCAAACTGCCGAAGTAGCCAGGTATACAGGATTATCCGTTAGTGATAAGGCCAGTTTTTGCGCATAACTGCTTTTCCCGGATCTTTGCCCTCCTGTTATTAAAATGATTCTTTTAGTGCCCATAGTTTGTTTCTATTTGTTGTTATCCAGGTTGAAATAATATTTGGGTTTGTATCCGGGTAATAATTCCGGATGAAAAATATGAACCAGATCGGCCAAAACACAGTCGGGTTCCATGGGACCGGATTCATAAAAAGGTGTTTTAGCCGTGTTGATGGCAAAAATTTGTTTCTGTTTAAAGGCGTTGAAATTGCCATACAGATTATACTCGTTTTTTAACGATTCGTAGGTTAAATAGGACTGAGTATCATTGTATTTCAATAACCAAAAATCGGCTTTGATGGCTTTTGCATAGACATTCTCAAAAGTAAAGGGTGCTGAGCCTGAAAAATTCAAATCTTTCCACAAATAATCAGCTCCGGCATCTTTCATAAACGTACCTAAATAGCTTTTGCCACCGGCAATATACCATATATCGCCGAATTTTTTCTCGGTGAATACAGTTGGTCTGTTAGTTGTACCCGAGACTTTTTTACAAAGTTCCAAATAGTTTCGCTCAATTTTACTGAAAATCTCATCTGCCAGTTTGCCTTCATTTGTATATGCAGCTTCAAACTTAATCCACTCGGCCCGACCCAAAGGTGATTCTTCCATGTATGATGCATCTTTTACCACCACTATGTTTACTTTCTCAAATTCAGTACGTTTCGTGTTTTCAAAAGGCGAAATAACCAGTATATCGGGCGAAGCGGCAATGAGTTTTTCAATGTTTATCGAAGTAGCCATCCCCAGATCAGTAATTTTACCGCTTTTAAGACCTTCTTTGATTACCGGAATACTAAAATACTCCGGCTCGCAGACACCAACGGTTAGATGTGCTTTTTTCAGTTGATTCCAGATGCCTGCATGAACCGATGAAGCAAAAGCCACGCGTTCTACAGGTGTTCTTACCAGATTTCCTTCGGGCAATTGTGCCGGAAGCTTTTTATTTCTGTCTACGAGTATGTAGGTGTCCAGCACTTTGGTCGAATCCCAAGGATTTCGTACTACGATTTGTGTGTAGTCTTTAAATCTGTTGATGCTAAAGCCTTTGGCATAGTGTACCTCTTTGTTCTGTTTAGTATGTTGGATAGAAATGTCTTGCTTCTTGCGCTGATTTGTACAAGCAAGAAGGCATAGTGTGGTAAGCAGAATCAGGTTTCTTGTTTTCATGAGAATAAAGCCGGAATAAATAAAGTTATAGACACCAGTATGAGCATAGCCAGCTCACACCGTTTATTGACTATCAGCGACATTTCCAAATCATCGTCATTTAGTCGTTTCTCAGTGGTTCCGATATAGGGTTTCAATACCTCTTTGCCAAAATAGTAGTTTGGACCACCAAATCGACAGCCCAGTATGCCTGCCAGTGCGGCTTCAGGATAACCTGAGTTAGGGCTGGCATGCTTATTTCCATTGTCCAGCACAAATTTTAATTTAGCGGGCTGTCCGCTGACCATTAGCATGAGCAAAGCTGTAAGACGAGCCGGAATATAATTAGTTACATCATCAAGTCTGGCAGCAAATTTACCAAAAAGGCTGTAACGTTCATTTTTATATCCTATCATAGAATCGAGCGTATTAATCATTTTATAGCTCAACATGCCGGGAGCACCCAACAGGGCAAACCAAAACAATGGGGCAATGACCCCATCGCTCAGATTTTCAGCGAGCGTTTCCAAAGCAGCTGTTTTAATCTGAGTTGTGGTTAGATTTTTTGTATCACGTCCCACTATGCGTGCTACCTGTTTACGCCCCTTGTAAAGTGACTGGTGCAATGCTTCAAATACCATGGCCACCTCTTTTCTGAGAGTTAAAGCCGAAAGGCAGAAGAATACGATAACCGAGTTTAAACAGAAGCTGATAAAGGGAGAAATCTGTTCGGATAAAAGGATGCAGTAGTGCGTGATAGCAAATGTAGCAGCTACTAATACCACCGTACTCAGAGTGCCTTTGATGAACCGGTGCGAACCTTTGTTCAACCGTTTTTCCAACCATCCGATTAAGTTGCCAAATCCAACTATCGGGTGAGGTATACCGGCAGGGTCGCCCAATATGCTATCGAGCAGAAAACCCACTACCAAAGCGGCTAACGTGATAAGCTCTGTTTCCATGCGTTCATGCGTTCAATTAAAAGATTATTCTGATTTATTGAAAGGGTATTTAGCCTGATCATTTGCACTTTGTTATTATAAAATCCCGATGCATCGCGAATTAAAATGCCTTCTTTCAACAAAAAGGCTTTCAGATCAGCTGCTCTTCCTTTACGCAATTTTACAAGAAAGAATGGAGTATGACTTGACAATGCCTCAAAAATATCAATGCGGTTTATTTCTTTTTGAAAACGAATGCTTTCCGTTAACCATGTTTTTAAATCGAAAGAGCTGTCTTTTTGGCTAATAACATATTTTCCGGCTTCTATGGCCAGCGTGTTTACCGACCAGGGTATTTTAAAACAATCCAGTTTGTAAATAATTGTTTTAGGAGCAATTACATATCCAATCCGTAATCCGGGGATGCTGTATCGTTTAGTTAGTGAATAAATAAGTATCAGGTTGGTGAATTCAAGAACAGAGTTTGCAGTCAAGGTCTCCTGCATCGTAAAATCCAGAAAAGATTGATCAATAATGAAAGTAACCAGTGGATAAGTGTATAAAATAGCTTGTAATTCCTTTCGGTCAAAGCATGTTCCGTCCGGGTTATTTGGGTTGCAAAGCCATACCATATCCGGTTGAAACTTATCAATTTCAACCATTATATCTTCCCTGCTACAAAGCTTTATAGTATGTTCATTGATCTCACACGCCCTGGAATATTCCGAAAAGGTAGGAGAAACAATGATTGATTTTTTCCCCCGATAAGATTGTGCAATCCGGTAGATAATATCTATTGAACCATTACCAATGCTGATGTGTGACGATTCAATGCGATATATCTCAGCCAATGTCATTTTCAAGGATTCAGCTTCGGTTTCAGGGTAACGACGGGTTTTTGCGAATAAATTGCAAAGGTGATTGTACATATCAGTATTGTCGGCTTCATGCCATACATTTGAACTGAAATTGGCTCTCAACTCTCCCTGATAATCATCTCCGTGTAGACTTGCCATAATTATTTACGGTCTATTTAGTTATCATTGAATAAACTAAGTCCATATTCACATATTTGCGGACGTGCGCTGCCAGTTTATCGTACTGCTCTTCCTTAAATTTGAAGTAGTCAAAGCTCGTCTCACTTGACTTTTCTTTCAAAAAAGGTTGAATCAGATAATCCACAAACTCTGCATTATCCAGTATTCCATGGATGTATGTTCCAATGCAGTTAGCTTTTATACAACCATCAGTCGAGCCGTTTTCGAGAGTGTTCAAGGTTTGTACGTCTGTTGATAAGATTTCAGTACGTCCATTGTGTATTTCATACCCTTCGCATAGGGTTTCTCCGCCTAGAAATGAAAATCTTACCTGCTTGGTTATCTTTTCGCCTTCCAGAGTGGTTTTCAGAGGGAGTAAGTTCAATCCGGGAAGTTGTCTGATGTCGCTTTCTACACCTGCAGGATCGGATAATTCAGTGCCCAGCATCTGGTAGCCACCGCAGATACCCACCACAGTTTTTCCATTTTTATTGGCCTGAATAATAGCCTGTGCCATTCCATCCTTGCGTAGAATTTGCAAATCATGCAGGGTGCTTTTCGTTCCGGGAATAATTACAATATCTGCATTCTCAATATCTTTTGGTTGATTTGTGTAGAACAGATGAATGCGGTCATCTCTTTCGAGTGGATTAAAATCCGTAAAATTAGACATGTGTTGTAGGAGTACCACAGCTACATTGACTTTCCCTTCCTTGGCAAAACGATTTTTTGTATGCAGCATCACCGAGTCTTCTTCTTCAATGTAGATATCATGAAAATAAGGAACAACTCCTACAACCGGAATTTTGCATAAGTCTTCAATCATTTTTATGCCTGACTCGAACAAGCGAATATCACCTCTGAACTTATTGATTAGTATTCCTTTAACCAGTTTTCGTTCTTCTTCGGTAAGAAGCATAACAGAGCCGTAAACAGACGCAAATACACCTCCGCGGTCGATGTCTGCTACCAATATAACCGATGCCTTGGCGTGTGCGGCCATCGACATATTTACCAGATCGAATTCACGCAGATTGATTTCTGAAATACTTCCGGCTCCTTCAATCACTATGGGATTGAATCGACTTTCCAACCTGTCGAAAGCTGCACAAACTTCCTTACGCAGGTTGGCTTTATTGTTTGTCTTGAAATAATCAAAAGCATGTTTGTTCCCAATTGATTTTCCATTCAATACTACCTGACAAACGGTATCGGTGGTTGGTTTAAGCAGCAGAGGATTCATGTCGGTATGACAGGGAACACATGCAGCTTCGGCCTGAACAGCTTGTGCCCGACCGATTTCCAACCCTTCGGGTGTTGCAAATGAGTTCAAAGCCATATTTTGTGCTTTGAAAGGGGCAGGAGAGTAACCATCCTGTTTGAATATGCGACAGAATGCTGCTGCGATAATGGTTTTACCTACATCGCTGCCTGTTCCGGCAAACATGAGGGGAGAGAGCTGAGTCATATTTTAGTTACGAGTT
The DNA here is from genome assembly GCF_000183135.1 of Paludibacter propionicigenes WB4. Classification (NCBI taxonomy): domain Bacteria; kingdom Pseudomonadati; phylum Bacteroidota; class Bacteroidia; order Bacteroidales; family Paludibacteraceae; genus Paludibacter; species Paludibacter propionicigenes. The sequence continues at coordinate 941,099 of NC_014734.1, read as the reverse complement.
ATAAGTTACGAGTTACAAGTTACACGTTACATGAGTATAAAGAGCAGCCTCGTAACTTGTAACTATCACCTCGTAACTACATCCTATTTTTCAATACCAACACGAGCTTGTACGCCTTGTTGATAATAGTGTTTTACTTCTTTCATTTCAGTCACTAAATCCGCATAATCAATGATTTCCTGACATGCATATCGACCTGTAATTACAATTTCAGTTCGCTCATTTCTTCGGTTTAATGCCTCTATCAGGTTGGCTGCACTAAAAAGACTGTAATGAATAGCGATATTAGCTTCATCCAGAATAATCAAATCATATTTATCGGATTCGATAGCAGCAATAGCATCTTTCAGTCCTTGCTGAGCCGCCTGAATATCTTCTTCCTTAGGTTTATCAAAAATGAAGCACCCCATGCCGTACTGCTTGAGGGTGATATCGGTCAGTAACTTATCAATTGTGACTAATTCGGAATAATGTTTGCTTTTGGCAAATTGTCCGATATATACTTTCTTTCCGGCTCCCAATGCTCTAACCGCCAATCCGAGCGATGCAGTAGTTTTTCCTTTGCCGTTTCCGGTGTAAACATGTACGTATCCCTTCATATTACTCTTGTGTTTAAGCAAACTTTTTCAAAGTGCTAGACTATGGAAAAGCTGTAATTATTTATAAAAGGAATAACCGAACATAAGATATGGCAGCATCTTAGTTTCAGTTATTCCAAACCATGCATCGTTTGCTTAGAATGAATGCTTGTTTTTCTCTTATTTCGCGACTTTATCGGTTAAAGTTACCATTGGAATTGTTTTAATAGAAATTCCTGTAACTGCATTAATAACCTCAATGATGCTTGATTTATATACGGCAATATAGATTTTAGAACCATATCTGATCATATCTTGTCCGGTATCTCCTAATGCACGATTATTTTTTGCAAGAAAATAATTATCTGTGCTTGTTTTAGTTGTAAGGTCGAAGAAACTTAAGCCTGCATTGTTAGCTTCATATTTTCCTTCGTTTAATACAATGAGACTTTTGTTATCTTTAGAAAATATTGTTTTAGATGGATTTATACCAGTCGTAAATTCAAAATTATAAGTTCCATCTTCTTTGAAGCTGTACATCTTACCATTGTTTGTATAATCAGTAACTCCTAAATAGATATCTTTGGTTACCGGATTAACGTCGATACAATAAGGAGTTTTTGCTATTTCGGTAGAAATTATATTGGCACTAACTAGCTTTTCATTCTTGACATCGTATATTGCAATAGTTTTGTTTGCTGCAGCCCAATTTGCATCATATTCGAAGTTCGAAATATAAGCATTATCGCCTACTATATCAAAATTTTTGGCTTTGACATTGATATCTGTAACTTTATCTGTACCTGCTTCTATACGTTGGAATTTTCCGGGGATGTTTTTATAATCACCATTTGAAACAACGTATACGTCACCATAGCTGTCTGCTTTGATACCTGCCGGGTTAAGGTTGACTTTAATTTTCTTAGTTTCTTTAAAAGTAGAAAGATCAATAACCGAAATTGTACTATCCATTACTGCAGCCATTCCACCGGTGTTTGCAACATATAATTTGTTGCCTGCGATAACGCTGGCGTCAGGATTGGCTCCCACAGTGATTGTTTGCCCTAATGATAAGTTTGTCGTATCTAATTGTGTTACATGACCATCAAATTGTACTATATATACTTTACCGTTTGCTGCCGTTAATGATCTTGGCGAGCTGGGAGAACTAACTTTTTCAACTTCATCCTTTGAGCTACAAGAAGTAAATGTTGGAGTACAAAGAACTGCTAATAATAAAGCTGTAATAATTTTTGTTGTTTTCATAAATAATTTTGTTGTTTTGATTTATCTGTTATTTGCCTAAATTCATTGCTACTGTGATCCTGAAATTTCGGCGTGGCATGGGGTAAAATTTCACGACTTCATATTGAGTGTTGAATAAGTCAATGATTTCAGCGTTTATCCTCCATTGTTTGTAATTTTTTGATACAAATATTGAGTGTATGGTATAGCCATCCATTTTGTTTGTTTTGTCTGTTGTTTGTCCTATCCATCTTATACCCGAAAATATCATGTTGTATCCAACTTCCCATTTTTTATGTTCGTAAGATAGGGAGCCCGAGCCTGAATGTAAGGGGGTGTAAGGAATTTGTTCTCCAAAGTTATCACTCCCCTGAGTAGCATCTTTAGCATTTTGGTATGAATAGTTGCTTTTCAGTTTCAGGAGATCGGAGTTTTTTACTTTGACACTTGCTTTTAGGCTAATATCAATACCTTTAATATTTACTTTGTCTCTATTTGTCATACTCCAATGAAACATATCTCGCGGAATAGCAATGATTTTATCTGTTACCCGGTTATAATATCCGTCGGCCATGATAGCAAATTCCGACAAAAAAGGTATTTCTGTGTCCAGATAGGTGAATCCGATATTATATTGATTTGAATTTTCAGGACGCAGATTTGAATTTCCCATATCCTGATAATATAAATCGTTGAATGACGGAAGACGGTAAATATTTTTGTAAAAAGCTCTTATCCTTAGTTCTTTGTTTTCAAGTAATTTGAATGACAAATTTGCTGTTGGTGATAGCTTGTCTCTATTTGGTGAGGCATTTCCAGTTTGTACCTGTTCACGCGTAAGAGTGTAAAGCAGGTTCGCTCCCAAAGTTAGTCTTTCCGTTACATATTTGGTTGCAAGGTTAGCCATACCCGTATGGCGCGTCGGATATTGAAAGTTTTTGAAGTTGACATTTGAATTGATATCAAGAGTATTATAAAACCAATCTGTTGCTAACGATAAGAACATTGGTTCAAATAACTTATATTGAAATGAGGATGATAGATAATATTCCTTTTGCAAATAATGATCTTTGAGAATTCCATTGGTGATACTATATTTAGGATCTCTGTCAGAGTAATGATTGTCTGATATGTTGAACTTTGCGAAATATTGATGTTGAAATCTGTCCGAAATCAGGTTTTCATAGTGGATTTGTGAAAAGAATGTTCTGTCTTTTAAGCGCTGCTGAGAGTCATAGGTATTGTAAAATGTAACGCTACCGGGCAATCCACGTTCTGAGCCGAAGAAATTAGTTTTAAATGTAATACTCTCTTTTTCTTTGATCCGATACAACCAGTTCATTTCAGTGCGCAATGATTTTACATCACTATTTGTTCGGGTTAGTTTTTCCGAAAGGTTATCGGTAGAACCATAATATTGTAAGAAACTATATTGACCATTGGCCGTAAGTGCATCTGCAGATAGATTAAATGCCCATTTTTCATTAATGTTCTTTGTCAGAAATAAACTAGGATTTAGTAATCCGAATGAACCGGCTTTAATTACTACTTTTCCTGCAATTGATTGGTCTTTATTATAATCCAGCAATTTTGTTCTGAGGCTAAGAATACCGCCCGACGAAAACAAACGTGCCGATTGGAATATGTCATTAGGCTGACCGTTAGTCAATGATACTTCTGAGATATTATCGAGAGAGAAACGACCCAGATCAATTTGTCCTGATTGAATGTCACTCATCATTACGCCATCGTAGCTGACGCCTGTGTATTGAGTTCCCATACCACGAAGTGAAACAGTTTTCATTCCGCCTATGCCACCGTAATCTTTAATGGTAACGCCTGAAAAATATTTGGCAATATCTGAAACGTTATTGGCATTAAGCAATGCCATTTCTTTATTGGTAATAATTTGAATGGGCATGGAGGCTCTTGCATTTTTAATAGCCTGACCGTTTACCGTAACTTCTTTTAGATCTTGGACGTGAATAGAGTCAGCTCCCGAAACCTTTGAAAAAGCCGAAGTAGTTACTGATAAAAATATAACGAATGTAAATAAAAAGTTTTTAAACACAGTTGTAACTATTTGACGATGAATAAACCGATCAAATAGCTCCCGAAAATGACCTCACAAAGGCAAAATTATTGTTGTTTTTTGCTGATGTTTCGTCGCTTTTTCCTCGAAAGCTTCTGAAAATTGATTGTTGTCTGGCAGGTCTTCTGACTTACTCCCGTTTTGAACGCCTTCCCGATTTCAGTTATCAGTTATCAGTTATCAGTTATCAGTCTATATGGGACTGTTTACTGTTCACTGTTCACTGCTTACTGAGAATTTCAGTGGCAAAAGTGTTGTTCAAAACGTTTAAAGAGCTTACAGCAGCGGGACTGTACAGGAATTACACCTGTTTCCCTTTTAATTCAGCTCACGAGAAATCGTGAACTAAAACCAAAGCGAGAGCAAAAGTAGTACATTTTTCTGAAATGAGAAAGTGTTTTGCGGGTTTTAATGTATGTAAAAGTTCGTCGGATCTTGTAATTGAGAAGTGTATCTGGCTGAAAAATAGTCTTGTGAGCGTGTGAGTTTTTTTGAAAAAAAATTTGAAGAGGAGATATTGTTCACACCAGCAATTCGCGTAACGCTTTCGAATGGAGTATGGTATATTTTTTCTTGTTGACTTCGATGATACCTTCCTGCACCATTTCAGAAATACTTCTGGCCAACGATGGTCTGGCTACTCCGAAGAAATCGGCTAACTCAGTCTGATTACGGTTGATTTCAAACGGTTTTCCTTCACCCGGAGAGTTTTCGAGTAAAAAATGGGCAATTTTTCCTTTTATGGTTTTTATAGAAAGCAGTTGCAGACGATTGGTCAGAAATTGCGTGCGATTAGCATTATGAGTCATAAAGCTCGACATGAAATCCAAATTGGTAGTCATTAGTCGCAAGATTTCCGCTTTTGGTATCTTCATGATCTCTACTTCTTCCAGCGACGTTACATCGACCGGAAAATGGTTGTTATCAGAGAAAAGAAAAGCCGGAGCCAACGGGCGTGGAGCTTTGATTATTTCAATGCCAAGTACATTTCCATTATCGGTAATCATTTCTGTTTTTACGGAGCCTACCATAAGCATGTACAAGGCATCGCATACATCTCCTTGCCTGATAATCAATTCATTTTTAGGATGTGCTTTAATGCTGTATTTTAAGTCTTCCAGAAAAGCCTCTTCATTCTCAATTTTAATCTTACTACACACCGGGCAGGCTGATAGATCTATTTTGCTCATGTTTGATAGTTATTTATGCACAAAAATACAAACAAATTTTGTGAGTGTAACAGATGTTACACATTTATTGTTTTTCGGGCTATACTTTTGCCGCATAATTAATACAACCAATGGTTGAAACAGACAGATAACAAATAAAAACTCAAGATAATGGAAAATAAAGCATTCCCTACAGCTGAAAAATTCAGCATGACAGATAAAGTGGCTTATGCCGAAGGTTCGGTGGTAAGCAAAATCATAATAAGAAACGAACGTGGAAACGTGACTCTGTTTGCCTTTGACAAAGGCGAATTTCTGAGTGAACATACCGCACCATTCGACGCCATTGTACAGGTTCTGGATGGTAAAGGCGAGGTAGTTATTGATGGAAAAACATTCGAGCTAGCCGTGGGCGAAAGTATTATTATGCCAGCCAACGTTCGGCATGCAGTGGTAGCTGTTGAGCAGTTTAAGATGTTGCTGACCATGATAAAATAATGAACCCCAAACCCCTAAAGGGGCTTTAAGACGCAGTTTCTACATAAAGAATAAACTATTACAGAAATAAAACAATACTAACTTAATTCCCCTTTAGGGGTTAGGGGTCAAATGAAACGAACAATTATAAAAATAGACGAAGATCTTTGCAATGGATGCGAAGCTTGTGTAAGTGGTTGCCATGAAGGTGCACTTCAGATGATAGATGGTAAAGCCCGTATGGTTAGCGAATTGTTTTGCGACGGCTTGGGGGCTTGTATCGGTGATTGTCCGGTAGGAGCTATCACGCTTGAAGAACGTGAAGCCGAAGCTTATGACGAAATTGCTACCATTGAGCGCATGATTCCGAAGGGCGAGAAAACCATCATTGCTCACCTGAAACATCTGAAAGATCACGGCGAAATAGAATATTTAAAACAAGGCGTGAGCTACCTGAGAGCCAATAGTGTTCAAATTGATTTTGCACAGGTGCATAACCATAGTGGAGCTGGTTGTGCTTCGAAACCTGCATCGGCAGTGCAACACAGTCATGGTGGTGGCTGCCCGGGAAGTCGTGAGATGTCATTTGCTCCGGCTGCTCCACAGGCTTTTAAGATGGCTTCAGCTGATGTACAGTCGCCGTCTCAACTACGCCAATGGCCGGTACAACTTCATTTGCTGAACCCGGAAGCAGGATACTTTAGAGGCGCAGACGTAGTGTTGGCGGCAGATTGCGTGGCCTATAGCTTTGCCGATTTTCATAATCGCTTTCTGACGGGTAAAATACTAGCCATTGCTTGTCCCAAACTCGACTCAAATCAGGAGATGTACGTCGAGAAACTGAAAAACATGATTGTCTATTCCACAATCAATACGTTGACAGTTGTAATTATGGAAGTTCCCTGCTGTGGAGGACTGTTCCGACTGGCACAAAAAGCCGTTGCCGAATCGGGTTGCAAGATTCCTGTCAAATTGGTTGTTATAGGAACCAGAGGCGATGTGCTGAAAGAAGAGTGGGTGTGAAATAATGGTGAATGATTAATGCTAAATTATAAATGCCTTTTATTCACCATCCCGATTCTGCTCTTATCACAAAAAATTAATCATTTATCATTCACAATTAATCATTATACATTATGAACATGTTTTGCTTTCAATGCCAGGAAGCATCCAAAGGTACCGGATGCGAGATTAAGGGAGTTTGTGGAAAAACACCCGAAGTAGCTGCTTTGCAGGATTTACTGATTTATCAACTAAAAGGATTGTCTCATTATACTCAGGCTCTGCGTACGTTGAACATAGAGAACGAGGAAGCCAATCTTTTTATCACCGACAGTCTGTTTATGACTATCACCAATGCTAATTTCGATTACGAACGTTTTGTGAATCGCATTCGCGATGGGTTTAAACTCCGTGCTCAACTGAAATCTACTCTACAGGAGAATAAGGTAGAGCTCGAAAAAACCGACTTGCTTACCTGGACGGCTGTTACGTCTGCCGAAATGGAGCTTATAGCCAAAGAAGTAGGAGTGTTGGCTACCGAAAATGAAGATGTTCGCTCACTTCGCGAACTGGTTATCTATGGTTTGAAAGGGATGGCGGCTTATGTTGAGCATGCTAACAACCTGGGGTACAATGATGCCGAAGTACATCCGTTTATTCAGCGTGCGCTTGTGGCTACTACCAACGATGCTTTCTTGGCTGATGAGCTAACTGCTTTGGTACTCGAAACGGGTAAATATGGCGTGAGCGTCATGGCGTTGCTTGATAAAGCCAATACCACTTCGTTTGGTAATCCGGAAATCACGAAGGTAAACCTTGGGGTTCGTAACAATCCGGGTATTCTTATCAGTGGTCACGACCTGAAAGATATGGAAGAGTTGTTGAAACAAACCGAAGGAACGGGTGTTGACGTATACACTCACAGCGAAATGCTTCCGGCTAATTATTATCCGGCATTCAAAAAGTATAGCCACTTTGTAGGTAACTACGGCGGTGCATGGTGGAGTCAGGTAACTGATTTTGAAACTTTCAACGGTGTGATTCTCTTTACCACCAACTGCATTGTTCCACCAAGAAGCACAGCTACCTATACCGACAGGGTGTATACTACAGGTTCGTCAGGCTTTCCCGGCTTCAAGCATATTGAAGAAGGACAAAATGGTCAACCTAAAGACTTTTCAGCACTGATTGCCCATGCTAAAGAGTGTGGAGCTCCGACAGAAATAGAAACAGGCGAAATAGTTGGTGGATTTGCTCATGCGCAGGTATTTGCCCTGGCCGATAAAGTGGTTGATGCCGTAAAATCGGGAGCGATTCGTAAATTCTTTGTTATGGCAGGTTGTGATGGTCGGATGAAAGGTCGTAGTTATTATACCGAATTTGCCGAACAATTGCCGAAAGACACCGTGATTCTAACCGCAGGTTGTGCTAAGTATCGTTACAACAAATTGCCGTTGGGTGATATAGGTGGCATTCCACGGGTACTCGATGCCGGACAGTGCAACGATAGTTACTCGTTGGTAATGATTGCTTTGAAGCTCAAAGAAGTTTTTGAACTTAATGATATCAACGAGCTGCCAATAGCTTATAATATTGCCTGGTACGAGCAAAAGGCAGTAATTGTATTACTCGCTTTACTTTATCTGGGAGTGAAGAACATTCACCTCGGTCCAACATTACCGGCTTTCCTGTCGCCTAATGTAGCTAAAGTACTTGTTGAAAACTTTGGAATCGCACCGATCGGAAGCGTGGACGAAGACATGAAGTTGTTCTTGCCCGAAGTAGAAGTGGCATAATCTTTTTTCTCATTATACGCAATAAACCCTTCAGAATAAATCATTCTGAAGGGTTTATTTTATTATTAGATATTATATAAGTCCCTACTATAAGAGTCAATTGAAAGACTATTTATTGCCACGGAGTGGCTAAATGTAAATAGCCCCCGGTAAGTGAAGCGCAACCGGGGGATGAAAAGCGAGATATAACTTCAGCCCCGAAGTGGGCTGAATATCACAATAAAATAATGTTATTGAACCCTTTCAGGGTTCTGTCGTAGTTGTATGTTTTAGCCACGGGTTGCACCCGTGGTTATTTACATTGATTCCCTTCGGGAATCTAAGATTATGTTTTATTTGAAGTGAACCATTGAATTTGCGAATTCAATTTAGTGAGAATATAACTTATTAAAAATCAATATTCTCTCTTTAAAATCTCAGGATGTTCTTTCTCTGTTTTGATAAGCAATTCGCCAAACAAAGTATTGGCCCAGGCAAACCACGAGCGGGTAAAATTGGCGGGATCGTTTTTGTGGAATGTCTCGTGCATGAAACCGGTACCGGCATGAGTCTGCTTCAGCGTTTTAAGGCAGGCAGCTATTTCTTCAGGATTGTTTGAAGTTAGCGCTTTCATAATGATAGACATAGGCCAGATCATATCCACCCCGACGTGTGGTCCACCTATGCCTTCTCCTGCTTTGCCTTTATAGAAATAAGGGTTATCGTTGCTCCATACAAACTTACGGGTGTTTTTGTAAACAGGATCATTGATGGACGTATAACCCAGATAAGGCAGCGATAGTAAAGAAGGCACATTGGCATCGTCCATCATCAGGTAGTTGCCGTAACCATCCACTTCGAAAGCATATATTTTTCCGTATTTCGGGTGATTTACAATGGCGTATTTCTTTATAGCTGCATCTACTTCGGCAGCCAGAGCAGTGCATTCATTGGCAAAAGCTTTATCTTGTTTGATGCTTTTCACCATTTCCGATAGCTGGCGGAGCGATACTACGGCGAAACAGTTGGACGGAACCAAGTAGCCGTAGATGGTAGCATCGTCGGACGGACGAAAGGCGGAGCAAATCATTCCCGTAGGGCGAACGGGATTGCCGAATCCGTTGCCAAACTGCGTATCAATAGCCCTTTCAGTCCGACGCATAAAGCTGTATGGACCCTGATTGGTTTTGCGTTGCTGTTCTTTAAACGTTTTTACAATCAGCTTCATAGCATCCAGCCAGCGGCTGTCAAAGCTGGAAGTATCACCGGTCAGTTTCCAGTAACGGTACCCCAACCGGATAACATAACACAGACCGTCTACTTCCCATTTGCGCTCATGCAGTTCGGGGCGCATTTGGGTATTATCGCTCATCCACATGCCGCCTTCTTTGTTCATATTAAACGCATTGGCATAGGGGTCAATCAATACTGATTCAGCCTGACGATTAATCACTCCGGCAATAAGTTGTTGCAGTGAAGGATCTTCTTTCATGTAAGGCATATAAGGCCAAACCTGTGCCGAACAGTCGCGGAGCCACATGGCATAAATATCGCCGGTGATAACAAAGGTATTCGGCTTACCGTTTTTTTGCGTAAAAGTCACTGTGCGGTCGAGTGTATTGGGAAAGCAATTGCCAAACATCCACGCCAGCTCCGGATCTTTAATGACCGATTGTATCTGTGTAATTTTCCGTTCGATAGCCGGACTCACAAAATTACGCTTGTCGGCATCCACTCTTACTTTCGGGAAATTCTGAGCTGTGACTAATGAAGCGAAAGGGGATATCACGGTTAATGCGAACAATATGCTTACGAGCAGGCGGTTTATTCTGTGGTTCATGATAGTATAAATTTAGTAATGGAAGTGGCTCAATTTTTCAGACAAATATATAAGATTTTCCCAAAACAACTTGATCTGCTTACAATTATTTGAGGTTTTTATACTTTACAAAGGTGGCTGCTTTCATTTTTTGAAGCAAGATAGGCGAATGTTTAAATGAAATTTTCTTGACGAAAATGGATTCAGCCCTGAGTTCGTCGGGAGTTTCCACATCCCGGCTTTCTGCTTTCAACGAAAATGTTCCAAAGCCTTCCAGGCAAACATTGTTGCTGTCCAGCAATTCGTCTTGTATAGCTTCTAAGGCAACCTTTATAGCCATTTCTATTTCAAAGTTGCTCAAATTGCAGCGTCGTGCCGCTTTTTCGGCAAGTCCCTTTATATCCACTGTTTGCTTACGCACTACAACAGGATAGTAGCCTTTTTTCTTTAATTCTTTGGGGTTCATATTATCATTTTTCCCCATCATTTTGTATTGTATGCTCATTACTGATAACGAATTATGTAATTGGACAATATGTTTTATGAAAGCGGTAAGGTAGTATTAGCAAAACGATCAGTATAATTTATAATTGAGCTGTACAGTTCAACTAAATGAACTGTACAGCATAAACATTTATACTGTACAGTATAAATGTTTATGCTGTAGTTTACAAATATAATAGATAATCTTGGTTTGATTAATATATATGGAAGAAATATTTAGTTGGTACGGGGTGTTTTATTAGATCCTGCTGATTGTTTAATGCTCTGTTTGTGTGGATGTAACTCTTTAAATAAAACGAATAAGATCCCCGATGTTTGGAAATGCCGAAAAACATCACGAACTTTGCACCCCCAACTAAAAAACAATTATAAATAGATAAAAATGAAAACAGCGAAAATTATTACTGAAAAAGGTGACATGCATGTTGAGTTTTATGAGCAGGATGCTCCCGGAACAGTGGCAAACTTTATTAAACTGGTTACCAGTGGATTCTACGATGGATTGACTTTCCACCGTGTGATACCTGATTTTGTTATTCAGGGTGGCTGCCCTAAAGGAACCGGTGCAGGTGGTCCCGGCTACACTATTCCATGTGAACTGGATGGTGGAAATCAATACCACGACAGAGGTGTATTATCGATGGCACATGCCGGACGCAATACAGGTGGTTCTCAGTTTTTTATCTGCCATTCGCGCAATAACACCTCTCACTTGGATCGTAATCATACATGTTTCGGCAAGGTGGTTGAAGGTTTGGAAGTGATCGATGCTATTCGTCAGGGTGATAAGATTTTGAAAATAGAAGTGTCGGAATAATCGATTTGACAGTCTTCGTCAGCACTAAAAAAGGTCGGAAAGAATTGCTCTTTCAGACCTTTTTCGCGTTATAATCATTTGTTCAGAGTCGTGCGTCTGATTATCTCCATTTTGGTTCAACCGGAACTCTTTCACCATCGGCGGTAGTATGCTCTTCCAGCGAGTTTTCTTTCGATTGGATTACCATGTAAATCATACTTTCGTCAGATTCATTACGGATGCCTCGTTTGCCTTGCGGCGAAACTCTGATAACACTTCCTTCTTTAATCGAAAAACAATCATCGTCTACCTGAAAGAAACCATAACCTTTTAGAATGATGTAGGTTTCCTCGTTCTTGCGGTGAATATGAAAATAAGGCTGCTCAGAGCGGGGTGGGAGAGCGTTAAATGAAATTTCGGTTCCTGTAGCTTTAGTAGCGTCTTTTAAAAACACTTTACCTTCGATTACTTGCTTATTAACGGGATGAATCAAAGCATAATTCTTCAAATCGTTCAAATCGCCTAATTCAACCGCAGTGTAGTAAGCATTTTCTGATAGTTTTTCAAGTTTCTTCATAACCAAATAGTTTATTGTTTATAACAGTTGTTTGTCAATCAATTCTAAAACGGAGTATTTCCGGTTTTCCAACGGCTGTTTTGATACGGCCTCGATAATCGCCTTAACTCCCTTGGCATAGGAGTCGTGACCCAGCACTCTGGTTTCAATCACAACCTCGTCGTTCCCGTCTTTTATTTCTATTCTGTGGTAAGCATGCTTGTCCAGATACGCCGGAGGAATTCCAATTTTATGCTCTTGAATGTTCGTATCTCTTGTCGAAACAACCTTATCCCGCGACAATTTCAATGAGTCGGCAAAGCTATAGGCTGTACCGGGTTCGGTCTTTTTTGCAGCCTGATGGGATTCGGTGATAGAAATGTCAAAGCCTTCAAAATGATGGCCGTTAGCTTTGAGTACGCTCATCATTTTTAATACCAGCAAAGATGTATTCGGGCACAGGATTAAAGGAAAATCGGGTTGCATAATCTCCGTTTCCAATCCGGTAGATAGCTCTATCAGCGTGGATTTAGTTCTGCTGCAAAACTCGAAACATTCATTCAGTTGACGACCTGAACCGGCATGTATCAGTAGAACTTTTTCGGGCAGAGAAAGGTATTCCGAGTCCCATTTAAGAACTTCTCCGGATGGATAGGTTGTGCTGAGTGACAGTACTGCGCTAGCCAGTTTACCGGAACCAACCACAAATATCTTTCTTTTTTCCATGCTCAGGTCTTGTCTCTCAGTTTTTTGATTTTATTGATGTCCGGGTTTCATTTCTGAAACTTGCATCTATTATGTGACTACGATTCTCGCTGTGGATTTCCGTTATTGAATCAGTTCGGCAGCAAAGAGAATTTGTTCCATTTCCAGTTGTACTTTCTCTGCTTCCAGTCGGGCAGCTTTGGCATAATCGGCATCCTGGGAAGCATAGATAATCTGACGCGATGAGTTGACCAACAAACCGCATGTGCTGTTTAACCCGTATTTAGCCACTTCTGCCAGACTTCCACCTTGCGCTCCTACGCCGGGAACCAATAAGAAATGTTCCGGTATGATAGCACGTATATCAGTCAACATTTCAGCTTTGGTAGCACCTACCACGTACATCATGTTTTCGTCGGTACCCCAGTTAAGCGATGTTTTGAGCACTTTTTCGAACAATCGTTCCCCTGTTTCGGCATCTTTCATAAATTGGAAGTCGAAAGCACCTTTGTTTGAAGTTAGCGCAAGCAGAGTCACCCATTTATCTTCGTAAGTCAGGAACGGTGTTACCGAATCTTCGCCCATATAAGGTGCTACGGTTACCGAGTCGAAATCCATATTACCAAAGAAAGTACGTGCATACATAGCCGATGTATTGCCGATATCACCGCGTTTAGCATCGGCAATAATAAACTGATCGGGGTAGTAGGTACGAATATATTCTACGGTTCGCTCCAGTATTTCCCAGCCTTCCAGCCCAAGACTCTCGTAAAAAGCCAGATTCGGTTTGTAGGCCACGCAAAGATCGGCAGTAGCGTCGATAATGGCTTTGTTGAATGCAAAAATCGGATCGTCCGATTCGTCAAACAAATGCTCGGGTATTTTATTTACGTCAGTGTCCAATCCCACGCAAAGAAATGATTTCTTGCGTTGTATGTTTTCAAATAATTCTTGTTTAGTCATAATAATTTGTCTAAAGTCTATGGTCTATTGACAATAGTTTTTGATTTATGTTTTTGTTCAAATAATATCGCGACCGCAGGGAGCTAATATCAATTAATAACGCCGAAGTCTAATAACGCGACCGCAGGGAGCAAATATCGTTTATAATTCGCTTTCTTTCAATCGTTCCGCGTTTTCTGCTACGATTAGCTGATCGATAACTCCTTGTATATCCCCACCCATAAAGGCCGAAAGGTTGTATATGGTGAAATTGATACGGTGATCGGTGATACGCCCTTGCGGATAGTTATACGTACGAATTTTAGCAGAACGGTCGCCTGTCGAAACCATGGTTTTGCGCTTTGATCCAATCTCGTCAAGGTACTTTTGATGTTCGATGGCATATAAACGAGAACGTAACTCATTCATAGCTTTTGCTTTATTCTTATGTTGCGATTTTTCGTCCTGACATTGTACAGTGGTTCCTGTAGGGATGTGTACCAATCGGATAGCCGAGTAGGTGGTGTTTACCGATTGTCCTCCTGCACCCGACGAACAGAATGTATCCACACGAACATCCGACTCCTTCAGTTCATAATCAAATTCTTCCATTTCGGGTAGAACAGCCACAGTAGCTGCCGATGTGTGAACACGTCCCTGCGTTTCGGTTTGTGGTACGCGTTGTACGCGGTGCACACCCGATTCGTATTTCAATGTGCCATACACGTTTTCGCCCGTAACGGTAAAGATAATTTCCTTGTATCCACCTGCTGTACCTTCGCTGATGTTGGTTATTTCCAATCGCCAGCCTTTTGTTTCGCAGTATTTGGTGTACATTTTAAATAAGTCTCCGGCAAAGATAGCCGCTTCATCACCACCGGTTCCCCCTCTGATTTCGACAATTGCATTCTTGTTATCCTCCGGATCGGCAGGAATCAATAGCAGTTTTATGTTTTCCTCCATTTCAGGAATTATAGGCTCTATACTATCAACTTCTGCTTTGGCCATTTCGCGCATTTCAGGGTCAGATTCGGTGTCGAGCAATTCCTTTGCTTCGGCTAAATGAGCCAATGCCATTTCGTATTCATTCTTGGCATTAAGAATCATTTCAAGATCGTGATATTCTTTGTTCAGTTTTACAAAGCGCTTTTGATCGGTTATTACTGACGGGTCGGTGATTAAGGTCGAAATCTCTTCGAACTTGTGTTGTAATCCTTCTAATTTCTCTAATAATGTCTTTTCGGCCATATTGTATGTTCAATCGTATATTTTTTATTACTGTGTAATTGTTTAAAATGTCACTAATAACTGATAACTGCTCACTGTTCACTGTCTCAATGCTTTTTCTCTTTTCTCAGACTCTTCTTTCAGGTTCTTTATCAACTGTTTTATGCGCCACTCCATTATTTTCTTGTAGCGGTTTTGGGTTATAAATATATTGAAAAACCAACCAAACTTAACATGAGTTTCCAATGTGTAATAGCCCGATTTATTCTTATACGGAACGTATGAAAAAATACCATTCAGGTTTTTCAGCAAAGCATTGGGCGAAGCTAAATCCAGATGTACATCCTTTCGTCCGTTGGAATGCGTTCTTTCACTGAGTTTGGTGTATACAAAGATATTCGGAATCTTGGTTATGCCCGTCACCTTTACATCGCCTCCGCCTTTCAGTATATTTGTTTTCGGATTAAAAACCGTTGTTTTGAAATCGAATACCAGCAGTTCGTCCTTTTCGTTGTCCAAGTGCATTCCTTTTAAGCCCCATTTATACAGCTCATCCAGGTCGTAGCACATTTGATTGACAAACTTATTAATCACCACATTGGAAATGCTGTCCGAAGCATAAACCCGAATCTGACTGTACGTAATAAACACTCCATCCTTGTATACTGTCGAGATGGAATCATTCGGCGAAGCCTTTGCAGGCGTAAATAATGAAAGTAAGAACAAAAGAAAAACATTGCGTTTTCTCTGGAAGTAACTCAGCATGTTTAAGTTATTATTTCATTAGTTATTCTTGCCGGAGGCTGCATTCATTGATTTTTGTCTTTTCTCGCATTCCGCTTTCAGATTCTCGCTGAATTTCTTTATTCGCCACTCAACAATACTTTTGTAACGTTTTTTAGTGATGAAAATATTGAAAAACCACCCGAACTTAATGCTCACATCGGCGATAAGAAGCTGTTCGTTATTTTTCTGCGGGATGATTGTTGCGCTTCCCTGCGCATGTTTCAGTAGCAAGCTCGAATAGATAATTTCAGCAGTAGCTTTAGTCTCGCCGTTTCTCAGTTGCCTTTTTGAAACAATTGCATCAACTTTTACGTCTTTAAAAGTTTTGATATGCGGAACGATAATATCGAAATTCCCATGCGTTATCCCCGTTTTTTTATCAAAGACAGAAGGCTTTATAACAAAAATAAGTTCATTATCAGTTTTTTCCTGCAATCCTAAATCCTTTAAAGCCCATTTGGAAAGATTTTCAGGAGAATTATGAAACTCATTGACCAGATCATTGACCACAGATGCCGCTATGTCGGATGTGGTTCTGATTAATAGCTGGTAGCGCGACACAAACTCCCCATCTTTATACACTGTTACCATCGAATCGGCAGAGTAAGCATAAACCGGCGTTATAAACAGTAAAATCAGAATTATGTAGCTACAAGTTTTTTTCATTTGCGAGCATAAACTATGCTAAATATCAATTTGCTTTTGCCTGTTTCTACCTCTCTTTTGACAAAACACTGCAAAATTACCACTTATTTAGCTTATTTGAAAATTATGTTGATAAATAGGTCAAATAATAACCATTATTCTTTGACAGAAAGTAAATCCCCCAAAAATATGAAGACAAGAGAAACGATTGTTTATTCATTTCTCTTGTCTTAGAATGTGGGCGGAACACTCAGGTAGTCCCGTCATCTTTACCTACCGGATATTGCTTATAGAGTTTTTAGCAGTATCGTGTTTAGTTTTCAGTACATTACCTTTCAGGTTGAATCCGATTCTGACTTGAGTTTTCAGCGTGTCTTTTAATCCGGATGTAGCTTTTTCCACCACTTTGAAGCTTATTTCATAATCGCCATCCGGTAGTTGAACCAATCCGTCGCAGTCATTGTCCGGCAGTTCGGCTACAGTTTTTGTGTTCGTAGGAGCGGCTGCTCTGCCTGTGGCGGCATAGGATGCTGAAGCAGCTCCACCGCCCGAACCGGCAAGGGTTGAGACTGACGATACGGCTGCTGAAACTATTGACCCTCCGGGTATATTTGCTCCCAATAAAGCACTGGGGTTACTTTCAATAAGCGTTTGTCTGGCTTTTAGTTTATCTTTAAGCGCGGTAGCTTCGTTTTCATTCAGCTCGGTTAATGTTTGTTTTCGGGTATTTACTAGTATAGTTGAATTATCAGGCATGAATACCACACAGCCTTCATCAGTCAGACTGATGTGTATAGAACCTGATACCGGTACCCGCTCTCCAAAAGTTGCACCCTGAGTTTGTTTGGCTACGGTTACATTCATCGAAATGCGATTTGGCATGCTACCGTTAGTTGTATTCAGTTTGGCACTGATAACAGCTCCTCCGGGAAGCGCTCCACCAACCAGTGATGCACCCTGACCCAATGCACTTCCGGCAGCATGAAGTCCCTGATTTACTTTTTCGCCAAAAGTAGCTCCTTGCGTTTGTTTCTTTTCTGCATTGGAAGCTTCTTGTTGCTTGTTGAAATAAACGGCATCATCCGGGCAGGCGAAGGTAATTTCGTCTACAGTGCCTTCAGGCCTGATAGTTTTTTGTGTAACCGGTCCGCACGATGGATTATTTGCGTTAAGTCCATTGTATATTGGATTCTGTCCACTTTGAGATTGTCCGTTGTATAACGGGTTATTACCTGATCTTTGTGATGGAGTCTGGCTGTTTCCGTTGTTTTGATTATTCAAGGCCAAACCATCGCAGTCATCGTCCTGACCCATATAGGGTTTTCCTTTTTTCTTTTTGTTTAAAGATACGGATACACCTGCATATACTCCAAAAGCTCCATAATTGTTTTTTCGGATAGTTTCTTTGACCGTGCCGGTAAGCAATTGTTCCGACTTGTAAATTCCATCTGCACCGGCTCTTCCCGCAGGGATCAGCTGAAGTGTACGGCTCACCATCCCGGGTCCAGCTATGTAGTCGCCTTCTACCCATAGCCCTATGATGCCGGGCGTATAACTTACTCTAAACTTCGGACTAAGCATAAATCCACTGTTGGTTGTTTCGGGTCGGTTCAGTATTCTAATGTAGGTAGGATAGGTGCCGTTAGGTATGCTTTGCTCCACGGTATACGCTTTCTGAACTGTTTTCAGATAACCCAATCCTACAATGGGTGCAAACTCGAAGTCACCCAACAGAAAACTAAGTTGAGGCGCAATTTCCAGGTTATAGCCTGTTTTTTTGCTGGTGTCGTCATGCCTTACAAATAGTTTGGAAGATGGACTCTCGGCAATATTGAAGGCGGTGAAATCGCTGGAAGTTGCTTTTTGCTCCGAAATGAGGCCTCCACTGATGTTCACTCCTAAAACCATGTTCATATTCCGACCA
The DNA here is from genome assembly GCF_000183135.1 of Paludibacter propionicigenes WB4. Classification (NCBI taxonomy): domain Bacteria; kingdom Pseudomonadati; phylum Bacteroidota; class Bacteroidia; order Bacteroidales; family Paludibacteraceae; genus Paludibacter; species Paludibacter propionicigenes. The sequence goes on along the minus strand of NC_014734.1, from coordinate 922,857 downwards.
GCAATGCGTGTACCCCATTCTTTAGTAGCCAGTGGAAAGAATACAGAAGCCTTAAGTATATTCTGTGGTTTGAAACTGAGTGAGTCGGCCGATTGGCTTACTGGAGTAATTATACCTTTGCTCAGCGATAGCTTTATTTCCTGAGCAGAAATAGAAAGACCGGTTGCGATTAGTGCTGCAATAATCAGTTGTGATTTTCTCATACAATAGTAGTTTTGATTTTTCCTAAAATTGTAATGATAACAAAAACTTGTGTTTAAATGTTTTTGACTGTTATCGTAGCTTATCATTAATTAAAGTGCTAATACCAGCGTCAACGTTCATTTCTCAATATGTAATTTGTTGATATAAAGTTTTTTATTCTGTCTTCGGCACTGTAGTATATTGCTGAAAGTAACTTCCTGCAATATTGAGTCTGGAATGGGTTTGCTATATTTTATCCCCATTTGTAATGAGTCCAGCCCTAAATTTTACCTACTTTCTGCGGTTGTAGTCACTTTTTTGCACACCTACCTTTGCAGCACAAATTTATAATAACTCTACAAAATGAAAAAGATACAAACAGTTGTTTTGATAAGTGGATTATTTCTATCCACGCTGAATGCTTTTACTCTACACGCCGAAAACAATACTCCGGCTATTGGTGAGCGTAAATTTTCGATGGGTGATTCTCTCAGTTCCTACGAGCTGAACGAGGTTGCCGTTATTGCGAAAAGTAAAAAGAATCTTGCGGTAGGTAAAATGAATGTCAACGAGATGGATTTACCACAGGCTCTGACAGTGATAGACGAAAATGCCCTGAAGGTTCAACAAATAAACAATATAACTGATTTGCTGAAAAACGTAAACGGTATGTACATAATGGGTACTACCGGAGGATATCAGGAAGAAATAGCTTCGCGCGGAACAAACCTGACCACCAGCAACACCTTTAAAAACGGAATTCGCTATTACGGAGGTATGAAAACTGAAATGAGTGGTGTTGAGAAAGCCGAAATTCTGAAAGGAAATTCTGCTTTGCTGTTTGGTAATGTAGCTGCAGGCGGTGTTCTGAATCTGGTTACTAAAAAACCAAAATTCGACTTTGGCGGCAATGTTGCAATGACTTACGGAAGCTTCGATCGTTTCAAACCTCAGTTCGACATTTATGGTTCGTTGAACAAGCAAAAGACGATAGCATTCAGATTGGATGGTTCGTACGAACAAGCCAACAGTTTCAGGAAATTCGTAGAATCGAAAACGTATTACATAAATCCGTCGTTGATTTTTCAACTAACTCCTAAAACAACCATTTTGCTTGAAGGCGATTATACCAATAACAAAACTACTCCCGACTTTGGAACAGGCATTGTCAATTACCAACTGGTAGATATACCCAGAGACAGGTTTACAGGCGTGTCGTGGGGGAAATATAAGGCCGAGCAATCGTTTATGTCTGCAAAAATTACCCATGAGTTCAACGATAAATTAAGCCTCTCGTCGCTGACCGGATTGAGATATTATAATACCGACCTGTTTAGCAATGCCCGTCCGAACACCAGCGGAAGTACGATAGCTCAAAACGGTGACTGGAAAAGAAATATTCAGCGTAGTGCGGTGGACGACAATTATTTTATTGAACAAATAGACCTGAATGCCAATTTCAAAACAGGAGCTGTAAGACATCAGGCGTTGGTAGGATTTGATATTGAATCGTCTGAAACACGCACCACCGCTTATAATCCGTTTACAAACTACGATCAGATTAATATCTTCAATGAATACAATCCTTCGTTGGAGCCCACCATTCCTACACTTACTGAAAATACGCTGACTAAGAATCCTCTCGACCGCTATGGAATTTATGCACAGGATTTGATTAGTTTGCAGAAATATGTCAAATTATTGTTGGGTGGTAGGTACTCAAATATCAAATCGACAAGCAATGTTTATACCTATTCTACTCAAAAAACAACGGAAACAAAATCCAACGATAACGTATTTTCGCCTAAAATAGGTTTAACGCTGCAACCCACCAGACAACAATCATTGTTTGCTTCTTACTCAAACTCTTTTGCTTTGAACACCGGAGTAGACATCAACGGTAATGCGCTGGATCCTTCAATTATAGACCAATATGAAATTGGAATTAAAAATAAACTGTTGAACAGTAAACTTTCGGTCAATGCTACTGTTTATCAAATAAACAACAGTAATCTGGCACAGACTTCGCTCGAAAACGGTAATACCAACAGCAACGTAAAGGAGCTGGCCGGAGCTACCAAAACACAGGGTGCGGAACTGGACATGGAATATCTGCCGTTTAATAATCTGAGAATAATGGGAGGATACAGCTTTACAAAGACCACTTACACAAAAAGTAATACCTACGTAGTGGGTAGTGAGTTGAAATACAATCCTAAAAACACAGCCAACCTGAGTGCAACTTACACATTTGATAAAGGCGCATTAAAAAATCTGCAGTTAGGGTTTATTTCTTCTTATGTGGGCGAGCGCTTTGCCGGACGATCTACCCGGGTAACCGTTCAGAACGATGCTTATAAGCTTATTCCGCTTTCGGCTTATTTCACACACGATATTACCCTGGGCTACGATGTAAATAGATGGAACTTCAAAGCCAAGTTCAGCAATATAACCAATACGCTCAGTTATAACGTGCACGATGACAATAGTCTGAATCCGATTGCTCCGTTCAACTTTAGTATTAATGCTCAATACAATTTCAACTAATGATCAACAGAAAGAAAATCAGAAATCTCCATGCCAATCTGGGCTACTTTTATGTCGGGCTAATCATTTCTTTTGCCCTGTCGGGTATATTTATGAACCACCGGCAGTCGTGGCATCCCGACAAATACACCACTGCTAAAAAGGAAATTATGCTTGCTCAGCCTATCGAAGAATCGGCCATCAATGAAGACTTTGTGGCGGAATTGGTCAAGAAACAAGGCATAGACGACAAGGTAAAAAGACACAATGTTCGCAAAGGCGAGTTGAGAATATCCTGCACAAACTGTGATATTGATATAGACCTTAAAACAGGCAAAGGCGAGATTACCGAATTCATAAAAACGCCCGTTATTGGGCACATCATGGATTTGCACAAAAATATCTCCCAATGGTGGATTTATTACTCTGATATTTTTGGTCTGTCGCTTATAATTATAGCAGTCACGGGTTTGATGATGAAATCGCCGTCGCCTGCCGTGAAAAAGAAAATCTGGTTATTAGCCATTTCCGGATTGTTATTTCCTCTTTTGTTTATGTTTGTACTTAGTAGTATTTAGTTTTTACCAAACCTTAATTAAACGAAAACACCTTTGCCCTAAACCGGCAGAGGTGTTTCTTTTTATGGAATAGACTTATGACTCTGATTTGCTGATGTTTGTGGTTGTTTTGTGCACTGTGTATCGGGGCTTAGGTTTTCAGCCTGTCAATACCGAGGCTTTCGGTGTGTCTGAAACGAGGCTTTCATAATCGAACGATCTGAGTATGCTATCTATTCAATTGTACTTTCATTAAACTCCTTCAAAAAAGGCATATCAACATGCAGTTTTTCTCCACACTCAATTATGTCTTCAAGCATTTTTTTCATTTCAGTGGGAGAATGCTTGGTATGTCCATCAAACATAATGGACAATGCTTCATTAGCGTAAATCTTTTTAGCAATAGACACACTAATAAACAGGGGCAAATAATATAGTTTGTTCGCTTTTTCTGTTTTAGGGTTAATTCCTCTTTTTAAACAAACCTCAAGTCCTTCGCGGATAGATTTTATTGTTTCTCTGATAATTTTTGAATTACCGGCAAAAGCTTTACTACCTCCTGCTTTTATTATTCCGGCCGACAGACCTGCTGCAATGGCATAATGAGTAATAAGCCAAACCTTGATTTGAGTTGAAATTACAGGCTTAAGATTTGCTTCTTCCAATGCTTTCGCCATTTTATGTACACGAGCTGTCGTTTTTCCGTTCAATTCTCCGAGTGGAGTGTGAGAGTATTTTAAACCGGAAATTGCGCTGCAAATACTTTTGCTATCCCGACCTCCTCCGACCATAAAAGGAAAACCAAAGAAGTATTGTTCTGGAGAAAGATAGTTGGCTATTTCGTCAAAATCGTTCCACATATTTTGGAAGAATAGAATATGTGCTTTCCCTGCCGATTGACTTAATACTGGTAATATTTCCCTTAAACAAAGGTTATTGGTCGATACGATAATGTATTCAAAATCATTTTGCGAGGATAGTTCCTCAATCACATTGGGGCGGAAAATGATTTGTTTTATCTGTTTCTGACCCCCTCTGAAATCGGCACAATGTATAGCAATCCCATCTTTATCTGCTTGCTCTTTCTTTTCTTTCCGCACTAAAACAGTTACATCATGACCGGCTTCGGATAGCTGCCAACCGTAGGTACAACCAACTATTCCTGCACCGTAAATTAAAATCTTCATACTGAATAAATTTAATGATTATCCTTCGTAATATCTAATTGATATAGCTAAGATTGCTAATGACCGACCTCGTCCAGTGAGCCGAAAAACAAGTGAAGATGGCGTTGAAAATCTTCCTTGCTTGAGCGACGAAGGAGTGAGTTTGGAAGATTTTAGCCATCGAACGTCCGTTTTTCGAGTGAACTGGGCGCAGTCTTGAACTTTTTTGCTTCGTTTTTTGGTTCAAGCCAAAAAATGAAGTGGGGTTTAGGGGCGAAGCCCTTTTAAAACTAGCTTTATCTTCATACTAAATCTACTTTAATTGATACTTTGTATCGATGAAAAATGTTTGAAATAACGACATGTAGTCGGAGTAAGGATCGCAATTGGCGATAAACTCTGTTGGTTTATATCCTGAGAATGTTTTGAAATCTTTGATTAAATGAGACCGATCATAATACCCCTGTTTGTAAGCTAAGTCATCTAAACTAATTAGCGGTTGGGTTTGAAGTGTGTGAGTGGTTTTTGAAAAACGGGCGATTTGTAAGAACTCCTTCGGGTTTAAGCCGACATAGTCTGTAAAAATGCGTTTGAATTGTTTTTGGCTCAAGCAAGCCTCATGTGCCAGTGTGGAAACATTATTTCCGCTATAATTGATAGTTCCGATAGCCGATGTAAGTCGTTTATAGTTGTAAGCTTCAAACCGATAAAGACGATTCAACAAGAACCGTTCAATCTGATGGACGCAAGTTTGATTGTCTGCAATAGCCATTAAGCGATCTTCCAATTCCATAATTTGAGAGTCGCTCAAAGCATCAATCTCTACATTCTGTCCTCTCAATTCGTCCATTGGCATGCTAAAAAATACTTTAGCTCCAATAGGTTGAAATACAACTATAATCAGATCAAGCTTTTCAAAATACATATCAGCATAAGTTGTTGATTGTCCAAAGAGATGTGATCTGGGCTGAAAACCTTTTTCGAATGATGAGTATATTTTGTCTCCACGATTAAAAACAAGTCCCATGCTTCCGCATGGAATAGCACGTTGCGATCCGTTCGCAACGCTATCCACCCATAAAAACCAATATTGCTTAACATAAGGTGCAAGCAACGCGGAAGGTTGTATGATTTGAAACTTATCCATCTTTAGTTATGCAAAAATAAAGATATTGTTTCGTTTGAAGCGTGTAAAAAAAGGACATTTTAATTCAATCGCTGAATAATAAAAAAACACGACCCTGCATAAGCAGAGTCGTGATTGCATGTTTTGTGTCGTAAGTTTAATTTATTGCTTATTTCGAATTCATCTTATAAGTGCAGGCTACAGAGCTGCACAAGCAGGTGATGCGTCTTTTTTGATTTGTTCGCAATCAGTTTCAGTCTCTTTACGGTTTTGGTAGAGCTGATACGAGTTGTACACATTGTGCCAGATACTATAAAAACCACCGGCCATAGAAGTCACCGGACTCATAAAAGTGGCACCTAACCAAATGGAGAAAACGGTGCTTTTCTGTCCAAGACTTTGTCCACCTCCAATTCGGTCATCGTATTGTAATCCGATTTTTTGTCCAAGGGCAAACTGAACTATACAAGTGATAAGTGAAGCCACGGCAATACCAACGAGTAAAGTAATAGCTACATCAGTGTGAACAATGCTTCGTACAGTAACTCCTACAGCTATGGCCAAAGCTACAGCCCATAAGTAGAATGCCAGATCTTTGAAAGTAAGCAGTTTCGCGTGTAGTTTAGGTAAATATACACGAACTCCCCAAGCAGCTACGAACGGAAGCATAAGCAATGGAAACACTCTGCGCAGGATAAGCAGGAACGATGGAAAAAAACTCAATGATGGATTGGGATGCACCATGGGTAATGCCAACGGTATGACAATGGCAGAAACCATGTTGATAATGATGGTGTAACTTACCAGCGATTGCGTATTTCCGCCCAGTTTGCCTGTAATGACGGCTGCGGCAGTGGCGGTGGGAGTAATCATACAAATCATGGCTCCTTCGAGTACAACACGATATTCGGTGTCGGGAAAGAAAACGAGCGGTAAGCCCAATAGACAAAAGGCACCTACCTGAATAAGCAACATCCACAAATGCATGCGGGTGGGATGCAAATCACGCGGATTGACCTTACAAAAGGTGACGAAAAGCATCAGAAAAATCAACGTAGGTTGCGCGAGGTTGATAAATTCGTTGGCAAATGGTTTAACGGGTGCCAACATCGGAATGTTCACAAAAATGAAGTAGGCAAGCGCACCGGTGATCATGGATAGCGGAAGCGTCCAGTTCTTGATAAATCTTATCAGTTGCATGTGTAAATAAATGTTTTTTAGTTGCAGGCAAACTTCTCATAGTTTTAGTATCGTTGTTATACTTTGACTCTTGATGGTTTCCTATTGTTTCTTGTTTCGGGTGCAAAGTTAGTGTGTTCATTTCAACCGATTCTTATTTTTATTAGGGATAAAATCTATGAATTAATCGGTATTACCTATCGATTGTAATATGTGCTAACTAAAAAGTTTCGATTGTGTTTTCAGCCTCAAGATGAATGCCGTATCTTTGTGAAATAAATCCCTGTATATGGAAATAAGACAATTGAAATATTTTATAAAATCGGCAGAATTGTTGAATTTTACGGAAGCAGCAAAGGCTTCTAATATTGCAGAAAGCACACTTTCACAGCAAATTAAACAATTGGAGATAGAGCTGGATATATTGTTGTTTAAGAGGATAAAAAAGCGCATTGAACTGACCGAGGCCGGTGAAATGTTGCTGCCGTATGCCCGAAGAACAGTGGCGGGGTCGGAGGATGCGATACAACGGATGAAAGATTTGCAGAACCTGCATACCGGAACGTTGCGTATTGGCGGTACGTTCAGTCTCTGCTCATTACTGACGGATACGTTGTTGAAATTCTCCCAGAAATATCCCAACATAAAAGTTTCGGTAGAATGTCAGACGGCCAACAAACTATTGGAGCACCTGAAAGATCATAAACTGGATTTGGCACTTTGTTTTGAATCACCACTGCCGTTTGAATCGGTTGAAAGCGAGTATTTGTTTGATTCCCCCATGTGTGTAATTATGCATCAGTATCATCCGTTGGCTGCTTTGAAAGAAATACCCTTGGTGAAATTGAACGATTATCCATTGGCACTTACCATCAAAGAGATGCATGCCCGGGCTATTTTCGATAATTTCTTGCTGGCGAACAAACAGAAGGTGGAACCACAGTTGGAGTTGAACGATATCAATATCATGTTTCAGCTCGTCAAAACCAAGCATTGGGTTACTATTTTACCAAAGTCGACGATTATCAATGAAAAAGAATTGAAAGCTGTACCTATAGCCGAAAAGGGTTTGAATATGCGGGCTGCTCTTATGTGGCTCAAGGATAATTATCAGAAAAAAGCAGTTACCGAGTTCTCACAAATGTTATTGAAGAATCTGAAAGGATAAAAAAATCACGACCCTGCTTAAGCTGAGTCGTGATTACATGTTTTTTGCTGTCTATTCATGATTTAAGACGAATATATGTCGGTGAGCTGCACCTATTTTATTTCTTTTCAACAATATTCTACAAAGAGTTTGGTGCTCTGCACCTTACATTTCGGAGCATTCAAAGGGACAGAGTCCCGAACTATTTGTAGAAACGTAATGATTATTGAATCCTGAGGTGCAGCGCACCGATATATTTTTTTCGGATAATTTATATGCTTAAGGATGAACCTTAAAATATTTTTACCTGTAGCCTCAAGAAAATAGCTGTATTAAGCTATTGCTTTAGCAACAACTTCTGCCAACGGTGTTGTAGGGCGACCAATAAGTTTTGAAAGTACATGCGAATCGTCAAACAATCCACCTTTCGATGCGCCTGTGTCCGAATCGGCCAACATTTTGGCTAAGCCTTCGGGCAAACCAAAGCTTTTCAGAATATCTGTATATTGCGCTTCGGTCAGATTGTTGTAAGGAACGGTTTTTCCGGTTTGCTTCGATATTTCTGCTGCCAGTTCTGTGAGCGTATAGGCTTCGTCACCGGCCAGTTCGTAGGTTTTGTTTTCGTGACCTTCACCCGCCAATACCACAACTGCCGCTTCGGCATAGTCTGCACGTGCTGCAGAAGCAATTTTACCATCACCGGCATTTCCAATGAATGCTCCGGCACTAATGGCACCTTTGGCTGAGCCGGTATAGTTTTCGGTGTACCAGCCATTACGAAGAATGGTGTAAGTTAGTCCTGATTCTTTTAGGGCAACTTCGGTTCCTAAATGCTCTACTGTCAACGAAAGCGGCGAGCTGTCGGCATGTAAAAGGCTTGTATACACAATTTGTTTCACGCCCGCTTGTTTGGCAGCGGCAATCACAGCTTTGTGTTGCGGTAAACGTTGTCCGATTTCGTTACCCGAAATCAGTAACAATTTATCAACTCCTTGCAACGAAGCTGCCAAGGTTTCTGCTTGTGAATAGTCAAATGCACGTGTTTCCACCCCTAAATCAGCGGCTTTTGCCGGGTTCCGAACTAAAGCTACTATTGTTTCGGCAGCTACTTTTTGTTTCAAACCTTCAATCACTAAGCGACCTAATTGACCTGTCGCACCTGTTACTCCAATTTTCATTTTTTTTGTTTCCTTTCTTTATTATAACCGATTTGTATATTAATTTCCAAACTCAAAGTATAAAACAAAATATAGCGTATTTTGATTGATTTGAAATGATTAAATATTGAATGATATTTAATTTATCGAAACACGCTATTGATATTATTCTTACTTTTGTTACGCAAAGTAACTAATAATAGTTTATATAAGAAACAGGTTACTTTCTTGTAACCAATAAAATAGTAGTAACCTACAAGTAACTAATATGGCAAGATTAAAAGAAAAGACTCTCTGTCCGGTAACTGCAACACTTCAACTGATAGGTGGAAGGTGGAAAACCATCATATTGTACTCACTTTCCAACGGCACAAAACGGTTTGGTGAAATAGCCGTTCGTATTCCCGATATATCCCGCAAGGTTCTCACCGAACAGCTTAAAGAATTGGAAGAAGATGGACTTATTCTAAGGGAGCAATTCAAGGAAATACCTCCACGTGTAGAATATTCACTTACCGATATGGGCAGAAGCCTTTCGCCGGTAATTAATGAATTGGAAAAATGGGGATTGGAAAATGTTTTGGCAAGCTGATTTGAGTTTGTATAAAAAAAGTCACGGCCTCACTTATGTGAAGCCGTGATTCTATAATTAAGGACTACCTACTACTTACTAGCAATCGTCTTTTCTACCCATTTCCGGGCATTTACAAACGCTTCCACCCATGGAGTGATCTGGTCGTTGTTTTTGCGGTCGGCAGGGTAATGAGCCCATTGCCAAGGGAACACGGCACGTTCAGGGTGTGGCATCATAGCCAGGTGACGACCATCTGCAGAACAAATACCGGCTACACCGTAGTCAGAACCATTCGGGTTAGCTGGATAGCTTGCATACGAGTATTTAGCAATGATGTTGTATTCGCTTTCCGGTTTTGGAAGGTAGAATTTTCCTTCACCGTGAGCCACCCAAACACCGAGTTTGCTGTTGGATAATGAACCCAGCATTACCGAATTGTTTTCTGGAATAGTTAAGCCCACGAATGCAGATTCAAATTTATGAGAATCATTGTGCAACATGCGTGGTTTCACATCGTGTTCCTGATTTACCAATCCAAGTTCTATCATCAACTGACAACCGTTACAAATACCCAAACTCAGGGTGTCTTGTCGGCTGTAGAATTTATCCAATGCTGATTTTGCTTTTTCGTTGAAAAGGAAACCACCTGCCCAACCTTTGGCTGAACCAAGAACGTCGGAGTTAGAGAATCCACCACAGAACACAATCATATTTACGTCTTCCAGCGTTTCACGACCTGTTGCAAGGTCGGTCATGTGAACGTCTTTTACGTCGAAACCTGCAAGGTAAAGTGCATAAGCCATTTCGCGGTCACCGTTTGTTCCTTTTTCGCGGATAATGGCTGCTTTCACGCCACTAGGTTTGCGATCTTGTGATATGTTGAATTGCGAGAATTTGCCTTTGAAACTATCGGTAAATGCAAATTCCAACGGTTGATTTTTGTAGTTGTTGAAACGAGCCGAAGCGCAGATTTCGCCACTTTGTTTGCGATCAAGCAAGTAAGACGAGCGGAACCAGATATCGCGCAGTTCGTTGATGGAGAATGAATAGGAAGCTGATTTCTTCTTGATTTCCAAACGACGTTCGGCAATAGGAGTAGCTATACGGGCATAACCAACTCCATTTTCTTCAAGCACTTTCTCTACTACTTTGCGATCTTTTACCTGAATCAATACACCCGGATTTTCAGCAAACAAAATGTTTACCAACGATGTTTCGGCGATTCCTTCGAGGTTTACACTTAAACCACCATTTGCATTAGCAAAACACATTTCGAGCAATGCGGTAATCATACCACCTTCCGAAATATCGTGTCCTGCCAGAATCAAACCTTTGTTGATTAATTCCTGAATGCTGTCAAAAGCTGCCTTGAAGTATTCCGCATCTTGCACAGTGGGTACTTCGTCGCCTAACTTGTTAAGTGTTTGTCCCAATACCGAACCACCAAGTTTATGGTTGTCAAAAGAGAAGTCAACGTAATAAATTGCCGATTTAGGGTCGTTTACCACTACCTGACTTACAGTTTTCTTTACGTCCGATACTTCAGCGCCGGCCGAGATAATCACCGTTCCGGGTGAGAATACTTTGTCGTCGCCATATTTTTGAGTCATCGAAAGTGAGTCTTTTCCGGTAGGGATATTGATGCCCAATGAGCAGCAGAAATCGCTACAAGCTTCAACGGCTTTGTAAAGACGGGCATCCTCGCCGGGATTGTTACAAGGCCACATCCAGTTGGCACTCAACGATACGCTGTCCAGTCCGTCGGTCAATGGTGCCCAAACGATATTGGTCAATGCTTCAGCTACAGCCAGTAACGAACCTGCTTCAGGATCTACCATAGCTGCCAGCGGTGCATGGCCGATAGAAGTAGCTATACCTGCATTACCACGATAATCAAGTGCTACAACTCCAAGGTCACTCAATGGCAATTGAATTTCGCCTGCAGTTTGTTGGCGGGCAATTTTACCTGTAATAGAGCGGTCTACTTTATTTGTCAACCAGTCTTTACAAGCTACCGATTCTACCTGCAATACGTTTTGAATATATTCCTGTAATTTTTCTTCGCTGATTTCAACCGGAGCAAATTTTTCTTCAATGGTGCTGTCGGTCATAATCGTACGTGGCGGTTTACCAATCATATAATCCAGACGCAGGTCGATAGGTTTTTCGCCATCGGCTTGTTCGAATACAAATTTCATATCGCCGGTAGTTTCACCCACTACATACATCGGAGCACGTTCGCGTTCGGCAATTCGCTTCACCGATTCGATAGCCGATTCAGGAAGTACAAATCCCATACGCTCCTGACTTTCATTACCCACAATTTCTTTGGCACTCAAGGTTGGGTCACCGACAGGAAGTGCAGATAAATCAATTTTACCTCCGGTCGATTCTACCAATTCTGATAAACAGTTCAGGTGTCCGCCTGCACCGTGGTCGTGGATAGAAACGATAGGGTTTGTGTCGGCTTCAGCCAATGTACGAATTACGTTCGAAACGCGTTTCTGCATTTCCGGGTTGGCACGTTGTACGGCATTTAACTCAATGGCGTTGTCGTATTCGCCTGTCTGAACAGACGATACAGCAGCACCTCCCATACCAATGCGGTAGTTGTCACCACCCATTACCACCACTTTTTCGCCAGCTTCTACTTCGCCTTTCAAAGCATCGCGCATGGTCCCGAAACCAACACCACCGGCCAACATAATTACTTTGTCGTAACCGAATTTCTTGTTGTTTTCTTCGTGCTCAAAAGTCAGCAACGAACCACAAATAAGCGGTTGACCAAATTTATTTCCGAAATCCGAAGCTCCGTTCGAAGCCTTGATAAGAATTTGTTCAGGTGTTTGGTACAACCATTTGCGTGGATTGATAGCATTTTCCCAGCTGCGCGAATTGTCGTTGCGAGCGTATGAAGTCATGTAAACCGCTGTTCCGGCAATTGGCAAACTGGCTTTTCCACCACCGAGGCGGTCGCGAATTTCACCACCGGCTCCGGTAGCTGCACCGTTGAAAGGTTCAACGGTCGTAGGGAAGTTATGTGTTTCGGCTTTCAATGAAATAACCGATTCAATTTCTTTGATTTGGAAATAATCTGGTTTGTCACCGCTTGCCGGAGCAAATTGCTCAATTTTAGGACCGGCGTTGAAAGCCACGTTGTCTTTGTAGGCCGAAACCAGTTTATTTGGATTTTCTTCTGATGTTTTGCGAATCATTTTGAACAGGCTCAGTTCTTTTTCTTCGCCATCGATAACAAACTGTCCGTTGAAGATTTTATGACGGCAGTGTTCCGAGTTTACCTGCGAAAATCCGAAAACCTCACTGTCAGTCAGTTTTCTTCCAATTTTTTCGGCAATTCCGTTTAGATATTCAATTTCATCCGGACTTAATGCCAATCCTTCTTGCGCATTATAAGCAGCAATATCATCGATGTAAATAATAGCATCAGGCTGCTTATTTACAGTAAAAATTTCTTGGTCCAGACCTGTGTATATCCGCTGAAGCATAGGATCATATTCAAGACCTCCTTTAGCAGATGGGGTACTTGGAACCAGACTATACTCTTCTATACGAATAATGCCGGAAATTCCCATATTTTGGGTGATTTCAACGGCATTCGTACTCCATGGGGTAATCATTTCGCGGCGCGGACCGACGTAATTTCCTTCGACAGTTTCGGTTTCGAGCAACTTAGCTTCACCAAAAAGCCATTCTAACTTTCGTACATCGTCAGCCGCTATAGGATGACTGGATTGTACTGCGTAAAGATGTTGGGCGGGAGTTCGGAAAAATTGAATCATTGTTTTATTTTGAAGTTATAGAAGTTTCTTGTTGACTTTAAATGACAGATTCATAAGTGCTTGTGATGCGTTTGAATCTTTCTCCAATTCGAACGCAAAGATAGTCTTTTTATGCGGTTTCTGAAATACATTATTGACTAAAAAGTAGTTGGTAATGGAAAATAACAACCGTTGAAATTATGAATCTTATCGTTTGATTTTAGTGTAAAAATGGAGCTTTTTGTTTGATTCAAATGATGGGTAAATGTAGTTTTTTTGAGTCTGTAGCTCTAAAAATAGAAGTAATTCTTTGAAATATTGCATTTTTTTATAAGTAAATATCTTGTATATCAAAAATATATACTACATTTGTACAATATTAAAGTTGTATTTTAAAATTGTACAGAATGTGGGTAGACAGAGAAATAAAAACAGAATTAGTTGATTTGGCTTTGCACTATCCGGTGGTAATGATAACCGGACCTCGTCAGGCTGGTAAAACTTCATTGGCTCGTCAGGTTTTTCCGGATAAGCCTTATTATTCTTTCGAAAATCCTGACGTGCGTCAACAAATTTTATCCGATCCTCGTGCTTTTTTTACAGCCAATCCTGATGGAGCCATTATAGATGAATTTCAGCGTTATCCCGAAATACTCTCGTATATACAAGGAATTGTAGACGAAAAGAAGCAAAATGGTCAATTTATTTTAACGGGAAGTAATAATGTTTCCATGTTGAGTAAAGTGACTCAAAGTTTGGCGGGTAGAGTGGCATTGTTGAAGTTGCTTCCATTCTCTATAGCTGAACTTGATGCTTTTGGGAAAAATTATTCGGTTAATGATTATCTATTGAATGGCTTTTATCCACGGGTGTATGCAGATAATCTGAATCCTACGAAAGCTTATCGGAATTATTATGAAACCTACGTTGAAAGAGACATTCGTCAAATTTTGCAGGTAAAGGATGTTTCACTATTTCAAAAATTTATGAAATTGTGCGCCGGTCGTGTGGGGCAACTTTTTAATGCAAATAATTTAGCGACAGAAGTTGGTGTTTCATCTATGACTATTCAAGCGTGGCTTTCGGCTTTGCAGGCAACTTATATTGTTTTTTTAGTGCAACCCTGGTCGGCTAATATCAGTAAACGGTTGGTTAAGACTCCTAAGCTTTATTTCTACGACGTGGGGTTGGCGGCTTATCTGTTGGGAATTGAAAACACCTCGCATGTTGAGACGCATCCGTTGCGAGGTTCGCTGTTTGAAAATATGGTAACGCTCGAATTACTTAAAAAGCGGTATAATTCAGGATTAGATAACAATCTATATTTCTATCGCGATAATCACGGTAATGAAGTTGATATTATGCAGGAAGCCGGTTATCAATTGAATTTATTTGAAATAAAATCAGCTGAAACGTTTACACCTCATTTTCTAAAAGGGTTGGATTATTTAAAAAAGATTGTACCCGATCGGGTAGGCAAATCGAATTTGGTTTATGCCGGTAGTGACGAAATGACTATCAAAGAACACCGCATTGTCAACTATAAAAATTTATTCAGCTAAGTTTTACGCTCACACTTTTTTAGGCAGAATAAAACAAATAACAAGAATCGGTTGTTATGTTCTACTCAAATTGAATTAATAAAAAGTAGAACGGGCAAATGTTAGAGAATAGAATTGACAGACGAATTTTAAAAGAAAACCTTCATAACGAGTCATTTAAACGACAAACAATTTCATTTTACAAGTATTTTGAGATAAACAATCCTACTGAATTTCGTAACCAGGTTTATGAGCAATGGTTTGCACTGAATTGCTTCGGGCGGATTTATGTAGCGCACGAAGGCATTAATGCTCAAATGAGTGTACCCGAAGATAATATGGCAGAGTTTTTAAAGCAACTGTACGCCATTCCACAACTTACCAATGTGCCAATTAAACAGGCGATTGAAGATGATGGAAAGTCATTCTACAAACTAACCATCAAAGTGCGTCCGAAAATTGTAGCAGACGGGTTGCCTGACAACACTTACGATTTATCAAAAGTGGGCAAACACCTAACTGCACTTGAGTTTCACGAAGCCATCGAAGAGCCGGAAGCGATTGTTGTAGATATGCGTAACCATTACGAAAGTGAAATCGGGCATTTTAAAAATGCTTTTTGCCCTGATGCAGATACTTTTCGCGAAGAAATTCTGATGGTGCTGGAAAAATATAAGGATGAGAAAGACAAGCCTTTTTTATTGTATTGCACTGGGGGTATCCGTTGCGAAAAGGCAAGTTCATTCCTGATTAACAACGGTTTTGAAAATGTGTCGCAACTCTATGGAGGCATTATCGAATATGCACAGCAAATAAAAAAGCTCGGCATTGAATCGAAATTTTATGGAAAGAATTTTGTTTTCGATCAAAGATTGGGGGAATCTGTAGATGGTCAAGTGATTTCTCATTGTCACCAATGCGGAAAACCTGCTGATACACATACCAATTGTGCCAATGATGATTGTCATTTGCTTTTTATCCAGTGCGATGACTGCAAAACGAAATATGAAGGTTGCTGTTGCGACGATTGCAAAACGGTTATTCAACTTCCACTCGAAGACCGTAAGAAATTGCGCGTTCAGCATCATCAAAAATACGCTGATAGCAAGATTTTTAAAAGCAGATTGCGCCCCAAATTAAAGGCAGATATTTAGCCTGTAGCTGATATTTACTCACTTCGTTCGCGATATTTGCTTCGAAAATAATAAATAGAATTGTAAATATGTTGAATTTCTGGCAATCTCTCCAAAAACCCATCATTGCGCTGGCACCTATGGAGGATGTGACTGATACCGTTTTCAGAGAGGTGATCCGTTCGGTCTCTGAATCGGATGCGTTGCATGTGATGTTTACGGAGTTTACTTCCGCCGATGGGCTTTGCAATGAGAAAGGACGGGAGTTTGTAGCTACCAGACTGCATGTGAGCGAAACAGAACGTGAGTTGCTCAAAGCTACAAACACTAAACTCGTTGCTCAGATTTGGGGATCCGATCCGGTGAAATTTCACGAAAGTGCAAAGTTGATTTCCGCTATGGGACTGTTTGATGGCATTGATATAAACATGGGCTGCCCGGTGAAAAAGGTTGTGAAAAACCATAGCTGTTCCGATTTGATTAATCATCCCGAAATGGCAAAACAAATCGTCGTAGCTACTCGCGAAGGGACTAACTTGCCTGTGAGTGTAAAAACCCGTATTGGATTTAGTTCTATAGTTACCGAAGAATGGATAGGGCAGTTGCTCGAAGTGCATCCGGCAGCCATTACTATTCATGGCCGAACGCGATCTATGATGTCAAACGGTTTAGCGTTGTGGGACGAGATTGGCAAAGCCGTTCAGCTTCGAAATCAGTCAAAAAGTTCTACTCTGATACTGGGGAATGGCGATGTAGATAGTCATGCTACCGCTTTAGCCAAGGTTCGAGACTTTGGAGTGGATGGAGTGATGGTGGGTAGAGGTGTTTTTAAAAATCCATGGATGTTCAATGCTGTTGACAAAGAAATAAGCAGACAAATGCGTATTGATTTAGTTGTAAAGCACATACAGCTTTATGATACAACATGGAAAGAGAAAGGGAATTTCAATGTGCTGAAGCGTTTCTTCAAAATTTATCTCAATGGTTTCGATGGAGCCGCTCAATGGCGCGATCAATTAATGCATTGTAAAAATTGTGGGGAAGCCTTGAACATAATTGAAAAAATGTAGTGTTCCTGATTAAAACCACAATCCCCTTAAGTTGATTGATCAATTTAAGGGGATTTGTTTGAATTTCTTTCTGATAGTTATTTTCCAAAGAACCACTTATGTAATTCTCCGTAATGTTGTTGGTACATTTTATAACTATTATTTAAAATTTCCATTGCCGTCTCTTTATCAAAGAATTTTTCAACTACAACAGTTTTGTTTTCCAACTTAGTATAGTCTTCAAAAAAGCTCATTATTTCAGTTGTCATGTGAGGTGGGAGCTCGGATATGTCATTGTAGTGAGTGACACTTGGGTCGCCGGCTGCTACAGCAATAATTTTATCATCAGCTTCGCCGTTATCCAACATTCTCATTACACCAATCACTTTGGCTTCGACTATACATAAAGGCACCACTTCTATTTGTGAAAGAATAAGGATATCCAGCGGGTCATGGTCATCGCAATAACTTTGTGGTATAAATCCGTAATTATGAGGATAATACATGGATGAAAACAATACTCTGTCTAAACGAAGAAGACCACTTTCTTTATCGAGTTCGTATTTAGCCCGGTTACCTTTGGGAATTTCAATAATACCTTTTACAACATCATTTGCATCAGTATGAGGAGTAACCTGATGCCAGGGATTAAAATTATTACGCATTTAGATTTGCTTTTTTAGTTATGATTTAAATTTTGTGTTTTTTGAGCGTGCAAAAGTAAAAAATAAAACTTACTTACGAACTGAAAGTACAATTTATTTTTATACATATTTTTCTGCGCTTTCTTTGTAATTATAATTGAAATAATCAGTTTACTCTTTATTTAGGTCTAAATTTCAAGAAGCTTTTCAAGATAATGTTTTTCAATACCATAAAGTTCTTTTATTGCACTAATATTTTTAAAAATATCTTGTTTGTTCCGTGGAAACCCTTTGGTTTTACGACCTACGATCATAACATTTTTAGGTGTGTGTTCCAATGAAATGAACTCAAAAACATTGGTTTTATAACCATATGCTTCTAAAATCATTGCTCGCAATGTGTCGGTTATGATTTCAGCCTGTCTTTCTTTAAGTATACCAAATCGGGTGACATTTGCAAGTTCATTCTGTACATGCATAGCTTTTCGAATCTGTTTATGGCAACAAGGGGCACAAACAATTAATTCGGCTTCCGATTTGATACCTCTGAAAATAGCATCGTCGGTGGCAGTATCGCAGGCATGCAGCGCAATGAGTATATCTATTTTATGGAGTTCAGCTTGTTCAATTGTTCCTTTCGTGAAACTAAGACCCGATAAATCGGCTTTTTGTGCAATATTATTGCAAGTATCTACTAATTCCTGACGAAACTCAACTCCGGTAGTTTTAATGTTCACTTTCAGTCTGTTAGTTACATAATCATAAAGGGTAAATGTTAAATAACCTTTACCGGAACCCATATCGGCAATGTGGAACTCATCAGTCAGTTCAAGTTCATTCAAATAGGGGGAAAGAAGCTCTATATACTGGTTTATTTGTTTAAACTTATCGCTCATCTCGCGACGAACATCTCCATTAATATTTGTAATACCCAATTCACGCAGGTAAATGTTGTCTTTCGTGTCAATCAGACGTTCTTTAGGTTTATCGTGAGTAAATGTGAGGTTTGTTGTCATTGTTGGTTTGTTGAATTTCAACAATGTTTTACCATTGGGTAGAGTAGACAAATTAATGTTCTCTTTTGCTGAAAACAAATCGGCATTTAGAAAATCATTTTCTAACAATTTTAGCAGCAGATCAATACCTTCGGTAATTTCAAAATTCTTTGTAATATCTTTTGTGTTATGTCGATAAACGAAATTCAGATAATAACCTTTTTTCAATTCTACAGGACTTACAATTAGTTTTTTGAGATCAGAATTCTTATCTCGTTTTCCGGCCAGTGTCAATTTTACTAACTCTTTATTGTCGATATGTAGTTGAAGTTTTTCGAAGAAAGTTGTTATCTGGCTGTTCTGCATTTTCTTTTTTTTGCAAAGGTACGGAATTATTCTATTTTCCGGAGTAAAAAAAGAGTCTTGCAATTCAGGCAAGACTTCATTTTTTCTAATTCGTTATTTATAGAATTTGAGAGGCGTGTGTTTTTGTATTTACCTCTTTGGGTAGCATAATGCGTGTAATAGTACCGGTTTCGTCGATAATAAATGTTGTACGGAATGTTCCCATGTATTGTTTGCCGTAAAGTGATTTTTCGCCCCATGTTCCGAAAATTTCGGATAGTTTCTTGTCGGTATCGGCAATTAGTTGAAATGGAAGATTTTGTTTTGCAATAAATTTCAGATGCGAAGCAGCACTGTCCGTACTTACGCCAATCACCTCATAACCTGCTTTTTGTAAATCGTCATAATTATCGCGTAAGCTGCAAGCCTGTGCAGTGCAACCTGGTGTATTATCTTTGGGGTAGAAGTATAGAACCACTTTTTTACCTGCAAAATCTGATAGCTTAATTTCTTTGCCATCCTGGTTTATTCCTAATACGGCTGGTGCTTTATCGCCTACTTGTAATGCCATAATAAATTATTTAATGTGTAATAATTAAGTTCTTTATATCTTTAACGGTTTAGTCTAAAAATTGTTTATTGGAAATTAATAAACTGTCTAAGTTTACATCATTCCTTTTTTACGAAGTGCTTTCCCTGCCATGTGTCACGCTCAATTAATCTTTTTTCAATCTTCACCGCAAACTCAAAGTTTTTTAAACCCCATTCAGGAGCAATGATAAGGCTTGGAGGTGACTGAGAAATAAAGCGTTCGATGGCAATCTCAGGATTTAATCTTTCAATAAAATCAATCAGCAAATCGATGTATTCATTGGCTGTATACAAGTTAAACCACTCAGGATGTTCTATATACTGTTTTGCCATAACCGTTTTGCGTATCAATTGAAGTTGATGTAACTTGATAGCTGTCAGCGGTAATTTCGATATTTTGTCGGCATGGCTCAAGACTGTTTCACTATCTTCTCGGGGAAGTCCAAGGATAAGATGTGCCCCGGTTTTGATACCTCGTTTTGCGGTGGAACGTATGGCTTCCTCAGCACAAGCATAATTGTGTCCACGGTTGATAAACTCCAGCGTTTCGTCGTTGGTTGACTCAATGCCATATTCAATCATTACATAAACGCTTTTCGACAGTTCCTCAAAATAGTCGAGCAGTTCATCGTTTACGCAATCGGGTCGGGTTCCTACTACAATTCCTTTTACCTGCGGGTGGGAGAGGGCTTCTTCGTAAATTGCCTTCAGCTTATCCAGCGAGTCGTAAGTATTTGTGTAGGATTGAAAGTAAGCCAGATAAAACTGGTTTTCGTATTTGTGTTTAAAGAAATTGATGCCCTCTTCTACTTGCTGGCTAACTGTTTTTATCGGTTTACAGTATTCTGGACTAAAACTTTGGTTATTGCAATAGGTGCAGCCTCCACGTCCTTTACTTCCATCTCGATTGGGGCAGGTAAATCCTGCGTTGATGGATATTTTTTGAATTCGCTCAGCAAATTCTGATTTCATTACCTGATTGTAATTTAGGTAGCGTTGCTGGTCGGGGAGTTGTATCGGTTTTATTTCTGTCATTTCCACTTGTTCTGTTTGCAAAGATACTTATAACCTTATTTGCTGCAAAATAGTTTTGGCTCTCATTTTTATTGTGATTGTTTCTCCTCTTTTTCTTATTTTTGTAGACGAAATATAGGGCGTTAACTATCATTCGTCAATTATCAACAGAATAAATGTACTGGTCAAACTATCATAGTCACTGCACGTTTTGTGATGGGCGAAGTCCGATGGAGGAATTCGTCAAATTTGCTATTGCTAAAGGAATCAGAAGATATGGGTTCTCTTCGCATGCACCACTTCCTTTTCTGACTAAATGGACTATGCTTGAGGATGATTTTGCTGATTATCAATCCGAATTTTATAGATTGAAAGATAAATATAGCGAATGTATCGAATTGTATATAGCGTTGGAAGTTGATTATATAGATAACTGTTCGAGCATAAATAATGAGTTTTTCCGCGATAAATTTCTCGATTATTCTATTGGATCCATTCATTATCTGGATGAACTCTCCGAGAATAACTACTGGACAATCGATGGTGATTTTTCTGAATTTGACAAAGGATTAAATAAGCTTTTTGGCGGTGATATAAAATTGGCAACGAAACGGTTTTATGATGTTACGTCTAAAATGATTCAGCAAGGAGGGTTTGATATTGTAGGACATTTGGATAAAATAACTCTTCATGGAGTCAATTACAGAGATTTTGATACATCGTCCGGCTGGTATAAAAATCTGATTGGTGATGTTCTTCAATTGATTAAAAATAAGGGCTTAGTCTTAGAAATTAACACGAAATCTATTGCGCAAAAAGGAGTTACTTTTCCTCAACAGGAGTTTTACCAACTTGTCAATGAGTTAAATATCCCAATTGTGGTAAATTCAGATTGTCATTATCCAACTAACGTGATTGATGGTTTTGAGCTTACTTACAGAAAATTAGAACAAGCCGAATTTAAAGCCATGCACCAATATATATCTGGCAGTTGGCAAGCAGTTGAATTTAACAGTGAAGGTTTGATGGGATAATAATCAATAGCTTTGCTTTATTTAATTATTGGCTAATAGCTTTAATGTATGTTCAAATACTGATGTATTGCCTATTTCTCCATGTCCGGGTATTACAATTATAGCATCCTGGTATTTCTTTTTTATGAGTTCCACACTTACAGGCCATGCTTTCAAATCAGCATCTTTTATATTTCCTTTGTCTTTTGCTTCCAACGATTTTAGTAGGCAACCACCAAATAAAATTTTGTCTTCTGGTAGCCATATCACTATATTATCAATGGAATGGCCGGCTCCGGGATAGAATAACTCAAGATGTAGGGTTTGTAAATCAAGGGCAAAAAAACTGGTAAAAAGAAAATCAATATGTTTGTTTTGTGATTTTAATAAGCTCGCAGTTTTGCTAAGTCCAAATGAGTTTATGCCAAGCTTACAGATTTGGCGTAAACCACCTGAACTATCTTCATGAAAATGAGATACAATTACTTTCGTCACTTTTCTTTTAAACTTCTTTTCAATACAAGCGAGAAGAACTGAAGTTAAAGAGTCATTCACAGGAGTGTTAACTAATACAAGATCCTTTGTATCAATAATTAGTAAGTGATTGCAATCCAATTGACCATTTGCAGCGAAAGACGATTGAATCAAAAATGCATTGTTTGTGAGTTGGGTTATAGCAAAGTTTCTGTCAAGCTGATCTGCCTTATTTTTTGTTAGCTGATAATTTGTTTGAGCGAATAAATTTGTAAGAGACAATAAGAAAACAAAGAGAGTTAGATGGATTTTTGGTTTCATGACTATATTAGATTAAATGGATATTTTAGAAAAAACTAAAAACAGCTTTTTGAAACGACTCTCTTTAGGCATTATTTGTGATAATTTAACTCCTAATACGCACGGTATAGAATATTGAGAATGGGAAGCAATAATTTGATTTATAAGAATAAATCAATAATAAAACTTATCATTCGTTAAGTTATTTCTTTATTGGAGTTTCAAAGTATATTTTCAATTTATACAAATTATCAACATATGCTATCTGTATATTATCATAAATAAAACTCAAAGTTACAGATTTTTTTGAAATTATAATCAATTATTAAATGCAATTGGATTTTTTGCTACAATTTTAACGTGGTGGAGTGTAGAATATTAGATAAATATGTACATTAAAAGTTAATATTCAAATAAAAATCTAGAGCTGGAGACACCTTTTTTTTGATAAAATATATCAATAATTAGCCTGTCTTACCAATAAATGAGTATCTTTGTTATTATTAAAAATGTATAAATGAGACTATTACTCTGAGTATAAAAACATAACAAAATTAAGATGTAATATTATGAGAAAAACAACAATCTTTTTAGCCTTTATTGCATTATCTATGTCGCTTTGTGCAATGTCTGAAGAAATAACTACAAATGGTTTTATTTTTCCGGAATATCAAAAAGGCAAAGTTTATTTCAAAAACAAGCAAGTTGTTGAGGCTTTATTGAATTATGAAATGATTTCTAAACAAATGCTTTTTAAACAGAATGATCAGATTTTATCTTTAGGATTGCCAGAAACAACAGACTCAGTTGTTATTGCCGGTAGAGTTTTTGTTTTCTATGAGAACGTTGAGTTTTTTGAGAAGATAACAGCAGGTAAAGAATCTCTTTATATACAAACAAATTCCACGATGGTAATTGATGGAAGAGAAGCTGGTTATGGAGGTTTTTCTCAAGTCTCTAATACGAAATCAGTTAATTCATTTTCTTCTGATGGTGATGGCGGACAACCTTTGACTCATTTAACAGGAAATGTTCAGTATAGAGCCAAAATGAGTTATACTTATTGGGTTAAACAAGGAAATAAATTTTCTAAAATTAGTTCAAAAAATCAGGCATTGAGAATATTTTCTAAACAGAAGCTAGATGTACAGGCTTACCTAGATTCACACAAAGTTGATTTCGATTCACTTAAAGATGTCAAGGATCTGCTGATATATTGTTATTCACTTCAATGATTGATAAACAACTTCTTGTATTTTAGTTCTTATTCCCATTCTGGCTAATTTATTAGTTCCATCTGAGGGATAAGTTCTGTTACTCAAAAAAACGTAAATTAGTTTGTTCGTGGGATCGACCCAACAGCAGGTTCCTGTATAACCTGTGTGTCCGTAAACAGTTTCCGGAGCAGATTCACAACAAGGACTATTAAGCATATGAGGCGTGGGCTTGTCAAAACCAAGACCGCGCCTTTTATTTGCCGAGGTACTTGTAGTGAAAAGATAGCAAGTCTCTTTGCTTAAATAGCGTTTACCATCCAGTTCTCCTTGATTAAGTAACATCTGATATACCCTTGCTACATCTCTCGAATTGGCAAATAAACCGGCATTACCCGATACACCCCCTAAAAGTGCTGCATCCGGATCATGTACAAAGCCCTGTATAATTCCATTTCTCAAGAAATCTTTTTTTAAAGTTGGAGCAATATTTTCTCTTTTAAACTTTCGGAGAGGAAGATATGCTATGTTGTTTAATTTCATTGGAATATAAAATTCTTTGTCGAGATAGGCATCCAATGGTATTGCTTTAATGGCTTCAACAATTTCTTTCAGAAGAATAAAATTTATACAACTATAAACATAGGTTTTACTTTTTAAGCGAGTATTGGCAATCATTTGCATAGCAGCCTGATGAAAATGATTATGTAAATAGAAACTGTCGGAAACTTGCAGAGTAAATTCATTAGTAGGAATATTTGATACCCAGTCGTATTTATATTTCATTGTTTTACTATTCAGCTTGACAGGTTCAGATAGTTTATTAGCTGAATTCAAAACAGGATTGAGTTTTTTTTCAACCACCAACTTATAAAATGGAAGCCCTGCAGGTAATCCACTTTCGTGGAACAATAATTCGGAAATAGTAATACTTTCTTTGTCTGTTCCTTTTAGAAATTCAAGGTATTTGGATGCTTTATCTGTTAGTTTGAGTTTACCTTCGTCATAAAGTTTCATAATCGCAAGTAACGTTCCGGTAGTTTTTGATAACGATGCCAGATCATACATGGTTGCGCTAGTGACTTTTTGCGGGCTCTCGTAGGTGTAGGTTCCAAAGCATTTGTCGTAAAGAGTTTTACCGTCTTTTATAACCAATATCTGACAGCCTGGAAAGGCTTTAGACTGAATACCGCTCTTTACAATAGAGTCAATACGTTTAAGAGCTTCGGCATTAATCTGTACTCCAGGACTGGAATTTGATTGAGATACGGTAGTCGGTTTAATGCGGGCTGGCAGATCGCACCAATCCTGAACAATAACTATTGGCGTTAGAAAAATGAGTAATATAAGTATTTTCTTCTTCATGTAAGGATGTTTTTTCTCTCATAAAGAGAGATAATTATCTTTTCAACGCTTCTCTTTTTATACAATGCTAATCAGCCAAAATTTCCGCCAATACGACTGTACATTCTATCTAGCTTGTAATCAATATCTTTTCCCATAATCATTCTTGTACCAATAGATGCCTCTACGAAACCATTATTCAGTAAAAACTCACGTCCACCAATATTCTCAGATGGAAGCACAGCTTTATCTGTTCTGGAGTATTTAAGCTTCATTAGTTCTAATCCAGCTTCATCATTAATGGCAAAGATTAATCCTTCTTTCAAACCAGGCAAGTAATATCCTTCAACAATATTGTTGCTAACATACAAAATAGATTTTTTTGCGAATACTTCAAGTAATATTTTCTATTTTCGCCGGAAATTTCTCTATCTAAGTCGTATATAGCGTTTCTGTATTTCTCGTCAAAAGGAATTATCTTATTTGAAAAATCAGATTCTATCCAAGGTTTCTCTCGTTTGAAAAAAATATATTCTGATGCAATCTTAAATCCAGACTTAGCGTATATAGGTTTTCCTAAGCTTGTAGCAATAAGTGAGCATGTTTGAATATGCTGTTTTTTTAATGTATCCAACAAATGATTCACTATTTGAAATCCTATGCCGTTGTTTCTATATTCGCTTCTAACAATGATGTGTGCTATCCATGCTGTATTTTCGAAAACAATTTTTGTTCCTATTCCAACTATTGTATTGTCAATTGTAGCTTTTATTGGTTCGCAGAATGGTGAGTTAATGTAAAATTCAATATCGGGGATTATGTCATCCCAATCTGAAGGTTGCAATTCTCGTATTTCATCTAAATCTACTTTTGTTATCTTTTCATATAACATACGCTAAAATATTATTAGGATTAAAGAGGCAATAGCTCATAGATTTTCCCTTTTACAGCAGGGAATTCTAGCGTGTAAAAACTATTATTTTTAGTTGATTTTATAGGTAATCCGTTTATTTTTAATGCAGAAGTAGAACGTATAACACATTTGCTAGTCAAGTTTGGCTTAACCACGATTTTTTGAGGCTTTCCGTTTCTCCACTCAATATCCAGAACAAAACCACCGCGGGCAACCAGACCTTTTACTTCCCCACTTTTCCAAACATCCGGAAGAGCCGGAAGTAGTTCAATATAGCCGTTGTGACTTTGTAATAACATCTCTGCAATGCCGGCAGTACCACCAAAATTTCCGTCAATTTGGAATGGTGGGTGGGCGCAAAACAGATTGGGATAGGTGCCGCCTCCGTTGGACATGTTTAGATCGGCATTGTCGGTAGATTTTAGCAGGTTTTTCAATAACTGATAAGCGCGATTGCCATCTTTTAGGCGTGCCCAAAGGTTTACCTTCCACGCCAACGACCAACCTGTACCAATATCTGTTCTTACATCCAAACTTTTTCGGGCAGCTGCAGCCAGTTCAGGTGTTCTATTCGGGTCTATCTGAGAGCCGGGATAGAGCATATACAAGTGCGAAACGTGTCTGTGATTTATTTCTGTTTCTTTAAATTCTTCGCTCCATTCCATAAGTCGTCCATCGGAACCTATTTTTGGAGTTGCCAGATTTCGTAAAGCTATATCAATCTTGGCCAACAATGGATCTGTGTTTTTTAAAACTTTAGAAGCAGTCAGCACGTTAGTAAATAGCTCATGTATAATTTCCTGATCGTGAGATGGTCCCATGCAAATAGAGCCCCTTGAGCCATCCGGTGCTATAAACGAATTTTCAGGAGAAGTGGAGGGACCTGAAACCAATTTACCTGTTTTAGGATCGGTAACCAGCCAATCGAGATAGAATCGAGCGGCATTTAGCATGACAGGATAAACTCTTTGTAGATAATTTCTATCAAGTGTAAACGTGTAATGATCCCAAAGATGACGGCAAAGCCAGCCGCCTCCGGCTACATACAAACCCCAGTTTATTCCTTCACCAGGAGATGTATATCCCCAAACATTGGTGATTGGTTGTACGCACCAACCCGAAGCGTTGTATTGAACGGCAGCCGATATTTCTCCAGGCTTTACGAGAGATTCAATCAGGCGAGATAAAGGACTAAAACATTCACTGAGGTTTACAATATCTGCACCCCAATAATTCATTTGTACGTTGATGTTCGAATGATAGTCGCAATTCCATGGCGCCTGAATTTTGTTGCACCATATGCCTTGCAAATTGGCAGGAAGTGAGCCTTCTCGGGAAGAGGATATTAGCAAGTACCGACCAAACTGGAAATAAACTTCTTGTAAATGAAGATCATCAGGATTTTTTGTCTGATTGCGTAATCTTCTGTCCGTTGGGATAGTATCTGGATCATTATCAGATAAATTGAGACTGACTTTCCCAAAAAGAGCGGCATAATCTACCGTGTGATTTTTCAAAAGAGTAGGATAGGGTTTAGATGAGGCTTTAGAAAGTTGATTCTGAGTCGTTAATCGTGGGTCATCGCCAACAAAGCTTGGATATTCTTGCTTGTAGTTAGTCGAAGCAGTTAGTATCATAATCACTTCATCGGCTCCTTCCACACGAATTTCGTTGTTTTTGTAATTCAGCTTTCCACCTCTCGTCGTTGCTTTTAGTCGGGCAGCATATTTCATACCATCACCACCTTGGCCATTAGTTAGCGCTCCGGTCATCAGTAAATGATCGTTCTCAACACGTGTTTCAAATCGCTCGGGACGAGTGAGTTCGGTTGTAAAGCTCAGTGCTCCTTTCTTATCAGCAGTAAGGTGTATGATCAATGCACGATCAGGGTAGCTGGCAAATATCTCCCGCTTGTACCTGACTCCATTCTGCGAGTAAGAAACCGTAACTACACCCCGATTCAGATCAAGTTCTCGAACATAATTTTCAAAAGGAGCTGTTTTGCCAAAATCAAAAAAAAGATTGCCCAATGTCTGGTACGATCCATACGGAACATTAGTTCCGCTTCCTGTTCCAGAGCCCACTCCTTTGCAAATCTGGGTCTTGTTGGTTAGTTCATTGGCTTCTTTGTATTTTCCTTCGAAGAGAAAATTCCTAATCTGACTCAAAGCCTCGGCAGCTTGGGGATTGTTGTTGTCGTCCGGACTACCTGACCACAAAGTCTTTTCGTTCAATTGAATCAATTCCTGATTTACATTACCATATACCATGGCACCCAGAAAACCATTTCCAATAGGTAGTGCATTTAGCCATTCGTTGTCATTCTTCCAACTGTTTCTTATGTCAGAGTTTAGAGCAGCTGCAGGCTTATCGTACCATACCCGAACCTTTTTTATGGCTTGTAAGTTGTTGGTCGCTATATGAATAGCAAATAGTAAAAGTGTAAATCTGATTAACCCTAATTTCATTCTTGCGATTAGTTTTTCTGATTGTTTGATTGGATTAAACTGAATTCAAGATGGGACTTGTCTATTCTTTTCGTATTGAAAATTTATAAATTGTTCTTGATTTCATTTTTACTCCGGGGTTTAAAACAGTAGTTGGAAAGGTGGATTGATTTGGGCTATCTGGAAAGTGTTGTGTTTCAAGTGCAAATCCTGAGCGAGTATTAACGCCTTTTGTTCCATTCTCTATTGCTCGTTTCCATTGCATGCTATTGCCAGAATAGAATTGTAATCCCGGTTCATCTGTTATAACTTCCATTACTCGTCCGCTTTCAGGGTCGTATACTGTAGCATCTACTTTTTCTTTGTTGTCGAGCACATAATTATCGTCATATCCCTGAAATGTAGAACTCTCGTATGTTTCTCCTATTTTATAACCAATTGTATGTGGGGTGGTGAAGTCGTAGGGCGTTCCTTTTACCTGTTTGATTTCGCCAGTTGGTATTTTTGTAGAATTTAGGGGAGTATAGGCAGAAGATTTTAGGGTGAGTATGTGATCAAATATATAACCTTTGCCTGCTCCATGCAAATTAAAATAGGCGTGATTAGTCAAGTTTATAACTGTTTTTTTATCAGTTGTTGCAGCATAATCAATGATAATTTCATTTTTGTCTGTCCATGTATAAGTAACTGATACTTGAACAGTTCCCGGAAATCCTTCTTCCATATCAGGGCTAGTGTATGAGAATTTGACTGCTGGTGATTTACTTTTTACGGTTTCGGTATTCCAAACTTTTGTGTACCAACCGTTAGGACCTCCATGCAGCGTGTTAGGTCTGTTGTTTATAGGTAAATTATATTCTACTCCGTCTAGCGTAAACTTTCCGTTAGCAATTCTGTTGGCAAAACGTCCTATAGTAGCTCCTCCAAACGGGTCTCCTTTTACAATTCCGTCAAATTTATCTGAACCAATGGTCACATTGTCAATATTCCCATTTTTATCAGGAACGTTGATTTGCACAATCTTGGCTCCATAATTTGTTACTTTTAATACATTGCCGGCTTTATTCGTAAGTGTATAAAGAATTACTTCCTTGTCTTTGTAGTTGCCCAGTACTTCTTTATTGACTTTTAGTTGCTGACCGAAACTAGCGACGCATATTAGAAGTGCCGCAATAATTAATTTGATGTTTTTCATGTTGAAATATTATATTTAAGATTGTGTTTGTTTAATTGTGAATTTTTTAGCAGCTGTATAAATTTATTTTTAAATAATAAACTTGGATAGAGACTTATAGATTGTGATTTTATCCGGTACGAGCTTTTTATAGCTTTCTGTTTATTTCAACGTCAAAGATAAAAACTATTTTATCTTTAACCTAATGTTCCACAGTATTTATGGGTCAAAAAATATTAATTATTTTTACTTTTTGCCGGAGTTTTATTAGAAACGTACCCATATCTCAATCCACCTTTGATCAGGTAGCTGTGTATAACAGCAAATTAAACGTGGATTTGTTTATTGTCAGCAACGGAATTGAGCACTTTTGCTGTAAAGTAAACACCAAAACAGCACAATATGAGTATTTTTCCCAAATTCCGGACTATTCCGCCATTAAAGGTTGTTAGATTTTATCATTTATATCTATCTGATAATCAGATGTAATTAATAAAAACATGTTATATAACAGTTAAATATGCGTGGTCGAACGAAGATTTAACTCGAAACGTGCTTATTTTATGTTGTAAAACATATAATTTTGCATCGTCAATCAGAGAAGATTTGATAAGACGTATTTAATCTTTATTTTTTCGTTTAATAGGTATAGGTATAAAAGAAGATTGTTATTTAAATTTCCAGGTTATGAAAAAGATTTTAATGTTAGTTTTGGTATTAGTTGCAACTTCAGCTAGTACGTTCGCTCTCAATCCTAAGGATTACTCAGTGTTTTATTCGCTAAACAATAAATCAACTTTCAGCGGTATAGTAAAGTATTTAGAAGCAGATAAAGAACAAGCTGATTTTCTCAAACAAATATTCGATGAAACAACTAAAGAATTGGATAACGCTACAAAAAGCAACAACGAGAAATTAGCAGAAAGCGTAATGAAATACAACTTGTACAATGCCAAATGTGTTTTGTCGCAAGATCAATACGAAAGATATTTGAAAATGCTCAATACATTTTCGTACAACGAAAAATCAGTGTTAGTTGCTCAAAAATAAGCAGGCTAACCATTCAAAAAAGACGTTTTTTTATTAGGTATTATATTTTTATTAAAGGTATTTTAAATTGTATAATTTAATTTTTTAAGGTTATGAAAAAGATTCTTAGTTTAATAGTTATCCTGGTAGCATTTGGCGCCAGTGTCTCAGCAGTAAATCCAAGTGATTACAGTATTTTCTACAAACTTAATAACGCAGGCACTTTCAGCTCGATAGTTCGTTATTTGGATGCAGACAAAGAACAAGCAGATCAACTTAAATATGTGTTTTCACTTACTGAAAACAAGTTGAACTCGTCATTGAAAGCCGACAACGAAAACTCAGCTCAAAAAGCATTGATGTTCAATCTGGCTAACGCTAAAGCTATTCTTTCCGAATCGCAATACAGAAAATATCTGACTATGCTCAATGTATCTGTTTACAATGAAAAAGTAACGTTACTTGCTATCAACGAATAAGCAAGAACTAACTCATAAAAAATGAGGGTGTATCAACTAGATTGATACACCCTCATTTTTTTTGATAAAAACTTATTTTTGTCAAATTCACTATGATGCTTGGAATTGTTATCTAACTATTCCTGTGGAGCCATTTTTACCCGGAATTAATTCATAAACCATATCTGGTTTCAATCCGGGCTCATCACGATGGGACACATAAAGAATTGTAATCTTTTTTTCTTTAGCAATTGCGTTTATCATGTCGATAAACAAAAGGCTATTTTCATCATCCAGCTCAATTGTAGGTTCATCTAAAATTAATAATGGAGGATGTTTTACCAGTGCGCGTACCACCATTACCATTCGCTGTTGTCCAATGGATAAACTTTGGAACGACTTGTTGCAATACGATGCACTTAGCATTAAAATCCATTTTTTAGCAATATCTTTTTGTATATCAGTGGGTTTACAATATAGTCCTACAGAGTCCATAAGTCCGGATATAATCATATTTTCTACTGTATCGTCCCGTGTAAACTGCTGAATCATAGCTGGTGTAAAATATCCGATTTGTCGTTTGATATCCCAAATAGATTCACCTGAACCTTTCTTCTTTCCAAATAAAACCATGTCTTGACCATACCCACGGGGGTTGTCTCCGATAATAATTGATAGTAAAGTACTTTTACCCGAACCATTTGGACCAACCAGTTGCCAGAATTCTCCTTTTTGAATAGTCCAGCTGATCTTGTTTAAAACAGGTTTTTCAATGTACTCAACTGAAACAGAATTAAGCTGAACAAGAGGGTTAATGTCGGCGTGGGTTTCGTCGTAGCCTTGTGGAAAATTCAATGTCAGTTGATTGGTTGACGAAATAGTTTGTTTAGTCTTAAATACTTCAGCATCCTGAACGTCAATTATTGCATTATTTTCATCTACTGTGTAAACAGTTTTAATGCAGGGCAACATATCTCTTTTTCTGAAGAAAAGTTGGATCAATAGGGTGTTTTCTGCCAATTGACTCAATGTGTTGGTTATAGATTCTTGTGTTGCTTTATCTATATTACTATATACATCGTCAAGTACAATGTAATCTGGTCTTTGCAGTATCAGGTAATCTAGCAGAGCTTTCTTTTGCTGGCCGCTGGACATTGAACCAAGACTTTTATTTTCAGAAGTGTATATCGGAAACTTATCATGCCGAATTTCGTCTTCAATAAATCGGTTAATTGTTAGAGTGGAATGTAATAAGCCTTTTAGCGATTCCAGGTTAATATGATCTTTAAGATACTTGTTAGATATTATTTGCTCCAAAATCAGGTTTTTATTCGAAGCATTTGAGAGGTAAAGCCCAATTGAATGTATTGTCATCTTTTATTCTTTTTTGCAACAGCTTTTTCAGTATTCTCGGTTACTCTAAACTGTACTATCTTGGAAATTAAATCTAATGGGAGTGGTTTGTCTATTGGAAACTGAACAGTTCCTTTTGCATTTTTAAATGCTTTGATATCTTCTTTAAAGGCTTCTATGCCAGAAGCTCCGGGGTAAAAACCAATATGATTTTTATATGCAGCAAAATAAACTAACATACCGTGAAATTTGAATGCTGGCATACCATAACTGATAATTTCGCTTGCTTCTGGAGCATTATTTATGATAGTTTGTCTTATCAAGTCAAGCATTTTCTGGATATCAGTTGGAAAGTTAGCAATATATTCATCTATGTTTTTTGCCTGAATCTTGTCTGTTTCCATAATAAATAAGCTATTTAATCATTATTATTTATCAACAATTTCGTGATTAATATGTTTTTAGAATCAAAAACTCATCAGGTCTATAAAAAACTTACTCAGACCACTTACCATATCAGAAATATGCAAGATATTGATTCCCAGTTTATTTTCAGCAACGATTATAAGTATTAAACCTAAGGTTCCCCATTTATACATATTTGTCATGAGTTTAGGATTAATCTCTTTTAAAAATGTCAGGTATATATGAGATCCATCCAACGGAGGAATTGGAATCAGATTAAAAACAAATAAACTAAAGTTGATTATTCCCCAGGTCATGATCAGGTTAATAATTTCTAAATTCGATGTTTGAAAGTAGCTCGTCGAATATAAAACCCGAGCAATAACAAAAAATAAAATGGCCAGTAAAAAGTTAGATATTGGTCCGGCAATGGATATAATAATTTCATCACGATGCTTGTTTTTCAAATTATTCGGATTAAAGCTAACCGGTTTAGCCCAGCCAAAGCCGGCAATGATAATCAGAAAGAATCCTAGCCAATCGATATGTTTCAAGGGATTTAATGTCAGTCGGCCTTCTTCTTTGGCAGTGTTATCACCCAGTTTATAAGCGGCATAGGCATGAGAGAATTCATGCACTGTGAGTCCGATGACTGCTGCAGGTGCAATTTTTAAAATATCAGCTAAATCTAATGCCATATTGATAATTATCATGTTTTCTATTGTCTGCAAATATATTCAATAATAGTTAACAATTTTGTGAAATTGAGTTTTATTACTGAAATATAATGAAGATTCTCTAAATTCATCTTTTGATATCTTCTGTACATAATTCAGTTTGCTTTATCTTTCATTTTTTAGTACTTTTGTAAAGCTTTTCATAACAGTTTAAAGTCGTTCTATTGATTGACTTTGAACATCAAATCTGTAACTTTATAACTCTGTGATTGAAATAATTCCTGCCATTGATTTGATTGATGGAAAATGTGTTCGCCTTTCGCAAGGCGATTATGCACAAAAAATCGTATACAACGAAAACCCGTTGGAAGTTGCAAAAATGTTTGCTGATGCAGGTATTCGTCGTTTGCATTTAGTTGATTTAGATGGTGCTAAGGCTCATCATATAGTAAATCATAAAGTGCTTGAAAAGATTACTTCAGGTACTAACTTGATTGTAGATTTTGGAGGTGGACTAAAGTCGGATGACGATTTGAGAATAGCTTTTGAGTGTGGAGCAAGTATGATTACAGGTGGAAGCATAGCGGTAAAGAACCCGGAAGTTTTTGGCTCTTGGATTAGCCGATTTGGTGGTGATAAAATCATTTTGGGAGCAGATGTAAAAAACGAGAAAATTGCTGTAGGAGGGTGGCTCGAAACCACTGAAATTGATTTGATGCCTTTTGTCGCGAACTACATGTCAAAGGGAGTTAATAAGGTGATTTGTACAGATATAAGTAAAGATGGCATGCTTCAAGGACCGGCTATAGATCTTTACAAAAAGATGCTATCCGAAAAACCCGAGATGTATTTAATAGCCAGTGGAGGAGTAAGTTCGCTGCATGATATCGAACTACTTCAGGAAGCTGAAGTTCCGGCAGTAATAACCGGTAAAGCTATATACGAAGGAAGAATTAAACTAAATGAACTTACTCGCTTTCTAATTAAAAATCAATAATTTGAAGCCGATAAGTAGACAATATGTAGTATATTTGTCAGTTCAGAAAAGAATCTTGTAAATTTGCACTCAGAATATTGATTCAGCGTGAATTGATTCAGATTTTATTTTTGTATTGTATTTGTGAATTATGAATTAAAAAAATTATGTTGAAAGAAATTTTATCCGTAACCGGTAAACCCGGACTTTTCAAACTTGTATCACAAGGTAAAAATATGTTGATTGTTGAGTCATTAATTGATGGTAAACGTTTTCCGGCTTACTCAAAAGACAAAGTTGTATCATTGGGAGATATTGCTATTTTTACAGAAACTGCTGAAGTTCCCTTAGGACAGGTGCTCGAAAGTTTAAAAGCAAAAGAAAACGGTGCGGTTTGTTCTATCGATCCAAAATCTGATAACGATAAGCTTCGTAAATATATGCTCGAAGTCCTTCCTGACTATGATCGGGATCGTGTATATCCTAGTGATATTCGTAAATTGTTATCATGGTATAATATTCTTATTAATGCTCAAGTTACAGAATTTGTTGCAGAAGAAAAAGAAGAAGAGGTTGCGGCGAAATAATTTTTGTGCGTGATTAATCGATTGAAAAACAAAGCTATATGATTGTAAAGTCTGTTTGTGAACTTATTGAAGAGGTTGCTCCACTATCATTGCAGGAAAGTTATGATAATGCAGGATTGCTTGTTGGTGACCCACAAATGGAAGTTACAGCAGTATTGGTTTGTATTGATATAACTGAAGAAGTAATTGAAGAAGCCATCCAAAAGAAATGCAATCTGATAATTTCTCATCATCCGCTTATTTTTACAGGTTTGAAGAGAATAACAGGTCAAAATCTGGTACAACGTTGCGTAATAAAAGCTATCAAACATGATATCTGCATATATGCTGCTCATACCAATCTTGATAATGTTTTATCTGGTGTAAGTGGAAAAATGGCTGAAAAACTGGGACTTACGAACCTTCAAATTCTGCAACCGAAACAAAATTTATTGCTCAAATTAGTTACCTATGTTCCTAACAGTCATGTTTCAGAAGTAAAACAAGCCTTGTTTCAAGCGGGAGCCGGAGTGATAGGTAATTATGACTCTTGTAGTTTCAGTGTTGAAGGTAGCGGAACTTTTCGAGCCAATGAAAAAGCTAATCCATTTGTAGGTAGTATCAATAATTTGCATACAGAGTCGGAGATTCGTTTAGAAGTTATTCTGCCTGAATATCAAAAGTATAAAGTACTTGAGAGTTTGCTAAAAGTGCATCCGTATGAAGAGCCTGCGTATGATTTTATTGCTTTGCAAAATGCCTGGAATCAGGTAGGAGCAGGGATAGTAGGAGAGTTGGCTGATCCGGAGGATGAAAGCTTCTTCTTAAACCGATTGAAGCAGGTATTCAATGTGCAGTCCATTCGCCACACCAATCTTTTCGAAAAAAAGATTAAGAGAGTTGCTTTATGCGGAGGTGCCGGGAGCTCATTTTTACCCGACGCTATTCAAGCCAAAGCCGATGTATACATTTCCGGTGATTTTAAATATCATGAATTTTTCGACTATCAAAAGCAAATTTTGATAGCCGATATCGGACATTTCGAAAGCGAACAGTTCACAAAAGACATTTTTTTTGAGATAATTACAAAAAAAATGCCTACATTTGCAGTCCAAATTTCAGACAGTAAAACCAACCCCATAAATTATTTGTAATCAATATGGCTACAGAATTAAAAACAGAAAAAGAAATTACCGTTGAAGAAAAGCTTAAAGCACTTTTTGAGCTTCAGAAAGCGGTTTCCCAAATAGACGAAATTAAAATTTTGCGCGGCGAACTCCCATTGGAGGTGCAGGATTTAGAAGACGAAATTATTGGTTTAAATACCCGTTTGGAAAATTTTGAAACAGAAATAGCTGAAATTGTTGCTACTATTGCCAGTAAAAAAATTGAGATTGAAGAATCTCGAATGAAAATTGCTAAATACAAAGAGCAACAAGACAATGTACGAAATAACCGTGAATACGATAATTTATCCAAAGAGATTGAATTTCAATCGTTGGAAATTGAACTTTGTGAGAAACGTATACGTGAATTTACAGCAGCACAAGAAACAAAGTCGTCTGAACAAAAAATCACGGCTGAGCATTTAGCAGAACGTAAGCTTGACCTGGAACAAAAGAAAGGTGAGCTAAACGAAATTGTTTCTGAAACAAAGCAAGAAGAAGAAAGACTTCGTGAGCATGCAAAAGAAATTGAATTTTTAATTGAGCCACGTCTGTTAACTGCATTTAAACGTATTCGTAAAAATGCAAGAAATGGGTTAGCAGTAGTATATGTTCAGCGTGATGCTTGTGGGGGATGTTTTAATAAGATTCCAGCTCAACGTCAGCTAGACATACGTCTACGCAAAAAAATTATTGTTTGCGAATATTGTGGTCGTATTTTGGTAGATCAGGAACTGGCAGGTATTGTTGTTCCTGTTTCGGAAGATTAAGCATAAACTTACATATTTTAGAGAGAGAGAGCCTGAAAATTTATTTTCAGGCTCTTTTTTTTTGTCTGAGAATTTAATTATCCCGTCATTTGTACAGTCGTTTTTAATTATTCGATTCTCATTGATTAATTATTGCTGTAAAGTGCTGATTAAAAATATTTTAATCAGCTTTTTTAATTGTTGTTGGTTGATCATTCTGTATAAAATCAATAAATTTCCTGGAAGACTAGGGTTGAGGGTCATATTTTTAGTTTCTCCTCTCTATTTTTCATTCTACTTCTCATATCAAACATTACAGTTTTCTTTCTTGCTATAACTGATGACAATAATTACTAGTTTCTCCTCAATAAAATAATCTTCATAAATTTATTTGATTCACATATGTATTATTTGATCGAGTTCACAAATATATTTGAGACTTCACAAAAATAATTTTTAAAAATGTATGTACTAAATTACGCATGTAACGTCGATAAATTCATACATGTAATTATATATACAAAAATGAATGTATAGATATGAAGTAAATAAACATAAGAAAAATAGTCATATAATATACTTATAATCATTATTATACACTTAATTTCTATATTTATAATTCATCTGTATGTTCACTAAAGTAATATAGTTGTCATATTTAGTCATTTAAGACATATATATGTAATCAATTAATTGATAATCAATATATATAAGCTTATATATCTGATTTTATGATTTAATTAAATTCATACTTAAAATAATATGAATATATGCTTTAAATAAAGAGTATAAACATATATTATATACAAAGTACAAGGTACTATGCGTATATACATTTGTGTAATTACAAAAGTAACATATTACAACTGTGATTAATTTGCATATGTGAGTCAATTCACATATCTTTGTAAAGTAATTATAATTGTACACTTCACACATATATTGCTTTATTATGGATGAAAAAGAAAGAATTGAAAAGATTATGCAGCAGGAAGAAATGAACTCTGCTGTATTTGCCGCCGAAATAGGTATTCAAGGCTCTACTCTATCCCATATTTTAAATGGAAGAAATAATCCAAGTTTAGATGTACTAAAAAAAATTCTGAATCGCTTCCGTACGATTAGCTCAGATTGGCTTATTTTGGGTGTTGGATCAATGTATCGCTCAGAAAAGCAATCTCAGGCGCCCACATTATTCGATTCTATTGATGAAAATGTCTATAAATCAGGTGATTTAGACTTAAAAACGGATGAAAAAAAAGCATCACAATCTTTATTCATCCAGCAAAAAAACTCTCCTGTTGCAGAAACTGTGTCCGAAATTCCGCAGGAGCCAACAATTCCTGTTAATTATCCTTCTGTGGAATCTGTCTCCAAGTCTGTCAAAAAAATTATTGTGTATTATACTGATAATACATTTCAGGAATTTGACTCAAAGTGAATTTGAAATAATTTCAAACATTTGAACCTTTAAGTGCTATATTTGACTGCCGTGTCAGGAAAATTATGTAATTTTGTACTACATAATAATTGTTTTTCCTCACCTGTATCAATTTTTATATTCTATTGATACATAATATATTACAAACGATGAAGAAATACATGCTTGACTTGATTATAAAGGAAAACAAGCAATTAAGCAATCAATATTCACTCCTTATTCTTACTTCACCAGATAAACTACCAGAAATATTACCAGGACAATTTGCAGAAGTGCGTGTTGATGGTTCTCCAACTACTTTTTTACGTCGTCCAATATCTATTCATTATGTTGATTATAAGCTTAATGAGTTGTGGATATTGATTCAAATTGTGGGTGATGGAACGAAAAGAATGGCTGAAATGAATGTGGGAGAATCATTAAATATGCTTATACCACTGGGAAACAGTTTCAACTTTCCTGAAAGAAAAGATGCTAAAGTGCTTTTAGTTGGTGGAGGCTGTGGCGTGGCTCCTTTGTTATATCTGGGTGCTCACTTGAAAAATGCAGGTTTTGAAGTTAATTTTCTACTAGGCGCCCGCTCTAAGACCGATTTATTGCAGCTTTGTGAATATGAGCGATTCGGGAATGTGTATACCACAACAGAAGATGGAACTCATGGAGAACGAGGTTTTGTGACCCAGCATTCTGCTTTAAACAACTCTAATTTCGATTATATTTATACTTGTGGACCTACACCTATGATGAAGGCTGTGGCTGCCTATGCGCTTAAAATAGGGGCTAATTGCGAGGTGTCACTTGAAAATACCATGGCTTGTGGTATTGGTGCCTGTCTTTGTTGTGTGACCGATACAACAGATGGACATCTGTGTGTGTGTACTGAAGGACCTGTTTTTAATATTACAAAGCTGAAATGGCAAATTTAAACATCAATATTGGTAAATTACAATTGAAAAACCCAGTGATGACTGCATCTGGGACATTTGGTTATGGAACTGAGTTTTCGGACTTCATGGATGTGTCGCGAATAGGCGGTATATTTGTGAAGGGCACAACTCTTCGGGATAGACAAGGTAACCCATATCCGCGTATGGCTGAAACTCCGTCAGGCATGCTAAACGCTGTGGGACTGCAAAATAAAGGTGCTGACTACTTCATAAACCATATTTATCCAACTATAAAAGACATCGATACAAATATAATTGTGAATGTCTCAGGTTCTACGATAGAAGACTATGTAGAAACGGCTGAAATGCTAAATTCTTTAGAAAAAATCCCTGCAATTGAATTAAATATATCTTGTCCGAATGTAAAAGAAGGCGGAATGGCTTTTGGAACAAGCTGTTTGTCTGCTGCTCAAGTAGTTAAAGAAGTGCGAAGGGCTTATAAAAACGAATTAATAGTAA
Organism: Paludibacter propionicigenes WB4; assembly: GCF_000183135.1. Lineage (NCBI taxonomy): Bacteria > Pseudomonadati > Bacteroidota > Bacteroidia > Bacteroidales > Paludibacteraceae > Paludibacter > Paludibacter propionicigenes. The sequence continues at coordinate 883,046 of NC_014734.1, read as the reverse complement.
AGCTTTCGCCAAATGTAACGGATATTTCAGAGATTGCACTGGCTGTAGAGGCCGAAGGAGCCGATTCTGTTTCTCTTATTAATACGCTTTTGGGAATGGCTATTAATGCAGAGAAGAGAAAGCCAATTTTATCTACTATAACAGGGGGTCTTTCTGGTCCTGCGGTTAAACCAATAGCTCTGCGTATGGTTTGGCAAGTGGCACAGGCGGTGAAAATACCGGTGATAGGACTTGGAGGCATAATGAATGCGGCAGATGCTATTGAGTTTATGCTTGCCGGGGCTTCTGCAATTCAAATTGGTACTGCAAATTTCATTGATCCTACAGTTTCAATTAAAGTTGTTGATGGGATAAATGATTATCTTGATCGGCATGGATATAAATCAGTTAGTGAGATCGTAGGTGCATTGGAAATTTAAACACATTATTAGTGAAAATCAGTAATAAAAAGTCTTGATTGTCTGTGATTTAATCGGATAGCTTACTTGAATATTGTCTAATGCTTTCATTTAGAATTTTATGAAGAAATACTTTCTATTGTTTGCATTTTTATTTTTATACATCAATTTGCTGCATAATTATAGCAATGTTCGGCTTTTTTCAAATAAGAAAGAGTTGGTTTCGCTAATATTTGTTGGAGATATTATGGGCCATTCTCCCCAATTTCACGCTGCCTATAACGAAAACACTAATACATATAACTACGATGTTTGTTTTCAGCAGGTTAAGCGCTATATTCAATCGGCAAATTTTGCTGTTGCTAATTTGGAAGTCCCAATTGCCGGCAAGCCATATAGTGGTTTTCCTTATTTTTCCAGCCCCGATGAATTGCTTGATGCAATCAAAAAATCAGGATTTGATATCCTGCAAACAGCTAATAATCATATTTTAGACAGAGGTAAGATTGGATTAGAACGAACTCTGGTGCAGATTGATAGAAGAAAATTACATTCTATTGGGAGCTATATTGATGGTAATCAACGAAATAAAACTTACCCACTTATTTTGGAATCTAACGGATTGAAGCTGGCTTTTTTTAATTGCACTTATGGCACAAATAGCATAAGAGTGGTTAAACCAAATCTTATCAATTATATTGATACGCTGGAGATTATAGAGGATATTGAAAAAGCGAATAAACTTGGTGCTGATGTGCGGATAATGACTGTTCACTGGGGCAATGAGAATGAATTAAAGGCTAATGTTGTCCAACGGAGCCTGGCAAAATTCTTTGTAAATCATGGTATTAATTTAGTTGTAGGTTCACATCCGCATGTTATACAAAATGCTGAAATTATGAGAAATAAGGATGGAAAACAGGTTCCGGTGTTTTATTCGCTGGGAAATTTCATATCCAATCAACGAGAATCTAATAATAAAGGTGGTTTAATGTTGAAGGTTGATATTAATTCTCATTCCAAAAAAATCACCAGTGTTTCGTATTTGCCTGTTTATGTTCATCGCGGGAGGTTGAATGGTGATTTTCAGTTTCATTTGATTCCAACAATCGATTTTGAGAAAAATCCTTCTGCATTTGCATTAAACAAAGAGGATAGTGCTTCTTTGATACAGTTTGATATAAAAACGCGTGATAGATTATCCAATATCAAATTAATTCAATAGATGATGAAATCAACTGTAAATGAGATTCTTGACGAATTGAAGTTGTTGGTAACCGCTGATCATTATGCTAAACTCTCACATTTTGGCATTAATGCAACTAAAGCTTACGGTGTTAAGATACCGTTGCTGAGGCAATTTGCAAAGAAGATTGGGAAGAATCACGAATTGGCTTTAGCACTTTGGGATACCGATGTGCATGAAGCGCGTCTGCTGGCTTCAATGATTGAGCTGCCTGAATTGATTACTGATAATCAGTTTGATAGCTGGGTTAATGATTTTGATTCATGGGATATGTGTGATCAATGCTGTGGATTATTGGGAGATAGTCCGTTAGCCCTTCAGAAAGTAGATGATTATTCTGTTCGTACTGAGGAGTTTGTAAAAAGGACGGCTTTTGTTTTGATGTGTCAGTATGCTGTACATCATAAGAAAATGGAGGACGATCAATTCTGCTATTTTTTGAAAATCATCGAACGTGAAGCCTGGGATGAACGAAATTTTGTGCGAAAAGCTGTAAATTGGGCTTTACGACAAATAGGCAAGCGCAATGAATTCTTGCGGTTAAAAGCTATAGAATCCGCAGAAGCAATTTTGAATCAGAATTCTAAGTCAGCTCGTTGGATTGCGACTGATGCATTGCGGGAACTGAGAAGTCAGAAAGTAATTGATTATATAGAAAAGCATCGGAAATAAGTTTTCATCAAAAAAAAATGAGGGTGTATCAATCTAGTTGATACACCCTCAATAGTTTATGAGTTGGTTCTTGCTTATTCGTTGATAGCAAGTAACGTTACTTTTTCATTGTAAACAGATACATTGAGCATAGTCAGATATTTTCTGTATTGCGATTCGGAAAGAATAGCTTTAGCGTTAGCCAGATTGAACATCAATGCTTTTTGAGCTGAGTTTTCGTTGTCGGCTTTTAATGATGAGTTCAACTTGTTTTCAGTAAGTGAAAACACATATTTAAGTTGATCCGCTTGTTCTTTGTCTGCATCCAAATAACGAACTATTGAGCTAAAAGTGCTTGCGTTATTAAGTTTGTAGAAAATACTGTAATCACGTGGATTTACTGCTGATACACTGGCGCCAAATGCTACCAGGATAACTATTAAACTAAGAATCTTTTTCATAACCTTAAAAAAATAAATTATACAATTTAAAATACCTATAATAAAAATATAATACCTAATAAAAAAACGTCTTTTTTGAATGGTTAGCTGCTTATTTTTGAGCAACTAACACTGATTTTTCGTTGTACGAAAATGTATTGAGCATTTTCAAATATCTTTCGTATTGATCTTGCGACAAAATACATTTGGCATTGTACAAGTTGTATTTCATTACACTTTCTGCTAATTTCTCGTTGTTGCTTTTTGTAGCGTTATCCAATTCTTTAGTTGTTTCATCGAATATTTGTTTGAGAAAATCAGCCTGTTCTTTATCTGCTTCTAAATACTTTACTATACCGCTGAAAGTTGATTTATTGTTTAGCGAATAAAACACTGAGTAATCCTTAGGATTGAGAGCGAACGTACTAGCTGAAGTTGCAACTAATACCAAAACTAACATTAAAATCTTTTTCATAACATGGAATTTAAATAACAATCTTCTTTTATACCTATACCTATTAAACGAAAAATAAAGATTAAATACGTCTTATCAAATCTTCTCTGATTGACGATGCAAAATTATATGTTTTACAACATAAAATCAGCATCTTTCGCGTTAAATCTTTATTCTGCCATACATATTTAACTGTTATACAACATGTTTTTATTTATTACAACTGATTATCAGCAATATAAAAATATTAAAATCTAACAACCTTTAATAGCAAAATAGTCCGGAATTTGGGAAAAATACTCATATTGTGCTGTTTTGGTGTTTACTTTGCAGCAAAAGTGCTCAATTCCGTTGCTGACAATAAACAAATCCACGTTTAATTTGCTGTTATACACAGCTACCTGATCGAAGGTGGATTGGGAAATGGGTACGTTTGGAGCTTTAAATTCAATAATCATGATGGGGGCAGCCAGGCTATTATATAATATGGCATCGCATCGTTTTTTCATACCATTTACCACCAACTGCTTTTCTATGGCAAGATATGCGGCAGGATATCCTTTCTCTTCGATAAGAAAACGAATGAAATGCTGGCGTACCCATTCTTCGGGGGTGAGTGAGACGTATCTTTTACGTTGAGCATCAAAAATTAGAAGTTTTTCGTCTTGTTTTTTTATTCGAAAATTATACTCAGGTAGGTTTAGTTGCCACATTTTTTCAGTATTTTTGTTTCCAATTATTAATTATTACGTGCAAATAGCGCTTATTTTTTGAAGTCAACTTCTTATAAAATAGTGTTTTTCAGCTATGATGATGTATTGTATGCTGGTAATTGTGCGAAATTACAAAAACAAACTATAATATTGTAGGTTATGAAAACAAAAAAAGAAATAGTTGAAAATTGGTTACCTCGTTATACCAAACGTCCACTGAATGAATTCACTGATTATATATTACTTACCAACTTTAATAATTACGTAGAATTATTTGCAGAATGGTATAATGTGCCGGTTGTGGGGAGAGATGGCAATATGCCAAATGCTTCGGCAAATGGAATTACGATCATTAATTTTGGTATGGGAAGTCCAAATGCGGCCATAATCATGGATATTTTATCGGCAGTTAACCCAAAAGCGGTTCTGTTTCTGGGTAAATGCGGAGGACTCAAGGATAAAAACAAGTTGGGAGACTATATTTTACCGAGTGCTGCCATACGAGGCGAAGGAACATCCAATGACTATTTCCCACCAGAGATACCGGCTCTTCCGGCTTTCAGCTTGCAACGTGCTGTGTCTTCGAATATTCGTGACTTTGGGAAAGATTACTGGACCGGTACAGTCTATACCACCAACCGACGTGTGTGGGAACATGATGAAAGCTTTAAAGACTATCTGCGTCAGACACATGCATTGGCTGTGGATATGGAAACTGCAACTTTGTTTTCGGTTGGTTTTTATAACAGTATACCTATTGGAGCTTTACTTTTGGTTTCGGATATGCCTTTGCAGGAAGATGGAATTAAAACCAGTGAAAGCGATAAGAAAGTAACTGTCAACTTTGTGGAAGAACATATAAAAATAGGAGTAAAGTCCTTATCTTCATTGATTAATAACAGTAGAACTATCAAGCATTTGAGATTTGAATAGTTTTTTATCTCAGAAAAATACTTTTCCAACAACCAAAAAGTGGCTAAACAAGAAACAACATACGATCAAATTCTGACAGATCTCCGTAAGAAAGAGTATAGTCCGGTTTACTTCCTGATGGGAGAAGAACCTTATTATATTGATGTAATATCTGATTTTATTCAGAAAAACGTGCTTGATGAGACAGAGAGAGAGTTTGATATGACCATTTTATATGGAAAGGATATTGATATCACGACGGTGATAAATGCGGCTAAACGCTACCCCATGATGGGAGCTTATCAGGTATTGATTATAAAAGAAGCTCAACTGATTAAGGATTGGGATAATTTTGTTCACTATTTGTCTAATCCGCTAAAATCTACAATATTAGTTCTGTGTTATAAATACGGTATGCCCGATAAGCGTAAGAAATGGTTTCAGGAAGTTCTGAAGGTTGCCACAGTATATGAATCAGCCAAATTACGTGATTATGAAGTTGGGAGCTGGATTACAAAGTATTGCAAATCGAAAAATGTGGCTATTGACGAAAAAGCAGTAGCAATGATTGCTGAGTTTCTAGGGACTGATTTGAGCAAGTTGGTGAACGAACTTGATAAACTCTTGTTGACAAAACCAGCTGATATGCAACGGTTAACTCCCGAACTGGTAGAAAAGAATATTGGAATAAGCAAAGATTTCAATGTGTTTGAATTACAGGCAGCACTGATTAATAAAGATGTGGTGAAGGTGAACCGTATAATACGCTATTTTGCTGAAAATAAAAAAGCTAACCCGATGGTAATGGTGTTGTCGCAGCTATTTAAATTTTTTAGCGATTTGATGATATATCATTATCTATCAGATAAAAGTCAAGGTGCAGTGGCTTCTGAACTGAGGATAAATCCCTATTTCGTAAAAGATTATCAAAAAGCAGCTCAGAGCTTTGGAGCCTGGAAAACCATGAATATCATATCATGGATTCGCGATACGGATGCAAGGTACAAAGGGATTGATAATCCAAGTACCGACGAAGGCGACTTGATGAAAGAGCTGGTTTTCAAAATTCTGCATTGAGATGACCCTAACGCCTAAAGGAGCTCAAACTTTATAAACTTTCAACTTTACAAATTCATTTCCAATGTCAACCGAAACGACTCAAATTCCGGCTAAATTTATATCACTTATAGCTAATTCGCTTCAACTCGCTGAAAAACAAATTCGAAATACCATTCAGTTGCTCAACGAAGGTGCTACCATACCTTTTATCAGTCGTTACCGTAAAGAAATGACCGACGGATTGGATGAAGTACAAATAGCCAATATCAGTGAGCAATACGATAAATTGTGCGAACTGGCCAAACGGAAACTGGCTGTCCTGAAATCGATAGATGAACAAGATAAGCTGACAGAAGAGCTTAAGGCCAGAATTGACAACTGCTGGAATATAAACGAGCTGGAAGACATTTATCTGCCTTACAAACCCAAACGCCGTACAAGAGCTGAGATTGCCCGTGAGAAGGGTTTGGAACCTTTGGCCAAGATGATGATGAAACAGCAATCCAACGATGTGGACCGTTTGGCGCAACCGTTTGTCAAGGATAAGGTTGAAAATGTGGAAGAAGCCTTGGGAGGTGCCCGCGATATTATGGCCGAGTGGATAAACGAAAGTGAAGCTGCCCGAAATGCTATACGTCAGATATTTGCCCGCGAAGCTGTGATAACTTCAAAATTGATTAAAGGAAAGGATGAGGAAGCTCAGAAATACCGTGATTATTTTGATATGACCGAAAAACTGGCACGTTGTTCGTCGCACAGGTTACTGGCTATGCGTAGGGGTGAGGCTGAAGGTTTTTTACGTGTGGGTATTTCGCCCGATGACGATAAGTGCTTGGAAAGATTGGATCGTATTTTTGTAAAAGGAGAAACAGAATCATCGCAGCAAGTGGCTGATGCTGTTACCGATGCTTACAAACGATTATTAAAACCCAGCATTGAAACCGAATTTGCTGCTGAAAGTAAAACGAAAGCCGACACAGAAGCTATACGTGTTTTTGCCGAAAATCTTCAGCAGTTATTGTTAGCACCGCCTTTGGGACAGAAACGGGTACTCGGTATCGATCCCGGTTTTCGTACCGGTTGTAAAGTAGTTTGTCTTGATGCTCAGGGGAATTTACTGCACAACGAAACCATTTACCCCCATCCACCTGTGAATGAAACTTCGCAAGCCATGCGCAAGGTACAGAAAATGGTAGAAGCCTATAATATTCAAGCGATTGCCATTGGTAACGGAACGGCTGGACGCGAAACCGAGCAATTTATTCAAAACACCCGATTTGACAGGGAAGTAAAGCTCTTTGTGGTGAGTGAAAACGGAGCATCCATTTATTCGGCTTCCAAAATTGCCCGGGATGAGTTTCCCGAGTATGATGTAACGGTACGTGGAGCAGTTTCGATAGGACGTAGATTGATGGACCCGTTAGCTGAACTGGTAAAAATTGACCCAAAATCAATTGGAGTAGGTCAGTATCAGCACGATGTAGATCAAAGCCAATTAAAAAAAGCGCTGGATCAAACGGTGGAAAATGCAGTGAATCGGGTAGGAGTGAACCTCAATACTGCCAGCAAGCATTTATTGACCTATGTTTCGGGGCTTGGGCCGCAACTCGCTCAAAATATTGTGGACTTCAGAGCCGAAAACGGAGCTTTTAAAAGTCGTAAACAGTTGATGAAAGTGCCCAAGATGGGTGCAAAAACCTTTGAACAGTGTGCAGGCTTTCTACGGATACCCGATGCGGAACATTTGCTGGACAATTCGGCTGTACACCCTGAGAGTTACGGTATTGTTGAGGCAATGGCCAAGGACTTGAAAGTGGATGTAAAAGAATTAATCCAACAAAAAGAACTCCGGAAAACTATTGATTTACAGAAATATATTAGTCCTAAAGTAGGATTGCCCACACTGAATGATATTTTGTATGAGTTGGAAAAACCCGGACGTGACCCACGTAGTGCCATTCAGGTTTTCGAGTTTGATGCCAATGTAAAAAACATTTCCGATTTGCGAATTGGCATGGAATTACCCGGAATCGTTACCAATATCACGAACTTTGGAGCTTTTGTAGATATCGGTATTAAAGAAAACGGGTTGGTACATATCTCTAATATGTCTGACAAATTTATTTCTAATCCGGCCGATGTAGTGTCGGTTCACCAGCATGTGAAAGTACGGGTTTTGGAAGTAGATGCTGTTCGTAAACGTGTTCAATTGAAACTGTTATAGATTATATTTCACCTGAATGTTATTGAGAGATAAAATTTTAAAAGCCCATTAATTTACGAACAGAGTCGGCATTACTTTTTGTTGTCAGGTGTTCCAGCAATAGTAATGCTACATCCACAGCTGTGGACGGATTCCAGGAGGTAATTATATTGTTATCTTCCACAATCGGTTGATGTATTACCTGAACACCAAATTCTGCCAAGGCTTTTCGTCTGATATCGCTATTGTAGGTAGTGGCTTGTAGCCCTTTCAATATACCGCTTTTTCCAACAGGCAAAGCACCTACGCATATCGATGCAATAATCTTATTCTGAGCTTTAAAACTCCGGATTATATCCAGAAATTTGTCGGCATACGCATCGTTATAAAAACCGTATACCTCAAAACCACCTGGAATAGCTAAAGCATCAAATTGGTTGACGTCAATTTCATCTGCCACGTAATCCACTATAAATCGCTGATTAAATGAGCTTTTTATTTCCTTTTTCAGCCCGCAGGTAAACAATTGAGTAGAACCATCGCCTTCCTCCATATTCCAACCGATAACATCAATAAAAACACTAGCTTCAAAAGTCTCAAATCCGTCGGCCAATAGCAGTAATACCTTTTTCATATTTCATCAAATTTATAAATCAAAGTTTTATCGGGTAACTAAGTCAAGTTATAAATAAATCAGATACTTACGCACAGATATTTTATGGGTTAGTTCCAGATTTCGTTCATTTCGGTGAGTATAATCGGTTTTCCATCGGTCACCAGAATAGTATGTTCGTGCTGAGCCATAATCCCGCCTTTATTCCCAACCATAGTCCAACCATCGCCCAGTGTTTGAGCATAAGTCGAAGTTGTAGAAATAAAAGTTTCGATAGCAACTACCGAGTTCTTACGAAACCGCGCGGTATTCCATTTGTCCTTAAAGTTAGGGATTTCATCCGGTGCTTCATGCAGTTTTCTACCTACGCCGTGACCAGTAAGGTTTTTGATTACCTTGTAGCCTCGCTTTTTCGCTTCGGTTTCGATGATAAAACCGATATCCGAAATGCGTACTCCACCTTTTATATTATAAATGGCCTTATGAAGAATATCTTTTGAAGCATCAACCAGTTGCTGATACCGGTATTTGTCATCACCCAATACAAATGATCCGCCGTTATCCGAAAAAAATCTATCCAACTCGGCCGAAACATCTATGTTAATCAAATCACCTTCTGCCAATACCCTGCTGTTCGACGGGATGCCGTGGCAAAACTCATGATTTAAACTTATGCAAGTCCAGCCCGGGAAACCATAACTTACAAAAGGTGCCGATTTGGCACCCAGCTCCATTAATAGCTTTCCTCCAAAATCATCCAACTCTTTGGTAGTCATGCCCGGTTTGGCATAGTTTCTCATTTCCCGGAGCGTATAGGCTACTGCTTCGCTTGCTTTTTTTATTCCAATTAATTCTTCTTCTTTGGTTATCGACATGTTGTTTCCATTTTTAATTTGGTCTTAATAAAGAGCTTCCAATAACTCTTGTATAAGATCGACTGTAGACCTCTAAAACAAATAATAGGCTGTTTAGATTTTGGAAATGATTATTTTAATAAATAAAAGTATAGCAATCAAGCTCACCTCTCAAAATTCTAATTTCGGTGCATAACTAAAAGAGCTTGTATTACAGCTAGTTAATTGTTTTTCCAATCCATTGTCATTTCATTAACCGTAATAGCTTGTCCTCGTAATAAAACACGGTTATTATCTAAAAGCTCACATTCCATTATCCCTGTTCTTTCTGAAGCCTGAAATGCTAACATCTTTGATTTATTTAATCTCTTTGACCAATATGGAGCAAGATAACAGTGAGCAGAACCAGTTACTGGATCTTCGTTTATTCCAACACCTGGAGCAAAAAATCTTGAATAAAAATCATAATTGTCATCTGATTTTGCTGTTATTATAAACCCTCCTCTATCTGACTTTTGCAACAACTGAAAGTCTGGTTTTATTGTCTTTAGTCTTTCTATACTGTCTATTTCAATCAAATATCTTTTGTCATTTTTTCCTACGTAAACGGGTTTAATATCAAATGCCTTTTCAATAATCTCGTTACTTTCACAGTTGTCGACAAACATCTGAGGAAAATCTAATTCAATCATATCATTAGTAATCCTTGCCGTCAAAATCCCGCTTTTGGTATCAAACTTTATCTGTTCATTACTCTTTAGAAATCCTTTCTCATATAAAATGTGTGCAGTAGCAAGAGTTGCGTGTCCGCACAAACTAACCTCAGTTTTTGGCGTGAACCATCTCAATCTATATACATTATCTATTTTATGTAGGAATGCTGTCTCAGAATGATTTATTTCCCTCGCAATCTTTGCCATTAAATTATCTGGTAATTCGTAATCTAAAATACAAACTCCTGCTGGATTTCCAGAATATGGAATTTTAGTAAAAGCATCTACAATGTATGTTTTCATATCTTTTCTTTAATTTGATCTAACACGTATATATGCTTAGTTGAGAATATTTATACCCAACCAACTGAACATATATCGCATTTATCTACTGTGCTCCTGTTTTCTAAATCGTTTTATCTTTTTGAATTCCAAAGATAGGAACTATTTCTATAATTAACGAGATGTGATTTGATTTATTTTTAATAGATTTGTCATCTGCTTTAGAATGGTATAAATTTCCCCTCGTAGGTGTTGTATTCAGCGATTATAAAGTGTTTTTGATATAAACCAAGCAGAAATATATGTATCTTTGTGCTGCAGAATATAGAAAATGCCGTGCAAAGGCCCGCGTAATTCATCCACTGTAAAACAACTGCCGGATACATCAAAATTTGTATAGAAAACCGATGTTGCTTAGTCTAAACATGCAGCTTAACCTGTTTCCATTCCAAATAAAGGTAGTGGATTAAACTTATGCCGACATCAGTTGTCTAACGCATAGAAAGTAACAATACATAACCAGAAAACATTTAAAAATATTCAACAATGAGAAAAACAATTGCCATCTTTTTCCTTTTAGCTTCATTTTTTGCGCTCAATGCGCAATCAGGGAAATCAGTCGAAGTTGCCCGTAAATTAAAAAATGCTCCAGTTCGTAGTATCGGTTACGGTAAAGAACTTGGAGATTTTAAAAGTGGTATTTATACCATGACCAGTGCTGGACTTGAACGTCAATACACCATTGACATCCCCAAAAACTACGACAAAAACAAAACTTACCGTTTGATTTTCACCATGCACATGATGGGCGGAAGTATGAAAACAATGGTTGATAATAACTATTATGGTCTTAAAACGTATGCCGAAAAAGAGAATGTTCCTGTTATTTTCGTTGCACCTCAGGGATATACCGACGGTTCACCATGGCGTACACGCGATGACAAAGACCATATCTACTTTACCGATATGCTTAAATTCTTTAAAGATAAACTAAGCATTGACACCTCTCGCATATTTTGCTGTGGATTTAGCTTTGGTGCGATGTTTACCTACTCGCTATCATTAGAATTTCAGAGCGATCTTCGTGCTGTGGCTTGTTATGCTCCGGCTAACTGGAACATTTATCTTCCTGAAAACAAACACAAACCGCTGGCTTACTTTAGCACAACAGGTACTCAGGACGGTCTTTGTAAATATGTCAACTCTGATGAGAAAAAGCAAGGTGGTAAGTACTGTGTTTTGACTCATGCCGAAGATAACGGATTAAAACAATTGCCGGAATTACCATTAGCTACAACTCCTACTCATGTCACTACTGAACTTAAAGGACTTCCTGCTGAATATCCTGTAATGTTTGGTTCATTCGTAGGCGGTCATACCAATGAAGCTAAAGATCCCGGATCTGATGTCAACTGGATAGCAAAAGAAACATGGGATTTCTTTATGCGCTTCTAGTACATTTTATTTAAAATAATCGTCGGGGGTATTTACAGTTTATTTGTAAATACCCCCGATTGTTTTCTTTAAACTCATATTTCTAAAAAAAACAACAGTTTCTCTTGTTGGTGCGAATTTCTTTACCTATATCCACGGGGTGACTTTAATACACCCCGTGAGTTACTTATCATATGTTGACATTAGTTTAGACGAAAGAAATAGGCCACGACAACGTCTATTTACAATGTTTTTGGTATATACTTACACCGAAATAGTAGTATCTTTGCCCTGTAAAAATGGAAATAAGTAACCCGAAATCTTTTATAAATATTGAATAATGAAAAAAACACTCGTCATCTTTCTCCTTTTAGTTTCATTTTTTTCGTGCAATAAATCAGATAATCCGGTTGATGTTGCCAGTACTACAACTCCCACTACCGGTTCTACTAAAGAACCTACAGATTTGAAGAGTGGGACGTATACCATCACCAGTGCAGGACTTACCCGCCAATATATCATTGATATCCCTAAAAACTACGACAAAAGCAAAAAGTATCGTTTAATTTTCGCTATGCACATGATGGGGGGAAGTATGCAAACAATGGTTGATCAAAACTATTATGGTCTTAAAACGTATGCAGACAGAGATAATGTTCCCGTTATTTTCGTTGCACCTCAGGGATACACCGATGGTTCTCCCTGGCGTGGAGGTGATAACAAAGATCATATCTTCTTTGCCGATATGCTTAAATTGTTTAAAGAGAAATTGAGCGTAGACAGCACTCGCGTATTTTGCTGTGGCTTTAGCTTTGGTGCCATGTTTACCTACTCGTTATCATTGGAATTTCAAAGTGATCTTCGGGCGGTGGCTTGTTATTCTCCGGCCAACTGGAATATTTATCTTCCGGAAAATAAACACAAACCGATAGCATATTTTAGCACAACAGGTACTCAGGACGATCTTTGTAAGTATGTCAACTCAGATGCACTAAAGCAAGGTGGTAAGTATTGTGTATTAACACACATTGAAGATAATGGATTAAAACAATTGCCGGAATTACCATTAGCCACAACTTCTACTCATATCACCACTGAAATTAAAGGACTTCCTACTGAATATCCTGTCTTGTTCGGTTCATTCGTAGGGGGGCACACCAATGACGTTAAAGATCCGGGGTCTTCTGTCAATTGGATTGCCAAAGAAACCTGGGATTTCTTTATGCGTTTCTAAGCGATATATTTTATTGAAATAATAGTCGGGGGTATTTACAGTTTATTTGTAAATACCCCCGACTTTTTTTACTTGTATTTCCGGTAAAAATCTAACTGCTTCTTGTTTTATTCATTCTTTATACCGTAAAGCAAAAGTTCCTCCTTTTCATTTGGGAGTATTGTTGTCCCTTTTAATTTCAATCCCAGCTTCTCTAACAGTTTTTGGCAGTTGATATTTTCTTTACTTGTGATGGCATTCATCTCTTTTATCCCAAACTCTTCAAACGCCACCTCTTTCAACTTATTGGCCGATTCAAAACCATAACCTTGCCCTTCGTATCCGGGGAGGAATGCGAATCCTATGTCTATACCCTCTAATCCTTCTCTGTCGAAGAGTCCACAGGTTCCAATTTTTACGTTGTCCGATGTCCTTACGACCGTATAATTACCATATCCAAGCCTTTCGAGTTGTGGAAGCATTCTGGTTTTAATGTATTCTGCTGCATCTATAGATGAATTTACGTTTCTATCACCTATAAATTTCAGCCATTTGGGTGTGTTTAAGAGTTCGAATATAAATTCTGCATCTTCTTCTATAGTTGGCTTTAGTATAAGCCTTTCAGTAAGTATTGTTTTACGTATAATCATTCTTGTTTTCTATTTGATTGTTGAATTAATTTTCATTTCTCGTCCGAGAATTTGGCGAAGGTTTCTTCTTCGCTAAGAGAAATGCTCCTGCTTTCCATATTCTATTTATGATATGCAAGGCAAGAGTCTTGCTTTTAGCACGACGATGTTTGGAGATTTCGCCAAACTGATCTATCACCGTCTGAACCACGATTTTATCAGATTAAGTGATGAATCAGATTTCAGAGCGTTCTTTTTTATCTGATTAATCAGCTGAATCCAAGTTCAGACAATATTCAACCAAGTGAATGCACGTTAGCCAGCCAATGAACATATGAGCGTGTATTAGGCGTTCGTTTTTTTATTCACAAGTTGACTTTAATTTAGTCAACCCATTTTCTTTAATCATTTCAAACCCATTTTCTAGTAAATCTTTCATGTTTTTACGTCCATTAAAATGCCATAACATGTGACCATAAACACAACGACTTATTCGTCCTTCAACTAATTCCTTTTTTGTTAATTCTTTCAATTCAATCCAATATGCTTTTGGAGCATGAACTAAAAGTATATATGGGTTAAACTCTGGATCTATAAAATCTTTTTTATAGTATTTTCTGATTCTTTCCAAGCTAGGAAATCCATATTTTTTTGTAATCTCTATAATTCTTGCTGTATGCACAGCATCTTTTGGGTTTATGTAATTTTTAAAAATAAAATAGGCAAGACTATCTGAAGCAAATTTTCTTTTGTCAATCTCTTTTTCCTTTAAGCTATCTGTAAGGTTTTCAATTTTGTCTGTTACGTTTTTATCAAAAGTCTGATATATTGTATATTCACGCATTGCTTGATCATATCCGTACATAAATTCCATTTCTTCAACCAAAGGAACAATATCCTTTTTAAATAAAGAATCTTTTTGAGTTTGACCATAAGTCGAGCTTATGACTAAAACCAGTAAAATACAAATTGTTATTCTCATTGTTTTTTTCTTCTAAAATTACCTTTAACTCCCTATGCTACGACCTTTTTGCCAATTTACTCCCGTTTGTCGTGACAGTTAGTTACGGGCTTGTCTGCGGAAGGAGCAAAGCTGCCGGAATGCACGCCAGTCGGCCAAAGAAAATGAGGTCGTTATTTTTTCGGTATTAAAGTCCATTTTTTTAAGCATCCAAAAAGGAATAAAAGTCCGATAGCTAATGCAATAAGCGAATATGTTGTTTCAATCAAAGAGTTCGTTCCTTGTATTGTATTAAGCAATAATCCACCAAAACCACGAAATATATAAATTCCTGATATTCCGAAAATACCAATTTTCAGAAATGGTAGTTTCTTTATTTTGCCATCAGCAGACAGGCCATAAAGTCCAAAAATAAGAAATGCTATTGCAACAATGATTGTCAGAATATACGGCAACAAGGGATTAATTTGAGCTAGTTCTTTCATGTCATTTCCAATCCCAGTTACTTCAAACATTGCGTCAGCCCAAAATAGACCGATAATGTGTCCTCCCGCAATGATAATATTTAAATACCCACCAAGTTTAAGCATAATTCGTCAATTTTTTCAGTTAGTTCCTAGATAAATAAGCCCACTTATAATTAAAAGTAAAATCCATTGTCCTAGTTTTAAATAGTTTTTCGGAAATTGCTTTGAAATAACAATGGTCAACCCCCAAACAATGGCATATCCCAAAAAATAGGTTGACAAAATCTGGAGTAACACTTTCTCATTGTCGAAATAGCTGGTGAAGTTTATTAGCCCAAGTCCGATTGTCGCAAAAAGCAAGTCGAATGAAACCCAATGCCAACCACAACGCGACATTGTCCATTTTTCTCGTTTTTGGAAACTATCATCAAGGTCATCAATCGGCTCATTTATTTTTAGTTCTTTGTCACCAATAAAAGTGTGTATGATAAAAGCTAAAAATGTCAAAATGTTTGCTATCAAAATTAGTACGTTCATTTTTCTTTTACTTTTCTTTTATATTATATTATATACTTACCCTTAATTCCCAATCCTACGACCGTTTGCTAATTTACTCCCGTTAGTCGTGACCGGAAGACAGGAGCAAAGCTACCGGAATACACGTCAGCCAGCCAATGAACATAGGAGTTTGTTAGCGGTAAGTTTATTTGTTTTATTGAATATGTCTTACTTAACTCGTTGTTCTACTAAATAAAATATACAGTAAATCATTCCTAAGTTAAAAGCAGAATGGCAAACTATCGCACCCAAAATTGACCCTGAATACTTTCTTGAAGCATAGAATAACAAGCTCACCAAAAACATACTTGTTACCCATATTATAGTTGGAATAGAAAAAAAATCCCACTTGCTATTGACGAACACTAAACCAAAATGCGAAATGTGTGTTAGTGCAAATGCAGAACTGTCGACTATTGATGCTTTTTTCTCTCCAAATGATTTCGCAAAACTTGAATGTACGATTCCTCTAAAGAAAAGTTCTTCGCCTATTGGGCTAAACGTCATACCAGTAAATGCCATAATAGCAAATAATATCATTTTGTTATTCGGGCTTATTATAGTTGGAATTTTATATGACTTTCCTATGTATTCATACCAATTCTCATACGAGTTTCCATATAATGTTTGTCCTAATAAATAAAGGAAAATACTTGCAAACAGTCCCAATACAAAAGCTATAGCAAACCAGTTGTATTTTCTGGTCTTTGTCAATCCTATTTCTTTAAGTCCGTATTTGCTTAGAAAAATGAATGGAGCAATTGCAGAAATAGTCATTATCAATCCAATGGAGCTGTAATTTCCTGTTTTGTTTGCATTTAGGACTAAAATAAATCGCGGAATACAAACTGCTAGGATTAAAAAAAGTCCAAACTTCCAATTAAATCTAAATATTCTTCTCCATAAAGGTTTTAGCTCGTTATTCATAGTTATTGTCAAATGTTGTTTGTCAGTAAATGCTTATCTTTTCTAATCTACCGCCGCTCCCGCACGACTGCATCGCGCGGGAGCAGTGCATACTCAACCTCTTACATTCAAGCTGTCTCGGTTTCGGCTTTTAGTACTTCTAAAATAATCGGAAATTAAAAGTAGCAATTTATTTGTAATGGTTTTCTCATCATCGTTGGGCGACAAAACAATATGAGTATTGCAATACATTATGCATTTATCTAAGTCATCACCTGTTAGTTTACTTATTTCTTCAATTAACTGGCGATTGATTTCCCAGTATATATTTTCTGAGAAAAAGACACTGTTCGACTTGAGTTTTGCATGTCTGCGCTTGAATCTTTCTTCTTTACCGAAATAAGTGAAGGGGTGCGATACGTCAGACAGTAAATCCAAAGCCTTTGAAATTTTAGTTTTCTTTTTTTTAGCTGTTACCTCTGCCGAATGAAGTTGATAAATAGCCGGTTGCATAAGCACTTTACACTTTGACGAATCGGTAAGCAAATCATGAACGCGCAACAAACGAGGATAATAACCTATTGCAGTGATCATAAAAGTATCTTCGCGCAAACAGCTGAATTCGAACTTTCCATCAATCTTAGCTGTAGTTATCCTATTTTTCGATAACTTGATTGTTGCATTAGGAACAGAATTTTTAGTCATTCCATCCAACACAACCCCCTTGATTGTTACGAGTTTTTGAGCAGAGACAGGATCTACTAAAACAATTTGTCCAATTAGAAATAAAATGCATGTAAAAATGACTGCCCAACGACTACTTACTGAATTCATATATACTTTTTGATGTTTATTTAGGGTCTGCTGAAAAACTATAGTACTATTGGTCTACAATAGGATAATGTCATATTTTTAAATTTATGTGCAAGCTTATTGAATATAGTTGTTTGTTTTCCGTGTACTAGTTTATTTTTTTCAATCAAAAATCCTGAAAGGATTTAATGTGAACTGGCGGTCAGCTCCCATGCTGCCGCACGATTCTATCGTGTGGCAAACCATCTTCTAACCGACTATTCCTTTTAGCATTCCCACGAGATGCAATCGCGCGGGAGCTGGGGTTAGGGGGTGTTTTTTTAAAATCCAAAGGTCAATATTCTCTGTTTAAATTTTCCATTCACGATAATCCATAAAACCTCGTAACTACCTGCTCCGTCACTATTAGACGCGGAAATATAAATTGTTTTACTTTTTGTGTCAATATTTACTTTTGTGTAATCTAAGTTTGGCTCGAACAAATTGTCAATTGGTAGATTCATTTTTTCTTTTCCATAAATTAGAGTGAATTGTCCATATTTTTTTTTAGGAATATATCCATCTGTTCCCCATATTTCTTTTCCATTTATTCTTTCTAAATAATTCATTTCGTTATTTGAAGCGTCTCCTTTACGATATTGTAATTTGTTGTTTTTGGGATTGAATTTGGTCTTGGTTGCAAATAGTTTTATTGAGTCTTTTTTAAAAATAACTGTTGAATCAGTTATTCTGCTGTAAGGTACGTTGTCAAATTCTTCAATGAACTTTATTCTGGAATTGTGAACATAACCACTTTTCTCATGTCTAATAAAATCATAGTCAGTTGGTCTCCATTCACCTTCGGCTTCCAAGCAATATACGATTTGTCCATTAGTCAAATTATCAATGATTTTACTATTGACATTTGGTGATTCCCTGACGTTCACAAAGCCGTCTTTGTCTGAAATAATTCCAAACTGTCCAAATGTTGTTTGGCTGTAAAAACAGATTAAAAAGAATAAAAATTTTCTCATAATATCTATTTCTTGTTTTTTCTAAAATAGCCCCTAACGAGAGTCTGCGTAAAAACCGTCCATTCTCCATGCTGCCGCACGATTCTATCGTGTGGCAAACCATCTACTAACCGACTATTCCTATTTAGCATTCCCATGTCATGCAATCGTGCGGGAGCTGGGGTTTTATTTCAGTTGTTTAAATACTAACAGTCAGTTCGTTTCACTTTGTTGTCAAACCGTCATAATGTGTTTTAATATATTCTTCGAGTTCTTCCATATCTTCAACCTGACTTACACGTCTTAATCTATGGTCGTTAAGTTTAATGTCCAGAAATATGTTGTTTAAGCGCTGTTTTACTTGAAGAGATTTCACTTCATCAATCAATATTATACTTTTTGAAGACCTTAATAGATAAGCAACGAAAACTAGAATATTTATTACTCCAAGAAATATCCAGAAGTAATCTAACGAGTCAGTATTTAATTGTCCAGATTTCAACATATATTTTATTCCAACTAACATCCACAGCCCCGAAGTGAATAGAGACATATACCTTTGTAATTTTGCTTTGTCTGAAATGATAATCTTATCATTTTCAAATAATATTTCTCCTTTTTTGAGTTTAAATGTCTGTGCCATATACTTTTTATTTTTTGTTTTCTTTTATTCCAATCGTTACGGTCATTGTCGGTTTGCCTGCGGCAGGCAGGAGCAAAAACCGCTAAATGCACGTCAGCCAGCCAATGAACATAGCGTGTGTTAGGGGTTAGTTTTTTTCTTTGTATGCTTCCAATGGGTCATAATTTTTGTACCTAACCCAAATTCCCTCGTCATTTATTTTCTTTTTTCTAATTAGCGTTCTATTTCCTGCCTTATCTGTTTTATAGATAACCCTATAGTCGCTGTTGTGTACACTTGCAAATTCATTCAAACTGTCACCGATTATCTTTAGAAAAATTGTCGAAGTACCACCATGTATCAGAAATGCATCAATACAATCTAATTGTTTGTTATAAAGCATATTTGGATAATCCTCAGAGTTTTTTATCAAGATAAGTTCATCTTTTGAATTGTCATAAATGAAAAGTCTTCTAACTTCATTTGACATTCTCGCTGCTATTGCAGATATATATGTAAAATCGTTGAAATTATCATTGTTGAAATCCGAAATCAGAGGGTCGCAACTCGTTAATCCATCTTTTTCGAAATTAAAGGTTTGTTTGAGTCTCCAAAGTCTATTTTCAAGCAATGAGTAAAAGTTGATAACAACATAGTTACTGTCTTTTACTTGATAGTTAGTTATTTCAATCTTATTCTTGTGCTTTTGTCCAATGTTTACGCTGTCTACAAAATACTCTACCCTAATAATACTGTCTGCTGAAGCTTTTGTGTCATTTATTTTCAAAGTTGAGTCAAGTGTTGTTGATTCAATTTCAACTAATGGAAACGCTCGTTGAGCATTCCAAAACAAACAAATTAGTGTCAGTATGATATTGATTTTGTTCAGCATAATCAAGTCTTTTTTGTTTTCTACACTTGCCCATAACGACCGAGGCTATGGGCATTGGCGGTTTGCGGGAGCATTCGCTGTCGTGAAACGACAAGGTGAATCGAAGATCAGCGAAGCTAATGCGGGAGCAAAGACCGCTGAATGCACGTCAGCCAGCCTGTGCCCATAGGCGTGTGTTATGGGTAGTTATTCGTCTTCATCCAAAAGTTGATATGTTTTTGGGTCGCCATCGAAGTCTGGGTGCATGAGCAAAAAATTATGAGCATTATTTATAATTTTCATTGGAGTGAATTTTATCAATAACTTCTTAGAGCCATAATCTTTAAAATCAACTTCAAACCAAGCATTACCTCTTTGGTTGTTAAATATTTGTTTTATAATTCCCCGACCAAATTTTCTGTGTTCAATCATCATTCCTTCCAATAATTTTTCTGGCGGGTGGTTTTTAGGAAATTCAACATCTTCAATCTTTCTAATGCTTTCTTTTATCTCATTGACTGTTTCAGGGGTAGCGTCTAGTAGTTCAAGAAAAGCTGGGAAGTTTATTATTTGCAATGATTTCCCATTCGTAAATCTTCGGAATTCGTCAAACAATTCATATTTTGGATATAATCCTTTTTTGTCTTGCTTGTAAAACCAGTCATTCTTTTGGTCATTACTAACAAAGATTAAATCTTTATTTTCATCTTTGGCTATTTCTAGTGCTGTTTGCCATACAATAAGGTCTCCAATGCCATCGTCTATCTTTCCACTATCTTTATAACCAGGAGCAATTTTATGTTCAATTCGAAATTTAAGGTCTTCAATTAGTTTGTCTTTTTCTTTTTGAACTTCTCTAATTGTCTCTGCAGTAAATATTTCTTTATAGGTTCGACTAACATTGTCATCCCAATTCCAACTTAGAATGTCTGACTCTACATTTTCAAGAAGTTTTCTAGAAGATTGAATCAATTCAATGATTTTTCCGTAGTTACTTAGTAATTCTTGATAGGCAGCATTTCCCTGTAATAATGGATAGTCTTCAGTCTTGAAAGTTCCAGTATTTAAACTATCTTTAGTTTGTCTTATTTTCAGGAAAAGGTCACCAATTCGTTTTGCTCTATTGTTTGCAAATTCTCTAACTACTCTAGCTGGTAGAAATAATCTATTGTCTTTCTTCAGTTTTAAAAATATCTTTTTTATTTCTTCGAGATTTTTTTCGCTAGCGTCAAAAGGCACAAAAAGAACATTTGTGTCTAATACGAAAACACAAGTTTTTAAAACGCTATCAAGTGTCTTGTAATCAAAACTGAAAATCATTTCAGGTTCTGGCAATACTTTTTCTAAATAGAAGTAGTCTTTCTCACTCATTTCTTTGTTTCTTTTAATAATTACCCATAACATCCGTGTATGTGCGACGCTGTCGCACTTATATCACATTTATGTTAGTTTGTGTTTTTATTAATTGTTTGAATTTCAGTAAAATATATTTTTGTTGTAAATCTTTGTTGTCGCACATATCCGATTAGTTAATTTATTTATATGTCCAACTTATCCAATGGATTTTTTATCTGATCGAACCCCTTTGTTGTTACAGCTGTGTATATTTCTTTGTTTCCTTTTTTAAAAATCCAAAGATAGGAACTATTTTTATAATTAACAACAGGTAGTTCACTTTATTTTACTCAACCGTCTGCATGGGCCGAAATAAATTTCCCCAACAGCGCTTGTCGCGTTGTTGGGGAAATCGTCGTCATCGAGAAAGTATAGTGTTAGTGAACATAAGAGACGATTGTTATCCTATTTTTTCGAGTGCTGCATCTACGTTGCAGAGCTCGTCCCACCGCACGGTGGCGCTCACGGTCAGGGTTTTAAAACCTACCTTGCTTATCGTTACTTCGCAACCTTAACATATCGACGGGACAAATATAATTGATGTTTTTGATATTTGCAACAGTTATTAGTTTAATAATTAAGTTATGCTGTGTGTTGTTATATGTTTTGGTTTACAAATATATTATAAATCAATTGATTAAAATTTGTTGAATGGCTGTAATTTAGAATCATAATAAATAACGATGTATCTCTAAGCTATAGGGTGGGGTATCGGTCAATATCAGAGGTATTGTACGATGGTGCAATAGGTCTTATACGATGGTGAAAGAGGTGTTATACGGTGGTGCAAGAGGTCTTATACGATGGTGCAAGAGGTGTTATACGGTACTGTCAGAGGTCTTATACGGTGGTGTAAAAGGTCTTATACGGTGGTGCAAGAGGTCTTATACGGTGGTGTAAAAGGTATTGTACGATACTGTAAAATGCCTTAGTTATTGACCGGACAGCAGTAGTCGGGTGTTTTTTCCAAACAAAGTCTCTAGTTTGGGGATAGTGGCTTGTATTTTTTCCTGCACAACCTCGTCGTGCGAGCGGAATAATGTTACGTCAACAGTTGTCTGGTTTTTAGTGTGGCTGCGTTTCCACAGTCCCGATACCTGTCCGTTTATCACCACCACGGGGCGGAAAATTCCGTTGCTGGACACCACCTTTGGGTTGTCCACCTGCATCAGCGAGGCGCTACGGTCTTTGTAGCTGATCAGATACTCGTCGTATGCCGGCAATAAATGGATGGAGTTTTCGCCCGGCTTGGGGTTGGTGGGCGCGTTGCCCATCCAATAGGTTTCGGCGCCTGCGGTTACGGATACAAGGTCGGATTTGATAAGTTCCAGTGCGTGTCTGGTCTGGGTAAGCGACAGTCCCGACCACCACACAAAGTCCTGCAACGTGGCCGGACCGTGGCTTGTGAAGTATCGCCCCGCCAGCTCTGCCAACGATTCTTCGTAGGATAATTCCCGCACGAGCGGAACTCTTTCGTGCAGCAGCGCGTAGGTTTGTTTACCGTTGGCAAGCGGTCCGTTGCACACCAGTCCTTCCATCTCGGCACAAAACAACAGATGATATAAACGGTTGTCGGTGGTTTTTATCCCGCCTTTTGTAAAACGCTTATCCAGCTCTTCGCGCGTAAGGTATCGCTCTTTCAACAATGCCTGTTCAATGATGGTATTGGCTTTTCGGAGTATATCGGTATCAATTTCCAACTGTTTATGCCGCGATGTGAGCGACGATTTTATCCTCGGCGCGGTGAGTTTCAGCATCCAGTGCAGGTCGTCGGCCGCTACTATGTGCCAGGTGGGGCGCATCAGGTGTGCGCGGACAATTTCGCCGGCATTAAACGCCGTTTCCACCGTGGTATGGTTGGCATCCGTAAGCCGCAGTCCAATGGCCAGTGTTGCCATAGCAAAGTCCTGCGCCTGAATGGCACCCATCCGTGCCACCAGCTCTTTCACCGAGCTGTGTTCCGATGTTTCAATGTGCTGGTTGTACAGCCGGGCGGCAGCTATATCCTGTGGTGTCATGCCTGGTGTGTCCGATATCCGTTGTTTACTGATACTGAATGTAGATAGGCTGTGGCTTCAGTTTTAGCAGATCCTGAGGCGTCAGCATAACGTGAGGTGCTTTCTTTAAGTCGTTTTTATAGAACAGCTTGAATCCGGTAAACTGCACCGCTTCCTTGTACACATACAGTTTGTAGGTACTGCGTTTGAGCACCGGCTCGCCCCATCCATCCATATTGACCACCACTTGTACTTCGGGGTGAAGCTTGATGTTTTTGTAATTGCGGAGCATACCCTGTGTAAAACGGTGCACTACCAGTACTTTTGGTGGCAGGTTGTTTTCTTTCACCAGCTTAGTCAGATAATCGGAGCAGAAGTTGACGTCCGTAGCATCCATAGTGCCTATCTTAGTGCCCGGGCGGTGACCTTCTTTCATCGAAAACTCGGGGTCGATACCCAAATGTACCTGAGGCATTTTGAGGTATTTCTCCAGTGTGGGCACTTCGGTTTTTACATCACTCAGTGCCACCTGCACGTCCAGAAACACGATGGCATCACCCATGCGGGCTATGCTCAGTGCCGAGTCTATTTGATGTTCCGGCATGCGGGTGCGGAATTTTCCGTCCTTGCCCGGTGTGCCCGAAGCCACTATGGCAATGTAGTGTATGGCGGGTTGTACCCGGGTGCTGGAGTCGGCCTTTTCCCAGGCTTTCACTTCGCCATTCAGTTTCTTCCACAGTTCTTTGGGGGGCACTTCGCCCAGAATGCCCATTTTTTTCGAATACAGATTACCATAAAAAGCTACAATTCTTTTAAATGGCAGTATGGCGCCATCCAGCGGGTAGGAGCGGAGATGGTTTGGCCACAGTCCAGTGGTGTCACCGTTGGCCAACGCCTTCAGTTTCTGCTGATAGGCCAGCGTATCAATGGGCGTGCGCTCTTTTTCTTCAGCTTGTCCGGATATTTTTTCTTCTTTGCTATTCTTTGCACCGTGTGTCTTTTTTGAATCGCACCCACTCAGGGCTAATACAAAGACCATGGATAAAACAATGTGATGTTTATAATTCATAATGTTGAGATTTTTAATATAGATAGTATGGGGTAAGTAGTTACGAGTATTTAGTTACTTGCCTGCCTGCGGTAGGCAGGTTACAAGTCTTTTTATATCGGGTCAGAAGTTTTTGCGCATGGATTTTAGCAAGCTCTGCGGCGAACATTCGGGTACAATAATTCTGCGCACGGTTTGCAGTGGCACCACGGAATCGCGCTTGGTGGACAGCGAAAACGACAGCTTAAAGTACTTGCTCAGTTCCTGCGCTCCGGCATGATTAAACACTCCGTTGGGGTAAGCCCAGTACTCAACCGGCTTTCCGGTAATTGTTTCCAGTTTCTTTTTGGGCTCTGCCACTTCTTTTTGCCAGTCAGCCGCTTCTTTGTATTTAGTCACCATGGTATGATCCCAGCTGTGCAGCCCCACCGTATGCCCGGCTTTGGCCAATCCGGCTATCTGTTCCTTGGTCATGTAGTTTTTCTTATCGTAGGTGATAGTCATGATAAAGAATACACCCCTGAATCCGTATTTTTCCATCACCGGAGCGGCTACAGCAGCGTGCTCGGCTCTGGAGTCATCGAACGTTATCAATACGGGTTTCGCGGGCAGACTTTTATTATATACCAGGTAATCGTACAGTTGACCCGGCAACACCGAATGGTATCCGCTGTCGGCCAGCACTTTCATGTGCGAAGTAAAGGTGGCTTTGCTCACCGTGTAGTCGCCTTTCTTACCATCTTCTATGCGATGATAACACAGTACCGGAATTTGCTGTTTGGCGTAAATTTGAGCTGCCGTATTGGCTGTTTGCTTACTTGCAGTGCCCGTTGTTACTGAATCGGTACTTTCTGCTTTGGATTGGCTTTCGCCGTGTCGGGTGGTTGGTTTGCAGCAGCAGAGTAGCAGTGCCGCCAACAGACTGTAAAAAATAGATTTCTTGTTCATTCCGGTAGTTTTTGTTTCGATTATTTCGGAGCAAAACATAACTCTTTTGTATTTGCTTTTTCCGTTTCACAAACATACAAAAAAGAATTAAGGAGAACATAATTTCTATGATTATTTTTAAAGAATGTAAGTCTGATAAGCGCGGGTGCAAGCTGTTGATCAAATAAAAGTGACTATTGTTATTGAGCCTTTTCTTGGATCTATATTCTTTCAACTATACTTAATTCATTATTTTATGGATAGTTTATTGCAGCATTCACTTTTCGCCTTAGAGAAAAAGCGTTTAGAAAATTGTCGGAGTGAAGCGGTTATGAAGCGTCCTTGTTTGACGACCGCAGGGAGGAGTTTGGACGCTTTCAGCGGAACGCAGGCGATTTTTAGCTTTTTATCGACAGCGACGGCCTTTTTTGTTTACTTTTTTGGGCTATAGCAAAAAAGTTAAAGCCTGTCCGGCTTGAGGACAAACAGCCTGAGACGCTACCATTTTGAATCTTATCAAATGTTGAAGAACGGCAATATAACAACGATTCATTTAAACACAAAGAGAGCGCCCTCATGGGACACCCTCTTTGTTTATTGCGTATATAAAACCCCTTAATATGCACGGGCAAATACCACCCGTTGAGCCGAAGGTTTACCCGTTACCATACATACACCCGGTGTAGTATCGCCGTTTAATGGAATGCATCGGATAGTAGCCTTGGTTTCTTCCTTGATAAGTTCTTCGGTTTCGGGAGTTCCATCCCAGTGACACATCAGGAATCCGCCTTTTTCAATTTCCACTTTGAATTCGTCGTACGAGTTTACTTCGCGTGTTACCGAAGCGCGGTAATCGTATGCCTTCTGGAAAATATTGGCCTGTATGGTTTTCAGCAAGTCGCTGATGTAGTTTTCCACACCTTCGATAGCCACAGTTTCTTTGGTCAAGGTATCGCGACGAGCCACTTCCACTGTACCGTTTTCGAGATCGCGGGCACCCAATGCCAGACGTACAGGAACACCTTTCAGCTCATATTCGGCAAATTTCCAACCCGGTTTCTTGTTATCGTTATTATCGTATTTCACGCTTATGCCCAACGCTTTGAGTTTTGGAATCATCTCATCCACTTTGGCATCGATGGCAGCCAGCTGTTCTTCATTTTTGTAGATAGGCACAATCACCACCTGGAATGGAGCCAGGTTAGGAGGGAGCACCAGTCCGTTATCGTCGGAGTGAGTCATAATCAGCGCACCCATCAGTCGGGTAGAAACTCCCCACGAAGTTGCCCAAACATAATCCAGCTTGTTGCTTTTGTCCATAAAGGTAACGTCGAAAGCTTTGGCAAAATTCTGTCCGAGAAAGTGTGATGTTCCTGCCTGCAGTGCTTTACCATCCTGCATAAGTGCTTCAATACAATAAGTATCCAGTGCTCCTGCGAAGCGTTCGTTTGCAGATTTTACACCTTTGAGTACCGGCACAGCCATAAAGCGTTCTGCAAAGTCGGCATATACTTCCAGCATTTTACGTGCTTCGGTCACAGCTTCAGCTTCGGTAGCATGCGCTGTGTGACCTTCCTGCCACAAAAACTCCGCTGTACGAAGAAATAAACGTGTACGCATTTCCCAACGAACCACGTTGGCCCATTGATTTATAAGGATAGGCAGATCGCGGTACGATTGAATCCAGCCCTTATACGTATTCCAAATGATGGTCTCGGAGGTTGGGCGTACAATCAGCTCTTCTTCCAGTTTAGCATCCGGATCAACTATCAACCCTTTACCATTCGGATCGGCCATCAAACGGTGATGTGTTACCACGGCACATTCTTTGGCAAAACCTTCAACATGTTCAGCCTCTTTACTCAGGAATGATTTAGGTATAAACAACGGGAAATAAGCATTTACGTGTCCTGTTTCTTTGAACATTCTGTCCAGTTCGGCCTGTATTTTTTCCCAAATGGCGTAACCGTAAGGTTTAATCACCATACAGCCGCGCACCGCTGAGCTCTCGGCCAGGTCGGCTTTAATTACCAAATCATTATACCATTGTGAGTAGTTTTCGCTACGCGAAGTAAGTTCCTTTGCCATATATTTATTTACAATTTTATTATTTCCTGTTTCCCCGGATGTACCAATTGACCAACCAGTCATCCAATCAACTAATCAACCAATTAACCACTCAACCAAAGAGCTAATCAACCAATTTCCCAATCCGGATTGCAAAGATAATCATTTTTCAGGAAATTTCTCCAAACAAAATGGGAGCAAGACTCAATGTCAAACTCCCATTCCTAATTCTTTACAGCAACCGGCACCTCACTGATAACTGTTCACTGCTGTCTTTATCCATCCCGTCATGGTTTCAAGCGCCAACGGCGATACGGTTTGTTCAATTTCGCCATATTCGGCCGGTAATCCCGTTTTGCATTCCTGAAACAGGTGGTTCAATCCGGGCAATTCTTTTACAATGAAGTGTTTGTTGCCGCCTTTTTTCAGCGCTTTTTCAATAGCAGGAAGATTCACGCTTGCAGGCACTTGCAAATCCTTGCTTCCGTTTATAGCCAAAACCGCGCATTGTACTTTTTCCAGTGTAGGAGCGGGGTTGTAGCGAATAAAGTTCAGCATCCAGGGTGTCATTAATTGCGAAAGTTGCAATTCAATAAGATCGTTCACGGTTTTACCTTCGGGAATATTCAGTTCGGGTAGTTCTTTGCTTTTGGTTATCAAATAATTCGTAATCTTCGCTTTCAGGGTGTCGTTGTTTGAAATTTTATCCACCAGCTTATATATGTCGGTATTCAAATCTTTCGTAGTTTTCAAATCGCTTTCTTTCGTCCCGGAAGCGCGTCCGATAAGTTCCTGCTGACGGATAAGCAATTCGCTTCCCGGTATGGCAGTTCCGGCCATCATGACGATAAAGCTCACACTTTTATTGCGCGAAGCCACGAGCGGAGCAATTATTCCTCCTTCGCTGTGCCCAATTAGTCCGATATGTTTCACGTCTATTTCCTTGCGGGTTTTCAGGTATTCGATAGCCGCTTCCACATCGGTAGCAAAGTCAAACGTGGTGGCTGTTTTAAAATCGCCTTTGGATGCAAAGGAGCCGCGGTCGTCGAAGCGCAGCACACCGATACCGTTACGAGTCAGGTAATCCGCAATAACCAGAAAAGGTTTGTGTCCCATCAACTCTTCGTCACGGTTTTGAGCGCCACTGCCCGTAATCATAACCACCACCGGGAATTTACCCGCTTTTTTAGGCAATGTAAGTGTTCCGGCTAAGGTGATATTGGCTTTTGCATTGATAAATGTCACATCCTCTGAATAATACGGATAGGGTTTTACAGGTTCCTGCGGACGTTTCATTTCCACCTTTGCTATGGCAGCACGGGTCAATACCATGGGAAACGACTGACCACCCTGCTTAAAGGTTCCCGTCACTTTGCCCGAGTCAAGTTTTCCCACATATTCAATGCCTGCCGAAGCCATTTCCACGGTCAGCATATTATTCTCGAATTTTGCTTTACTCATTGGCAGGTTTTTAGCCCCCTGATCGGGACTATCCATAGTAGCTGAATAAGCGTTTTCAGCTTTTGAAATATGAAAAACCAATCGCAACTGCATACCTGATACTTTCAACTTTCCATTCCATTCACCGGTAATATCGTTGGGATCAGTAGGTTCCTTTGGCTCGATTTTAGGCGAACTTAATACGGGAGCATCATTACTTTTGGACAAGACCAATGGAAATGAGAGTCCGCTTTGATTGAAAGTCCCGGTTATAACTCCTGCGTTATCAATTGTTCCGGTATAACTGATTTTAGCCATTGTCAACTCGAATGAGAGCGTCTTGTTGTCGAACGAGGTCTTATCCAGCGGAATTCCGTTAGCTCCCTGATCGGGGCTATCCATGGTGGTAGTTAATCCGGAAGCTGTTTTAGTGACGTGAAATACCAGATGCAACTGAGTTGCTCCAACCTTGAGCAAGCCTTTCCAATCGCCGGTAATGTCTTGAGCGAAAATATAGGTCGTCAATGCCAACGACATACTTAGTAAGAGGATTTTTTTCATTTTGAAATGTATTATTGGGTTGAAACAATCACTTAATTAATCTCTGCATTAATTCAACAATCTCCTCCGGTTTATTGGTACCAATTCTTATCACCTTATTTGAGTTTTTAAAGTTTAGTTCGATAGCTTTGAAACCTGAAACATTATAAAGCCAACCATTTGGTATTAAATGAATTCCCCAGCCATAAATGAATTTGTTCTTTACAGAATTGCAGGATTCAATTTCATCGATTTTATAGGATTTACCGAATATGCCGATGCCTAGTTTAAATGAAATAGTTGTGTTATCAATAATAATTGTCAACTTATAGAATGTAAGCAGGCAAACAATAAAAATCAAAACAAGAGATGCGGACATGTACGCTTCAGGCTTTACTGAAAATCCATGATCGATGAGTAATGTTACGAACACAATTAATAATACGGACAATATTATTACTGTAAATGTACCGAATTGAGTAAATTTTTTAATTTCCATACTGTTTATGTTTTATAGGATTTTTGATAAATCGTTTATTTTAATTGATTACATCAGAAAGTAAATCATGAGTTTAGATATAGCTTCCGATACCAGAATGGCAATAATAAACACGGTGGTAAGCTTACCGCCGCTTGCTCCGCTCGATATTTTCAATGCGTTATACATAAGGGTGATGGACCAAACCACTACCGGAATAGACAAGATCATCAACACAACCATTGACATGGAATGGAAAACGACCATCGGATTTTTCATAACTTCATTCATGTCGGGCATCTTAGCGAAATATCCGACAATGGCTATCAGCAGAAACGGGGCTTTGCTCAGTGTCATGGTGCCCAGTATATCGATAAACCTGAAGCCTTTAGCAATAAATAATCCGGCAATCCACATAACCAACACCAGCGTCAGTAAACTTATACCTATGTAGCTGAACGATTGCATCATGGTTAGTTGCGTTACCAAATGTGAGTCGATAACTCCATCGAAAACGACATTGCCAAATCCGCCAATAATACCACTGACTACCAAAAATACCAAACCAAGTCCAAAAGCCTGCCAACCGGCAATTCGGGTAAAAGGATTTACCATCAGTCTGAAAAAACCGTTACTTTTCATCTGTCTTAATTTTATTGATTATATCGTTAAGCATATTTCTCACCGTAGGGTAGCTTAGTTTCAGCTCCGAAGCCATTTCTTTCAGACTTCCGCTGTTGATCACAAAGCGCAGTATAAACTGTTGGTCGCTTTCGGGCAATAAAGCCAATAGAGGCAGGTCGTACGAACCGCTAACTTCGGTTTGGCAGTTCTCGCATTTCAGGCATTTCACTTTTAGTTGAGCCTGACAACTCGGACAATTTGTAGGTAACATAGTTTGTTGAAATTTTATTGCACAAAAATACGATCAATTTGCATATAATCAAAATAATATTGAATAATATTTAGTCTAAGTTTAATTATGTTCAACTTTAAATTACAAATCGTGCGGAAAAATGGTTCGGGCAAACAGAATCATCGTCTATAGAAGCAGATAATATTCATCAAAAATAAGGGTGGGAGAGAAGGTACGATAAATGAAAGAGATTTTGTTCTTACCTAAATTCTAGAGCTTAGGTAATAGTAAAACAGAGGTTCTTTTAGAGTTTTACAACCCGACTCGCAGCAAATTCAGAGCCTTCAACCCGAAATCCGCTGTATTGGAATTTATTTTTGTCTAAATGTTTTTCGATAAACGGCAGGTTAGGAGCATAGTAAAAGCTGCCGCCGATTTTCAGCGATGCCAGTATTTCCATGTACTTTTGGGCATAGACCTTAAAGTTACCATCAACGCGTAAATTGTGATGTACAAAATGATTAGAAAAACCCAGGTTGCTGATAACCGTTCCCCAGAAGTTCGGTTGGTAGTCATATTCCAGCCAGTCGGTTTTGGTATAAAACGGATTATTGTTTTCAAAGCGGTCAATGCCATACGCTTCAAAACCATTGTCGCACAAGTAATTCACCAGATTCAACTCGCGCCCGCACCCTATGTCGAGAATGGGTTCTTGCAGGGATTCCAGGTCGATATGTAGCAGTCTTAGTTGTAAATCCGGCGCATACTCCGAGCAAGCTACCGGTTGAACGTATTCCTCGTCGTTGGCATACATTGTTTCGGCAAATTTATTGGTTCGTACCAACCAATCGCAAAGCTTGGTGTAATGTTCCTGACTAAGTTTATCCAGCTCAGACTGTTGTGCATCAACATTCAACAGCCTGATTTTCTGATTTAGCTCTGTGTAGAGCATTTTTAATTCAGTTACCGACTCAGTATTAAAAGAAAAATATTGGTTTACCCTACAAAACTCTTGCAAAGATTCATCGGCTAAATAATCGATTAGCAATTGCTCGGACTGAACATCCAACGTGCGGATTTTATCAATGAGTGATGCTGTACCTTCGATAAATTGCAGCGAATGACTTCCGGCTGCTGTAAACAGATTCTTGCCTTTGTTGAAGCTTATTTGCTCTTTAATCTGTTTTCTTATATTTTCGTCGGCTTCAGTGTTTGGCATGAGAGTTTGTTTCGTTCAGATACAAAGATAGATAAAAATAATGGCAATAAATTGGCTTACAGTATTGCCGTTATTACTGCATAGCGTAAAATGCAAAACTGGCCAACCAGTGACTTCCGCCGTAATTGTCGTTTGTTATTTCGGGTAGGGCATTTTTAATAAAGGTCTCAGCGGTAGATTTAAACAATTTCGATTTGCTGTCGTTGGCAGGTAATGCATTAGCAATACCTTTCATACACCATGCTCTGCTGAATGATAACCCGACGAGATGTACGGTTTGGTAATCGCTTTTATCGCTTACTACTGGCTGCATTATTAACCGGGCAATGCTACGTTTGTCGTAGTAATTGTTGAACCATTTTGAAAATTCCTGCTTATTGAGAACGCGTCGCATCAAGTCGGCTACTTCGAGTGATGGGCTAAAGAAATCACTTCCGTCCGGTTCAAAATAAGCCGGGACTTTCTTATTATCAAAATAAAACTCCATGGACTTTTGCATAATGAGTTTTTCAAAATCACGATCCGAAACAGCTCGCGCCCAATCAAGTGTAAAAGCCAGTCCGAAAGCTGTATTGGGATGAACACCTGTTCTGTTTGGATAAGTTTGTTTGGGCAGATAGTCTTTCCATAGTTTTTCGATGGTAGCAGTCAGAGGTTGTAGACTCTTATGCCATTGCCGGGCTTTGGGGTTATTCCACGATAACAGTTCTTGGTCCAACTTTAAAAGCCATGCCCAGCCATAAGTTCGCTCGTAGGTGTTCGAAGCTGTGTAAAGTTTGAAGTAGTTTGATTCTTTGACGATCTTCTCATTCTGAAATGAATTGTTCAGGCAGGCAATGATGCTGTCTTTATTTGCAATGTTGGGATAAGTCTTCAATATTTTCACCAATAACCAATGACCGTGCACACTACTGTGCCAGTCGAGACATCCGAAGAAAGCCGGATGTAATTCCGACGGCAGCAACACGTGATCGGTCGCTGAGGCAGATAGGTGGGATGTTTTATTGGGCCATTCCTGGCTGATACAACCCAGCGGTAAGCGGGATAGCCGAACTGCAATGTCCGGAGTCATTTGTTGGGCATTGCTTTGGATAGCAAATAACAGGGTAAAAATAAAAGTATAAAATATTCTCATAATAGTTTTGTATTTATTTGACTGAATATAATTTAGCTTTGTTTTTTTCAATTGACTCAATGACTGGTGTCGAATGTTCAGATTGAAAGAAATAACCGAAAGCCATCATACGGGTAAAAGATAAATTACAAAAAGAACATGGTAGCGCCTCCGATAGTTATGATAGCCCCGATAATTTGCTGAGGCTTAATTTTTTCTTTAAACATTATGGCCGATGGTACGATAATAAAAATGGGTACCAATGCCATCAATGTTGATGCAATGCCGGTTTTCGTATGCTGAATGGCAAAAAGCCCGAGCGCCACACCTACAAACGGACCGAAAAAAGCTCCGACCGTAACAGATTTCAACGCGCTTGTATGCGTGAATGCTTGACCGAGTTTATTCCAGCGCCCCAGTGCTGTAATAAGCACACTGAAACTTACTAACCCAAAAACTGCTCTGATCTGGGTGGCTGCTACCGGATCGTAATGCCCCATGCCTTTCTTGCTCAGAATCAGACCAACAGCTTGCCCCAGTGAGCCGCCAAATGCCAACAGAAAACCTTTGAAAGGAATGTTTAACTTCATTTTACGGTTAGAAATGGCAATGATAATACCCGATACACTTACTACAATGGCAATGATGCTTTTAGGGGATAAGGTTTCATTCAGAAAGAACCAACCGATTACAGCTGTTAGCATAGGAGCAAGGCTCATAATTAAAGCGGCCGTTCGGGAACCAATCACCATGTACGACTGGAACAGGAACATGTCGCCCAGAAAGAAACCGATAAAGCCGGACAAGCCCAGCCAAAACCATTGATATGCAGTAGCATCGGTCGGGAAAAATAAACCACGACTAAAAAAGGTGGTTATACCCAGGAACACAATTGCAAAAAGCAACCGAATGAAATTGACGGACAAAGAGCCGATTTTATGACCTGCTTTCTCAAAAAACAAGGCGCTCATGGTCCAGCAAACCGAAACACCTAAACCTGCAAACTCACCGATATGGGACTGAAACATGAAGACTCTCTTTTTCTGATTAATAATCTATAAAAAACACTGCAAAGATACGGTAAGAATGCTACAGTTTATAATCATAAATATACAATTATTCATTTATTTGGATATTAATGCATTATAAGATTTATGAAGCTGCATTGCTATGAAATACAATAATTTATCTACCTTTGCAAACTGTAAAATCATCAGATTATTCGTCTGGTGTAATTTGTAACCGATTTGCAATAAGTACATTAAAGTGCCTAAAGAAGATTACTTATTAAAATATTTAGAAAAGCTCAGCAGGGTTATTGCAGCCATGCTCGGTTTTCGGGAGAAGGGATTTCCCGAAGATGGATTGCGCCTTGCCGATGACGCTTATAAAGAACTATTGACCTTTGATACGGAAGAGCTGGCCATTATGCCCGTCAGTAAATTCATGGAAATCATTCGTAAAGTTGGTTATTCCCCAACTTACATCGAAGCGTTGGCACAGCTTTCGCACGAAACAGCCAATACGTTCAGTGCACAGGGTAACAGTGAACATGCACTAAGTTTTTATCAAAAAAGTCTGCAACTATATTATCTTCTCAATGAAAAAGACAAAATATTTTCATTCGAAAGAGAATCGATAATTTCTGAACTCGAAAAACACACTAAATAAATTAATTAAAAAATCACAACGTAGTTATCCATGGAAAAACGCACAATTGGAATTCACGAGAAATTACCGTTACTTCAGAGTCTACCGCTTAGTTTGCAGCATCTTACGGCCATGTTCGGAGCCACCATTCTGGTTCCGATTTTATTGGGTGTAGATCCGTCTATTGCTTTATTAATGAATGGTGTAGGAACCATTATTTATTCACTTGTAACCAAAGGTGGTATTCCAGCTTATCTTGGTTCAAGCTTTGCCTTCATAGCGCCTGTTATGCTTATTTCCACCAGTTATGGCGGTTTTTCGCATGCGCAGTCCGGCTTTATCTTTTTTGGACTGTTCTTTATTCTTATTTCTTTTGTTGTAATGAAATGGGGCATACGATGGATTGACGTTGTGATGCCGCCGGCTGTTATGGGTGCAGTTGTGGCTATCATTGGTCTTGAACTTGCACCAATTGCAGTTCAGCAAGCCGGTTTGGCAGCAGGGTCTACTGCCGTTGGACAAGTGGTTCAGCCGTTTGTAATGAATAGCAATGTAGTGATCGTTTCATTATTTACATTTATAGTCGGAATTCTGGGAACTGTTATGTTTCGCGGTTTTATGCAGATTATTCCTATTCTTTTTGCCGTCGTTGCCGGATATGTGCTGGCACTGATTATGGGTTTAGTAGACACTACTGCCATTGTTAATGCTCCCTGGTTGGCTTTCCCGCATTTTCAGGCTCCGGTTTACGATACTAATGCCATTTTGATTATAGCTCCGGCCTGTATTGTTGTATTGGCCGAACATATTAGTCACCTGATAGTTACCGGAAATATCACCGGAGAAGACCTGATGAAAAAACCCGGACTTCACCGATCTTTGTTGGGCGATGGTATCAGCAATGTTATTTCGGGCTTTGCCGGTTCACCTCCCAATACAACTTATGGCGAAAACATTGGCGTAATGGCTATCACTCGTGTTTATTCTGTTTGGGTAATTCGAGGTGCTGCTGTGCTGGCTATTGCTTTTTCGTTCATTGGAAAAATTTCTGCTGCTATTTCTACCATTCCTACACCTGTTATGGGTGGCATCACTATGTTGTTGTATGGTGTGATTGCCGTTCAGGGTTTCAGAATGTATGTTGAGCAAAAAGTGGATTTCAGTAAAAACCGCAATATGGTACTGGGTGCTGTAACTTTCGTTATCGGTATTAGTGGTGCAGTGATTAATATTGGCACAGTGCAACTCAAGGGTATGGCTTTTGCAGCTGTTACGGGAGTAGCGCTTTCTTTAATTTTCTGGTTGTTTGATAAACTGAAATTAATGAACGATAAAGCCTGATAAAGGCATTCAGCAAAAAATGAATAATGCTGATAATTAATTAAAAATCAATACGTAGAACTTACGTGTAAACAAAAATGATAAACTACAAAAATAAACGACGTCCTGAGAAGGATATGATTTTCGGTATCAGAGCCGTTATAGAAGCAATTCAGGCCGGTAAAGAGATAGATAAGATATTGATGCGCCGCGATATGACCAGCGAATTATCGCGCGAATTATTTGCAGCCCTGAACGGCTTGCAAATACCGGTACAATACGTTCCGCTT
The DNA here is from genome assembly GCF_000183135.1 of Paludibacter propionicigenes WB4. Classification (NCBI taxonomy): domain Bacteria; kingdom Pseudomonadati; phylum Bacteroidota; class Bacteroidia; order Bacteroidales; family Paludibacteraceae; genus Paludibacter; species Paludibacter propionicigenes. The sequence goes on along the minus strand of NC_014734.1, from coordinate 846,701 downwards.
GAGAAGCTGAATAAGATGACGGTAAAAAACCATCAGGGTGCAATTGCTTTTATCTCTCCGGTGGCTTATCAGCGCATTGAGGATATTATTCCGGGCATATACGAAGAAGGACGCATGCCGTTTATTGTAGTGCTCGATGGTGTGACTGATGTTCGTAATTTCGGAGCAATAGCCCGTACCTGCGAGTGTGCCGGAGTAGATGCGATAGTTATTCCTACCAAGGGTGGAGCTTCCATAACCGGCGATGCTATTAAAACTTCTGCAGGAGCTTTACTTTCTATCCCCGTATGCAGGGAAGAAAATCTGGGAAATGCGCTTAAGTTCATTGTTTCTTCGGGAATAAAACTGGTTGCAGCCAGCGAAAAAGCGACAAAGAATTATACCGAAGCCGCGCTGACTGAGCCAATTGCCATTATCATGGGAGCAGAAGATGAAGGCGTAAACCCTGATCACCTGCGCTTGTGCGACGAAATGGTCAGCATTCCTATGCTTGGATCTATTGATTCGCTGAACGTTTCAGTAGCTGCCGGAGTACTGATATACGAAGCTGTCAGACAAAGACAAATCAATGCATAATGCACAATTCAAAATGCATAATAAAAGTTTGATTTCACTTTTAAGTATGAATTATGCATTATAAATTATGAATTAAAAATGACCGTATTATACGAAGACAACCACATAATTGCTGTAAATAAAACCTGTTCGGAAATTGTACAGGGCGATAAAACCGGTGATGAGCCACTATCGGATACAATCAAAAAATATCTGAAAGAAAAATACAACAAGCCGGGCGAGGTATTCTGTGGCGTTACACACCGACTCGACCGTCCGGTGAGTGGGGTGGTGCTTTTTGCTAAAACCAGTAAAGCGCTTACACGGCTCAATGAAATGTTTCGTACGCAAGAAGTAAAGAAAACATACTGGGCCATCGTAAAGGAGAAACCAAAGCAACCAGAGGGCAGGCTGGAACATTTTCTGGTACGCAACGAGAAACAAAACAAATCTGTGGCTCACGAGAAAATGGTACCCAATGCCAAGGCAGCTGCTTTAAGCTATAAACTGATAGCACATTCGGAAACCTATTATCTGCTCGAAGTCCATCTGGAAACCGGTCGGCATCACCAAATTCGTTGTCAGTTGGCCAAAATGGGTTGCCCCATAAAAGGTGATTTGAAATACGGCTTTGCCCGCTCTAATCCCAACGGAGGAATTAGTCTTCATGCCCGCAATGTGGAATTCATTCACCCTGTATCCAAACAACTGATTCAAATCACGGCACCCGTGCCAGCCGATGATAAGCTTTGGTTGACTATGGAAAAAATTACTCAGAAATAGATTTTATATTTTTTTAAATTTTTGCGAAGTCGTTACTCTCGAGAGTAATGACTTCGTTCGTTTCTGCTGTATTTTTCCTCAACTTGTTCTACATCAATACTTATTGTATTTTATACAATATGTTTATTTTTGTTATTGTATAAAATACATAATTCAAAATGCTGTAAACGTGTTTTATAACATAATATTATCCATCCATTAATCCAATCAAACTTTCTATTTTTGTGTCCGGAACTAATCTGGTGGAATAATGTTTAGCGAAAATTTATATAATCCTCATATTTCTGTCGATTGTGTTGTATTCGGATTTGATGGAGAGAAACTGAAAGTCTTGCTGATTGAGCGTAGCATGAATGAGCAAAACGAATTATACAACGACAAAAAACTACCGGGGAGTATAATTCTCAATAATGAAGATTTGGATGATGCTGCTTCGCGCGTATTGAACGAACTTACCGGATTAAAAAATATCTACCTGAGTCAGTTTAAAAGCTTCGGAAGTCCTTTAAGAACATCAAATCCAAGCGATGTTTTGTGGTTGGAACGAACTACAAAAATGAAAATAGGACGTATTGTTACGGTAGCTTACGTGGCTTTAATTAAGATTGACCGAAAAATCGTATTTAATGCTGAAGATACGTCGGCCAATTGGTATGATGTGAATGAAATTGCAAACGTGCAATTAGCTTTCGACCATAACAGAATTATTAAAGATGGTTTATTGCACATACGCCACAGACTTGATTTGGAGCCTCATTTATTGTTTGAGCTATTGCCTAATAAATTCACGATATCGCAACTTCGTTCACTGTACGATGTAGTGCATCAAACCCGTTCCGACGTTCGGAACTTTCATAAGAAAGCAATTCAAATGCCATACCTGGTAATGCTCGATGAACTTGAAGAAGGAGTTCCACACCGAGCAGCCAGACTTTACAAGTTTGACAAAAAGAAAAAATGACCCCTAAACCCGTAAATGGGAATTATCAAGCATAGTCATTTTTACGCTATTGGAATGATTTATTGAATGAAAATATAATAATACTAACTATTCTTCCTTCCCTTCAGGGTTGGAGGTCGTTTAATCCTTTTATATATGTACTTATTAGGTTATGATTTAGGTAGCTCGTCAGTTAAGGCGAGTTTGGTAAATGCAGTGACAGGCGAATGTGTGTCATCGGCTTTCTTCCCTAAAAAGGAAATGGAAATTATTTCGGTAAAAGCCGGTTGGGCTGAACAAAATCCCGAAATTTGGTGGAAAAATCTAAAATTAGCTACGCAGGTAGTGCTCGAAGAATCCGGTGTTAACTCGAAGGATATTAAGGCAATTGGTATCTCATATCAAATGCACGGGCTGGTATTGGTAGATGAAAACCAACAAGCTATCCGCAATTCTATTATCTGGTGCGATAGCCGCGCAGTGCCTTATGGCGAAAAAGCGTTCAATGCACTTGGTGGTGAAAAATGTTTATCACATACCTTGAATTCTCCGGGTAATTTTACTTTGTCGAAAATGGCATGGGTAAAAGAAAATGAGCCTGAAAACTTTGCCAAAGCTAAATATTATATGTTGCCCGGCGATTATTTGGCCATGCGCATGACAGGCGATGCTCGTACCACAGCTTCAGGATTGTCTGAAGGTATTGCGTGGGATTTTAAAGCAGAAGCTCCAGCCAAATTCTTATTCGATTATTTTGGATTTGATACAGCGTTGATTCCTGAAATCGTTCCTACTTTTGGTCAACAAGGAAATCTTAAACCTGAAATTGCTGCAGAATTAGGCTTGGCAAGTGGAACTCCTGTTACTTACCGTGCGGGTGATCAACCTAACAATGCATTGTCGTTAAACGTTTTGAATCCTGGTGAAATTGCTGCTACCGGTGGTACTTCGGGTGTTGTTTATGGTGTAAACAGCGATTCTAAATACGATCCTCAATCACGTGTAAATTCATTCGCTCACGTAAATCATACACAAGAAGCTACTCGCGTAGGGGTATTGCTTTGTATCAACGGAACAGCCATTCTGAACACTTGGATTAAAAATAATGTAGCTCCGGAAGGAATCAGCTATGCCGAAATGAATGAACTTGCAGCCGGTATTCCTGTAGGAAGCGAAGGCGTTAGCATTATTCCATTTGGAAACGGTGCAGAGCGTGTTCTTGGAAATCAAGAACCTAACTGCTCTATTCACGGAGTAAACTTCAACCGTATTGGCAAAGCGCACCTAATTCGTGCTGCACACGAAGGCATTGCTTTCTCATTCAAATACGGTATGGACATTATGAACCAAATGGGTATTGAAACTAAAACCATCCGTGCGGGACATGCCAATTTATTCTTGAGTCCTATTTTCCGTCAAACATTGGCAAATATCACCGGAGCAACGATCGAATTGTACAATACCGACGGTTCGGTAGGAGCAGCGCGTGGTGCAGGAATTGGCGCAGGAATATACAAAACTCCTGAAGAAGCTTTTGCAACATTAAAGAAAATTCAGGTTGTCGTTCCTGAAACTTGTGATATTGAAGCAACGAAGGTGGCTTACGAAAAATGGTTAAGCAAAGTGATTGCTTAAATGATTATCCCAATATTCTCAGGTTTTATTCAGACAAAACAATATATCAATAATACTAATTAACAACAATTCATTATAAACTTCTCTTACATTCCCTTTTTAGGGAGGTAGGGGGCAAATAATTATTTATTATGTCAACAAAAGTGTATTTTCCTTCAGTGGAAAAAATCAAATTCGAAGGTAAAGAAAGTAAAAACCCTTTAGCATTCCGTTACTACGATGCTGAAAAAGTGGTTTATGGTAAAACCATGAAAGAATGGTTCAAATTCTCAATGGCTTGGTGGCATACATTGTGTGCAGAAGGTGGCGATCCATTTGGTGGTGGAACACAAGTTCACCCATGGGTAGGTGCTGCTGACGCATTACAAGCTGCTAAAGATAAAATGGATGCTGGTTTTGAGTTCATGCAAAAAATGGGTATCGAATACTACTGTTTCCACGATATCGATTTAGTAAGCGAAGGTTCTTCTATCGAAGAATACGAAGCTAACCTGAAAGCTATCGTTGCTTATGCAAAAGAAAAACAAGCTGCTACCGGTATCAAATTGATGTGGGGTACTGCTAATGTATTCTCTCCAGCTCGTTATATGAACGGTGCCAGCACCAACCCTGATTTCAACGCAGCTGCTCGTGCAATGTTGCAAATCAAAAACTCTATCGACGCTACTATCGAATTAGGCGGTAAAGCTTATGTATTCTGGGGAGGTCGTGAAGGTTACATGTCATTGTTGAACACCAACATGAAACGTGAAAAACAACACATGGGAACTATGTTGAAAATGGCTCGTGACTATGCTCGCGCTAAAGGTTTCAAAGGAGTATTCCTTATCGAACCTAAGCCAATGGAACCAATGAAACACCAATACGATGTTGATAGCGAAACTGTAATCGGTTTCTTGAAACAATTCGGTTTGGAAAATGATTTCAAATTGAATATCGAAGTTAACCACGCTACATTGGCAGGTCACACTTTCGAACACGAATTGCAATGTGCAGTTGATGCAGGTATGTTGGGAGCTATCGACGCTAACCGCGGTGATGTTCAAAACGGTTGGGATACTGACCAATTCCCAATTGATATCTTTGAATTGACTCAAGCTATGTTGGTTGTTCTTCAAGGTGGTGGAATGCAAGGTGGTGGTACTAACTTCGACGCTAAAATCCGTCGTAACTCTACCGATAACAATGACTTGTTCATTGCTCACGTTTCGGCTATGGATGTTATGGCTCGTGCTTTGGAAGCTGCAGCTGCAATCTTAGAAGAATCTCCATACAAGAAAATGGTTTCTGACCGTTATGCTTCTTACGATGCAGGTAAAGGTAAAGAATTCGAAGAAGGTAAACTTACTTTCGAAGATGTATATGCTTATGCAAAAGCTAATGGCGAACCAAAACAAATTAGCGGTAAACAAGAGCTTTACGAAGCAATTGTAAACATGTATATCTAATAAAAAGAAGTAAGCGGTAAGGGGTAAGTAGCAAGTGTTTGCTGCTTACTGCTTGCCGCTTATTGTTTATATAACCCATTAAATAATAATACTCATGGCATTTATTGATACTGGAGGAAGCAATTCCAATTCATTTCAGCAGGGTAGCAAGCTATACATTTTCTTGCTTACGCTGGTGGCTACTTTAGGTGGTTTGCTTTTTGGTTATGACACCGCTGTGGTGAATGGAGCCGAAAAATCACTGGTCGAATTTTATATCTATAAAACCAACGGCACAAACTATATCTTTGATCTCAACACGGTAACTCAGCTGTTCAGCCAATACCGTATCATGATGGTGATTGTACTGTTTTTCGTATTTATTATCCTTAGCGGACAATTTATTCGTTTGCTTGGAAAAAAGAATGGTGGTATTATTACTGCTGTTTTAATTGGTGGACTTACCATTTGGGCTGTAAGTTTCCTATCTAACGCATTACCAAATTCTGCTGACACTGAAGCCATGAAAAATATGGCTGATGCTGTAAAAGGCTTTGTTATTGCCAGTGCACTTATCGGGTGTATCATTGGTGGTGCAGCTGCAGGATTTGTTTCTAAATCTTTAGGTCGTAAAAACGGACTTTTCATTGCTGCCGTTGCATTCTTTATCTCTGCAATCGGTGCATGGAAACCCGAAGCATTTAATATATTCGGTACACTCGATGTATATTCATTCGTAGTTTATCGTATTATCGGTGGTATAGGTGTAGGGTTAGCTTCTATGATTTCGCCTATGTATATTGCCGAAATTGCTCCGGCTAACGTACGCGGTAAATTGGTTTCGTTCAACCAGTTTGCTATTATCTTCGGTATGTTGGTTATTTATTTTGTAAACCTGGTAATTGCTCGTCAGGGCGACGAACAATGGTTAATCACTGAAGGTTGGCGTTATATGTTCCTTTCGGGAGCAATTCCTGCAGGTATCTTCGTGTTGTTGCTGTTCTTTGTACCTGAAACTCCCCGTTACCTTGCCATGAAGGGTAAAAACGATAAAGCGTTGTCGGTGCTTCAGAAAATTGCAGGTAAAGACAATGCCGAAAGTATCCTTACCGATATCAAAGGTACATTGCACGAACTGAATGCTCCATGGCTTTCGTACGGTGCAGGTGTAATCATTGTGGGTGTATTACTTTCTGTATTCCAACAGGCAGTAGGTATCAACGTAGTGCTTTACTATGCCGGAAACATTTTCCGTAACATGGGTGCCTCTACCGATTCTTCGTTACTTCAAACCATTATCGTTGGTGTGGTAAACTTAGCATTTACTGTAGTGGCCATTATGACTGTAGATAAATTCGGTCGTAAACCGCTTATGATTATCGGTTCTATCGGTATGGCAGTAAGTATGATCGGACTTGGATTCACATTCTACTCAGGTCACGTAGGTATTTTGGCATTGATTTTCATGTTGACTTACACTGCTGCATTTGCTATGAGCTGGGGTCCTGTATGCTGGGTGTTATTGGCCGAAATCTTCCCGAACTCTATTCGTGGAGCATTGTCAATAGCCGTTGCAGCACAATGGATTGCCAACTGGATTGTATCGCTTACATTCCCAATGTTGAACGATAACGTATGGTTGACTAACACTTTCAACCACGGATTCTCTTACTGGATTTACGGTATCATGAGTATCCTGTCGGCTATCTTTATGTGGAAATTTGTTCCCGAAACTAAAGGTCGTACACTGGAGTCTATCGAAGAACTTTGGAAAAAGAAATAAAATTCTCTTTACTCATACGATGACTTGAAGTCATCGTATGAGTATTATCTTAAATAGAAATCGCCCCGAAACTCGAAAATGAGTTTTAGGGCGTTTTTTTATGTATAGAGTAACAGCCAAGTGAGCAAATCACAGAACTTCGATGATCTTCCCTTTTTAAGGGAAGTGCCCGAAGACTTCGGCGTGAGCTCAGTCGAACGGGCGAAGGGTTTAAAGACAAACCCCTCCGCTACGCTCGTCCCCTTTAAAAAGGGGACATTCCATATAAAATATCGAATAATAGGTAAAAATTGTCAGATTCATTTTAAATGACTACCTTTGTCCGCATAAAAGAAATGTATTTCTCGTTTGTTTATTTCCAACTCTTATCTACCCGATTCGAAATTGTGATAGCTTCGTTATTCTACTTCTCTTTTTATCACAATTAATTATATTATATTTATGAACATTTACGTAGGTAACTTAAGTTACAATGTTAGAGAAAACGACCTTCAGGAAGCAATTGCAGAATACGGTCAGGTAGATTCATGTAAACTTATCATGGATCGCGAAACACGCAGATCAAAAGGTTTTGCATTTGTAGAAATGTCAGACGAAGAAGCTGCAAAGAAAGTTATTGCTGAACTAAACGGAGCTGAATTTGACGGCCGTGCAATGGTAGTAAAAGAAGCTCTTCCAAAAAAATAATTTCATTTTTTCAGGAACACACACATTAAAACTTCTGTTATCGAAAGATGACAGAAGTTTTTTTTATGTCCGGGTCTCGCGACTTTCAATTCGCGTTTTTCCCTTTTAAAGTTCGCGATTTTAAATCGCAAGACCCAGATTAATTCAAATTTTGAACTATGAAATATTGATCAAATCGATATAATTAAATAGCTCTTTAAGCAAATCATATCTGTCGTTGATACTATGATCACTATGAATCCACGTTAATGAGTTAGTGAATTTTTCCTTTAAATCCTTAGTGTCTATATTTATACTAAGTCCAGTCTCTCCATCTCCAAGTAAATTTGGTGGAACATTTGGATAAAAATAATATCCATTATATAGAAATAGTAATAATGATTCGGTACTTATAATCCTTTGTTGATTTGACATCGGTAATGGTAGAATCTTTTGTAGTTCATCGTATAATTCTTGAATAGAATAATGTTTTTGTTTAAGCTTTGTATAGAAACTTGGAAAAATACATTTTGAATAAACTAAAATAAAGCCAACTTCATTACAATATTGATACAAAGAGTTACCAAAGCTATTGAAAACTATCCTAGCATAAGCAAAGATTTTTTCTTGTTGCCTCAAAGTAGTGCTATTAACTGAAAATAGACTATAAGCTAAATTTAGAAATTCCTTATGGCCACGGTTATATTCTACTAAATCTTCGAACTCATAGTATGAATACAGATAATTGCAAAATTTTTCTTTGTCAGGTTCAGGAATGGAATACTCAATATCAATAAACCGTCTCAAATAATCATCAGCGTTGATATTTGCACTATTATAAACTCCATGAATGGCATTTTTCAATTCATTTTTATTGATAGAAAGAACAAACACAATTCCTTTTACCGAAAAGAAATGTTTTACTTTCTCCAATACTTCAACAGCATAGTCAGGGCGGCAACGGTCCAATTCATCAATTATAAACACTATAGGTTTACCCTCTTTAGTTTCTTCAATGTATTTGGCTAAACTATCTCTAAATTCAACCAATCCTTTTTTCTTATTTGTATATTCGGTTACCTGTTCTAACATTATTTCTCCACTGGATTTAGCAAGCTCTGCGGCTACTTTACTAACAACTCCTTCTCCAATATATTTATTGGCAGCTGCTTCTATTAAAATAGGTAATATATTTTTGGATAAAATAGCTCCCTTCTTCACGACTTCTTTGAATGTTGTTTCAGTTCCGCTACTTCTAAGTGTTCCTAACTCACCCATTAATGCAGCTAGCACATCATTATCAAAGTCATTTTCCCATGCATTGAAATAAATGGTTTTATAGTCTTTCTCAATTGAAGCCTTCCACATTTGTACAAATGTAGTTTTGCCGGTTCCCCATTCGTTATCTATAGCCATTACAAAACCATTCGGAAATGTCTCTAGCATATTTGTCAATGCAGGAGCATATTTTTTTCTATCCAATTTGCAGTTTTTAAATGGATTTTCTTTATTTATTTCTAGTTCGTGTTTTAATTTCATTTCTTAATTGGTTTAATTGTACTAGATTGAATGTTCCACGCCCCAAAGTTACAAAAATAAGTTAATTAGCCAAGTTTGATAGAATAGTTTATTTATAATCGGTAGTAAATGGAGTGGGGGAGTGAACAAAATTTTCTGCGGTAATGCTGTGAAATTGTGTGCCGCTATTCCTGCGGATGCAGAAATAGCGTCTGACTATGTGCCGCTATTCCTTCGGTTGTAGGAATACTGTCTGACTATGTGACGCTATATATGCAATGTAATTTATATCCGCACGTATGTATACAAAATAAATTATTTAATATTTATATCGTTACACTTTGCGACGATATAAATATTTTTGTAAGAATGCTTGCGCACTGTGCGAGAAAATACCTGACAGTGGAAAAATATCGTCGCATAGTGTGACGGTATATCGGAGTATTTGCTTTTTGCAAAAATTGTTATATTTTTGTGTTGTCAATTAATAAGTAATACTTTATGGCAGCAACATTCAAACAATACAGTCCGCAGGAGTTATATGTGCCTGTTTCCATTCCCGACACGCTGGAGGCTGAAAATGAATACGATTTACCTGCTCAGGGATTCCGTTCAACGGGTAGCGCGTTCTTCGATGCTTTTATGGCCAATCTTCAACATCATGGTATACGCAATGCGCGGTTTCATGCCCAGTTACTCGGGATAAACTATACGGAAATGTGTGTTGCCGTCAGCGTGATAACCGGAATGACCTACACTGATTTTGTGGAAGGATACATTCTTATCAAGGCAGAAGATCTTATCCGAAATAAATCGGCGAAGACTACTATACAGGACATTGCTGCCAGTGTTGGTTTCTCTTATTCGGGCTTTTATCAATTCATGTTGCGCCACCGTAAATGGCAAAAGAAAAGAAGATGACGAGGCCTGATGAGGTTTTCGTTCGCATTTGCTTTTGAATTACAAAATCTATAAAATGAACTGGTTATGATAGGACTTGAGAAATTTACCACAGATGATTTTGAACAGTTTATCAGCTGGATGGATACGGAAAAATTTATGTATCAGTTTGGCGGGGCTTCGTTTAGCTTTCCGGTATCGGCGGAGCAACTGCAACACTACATAGCTGATCCGGGTCACAGGATATATCGTGTGGTGGATGCTGAAACGGGCAAAGTGATTGGACATGGATCCATCAGCCATCATAACGCGAAAAATAAGAGTGCGCGCCTTTGCCGGATTCTGATAGCCGAAGAGCAGGATAGGAGTAAGGGCTATGGACGTCAACTGATACGGGCTTTGCTCAAAATTTGCTTTGAAGAATTGGCACTTCACAGGGTAGACTTGGGCGTTTTTGAATTCAACAAAGCCGCCATACGGTGCTATCAAAGCTGTGGTTTTCAGATTGAAGGTACGTTGCGCGAGTCGTTTGTAATAGACGGAGAATATTATTCGGTACACAATATGAGTATTCTGGATAGAGAATACGCTACACTTACAATATCAAATTAGAATATATGACATCAAATTTAGGTGTTTTATAAAGCTGAATTAAATTAAGTTAATGTATTGTTGAATTTTCTGACAAAGCAGGAGTAGGGAAAACAAAACTGCTTCAATCCTTGTCCTATATTGCTTAAACTCTGTCATTCTTGCTTTGTAGATTGACTGATACTGCTGGAATTTCAATATACTTTCATAGCTGATCGTTAGTCTATTGTCTTGTTGTTTTTATGCACATCCGGTTTTCATTGTTGATTCCATATTGCAGCTAAATTTGTTATCAATAATCCTGTCGTTTAGCTTGAGAATTCTTCAGAGTGGCTTGTATGCACTTGCCAGCGAACTACTCTAATAATGCGCTGCTCATTTTTGCTCATAATTTATATTATGTATAATAGTATAATTCAGTTACTCCCTATTAACAAATAACACCTGCTCTTCCTGTATTTCTTATTTTTTTTCTAGTTACTACAAACTACCGACTACATACTACTCTCTGCCTACTGCTTACGTCAAACTATTTTTGTACTTTTGCCGCCTCAATTAGAAAAACAAAAAATGAACAAAGAACCCAAATGTCCTAAGTGTGGAATGGAAAACACTTATTTCGATTCGTCTACAGATTTGTATGTTTGTCCGGATTGCAGTCATGAATTTTCAACTGAAGCTGCCGACGATGAAGCTGAAGATAAAACTCCTCGCGACAGCAACGGTACCGAACTACTCACCGGCGACAGTGTTACTCTAATTAAAGATCTGAAAGTCAGAGGATCTTCTATCGTTTTAAAACGTGGAACTAAAGTAAAAAGTATACGCCTCACCGAAGATCATGAGGAAGTTGATTGCAAAATTGACGGCACCAGCTTTGTATTGAAGACTTGTTTTTTGAAGAAATAAGAAAAAGAACCCCAAACCCCTAAAGGGACTTATGGCACATTCTCCTGTATTTCGTCTGATATATAAGATATAATAAAAGCCTTTAAACAGAAATGTTTAAAGGCTTTTATTATATAATCTATTTGTTGTTTAACAAACTCTTTCTTTAAGCCCCTTTAGGGGTTTGGGGTTTCAAATCCACCACCAGATTTAGTTCATCCAGCTGTGCCTGAGCTATTGTTGATGGTGAATCGGCCATCACGTCGCGTCCTGAATTATTTTTAGGGAATGCAATACAGTCGCGAATACTGTCCAATCCGGCAAACAAGGATACTAAACGGTCTAACCCGAATGCCAATCCTCCGTGTGGTGGCGCTCCATACTGGAATGCACTCATTAAGAAGCCAAACTGTGCTTCAGCTTGTTCGGGTGTAAATCCAAGATGTTTAAACATTTGATGTTGCAATGCACTATCGTGAATACGAATAGAACCACCGCCCAGTTCCACGCCATTGATAACCATATCGTAAGCAGTAGCACGTACGGCTCCCGGATCAGTTTCCAATAACGGAATATCGTCTAAATTTGGGGAAGTAAACGGATGGTGTGTAGCGTAGAAACGTTGTGTGTCTTCGTCCCATTCAAAGAGTGGAAAGTCAATAATCCACAGTGGAGCATATACGTCCTTGTTTCTGTAACCTAACCTCGCTCCCATTTCCAGGCGCAATTCACACAAAGCTTTCTGAGTTTTGCGTTTTTCACCTGCCAGGATCAAAATCAAATCTCCGGGCTGAGCTTTGAATAAAGAAGCTATTTGTTTTAAATCGTCAGCCGAATAGAATTTATCTACCGATGATTTAAATGTTCCATCGGCTTCACAACGAATGTAAACCAGCCCCTTCGCTCCTATTTGCGGACGTTTAACAAAGTCGGTCAATTCATCCAATTGCTTGCGGGTATATCCGGCACAGCCTGTGGCACATATACCGCCCACATAAGGTACACTATCAAAAACAACAAAGTCATGTCCGGAAACGGCTTCTTTCAACTCCACGAACTTCATTTCAAAACGAATATCCGGTTTGTCCGACCCGTAGTATTTCATTCCATCTTCCCACGTCATACGGGGAAATGCTTCGGTGAAATCAATGTTTTTTACGAATTTGAACAGATGTTTCATCATACCTTCGAAAAGGTTTAGCACATCTTCCTGTTCAACAAAAGACATTTCGCAGTCTATCTGGGTAAACTCAGGTTGGCGGTCGGCACGCAAGTCTTCGTCTCGGAAACACTTGGCTATCTGGAAATAACGGTCGAAACCGGAAACCATAAGCAATTGTTTGAACAACTGTGGCGACTGTGGTAAAGCATAAAACTCACCCGGATTCATGCGTGATGGCACAACGAAATCGCGCGCGCCTTCGGGTGTGGAACCAATCAATATCGGTGTTTCTACTTCCAGAAAGTTCATCTGATCTAAGTAGCGACGTAGTTCAAAAGTAATACGATGACGTAATTCCAGATTTTCACGCACATTGTTACGACGTAAATCCAGGTAACGGTATTTCATGCGGATATCATCGCCACCATCCGTGTTATCTTCTATGGTAAACGGTGGAGTTTTGGATTCGTTCAGTATGCTAAGTTCCGAAACAAGTATTTCGACTTCACCGGTTGGTATATTTGCATTCTTGTTACTGCGTTCAGCCACTTCACCACTCACACGAATCACATATTCACGTCCAAGTTTATTCGCAGTATCAAATAATGCGGCGTTTACATCTTGGTTGAATACCAACTGTGTTATCCCGTAACGGTCGCGAATATCAACAAAGGTCATTCCGCCCATTTTCCGTGCACGTTGTACCCAACCTGATAAGGTTGTTTGTTGTCCTACATTAGTCAGGCGAAGTTCGCCGCATGTGTGTGTTCTAAACATAATCTAATTATTGAGAATTCACAATGTATAATTCATAATTGATTGATATTTATTGTTTTGAGATAAATATCATTAAACCAGAACTATATACGTGCTTATTTTGAGTTATTATTGTTTTTCAATTTTTTCGAATAACAAAAGTACAAAAAAATATGTATCAGAAAGCTATCTTTATGCATATTGGCAAAAAGAAGATGCAAAGAAAGTAATTTCCTTGCATCTTAAATTATGCTTTATCAGTGTTGCTTTATGATTAGGGAGAATTATCCTACTGTTACTTCAGCACTGATTTTCTTTACAAGGCCTTTAAGTACATCGCCTGGTCCTAATTCAAAAAACTCGGTAGCACCATCAGTTACCATATTCTTTACAGTTTGAGTCCAACGTACAGGGGCAGTAAGCTGTGCAATCAGGTTTTGTTTGATGGCTTCTGCTTCGGTTTGTGGATAAGCATTTACATTCTGATAAACCGGACAAATAGGTGTGCTGAAAGTAGTTGCGTTGATAGCTGCTTGTAGTTCTTCACTTGCAGGTTGCATTAACGGTGAGTGAAATGCACCTCCAACAGGAAGTTTCAATGCGCGTTTTGCTCCTTTTTCTTTCAAAAGCTCACAAGCTTTGTCAATTCCTTCGATAGAACCCGAAATAACCAATTGTCCCGGACAGTTATAGTTAGCAGGAACCACGATAGCATCTTTAATACCTTCGCACACTTCTTCTACTACTTCGTCGGCAAGTCCAAGCACAGCGGCCATGGTAGAAGGTTCAATTTCACAGGCTTTTTGCATAGCCATTGCACGGGCGTAAACCAGTTTCAATCCATCTTCGAATGATAAAGCACCGGCTGCAACCAAAGCTGAAAATTCACCCAATGAGTGACCTGCAACCATTTCAGGTTTAAAATCGTTACCCAATACCAACGCAGAAATCACAGAATGAAGAAATACAGCTGGTTGAGTCACTTTAGTTTGTTTCAGGTCTTCGGGAGTTCCTTCAAACATGATGTCGGTAATTCGATATCCAAGAATATCATTTGCTTTTTCAAAATACTCTTTGGCTAAAGGTGATTGATCATAAAGGTCTTTGCCCATTCCTACAAATTGAGCACCCTGACCCGGAAATACATAAGCTTTCATATTATTTTAGTTACAAGTTACAGGTTACCGTCGGCAGGTTGTAAAAACGAACCGAAATAATACGGTAACCAGACACATTTATTTAATTATTCATCATGAGTTACAATCGAAGCAGATTGTTTTGAAACGGAGCGCAAAGATAATATTTAAAATGCATAACACACAATATTACTGGGCAAATATCCTTATACTTCTGGATATCAATAAATATCAATGTTGTTTGTGCACAACGATTCAACCATTTTCAGATACAGATTATTTCTAGTAAATTTGCAACACAATAATAAGCAGCAAATGGAACAAATTCTACAATACTTCCCTTCTCTTAACGAAATTCAAAAAGCTCAATTTCAGGCGCTTTATGATTTGTATTTCGAATGGAATGCCAAAATAAACGTGATATCGCGTAAAGACATAGAGAATCTTTATGAGCATCACGTATTGCACTCACTGGCCATAGCCGAAATTATTCATTTTCAGCCGGGATCTACCATACTGGATGTTGGAACCGGTGGAGGATTTCCCGGCATTCCGTTGGCCATTTTATTTCCCGAATCGAATTTCGTTTTGATTGATTCCATCGGCAAAAAGATTAAAGTTGGAACTGAAGTTGCTACGGCTATCGGATTAAAAAACATAACATTAAAACACCTGCGGGTACAGGATGAAAAGGGCAAATTTGACTTCGTCGTAAGTCGTGCCGTAATGCCTTTGGGCGATTTAGTGAAACTGGTGCAGAAGAATATCAGCAAAAAACATAACAATGCTTTACCTAACGGACTTATTTGCCTGAAAGGCGGTGAGTTACAGCATGAGGTTCAACCTTATAAGAATATAGCGGAGCTATTTGAGGTAAGCGATTTCTTCAAAGAAGAATTTTTTAAAACCAAAAAAGCGGTCTATGTACCTTTATAAACGATGATAAGTTTATAACTCAATAAACAATTTGTATAAAATGACAATAAAAACATTCACATTCAATCCTTTTCAGGAAAATACATACCTTCTTTACGATGAAACAAAAGAAGCTGTTCTGGTCGATGCAGGCTGTATCTCAGATACAGAAAAACTTGTTTTAAAACGATTTATTGAAGAAAATAGTCTGATTCTTAAGCGAGTAATCAATACGCATTTGCATCTGGATCATCAATTCGGGAATAAATTCATTTTCAATACCTTTGGTTTGAAGCCTGAAGCTTGTCAGGAAGATGAATTCTTACTGGATAATGTAGTTGCTCAGGCTCGCTCTTTTGGTTTTGCAATAGAGGAAGAAGCTCAATCGTTAGGAGCATATATTATTGAGGATCAGGAAATAAAATTCGGAAACTCTTGTCTTAAATCTATTCATGTTCCAGGACATTCGCCCGGCAGCATGGTGTTTTATTCGGAAAGAGATGGAATTTTGCTGGTTGGCGATGTGCTGTTCCGCGGATCGATAGGCAGAACCGATTTACCGAAAGGCGACTATGCTACTTTAATACAGGGTATAACCAAAAAATTGCTCCCCCTACCCGATTCCACCGTGGTTTATAGCGGTCATGGCTCGACTACCACCATTGGTTACGAAAAAACAAACAATCCCTATTTGTAAACTATTGATAGAGATTATTCTCTTTAATAAACTGTAAAACAGAAGGATGTAACCATTGGCTTATATCCTTTTTTTGTGCGATGGAATCGCGGATTTGAGTAGATGATATATCGTAAATTGGCGTATTGAGTAAGTTCATTTGAGGGTATCTGGCTGCTACTTGAGCAAAATCATAATTTTTACGGGGATAAACCAACACCGGATAATTGGTAAGTATTTCCGTGTAATCTTTCCATTGATCAAAAACAAGTGCATTATCACTTCCAATGATT
Source organism: Paludibacter propionicigenes WB4 (assembly GCF_000183135.1). Lineage (NCBI taxonomy): Bacteria > Pseudomonadati > Bacteroidota > Bacteroidia > Bacteroidales > Paludibacteraceae > Paludibacter > Paludibacter propionicigenes. Next base: position 830,077 of record NC_014734.1, on the reverse strand, counting down.
AATTCAAACTGATAATCGGGAAATTGCTTAGATAGAACATTCAATGTATCAATTGAATAAGATGGAATGGGCATCGTAAATTCAATATCACAAGCTTTGAACCCGGGATTGCTGCGTATAGCAAAAAACAACATATCCAATCGGATATATTCGTCCAGCAATTCCGATTGTTCCTTCAATGGATTGCAAGGCGATATAACAAACCACACTTCGTCAACAAGGTCATTATCAGTTAGATATTCTGCCAGTTTTAAATGCCCGAGATGTACAGGATTAAACGAACCGAAATAAAGAGCAACACGCATATAGAGTTGGTTTATTAGAGAAGAATTGGTTTATTGGTCTGTCTGATAATTGCTGGCAAATTAATCAGTAAGGTAATTAAAGCTAATAGAATAAATAAGTTATCCTGTTTCGCAGCTCAACTTGATTAAAGTTTCAGAAATTCCCGTATTGAACGCTCTGCTTCTGCTTTCGCCTTACTCAGGTCATCATTTACAATAACCAAATCAAATTTAGGTGCAAAAGTCATTTCAAACTCAGCTTTACCAATCCGCTTTTCAATCATTTCAGCAGAATCGGTTCCTCTGTTTTGCAGACGGTTTTTCAATTCAGCAACACTCGGCGGAGCAATAAATAAGGCTAGAGCTCTGTTTCCAAATTCTTTTTTGATATTCAGTCCGCCTACCACATCAACATCAAAAACGATGTTTTTTCCTTGGCTTGTAATACGTTCTACTTCGCTGCGAAGTGTTCCGTAGTAACAATTTTGATAAACTTCTTCGTATTCAAGAAACTCCTGATTATCAATTTTCTGACGAAATTCTTCAGGGGTAAGATAATAATAATCAACTCCATGCTTTTCGGTACCACGCGGAGCACGGCTTGTTGCTGAAACTGAGAACTCCATATCGAATCCACAGCTTAATAAATACTGAACCAGGGTACTTTTACCTGCTCCTGAGGGTGCAGAAAATATAATTAATTTGCCGGACATATTTTTAGTAGGTAGTTAGTAGTTCGTAGTTGACAGCTTGAATAAGTAGAAAAGATCCTTAGTTTTTACTACCAACTACACTTACTTATAATACGTTTAATACTTGTTCTTTTATTTGCTCCAGATCATCCTTCATCAACACTACAATCTTTTGCATGTCACTATTATTTGCTTTAGAACCAAGTGTATTTATCTCACGACCGATCTCTTGTGCAATAAAACCCAGTTTTTTGCCCGGAGACTTCTCGTGTTGCATAGTTTCCATGAAATAATTCAGATGATTGCGCAGGCGTACTTTTTCTTCGTTAACATCGAGTTTTTCGATATAAAAAATCAGTTCCTGCTCCAGACGGTTTTTATCAATGTCGATTTTATCGGACAACGCTTGTAAATTTTCTTCCAAACGGGCTTTAATCTTTTCTACACGTTCTGCTTCGAAAGGTGCGGTTTCTTCCAGTAATTGACCAATATGCGCTATTTTATCATTAAATACCGTTTCCAACGACTTTCCTTCCTGGATTCTGAACAATGTAAGTTGTTCTATAGCAGTAGCCATAGTTTTACGAATCTCCAACCACTCATTCTCATCCAGCTCTACAGTCTCGGTTTTCATCGTATCGGGCAAACGCAACAGTACATCGAACCAGTTGGCAGGAACATCAATACCCAGTTTATCGGACAAGGATTTGATTTGCTGATAATAAGATTCTATTACCGTTTGATTTATCTGTGTCACCGACTCTTTGCCTGAATTATCCACATAAAGAGAAAAATCAATTTTGCCTCTTTCGAGTTTTTGAGACAATTCGTTACGAATTTCGATGTCTTTTTCGCGATATAAGCCGGAGATGCGTGTTGAAACATCTAACTGTTTGCTATTTAAAGATTTAACTTCGACTACTATCTTTTTGTTACCAAATTCGCAGGTGGCTTTCCCAAAGCCGGTCATCGATTGTATCATTTTTTCTGAATATTTATTTATCCTGCAAAAATACTACTTTTATTTTAAAGAACCGACTTTATAAGATCGGTCAATTCAATATATTGTGCTTCTTATATTTATAGTATCTCTGTGTAAAAAAATAAAGTCAGATATTTCCTTTTTTAAAAATAGTTCTTATCTTTGTCAGTATTAAAATATCAGATATGAAATCAGTTAACTCATTTTTTTATTGGCGCAGCACAAACTATCATTATTAAACAATGAGGTTTGGTTTGTTGGAATTATACTAAAATCAAGAAATCTACCATAAAAGCCTGTTGTTTAAGCATAACAACAGGCTTTATTTTTTATCCGAAAAATTACAACATAAATATTTACCGATTAATTTTTACTACCCATGGAAAAAACAAAGAAATTTTTGTTGGCCGAAAGCGAGTTACCTAAAAAATGGTACAATATCGTAGCCGAAATGCCAACTAAACCAATGCCAATGCTGCATCCGGGAACAAAACAGCCGTTGAAAAACGAAGATTTGTATCCACTTTTTGCGAAAGATTTAGCCGATCAGGAATTAAATCAGACAGATGTCTGGATTGATATACCTGAGGAAGTGCGAGAAAAATTGAAAATCTATCGCCCTACCCCACTGGTTCGTGCCTATAACCTCGAAAAAGCGTTGGGTACTCCGGCTCATATTTATTTTAAAAACGAAAGTGTAAGCCCAGTAGGCTCTCATAAATTGAACTCGGCGCTGGCGCAGGCTTATTATTGTAAAAAAGAAGGCACTACTAACATTACCACTGAAACCGGAGCCGGTCAATGGGGAACAGCATTATCGTTTGCTGCAAAAGCCTTTGGATTGGAACTGGCCGTCTACATGGTGAAAATTAGCTACGAACAAAAACCCTATCGCCGTTCATTAATGCAAACCTGGGGAGCTCAGGTTATCCCTTCACCCAGTATGTCTACCAAAGCCGGTCGCCAAATTTTGACTGATCATCCTAATTATCAGGGAAGTTTAGGAACAGCAATTTCTGAAGCAATCGAACTCGCTATGTCGACACCTAATTGTAAATACACTTTAGGCAGCGTATTAAATCATGTTTCATTGCACCAGACAGTGATAGGACTTGAAGCAGAAAAACAAATGGAAATGGCCGGAGAATATCCCGATGTGGTTATCGGATGTTTTGGTGGTGGCTCTAACTTCTCTGGAATTTCATTCCCTTTTATGCGTCATAATATCAACGAGGGAAAGAAAACCCGTTTTATTGCAGCAGAACCAACATCATGCCCGAAACTGACTCGTGGTAAATTTGAATATGACTTTGGTGATGAAGCCGGTTATACGCCTCTTTTGCCAATGTTTACGTTGGGTCATAGTTTTGCACCTGCTCACATTCATGCCGGTGGACTTCGTTATCATGGTGCAGGAACCATTGTTAGCCAGTTGATGAAAGATGGTTTGATGGAAGCAGTTGATATTGAACAACTGGATTCTTTTAATGCAGGTGTCCTTTTTGCTCAAACTGAAGGCATTGTACCGGCACCAGAATCAGCTCATGCTATTGCAGCAGCCATTAACGAGGCATTAAAATGCAAAGAAGAGGGAACTACTAAAACTATCTTGTTCAATCTGTCCGGGCACGGTTTGGTAGATATGACAGCTTACGATCAATACCTGGCAGGCGACCTGATGAATTATTCGCTATCTGATAAAGATATTGAAAACAACGTTAGTAAGTTAGAACATTTAGTATAGTTCAATGGAAGAGACATTTAGTTGATACAAAAAAGGCTTCCTTATTTAGGAAGCCTTTTTTATATTTCTATAAATCCACCACTTTTTCTTTCTGGTAATTGATCTTGGTAATCAATCGCAGTGAAGTGTCTTTCGTAAGATAGCTCCATGCCCAGTTGAAAAATATAATTATTTTATTTCGGACACTTAAAATCAACATTAAATGCAGGAACATCCATACATACCAGGCTACAGGACCCTTGAATTTAATAAAGGGTAATTCCACAACGGCTTTGTGCTTTCCAATTGTAGCCATCATACCCAAGTCGTGGTATTCAAATTCAACAGGCTTATAATCTTCATTTTTCAATGACTTAACAATATTATTGCCCATATTTTTGGCCTGATTAATAGCTACATTAGCTACTTGTGGGTGTCCTTTAGGAAATTTCGGAGTTTCCATATAGGCCACATCACCCAGTGCATAGATATTGTCAAACCTTTTTAGTTTATTATATCGGTCAACAATATACCTGTTTCTGAAAGTGTCTTCAGGTTCTAAACCTTCTATTACATTGCCTGTAACACCTGCAGCCCAAATCACATTTTTAGTTGGGATTCGTTCTCCTGTATTTAATACAGCCACGTTGCCGTCGTATGATTCTATAAGAGTCTCTGTTTTTACAATTACTCCCATTTCCTCAAGGTACTTTCGGGAAGCAATTTTGGACTCCTCACTCATATTATTCAGCGTGTACTTACCACCCTCCAGAAGTATAATATTAAACTTCGAGAAGTCAATGTTATGATAATCCTTGGGTAGTACGTCCTTTTTTAATTCGGCAAATGCACCTGACAGTTCAACACCCGTTGCTCCGGCACCAACAATAATGATGTTCATCCATGCTTGTTTATCTTCGGGTCTGGCAAAAATTTCTTTTTCAAAACTAAAGAGAATTTTATTGCGTATATCAATAGATTCCTCTGTAGTTTTCATTGAGAATGCATTTTCACTCATTTGCTTATTCCCAAAGAAATTGGTTTTGCAACCCGTGGCTATTACCAAATGATCGTATGTGATCGTTCGATCGTAAGCCGTCATAATTCTTTTCCCAACAGGATCTATGCTGGTTATGTCAGCCATCCTGAAATCTACCGTCTTACTTTTTTGGAAAATTTTACGGAAAGGGAATGAAATACTTGATGGTTCCAGACGTCCTGTAGCCACCTGATAAAATAAAGGTTGAAATTGATGATGATTTTGTTTATCGACCAGAATAACCTTTAAATCTGCTTTCATTAAAGCTGTAGCTAACTGTAAACCGGCAAAACCACCTCCGATTATCACAACCTTGTCACCTTTTTTTATACCTAAATTACTCATTTCTTAGACCTTTTAAATATCTTATAATCTAATACTAATAAACAACAAAAGTAGACAAATGTTGAGGAATAAAGAAATTTTTCTCTAATTAAATTATTCTTCACATATAATTGTTTGAAACAAAAGACATTATATTTTTAAAACAGAATTAAAATATTATTTCTATCTTTGCATTTAAATAGTAGGTCGGTTTGTCGCTTTTCCCTTGAGGAATGGAGGAAAGTCCGGGCAACGCAGAGAGCCATACTTCCTAACGGGAAGCTGTTTGTGAGAGCAGAGTAGCGTAACAGAAAATAACCGCTCCGACTTGTCGGAGTAAGGGTGAAAAGGTGAGGTAAAAGCTCACCGGGTTTGATGGTAACATCAGATGCCGTACGTCTTATGGGTTGCAAGATCACGTATACCGACGCATGTAGGGTTTCTCGCCCGATGTCGGGGGGTAGATCGCTAAAGGCAAATGGCGACATTTGTTCGAGATAAATGACAAACACTTTGTGCAAACAAAGTACAAAACCCGGCTTACAGACCTGCTATTTTCTTTTTAAAATTCTTTCCACACTATATTCTACTTTACTTTTATGTCGAAATTTGTTGATTTTACCGCTCAGGTGATTAATTTTCTCAGATATGACATTTGGCGAATAACCGAATATGAATTATCACGATCACGACGTTACGCCTACCGTCTGGTGAAAACCATAATTTTAGCAACCAGAGGATTTATTGTAGACAACTTAAATGTAAGAGCATCGGCACTTACTTATTCCATTCTCTTTGCCATCATTCCTACTTTTGCTCTTATTATTGCTATCGGAAAGGGCTTTGGAGTAGAAAAAATTATTGAAAGTTCACTTGACAATACTTTTATCGGTCAGGCAGATATGACTCCGACGGTAATGGGCTTTGTAGACAGGTATTTAGCTACTACCCAGCGTGGTCTTTTTATCGGTGTGGGTATTGCAATTTTGTTTTGGTCCGTCATGAACCTGTTCATGCAGGTGGAGAGAGCTTTCAATAGCATTTGGCAAGTCAAAAAGAAACGCACCTTTATCAGACAATTCTCAACCTATTTTTCCGGCATCATGGTTGTTCCGCTTTTGATTGTTTTTTCCGGCGGATTGTCCATATATGTTAGTTCGGCTTTAAAACAATCTTATGTGTACGATGTATTGAGCCCGATTTTGAGATTTGGGGTGAAATTTTTACCCTATATTATCAACTGGATAGTGTTTACAAGCATGTATATGATTATACCAAACACGAGGGTAAAATTTTCAAATGCAATGATTGCCGGAATTGTAGCCGGAACAGCTTTTCAGATTTTTCAAATGCTGTATATCAACGGGCAGGTATATTTGTCGCGCTACAACATTGTTTACGGTAGTTTTGCTGCTATTCCTTTACTTTTGCTCTGGTTACAGATATCGTGTCTGATTGTTTTGCTGGGTGCCGAAATTTCTTACGTTTCGCAGAATATGCATAACTTTGAATATGAGGTGGATTCAAATAACATCAGTCCACGCTATAAAAACTTTCTGACTCTGTTCATTACTTATGTTATTGTCAAGCAGTTTGAAGAACAAAAGCCGGCTTTATCATCTGATCAGATAGCAGAGAAATACCGGTTACCGATACGGATAGTCAATATGCTTATAAGCAGACTGGTGGAAGTAGGAATTTTGATTGAAGTAGAAACCGAAAAGAACAGGAAAACCTTTGTTCCTGCGTTTGATATCAATAAACTGACAGTGAACAAGCTTTACTCAAAGCTGGATATGCATGGTTCAGAATTATTTCTTACTCAGAAAAATGAACTGCTGGATTCGTTTTGGCAAAAAACGCAGGAAATGAAAATGCAGTCGGAAGAACATTTGAAAGATATACTGATAAAGGACTTATAGAAAAAAGGCTTACACAATAATTGTGTAAGCCTTTTTTGAGCCTCTTGTCGGATTCGAACCAACGACCCCGAGATTACAAATCACGTGCTCTGGCCAACTGAGCTAAAGAGGCAAGTGGGTAAGCACCCTACATCGCACCGCTACGACCTTTTACCCTTGCTGCGGTCAAGCCCTGGGGGAGTTCAAAGGGAGCTGGTCGTGTAGGACTTACCCGGCACAAAAGTAGTGCTTTTTGCCGAATTCACAAGGCCTGTCATTTATATTTTTTGCCGGAAGCCCTTACACAATTCATTTTCAGAAATCTATTGTCAAAAATAATTTTCAAAACAAAGGAATGTACACCTATAATAGCCCTTTTTTGCGTTTATAAAGCCTGAATATCGACAATAAAAAGCACTATTTCCGAAGTTAGAATCGCTTCAAGTCATTAAAATGTGTCCCATTTTACTGTCTTGATCGGTATTTTATAACTGACAGAAGTATTGGTTTTACCGATGTTTATCATATATGCAAATATATTTTTTGATATTACACACAATTTTTTCGGATAAAATGAGTTTAGCTTATAGTAATCAAGTGAAATTGAATATTTTACTTCGTATTATATTTATATATCGGCTGTACATAAATTTTACTCTCAAAAACAGAAAGATCAGATATGAAAAAACTCCTTCTTTTTATTGTTGTTACACTATCATTCGTTGCCTGTAGAGATTCGAAAGAAATTCAATTCAACTCCATTAATCTAAGTGTAAAAAGCAGTGATTGGGTAGAAAATGTGGATAATCAGGGGCTAAACAGATATTACTCATGCCACTTTAATATGCCTGAAATTACTTCAACAGTATTTAATACCGGTTCTGTAATAGCCTATATTATAGTAAATAACTCAACATCTCAACAGAATTTACCTTATGTTCGTCACTTTGAGAATGCTAACGGAGCACAGTGGACACAAACCATTGATTTTGACTATTCTGAAGGAAGAATAAATATCTATGTTACAAATTCTGATTTTGCAGTTGATCCGCCATCGGCTATGGATTTCAGAGTTGTAGTATTGTAGACAAATAATAAATAGATTTCTGAGGGTGTTTGAATCAAAAATTTCAAACACCTTTTTTTGTGATTTTTCGGCTGCTTCGCTCCCACTCTTCCTGATATAAATTAAATGATGTACTTTTGAAGGAAATTTATTGATGCCGGATGAATAAAGAAACCAGACAATTTATTGAAGAAAATATTGCAGCTGACATACATCAGTTGGCGTTTCAGACTGCACGCTATCCTATGGTAGATATGCCGTTGGCAATCTGTCAGATAAACGGAAAACAGAAAGTCAAATCGAAAATACCACTTTTCTTTAATACAGAAGATATTCTATATCCTGTTCAGTTGTCGCTTGAGCAATCCTCCTCTGAATCAACGGCTAAATACAAATCGAGCTTGTGCGAAGGAAATTCATTAACGGATCTTACCGGAGGATTCGGAGTAGATTGTTGCTTTATGTCTGACGGTTTTAAGCAGGTAACTTACGTTGAACGCCAAAAAGAACTGTGTGAATTAGCTACTCACAATTTCAACGTGTTGGGTAAAAATCAAATTGAGGTGATTCATAGCGAAACGGAAAAGTATTTGTTAAGCATGACTCATGTGGATTGGATATTCGTAGATCCGGCCCGAAGAAGTAGCAGTGGCAAGAAAGTTGTCCTTTTGTCTGATTGCGAGCCGGATGTTGCAGCATTATCAAACCAGTTGCTGGCAAAAGCCACGAGAGTTATGATAAAACTATCTCCGATGATGGATATTACAGCGGCTATACGCGAATTGTCGACCACTTCGGAAGTACATATTATCAGTGTAGACAACGAATGTAAGGAAGTATTGCTTATTCTGAATCAATCTGCTCCTCAGAATATCCGCATAAAAGCAGTAAACCTGCTAAAAAATGAGAAAATTCAGCTATTTGAATATGATCTGAACGAAGAATCATCCGTCAGGGTTACGTATACTCAGGAAATTGAGAAGTATCTCTATGAGCCCAATGCTTCGCTGATGAAGAGTGGAGCTTTCAAGACAATATCTAAAAACTTTGGAATTCATAAACTACACTCCAATACCAATTTATATACATCATCCAAATTATTACTTCAATTTCCCGGAAGGATATTTGAAACAATAAAAACCTGGGGAAATTCCAAAACAGAACACAAAGAATTGGCGCAACATTTACCTAAAGCCAATATTGCAACACGCAACTATCCTATGACTGTGGATGAATTGCGCAAAAAGTTGAGAATAAAAGAAGGTGGAGACACTTACCTGTTTGCCTGTACAATAGCTAACGAACAAAAGGTAATAATAGAATGCCGAAAACATTCTCTACAAGATGACTAATCTTTGATAAAGAAGTATTTACTTCAGATGATGTTTAGTTTATAGAATTAAGAAACAATATCGGCAACAACAGCTTTCTCAGTCATTTCAAAAAGAGTATTGAAGTCATAATCTTTCACTGCAATAGGTTCATGCACAATGAATTTCAACTTGTTACCAATACCAAGAGGAAATGAGCCGTAACGGAAAACCTTCCATGAATTGTTGACGGTGACCGGTACTACTAAAGCATTGGGAGAGTATTTGCACAAAATTTTCAGTCCGTTAGCAGCAAAACTACCTGGTTTTCCATCTCTTGAACGGGTACCTTCGGGAAAAATAACAGCTGACCGATTTGTTGATTCAATATATTCCCCCATTTTTTTCAGCGCAGGCAGCGCTTGTTTGGGGTCTTTCCGGTCAATTAATACAGACCCACCATGATTTAGATTATACGAAACACTTGGGATTCCTTTCCCTAATTCAATTTTGCTGACAAATTTCGGGTGGTATTTTCTTAAAAACCAACCGATTCCTATAATATCATATAAGCCCTGATGATTAGAAACAAAGATAAGTGGTTTGTTTACAGGTAAATCAACTTTATTATCTACTTCGGCAGTTGACAGGTTTACGAGTAGAATGTATAGCAGAATAAAATTCAACATATCCACGCTTTTTTTATGAGCCTTGTAACCAAACAGATTGAAGCAAACATACTGAATTGGGTGAAATAAACAAATAGCCAGAAAAAACAACAGAACTGTGATAATTGAGAGCGGATAGGATATTATTTTTTTCATTGATATAAATATTTTAATCGAATAACCGGCTCGCAAATTTAATCCGTATTTAATTAGAATCGATTTTCACAGAACCGGAAATGTTTGACAAAAATAGTAATTTTTATTTTTCAATGAAAAGATTACTTTACAAAACCCGGGCTTAAATGTGTGATAAAGTACACATTTAAGCCCGGGCATGATGAAAATATGTTTCTAAGTAAGATTATTTCGCTGTTTTATTATACTTGAGCATTTTACTTGCCCAAGGAATAAAATGTTGAAAATTAGGAGCATCAGTATGTCCACCATCGTGTTGTCTCCAGGCTAGTTCACCTTCCAACAAACCGGTTAACATTGGAGGCATTTTTTCCTTTAAATAGTCATTTGAAACGCCGATGTCTTTAACCCCGAGCAATTTAAAAGCAGCTCCTGCTGCAACAGTAGCCATGTAACTGCCTGTCTGATCCAACCATTTAGCATCTCCTTTTTCGGGAATACCATAACTTATAAATGTGAGACGCGGAGCACAAAGTGCTATCAATTCATGTGAATCTACAGGCAGGTCACAGCCTGTTTTGCTTCCGAAAGTTGCTGCAGAAGCACCATATTTCATGTAATTGCCGGCCATCCAATAATATTCACCACCTGTCAGACTTTCAACAGCCTCGCCAAAAACACGACGGTGCAACGTAGCTCCACCTTTGCCTGATGAACCAATCAAACCCACTGCGAACCGGGGTTCAAAAGCCAGAGTTACCAGTGCAGCTTTTCCATAACGCGATACTCCCTCGATACCAACTTTCTTAGCATCAACCAAAGGATCGGTTTCAAGATAGTCTAAAGCACGGGCAGCACCCCATGACCAAGCTCTTAGCGCTCCCCAATCATCGGGTTTGCGTGGTTGTCCTTTGTTTACCAAACCAATGATACCTCGGGTAAGACCTGCAGCATTGTCAGCCTGAATACTGCTGGGATCAACTGCTGCATATCCCCAACCTGCTGCCAATAGTTGTTCGGTTGGAGCTGAATTACCATCAGTAGGCGGTGCAAAAAAACTTGGACCAGCCAGTTTTGTAATTGGCGCATACGCAGGATATTTATCCAGAACAGCCTTCATTTCAGGATTGTTCTTTATCATCATTTCCCTAAAAGCAGCATTGATTTTAGCCAGATCTTCCGCAGAAGGCTGTGCAGGCGAAGGCAATGATGCCGGTCCGAACATGATTAAAACCGGGACAGGTCCTTTGACATTGGTGGGAAGCACCACTACCATATTGATATTCACGTTTATCAAAGGATACTCGGAGTTATCTACATGACCTACCAATTGCTTGGCAATAACCGGAGTACGCCCTACAAATTCTCTGTCTGTAATTTTCACAGTCCATGTTACAGCAGGAATTTTCTTAGGCAATCTGCCATATACCTCACGCTCAAAATCTTCTACAATTTCAGGGCGACGAAGTTTCCACCACATATCAGCCGAAGTTACTTTTTTTCCATTCTTCAAAGTCAGAATATCGGGCAGCTGAGGACATGGATTAGCAATTGATTCGTCGTAATTGGCATGATTAGGCGCATTTTCATTGCCACTCGGTCCGGGGCGTAATGATTTTATGCCCAACTGCTTCATCATATTATCCTGATCTTGCTCTGCTGTAAACGTTACAGGAGATGGATATTTATTTCCATTATCAGTTTGAGCATACGTTGACTTTGCAAGGATAAAAATCAACATTAATAGAATGATTCGTTTCATGGTATTTTCTTTTAAGTTTGCGATTAACTGAATATAAGTAAGAATTATTATCGATGAAAAAGCTCAAATGGCTTCGTTTGAGCTAAGAATAATCTATTCGAATAATTTGAGATCAATAAACTCTCCCATTACCTTGTATCCGGCTTCATTTGGGTGCAGAAAATCGCCCGAATGCAAATCCGGTAAAAGAGTGTTCGGATTTTGAGGATCGCTCATTACTTTTTCAAAATCAATTACTCCATCAAAATTTCCACTGGTACGAATCCAGTTGTTCACGGTATCTCTGATAGGATGACGAAAATCTTTATCGTATGATGACTTTGCAAAAGGCAAAATGGTGGCTCCATAGACTTTAATACCTTTAGCATGAGCTTTATTAATCATTGTTTTGTATGCGTCTATCAAGTCGTTAGCCATTTTTGCTGCCTGATCAGCGCTTCTCACACCTCCAATATCATTAATTCCTTCCGAAATAATCAGCCATTTTACATTTTGTTGTGATAAGATATCACGATCAAAACGAACTGCCGCTGGTTCACCCTGACCCCCTCGAACAACACAATTACCGCCTATACCAAGATTCAATATTGCACGATTTTTAGTTGCCGGATTCTTAAGTAGTCTTTCCGATAAAATATCCGACCAACGGTTGAATTTACTTGTTCCTGAACCTCTTCCGTCCGCAATTGAATTGCCCAGAATGGCTATAGCCGCCGTTGTTTTGGGAGCCATAACATCAATTCCACTTGTAACAAACCAGTGATCGGTAGTAATGGCTTTGCTAAAATCGGCAGTAAGCGGTTGATTTCCTTCCAGTAGGTACGATGTAGTACGCGATGCTGCGTGACCTCCAATTTCGGGTCCTGCATCCCCAAAGCAAATGGTGATAGCTACCTTCATTCCTGGTTTCAGGGGAAATTTAATAGGATCTGAGATCAATTCTTCATTAGATTTGATTGTGACTTCTTCTTTTGCGGCAAATTTCAGAACTTTTGCCGAAGCAACGTCAATTGAGCTTCCGCCTGTTGAAACCGCTATTCCAACTGATTTGAAGGTAACATCGTTTTTGCTGAATAAATTGGTGAAATGAAAACGTATTACGTCTCCTCCAACAGATACACGTACTATTTGGCGAAAGCTATTATTAGCTAAACCCGGTACAGGCGCTCTGTTGTTGGCATCCACAAAATAAGGGGCTGTACTCCATGTACCGACCCATATCTTCGAGGCATCCTTTCTTTTGGCTGCGTTAGCATTGAATGAAAGTACTAAAAACAGCAAAAGAGCTGCAATAAAAGAAAAAGAACTAAACTTAGATTTTCGAGAAACGGAACTAAAAAATGTTTTTGATTGATAAGTCATGATTAATATGCTAGAAATTTATTAAATGTCTGATGGTTAGAGTTTATTTTTCTCTCAGGTTGTTTGGATCATAAGCAACTTCGGCTGTCTGGTATCTACACAACATAGCACCCGCAGTAAATGCCGATTTGTTATACGGTTTAGGTGAACATGTACCGGCTAAAATACTCTTCACACAACCAATTTGATCACTTATGAATGCTTTTGGAAGCGGTTCGTTGTGCCCCGGCATAACAATATCGTATTCATTACTACGCTTTTCAACCTTTTGAAGGCTTTTCAGATAGACTTCTAACGGATAACAATCGCTTAAAAATAGCCATACAACAGTATTGCTATTGTCACCGGCAAATAATATCCTGTTTTGGGCATCAAGCAGGCAGATGCTTCCGTGAGTGTGTCCGGGAACCTCAATAACTTCAAGTTTCCTTCCACCCAAGTTGAATATGTAACCATCTTTTACAGGTGAAAGTGTAGGTGGGGCAACAACTTCACCCGGAAGAACAGTTTTCCTGCGTTTTTCTCTGTTAAAGCTCGCATTGATCATTCCAAAATCGGCCGGATGGGCATAAATTTTAGAAAACTGACTGTCGTTTCCGTCATGATCACCATGTCCGTGCGTATTTACAACAATGAGTGGAAGTTTGGTCAAAGTTCTTACAAAAGTAACTAAATCGCCTCTTCCATACCCCGTATCAATAACCATAGCACTGTCTTTTCCTTCTACCAAGTAAATATTTACAGGAGTATCGGCACTTTCTACTATAGCCCAAACTTTATCGGCAACTTTATTTGCTTTGTATACGCTATTATCTTGCCCAAGCACAACGGGGGTAATCAGATAAAAGAAAACAGAAAAAACCACTAATTTCAAAGATGCTAAGTATTTCATACAGTATGATTTATTATGAGTTGATAAAGTTATTTTAGTCAAGCTTTATATTCATCTTCCAATGCTCTGCAATGGCTTTCAATTCTTTTCTGGTAAGATAAGTTACCGCTCCGTGTTTTGGACTGCTAAAGTTAGTAGTTTTCATAACACCTTCGTTGAAATGTCCTAAGTTTGTATAGTTAATAAAGTCAGTTGTTTCGCTGAATCCCATATTGCTGGGGCGTGCACCGTAAACATCATACATAAGTACATATTTATCAGTGCCAATTCTTTTGAAAACGTTTGGCGCTTCGGTAGACACTTTTTCCGGATCAATACGTCTGGTTTCCGCTTTGTATCCCTGATTAATTTTGTCTGAAACGGCATGCAATACCTTTGCTCCTGACACATAAAACATTTGGTACTGATTGCCCACTTTTGTAATGTCACCATCAAGACCATCGACACCGGTGATAAGTTCAGGTTTGGTTTCCAGTTTTGTAAAATTCTTATCGGTATAAGAATAATAGAGATGGCATTCCTTGTTGTTGTAACGTATTGTAAAATAAACCATCATCTTTTTCATAACCGGATCGTAAACAGTTTCCGGAGCCCATGAACAATCAATGTCACCAAGTTCGGGAAAAGCTTTATCAACGCGAAAATCAGAATGAGTCCAGTGAATGAGATCGTAAGACTTCATCAGCACAATGGCGCGGTTATTTCCCCACCCGTATTTTTCTTGTGGTCGTTCAAATTCCGTATCGCGAAAACCGGCACGTTTACCAAACACATGTAAGTCGGTCATTGCAAGGTAAAAGGCACCATCAGGTCCACGGGTAATGTGTGGGTCGCGTACTCCTTTTTGTTCGGCCAATTCAGTACCTTTAAATATTGGATGACCACCATTTACATCCGTAAAAGTATAACCATCAGTGCTTATAGCAAAATAAGCAGATTGGTTTTGATCTTTGAAATAGACCAATAAATATCCCGCTAAATCTTTCTCATTGAATTTTGGAGCTTTTTCAAGTTTGGGAACAATGACGATACCTGCGGGTAGAGTATCGGTGTTTGCTTTTTGAGAAAATGCGCTTATTGAAACAAATAAGCATATTGTTATCACTGAAATTTGAGAAAAAATATTTTTCATTTGTAGCTGTTTGTTTTTTTATATTAGATGAAACTTATTTATCTGATATTGATTTTTTATTGAATCTTTGATAAACACAAGTTTCAACTTATTTGTCTAATTGTTTAATAATCTTGATTTTGTATTTATTTACTACTTTTCCTTACGAGTCAGTATTTTTTCGAGTCTATCACGTTTTACATAATTTTCAAAGCGGAAAGATTCTGCGACAGCTTTAATTTGTTCTTCAGACAAATTTTTGAATAAGTTGGAATATTCTGGTACAAGTGCTTCGGAAATAAGAATGTGTCTAACCATCAAGTTAATCTGGCTTCTGGATCCTTTTGGATAAGGGTTATAAGAAGGGAATTCCTTGTCAAACATTTGTTCCAGAGGCAAAAGCACCTGACGAATATTCTTATCACTTGATCCCCAGGCATCAGCTCCTAAAGAATCTTTTCGAGCAAGGAATTTCGATACCAACTTCATATAAGGCGTATTCTCTTTTTGATGCATAATGGCTTGTAATCCCATATCTTTATAAAGCCAAATACACCAGCTCACTTTATACTTGTCATAATAAGCCAACTGATCTTTGAGTATCTGATATCTCATTTCATCTTTCTTAGGATCACCGGTATAAACAGGTCCGAATTCGCCTACCCAAATCGGAACTTTGTGTTTGTACATAAATTCACTCTTCTTCAGATAGTCATATTCCAGCGTATCTTTATCATAATACCTTTTACCTGTGTAACCCGGATAATCGCCACCATTGATAAATCCGGGAACTGCATAATCGTGGTTGGTATATACCACATTGTCCCAAACTTCGGTAAACGGGCTAAAGTCAGCAGCATATTTATCTCCCTCAATAAATAATATATGATTATTATCTATCTTTCTGATAGCGTCTTTTAAACGCTTGTAATAAGGGAGTAGCATTTTGCCGGTATGATCAGCCGGTTCATTAATTAAGTCATAACCTGCAACCCATGATTGGTTTTTATACCGTTTTGCAATAGCTTCCCATAAATGCACCGCCCTGTCCTGAAAATCTTTATAAAGCCACAAAGAAGCCACATGAGTGGGATTATCGCTATGCCAGTGTTGGTTTTGGGCACCAGGTAAAGCATGAAAGTCTATGATGGTATAAATCTGATTTTTAGCGCATAATTCTATTACTTTGTCGAGATAGGCAAAAGCAGTTTCTTTATACACACCCGGATTCATATCATCTTCAAAAAGTCGATAATTGATAGGAATGCGCACCAGATTCAGACCCAAACTGTGAATGTACTGAGCATCGGGTTCCGTGAAATAACTTTTAATGAAAGTATCGAAATACAAATTATATTTTTTCTCTCCCATTGCCTGCAATAGCCCATCGCGCATGGTTTGCTCATTGGCAGGATAACCGTCAATGAAATTCTCCATGTGAAGCATCCCTCCTAACCCAAAACCGCGCAGACAAATAGTATCGCCTTTTTGATTGACAATTTGATCTCCGGAAACTTTTAGCATATTCTCGGCTGAGCCAATTTCATTTTTTCCGGCTTTTGAACAGGACGAGAACAGGAAGACAACCTGAAGAGCTAAAAGTAGAAAAATCTTAGTGTGTTTCATCGTTAATGTATTATTAAATAGTTAGTATATTTCAATGTAAATGAGAAATTAAAGTATTCCAAATACTTTTATCGGTAGAAGTTTACTTATTAATCTTAGTAATTCTCAATGCAGTAAAAGGTTTTTGTGGAAGTTGAATCAAACTTTTCCCGCTGAATTCACCTTTAACCGACGTAATTGTCATGTCCCAGGCATTAATTATTTCAACTTTGTATTTAGATTTCTGCGGTAAATTGACAATCTGACTGCGTGGCTGATCCAAATTATAATAGTTCAGGTAGTATTCATCTTTATAGGCAACAGCAGAATATGGCATCCACCATTCATAATTCACCACAGGGCGCAAATAACCCGGTGCAGATTCTATTATGTTTTTCAGGAACTTTATTCTTTCCTGACTTTGCCCGCGGAGCACTCCTCCTTTTGACCACCACAAAACATCGCTTGATTCATTTCCCCATTTGACAGGATTTTCGGTAACATAGGTTTCTCCATGCCCTACATATCCTCCATTGGTAACTCCACGCCAAAACTTATTCACCATTTCTTCGGCAGTCAGGTTTCCCCACGACCAGTTTATGTTTCCTTCGTATCTGCATTCATCGTATACTACCGGTTTTTTGTATTTTCTCCTTAATTCCTTTGCTTTAAAAGTTTCATCGTTCTGGATACTGGCATGAGTAAGTAAAGGGTTTGTGTGGTCGTAAACCTTACTGCCGTTGTGAATACCGCGCAGGTGATTGTATGGATCTTTTTCGGCAAATAGCTTTATAAAATGATCCCAATCTTCCATTGTTTTTTCGTTCATGAAATCATATTCGTTGGCCATGCTCCACCAAACGTTTTTATAGGAAGCAAAGCGGGCAATGATATAATTGATATAAAGATCATCCGTTTTTCGGTTCATGCTTTTGAAACCCCAACGGTCGTAAGGATGAAAAACAATTAAATCGGCTTCTATGCCTAATGAATCTAACTGAGCTATTCGTTTCTCAATATTCTGAAAATACGCCGGGTTAAATCGTGTATAATCCCAGGCAGTTAACGGTTTGCCTTCGAAAGGATATAAAGCCGGCTCATTCTTGTTCCAGTCATAATCTTTCGGAAAAATACACATGCGCATTTTATTGAAATAGCCGTGCGAAAGGGTTTGCAGGGTCTGTTTGGCAAGACTATCGCCCTGATGAACCCAGGCATAGCAGGTAGTACCAAACGGATAATAAGGTTTATTGTCGGCATAGGCAAAATTGAAAGTATCTTTCACCACAACCGGTCCATGATTATTGGCCGCATTGGATATACATTCAAATTTTCCTTTTTTATTCCGAAGCGATTTTACGTTACTCGTTGTAACATACGTCCATGAGCCGGTTTCCTGCGGCATAAACCGTATTTTATAGATACCATTTCCATCGTAAAAACCGCTAACCGTTTTTTTGATTGCTCCGTTGCTAAAGTCGGCACTTACTTGCACGTCTACAAAAGGATTTCCACCGGAAGCTCCTTTTAAAACAATTTCAAACGTACGCCATTTTTCAACTTTTAGCTGAGCAACTAAAGGAACAGCCAGGAGCAGCAGTACTAAAATAGTAGTTTGTCTGATTTTCATATTCAATATGTTGTAATGTGTTTTAAATTCCACAAAATTATTTTCCGGTTTCTTTCTGAAGAATATCATTCACCAATGCTGACAAGTAGATATAACCGGCACAACCATCAACTACCACTTCATTCTCGTACCAGATAAATGGCCAGTTTTCCTGATTCTCATAAAAGTCAGGTTTAATCAAATAGTTACCCGGCACCATGCCCCCCGGAATGGAAGTAAAGTCGGCACGATTGTTACCGTAAGTTACTCTTTTAGAGTTTACACCTACGCCCGATACAAACGAGATACTGGATGCCGGATGACAACCCAATACATAATTCAGACCACGTATTGCATATTCCTTGCTAATAATATCGGGGAAGTATTGATGAAGTTTGGCATTATTGAGAGACCAATCGACCATAGCAAAATTACCTCCCTGAGAATAGAATCCTCCTTGACCAAGAGGTACACCATACGGATTGGTAGTACTGATGGAGTCCAGTTGTTTACTTGTATTAATGGCCTGCAACCTCAAATCATTTTTGTAATCATCTTTCATATACGGTATTGCTTTCAACAGGGTTCTCATTGAACCGGCGCCAAACGACATTCTTCTGCCGGCACCCAGATTATTCTTTACTGCCGGCCATATTTTTGTAAGATAATCGGAGTATTTTTTGTCCTTGGTTGCAAGCAGCAACTCTATTGTCAGATTGGCCTCCTGTCCTACCGACATCGATCTTCTGAAATCTACCGGAAAATCAGCCATATCACCTGAATTCTGATTTTCAGTTTTTTTAGCGACATTCTCATTCCATACTTTTGTGGCTATTGCAAGGCATTCGGCAGATAAACTGTCGTTATACGATTTCAAGGCTCTGCCGGCAGCTGCTAATGCAATGGCAGATCCTATATCGCCCGATGGACTCGATGTGGTAAATGCCCAGCGGTCGTCCATAGTACCTGAAGTGAATCCATCTTTCTGAAAAGGTTTCAGGTTGGGATTATAAATCAAACCATCTGTCAGATTACCTGCATCGCCAATCATATTATACTGCCATAGGTGTGGTTGTACAATCCCCCGAATGGCATGTCCAAAAGCTCTGAACTGTGCAACCAGCGCCAGAGAACCATGTTCAATTTGTTGTAATATATCAGGCACTCCGTCCGGATGATGAATGGCCACGTACTTACGGTCTTTATCAACCATAGTTTCATCGCGCATGATTTTCAAGTCTTCCCACGCACTAACGAGATAACCAATCACTGTATTATGCGAACCGGTCTGAATATCAAAATCACCGGCATCGAACCAGCCACCGATATTTAATCCGGGAATGTGTTCGTAAGGTTTATATTTGGTTCCTGTGGTATGTCCCATACGATAACCGTCGTGGATTAGTGTATCGGTCGGAGCCTGTAGTGCATCATCCTGATGTGGATTGCCATGCCAAACACGGTATGCTTCTTTTACAAACATATGATCCATTTGCACCGGAAGCCAGGTGTCAAGGGTCGGATGCCAAATGTTATCGTATACGTTTTTTCCTACCGGAAATGGTTCAGAAGCGTAAGTTCCGTATTGTATTTTATAAATTCCAGGTTGTTTGACAGACGAAAAATCAAACTTAAAGTAGTTGTAACGCATAAATTTACCGGCATTAGCCAAATTGCCTTCAAGCACTTTTACTTGTTTTCCATCTTCGTCCATGCGATATAAAATAGCTGTTGGCAGTGCTTTATCATTCGGATCGATTTCAATAACAGCTACTTTTTGCTGATCGGGATGATAACCTACCTGTGAGTGCGAAATTACAGGTTCTTTTATCCATCCGTCAACGCTGTTTGGCGTAAAAGACCATTGAACTACATTGCCTGTTTTTCCGGCCGGAATAACTTCACGCACTACCAACCAACCGTTGGATGCCAGATTACGTCCATCTACCAATCCTATTTCACCGGTAGATGATGCAATACTTACCAAAGACTTTGGATCGTCAGGCGACAATACGAGTTTTTTGCCCTGAGCAAATGGCGTGGGTTTAGCATAGGTATTGCCAAAACGCTCACTGGTTAGCAGATTATTGAATTGAGGGATTTTTTCTGAAAAAGGTTCAGCAATCATTTGACCTGCTGCCACCTGTGGGAATATACCTACCTGATTATCCATCAAGTATGTTTTTTTGAAATAGACAGCCGGAAGAAACTCAATGTTCATACTTGCTTTTCCTTCCAGTTTTTTGGGTAGCGGTTGATCGAGAATGACGGTTATCAAACAGCCGTTGTCTTTTCCTTCAACCTTTATTTTGCTGGTAAAGTTGAATTCTTTGTAAAACAGCGTTATCAGAGCGGTATTGCTTTTGGCATCTATCACACGGCTTGTTACCACGGGTACCAAATCCCATTGTTCGGGAGTAGGACTAAGTCTTACTGCACCACCCGTAACCGTACGGACACCGTGCTGAATCATTTCAATACCATTTACTTTTTCATCAAAAAAGCCACCGGCATTGTATGAATCGTTGTATATCATTAAATCTACTCCGTGCTTTTTAAACACTCCCAACTCATTCAGTTTGAATGCACTTTGTTGAGCTGAAACAGCTAAAGCCTGAAATACTACTAACAGGAAAACAAACAGGGCTTTCCCTACATACTGATTTGATTTTTTCATGTGTATTATTTAAATATGGTTTACTTGCTCTCTATCACCGGAAAATCGGGTAGATCATGTTTTCGTGCAAAGATTAACCGGCTGTTTCAAAAGCCTGATATGAGTTGGTTCTACGAAAAATGAGGCTGTCCGATAAGCGTTTTTTTTTGAACGCAAATAGCACAAATTTTTGCCAATGTCACTTTTATAGATGCCGATATATCAGCAATTTGTGTTTAGTGTCGATTTGCGGTTTTTGTGGTTTTTGCGTTCTTTTTTTCTTTTGAGACACCCTCAATCTTGTTTATTTTGAGCTGTCAGCAGGCTGAGCAGCAGCGGCTTCTTTGTATTCGAAACCCTGAATTTTGAGCATCTGGATAGCATAGCGTTTTCCAAACTCACGCATTCCGGCCGTGTTGAAGTGGAACTGATCCGGTGATCCTTTTACCCCTTTGGAAGAAATGATATAAGAGTTAGGAAGAGCCTTTGGTAAATAGGCCAACACGTCGGTGTTGAAAGCAGCACATACACCATGTTCTTCGGCGCTTTTTAATTCACCCGCCAGAAAAGGAACATCTTTCGCTTTTAGGTTTAAGTCCTTAAGAATATTGTCGTAAATGGCTTTTACTTTTTGTGGCCAGGCCTTGTCGTTAGGATTCGATTCGCCCTGATGAAGCAGAATGCCCTTGATTACGCCATCCTGTTGAGCTATTTTAGCCATTTCTATCAATCGTTGGTAAGGATTGCCATCGTATTGTTTGCAAATGTTTTGCATCCAACCGGCAGCACTGTCCAGGTAGTTTTTATATCCTGCTTTGTCCCACAATTCAATTTTAGCACCGGCTACCGATACATTGATTACACCCACGCGGTATTCTTTTGGAAGATTGGCAACCATGGTACGACCAAAGAAATCTACCGGTCCCATACCATTTTCAGGGCGGTTAATCGGAGGTGTAGCTACATACCAATTGCCTTTTACGCGGTTCAGTTTGTTATTATCCACAGCGGCAAGCATCTGGAATCTTTCGTCCACCACTTTGTCTTGTTCTTCAGGACGTGCTCCTGCTTCCATATTGGACTGACCAAAACAGAGATAAATAAAGAATTTAGGATCAGTTTTTTTGGCTTTTTGAGCAAATGTTCCGGAAACGGTGATAAACATAACCACCAGGATGATACTAAGTTTTGTTTTCATATGTATATTGATTTTTAAATATTAAGCTGTAATAAGGCTAAATCCGGATTTAAAGACGAGCTGCAAATCCACCTCCCGGTACTAAGGAGATAGTCAGTACATCCTTGGGCGATACGGTTTTCTCCTGACGATCAATGCTGGTATTGCTCGCTTTATCGTCGTAAATCAAGGTAGCCTTTGTTGATTTTTTGAGGAAATTCAAATTGATCTTTACCTCTCTTTCAGTACCACCATTCATTACACCTATCCACCAACGATCCCCTTTACGACGGGCAAAAGCCACTACTTCACCCATGCTGGTGCAAGGCAATACTAGGGTCTCGTCCCATACAGTAGGTATTTCCCGGAATAAGTCCAGCATGGGGCTTTCCAGATAGAACTTATACTGATCGGTAAAATGCGTAATCGGCGAAAGATATACTATGGCTTGAGAAAACTCGTGCGCCCAGGTATATTTCTTAGACGTAAGTTGTTTAGGATCCAGTATTACCGGAGTAAAATCGGCAGCCCCGGCCATATAACGGGTAAAAGGCAGACATACATCCTGCTCGAATGGAGCTACACGT
Organism: Paludibacter propionicigenes WB4; assembly: GCF_000183135.1. Taxonomy (NCBI): domain Bacteria; kingdom Pseudomonadati; phylum Bacteroidota; class Bacteroidia; order Bacteroidales; family Paludibacteraceae; genus Paludibacter; species Paludibacter propionicigenes. Next base: position 807,192 of record NC_014734.1, on the reverse strand, counting down.
CTGTATCTAGTCATGTGATATTCGTTGCCACGCACAGCTTCGCGTGTAATGTCCATAGGATATGTACGGCGTAAACCTGTTGGTTTCACACTACCATGAAAATTCAGGAGTAATTTTAATTCGGCGCAATCTTGTGCTGTGGCCATATACCATTGCATGATATCGGAAGTAGCATCGGGTATAAAGTCAATCTTGATTCCATCGGCACCAAGCGCTTTTACTTTTTCTAAATACGTGCGGCGTTTATCACCTTCGCGCATTTCTTTAGAATCGACCCAAACAATGGATTTCACGCCCACTGTTTTTCCATAAGCAATCACTTCGGCAAGCAATGCCCACTGGTCTTTATCTTCTTTGCGCCAGTTACGCCAACCATCGTCCACCAGATAATATTCCCACTTTAGTTTTGCAGCAGCATCGTACCAGTTTTTCTGATCATCGTATCTCGGACTGCCAACACTCCACCATTGCCACAAGCAACGTCCGGGTTGTACCCACGAAAAGTCCATACCGTTGGCAGGAGCCGGACACAGGTTCATCAATAAGTCCGAATTTACAAGGTCTGTCATATTTCGGGTAACTATAGTTGTACGCCACGGAGACACCGATTGATTAAGATAGGTTCCGTTTAGCACCAACGGTCCGTTATCGGGTCTGCTTTTTATTTCCCAGCCTTTTTTGGCGAAAGGAAAATCGGCTTTCAGCAGATGACCTTTACGCACGAAAGCCAAATCGGAGAAAGTTTCGCAATCTGCTTCGGAGACAGACAGGTAACATCCGCCAACCTCAAAGGTAATGGGACCCATTATGGTTTTATCGGTAGGAATGCTGTCAAGCTTAGTCACATAACTCAATGCTTCGTAGCTCTGACTAAAACCCGACCACGCAACCTTGCCTGTTTTGGCGGGTAGGTTCCAGGCAGTCATTTCGCCGTTTATATATTTTGCTCCTTTGGGCAAGGTATAACGTATAGCAACACCATCGTTGTAAACCCGTACAATCAGTTTATACGCTTTGCCCGATGCTTCAACAGCGATATCGGCTTCATTGGCACGATTGCGAACCAAAGGGTGATTTCCTACAGTAGTATAAGTCTCATCTATGCTTCTGTACAGGGTTTTCGACGTTATTTTGGATTTATTGCCTAAATCAATACTGTCCACAATCAAACCCAGGGGCGATGGGGCTAATACCTGTACGTTTTTTGAATAAATTGAATAAGATAAACGTCCTTCGGGGGTAACAGAAACCAGCGCGGAAAGCTGTTTGTCAGGACTTTGAATTTTTACTTCTTTTTGAGCAGACACAGCAACCGTTCCGGAGAACAAAAAGAATGCTGCAAGAATTACGTTTCGTGTTTTTTTCATTATTGATTTAATTGGTTTTACGTAAGTAGTTGCTAATATTTAATGATCTGTTTTAGCACAATAGCACACATAGAAATTATGAGAGAAAAAGACTTAGGCCACATAGTAAAAGTATCTGACGATACTTTTGCTCAGTCTGAAATTATCCCGCATTCGGGATAATGCTATGTGTTTTCTTAGACTTATATCTTCTATTTAAAACTAGTGTGAACTATGCGACAAAAAAACATATCAACAATAATTCTCATTTACTTACTTATTTTCAAAGTGTTCCGAAACCGAAGAAAATACTGTTTTCGGACACGGATTGTTCGTTTAATTATTTTTTTTCAAAGATAAATACTATTCTTTACATCCAAGCATGTTTTTTATACTGCAAAAGTTTTTTTTCCTGTCGGCGACTTTTAGTCATGGAATAGCAATGATAAGGAACAGAATATCAAACAGTAAATAGTATTCGTAGTGCATTTATAAAAAGAATAGCTTTCATATTGGGGTTTTACCCCAAACCCCACTTCATTTTTTGGCTTGAACCAAAAAACGAAGCAAAAAAGTTCAAGACTTTGTCCGCTTCACTCGAAAAACTGACGGTCGGAAAGCTAAAATCCCCCAACTCCTCCCTGAGGTCGTCAAACAGTGGGTATTTTAACGCTTTCCTTCCTTGTTTTTAGCTACGCTGACCGTTGGTTCGGCTCATCGGACAAGGTCAGTCCCCGTCAGGTTGGATGAAATCTATAAACTCTACTATAAAATAAAATCTATCTATTAAATGCACTACGGGTTCAATAGTATGTTTTTGTAGCAGCTGATCAATCAAAAACATCTCCTGCCTGACATACTGCGAAAAGCGGTTTTAGCCACGATTTTATCCTTATTACAGACTAATGTAAACCCAAATGGTTTAAAAATATTGCTAAACTTTAATAGTTGCTTTTGTTCCTAAAAATGCGGTAGGATTTCCCCTGACAATGTTTTATTGTCCGTAGGGCATTTATATTATTTAAACGGACAGGTCGCGACCTGTCCCTACAGGAGGTTTTTGGAAATAATAGATTAAACGATATTATTAGAGATGGAATATAATACAATACGGTTCAATCATTTGGTGTGGGTTTGTAGGGATTGGTCGTGACCTGTCCAGGGACGTAACCTAATGTATTTAATCATAATTACCCCTGCCACCCCTTATTACACCGTTTGCATTTGTTGAGCATGCATTATACCCAGCTGTTTGGCAAACAAACAAGCCTGTTTGGTAGTTTTGATTCCGGTTTTGCTATTGATATTTCTCCAGTGTTTGGTAATGGTGACTTCGCATCTATTTTGTTCGTCGGCAATTTCTTTACACGATTTCCCCTTATTGACTTCCCGCATAATTTCCATCTCCATGTTGGTAAACATAAAGTAGTCCACCCCTTTGAAAAGCTTGCTCTTTTTGAACAAATCTGTCGGATATACGTGTATCAGTCTGAAGAGGTTATCATTTTTGAGTGACATGGTCTCGCACAGCCTGTGGTTTAGCACCACCAGTTCGGGTTTTCCGCTTTCAACGTTCGGTATGATACGGTAACTCACTATAAAAAAAACATATTCGTCGCGCACATTTCTTATACGGTGCACGTACGACAAGAAAAACTTTTTCACTTCTCTCTTCGTAAGCGTATGAACAAACTGTATGGAGTTTTTGATTAGTCGCAATATAAACGTCAGATCATTGGGGTGTGTAAGCTTTATCCAAGAGGCCGAATAGAGTTTCTCACCGGCAGGTATAACCGAATGTCCCAACATAGGTTCGTAGATTGAATGGTGTGAGTAGAAGTTTCCGGTGCTTAGCTCAAACAGCGACTTGCTGCAATCGGCAATGTGTAGTTCCAAATCGTAGGATTTAGATAAGATAAGTTCATTTTCTACGATGGTCGGATCGGGCGTCGCGGTGTTGTAAATAAACAATTCTTCCAGTTCAGCCAGTAGTTGGGCGATTTCTTGTTCTTTGTTCATAGTAGACAGTATTAAAGTTTCTGGTAATTAGCAAATAGGAATATTAGCCCCACCGCCGAACCGCATAAACACACTACCACCCTTTCACGTAAGCAAGTGCTTATCATCATTCAGTCAGGCTTATATCTCGTTTGCAAAAATAAAACAAATATTTAATAACAATATAAGTTTTCAAAATTAATTAAAAAAATACTCCTTTTAGAGTATTACTTTTCTCCTTTTTTTGTCATTATTTTACCCCCGAAAACAAAACGTTGTTTATGAACATCGTGCTGTAAGATAAAAAACGCTTGCTCCTGTAACAGAACCGGGCTACAGGTTATCAGTATCTTACGGTCAGTGTCAGTTTCTGTCCCGTTGGATAAAGTAAAGGCATTTTCCTTATAAGTAATGGAGCATTCCTTACAATGAATGGAGTATTACTTATCATTAATAAGCTATTCCTTACAAGTAATAGAGCAATCCTTATAATTAATAAGCTAATCCTTACAAGTAATGGAGCATTCCTTATAATGAATAGTGCATTCCTTACAAGGAACAAGGTATTACTTATCATTAATAAGGTATTCCTTACAATGAATAGAGCATTCATTACAAGGAAAAATACAATAAAGCCCGGTAAGTGCCTGTGCAGATGGATTGATAATGTATTGTAACCATCAGTAAAACAATAGATAATAAAGCATCAACAGTTTTCTTAATAATAATACTCACTTAAAATCAAAAAAACTATGGCAAAAGCAAAAGTAATTGTCGATTTTTCAGCTAATCGCTATTCGGATTTGGAATTGAAAAACACAGCAGAAACTATCGGAGAAAATTTACTGCACACTCCGCAGTTTCAGGGTATGACTGAAATAGCCAACAACATCAGAATTCAGGCAGCTGATTTCGGAACGTGGTTAATACAGATGCGCGATGGTAACAAACAGGTTACGCTCTCCAAAAATCAGTCGAGAGCTCTTTTAGAAGGATTATTAAGCACGGCAGCCGTCAAAGTGCAGGATATCAGTAATGGCGACGAGAAACTGATACTCGATGCGGGCTTCGAAGTGAAACGTAAACCTGCTCCGGTGGGCTTGCTGGAGCGTCCGGCAAATGTGGTAGCTAATCCCGGCCCAAGACGTGGAAGTTTGGAAATATCGTGGGACGTGGTACCGAATGCACGTTTGTATGAACTTGAGATTATTGAATCTCCTGTGACCGATAAAAGCGTGCGCCAACGCCTTTCAACTACCAAACATAAAATGATAATTGATGACCTGATACGTGGACAGGCATATTCTATAGCGGTAGCCGGTGCCGGTTCAGACCCCGGACGCGTATGGAGCGATGCCATTATCAGCTATGTAATGTAACATCAAGCTTTTACACCCACCGCACCCCTACCCTACAGCAAAACCGTTCTGACACTGCATCAGAGCGGTTTTTAGTTTTGATAATTTCTGCAAAATTACAACTTGTTTAAAACTTTTTCTGCTAATTGTGTTAAGCAGAAAGTTTTTTTTGTATTTTTGGGGCTGTGAAGATTAATGACAAGGGATAAGGTGGAAAAAACCAGCTTAATAGAGAAATAAGTGCGACGGTGTCGTAATATACAGAGATGTTAGAGGTAAGTGTAATAAGACAGAAGATTCTCGCAAAGTAGGACTAAAAAAGCATGATTATGATAGACATAAATTTCATACAAGCATTACGAGACAAACTCAAAGGAGGAAATACCAAATCAATACATTTGAATGCTTTGCCTGGACGTTATGCAACAAGATTAGATTTGTCTAACCTGAACATTATTAAACCTGAATTTGCTAATGAATTCTTAAAGTTATTATTTACAAAAGCTTGTTTTGAATTTAATATATCATTTGACAGCATAAATCTTAGTAAAACTTCATCTGAAGAACAGAAAAAATTGAGTATTCTTTCGAAACGACTGAATTCGCTAAATTATGAGAACGATGACAATTACAAAGAACATGGAATTAAAACGTTTAGTTTTGGTTATCCTTTGTTGGTGAAACCTTCAAAACAAGACCCAAGAAAAATTATAAAGGCTCCTATATTTATTTGGCAACTAGAAATAGTAAAAGCAACAAATAAAGTAAATACTTGGTCAATTCTAAGAAACAAAGTTCGTAATTCAAATGGAAGAATTGTAGATGAAGAAATACATTCAGTTGGCTTAAACGAAGTACTTTTATCGTATTTGAAAACTGACGAAAATATATTAATCCCTCAAATCAATGAAGAACTCTTGGAAGATGCAATTATTGATAAGACTGAATTAATTGATGAATGCTATAAAATAATAAAAGCACTAAACCCAAATACAAACCAAGAATTCAAAAATGAATTAATTGAAAAACTGAATGAACCAATTAAAAACATTCCCGAATCTGCTTCAATTGAGTCAGCTTCGAGTAATTTGCCTTGGATTTACTTTGGTGGTATTTTTGGTTTATTTAGAGCTCAAAAAGAAAGTATAATTGGTGATATAGATAGAATTATTGAAAATTATTCGGACTTTCAGTTTGACAAACTAATTGTTGAACAATTTCCAGGAACTGCACACAGTGCAGTGCAAACTGACCCAAGCCAACAAGGAATTTTATCAACCCTCAACTCGAAACCACGCAAAATAATACAAGGTCCTCCCGGAACTGGGAAAAGTCAAACATTAACAGCGCTTATTACAAATGCTTTAGCAAACAATTTAAAATGTCTTGTGGTGTGCGAAAAGAAAACAGCATTAGATATCATTAAACATAATCTTGAAAAAGAAAGCGAACAAATCGGAGCACTTGCCGCAGTAATTGAAGACATTAATAAAGATAGAGATGGTATTGTTAATTCAGTTCGCGACAGGCACAGTAATCTTTCTTCTTATAATAACTTTAATACAGCAAATTATGATTTTTTGATACAAAACCTTGAAAGCAAGGTTGGAGCGTATAACAACCAACACAAACAACTTGACAGGAAAATTTTTCACGGTAAAAAATGGACTAATCTAGTTGGAGAGTTTCTAAAATACGAAAGTAATGTAGAAATAGGCGAATTAAAATACAAATTAGATTATAAACAGTTTAAGTTCCAAGAAGATGAAAATGAACTGTTTGAGTTTATTGGAAAAATTAAGACTGCTCAAAAACTATTCTTAGAAGTAAAAGAGCTAAATCACCCATTAAATATTCTAAGTGACAAACTGTTTAATGATGAAAGTTCAAGGGCAGTTCAATTGAAATTAGAGGAGAGTTTTTTACAATATCCCAATAGATTAGAAGAAATCAAAACAGAATTAAGTACAAACCTTGACAATTACAAGAACTGGCTTGATAATCATTATTACGAATACTTTAAATCATTAATTTCCGAAATCGAAATCTTTAGTTCATTCGTTTCAAACGCAGAAAACCAATACGGTGAAATCTTCTTAAAAAATGACTCATTCACAAAAGCATTAATCAACATTTTAAGTATTGTTTCCAAAAAACATAAAAGTATCAAAAACAATAGAATACTTTTAATAGAAAATATTGGTAAGATTAAAGCAGTAAAACAGACATACAGCTATTTTGATCACAATTTTATTGAAATTGAAAAAGAAGAAAATTTTAAATCTGGAATAGAAGATATTGAGCATTTAAAAGATTCAACAATTGCTTGGTACAACCAAATTGAAAATATCAAAACAGATTATTTGAATAGTTTTAGTTCAAGCAATTTACATTCAAAATATGTTGAATTTGAATCACATATTAAGGTTGTCGAGAATCGTTTTGATGCGTTAATTACAAATATAAGTGATGCAGATATTTTTGAAAATGAACCTTCCAAAAGTAACACACATAATGAACGTATTAGCTCATTAAATCAAGTTATTTCTTCATTTGATATTGTCAATCAACACATAAAGGAATTTAGGGAATATTACGAATGGAGAAAATTTTTCCTTGAACTGACTGATTTGCAGAGAATTGTTATTAAGTCATTAATTGAAATCAATAGCACTAATTGGATTGTTCAGTTTGAAACTTGGTATTTTTACTGGCTGCTGTCAATTAATGAACACAAAGATTTACCTAAAAATGAAGATAAACTTAATGAAATTGTTGATCATAAGAATGATTTAAGAATTGTACAAAAAAAGAACATTGTAAATGATTGGTCTGAAAAACAATATTGTGCAGTAAGAAATGCTCAAAACAATGGAGTAAACATGATTAGTTTATTTAATAAGAGAGGTGCAAGAGGCGAAAAGCGTAATTCATTACGTAAAATTATACGAACTGATTTCAACTTATTTACAAGTTTCTATCCAGTATTGCTTATTAGTCCAAGTGTTTGTGGTTCGATAATTCCATTAAAAGAGGGACTTTTTGATGTCGTTATTTTTGATGAAGCTAGTCAGTTAAGAATTGAAGATACATTTCCTGCTTTGCTCAGAGGTAAAATTAAAATTATTTCGGGTGATAGTCAACAAATGCCACCTTCTAACTTCTTCCAAGGCGGGAATGCAATTTTAGCACCAACTGACGAGGATAACGAAGACGAAACAAATTTTCACTCAGAAAATGCAAAGATTAAACATAGCATAGATTTAGCTGATAGCGAATCATTATTAGTTTATGCGGAAAATTGCAATTATGAAGCTTCATTTTTGAAGATTCACTATCGTTCCCAACACCCTAACTTAATTGAATTCTCAAATCATGCTTTTTACGGCAAACGACTCATCCCAATGCCTGCAAAGCAAGAATATAAATCTATCGAGTATATTCAAGTAGCAGGTTTATATGAGGATTCAGTAAATCTTGACGAGGCAAAACAAGTAATTGATATTTTATTGAATAGAATTAAGCCTCTGGCTAATGGTAAATATCCTTCTGTTGGTGTTGCAACATTCAATTTGTATCAACGAAATCTTATTCTTGAAGAAATTACAAAAGCTCGTCAAGATCCTGCAATTGATAAGAAACTTTCATTGTATGGCTCTGATTTTTTTGTGAAAAATCTTGAAAATATTCAAGGTGATGAGCGAGATATTATTATTCTCTCTACAACTTTTGGCAAAAGAAAAGATGGTAGTTTCAGACAACTATTTGGACCAATTTTACAACAAAATGGCTTCAAACTTTTAAATGTTATTATTACAAGAGCCAAACTCAAAATGTTTGTATGTACTTCTATCCCAGAAGAAAGAATAAACGAATATCCAACACTATTAAGAGAAAACAAAAATACTGGGCGAGCTGTGTTTTATGCTTATTTGGCGTATTCAAAAGCAATAAGTGAAAACAATATTGAAGTACAGAAGGAAATTTTAAAACTATTGTATGACAATTGTGAATCAAGACAGTATGATAATGAGTATAATTTAGGCTCTGAATCTCCATTTGAGGAAGAAGTATTTAATCGCTTAGCTGCAAAAATTGGCGAAAATAGAATTCAGCAACAATATAAAATTGGTGGTTTTAGAATTGACTTAGTGATAAAATCGAAAATAGCGCTAAAACCAATTATTGCGATTGAATGTGATGGAGCAGAATATCACAGTAGCAATGAAGCCTATGCTTGGGATATTTTCAGAGAAAGTGTTATAAAGCCTTACGGCTTTATATTTTATAGAATTTGGTCAACAAACTGGTGGTATTCTGCAGAAAGAGAATTAAACAAACTTGTTGAATTCATTGATAGACTTGACAGAGAAGAATACGAGAAAATTAATTTATCCCCTCGTTAAGCGTAGCTTAGCATAAGATGTTGAGTGAAGTGTCGAACAACTAACCTCTGCCCCTAACCACGTTCGGCTGAGCTCACGTCGAAGCCTAAAGGGGAACAAGAGCAAGTTGCCAGACGAAAGTAATTAAAATCCCCTTTAGGGGTTTGGGGTGGATTACATGATAAGATTTACAAGGCAGAGTCTTGTTTTAAATGTATACAATGGCTATATAAACAAAAAATGAACCAGTGAATAATCAAAAAAATGCATTATATATTCTGACTTTTGGCGTATTTATTTCACTAACTATTTGTGGGCAAAATAAATTGAACTATAAAGACTTTGACAACTATTGGAAAAAGAATTATTCTGAAAAAACGACGATAAATAGTTACAAGTCAAATTTCGGTAAACAGGCTGAAAGCTTTATTGATTCACTACAAAAAATTGGAGTTGACACAATTGGAGCTTATATTGAATCTTTTCCCGGATATAGAATTGATAGTAAATGTGACGCTTGTGCTTTATATCCATGGACTACACTTGTACAGTGGGAAAAGAGTGGCAAGGCATACCAACGGAAATTCAAACAGTGTTGCCAATTCAAAGAAAAGACAATAGAAACGCCAGTAATTATAAGATATTATTTAAATGCAAGGTCTAAAATTAAGGAAAACACAGTATTTCCGGTTATCCAAAAGATAATTCATTCAAAAACCGGCAAAATTATAGGGATTGAATCGTCTAATAGAGATCATAGTGCATATTACTCTATCTTTTGCCTTATAAAAAAGACATTGTTTTAAAGAGATTTAATCAATATCAGATTGAGGAGAGGACAAATCTTTTTTATCAAAGAAACGAAGAATCAATCATTAATAGTTGGAGAAAAGTAATTGAAGATCAATTGAAAGTTGATAATTAGTTCCCCTCGTTAAGCGTAGCTTAGCACAAGATGTTGAGCGAAGTGTCGAACAACTAATCCCTGCCCCTAACCCCTAAAGGGGAACAAGAGCAAGTTGCAAGACGATAGTAATTAAAATCCGTAAGGAAAGAGAAACAAAGGAAATTGAATTAATAATATCAACGACAAAACACGAACCACCATGAGCGTAAGAAATTTTTGGACAATTTTTTTAAAAGTTTTAGGAATATGGCTCGTAATAAATGGAGTAACAACGATTATCCAATTTGTTACGTCATTTTTCTCAGTTATTGCTGGTAATAACAATGAAGCATGGACAATCATTTATTACATACTACTTCTAATAGTAACAATCGGAATATACTTATTTATTCTATGGCTTTTTGTTTTTAAAACTTCATGGCTTATTGATAAACTCCAATTAGAAAGAGGATTCAAAGAAGATCGGATTGAAGGTGATTTTGATTATTCAAAAGTTATGATGATTGCGACAATTGTAATCGGAGGTTATATATTTGTTGATAGTTTACCCATGTTTTGTAGATATACTTTCAACTATTTTCAACAAAAGCAAATGTTTCAAGATGGATTTTCTTCAGGTTGGTTGTTTTTTTATCTGGCGAAAAGTGTAATCGGTTATTTGCTGATGACAAATAGCAGAAGTGTTGTGAAATTCATTGAAAAACAATTTAAATGAGTAGTTGACTTCCGCAAACTCCCAGACGAAAGTAATTAAAATCCCCTTTAGGGGTTTGGGGCGGATAAAAAAGAATGAGATATTGGTTATGTTCGGTTCTTAAGGAATAGATTATTTATGAAAGAAAACATTTTAAAATTAAAAGTAAAGAAACAGTTTATCAATTGTTTACTGCTTTGTGCTGTAAGTTATGTCTATTCACAAGATCTGAAGGTGGTAAATATTAATGGAAAGGGATGTACAGGTGAGTTTCCATTTATTATTTCAAACTCTAATCCGCTAGCATCAGATAAAATAAATACCTATTTGAATGTTGATTTATTAGAAATAGTTCCGGGTAGTTTTAAAAAATGCCCATTTGAAAGAGTAATGTCCAATTCAGGTAGTTTTAGTGCTCATACCGACTTTGAAGAATATAGCATAAATATAAATTCTAAAACCATTTTATCAATTAGTATTAATGGTGAAACAACCGGTGCATATCCAGAAAATGCAAACTGGGACTACAACTTTAATGCAATTACCGGAGATATAATTTATCCGGATGAATTATTTACAGAAGCTGGATATTCAAAAATAAAAAAACAACTTATATCCAAACGAAAAGCAAAAGTTACAAAGTTTTTAAAAGAACTAAATGCTCAGTTTATATCTAAGAAATTTGAGGTTGATGAGGAACGGGCTAATGACCAAAAATCTATATACGAAGATTGTTTACAATATATTGGCGATGATGATTTTAGATATGGTCAATTTACAATTCATAAAGATTTTATTGTTTTTAGCAGAGAATGCTGTTCGAATCATGCTATGAGCGCTCTAGATGATTTGGGAGAATTCTCTGACACATTGAAAATCGATGAAGTTTCGAATTTGCTAAGTAGATATGGAAAAGCTTTGCTTTTTGAGGATACAAAGGGATGTCAAAATATTAAGCCACCTATCTATAATACAAAGATTTTAAAAGGTTTTATTAATGATAAGATTCCTATAAGGTGTATATTTTATAGACCATATGATGATGGGAGTATCATGCTTAGATATTGGTACGATAAGAATAAGTCTTTAATTGAGTGGAGAGGAACTTTTAAGAATAAATCAAAGTTGAATTTAGTTGAAAATGACTATTATGATGAGAAGCTGGGTAAATGGATTCTAAGAGCCCTGATTAATGCTGATGTAGCTGCTGATTCAATAAAAGGTACGTGGACGAACCAAAAAGATGGTAAAAAGCTTACAATCTCTTTAAATAGATATTAATTAATATCGGAATATGTACATGTACCCTCGTTGAGCGTAGCTTAGCACAAGATGTTGAGCGAAGTTTCGAATAAACCCCTAACCCCTAAAGGGGAACAAGAGCAAGTTGCCAGACGAAAGTAATTAAAATCCCCTTTAGGGGTTTGGGGTGGATTACAGGATAAGATTTACAAGGCATATATGGAGAACAGAGAAAGTGACAAGACAACTACGATGAGAGACAATAAAATACAAAACAATTTCGACCAACATTATTCAGAGTCAATGAAAGAGCAATTGTTTGCTCTTGACCTTGCCTCGGTAAAATCTAAACAAGGTGACAGATTTACTCAATTACGAACAATCATAAACAAACACGACCCAATAGGACTTATCAGTGATGGAGCACCAGAAGACGAATACGAGCCTGAAGTAAAAACAATAATTGTCCAACTTGACACAGAAATGACTGAACAACAAGTTCACGACTTGATTTACCAAGAATTTATTAGATGGTTTGAAGACGAATCCACAGTTGGTTCAAAAGAATATTACTCGGGATTAGCAAAAGACATTTACGATTGGACAAGAAAATGAATTTAGATTCAATAGACTGTGCTAGCGTGTGTTAGTACCCGTGCTAAAAAAGAAGAAAGTAATAGATAATAGAAATAGAAATAAATAAAAAGAACATGAAATTTACAACAGTTTATTTAGACGAAAACAAGATTGAAATACACAATTCTATTCTCGGTAGGGAAACAATTAAGGTGAATGGCGAAGTGGTGTCAAGCAAATATTCAATTACAGGGGCAGAACACCGTTTTACGATTACTGAAAACGGGACAATTGCTAATTGTAAGCTACGACTGGGATTTGGATTGAATGGAGTTATTTTCGACTTATATAAGAACAAAAAACCTATCGTTGAATCACCAAAGAGTGACTTTTTAAAACTTTTTATTGCTCTATTGATTTTTGGTATATTGATTGGGCTTTTTGTTTCGTATATCTTTAAGTTTTAGCATAAGATGTTTTTGAGAGCAGCAGAATAAAAAAGAATATAGAAATACATTTTAAAATTGTCTGAATGAACAAACGGTTATTATTACTAAGCTATTCCCTATTTGTGGTTTTTGGTTTACAAGCTCAGGTTCATTTCTTTGTAGAAGCTTCGGGTAATATGTCCTTAATACCTAAGTCGGAAAAAACGGTTTCAAGTTCTTCTATTCCCGAAGGAGCAAATTATACAGCGTATTCAATATACAACTATAAAGAAGACTATGATAATGCATTGGGTACAAATGTTGTGATGGGTATACAATATGATTTAAAGAATAAATTTAGTTTTGAAAGTGGGCTTGATTTGTCATTGATTAAATTTAATCATGATTTATTGCTTAGTCACGCATTTATGTATATTGCTTTAAATAATAGCAATTCGCAAATCCCACTCCATTCAGTTTCATATTACGAATTAAAGAGCAATTTCAGTTTAACCTACCTATCAATACCTATTTCAGTCTTTTATCGATTGTTTGAAGATAAACTTTATGTTGGTGCTGGTGTACTTCCGGGTGTATTGGTTAGTGCAAGTAATGACTATAATGATAACAGCATAATTTCAAAACTAAGTATTGCAGCGCAGTTGCAGGTTCGTTATAAAATGACAGAAAAGATTTCGGTTGTAACGGCTTTCCAACAATACTTATCACCAATTTTCAAAGAAGATTTTAGTCCGAACAAAACGAAGAACAGACTGGTAAAACTGGGATTGAGATATGATATTTGATAAATAAAACATGTTTTTTGTAATCGGACAGGTCACGACCTATCCCTACATGAGGTTTGTGGAAATAATAGAATTAATAATATTTTCAAAGGTGCAATAAAATAAATAGGATTCAATCATTTGATGTGGGTTTGTAGGGACAGGTCGTGACCTGTCCAATGATATAACGGTTAACCTGTCCAATGATATAAAAACATTGTCACGTCACAAAATATTTGTCCAACAATTATAAATTGGATGCGTAATGAAAAACCGCAAACGAAATAGAAAAAAGGGATTTGATTATACATCAAATAACATTTATTTCATTACGATTTGTTGCAGGTATCGGATACATCATCTGGGAAGAATTGTCAATGATACAATGGAATTGAACGTATTTGGAAAAATTGTGGAGGAACAAATCAATTGGTTGGAAAATCAATATCCATTTATTGAAATACATAATTCGCAGGTAATGCCAAATCACATTCATTTATTATTTGAAATAAATCCTCAAAATGTTTCAGGTAAGGATATGAAAATAAAATCGGTTTCGCAATTAATGGGTGCGCTTAAAACTACATCGTCCAAACAAATTCATTTGCTTGGTAATATGAACTTTGAATGGCAACGTTCATTTCATGATCATATTGTCAGAGATGCCGATAGCTATGATTCTATATATAATTACATAACGGATAATCCGACAAGATGGAATGAAGACAGTTTAAAAGAACCCTCGTTGAGCCAAAGACAGATACTCTGAAATCAGATTAAAATGGGAACGACAATTTAATAACAACATAATCAATAACTTTAATATCTAACATCATGGGCATATTTTCAATTTTTCCGATTCTAATTGTTGTTTTTTACCTGACAATAATTGTTACAGTTCTCTATTTAGTTTACACATGGGTAACAAAATTTATTTCTTTAAAGGAAGAACAAAATGACTTGTTGAGAGAAATAATAAAAAGACTGGAAAACAAATAAACCTTCGTTAAGCGTAACTTAGCACAAGATGTTGAGCAACTCTAATAAATAAAGGAGCTAAGAATGGATATAGACAAAAACATGACAGTACATTATCAGGTTACAAAAGAAGAAAAAGATCTATTATGGAATGGAATCTTTGAGTATAATACGACTATTGGACCTATGCTTGACTATCCTCCGTATGAACCATTTTCAATTTTAATAAGGGATGATAGAAATGAAGTTGTTGCAGGGATATTGACTAAAATCTATTTAAAATGCATTTTTGTAGAGCTATTATGGGTGAATGATAAGCATAGGAAAAGTGGTATCGGTTCAAAATTGTTGTTGGATGTTGAAAAAACAGCAAAAGAAAAAGGATGTAACTTCATACATCTGGATACATTTAGTTTTCAGGCAATAGATTTTTATAAAAAACAGGGATATATTATATTTGCTACTATTGAGGATTATCCGGATGACAATAAAAGATACTTTCTGAAAAAGTATTTATAGCTTTGAATAATGAATAGTCCTCCCCGCTAGCGCAGGTTTGTAACTTGTGCTAAAAAAGAAGGAAGTAATAAAACTGCCCCTAACCCCTAAAGGGGAATAAGAGCAAGTTGCAAGACGATACTAATTAAAATCCCCTTTAGGGGTTTGGGGCTGATAAATAAAACGTAGAATAAAAAAACACAAATTAGAATCTGAAAGACTAACTCCGGGTCTTGCGGTTTCTAACCGCAAAAATGGAGAAATTAGCATTGCGATTAAAAATCGCAATACCCAAATCTATATTACGGTGCGCTGCACCTTCTTGTTATTTGGTTTTATTGATTTTTACAAAGATTTCGGGACGCTGTCCCTAGTATAATAATCATTACATTCAGTTGCTTAAGGTATAGAGTAACGTTGATATTTGTAGCTGATGGATAATTAATAAACGATATATGAAAAAGATAATTATTACTTTTAGTTTGCAATTATGCATTTTGACGATTAGTGGCCAGCAACATAAATATTCAACCAAAATCTACAGTGTAGATGTAATGGGCGACACCATTGTAAAAGATGAACATGGGAAAAAAATAGCCATATATTCTAAAGATGTGTTCGGCAACCGAGTAATAAAAGATGGAAATGGTAATGTGATGCAAACCATCTCGAAAGACGTGTTTGGTAACACAGTGATAAAAGATGGTCGCGGACAAAAAGTTAGGAGTATTGAGAAAAATGTATTCGATGATACGGTAATTAAAGATGGTAAAGGGCAAACGGTTAGTACCATTGGTAAAGATGTGTTTGGCAATACAGTGATAAAGGACGAAAATAATCAGAAAGTAGTCAGTATAGAAAAAAATGTATTTGGCGATAGGGTTATAAAAGATAAGAATGGCAGAATTATCAGGAGTTTCTCTAAAGATGTGTTTGGTAACACGGTGATGAAAAATGACAAAGGACAAACAGTTGCCAGTATCGGAAAAAACGTGTTTGGGGATACCGAAATTAAAGGTGAAAACGGTCAGGTGGTTAAAACGATTTCTAAAGATGTATTCGGCAATACCATTGTAAAAAATGGTAATGGACAAAAAGTTATCAGTATAGAAAAAGATGCGTTTGGTAGTACACTGATTAAAGATGGAAATGGAAAACTTCTCAAAAGTATTTCGAAAGATGTGTTTGGTAATACGGTGGTGAAAACAGCTTCGGGGTCGATATCATCAAATCCTATATCGGATGATGCAATAAAGTTTGATGACGATGGAAATCTGAATGAGAGTTCGTTACTTGAATTTATGATGAATAATGAAGATTAAAAGGAATGAGATATTAGTTATTCAACCAATAAAAACAATGCGAATATGAAAAAATCTATTTTGGTATTATTTATCCTGACTTGCAATTTATCATTTGGTCAGACCAAGGATTTGCAACTGTCTATCGACTCATTCAGAACGGCACTGACTCAACAAAACATTCAGATTAAAAATCTTCAGGCTCAGGTATATCACCTGAATGCAATACTGAATGCCATGAAGAGCAGCTTGAACGATGTGCAGTATATTGCAAAAACAGATTCGGCCGATTATAAACCTAAAGCAGTGCTAAAAAAAACAGTCGTAAAAACCAATCAGACAGCAGCAAACGTAACGGTTGTTGACAGAAGTAATACACTGCCCCCACATTCGCGGTATTACAGAACCATTAGAGGACAGAAATATTATATAGACCTGCGCAACAAACAGAAATTCACGATACTACCCAGTGGTAGAAGAGTTTATGTACATATTTAAAACATAGAGTAATAAATAATGGAGATAGTAAAAAAAGGCAAAAGTATTTAAATCAGTGATATAAACAAAGTAATCAATAATCATTAAACCATTCAAATAAAACCAATGAACCAACAAACCATTGTACAAATTCAGAATCTGGAAAAATTTTACGGAAAAAAACAAGTTCTTCACGGTATCAATCTAGAAATCTCATCCGGTCAGATCATAGGGTATATAGGACCTAACGGTGCAGGAAAATCAACCACAGTAAAAATCCTTTGCGGATTGATCAATGAATTTCAGGGCGATATATCTATTTTTGGCAAAGACCTGCGAACCAATACGCTCGAAATAAAAAAACAGGTAGGATATATTCCCGAAAATGCTGTGTTGTACGAATCGCTTACTCCCATGGAGTTTATGGAGTTTATTGGCGAAATGCGTGGGTTGGAAAACGAGGTTACACGCTCAAAAGCAGAAGCCCTGATGAATATCTTCGAGATGAAGGCAAATCTGAATCAACGCATTGCTACTTTCTCCAAAGGTATGCGACAGAAAGTAATGATTTGTTCTGCCCTGCTGCACAATCCCGATCTTATATTTATGGATGAACCTTTGTCGGGGCTTGATGCCAACTCGGTGATCATGGTAAAAGAAATGCTTATACACCTGGCACGCGAAGGTAAAACAGTGTTCTACAGTTCGCACCTGATGGATGTGGTTGAAAAAATATCCGACCGCATTATCCTGATTGATCAGGGAAGAGTGATAGCCGATGGTTCATTTGACGAATTGAACAAACTATCCAACGATGAAAATCTGGAGAAAATGTTTACGCGTCTGACAGGCAACACCAATCACGGAGAGAAAGCAGAAGCATTTATCAACGCATTTGAAAAATAAACGGTATGATAAAGTTTTTACTTTCACTATTTAAGCCTTTTCGGTGGTTTATTGAAAAAATGGGGGCTGATTACAATCAATTTATCATGATTCTGCAACTGAAGCTGACCATGGATAACCGTCGGACAAAAGGAATTGGGGCTAATGCCAAAAAGGAAACGGAAAATGCGTTGATTAAACAATCTTTTGCGCAGTTGATGTTTGGAGTTTGCTTCGCCATGTTCTTTCTGTTTATCAAATCGTCGTTTACATTCTATTTCTTTTTTCATTCCTTTCTGATGGCCTCGATGGCTATGATGATTATCTCCGAATTTACCACCATCCTGTTTGATACTTCGGAGAATGTGATTATTCAACCATTGCCCATCAAAGGCAATACCATCAGTCTGGCTCGTAATGCACACGTTTTGACTTATCTAACCCTGATGTCATTTAATCTTTCGGTGGCAACCGTTATCGCGGCAGGTTACAAATATGGTGTTTTATCGGCATTGCTGTTCAGCTTCACAATTTTTATGAATGTACTCTTCACCCTGTTTCTGGCCAATATGCTTTATTTAATTATCATGCGCATAGCCAGTGGTGAGAAACTGAAGAATATACTTATGTATTTCCAGATCGTGATAACGATTCTGTTTATGGGAGCTTATCAGCTAAGTATGAATATGGTGGACAAGACACATATTACCAATATGGTATTACCGGTTCACTGGTACACCTACCTTATTCCACCGGCATTTTTCTCAGGATTGCTGGAATCATTTACATTATTCCTATTCGATATTCGTCACCTGATTTTTATTACCGAGGCTTTGTTAGTCCCTGTATTGGGCATCTTTTTTACCGGAAAATATCTTACGCCGATATTTAACCGCAAACTGATGGATTTGGAGCAAGGCGACCGTGTTTCAAAAGTAAAAACGGAAACTGCCCGCAGAAGTCTTTGGTACAGAATGATGCTTGGTATATTTGTTCGACGGAAAGGAGAACATGCACCTTTCAAACTTATCTGGACTATGACCGGTCGTGAAAGATTATTTATGCAATCTTTTTTGCCGTCACTGGGTTTCATTGTCATTATGATTGCCGTTCAGTTTTTCAAAAACAATTCTTTTAATTTAGACGAAATTATACACAGCAAACGCTATTTACTGGTACTCTACTCGTTTATGTTTATCGGCTTGTCGCTTCCGGCATCCTTGCTCAACGGTAACAACCAATCTGCCACATGGATTTTCAAAACTGTGCCCCTCTCCTTGCCTGCCGACTATTTTAAAGGATTTATCAAAGCTGCATTTGCACGCTTCTTTGTTCCTTTTTACCTGGTTTTATCGGTAGGCATTTGCTTTCTGTGGGGATATACGGTGATACCCGATGTACTTGTTGCAATTCTGGCTATATATTTCGTCACCACCTTATTCTACTATCTGCAAAGTCCGGGCTTTCCTTTTGCACAGTCCAAAGCGGCTTCGCAGGGCGGAATGGCTTTTGTGAAAATGATGGGACTAATGCTGACTGCAGTTGCGTTGGGCTATATGCACTATTTTTTATTACGATGGTCGGCTTATGCCGGTTCACTACTTATTCCGCTTTATTTGGGTTTAATATATTATGTGAACCGTATTCTTGTTTACAAGAAAATCACCTGGGAAAAAGTTGATGAAGTGAATATTTATCCCTGAATCAATTAATAAAAGCGATTATGAATCAAACTCAGCTTACACCTAAAAAGTCAATTCTTATTATTGGGATTGGAGCAACAATCTTTATACTTGCTTTACCTGCCCTTCTTAATTGGTTAGGGGTAACTGTTTATCCTTCTGATGTAAAATCACTCTATTTAAAAGTGTTATATCCATGGTTTGTTTTATCATTGCTGTTCCTGTATGTTGTAAAAATTGAAAAGCAACCGTTTCTACTCTGGACTGAAAAGAGTTATCCTTTTACTTTTTACTTGAAATCATGTTTTAAAATCATGCTGATGTCATTTATTTGCGCTTTTATAGTTTTATTAATCGTGAAATTTGCAGGCGTAAATAATAAAAGTGATATTGCTAATAAGTTGGAGCATATTATACAAAAGGATAAATTACTTATTGTATTGGTTCCATTGACTGCAGGTGTAACGGAAGAACTAATTTGCAGAGGATATCTATTGACCAGACTGGAAATGCTTATTAATAAACCGGCTGTATCAA
Organism: Paludibacter propionicigenes WB4; assembly: GCF_000183135.1. Classification (NCBI taxonomy): domain Bacteria; kingdom Pseudomonadati; phylum Bacteroidota; class Bacteroidia; order Bacteroidales; family Paludibacteraceae; genus Paludibacter; species Paludibacter propionicigenes. The sequence continues at coordinate 787,115 of NC_014734.1, read as the reverse complement.
TAGTTATTTCGGCTATTCTTTTCGGCATCTTACATATCTCTTATGGGACTATAGCCCAGGTACTTCTTCCTTTATGTTTGGGGCTGTTATATGCGATAGTTTATTATAAATACAGAAATATAAGAGTGATAATATTATGCCATTTTCTTTGGGACTTTCTGGCTTTCTATAGTAAAGCACGGTAGATAATTGTAAGGTAAAATGAAGTTCAGAACGATTCTACTATTTTTTTATATAAAAACGACTAATTGTAAAAAGCAAGTGTTTGATAAAATGAGATTAATCAGGTATACCCTGTTGCTGGCATTGCTTTTAGAAAGTTGCGCTTCGGTTGATAAGTACAATGCACAACTAAATGCGCTGAGAAATGAGAAAGATCTAAAGTCGGATGTAGATTATATTCAGCACAAACTGGAGAAACTTCATCCTGATTTGTATCATTACATAGCTAAAAAAGATCTGGATTATAAGTTTGACAGCCTTAGATCGTCACTGACTACTCCCATAACAAGTTCTGATTTTTATTTCAGACTCAGTCCTGTAATTGCATCTATCAAACAAGGGCATACACAGACATTCCCCCTGACAAAGAAATTAAAACCTCTAGAAAAAAAGATTGCAAGTGCTAAAGGAACATCACCTTTGGCTCAGTTTGATTTTGAATTATTTAATAACAAGCTGTATATTGTAAAAAATAATTCAAACGACTCAACGATTAAAGTCGGCACGGAAGTAGTAACGATCAATGGCATAAAACCATTGGAGTTAATGTCTAAGTTTAGCAATACCTTTACCTCCGATGGATACAATAAGACTTTCGTGACAAGAAGACTTGCCAAAAGCTTTTCGCGTTTTTTTTATTATCAAAACGGGATTATGGATAGTGTGTATTGCCAGCTAAATTACAAAGATTCCATCAGATCTGTCACTTTAAAAAGACTTGTAAAGTCGAAAATACTTGGCAACGGGAAATCGAAAGAGAAAAAATTGCAACAAAATGAAAGTCACAAAAGAAAACTCCTTGGTTACGATCCTTTAAAGCGAATGTATAGTAAACAACTGAGTTTTCCGGTTAAGGATAGTAGTGTTGCCATCCTGAGAATTTCAGATTTTACGAAAGGCGCCTATAAGAAGTTTTATAAAAAGAGTTTTCAACAATTGGATTCATTGCATTGCAAGGCATTAATCATTGATTTGCGAGATAACACAGGAGGACGTTTACGTGAAATCTACAACCTGTATTCCTATCTTGCTGATAGCACTTTCCACTTCATAGATAAATCGGAAGTAACGTCTAAAACAAGTCTTTGGTATTCTGGGTATTCTGACTCTAACCCCCTTTGGGTTCAGGCAATTAGAACAGTTTCTTTTCCGGTTGTGGCTTGTGTGGATATTTATACTTACTTTAAAACGATTAAAGGAATAGACCAGAAATATCAGTTTCCTATTAAAGAATCTAAACCAACTCATCCTAAAGCAACTGCTTTTAAGGGCAAAGTATATGTGCTTATAAACGGAGGAAGTTTCTCTGCGTCATGTTTGTTGTCTTCCAATCTTCAGGGTTCTAAAAGAGCTATATTTGTTGGTCAGGAAACAGGAGGAGCCTACAATGGATGTGTGGCAGGGATTATGCCTGTTCGCAGACTTCCTAAATCAAAACTGACAGTTAGCTTTGGATTGTTGGGATATCAAACTCCGTATAAATCAGAAATAGATGGTCGGGGAATTTTTCCGGATGTAGAAATAAGTCCAACTTTACTTGATAGAATGAATGGAACTGATCCTGAATTGCAATGGGTTTTGAATGATGTGAAAAATTTGCAACAGGCAGCAAAATAATATTCTGACTTATCACTGTAGTATTTATTATACATTACCTTACCTCAGTTTGGTGCTTCTTTACAGCATTGATAAGTGCTGTTATTTTCTGGATTCTACAGGATGCAAAGAAGAAATACAAAGCATATAGATAATCGAAAATAAAAATCCGGGACTTGTTTTAGCAAATTCCGGATTTATTATATAACCTAGCTCCTATTTGTTTTCTACAAATTTTGAATTATAGTAATGTATTCCTTTAGAATAGACAAAGAATAATCTCCTGCATGTTGATTTACAAAACCAATAGCGGAAATGTGAGCTTCTTCATCGGCACTGTCGGAAATAACACGAACCACAATTAAAGGTACTCCATAATCGTCGCAAACCTGTGCTACAGCAGCACCTTCCATTTCTGCACAAAGCACCGAAGGCAGATTTTTAATCAGTGCTTGTTTCATATTGGCACTTGAAATAAACAAATCGCCACTGGCTATGTCACCAATCAGCATTTTGGGGTTGGTAATATCTTGCTCAGCCAGTATTTTTCTGAATTCTTTGTTGTTCTTCAAAAAGTTATGTACTGCCTGCGACATGGTATCAACATTCTGTTGAGGTATTTCAAACGAAGTTTTTCCGGTTAATGGTATTTCAAAACGACGCATAAGCGGACGGGCATCCATATCGTGCTGATAGAGTCGCTGACCGATAACTATATCGCCAACATTCAGCAGCGGAGAAATACCCCCTGCCACTCCGGTGAAAACAATACGATCTACATTGAAATCGAGAATCAGGTTGGTAGCGGTAGTTGCGGCAGCCACTTTACCCCAGCGCGAGAATACAGCCACCACTTCCTGACCGTATAAATCACCCCGATAATAAACTCTGCTACCCCGCTCAACAATTTCTTTATTGTTGATAGCAGCAATGATTTTGTCCATTTCTTCGGGCATGGCACCCATTATTCCGAGGAGCATAATTTTAGAGTTTAATGGTTAAACAAATATAAGTAGTTACGAGTTACAAGTTACAAGTTACGAGCCTGCCTGCGGTAGGCAGGCTACAAGTCTTATCCTCTGAGTGTTATTTCGAAATGTCATATCGGTAATTATTTTTCACTACTTACAGCATTTATCAGCTATTACTTATAGCTGTGATTCGTTGAAAAAGAGTAGGATGCGAATAATGGAAAAAGACATACAACGGATGCGGCATCAGATTGCCCAACGAAGTAGCCGTCAGTTTTTTCAGTCCGGATTCAAGCTGCGATCCATAACCGTATTTAGCCGCAAAAGCATCAGCCTGATATTCGAACTTACGGGAAAGAACATGCATAGCTGTATCCAACACCAGCGAAATAGGCGAATACAAAATGCTAAACGCCAGTGCATTTAGATGGAATGAAGCTTCGTTGGCTCCTAGAGCTTGAGCAAGCACATCGCTTTGCAGAATAAATCCGAAAGCAAAGAAAAGCACAAGGGTGTACGGGAGCGAAATCAGAAAATTGATGAGCGTGTGTTTGTGTTTGTAGTGTCCTACTTCATGCGCCAGAACAGCCACAATTTCCTCTACAGTCATTTTATCCATCAAAGTGTCATACAGTACTATACGCTTCTTTGAGCCCAGTCCGCTAAAGTAAGCATTGGCTTTGGTAGACCGTTTTGAACCATCAATTACGAAGATGTTGTCCAGTTTAAAATCTGATTTTAAAGCAAACTTTTCAATTTCGGTGCGCAATTCACCTTCTCCAAGCGGTGTTTGTTTATTAAACAGCGGAACTATGATTTGAGAATAAAACATAGTCATAAACAGGCTGAAACCGGTTACCACCAACCATGCCCACAACCAAAAATAAGTAGGAGTCAGTGTATAAATCCAGATAATGAGCACTAAAATACCACCACCCAGTATCAGCGTCATTGCGTAACCTTTCAATTTGTCGAGCACAAAGAGTTTGGGAGTTACTTTATTGAATCCAAACTTTTGCTCAATCACAAAGGTGTCATATAGATCAAATGGTATGCTCAGTATATCATTGGCAAAATATAGAATTCCAAAGAACAATACAGGAGTCCATATCGGGCTTTGTACCTGCTGTTGTACTAAACCATCCACCCATGCAAATCCATTAAAAATAAGCATTAGCAGAATGATTACAAAACTAAAGCTGCTGGTCAGCATGCCAAACCGCGAGTTGGTGCGGAAGTATTCCTGTTGTTTTGCATATTTCTCGGTATCGTATATATCCCGTAGCAGTAGAGGAAGTTCTTTACCGGATTGTTTGATGTTTAGAAATGCGAGGTATCGCTCCAGCATGAAGTCGGCAATGAGGATGACGATTATGATAGTAAAAAGCAATTGAGCCATGTAGATAAGTAGTAAAGTGAATGTTTATAACACAAATGTATGTATTTTGTTGGTTTAAACCAACATTCTTTGTGTTTTAGTAGTTTCTGTGTCCGAAAATGGAACTCCCGACACGAACGAGCGTGCTTCCTTCTTCGATGGCAATCTGAAAATCGTCGGACATACCCATGGATAGTTCGCAAAAAGAAGTCTCGTTGCTGAAATACTGCTGTTTAACCTGATCGAAAAGTGTTTTCAATCCGTTGAACTCGCGGCGAATCTGATCTTTGTTTACGGTATAGGTTGCCATGCCCATAAGTCCGCAGATCTGTATGTTTTTGAGCTGTTTCCAGGCTCCCGCTTCAAACATTTCCAATAGTTCGTCGGGCGAAAGTCCAAACTTTGTTTCTTCCTGAGCTATATGAACTTGTAGCAGGCAGTGTACCGTTTTGCCCGCTTTAGCAGCTTGTTTATCAATCTCAGTCAGCAGTTTATACGAGTCGACACCGTGAATTAATGAAATAAAAGGAACAATATACCTAATTTTATTAGTTTGGAGATGCCCAATAAAATGCCAAACAATATCTTTTGGGAGGGTTTCATATTTGCCACATAACTCCTGAACTTTACTTTCGCCAAAAATTCTTTCACCTGTTTCATAAGCTTCTAAAATAGATTCGTTGGGATTAAATTTAGAGACACAAACCAGGCGCACATGCGATGGAATGTGTGTCCGGATAGATTGTATGTTCGATTGAATAGACATGTCTTAGTTGGCAGTTTGTTGTCGGTAGTAGGTAGTTTGGAGTTATCAATCAAGCTTTATTAACTACTTACTGTCTACTTCCTACTACGGACTAATTAATTATTCCGCTTCGTATTTAAATACATCCATGATAGTGGTTTCGGTAATGGCAGCAATTTCATAATCGGCCATTGAGCCTTTCATACCTTCTGTAATTCCATCAAGGGCTTCTTTAATATCAGTGGCCTGTACAAGCATGGTGACAGCAGTACGTTTTTCGACACCTTTTTCTTCATCCAGCGATACGAACATAACTTTAGCACGATACCATTTGTCGCCGTTTTCATTAAAAAACATTTCGTTGATTTTAGCCCTGCGGATATTGGCCACCGTAAACTCACCGCTGATAAAAGGTCGCATTTCCTCAATGATACGCGCTTCGGCTTCGGTAAACGACAATGCATCGATCAGATAAGCTTCATTTACTTTTACTATTTTGCCTTCTTCGGCAGTTTTCTCGTACTTTATTTTACACTCAAACCAGTTATGCATATCGCCTATTGTTTTATAAATGAATTATTTATTGTTTCTGTAGTTCAACTTAAATTGAGATACAAAGATAACATATTCTGTGAAAAACCGAAGACATTGGATGTAAAAACACCATATAAGCCTGTATCAACAGAACTTATATGGTGTTTATTAAAACGTTAGTTTAAAACTAAGTTATCACTTTTATTACTACTCTTCTACTTTAATTCTCATTTTGTAGAACGAACGCCATGCAAAATACATGGATATTGCCAACAATATTCCGGCAGTGATAAAGTGTGCTAAGGTATAGTGTTTAACACCATCAGCACCAACAGTTGACATGTTAACTGCAATTTCTACTGCCAACAATCCAAATAAAGTAGAGAACTTGATAATAGGGTTAAGTGCTACTGAAGTAGTGTCTTTAAATGGATCGCCAACTGTATCGCCAATTACTGAAGCATCGTGCAACGGAGTATTCTTTTCTTGTAAATCTACTTCCACCAATTTCTTGGCATTATCCCATGCACCACCGGCATTGGCCATATAAAGCGCCTGGAACAAACCAAAGATAGCTATAGAAATAAGATACGCCACAAAGAAGTTGGGGTCAAACAGCGCAAAAGCCAATGTAGCTGTCATAAGGGTGATAAAGATATTCCACATACCGTTTTGAGCATATTGAGTACAGATTCTTACTACCTCAATAGAATCTTTTTCATCGGCTTGAGTTTTGTCAAGTTTCATGTGACGTTTAATATATTCAACTGCCCGATAAGCTCCTGTAGTAACTGCCTGAATCGATGCGCCTGAGAACCAGAACACCATGGCTCCACCGGTAATCAGTCCCAATAAAATAGGAGCCTGAGTCAACTCGAGACTCAACATGCCTACGCCTTTCAACAAAAGGATAATGGAGAAAATCATAGTCGTAGCACCGGCAACGGCTGTACCAATCAAAACCGGTTTTGCAGTAGCTTTAAATGTATTACCGGCTGAATCATTAGCTTCTAAGTAATGTTTACCTCTTTCAAAATCAGGAGTGAAACCAAAATATTTTTCAATTTCTGCACTAATATTGGGGATTTGCTCAATTTGAGATAGCTCAAATACGGATTGAGCATTATCGGTTACAGGTCCATAACTGTCGACAGCAATTGTTACAGGTCCCATACATAAGAAACCAAAAGCTACAAGACCAAAAGCAAAAATACTTTCGTATCCGCTCATGGCGTTTCCAATACCTAAATTCTGACTGATAAAATAACCTCCAGCCATCAAACCAACCATTAGAAGTCCCATCCAGTATGCAGCATAATTTCCGGAAACAATACCCGAAAGAATAGTCAATGACGGGCCGCCTTCGCGTGAAGCAGTTACAATTTCGTGAACGTGATCTGATTTTGAACTGGTGAACTTCTTGGTAAATTCAGGAATCAGAACGGCAGCCAATGTACCGAAGCTAATGATGGTAGCCAGATGCCACCACAAATGAGGAAGTAATTTTCCACCAACGGTGATATCGCCAATAAGAACATAACTCATACCAAAACTAATGGCAATACAAGAGATAGCAGCAATCCAGATGAGGCGGGTCAATGGTTTTTCAAAGTCGAAATCCAATGATTTACCATATTGTTTTTCGGAAATGGCATTGTTTACAAAATAGGATATCCCGGAGAAAATATCCATCAGGAAGCGCATACCGAAAATCCAAACAATCAGTTTAGCCTGAAGATCTACCTGATCGGCAGGAATAGCCAGCGTAATAAATGAAATCAAAGCAACACCGGTAACACCGTAAGTTTCAAAAGCATCGGCAGTAGGTCCAACACTGTCGCCTGCGTTATCGCCCGTACAGTCGGCAATTACACCCGGATTACGAGGGTCATCTTCTTTTACTTTGAATACAATTTTCATTAAGTCTGAACCAATATCAGCAATCTTGGTAAAGATCCCCCCGGCAATACGCAATACGGAAGCACCCAGCGATTCGCCAATGGCAAAACCCAGGAAGCAATATCCAACAATGCTGCGAGGTACAAAAAGTAAAATAATAATCATCATTACCAATTCAAGTGAGATTAAGAACAAACCCACAGAAATACCGGAACGTAACGGGATATTAACCACATCCCACGGACGTTTTTTCAATGAAGCGAAAGCAGTTCTGGCATTAGCATAAGTATTGATTCGGATTCCATACCATGCAACTGCGTACGAGCCGGCCATACCCACAATGGAGAATAAAAGCACTAAAATAACAACAACTGGTGTTGATAAAGCATCGGGTCCGGTCGCTTCGGCATTTGCCATTGATAAGTAATACACCATAGCCACCGCGATAATTCCAAATAGAATGGCCAGGAACTTACCTTGTTGCAACAGGTACGTGCGACAGGTTTTGTAAATGGTGCTGGCAACATCCAACATGGATTGGTGGGCAGGTAACGATTTTACTTGTTTGAACAAATACAAACTGATACTAAGTGTACCTACAATTACTAATGCACCGAAAAGTAACAGGTGCCAACCATCCATTCCTCCAAAATGAGGAAAAGTGGCATCATGTAAATCCGGAATTTTGAGATTTGCCTCTGAGGCAAATGCTTTGCCTGATGCAATTAATGCTACAAAAAGCAACATTGCGGTCCGTTTAAACTGTTTCATAATGATTATAAATGATTTGATAAAATAAATAATTAACCGAAAAAAATTGAAAAAAAATTCTCTCAAAATTACTAAACATTTTTTGCAAATCCATTTATTTTAAACAGAAAGATATGGTCATATTTATGTTTGATAGCAGGATTTGCTGACATTTTAATTTTATAGAGGTGTGTTGGAGAATAAATCGTAAATCGGTCTAATAAATGTGCATATTAAATGCATATTTATTGTTCGGGATAACGCGATTAGAATTTTTCATCCATTGACATTTCTTTTGTTTTAGGGCGTCCTGATTCCGGGTATTAGCACTTTCGGGTTGTAAAATAGTTTGTGAATCGATAAATATTCAACTTTTTTTGTCTAAAAGTTGTACCTTTGCAGGCTCAAACACAAAAGTATGGGAAGAATTCTGGCTATTGATTACGGACAAAAGCGTGTAGGGCTGGCAGTCACTGACATGTTGCATATCAGTGCCAATGGTCTTGACACGGTTTCGGCTCACGAGGTGCTGACATACCTGGAAAAATACATAGCCAAAGAGCCTGTCGAAAAATTTGTGATAGGGTTGCCTAAGCAAATGAACGGACAGGACTCAGACTCGATGCAGTACATACGCCCTTTTGCGACGGCACTTCAGCGAAAATTTCCTGAAATTGAACTTGTTTATGTTGATGAGCGTTTTACGTCTGTTTTAGCTCATAAAGCCATGCTCGAAGGTGGTTTAAAGAAAAAAGACCGACAGAATAAAGAGCTGGTAGATAAAATTTCGGCCACCATTATTCTGCAATCATATCTCGAATCAATATATAATTTATAATAAAGGAAGTTTCATTTATTATTGCCCGTTAATGCAGGGCTTTGATAACTTGCAGCTTGTAATTTTTCATAACACATAATGATATTACCTATTTACACTTACGGCAATGCTGTACTTCGCAAAGTGGCTGAGCCGATTAATGCTGATTATCCGGAATTAAACACGCTTATCGATAATATGTTTCAGACTATGTATCATGCCGAAGGCGTGGGTTTGGCAGCACCACAGGTAGGTTTGCCTATTCGTTTGCTGGTGATTGACTTAGCACCTTTTAAAGAAGATGATCCCGAATTGGGAGCATTCAAAATCACCATGATAAACCCTGAAATATTGGAACGCAGTGAAGAAGAAGTTTCGGGTGACGAAGGCTGTCTGAGCATCCCGGGAATACACGAAACCGTATCGCGGGCACAGTCCATCAAAATAACCTATCTGGATCCGGATTTTAAAGAGCATACTGATGTATTTGAAGGTTATAAGGCGCGTGTGGTTCAGCATGAATACGACCATCTGGAAGGTCATTTATTTACCGACCACGTTACACCAATACGCAGACAACTGCTAAAATCGAAGCTGACTAATATCGTAAAGGGAAAAGCCAGTTGCGGTTATAAAGTAAAAACGGCGTAACAGCTGAATAAGAGAAAAAGAAACAGGGTGAACAATGAAAAATATGTTCACCCTGTTTCTTTATATAATAATGTATACCTAAGCAAAATCTGTTTCCGCCAGTGCTTCGCCCACCACAAAGTTGCTGCCTCCGATAAATAGAAAGTCCTCTTTTCCGGCTTGGGTTATGGCTGCATTAACCGCTTGTTTCACTGTGTTGTATGCATTGCCTTCTAAACCGTAGCTTTTAGCTTTATCCTTTAACTCGGCAGCATCGAGAGCGCGTATAATATTGGCTTGGGTAAAGTAATAAACAGCTTCGCGGGGCAATAAAGCCAATACCGACGAAATATCTTTGTCGTTGACCATGCCTATCACTATGCGCAGGGTGTTATACGTCTGTTTTTTAATCTGTTCCGTTACATAGCGAATGCCACCCACATTGTGTCCCGTGTCGGCTACGATGGTGGGATGCTGCCGTAGAACCTGCCAGCGCCCCTTTAGTCCGGTAGTTTCGGTAACCCTTTCAAGCCCTTGTTTCAGAGCTGCTTCGTCGATTAAAATACCTCGGGAGTTTAATTGTTGCACAGCAGTAAGCACGGTGGCTATGTTGCTGAGCTGATACAGTCCGCATAAGTCTACCGTAAACCGTCGATGGTCGGAAGTTTGTACGCGCATTTTTCCATCCGCATCGTCAATAAATGATACGCTGACAGTTTCCTGCGCAAAACAGAGCGGTGCGTTTTCTTCTAACGCTCTGGCAGTGAATACCGGGCGGGTTTCGGGTAGAGCCTCGCCAATCACCACCGGTGTGTGGGGTTTAATGATTCCGGCCTTCTCAAACGCAATCTTTTCCAATGTATCTCCCAGAAATCCTACATGATCGAAACTAATGTTGGTAATTACCGACAATTCGGGTTGTATGATGTTGGTACTGTCGAGCCGGCCACCCAAGCCTACTTCAATTACGGCAATATCTACTTGTTTATCTGCAAAATAATCAAAAGCCAATGCCATAGTGGCTTCGAAGAACGAAGGTTCAATCTCGCCGAATAAATTCTGATGTTTTTCTACAAAATCCACAACATATTGCTGCTCTATCATGTTACCATTGACACGGATACGCTCACCGAACTCAACCAAATGCGGCGAGGTGTATAAACCCACCTTGTAGCCCGCATGTTGCAGCACGGATGCCAGCATGTGAGACACGGAACCTTTGCCGTTGGTGCCGGCAATGTGAATGGTACGGTAGCGGGTATGCGGATTGTCGAGTGCATTCATCAGCCGGATGGTATTGTCCAGTCCGGGTTTGTAGGCTGCACTGCCAATGTGGTGAAACACCGGAAGACGATCGTACAGATATTGTATGGTTTGAGCGTAATTCATAATCGGAATGCAATATAATCTCGGTTCATCATCGGTCTAAAACAGGGCGATAAATTCGATAAGCGTTTTCTTTTGCTGATTTTCTGTTTCTGCGAAAAATGAATACCTTTGTCTATGCCATTTTTCAGGTACAAAGATACTTTAATTGGAACATTTTATGCAACAAAAAGTACAATCTTATATTGAACGACAACAATTGCTGAACCCGAAAGCACGGGTAATTGTTGGGGTGAGCGGTGGAACAGATTCGGTTGTGCTGTTGCATATACTGCATGTGCTGGGGTACGAGTGTGTGGTGGCGCATTGCAACTTTCATTTGAGAATGGAAGAATCCGACCGCGACGAGGAGTTTGTTCGTGCGTTGTCTAAAACGATGAAGTTACCCTTCTATAGCATTGATTTTGATACCGTAAGCTATGCCGATAGACACGGAATTTCGATAGAAATGGCTGCCCGCGACTTACGCTACGAGTGGTTTCATGATTTGCTGAAAAAACTTGATGCAGAAGCCATCGCTGTGGCGCATCATGCCGACGACAGCATTGAAACTATGCTGATGAATCTGGTTCGTGGAACGGGACTGCGCGGACTTTCGGGCATCCGCCCGCGGAACAAAAAAGTGATCCGCCCCCTACTCTGCTGCAACCGTCAGGAACTGGAAAACTACCTGATACGCTACGATCTGGAACACGTGGAAGATTCTACCAACGCTTCGGTAGATTACCAGCGCAATAAGTTCAGAAACGAAGTACTTCCGTTGCTCGAAGAGATTAATCCATCGCTGCGACAAACTCTCTACGAATCGCTGAAACGCTTTGAAGGTACCACGGCCATTTACGCGCAGGCCATTGATACGATACGGGAGAAAATAGCCGAAACAGCGGACGGACTGACAAAACTGAACATCGACATTATTAAACAGCAGGTGCATATACCTACCGTGATGTACGAAATACTGCATCCGTTTGGCTTTAGCGGAGCAACGATAGAGCAGGTAACCGAGAATCTGGATGCCGTATCGGGTAAAACTTTTTATTCGGACACACACCGACTGATAAAAGACAGAAAATACCTTATTATCAGCCCGAAGGATGATGACACGGTGGATGAGTATTACATCACACAACCCGACGCAGTAATAGATCAACCCTTCGGCCTGGAACTGAAAACCCTGAAGCTAACCCCGGACTTCAGTATTTCCAGGTCGGCAAAGCGCGTGCATATCGATGCTTCGAAGCTGGCTTTCCCGCTGCAACTGCGCAGATGGCGCGAAGGCGATGTGTTCTACCCTTTCGGCATGAAACAGCGAAAGAAAGTAAGCGATTTTTTTATTGACAACAAACTAAGCCTGCTGGAAAAGGAACAAAGCTGGTTGCTGGTGTCGGGCAATGACATCGTGTGGATAGTGGGGCAACGGCTCGATGACAGGTTTAGAATAACTGGGGAAACGACCGAGGTAGTGGAACTTAGTATTAATAATTAATGTTCAATTGTCAATTATTAGTGATTAATTATGAACAATGAATTGCCTCAAAAACCACTGGTAGATCAGGACTATGTGCTGCAGAAATATCCCGGCAAAGGCGGTTGGACATTTGCGGCTATACCTCAAATACAGCAGGACAAGCATGCATGGTTTGGCTGGGTGAAGGTGCGTGGCAGCATTGACGGATACGAAATAGCCAATTACCACCTGATGCCTATGGGTAACGGTACGTTGTTTCTGCCGGTGAAAGCCGAAATAAGAAAGAAAATAGGCAAACAGGAAGGAGACAGCGTGCACGTCGTGCTGTATTCCGAAGAGTTGCCCACTGTGGCAGCCGATGATTTTATGCTGTGCCTGCAAGATGACCCCGTGGCATGTGAAAACTACCGCAAACTATCGGCCGAAGAACAGAAAAGCATAACCGACTGGATATATGCTGCCCGCAGAGATGACCAGAAAGTGGAGCGTATAGCGCAAGCGCTGGATAAACTTTCTAATTGAAAATGAAAGATGAAAAATGAAGAATTGATAATTTACCATTAATCATTATCAATTATCAATTATCAATTATCAATTATCCATTATCCTGAACAATCATTCCTTTTACTTGTTTAGTTTTCAGTTTTTGAAAAATCATTATCCACTGAATATCTCACTAAACGTATTGTGTCAAATTCCCGTACGCTATTTCCCAAGAAAGTAACATCGCTGACTCAGGTTGCCGATGATGTTTATGTTTTGTCGTTTGCACGCGATGTTGAATTCCGGGCAGGACAAGTGGTTGCTATAGATTTAGAACCCTATGGTGAGCCGCGCCTGTACAGCATAGCCGGAGGCGAGCGCGACGCTGAAATTGAAATCCTGTTCGACGAAAGACCCGAAGGCAGGCTTACTCCCAAGCTTTCGCGGCTCAGGAAGGGCGACACGGTGTTTGTGTCGGAGCCCTTTGGAACGTTTCGGTGCGACGACCGTGAAGCGGTGTGGATAGCCGCTGGTACGGGAGTAGCTCCTTTTGTGTCGATGGTGCGCTCGGGGGCAGGACAAGGCAAAACGCTGATACAGGGTGGACGAAGGGATGAAAACTTTTATTATTCGGCAGTGTTGGAGGCGGTTTTGGAGGACAGGTATGTGCGTTGCTGCTCGCAGCAGACAGATACGCGCTACTACCGTGGACGACTTACCGCTTGGCTCAACAACCAGACGCATCTGCGGACTGATGTGAAGTATTACTTGTGCGGAAGCGCCGAAATGGTGGTGGAAGTGCGTGATATTCTGATACGGAAAGGGGTGGCGTTCGGGAATATTGTTTCGGAAACTTATTTTTGAGATAAAAGGTTTGCTAAAAGATTATTTCTTGCCACGAGTTGCAAGAAGTATTGAGATATACATATTTGATTCTCGGATTCCTGAAAGGAATCAATGTGAATAGCCGCCGGTAAAACCGGTGGATTAGAATCTCATAAACTACTAGAACCCTGAAAGGGTTCAATAATATCAAACTATAGTATCGTTCAACCCGCTTCGGGGTTGGAGATAGTAGGTTGTCTACAGCCCCCAATTTCATTGGGGGTTATGCACATTTAACTCCTTCGGAGTTGGGGAATTCTATGTGACGAAGCATATCAACAACAATAACAAAAAAACAGTAAACTCAATTAACTCACACAAATATGGAAACTCATTTGCCTAAAAATCTATTCGGACTTACGTTGCCGCAGTTGAAAGCGGAAGTGCTGGCGTTGGGGTTGCCGGCTTTTACGGCATCGCAGTTGGCCGACTGGATGTACAAAAAGCGTGTAACCGATATAGGCTCTATGACCAACCTGTCCAAACAGGCGCGCGAAAAACTACAACAGGCATACAGTCTGCATCTGGTGCCGTCCGTAAGTGTGCAGACTTCAACCGATGGTACCAAAAAGTACCTCTATCCAACCCGCCCACAGAAGTTTATAGAAGCCGCCTACATACCCGATAAGGACCGTGCCACGCTGTGTGTCTCCACCCAGATAGGATGCAAGATGGGTTGCCTGTTTTGCATGACGGGCAAGCAGGGCTTTCAGGGCAACCTGACGACGGGCGAAATTCTGAACCAGATGCAATCGTTGCCCGAGTTCGATAAGCTCACCAATATAGTGTATATGGGCATGGGCGAACCGCTGGACAATGTACAGGCGGTGATGGACAGCATAGAGGTGATGACTTCGCCCTGGGGTTACGACTGGAGCCCGAAACGCATAACGGTGTCCACCATAGGCATTATACCCGCCATGATGACTTTTCTGGAAAACAGCAAAGCCCATCTGGCCGTGAGCCTGCACTCACCGTTCGACGACGAGCGCCGCGACATTATGCCCATTCAAAGCGTGTATCCCATTACCGAAGTTGTGAGCAATATACGTCGCTGGGAGCTGGGTAGCCAACGCCGTGTGTCGTTCGAATACATTATGTTTAAAGGAGTAAACGATACGCCCCGCCATGCCAACGAGCTGGTACGCCTGCTGAACGGTATAAAATGCCGCATCAACCTTATCCGCTTCCATCCCATCCCCGACACACCGTTGGAAGGCACAGCCCTCGAAGATATTGTAGACTTTCAAAACCGACTGAAAGCCAAAGGACTTACTGTTACCATCAGAGCGTCGCGCGGCGAAGATATATTTGCAGCCTGTGGTATGCTCTCTACCAAAGAACTGATAAAGAAACAAACCGAAACCGATTTCTAGCATCGGACAATAGCTCTTACACCATCGTATAAGAGCTATTGCACTACCGTATAAGACCTCTGAGAGTACCGTACAATACCTTTTACACCATCGTATAAGACCTCTGACACCACCGTATAAGAGCTATTGCACCACCGTATAAGACCTCTGAGAGTACCGTACAAGAGCTATTACCCCACCGTATAAGACCTCTGACAGTACCGTATAAGAGCTCTGACAGTACCGTACAAGAGCTATTACACCATCGTATAAGACCTCTCACACCACCTGATAAGACCTCGTGCACCACCTGATAATACCTCTTACACCACATGATAAGACCTCGTACACCACCTGATAATACCTCGTGCACTATATGATAATACCTCTTACACCATATGATAATACCTCGTGCACCACCTGATAAAAGCTCTTACACCATCTGTTACAGATCGTTGAGTAAAATAAAGTGAACTACCTGTTGTTAATTATAAAAATAGTTCTTATCTTTGGATTTTTAAAAATAAAGCACAATATATCAGGTATACAGTTTCGCCGATTGAAGTGTTAGAAAAAGTCACAAAACTATATAATGCAAAATTACAGACAATTAACTGTACAATAAACAAAAACTAAAGTTTATATAAGGTCACCTATGTGCCGATATAAATTGTTAGTGGCAGTTTAAGAAAAATGACAAGCGATGGATTTAATTGAATTTAAAAATATTGAAATATTTGAAATTAATGGATCATCAAAAATAAAATTTGAAGGGTTATACTCGCCCATTGAATTGGCAAGAGAATTCACAAAAAGATGGATACCTTATTACGAATGTCATAAATGCGGAAAGGGAGATTATTGCAAATTTGCAATTCCGTATTTTGGTGATAATTATTATAAACAAGATATACAGTGTGGAGTAGCTAAAAAAGCATTAGAGAATTACATACTGAGAACTTTTCATGTTTTAAATAATGCAAACAAACAAAAGCAACAAAATTACGTAGACAGTGCATTTTATTTTTTTAAGTACATTTATTTAAGTGAGCAACTTAATGGATTATTCATTAACGATGACAAACTTGAATATTTGGGGAAGTATTCAATTTCGCTTTTAACTGAGATACTTTCTCTTAGAGATGTTTTAAATAAATTTGGAAAAGATTTCAAGATGTTTTCGGAATTATACAATGGACAAAGTCTTTTATTAGTTGAAGGCAAAAGTGAATTAAAATTTATTGAGTATTTAGGAGGAGATGATATATTATCAAATAGCTTTACGTTTATAGTTGAAAGTTATAATGGAAAAGGGAATAAATTACCAAAAAGAATTGAAATGTTGATTGAAGATTATCAAACAAAAGGATATTCTATTTATATTCAAGGAGATGAAGATGGGGATGGCGATGGTTCAGGATATGACAAATTTAAATACTACGTAGATAAAGGTACTATTTCTAAAAAGAATATTTTTCAATTTAAATATGACTTTGAATCATCCATTCCTATAGAAATTCTGTTTCACATTTTACAAGAGTTGGGTTATTTAAAAGACAACTCACTCGATGATCTCATTAAACTTCCCAAGAATAAATCTATAAATACCATTTTGAAAGAAAAATTTGATATTGATACAGAAAAAAATAAATTAAAGACTCAAATTGCAAAAAAGATAGGAAATATTATTTTCAACTCAACGTATAAAGAAACTGAGAAATATAACGAATTTGAATTATTTAAATTCACTCGATTTCTTGACAGAATAAAATAAAAAAAACTGCTGCTAACATACTCTTAATTAGAATTTTGAAAGTCGAGGTTGATTCTGGTGGTTTTGCTCCTGCCTTCTGCAGGCAAGTCCGTAACCAGTCACTACCAACGGGAGTTAGGGGCAAGCATAGAAAAAAGGTATAGAAGTTTTGAACACTCTTTATTTGGGAAATAGAAATATAAAACAAAGACGAAATTATCATTAAGAACTTGATTTGAGAAAGAAAAACAGTGACTAATCACATGAACATAGAAATGGAACATATAGAAAATGAGAAAATTATAATACTAAACAAACCATTTGACAAACAGTCGTTTATTAGAAGTTCTGAAATAATAATGGAAATAAACGCCAAACTCATTAGAAAAGAACATGTCAGAACACTAATTTTAGCATTGACGTTTATAATAATTGGTATTTTCTTTAATCGAATTGGTATTAACAGTACTTTTCTTTTTGTTATATCCGCTCTTCTCGTTTTCTTAGTGATTGTCGTATATTTCAATTTAAAACGTATAAAAAAAGAGTTTCAAATGAAAACTCAAGCATTGTGCGAGAAATATGAATCGATTGATTTTAAATCGAATTATGAAATTGATAAAGATGGAATGTCATATAGCGATAATGATAAGGATATAAAATACAAATGGAAAGACTTTAAATGCTGCTATCTTTATAAAAATCATCTTATTCTATTTGACTACAAATTATTAAAGGCATATTATGCATTTGAAAATAATGAATCATTTTCAGACAATTATAAGATACTTCTGAATTTAGTTCAGACAAATTTTAAAATAAAAAGAATTCATTAATTGAACAGCTTATAAAACAATAGAAACGACTATAAACATCAAGTCCAGCCGCTAACACGCGTCTTTGTTCATTGGCTGGCTGACGTGCATTCCGGCATTGACTAAAAATATATTTACGACTAAAAACTTAAAAATATATCAAATATGAAAAGAAAAACATTAATACTTTTTTCTATAGCAGCAATTCTTTGGATTATTGGTTCGTTATTGATTTATAAAAAAGGAGAAATAAACGTATCCATTATTTCCTCCGGAATCATAATTTTAGTTGGATTTATCTCACAGATTAAAAAGAGAAAAACAGCTTGACGAGAAGACGATCATCTTACCCTTGTTTGGCGTAGTTTGGCGGCATTGAGTTTGGCGAAGTCTCCAGATTTCGTTGTGCTAAAAGCAAGGCTCTTGCCTTGCATATCAAAAATGTAATATGGAAAGCAAAAGCTTTCCTTCTAACTTTGACATAGCGGGACGCTATGCCAAACATCGGAAGATGGAGTATTTACGCTATTGGAGACAGATAACTAAAATTACAGCATGAGAAAAGTAATTGCAGCGTTCAATATGACACTTGACGGTGTTTGCGATCATACAACCGGCATAGCTAGTGAAGATTTACATCAACATTATTCTGACCTACTTGATAATACAGGAGTTGTTTTGTATGGACGGACAACTTACGAACTTATGCAGTTCTGGAAAACAGTATTGGAAAATCCTTCTGGTGAAAAATCAATGGACGACTTTGCAATTTTAATAGACAGAATTCCAAAACTTGTTTTTTCCAACACACTGAAGGAAACAAACTGGAATAGTGCAAAACTTTCAGATAGCCCACTTAACGATAAAGTTTTTGAACTCAAACAGCAATCGGGAAAGGATATTTTGGTAGGAAGTCGGAGTTTGATTATTCAACTCTTAAACAGTAATCTAATTGACGAATTTCAAATTTGTGTACACCCTATCATTGAAGGGAAAGGCCTAAGACTGTTTGACCAAATAAAAGACAGAATCATGTTGAAACTCATTAAGACAAAAACACTCGACTCCGGTGCAACTGTATTTTATTATGAGCCGATACGAGAATAAATAAGAACCGCCAACACATCTACTATTAATGCGGGCAGGAACCAAAGCTTTTGCAAAAATCCACAAACAGAGTATCTATGGGCATGGGCTAACTGACGTGCATTCCGGCAGTTTTGCTCCTGCCTATCTCCTCCCCAATTCCGGATTCAGAACAAAAAATAATTTTTAGTTGTTTCATTTCAAAATAATATATTTATGAAATGAGAAAGCTGATATTCTTTATGCATACATCGCTTGATGGCTTTGTGGCAGGACTAAATGGAGAAATGAACTGGATAAAAGTGGATGAAGCTATTTTTGACTTTGTAGGCACCATGACCGACCGGGCTGACACCGCTCTATACGGACGTGTAACTTACGAAATGATGGAGAGCTATTGGCCAACTGCGGCTGATAAACCAACTGCCACGAAACACGATATTGAACACTCCCAATGGTATAATAATGTGTCAAAGATTGTTTTGTCAAGGACAATTAAAGAAACCGGACTGCATAATACAAGAGTCTTCGGCGAAAATATCGCGGAAAACATCAATAGAATAAAACAGCAGGATGGAAAGAATATAATCATTTTTGGAAGTCCATCGGCATCAAACTCGTTGTTGAAAATGGGTGTGGTTGATGAATTCTGGATTTTTGTAAATCCTGTTTTGTTAGGTCAGGGTGTACCATTGTTTAAGGATATAACTGAAACTGTTCTGTTGACTCTGGTAGAAACCAGAACGTTTGATAACGGCGTAATAGCGCTTCATTACGCAAAATTATAAATGAAATACTATCACAACAGGCAATTTAAGTAGTTACTAATATTTAATGATATATTTTATCACAGTAGAACACATAGAAATCAATTGAGAGAAAAAGACTTAGGTCACATAGTAAGAGTATCTCACGATACTCTTGCTCAGTCTGAAATTATCCCGTATTCGGGATAGTACTATGTGTTCTTAGTCCTTATATCTCCGATTTAAAACTAATGTGAACTATGTGACAAAAAAACATACCAACAATAATTATCATTTACTTAAAAACTATAGAATATGAAAAAAGAAAAAGTATTTTTTTGGACAGCGACAATATTTATCGCTTTATTTGAAGGTTTGATGCCGGCATTGACCTGGCAATCGGAATTGGCAAAAGAAGGAATCAGACATCTGGGATATCCCGAATACTTCGGAAATGCATTGGTGGTTTGTAAAGTACTGGGCGTACTGGCACTGATTATTCCGCTGGTTCCCAAACGGGTAAAAGAATGGGCTTATGCAGGGTTTGCGTTTGATTTTATCTTTGCCACTATCAGCCACGGAGCTGTTGACGGAATCAACGGACAGACTTTTTTCCCCCTGATTATATTGGGAATACTGGCAGTTTCATATATTTACTACCACAAGTTAAACGCTGAGACTAAGTAAATCCGCATTGTATCTATAAAATAGCATAGTTTTCTGATTGGGGTTTTACCCCAAACCCCACTTCATTTTTTAGCTTGAACCAAAAAACGAAGCAAAAAAGTTCAAGACTTTGTCCGCTTTACTCGAAAAACTGACGGTCGGAAAGCTAAAATACCCAAACTCCTCCCTACGGTCGTCAAACAGTGGGTATTTTTACGCTTCCCTTCCTTGTTTTTCGGCTCACCGGACAAGGTCAATCCCCGCGTCAAGTTGGATGAAATCTATATGCTCTCCTAATAAAGTAGGATTAATCAACTAAATCCACTACAGTTAAAATAGCAATTTACGCAACTTTCAAATGAAAACCCTGATGATATTAAAATATCTCTCCTGTTTAGGGCATGCATGATTAGTTCAAAAGATTATATATGGATATTAATGATTATATTTGTCAGGGCTTTACAGACTGTCAAGGTTAGCTCTGAGTTCCGGTAAGCGGAACTACACCGGAAGCTGAATCTAAAATCACACAATACATATATTAATCTTTTATCAGCATGAGAAAATCAACATTTTTATCAGCTGCTATGCTACTACTGCCTGTATTCAACTCTGTTTCGGGTCAGGAATTGAAACTCAATGATCTCGACTATTTCGAGACACAAGGAGTCAATGTTTTAGCATACAGCAACATTTTTAGTGGAGGCTTTAACGATGAGAAGAATGCCGGCATCGAATTGATCCACCACGGTGTAAGAACAGCACAAGGCGGTGCAATAAGGCTTTCCAACACTCCCGAGCAGTGGGACTTGGTCCCGGCCGTATCCAACCGTAAGGTTGACAAAGCCGCTAACTCTATAGAGGTTTCGCTACGGTACAAAGATTTCGACTTTGATTCGCGCGTAGTGGTTACTGCCAAAGGTAAAGCTGTAGAAATCGCAGTTTACCTTGATAAACCGGTTCCGAAATCTCTCGAAGGTAAAGCCGGATTTAATCTGGAATTTCTACCCTCGCAATACTGGGCTAAGACTTATTTAATGGATGGACGCTTCAATCGTTTTCCCCGTTATGCGGTAAGTAACACTACAACAAAGCCTAACAGTGAGAAAATTAAGCAATACAAAGGGTATGTAACTGCCGATGACAGAGGTACCGGCAAATTTGTCGATCCGCTTCCGCTGGAAACAGGTCATACTTTACTGCTGGCTCCCGATGAACCCGGTCGTTTGGTGAAAATCACTTCGTCGGATGCTGATCTTATGCTTTTCGACGGCCGCATGCTGGCGCAAAACGGATGGTATGTAGTTCGTAGTTTACTTCCGGCAGGTAAGACCGGTAAGGTTTTGAGTTGGATCGTTGAACCTAATGCCATCAAGGGTTGGATACGCGAACCGAATATTGGTTTATCGCAGGTGGGTTACATTCCAGCGCAACCCAAAGTATCGGTTATCGAACTCGATAAGAACGATAAACCGCTTGCAAAGGCATCGTTGTATAAAATAGACGAAAAAGGAACTGCTTCTGAGGTGTTTAGCGGCAATGTGGTATCGTGGGGTAACTATTATAAATACCACTATGTGAAGTTCGATTTTTCGTCCGTAAAGACTCCGGGCATCTACTATATTCAGTATGGCAACACTAAAACCAATAATTTCTTAATTGACAACAGTGTTTATAACTGGATAACCGATGCTACCAGCGATGTGTGGATTCCGATACACATGGATCATATGTATGTAAAAGAAGGTTACAGGGTATGGCATGGCGAACCTTTTAAGGATGGTTATCTGCAGGCTCCGCCTAACACCGATCACTTCGACCTTCACTCTCAGGGTCCTACTACCGACACCAAGTATAAAGCGCTGGAACTGATTCCCGGATTAAACGTAGGCGGCTTTTTCGATGCAGGCGATTTTGATATCGAAACAGGATCGAACATTAGCGTTGTGGAAAATTTTGTACAAACATGGGAATATTTCAAACCCATGCGCGATGAGACTTTCGTAGATGAGCAACACCGTTATGTCGATCTTCATCGTCCGGATGGAACGCCTGACGTGTTGCAGTTTATTGAGCACGGAACATTGAACTTGGTTGCTCAGGCAGAAAAAATTGGGCACATGGCACAAACGCTTTCTAATTCTGTACTTGATAACTACCATCATTTGGGCGATGCAGCTTCATTAACAGACAACCTTCCTTATAATCCGAACCTTGGTCCTTACGAAATAGCCAAGGACGGTCGCTCGAGTGGTGTGAAGGATGATATGTGGGCATTTACAAGCCGGAATCCACAGCTCGATCTTCAGGCTGCAACGATGTTTGCCGCGGCAAGTCGTGCTTTGAAAGGGTATAACGACGATTTGTCGGTAAGAGCGTTGGAGCAGTCGAAAAGATTGCAAAAAGAAGCGACTGAATTATTAGCCAAACAGCCGAACAATACTACGCGCAGAGGAGGTTTCGGATCGGCGGATGTTGCCACCAATCTTCAGCTGTATATTGCAACCGGTGAGAAACAATACATTGATAAATTTCAGGAACTTTTATGGCCTGCGCTTGATCGTGGCGTAACGTTCGGTCTGCTCACTGCATTGGATGCTATTCCACACATGGATGCAGCCTACAAAGAAAAGCTACTCCCCTACGTTGTAAAGTACAACGAATACATCAAAGGACTTGAAAAACAAAATCCTTACGGAGTACCTATCGGTTTGGGCAACTGGGCCGGCAATGGAGCTTTATTGAGCTTTGGAACCACCGTTTGCTTTGCTAACAAATATTTCCCTGATATTGTAGATAGCAGCAATATCTACAAAGTATCCAACTGGTTGTTTGGTTGCCATCCGTACCACAACTATTCGTTTGTGGCAACAGTGGGTGCTACGCGTCCTAAAGCCGTTTTTTATGGTAACAACCGGGCAGATTTCTCTGCTATTCCGGGCAATGTAGCTCCGGGGGTATTATTCAGAAATCCTGACCACTTCGAAAACTACGACGACTGGCCATTTTTGTGGGGAGAAAATGAAGGCACCATTGCCGGAAATACCAGTTATTTAATCTTCGGGTCGGTTTTCAAAAATCTGGCAAAATAAATAGTTTATAAAAAAAGGAAAGCAATTGCTTTCCTTTTTTAATATCACTCAATCTATAGCTTTATAATTTAGATGAATAAGATATTCTCGTTTCCGAAATTACAACCGGAAACGATAATATTCCATCTTGAAAACGAATTATTTCTGATATGTTTTATCTATTTTTGCAAAAGTAAAACGATCCTGAATATATCTCTATGGAAAATACCTCTCCTTATTATCAACTTGCTCATGATTTTGCTTTGTTTACCAATCGTTCCATATTTCTGACAGGGAAAGCCGGAACCGGAAAAACGACCTTCCTGCACAATCTGAAAAAAGAAACTCAAAAACAAATAGCGGTAGTGGCTCCCACGGGTGTTGCCGCCATCAATGCGGGTGGAACTACCATGCACTCGTTTTTTCAGCTGCCTTTCACACCTTTTATTCCTACTCCCGAAGGACGCCGAAACCTGATAGAGAAGATGAAAATGCAGGGAAACAGACGTAAGGTGTTGCAAGAGCTGGAACTGCTAGTTATCGATGAAATAAGTATGGTGCGGGCCGATGTACTCGATTCGGTAGATACCATACTGCGCCATGTGCGATACCGCAATAATGAACCTTTCGGAGGTGTTCAGGTGATATTTATTGGCGATATGTTTCAACTTTCGCCCGTTGCATCGGACGATGAATGGCGCATGCTGAGTCAGTATTATTCTAGTCCGTATTTTTTCCACAGTCAGGCCATCATGCAGCAGCAACCGGTTTACATCGAACTTGACAAAATTTTCCGTCAGACGAATGCCGATTTTATCAGAATACTGAATGAGGTTCGAAACAACTGCTTGACCGACACCAGTCTGAAGTTACTTCAGAGCCGTTATAATCCGTTGTTTGTACCACCTGCCGATGATACTTACATAACGCTGACTACGCACAATTACAAAGCCGATCAGATAAACGCCGAAGAACTAAGCAAGATAAAAGGCAGAATCTATACTCTCGAAGCCACCATCGAAGGCGAATATCCGGACAAAAGCTATCCTACAGAAAAAGCGCTGGAACTAAAGATTGGTGCCAAAGTGATGTTTCTGAAGAACGATACGGAAACACCCCGACGCTTTTTTAATGGAAAAATCGGAGTGGTAGAGAGCGTGAGCGATGATTTTATTGAAATAAAATGCCCTGATGATGTTGATAGCATTGAGCTGAAAAAAGCAGTATGGGAAAACATTCGTTACAGCACCAATCCCGTCACCAAGCAAATAGAAGAACATGAACTGGGCAAATTTATCCAATATCCCCTCCGACTGGCGTGGGCTATCACCATTCACAAAAGTCAGGGATTGACATTTGACAAAGCTGTAATCGATGCCGGAGCTGCTTTTGCATCGGGTCAGGTATACGTGGCGCTCAGTCGTTGTCGGTCGTTGGAAGGCATGGTGTTACTCAGCAAGATAAACCCGAACAGCATACAGAATGATCGTCAGATAGTAGAGCACGAACGGAATAAACTGCCGGTTGAAGATCTTGAAATACAGCTTAATGCATCCAGAAATATGTATCGGAACTTTATCCTGATGCAGCTTTTTGATTTTAAAAATGCGTTGGGGCAAATCTCGCGATTAATTGCCGAAACTTCCGAGGTCAAATCTTCATTTAATGACGAAACGATGGATTACCTCAATGATTTGCTTCGTCAGACGCAAGGATTACAGGAAGTAGCTCTGAAGTTTCAAAACCAGCTGGTGACAATCATGGATCAATATCCGGTGGACGAAGAACATTTGCAGAGTCGCATTACGGCTGCCATAGGTTTTTTCATTCCGAAAATGAATAATCTGCAGGAAACCCTGCGTCAATCGCCTGCGGTTACAGACAGCAAGCTGCATGCTGCCGATTACAATGATGGGATTCAGATGGTTTTCTCCAATATCGCTCAAAAAAGCTATTTACAGAAAGGTTTGAAGATGCGGTTTACGGTAGAAGATTATTTTACACTGAAGAATACATTTATTTTGCCTGAATTTAGCGTAAATACCTATGCTAAAACCAGTTCAAAACAAAAGCTCACTACGCGACAACCGGAGTTATACCGAAAGTTAATGCTACTTCGCAATCATATTTGTGAACCGAATGATTTACCCATTTACCTGGTGGCCGGAAGTCAGACGCTAAATGAAATGTCGGATTATCTGCCTCAAAACGAAAAAGATTTACTTCGGATAAACGGCTTTGGACCTGCCAAAGTAGAGAAATATGGCAAGGCTTTTTTGGATGTAATTCTCTCCTACTGTAAAGAAAACAATCTTTCGTCGCTAATGGACGAAAAGGAAAAGACGAAGGAGAAAAAAGAGAAAAAACCGGTGGGTGAAACTATGCGTATGTCTCTGGCAATGTACAAGGACGGCAAAACAATTGACGAAATAGCTTTTACCCGCAATTTAAATAAAACCACCATTGTAGGTCATTTGGAAAAATACGTTATCACAGGCGAACTGGATATAAATGACTTTATTACAGCCGAAAAACGCGAGAAAGCCTCGGAACTCATTCGCAAAGGCGCTGAAACCGGTTCTATCTACGAAATGCTGAATGTATTTCTGGATTACACCGAGGTGAAAATGTTTATGGCCTGGCTAAAGAGTGGAAAGAAATAACTTTTTTCCTATCTTTGGCATTTGAAATTTATCTGACAATAACCTATTCACAAATACAGCGACTCAATGATTTCTACATTTTTAAAGAAATATGCCAATCATGGAATAACACGTTTTATTAAATACGGGCTGGTTGGCTGTTTGGGCTTATTGGTCGATATGGCAGTATTTTACGTTATGAATAAAAAACTTGGAATAAACTATGTAATTTCCAACATAACCAGTTCGTCGCTGGCGGTAGTACATAATTTTATTCTGAACAGCTATTTTACGTTCAATGTCACGGATAGGAAATTGAGACGTTTTCTGGCATTTTATGCCATAGCCCTTGTCGGTATGGCTGTCAGTACAGGTTTGCTGATACTATTTATCGACCTCCTGAAATTAGATAGTATGATTTCCAAACTAATATCAATAATTATTGTTGCATTACTACAGTATTTCTTCAATAATAAACTAACTTTTAGAACCAAAAAATCAGAATAGATAATGAATACACTTTCAGTTATTGTACCCTGCTACAACGAAGAAGCGGTGATTACCGAATCGTATAGCCGACTTAAAAAGGTGTTGGAAGGTATAAAAACGCACAAAACCGAAATAATTTTTATCAACGATGGCAGCAAAGATCGCACAGCTGAAATGCTGACAGACATTGCAACCGCCGATAAACAGGTGAAAGTGCTGCATTTCTCCCGCAATTTTGGTCATCAACCGGCTGTAACTGCCGGAATACACTGTTGCGAATCCGATTTGGCGGTGATTATTGATGCCGACTTGCAAGATCCACCAGAACTTATACCGGACTTGCTGGAAACGCAATCCAGGGAGCAAGCTAACGTAGTGTATTGTGTCAGAGACGAAAGAAAAGGTGAAAGTATATTCAAAAAACTGTCTGCTCGCTTGTTTTACCGTTCGATGAACTACTTGTCAGAAGTGAATTTTCCACTTGATACGGGAGACTTTCGATTAATAGACCGACAGGTAATGGATGAATTCAAGAAGTTTCGTGAAAAAGGTAAATACATTCGCGGAATAATCAGTTGGATTGGTTTTAAGCAGGTTCCGTTTCTCTACCAGCGACAAGCCCGTTTTGCCGGTGAAACCAAGTATCCGCTCAGCAAGATGATTCAGTTTGCATCGACTGCTATGCTGTATTTCTCTAAAAAACCGTTGAAACTAGCTACCGGAATGGGTTTTATCACCGTACTGATAGGAATAGTTTATGCGGCTTACACCCTCGTGGGCAAAATAGTAGGTTACACGCATGCACTTTCCGGATGGAGTTCGTTGATTATTCTGATAACGTTCTTCGGTGGTGTACAGCTTCTTACGGTTGGAGTACTGGGTCAATATATCGGAATTCTTTTCGACGAAGTCAAAGACAGGCCGGAGTATATTATCGACAAAAAAGATAATTGCTGACCTTATAACTAAGATTAATAACCTGATAATAATAATTTAAAAATTTGAAGTTATGAATAGAAAACTAAGAATCAATTGGCAAACAATCAAAGTTACGACTGTTGTATTGTTGCTTGCATCCATATCAGTAATGAAACTACAGGCTCAAACATCCAAAATGGAACCAACTGAAACGAAAGAAATCGTAAAGGGAATTTATTCAATAAAAGACTCGTTTGTAAACCTGTTTATCCTACAGGATGGTGATGGTTATATCGTTGTGGATGCCGGAACCAATGTTGGATATATAACTCAGGAACTTGAGAAATTGAAAATAAATCCTGACAAAGTAACTGCGATGTTCCTCACACATTCGCATCCCGATCATGTGGCGGCTGTGGCTTTATTTAAAAATGCAACCATTTACCTGTCCAATACCGAATTACCGACAGTGGCAACCGAAAAGCCTCAGTATCTGACCCTCAATAAGACCGAATACAAGAACAAGTATGTTTTATTGAACGATCAGCAGGTAGTGCGGATAAAGAGCCTGAGCGTTAAAGCCATTCAAACTCCCGGACATACACCCGGTTCAATTTCTTATTTAGTCAATGATAAATATCTGTTTGTAGGTGACGCATTTAGTTTGGTGAACGGAAAAGTAGCTAAACCCAATGAAGGCTATACAAAAGACATGAAATCGGCTATAGCCTCTTTCGACAAAATAAAAAGGCTTCCTAAAGCTGAATATATATTTACTGCTCATACCGGCTACAGCAGCGACTACAAAACAGCTGTTCAGACCGAACTAAAATAAGAATAAACAATATTGTTTACCAAGACCATCTCCTGCAGATGGTCTTTTTTTTTGCTCCCTTCCCTCCTATTCTTTTTGATTCTTACAAACACATCCAGCTTCACGGTGTTATATAGTTTTAAACTGCCGGTTGAACTGTTACCAACAGGAATACAGCCCAATAAACAAAGCAAAAACTATGAGTACATCCGAACATAAATACACTAACCACCTGATTCATGAAAGCAGCCCCTACCTGCTTCAGCATGCTCATAATCCTGTTGACTGGTATCCATGGAGTCAGGAGGCGTTGAATAAAGCGAAAAAAGAGAATAAAAACTTACTGATAAGCATAGGCTACGCTGCCTGTCACTGGTGCCACGTTATGGAGCGTGAATGCTTTGAGGATGAAGAAGTAGCCCGTTATATGAACGAGCACTTTGTGGCTATTAAAGTTGACAGGGAAGAACGACCGGATATTGATCAGATTTACATGACTGCGGTACAATTGCTGACCGAACGGGGAGGCTGGCCGTTAAATTGTGTGGCGTTGCCCGATGGCAGACCGATTTACGGCGGAACATATTTTCCCAAAGCGCAATGGTTGGATATGCTTAATCAGGTATCCGGTTTTATTCAGCTTCATCCTGATAAAACTGAAAATCAGGCTCGGGCGCTCACCGAGGGTGTTCAAAACAATGAAATGATTTATCGTGCGGATTTGCCGGGATTGGAAGCCACTGTTAACGACCAGGAAGATATTTTTTATCACATTCAGGCCGGCATCGATACGGTAAACGGCGGATATGGCACAGCACCTAAGTTTCCTATGCCATCGAGCCTACAGTTTTTACTTCATTTTCATCATTTATCGGGCAACAATGATGCCCTGAAAGCTTTGACCACCACTTTAGATAGAATGGCTTTTGGAGGTATTTATGATCAGATTGGAGGTGGATTCGCACGCTATGCTACTGACGAAGCCTGGAAAATTCCGCATTTCGAAAAGATGCTCTACGACAATGCTCTGCTGGTAAGTGTTTATGCATCGGCTTTTCAGTACAATCGTAATCCGCATTATGAAAAAGTCCTGCACGAAACGCTGGAGTTTGTAAGCAGTGAGTTAACCTCACCGGATGGTGGATTTTATTCTTCACTGGATGCAGATAGTGAGGGAGTTGAAGGAAAATTCTATGTTTGGACTTTTGATGAGCTACAAACTATACTGGGCAAAAATGCGGGATTGATAATGGATTATTTTCAGGTGACGGCAGCAGGTAACTGGGAAGAATCGCAGAATATTCTCTACCGCAAGGGAAATGATGAAGAAATAGCGCGAAAGCATAATCTTAGCACTGTGGAACTCTCAGAAAGTATAGCTCAAGCCAGAGAACTATTGCAAACTGTACGGGCAAAAAGGCAGAAACCCATGCTTGACGATAAAATACTGACTTCGTGGAATGCTCTTATGTTGAAAGGATATTGTGATGCTTATCGGGTTACCGCTAAGGCTGAATACCTGCAAGCAGCTTTACGGAATGCAAATTTTATTTTGCGCTATATGAAATCGGCAGACAATGGTTTGTTCAGAAATTATAAAAACGGAAAAGCCTCCATTCCTGCGTTTCTTGACGATTATGCATTCATAATACAGGCATTTATATCCTTATATCAGAATACTTTTGATGAACAATGGTTGGTTGAAGCAAGCGAGTTAACGGAATATACCGTCTCACATTTTTATGATCCGGAGAGCGGCATGTTTTATTACACTTCGGATACCGAACCCGCTCTGATAGCCCGTAAAATGGAAATTTCGGACAATGTAATCCCTTCTTCAAATTCAGAAATGGGGAAAAATCTGTTTGTTTTAGGGCATTATTTCTATAATGATCAGTATATCACTATGTCCGAAAAAATGCTCAATAATGTTCGTCAAAATGCTTTACAGGGTGGAATTTACTATGCTAACTGGGATATTTTGATGGGTTGGTTTGCCTCTGCTCCTTATGAGGTGTCGGTTGTGGGTAAAAATAGCGATTTATTAAGAAAAGAATTGAATACTCATTATTTGCACAATATAATTCTTTCCGGAACTAAATTCGAAAGTAATTTACCCGTTCTCAAAGGCAAATGGAGTGCGGATGAGACATTGATTTATGTGTGTAGAAATCACGTTTGTCAGGCTCCCGTGAGTGATCTTAGGGCTGCATTGCAAATGATTAAACAGGTTCATATCTAACTACAGACTTCATAATCTAATTTGCATTATAGCAATTGTTTATAACTGTTCCGATGCGTACTCGTAAGCTGGTTTTGTATATGTTTTTGATTCGGGAATAACTTATCAACAATTGCTTTTTTTTAATTATTTCATGAATTTTTTCTGATGCAAAATTTGTTACTTTGTACTGTATGAAAGAAGAAGTTCTCGAAAAACTCAAAACCCTTGCTGAATCGGCGAAGTACGATGTTTCGTGCGCCTCCAGCGGTACCACACGGAAAAATACTCCGGGTGGCATTGGCAATACATCCGGTTGGGGAATCTGTCATAGTTTTACTGAGGACGGTCGATGTGTGTCATTACTCAAAATCATGCTTACCAATTATTGCATTTACGATTGTGCGTATTGCATCAACCGGCGTAGCAATGATATTCGTCGCGCTACCTTTTCGGTGGATGAATTGGTGGAGCTGACCATCGAGTTTTACCGTAGGAACTATATCGAAGGATTGTTTTTGAGTTCGGGTGTAATCAATAATCCCGATTACACCATGGAGCGCATGGTGCGTGTGATAAAGCAATTACGCACAGTACATCGCTACAACGGCTACATTCACATGAAAAGTATCCCGGGAGCCAGTGAACAACTGGTGCGCGAAGCCGGACTGTATGCTGATCGCCTGAGCGTGAATATAGAAATACCCACTGAACAAAATCTCAAAATGCTGGCGCCTGAGAAAGACCATAAAAGTGTTTTTGCTCCGATGCTGTATATTCAGCAAGGTGTGCTCGAAAGTACCGAAGACAGGCAGAAACATCGCTCTGCTCCACGCTTTGCCCCTGCCGGACAAAGTACGCAAATGATTATTGGTGCTACAGATGATAATGATAAGCAAATTCTCAATATATCTGCCTCGATGTACGAACGTCCAAGTCTGAAGCGGGTGTATTATTCGGGCTATATTCCGATAAATACCAACGATAACCGCTTGCCGGCGCTCGTAAAACCACCTTTGGTGCGTGAGAACCGTTTGTATCAGGCCGATTGGCTAATGCGGTTTTATGAATTCAAAGTGGATGAAATTGTAGATGATGCATTTCCTAACCTCGACCTGGAGATTGACCCGAAACTGGCATGGGCACTCCGTCATCCTGAACATTTTCCGGTGGATATCAACAAAGCCGATTACACACAGATACTTCGTATTCCGGGTATAGGTGTGAAAACAGCTAAGATGATTATAGTTACGCGCCGATACGGTAGGATAACCTCCGACTCGCTGAAAAAAATGGGTGTATCGTTGAAAAAAGCGCAGTATTTCATTACCTGCAACGAGTTATCTTCAGTAAAAGTCAATGATACCTCGCCCGAATATGTGAGACGGATACTTACAGAGAAGAAGTTTGCTAAAGGCAAAGATAACAGGCAACAAATGTCGTTATTGTTTGAAGAAACTCCTAACCCCTAAAGGGGAATTATATTAGTTTCGTCTGGTAATATTCTTCTTAATTTGATTGATTAGTTTCAATTTAAATAATTCTCGCAATCCACTCTTGTCCCCCTTTAGGCTTCGGCGTGAGCTCAGTCGAACGGGGTTAGGGGTTTTCAATACTCTATGATCATTTTCCGCTACGATAAAACATTTGAAGGTTTGCTCACCGCTGTGTTCGATGCTTACAACCGCAGAACTTTCCCCGACCGATTACTGGACGAGGCAGAGGTTGAGCCCTTGTTTGCCGACGAATGTCACACTGTTATCACCGATAATGCAAAATCTGATCGTGTGTGGCAAGGCTTGCGGAAAAAGTTGATGCCTATCAGCTGCAATATGATCAGATATGTGTGGCTGTCGGAACTACCGGGGAGTGACGAACTGATTTTTCGTTATATACGTAAAACATTTGACAGCAAGCATTCTATTGAGCTGAATTTTGCCGATGACGATGTGTTGCAAGTGCGAAATCTGGCAAAAAAAGTGGATAAGGAGCGATGCAGGTTGATAGAACTGGTACGTTTCCAAAAAGCAGCTGATGACATTTTCTTTGCACCTGTGTCGCCCGATCATAACAGCCTACCGCTGACCCTGGAGCATTTTTCTGATCGATTTGCAGACCAAAAATGGATTATCTACGATACTAGACGCAATTACGGCTATTATTACGACCTGAAAACAGTGAGCGAAATGACACTCGACAGCAAGGATCTTTTCCCCGAAGGTAAACTGGATGAAAAATTGATGGCGGAAGACGAAAAACTCTTTCAGGACTTGTGGAAAGGTTATTTCAAATCGATGACCATCAAAGAGCGCATCAACCTGAAACTCCAGCGGCAACATTTGCCCGAGCGGTATTGGAAGTACTTGACGGAGAAACAGTAAGATTTTCAACCTCTAACTTTTCAACCTCTGCCAGAGTCCTTCGGACTGCTGACAGGGTTGTAATTGTCAACTCTGACAGCAGACGAAGTCCTTGTCAGCAGTTGAAAAAAAATTCGAGAATTTTATTTCTGAAACAGTTTCTTTAGTAAATCCGGGCGTTTCATTCGGTTCAAATCTTTGATGATTTGATTCTTATATTCTCCCTTATACCAGAAAAAGAATTTACGTTGCTCCAACTTTTCATCTTTGCTTTTAGCGGTAAAAATCGGTTCCAATGTGTAAGGATGATAGCCAGAATAATAAATTTCGGTAGCCAGTGTCATGGGTGTAGGAGTAAAATCCTGCACCTGTTCCAACTTAAAATCGAAGCTTTTGGTCAGCGCTGCCAGTTCGGCCATATCTTCGTTGTGGCAACCCGGGTGACTCGAGATAAAGTAGGGAATCAGCTGTTGATTTAGTCCTGCCTCTCGGTTGATTCGCTCAAATTTCTTTTTAAACTCGCCAAAATAGGCAAAGCTGGGTTTACGCATCAGGTTTAGCACCGCGTCCGACGTATGCTCGGGAGCAATCTTCAACCGTCCGGAAACGTGGTTGGTAATCAGTTCGCGGATATATTCCTCGTGGCTTTTGTTTACTTCCACATTTTTAGGGTCGGTCAGCAAAATGTCGTAACGCACACCGCTGCCGATAAATGACTTTTTGATACCCGGCAACTGATCGACCGAGCGGTAAATATCCAGCAAAGGTGTATGATCGGTATTCAGATTAAAGCAGGGTTTCGGGAAAATGCAGGACGGTTTTTGACATTGCCGGCAGATATACAGGTTCTTCCCTTTCATCTTGTACATATTGGCCGATGGACCGCCCAAATCGCTCAGATAGCCCTTGAAATCGGGCATAGCGGTAATCTTTTTCACCTCATTCAGTATCGATTCTTTGGAACGCGACACAATATGCTTGCCCTGATGAGCCGAAATGGTACAAAACGAGCAGCCGCCAAAGCATCCGCGATGCATGTTTACCGAGAACTTAATCATTTCGTAGGCCGGAATGGTCTTGCCCTTGTATTTGGGGTGCGGCACGCGTGTGTAGGGCAAATCGTACGAAGCATCCAGTTCGGCCTCTTTCAGCGGTTCGTAGGGTGGGTTGACTATCACCCAGCGGTTGCCCGTTTTTTGCAACAACCGGTTGGCCTCGTATTTATTCGATTCTTTTTCGATATGCTTGAAGTTGGAAGCATATAACTTTTTATCTTTCAGGCAAACCTCGTGCGAAACCAGTTCCAGGTTTTTCCATTTCGGATGAGCCGGAATTTCCTTCGATAAAAACGAGGTTTGTGGTATGTTTGTCATCTCTTTGAAGGTTTTACCTTCGCGAATCTGTTTTATCAGTTCCACTATAGGCTTCTCTCCCATCCCATAAATGAGCAAATCTGCCTTGGAATCGACCAAAATGCTTGGCATAAGTTTATCCGACCAATAATCGTAATGTGTGTAGCGGCGCAGCGAAGCTTCGATTCCACCGATGACAAGGGGCACTTCCGGATATAATTTTTTGATAATAGTGGCATAGGTAATGGTGCAATAATCAGGACGCATACCCGATTTTCCATCAGGGGTGTACGCGTCGTCAGACCGCAGGCGTTTGTTGGCCGTGTAATGGTTTACCATGGAATCCATATTGCCCGCTGAAATGGCAAAAAACATGCGTGGACGCCCCATCTTTTTGAAATCGCGCAGGTCGTCGCGCCAGTTAGGCTGAGGCACAATGGCCACCTGTAGTCCCTGTGCTTCGAGTAAGCGCCCGATAACAGCCGCCCCGAAAGCAGGATGGTCGATATACGCATCGCCACTGAAAAGGATCACGTCTACTTCGTTCCAACCGCGAAGTTCCAGTTCTTTTTTGGTAGTAGGAAGAAAATCGGTGAGTTGATATATTTTGGTTTGCATAAAGTTTTCTGTAAAAAACACTTCTGTAGGCTTTTGGTTCAAAAGCGAACAACCGCTTCGAGCGGTTTGTCGCTTTTATGCCGACAGAATACTGATTTGTTTGTGATGGTACAAAGGTACGGAAATAATCTATTTCTGTAGTACGCGAGTAGTTTCAGTTAATTGTAAGAAGAATTAATTATATTTGTAGGTGAAAATTAGATGTTTCTTTATTTCCTAACCGCCCCTAAATCTCCTAAAGGGGACTTAAAGAGTGGTATGCGGGATTTATACTCGTTATGCGTACCGCTTTTTAGGAGTCGAAAGTAGCTTCAAGCCCCTTTAGGGGTTTGGGGCGGTTGAAATGTTGAAATAGCTATCCAGTGAATCTCTCAGACAAACTGTATTATCCGCCCCTAAATCCCCTGAAGGGGACTTAAAGAGTGGTTTGCGAGATTTATACTGGTTGTGCGTACCTTTTTTAGGAGTCGAAAGTAACTTAAAGCCCCTTTAGGGGTTTGGGGCGGATAAGAAAATAGAATTAGAAAACAATGCATTAGGTTGTAGAATAATTTTAATCTAATTATATGAAAGGACATTATTTACGAAGAGATTTGAGAATTAGGGTAACAAAAGATATTATTTCACCATTACAAGTCAAATTAGACAATATAAAGGAGATTTGCTCGAAGGATGGTTACATTTATTGGGATAGTATTTATGCTGATGATACAGAGCATTTAGTGGGAACAGTATTTATTGTACTTCAAAACTACATCAATAGTAGTATATCGGATTTATATCCGGATTTATTGAAACTGTCAGATAAATATTCTATTGACAAAAAAGTAAACAATTCTCAAACTACAAGGATTGAATTAATTATAGCGATAGCCAATTATTACAAGCATCGGGATTCGCCATCAAAATTACGTTCTAATACAATTAAACCATTAAATGACTTAAAAATTGCATACAAGGAAATATATGATGAGCAAAATGAAATATACTCTCATATAGTTGGCTCATGTTCACCAGTTTTCGAAGGGTTAAGCCTTTTATCTGAATTGTGGGACTTCAATGATTTGATTAATATTGTTTCTGATTGGCGTGAAAACATGTGGCTAAATGAAGAAAAATCACCAACACTACAAGTTGAATAATAAAGAATATCACGGCTCTCAAGTCTGCTTCATCATGGTAATAGGATTGCAAAAGTATGATTGAATTAATGTTTCTAAATTTTAAATATATTGTTATTTATGAGAGATTTTAGCGAGTTTGAAAAAGATATTATCAAACGAATTGTTTCGGATTCTAACAAAGGGCAAATTGCCTCTTCAGTAAATATTATTATTGATGAGATGGAAAAAGTAAACATTGCTGCCATCGAGTGGGATAATACCTATACGTTTGTAAAATTTTATGGAGTTGAAAACGATAAATCATATGCAAAAGTACTTGATATTATTTTCTTATTGAAATATCTAGAAGAGAGCAGGTACATTTATTCTCATTTAAAAAAAGGGACAAATTCTAATTTTATTTGTGCTAGCAAATTTGTAAAACATGGTGATTACTATATCACCAAAAATATACTTAGTAGTGACGGAGTACATGTTAATGAATATCTAATGATTCACACAGATATAGGTAAAGAGATTGAAGAACGTTCAAAAAAATTAATTCATCCTTCTTACCTTCTTATAGATTTAGTTCTCAAAGATTTCAAAACACCAGAACAGCGCAAATTTGAGATACAATTGAATGAAGCTAAAAAGCAAACCAACTATTCGCGTGGAGCATTATACGCTTCGTTGGCTGCCTTAGTTCTTTCCTTAGTTTCAACTCTTTTTACAACATGTACTGATACCAAAATTGAGAATAAGCAGCTTAATCAAATCATACAGTCTATCGAGAAACAAGCAATTCCTAAGAAATAAGCAATGAAACTAATAAATAGCTTCATCTGCCCCTAATTATCTCCCGTTGGTCGCTGACCGTTGGTTCCCCTGAAGGGGACTTAAAGAGTGGTATGCGAGATTTATACTGGTTGTGCGTACCACATTTTAGGAGTCGAAAGTAACTTAAAGCCCCTTTAGGGGTTTGGGGCGGTTAGGAATGATTGAAAAACCAAAGAGAATATACTATGCAACGTACAGATTTACCAGATATGTTTTTTGGTGCAAAGCGGGCTATATTTCAAAATGCCTGTGAATTGCTTAAAGACATGACAGCGGCTGAAAATGTCCTTTGGGAGCGATTGAATAAAAGTCAGTTAGGCGTTCGGTTTAAAGCACAGCATCCGATAGACATTTTCATTGTCGATTTTTATTGTCATAAATATAAACTGGTGGTTGAAGTTGATGGTGAAATACATTTATCGCAAAAAGAATATGATGAAGGCCGGACGGCAGAATTAGAACGGTTTGGTATTACCGTTATTCGCTTTACAAATGAAGAAGTCCTGAATGATATAGACAAAGTTGTTGAAGAGATCAAAGAGTATTTGAGTAAATAAGTTAGCCAATTATCCGCCCCTAATTATCTCCCGTTGGTCGCTGACCGTTGGTTCCCCTAAAGGGGACTTAAAGAGTGGTTTGCGGGGTTTATACTCGTTTGTGTATACCGTATTTAGGAGTCGAAAGTAACTTCAAGCCCCTTTAGGGGTTTGGGGTGGTTGAAATGTTGAAATAGCTATCCAGTGAATCTCTCAGACAAACTGTATTTTTCCGCCCCTAAATCCCCTGAAGGGGACTTAAAGAGTGGTATGCGAGATTTATACTGGTTGTGCGTACCACATTTTAGGAGTCAAAAGTAACTTTAAGCCCCTTTAGGCTTCGGCGTGAGCTCAGTCGAACGGGGTTTGGGGCGGGTAAATAAACATTGAAGAAACTCCACAACCGGGTCACGCGAACCAGCGGTCATGACCAAAGGGAATAATTTCAATCGCGCATGTTTATATTTCAATTTCCGCGATTAGAAATCGCGAGACCCAAATTATTCCCTCTTTGCCCGCTGTTTCGCAAGACTCCATCCCTCCCATTTCCCCAAACTAAACAATTTATTATCCTATTCATTTTTTGGACAGTTCGCCGCATGTCTCTACCATCAATAAAGCGATACCTGTTAATGGATTTTAATTAATAAAAATAAACTATAATAAGCATACATGCATATATTTAAACTTATATATTTGCATAGTTAACTTTAGAGGCTAAGTGAACTTATATACAACGCATTAAATAGTTTTGGAGAAAGCTATTTTTACAGGTTTTATCAATGTTTTGAGCATTTCGGAGAGGCTTTTGGGTAGATAAACAATGCCTTTTTTGGTGCTGCAAAACTGCAGGAACACTTCCGGCACGCCTGAAAGCTTGCAGTAGTTTTGTAATAGAGTGTCCGGCACACCTTAAACCCTGCTGCAGTTTTACAACAGTGCTTCCGGTGTCCCCGAAAGAGTCCCGCAGTTTTGCGACAAGACATACGGCACGCCTGAAACCTTGCCGCAGTTTTGCAACGTTACTTCCGGCACGCCGGATGTGTTCCCGCCTTTCTGCACTGCGTGAATACGCCAACTGACTTGTAATTCGTAACTCGTAACTCGTAACTATCCTGCTAACCCTAATTGTAAATTAAAAATAAATGAATCTATGAAGAAAATTAAAACAGTGGATTTCTCTGATTTCCAAAACAACGAACATGGTCAGTTTCATTCGGTAATAAGAGATGAAATATCGGCTCAAGATCCAAACAGACTGGGAATAATGAAGTTCTTTCCGTCCTATGTGGCTGATGTGACTACCGAACTGGCTTCTATCGAGGTGGAGCAAGGCAGCCAGCACACCATAGGGATAGGCAAAGCAGATTTGCTTCGGGATCAACTTTATCGGTCGTTTGTATTGCAAATTCGGTCGGGTCTTATCGATTACGATCCTGCCATTCAGGCTGCTGCCGAACGTATTATCCGCATCGTCGATCAGATTGGCGATATGCGTCGGGAACCATACAACAAAGAAAGCGAAACCTTAGCCAGTTTGACTAACCAGATGAGAAACAATTATGCATCTGATGTAGCCTTATGCTCGGCTACCGATAAGTTGAATAAACTGGTTGATGCCAATAATTCATTTATTGCCAACTTTGGTACACGCACTGCCGAAGTAGCATCGCGCATCAGTGGCGATGTACGGGCAGCACGAGTTGCCACCGATGGAGACTACAAAAACATTGTCAGTGTTATCAATGCCTTGGTTCTGCTCAATGGCGAAGATCTATACAGTTCGTTTATCGACAAGGTGAACTATCAGATAGATTATTATAAAAATACCATCAACGCTCGTCGTAGCAAAGGCAAGGACGAAAGCAAGAGTACTCCTCCTACGGCTTAATTAAGAAAATAAGTTGGTGAATAATAACTCCCGCAAATGACACAAATACAGGCAAGCATTATGCTCTGATTTGGTTCATTTGCGGGAGTTTTTGTTTAGAGAGCGAATAACTGCTTCTAGCGATTTGTCGTATCAAAAAACCGGTTGTCTTAATTACCACCAAGACAGGTCGCAACCTACCCCTACCCGCCATAAACATTCTGTCAATAAAAAACGTCTCAAAACTGAATTTGTATACCATTTTTTGAGTATTTTTGCGTCGAAATTTAAAAATGAATATCATGATGAATATTACCGATCGTTTTTTGAAATACGTTGGTTTTACTACTACTTCCGACGAAAATACCAATATGACCCCCAGTACACCTGGACAAATGATTTTTGCAAAACATTTGGTAGAAGAACTTACTTCTATTGGATTGAAGGATGTTGATCTGGATAAAAACGGTTATGTAACAGCTACTTTACCGGCTAATACCGACAAAGATATACCTACTATCGGCTTTATTGCACACATGGATACTAGTCCGGATATGAGCGGGCGTCATGTAAAGGCAAGAGTGGTTCGTAATTACGATGGAAGCGATATTGTTTTGAATCAGGAAAAGAATATCGTTTTTGAAACTGAGAAATATCCCGAGATACTTCAGTATAAAGGGCAGGACATTGTGGTGACTGACGGTACTACCCTGCTTGGAGCCGACGATAAAGCCGGACTAGCCGAAATAGTTACGGCTATGGAATACCTGATAGCACATCCCGAAATTAAGCACGGCAAAATCAGAGTCGGCTTTACCCCCGATGAAGAAATCGGTCAGGGTGCCGATCATTTTGATGTGGCAAAATTTAATGCCGACTGGGCATACACGATGGATGGCGGTGAAATTGGCGAACTGGAGTTTGAGAACTTCAATGCGGCCGGAGCTAAGGTTTATTTTACCGGAACAAATGTTCATCCGGGATATGCGTACCATAAAATGATAAATTCTATGCGTATAGCTCAGCAATTTATTGGTATGATTCCACGTCATGAAACTCCGGAACATACGCAGGGTTACGAAGGTTTTTATCACCTAACCAACATTGAAGGAACAGTTGAAAAAACAACGCTGAGTTATATTATTCGCGACCATGATCGCGATAGGTTCGAACGTCGAAAAAAAGAAATACAACATTTGGTCAATAAGATTAATGCTGAGTTTGGTGAAGGTACTGCTACCATCGAGATTAAAGATCAGTATTTCAATATGCGTGAAAAAATTGAGCCGGTTATGCACGTGGTCGATTTGGCTTTTGAAGCAATGGAAGCTGTTGGCGTTAAGCCCAACGTCAAACCTATTCGTGGTGGAACCGATGGCTCGCGATTATCATACATGGGTCTTCCCTGCCCCAACATTTTTGCAGGCGGACATAATTTCCACGGACGATTTGAATATGTACCCGTTCAATCTATGGAAAAAGCCATGCAGGTGGTGGTAAAAATAGTAGAAATACTGGCGAATAAATAAAAGCTCCCTAAATTCCCCGAAGGGGACTTAAAATGAATATAAATAATTAAATAACAACAATACTAACCAAATCCTTTTTATGCGGTTTGGGGTCATGATTATGAAAACAACTCCATTTACAAACAAACACATTGCTCTGGGAGCAAAAATGCACGAATTTGCAGGTTATAATATGCCGATTGAATACAGCGGAATAACCGATGAACACATGACGGTTCGTAACGGTGTAGGAGTCTTTGATGTGTCTCACATGGGTGAATTTTGGGTAAAAGGTCCTAATGCATTGGCTTTTCTCCAGAAAGTAACTTCAAACGATGTTTCCGTGTTGCCACTCGGTAAGGCGCAGTATTCTTGCTTCCCTAATGGTAAAGGGGGTATCGTTGACGACTTATTGGTTTATCATTTCGAAGAAAACAAATACCTGTTGGTGGTAAATGCCTCTAATATCGAAAAAGACTGGAATTGGTGTGTTGAGAATAACACCGAAGGTGCAGAACTTGAAAATGCTTCCGATTGGATGGCGCAGCTGGCTGTGCAAGGTCCTAAAGCAACAGAAATGTTGCAGAAGCTGACCGGCACTGATCTTTCGCAGATTCCTTATTACGGCTTTGCAGTTGGTGATTTTGCAGGTGTCGAAAACGTTATTCTTTCTAACACAGGTTATACCGGTGCGGGAGGTTTCGAATTATATTTTTATCCTGAACATGGGGATAAAATTTGGGATGCACTTTTCGCTACTGGTGCCGAATTCGGAATTAAACCAATCGGCTTGGGAGCGCGTGATTCGTTGCGCCTCGAAAAGGGTTTTTGCTTGTATGGAAATGATATTGATGATACCACATCGCCTATCGAAGCCGGCTTAGGTTGGATTACCAAGTTTGCTGACGGAAAAAACTTTATTGACCGTTCGTTGCTTGAAAAGCAAAAAGCCGAAGGCGTAAGCCGTAAGTTGGTACGTTTTGAATTAAAAGAACGTGGCATTCCCCGTCATGAATATAGCATTGTAAATGAAACTGGAGATGTTATAGGAGTAGTAACTTCGGGAACTATGCTGCCTGATACCAAAAAAGGAATCGGAATGGGTTATGTTCAGGCTGCCTACAGCAAACCAGGTTCTGTGGTTTACATTCAGATAAGAAATAAAAATCTGGAAGCAATAGTAGTAAAATAAGAGCTTGAAGCAAAATAAATAAAAAAGGTCATTAACGATTGAGTTAATGACCTTTTTCTATTTATTGAGGACGCTGATTACAAATTGATTTTCGTATCAGAGTTTACTTTGATTTCTTCAACTATGGCATCAAGTACCGCAATGGCAGTCATGTTTACGATGTCACGCACTGAACTTTCAACATCCAAAATATGAACCGGTTTGTTCAATCCCATTTGAATTGGTCCGATTGATTCGGCCAGACCCATTTCAATCAACATTTTATAAGCAGTGTTGGCTGAGCTTAAGTTAGGGAAAATCAATGTATTTACATTTTTACCGGCTAATTTTGAGAATGGGAACTTTTTGTCGCGAAGTTCTTTGTTCAAAGCAAAAGTTACCTGCATTTCTCCATCAACAAGCATTTCCGGATACTCTGTATGCAAAGTTTCTACTACCTGATGTACACTGGCCGGACTTCCTTGCTTGTCTGATCCAAAGTTCGAATAAGACAACATTGCCATTACTGGTTCGTGTGCAAAGAATTTTACGGTTTCGTGTGTCAGTTTAGCAATATCAATCAATGCTTCAGTCGATGGGTGACGATTAAACAATGTATCTGCCAGGAAGAAAGTTCCTTTCTTGGTATTCATGATTTGCATGGCAGCCATATGTTTCAAACCAGGACGTAAACCAATTACATCTTTAGCAGCCTGAACTGAGTCGGCATATTTAGTATACACACCGGTAATCAGCGCATCGGCCTCTCCGGTTTCCACCATCATCATACCAAAGTAGTTTCTTTCGTACATTTTCTCGTAAGCTTCGTCGAAAGTCATACCTTCGCGACTTCTTTTCTCTGAAAGTTTTTTAGCGTATATATTCCTGCGTTTTTCTTCTCTGTCGTGACGAAGATTGATAATTTCAATTCCGGTTAAGTCAATGTCATTTTCTGCAGCAATATTGGCTATTTTTTCTTCATTTCCGATCAAAATAGGGAAACAGATACCTTCAGCATAAGCCGATTCGGCTGCCTTAATCATATTTAGGTGATTGGATTCGGAGAATACAACACGTTTGGGATTTTGTTTCGCAGTTTCGTAGAAGTGACGTAGCATCTTGTTGTCGTTGCCCATCAATCCGCGAAGTTTATCGCAATATGCGTTCCAATCGGTAATGTCTTTGCGGGCTACTCCTGATTCCATAGCAGCTTTAGCTACAGCAGGAGCCACAATGGTCAACAAGCGTGGGTCAAGTGGTTTTGGAATAATATAGTCGCGTCCAAATGTAATACGTTTCAGATTATAAGCCGCATTTACAACATCAGGAACCGGTTTCTTTGTCAATTCTGCAATAGCACGAACAGCTGCCACTTTCATTTCCTCGTTAATACATTTGGCGCGTACATCCAAAGCTCCACGGAAAATGTAAGGGAATCCTAATACGTTATTGATTTGGTTAGGATGATCAGAACGTCCGGTAGCAAAAATAATGTCTTTACGTGCAGATAAAGCATCTTCATAAGATATTTCAGGATTAGGGTTAGCAAGTGCAAATACAATCGGATTAGCGTTCATAGATCGAACCATATCGATAGATAAAACTCCGGCTATAGATAATCCCAAAAATACGTCAGAGTCTTTTACAGCTTCGGCCAGTGTTGTGATAGTTCTGTCAGTCGCAAATGGTTTCTTTCTTGAATTTAAGTCGGTGCGTTGTTTGTTAATAACACCTTTAGAATCCACCATAACGATGTTCTCTAATTTAGCACCAAGCATCATATACAGTTGAGTACATGAATTGGCGGCAGCTCCTGCACCATTTACCACAATTTTTACATCTTCTATTTTCTTTCCAACCAATTCAAGAGCATTGATTAACCCGGCGGCAGATATAATAGCCGTACCGTGTTGGTCGTCGTGCATCAACGGAATGTCCAACTCAGCTTTCAAGCGCTCTTCAATTTCAAAACATTCTGGAGCCTTAATATCCTCAAGATTAATACCTCCAAAAGTCGGTGCAATGGCTTTCACTACCTGAATAAATTTCTCAGGATCTTTTTCATTTACCTCAATGTCAAAAACATCAATACCTGCAAAAATTTTAAACAATAAACCTTTTCCTTCCATTACCGGTTTTCCGGCCAGCGCACCTATATCTCCTAATCCTAGTACTGCTGTACCGTTAGAAATAACGGCTACTAAATTACCTTTTGAAGTGTAATCATAGGCTGTACTTTCATCTTTTTCAATTTCTAAACATGGCTCAGCAACTCCCGGAGAGTAAGCCAATGATAAATCACGTTGAGAACTGTAGGGTTTGGTAGGAACTACCTCGATTT
This sequence comes from Paludibacter propionicigenes WB4, assembly GCF_000183135.1. Lineage (NCBI taxonomy): Bacteria > Pseudomonadati > Bacteroidota > Bacteroidia > Bacteroidales > Paludibacteraceae > Paludibacter > Paludibacter propionicigenes. The sequence goes on along the minus strand of NC_014734.1, from coordinate 743,076 downwards.
TCCCAGGCTTCCCCTGAGAGTGATAGAGAAGAGCATCTTCTCTGGTTAACTTTGCCATAATTTTAATTCTAATGTGAGTTGTATATTATATTTGTATATATTTTTTTAATTTATCGCAAAAATACAAATTATTATGTCAATATGAAAGAAAATGTCGAAATATTCTTACAATATTATTTTAACTCGAAATGGTGGTCGTCATACTTTGCTGTAAAAGTGTGACCCCAGCGAAACCCTAGTTTTTTAAATTGCTGAACTACTGGATGATTGCTATAAAAAGTTCCGGGAACCTTAGCATCGTACTTTGCTCCTATAGGTCTGTCAATACGGTTTTTCTGACTCTTTTTCCAACGTTGAGGATTAAAGAAAGGATTAATATCAATAGCTAGTCCTTGAGCATGTTTAGAATAACTTACATTTCGGTAACAAAAACTATAAGTATTGTTTGCCTGCATTGATGCGTTATCATCCCAATTGTATTTTACTATCGGAATTACTCGCGCTACCGGAAATTTATTCTGTAGGATAAAACTAAATATTACTTTTATTTCAGGAGATATTTTTTTATTTGTGAGTACTTGCCCTCTATGGATTTTACCATCGGTTGAGTAGTATTGCACATCAATTAACTCCAGTTGATTAAGAACAGATTTCGGAGCTTTCGATCCCGAGATTGCCTCCTCCAGCGAGTAGTGGCAGTCAACTATAATCGCCTCACTTATTATATGCTTGTTGCTGGTGGTATTTGTTTTTCTTTCCGGATTACAAGATGTGAAAACGATAATAATAAAAATTGAAAGCCTGAAATATTTTATCATGTTGGTAGATAAACAATTATTTCTAACTAAACTATGCAGGTCTAAACTTCGTCGTTATATACTATGCGAATTAATGCAAAATATTGACTTGTAAATATCTGTTATTTAGTCGTTTGAATAGTGTTTTTTGTGATTTTTTCTGTTCTACGCAAAGTTACAATAATTAAAATCAATCATGATAAACATAGCGAACTTATTTTGCCTGAATCACTTAGTTTAACGTTTTGAAACGAAAAAAAAGAATTGGACATGATTATATTTTACGTACATTTGTATTAAAATAAACACCTCCACCACTTCATGCGTCTCAATTCTCTATCCATACTCAATTACAAGAATATCCGCGAAGCTGAATTGGTTTTTTCGCCTAACATAAATTGTTTTATCGGAAATAATGGTATGGGAAAAACCAATATTCTGGATGCAATTTATTTTTTATCGTTTTGCAAAAGTCATTCTAACTCTATCGATTCTCAAAATATCTTGCATGGTGCCGAATTTTGTCTACTTCAGGGGAAATATACTTTGGGCGATCAAACCGAAGATATTTACTGTGGTATGAAGATGCGTCAGAAAAAACAATTCAAGCGCAATAAAAAAGAATACGAACGTCTGTCGGATCATATCGGATTGTTGCCGTTGGTATTGGTTTCACCCGATGATTCGGAGTTGATCCAGGGAGGCAGTGAAGAGCGTCGCAAATTCATTGATGGGGTTATATCTCAATACAATAAAACCTACCTGAATAATTTACTTCAATACAACAATGCGTTGAAACAACGAAATGCATTGTTGAAATCGGAAAAACCTGTAGATGATTCTTTACTTGACATCTGGGAAGAGCAAATGGCTGCTTTTGGTAATTATATATATGAGCAACGCAAACTGTTTATTGATGAGTTCATCCCTGTTTTTCAAAATTATTATTCGTATATATCCGTTGGAAACGAACAGATAAGTCTTTCATATCACTCGCAACATCATGATCGGGATATAAAAACTAAAATGCTGGCCACACGCGATCGTGATCGAATACTTGGTTATTCTACTCAGGGAATTCATAAAGATGATCTTGAAATGTTATTGGGAGATTACCCAATTAAGCGAGTTGGCTCACAGGGACAAAACAAAACATATCTTATATCATTAAAACTAGCACAGTTTGATTTTTTAAAACGAACACACAATCTATCCCCTCTTTTGTTGCTAGATGATATATTTGATAAGCTCGATTCTGTTCGCGTAAAAAAGATAATTGAGCTGGTATCAGGCGATACGTTTGGTCAAATATTTATTACTGATACCAACCGGGAGCATCTGGATCTACTTCTTCTTCAGTTAGAGCAAGATGCAACTATTTTCACTGTTGAAAATGGTGAAATATCTTGCTAACTCTCCTTTATTCATTTCATCATAACTTCTGTATTGGAATTTACAAATGTTTTATTTGTTTTCCGAATAATTCTTCTGGTTTACTTATTAAATTTCATTTTTGGAAATATTTCGTTGTTTTGAATTTTTTATAGTCTTTATATACAGAATGATACAAAATATTTTGGAAAACTTTTTATTTTGTTCAATAAAAATTGATATATATTATTGGAATTATAAAAATAAATGCCTAACATTGTAGTCCGATTTCATCGGAACAAATTACGATCTCAAAACACTTATACTAATCTTTTTAGAAAACTTTTATCGTGGAAACAAAAACATTCACTGCAGAAGAAATAAAAGAGTCAACTCTCAAATATTTCAAAGGAGATGACCTCGCTACTAAAGTATGGGCAACTAAGTATGCACTCAAAGATTCATTCGGTAACACTTATGAATTAAATCCTGACGATATGCATCGTCGATTGGCCAAAGAAATTGCCCGGATTGAAAAGAAATATCCAAATCCTCTTTCAGAAGATGAACTTTTCGAATTATTTCGTGACTTTAAATATATTGTACCGCAAGGTAGCCCAATGACGGGTATTGGAAATGATTTTCAGGTAGCATCGCTATCCAATTGCTTCGTTATTGGATTTGATGGAGATTCTGACTCATACGGTGCTATCATAAAAATAGACGAAGAACAAGTGCAACTCATGAAGCGTCGTGGTGGAGTTGGTCATGACCTCTCTCACATACGTCCTAAAGGTTCGCCTGTAAAGAACTCGGCACTGACTTCTACCGGTATCGTACCGTTTATGGAACGTTATTCAAATTCTACGCGCGAAGTTGCGCAAGATGGACGACGTGGTGCACTTATGCTTAGTGTTTCAATAAAACACCCTGATTCAGAGACTTTTATTGATGCTAAAATGGAATCAGGAAAAGTAACCGGAGCTAACATATCTGTGAAGCTGCACGATGACTTCATGAAGGCTGCCATAAACAACGAAACTTACACACAGCAATATCCTGTAACATCCGAAAATCCTTGGTTTACTAAAAATGTAGATGCCAACGCTATCTGGAAAAAAATTGTACACAATGCGTGGCAATCGGCTGAACCCGGAATCTTGTTTTGGGATACTATTACGCGTGAATCTGTTCCAGACTGCTATGCCGATTTAGGCTATAGAACAGTATCTACAAATCCTTGTGGCGAGATCCCGCTTTGTCCTTACGATAGTTGTCGCTTATTGGCCATTAATTTGTATTCGTACATTAACAATCCATTTACTCCGCAAGCATCGTTCGATTTCGAGTTATTCCATAAACATGTTGGGTTGGCTCAACGCATTATGGATGATATTATTGACCTTGAAATGGAGAAAATTGATAAAATTATCGCCAAGATAGAGTCAGATCCTGAAGATGAGGAAATAAAAAATACTGAATTCCAGCTTTGGGAAAAAATTAAAACAAAAACATCTCAGGGGCGCAGAACTGGCGTTGGAACAACAGCGGAAGGTGATATGCTGGCAGCTTTAGGTTTCCGTTACGGAACAGAAGAAGCAACAGATTTTTCTGAGAAGGTACATAAAGCTGTTGCATTAGCTGCTTACAGATCGTCGGTAACGATGGCGCAGGAACGTGGAGCTTTTTCTGTTTATGATGCTAAACGAGAAGAAAACAATCCTTACATTCAACGTTTACGTGAGGCTGATCCGCAACTTTATGAAGATATGGCTAAGTATGGTCGTCGTAATATTGCTTGTTTGACGATTGCTCCTACCGGCACCACCAGTATAATGACTCAAACGACTTCCGGAGTAGAACCTGTATTTATGCCTGTGTACACCAGAAGAAGAAAAGTAAATCCAAACGATAAAAATGTTCGTGTAGATTTTATTGATGAAAACGGAGATTCTTGGGAAGAATATGTTGTATTTCATCATAAATTTGTTACCTGGATGGAGGCAAACAATTACTCCACAACCAAACGCTATACTAAAGAAGAGGTTGACGAAATTGTAGCGAAGTCACCATATTATAAAGCAACTGCTAATGATGTAGATTGGCTCAAGAAAGTTCAAATGCAGGGACGTATTCAGAAATGGGTTGATCACTCAATTAGTGTTACTATTAATCTACCCGCTGATGCAACTGAAGAACTGGTAGGAAAACTGTATGAAGAAGCATGGCGTTGTGGTTGTAAAGGAGTAACTGTTTATAGAGATGGGTCTCGTGCCGGTGTTCTTATTGCAGTTGATGAGAAAAAAGAAGAAAAGAAGGAAGAAAGAAAAGAAAATTGTTTCTGCTACGAAGGTGACCTTGTAGTAAGACCAAAAGAGCTTAATTGCGATATCGTTCGTTTCCAAAATGCTAAAGATAAGTGGATTGCCTTTGTAGGTTTATCCAGCAATGGTCGTCCATACGAAATTTTTACCGGTTTAGCAGATGATGAAGAAGGTATTTTACTTCCAAAAACAGTTACGGAAGGAAAAATCATAAAAACAGTAGATGAAAACGGTAACAAGCGGTATGACTTTCAATTTGTGAATAAGCGTGGATATAAAACTACAGTTGAAGGTTTATCTCATAAATTTGATAAAGAATTCTGGAATTACGCTAAACTCATCTCGGGTGTATTGCGTTACGGAATGCCTATTGATCAGGTTATTAAACTGGTTTCAGGTTTACAACTGGATAGTGAATCTATTAATACGTGGAAAGTCGGGGTAGAACGTGCTTTGAAGAAATATATCCCGGATGGCACTCAAATTAAAGAACAACCATGTCCTGAATGTGGACAGAAAACGCTGGTATATCAGGAAGGATGCCTGAAATGTAGCAGTTGTGGTTACTCAAAATGCGGTTGATATTTAGAGATTAATACAAAAAAAACGAGCTGTTAGGCTCGTTTTTTTTTGTATTCTGTATAAGCATTTTATTTTAATAGGGAGTTATAAGTTTTCCGACCTTTAAAGAAATATTCAATTACAATACTTTCTTGTAAAATGTCAGTATAGTTATCTGAAGTTGAATATAATATATTTTCTTTTCGTTTGCTTTCGAAATTAGGCTTCATTTGTTTAAAGTCAGATCGGGCTTTGAGAATGCTTCTGGCATTTTTTGGTTTTCTAGTAATAAAAAATTGAACAGCAGCAACATAATCAAATATTGTTCTCCAGAACATAGTGTCATCCAATAGTTTTGTGGGTAAGTTCTTATAAAGCATCAAGAGGTTATTCCTGAAATTCAAATAGGTTTTAAAAGGGCTTTCTACATTTAAAGTTCCACCTCCGACATGATAAACCACACTTTCCGGAATACACACCAGACGATATCCCCTACTCTTAAATCGCCAGCAAAGATCAATCTCTTCCATATGCGCAAAGAAATCATTATCCAACCCTCCTACTTTCCAAAAAATCTTTGATCGAACTACGAGACATGCACCGGTTGCCCAAAAGATGTCGGTAATTGTATCGTGCTGACCGTTGTCTTTTTCAGCAGTTCCTAAAACTCTGCCACGGCAAAATGGAAATCCAAACTTGTCTATAAAACCTCCTGCGGCACCGGCATGTTCAAAGTATTCCCGATTAAAATATGAGCGAATCTTGGGCTGACAGGCTACTACATCGGTATGTTCATTCAGATACGATATCATTGGTTCTAACCAACCCGGTGTAACTTCAACATCGGAATTTAGCAACACATAATAGTCCGCATCTATTTGACTTAAAGCTCTGTTATATCCTTCGGCAAAACCATAATTCTTATCCAAAACTATCGTTTTTATTTCAGGAAATTTATTCTTCAGCACAAGTAAAGAGGAGTCTGTCGAAGCATTATCAGCCACAATGATTTCAGCTCCTGAAAGTTGAGTGTTTTCAATGAGTGTAGGCAGAAACTGCTGCAGATATTTTTCTCCATTCCAGTTGAGAATGACAATAGCCGTAGTCATAAAATTACTTGTGGGTTTTTGTGTTGTTTTTCGTTTAGCTTCGGGTGTATTTCCAGCGTTTGTGAGACCAAAGCCAATATTGAGGTTTAGCTTCAATCGTTTTTTGAAGCATTTTCATGTATTTCTCGGTTATTTCAAATTCAGCCGTTTTAGCCGATTCCATTTCCAAAGGAATCATTTCACACTGATAGTAACCTCTTTTAATGCATTTTGTTTCGGCATAAAAGACAGCGTAATCAAATTTTCTGGCTAGTTGCTCCGTACCGGTTAATGCAGGAGTATCCTGATGTAGGAATTGAGTCCAATGATGTATTTTTTGAGCAGCCGGTGTCTGATCTGAAATCATAAAGTAAATACCTTTATCAGCGTCAGATTGAAGTTTGATCATTGTTCGGAGTAAATTACGCTTTTCTACATTTATTCCTCCAAACTTAGACCTGAGATTGTATATAAACTTATCAAATTTCTTGTTTGATAATTCTTTGTAAATCTGACATGCATTTATCTTTTCAGAAACAAACAAAGGGAAGTTTACGCCCCATTCCCAATTTCCGTAATGAGCCGTCATCACTAGTATTCCTTTTCCTTTAGCGTGTTCTTTTAGTAGCCCTTCGATATTTACAAAAGCAAATCTTCGCTTTATTTCGGCTTCACTGATATTGATTTCGTAGATGGTTTCAATGAATAGATCACAGAAAAAACGATAGAACCGTCGTTCAGTTTTCCGGAGTTCTTTTTTTGTTTTGTCTGGAAATGATTTTTCGAGATTACGGCGAACAACAGCTCTTCTGTACCGAATTAGATAATAAACAATAGGATAGCCTATGTCTGAGAGAATGTATAGTACTCTCAGAGGAAGCAGAGTGATAATCCACGCCAATGCATATAAGATATTGAACATATGAGCTTTTTCCTACAAAAATACAGTTCCAGTTTGTTAAAAATTACTGACATATTATCCATAAATTGAAGAAAACACCAAGGTGGTTTTTACAAATCCCGGTGTTTTCTTTAATTTATCGTTGTTGGTTTTCAGATTTTTCTATACTAAGCAACCTTTACATTTTGTTACTTTTCTTCGGTGTATATACCGAGCGATTTTCCATATTCATATTCTCCATCCAATATTAACTGAATGTCATCTTCACTCAGTTGCATCTTATCTTTCTTAGCACATTTCTGAATGTATTTGAACATTTCTTCTTCATCGATACTTGCCTCTTCTGTAGAGTCTTCGTCAATCAGGCCATTCTCATCGTAATATTCATATACCACATCCAACACATATTCAATTTTTTCATCATTGATTCTGGCTTTGTCTTCAGCTGGTATATAATTAAGAATAAATTTTACGGCGTCATCTTCATCGTAAACTAATAAGTCGTCTTCTTGTGTTTTCATAATGGTGTGCGTGTTAAGTTAGAATTCAATGAGTTTTATTTATAGTTCAAAGATAGATTATTTTTTATTATACAGGTTTCTTATTCTCCTTTTTTTGAGAATTTAAACATTTGTCGTTGAAAAATATCAATTACATACAAAAAGGACTTACCGAAAGATTCGATAAGTCCTTTTGTGTGTCGGGGTAGCGGGATTCGAACCCACGACCCCCTGCTCCCAAAGCAGGTGCGCTAACCGGACTGCGCTACACCCCGTTGCTATTCCATTTCCGAATTGCGAGTGCAAAGGTACGCTCTTTTTCGGATTATGCAAACTATTTGTTGTATTTTTGTAATAAAAATTTCGGAAAATTTGTCCGATATCAGGCAAATTACTGAAAAATAAAAACTTAAAAATGGCAGGCATTTACATTCATATTCCATTTTGTTCAAAAAGATGTACCTATTGCGACTTCTATACAGAAGTTGCACCAGATTTAATCCCTGATTTGGTCAAACATCTCGTTAAAGAAATCAATATTCGTAAAGATTATTTGAAAAATGAAACGATAAGCACGATTTATTTTGGCGGAGGTACACCAAGTATTTTGTCGCGAGAGCAGTTTTCCGAGATATTGGATGGTATTTTCGCAGTTTACACCGTTGAGGAGAATGCCGAAATAACATTCGAGGCAAACCCCGATGATTTGACCGTGGATTTTTTTGATTCGATAAAATATTTACCGTTTAATCGTATTAGTATTGGTATACAATCATTCGATGATAATGATTTAAAGCGAATAAACCGAAGACATACAGCAGATCAGGCAATAAAAGCAGTTAAAAATGCTCAAAATGCAGGTTTTGACAATATCAGCATTGATTTGATCTACGGACTGCCACTTCAAAGTATTGAGGATTGGGAAAAACAACTAGATATTGCACTAAGCCTTAATATTCAGCATGTTTCGGCTTATGGGTTAACGTACGAAGAAGGAACTGCTCTATGGAAACAGCGTGAGAAAGGCTTAGTAAAACCAATAATTGACGAAACAATGAATGAAATGTATTTATTGTTGGTTAAGAAAATGAAAGAAAAAGGTTTTGAAGCCTATGAAATATCTAACTTTGCCCTCGATGGATTTCGCTCAAAGCATAATTCATCTTACTGGAAACAAAATTCGTATCTGGGAATCGGCCCTTCAGCACATTCTTATGATTTGGTTTCCCGTCAGTGGAATGTAGCCTCAATAAAAGCTTATATAGCTGCTTTAGAGAATAATACTCCCTACTTTGAAAAAGAAGAACTGACTTTATACGACAGGTATAATGACTATGTGATGGTGTCACTTCGAACATCAGATGGATTGGATTTTGATTTCTTGTCAAGTGAATTTGGGCAAAATCTTGCAAGTTATTTTCTGGATAATATTCGGATTTATATTGAAAACAATTCTGTGATTCAGAGTGACGGGAAATACTCATTAACCCCTCAGGGAATAATGATTTCTAATCAGATTTTAATACAACTAATAAAGGTGTAAATTACAGAAAAAAATGTACTTTTGTGGCTTTAATATTACAACGTTATTATGGAAAAAATAAATCAGAAAGGCTCTCCTCGTAAGAAGTTTAAACGGATATTTTGGGGGCTATTTGCATTTGGTATTTTTTGTTTAAGTTTGATGTTTTTATTCATAAACCTCGGGTGGATTGGATACTTACCTCCTATTGATGAGCTGCAAAACCCGAAGAACAAATATGCTACAGAGATTTTCTCTTCTGACATGCAATCACTGGGACGCTATTTTTCCAACAAACAAAACCGTGTTGGAGTAAGCTATAATGAAATATCCAAAAATGTAGTGAATGCGTTAGTGGCAACGGAAGATGTTCGTTTCTATGACCATTCGGGTATTGACGGTGTTGCACTGTCACGTGCTGCCATTCTTACCGGTCTGTTTCAGCATAAGAGCTCCGGAGGAGGAAGTACTATAACTCAGCAGTTGGCAAAATTATTGTACTCAGGACATGCTGAGAATAAAATAGAACGTTTTTTGCAAAAACCCAACGAATGGGTAATAGCTATAAAACTTGAAAGACTATATACCAAAGAAGAGATTTTAACCATGTATCTCAACCAGTACGACTTTGGTAATAATGCTGTAGGTATAAAATCTGCCGCCCAAATATATTTTAGTACCACCCCTTCAAAATTAAAGATTGAAGAAGCTGCCACTTTGATAGGTATGTGTAAGAATTCTTCTTATTACAATCCCGTAAGACGAAATGAAATTACCCGCGACCGCAGAAATGTTGTTCTCAACCAAATGAGAAAAGCTGATTTCATTACCCGAGAACAATATGATTCGTTGAAATCAATTCCACTCACACTTAAATATCAGAAAGTTGATCACAAACTAGGTCTGGCAGCTTATTTCAGAGAGTATTTACGTATGCTGCTCACTGCTAAAGAGCCAAACAAAAGCGATTACGCCAGCTGGCAGCAAGGCAAATATGAAGAGGACATGAAAGAGTGGGAAACTAACCCGCTTTACGGATTCTGCAATAAAAACAGAAAAGCTGATGGTTCACCGTATAATATTTATACCGATGGTTTAAAAATTTACACTACCATTGATTCCCGCATGCAACGATATGCTGAAGAAGCGGTAGACGAGCACATGCATTCGCTTCAAAAGACTTTTTTTGCAGAAAAGAGAGGACGAAGCTATGCGCCATTTTCGAGAAATATGAAACCTCAGGAGATTGAAGATGCAATGAATCGTTCTATGAAGCAGTCCGACAGATATTTCAGGATGAAAGCAGCCGGAAGCTCTGAATCTGAAATAAAAGATGCTTTCAATAAAAGAATAGAAATGCAGGTTTATTCCTACAGAGGAAGCATTGACACTATTATGTCGCCCATGGATTCAATTCGCTATCACAAGTATTTCCTGCGTTGTGGAATGATGTCCATGAATCCGCATACGGGTGAGGTAAAAGCGTATATCGGTGGTCCCGACTTCTCTCAGTTCCAATACGATATGGTCAATCGTGGTCGTCGCCAGGTAGGTTCTACTGTTAAACCATATCTTTATACGCTTGCTATGGAAGAGGGTATGTGGCCTTGCGATAAGACTACATGGCAACCCATAACGCTTAAGGATGGAAATGGTATTCCTTGGACTCCTAAAACTACAACTAAAAATAAAAGAATTGGAGACATTGTTTCGTTGCGCTGGGGATTATCCAATTCAGACAACTGGATTTCAGCTTATTTGATGAGTCAGTTTTCACCCGAGGCATTAGTGAAACTTATGCGTTCATTTGGTATTAAAGGGGCAATCGATCCTGTTGTTTCACTCTGTTTAGGACCATGCGAAATATCTGTTGGCGAAATGGTTGATGCTTACACCGCTTTCCCCAATAAAGGAATACGGGTTGAACCGCTGTATGTAACAAGAATTGAGGATGCTAATGGAAATGTGATTGGTAAATTTACCCCACAAATGCACGAAATATTCAGTGAAACCACTGCATATAAAATGATTTATATGATGCGTGCCGTAGTAGATGGTGGTACTGGTCAAAGAATAAGGAGTAAATATGGTTTAAATATGCCAATGGGTGGTAAAACTGGTACTACGCAAAACAACTCCGATGGTTGGTTTATGGGTTATACGCCTTCGCTAGTATCGGGTGTTTGGGTAGGTGGCGAAGATCGCTCTATTCACTTTGATAACATTGCTCAGGGACAGGGAGCTAGTATGGCATTACCTATATGGGCAATCTATATGAAAAAAGTATTAGGAGACAGAGATTTAGGATTCTCTGCTTCTGAAGAGTTCGACATTCCGAGTTCATTCAATGCCAACTCGGGATGTGAGGCAAATGCATTTGAATAAATTATTCATTTAAAAATTTCACCTTGAAAAAAGTATTATTAATTACAATCTGTCTTTTGACGCAGCTTTTGGCTATGGCACAATGGAATACTGATCGTATCATGGCTATTGGCCAGAATGCTCTGTATTTCGAAGACTATGTATTGTCTATTCAGTACTTTAATCAGGTGATAAAAATTAAGCCGTATTTAGCCGAACCATATTTAAACAGAGCCATTGCAAAAATACAACTTGGAGATTATCAGGGAGCTGATAAAGATTGTTCTACAGCGATAGAAATTAATCCTTTTTTGCCTCAGGCTTATTATGCCCGAGGTTTTGCTCGCAGAAAAATGAATTTCGACAAGGAAGCTATAGTCGATTTTTCTAAGGCTCTCGAGTTCAGTCCCAACAGTTTGTACCTAATAATGAACCGGCTTGATGCCAGAGTCAATATTAAGGATTATGATGGTGCTATGAAAGATGTGGAGGAATACCAAAAATTAAGTCCCAAAACACATTCTATTTTATACGAAAAAGGAAGAATTCAACTTGAACAAAAAGACACACTTGGAGCTGCCAAAACATTTGAACTTTTTATTCAAAAAGATAGTGCAAATTGTTTGGCCTGGAGTTCACGCGCCATTCTGCGTATGCAAATGAATGATTTGGATGGTGCATTGAAAGATTATTCTGAAGCAATAAAGCGAAACTCTACGTATGTAGGCGATTATATTAACCGAGGAATTATTAATGTCGAAAGGAAGAATTATAATCAGGCATTAAAAGATTATGATTCAGCGGTTAAGCTAGACAAAAGTAATGCGTTAGCCTATTATAATCGTGGTTTATTAAGAGCCAATCTGGGAGACAATAATAATGCTCTGACAGATTTGAATACAGTACTCAAACTCGATTCAGCAAATACAGAAGCTTTACTCCGTAAGGCTATGCTGGAACAGACGATAGGCGAATACAGAAATGCAATAAAGGATTACAAAACAATTATTTCCAGATACAATTATTTTATTCCTGCATATCTGGGCGTGGCTGAAGCTGAAGCTGCGCTAGGCAATCAAAAGGGAGCATTTCAATACAGACAACTGGCAAGCAATATTGAAAAAAATAAAGATTATATAAACAGAAAGAATAAGGAAAATATTCAAGCCAAGAATAAGTTGGCCGAGAATTCACAAAAAAGCTCTACAAGCCGTAAAACCGAACTGTTTAATCGATTTGCTGTTGATAATAATGCAGATAATACAGACAGTGAATCAAAATATTCAACCGAAACGCGTGGAGCTGTTCAGGATAAATACACTGATGTGGTTAACGAACGAGGTTTTGTGTTGAGCTATTATGCAAAAGCAGATGAAACCCGCCATACAAACCTATATCATCCTGCAATTGATTCATATAATAAGAAAAACAAGCTTAGCTCGATTCTGAAAATTACTAACAATGAACTGGTACTGACAGCCGAACTGATTGATATGCATTTTAATATTATCAATCAGTTATCGCAAAAGATAGCTTCGGATGCAAATAATGCTGATTTGTATTTCAGTCGTTCACTTGAGTTTACGCTAGTTCAAGACTATAAAAGTGCTCTTGATGATTTAAACAAGGTGTTGTTACTCAGACCTGATTTTATGCTGGCCTATTTCTGCAGAGCTAATGTACGGAATAAATCACTTGAATTTAATAAAATACAGGAATTCAATAACAATCCGTCGGTAGATAATTCAAAAAAGAAAACAGCTTCAGACAATCAATCTGTGTTTGAAACAGAGATGATTTTGCGTGATTATGAGAAAGCTATTGAACTGAATCCTGATTTTGATTTTGCCTATTTTAATAGAGCGAATGTATTATGTACACAGAAAGATTTCCAGAATGCTATCGCCAACTACACAAAAAGTATAGAGATAGATCCGGATTTTGCTGAAGCTTATTTCAACAGAGGCTTGACTTATTTGTTTATAGGCGAAGACACCAAAGGGTTAAGCGATTTGAGTAAAGCCGGTGAATTAGGTATATACAAAGCTTATAACCTGATTCAACGTTTCAAGAAATAGATACCAGTTTATAGCTTGACAGAAAGAAATTAAAGTCTTATAGCAAATTTCTTCAATCTGGCATCGAGCATGTGACTGGGAATTATTTGTTTAATGCACTCTGCTACAGCATTAATCATTCCTTCTCTTACAAAGTCGTGTCTTATTACAATCGAAATTTCGCGTGTGGCTTCGGGTTTTACTATTTCACGCAAATTGGATTTCTGACTTTCATTCAGCAAGTCTATATGCAGTTCCGGTATCACAGTGTATCCACCGTTTAAATCTACAATTTTTACCAAAGTATCAATACTTCCGGCTTCGTATGTGGAAGATTGAATCGGTTTTTCGTGACAGAAATTGAATACCTGATTGCGCAAACAATGTCCTTCTTCCAAAACCCATAGCTTGTCGAGCGGCATATCGTTTGCCGAGAGCTCCGCCCTTTCATAAATTGGTTCATCCGGCGAAATATAGGCCACAAACTTTTCATAATACAGTGGAACTTCCAATATTTTAGGATCATCAAGTGGTGTTGAAAGTATAGCCAGATCAATTTCAGCTACTCGAAGCTTTTCAATAATGGTGGATGTATGCATTTCGCTGATTTTTAGCGAAATATCAGGGTAAGAATTTTTAAATGAAGCTATAAATTTGGGAAGTAAATATGGAGCAATAGTTGGAATAATAGCCAAATTCAACGTCCCGCTAACAGCATTTTTTGTTGATAAAACACTTTCTTTCAATTGGTTCGATTGATATATAATTACCTGAGCCTGAGATATTATTTCTTTTCCTATAGCTGTTACTTCTATTGGCTGTCTGGAGCGATCGAAAATTTTACAGTCAAGCTCTTCTTCCAGTTTTTGAATCATGGCACTCAGGGTTGGCTGAGTAACACCACACAATTCGGCTGCACGTACAAAATGACGGGTTTTTTCCAGTGCTAATACATATTCCAGTTGCTGTAAAGTCATATCTTAATTCATTATAGTTTTTATCTATGCAAAGATAATAATTATATAACGATTTTTCAATACAAAACTAACTTTGTCTTATATTTAATTATGAAATATGAATACTTAATAATTAATTACTTAACTATCTTTGTACTACAAATAAAACAATAAATTATGAAGAAGATTATTCTTACATTTTCTATATCTTTAGTTGGATTCATAACCGTTCAGGCACAGCTTTTATGGAAGGTTACTGGAAACGGATTGAAACATCCGTCCTATATATTTGGAACACAAGATCTTATTTCGATTCAATTTTTAGATAGTGTCCCCGGATTATTTAAAGCATTTAACGAATGTGATATCGTTGTGGGAGAAACAGTTCTGAATAGAATAGATGAAACAGCCAGAATTCAGCAAGCAGCTATTATGCCGAGTCATATAAATATTAAAGACTTGTTATCCGATGAAGAATATAAGATTGTTGATAATGAGTTGAAGTCAGTTCTGAAATTCGGATTAAAAGAAGTTTCAATTATGAATCCGACATTAATACTGAGTTTGTACAAAACAGAGATATTTAAACAAAAAACAGGATTCAAAGATGGTACACAATCTGATTCATACTTTCAACTTGTTGCATCAGAAAAAGATAAAAAAGTAGTTGGGTTGGAAAACGTTGAGCAGCAAATAAAGTCGCTTTATGGTTTCGGAACTTTAGAGCGCCAGGCCGATTTACTGGTGGAAGCAATTCAGGATAAGGATAAAGTTATAAATGAAATGATTCAGTTGAATAAACTCTACAAAGCCGGTAAGATTGATGAATTAATAAAGCATTCTACAGCTATGACACAAGAAGAATATGCGAAAGTAATTGATAACCGAAATATAGACTGGTTGACAAAGTTGCCTGAACTGCTGAAAAAATCGTCTTGCTTTGTATGCGTTGGAGCCATACATTTGGGTGGAGATATCGGAATAATTAAGCAGTTGGAAAAGAAAGGATATAAAGTAAAAGCTGTAGAATAAAAATAATCCCTGATATGGTTTGATATCAGGGATTGTTTTTTAGAAAATTTTCCGGTAAATATGACAATAAGGCGTACCGTTTTTCTTTTCGTAGTATTCCTGATGATAATCTTCGGCTTTCCAGAACTCAGGCGCCTTCTGTAGTATAGTTGCTACTTTATAGCCCTTATCTGTCAGAATGCGTATGTATTTTTCTGCTATTTGCTTTTGAGCTTCGGATGTATAAAAAATTACCGATCTGTACTGATCTCCAATATCAGGTCCCTGCCCTCCTACTTGTGTGAAATCATGCGTTTCAAAATATAGCTTTACCATATTTTCATACGATGTTTTGGTGTTATCAAAAACTACTTCAGTTGTTTCAGCATGACCGGTTTCACCGGTACACACTTCTTTGTAAGTTGGATTCAGAGTATGCCCACCCATATAACCTACAGTAGTCGAGATTACTCCGGCAGCTTTCATAAAGTGATATTGCGTTCCCCAGAAACAGCCTGACGCAAAATAAGCAGTCTCGTGCGTGTTGTTTTCTTGTTTCATTTTTTTAGCTGGAATAAATTTTAGTGATATAGAATTTACGCAAAAGCGTGTGTTCTTAGGTGTAAAACCTTCATTTAAAAATACATGACCTAAATGCGCTCCACAATTATTGCATATTATTTCGGTGCGTTTGCCATCAGCATCAGGAATTCTTTTTACTGCGCCGGGTATTTCGTCATCGAAACTTGGCCATCCACAGTGAGCATCAAATTTATCTTCGGATCGATACAAAGGAGCATCACATTGCCTGCAGACGTATGTACCTTTTGCAAAATTAGTCTCATATTCCCCTGAAAATGGTCTTTCTGTGGCTTTATGCAGAATAACTGCCTGCTCTTCGGGTGTTAGTGTATTTAATTTCATTTTCTTTACTTGTTGATTACAGGCACTTTGGCTAATCAGTAGAAATATACCTAAAATTATTGCTGTTAGATTTGTTTTCATTTTACCGGTTCCCTCAATTTCAGGACAAAACAGTTGAAACCTTGCCTTTGTTCAATAAATGCAAACAACAAACGCCTTCTGAGTAAAAGGCGTTTGTAAAGCTGTGAAGTAAAACGATAAAACTAGCGTAGACGATCAGCCGATTTTACCAGGTTTTCATCTTTACCAATAGCTCCGATCGTAAGAAAATTCAAAATCAGATTTACGATAGGAAATACTGTTGTTATCTTTAGATGCCAGTCAGTATGCAACCGGTTACAAGCAGACCAAATGTAGAAAAGCAAGAAAGCATAGTAACCAACCATAAACAGCATATTAATAACACAATAACGTATTTGTTTAATCCTGTTCTTATAGGAGAAAATGGTTATTAGTGAAAAAACCGCCACCACCATCGAGATAGCAGTCAATCCCCATATATTCGATTCGAAAATATTTCCTGTAGGTTTTACTAGCGAAATACCATTAATATCAACGAGATAAATCAAATTATCAGCGCGGTTAATCAATTCGGCAATTGGCGAGAATATTACAAATCCCGACAGAATAACTATTATTAATAAGTAAAGAGTTTGAATTCGTTGTATCATAATTATTTAATTTGTTTTTTCCATTGTGTATCCCTGACTGCATAGATTCTCTCTATAATATCCACAACATTCAGTCCTTCAAGAGCGTTTGTGGTGATGTTTCCTTTGTCGTTCAATTTCTCAATAACATTTTCAATAACCAAATGATGATTTTGGGCAGATCCTTTGTATGAACCATAATCATTTGGTGGATTTGATGCCGGAAGTTCAGGCATTTCATAATCTTTTATATGGCAATAGGTTACTTCATTCATATATTGTCCCGAAACCTTTACAGTCCCTTTAGAACCGATAATCGTGATACTGCTTTCTAAATTAGAGTTCCAAATAGAGGTCGAATAGCTCAAACAACCCATGCCACCTTTTACAAAACTGAAATTCACGATACCACTGTCTTCAAAATCAGTCAGCTTCTCATGATTAAAATCTGCAAAGCTTCCATTAATATGCTGAATATTGCCAAATAGCCAATATATAATATCAATAAAGTGCGAAAACTGTGTAAAAAGAGTTCCACCATCTAACTTCGCATCACCATGCCATGTATCTCGGGTATAATATCTTTCATCTCTGTTCCAAAAACAATCAAGTTTTACCATAAATATATCACCCAGCGTTTTGTTGTCAACCAGTTTTTTCAGCCAGATTGATGGCGGAGAATACCGGTTCTGCATGACACAAAATACATGGCATGATACTTCAAGCGACTTAAAAAGAATCTTTTCTGCATCTAATTTACTCAATGCCATGGGTTTTTCTATTACAACATGCTTTTTACACTCAAGAGCTTTGATAGCATATTCTGCATGATAACCATTCGGAGTGCAGATATTTATTACATCAATATCCAAATTTGCAGCCAACAACTCATCGTAATCGGTAAAAAATCTTTCTTTTATATCCGTCAGATTTAGTTTCTCTTTTGGCAAAACATCGCAAACGGCAACTAATTCAGCTTCCGGATTCCGACGAATCATTTCAGCATGCCTTTTTCCAATGTGCCCCTGCCCTATTACTGCAAATTTTATCATATAGTATTGATTTCCAACATTAAAATTATAATTCGGGAATAGCGTATACAGTTTCGTTATTCAATTCGTATTCCTGACCTGTCTCAGGACACCGGGCTCTATTATTTTCATCAAATATCAGCTTATGCCCATTAATACTAACCCAGCCAGTTTGTTTTGCCGGATTTCCAATAACCAACGCATAGGCTTTCACCGGTTTAGTGATTACAGCTCCGGCTCCTATCATTGCATATTTCCCGATTTCGTTACCACATACTATTGTAGCATTGGCACCAATGGTAGCTCCTTTGCGTACATAAGTTTGTTGATATTCATCCTTCCTGACCACATGACTTCGCGGATTGATAACATTGGTAAATACCATCGATGGTCCGAGAAAAACATCATCTTCGCAAATAACTCCGGTGTAAACAGAAACATTATTCTGAACTTTTACATTGCTTCCAAGAATTACATTAGGCGAAATTACTACATTTTGCCCGATATTACAAGCTTCTCCAATAATACAACCGGACATAATATGCGAAAAATGCCAGATTTTGGTAGCCTTACCGATTTGGCAATCCGAATCAATAACAGCTGTTTCGTGAGCAAAGTATTCTTTCATATTATCTCTTATTTGGCTATTTAGTTTTAAATCAGAGCACGAAGTTGAATAGCAATAAATTATTCAGAAAGCGAAAAATGAATTCCCGATTGAGAAAAGCTATTCTGAATGTTTTTCAATAAATTCCAATACACTTCTTGTAATATACTCCAATTGATCTGTATCCAACTCAGTATGCATCGGCAACGATAGTACACATTCACAGAGTTTCTCAGCATTGGGGAAATCACCCAGCTTATAGCGGTCATTTTTATATGCTTTCTGTAAATGCAACGGCACCGGATAATAAATCATGCTAGGTATTCCTAGTTTAGCAAGGTAATCTTTCAGAGCAGAGCGGTCAATACCATTCAGTTTTAAAGTGTATTGATGAAACACGTGTGAGGAATTTACTGAGCGCTTCGGAACGATTAACCGTTCGTCGTTTGCAAAAGCATTATCATAAAATGTTGCAACTTCCTGACGACTATTGTTATAACTGTCCAAATATTTTAGCTTTACATTCAGTACGGCAGCCTGAATGCTGTCTAATCTCGAATTTACACCTACTATATCGTGATGATATCGTTCAATCATTCCATGGTTGGCTATAGACCGTATCCTGAGTGCTAACTCATCGTTATTGGTAAAAATTGCACCTCCATCTCCAAAACAACCCAAATTTTTTGAAGGAAAAAATGATGTACAGCCTACATCTCCCATGGTTCCCGATTGGAATGATTTTCCATTAGCAAATGTATAAGTTGAACCAATTGACTGGCAGGCATCTTCTATAACATACAGGTTATGTTGCCTGGCTAGTTCCAAAATCTGTTCCATTTCAGCATTTTGTCCAAATAGATGAACAGGGACTATGGCCTTTGTGCGGGGTGTAATGGCTCTTTTTATAGATTCAATATCGATGTTGAATGTATCAATGTCAACATCGACTACAACGGGAGTTAATCCCAGCAACGCTACCACTTCGGCAGTGGCTATAAAAGTGAATGTAGGCGTAATTACTTCATCGCCGGGCTTTAATCCTAAAGCCATTAAAGCAATTTGTAATGCATCTGTTCCATTGCCAACCGGAATAACGTGCTTCACATTCAGGTATGTTTCCAGGTTTTGTTGAAAATCTACGACTTTTCCTCCTTTTATAAAAGCTGATGAATCAATAACCTCTTGAATGGCAGAGTTTATTTCAACTTTAATCTTTTCGTATTGACCACGCAGGTCAACCATCTGAATAGTCTTCATGGTGCAATACTCCTTCGGGTTTGAATAAGGTTATTTTTGTTCCAAAATGAATTCTACTTCCACCGGAAGGATTCGAATGTTTGAGATATTCAAACTATTGTTTCTTATTTTGAGAACACCCTTACTGGTTTTGGCATTCTTTAATTCGTTATAGTCCAAATAAACCTGAATGTCTGAAGGAGAAAGTGTATTAAATTTACTGAGACCTACAATGTAAGTTGAATTAACAAAAGCAGGAAAAGTGCGGATAGACAAATTCTCCGGACAATTTAATGCTGTAATCGGAACTTGTACCTTTCTTTCGGTAAAAGGTTCGACGAATATGCTCACTTTGATAGATTCTGAAGACAATCGGACGTGATTAACCGGTTTTAATTGAACCTGAAGATGAGTTGTGTCACTCAGATTATTTATTGTTAGTAATTCAGTCGGAATTGATTTTAATTTTTCTACAGCCTTCTTAGTTCCAAAAATCATAACACTATCCGGACTGAGCTGAATTTTATTACTCAGCATGTATTGGTGGGATAGTTCAATTTTCGCATTAAGTTTAACCGGAAGCTTAGCCGAAACAAGTTTTTCGTATCTAATCAAAAGCGAATCGGGATGCACTTCGCTAACAATTGTTGTAGGTTGCAGATGCAAGTATTTAGCTATTCTGGTGGTAAGTTTATCAGAAGTAATCAGAATTTCTCCTTTGTGATGAAAGTTTTGCCGAAGGTCAATAGTCAGTGGACTATTATGCTTAGCTGTATAAGTAAACAGACGCAGACCCTGGTCTTTTAAATTTATAGAAATTTCTGTCGGAGGATTATTCGTGATAGCATAATTCATCGGCAGACCTACAAATTTAATAGGTACACTTATCACTATTTCGTGTTCTTTACCAAGCGAATGGACAAACCAGAAACCTGCAGAAAGAGCAAGAAAAAGCAAAAAGCTCAAAATATCCTTTGATAAAAAGAATAGTTTAAGCTTTTGCAGGTAATACTTTAGAAATTTTATGCCGCTGCTTTCTGCCATAGAAACGATTTATTTAGCAGGAGCTTGAATATCCTCAGGAGTTGCAAAAACAGAGTTTTTGTCAACTTTAATGCGAACATTGTCAGCAATTTCAATAGTAACAGTAGTTTCTTTTACATCTTTTACTTTTCCATAAATACCACCTGAAGTTACCACAGAGTCACCGGCTTTCATTGCGTCACGTTGTTTTTTGATTTCTTTCTGACGTTTGCTTTGTGGACGTATCATGAAGAAATAAAACACGACAAATACCAGCGCCATCATTATCAACATTCCATAATTGCCACCTGCAGGAGCGGCTGCTTGTAATAAAACACTCAAAAGACTCATATTCTTTTCTTTTTAAAAATTATACTTACAAAAATAGTTTATTATTTTTTATTATCACTAAACATGACGACTTTAATCAATTTATTTTCGCTTTTTAATTGACCAACGATATTATCGAGTACTCCATTGATAAATGTACCGCTCTTTTCAGTGCTGTAAGTTTTTGCTATTTCGATATATTCGTTTAATGTAACATTCACCGGAATAGTAGGAAAATCCATAAGTTCGGCAAGTGCCACCTCCATAATAACAATGTCCATGAAAGCGATACGATCCAGTTCCCAGTTTTTTGTGTTTACGTCTATCATTTCACGTAATTTCGGACCTTTGGTCAACACACTGCGCATTAGTTTTCGTGCGAATTCTGCATCTTCTTCGTCTTTGAACATAGGAAGAAGCGGTTGCTCATCACCTTTGCTCTCATCAAATCGCTTAATTGTTTTGATAATGAAGCTGACCACCATTTCGATATCGTCTGTCCAGTAGATATTCTGATCCTGTATCGAGTCGTCCAGCTCTTCGCTCTGCAGAATGATTTTTTTGAAAATTTTACGCCAAATATCTTTATCTGCTGCATAATCTGTAGCAGGAGCATTCATATATTCTGAGTAGAATTCAGAGTCTATGATCTTTTCGAATAGAACTTTGATAATTTCCGAATCGTTCACCCATGATAGCTTATGAGCTTGGAGATATTCATTGAACTGAATGTTATTCGACAGCTGAGCCACGAATGCATTGTCAATAAAACGGGTGTTAGGATTTAAATCTTCCGGGGTTGGACGAAGCTTGTTTCTCTTTGTTTCAATTTTGTCAGCTGCAAATCGGGTGATTTCTATTGACAACTGAAGTAAGTGATAGTAAAGATCGTATGTTTTCTCTATACTGTGAAACAATTCTTTCTCGGCTAAAGGCAACGATTTGCCATCGCTTTTATAGTAGGAATATAAGATTTGAACAATCTTAATACGCAATAATACTCGATTAATCATAAAATACGTTGAACGCTTTTTTTATTATACATTTCACATAATGTATAATTCGTTGTTAATGAAATTGATATACCTCAACTCAATTTCTAATTTGGCTGCAAAGATAATACTTTTTCCTATTAATTTGTAAGAATATACAACAAACTAGATTACTGAATAAAATTTATGAAATGTATATTTATTTATACAATCCAAGGAAAACGGAAACACGCTTCGTCATATAAACAATAGTCGGCTTTACCATTTACAGCCAAAGTTTTTACTATCTCAGCATCGGACAATAATGCTTTGGCAAACTCAAGTGTAGTACCGGTTTTAACACGGTCATCCACCAACAATACTTTTTTACCTTTGAAATCAAAATCTATTTCGGCCAATAATTTGGGTTTGTCATACAATTTGTTTTGCATAGCATCGCGTAGATTCAGCTTCAACAGATAATACTCACACCCCAAACGTTGATTTATCATGGCTGCCGGAATAATACCTCCATTAGCTATTGCCACTACCATATCAAACTTTTCGGGGATATCGATAGTTCTTACCCGCTCCAATACTTCATCAAAAGATTTTTCCATATATCCATTCTATAGTGTATGTATTTGTTATATCAACGATATGTTTTTCCCGAATGCCCAAACAATTACACGTTTATCAGACCAATCACCATTTAGCAATTGCTTTTAGAAAATAATATCCACCAAATAATTGGAGAATAATTCCGGGAAATCCTAATCTTACATCCTGCATTGCGGCCATAAAACTACCAGTGATTAAAAATTCGGCAATCATACCCACTCCCTGATAGAAAGCAATCACCAATAAAAGGTGTTGAAGTTTTATTTGTTGTGTACGTTGCGCTATATAACCGGCTGCAATGGCAATAAGAGACGATTTAATGAGTATGATTGGGAGCATTTCCATTGCAGGCATACCGAAAAGCAAGTGATTGACCAAAGGTGAAACCAACGCAGTAAGTAATCCGGTGAAAATGCCATACTTATATGCTGCAATAAGTGTGAAAAAATATATAGGTAATAACACTTGTCCGCCAAATGGCAGTAAATGTGTAAGCTGAGGCAATAGTATATTACCTGCTACAAAGAGTAATGCAAAGATGTAAGATTTAATTTCAATGGCTTTGAGCGAATAAAGTTTAATTGTTGATTCCATGATTAGCTTGTATTAGCGTTATTTGTATATTATTGAATTTCTCCTTTGTATGAAAGAACTTAGTTTTGTGTCATTATCTTACACATATCATCTTAGTTTTGACATACAAAAATAGCCATTTATTTTATTTATCCGTCTATTAAACGAATGATTATTCTGTATTTATACGTTTAAAAAGGACAGAATTCTCAGGTTATTATCTGTTGAACACTTTTGGCTTTTCATTCATAATCTAATTACATCCTTTTTTTAGACGCAATTCAATTCAAAAAGTTTAATCTGAATAAATAAAATGAAGTGAAATACAGTAAATATATTACATTTGAAAAATTTATTTGAAAAAAAACAACAAAAATGCCGGTTTTATTTGATATATTCAAAAAAAATACAGAAATTTGAAGACTCATAATTAACTCATAATTAATAATGGCGAAATTAACAACAGTACGATAAATATTTGCGGTATTATGGAAGTAGAGAAAAAGAAATTTGAGATTGAGAAAAAGGATAACGAAATCATTTATTCAAAGGCAATCAAAGCGGGAAAGAGAATTTATTATCTGGATGTGAAGAAGAGCAGAAACGATGATTTATTTTTAGCCATTACAGAGAGTAAAAAGAAAGTGGTTGGTTATGAAGAAACTTCTCAGGTTACTTACGAAAAGCACAAGATTTTTCTGTACAAAGAAGATTTTGATAAGTTTATTGAGGGACTTGAAGATGTAGTAGGCTTTATCAAACGTGAACAAGGCGAAGCAATACAACGCTCTGAAGAAGTTGTAGAATCGGTTACAGCAGAAGAAGGTAAATCCAAAAGTTTTTTTGATAAATTCAAGTTTTAAGAATCTGTTTTAGAATATAATATACAAGGAACCAGGATGTAAGAATTTTAATCTTATGTCTTGGTTTTTTGTTCATGCACCAATATAATTAAAGAGAAAGATGAAGTCCTTTGCAAGTGATAATTATTCCGGTATTCATCCGGAAATTTTTGAAGCTATTCAACGTGCTAATAACCAACACCAAATTTCGTACGGTGAAGATTTTTTTACAGAAGAAGCCAATGAGGTTTTTGAGAAGGTGTTCGGACCGGTTACCGTGCTTTATACCTTTAATGGTACCGGTGCCAATGTAACTTGCCTTAAATGTTGTACTTTGCCTTTTCAGGCAGTTGTTTGTTCGGAATATGCTCATATACTGGCCGATGAATGCGGTGCACCTACACAGAGTATTGGATGCTCTCTCCTACCCCTCAAAACTGCCGACGGCAAACTGACACCCGATATGATCAAGCCCTTACTCAATCGTATTGGTAACGTGCACAACACGCAGCCACGTGTTATCTCTATCAGTCAAAGTACTGAAGTGGGGACAGTATATTCTATTGCAGAGCTGAAAGCATTGTGCGACTTTGCTCATGAAAACGAAATGTATGTACACCTTGATGGTGCACGTATATCCAATGCTGTGGCTGCTTTAGGTGTTGGTTTAAAAGAAGCTACGGTAGATTGTGGCGTAGATATTATGAGTTTCGGAGGAACGAAAAACGGGTTAATGGTTGGAGAAGCTGTATTAATTTTCAATGATGAATTAAAAGCTAATGCGCCTTACTTTCATAAGCAAACAGCTCAATTATTTTCCAAAAACCGTTTTATATCTGCCCAATTTACAGCATTGCTTAGCAATAATTTGTGGTGGCGCATGGCAACTCATGCCAACGAAATGGCTCAATTATTGGCTTCTAAAGTAAAGAATCTGCCTAACGTAAAAATTACAAGAAGTGTTGATGCCAATGCCGTGTTTGTAATAATTCCCGAGCATGTTATTCAACCTTTACGGGCGCAATATCCGTTTTACGAGTGGGATGCCGAATTGCATGAACAACGCTGGATGAGTTCTTTCGATACTACTGAGGAAGACGTAATTGAATTTACCGAAGTTCTGAAAAAGCTACTATAGTTTGGAATATGGAATTGATGCTCTTTGCGTAAGATTTTACTTCAACAGTCTGAAAAATGGCCAATAAACGGTAGGTTCAAACCCAAGTTTCTGAGCCAACAGATACGAAGCAGTATTTTCGAGTTTACAACCCCATACAGGTTCGTAATCGTTTTCCAGACAGTAATCAATCAATGCTGAACATGTAATTGCTGCGTATCCCTTTCCGCGATAGTTATCTGAAGTTTCGATTCCTATTTCCAACTGATTACCAATTACAAAAGCGGAAAAAGCGGTACAAGCTACAGTAGAACCATCCATCACACTGAATGCCATAGCTTTTTCAATAAAATCATCGGCATTATTCCAAAATCGCGCAGGAATAACGCTTCCCTGCATGCTTTCAAACATTTGTCTGTCAGTAGGAAAAACGGGTACATTATCCCGAATGTGTTTACTTTTAAATTCGAGATACTTGGCCTTATTGAATCTGAAATTTACACGCGTATTTTCTTCTATTTTATCGTTGTGAATCGCAGTTTCGTTGTCTTTTTGCTTGATAAGATGATTCGCCAATTCGGTAGTAATAAGTTCATTCCATGCGTTTGGAAAAGCTTGTAGCCACTCAAAACGGTTCCGAATTTTAGGGGTATTGAGTGCATGCTGAATCAGCCATTTGTTGAATGATTCATTTGTAGTACACCCAAACAAAAGCGACATTCCATAAGGGTGCTCCACGTAAAAAACTTCAGGTTTAAGGGTGTTATCAACATAAATCTGCCCATCTATATGTCCCTGTACAACAGCATCCGCAAATAAATGATTTATTTCTACCTGTTGAAGAGGTTCTGATGCCTTATAGTATTCTTTCTTATCTAATAAAATCATCTTCGTATTTTAAATTCGTTATAATTCTTATGCACTAAATACAGAAGCACATATTCTCGCATTGAGCTTACCGATTGCAAAATTACAACACTTAGACGACTAAATAACCTACGGTGGCTTTTATTTCATTAATTAAATCCTGTGGAGTAAGGTATAGTTGCAGTCCTCTTTTGCCGGCACTGACATAAATTTTGTCGAAATTACAGCAGGAGTCATGAATGTAGGTAGGGAAATGTTTTTTCATGGCTATGGGTGAGCACGCTCCACGAATATAGCCGGTGACTGGAAGCAGGTCTTTCATCAAAAGCATCTCACAATTTTTGTTTCCCGAAATTTTCGCAGCCTTTTTCAGGTCCAGCTCCTCTGCTCCCGGAATGATACACACAAAATGACCTGTTTTATCTCCTTTCAGCACCAATGTCTTGAAAACGCGCTCCACAGGCTCATTCAGTTGCGATGCTACATGTACAGCACTCAGGTCGGTTTCATCTACCTCATAACTTATCAATTCATACGGAACAGCGGCTTTGTCGAGCAGTCGGGCAGCATTCGTTTTATCAGTTGCCATAGTGATCAGTTCTTATTGTTTCTGTTGTAGCCAAATAAGCCGTTGTTTTTTATGTGTTGAAATACCTTATCAGGTACGTAGTTTGCAAAGCTATCATCGCCGTTTTCAATCAATTCCGAAATATGCTCCGATCTGATTTCAAGGTTTTTGGGAGCAATACTCTTGAGTACGAGAATCTTTTTTATTGCATTGAGGTATTGCCAGAGTAGTTTATTTTCTTTTGAGAAGTGGTCGTCGTCGGGATATACCACCTCGCCGCTACGGGCATCGATATAAGGATATAAATATATCTTCACATGTTCCTGAAACAAAGCACCCATGGACTCGAGCAATCCTCCACGTAAGTCGGTATAGTTCTCGCTATCCAGAATCTTGTCAAAAGCAGGTAACCCAACCACAATGCGGAGTTTGATGAGCTTAAACTGACCGAAATATTTCACTAGTTGAAAATATCGATAGAACTTTGAAACCATAACGCTTTGTCCCATCATATTGAGCAAATCCACCCGGTGCAGAAAGTCTTTTTCATCCACTTTTTCATTCTGCATAAGGTATTTCAGCGATATTTCGCAAAATGCTATGGTATTATCGGGTTTGTAATTTTCATCCCGTTTGAAGAAATCCAGGCTGTCTTCTATAAATTCCATTCCCAGATTATTGATGGGTCTGAAATAACCTCTCAGCACGATTACATTCTTTTTGTATAACATATCGCTCGGCTGCTGAACTTTGCCCGATTGGTCGAACATGATAGCGGGAGTCATGTCGTTATTCACCAACATTAGGTTGAGAAGTCTGTTATCTACCAGTTTCATATCCGGCCCTTCGACGTATATATAATCAACTTCCACACGGTCGGTATCCAGGTTGTCCAGCAACGAAAGCAGAATACTCTGAGGATCCTGCCATTGGAACAAGCCTCCGTAAATCAGATTAATGCCCAGCGTGCCCAGCGTGTATTGCTGCAAAAGTGTATCATTTTCATGCAATTTTACATGAATGAACATTTTGTTCGGACTATAGCGGTCGGTGCCTTCCACTGCAATGCCCAGCCAACCGTTTCCCTGATTGGTTTTTGAGAAATTCAACGTCTCTACCGTGTTGGCAAAAGCGAAGAATTTTTGGGTATTTTTCTTGTCAAGGATTTCTATCAGCTCGTCATATTCGTAGTCAAGCATTTTTCGCAGACGGTCTTCAGCCACGTAGCGCGAAGATGTTCCCTGATTATAAAAATGGTCACTGAACAGCTTATCATAGGCTGAAATTGATTTGGCTACTGTGTTTGATGCGCCTCCTGCCTGAAACAGATGGCGTGCAGTTTCCTGACCACCTCCTATTTCAGCAATGGCACCGTAGTAGGTTGAATTGATGTTGATATGTACCGATTTTTCTTTTGTGCTCAGCATGTCGATTTCTTTTGCTGTTGATGGGATTTCAAATTATTTTATAGTTCTAACACCGTAAAAGCATTTCTGTTTAATGTTTGAATGTCATTTTTTCAATTTAATGTATTACCGTGAGTCCGATATGAGGCTTCATAAATTCATTGAAATTCATTTGCCAATATTCCCAGAGGGAATTTATATCCATAGAATATGTTAGTTTTTGGCATTTTATTCCCCGTTAGGGGATAAATAGGTAAATCCCCTAACGGGGAATTAATCCACTCTACACCATACTTCTATTGCTATTTAAGTCCTAACGGACTAACGCATATATCGAACTCATGTTGTATTAATAAAGGACAGTATTCATTCTGAATTGTCTTTTACTACAGCCCGGGATAAGTAGTTTTCACTGTATCGGGATCATCACTCATATAGACAGGCTCGTTGTCGGCACCCGTTATAAGCAGTACTCTGCCAAATGATTCGGGTAACTGAACCGAGACTGCTGTTTTCCATTCGCCCCTACCCATAACGGCTATGCACTCGTCTTTTTCCAATATGCCTTCTTTGTATCGTAGCTTTCTGTTTAATCCCAATAATCCTTCAGCCGATTGTCCGTGTTTTTTCAGAAACAGTTCCAGGTTTTCGGTTGGGTTATTCATAAACCCCGATGAATATTTTCGATCCATGATTATATAGCTTTTCACGCTGCTATCTGTCGCGATGCATGCTCGGTATCTGCCGTCACGAATAACAAATTTTCCTCCTACTTCCCGTTCTATCATTTTTTGCCAGTGAGAGCTTTTACCAGTTGATATAAGTTCTTCCACCAATACATAGTAATACGCACAAGGTCGTCCGGATAAAGGAGCAATAAGGGGTTCTCCGACAAATTCAACGGTACCTACAACTTTAGCGATATCACCCGATATAAATTCTGATATTTTCCGATCGACTGCTTTTTTGAGTTTTCGTTTTACTACCGCTTTTTTGCTAAAGTATATTGTAAGGAATATAATCGTTCCAACAATCAGCACAAACAGTGCGGGAATTAAAATTTCTAAATCCATATTTTAAATTTTGTGGTGTATTCGGTGATGCTTCTCTATTAATTCTTGTAAATCAACTCTGACGAAGTAATTTCTCCGCTATTTTTCTCAATTCTTCATCCTCATCAAAACTCGCAACATGCTTTATGTCTGATTTTGTTTTGAGCATAGTAAGCGCCAGTTTACGGACTTTCTTTTCATTATCGAAAAAAGCTACATGACGAATATTTTCCTGTTTTTTTAGCATTGAAACAGATAACAGACGGATATTTACGTCATTATCAAAGAATGCCACATGTTGAATGTCGCTCTCGTTTTCAAGCATAGTGACAGCCAGCTTACGCACTTCAACATTAGCGTCGAAGAATGCTACATGCTGCAAATCCGATTGATTTTTCAACTGAGTCACGGCCGATTTTCTGACCTGAACATCCTCATCAAAAAGAGCTTTTTGCTGTATCGTGGAGTTTAAATCCTGAACGTTAGCTTTATGATTTGCAGCTGTGTCTGTAGCTGATGTGGTTTCTTCGTGCTTTACAAGCACGCCATTTACATAATAATCAGTTTTACGTATATAGTGTTTTTTGTAAGTCAGCACCCCTTTTCTAATGGAAGCTGTATCCAACGAAGAGATCTGCTTAACAACAGTAACAGTGTCTTTTGATTCAGAATGTTTAGTAGTAGTCCGTATATCATAAGTACATGAAGCAAAGAACAGTAAAACCAGCACAAAATAAAGATTTTTCATATTATTGTATTTTTGATTTTCAGTTTACAATTATAGCTTTGGCCAAAATAAGTCCTTATCAACATTTACTTTGTCAGATTAAGCACTCCGGCCGATAAAGGCGCTAAGGTGATGGTCACTTTTGCACCTACAGGAACTACATTCTGTTTTTTTACTGCAACGGCGTTTGGAGCTTCCATCGAATTGGCAGCCGTCAATGAGCCGGGAGCTAAGTATTCATATCCTGCACCGGTAAGTTTTTTCCAGTCTCCGGTCACGGTCAACTCATAAGGCTTGTCGGTAGGATTGACAATTTTTACGATTACTTTCTGACTGTTTTCAGAAAGTGTGGTGCTGATATTTAAATCACCTGTTTCGCCTGTAAAAGCTAAGCGGTTTTTAGAAAAATTGTCGTGCCACAGTTTAGTAACAAGGTAATTAGGCGCAACAAACAATCCTTTGTAATCGAAGTTGATAAAAGCATTGTTCCAGGCAGGCGCGTCGGTGCGACGAATAAACAAAGCTGCCGCACCCATCTCAACTACAGGTTGCGATTCGCACACATTCAGGAAACCTCCGGCAAATAGACCTGTACGCCAGTCGATGCTGCTCAGGTTCCATTCCGAAATGTACAACTTGATTTTTGGATTCGGACTTTTGGCAATGATGTCGGCATATTTTTTATATTGTTCAGCCAGTTTTGTCGGACCGTTGGCATATCCGTTCGGATTTTCGTAGTGGTGCAGACTGATATAATCGAAATAGGTCCCCGAGCGGTTAATCATGGCTTTATCGTTGTCATCAAATCCACCACATACGATAATTTTGATGCCCGGATCCACTTTGCGCATGGCAGTAGAAAACTCACGAACCGCTGCTTCATAATTGTCCAGTCCGAATTCCCACATTTCGTTATCAATTTCCCAGTATTTTATATTGTAGGGTTCCGGATGTCCGTTGGCAGCACGTTTACTACCCCACTTGCCTGTGGCAGGTTCGTTGCAATACGCCACCCAGTCGCAGGCTTCCTGCAAAATCTCGGCATGTTCTGAAGCCGGACGATCAAAACCAATGCGCACCACCATAACCGGCTCTGAGTTAATCTGACGGCACAGTTGGATAAACTCATCCGTTCCGAAGCTATTCTGGTCGTAGTTCATCCACATATAGTGCGGCCAGCGAACACGTGCTTCCTGTGGTCCAACTCCCCATTTCCAGCTATATTGAGCGGCATATCCCCCACCCGGCCAACGCATATTGGTGGGTCCGAGTTCTTTTACAGCCTTATAAATGTCCGGGCGGAAGCCGCCCAGGTCAATGCCTGTTTTAGGCATCATGCTTACCTGATCTACCTGTAGTGTACCCCCTTTAGCTCCGATAGCCAGTTCGGCATCGCCTGTATATTCACCGGCATCCAATACAAATTCATATTTTTTCCATTCCGCACCCGGCTTACCCAACACCTGAACGGCTTTGTTTTGACCATTAGCTGTGAATGCAATGCTCAATTCTGCCGCTCCATCACCTTTTGCCCAAATGGAACCCACGTATTTCTCTCCTTTTTTGATGGAAAACGGACCTTGTGTGACTCCGGCAGTTTCTGCACCAGCTTTGATTCTTTGAGAATAAGCCATATTAACAGCATTGCCTTTTTCCATAGAAAATTCAGCTTTCCCAAACGATTTCCACTGAGGTGCAACAGCAGGATTCACCACCACTTCGGGTAATCCGGTCATGTAAACTAAAAATCTGTCCAGCGATGAAACCTGAATGTTTTTGTATTGCGCTTCGGTGTAATTTACCCCCAAAACAATATCATTCTTTTTGGCATTACCTTCTAATCCATTGTAAGTAAGTACGGTTTGCTCGTCCCATTTTACCGAAACCTGTTTACCTGATACTGCGATAAACAAATTGTGCCATGCTTCGGCTTTGTCTATCTGACCCGGTTTTACCGGTGTACTTGCTACCACTTCCCAGGTGTTCACTTTCATAGGTTTACCATCCCGTCCCTGACGCTCTGTAACCGATTGTTTTTCGATGGCAAATGTAGCTTCTTTGGCAACCGGTTGTGGATTTCGTGGATTTGCGGGTTCGTATTGCGGGTCGTGCAGGCGGAAGCGGTATTTTAATCCGTCCGAGATATTTTTGAATTCAACACGCATATCGGCATATCCTCCACTCCACATGTGTCGGGCAAGTTTGTAGGCACGCCATTTTACATCGGCAGTTAAGACGTATTGATCAGTCTCTACACTGGTTAGGGGGATGGGTTGTTCGAATAAAGTAGGCGAATGTAGTATTTCACTGTCATCGGCGTACCAGCCATCGAAGAAACCTTCACGAGGCGATATACCGGGGTATTGTTCCGGTTCGAATGAGCGCTCTGCAATCATTTCGCCCCACAAACCGCCGTCGGCTGAGAAATAGATGTGTTCGAAAAGTTGTCCGTATATTTTAGTATCGATAGTTCCCGATGGGGTGCGGGACTTTACATTGATATTTACTTTTTGGGCTTGCTGGGCATAGGACGCACTACAGACGGTCAGTACGAACGCTATTACGAAATGTTTACTCATTGAAATGTTATTTATTAGATAGTAAGATTAAATTGAATAAGCTGATAATTACCTTTCGGTCGTTACAGGCTGATGTTTAGATTATAGCTCCGATATCAAACCTTTACCAAAAAAGTATCACTTTTATGTACATGGTTTCAGGTGCTTCGGCCACAAAATCCGAATTGGTTACATAGAAGGTCATTCCTCCTTTTTCCACTTCGTAATCTATGGTAGTAGTCCACAGATTTCCTTTTGCATCCGCACGGTGACGGACAAAAGGCAAGACCTGCTGATAATCATCGTAATCGATATAGGCAATAACGCCTCCGTGGTTGTAGATGGTGGACGTTAGTTCATCCATTCTGACGTGGGAGGAATAGTATTTACTAATGCCATCGGAATACAATGTCCATTTGTCCTGATTAATTTTCAGGTTTACAATTTGTTTTGTCGTGAGATCTTCCTGATACGAAAAGTTTCCATCGCAGGAGCTTAACAACACTGCGGATAAGAACAAGAATAGTAGTTTTTTCATATGATATTATTTATTCAATTTAGCTTGTAAGTAAGTGGAAGAATATAATGTCGTATTGTCGGAAAAGAATGGAACGCTGATTTTACGGATTGAGCGGACTTGCCTGCGGCAGGCAGGTAAAAACGGATGATAATTAAACGGATTTAAATCTGATTTTAGTCATGCAAGCATGACAGATAAGAGTTTAAACTATTGAAAATCATCTCGACTTGTCGAGATTAAAATCCGTATAAAAATCCGCTATATCAGCGTTTATCCGCGTTCTAATCTTTTTTCATTGCTAGATTTACTTGTATGACATTATATTTATCTAAGTACTTAAATCGCATTGTACTCTATGTTTATAGTTATATCATAAAAAAGTTCTCATAATTTTTTAATGTGTAAAGGTAAATAAATTATTGTATAACTTTGTGTTTATTTACTTCAATATTCGTTCCAAAATTTGAATATTAAAAAAAATCTTCAATCGAAGTTGATTTTTATTTATCAGCTTCAATTGAAGATTTATTGTCGGATCTATATTCCCTTAGCTTTTGGTATACGTTTTATTATTTACCTGTTTGCAATTGATATACATTTACGGAATAGGGTGCCAGTTTTTGTTTAAACACTGAGGCTATACCTTTTATTTTAGTTGTAACAGGTACAATTTTCACCGGATCGGTAATGGTGTTCGTATCTTCTGCTTTTTTACCGCTTATCACTACCAGTGTGGCGTTTTTCGATACTTTGCCTATACCTTTCAGGTTGATTTCCACCGGCTGAACTTTGCCCAGTGTATTTACTACTTTAAGATAGACTGCACCGGTTTTATCGTCTTGAGTGGCAGCATAGAAAATAGTAGGAACTGAAATTTGTTTTACTTTGTTGATACTATCCCTTTTCGATAATGGTTTCAACTGTGTAGGGATGTTTTCGGCACTCATTGGTATAATTTTGTTACCAAGGTTTTCGCTGAATACTTTTTGAACGTAGTACGATGGTGATCCAAACGCTGTGAGGGCATTGTATCCGATTAAGTCCGAATCCCACTGCCATGCTTTAGGAGCAGTGCTTGTAGCTGTGTTTACGTTTACAAACAACGGAGCATAACACGACATAATGATAAGGTCTGAATTGCGTTCCATTCCGGTCATCCATGCAGCATCTCCCAACGCAGCATTGAGATTGGTAGTAGGTGCACCTTCGCGTGTAGCCCATTCGCCTACGAAGATTTTAGGGCCGTTACGATCATACTTATCGTATTGATGTGCGTTTTCCCACATATCCCATGAACTGCGGTAGTAATGTTCGTCCAGTACAGCCGGTGATTTACCGGTAACTTTTTGTGTTGGATACTGTGCATCGGCAATCGTTGAAACACAGATCAGGTGAGGATATTTTTTCTCAATAGCTTCGCGGAATTGCTTAAAACGTCCATCGTAGCTGTTCGAGCGGTCGAACCAGTCTTCGTTACCGATTTCTACATAGCTCAGTTTAAACGGTGCAGGGTGTCCATCGGCAGCGCGTTTAGCTCCCCAATAGGTATTTACATCCCCTATCACATATTCTATTTCGTCTAATGCATCATCCACATAAGGTTTCAGTAGCGGACCGGCATCAATGTGGTCGCCGTCCAGCGAGTAACCTGCATATACACCCAATAACGGTTCAGCACCAATTTCTTCGCACCACATCAGGAATTCATACAATCCCATACCGTCGGTAGGACGATAACCCCACGAACCTTTGTGTCCGGGACGATTGTCGATAGGACCCAGCGTTGTTTTCCAGGGGAAAGCATCCGCAAAGTTAGGACCTTCGAGGTAATTACCTCCGGGAAAACGCAGGAACTTAGGTTTCATATCAATCAACATCTTGGTCAGGTCAATGCGGTTTCCGTTCGGACGGTTGTTGTAGGTAGGAGGAAATAACGATACCAGATTGAAGTAATAAAGCCCGGTACGATCTGTAGAAATAACAAAGCGCGCATCAGCCGTAGGTTTTACATCGGCTGCTGTTGTCAGTGTCAATTCATATTTTTTCCATAATGTACTTTTAGCAAGATCAATGGTGCCCGAAGCATACACTGTTTTTCCATCGTTACTTTCAATGCTTACTGTTATCGGTCCAGCCGTATTATCGGCAATTACCGGAGCAGCGGGAGTTTGTGCAGGAGCAGCTCCCTGCGGTCCAAAGCGGCGTGGAGGAGTACTTCCCGTACCTTTCAGATAGAATGAAGCTTTATAGGTTGTGGATGGTTTTACGGGAATACCCCAGTAACCTTCGTTAGCCAAACCTACCTTGCTGCCACCTTTGGGAACTGTAAGTCTCAGGCAGGTGGTAAGTGCACCATTAATGGCATGTCTTCTTTCGTCAAATGGAATATTGTCCGGGTCGGCAGCAATCAACTTGATAGATGCTTTTGTGGTAGTGTCTTGTTGTACCAGACTCCATCCTTCGGGTTTGGTTTTATTGTCTTTGAAAATGCGGTTACGTATAAGTTCTGCATACAGCCCACCGTCGTAAGCGTGATTAATTTCTTCGGTCATCAATCCGTAAAGTTTCGGACTGACAGCAGGACCGTTTTTAGTGAAATCCAATGTCAACTTCGTGGTTTGAGCATTGGCGGACGAATTTACCAGAAACGGTAAACCCATAGCAAAGAAACATATTTTCAGAATATGCCTCTTTAATGTTTTTGTTTTCATGTTTTTTCTGTATTTATTTTGAGATTTAATAGTATAAAGCACAAAAGTATGAAAATACGAACAATTACAGTATAAAAAATACCATAATTCACTTATTTCTTCAACACTCCCATCACTCCTTGCGGCGTAATGGTTTCGGCACTGATGCTAAAACTCTTGCAACTGCTGTTATTATAAAACTGTATCAGGGCTTTACCTTCTTTATTTGTTTTTACCGAAGGGTTCCAATACAGTGTACGACGATAATCTGCCTCAGGTGGTAGTATGCTGTAATTCGGACTATAAAACTCCTTAACCTGACTGTAACCATCCATCCATGTTTTGCGTACGCCCTTGGCGGGTTCGGTAGGTGTTACCCAGTCTGGGAAAATTTCAATAAATACTACACAGCTGAATGCAGCTATCTTATCCATTGGTTTCCACATTGGGTCACCATAATCAACTTTAGCTCCATTGTCTTCGCTTACATAAACTGACTTGATATAACTCATCCTCAAATAGAGAGGTATTTTTAAAGTTTCTTCCCAAGAGATTGCTTTATAATCCACTACTACAAGAGCTAGTCTGTTTTTGTATATTAATTTGCCTTCTACAGAACCCATGCTGGGTGACATAAAAAAGTCTTTATTAGTTTTGATTAAAAAGTCATTCAGGTATTGTTCACCAACATCTCCTTTATCTCGCATTTTGTCCTGTTCAGCATATACATCATAATGTACTGCTGATTTCTTTCTGGCATCCAGAATATCTTTCTCTTTGCTGTATTTCTTGGCTTGTACCACCACTTCTTTCAAATGCAGCATTTTACCTTGTACGCCTTTCTTAGCTATTGAGTCGTAATTGATTTTCGGGATAGCGATTGGAGTTGAGTCTTTTGCAGCACGAATCAATGAATCTTTTGTAGCGGATCGAGCCACTTCCTGCGGAGGAATATTGGCAAACAAATCGCTGTAAAGATAGCGCTTGGGCTCGGGGCTGAACAGTTTGTCAAGCACCGTACGATAATCTTTGGTTTTGCCCTTTTCCTTTACTGCAAACACCAAATCCCATCTCCCCTCCACATCGGCTGCAAATCGGAAGCGACCCAGACTATCGGTGACAAAGTTTTCCATAAAACTACGCGCCACCTTGCCGCTGTCATTCTTCTGGGTAATCAGTGTCGATACATTCACTTTGGGCTTGGGTACAGATTTGACAAACGATACCACCTGTCCTTGGACTTCTATGGCTTTCTCCGGTCTATGCTTCAGCTCAAAGGGTTTCTTCCCGCTTACCCAATCCCAATCGAAGCGATGCCATCCCTGTACCATCAGCAACTGGTCGAGTGCCTGACGGTGAATGCTGTCCGTAGATTCAAAGTAATAATCCGGGTTGTGTACATAGCCTCTTATCTCCGACATAAGCAGCAGATTGGACTGAATGTCCTGATTGGGTTTTACATCGTTTTGTTTGTCGCGTATGGATACCGAGAAAGTGGTCTCTACCGGAATCGTATCCTGTTCGGTAATGGAAAACTGCATATTGACCTGTTCGTGGGGTTGGTATGATGCTTTATCCGCCTTCTCTGTAATAGTCAGTTTTTCATTCTGTGTAACAAACAGCAAGCGGTCGGCTACACTCTGTCCTGCAGAATTAAAGAGTACAATTCTGGACACTCCGGCTGGCAGGTTTGTCTTATCAATATTGAAGCTTATGGGTTTACCTGCCGATAAATCAATCATCACATGCTTTTGCAGTGTGCTACCACTCATCAGTACCAGTCCATACAGTTTACCTGCTGTGCTCCCATAAGATTGTACCCGTATGCCTATGCTGTCGGGCGAAGACAGGTTATCCACACTCAGCACCACGCCTGCCGGCTGAACTGCTGGTAAATCGAACTGATACGTTCTGTTCTGATAGTTCACTGAAATTTTGGGTGCTTTATCGTCGGACTGGACTTTGTTAGCCGGAGTGTATGTGAATACCCCGCGCCCCGCGTGCGTGGTTTTGAAGTAGACTAAGCTTTCTTTGTTTTCACCGATAATCTCTCCTGTAATGTCAATAGGATTACCATAAGCATCCGTTGCTTCGAAAGCTACGCGCGAGGAAAGACCCTGAACCAGATGACCTCCTTCGGGAAAGAGTTTGACAGTGACCTTCTTTTCCTTCACGGGTTTGGGGCGGAACATGGGGTATTTACCCCGTCCGTATTCCAGCAGACTTTTCTCCGCATAGTCACCCTGTTTCTTTGGTTTGTCGTACACAGGAAAAATGCGGGAGAAAATGGTTTCTTCTCCAAAGTTGAGCATGTATTTGGTGTAAGCCCGTACTTCATAGTAACCCGAATAGAACGGCAACTTGTTGAGCGAGAAATTGCCGTGACACCGACTGTTCTCCACCTTTAGTATTTGTGTTTCCACCACTTCCCCTCCCGGATTAAGCAGTTCCACGTACAGGGTTTTGCTGAGCTGACCAGCCTGATGCTGACCCGAATTTACAAGATAGCAACTGAACCAAATATCATCGCCCTGATAATAGCAAGTGTTGTCCATGTGCACATAGACTTTTTCTTGCGGTAGGTTACGCGAGAAATGATTGATAACGCTCAAGTATCGCGTCAGCTTATTCAGCGTAGTGTCGTTGACCTGAGCAGCAAGCTGCGTTATCAAACAAAAGCTCAGAAGCAGAAATCCGGTTGTCTTTTTATTCATATACTATCTCATGTCAATTATTCAGGCTTATTTTGCTTTTCTAAATCTCTCTACTTCATCATGGTAAAACTTTAAATCCGTGTCGCTCTTTTCTTCGGTAGCTACTTTTATGGCCAGTTCTTCATGTTCGATAGCTTCTTTCACGTAACCCAGGTCGAATAAAATATGTGCATAGGTATCGTTTATCGGATGATTATTCGGTAGCGCATTGTGTGCTTTTTCTTCCCATTCTTTAGCCAGCTTCAGTGAGGCTATATCATCAAACTTGCGGTAATTTTCGTAAATAGTCCAGCATACACCATTTATGCTCATTGGTTCTGAATCATCCGGGACGATTACTAATTTTGCTTTAGCTATAAAATTATTCCATTTTGTTTTGTCTGTTTTGTTTGTTTGAAACTCATAACTGACTAAATTAAAATCGCGTAATACTAAAAACTTTGCATATAGCGCCGGATCAATTGATTTTACTGATTCCGCTTTGGCAGGATTATCTTTGTATTTTTGCAGGTAGTAAGCAAATCCGTTAACTATTTTGCTATCCACCTTCTTTTTATCGAATTTCTGTTCGTAAGCTGAGCGATGTTTCAGAAAATACTGGAACTGCTCGTGGTCAATATCGTTGATGAAATTCACAAAAAGGTCCCAGGCTTCTATAGATAGCTTTTCCTCATCGCTGGCTGTTTTAAAGTATTCTGTTACCAATGCATTAGCATCCGGGGAATAATGATTGGCTTTGAGATAAAGCAATAATGTCTGAACGCTTTTGTCTCCCGCTTTCATTTTAGCAGTTATACCACGTAAGTTTCGGGTCTCATCCAGTGCTGCTTTACCAAGATCAATAAATGCAAAAGCGGGCATAGAACCTAGCCCCATATGCACCTTTTCGCCTTCGGCATTTAAAAACAACAGTGTGGGAAAAGCCTGAACACCGTATTTTTCCCGAATCTTTAGTCCTTCACCTTTTTCCATATCAAACGTAAGATTGATAAAGTGACTGTTGTAGAAATCACCTACTTCCTTTTGTGGAAAAATCTCTTTGGCCAGGAATTTACAAGGGCCACACCAGGTGGTGTAGCAATCGATAAACACCAGTTTACCTTCTTTTTTAGCTTGTGTCAATGCTTTTGACAACAAAGTGTCTTTACTGAACTTAATGCCGACTTCCTGTGCGTAAAGCGAAGCACTGAATACTACGAGAAATAATAACACTGTTTTTTTCATACTGATTTTTTTGGTTGATTAGCTATTTGGTTGATTAGTTGATTGGTTCTGAACCCCTCCGCTGCGCTCGTCCCCTTTGGCTAGGGGACAATTACCCGGTGCGGTTTTTCTTATAATTAATTATCAGAAGCTATATTCACAAACCTGTATAAGCCCTATTTCAACATCCACAAAGCCATGCACCCGGATGATCTTCCCTTTTTAAGGGAAGTACCCGATTTACCGGGGAATGGGTTTCTTTTATTTCTTTTTCTTCCTACTCCACCTCACAACACACTTTATCCCAAACTCTTTCTGGTTGTTCTTTAAAGCCCTAACAGGTTTAAAAAACTGTTAGGGCTTGTTTGTGAATGAATGCGAAAGAGTTTATTTCTGCAAACAGGGAATACGGTTCAACCGATGCTTCCTTGCTGCGTCGCAAATCCGGCGCTATCGGGAGGCGTTCCGACGGCGCGAAGCCCCGGGTATTGTAGACAGTTATTTTTTCAAATATTCCATTCTTGATTTTGTCAGCTGGAAACTTTGTTTCAATCTTACATCAATATTTTCCTCCGAACCATAATTACTTATTGATTTTAAATGGTTTTATCGAACTTGTGAACTGTATGGCCTGAGGAAGGGTTTGATATTTATTAAGCACCCCTATTGCCGTGCATCCTACCCCTGTAGTTTGATAGTCGAAATTAAATGTTACACCATCCGATTTTACCAACTGATAGGTGTACTTCGCTTTCGATAAATTCTCGGTTGTGTAGTTGTAGCAATTGAAATTAAACGATTTATCTGCCGAAAATTCTATGCCAATGCCATCTTTGTTTGATAGTGTTACCCACTTGTTGTCAGTACGCAATCCACAATCCTGAGGAATCAAATAAGGCATAAACATTTCATCCACCGTAGTTTTATAGCGACCAATCCGATAGCCGGTTTTGCGGTCGGGATAATTCTCCTGTGGCCCACGTCCAAACCATTCAACATTTTGCATTTGGTCATTGAAAACCCATTTTGTTCCGATGCGTGGCAACGACGGGGGCATTCTTCCATTCGGATTAATCGTGTGCTGTAAACTAATTTCACCGTCGGGCGTAATCGTATAAATCATCTCATTTTCGAAGCCGGCATTTCCAGCATTTCCAAAAAGGTCAATAGTACGAATACTGACAATTACATTTTCTGTCTTATTTTCAACCCGAAATGATTCAAGTTTTGACTTCATCTTATCCAAACCAATGGCATACCATGAATTAGCAACCATCCTTCCGTAGCCCTCGGCTCTGCCTGAACCAGCGGTCCAGTCGTCCTGTTCGTTTGCCAGAGGGGCACGCCAAACATTCAGTTGCGCTCCCTGTTTCAGCAATTCTGTACCCATGTATTTCATGGAGTACAGTTGTCCATCGGCTTTATTAAAGGAATAATCGAAATTTACTCCGGATACAATCAACTGTTGCTCATTATTTGTTACTTTCAACGAATTGGTCTGATGCTGCACCAATTTTTTATCGGCAGGAACAATCCATGGCATTTCCAATTGATCCCAATACAGTTCAAAACCCTTTGGCGCCCATTGTGCAGCTTCTTTCGAATGAAAACTAACTGTTACCAAATAGGTTGCACCGGCTTTTAGCTGAGGCTTTGTGATAGGAAGAACGTAGATTTTTTTTGCTTCCGCTTCGACATCCACCTCCAATTTTCCGGAAGCAATCGTGATTCCATTTTCTTCCAAATTCCAACGTGCATCAAAAGCATTCGTATTGGTAAAAAAGTTTCGGTTCTGAACTTCAATTTCCATTTTTTCGGCATTGCTCCACTTTACAGAAATGGGTTGAGCCGACTTTTTCATTTGCCACATTTCAGGCTCTACACGGCGGTCGGGCCAGATGCTGCCGTAGGTACGTGCTCCAATTCCATAGCTGAAAAACTCGCCTTCTTTTTGCTCCTGTTCAAAATCGAGCCACAAAGCAGCACTATTTTTCAAGTCAGGTTTTGCTGCAAATAAATCATTGATTTCAATCGCTTTTGGGAAAATGCCTACCTGATCAATAATGGCATCGCATAAATAACTGGATAAATGCTGACCTTGTGTCTCGGCATTCTTACCAATATTAAGTGGGAAAGGAAAATTGGTAATTTTCCCGGTAACCGGTTTTTCAGCCACCTTTTTATTGTCGATAAATAGTGATATAGATTTCCCGTCATAAATACCTGCCACATGATGCCAGTTTTGTATCCAATCTTTGGGTAATTCAGCACTGACAACTGTTTTTCTCGAAGTGTAGATATAGAAATCGAGTGATTTGTCACCAATTTGCTGCAAGCCAAATTGATAGTTTCCTTTGGTGAGCAGTGTTCCACCCGTTTTCATTAAATCGCGTGGAAAAATCCAAAACGAAACCGTTAGTTCATTACCCGAGATTTCAATATTTTTATCCTGATACACTTCCACCCACTGATCGTGACCATTCAGATCAATACCTTTGCCATCGTGTCCGGCAACTAGTTTGGCGCGTCCCATGATGTTAGTTGGTACATTGTTTGGTGAGGAATCTGTCAATTTGCGAACGGGCTCGTGCAAGCCCGGACTCACGAAATCCCAGATTGCTCCGCCCATAATGCGTGGATACTGGTAAATCACATCCCAATATTCGTCCAGTCCACCACCGGCATTTCCGGCCACCGAAAGGTATTCGTCCATAAACGAGGGTCGCGGATCAACACTTTCAGGAATCATCCCCACTTGGTTTTTGAGTTCAAAAGGTGAAGGGTAACGTGGCCCGATAATCTCTTCGCAAGGGTGAGAAAAAGCATTTCCTCCATACATCCAGCTACGTGTACTGTCGTATTTCTTTCCTTCATCAATCACGTCACAAATATTTTTCCCTTCGCCACTTTCATTTCCGGCGCTCCAAAACAGAATACTGGCATGATTACGGTCGCGCAACACCATTTTGCGAACCCGCTCGCGGTACATGGGCACCCATTCAGTTCTATCACTTAGATATTCAGTTGCATGAGCTTCATCTCCTGCTTCGTCAATTATATACAATCCATATTCGTCGGCCAACTCCAGATACCTTGAAACCGGTGGATAATGTGAAGTTCGCACACAATTGATATTGAATTGTTTTAGTATTTCAAAGTCTTTCCGAATGGTGGCTTCGTCCATGGTGTGCCCCAAATCGGGATGTTGCATGTGCGAGTTAATACCGTTCAGTTTAATGGCTTTTCCGTTCAGATAGAAAACCTGATGGCGAATTTCAGTCTCTTTAAACCCAATGCGACCGGCAATTACCTCTTCGGTTTTCCCTTCGCCATTGATTAATTCCAGCGTTAACTTGTAGAGATTAGGCGTTTCAGCGGTCCACTTTTTAGGATTTAATACTTCTGATGAAATATTAATAATTTGCTTATTATCAGCAGTTATTTGAACTGCATCAGAAGTAAAGTTCTGAACCAATACATTTTGTGCATTAAACAGCGAAGTGCGAACCTTGTAGTTCTGTTTATCGGTTTTCGATTGATTATTTACCGTAATCTGCAAATTCAGTTTTGCGTTCTTATAGTTTTCGTCTAAGTCGGTAGTGGCATGCCAGTCAAAGATATGTACATCCGATTTTGCAAACAACCAAACATCGTCGAAAATACCAGCCAGGCGCCAATAGTCCTGACTTTCGAGGTACACACCATCTGAATATTTAATTACGTTGACGGCAATGGTATTTTTTCCCGGTTTCAGGAAACTAGTCACATCATATTCGGCAGGCTCTTGTGCACCTTCGTTGTAGCCCACTTCCTGTCCGTTAACCCAGACAAACGATGCCGAAGCGGTTTTCTCCATGCGCAAGAAAATGTGTTTGCCTTTCCAGTTC
The DNA here is from genome assembly GCF_000183135.1 of Paludibacter propionicigenes WB4. NCBI lineage: Bacteria > Pseudomonadati > Bacteroidota > Bacteroidia > Bacteroidales > Paludibacteraceae > Paludibacter > Paludibacter propionicigenes. Next base: position 699,504 of record NC_014734.1, on the reverse strand, counting down.
GCCGGTAACGTAAACGATTTGCGATAGGATCCGGTTGGGTTGTATTCGCGGGGAACAAAAGGCGGATTGGAGCGAAACGGTTGTGCAACATTTCGGAAAAAAGGATCGCCAAAACCCTGCATTTCCCAGTTGGACGGAACTGTAATTTCAGACCATTTCTGATCATTAAAATTGGATGCGAAAAAGTTGTTGGGTGTACCTTCGGGAGTATTGGCAAAATGGAATTTCCACTTTCCATTCAACGAAAGCACATTTTCTGACTTCGATTTCTGAAGATTTAATGCTTCACCAACCGATTTCGAAGGAATACAAACCGTGTGACCTTCAGTCTGGTTGATTTCAAATACCGCTGTATTTTCTATGAAAGAATAAACGTTCGAAAATTTCGATTGCTGTGCGGAGGCTGTAAAACTTGCTAGCGTGATAACTAAACCAACTATTTTTTTCATTCTTGATTATGTTTTTATTTTGATGGAAGACAATATTTTTTCGCAAAGATAAAAAAATAGTGCAAAGGTTTGCACTCGTAAAAAGTGTTTAGGAACATTCTTTCATGAGTGTCCACTTAAATACTCTAAAGTTCTTTGAAGTCATTAAATGTCTGTATTTTATAAACATTATTGTTGCGTATCGACTTTAATTTTTTATCTTGCTCTAAATAGTTAAACTTTCTAATTAATTTTCTTCCTAAACGTGTTTTTGGTGGTTTGGCTTCTAAGTATTCTGGAGACAAATATGTAAAAACACTTCAGTTGTTGGAATCAATTGTTAGTAATAATGTTTGGTCAACTTACAAATCGTTATAGCCTTAAATGCATTTAATCTGCAACTCTTTCTGTTTGTTTTGGAACGGGCTATTTGTTTTTTGAAATATAATTCCAACCCCTCCGCTGCGCTCGTCCCCTTTGGCTAGGGGACAATTACCCGGCGCGGGTTTTTTATAATTAATCATCAGAAGCTATATTCACAAACCTGCACAAGACCTATTTCAACATCTACAAACCCACGCACCCGGATGATCTTCCCTTTTTAAGGGAAGTACCCGCAGGGGGAAGGGTTTTTACCAATTATAAGTAATCAGTTACCAGTATTTTTTGATTTATCAGTTGCATTGCTTCCCAAATTGTGTTTCATAAACGTCATGGGGTCATAAAACAATTCGTTCAGTTCGGTTTTATTCATCGTCAACCAACTGGCACATCCATAATCGTAGAACGATTTACGGATTTCAAGATGCAAATAGTCGTAATTTCCTTTGTATTTCTTTGTTTTATGATTTTATCAAATGAGGTAATGTTTTAAAAGTCTTATGATCTTTGAATTATTCGTAATTGTATCACAATGCTTAAAATCATTTTTTTCAATGATGTTTTTAGCTTCAATTAATTCGAGTTCATTCAAAGAATTAAAATCATTCCACCAAGTATCAGTTTTTCCATTTTTTTCATAATATGATCTATAAAGGATGTAAGATTCTGGCATATATAGTAGTTTTATGAATTCTTCTTCGTTTTGTCCAAATGCTCGATTAAAAAAACTTCTACCTTTTCCAACTTTTCCTTTTGTTACATTTAAAATTGCTTGCACCGATCTAATGAATTTTCGATTCCAATATTTCCCCAAATAATTTCTATTAAATCTATCTTCGCCAACAATAGGATGAAATTTCATTGGAAATGAATAAATACTTATATTTAAGCTTTCACTTAAGTCAATATTAATTTTTAATCTGTAATATAATTCCAGAGGTGTATCTGTATCATTATATAATATGTAATTAGATAAGTACTTAATATCATACTTTGCAGCTAATCTTATGGCGTTACAATACTGTTCTTTATATTTTATACTATCAAAGGCAATTCTCAAAGGATGAATAGGAATTTCACTCAACAATTTTATATTGGATTCATTAATTAGTCTAGCATCTACCCCCTGATTGAAATCAACATAACGCAAACGGTAAGAATGTTTATAGTGATTTGTATATAGTTCTGAAATCAGAGGATAGATATTTAATAATTTATCTTTTGTTACAGTTTCAGGTTTTAATAAATCATTATCCTCTAATAAATTATAAAAATTTTGTTGTTCATTTCCTTTGATTTTATTTAGTAAATTTCTAAGCAATGTGTAAGATCTTCTTATGTAGGCTTTATCATTTAGCCCTAGTTTGAGATTTCGAATTGAGATTTCGAGCTGATTTGGTTCAGTATACTTGCCACCTTTTATAAATCCAAGTTGCTTGATCTCTTCAATTATATTGGGAAAACTTGGTGATGCCAACACATTATTATCAAGTAATAAAAGGTTCCGTTTCTCTCCAAAGTTTAATTTTGTTTCTTCTATATATTGAGATATTGGTATAAATTCATCGTATCTAGGTTCAAGAGTTGGTACTGCACAAAATGAACATTTACGAATACAACCACGTGTCATATAACCATAATAAGCTTCATTTTCAGGATATTTATAATCAATTTCATCTAAAATGGAATAATCCAAAGGTAAAGTATCAATAATAATTTCGTTATCTTTATCAAGAATACCTGGTTTATCTAATAATCCTTTGTTGGGTGTTATGCCAGTTTCTTTTATTATATCATCAGAAAGAATTGTTGCCGAAATGCCGCCGACTTTTAACTCGTTGAGGTCTTTTACTAATTTCTTAGAAAAATTTATTGTTTCAATTGTAATTTTCCAATAAAAAGTAAATAAAGTAGTAACATATATTCTATCATAATATGGTTCTTTCTCGTATAACTTTTTTGAATAGTAATTTTTATAGTTTTCTATGCAGCTATATATAAGTATCTTATAATCTGAGTTGTCAATATTTAGTTGTTCTAAATGTTTATGGTTTTTAGTTCTGATGAAAACCGAAATTGTATTTCGGTTTTCGAACCAATTGATTGAATTATCTATTTTTTTTAATTTATCAATACATAAATCAGTAATATTTTTGATGACTAAGTCTTTTAAATTTCCTTTGAAAAAAGTTATGTTATCACCTAACATCCTATGATAAGTGGCGATTTTCATTAATCCTATAGGAGGATATTTATTTTTATAATTTGGTTCTAATAGTAAGATATTTCTATTTGTCATTATAGTGTTTAGCACAATGTTTTTAATTGTTTATAAATATCATCCCAAGTTTTTACTCTGATTACATTCTTAGGAAAATCATAATACTCTTTTTGGTTATATGGTTGGTCAAACATAAAAATATAATCGCATAATCCAGATAACTTTATTGCATTCTCAGGTGTGTCTTCAACAAAAAACTTAAAACCTTTATTATTTGCATATTGAAATCTATTTTTATTTATAATTGCATATCTATTGTGTCTCATAAATCTTCTGTCAGAAATATAGGGATTTCCTTTTTCTATTAGTACCTTTTTCTTACTACTAAAAAAGATCTTCTGAAGACAATAATATACAGATTTTGAATAGTATACTATTATATTTTCTTTTACAAGAGGCTTTGAAGTGTTAAATGCGTTATTTATCCATTTTGAAGTAATATGCGATATTTCTTTTTTATTTAAAGGAGTAAATCCTTTTTCAATTATTATTTTTTTTATATACGTTTCATCGCTCCCATATTGTGGCCAATCACGATATGAAAAAAACTTAATTTTATATCCGAATCTCTTCTGAAGATCATTAATCCTTTTTGCTGCATTATCTTTAATAATTAAAGATTCCCAATACTCTTTTGTATTGAAAACAAGCCTTTCTTCTAAATCACTTATACCAATTCCTAGGTTTAAACTAACTGGAATTTCTTTAATTGCATTAGCTTCAATGTCTTTTCCCGTTAGAGTTTTAATCCAACTAATAAAATGTTCTGTCTGATTATTTAAAACTCCATCAATATCAATACCTATTGAAAAGTTTTTTAGATAGATATTCTGTCTTCTATATGAAAGTAATACATAAAAGCCAAAATGCAATAATAAAAATAAAGATATAATCAACATTGTTAGTTGATTCGTTATAGGTATATCTCCTATATATGAAAAACCAAAAACATATGGAGATACACACATATGCAAAGCAAAAGCTGTATGTAAAAAACCGCAATTAATTAATGCAAAAACTATCAGTAGAGGAAAGAAAAAAGTCTTTTCATAGTATTTAGGTTTTGATGATGTTGTAGGTAGTTCCTGATAATTCATATATTCCTTAAAACTAAGATTAGATTTTTCATAGAAATATCTTCTAACTTTGTTCACAGCTCTAGCATATAATAAAGCATCATGTCTTAAGTTTACAATATATAATAATATAAAAAATCCAATTATGGAAATTGCTGAAAAGTAAAAGAAAGCAACATCATAATAGATTTTCGGTTTTAATCCAGTAAATAGATCAGTTAATCCTTTTCCATTATCAGATAATAGCGTTAGTAAAAATACAGGAGCAGCTAAAATTAATAAATAATACCTGAAGAAGAGTGATACTTGTTTAACGGATTCAAAGTGACAATTTGATAAGTTTTTATATTCATCTAATTGGAACTTATAGAAATTAGATCCTTCACCATCTTTTTCAATCGGTTCATTTTCAATCGATATTTCATTTATATCTTCCATAATAAACTATTTAAGTTCTTCTTCTATTTTTTGTATTACATTTTCTGCCGTCTCTTTATCTAATACATCACTTATTACTCCAAATATTCTTGCAATTAGTTTACGTTGTTCTTTGTTTAAACCACTTAGATTATCTGTACGAAATTTCGTTTTACCACACGGATCATTTATTTCAGGCTTAAGTTTATATATATTTATTGAATCTGAACTGACGACACTTTGTAAAATTTTATTTACTGGATGATTTTCAATGTTACTAAAACCTGTCTTTATTTTATTTATTTTATTTTGTGCTTTTTGAGCCTCATCTAATTTTTTTTCAAATTTCTCTTTATACTCCTGATGTTCTGTTTTGTTTGTAAAACCAATTTCCTTCTTTATCTTATATTCTTCATCAAATGTTCTTAGCTCTTCAATTTTTTTCAAGGAACTATTTAAATCGGAAGCTGTGCGACATAGATCATTTATGTTTTTATGAAAAAACTGTTTTAGTTTTTGGTCAAATTCTAAAGATATTTTATTTTCGGAAAAGTAGTCTCTTCTTGAGTTAGGAATTAAATCACAATGAATTCCATGAATTTCTCCAAAAAAATAAAATTGAAACCTTTTATCCCTTTGTAGTTTAATTAATGTGAATTCATCCCCAACTTGTATATTTGATTTTCTTAAGCGAAATCCTCTTGAATAATTAATTTGATTTAGCGATTGATTTTTTCCTGAAATACTATGCCAACCCCAAAATAGCAGTTGTCCATCTTTAGCATATTCCTTAAAGAATTCTATATATAAAATTTCATCTTCTTTTCTTTTGTCATTATCCTCCCCTTTATAAATAGTTGTTGAATAACCTTTATACAGTTGTTCCGTATTCAAATAAATTCTATATTCATCTAACAATAATCCTTCTTTTTTTAATTCATCATAAATAAGGGATTTATAAATAAACCTGCTTGGAAATGGTAGAGGTGCAACCATTGATAAATATTTGTCAACACTCTTCTTATCTAATAAATCTTCATTTGTAACTCCTTCAAGAATTACTTTAAAATAATGTTTATTGGAGTCTTCTTTAGAAACTACCGATGTTGTAACTTTTTGAATAACTGAAACAGCATCCTCTTTTTCATTACGGTCATTTATTATTTCTTTGAGCAAAGTAGCATCCCATATTAATGTTGTTTTGGTATCTTCTCCTTTATAAGAAGTTTCGAAAATTAGTTTTTCACAATATGCTAGCCCTCCTAATCGACCAATTCCTCTAAACCCTTTGTCAATTCCTCTTTGTTTAGTAGATTGAGCAATATTAAGAAGTATTGGCAATGCTTCATTTTGAGATATTCCTGTGGCATTGTCATAAATTTCCACATTTTTCTCATCCTGATTAATTGAAATGTGAATTTCTTCCTGTTCTTTTTTAATCAAACCCTGCGCAACAGCTTTATCTATTTGATCTGCTGAATTCTGAATATATTCGCGATAGATAAATCTACTATCTTCGTACATTCCAATCGTTAAGGATTCAATTACATCTTTTCCTATAATTGGCGTTGTATTATCCATTTTTATGTTGTTTATATATTGGTTTGGGGAATTTGATATTAATTAGCGAACGAAATATTGGATTCTGCAATATGTATTCACCTTGTTTTAATCTTGTAAGCATAGATTTATAGACATGAGGTACAAATTGAAAGTCACTTTTAGATATTTCTATAACATTAGTTCTTCCATAGGCTAAAGTAGAGCAATTTCCTTTCACACGTTTGTGTATATCACTTATAAATTGCTCTGCACCAAATAAGATTATTCCTAAAGAACGCCCCCTTTCAGTAATATCAAGTAACTGCTTCAATATAGGTGAGCTTTTCGGGATCTCGTTGGATGCATATTTATTTAACTCATCAATAAATATGACAATCTTAGAGGGAATTTCTTTTTCTTCTCTCTCAGTTGTTCCTAGTTTGAGATCATAAATTGCCCTCATAACATCTCCAAAAACAAAACCTTGTGTTTCTTCATCTAATTTTGCAATATCAATTACGAAGACATCGTTTTTCTCAATATTTTGAATTTGATCTTTTAAACGTACTTCATGCTGGTCACAGCAACGATTAGCAAAAAGAGATTTATTTTTCTCATAAGATTTATTAAATAAACGATAGAATTTTCTCCAACTTAATACAGTTATTTCTTTTCCACTATTATCTTTATTCCCTGTTTGAGTCTGTTCGTATAGTGTTTTCTTTAGCTCTTCCCATGAAGTAATGTTGCTAAATTTACCTTGACCAGTTGATATATAGTTTACAATCGACTCCATTGTTTCATTTGGGTCATCAACATTTGAAAACAACAAATCTATGCTTTCTCTATCATCTTCAAAAACATATTTATATTGGAACGCACTCCCTCTATTTATTTGGCTTTTGACATCCGAAACTTGTGCATAAGTAGTTGGCGCTATTTCTTTAGAATATGGATAAAAGTACTTAACATTTTCAAAAGGTTTTTTCTCTAAATCCAATAAATCGTATACCGGAAATATTTCATTTTCGACTAACTCCTTATCTGAGTTAAATTCGTCAACAGAAAGCAGATCTCTACCCTTGACATTTAGCATTACGAAAGCTACAGATTCTTCACTTTTATCTTTTAAGTATTTGTCTTGAATTGCTTTCATTAGAAACATCGCATAAGACGTTTTTGATGCAAGTCCAGAAATCCCTGATATATTTAAATGAGCTCCCTCAGGACCAATTAAAAAATGAGAATTAAAATGTACAGGAATTGTTTTTTTATTTTCACCCTCATACATTTCAATATAACCAGCAGGTAGTGGGTTTTTGACTTCAGCTAAACCTAAAGCTTCTTTAATTTGATCTTCATCTGCTAATAATACATCTGAACTGTCTAATACTGGTGTATATATATTTTTTGTATTACCAACAACCCTACATTTAACATAGTTCATTCCAATGCGTTCAGTTAATGGCTGATGCTCCACATCGCCGAAATCACTAGAAATAAAACCAGCTAGATAACTTGGCGCGTCTGTAATGTGAGAAATTTCTTCAATTACTCCATAAGTTTCTGATTTTTCAATATGCTTTACAACGATAACATCAAAAGGTTTTAATTGCCTCTTTTTGTCAGTCCAAAAATAAAAATCATCAATTGTGGTTGGATTCTTTTCTGTTGCTACTACTTTACCTATGATTTTCATATTAGAATAAGTTTAAAAAGTGTAAATCACTAATATATTGGCTTTTTATAAATTTCTCAGTTAAATATACAGGATATAAATGGTTTGCCCAACGATTGTCACTGCCATAACAAACGGGGTTACGCTCTCTAATGACATTTAAGCTGATCAAATCAACTTCATCAGTTTCCAATCCGTTTTCGCTTTCATTTCCCGTCATTAACATTTTTTCTATTTTTAGTACTCCGGAAAAGGGAGTATCTGTAAATTTGCTATCTCGTATTCTAACATACCAGACTGCAAATCTTGCATCCCCAAATTGTTCTCCTGGTGCATACATAAATGCCGGGGTTCTGTGGAATAAAGGTAAGTGTGCAATAACACTTGCATTACTCTTATCATTTTTATCTTTAAGCAATTCTGGGTTAAATTGCTTTGAAACTCCAATTACACATCGATAATTATTCCTGATCTTAGAAATCTCTCTAAAATCTCCTGTTTTCATTGCCTTATATTGTAATGAGCCATCTTTAATCAAATAATTATCTTGATTTAGTAGATTTCTTGAGGTAAGCTTTGCGACGATTTTTTTTTCACTATCAATCATTTCACTTTGAATTTTTGCAATTCCTTTATTTTCATATGTCTCTCCTACAGGTAGTTTGTTCGAATCATAAGGGAGAATTTTCGAAAAAATCAAATTATATCTTTTTAAGCTTCCAATTTGATTGATTTTATCAGTGAGTGAATTAAAAAATAATTCTGGTTTGTGGCCATCAGCATAAGCATAACTAGGCAAAGATAGAACTAGATTATGTTCTAGTTCAACTTTTCTGAACGTTGAACTATCTACTCGCTCACAACATCCTACTCCAATTTGTCCCGCAATAATTGGGAAAACCTTTTTTTGATATTCAATATCATCAATCTTATACGTTCTTCTTGTTCCATCAAGAAAATATCTAAATAGTGGTGCAGTCCCTTCAAATTGTTTTATTTTTTTAGTTAGATCACGCGTGTATGGTGAGTTTTCTGTTTCTCCATATTCTTTAAGATTAATCTTTTCATTTGGTTTATCTTCGTAGGCAATTGATGGCATTGCAAGAATATCATGGCAGAATTTAAATGATCTATAGCATTCTCCCTTTGTCTCTCTTGAGATAAATTGAAGTAATTTTTCCATATTTATATTGTCTTTAGATTTAAACATTCCTTTCCAAAAATCAATTGTAGCGTTAATGTATTTATTTGCATATTGTTTTGCTTATTTTTTGAAAGAATCGTTGTATACTGAAAAGCTGATGTTGAAATTATCTTTCGGAAAGATATTTATAAAAAATGAACCCCAGTATATATAGTCCTCGTAATTATTTGGTATAATTCTTCCCCTCTTTAATAAATTGACAATCCCCTAAAGCTGGCTTTCTAAAAATTGTTTTTTATCTTCTAACATAAAATGCTTTTTTTCCGCCTCAAATTTACGAATCATTTTTTAACCGCATGCAATTTAAATAAATTATTTTTCTTTTTCTGAATAATTTTCTTACTTCATCGGGGTATTTCTTTTCTTTCGACTACGCTCAAGAACCATTGGTCGTTGAGCGTAGTCGAAACGACGAAACAATAAAAAAGAGAGTCGAATACATTTCAACTCTCTTTTTGGTGCAGGTTACGATGTCGGCGGTTATTGTTTATTTTACTTTGGTTCCGCTTTCTTTGGTCATGGTGGCTGTAATGGTTATCAGATCGTCGCCCGGAATACTGATGGTAAACGTCTGACTGATGTATGCCGGTTTGGACAGTTGTACGGTGTACACTCCGGGTTCGATGGATTTGATATTTGTTCCGCCATTGTCGCCGGTAGTTTTTTCGAGTACGGTTACGCCATCCAGTATAAACGTTATCACTACGCCCGGTAGCCCCAGTCCTGTTTCGGCATCGGTGATGGTACTATTTACCATAAGCGAAGAACTGAAGTAGACGATTTTGCGATTGTCCTGATACTCGGTATACAGCGGGGTGTTGGTGAATTTCAGGGTGTCGATCAGCAGGTCTATTTTCTCAATGATCAGCATTTCGGCGGTAAAGAGGGCACCCATGCGGTCGGTAATTTGTTTACGGCTTATGGTTCCGCCCTTTGGTGTACCGATAGCTGCTTTGAAGGCATCGATGGCTGTTTTAAGTTCGGGCAATTTATTGGGTGTTACGCCATACTCTTGTAATTCGCTCTGATAGCGCATTCCTGCCGAATAAATAACCGACAGGTAGGTGTCCACTTCATTGTCGGACGCTTTACGGAAGTCGGTTGCTGTATAGGCTACCTCGTTGGCCAACACAATATTGTCGGACATTTGGGCATACAACTGCAATGCTTTACAAACCTCGATAGCCTTTTGTGTAGCTGTTTTGCGCAAGGCATCTTTTTGTTGGCTCAATCCCTTAATGTCTGTGGCCTGCTGCTCTTTAAGCAGATCAATTTCGTCGAGATTGCGTTCCAATTCGGGCTGTAATGTATTCAGCACAATAAATACAGATAATGCATTCGATTCTTTTCTCAAAAATGCAACGATACGTCTTAGCATTGAATAAATGCTGCTTTGTTTTGAAGTCATAGTTCTTTGTTTTTTATTTGTTTGTATTGATTTACAAGATATTTAGTTTGTGATCTTACTACCCCAAGCCCCTAAAGGGGATGTGTAATTAGTTTCGTCTCCTATACCTTCTATTGATTGAGTATTGTCTAGTATACCACTCTTAAGTCCCTTTAGGGGTCTGGGGCGGTATTATGTTTTTATTTGTTTGTATTGAGTTACGGGATATTAGTTTGTGATCTTACTACCCCAAGCCCCTAAAGGGGATGTGTAATTAGTTTCGTTTCCTATATCTTCTATTGATCGAGAATTGTCTAGCATACCACTCTTTAAGTCCCCTTCAGGGGTTTGGGGTCTCCTGTTTCGCTGCAAACCATCCCTTTCTTTCGTTCGGCAGATGCGTTCTTTTGTTCGTCAGACGTGTTCTTTCGCTTGGCAGATGCGTTCTACTCTACATCACATGTCGTTCTTTCGTTCGGCAGATGCGTTCTTTTGCTTGGCAGACGCGTTCTTTCGTTTGGCAGATGCGTTCTACTCTACATCACATGTCGTTCTTTCGTTCGTCAGACGCGTTCTTTTGTTCGGCAGACGTGTTCTTTTGTTCGGCAGATTTGATAATTGAATGTTGAGAATTGATAATTTTCATTTTCCATTCATCATCTTCAACTTTCCATTTATCATTTTCCATTTTCTTTTCGTTCTCTCCTCCGAAAGACGCTTCAAATATAAATGCAGTTTTGGAAACCTTAATGGGTGTGTGAAGATTGAATGCTTTTTTGGGAAAATTAAAAGCAGCGTGTGATGTTTAGCGGAAATGTGTGAAGTTTGAGGGTTAAATTTATGGCTTTTCGTGAGTTTTTGTATGCTTGTCGGGGCTGTAGTATTATTCTGAATGAATGTTCGCCTCGCAGGACAAGGTCAGTTCCGTACAAGTACGCTGAAATTTATAAGCTCTGCTGTAAAATATTATCTATCCGTTTAATTCACTTCCGGTTATTAAGCAGATATTGGTCAAAGTCGTGCCTGTGTTTATAGGATACGTTGAGTTTTTTGTCGTACCCGATGAGTTTCAGCCTCTTTTCGCCGCTTTCGGTTACACAGTATTCTATTTTATGCGTATTTACCAGGTAAGACACGTGACATGATTTAAACTCCGGGTAGACTGACATCATTTCGAGCAGAATTTTCATGCTACGCCTTTCTTTTTCTTCCATTATTCCGGCTTCGGATACGTAGTATATAAACTGATAATTACCGGACTGATAGAAAAATAAAATGTTGTAGAGCGGAATTTCTTTTCCTCCGTCACACCGGAATACCGACATAGCTTCTGCGCCCGGATGATGCAGGGTAAATTCATGTTTCTCCAGCAGATACACAATGGCCTGCAAAAGTATAATTACAACAACGGGCAGTAAATTAAAACTGAAACTAAATATCAGGATATTGATGAGGTTGGCAGGTGTGCCGGAGGCAGACTGATAGCTGTATGAGAAGCATCCCCAGTTGGCAATGCAGCACGCGGCATAAAACAGGAGCAATACGCTTAGTTCCTTCGTGAGGTTCCATGCTGAGTTATTGAAATATTGACGGAAGATACGCGGTAGCAATGCGTAGAACAGGATGAAAATCAGGATAAATACAGCTCCGAAGCAGCTCAGCATCCAATGTACCCGGGTACTGTCCGAAATATATGCTCCAACAGGCTGATGGAAGTTAAGCGACAGGAATGTATATGCGCATATTCCCGCAAAATAAACTTTTCCGTATTTATGCGTAAACAAACGTGGTATGTAAAGTTTAAGGTATGTACTAATACTTTGTGGCATAACGATTCATGCGAGTAAAACAATCGGTGTAAACAAACAGGCAGACTGTAGAACTTATTCTACTCTGCTAAAAAATAACGGCGTGAAGTTAATATATTATTTTTATTTATGAAAAAATTCAGATAAAAATATTTTGCACGCGATATTTTTCTGTTGCATTGATTGTACATTTCTGCTTATGTAAGCAGGCAGAATGACCGGATAATATACTGTGGGAGTAGATTGATGCAGAGGCAGGAAAGTTGGTTCAATCCTGTAGTTCTATGCTCATGCTGCCGATAAAGAGCCTGGCTTTGACGCGCATGATGACCTGTGCACTGTCAGCCGAGAGCCAAATGCTAATGGCATCCTTGCCGTCGAACACATTATTTTTGGGGATGGTGGGTTTTACTTTGTAGCAGCGCATGTTGCCGAGGGCGGTTTTGATAATTTCTTCGCCCAGGTAGGTAACTTCTATTTTGTAGCCTTCGTCTTCGTAAAATCCGTTGACGGTGAATTTATCGCCTTTTCTGTAGCGGGATAAATCTACGAGCCGGAAAGTCATCACACCCGCTATCACATCGCGTATATTGTCGTGCGTATCGTACACCTTTTTCAGCACATAGGTTTTTGTTTTCTTGTCGTATACCTTTACCTCGGCTTTGTTATTGGGTTGGTCAAAGCGAATTTGCTCGTCCAACTCGTATCTGCCTTCACGTATGCTTCGGTACGACTGATGGGTGGTGATGGTGGCCGTGTCGATATAGGCTGTCCAGGAATCTTTCACGTAGAAGAGTTTGGCCAGTCCGTTTGTTTGCCCGTTGATATCTACTTTGTAGCAGGTATTCGAGCCAACGTTGTAGAGGGTTTTGTCTATGCGGGTAGTGGCACTGCCAATGGTGAGTAATCCCCAACGGGCTTTGTAGTGCAGGGTTTCTCCTGCCACCACACGCTGACTTTCGACTTTCAGTCGGGCTTGTGCCATTAAGCTTACAGGCATCAGCATCAAAAGCCCTATACATAGATTGCGTAAAAACACGGGATTAATTGTTAGTTGATAGTTGAAAGTTTATAGTTGAAAATGGAGAATTTATAGTTAATAATTCTCCATTTTTCATTTTCAATTATACATTAAACAACATAGGTTGTAGAAGAGGTGTCTCCTCCCCTGCCCGTCCAGTTGGTATGGAAGAATTTGCCGCGCGGCTGGTCTGTGCGTTCGTAGGTATGCGCTCCGAAGTAGTCACGCTGTGCCTGAAGCAGATTAGCAGGCAGTTGAGCAGTACGCAATCCGTCGAAATAGCAAAGTGCCGAAGTAAGTGCCGGAACCGGAATGCCATTGGTGAGGGCTGCTGCACACACTCTGCGCCAACCGGCCTGAGCTTTTTCTACCACGCCTTTGAAGTAAGGATCCAGCAGCAGATTTTCCAGTGCGGGGTTGGTCTCAAATGCTTTTTTGATATCGGCCAGGAATATCGAACGGATGATACATCCTCCGCGCCACATTAATGCAATGCCACCGTAGTTCAGATTCCATTTATATTCATTAGCTGCTTCCTTCATAAGATTATAACCCTGAGCATACGAAATGATTTTTGCTCCGAACACCGCATCCTTCAGGTCGGCTATCAGTTGGACTTTATCACCTGTAAAGCTTGCTTTAGGTCCTTGTATGGACTGCGAAGCCAGTACGCGCAGTTCTTTCTGTGCCGACAGGCAACGTGCAAAAACCGATTCGCCGATAAGCGTAAGCGGTATGCCAAAATCAAGCGCGGTGACGGCTGTCCATTTTCCGGTACCTTTTTGTCCGGCGGTGTCCAGTATTTTTTCTACCAGCGGTTCTCCTTTTTCATCTTTGTAAGCCAGTATTTCGGCTGTAATTTCTATCAGGTACGAGTCCAGATCGCCTTTATTCCATTCTTTAAATACCTCGTGCATCTCGTCGGCACTCATGCCCAGCAGGTCTTTCATTACCTGATACGCTTCGGTAATAATCTGCATATCGCCGTACTCAATGCCGTTGTGCACCATTTTTACAAAGTGTCCGGCACCGCCTTCGCCCACCCAGTCGCAGCAGGGAGTTCCGTCTTCCACCTTGGCCGATATAGCCTGAAATATCTCTTTCACGGCAGGCCATGCAGCAGGCGATCCGCCCGGCATCATCGACGGACCGAGCAGGGCTCCTTCTTCGCCACCCGACACGCCAGTTCCCACAAAAAGTAAACCTTTGCTTTCAACATAGCCTGTGCGGCGTATGGTATCGGGGTAATGGGAGTTTCCACCATCGATAATAATATCGCCCGGTTCGAGCAGCGGAATAAGTTGTTCAATGAGTTCGTCCACCGGCTTACCGGCTTTCACCATCATAAATACCTTGCGGGGAGCGGCTATCGATTGCACAAAATCGCGCATTTCGGTAGATCCGATAAAATTCTTCCCTGCACCACGTGCGTTGATAAATCGATCCACCACGCCTTCTTCTATCCCGGGAACGGTTCTGTTGTAAACAGCAACAGTGAAACCTTTACTTTCCATGTTCAATGCCAGGTTCTCACCCATTACGGCTAACCCGATTAATCCAATGTCTGCCTTTTTCATAAAAAAATTGATGTTACCTACCGTCTTCCTGCGAAGCATACCGGTAAACATTACTTGTTAGTTGTTATTATTTTGCGAAAAAATGTATCAGTACTAAATATCCTATCCTGTGCGGAAGGGATTCAGCCGGGCATAAAACCCAACTGTTTCAGTTTTTCTGTTATCGCTTCAGGTACATTGACGGTGTGGAGCGTGTAAGCGGTAAACTCCCTGCGTACAGGGTAATCGCCGCGTTGCATTTCAAACTCTGTGGTGTCGGCTCTGAACCGCCGGTCATCGTCACGAATGTCGTAGGTGCTGAGCACTGCCTTCGCTATTATGTCCTGTTCGGTGAGGCCTGTACCATCTATTTCGATAACAGGATGTACAGGTAATTCAACCCCTAAAGGGCGCCAGTTGTTCAGTCCTAGTGAAAAAAAATTGCTGATTGCCTGCACACTCATCAATGTTCCGGTGGCTTTTCCGTCTCGCGAGTATCCTGCTATGTGGGGTGTTGCCAGGTCGGTAAGTGCCAGCAGTTCAAGGTCTATGTCCGGCTCATTTTCCCAGCAGTCGCATACAAAGCCAGAGAGAGCGCCGCTCTGTAATGCTTCTTTAACGGATGTAGTGTCTATCACTTCGCCCCTGCAGGAGTTGATCAGCACGGGTTTTCTTTTCAGCGAAGTAAAAAACGTTCGGTCACACAAATGAAACGTGGCATCTTCGCCGGTCATGTTGAGCGGTACGTGCAGGCTGATGATATCGGCTTCGTCCAGCACGTGTTGCAAACTTACAAAGTGGCCTTTGCCCTCAGCCCGTTCGCGCGGTGGATCGTTAAGCAGCACTTTCATGCCCAGAAGCTTGCACACCGTAGCCACTTTGCTACCCACATTGCCCACACCCACTATACCAATACATTTTTCGGCCAATATCCAGTTGTTTTTCTGCGCCAGCACCAGCAGTGCCGAAGCTATGTATTGCTCTACCGATTTGGAATTGCATCCCGGAGCGTTGGTCCATTGAATACCGGCTGCTTCGCAATAGTCAGTATCAATATGATCGTAGCCAATGGTTGCCGTAGCGATAAACTTCACCGCCGAACCCGCCAGCAATTGCTCATTGCAGATAGTTCGGGTGCGGGTCACAATTGCATCGGCATCTTTCACTATTTCCGGTGTTGTTTTATTTCCCGGCAAATAAATTACTTCAACTACCCCTTCAAATGCTCCCTGAATGTAGGGTATTTTATCGTCGATTATTATTTTCATGCTTGTTTTGTATCATGAATGATTGAGACATACAAATGTAAGAATAATATTTAATGATTAATTGAAAATTGACAGTGGATAGTTTATCATTCACCATTAATAATTTAGCATTAAAAAAGGCTGTACAATAAGTTTTCACTTACCATACAACCTTTCATTATTTTATAATACCCGATTAATTCATCGGGAAGAACTTACTAAAGTATAGACTTGGCGATTCCCATTTCCAATCCGCGAAGCTCAGCCAATCCTCTGAGTCGTCCGATAGCGGAATAGCCCGGGTTGGTTTTCTTTTTCAAATCGTCCAGCATTTGATGTCCGTGATCCGGGCGCAGGGCTATTGAACACTGACGGCGTTGTTGCAAAAGCACCAGTGCTTTCATTACACCGTACATATCTACATCGCCTTCCAGGTGGTTTGCTTCGTAGAAGTTGCCTTCTTCGTCGCGTTGCGTGCTTCTGAAGTGTACAAAATCAATGCGGTCACCAAAACGTTCCATCATTCCTGCCAAATCGTTGGCGCTGCTCACGCCGAACGAACCGGTGCAAAGGCACAATCCGTTGGACTGGTTAGGCACAGTTTGTATCAGTTTGGCAAAATCTTCCTCGCGACTCAGGATACGTGGTAAACCCAGGATAGATGCAGGCGGATCATCCGGATGAATCACCAATCTGGCTCCTACTTCGTCGGCCACGGGGCATACTTCCGATAAGAAATAAATCAGGTTACTGCGAAGTTTTTCGGCATTAATGTCTTTATATCTGTCCAACGCCTGTTGAAATTGCTCTACGGTAAAGCTTTCTTCCGATCCGGGTAAACCGGCTATCATATTGCGGGTAAGCAGTTGTTTTTCGTCGTCGGACATGCTTTCGAAACGTGCTTTGGCTTTTTCTATTTGCTCCGGCGTGTAGTCTTTCTCTGCATTCGGGCGTTTCAGTATAAACAGGTCGAAAGCTACGAAAGCAGCCATCTCGAAACGCAGGGCTTTGGATCCGTCGGGCATAGTGTAAGCCAGGTCGGTGCGGGTCCAGTCAAGCACGGGCATAAAGTTGTACGTAATGGTGTAGATACCACAGGCCGCCAGGTTACGCACCGAGGTTTTATAATTGTCGATATATACCTGAAAATCTCCGGTTTGAGTTTTGATATGTTCGTGTACAGGAACGCTTTCTACCACAGACCATATAAGACCTGCGTCTTCGATCATATTTTTGCGTTCCATAATATCTTCTACTGTCCATACCTGACCGTTCGGAATTTGATGCAGTGCATTCACTATGTCGGTAGCTCCTGCCTGACGAATATCTGCGAGCGATACAGGGTCATTGGGACCGTACCATCTCCAGGATTGTTTACATAAATACATAATCTTATTGACCCCTAGCCCCTAAAGGGGAATAAAGCTAGTCTATTCTCCTTCAGACAATAAGGGGATTTTTCTAAATATTATTCCTAAAACTTTAATTCATTAAACAAATAAAAATATAAAACTTACCTGGTTTTCCTTTAGGGGTCAGGGTTTAAATGGCAAATGCATCAAAACCGCCGTCGATGACAGTAAGTGTACCCGTTACGAATTTTGAAGCGTCGCTTGCCAACCAGTGCAGTGTGCCGTACAGTTCGTCCGGCTCGCCAAAGCGACCAAATGGTGTGTGAGCAATGATTTTTTCGCCGCGTGCAGTCAACGAACCATCAGGATTGGTCATCAGGGTGCGGTTTTGTTCGGTAAGGAAGAATCCGGGAGCCATAGCATTCACGCGCAGTCCTTCGCCGAATTTGGTTGCCAGCTCAGTGGCCATGTATCGGGTAAAGTTGGTTACGGCTGCCTTCGAAGCGCTGTAGCCTACCACACGCGTCAATGGGCGAAGTGCCGATTCGGAAGAGATATTGATAATACTACCCTGCTTTTGATCAACCATTATTTTAGAGAATACCATAGTCGGTAATACGGTTCCGAAGAGGTTCAGGTCCACCACCTTGCGGAAAGCATCTACTTCCAGGTCGAAAATAGTATTGTCTGGGCCAATGGTAGCACCTGCCATATTACCGCCGGCAGCATTCACCAGTACATCAATACGACCGTATTTAGCCATAATATCGGCAGCGTTTTGTTCGAGTACTTCTTTGTTCAATACATCGGTGGTTACAAAAAAGGCTTCGAAGCCCTTGGATTTTAAATCGGCCACCAGACTCTCGCCTGCTTCCACCATTCGATCCAGAATAACTACTTTACAGCCTTGTTCGCACATATATTCGGCCATACCACGGCCTAGAATACCGCATCCTCCGGTGATCACTACCACCTTGTCTTTTACATCAAAAAGATTTGTCATTGTATAGAATATTTTTAAAATAATATCCAAATACTGTGTATTGGATAATTACTCGTTGAATTTTAAATAATAATCAATGTTTTCTTTCATTAAAACATCTATCGGCACGTAATTTATTCGTGATATTTCTTGCTTGAAAATAAGTTCCTTGCACATAGCCTGAACAGTAAAATAGGCCTGTTTATTTGGCTGTTGCGCTATGAGGTACGATACGATTCCTTGTTTCAGGTAATGAACATTTTTCTCCAATAAGTCATAGCCTATTATGTGTACATCGTCGTGTTGTAGTTTTTCTAAATAACTCGCTAGGCGGTACACTTTGGAGGTAAAGGTAACAGCAGCTTTAATATTGCTATTATTTTCAAATGCATCGCGTACCTTTTGCAAGTTGGAATCTTCGTCATTATCATTAAACTCTACGTTGATGACCTTCAGTTTATCGATCATTTCCACATCCTTCACATATTGCATAAAGCCGTTGTAACGGTTTCTGGTCTGGTTTGAAACAGCCCCGTTACGACGTGTACGCACAATCATCACTTTCTCGTCTTGCTTAAAGGAACTCAACAGTAATTTAGCCGCGATATAGCCGCTCTGAAAAGAGTGTTGCCCATAGTATGTAACAAAATTGGTATTATCAACGATGGAATCGATAAACGAAAACGGAATATCTAATGCGTCCAACTCTGCAGTAAATTTCAGTGCTTCGTCACGGAAGATAGGTGCTACAAAGACTGCGTCGGGCTTTAGTGATAGTACTTCTTCAGAAGTGCGGGTGAAACTGTGAGCATCGAATTGATTGAAATATAGCTGTTTTATTCTTACATTATAATGTACAAACTCTTCTGCTGCCTGTTGAAAGCCGTTATTCACACTTTGCCAATAATCTTGATATCCGTGTTCGGGAATAAGACACACAAAGTGAAACTGTTTTTTTGATGCCAACGATCGGGCAATAAGATTTGGTTTATAATTAATTTCATCGAGCACCTTTTGTACTGCCTCTAAACTTTTGAGTGATACATCTCCACGTTGATGTATCACTCTGTCCACAGTTCCTTCTGATACTCCTGCCAGTTTAGCAATGTCTTTAATTCTAATCTTATCTCCCGTGTTTTCCATCTTTTTTCTGCAATGTGCTTGCCTAGTGTAGCTCTATAAAAAAAATTCATACAAAAGTACAACTTATTTTACAAAAAAACAATTTATTTTTAATGCTTGTGTATGAATACGAAATAATGTTATATTATAGAATAAATATTTATAATCCAAATGCTTGGCAAACCCAATTGTCTTGAGTACACCGCTCAAACATACCTATTTTAAAAATATGACAGTACAATTAATGATAAAAATATTGTGTTTACATCAAATTGTTTAACTTACTTTTTGTTTTTTCAAATGAAATGTGTAGTTTTGCATATTCTAATTTTTAAATTAATGTTTATACTGAATAAAAAAACAAAGATTTATTATGATGGAACGATTTGTTTAAAAAAATCTCTATTATTTTTGTTTTATTTTTTATTTGAGATTTTAGCTGAAATATGCGTCTGTAAAGGATTTGAAATTTAAGATAATCTATTTGGAATAAGATTTTCCAAAAATATCAAATTAAACATGTAATAATTGCGAACAATTTATTAGTCTCTCTTGTTAAAGTTAATGCAGCTTAGATAATATATCAAACAAACAAAAATCAGATTACGAATTTGTCATTCACTTACTGTTCACTATATATTAACACTAAAAAAAAGAAGCAAAATGGAAAACGAAAGAATCATTTTCAAAGCTCATAGCGAAGCTCTTGAAAAATTATTGAAAACTCCTTCTTATACAATCGGAGCTTATTCAATTGATGTTCAGAAAAAAACACTTACTCTGGGAGCTGAAACGACAAGGTTAACAAACAAGGAATTACACTTGCTAATTCTGTTAGCAGCTAATCCTAATGTAATGTTGGAACGCAAATATTTGTTGGAAACCATTTGGGATGAAAACAACTATTTCAATGGAAGAAGCATGGATGTATATTTATGCAAGTTGCGTAAATTATTGAAGGCTGACACTAACCTGATTATTATCAATATTCACGGAAAGGGTTATAAATTAATAGCTCCTTCTAAATAAGATATTGAGAGAAGAATTATTTTAATCCTATTAAGGTTTCTCTTTAAATAAAGACACGATTTATTCGTGTCTTTATTGTTCCTATTCTTTCCTCCAAATCTCACAAAAGTATTAGTATAGCTATAATAAAAATACGACTTATTCTATTATATCCCCTTGTTTAAGAGTTGATTTATAAATGTAATAAATTTATAATCAATGATATAATATTAAACATAACGCTATACTACAGAAATATGCTGAATAAAAAATGTATATTTTCGTGTATATAAAATTATTTGTATCTTCGTGGGCGAACACGGAACTGCTCATTTGAGTTGCTTTGTAGATATAATATGCTTATAATGTGTAGTTTAAAATCAAAACATTTTTTTGTATACGTTTTGCAAGATATATTTCAGAGCAGATAGGGTTATCATCGGCAGTAACTATGTGAATGACTGAAATTAACCAGTAAATATCATATCAAACAGGATAAATTATCATGAAAGACTTTTTAGATGAGAATTTTCTTTTGCAAACAAAAACCGCGCAAAAACTATATCACGAACATGCAGCTCACCAACCCATTATAGATTACCACTGTCATTTAATACCTTCTATGGTGGCTAATGATTATCGGTTTAAGTCACTGACAGAAATCTGGCTTGGCGGTGATCATTATAAATGGCGGGCTATGCGAACCAACGGTATTGCCGAGAAATATTGCACAGGAAAAGATACTTCGGATTGGGAAAAATTTGAAAAATGGGCGGAAACAGTACCTTACACCATGCGCAACCCGCTTTACCACTGGACTCATCTGGAATTGAAAACCGGATTCGGAATAGAAAAGCTTTTATCGCCTAAAACAGCGCGTGAAATTTACGACGAGTGTACCGCTAAGTTACAAACTCCTGAATATTCAGCCCGCAATTTGATGATTAAATACAATGTAGAGGCTGTATGTACCACCGACGATCCTATTGATTCGCTTGAATATCACATAAAAACCCGAAATGATAATTTTGCAGTGAAAATGCTGCCAACGTGGAGACCTGATAAGGCAATGGCTGTAGAAAATCCGGCTGCATTTCGCACTTACATAGAGCAGCTGGCCGAAGTATCGGGTGTAAGCATTTCCGGTTTCGACGATATGATTACCGCACTACGCAAACGCCAGGATTTTTTCGAAGCTCAAGGCTGTAAACTATCCGACCACGGAATCGAAGAATTCTATGCCGAAGATTATACCGAAGCAGAAATAAAATCAATATTCAACAAAGTATATGGTGGACAAGCCCTGACTGAAACTGAAACGTTGAAGTTTAAATCGGCTATGCTTGTCATTTTTGCCGAGATGGATTGGGAAAAAGGCTGGACTCAGCAGTTTCATTACGGTGTGATACGCAACAACAATACACGTCTGTTTAATAAAGTAGGTGCAGATACCGGGTTCGATTCTATCGGAACATTCACTACTGCGAAAGCATTATCTAAATTTTTAGACCGTCTGGATTCGCAGGATAAACTGACAAAGACAATACTTTATAATTTAAATCCGGCAGATAACGAGATGATTGCCACCATGATTGGTAATTTTCAGGATGGAACGGTAGCAGGTAAAATTCAGTTTGGCTCAGGTTGGTGGTTTTTGGATCAGAAAGATGGAATAGAAAAGCAGCTAAACTCACTTTCGGTTATGGGATTGATGAGCCGTTTTGTAGGTATGTTGACAGATTCTCGCAGCTTCCTCTCCTACCCGCGTCATGAGTATTTCCGTCGAACCTTGTGTAACCTGATTGGCAATGACGTAGAAAACGGATTGCTTCCACATCAGGAGCTTGATTTTATCGGTAAAATGGTAGAAGATATCAGTTACAACAATGCAAAGAAGTTTTTTAATTTTTGAACGATAGATAATTACAAACAGATTATTTTTGCAGCAGAATGCAGGAATACAAAATTACAAAGGAAATAATGAGTAAAAAGATTGTAACATTTGGAGAAATCATGCTTCGTTTAGCAACGCCTGGTTTTGAGCGTTTTAGTCAGGCCACACAGTTTACAGCCACTTTTGGTGGAGGCGAAGCCAATGTAGCTGTATCACTGGCAAACTACGGTATGAAAACAGAATTTGTAACCCGTTTACCTAAAAATGACATCGCGGAATCATGTATCATGAATTTGCGTAAATATGGTGTGGGCACAAACGAAATCTTACGTGGTGGTGATCGCGTAGGCATTTATTTTCTCGAAACAGGTGCAGTTGCGCGTGCCAGCAAAGTGGTATATGACCGTGCTAACTCTTCTATTGCAGACATTAAACCCGGTATGGTAAACTGGCACGAAATTTTCAAGGATGCGGACTGGTTTCACTGGACAGGCATTACTCCGGCTTTGTCGCAAGGTGCTGCCGACGCTTGTCTGGAAGCAATTCAGATTGCCAACGAAATGGGTGTTACCGTTTCTACGGATTTAAATTATCGTAAAAATCTTTGGAAATACGGTAAAACAGCTTCGGAAGTTATGCCGGCACTGGTTGCAGGTTGCGATATAATACTGGGTAACGAAGAAGATGCAGAGAAAGTGTTCGGCATTAAACCCGAAGGTTTTGATGTGGCTCATACCGGTGGCGAGGTGGATGCTGCCGAATTTGAATCGGTTTGTACGCAAATGATGAAAAAATTTCCTCGTGCTCAAAAAGTAATTATTACGCTGCGCGGCTCTATCAATGCTAACCACAATACCTGGGGAGGTGTGCTTTACAGCAATGGAATACTCTATCAATCGAAACGTTACGATATTACACACATTGTTGACCGCGTAGGCGGTGGCGATTCTTTCATGGGTGGATTAATTTATGGTTTACTGACTTATACCGACAGCGACCAAAAAGCGCTTGAATTTGCTGTTGCAGCTTCGTGCTTGAAACACACTATTTACGGAGACTACAATCTGGTAACGGTTGCCGAAGTAGAAGGTCTGATGGGCGGCGATGGTAGCGGACGTGTGGTAAGGTAAAAAGATATTAATACTTCTTCTTCCCGTTCAAGGGTCGGAGCTAAAATTATAGAAAATGAAATTCAACAAAATTCAGGTAATTACAGCCATGCAGGAAACCGGTATGGTTGCTGTTTTCTACAATAGCGATATTGAAATAGCAAAAAATGTACTGAAAGCTTGCTACGAAGGCGGTGTACGTGCATTCGAATTCACCAACCGTGGTGATTTTGCTCACGAAGTATTCGGAGAGTTGGTAAAATTTTCGGGCAAAGAATGTCCTGAAATGATTTTAGGAGTTGGCTCTATAGTAGATGCTCCAACTGCCGCTCTTTATATTCAGTTGGGCGCAAATTTTATTGTAGGTCCATTGTTTAATCCTGAAATAGCTAAAGTAGCTAACCGTCGACTGATTCCTTACACACCGGGTTGTGGTTCGGTATCCGAAGTAGGTTTTGCGCAAGAAGCCGGATGTGATTTGTGCAAAGTATTTCCGGGCGATGTATTGGGTGCCTCTTTTGTGAAAGGTCTGAAAGCACCTATGCCTTGGTCAAACCTAATGGTGACCGGCGGTGTGAAGCCTGAAGAAGCGAACCTGAAAGCATGGTTTGACGCGGGAGTAACTTGTGTGGGTATGGCTTCAAACCTGTTCCCTGCGGAGCTGATAAAAGCCAAAGACTGGGCAGGTATCAGCAAACTATGCAGTGACACGTTGGCTATCATCAAAAAGGTAAAAAAATAGGCTTTAATTTCATCATACACAATACTTAATTTTATGAACAAATCAACCGTAGAGAAAATTGGAAATTACCGCTGGATAATTGTAACCTTACTCTTATTCTCAACGACGGTAAATTACATGGATCGTAATGTTATCGGCTTTTTAAAGGATTATTTCTGTTCTACTAATGGATTTGGTTGGACATCACAAGAATTTTCTTATTTAACTTCAATCTTTACGATTGTTTATTCCTTATCTACAGTATTTGCGGGAATTATCATCGATAAAATTGGAACAAAAATAGGTTTGGCTCTTTCTTTAATTATCTGGTCTTTTTCCGGTATTTTAAGTGCATTTGTTGGTAAATCGCTCGTGGCTCAGAGCATAGCTCGAAGTATTTTTGGTGCAGGTGAGGCTGGAAACTTCCCATCTTCCATTAAAACTGTAGCAGAATGGTTTCCCAAAAAAGAAAGAGCATTAGCGACGGGTATTTTTAATTCCGGATCTAATATCGGAGCTATGATCTGTGCTTTGTTTGTTCCATGGTGTTTACTAACCTGGACGAAGGGTGCTGAATTCTTTGGATTATTTAGCGGTTGGCAGATGGCTTTTATAATTACAGGTTTACTCGGTTTCCTTTGGCTTATTTTCTGGGGTATTTTGTATGGTACTCCACAAAAAATGCTGGATAAGGGCAAAATTTCTCAAGCAGAATATGACTATATTCATAGTGATCTTGATGGAATTGCGGAAAACAACAATGACAATAAAGCGGATAAAGCCGGTAAAATTTCATGGTTTAAATTGTTGACTTATCGTCAGACGTGGTCTTTTGTCGTTGGTAAATTTTGTACAGACGGTGTTTGGTGGTTTTTATTATTTTGGTTACCTACCTACGTAAGACAACAATTTTGTGTGGGAATGACTCCTGAAAAGACAGCATCGTATGTAATGCTCTCAAATTTTATAGTTTTTGGTATTGCTATTTTTGGCTCTGTATATGGAGGGTCTATATCGATGACCTTTATGAATAAGGGTTGGGAAGCCTACAGATCCCGCATGACCTCATTATTGATAATTGCTTTTGTTCCGTTAGCTTTATTGGCTACACAACACTTAGCTGCTTATGGAATTGTTTTCGCAATAGCGGTCATTTGTTTAGGTGGAGCTGCTCATCAGGCTTGGTCTGCTAATTTATATACAACGGTATCGGACATGTTCCCTAAAAAAGCGGTGGGTTCAATAACAGGCATTGGAACTGCTGCAGGAGGAGTTGGTGGTGTGCTTATTCAGTTGCTTGCAGGTTATCTCGATGGAACTTTAAGCACTGGGGTAGCATATAGCATCATGTTTAGCGTTTGTGCTTTCGCTTATCTGTTAGCATGGAGCGTAATGAAGCTTTTGGTTCCTAAATTCAAATTGATAACCGATTTATAATTACAACTTGATCGTTTATCCAATCATTTAAAGAGACTCTCCGGTATAATCCAAAGAGTCTCTTTTTTATTTAATCCGATTACTAAGAAATGGATAACTGTGTATAATGGCAGTTTTACGCTTTTCTACATTGATACAAAACTTTTTGAATTCTTCCGAATCGGGTTGCAACGGTCGATGGGATAAATCGCTGACCAGTTGTTCCACATCTTTTTTTACACGTTGCGTGATTGGATTAAAATAAGTTTGGGAAAAACGTTGCCAAATATAATCAACAGCTACATCGGAAGGATGAAGCATATCAGAGGCATAAAATCGATAATCACGTAATTCGTCCAGTTGAATTTCGTAAGCTGGGAAATAGCGAACCTGCTCAAACCGCTTCTTTAATATATCAATGGCCAACAACAAAGTACTTTTGCTCAGATTATTCTCATGAGCTCCATCTTTCCAATGACGAATAGGACTTACACTGAATATCAGCTTGAGCTCAGGCCGTTTTAGCAATAATTTGTTAATCAGGTTCGTGTAACCGTCCACAATTTCTTCTACTGACAATCTGCGGCGATAAAAATCAGCTGCCGGTAATTTGTGGCAGTTGGACACTACTCTCCCACTCTTTTTTTCTTCAAAAACCCATGCAGTACCAAAAGTAATCATCAATACATCAGCCCTGCCGAGAAAACTACCAGCAGCTGACATTCCTGAATTGATTTTATTCAGGCAATCTTCAGCAGAGACGGCCGAAAAAAGGCTGCTATGAGAGAAACTGTGCCACAACGAACGCGACTCAAAAATATCTTTGCGAGTAAATTCTTTGTTCTCCAACAAAAGTTCCAAACTGTTAATAATAGAAACCGGATTGTAAAGCACACCAAAAGGATTAACCTCTGTATCAAAGTACACTTCTTGCAGTTTACGTCCAATATTCTCAGCAAAACAGGACCCGAGTGTAAGTATGGCTGTTGTATAATTAATTGTGAGCGAAGTTGTTGGTATTTCTACTTTAGTCTGAAACATAGTAATTTACTGTCTTGTCATTTTTTTAGTAAAGCAAAAGTAAGTCAAATAACCGAAAATACAAAAAAGTCCCAATCAAATAAGATTGGGACTTTAGATAATCTGCTTATGCAGTTATTATTTCTTTTTAGTTTCTGCCTTTTTTTCTTTGCAACATTCTTTTTTGTCTTTGCTGCAGTCTTTTTTGTCTTTGCAGCAAGCTTTAGTTTCAGTTTGAGCTTTTGCTTTTTTAGCAGGAGCAGTTTGAGCAGATACAGTTCCGATAGCAAAAATCGCGATTAGCGACAATAGGGCAATATTCTTTTTCATTTTGTAAGTTATTTGTTATTTATTTAAAGTAATTGTTTGACAAAGATAGAAAGCTTCTATGAAATTCCAAAGAAATAAGAATCAATTCATTTTTTTTAAACATTCATCAGGTTCGTTAATAATTACGTCTATTCATCAACTGCGGGGTGCAAACATGATAATACCCATACCAATCAACGCTATGAATCCTCCAATTAAATCATATCTGTCGGGAATAACACCATCAACCTTCCATCCCCAAATAATGGCCATAACAATGAAAATTCCACCATAGGCGGCATAAACTCTTCCAAAATTTTCGGTTTGTAATGTGGCCACAACACCGTAGGCAAAAAGTATTATACCCCCTAATGCACCGATCCACCAGGATTTATGTTCACGCAGACAAAGCCACACGAGATACCCACCACCTATTTCGCAAAGTCCTGCCACTATAAAAATAGCTATTGAAAGTAGTATTTTCATTGTTATAAACACATTTGTATTGATTAACAGCTCATTTCTCCGGCATTTTTCTTTGCTGAGAGCAGATTGTATGCACCTTTTACAACAACCTTACTCCCTTTAATGTTGAAATTATCAGGCAAAGTAATACCTGTGAAACCATTCTCAGTTACCCCTTTTTGTATCTGAATCATGCGGTATTCAGTCATAGATTTTCCGTTTTCCATTTTTTTCTTATCCAGAATAAAAATATAATCCTTATCGTCAAAGCTGACAACAGACTCGGACGGAACTGAAGTGACCTGATTGCTTTGAGCTTCGATGTTAGCATTTACGTACATGCCTGGAAGCATATTCCTGCAGTGACCTACTACATTGGCGTACACCTTATAGCTTTTGTCGTTATTAATAGATTTTCCGGTCTGATAAATAATTGCTTCGTGCTGCTCGGATTCGTTATTGATATAGAACAGAATTTTCTGACCATTACGAACTTTGTCGGCATCTTTCTCAAACAACGTAAGCTCCAGAAACAATTTATCGGTATTCACGATTTCGAACAATACATCCGAAGCTGAAACAGATTTACCAATACTAACATTTACTGCTTTCACATAGCCCGAAATGGGTGAAACCAGTGCCACCGAGCGACTTATCTTGTCTTCTGTAAGCCGTGCAGTTTGTATACCAATGAGTCCCAGCTTTTGTTCAAGTGCTTTAAGCATAGCTTTCAGGTTTTTATAATCGGCTGTCACCTGCTGCAAATTCTTTTTGGAATATACATCATCTTTGTATAGTTCTTTGTGCCGGGTATATTCGGCCTGAGCATATTCCAGTTTATTTTTGGTTTCCAGATAGTTCTGCTGAATATCAATAAATTCCTGATTTTCCAGTATCGCCAGCGTTTGTCCTTTTCTTACAGCAACTCCCGGGGTCAACGAAGTACTTTTCACGAATCCACCCAATGGCATACAAACTGTTGCCAGATTTTGCGGTGCTACGGATACGGTTCCATTCACTTTCAATGTACCGCTAAGCGATCGCATTTCCACTATTCCGGTTTGTATATCGGCCAGTTTAATCTGATCGTCTCGCAGTTCCACAATGTCTTCGGGAAGCACTTCTTCATGGCTGTTTGCTTCCTTTTTATTTACCTTTCCACACGAAGCAAAAGTCAGAAAAAGAAGAGTTATCAGTATAAATGATTTATTATTAAATGTCATAATGTATTTATTTAAATGGTTTTACCAGTAATGTAATCAATAGAAATAATTGTTTGGTTGTAGTTGTTTAACGCATCAAGATAGTTTTGCTTTATTGTCAATGCCCGACTTAAACTCTGAATATAATCCAGGTAGTCGATGGCACCGGCTTTGTAACTTTTGGTGGCCTGATCGATTATTAAATCTGCTTCCGGAACTGCCTGATTCTCGTAATAATTAAGGCTGTTACTGAACTTTGCATATTCGCCCAATAGCGAGTTATAATTCCCTTTCAACAGATTAGTTGCATTTTCGGCATTGGTTGTAGCCTGCTGCTGCTTAAGTTTTGCGGCTTTAATTTTAGCAGCATTGGGTGCAAACCACAGCGGAACGGCAATTCCCGCTTGTATACCGGTGAATCTGTCACCGGGTCCGAAAGTTCGGGAAATGCCATTGACCGTTTGTTCACCTTGTATCGTCTGACTGTAATAACCAATGCTAATGTCAGGAAGCAATTTACTTTGTTCGAGCTTTTTCTCTAGACGTGAAACCTCCATTTGATGTTTAGAATAACCCAACTGAGGATTGGCTGATAGGACTGCACTATCGGATAGTAGCAACAACCTGGCGCGTTTCAATATGGTATCAGCCGGCAAAATTACCGAAGCGGAGTTCATAAGTGTCTGCAGTTTTTGAGAAAAAATATCTACATCGGCAAGTACTTGTTGCAACTGATTACGCACTTCCATACTTTGCGAACGGGCTGTAATCATTTCCAGCCGATTGGTTTCACCGGTCTTCAACCGAAGTTCTGCTGCTCGCAAAAACCCGGAATACAGGCTATCTTGCCACTGATATAACTTTTGCTTTGAGTACAGGTAAGTCAATTGCCAGTAAACCTGCTTCACTTGGGTTGCTATTTCCAACTGCGCAGTTTTCAATTCCCATTCGCTGCTTTTTACATTGGCCTTAGCCAACTTGTGCTGATTCGCGTATACCGTAGGAAATGCAAAAGATTGAGATACTGTAAAACTATTGTCTTTTGAGTATGAATTGAATTGTCCATATTGCCCTTCTATATTGGTTTTAGGAATATCCAATGCAGCTCCTTTCAGTGCTTTTTGAACATCTACGGCATAGTTCGACGAGCGTACAGTCAAATTGCTGTCCAATGCTAATTGAATTGCTTGTCGGAGGTTTACTCTTCTGGTTTGCTGAGCATGTACGCCGTTACTACCAAATAACAGTATAATTATCAATGCGGTTATAATTGGCTTTCGCTTAAAAATTCGTTTAAAGCGATCTGACGAAAAGAAGATATAGAAAATGGGCAATACAATCAAAGTCAGCAAAGTGGCTGTTATCAACCCTCCAATAACTACTGTAGCCAGTGGTTTTTGCACTTCAGCACCTGCCGAAGTTGACAAAGCCATAGGCAAAAATCCTAATGATGCCACAGCAGCGGTAATAATTACCGGACGCAATCGTGTATGCAATCCTTTCAGTACACGCTCGGTAATATCTGTAATTCCTTCTTTTTCGAGTCGATTGAGCTCGGCTATAAGCACAATTCCATTGAGAACGGCAATACCAAATAAAGCAATAAAGCCCACGCCTGCCGAAATAGAAAAATTCATACCACGCAGCCATAGTGCGAAGATTCCACCTATGAGTGACATGGGAACGGCTGTGTAAATGAGCAGTGCTTGCTTTAC
Source organism: Paludibacter propionicigenes WB4 (assembly GCF_000183135.1). NCBI lineage: Bacteria > Pseudomonadati > Bacteroidota > Bacteroidia > Bacteroidales > Paludibacteraceae > Paludibacter > Paludibacter propionicigenes. Next base: position 669,163 of record NC_014734.1, on the reverse strand, counting down.
GGAGTGAAAAGTGAAAAACAATAGCACAAAAATAAGCAGTAATGCTACAGGTACAGCGATAGCCAGACGGGATTTTGCAGCCTGAAGATTTTCAAACTGTCCACCATACTTTACAAAATATCCTGTAGGGAACTCAACTTTTTCATCAATTTGTTTTGTAACCTCGTCTATTACACTTTCAACATCCCGATTGCGTACATTAAAACCAATGGTGATACGGCGCTTGGTGTCTTCGCGCGAAACCTGTGCAGGTCCGGATTTAATCGCTACGCTGGCAATTTGCTCAAAAGGAATCTGACCACCATTGGGTAACGCAACCGACAGATTTTTCACATCATCCAAATCTTGCCGGTAATCTTTATCCAATCTCACCACCATAGCAAAGCGTTTCTCTTCGTCGAAAACAACACCCGCCTGACTTCCTGCAAAGGCTGTACGCAATACACGGTTCACCTCCTCAACAGAAAGTCCGTATTGAGCAAGTCTGTCACGGTTATATTCAACCTGTATCTGCGCTAGCCCGGTTACTTTTTCTACGTTTATATCCTCAACTCCTTCAACTTTTTGAATTATTTTCTCCACTTGAGCTGCTTTATCAGCTAAAGTGTTCAGGTCGTCACCAAATATCTTAATGGCAATATCCTGTTTCGATCCTGAAAGCAACTCGTTGGTGCGCATCTGAATAGGCTGTTGGAACTCAAACTTCACGCCTGCCAATGGAATCAGCGCTTCCTCCATTTTTTCTACCAGCTCTTCACGGGTTTTAGCCGACGACCATTCGCTTTTGTCTTTAAGCGTAATAATATAATCGCCTGTTTCCATAGGTGTGGGATCGGTAGGTATTTCACCTGCACCAATTTTACAAACCGCATGTTTTATCTCCGGAAAATTATCAAGCAAAATCTTATTGGCTTTCTGAACCTGTTCTACTGTATTGGAAAGCGATCCACCTTGCAGCGTAATGACTCCGGCAGCCAAATCGCCTTCTTCCAGTTGAGGAATAAACTCTCCACCCAAACGGCTAAACACACCCAAACTTATCAAAAACAACCCAATGGCTGATGCTGAAATCAGCAATTTGCGCTTCAACGCAAAATGAATCACCGGCTGGAAAGCTTTGTGGAAAAAAGCCATCAGTTTATCCGAAAAGTTGGGTTTGTATTCTGTATTTTTACTCAGAAACAAAGCCGAAGCCATAGGAACATAAGTTAACGAAAGTATGAATGCACCCAAAATAGCAAAAGCAACCACCTGTGCCATTGGCACAAACATTTTTCCTTCAATGCCTACCAAAAAGAGAATAGGCATATAAACTATCAGAATAATAATTTCGCCAAAAGTAGCTGCTGTTCTTATCCGGCTCGAAGCCTGATACACTTCTTCGTCCATTTGGTGCTGCGTAAGTCGCGTGATGCCCAAATGTTGGGTTTTGCTCATCGATATTCGATGCACCACACTTTCCACTATAATTACTGCTCCATCTACAATCAACCCAAAATCAATAGCACCCAGGCTCATTAAATTACCCGACACACCAAAGAAATTCATCATGGATATGGCAAACAGCATGGAAAGCGGAATGACCGAAGCTACAATCAGCCCGGCTCTAAAGTTCCCCAGAAACAGAATGAGAATAAAAATAACAATTAATGCTCCTTCAATCAGGTTGCGTGAAACAGTGCCAATAGCACGATCAACCAAATCGGAACGATTCAGAAACGGCTCTATTTTTATGCCCTGAGGCAATGATTTTTGAATAGATTCTACGCGGGCTTCAATGTTCTTGGTTACCTCATTGGCATTGGCTCCTTTCAACATCATCACAACTCCACCCACAGCTTCAGTAGTGTCTACCACAAAAGCACCATACCTGATGGCACTACCAAACCGAACACTGGCTACATCCCTGATCAAAACAGGTACGCCCGAAGGATTGCTTTTGACAACAATTTTTTCGATATCTTCCAGCGATTTTACCAACCCGATACCGCGTATAAAATAAGCTGTCGGTTTTTTATCAATGTAAGCACTTCCTGTATTTTCGTTGTTTTTTTCGAGTGCATCAAAAATATCAGTAAGAGTCAGATTCATCCCACGTAATCTTTCGGGATTTACGGCTATTTCATATTGCTTTACAAAACCACCGTAACTATTAATATCAGCCACACCCACAGTTCCTAACATTTCGCGTCGCACTACCCAATCTTGTATGGTACGCAATTCCATGGGGTTATATTTTCTCTCAAAGCCTTTACCAACGGCAAGGCGGTATTGGTATATTTCACCCAATCCGGTTGAAATAGGTGCCAGTTCAATTTTGGCCACGCCGGCAGGAATTACTTCCTCAGCTTCTTTAATCCGTTCGCTCATTTGTTGTCTGGCCCAGTAAATATCGACATTGTCTTTAAACACAACGGTAATGACCGACAACCCCAGACGCGATATGGAGCGGAGTTCAATGATATTAGGAATATTGGCAACGGCAACTTCTATTGGTGCACTGATGGAACTTTCCACCTCCTGTACCGCCAGCGACGGTGCTAGCGCAATAACCTGCACCTGGTTATTAGTTATATCGGGAGTTGCATCAATAGGTAAGCGAGTGAGCGAATACACTCCCCAGCCTATAAGCGCAACGGTAAATAAGCCAATAATAAGTTTATTCTTTATTGAAAAATGAATGATACGTTCTATCATAATAATCAGCAATTTAAATTGTAGAATGGAATGTTTTCAGTCATGAAAGACTAAAAACCGAGATGCAAAAAGCTCTTCAAATAATTGAATACAATTACAAGAAGAATATAAACCGAAAATTCAGCAATTTAAATCAGAAGAGTAGCGTGAAACGCAAGGATTGAGCGTCCGGATAAGGAAAAATGATTATCGGAAAGAGGAAAAACCGTTCGATTGGATAAATCTAACGTATCCGGTGAAAAAAGAGGAAAACTATTGAACAAAAATACGGTAGAAATTTGTTTTAAAAGTAGCTTGTGAATTGATTGAAATGAAGGGGTATCAGTATTAAGACGTATAAAATGGCAATTATCTAAATGATGCGCAATATCTGCACAATACAAATCGGGATGTTGCTTATCGATATTCTTTTGGTGTAGATTATGATGAATTGCGAAACAAGAATCAGTGGCAACTATCTCTATTCCTTCTTTTTCGCAGGTCTGACAACAGAAGCTTACGACATTAAACCCCGTACCCCCTATAATAAAATAAGCAGCAGATAAATAAGCAACGATGTATTTTATTACTTTTGTTTTCATATCCGAATGCAAAGATAATAATTTTTAAGAATGACTTTAAAAAAATCTTGGTTTTTTTGAAATAATCAGCTTTTATATTGTAAATTTGTTCCGTAATTATTAAAACGTATTTGATTATGAAAAGGCAATCTATTTTATTATTGTTGAGCATCTTGACTGCAAGTCTATTTATCTCATGTACACAAAAAACTATCAAAACAGACAATAAAGAGTTCAAAAAGAAATTTTTCTTATCTAAGGACACTACCAAAGGTGCTTTAACCGTAGATATTGATATCGAAATTCCAACTGCTTTTGCTGATAGCCTAGTCTTAAAATCAATTCGAAATGTTATTATAACCAACTTATTTGGAGAAGAATACATTTCTCACCCCAACAATTCTATTGTTCAGCTATTTAGCAAAAACATCTTTACTGAATACAAAGAAAATAATGAGCCGTTACTGCAAGAATTAGATAGTACCAACCGATATTCTTTTAACAACGAACATACCTTGTCAGGCTTTAGTTTATTAAGCGATAAAAAAATATACGTATATGGTATTGAAAGATACGTATATATGGGTGGAGCTCACGGACTTGAGACAAGAAACTACTATAATTTTGATTTGAAGACAGGTAAGTTAATCACTGAAAATGATATATTTAAGGCTAATTATAAAGCAGAACTTATCAAGCTCATAAAAGCACGGATAGTAGAAGAAAGTAAAGAGGTAAAAGATGAAAAGGATGCTGAGCCTATTCTCAATTTAGAAGATACGGATTATTGGACTGATTCTATTAAACCTAACGGCAACTTCTACATTACCGATGAAGGAATTAATTATGTATTTAATCCGTATGAAATAGCGCCTTATTACCTGGGACAAACTGAGGTTACTTTGCCGTTTAAAAGACTGACCGGAATTTTGAAACCCAATAGCATAATCACCTATCTGGTAAAGAAAGATGCTAAACAATAAGTTTTAAACAACTAAATAAATTTCAATGAATTCTTTCTTTGATTTACTCAAAAACCGACGCAGTATACGCAAATATCTACCCAAAGCGGTGGAAGCAGATAAAATATCCCAGATAACAAAGGCTGCATTAATGTCGCCTTCTTCAAAACGAAGTAATCCGTGGGAATTCATTGTGGTGCAAGACGATGTAACGCTAAAAACTCTGGCAGATTGTCGTCCGCACGGGTCTCAGTTCCTGGCAGGATCGCCGCTTGGAATCATAGTTACAGCCGATACCACAAAAACAGATGTGTGGATGGAAGATGCCTCTATTGCTGCAATTCTGTTGCAACTACAGGCTCAGGATTTAGGACTGGGTAGTTGTTGGATTCAGGTGTACGGCAGACATAAAGATGACGTTACCACAACAGAATCGTTTATTCGCAGTTTATTAAATATACCTGAGCATTATGCAGTATTGTGTATCATTTCTATCGGCTATCCCGACGAAGAAAGAAAACCATACGATGAAGATAAGCTGGTAATATCTAAAGTTCATAGTGAAAAATTCTAACTTTATTCCATAAATGTCTATGTCTATAAAAAAGGATAACCGACTGGCCTGGGGAGTTTCATTACTCGTATTTGGATGTTTATTTTTGTTTAAACAAATACAAATTATTCCGGCCGAATTTGAATCGTACATTTTCGACTTTAAGAATTACCCGCTTATTTTGGGGGTGATTTTTCTGCTTTGTCACAGCAATAAAAATATAGGTATTGTACTGTTGGTAGTTGGTCTGCTTTTCAGACTCTCGGACATTATTCACTATACAAAACATATTTCTGATTTTATTTGGCCTGTATTGCTTATACTTGCGGGTGCCATAATGGTTTTTGGCAAGAAAAAGTAACGGCTTAACCCCGTATTCTTAATTATTTATCTATCTAATTGTGTACTATGGAAATTGTATTAATCGGTTCAGGAAGTGTAGCCACACATCTGGGTTCAGCACTTCAATCCAAAGGGATTACTATCAAACAGGTTTTCAGCAGAAATCCTGAAAATGCGCAACATTTGGCGAAAAAGCTAAACACAACGTATATTGATGATTTGGAAGATTTATATCTCGATGCAGACTTATATATTTATGCTTTGAAAGATTCTGCGTTGAAAAGTGTTTTACGAAAAATGGAAAGAATTCCCGCCGGAATTCATGTACACACCGCCGGAAGTATTCCAATGACTGATTTCGAAGGATTTACAGGTAGTTATGGCGTTTTTTATCCTCTACAGTCTTTTTCTTTAAAGAAAGATGTCGATTTTACTCAGATACCTATATGCATTGAAGCAAGTAGTATCGAGATTGAACAAGTTCTGTTTGATTTAGCAAAATTATTGACGGATAAGATTTATACAATCAATTCAGAACAGCGAAAGAAACTTCATTTGGCCGCAGTTTTTGCCTGCAATTTTACTAATTATATGTACGATATTGCATCTCAAATACTTGACGATTCAGCGATTCAATTTGAAATAATTCAACCGCTTATAGCAGAAACAGCCGAAAAAATAAAAACGCTGAGTCCTTATGATGCACAAACAGGACCTGCTATAAGATTCGACGAAACCACCATTGCCCGACATCTTCTCATGTTGAACAAATATCCAGAAATAAGTAAGATATACAGCTTGTTATCAAAAGAAATTCATACAAGACATAAACGAAGCTGATTAGCTGCATATTACAACTAATTGCAAATTTATATTGCTCATTTACTCTTATGATAAACTATTTAAAACTTATCCGGCTTCCTAATCTGCTGTTTATAGCACTGGTTCAGTATCTTATGCGGCAGGTTATACTGATACCTATTTTGCAGGTTTACGGGTTTGATGCATCTATGGAGATAGGAATGTTGAGTTTGCTTATAGTTTCATCGGTTTTTATTGCTGCCGGTGGTTACGTCTTGAACGATTACTTTGATATAAAAATTGATGCTATCAACAAACAAAACAAACAGGTTGTAGGCAATGTAATATCCAGACACACAGCCATGTTATTGCACCAACTTCTAACCGGAGTAGGTGTGATTTGTGGTTTAGTGCTGGCCTATTTTGCACGAAGCTTCACTTTGGCTTTTATTTTTATTGTCATCCCTGGGCTATTGTGGTTTTATTCTGCCAGTTATAAGCGACAATTTATTATCGGAAATCTGGTTGTGGCTTTCATCGTTGGAATTACGGTTTTGATTGTCGGGATTACTCAACTTGCATTTCTTCAAAAAGAATATGGAAACTTAATCTTCGAAACACCCATTCCGCGTTTATTTTATGGTTGGATTGGAGGATATGCTCTTTTTTCATTTCTATGTACCTGGATTCGTGAAATCATTAAGGATATGGAAGATGAAAAAGGTGATAGAGAAATGGAATGCAGGACAATGCCAATAAAGTGGGGACTAAAGAAAACCAAGATATTTCTTTATGTACTTATCGCAATAACTGTAGCTGGTCTTTTTCTTGTCGATTATATGTTTATTCACTTCACAGGAACATTAACGCTACGATACATTATTTTCGGCTTAGCTTTACCCTTTTTGGCATTGGCTTATATGGTGTATGTAGCTAAGGTTCCGAAAGATTTCCATCAGGCCTCTACCCTATCAAAATTTATCATGTTATCAGGAGTTTTGTATAGTTTTGTCTTTTATTATTTACAGGCAAAACAACATGGAATCAGCTTATTTAATTTATTTATTGTTCGATAGATAGAAGAGTTGAAGTCCTTTTATCGTTCTTATTTTTATTGTCTCATTTCAAAAATTGATATAAATGCTTGCTAATCTTGCCAATTTTCAAATAATACTTGGATCTCAATCGCCACGCAGAAAAGAGCTTCTTCAGGGGTTAAATATACCTTTTGAAGTAAAATCCATTGACGTAGAAGAAACTTACCCCAGTCAACTTGTTGGAGTTGACATTCCAATGTATCTGGCTGAGAAAAAGGCTGATGCTTTTGCTGAATCTATGAACAGCAATACGTTACTGATAACTGCCGATACAATTGTTTGGCACGAGGGTCGTGTATTTGGAAAACCCCGGGATAAAGCTGATGCTACACGCATGCTCAAATCTCTTTCGGGCAAAACTCATCAGGTTATTACTGGAGTTTGCATCAGCACACTGGATAAACGAAAAACGTTTCACGTAATTTCAGAAGTAAGATTCGCCAGATTAAGCAGCGATGAGATAGAGTATTACCTTCAAAATTTCAGTCCTTATGATAAAGCAGGTTCATACGGAGTACAGGAATGGATAGGGTACATCGGGGTTGAATATATAGAAGGATCTTATTTTAATGTAATGGGATTACCTGTTCAACGCCTTTATGCAGAGCTAAAACGGTGGAAGAAGTAGAGCGCTTAAGGGATATTTAATAGTTTATGAAGCTGTAGTGACAACCTCCATCTAGGATTTTTCTTTACAAAATCAATAGCATACTTCACATTTTCATCTACTTGTTCAAATCGTTTTTTTGCTTCGCCTAAAAAGATAGGGCTAACAATATAATTATCAGCCGCTGGTAATTCTGCGATATCGGGAAGTACATCACCGTCACCAATCGGATATCGAAACTCATTTACATGTTTGAAGTTTTTTCGTAACACTTCCGGTTTTACTTTAGGACTACAGCTTATGTATTTTATCAGCGATGGGACAGGATTAGTACCATTTGTTTCTATGCAATTATAATACTCGGAAAAATGCGATAGAATTTCATCGGTTAGTTGTAAAGTAGGCTCTCCACCAGTCCAGATAATTAAATTATTCGGATAATCTTTTTTACCAACGAATTTATTTACTTCTGCAAGTATTTGAGAAACAGACATAGTCTCACCTTTACTCCAATCAGTATCGCAATACCAGCAATTTTTATTACAATTCGATAATCTTACAAATACAGCCGAACGACCCGCGTTGGCGCCTTCGCCCTGAATTGAATGAAAAATTTCAACAACATTGAGTAATATCTCATCAGCTTTACTCCTCATATCTACAATTCGTTTTAGGTGTTTCACTCATTTCGACAGCCACCAACAATGGAAATTCGGGTTTGAATAAATCAAAAATATACTTACTCATATTCTCCACAGAGGTCTGAAAATCAAATACATCGTTAAGATGTCTGTGATCAAGCGTATTATTAACCCAGTCCGAAATTGGTTTTAAGTCATTATAATCCTGTACAAAACCGTCTTTGTTTGGTTCTCCCCTCAGAAATATTTTTAATGTATAATTATGTCCGTGAATCCGTCCACACGGGTGATCATTTTTTAAACCGTGTAATTGATGACTCGCCGAAAAATGAAACTCTTTACTTATAGTGTACATATCTTTTCTAAAAGAAAACGTTAATTATTCCAATTCTACAAAAATAACCAATAAATCTCTACTTTCATTACTCTTCGGTGTTTTTACAACTCTTTTAAAACAAACTTACGAACAAAGCAATATTCAACAATGTCACAATGACGCCTAATGAATAAAGTAGTATTTTTGAGAATAGCGTATTTCTGTACTTTCCCATAACCTTTTGAGATGAAGTAAGATAAACCTGTAAAAATATGGTGAATGGAAGCTGAATACTTAAAATCATTTGGGAAATTATAAGTCCCTGAAATGGATTGGTAATGAGCAGAATAATTCCATAAGCAATCAGCAGAGAAATAGCGACTCCCATTCTGGAGTGATTATCTTTTATATCATACGGTTCTTTGTACATGCCTGCAAATATGGAACCTGCCGCCATGCCCGACGTGATTGTGGATGCAATACCGGAAAAAAGAAGTGCAACGGCGAAAACAATAGCAGAATTATTTCCCAAAAGAGGTACCAGTAAATGATTTGCCTGCTGTAGTTCTGAAACCGGGGTTCTTGTTTTAAAAAATGTTGCAGCTGCCAGCAGAATCATAGCGCTGTTTATAGCCCAGCCTACCAACATAGAAACTAAGGTATCTAGAAACTCATAGCGAAGTTGTTTCTTTATAATTCTATCATCCTCCATATTCCATTGTCGGCTCTGAATAATTTCTGAGTGCAAAAACAGATTATGGGGCATAACAACTGCACCCATCACACTCATTATAATTAAAATAGATCCGTTTGGAAATGTTGGGGTTACCCAGCCTGTAACAGCTTCATTCCAGTCAATGTGTACCAATGAGAGTTCATACAGAAAAGATAATCCAATTACAGAAACAAAAGCAATTATCCATTTCTCTATAATTTTATAAGAATTAGTATAGAGCATGATAATCACAAACACTGTAACCAGCAAAGCACCTGCTTTTACCGGAATTTTAAATAACATTTCTAACGCGATAGCACCTCCTAGGATTTCGGCTAGAGATGTAGAAATAGAAGCCAACATAGCCGATGATAATAATATCTTTGAGTATGCGGGTTTCAGGTAAATAGCAGCAGCCTCCGATAAGCAAAGGCCGGTAGCTATACCTAAGTGCGCAACGTTATGTTGCAAAAGTATCAGCATGATAGTAGACAGAGTCACCATCCACAACAGTGCATACCCAAACTCCGCTCCGGCAGCTAGATTTGATGCCCAATTTCCCGGATCGATAAATCCAACCGTAACAAGTAATCCTGGACCTATAAATTTTAGAATATCCAAGCCTCCAAAAACCGGTCTGTAGTTTTTTCGGTCAATATTTTTGAAAAGTTTAAACATATATTTTAGACTTTGCGTTTAGCGTAACTTTAGCATTCTTATTTGTATTTTATGCTAATAAGAAAACATTCAGATTCAACAATTTGTATAATTTCTATACTGTAAATTAATTCATAAACCTCTTTCTTGCTAACAGCACAGAAGAAATATTGTTTAAGGACATGTAAAGAAATAATACGTTTTCTCACAAAAGTATATAAACTAAAGCATTCAGAAAAACAATAATAAATTTTAGAGGAAAATAATATAAACGAACAGAGCTAAAACACATAGAATTTTGTTCTACGGGTCTTAGCTCTGCCAAATGAGAAAAAAGTTACGTTAAGCTAAACTTATAATCAAAGGAAATGAATAAATGAGATTGAATGCAATCTACAATCTAGTTTAATCAGTAAAAAACAAATGTATATTACTCCTTTTTATTATTTAAAAGAAAATTGCCATGGTCAACAATACTAACATATATGTTGAAAAAATGATAGAGGCAGTTTTTACAAATGATTGAATCTTTATAGTTTTCATATTCGTATGATTTTAATGAGTGATTTTATATCTGTGATTGACATTACAAATATACGTACAAAAGCGTAACTTTCTATCAATCAGCTTAATGTAGTATTAGTTTTGGACTTGTAGTAATTATTTTAATAAAAGGTTGACTTTTCTTTTTGTATATAACGAAGGAATATTCAGAATTATTATGCAGTATATTACTGAAAAAGTGATATTTACTCGATTTAGTATTTGTTTACAGATTATTTAGGATAAATATATGTGTAGTAATTTGTTTAATTCTATGTAATAATTACCACAGCAAGCTAATAACAGGCATTAATACCTGCTTTTTAAAAAGCATATTTATTCAAATATATAGGCAGGATTTATATTTTATTAGTACTTTATAGTGCTTTTGTTGACATACTTTAACCTTGCCAGGCGAAAAAAAATATAAGCCAGCCTGAACAACTGTAGATTATTTTACATGACTCTATAGTTTTATGGTACTGAAACATTCAATTTTTGTAGAAGTATATTTGAAGATGATTAAGTAATAAGAATTTTGAATGAAAAATTAGATGAGATATTGCTTATATTATCAATCATTTATATCAGATTATTTCAGAATCAAAAATCATTGAAATTACTCATATTTAAACAAAGCATTAAATATTAAATGAAAATGAATAAATACAGATATAAGCAGAGATCGTATTTACGTTATTCCATGTTATCAAAAATAGCTCACTAACAAAAGAGAATAATTATTAGAAAAAAATGATTTAAGCTAGCGTAATTATTTGGATAATTAAATAAAAATAATTACATTTGCCTCTTCAAAAATAGTAGCTACTAAATCTTTTTGTTTAACTGTTGAAAATAAAACAGATACAATTATTGGATTAGATTCAAGCTTATATATTTTTATATTGTCTACTCAGAAATTATGTTCACTAACACTATATTAATTCAAAAATTACGAGAAAATGAAAATTGAAAACGAAAGAATTTTGTTAAATGAATTAGATGAAAATCTAAGAGCACTTATGATTGTTCCGAGTTATAAACTGGGAGCTTACACGTTTAATGTACAAACCCGAGTACTTTCTTTCAATGGAGAAGAAACAAAACTTACACGTAAAGAAACTTATTTATTTGTACTGTTTGCAGCAAACGTTAACGCTATGCTGGATCGTAAGTACATGTTGACCACCATCTGGAAAGATGACAACTATTACAATTCAAGAAGCATGGATGTTTATATCTGTAAGCTGCGTAAATTACTCAGCAAAGATCCTGATATCACAATTATCAACATACATGGTAAAGGATACAGAATAATTGTAAATCAATAATTTTACAATAAGCATATATAAAAAAAGGCTGAATCGATATGATTCAGCCTTTTTTTATACGTGAAATTCATTAACGTGGCAAAACGTTTATTTCTAATTTATCATATGCCCGGTTAGCTTTAGCACGAGCTTCTTCTATAGTATCGGCACTTGCCAAAATCACTCCCAATCGTCTGTGACCCACAACTTCCGGTTTTCCGAATATACGAAGCTGCACATCGGCTTCAGCCAACACATTCTCCAGGTTGTCAAATACGACTTTATCACTATCACCCTCAACTACAATAGCTTTTGAGGCAGAAGGACGATTAAACCGTACAGCTGGTACAGGTAAACCAAGAATAGCACGAGCATGAAGTGCAAATTGCGACATATCCTGCGATATCATTGTTACCATACCTGTATCGTGTGGGCGCGGTGACACTTCACTGAACAAAACATCATTGCCACAAACAAAAAGTTCCACTCCAAAAATTCCATAACCACCTAACGCATCGGTTACCAGTTTTGCAATTTTCTGCGCTTTTTCCAATGCACTGTCAATCATTGGTTGAGGTTGCCATGATTCTCGATAATCGCCATCTTCCTGATAATGACCTATTGGATTCAGAAATGTTGTACCGGCACTGTGACGTACGGTCAACAATGTAATTTCATAATCAAACTTTACAAATGCTTCGACAATCACACGCCCAGCTCCTGCCCGACCGCCTTCCTGAGCTATTTTCCAGGATCTGTCAATGTCTGCAGCAGTTTTAATAACGCTTTGTCCATGGCCGGAAGAACTCATGATAGGCTTTACCACACACGGAATACCGATTTCGGCAACAGCCGATTCGAATTCTTCTTTGCTGGAAGCAAAACGATAAGGAGAAGTGGCAATCTGCAAATCTTCGGCTGCCAAACGGCGAATTCCTTCACGGTTCATTGTAAGAAAAGTTGCTTTGGCTGTTGGTATAACATTAAATCCTTCCTTTTCCAATTCGACCAAAGTATCAGTAGCAATAGCCTCAATTTCCGGAATGATATAATCAGGTTTTTCTGTTTCAATTACTGCGCGCAATTTTTCTCCATCGAGCATAGAAAATACATGTGAACTATGCGCTACTTGCATAGCCGGAGCATTTGGATATTTATCCAGCGCTACTACCTCAATTCCATAACGTTGCAATTCAATAGCAACTTCCTTTCCCAGTTCTCCCGATCCGCATAAAACGGCTTTTTTGCCTACCGACGAGAGAGTTGTTCCAATTTTTGTCATTAATTTGTTATCTGTTTTATTTAGTATGTTTAGCTATATTTCTCAGGTTATTTATTTGGATTTCAGTCCCAAATACAAGCAGTTTATCTCCAAGACTTATGTAGTTATCCGCTTTTGGATTTACCTGCAATTCACTCGTAGAGGTGTAACATCCAATCACAACCAAGTTAGTTCGGTTCGGGATGTTCGCTTCACGATAAGTTTTATTAATCAGGTCGCTGTCTTTATTTATTTCAACAAGTCCGAATTTATATTCTTTCATTTCTTCCTTAGCTCCGGCAAATTCAACAAAGCTGAAAAAATCGGTACTCGAAGTTGCGATTGAAATAATACGTTCTGTAGCTATTTCGATAGGTGAAACAATGAAATTGGCTCCGGCTTTTCTGAACTTTTCGGTAGAATTTGTTTCGGCAACACGTGTTATTACTTTGATGTTTTTATTCAAATCTTTGGCACTCAATGTAACAAAGAGATTTTCGGCATCGGTTGAAAGTACGGAAATCAGAATCTTTGCCCTTTCTACTCCTGCTTTCAGCAAAACTTCATCTGTTGTCGCATCGCCATCAATATGGATGAATTTTTGCCCGTATATTTCCTTTAATCGTTCGCTTCTTTCGGTATTATTTTCAATTAGTACAACTTCCAACCCTTTCTTCAGCAAATCGTCTAACACGCTTTTTCCGGTCTTCCCATAACCACAAATGATATAGTGATCATGCATTGAATCTAGTACTTTGTTCATTTTCCTTTGTTTTAAAATATTTAAAAGTTCGCCCTCAACAAAGAAAGCTGAAATTTTTCCGATAGCATACAAACCAATTGTAAATCCCGAAATAACGATACAAATAGTAAAGATCTTACCGGCACTTGTAATCGGAACAACATCACCATAGCCAATGGTGGCAAAGGTAATTACCAACATATAAAGTGATTGCAGCGGACTTAAGCCCTCAATGATAATATACCCCAAAAAGCCTACTATCAAAATACCGGATAATGCCAGTAATGGAACCAGTAACTCTCTCAGTATTAAATTTCTTACTTTTGATTTCATTTCGGACAAATTTAGTCGTCAATATAATTAAATCGTGTAACTATTTTAGTATGTATCACTAAATGACTAAATTAGTCGCAAAGTGCATATAAATCTCCACGAGGATTGACCAATAAAACGGGTATCGTTGATTTGTTTACAACATGGTATTCTTTTGGTCCAAAAATGATATCATCCAAGCCATAATCGCGCGAAGCAGAGACAATTATAATTCCGGCATTCATATTCTCCGCTAACTGAACGGATTCCTGTTCTACTTTAAAGCTGTCTTTTGTTGCTTTATCCAGCGAATATTTAAAGTCAAACTTATCGAATAATGACTTCATCTTTTCTGCATTTGCAGCAGCTTTTGAACCATAATCGTTGGCCAGTAGCATCTTAATCTCCGAGTTACAGAATCTACCAAAAGCAGCTGCAAATTGCGCTTTTTCGAGCTCTTCTTCTAAAAAACCTATCGGTAATAAAACACGTTTTAAATCCAGTTCGCCGAATGAATCCTTAAAAAACAAATACGGAATGCGTAAGTCTCTACAGAATTTCAACTGACTACGGATAGACCTGAGTTGATTGTTCGGAAGTTGAATAAATAAAAATGAAGCTTCCAACTCTTCACAGATTTCCGTCAATGCGGATTCATTGGAATTTCTTACGATTATTTTAGCTTGAATAGTTTCATTCAATAAACCATTCAATTGATTTTCACGTTCCGAAATCAATTCATCAGTAGCAACAAAACTAAGCAAACCAAACTCTTTCCCCAGTTGAGTTGCTAGCTTAGAAGCACTTATGAGCAAAGTCTTAGCCGTACTTATTTGTTGAATTTGAATTAAAACCATCTATTATTTTAATATGGGAGTTATTCTTGAAAATAAACTCTCTTTACTCTCCGCGAAACACTTGTAAGCACTTCGTAAGGAATGGTTTTCAGCCAACCGGCCACTTCAGAAATAGTCAGATTATCCCCAAAAATCTCGACCGAATCACCCTCATTTGCTTCTACATTTGTTACATCAATCATAACCAAATCCATGCAAACATTACCTATTACCTTTGCACGTTTTCCATTTACAAGCACTTCACCTCCTCCGTTGCCCAGCTTACGGTCAAATCCATCGGCATAACCTATCGGAATAATGGCGATTCGTTTATCTTCGTTCACAATACCTTTCCGGCTATAACCCACTGTTTCTCCAGCTTTCACGGTTTTAATCTGCAAAATAATGGTTTTCAGAGCACAAACCTGCTTAAGTTTTACATCGGGAAGGGAGCTTATGCCGTAATGTCCTATTCCCAATCGAACCATATCAAACTGGTATTCGGAAAATCGTTCTATACCGGCTGAATTGAGAATGTGACGCATAATATTATGCGAGAAAGCACCTGATAGCTGGTCAGCACAATCGGTGAAAGTATCTATTTGCTGTTTTGTGAAAGAGTCAAATTTTGCTTCGTCAGATCCGGATAAATGAGAAAACACAGAACGAACCTTAACCTGATTTTGATTCTTTAGGCGAGTCAGTAATTCCTCCATATTTTTAGGTTCGAAGCCGAGGCGATGCATACCGCTATCAATCTTAATATGAATCGGATAATCAGTCAAACCAAGCTTTTCTGCCGAAGCAATAAAAGCATCAAGTAGCCTAAAGCTGTATATTTCAGGCTCAAGCTTGTTGTCGAATATCATACCGAAACTTCCTTTTTCAGGATTCATCACCACGATAGGTATTCTAATTCCCTCACGGCGCAGTTCGGCACCTTCATCAGCCACTGCCACTGCCAGGTAATCGCATCGATGATGTTGCAGTGTACGTGCCACTTCAACAGCTCCGCTTCCGTAGGCAAATGCTTTTACCATGCACATTATTTTCGTTTCGGGGCGAAGTTTAGCGCGGAAATAATTCAAATTATCTATCAGCGCATTCAGGTTTACTTCCAGCGTAGTTTCGTGAGTTACCAGTTCGAGCTTCTCAGAAATGTCTTCGAAATGGTATGTTCTGGAACCCTTGAGTAGAATAATCTCATTTTTCAACTCGCGAAGAATTGGTGATTTCAGAAAATCTTCGGTTTGTTCAAAGAAAGTTTTATCAACCAACTCGAATATGTCGGCATGTTTGGATATTTCAGAACCGATACCTATAATACGTTGTACATTTTTGTTGTGTACCAGCCCGGAAACAGTTTTATAAAGCTCATCTGATGTTTGACCGCTTTGCAGAATATCCGACAGAATCAATGTTTTTGATAGTTTTTTAGCAGTAGCTTGCTGGTTCAGAAAATCAAGTGCAATGCTTAACGAGTTCAAATCCGAATTATAACTATCGTTTATAATCAGACAGTCACGCACACCTTCTTTTACTTCAAGCCGCATAGCTACAGCTTCGAGCAGTAAAATTCGTTTAGCTATTTCAGCGGTTTTCAAGCCTAAATACAACATCACAGCCACACATTGTAGCGCATTTTCGATAGAAGCATCGTCTGTGAAAGGGATGGTTACAGACGACTCTACAGCATTGTATTTCAACACGACTTTAGTGCTCGACACCGTTTTTTCTTTTTGTACTATCTGAACGGTAGCTTTATCAGACTTTCCCCAGGAAAAGAATACGCCTTTGAAAGCGGATTGAGCTATAGATATTTCTACAAGCTTATTGTCGCTGCAATATACAAGCACTTCCGATTGATCAAAAAGTTGGAGCTTTTCTTCGCATTTCTGCTTGAGTCCACTAAAATTTTCCTGATGCGCATCGCCTAAATTGGTAAAAATGCCTATTGTCGGTCGAATAATCGGTTGGAGACGTTTCATCTCGTGCGGTTCGGAGATTCCCGCTTCAAAAATACCCAATTGAGTACTTTCGCTCAAAGCCCAAACCGAAAGCGGAACGCCAATTTGCGAGTTATAACTTCTGGGCGAGCGTGTAATCACATAGTCGGTGTGTAAAAGTTGGTAGAGCCATTCTTTTACAACTGTTTTGCCATTACTACCGGTTATACCAATAACCGGAATGTCAAATGCATTGCGGTGAGCAACTGCCAAAGCTTGCAAAGCTTTCAAACTATCCTCCACTTTCAAGAAAACAGCATCGGTCATTTTCTCAAACTCAGGATGCATTTCACTCACCACAAAGTAACGAAGGTTCTGTTGGTAAAGCTCAGCAATATAATTGTGACCGTTATTCCTAGCCGTATGAATGGCAAAAAATAAACTTTCTACCGGAAAAGATAATGAACGGCTATCGGTAAGTAACCAATTTATTTCGACAGATGGAACGTTTGAATCATTCGCTCCAACAATCTGAGCTATTTTATTTAGTTTCATGTTTTTCAGTTAGCAATGAACAGTGAACAGTAATCAGTGAAATCGCTGATAGCCGGTAACTGTGCATTCGATATTATCTTCTTTTTCCAAAAATACGCAACAGGTAAAGAAACAGGTTGATGAAATCGAGATATAAAGTCAACGCTCCGATAATGGCTACTTTCTTACCTTCATCGGTATCTTCATTACCAATAATGTTGAGTTTCTTTAGTTTCTGCGTATCATAGGCTATCAACCCTACAAATATCAACACTCCGGCATAAGAACTAATCCAGTAAAGCATTTCACTTTTCAGGAACATATTTACCAATGAGGCGATAACCAATCCGATAAGTGCCATAAACAGGATATTACCAATTTTTGTCAAGTCCGATTTTGTAAAATATCCATAAGCGCTCATGGCTGCAAATGTACCGGCTGCAATAAAGAATACGTTAGCAATTGAATCGGCTGTAAATACAAAGAAAATGGCTGATAATGTTACTCCGTTGAGAACCGAGTATAAAATAAAAACAATAGTGGCTGTAATGGCCGACATTTTATTGATAGCACCCACTAAAACACCAACAAGCACTAATTCCAGAATCATCAATCCATAAAATACAAACCTTTCACCGAAAATTAAACTGAGAATTTCAGGCGAATTGGCGGTACGATAAGCTACCAGCCCGGTAATGATTAATGCCATTGACATCCAGCTATAAACTCTTACAAAAAAACGTTTGGTTTCTGCTATTTCCTGTTCTTTTGAAATCTCATAAAAGTTATCCATAATCCTACTTTTTAATATAAATATGTTATTATTGTTCCATTGGTAATTCGAGCCAAAGCAGTTCTTTTTGTCCGATTCGTTTTTCCCAAACCTTTATCGTGTCAGAAACGGCAAAAACAGAATATCCTCCTACCGGATCTTTAGCCCTTAAAGCCGATCTGCTGATTATGCCCGGTATTCCATCGTAATTAAACAAAACATTGCGATGATAATGTCCTCCCAAAACTGCTTTTATATTGTGTTTTTTTAGTATATCCGTCGCTTCCTTCCAGTTTTCCACATCGCCTGTCTGTAGCGGATAATGCGTTACTGCAAACATGGGTACATCGGTTTTTGCGCTATCCATCGTTTTTTGTAGCCAATCAATATCTTCATTCCTGATAATTCCCTTGCCTGATTTCGCCTGCGGTGCAGTAGCAAAACCAATGAATTTATATCCTTTGTGTGTGAAAGAGAATTTATCCGCTTTAAAAATCTTTTTGAAGTTGGCAGCCTGAGGTTCGGACCAGCGAATATCATGATTGCCCGGAAGAATGAAATACGGCATGTGTAATTTTTCGAGCTGCTTTCGGGCGATTCTGAGCGAAACTGTATCGCCTAAATCGGATACATCGCCCGAAACTATTACAAAATCAATATCATTAAGCGAATTTACATCGTTCACTGCATTTATAAGATCTTCTGTTGGTTGAGTATTTGTGGGCGATATGTGAGTGTCTGTAAAAAGTGCAAAGCGAAATGGTTTTGCAGCAAATGCAGCACACAGGAATAGAACCAGATAAATCAATATGAGTGTATTCCGTTTTTTCATTCCACTTACTTAAAATGAGGCAGCTTTAGTGTAAAACAAAGTTTTATAATTGGAATGACAAAGATACAACAGCTGAATTGATTTTATACCTGTGGGTGGTAAAATATTTTACATAAATCTGTGCTTAATAAAAAAGAGCAAATCTGGTGTCGATTTGCTCTTTTGTTTGTTTTGGTTTGACAGACTTATTCATCGATAGAATTTATCTCTACCAATAATTCGTCTTTCATCACAGATTGACCGGATTGAACCCGGATTTTGCGAATAACTCCGTTGCAATTGGCGGAAATTTCGTTCTGCATTTTCATTGCCTCCAGACTCAGAATCGGTTCACCCTCATTCACAAGGTCGCCTTCCGAAAGGAAAATGTCAACTATTTTACCCGGCATGGGAGCAATAATATTGTTTTCGTTTATCTGTTTTCCGTCTTTATCAATCATACCGTGACGAATGTAAGAGAAAAGTGATTCCAGGCTGAATTTATATTCCACACCATTTACTTTAATCACGGCTTTGTTCTGATCGCGCGAAACAAGTTCGCAATGAAAGCGTTTTCCTTTCCAGTCGAAAGTGTAATGAAAATCTTCCTGTTCCAGAAAATCTATATCTTCCTCCTGTCCGTTTATTACAGGTTTTGATTCTTTTGGAATATAGATTTTGTAACGTTTACCGTTTTCGCGCATTGCAATAAACAGGCGCGAAGCATCTCTTTTATAAATATATGAAGTTCCCATTTTTATTCTTTTAATAATTCAATCTCTTATTCAGCACCCAAACATTGAGCGAGTCATTTTTATATGTTGGCAAGTCCGAAGAAAGTTGCAGATATTCTGATGCATACATAATGGTAGCAGCCAAGGCACCTATCATTTCATCTTCATCATTTTCAAGCATTTCAGGAGTAAATACCGAATCGACCCAACGGGTGGTATAGGTAGCATTTACAAATTCGGGATGCTGTAGTACCGTGCGGCAAAAAGGAACGGTGGTTTTTAATCCTATCAGACTGAAATCGTACAATGCCGCCAGTGTTTTCTCAATCACATCGGCACGATCGGTGCCATGCACAATTATTTTGGCGATCATCGAGTCGAAATATGGCGTTACAACCGAACCTGATTGTACTCCGGTTTCTATGCGAATTTCTTTGCTTTGAGGGAAATAAATTTTGTCAATAAAACCTGTCTGAGGACTGAAGCGGTTTTGGGGATCTTCCGTATTCACACGACACTCGATAGCCCAACCCTTGATGTGAATGTCTTCTTGCTTTAGTGTCAGTTCTTCGCCCAATGCCACGCGAATTTGCCAATCGACCAGGTCAACTCCCGTAATCATTTCCGTAACCGGATGTTCAACCTGAATACGGGTATTCATCTCCATAAAATAATACGAACCGTCTTCGTCCATAATAAACTCGATGGTACCAGCAGAATAATAACCAATTGATTTGGCAAACCGAACCGCCATGTCGCCCATTTCTTTTCGCATAGCAGGGGTTACACTTGCTGAAGGTGCTTCTTCGAGTATTTTCTGATGCTTACGTTGCAATGAACATTCTCTTTCGCCTAAATGAACGACATTGCCATGCTTATCTCCCATTATCTGAAATTCCAAATGCTTTGGATTTTGCAGGTATTTTTCAATAAACATGTCACCGTTACCAAATGCTGCTAATGCTTCGTCCGATGCCGATTTAAAATTTCGCTCTATTGTTTCAGGCTTTTCAACAATGCGCATGCCTCGCCCACCACCGCCGGCGGAGGCTTTAAGAATGACCGGATAGCCAATTTTGTCGGCAAAAGCTTTAGCAGCATGCGCATCGGTAACCGGACCATCGCTGCCCGGCACCAAAGGTAATCCGGATTTTATAGCCATGCTTTTTGCAACAGTTTTAAGTCCCATATCTCTAATCAATTGCGGAGAAGGACCGATAAAATTTATTCCGTTATCAACGCAAAGCTGCGCAAAATCGGGATTTTCGGATAAAAAACCGTATCCGGGATGAATCAAATCTATATTGTGCTCTAACGCTAGATTTACAATTCTTTCAGGATCCAGAAAAATCGGTTTGTCATTTCCGGCATCACGAGCCGGTATAATTTCGTCGGCGTAATTGAGATAAAGAGCATCGGGCTCTCTGTCACTTTGAAAAACTACAGCCAACATACCCTGTTTACGGGCTGCACGAATAATGCGTATAGCTATCTCGCTGCGATTGGCAATTAAAAGTCGTTTCTTCATATTCTTTTTTGATATTTGCCTTTGGCGATATTATCTCACTTCGTTCGTGATATTTGCCTTCGGCGATAGTTTCTTTATTTCATTTGCGATATTGCGTCGCACTACTCACTTTGTATGAAATATTTGTTTTCGATGATATTACTTCACAATAATTACAGGTATTAGCCAATGATTGGCAAAGCTAATAACACACGCAGTGTAAATATCGCCCATAGGGCAATTATCAACGAAGTTAATAACCATTTACAAAGGTATACTTCCGTGTTTACGTGCAGGTTTCGTGTATTGTTTATTCGATAATATATCAAATGATGTTATCAAAATCTGTCTGGTGTTCGAAGGAGTTATTACTTCGTCTATCAGTCCTAACTCTTCAGCCTTATACGGATTGGCTATTTCATTTTTATATTTGTCTACCAACGTTTTTTCTAATTCGGCGCGGTTCTCGGCATTGGCGAGTTCATGCTTATTCACGATTTTGATAGCGCCGGCCGGTCCCATTACCGCTATTTCGGCAGTTGGCCAGGCAAAATTAAAGTCACCACCCGTTTTTTTACTACTCATTACAATGTATGCTCCACCGTAAGCTTTGCGTGTGATAATGGTGATTTTGGGAACAGTGGCCTCACAGAAAGCGTACAGCAGCTTAGCTCCATTGCGTATTATGCCGCTGTGCTCCTGCTCTATTCCCGGCAAAAATCCCGGGACATCTTCCAGTATAAGTAGCGGAATATTGAATGCATCGCAAAACCTGACGAAACGTGCCCCTTTGATGCTGGCATTGATATCCAGTGTTCCGGCCATAACTTTGGGTTGGTTAGCCACAATTCCGATCGTTTTGCCATTCAGACGGGCAAATCCTACAAGAATGTTTTGGGCAAATTTTTCGTGGACTTCAAAAAATGAATCTTTATCAACAATGATGTTGATAATTTCTTTCATATCGTACGGACGATTGGGGTCATCAGGGATAATTTTGTCCAGATATTCCTGTCTGGATACATAGGAGCTGACCAGGTTGGAAACCGGCAGCGTTTCGTAGTTATTGGACGGGATATACGAAAGTAATTTCCGTATCAGCATGATAGTGTGTTCTTCATCATCCGAAACAAAATGAGAAACACCGCTTTTGCTAGCGTGTACATTTCCACCACCAAGTCCTTCCATATCAATTTCTTCGTTCAGCACTTCGCGAACCACATCCGGCCCTGTAACAAACATATACGATGTCTGGTTGGTCATAAAAATAAAATCGGTCAGTGCGGGTGAATATACTGCACCTCCGGCTGCCGGTCCCAGAATAGCACTGATTTGAGGAATGATGCCCGAAGATTTTACGTTGTTCTTGAAAATACTGGCATAAGCCGACAAGCTTTTTACTCCTTCCTGAATACGGGCACCTCCTGAATCCATTAAACCTACAATGGGAGCACCAAGTTTGAGCGCCATTTCCTGTACTTTGGCTATTTTCATGCCGTGTGCATAACCCAGCGAGCCGCCTAAAACCGTAAAATCCTGCGCATAAGCAAATACACTTCGCCCCTGTACCAGTCCGCGTCCCACAACAACGCCATCACCAAAATTTGATTGTTTACTGCTCATAGGAGTTTGCGAAGGCGACACAAAGGCATCGAATTCAAAAAAAGTTCCTTCGTCAAAAAGCACATTGATACGTTCACGTGCGGTAAGTTTTCCTTTTAAATGCTGGCGGTGCGCTGCATTGTCCTCCATCTCTTGCAACGCTTTAAGGCGCTGCTCGAATACTTCGTTTTTGTTCATTTTTATTCCTGAATTTTTGATACTACAAATCAATAAACAAAGAAATAGCAGAAAAGTTAAACCTGAAAGTGGAAAAATTTCATTTTTTTATTCTGAGTTGTCCTAATTTAATGATAAATCAGTAACTGCTTCATGAGAAAAGATGATTAACTGTTAAACTTATATTGAAAATCAGTAACTTTAAATTTTAAAATAATGACAGCATTTATTGTGTTAATAGTGATTATTTATTATTTTTGTAATTTAAAGCGAATACTACTTATAAATTCTATTATAAATAACATATTTGATATTATGAAAATCAAAACAACACTATTAATCACTTGTTTATTTGTAACCATATGTGCTTGCGGTCAGATTCAGGATTTGGCGAAACTAGCCAATGGGAAAATTGTATACAACTCCACATTATATGATTCGAATGAGAATTTATATGGTTATCTATACATATATGAACGAGACGCAGACAGTCAAAATAAAACAATGGAATATGTTTTTTTAGACAGAAATCTCAACAAGGTATCCAATAAAGAATTTACAAGTAAACAATATAATAATGTTTTGAGTGGATATTATGATTGCACATTGATGGGTGATTATGTAATTATGAATAAAATTTACTATTACAGAAACAGCTTTACCGGTATTTCGAAGCTATTATTATCTACCTTCCAAACTATTTCTTTGAAAGATAATACAGTGTCAGCCGAATTTAAATATGAGAATAATCAGTTTACTGAATTTATTTCTGATTATGATCAAATGAAAAAAGAATACAAAGGACTTGAAACAAGAAATTATGTAAGAGGATTTAATAATGGCATTTTTAAAGGCTTTTTTATTACAGAAGACAATAATAAAAAGAGTTACCTGGAAAAAGATGTTCAACTCTTTAATGAAAAGAAAGAACTCTTATGGAAATATGAATACAACCCCAATGGTACTGAAAAGCAATATAATTCTTTCAATTTTTTACACGTAAATAAAAATACAATCTATGTGGCCATCTCCAACTGGACCAAAGGAGATTTTGGAGGTGTAATGAATATTAATGAATATGCCATTGTTGCTTTAGATCTTCAATCTGGCAAAGAAAAGTATAAATATGTTTTGGAAAGAGTTGGAAGCGAATATAGTCATACCCTCAGAGTAAAAGAAATTGATAATAAATTATATATCACGGGCAACTACTCTCCTTATAAAAAGACTGATTTTACACTTGACCAAAATTTGGGATTTTATAAAATTGTATTGAATGAGAACGGAAATGAAATCGAAAAAAAGTACACTCAGTGGAGCGATTTTACAAATCAAATAGAAGTAGATGAACGAGGGAGAATGGAAAAAAACTTTCGATTGAGACCCATTAAGTACTTTTTCTTTAAAGATGGATCTATTTCTATTCTGACTGAGAAATATAAATTCGATGCCTTTTGGACAGGACTACCAAAAACAACTGATTATGTTTTATTTAATATGAAAACAGATTTCACTCCGGGCGAAGTGAATACTATAAAAAAAGAACTTAGTCATTACAGTGCCGAATTCTTATTCTCACAATATATAAAAGATCAAACAGGTGTCGTTTTCTTTTACTATGACGTAGTAAAAGATCCCAATGCTAGTTTATTCAATAATACACCAAACTTATTATTAGGTATAAACACAATTATAAACGGAAAACTGACGGAAGAAAAAATTCCACTTACTGCAAAAAAGAAATACTCAATATATCCACAGCCAGCAAAAGAAGGATACATAATGCTTAGAGAATATAACGAGAAGGATAAATACAATCAAATCAGATTAGAAAAGTTGAATTACTGACATAAACTAAAGAGGCTCTTTATCAAGAGCCTCTTTGATTATAATAATCTGCAATTACTTTTATCTCGGACAAATTTAAATTCCACATAAAATTCAAAAATTGCTTATAACTTTCCGATTGATTTTTCGGATCAACACGCTCTAAATATCGGTTCAGCTTATATTCCTTTCTTGCATTGTATATTTTTTGAAAGTATTCTCCCAGCCATTTTTTATTATAATCCACATTGTCCTCATTTTGCAAGCAATACAAACAAAAATAGATTCCTAAGCCATATTCTTCCTGGAATAAAAGACTGGCTGGTTGTTCCAGCTTCGCAATGTTTTGCAATTCTTTAAATTCAGGAGAAGCAATCTGAGGAGCATCAACTTTATTCAACTCCGGATAAATCCTCTTCAATGCAACAATTCTTAATTCCGTTTCAGGGTGTGAACGAATAGAATCTTCATTATATTTTTCTTTATATTTCGAATAATCGTAATTTGAGAAATCTTCTGTTTTTAACCATTCCTCTTTAAAAGGCTGACTTGGCAAATTAAATATCTTTTTATATGTTTCAAGTTTCAATCCAATAGGTCGTATCGTATCATATTGTTCAATCAATCTCAACGAATTCAGGTATTCCGTTTTATTATAATTGGTGTTCTTAATTAAAATATAACCTAGCGAATCTGCTTCATATTCTTGCTTCCGACTACTCTTGCCTCCGTCGTAGAGAATACCTTTCAACTTATTGTATGCTTTTTCGCCCCTATTAGTGTTGTCTTTTTTTATTTCATAAATTTCATCTTTGTAATCCGAACCTTTTTCAAGTTTATAACGTCGTTGAATTTCTATTAGGGCGTGCTTCAAAATATAATGTGCTATTTCGTGCGAAACTACCGAAGCTAATTGTGATTCATTTTGTAAATAATAAAAGGAACCCAATTTCAATACAAAATTCTTATTGCCCATACTGGCAGCATTTAGTGAAACAGACTTTGAGATATAAAATTTCAAATCCTGATTAAGTATTGGATTTGCAGTTATAATATTTTGCACAATTTCATCCAGCTTCTTGTTGAATGGAGTATTAAATAAATACTCACCTTTTTGAATATCCTCTACAAAATCTTTATCCAGCAATTCATATTTCTTTTTTATATACGAACGTTCGGTTCCTTGATAATCATCCTTTATTGAATTATAAAATTGCTTTGCATTTTCTCTGTAAATTCTGGCAGCTTCGGTTCGAACAGGTAAATTGGCGGTATCAATAGGAATATAAATTTGAGAATGAATGTTTTGAGACATCAATATAATCAGCATAAAATATAATACTCTTTTCATTATCAGCTAGAATTTAAATAAATTAGAATTGAATGTAGTTTTATCTAATAATACTAAAATAACCAAAGCAGCACAGCCACCACTATCAACGCAGGAAGCATATTCATGATTCGAAGTTTTTTGATTTCGAGAATATTGATACCCAATCCGATAAGGAGAATGCCGCCCACACTGGTTAAGCCCAGAATGATTGTTGGCGTAAAAAACGAACCGGCATACATGGCCAGCAAGGTAAGTAGCGCCTGAAAAATAAATAGAGGAATAGCCGATACAACAACTCCGACACCAAATGCGGAAGCCAACAACAAGGCGGAGAAAAAATCCATCAATGATTTGGTATAAAGCAGGTCGGACGAGCCACCCGTACCCTCCTGAATAGTGCCAAGTATGGTCATGGAACCGATACAAAACAACAGAAATGCCGTAATCAGGCCTTCCGAAAATTTGTTGTTTCCTATTTTAAAGCGTGCTTTGAGGTAATTGCTCAAGCGCTCTGCTCCGGCTTCGATGTTCAGCCATTCGCCAAGCAGCGAACCTATAGCCAAACTGCCAACCACGATAAGAATATGATCCATTTTCACCACCATAGAAATACCGATAGCCAGAGTAAACAGACCTACCGCCTGAAAATAAATGCCGGTAATGCGCTGGGGCATGTTTTTATTCAGCAGTAGACCAATGGTTCCTCCTGCTATTACGGCTGCTGTGTTAACGATGGTTCCAATCATATTGGTTTTAGAGTTTTTATGTTTGAGGGTGGACAAAAATACGATTTTTTTGTCTGATTTACAATTTACAAAAACGTCAACAACGTACAACCCTCATTAAACCTATATTTCTACTTTTTATCCTAAAATATTTCAATAACTTTCTAACAAAACGTTAGGATAATTATTTTTTTTAATTTATTTTTGCTCTCACAATGTGAATCTTGGCTTCGGAAACGTCCTATTGGGCATCTATTTACCCGTCCGAAATATCGGACAAAGCAAACTCCACCGGATTCATGCCATCCGAACTTCGGACGGGGCAAATCTCATCAGATTTATGCCATCCGAACCATCGGACGAGGCAAACTCCATCGGATTTATATCGTCCGAAACATCGGATGAGGTAAATTCCAACGGATTCATGTCGTCCGAAGCACCGGACGAGCTAAACCCGGCGGGAGGCGTAAATCCGAAACATCGGACACAATAAAATTGACCTAACGAACTTTTCATCTCTAACCGGATGAATTGAATTAAAATAATTCATTACATTTTTAATTGACTATTTATGAAGAAAATTTTGTTATTTGATTTGCATTCTACTCACAACGATGAGCATGCACTTTTTCACAACAATGTTTACAAGTTGATTATGCTTGAATCGGCTGCCAGGTTGGGCATTGTAAATTTTATTACCGACTATGAAACAGCTATAGCTGCTGAAGAAGCCGCTATGGGAGTTGATCCGGGCAGTGTGTTTACAACAAGCATCACACAGGCCGACAAATACCGCGATCAGCTCGACAGGAGTTTCGATTTGCTGGTAGAGTCTAAGACCATTGACTTTGACCCCAACGTGCGCGAAGCTGCTTTCCGGGTAGAGCGTATTTTGAAACAATCAGGGTACTTACGTAAGCTCCCTTACGACGACAAATCGAAAGCTTACAACACTCGCAACAAAAAACTGACTACCATCTACGCTAACGATGTAGCTATTATTGGTGGTAGTGCCTTGTTGGATCAACAAAATGCTGCGAATGAAGATTTTCTTAATCGTTTTGGCGACCGTGCCAGCGAAGAAGCCCTTGCTATCAGTGGCAATGTGAGAGCAACACGCGTTGTGACTGATGACGTTTACGAAGCTATCATAAATCAGGTCAATGCACTGGCAATTGTAAACGGCGAAGCCGATTATGCCAATTTTATCGATAAAGTAAATTACTATGTCAAATATAATAAAGACGTATTGGCTGCCCGACGAGGACGCAAAAAAGATGATGATACGCCGGAAACACCGGAGAAATAGAGCTTTTGAATATATTGGTTTATTGGTAGAGGCGCAGCAGTGCGCCTCTACTTTTTTAGACTTTAGGAGGATAAAATTTAGAAAAAAATAAAATTTGATGTTTATTATTAGTATGTTTGCGAAGAAATAATATAATTTAAATTAGGTAAATCTATGAAAAACAAAATTGCATTGATTAAACTTGGATATGTTGACCGTTTCGTAAATTTCAATAAAATAAAAAAATGGAAATCAGATTTATTTGAAGTTACAGAAATTTATTGTAGAGAATATTTACCTGAAAGTGATGTTGATGATAATTACTTTGATCTAAAGTATACTAAAAATAAATTAGGAAGTATTATCTCTTGCCCAAGTGGTTCTGACTTTGCAGTTGCAATAATGCCGTACCGATTAGTAGATAATTTTTACATGCACAGAGTTGGTGGCAATTGTGTCATTATTTCTTTATACGAAATATCCGATATATTAATAAGAGATCAGATTTCTATGGAGAACTTTATCACAAAACAACTGTATGAAATATGTGCATTGAAATACTTAGCAGGTGACTTATCAAGTGATGAAGTTTATAATTTTGTTCATAGAGATACGAGAGGATGTTTATTTGATATGAATGGTGAAAGAACAAATATATTATACAATACAGAAAAACCTATAATCTGTGATTCTTGTAAAGATAGGTTCAAAAAAGAACAGATTAATGCAAAAGTAATATCTGTGTTGGAAAAAGAACTAAAAAAAATAAAGAAACCTCCAATTCTACAAATAGAAAAACATATAAAGAAATACCCTCTTGCCACAATGATTATGAGTGGAATAGTGGCCATTATTCTGAATTTATTGGCAAATCTTTTATGGGATATTTTTAAAAAATCTTGACAAATATCGAAACTATAATGAACATAATCTATACTGCCCTTTCAGGGCGCAGGCTATTGGTTTATCCATTTCCCCAAGGCGTCGCCATTTCATGGCTTTGCCATTGGGCTGAGATATGGTAGGCTTTCAGCCTGAAGATCTCATGCAGAAGATTGCTAAATCAATTATATGGTTTTCTAAATCATAATCGTTTATTGGTTTTTTCTTGCCAACATACCTTTGCAAATCTTAGGGCTGAAAGCCCGAAATAACCCAGCCCAATGGCAACGTCCCGAAGGGGCAACGCCTTGGGTTAATGAAAATAGACAACATCCCTCCACCCCAAAAATTCACCAACATCCTATTTCCGGAAATTGTATAATTCAATTGTAAATCGTAAATTTGTCAATCACAAATACGGTTTCTATGAATTCATTTCTCTATCGCGTAGCGCAAACATACTATTCCCATCATACGGAGTCCATAAGCAATTTAAGCTTTGTTTTTCCCAACCGTCGTGCAGGGCTGTTTTTTCAGCGCTATATCTCTCAGATAGCTGCTAAGCCGATTTTTTCACCCGAAATACTGACTATCAACGAATGTTTCTCTATGGCATCGCAGTGGCAAACTGCCGACCGCCTGAGCAACCTGTTTCGCCTTTATCGCATCTACATTGAACAAAGCGGAAGCGACGAAAGCTTCGACTCCTTTGTGTTTTGGGGTGAAATGCTGCTGTCCGATTTCGACGACGTGGATAAATACCGTGTCGATGCCCGTCAGCTGTTTACCAACATCACCGAGCTGAAGCAAATCGACCAGATGTTTAATATTTTTACCGAGAAACAGGTGGAAGCCATCCGCCAGTTCTGGAGCAATTTCGTGCCCGTCACCGAGGGCAAGTCGCAGGAAGATTTCATAGCTACCTGGAAAATTTTGTTGCCCGTTTACGAGCAATTCCGTGCCGAGCTGATTGCAGAAAACACCGCTACTGAAGGCATGATTTGTCGCGATGTGGCCGACCGCCTGCGTGCCAAAGAGCCTGTATCCGAGCTGGAAGAGAAGCAGTTTGTGTTTATCGGGTTCAATGCCCTCAACCCCTGCGAACGTACCCTGATGGCTGAACTGAAAAAACGCGGTCAGGCCGATTTTTACTGGGACTACGATGCTGCCGAACTGCGCGATGCAGACAATCAAGCCTCGCGTTTTTATGCCGAAAATATTCATCTTTTCCCGTCGAAATATGAAATAGATGCCGATGTCGAGTCCTTGCAGGAAAAAGAGATAGAACTCATTGCTGTGCCCTCGGCTGTTGGGCAAACTAAACAGGTATATTCCATTCTGAATAAATTATACCCAACGGAAAATGATGATAAAGACAAATCTCAACTTATTACTACCGACTACCAACTACCAACTACTAACTGGATTAATACTGCCGTGGTGTTGCCCGACGAAAGTCTGCTTGTTCCCCTACTCCACTCGCTGCCGGCACAAATTGGCAAGGTAAATGTCACCATGGGTTTTCCGCTAAAATCCACACCTGTATCGGGGCTTATCGAACACATTTTCGAGCTGCAATGCCGCATGCGCACCTCCGGCGACCGCATTTCATTTTATCATCAAACGGTTTCCAACATTCTGAATCACCAGTATATCGCCCTGCTTTGTGGCGACGAGGCCAACCGCATCACGCACCAAATGGCGGAGAATAACTGGATCTATATCGATGCCGATGAATTAAAACGGAATGAACTGCTGGCTACCATCTTTGTGCCGCAAACAGACACGCAGACTTTTCTGCCTTATCTGCTCCATATTTTGCGCACCCTGCAAAACGGCTGGCAGCAAGCTTCCGGCGAGGAGCACAACTATCAACTGGAGTGCGACTTTCTGTACCAATATTATGTCACCATCAACCGCATGTCCGATATCATGAAGGCCAAGCCTATGGATGTGGGCATGAGCATGGAGACGTTGGTGCGCTTGACCCGACAACTAACCTCCGGTATCACCATTCCCTTTATTGGAGAACCGTTGGACGGACTACAAGTTATGGGTGTACTCGAAACACGTGGACTCGACTTCGAAAACCTGATTATCACATCGTTCAACGAAGGTGTTTTCCCTGCAAAGAGTAGTAACAATAGTTTTATTCCCTACAATCTGCGTCGGGGTTTTGAGCTGCCAACTACCGAGCATCAGGATGCCATCACGGCCTATAATTTTTATAGGCTTATTCACCGGGCTAAACGCATTTACTTTTTGTACGATTCCCGCACCGAAGGCATGCAAACGGGCGAAGTCAGCCGCTTTATGCATCAATTGCATTATCACTATGATGTAAAGGTCCAAAAGAAAACCGTATCATTCGACATAGGTTTTGGTAGTCCGCAGGCCATTCAGATAGACAAAACAGCCGCTGTAATGGAAAAACTGCTCCGGTTCACATCATCCGAAAAATACAGTCCCGCACTTTCGGCCAGTTCCATCAATACCTATATTGATTGTCCGCTACAGTTTTACCTTACCAAAGTTGAGAATGTGGAACAAACTGACGAGGTAGCAGAAACCGTTGAAGCAAATATGTTCGGGACGCTTTTCCATAAAGTAATGGAAAACTTGTACTTACCGTATAAAGGTCAACTAATGCAATCGGATGATTTTGATTCATTAATCAAAAACACGTTGAAAATAGATTTAGAAATAAACAGTGCATTTTCAAGAGAATACTTCAAGAAGAAGAATAACGCCGTTGTACAGCTAGAAGGTAATAATTTACTAATAGCCAGCGTCCTTAGAAAATACATTCTACAGGTTCTGAAAATCGATCAAAAATACGCGCCTTTCAAATATATCGGCTCCGAAGAGAAATTCACGATAAAATACCCGATACAAAATACTAAAACAGGCGTAAACATAAAAGGATTCATTGACAGAATCGATGAAAAAGAAGGGCGACTACGTATCCTTGATTACAAAACAGGATCTGGAAAACTTGATTTCAGGAATCTGGATGAGGTATTTGAGCATGATAAAGATAATCGTCCAAAGTTTGTTTTGCAAACATTTTTATACTGCATTCTTTATCAGGATGAAAATAAAGTTAGCAACCTGACTCCCGGTATATTTTATATCAGAGATTTGTTTAAGGAAGATTTTGACACTGTATTGATAAACAAGGAGTCAAAAGAAAAAGTAACAGACTTCGAGCAATATAATGAAGCATTCCGAAAACATTTGACAACTTGTCTTGACGAAATGTTTAATCCTGAAGTTCCTTTTACCCAGACCAGCAATTTGAAAGTATGTCAGTATTGTCCGTATGTCGGAGTTTGTAATAGATAAATAATGAAATGATATGGTGATTTGATAATGTGTTGATGCGTAAATTTGTTTGGATTGTTTTGATTCCAGGATTTGCAAATAGTATCTTTTATTCGTCAACATATCATTACATCATCACATTATCGCATCAACACATTAAAACCATGTCACAAGAAATAGAACGAAAATTCCTCGTCAAAGGCGAATACAAATCACAAGCTGTGCGGTCATTCCGTATCGTACAAGCCTACTTGTCATCGGTCACCGGCCGAACGGTACGTATCCGCATCAAAGGCGAAAAAGCCTATATCACCATCAAAGGCAAGAGCAATGAATCAGGACTGAGCCGCTATGAATGGGAAAAAGAAATTCCGTTCAATGAAGCCGAAGAACTGTTGTTGCTCTGCGAACCGGGTGCCATAGACAAAACCCGATACGAGATTCCGGTCGGTAATCATATTTACGAAGTGGATGAATTTTATGGCGATAATGCCGGATTAACACTAGCAGAAATCGAACTGAAAAACGAAACTGAAACTTTCATCAAACCCGATTGGATAGGCGAAGAAGTAACCGGTGACCGACGCTATTACAATTCTTGTCTGACAAAGAATCCCTTTAAAAACTGGTAGTACGAACAACTATTTACCTGCCATCAATGTTATTAGTACGAGTCAGAAGGAAACAAAAGCAGAATCTAATTGCTCGAAACATTGATATTATTCCTTGAAATCTCAGAGGTCGTAACGAATTGTAAGCAAATGGCAATAAAAATGATTAATGTATATGATTCTCAGGTGAAATAAGTCGAAATCCGATTATTTTTTTATTGATTAATTTTTCACGAAGATCAAATTCTCAACAGCGTAACTAATGTTGAGAACATGCGTCGGAATTGGGTTTATAGAAAAATATCAGACTTTTTTAAGTACAAAAAAACAATAAATAACAACATATTAAATTCTTTTTCGGGCAAATTTAATTACATTTGCGGGTCAATTTTAAATCATAACATAATGGCAAAAATTAAAGGAGCAGTTGTTATCAATGTTGAACGTTGTAAAGGCTGTAATCTATGTGTAGTGGCTTGTCCATCTAATGTATTAGCATTAAACAAAGAAGCAAATTCGAAGGGTTACAATTATAGTATTATGGCTGATGCGGATTCATGTGTTGGTTGTGCTGCCTGTGCATTAGTTTGCCCGGATGCATGTATTACCGTCTATAAAGTCAGAGTCTGATTTTATAGATGCTTTCAATTAATAACTGTAACAAAAAAACTATTCAAAAAAAACAGAATATGGAAGAAGTAAGACTAATGAAGGGAAATGAAGCCATTGCACATGCAGCTATCCGTTGTGGATGCGATGGATACTTTGGCTACCCTATTACTCCTCAGTCCGAAATAATGGAAACGCTTATGGAACTGGAACCCTGGGAAACAACCGGGATGGTAGTTTTACAAGCCGAAAGCGAAACTGCATCAATCAACATGGTTTATGGCGGTGCCGGATGCGGAAAAAAAACAATGACAAGTTCATCAAGTCCCGGTGTAAGTTTAATGCAGGAAGGACTTTCTTATATAGCATGTGCAGAATTGCCGTGTGTGATTGTAAATGTTATGCGTGGTGGACCCGGATTGGGTACCATTCAACCTAGTCAGGCTGACTATTATCAGTCCGTAAAAGGTGGTGGACATGGCGATTACAAATTGATTACGTTAGCTCCTGCTTCTGTGCAGGAAATGGCAGACCATACTGTTATGGCTTTTGACTTAGCTTTTAAATATCTAAATCCCGTATTGATTCTTGCAGACGGAATTATCGGTCAGATGATGGAAAAAGTGGTATTGCCACCATTCCAGCCCCGTATGACTGAAGCTGAAATTCGCGAGAAATATCCATGGGCGACCTTAGGTAAACCTGCTAACAGAAAACCGAATGTGATTACTTCCCTTGCGCTTCAGGCCGAAGAAATGGAAACCATAAACCTTCGCCTGCAAAGCAAATACAAAAAAGTTGAAGAAAACGAGGTATTGTATGAAGAATTTTCTTGCGAAGATGCAGATTATCTTATCATTGCATTCGGAATTACTGCCCGTATTTGTCAGAAAACAGTAGAAATGGCACGAAACGAGGGAATTAAAGTAGGATTATTACGTCCTATAACGTTATTTCCGTTTCCAACTCCGGCTATTAGCAATTATGCAGATAAGGTAAAAGGAATGTTGACAGTTGAAATGAGCGCCGGTCAAATGGTAGATGATGTCAGATTAGCTGTCAATGGTCGTGTACCTGTTGAATTTTACGGACGTATGGGAGGAATTGTTCCTGCGCCTGATGAAGTTCTGGCAGCTTTGAAAAATAAAGTAGTGATTAAATAATAATGGCTATACAATTATCCGCTGAATGTTGTAGTTATTGCAACATTAACTGATCATTGATAACTGATAACTGAAATATTATTATGACAACAAACGAAATAATTAACCCCAACAACTTAGTTTACACCAAAACTAAAGTTATGAATGACACGCCTATGCATTATTGCCCAGGTTGTAGTCATGGTGTGGTTCACAAACTCATAGCCGAAATCATTGAAGAAATGGATTTTCAGGATAAAACAATAGCTATTGCTCCTGTGGGTTGTGCTGTATTCGCATATAAATATCTTGATATAGACTGGCAACAGGCTGCTCATGGTAGAGCACCGGCTTTAGCCACTGCCATTAAACGTCTTCTACCCGATCGTTTGGTATTCACTTACCAGGGTGATGGTGACTTGGCTGCTATCGGAACTGCTGAAACTATTCATGCTGCCAATCGTGGAGAAAACATAGCTATCATTTTTATCAACAACGGTATCTATGGAATGACCGGAGGTCAAATGGCTCCTACTACCCTGTTGGGCATGAAATCATCTACCTCTCCCGGTGGCCGAACTGTAGAGCTAAATGGTAACCCGCTTGATATAACTAAATTAATGGCTCAGTTAGATGGAACTTGCTATGTAACCCGACAAAGTGTGCATAATGTCGGCTCTGTCAGAAAAACCAAAAAGGCAATTCGTCAGGCATTTGAAAACTCAATGGCAGGCAAAGGAACTTCAGTAGTTGAAGTGGTTTCAACCTGTAATTCAGGATGGAAATTATCGCCTGCAGCATCCAACGACTGGATGGTTGAAAATATGTTCCCTGCTTATCCGCTGGGTGATTTGAAAAACCTGTAAATATTTTATGAATATGAAAGAAGAAATAATTATAGCCGGATTTGGAGGACAAGGTGTGCTTTCGATGGGCAAAATATTAGCTTATTCCGGATTAATGCAAGGTCAGGAAGTCAGCTGGATGCCTTCATACGGACCTGAGCAACGTGGAGGAACAGCGAATGTTACCGTAATATTAAGCGAAGAACGAATCAGTTCTCCGGTACTTAACTCCTACGATACGGCTATTGTTCTAAATCAACCTTCGCTTGACAGGTTTGAAAGCAAAGTAAAACCCGGAGGAACATTGATTTTTGACGGTAATGGGTTTCATAAATTTCCTACTCGCACGGACATCAATGTTTATAGGATAGATGCTACTGAATACGCCTATGCTAATGATTCGGCGAAAACAATGAACATGATTATTCTAGGTGGACTTCTGAAAGTTCGACCAATTGTTCAAGTAGAGAATGTATTGAAAGGATTGAAAAAATCGCTTCCTGAACGTCATCATCATTTATTAGCTTCCAATGAGAAGGCCATTCAGATTGGTATGGGATTGATTCAAAAAATAAATTAAATAAGCTATTTTATCAGTGTAAAAAGCGCTGCAAAATCTAATTTTGCAGCGCTTCTTTTATCTAACATAAACTTGAAAAGTTTTCTTTATTCTTTAATTGTTTTTACAACAACCCACTTATTTTTCTCTTTATAGTCAATCAGTTTCAATCCATTTCGGTTTGCCTCAGCTTCTATAAGCGGAATATCCTCAACATAAAATCCACTCATATACAATTCGCCCTCGGCAGATAAACAAGAAGCATATTGCTGCATATCAGCCAGTAAAATATTACGGTTTATATTGGCTAAAATAATATCAAAGTGTAATCCTTCGAGCAATTCTGCACCTCCAAGTTTCACTTCAATTCCGGTTATTTTGTTGATTTCTATGTTTTCAAGTGAATTATCGGTACACCATGTATCAATATCGATAGCCAGTAACTGACTGGCACCGCGCATAGCCGCCAAAATAGCCAGCACAGCTGTTCCACAACCCATATCAAGCACGGTTTTACCCTCTAAATTCATTTCGAGCAGTTGACCTATCACCAAACTGGTAGTCTCGTGATGTCCTGTTCCAAAAGCCATTTTCGGATCAATCACAATATCATACTTCGCTTTGGGCACGTCTTTGTGAAAAGAACTGTGAATAACGCAATCACTTCCTATTACAATCGGTTCAAAATAGTGTTTTTCCCACTCTTCATTCCAATTTTTCGATTCTATTTGAGTGATTTGATATTCTATTGAAGCTTCGAAAGGAAAATCGGAAAGCAGACTCTTTACTTTTGCTTCGTCAAAGATATTCTTTGGAGCATAGGCATCCAAACTTTTTTCAGCAGGAACAAAACTATTGAAACCTATCTCCCCAAGCTCAGCAGCCAGCACGTCAGAAATATATTCTTCGTATGGTTCGATAAAAAAACGAACCTCAACATAATCCATATAAGTAGTTTTAAATTAATAAATTATTTTCAGGAAAAAGAATCACATCAACTTACAACGTTCAAACATCAAGTGAATTCATGTGTAATGTTCTATTAGCTGCAAAAGTACAATAATTTTCAATCATTATCCTGTTCCAATTTTATTTTGTATATTTACTTGTTTTTTTAGATTGAAATCTGCTTTTAATGGCATGATTCTTGTTTAAAACAAAATCAATAAACAGTCTGCAATGACTTAAATGATAGGAGATATAATTATGAAACGATCAATTTTTTTTATTGTTTTGCTGGCTTTGCTTTTTCCACTTATTGGGATAAGTCAAAACAATGCACCGATTATTGACGATATTTATTATAAGCCAGGTGTTACAAACAAAACACAGCCTTCTAATAAACTAGATCGTAACTCGGCCAACAAGCCGAATTACAAAAATGGCGCTAAAGAAATTATCTACAAAGAAAATGCTAGTGCTAAACCTAAAACTATTATACGTGACACTGTTTACGTTGTCGGTGAGGCTGGCGATGTAAAACGGAACACAAACAAAAAGCCGGTTCCAAGTCTTGTAAATTCGGATATGTTAGTGATACATGATACTATCTACGTTTCTGAAATTGCGATTAATGATAGCATTCAAAACAACCAGGACAAGGGTTATTATCTAAACGGATTTAATGGAAACTCTTCGGACTTAGAATATGCTGAGCGCATTCGTCGTTTTCATAATCCGAGATACACTGTATTTATTGGAGACCCAAGCTATAACGACATCTATTTTCTGAACAATAACGATTGGAATGTATATGTTGATGGTCCGTACGCTTATGTAACACCTACCTGGACTAATCCTTACTGGTGGAATTATAATTTCAGCCCTTACAGCTATGGTAGTTTTGGTTGGGGTTACGGCGGTTTTGGATTAGGATTTGGCTGGAATAATTATCCATGGAGTTATAATAACTTTTATGGTGGATTCGGAGGATCCTGGGGAGGTTACTATGGTTTTGGTAGTTACTGGGGAGACTATTATGGATATGGATATCCTTATGGGTACGGATATGGCTATCCATACGGTTATGGATACGGTTATGGGTATGGCGGAAGCTATAGCTTCAATAAAAACAGAAATCATGACGAAGGAGCTAGACGTGAAGTAACTAATTACGGCAGCGGAGGAAATCGTCTTGGAGGAACCAGAAATTCTTCAAGTATGATGATATCTGGTGGAAATACTTCCAGAGCAGCTAATCAATATACTGTAGTGAGCAATACCAGAAGTAATACTCCGGGAAGCACTAACACTTTATCGACCAGAAGCGCTTCAACACGTTCTGAGGCGGCTTTAAACTCAAGAACTGTTACAAATCAGTCAAGCGGCATTGGAGTTGTAAGAGCTTCAGGAATAACAACAAGAACAATAGACAACAATGGTCAAAATTCAAGCGGAGTAAGCACAACAACGCGTACAAGCTCTGTGAATATCAATACCAGACCAAGAACATATTCAACAACCGTGACTACGACTCCTACTGATAATTACACTAGCAGACAGAATTCATCTTATACCAACGCTTCTTCAAACAGAACTTCATACACAGAAGGCTCAAGAACTGTTATCAGTAACTCTACACCTTCGTATCAAACACGAAGCAATTCTTCATACAACAGCAATAATAGTTCGAGCTCTTCAAGAAGCTATACACCTGCTTCTTCTTATTCAAGCTCCAGCTCGTCATCTTCATCAAGTAGTAGCAGCTCTGGTAGTTCAGGAGGTGGAAGCAGAAGCTCCAGCGGTGGAGGTAGCAGACGTTAGGTTTTACTTTCCATTAGCATAACTAAATATATTCATTGAATAAAAAAACAACTTATGAAAAAGTATATATTAGCCTTAGCAGTGATTTCAAACTGCACTTTATTAATGGCTCAAACAGAATTTGACGCTTCAAAATTTATTCAGTCCGATATTAATGGTACTGCAAGATACGTAGGTATGGCGGGTGCTTTTGGAGCATTGGGTGGTGATGCATCAGCAATAAAAGATAACCCTGCAGGACTTGGTGTGTATCGCACATCAGAAATAAGCGGAACTTTTAATATCGGTCTGCAAAACAGCAATGCTGTATGGAGTGGTACAACAGCAAAAGACAATCGAACTAATACCACATTTTCTAACTTCTCCTACATAAAGGCCAGCCCAACATTCAGAAGTATGAATGATGAAAGTGGATTGTTAAGTTCAAACTGGGCTTTTTCTTACAACAGATTAAAAAGCTTTAATCGTAATTCAACACTCAGAAGTAATTCTTCAGCGTCATCTATTACAGATTATATGGCATATTTCACAGGAGATATTCCAAGTAAAGACTTAATTTACGTTCCTAACAGTTATGAACCGTTTGATAATAAAAATGTTCCCTGGATTTCAGTTCTAGCGTCTGAAGGTGCACTGATAGGTGAAAATGTAAATGCGGGTAAAAGCTCGTGGACATCGATTCTCGGATCCAATGAACTTGTTGCTCCAACATATACTTTACAAGAAACCGGATATATGGATGAATACTCTGTTGGTTGGTCAGGTAATTTTAGCAATATATTCTATTTAGGAACTACACTGAATATACAATCAATTGATTATACTGCCAGAAGCAGGTATTCTGAAACATTTGGAGCAGGAGGCGGAATGACCCTCAATAGCACTGTGAACACTTCCGGTACAGGTTTTAATTTGAAGTTGGGGGCAATTATCAGACCTACCGACATGTTGCGCTTGGGATTGTCTATACACACTCCTAGCATATACAACTTGACGGATAATAATTATTCGAGTATTGATTATGATACATCAATCAGAGGAAATTTAAGTACTCCAACCAGTGACCCAGGCTACAGTAACTATAAATTAAATAATCCGTGGAAGTTTAATTTCAGTGGTGCTGTTGTTATTGGTCAAAAAGGTTTGATTAGTGCAGAATATGATTATAATCTGAATACAACAGCCAAACTATACGATCAAGATGGTAATGCTCAATCTTTCTCCGATGAAAATGCTGGAATTAAAGATATGCTGAAAGATGTTCAAACCATTAAAATCGGAGGAGAATATAAAATGACAGACAATATCTCCTTCCGTGCAGGATTCGCACATTCAAGTGCTGCAACAAACAATTCGCAGGCTGATAAACTTATGAGATTTAATACCACCAGAACTGACACTGAGTACTTTCAGAACAATAAAACAGATTACTTAACTGCCGGTTTTGGATATCGCGAAGCAAGCTGGTTTATTGACTTTGCTTATATGAACAAAATTTTAGATGAAACGTTTTACCCCTATAATTCTAACAGTTTAGCGGTAGCAGTAAGACCTGCAAGCGTAAAGACTACAAACAACAATATTGTTGTTACATTAGGATTTAAATTTTAATTTTTCTTTCAAAAACCTACTTCGTCATTTGTTTTTGAATTTTGCATAAAGGTTGGCTTATAACAAGTCAACCTTTACTTTTTGAGTTTGATATGATCTTTTAAGCTATTTGCACAATCATTCTAAAAAACGTACCTTTGCAGCCGCTTTAAAAGAAGCAAATTGCCGAATAAAAAATCAACTTTTTTGCCATGTCTTTACAATCCGAAATACTTCGCCGACGAACCTTTGCAATTATCAGTCACCCTGATGCCGGTAAAACCACATTAACTGAAAAGCTTTTACTTTTTGGTGGTGCTATTCATGTGGCCGGAGCAGTTAAATCTAATAAAATAAAGAAAACGGCTACATCAGACTGGATGGAAATCGAAAAGCAACGTGGTATTTCTGTTGCTACTTCGGTGATGGGTTTTGAATATCGCGATTACAAAATCAATATACTTGACACACCCGGACACCAGGACTTTGCTGAGGATACTTACAGAACGCTGACTGCTGTTGATAGCGTAATTATAGTGGTTGACACAGCCAAAGGTGTTGAAGCACAAACCCGCAAACTGATGGAAGTCTGCCGTATGCGTAACACCCCTGTAATGATTTTTGTCAACAAAATGGATCGCGAGGGTAAAGATGCCTTTGATTTGCTGGATGAGCTTGAAGCTGAGTTGGGTATTGCTGTTCGTCCGCTAAGTTGGCCCATAAATCAGGGTTTCTCGTTTAAAGGAGTATATAATATTTACAAAGAGAATCTCCAGTTATTTACACCTAACAAACAATCCATTGGCGAATCCGTGGCTTTCTCTGATATCAATAGTCCGGAATTAGAGAAATACGTTGGCGAGCATAATGCCGTCAAGTTACGCGAAGATATGGAATTAATTAATGGCGTTTACTCTGAGTTTGACAATGAAAAATACCTGGCCGGACAGTTGGCTCCTGTTTTTTTTGGTAGTGCATTAAACAACTTTGGAGTGAAGGAATTATTGGATTGTTTCGTAGAAATAGCTCCTTCTCCCCGCCCTATCCAAAGCCAGGAACGCGAAGTGAATCCTTTTGAAGAAGCTTTCTCAGGTTTTATTTTTAAGATTCATGCCAACATGGATCCAAATCACAGAAGTTGTATTGCATTTGTCAAGATTTGCTCAGGTAAATTTGAACGAAATGTAAACTACAAACATATACGCCATGGTAAAATGATGCGTTTTTCCAGCCCTACAGCATTCATGGCCCAAAAAAAAGAGACTGTCGACGAAGCTTATGCAGGCGATATTGTAGGATTACCCGACACCGGAAATTTTAAGATAGGTGATACACTAACCGGAGGTGAAAACTTACATTTTAAAGGTATTCCAAGCTTCTCTCCTGAGATGTTTAAATACATTGAAAATGCCGATCCTATGAAAACCAAGCAATTAGACAAAGGTATTAATCAGTTGATGGATGAAGGTGTTGCTCAATTATTTACTAATCAATATAACGGTCGCAAGATTATTGGAACAGTAGGACAACTCCAGTTTGAAGTTATTCAATACAGACTTTTGCATGAATACAATGCTCAATGTCGTTGGGAACCAATTTCGTTGTACAAAGCCTGCTGGATTGAAAGCGATGATGCTACTGAATTAGATAATTTTAAAAAACGAAAAGCCCAATACATGGCTAAAGACAAAGAAGGACGTGATGTTTTTCTTGCTGATTCAGGTTATGTTCTACAAATGGCTCAAAATGATTTTAAAAACATCAGATTCCATTTTGCCTCAGAGTTTTAG
Source organism: Paludibacter propionicigenes WB4 (assembly GCF_000183135.1). Lineage (NCBI taxonomy): Bacteria > Pseudomonadati > Bacteroidota > Bacteroidia > Bacteroidales > Paludibacteraceae > Paludibacter > Paludibacter propionicigenes. Next base: position 626,840 of record NC_014734.1, on the reverse strand, counting down.
TAATCTTTTATTCGTAAAGTTGATTGAAAGACGCTTATTATAGACATATCAGAATACTATATTTTTGTCACTGTTTGCGGTTAAATGCATCTTTATTGATTAATTTTTGAATATATTGTTATATTTTTGTCACCAAAACAAACAAATAGTAAAAATAAGAGCGCTTAATGAAAAGCAACAAAACTGAACATTCAAATAAATTAGGATTCTTAGGCCTGATTGTAACACTGGGAATTGTATATGGTGATATTGGAACTTCACCATTATATGTAATGAAAGCGATTATTGGTGCTAATGCCAATCTGGATGCGAACTACATTATAGGGGCAGTTTCTTGTATAATCTGGACACTTACGCTACAAACCACTGTAAAATATGTGCTTATTACCCTGCGCGCTGACAATAAAGGTGAAGGTGGTATTTTAGCATTGTATGCATTGGTTAGAAAAAGTAAGAAAAAATGGCTCTATGTGATAGCTATCATTGGTGCCAGTACATTAATTGCCGATGGAATTATTACTCCCTCTATTACCGTAGTTTCAGCCATAGAAGGATTAAAAGGTCTGAACAGTGAAACGCCTGTTGTACCCATCAGTATTTTAATTATTTCGCTTTTGTTTATTATTCAGCAATTTGGAACTAAGGTCATCGGAAAATCATTCGGGCCCATGATGGTTATTTGGTTTAGCATGCTGGGAATACTCGGGCTGAAAGAAATTTTTGTATTTACTCCGATTTTGAAAGCATTCAACCCCTATTATGCCATACATCTTTTGGCCAATTATCCAAGTTGGTTTTTAATTCTGGGAGCAGTATTTTTATGTACAACCGGAGCTGAAGCTCTTTATTCTGACTTAGGTCACTGCGGAATCAACAACATTCGCGTCAGTTGGATATTTGTCAAATCAACCCTTATATTGAATTACTTAGGACAGGGAGCGTGGATATTGACTCATATGAATCAATTGACTGAGAGCACAAATCCATTTTATGCACTGATGCCTGAAAGTTTCCTTATATTCGGAGTCATAATGGCAACTGTAGCAGCTATCATTGCCAGTCAGGCGCTTATAAGTGGATCATTTACTATTTTTAGCGAGGGTATGAGTTTAAACTTTTGGCCACGACAACGTATTAAATATCCAACGGAGGTAAAAGGACAATTGTATATTCCCTTTGTAAACTGGTTTTTATATATATTTTGCGTTATTGTAGTTTTGTTTTTCCAGACTTCGAGTAACATGGAAGCAGCTTACGGGTTATCTATCACAATTACAATGTTGATGACCACCCTGTTATTGGGCTTCTACCTGAAAACAAAGAAAATCAAAACAATTTTTATCATCCCATTTGTATCAGTATTTTTAATCATAGAATTATCTTTTCTTACTGCCAACATGTTTAAATTCATGCATGGAGGTTGGGTTACAGTGATGCTTGCAGGTCTGATATTTTGTGTTATGTTTGTTTGGTATAATGCCAGAGAAATTAAAAACAAATACATGCAGTTTCTGGAAATTGCTTCGTTTTACAACATTATTTCCGACGTAAGTAAAGATGAAACTATATCAAAATACTCTACAAACCTCGTTTACCTGAGTAAAGCAAATTACAAAACAGATATTGAAGGCAAGATTATTTACTCAATAATAAACAAACAACCCAAGCGAGCCGATAATTATTGGATTTTGCACATTGATCATTTAGATGATCCTACCACATTTGAATATACTTTTGAGAAACTTATCCCGGGTACTTTGTATCGCGTTAATATACGACTTGGATTTCAGGTTCAACCATTGATAAACCTGTATTTCCGTCAGATAATCGATGAATTGGTTGAAAACAAAGAATTTGATTTAACCAGTAATTATCCTTCGTTGAAGAAGAATAACATCCCGGGTGATTTCCGCTTTATCATTATTCATCGTGTTTACAATCAAAATCAGGGATTTAATTTCAAAGAAAGATTTACAATGAATATTTATAATATTATTAAGCATTTGGGAATTACTGATACCAAAGCTTATGGATTAGATACCAGCAATGTACATATTGAGTCGGTTCCTTTGGTAGTTCGGAGAGAATCTAAAAGCAAAATAAAAAGAGCCGAGACTCTTATGGAATAATCTATTCTACCGGATTTATGATTTAGGGATTGGTGCATAACCTTTCCCTATTTTTTTATGTATCCTGTCTGTTTATAAAAAATAAATCTTTTGGTATAATTATTCTCTTTTATTCTGCTTATTAACAAACAAATAAGTCTGAAAATAAAAACTGAAAAATGATACTCGTTTTTACATATTTCAGGTTGCAGGAAAGAATAAAAAGCAGTACTTTTGCACAAATTTGGACAATTGAGTCGAAACAGACAATTCAATCAAAAAAAGATATATGCAAGAGTACAAGCCTCTCCACTTAGTTTTGGAAGATGGGACCGTTTTTAAGGGTAAATCCTTTGGTTATGAAAAACCGGTTGCCGGTGAAGTTGTTTTTAACACTGCTATGGTCGGGTATCCCGAAAGTTTGACCGACCCCTCTTACGCAGGGCAGTTGCTGGCAATAACGTTTCCTTTAGTTGGTAATTACGGAGTTCCTAACGATTCCATCCAAAACGGACTTTCTACTTTTTATGAATCGGAAAAAATTCAAGCTACAGGCCTGATTATTTCCGATTTTTCTTTTGAATACAGCCATTGGAATGCAGGAAAAAGCCTCAGCGAATGGCTCGTAGAAAACAAAGTCCCCGGAATTTTTGGTGTAGACACCCGTGAGTTGACAAAGTTGGTTCGTGAAAAAGGAACCATGAGAGGAAAGTTAGTATTTCCCGATGGTGATGATATTGAGTTTATCAATCCCGATGATGAGAACCAAGTAGCTAAAGTTAGTTGCGATGAAGTGATAACTTATGGAATAGGAAAGCACAGAGTTTTGCTGGTGGACTGTGGTGTTAAGCACAACATTATCCGCTGCCTTCTGAATAGAGATACAACGGTAATTCGTGTGCCATGGGATTACGATTTCAACCATATTGAATTTGACGGATTATTTATCTCAAATGGTCCGGGTGATCCTGAGTATGCAAAAGATACCGTACGACACATTCAAACAGCTATGCAAACCGGAAAACCTATTTTCGGTATTTGTATGGGTAACCAATTGCTTTCAGTAGCTGGTGGAGCAAAAACTTACAAACTGAAATACGGTCACCGAAGTCATAATCAACCTGTACAATTGGTAGAAACACAACGTGCCTTTATCACTTCACAAAATCATGGTTTTGCCGTTGATAATAAAACATTGGGTGCAGATTGGGAACCATTGTTCGTAAACATGAACGATGGAACTAATGAAGGTATTCGCCACAAAACCAAACCTTGGTTCTCTGCTCAGTTTCACCCTGAAGCCTCTTCCGGGCCAACTGACACAGAGTTTCTTTTCGACGTGTTTATCAGAACACTTGAAGGAAGCGATAAGACAATTCCTGAATTGATTGAACAAGAATGCATTGCCAAGCTTAAAACTACTCACGAAGACAAGCAAATTAATAAAGGCGAAATCAAGAAGGTATTAGTACTTGGTTCTGGTGCTTTGAAAATTGGTGAAGCGGGTGAGTTTGACTACTCTGGTTCTCAGGCTTTAAAGGCATTGAAAGAAGAAGGCATTGAAACCGTACTTATTAATCCTAACATTGCTACGGTACAAACTTCGGAAGGTATAGCCGATAAGGTTTACTTTCTACCTGTTACACCGGAATTTGTAGAACGTGTTATTGAAAAGGAACGCCCAGATGGAGTTTTTCTTTCATTTGGCGGACAAACAGCACTTAACTGTGGTGTGGCATTGTTCAAAAACAAAATCTTTGAAAAATACGGAGTGCGTGTACTCGGAACTCCTGTACAATCAATTATTGATACAGAAGACCGCGAAATATTCAACCAAAAACTGTCGGAAATTGACGTTAACTACATAAAGAGTGAAGCGGTTAATGACCTCGATAATGCACTTCGGGCAGCTAACGAATTAGGTTACCCAGTTATCGTGCGTGCAGCTTATGCACTGGGCGGTATGGGTAGTGGTTTCTGCGATAATGATGCAGAAATGATAGAACTGGTTACTAAGGCATTTGCATATTCGCCTCAGGTTCTGGTTGAAAAATCATTAAAAGGTTGGAAGGAAATAGAATACGAAGTAGTACGTGATAAGTACGACAACTGTATTACGGTATGTAATATGGAAAACTTCGATCCACTGGGAATTCATACCGGTGAAAGTATCGTTGTGGCTCCTTCGCAAACACTTACCAACCGTGAATATCACAAACTTCGTGAACTGGCTATCCGCATTATCCGTCACATTGGTATTGTGGGTGAATGTAACGTACAATATGCCTTCGATCCATTCTCGGAAGATTACCGTGTTATTGAGGTAAATGCCCGTTTGAGCCGCTCTTCGGCGCTGGCTTCTAAAGCAACCGGTTATCCGTTAGCTTTCGTGGCTGCTAAACTGGGACTTGGTTACGGATTACCGGAATTGAAAAACTCTGTCACCAAAGACACTTCGGCATTCTTCGAACCTGCACTCGACTATATTGTCTGCAAGATTCCTCGTTGGGATTTAGGTAAATTCCAGGGCGTAAGCCGTCAGTTGGGTTCAAGTATGAAGTCGGTCGGTGAAATTATGTCTATCGGTCGCAACTTTGAAGAAGCATTCCAGAAAGGCTTGCGTATGATCGGACTTGGAATGCACGGATTTGTGGCTAACAAAGCTTTCTATGCAGACGATGTGGATACAGCTTTGAATCAGCCAACCGACAAACGCGTGTTCTATCTGGCGCAGGCGCTTCACAGCGGTTATTCTGTAGACAGACTGCATGAGCTGACTAAAATCGACCGTTGGTTCCTTTATAAACTGCAGGCTATTGTTGAAAAAGAACATGAACTGGAGAAATTTAATTCGCTAAATGAATTGCCAGATGCAGTACTGAGACGCGCTAAAGAAATGGGATTCTCTGACTTCCAGGTAACTCGCTTGGTTACCAAATGCGATAGTAATGACATTGACGAAAAAATAAAACTTACCCGCGAACACCGCAAAAGCCGCGGCATTGTTCCGGTGGTAAAACAAATTGACACGCTTGCAGCCGAATATCCTGCACAAACCAACTATTTGTACCTGACATACGGCGGAACTGCCAGCGATGTGAAATATACAGGCGACCACCGTTCTGTAGTGGTTCTTGGTTCGGGAGCTTACCGTATCGGCTCGTCGGTTGAGTTCGACTGGTGCGGTGTAAACGCGCTGATGACTATCCGCAAGGAAGGTTTCCGCTCGGTAATGATCAACTACAACCCTGAAACAGTTTCGACCGACTACGATATGTGTGACCGTCTGTACTTCGACGAATTAAGTTTCGAACGTGTGATGGACATTATCGATATGGAAAATCCAATGGGAACAATTGTTTCTACAGGAGGTCAAATTCCAAACAACCTGGCATTGAAACTGGCCGGAGCAAACGTGAATATACTTGGTACACAAGCAGTAGATATCGACCGTGCCGAGGATCGTCATAAATTCTCGTCGATGCTGGATACGCTTAAAATCGACCAACCACGTTGGAAAGAGCTGACTACGTTCGACGACGTAAACGAATTTGTTGACGGTATTGGTTATCCTGTACTGGTTCGTCCTTCGTATGTACTTTCGGGTGCTGCCATGAATGTTTGCTACGATGCCACTCAGCTTGAAAACTTCCTGAAACTGGCTACGGATGTATCTAAGAAACACCCGGTTGTAATTTCGGAATTTATAGAACGCTGTAAAGAAATTGAGATAGATGCGGTAGCTAAAAACGGTGAAATACTCGTTTATGCTATTTCGGAGCACGTAGAATTTGCCGGGGTTCACTCGGGTGACGCTACCACGCAATTCCCTCCGCAAAAAATCTATGTAGAAACCATTCGTCGAATCAAGAAAATTGCGAGCGAAATTGCAAAATCTTTGAATATCTCAGGACCATTCAACATTCAGTTCCTGGCGCGCGATAATTATATCAAAGTAATTGAATGTAACCTGCGTTCGTCACGTTCGTTCCCATTCGTTTCCAAGGTGTTGAAAATAAACTTTATCGAGCTGGCTACGAAAGTAATGCTTGGTTTGCCTGTTGAGAAACCTGAGAAATCTGCCTTCGATCTGGATTATGTGGGTATCAAAGCTTCTCAGTTCTCATTCGCCCGTTTGCAGCAAGCTGACCCGGTATTGGGAGTAGATATGGCTTCGACCGGTGAAGTAGGTTGTATCGGAGATGATTTCTCGGAAGCAATTCTGAAATCACTGCTTTCGGTAGGCTATCGCATTCCAAAGAAACGTATCCTGATTTCGTCTGGCGAAACAAAATCGAAGTTAGAGCTTTCGGACGCTTGTCTTGCTTTACAAAAGAAAGGTTATGAATTGTTTGCAACCCGCGGAACGCAGCTTTTCCTTGCTGAAAACGGCGTAGAGTCTACTGCCGTTAATTGGCCGGATGAAGAAGGAGATTTGAATGTAAAAGAGATGATTTCCAACAAAGAATTTGACTTGGTAATCAACATACCGAAAAATTCATCCAAGCGAGAATTGGCAAACGACTATATCATTCGTCGTGGAGCTATTGACTTCAACATTCCGTTGTTTACCAATGCGCGTTTAGCTTCGGCCTTTATCAATGCATTCTGTACCATGAGTTTCGAAGACATAAAGATTAAGAGCTGGGATGAATATTAATGCATAATTGATAATTCATAATTAATAATTAGAAGCAGCCGGTTGCAGCAATGCGGTCGGCTGTATTTCTTCATTCATAATAACGAATATTTTTCTAATTAGAAGCAACGCATTGTAGTATTGCTATAAGAAGATTATGCAGACGACAAAAAAGAATATATTAAGAGCATTACTGATACTTACACTTGTATCCTGCTCTACATCTAAGAAAACCACACAAGCAATTGCTCCCGTAATAACCCCTGTTCAAGAAGATCTCACACCTACCTGGGGACTTGATATTTCTCATTATCAGGAAATAATTGACTGGTCGATACTAAAAGAGCAAGAACTGGGTTTTATATTTGTAAAGGCTACTGAAGGCAGTAACCTGCAAGACGTAAAATACAAGGAATACTATAACAAAATAAGAAGTCTGAAAATTCCCGTGGGGTCGTATCACTTCTTTACTTATCTGAGCTCGGGTAAAAATCAGGCAAAGAATTTTTTGAGTGTAGCTAAATATCAGCGGGGTGATTTACCGCTGGTAGTTGATGCTGAATTCTCTAAAAAAATGCCCCTGAAAGAGCAGGTTATAAAAGAATTAAAAGAGTTTATAGCCACCGTTTATATTAAAACCGGAATTTACCCTATTATTTATTGTCCGTATAAGTATTACAATATGTATGTAAAAGGCAATCTCCCTACAAACTGCAAACTGTGGATCGTTGATTATGCAGGTAAGCCAAACTGCGATTGGACATTTTGGCAAACCACCGAGCGATACAAGGTAAAAGGCATTAAAGGATACGTAGATTTTAATCAGTTTCGCGGAACGAAAAAAGACCTGAAACAATTGTTTCTGTAGGTTTCTGAGCATTAAGGCATATTCGATTGCAGTCGGTTACTTTTCTGTAACCGGCTGCTTTTCTTTTGGTTTGTAACATGAATTATTCTCGATATTAAATAAATTAGTATATTTGCAAACCCATTATCTTAAATATATATTGCTTTTTTACTGCTTAACCACGTATAAAAGCCACTAAGCAGGAAAATTATTGCTTGTTTAAATATGATAAACTATGAAGACAAAAAAAGCTTTTTGGATCGTTCTAATCGTTTTTGGAGCTATATGTGCTTTTCTGTTCTATGTTTTTTATAACGAAGCCAGACTTGCAGCCATTAAAAACACGAATGAAACTCAGATGGTGCATGCCAGGGTAACAGCCCGTGGAATTCAGGGATATTTTGAAACCTGGATAGGCTTGCTGGATGCGTTATCAAGAGTTGAAGCCGTCGCAGATAATACTGCTGAAGGTAAGCACTTGATGAAAGTGTTGTACGATACCCACATACACGAAATCACAGCTATCACCCGTGTGAATGAAAAAGGAGTAATCTTATATACCACTTTCGACAATAAATTGATAGGGAGAGATATTTCTGCTGACAAGCATATAAGCATGCTGCTCAAAAATCGCAAAACACTCATTAGCGATGTTTTTGAAACTCCCGAAGGTGTGAAAGGAATTGCTGTACATGTACCGATTTTTAAAGGCACAACCTTTAAAGGATCGGTTTCTGTCCTGATTAATTATAGAAATGTGACAAGCCATTTCCTGAACGAAATAAAAATTGGAAAAACAGGACATGCATGGGTTGTAAGTCGTAACGGTATTGAACTTTTCAGTCAAAATCCGAAGTTCATTGGAAAATCGATGTACGAGAACCTCAAGGATTTCCCCACTTTTATTCCAATGGCAAACGAAATGCTCAAAGGGAGGCAGGGATATGCAACCTACCAATACGACAGAGCCAACGGACACAAAATGAAGCTGTCAACAAAACTGGCCGTATATGTTCCGGTTCATCTTCGCAATACTTTTTGGTCGATAGTGGTGGTTACAAACGAAGATGAAGTGCTGAAGGGGTTGGTATCTTTCAGAAACAAACTGTTGATTGTCATTATCACATTTTTTGTTTTCGGTATGGTATTTATTGCCTACGGAACCAAGGGCTGGCTTATTGTCAAAGAAGAGGAAAAGCGGAAGAAAACCGAAGCTCAACTGAAAGAAAGCGAAGAAAAATACCGAAATATATACGACCATGCGTTAGAAGGTATGTTCCAACTTTCGCTTTATGGAGATATTATTCACTGCAACAATGCTATGGCAAAAATACTGGGTTTCGAGAGTGTTCAGGAGTTTTTCGACTTGGGAATCACCTCGTGGGATCAGATATGGATAAACGAAAATGAGCAATACGCTTTCCTTTCAAAACTGGAAAGACATAAGGTGGTGCTGGAATTCGAATCGCAATGCAGGCGGAAAGACAATGAAATAATATGGATATCTACCAATACCCGCGTAGTGTATGACAAGGACGGAAAAAAACTGTATTATGAAGGATTCGCGATGGATATTACCAAACGCAAAGAAAACGAACTGATCATCCAAAAAAAGATAGAAGAACTGCAATGGTACTACGACATAGCCATCAGCCGCGAGCTAAAAATGGTAGAACTAAAGAAGGAAATAAATGAGCTCCTGAAAAAAATGGGCAAAGAGGGCAAATACTAACAAACAGCGTAAAGAATCCATTCGCAGTGTTTTTACTGTCAATGCAGGATAACAGTGAAAACACTGTCAAATTAGATATTCATTGCACATAATACCTGTCGTCATTCCAGTTTGCAATGTTCATATCGATATAAGCACCTATCCGCCGACATTCTTCGTAATCGCGGATAACATGATCGTGAAACCGGGTTTGCCAAACCTTCTGTCCTTTAGTTTGTCGCAATGTATTTATGCGTGCCGTAACTATCGATTTAAAACCACCAACAAATGATGATATCGATTTCGGTTCACGAAATGCAACGCCATTATTACCCGTTTTCTGTATATACGCACGGCTGTGCGTATCGATATTAGCATCGATATCACCCCGTAGAGCCGCACGGTTGTGCGTCTTATAATACGAATTACCACTGTTGTCATCAGACGCGTGCGTATCGGCATCGGTATCACGTAAAGCCGCACGACCGTGCGGCTCTACAATAACGGTTGGGTGTTCGATACGTAATATCGCATGGATATGATTGGGCATAATGACGAATGCATCACAAAATAATTCCGACCGGATTTCAAATGATTTGTTCCACTCCTCCTCCACTATTTGCCCGTACGTCGATAAATACATTTCTTTATCAACGATACTACCGAACAAACATTCACGATATGCTGTATTGATAGTAATAAAATACAGACCTTCACTGCTATAATCCCACGACTGCCAACGAGCAATTATTAGGTTAACTATCTTCTTTGTTTCTATGCTTGACAATACATTTATTGTAAGAATTAGAAAACAATAATTCTCTGCAAAAAAAATGTATTATCTACTACTGGATAAGATATTGATTTTAGTGATTCCGTATTTGTATGAATAGATAAAATAGACTATTTTTGTTCTATCTTAATAAAGAATAGAATAACCCTCATTATGAATAAAATAATAATACGTAATATTGGTCCGATTGAAGATATTACTATTGATTTAAATAAAATCAATGTAATTATGGGACCACAGAGCAGTGGAAAAAGTACTATTGCAAAAATAATTAGCTACTGCACATGGGTTGAAAAAGATGTTGCTGTAAATCAATCTTTAAACGCTTATAAGGCAGAAGGATATTTTAAAGATAAACTTGAAATTTTCCATAAACTTAAAGGATATTTTAAAGATAACTCTGAAATAATTTATCATAGCGATGTTATTAAAATAAATTACTCTAATCAAGTTTTTAATATTGACTGGACAGACAAGTATGCCTACAAACGAAGTAAAATTGCCTATATTCCTGCTGAACGGAATATAGTGATTATGCCGGAAATGGAAAAGGTAGAAATGCCCAATAATAATATTCGTAGCTTCTTATTCGATTGGTTTGATGCAAGAAAAGTATATTCAAAAGAAAACAGTATCTCAATTTTACAATTGGGAGTAGATTACTATTTCAATGAAGAAGCTAAAGAAAATCATATAGAAGTGTCAGATGGTGTAAACAAATATGACATCTTACTATCAAATGCATCAAGTGGTTTGCAATCTATCATCCCAATGACTGTAATGATTGAATACCTGACTAATTGGGTGTATAATAATGAGCAAAATCTTTCTTTCGAAGAAAAAGAAAAAAAGAAAAAAATAGTAAATACTCTTAGTATCGAAAGAGTTATTGAACCTTTCATCGGAAAAAAAGTAACTGAAATAAATGAAGAGATTGTCAATAAATATGAAGAGATTACAGAACTACTGAAATCGCAAGACAAAAAAGCTGTCACGCTGATTAGTGATTACCTCGAGAAAACGAACAATTTATTTAATATCCACAATACTCAATTCATTATTGAAGAACCAGAACAGAACCTTTTCCCTGAAGCTCAACGTGATTTAGTTTATTATTTACTAGAAAAAAGTAAAGATAAAGCAAGAGATCATCGATTAACACTAACTACCCATAGTCCTTATATACTATATGCTCTTAATAATTCCATGATGGGATTTTTGGTAAAAGACAAAATACCTGAGATTGAACAAGCCGGATTAAAATGTAAACCAGCATGGATAGACCCCAAATTAGTATCGATTTGGGAAATTGAAGATGGAAAGATCAATAATATACAAAATGAAGATGGTTTAATCGGAGATAATTACTTTGATACTTCAATGAGGAAAGTAATGGATGATTTTTACACCATGCTAAATTATTATGGAGATGAAAAGTAAGGTTTTAGCTGCGTACCCACATTTTCAAGTAGAAGAGCATGCCTGTAATTTATTTATTGCAGATTATACTTCACAAATAGAGAATCAACGAGAAGTTGAGATTCACACAACAAAACCGACTGACATTGACAGTTTTGAAATTAGAAATCCAACGCCAATTCAAACATGCTCTGTTAAATTCGATAATAATTCTTTTCAGGATACAGATGGTAAGCCTTTGACACAATGCGAGTGTGTAAGTTTTCCCAATGTTCCAGTTGTAAATAAGCCATGGCTTTTGTTCCTTGAATTAAAGTATTGTCAACAGCCAAAGAAACAAAGAAATCTCAATAAAGCCAAAAGCCAATTATTTGCGACAATGGCATATTTTAAAGAGAAAGGTATAATTGCCGATCAGCAACCTTGCTACCTAATAGCATCTCTACCATTATTAAACAAACCTCCTTTTGAAAGTTTCATATTAATGCCATCTGAATTACAAAAACTCAAAAGAGAGGAAAACATAATTATTAAAGGAACAAATGCAATAACGATTAAAAATGAATTTCTGATTCAAGTTTAAATCTTTGAATTATAAATTATAGAGAACACTTTCTTTTTACAAGACTCTTACATTTAACACGGATACACCCCCCATCGCTCCGAGCGATGGCACCATTTTTTAAGATTCGACTTATCGCTCCAAGCGATGGGTCGAATCTTTTTAATTTTGCCCAACCGCCAGCGCCGAAAGCACCAATGTTAAGCGGTTGGAGCAATCGCTCGTGCCGAAAGCGTCATTCTCTTAAACTTCTGCCCATCGCTCGCGCCGCAAGCTCGCGGGCAGAAAAAGTACCTCATCGCCCGGAGCGATGACAACCCACCGAAAAAAAATTTCTATTATGCTCAATTAACGCAAACGCTTTGTTAATCGGGGTTGTGTGAAAATGAGGATAATTCAAGTGAAAATTTTTGTCATTTCACTAAAAATATTTTTATTTTTATATTAACCATTTCAGAAATTGTATTTATATTTGCGTTAATAATTTACTAATACTAACAAATAAACTACAATTTTCCATGAAAGTAAAAATTATCCGTTTGCAATTAAGTCATCTATGGAACAATGAGTATTGCATGTTTGTGAGCCAACTTGTGGCTATTTTTCTTAAGTATAATGCAGAGGCATTGCATCTGAGAAAAGCTTTCGACCGCCTACAGGGCACGTTGCCCGAGATTGCTAAAATCAAAGCGTATGACCTTAGTAGTGCTATCAGTAATCAACTCTCCGACCTGAACAACGAGCGCCGGACATTGATTTTAGGCATCACGGAACAAGCTAAAACTTTTGGCAGATTAAGTATGCAGGGCGTATCGCAACATGTGGATGTGCTTACAAGATTTATCAACAAACATGGTCGCGACATTGGTACCACCAACTACAACGACAACACAAAACGGTTTAATGATTTGATTGCCGACTATGATAATAGTCAGGCTGTGCAGGAAGCTGCATCGGTATTATACTGCCGCATTTTGTTCGACCAGCTGCGAACGGTAAATACGCAGTTTGCTAGTTTGTTTCTACAACGCACACAAGAAGATTCGTCGATTCAAACAGTTGATACCCGCGCTATACGCAGCGAAACAGATGATGTATTGAATGATTTTTTCAATGCCTTTGAATTTTGCAGTTTGGAGTACGAAGGGTTAGACTACCAGACTCCGGCCAATGAAATGAACGACATAATTTCACACTATAAAACCGAGCTGAAAGCGCGCACTACCCGCAGGCTTGAAGGGAAAGAGGTACATTCCGAAAAACCGATATCAGTTTCATAACACGCCAACGGAATCGGCTGAATAACCACAGTGTTGTTCAGCCGATTTTACAGTTACACCTCCGGCACACAAACCAGCCGTGTATCGTCCAACGGACGTACTTTTACATCCACTCCGTAAATTTCTTTCAGTACCTGTTCCGAAATAATATCGTTGGCATGCCCCGCTTTGCGTAACGTGCCCTGATGTACAACGGCCACATTGGCATTGCACATAAAAGCATGGTCGGGCGAGTGTGTAGCCATCATAATGCCCAGTGCGTTATTTTTCAGCGCATTTACCTGCCGGATAATGTTGATTTGGTTTCCGAAATCCAGACTGGAAGTGGGCTCGTCCATAATGAGGAAAGCGGGTTGCTGAGCCAATGCACGGGCTATAATCACCAACTGTTGCTCGCCACCGCTCAGGTGCGTAAAGGTGCGGTGCTGAAGGTGTGTGATATTGAGCAAGTCCATACACTCCCCGGCCAGTATGCGGTCGCGCTTACCGGGCGACCCGAAAGCAGACAGGTGAGCAGTGCGCCCAAACAGCACCACATCCATCACCGTGAATGGAAAAGGAAGCGAACGTGCTTGCGGAATGTAACCAACCAGGCGCGCAAACTGTTGACGATTCCAGTGTTCAATGGGTTTTCCGTTCAACAGTATGGAGCCCGAAAGAGGTTTAAGAACGCCCAACATGGATTTAAACAAGGTGGTTTTGCCAGCACCGTTTTTACCCAGCAGACACACTATTTCGCCCGTGTTCAGTTCAAAATTCACATCCTGCAGCACCGCATTACCTCCATATCCGAACTTTCCGTTTTGTATTTCGAGCTTCATACTATGTAATATTTATTGAAATTTTATTTGAAAGAAATGTCGTACTCACAACCCATAACTTATAACCTGTAACTCACAACTTGTAACTTGTAACTTGTAACTCGTAACTTGTAACTATAAGGCTACCACGACTTCTTAGTTGATCTGGACAAAAATACCAGAAACAAAGGCGCTCCGATAAGCGAAATAAGAATGCCGAGCGGAATTTCGAGCGTAGTGGCCGACCGTGCCACATCGTCTACCAACAGCATAAAAATACTGCCGGACAAACACGAAGCCGGAAGCAGGTATTTATGATTGGGGCCTACCAGAAAACGGGCAAAATGCGGCACAATCAATCCTATCCACCCGATAAGTCCGGCAATGCAAACCACCGAAGCCGTAATCAGCGAAGCACAACAAATAACTATAATGCGAAGCCGCCCGGTATTTACGCCCAGCGCCTTGGCTTCCTCGTCGCCAAACGAAAGCACATTGAGTTTCCAGCCGAGCAGCAACATGGGAATAATGCCTGCAACCACCAGCGGAAGCACCACTTTAATTTCGTCGAAACTAATGCCGGCCAGGCTACCCATAAGCCAGAAGGTGATGTCGGGCAGTTTAGAATCGCTGTCGGCAATGTATTTCATCAGCGAAATCAACGCGTTGAAAATGGCTCCGGTGACCATGCCCGAGAGTACCAGCATCAGGATTTTATCATGATTCTTACCGATAACCCGGCTTACCAAAAGCGCCAGCAACACTGCCAGCAACCCGAAAAAGAAAGCCATAAGTTGCACACCGATAAGCGGCAACGACAGGGTGATGGCAAGCGAAGCACCAAATCCGGCACCGGAACTGACGCCCAGTATATCGGGACTGACCATAGGATTCCGAAAAAGTCCCTGATAGGCCGTACCGGCAATGGCAAGCACCGCTCCCACTATCAGCGCACCGATAATGCGGGGCAAACGCACATTGAGCAGCACGGTGGGCAAAGAAGAATCGACACTGTGTCCGGTAAACAGGTACGTGAGCAAATCGGAAACCGAAAGCGGATAGCGCCCCAGGCATGCCGACAGCAACACCGAAACAACGAGCAACACACCGAGCCCGACAAAAATAAGTGTTAGCCTCCCTCCTTCCCTGCTTTGTAGCTTAGCTGTTGGGTTCATGCGGGTCTATTTAAATCGTTCGTCGGACCGAAGTTCTTCCAACGGAAGATCCTTGTTTTTTTCGAGCCAGCCCAACTTTACATCAAATCGGTTGTCGTAGCGCGGATAAAAAGGTTTAATGTCAATAAGCGGCGTACCGTCCAGCATATCTACCTGTTCAATGTGAATGATATTGCCCTCCACACCGATCAGTTTCACGGTGGAAAGCCCAATGGCATTGGGGCGTTTGGGAGCCTTACAGGCAAAAATCCCGCGCTCTTCGGTATCCATAAACGGCACTACAACCAGTTTATACCCATCGATTTTATGGAAACGATAGAGCAAAGTGAGATGCGAAAAGCCTTCAATATCTTTTAATCCTGCCGCATACTCGGGCAGCAATTCTATATACCCCCGAATGCCTTCGGCAGCTATGGGTTGAATAGGCATATTCTTCACATCGGTGTGCGGTGTGTGAATAATGCCAATGGGTTTAATAATAATATCTTCCATTATCAGTTTTTAAAAATTTGTATCTTCAATAATTTCACCAAGGCGAAGTTTATTTCGCAGTGTCAACATTTTATTATCAATTGCTTCCAAAGCCGACAGATTGTTTTTTTCGTTTTCGGAAGTGATAATAAGCTTATGAATTCCTCCGTTTTTGATAACCAGTCGCTGTTCAGCCATCAGAGCCAGAATAGGATCGTGTGTGGCTATCAGGATGATTTTTTCGTTTTTTACCAGCAGTTGCAATGCTTTTTTTCGGTCGATTCCGGCATTTTCAATTTCGTCAATCAATACCACAGGCGATGTGCTTAGAAAAGCCGTATCGGCTATCATTAATGCGCGCGATTGCCCGCCGCTCAAAGCGGTTAGCGGTGTTTCGGGCAGGAAACTTTCGCCTGCCAGTAAGTTGGCTTGCCGGATAATTTCCTGTGCAACGGACTCAATATTCCCAACCATTCTGCTTTCGGCATGCATAGTTATAAATTCGCTCACGGTGACATCCATCACGAAGTTCATGTTTTGCGACAGCTGCGCCACCAATTTATGATCCAACGAGAAACGCAGCTCCGAATCGGGCGTTTCATTGTTTATCAATATCGTTCGCCCGGTAGGCGTATCGCCCTGCGCCAACCACTCAATATCGGCCAACAAACGACTTTTCCCCGAACCTGTCGGACCGACAATGCTGGTAATACTTCCCGCGTTCAGGGTTAAGGTCTTATCTTCAGGAGTTCCATTCTTATCCTTTCCGCCAATAATGGTTATCGAATGAATCCGCTGCGCATTGCCCGGAGTTTCCAGCAATTCCCGGTTTTGCATATAAGCTTCAAAACTTTGAATCAATTCGGCTTTCCCAATACCAATATCTTCAAAAAAATCAGCAGGAAGGCTATCCAGTTGCCCGGCAAGAGATAAATCCCCGGGTTGAAAAGAAACACCATAATGCGTGAAAAAATCCAGCACATAAGGCATCTCCTGCTTTAGGGTTACGAAATTCTTGAGGAGAATATCATTTTTCATTTTCAATTCATCATTTTTCAGTTTAAAACCCTATTTTCTTCAAATTTCCCACCTGATATTCCGACCCTATTTTTGTTTCGCCCAGGCAATACGAACAAAGCGCAGCCGGCATTGAAAAGCGCAATTTTTCGTCGTTCAGCGATACAGTCTCGTTGGCTTCGAGCATCATGCGCGACAGTTCGAAAGTGCCTTGCCCGTTGATTCCGTTCACAAACATGATTTTAGCCTTGGCATTGGCCTGACGGACACGGAAAGCAAACACCTCGCGCTCAGCTTGTGAAACAATATCACCTTTAGTTATCACCACAATATCGGCCATACGCAGCATGGGTCCTATTTTTCGGGGCGTGTCCATTCCCATCAGATTATCGATCACACAGACCGCCAGCACATGCTTGATATGCGGCGAACAACGGTTACACAGTCCGGCACTTTCCGTAAAAAGATATTCGAAGCCCTGCTGTAGTCCCCAGTCCACGCCATCCTGTATGTTGCTTACAAAAAAATGATCGGGACAAAGATTACCCGAAAGACCCACTTTAACCGGCACATTGATACGGGCAAACTGCTGCGCTTCGTTGGCATACAGGCAGTCGAACTTGATGACACCGGCTGTGTGCCCATCCTGTTGCATGTTGCCGATAAGCTTTAGCAAAACGGCTGTTTTTCCGGATGACGGAGGACCTGATATAGTTATTAGTTTCATTTTTTTTATATTTGGAACAGGAATCAAGACATTATACTTTTGTCATTTGATTTTATACTCTAATATTCCTGTTTTACAATAAACATGCCTTTTATGTAAGTAGCTGATTTTATGCAATTCTTTCTGTATATATAAAATTATCATCCTACCTAAATGTAAGCCAATTCTTTGTTCATTCTCAAAACTTCAGGTTCAGCATTAGCTTCACGTTTCGCCCCATGCCGTATACTAACGATTCAAACGGTCGATACTTATTATCAGTCAGGTTATCACCCCGAAGTTTCACATCCCAATCGAATGCCCGCCCTTTGTGACTGTACCCCGCCGAAGCCCCAAACAGACAATAACCGGGTGAAACATAACCACCATCGGCACTGGGTGCAATCCGGTTTTGAGTGATATAAAGCCGCACATCGCTACTTACATACACCGACGAAGCCGAGTTAATCAATCGGCGCAGTGAAATATCCTGATAAAAATTAAACGGCGGAATATTTCGAAGTGGAACTCCAACGGAGAACCAACCGGGAGCATCAGTCAGTTTATCACCCTGTGTAAATACAAACATTCCGTTATACATCAACGTATTATCGGGATGTAAGCATCCTTTCCATTTAGTTCCTATAGAAAGTTCTGCACCAAAAATACGCGCACGGTCAATGTTGTAATAGCTGTAATTAATTCCTTTTTTACCGGATCCTATCCAGTATTCCATGGATATAAAGTCCTGCAAAAAATTACCAAACATGCTCAGATCGAAGGACAGGAATCCGACAACACCACGCAATCCGGCATCAAGGTTCAAACCGTATTCGGGTGTCAGATTGGGATTGCCATAAACCACACCATCGGAAGTGGAATTGACAATAAACATTTCCGAAGCATCCGGCATGCGACACGAACGCGCAACTTGAAACGAACTAAAAACATTGGGAGATACCTCATACACAGCTCCCGCCGTGCCATTCCATGCAGTAACGCTGCTTTTTCGACCGACGGTTTGAAGAGTGTCGTGTACATCACCCTCATTAATTCGGGAATAATCGGCTCGAAGTCCGGCTCTGATTTTTAATTTGCTATCCATCGATTTGTATTCCGTTTCGGCAAAAACTCCGGCCAACATCACACCTGCATCCTTTGATACCCGGTTTTTGATATTGATAGTATGAAAGAAATCGGTGTATTCTGTGGGTGACTGTATGCGGTAATAAACGCCATCCGTACCGATGTTCAGTTCCATTTTTTTATTCAATGACAAAACAGAAAGACAGCGCCACCCACCGTAATAATTGCTGTATTTCACATCCTCGCGGTACGACAGTTTTCCAGTTCCGATATCATACGAATCTTTGATCTGCCTGCGATTTTCCTTATCAAAATATACCGATGCTTCTATCCGTTTCAGAACGGTTTCCGGCTTCCATTTCAGCGTAAAGGCATTGTGCCAGGTGTCGTCATTAGGATTGTACACCCGCATATAATTTGTTCCGTTGAAACCTACGGGTCGTCCCCATGTACCGCCCAGATGCAGTTCGCTTTCGGCATTTGCCGATAAAGAATTATTTCCTTCCCAGGTATATGATAGTCGCATGTCTTTGTCGTGATATTCACTATTCTCGGCTTTCAGACCTTTCCCTACCGAGTAATCATTGGCATCGCGCAAACGAGCTGAAAAACTTACAGCATGATCCATATCAGCCCAATTAACTGAGCCCAACGCCGTTTTCTCGTTATTGTTTGTACCGTACGACGTCAGCGCACGACCATGCCAACCCGAAAGCAGAAAAGGCGATTTTGTCTCCATATTGATAATGCCAGTAATGGCTCCGGGGCCATACATAACCGATGCCGGACCTTTAATTACTTCCACTTTGGCCAGATCATAGACATTTACTCCCTGCCCCATGAAACTTCCCGAGAAATTTCCCATACGGCGGTTACCATCTTCGGTAACGAGAAGTCGCTTTCCACCCAAGCCGCGCAGCACAATGGGCGAATGATACTCGCCGCGTTTGGTGATGCCGGGCACTTCTTCCAACACATCGATAAGCGAAGCAGCTATTTTTTCCTCTATCACCATTTCGTCTATATTGGTTTGCGAGTAGCTTTGGGTGAGCACCTGTCGCCGTAGTGGTGCTGTGACATTGACATCGGCCAATGCCGTAATTTTACTTTTCGTTTCTATCCTGATAACTGTGTCATTCATAACTTTGCCTAAAGAGACATAGACAGACTGATAACCAACATGCGAAAAGCTTAATCCTACTGTAGCCGGTTTCTTTAAACGAAGCTCAAAGCTTCCTTTAGCATTGGTTACGCCCCACAATTTTATTTTCCAGTCGCTAACGGTAAAATCCGAAATCGGTTTTCCGGTGTCTTTGTCTGAAATTACTCCCCGAATAGTTTGGGAGTAAGCGGAAAAAGAACCGGCAAGAAGACAACAAATAATTATGGCTAATAATTTATAGTTCAAGTTGTATCGTTTTATTTCTTCTATGTCGTACACAGTAGTTTAAAGCTTCAAATCACAATCTCCGCCTACAATTTTCATTGTTCAACCGCTTGGTTGAGTCATTCAACTGAACGGTTGCATCACTCAATAGAGCGGTTACATCATACAAGAGAACGGTTGCGTCATCCAAAAGAGCGGTTACATCACCCAAGAGAGCGGTTACATCATATAAGAGAACGGTTGCGTCATTCAAAGGAACGGTTGCATCACCCAAGAGAGCGGTAGAATAACCTGACTTTTCGACCTCGGAGTCTATCGCCACGCATATAATCCTGCATACTCCTTATCCATAAGCTCATAATGATAAAAAATGCGGTAAAACTCTTTCACCTTTTGCCGGGTGATTTCGTTAGGCTGATTGTAAAACAAGTCATTAAACCACACCAATCCGAGGATTCGATTGACCGAAGGCGGAATATCAAACCAGGAGTATGGTTCCGTGGGTACGAAGAATACCCGCTTGGTTTTTGTAGCCGTTATGCCACGCCATGTTGCTGATTTCAATATATTGCGATACGGACTTGCCTCTCCTTTTCCAACACAAAACACATAGTCAGGATTCCACGCCATAACCTGCTCCATCGAAACCTGAGCAAAACCTTTGGCATCGAGTGAAACATGCGCTGCATTGGAAATTTTCATAACATCGAATAGTTGCGCATGATTGCTGCTGTTTGGCGATGTGCGTAGTCCGTCATTATCGTTAGCCATATAAGCCTTGCCCGCGACACGCTTACCTTTGGTGTATTTTTCCACATCGCCGTAAACCGAGCGAATATAACCGGAGCAGGATTTTGCTTCGGCAGTTTTTCCCAGTAACTGTCCGAGGAAATCGTAGGTTTTGTCCAGATTCATTAGCTCCAAATCAACCACTACCAACGGAATATTTATTTTGGAAGCAAAAGCTTCGTAGCGACTCACATTGTCCCTGTCCTCCAGAAATGCCCCAACAATAATCACATCGGGCTTTAGCTTTATCACCTCTTCGGCATTTTTGGTGTCAATCTCTCTTTTACTCAGAAAATCTTTACTGATAAACCTCAGATACGGGCTTTCCATGCTTCGGGCTTTGGCTATCATCAGGTTTCCAGCAACCGAAAAAAGTATCGGATTGGTTTTGTTGTCGTATGGAATTACGCGTGTAATCTTGTCGGGAACAGTTACCTTACGTCCTGCCATATCGGTAATGGTTCGGGCATTAGCTACCACCATTACTCCAAAAAGCAGAATTACAAGCAGTAACCCGCCGGCATTACTCCCGATAATCCGCTGCATCCTGTGGCGTAACCCTGAAAAATTGTACATATTGACTTTATAGATCATATTCTTACAGTCATTTAACGGATAATGAATGCTTCAAAGGTTCTGTCAGTGAATGCTTATTAGAGTGAAGCCTACTTTCTGAATAGCTTCGCTCAGTAAAGCATCGGCAATTTCATTTTCGAAGCAAACCAACGCTTCGTTTTTATCCTGGTTTACGTCCAGGGAGGTAGCATCAATGCCTCTCAGGGCTGCTTCTACTTTAGCAACACATTTCTTGCAATGCATTCCTTCTATTTTTAATGTCTTTTCTATCATAGAGTTGTTTTAATAATTCATCGTTGTTTTTCGGAGAGTAGTATCATTTATTTTATTGCCTGCCATTGCAAACTGAGTTTCTGTGTATCGTTACCCACACCTTTAAAACGAGTTACCATAAACTTGGCATAAAGTCCCTCGCGTGTTTTAATCAGGAACACAGGTTGCAAATCGATCTGAGCTTCTGCCGAGACATCGGTCATATTAAACACTCCTCCAATGTTAGGTCGGAATTTATGGCCAATCATCAACGAATTATAAAGCGTAGTTGCCGTAGTTTGAAGCAGCATTAACCCATTAGTTTTAGTAGTATGAATTTCAGTTCTGTATTTTGCAAGATTGATATATGGGTCAGGTTTTAGTTTTGCTATTTGCTTGGCAGTAATGCTGTCTTTAGTAAAACTATTGAAATAGGTAACCCCCTGACCTACCAAAGCAGCTGTTACAGTTTTTGAAACATTTAATGTATCGGTGTACATAAAAATAACCGGATATCCGCTTCCGCTATAATCGCCGTTAGCAAGAGGTGCATAAGCCATTTCATTATAGAATAATAAATCATATCCAAACGTGCTGTTAGCTGACTTCAGGTACAATGTATCAAGCGAAGAATTACCTTCGTGATAAATGTCTATACCAAAACCATTGCGTACCACCGTAGGATCGCGTTGCACCTTGTATTGTTTCAAACTGTAAATACTGTCGGTGTAAGTTACGGTTGGTGTTGTTGTGTTTTCTTGTTGACAAGAGACTAATAAAAGAACAGCCCATAAATTGTAGAAAAGAAGTTTTTTTGTTTTCATTTTATATTATTTTAATCGTTTATCAATTTCTTCGTGTCGCAAGTTGCTTTGGTATATTTTTTCTATTTCACTTGATATCAAAGCAAATCCATTAGCTGCAAAACGGGCGAAATCAGGCAAAATATAGTTGTTACTCCAACTGAGTTCAGCAGGCATCAGGTAGCCGTTCGACTGGAGCATTCGTTTAAAAGAAGAGCCATGGAAAAAGTCAAGTATCGGCCTACATGTATCCAGTTTGTTCTTTTTCACCATTAAAATCATGGGATTTAGCGGACAGCCTTCGGCAAAACGCAGTCGTTCCACACTTTTCCACGAAGGAATATGCGAGGCAGCTACATCGGGCAATACATTGAGTGCCGTACGCATATCATCCATCGAATCCATACGCTTTATAATGAGTGCAAAATGGCGCATATCGATTACATTACGGGCGAAACGGGCGATGGCATCATCGCCACACTGCTGTTGTAAAAAGAGTAGCAGTCCGGTGCTGCCTGCTTTCCCGTGGCAACCATGAACAGTTATCTGGTTCAGGAAATCAGGTTCCAGTATTTCGGCCCACGAACCTGGTTTTTTCCGTATTTCAGAAACCGAATAATCCTGGGCCACACCCCACGAACTGAATGCCAGACAGCCTATATTGTGTTGACGAAAAGCATTCAGAATAGGTTCAGGGATATATGCCTGTTTTGATTCATCAATATAACCGGATAAAATCCCCGTCTTGACGAATTTGGCATAAAATGATTTATCAAACAGGATATTATAATTTGAAGTCAGGTAAATATCCGGAAGCTCATCTTCGTAGGCTGCATGGAGAAGAAGCTTATCAAACTCGGGATTGGTACAATCGTTCTGATCAGGACAAAATATAGTGTGATATGGATTATTTGTATTGTAATTTTCAATAAAAGCATTGAATAACTCCCTGAACGGAACCTTTAACGGGCATGGCATAGTTGCTATTACCTTGATGGATTGTTGTCGAACATATTTAAATCCAGATGTTTTTATTTGTGTTTCCATTACAAATTGAATTATAAATGTTATACATTGGTTTTACTTTATGCTTTCCCCAGTTATCTACCCTCACGGGCAGATACTTGGAAAAACACTAACAGATAATGTGTAAGGCGGTTAAACAGATATGTAATTTATTAAGAGTGACATTTTAAAATTTTGTACGTAATCCTATTTTCATTTGTCGTCCGAAATCGGGATAAATAGGTGAAACGGTGCAATAGTGCGAATCAAGCATGTTGATTATCGAACCAAACGCTTCCAGACAGGTGTGTGCTATCTTGTAATTGGTAGTCAAATCCCAATTGAAATAATTGCCGATATCAACTTCCTTTTGTAAAAAGCGATCGGTCGTATATTTTGAAACGTACTTGCCCATAATATTTATTTCCAGCCCTTTATGCGCGTATGAGACTCCAATATTTCCGATAAAAGGCGGTTGCTTGGTATATTTTTTATAGGCTGAACTTTGCGACTGATATACCTGCTTGTACGAAAGATTGGCAAAACCACTCCAACGATCGGCAAAGACAGGACTCTGATACGAGCCTTCCAGTCCGAGTGTAGATAAGTTGATATTGCGCTCGTAATAACGAATCAGTCCATCTTCATCGTAATATGAACGGGTTGTATATTCCGAAGCATTGTTTTGCCTGATTCCAAAAAGAGTGAATTCTATATTGGCACCTGTCTCCGGTTTATATTGCAATCCCAGATCCAGTCCGATTCGTTGTTCCTGTTTCAACTTACCCACCGAACCGTCATCGTACAATTGTAGCGAACTATTGTCCACAGGCAATTCTCCAGAATTCAATACCACGTTGTATGTAAGTCGACTATTGCGCCGATACGAAACACCGGTACTAAAATTGACCAATACCGGTTGCGATTGATTTTGAATAGCACGGGATTCGTCGCCAAATCCCTGATTGGGAACATAATAATTGTAATACTCCCGAATCACTTTTACACCAGCATGTATATCCGTTCTGCCAAAGCTATGCTGATCAAGCACAGCCAATGAATAAATAGCACGTTTGGATTTTCCGTGGGTGTAATTTGCGGATGAAGCATACATAGCAGCCACCCGTAAATAATTATTTGCAAATGGTTGTACCGCCTGAAAAGCAGCCAGTGTAAGCACGGTATCCGGTTCGTTGAGCATGTGATTGCGAATAATGGAATCTCCCACTACAGATTTCTTTGTAACCGGATCAACAGTGAACAGGTGCATGTCAGGATACAAATCCATCCGATTGAGAATATAGCTCATTTGCAATTCTGTGGAAGCTGATTTTGCTTCGTTTATTTTTAATCTGACCGTAGAAATGTTGTACCTCATAGGATCATACTCCCAAATATCAGCCAACTGACGCATGGGTAAAGTCAGTCCCTGATAATCCACCGCCTGAGTAACAAAGCGGGTACCGTAAGTATAGAAATTTTCGACATTCAGTTCGAGTAACTTCTTATATTTGTACCCTATTTTGCCATAGATATTCCATAGATTCTCATAGCTATGACGGTTCGCCGGACCATCCGTTTTGTCGTTGTAAATAGAAAATGCATAATTGAAGTTTTGAAATTTTCCTCCATGAAGTACTCCCACTCTATACGAGTTGAAAGTTCCGTAACTGGCTTCGGCCTCCGTTGTAGCCTTGTCAAATGTTTTGGTTTTCACGTTCACCACGCCATTCAAACCACTAAAACCAAGTAGCAATGAATTTCCGGATCGCACCACTTCAATGGATTCTATCATGGTAGCAGGCAACATGGATGGTGCTTCAATCCATTGAGCCATAGGACCGGCACCGTTAGTGGATAGAGATACGCCGTTGATAGAATAGTCGGCAGCCATGTTTTGTCCCCGCACAAGGTAATAATACTTCTTCCGGCGTCCTTGTGTAGATGGAAGTCCATCCATAGAGTATTTTAATGCATCCAGTGTCGAGGTGGCTCCCATCTTTCTAATCTGATCAGCACTAATATTGGTTATAGAGGTTGCCCATGCCGAAGGCTCCACCGTAATTTCATTCAGAGGTGATGACTTCTTAACGGCATTTACCAATACCTCAGACAAGTTAACCGATTGAGATTCCAGATAGATCTCTGCATTTAAGCTATCTGTTGCAATTGCCTGTACTATTGTTTTGTATCCTAAATGACTGAATGACATTTTATAGATTCCATTGCGAGCCACACGTATTGAAAACATTCCGTTTCGGTTAGTTTGCGTTTTCCCTGATTCTCCAACGATTTGTACATTTACTTCCGCCAAAGCTACATGCGTCTGCTTGTCGAATACAAAGCCTTTCAGCACGCCGTTTCCGGTGGCTGAAAGATTTGCAACTTCAACCAACAAAACAAAAAGAAATATATAAATGCGTTTAAGAGGCATAGAAACAATGTTCAGAATTTAATTATTTACCTAGCAGTCGGTTTACGTCAGTATCAGTAATTTTCGCATGATAGAAAAGAGCAAAATATTCTTTCAAAGCCTGATTTATATTGAACGAAACCTGATCCGGATAAAGCGTTTTGGCAGCCCAAAGTACTCCGGGAATAATGTTGGTGGTAGGCGGGCGATCGAACCAGCCGAATGGCAACGATGGTATCTGATATACTTTTTTATGGATAACAGCCTGCACTTTTTTCCAAGCCGGATCGGTCATAATATGATCATAGGTGCTTTTCGAAGTTCCTGCATTACCCAAACCCATTCCGGCTGGCATTCCGGTCCAAACAAGAATTACTTCGGGATTCCATTTCAGAATTTGCTCCATTGATGCAGCGGACATACCATGCATACCGCCAATAGAAGTTTTGGCGACATTGCGTGCTTCCATAAAATCAATAACCTGACTGTGAAATGAGCCTGAAGGTTCAGTATTCTCACCTTTCATTCCTTCGGCATAATACAGCCTTGGTCGTTTAGTTTCGGGAAGGATTTTAAGCTTTTGATGAATTGGATAAATGTAGGTATTCAGGTATTTAATTAGCCCTGCTGCTTGTTGGTTGCAACCAAGAGCTTTTCCCAAAAATGAAAACATTGCTCCGTATTCAGGCAACGTAAAATTGATAACCAATACCGGTATTTTCAATCGTTTTTGCATCGTTGCAGCCTCCTCAGCGGCATTTGATCCGGTCATATTGCTGCAGATTATTACGTCTGGTTTCATTTTCAGAATTTCTTCGTCGTTGTCTTCCGACATAGGTTTACTCAGATATTCAGGCGAAATGTATTTCTGTCCTTCTTTTTTTATCTCGAAGGTTGAATTACAGAGTAATTTTGGATTCAGAGCAAAAACAGGCAACGATGCAAAACGATCGGTGTATACTTTTCGAACAATTGTTGGAACAAGTACTTTTCGCCCGGCCATATCGGTCAGCATTTGCTTTTGTTGGGCACTGAGTGGTAAACTCACCACAAAGGCCAACAGGAAAGCTATTTTATTTATTGTTTTCATGCGTTCATTTTCAATTTGATTCTTTTATACTCCAAATCCATAAATCGTGTATCCTAACATTCCTGTTACTATGCGTTGGGTCATTCACACCTATTCCTTTGCTGCTGATAGCCGGAACAAATTTCAGATAAACGTTTTTCTTATTAATATCAACCGTAAAAGTCTGACCCACGGTTGGATCAGTCGGACTATAATCACTCACACGAGTAAAACCACTTTCGCCTTTCGCCTTTATCCACAACGACAAGCCTCCGACATAATCTACATCGCCTCCGTAGGATACGCTAAATTTAATCTTCGATACGGAAGGGAGTAACGATAAATTAAGCTGAGCATCCGAATTGTGTCCGCCACATTCGTAGTAAATCTCACTTTGTAAAGCCACATATCCCAAACTCACTTCCGAAGTGCCGGTTGAAGTTCCTACTTTGTTTCCACAAGTTGGATTTACTGCAAAATCTTCCAAGGAATAAGTAACCGGAAATATATTGTTATAGACACGCGTTACAGGCTTATCGGGTCGATACATAATGACGGTAGAAGTCATTAAATCAGTTTCGCAGTCCTGCTTCACTTCGTTAATGTATCCATCACGTTTCCAGCCCTGAAAATTTTCATGAAAAGCCAGTGAACCATCAGTCGGATATTTTGCAATGGATATACTGTCACCTAGCAAACCGGTTGTATCAGAAATAACCTCATCATCAATTCCCAGAAATCTGTAATTGCTTTGTTTCTCACATGAGCTAACTGAGATTATCAGGAATGTAATCCACAATATTTGTATATTTACCCGTATATTCATGAAATACAAAAAATAGGTTTGTCTGTAAAAGCTTATATATAGCTCTTCCCAAAGTTTTAGGCTTTAGTAGAGCTATATAATATAAAATGAGTCATTTATCAGGGTTTCCCGTCACTCCAGATTTTCAACCCAAAGAGTTTCGGAGTGGTAGTATAAGCTCCAGTTCCTGTATAGGTGGTGAATTTAAAGGACACGTTTTTTTCGTTCACATAGAAGCGGAAGTATTTACCAATTCCTGCATATTTGGGAACTGTAATGTCTTTATATAAAGTATAAGCTCCACCATCTACCGATTTGTAAACTTGATAATGACCTGACATTCCTGTTACTGCTATCCAAAATTCAAGTAGCGAAACAGAAGGAACTGCCGAAATTGTAATCGATGAGCTTAAATTTGTATTAGCATATCCCGACTTTACGAGCGGCATTTCAAGATAGCCTGTAGTCAGTCCGTAAACTAATGATACATCACCGTGATGATTATAGCAATCGGGATTGATAGCTCCATCATGAATCATATAGGTTACAGGTACACCTTTATAATAAGTTATTGTAGTATCATATTCTACCTCACTACTCCATGCAAGCGGTACATAGCTCGTTCCGGTTTTATTTGCCGTTACACCCGGCACTGGCAGTACGTATCCTTTCAATTTCCATTTTTGGAAGTTATCATCTACATACAATACCGAACCATCGATTACGCCTTTCGACCACACTTTCAGATCATGTATGCGATAGTATTCATTTTTGCTGTCTTCCGAGGCAAATTTCAGGTAAACATTGACTTCATTGATCGCTGCAGAAAATGATGAACCGATAGTTGTGGTTGTGGGGTTGTAAGTGGCAACCTTAGTATATGTAACTCCGTCGGTTGATTTATACAGAGTAATACCTGATCCATTCAACGAACTGGCAGTCAGAGTAAACTGAACAGTTGACACATAAGCCATTTTTGAAAGAATCATAGAAGGAGCTGCAGCTCCACCTTGCGCCGATTTTTTATTGAATAGCACATATCCTTTTGTTATAGAGTCAGCACTTGCTGTCAATCCCGAATATAAACCACAACCAGTGTTTACAGCAGCATCTTTGTAAGTAATCATGACCGTATCGTTATTTACACCATTGAAATAAGTCTCAGTCCATGTATAAGGGGCATCACTGGAAGCCAAATGGTCGTTTCCACAACTATCAGTCTTACTTGAATAACCAATTGAAAGTTTCGAAACAGAAGGCCATGCACCCGATGTTTGGAAGTTTTTATTGACAATTAAAGCTGCACCAGATGGAACTGAAGCTGTGAGAATCGAACTGTTATCTACGTCATCACTTTTACACGAAGTAAACCCTAAAATCAACAGTAATATTGTTATCGCCCTAAAAAAATGTTTTTTGTTTGTCATATTTTTTAAATTTTATGAATGAATTTCTTTATTATTTGTATTTCTGCGGATGTATTGAACCTTAAATCCGTTATGCACTAAAAAGAATATCGCTATTCAAAAAAAATCATAGCTATCTTTTCATTCCGTCGAATTCATATCCTCTATTTTCATTTTGTCTCAATTTATTATTCTAAACCTATCGTTATACAGACTAAAGAATAACGCAAACTAAAAAAAACTTAAGCTTTGTGCTTTTCATCAACCAGCAATTCAGCTTTACCTTTAAACTCAGAAAAGAATAATTTCTGCATTCGTTCTTTACAGTCCTGAATATCATTATCTTCCATGTATTCCCAACCAACCCAGTTCAGCGTAGCAGACGGTAATTGATTTACGGCATCTTTGTTTGCTGAAGGAAATCCCGATTGAAGCAAAACTGTTGACATATCGGCACTTAAAATATAATCTATGAGAGCCTTATGCTCCATATATTTCCCTTTCTTCACTAGCATTTGAACCGGACTTACAATGGCACCTTCCTGAGGAAACACAATTCGAAATCTTTCTGTGTTCCGTACTTTCAAAGCAAATGAATAAGGCATAACATATACCGTAGTTCCTTCTATATTCCCGGCATTGAGCATTTTTACCATTTGCGATGGATGCAATCCCCTGGCTGTATTTTTTCCTAAAAGTCGTATGGCCTCATCCCCTATCGTTTTCATGTATGGAAAAAACATGGCGTTACAGAAAAAATCCGTATCTCCACGCAATGTCAGGTCGTTTGAGAATGATTCAGGTAAGATATCTAGCCATGATTGTGGTAGCATACGAACACCCAACTTATCGGTATCCACTACCATAACCAATAAATTTGTTGTAAACCAAACCATCAACCTGTTCGGATGTACATAATTTGATTTTTCAAACAAAGAATGAACTTCTGTAGAAATGGTTTCAAAATTATCTGAATTCAAAAATAATTCCTGAAACCGTTTGTGATAAAGGCTATTAATATCAGAGGAGATGAAAATATCCGGCAATTCATCAACAGAATTCAGCTTGTCAATACCCGCAAAGAAGCTTTTCTCATAATTCAGATTACCTTCTACAACAAGTTTTGAATTTTCAGCATCTACATATTCCGGAAATGCATTGAACAATGCCTGTTGAAAAGCATTTCGTAAACCACATGGAAGCAGTGCCAATAAAACAGGTTTGCTGATTACATCCTTCTGGTCATGTTGGACAACATCACCCAAATGACCACAACTACAAGAAGCTTTATGTTTAGATGCTTTATCCATTTATAGTTACATTGTATCGCAACTTTGCGATTTAGATGAATTATCTGAACGACTGTGTTTCCAAAAGATGTCATTCAACGATATCAACATATTGCAACAGTTATGCCAACAGTATAAAACACTACTAAACAAGTGATTAAATTAAATGGCGATATTCTTTTAAAAGTATAAAGCTACTATTTGGTAGGAAATTAGAAGCATTTCTACAAAATTGTATACAAAACGTATCAAAAGATTGGGCGGATTATAAGATTTGCTGTACTCACAAATTATAATCTCTTTAATCCAGGTGAGGTAAACGGAGGTTGACTTTTGGGCATAAAAAAAGAGACCCGAATAGGTCTCTTTTTTGTTTTTTGGCGGAGAGAGAGGGATTCAAACCCCCGGTACCTTGCAGTACGGCGGTTTTCAAGACCGCTGCAATCGATCACTCTGCCATCTCTCCAGGGATCGTCTTTTCTTCAAAGGCGGTGCAAAGATACGGCTTTTTCCGAAACTACCAAACGATTTTTCAATTCAAAATTCAAAATTCATAACTCAAAATTGAATATCATTTGGCTTTCAGAGTTTTATTGTTTAAACAGTTTTCAAATAATCTACAACATTTTTTTCAATACGCTTTGAAATGTCGGCTATATCGGCTTTATCGAAAGATTCTCCACTAATATTTTCGAACAATTCGATATAACGTTCACTGATTCCTGCCACTATTTCCGGAGTCATTTCGGGTACAGACTGTCCGTCCTTTCCCTGAAAACCATTTTCCATTAACCATTCACGTACAAATTCTTTCGAAAGCTGTTTCTGTGCTTCTCCTTTTTCGAAAAGTTCCTGATAACTGTCGACATAAAAATAACGCGAAGAATCCGGTGTATGAATCTCATCTATCAGGTAAATTTTACCATCACGACGTCCAAATTCATATTTAGTATCCACCAAAATCAAACCACGTTTAGCTGCTATTTCGGTACCACGCATGAAAAGTTCCATGGTGTATTTTTCCAACATCTCATATTCTTCTACCGATACCAAGCCCTGACTTAAGATTTCATCACGGGTAATATCTTCGTCGTGGCGGCCAAGCTCTGCCTTGGTAGTTGGAGTGATGATGGGTTGTGGAAAACGTTGATTCTCGCGCATGCCATCAGGGATCTTTACGCCACAAATTTCGCGCACGCCGCTTTTATAGGTTCTCCAGGCACTTCCGCAAAGATAACCGCGTACAATCATTTCTACAGGGTATCCTTCGCAACGCAGACCCACTGTTACCATCGGATCCGGACTGGCCAGTTTCCAGTTTGGAACAATGTCAGCGGTAGCATCTAAGAATTTAGCAGCAATCTGGTTGAGCATTTGCCCTTTGTAAGGAATTCCTTTAGGCAGTACCACATCGAAAGCCGAAATACGGTCGGTAGCAACCATAACCAGCAAGTCATTTTTTACTGTATATACATCACGCACCTTGCCGTGATACACGTTTGTTTGTCCATCGAAATGGAAATCGGTGTTAGTTAAAGCGTTCATATTGTTGAGTTGTTATATTATTTATTACTTTTTCAAAATCAAAACCTCTTTCTTCTCTTCCTCTTTTTCCCCTTTAGGGGCTAGGGGTTCTTTGGCTCTTTTCTCATACGCATCCACAATGCGTTGTACCAGCTTATGGCGAACAATATCTTTTACATCAAATTCTACTTTGGCTATTCCTTTTACATTTTTCAGCACATCCAAAGCATCAATTAATCCTGATTTTTGGGCGTATGGCAAGTCTATCTGCGTCATATCGCCAGTTACTATCATTTTGGCATTCAACCCCATGCGTGTCAGGAACATTTTTATCTGCATGGTGGTCGTATTTTGTGCTTCATCGAGAATAACCACAGCATCACTAAGCGTACGTCCACGCATAAAAGCCAGCGGAGCAATCTGGATGGTACCGTTTTCCATGTATTCTTTCAGTTTGAGCGGCGTAATCATATCCTGCAAAGCATCGTAAAGCGGTTGCAGATACGGATCAATTTTTTCTTTCATATCACCGGGTAAGAAACCAAGCTTTTCGCCCGCTTCAACAGCCGGACGACTAAGAATAATCTTTTTTACCTCACGGCTTTTTAGAGATTTAACCGCCAACGCTATGGCAGTGTAGGTTTTACCTGAACCTGCAGGTCCGATAGCAAAAAGCAGGTCGTTGGTTTCGAAATCTTTTACCAGTTTCTGCTGGTTGGCGGTGCGCGCCATAATGGATTTTCCATTGACTCCGTGCAGAATCAGGTGCTCAAACTTAATTTCTGCAGGCGCATTTCCCTTTATGATTTCAATAACGTTTTCTTCTGATAAAGAGTTGTTGTCAAGACTAAACCTTTCAATTCTTTTTAAATTATCTATTAGCCGATCAGCTTCATCGTCGCTTCCCGAAATTTTCACAACATGTCCACGTGCCATCAATCGCAGATTTGGATGCAAATTTTTCAGCACCTGAATATTGGCATTATTTACACCATAAAAAACTGTTGTGTCTGTATGTTCGGAAAGTTCAAAGATGTGTTCTGTCATAAAATAAGTAGTAAGAGGTAAGAAAGTAAGAAGTAAGTAATTTGTTATTTTTTCATGTTGGCTTTACTAGCAGTGAAAATTTTCACAAGTTCATTAATTTCATTTTTGAGATTTGAAAATGTTGATTTTTCTAAGAGTTCTGATTCTTCGATCAATTCAAACCAAAATTGTGTTTCATCAATTTCTTCAACGACTATACACATTTTTGAAAATCTTTCGGCATGAGATCTTCCTCTAGTAACAGCCCGGAAATTAGCTGCTACGGAAGTTCCCGACCGTAGTAACTGTTTTCCTATTACTCGTAACTCTTCAGTTTGTTTGCAATATTTCGCATAGAAGACTATAATTGCAACAGCAAATTTCTTAGTTCTTTGTCTGTATTTCTCGTTATAATCGAAACTTTCCGACATACTTACTTCTTTGAATTTACATACAAATTACTTACTCCTTACCTCTTACATTTTTACCTCTGTATTAGTCCGCGAACAAAGGAAATTTCTCCATTGTCTTATTTACTCTTTCTTTTACTGATTTGATAACTTCTTCGTTGTCAACGTTTGAAAGCACTGTTTCAATCATCTCGGCAATTTCTACCATCAAATCTTCTTTTGCACCACGGGTGGTGATTGCAGGAGTTCCTAGACGGATACCAGAAGTTTGGAATGCTGAACGGCTGTCGAAAGGAACCATGTTTTTGTTCACGGTAATATCAGCTTCTACCAACACTTTTTCAGCTACTTTTCCTGTCAACTCAGGGAATTTTGAGCGTAGGTCAACCAACATAGAGTGGTTATCGGTTCCACCGGAAATAATAGTAAATCCACGTGCAATCAAAGCAGCAGCCAGTGCAGCAGCATTTTTCTTTACCTGAGCCTGGTAAGCTTTATATTCGGGTTGCAGGCATTCACCAAATGCAACAGCTTTTGCAGCAATTACATGTTCAAGCGGTCCGCCTTGAATTCCGGGGAAAACAGCCGAATCCAACAAAGCAGACATCATTTTGATTTCTCCTTTTGGAGTGGTTTTTCCCCATGGATTTGGGAAATCCTTACCTAACAATATAATACCACCACGAGGTCCACGAAGGGTTTTATGAGTTGTTGAAGTCACGATATGAGCCCATTTCAATGGATTTTCCAACAATCCGGCAGCAATAAGTCCGGCTGGGTGAGCCATATCAATCATCAGAATAGCACCAACTTTATCGGCAATTTCGCGCATGCGTTTGTAGTCCCACTCACGAGAGTAAGCTGATCCGCCACCGACAATAATTTTCGGTTGTTCGCGAAGCGCTACTTCTTCCATTTGATCATAATCAACGCGACCTGTCTTTTCGTCAACGTTGTATTCACAAGGTTTGTAAAGAATACCTGAGCTGTTTACCAACGAACCGTGAGACAAGTGACCACCGTGCGATAAATTCAATCCTAAGAATTTATCACCGGCATTCATGCAAGCCAAAAATACAGCAGCATTGGCTTGTGCACCCGAGTGAGGTTGCACGTTAGCCCATTCGGCACCAAAGATTTCTTTCAGGCGATCGATAGCAATCTGCTCGCTTTCGTCAACCACTTCGCAACCACCATAGTAACGTTTTCCGGGATATCCTTCAGCATATTTATTCGTTAACACTGAACCCATAGCTTCCATAACCTGTTCGCTTACAAAGTTCTCCGAAGCAATTAATTCAATTCCTTTCAACTGACGCTGTTTTTCGCGTGCAATGATGTCAAAAATAACCTGGTCTCTTTTCATTTTTTAAGTCTATAGTCTATAGTCTAAAGTCAAAAGCCTTTAGTCAATAGATGAAATTATTATTAATTTATTTATTTCAAATTTATTGGTTGAGGTATACTTGAAACCTCTCAAAAAATTTCCCCACGTGAAAACCATCCATTAAAGCATGATTGGCATGTACATCTACTGCCAGCCACATCTTTTCAGCATCGCGTGTTAGTTTACCGAACGTAATTTTGGGAATGCTGCGACCTACACTCAAAATTCGCGCATGATTTACAGCCGTAAAATCAGCCCACGGGAGTGTTGAATAGTGAATCAGATTCTCGCCGTTGAACGTGAATTTCAAACCTTTCTCGGCTTTAACCCGTTCTACTTCAGCTTTAGCCTGTGCCATAAATTCGTCAATATTTTCATTATAAGGCATATATCCGCATCCATAAGTTTCGTCTTCACGAAAAATGGTAGGCCCTGCTCCTACACTATCAAAACAGTATACCTTATCATTCTCTATCCTGTACCGGAATTCTTCGATTTCGTTGACCGTTTTCAACGACAAATATAAGTAATATAATGAGAATGGATAACCTGACTCTTTTGCTTTTTTATATGCTTGTGAACATTCTACACGGACAGTTACACCAAATAACGGCTCGTCAAAGTTTTTAAAGACTTCAAAATGCTCGCGGCGTTTCCATGTAGAAAGGTCTATTTCGTGTTTACCCCCTACCCCTAAAGGGGACTTGAAGGTAGTCTCGTCTTGTGTATGTTTTGTTTTCAACTGTTCTAAAATAACTTATTGGATTAGTTACTACAGATATTCTTGTCCCCCTTTAGGGGTTAGGGGTCATTTCTT
Organism: Paludibacter propionicigenes WB4; assembly: GCF_000183135.1. NCBI lineage: Bacteria > Pseudomonadati > Bacteroidota > Bacteroidia > Bacteroidales > Paludibacteraceae > Paludibacter > Paludibacter propionicigenes. The sequence continues at coordinate 591,268 of NC_014734.1, read as the reverse complement.
TTTTTTAACTGTCCACCCAAATTTTCCGATTTCTTCACCCAGCTTATAATAATGACCGTGCGAATAAGCAATCAGTTTTGCTGCTCCCAAATTAAACTCTCCGGTTTCTGGATGAATATAACGGCTATCGGCCTGCACATTGACTACCTCCGAAATAAACATATCGTGCGAGCCCAGTTTTACAACCTGTTTTACACGACACTCAATACTAAGAGGCGATTCTTTGATAATGGGAGCCATGATAAATTCTGATTTTGCCGGTGTAAGTTTCATCTCCGAAAACTTATTGTAATCTTTCCCGCTTTTCACACCGCACCAGTCAGTAGCATAAGCCATATCTTCGTTAGTCAGATTTATTACAAACTCTCCGGTGCGTTTGATTATTTCGTATGAATGCCGCTCCGGACGAACTGAAATATAACACATAGGAGGATTAGTACAAATGGTTCCAACCCAGCTAATGGTGAGTAAATTGTATTCTTTCTGAGTACTGCCACAAGAAACAAGTACAGCCGGCAACGGATAAATTAATGTTCCGGGTTTCCAGGACACATGACCTTTACCGGAATCACTTTCCACTTCACTAATCTGGCTTTCAGGCTTTATTGCTTTCTTATCTTCTTTCATACAGAGTTTGATACACTATTTTATTTTCACTTCATCCCGTTTTACTTCACGCTCGCAATAATGACATTTCAACATAATATCTCCATCATTGTTCAGTACATGAAAGCGAGTGGTTACCGGTTGGTGATTCGTTATACAATTTGGATTAGCACATTGTACTATCTCCCTTATCTCCTCGGGTAAAATCAACGGTCTTTTTTCAACTACCTGATAGTCGCGAATAATATTAATTTTGGCGTTTGGTGCAATCAACGCTAGTTTATTCGTTTCGTCCACCTCCAAAATCCTGTCCGAAATTTTCACCAAACCTTTAGAGCCTATTTTGGCACTTTCAAGATTGTTGGCCAAAGTTATTTGATTTAAACTGGTTTCTATATGCAAAATTGAAACAACTTTAAATAATTTGTCTGATGGTATATGATCTATAACGGTACCGTTACAAAGTGCTGCTACTTTTAATTTCTTTTCCATGCAAATCCTGTATTAATTCAAATTTTAAATACTGACTTTATTTTAGCCCAGAACTACTTTGCTCATAATAGCCTGCCTTACGTACAATCCGTTTTGAGCCTGGCGGAAATAATACGCCTTCTCATTACTGTCCACATCCGGATCAATTTCGGTAACGCGCGGAAGTGGATGCAGTATCCGTAAATTCGTTTTGGTGTTATCCAGCATCGAATTCTTTAACGTGTAGACATTCTTCACCCGTTCGTATTCCATTAAATCCTGAAAGCGTTCTTTCTGAACACGCGTCATATAGAGAATGTCGGCATCATTGAAATTATCATTCAGCTCATTTACCTCCGTGAAAGGGATATTATTTTTCCTACAAAACACTTTGTATTCGTCAGGCATTTTCAATTCATCTGGAGCTATAAATTTAAATGTAGGATTGAAATGCGACATGGCCATAATGAGCGAATGCACCGTGCGTCCATACTTTAAATCTCCCACCAGACAAATGGTCAGATTTTCAAGCGTACCTTGCGTTTTCAGAATTGAATACAAGTCGAGAAGCGTTTGTGATGGGTGCTGATTGGAACCATCACCGGCATTGACAATCGGCACCGGTGACACTTCGGCCGCATACCTTGCAGCACCTTCAAGCGGGTGTCGCATCACAATAGCATCGGCATAACAACTTACCATATGAATGGTGTCATTCAGCGTTTCGCCTTTAGACGAACTGCTGGTAGCTGCATCTGAAAAACCGATAATTGAACCTCCCAAGCGTATAACAGCTGTTTCAAAGCTGAGTCTGGTTCGGGTTGAAGGTTCAAAAAACAAGGTAGCAATCACTCTCCCATCCAAGGTTTTACGGTTTGGATTGGCTTCAAAATCGGCAGCCGAATGAAGAATAGCCAGAATTTCTTCTTTGCTGTAATCGGCAATTGATACTAAACTGTTGTTGCTCATGGTTTATAGCTTAAATCCAGTCTTAAACCCACAAGGAGCTTTAAGACTATATAAATTGAATCTTTTAAAATTAATCTTACGTTCTTTCCAAATTTCCCTTTAGCGGAATTTAATGGCTAAAAAAAAACCAACATAAATCTGCTACGGATTTATATTGGTTTCTTTGAATTTCTTAGGGGCAACTTTTCAGCGCAACTATTTTGCTGTGAGTTGCTTTGTTCGAAAAAATATTTAAAGTTTCTCGTTTTCATTTCTGATTGCAAAGATAGTGGAAATTTTGCAATAAATAAATAGAAAATAATCAATTTGTTTTTTACAGGGATATTATTAAACTGTTTTAAAATAATACTTAATATTAACCAACTATGGTTGTACGAGAGAATGATATTTATTAATTCAATGAATATCAGACATAAACAATAATAAGATCCCATTTAACTAACTTTTCTATTAGGCTTAAGCCAAATAGACTCTGAGATTCTTTTTAAAGCAGTATATTTCTTTTAAGAATCAATCAAGTACAGCCAGACATCTGTCCAAAATTTCGAGCATAAGTTTAATTTCATCAATTGTAACATCCATAGTCGGTCTAAAACGAATGCTATCGGTACCGGCTTCCAGCAATATCAGTTTTTCATTGTCCTGAGCATGCTCAACCAACTTCATCAGGTTATCAGGATTGACCAACGAAAAGCCCTGATAGAGCCCCATGCCTCTGATGTTTCTTATTTTATCCGGATATTTGTTTTTGAGTGCATCGAGTCCGTCGAGCAGGATCGTTGTTTTCTGTGGCAATGCATCTAAAAGATGTTCGCTTTCCATCACCTTCATTTCCTGACAAAAACGAACCATATCGGCCAGATTACCACCCCAGGTTGAATCGAGAATGCCCTTGTCTTCCATGGGATAAAGCATGTATACAACTCCGTTAGCCAGTTTTTTACCGGAGGCAATAGCCTGTGGCGGGTAAGGTAAATTGTAGCTGTCCACCGAGAAGAAAGTACCGGTTTGTCCACCGGCTGTTTGCACCTCGTCAAAGCCTAAACTAATGTCAAATTCGTGCGCAAGCTTACTTAATTCCTGAAAGAAATAAGGCTCCGTGGCACGATGTCCACCGGCTCCCTGAATAGGTTCTACAATAATACCCACAATTTCGTCGGGTGCTGCTTCTATTTCTTTACGGATGGCTGCCAAACTTTCATTGACTGCCTGCCTGTTTTCGGCTGCCGGTCTGTCATTATCTATAGCCGGAAAAGGCACTTTGATATTATCCACCGTCATGTGCTCAAAATTACGGTTAATGACCGGCACATGCGATAGTTTAGTGATGTTGAGCGTAAAAATAGTACGCCCATGAAAAGCCTGATCGAAATAAATCACCCTTTTAGCACCAAGAGGTTTATTCTTCACCTTCATCTTGGCATCATAAAGGTTGATGAAGTATTTCAACATATTCTCGATCGCTTCCGCACCCGAGTTTACAGCATAAATCTCCAGATTGGGGTTGGCCATACACAGGGGAGCTAATTCGTAGAGCTTCCTGTAGTATTCAACACATTCCGGTGTCAAAAAATCAGGATTGGCCATCTTGTTATTGGCCGCATAAATCAGCTTTTCGATATAATCGGGCTCAAACATTTTCGGGTGATTGTGTCCGATAAGTCTCGAACCATAATAACCACACCAATCAAACAACTCATCGCCATCAACAGTGTGTATCCACATACCATGCGAGTTTTTCAGATCCACTACAAATGGAAATGGCTGCATGATGACGTATTTCGAGAACTCGTCTAAATAAACTTTACTTTTTTCGTACATATTTTTGGGGAATGAAGACAAAAGACAAAAGATTAAAGAACAAAGAGCAAAGACAAAAAGAGCAAAGACAAAAGATGTGCTTTACAAAGTAAATACTTCGGTGCGTACAGTCATTTTTTTCAACTGACCGAGGTTTACTTCCACGCCAATGCCCGGTCCGGTGGGAACATCCATTGTACTATCAGCATTGATTACAAATTCAGGATCAACCAGATCCTCCAGGTAGTGACGTTTGCTGGAAGATATATCGCCGGGTAACGTAAAGTTTGGCAACGATGCCAACGCCACATTACCTGCACGTCCAATGCCCGATTCCAACATGCCTCCATGCCATACGGGTACGTTCATCTTCTGGCAATAGTCATGAATGAGTTTCGATTCGGTAAATCCACCCACACGCCCCGGTTTGATATTGATAATACTACAACTGCCCAGTTCAATACCCGCACATGTATCGGCCAGCGAGTGGATACTTTCATCGAGACAAAGCGGAGTTTTAATTTCTTTCTGTAGTTTTGAATGTTCGTAAATATCGTTGTAACCCAAGGGTTGCTCTATCAATTCCAACCCGTAGGCATCCATTTTTTTGAACAACTCAATGTCTTTAAGCGTATAGGCTGAGTTGGCATCTACCCACAGTTGCAAGTCGGGATATTCTTTGCGCAGTGCTTCCACCACATTCAGGTCGTTGCCCGGAGCTATCTTTATTTTAATGCGTTTATAGCCTTCTTTCAGATAACCTTCTACTTTTTGAATCATTACTTTGGGCGTTTCCTGAATGCCAATGCTCACACCTGCATCAATCTTGGTGCGTACACCTCCCAACATTTTGGATAAAGATATGTTTTGCGATTTGGCAAAAGCATCCCAAAGTGCCGCTTCCAGTCCGGCTTTAGCCATGTTATGTCCGCGGACTTTATCGTATAAAGCAATGGCATCAGCCACGCTGCTAAGCTCTTTACCCAGCACAGCGGGAATCAAAAAATCGCGCAGGATATGCCAGGCTGTCGGTACTGTTTCGTACGAATAAAATGGCGTTCCTTCAGCCACACTTTCACCCCAGCCAGTAATTCCTTCACCATCTACACGAACAATAATATGCTCTTCGTCCAGTTCCACACCCATCGAAGTCACAAACGGTGCCCGCAATATCATCTTGATATGGATGAGCTCAATACGATCTATCTTCATACACTATATTTTTAAATGGATACACATTTTATTATTTAAACCAGTAATCTATTGTTTAAACATCGGCTACTATTTAAATCATTTATTTATTATTTGAACCATTAAGGAGTTAAGATTATTTAGATCTCAATTTCCTTAATTCCTTAATGGTTGAATTTCAAACACTGATCAATAATCTAAACCATTAAGAAGTTGAGATACATTAAGATCTCAATTCCCTTAATTCCTTAATGGTTGAATTATCTTAGGTTGAATTATCCTAAGTTGAATTATCTTAGGTTGAATTATCTATGATTTAAGCCACTTAGATGTTGATATTATTTAGTTTCTAAAATGGTTCAACTTCTTTTAAACTTACTTTTTCACAACCCGCAATACAGGGAACTTCTCATTCGCTTTCAGTAATTGGCTATAGCCTGTATAAGTCACCAGTCCCAGTTCCGATTTGGGTTCCAACGCAATGACAATCATGTTTCCTTTGAGCTGCGCTGTTGGAATATAAATATAATCTGAAGCTTTTATTGCAGAGTTTATTGTTACGGCTTTTACTCTGGGGTTGACAATTATATCACCTTCAAAATCCATCGAGTCGATAGCTGCCACTTCATATTGCTCAATCTTTAGCTTAGACGATGGCTTATAAGTTGATGTCGAAAAATTATGGCGTTTAGCCCAATCCAATAATAGTTTACTGCTTTTAGGAATCAGATATCCTTCCGGTTTCGAAATGCTAGTGATAGGTTTTACCACTGGCCGGTAGTCTTTCACCATGATGATACTATCCTTACCAGTGGAATAAGAATAAACCGGCAGTGGATGTTGTTTTCCATTTTTCACGTGCTCCATCTGAATGGCAACAGTTTCAGGTTGTCCCTTTATCAAATTCAGACGTTGGCTAGCTACCATTCCTTTGATTTGCGTATGATTCCGGGCAGCAAATTCAAGCAAAGCAAGCATACCGGTTTCCTGACCTTTGGCACGATGCTCCAGACTGTCTTTAAAAGTATCAAAACCATTCAGCCCTTCCTGGATAAGCGAAAAGGAGTTTTGTATCCCGAAACTTTGGCGTCCGTCATTTATATCAAAGGTGCTATGGCGAATGTAATCTTGTTCAGGAGGCCCACCGGGTGCATAAATAGAACTTGAATACTGTTTTTTAGTCAGGTAATTGTGATAAAACGGCACAAAGACCTTGTTGGAGAAATCGCGTATTTCAGCCGGAATATTTGGGTTAGTATTTACCCCGATCAATTCATCGGAGTTGCAACGATATCCGTATTTTTTCCATGCTTCGCTAAAATAAGGAGCATATTCATGTACATCCATATTTACATCAAAAAGATATTTATCGAAAAAAGTATGGAGAGCAATCGCCTCGGGTTCTTCCAGTATCAAATGATTCCGGTTCAGGTCGGCATTATGCCCGTTACGACGTTTATTTTGCTCTGCACCATCCGGATTCACCTGAGGTACGAGTGCCAGATCAATATGCTCAAACAAATATTGGTTTTCCGGTTTTAGCAGTTCGGCAGCCAATAACAAAGCACCTTCTTTACCCGACTGTTCGTTGCCATGCTGCTGTGCAAAAATCAGAACTTTTAGTTTTTTCGGGTCTTTGCCAAACTGCGATGATGAGAACTTAAGCGCATACACATTGCGATTTTCTGCAGTCTGACCGATTACTTCCAACGCGAGTTTTGGGTTTTGCGCAACCAAGTCTTTGAGGTATTCCGATAATTCGGCATAAGTGGTTGGTCGGGAGAAATTGTTTTTTTCAAGCGGTGTTTTTAGTTCACGCCCAATAACCAACATAGGGATCGTTAGCAACAGTAGAAGTAGCTTCTTCATTTATCAATCTTTTATTATGAATACTAAAGTAAATAAGGTTTGTAATTATTCATACATTCCTTTTCTCAATCGTTTATAATTATGCGTGAATAATTGTCCGCGGGCAATAACATCCGAAATACCAAAATCAGCATCGATAACCACCAGATCAGCATCTTTACCGGCAGCAATGTATCCTTTCCCTTTGAGTTTCAAAATATCGGCAACATTCGAAGTAACCACCTTTACAGCTGTTTCCAGATTCATGTTTTCCTGCAAAACAGCATCTCTCAACTCGGTGAAAATTGAACTTGGATAACCCATATCCACTTTAATCAGCTTACCTTGTTCGTCGAATAGAGGTAAAGAACCATTGCCGTCTGATGTAAAGGTGATATGCTCAACCGGAACACCTGCTTGCATAAGCAAACCAAGAGCTTTCGACGGTTTAATTTCATTTTCCATATCGTAGGGATACGAACTGGCTGTAAGGTCCACATATCCATGCACGCCGTATTTCTTAGCATCTTCAAAAATGTAAGGATTACGGGTGCAGTGTGTGGGGTAAAATTGTGTCAGTTTCAGTTCGCTATTATTCACCGCATCGTAAATCGGTTGAAACGGATTCTGAGCATCACCCATGTGAATATTCACGATTCCGGCTTTACCTCCGAGCATACCACCTACCCGCGCATGTTCTACCAATCGGATAAGTTCGGGTGTAGTGGGACAAGAACTCCTATGATCGGACAGTGCCACTTCGCCTACACCAATGACTTCTTCAATCATGGCAATATCCTTTGCTACATCTCCAAACATAGTGGGCGTTGGCACCTGATATGCTCCGGTGTACATAAATGCAGAAACTCCTTCTTGCTTCAGGCCCTTTACCTTCATCAACACCGATTGCAATGAACGGGTAAAACCATCGGTTCCCAAACATCCAACGATGGAAGTAATGCCACCATTAATCATATGCGAAAGTTGCATCTCGGGAGTTCGTGTGGCAGGACCGCCTTCTCCACCTGCCCCTGCTATATGCGCATGAGCATCAATCAAACCGGGAATCAATTTCTTACCTGTACCATCAATCACGGTAATATTCAGATTTTTCAAAGATGAAATATCAATGGATTTTTCTATGGCGATAATTTTTTCACCACCTACCAAAACATCATTTACCCCTAAACAGGCAGGCTGATAAACAGCTATATTTTTAATCAGAATCATTTTGTAATATTATTAGTATTCAGTTTTTAAAACCATTAAGTAGTTAAGATACATTGAGATATTAATTTACTCAATTCCTTAATGGTTTAATATCTTTATTCAGGTAATCGCCTGAAATATTCATTTACAAAAGGTTTCAGGGTGCTTGTTATATTATCAGTAAAGAAATTAATCAGTAATCCTTGTGGTTTTTTCAACAATTTCATGTACGTAAGTAGCTGCGCTTCATGAACAGGCAGTACATTTTCTACAGCTTTTAGTTCAACTACAATCCAATCGTTTACCAGTAAGTCCAGTCGCAAATCAATTTCCATTTCTAAATCATCATATAACTGGTATGCGAAGTTGTTGCTTGACATTCATTCCGCTTTTCTCCAACTCATATTTCAGGCATTGTTCATAAACACTCTCCAATAGACCCGGACCTAGCTTTTTATGTACTTTTATTGCACAGCCGACAATGTCGTAAGAGAGGTGTGTGATTTCCTTTTTTGTCATAGCGGTGAATTATTCAAAACATTAATCTATTATCTTAAACCATTTAGAAGTTAAGATACATTAAGGTCTAAATATCCTTAACTCCTTAATGGTTTAATTTTAAATATTTATCTATTAATCTATTCCTCAAGATCTAAGTATCATTGATTCCTTAATGGTTATAGTTTAATCATTAATCAATGGTTTCACTCCTTAAAATCCATTCAGTTTAAGTACAACCGTCGGGATTAGCAATATGAATCCAAGTATAATCAGCATAATCATCAGTGGCCAAACCCATTTAACCCATTTATTATAGGGTATTTTAGCAACACCCAAAACGCCCATCAACACTGCTGAGGTTGGGGTAAGCATGTTGGTAAAGCCGTCGCCAAACTGGTAAGCCATAATGGTAGCCTGACGCGAAACACCAATTAAATCTGAAAAAGGTGCCATGATAGGCATTGTCAGTGCTGCTTTTGCCGAGCCCGATGGCATCACCAGATTAATCATGGTTTGTATGCCATACATAATGCTCAACGAAGCATATTTACCGACATTCTGCATTGCACCGGCAATGCCATGCAACATCGGATCAATTACCTTACCGTTTTGTAGAATAACAATAATACCTCCTGCCAGACCAACAATCAATGCTGCCGACAGAATATCTTTTACTCCTGCCAGAAAAAGATCCGTGATTTTGTTTGGCGAGTAATTCATCGCCATTCCACTAGCAATTCCCATTCCGAAAAACAGGGTGGCAATTTCCATTACATACCACTGATATCCCATCACACCCACAATCAGATACAAAATGGTAAAGATAAAAATATTCAGGATGAAGAAGTGCACCGATTTGCGTAAAGCCACAATGCTGCTAATGGCAAAAATAGCTGTAAGAATAGGTATAATAGGCACTGTCAGTTTAGCCTGACCGATACTTAATGACGACATGGGGTATTTAAAAGCAAACAAGCACATCACAACCAGCAGAAAAACGAAGGTAATCCAAGCTGAGCGTGGAGTTTCGTATTTAACCTCTTCTGATTGACTGTTATTACGATTACGCCAGTATTCATCTTCCTCATAAACCGGTGATTTTGTAGGGTCTTTTTTTATTTTAGCAGCATAACGTAAGATAAAAATGATACCAATAAGGGTAATGACTACCCAGCAAAACAGTCGGTATTCAATGCCGGAAAACAGCGGAACATCCGACAGTCCTTGCGCAATTCCGATAGTAAACGGATTAAGCGTAGCTCCTGCAAATCCAAGCCCTGCAGCAAAAAAGCAAAGGCAAACTCCCACAATGGAGTCATATCCCATGCTTATGGATAGAGGCACAAAAATGATGATAAAAGCAATGGTCTCCTCGCTCATGCCAAACACTGAACCAAACAGACTGAATACAATCATGATTGAGGTCATGATGATATTGTTTATCCCTATTCTTCGAATAAATTTTATTTTCTCCAGCTTTTGGGTAGAACGTAAAAAAGCCATGATGGAAACATCAATCGCTTTACTTTCATTCATAATCCAGAAAGCACCGCCAATGAGAAGAATAAAGATAATGATGTCGGCTTTACTCACAAATCCATCAAACATAGCTGAGAATATCTGCCAGGTTTGGGGCTGATTATCTACCGTATGATACGAATCGGGGAGAATGATATTTTTGGTACTTCCATCTGCTAAGACTTTTTGAGTGTGTTTGTATTCTCCTCCTGTAACAAACCATGATGAAACCGCTGCAATAACAATGAGGGAGAAGATGATAACAAAGGTATGAGGGAATTTTCTTTTTGAAGCCATTCTGTTTTATTGAGGTAAAAGATAAATGTAGTAACGAAATGGCGAATATAAGAAATATTCGCCATTAGCTGTTAATTGAGAGTAATTTCTTAGTAGATTTTAAAGCTGTCGCCTGCCAGATAAACATCCAGTTTAAGTCCCTGAGCACTTAGCTGTCCGTTTCTATTGAAAATCTTAGCTCCTTTGTTTCGCAACACAATTACCTGACTTACACCAAACACAGTTGCTTTTTTACCTTCTACAAATATAGCCGTTGCTTCATCAATACCAATACTCATGTGGTTCGGATTTTCCAACCCGTAGGACAACATGCGGTTGTAGCGTTTACGCACGACAAAGTGCTGATCGATGGTTACGTTTTCCAGAAATCCCAGTCCTTCTTTGGTTTCTACATTTCCGGCTTCAATGCAAGTAAAATTATCATCCGGGTGTTTTAAAGCGTTACCTGTAACCATGATCTTGCTCATCAACGAAGCACCGGCACTGGTACCAGCTATCAAAGCACCTTTATTATACGCATCGTGAATGGCTTCATTGATGCCGGTTCCTTTCGTAATATCTAAAAAGCGCATCTGATCGCCCCCGGAGATAAATACGAGACAAGCGTTGCGAATTGAATCCAGTCGTTCTGCTGATACCGGATCTCCCTTTTGAATGTTGTAGGTATATATTTTTAAATTGGGTATATCTTTAAAAACGATGCGAATTTCTTCTGCATTTACCAAAGGTTCTTCTTCGCTTGACATAGGCAGGATGACCATATAGCCAGCCTTGTCCAACCCCGATGCTTTGAGCATCTGGTCGCGCATAGATACATTCACTTTTCCACCACCAATAATAAGGAGGCTACCTTTTTTTGTTGCTGCATAGATTGTAGTTGTTGCCAGTATACTGGCTGCAAACATGCAGATCATTACTACTTTTTTCATATAAACTAATTATTTCTTCTTTCCAAACACAATGGCTCTTGGACTGGAACCTGCTTTTGTATACCATGTTTCTATACCAGATCCGTCCAGATTCGCACGCATAATCTTACCTGCGCTACGGTCACCCCAATAGATTTTTTTGTTAGTAGCCTCATATCCTAAACCAAAAACGATTTTGCTAATGCCTGTAGTAACGGTACTCATATTGCCACCACTCAAATCGGTTGATTTTAAATGAATATCCCCACTTGCCTCATAATAATCGAAGTACAGCTTATTCCCAACAACGAGTGTAGAAGCACCTTCAGGAGTCGGTAAAAGTTCGGTTTTAGCCGTACCGTCCAGATTGATTGACCAAAGACCGCCATCGTAGTTTATCCAATACAACTTATTGTGGACAGCATCAATGGAAACACCTTCTGGATCGTTATCCTGCCCGGTAACAAAGTCTTCCACATCGGTTGGATTAGTGCTTGATAAGTCGGTTCGTTGAATGCCGGAATCGGTATCCCAATATAATTTTCCGGTTTTAAAGTCAATAGCCAAACCATCAGGGCTGGACAATCCGCTTCTGAATGTAATTATATCACCCGTTTCGGTGTCGTATCGGTAAATAATGTTAGCATCCGAATCAGATATATACAGTTTAGAATTCAGGGTGTCGATAGCCATTCCGTAAGAAGCGCTGAACGGACCAATCGGCAAAGCCGAGAATGCAGGTGCTGTACCATTTAAAAAGCCTTTATAGACTAAGCTTCCATCGGTAAAATAAGTTTGAATACCCGATGCATTTGGATCTATAATTGCAATGGTTTGAGTAGATTCACTGATCTCCTGCGAGATATCCGTTTTTACGGACAGTTTAACCGTGAAAGTTCCCGGCTGAAGAAAAGTATGAACCGGATTTTCATCGGTCGATCTGTCTCCGTCGCCAAAGTTCCATGTATAATAAGCTTTGCCTACGGTTGCCGGAACAATGGACTTATTTGTAAACGTGGCTTTGGCCGGAATATAACTATCGTTGTCTATAATAAAGGTGAACTTAGAAACTGTACTGGCTGCCGGTACAGGAAAATCATCTTTTGCACAAGAGTTGAATAACAAAGTAACAACCACTAAAGCTAATAAAGCTGGAATATTTTTCATTTTCTTCGATCTTTAATGGATTAATTAATATTTTAAGAAAATACCGCGTGGTTTGCCCAAGCCGGTGGCTAAAGTTACTTTCTTAGTTCCGTTTAAGTTAGCCTGATAAATTTCTTTGGTATCACGTCCCGACCAATATACTTTGGAATTCTCCACATCCAGGGCAATACCGTAAATACGCGACTGAGTATTATCAATTTCAACCGGATTGGTACCATCCAGATTCGCACGATACAAACCGCTCACGGTGCCATCATCACTCTGAGCATCAAAATATATTTTATTATTCTTGTTATCTACAGCAATGGCATATCCGTAATATCCGCTTAGGATAATACTTGTACTTGAGCCATCCTGATTAGACATATAAAGATTGTTATTATTCGTATCGCAGAAGTAAAGCTTCTTGTTGATCGGGTCAAGTGCCATCGAGCGGATAGCACCACCATCGATCTTGATAAAACCGGTTACCAGACTATCACCATTTAAATTACAACGCGACACATTACCGTCACCATCACCCCAATATACCTTACCGTTAGTTAAATCTAAGGCAATGCTATGAGGATCCTGAATACCCGAGACTAACACTTTGGGATTAGTACCACCTACATCCATTTTCCAAATTTTTCCATTGGGAGTATCGCTGTCGGCAAAATCACTGTAATAGATTTTCTCGTTTACTTTATCATAAGCAATGCCTGCTCCTGAAATTCCACTCGCCAACGCCTTGGGAGTCCCTCCGGCGATGGCAATCGTTTCTATATCTTCATTATCAGTATCCATAAAATAGATACCCGTATATTCCTTTTTTGTAATCGTACTTTCATCGTCTTTTGAACAAGAAGCAAAAGTTACAGCCGATGCTATGACTAATATACAAAAAAATAGGTTTGTTTTCATACTCATCTTATATTCTGTGTTTTAATTATATCCGGGATTCTGTTTCATTTTGGAATTCGCGTTAATCTCCGACAAAGGAATCGGGAATAGCATTTTATAGGACTTCGTTACATTGGGCAACAGATCAAGAGCTCGGTTGGTACGTACCAAATCAAACCAGCGATGACCTTCAAAAGCAAATTCCAGTCGTCGTTCTTTTTCTATGGCCAACAACAAATCAGGCATGGTAGCAGCATCGGTATTAGCCAGACCTGCACGGTTACGAATTTTATTTATATCGTCCTGAACGTTAGAGATGACTCCTGTTGCTGAATGCGCTTCAGCTTCAGCCCGTATCAAATACATTTCGGCTAAACGCAGTACTATTATATTTTTATCACCCAAACTCATATCTTTATATTTTTGTGCGTAGTTATACGTCACACTATCAGCAATAGAGCTAACCAGTCGCTTGTCAGTTACCTCATAGGCAGTAACTAAAGTCGGATCGGGTTTTGCCTCTCCTTTGCCATTCATTACTTTCGGAAAATTGAATTCGGCAACACGGTTACGATTTTTAGCGTCGAATTCAACTTCGAAAATGGTTTCAGGACTACCTTCCGTAGCAAAAACCTGAGCAAAACTAGGCAAGAAAGTATATCCGCCTTTTGTAATTACGTCGTTAGCCTTTTCGTAGGCTAAAGCATAATTTTTCTGGTACAGATAGACCCTTGCCAGCAAAGCTGTTGCAGCATACTTTGACGCTCTGGTCTTTGTTGATGCGGAAGCCGGAAGATGTGCCTCGGCATACTTCAAATCGGTGATGATTTGTGTAAAAACTTCGGTGGTTGTATTTCTGGGTACATCCAGGTTTTTAGTTCCCACAGTTGCTGTAGTTTTAACAGGAATGGCTCCGAAATAATTCATCAGATTAAAATGATTCAGTCCTCTTAAAAAATAAAGTTCGCCAAGCGCTGCCGCTTTTTCGTCGTCGGTCATGCCAGCCATTCCGGGCACTTTATCTATAACACTGTTCGCAACATTTATAGCAGAATAAATACTCGCCCAGATATTTTCAACCACTCCGTTTTCGGACAAAAGGGTATTGTTATCTATCTCTGCATAATCAACCTGAGTAGCATCTGTTGGATGTACAAGGTTATCGGCTGCCATGTCGGAAGCAATCAGATAACTTCTGCCATAATAACCAAAACTCTGAAGCTCGGAATAACTTCCCAAAATACCTTTTTCGATACCTGCTTTATTTTTAAAAGCCTGTTCAGCTGTTATCTTATCGGCCGGATCCACATCCAATGTATTGCAAGCCGGCATTATGACTAAAGAACTAAGAACTATCAGTTGATAGAAATATTTATATACTCGTTTCATTTTTTAGAACTTTATGTTTACACCAAAATTATAACTTCTCGCTTGCGGATAGGTAAAGAAGTCAGTACCTATAATTGAATTGTCGTTACCAACATAATTCACTTCAGGATCTAAGCCACTATAATGCGTAAAAGTGAACAGATTCTGAGCCGTAACGTACACCCGGAGGTTTTCCAGCTTGAATTTTTTAATCCACTCCTTTTTTAGTGTATAGCCTAGGTTTACATTTTTTATCCTCAAATACGACCCATCTTCGATAAAGCGTGAAGAAGCACGGCGATTGTTGGCTGTAGCCGTAGCATCGGAAGTAGCACGGGGAATGTCGGTTATATCACCTACATTTTTCCAACGACGGGTGACAGATTCCAGCTGGTTATCACCCCCTGTGAGCGACTCCAGATAGAGGCGTGAACCGTTGAACACATCATTGCCATACGAAAATTGAAGGAATATGCTTAAATCAAATCCTTTATAATTAAACGTATTGGTAATACCTCCGATAAAATCAGGTTGAGGATTGCCCACAATAGTCCGATCGTCAGCATCAACTCTTCCATTTTTATTTAAATCGGCATAAACACAATCACCCGTTGAAGGGTCAATACCCAGCCATTTATAATTGTAGAAAATACCGATAGGTTGTCCCACCATGACCCTATTACCTCCCCGGCCAATATTATCGATAGGTTTGTTGTTGTATAATTCCAATACTTTATTGCGGTTAGCAGATAGGTTGAACACAGTAGTCCATTTAAATGCACCATCCAAATTGACAGTTGATAAATTAAATTCAAAACCCTTGTTTTCAACCCGCCCTATGTTCTCTATAACGGATGAGTACCCCGAACTTTCAGGAATCAGGCGATCCAGCAAAAGATCTTTTGTTTGTTTATTGTAATAATCTACCGTCAATGTAATTCGGTTATTAAACAAACTCAAATCGAGACCCACATTAAACTGTGCAGTGGTTTCCCATTTTAAATTAGGATTAGGAATACCGGTAGGATAATAGCCCGATTGCTCATTATAGGCAGTAACGCCATACAGTTCTTTATACAAAAATGGGGTAATATCATCGTTTCCTGTCAAACCATAACTGGTTCTGATTTTTAGTTCACTAATTTGTTTTGGTAGATTAAGCCATTTTTCTTCAGCCAATCGCCATGCCA
This sequence comes from Paludibacter propionicigenes WB4, assembly GCF_000183135.1. Lineage (NCBI taxonomy): Bacteria > Pseudomonadati > Bacteroidota > Bacteroidia > Bacteroidales > Paludibacteraceae > Paludibacter > Paludibacter propionicigenes. The sequence goes on along the minus strand of NC_014734.1, from coordinate 575,343 downwards.
ACGAAGCTGAAGGGAAAAATCCCCAACGATTGTTCGGTCCAAATTTAGAAGAAGCATCGCCACGACCAGAGAAAGACGCTATGTATTTATTGTCGTAATTGTAATTCAAACGACCAAAAAATGATTCAGTTCCTTCATCCAACGCATTGGCATAGGATTGCACAATGGTAGCTGCTGAAACAGTATACTGAAGGTTCTCATCCGGATAATCCTGCGCACGCGTAAACGAATAACGGTTTTGTTTCTTTTCAAAACTATAGCCGGCTAAAATATCAAAATCATGTTTTTTGAGCGAAAAATGATATTTCAGCGTGTTATTCGAAACAGCATTCATCACATTGTTGTAAGCCTCAAATCCCAATCCATTGTATTTCTTCCCTTGAACCGTATTGTATTCAAAAGCATGTTCCCTGAAATTCAGGAAATCAATTCCCCATTTAGTAGAAAAAGTCAAACCGGGAATAATGTTGTAGTTCAAGAATGTATTACCAATGGTTCGGAATGAAAAATTTTGGTTTGTTGCTCCGTCAACAATAGAAATGGCATTGGAATACGGTCCGCTCTGATTGTAAGAACCATCGGCATTATACACAGGAAAAATAGCCGGAGTTGAAATTCCGTTGGGTAGTACACCATGTGTCGACTGATCACCTTCTACGCGATCGGTCTTTGCATAAGAAATACCCAAACTGGCACCTATCGATATTTTGTCGGTCAAACTGTGATCTAGATTTAATCGGCTGTTCAAACGGTTGTAATCTGTTCCTTTCAGAATTCCATCCTGTTGAAAATAATCACCGCTTATATAGAATTTGGTCTTTTCGTTTCCTCCTGCAACCGATAATTCCACTTTAGTTGTTGGAGCTGTACGGAAAATTACATCCTGCCAGTTTGTATTCACGGTTATATTATCCATCTGGCTTTGCGTAAATCTCTGCGAACCTGCCAAATCATTGCTATATTCCATCCAACCGCGAGCATCCAGCATCTTGAGTTTTTTACCAACTTGCTGTACTCCATGCATTAAATTCACACTCAAGGTACTCTTTTGGCTTTTACCCCGTTTGGTAGTAATCACCACCACCCCATTGGTTGCGCGTGCTCCGTAAATAGAAGCAGCCGCAGCATCTTTTAAAACAGTTACAGATTCAATATCAGAAGGATTTAAATCCGATAATGCATTGGTCCCCTGCCCTTCATATCCTATCTGTGCATAATCACCCGTGGTAACCGGAATTCCATCAATAACATACAGAGGTTGATTAGAGCCCGAAACCGAACTCACACCACGAATTCTGACCGACATAGCGGCTCCCGGAGTTCCGGAATTTTGTGTTACCTGCAACCCGCTGGTTTGTCCCTGCAACACACCATCAATGGTCGATACCGGTATTTTATTAAGAGTTTCTGAATTTACAACACCTACCGACCCTGTTAGTAATGCCTTTTGTTCAACAGCATAACCCACGACTACCAATTCATTCAACAAAGTGGCATCAGGCTTCATCACTACATTAAACACCGTACGAGAACCTACAGTAAACTGTTGCTTAGTATACCCGATAAAGGAAAACTCCAACACGCTCGATTCGGATGGAACCGAAATGGAATACGTACCATCGGACTGAGTAATCACCCCGGTTGCTTTTCCCTTAATTGCAACGGTTGCACCGGGCATAGGGTAACCTTCATTGTCAACGATTTTTCCGCTGACCTTGATCTCGGATGCCGGAACTGAGGGAGTGGTAGTTTCATTACCTGCTACTAATTTCGTCGAACAAATAAATATCAGAAAAAGAATCTTCAATAAGTTTCCTCGCGTGCTCAACTTACCCGATGGTTTTATCCATGCCAGTTTATGCACTGCAATGGAAATTAAATTACATAATATTGCTCTCATTGAGAAAATAAATTTTGGGTGGAATTTTACAATAATTACATCTTTAAACAAAATACATATTTAAATAGATTTTGCAAAACTAATGAAAATATGCCATAAAACAAGTACTTTTATGAAAATAAATACCGAAATACATACAATTTGCTATACAAAGTTCATTTTCTTCATACATATAGAAAAATATAAATAAACCAAATATACAAAATAACATTGATAATCTTTGGCTTGTAACAAACTACATTTCAATAGATTTAATAGCGTATTTTGTATCGAGACATTGGGTGATTTCCCCCAAAAGGGTCTTTGTTGAGTTTTAACGCCTGCTTAGAAATTTTCAATAAATTGTCAGGGTAAATTCGTCGCTGATTTAGACAAAAAGGTTGGATATGAAGGATTTTTCTATCCTTCGGCAAGAGGGTCAAAAGGTTGAGTTGGGAATTTTAGCTTTCCATCCGTTAGTTCAGCGGTCTTTTCTTGATCATACCGCCTTTGGCATCTTTCACACTATGCATGATTATAAAAGCGTCATTGTCTATTTTCTCTACTTCTGTATTCAGTTTGGACAACTCCAATCTGGTTACCAAAGTGTAAATGATATTTGTTTCCTTCAATGGCTCGCCTCTTTTGCTAAATCCTTTTTTACCGGAATAAATGGTACAGCCACGTCCCAGTTTTTCAATTATAGCCAGCCGGATCTCTTCGTTTTTTTCTGAAATTATAGTTACACCAATATACTCCTCAATTCCAGAAACCACAAAATCCACTGTTTTTGCCGCCGCCAGATAAGTAAGAATAGCATATAATGCAATTACAATCGAAAAAACATAAGCCGCAACCGAGAATATCAATACATTAAAAACCAGTATAATGTCTCCAATGGTCAACGAAGTTCGCCGGCTGATATATACAGCGAGAACTTCGGTTCCATCCAACACCGAACCGCCTCTGATAGCCAACCCAATACCTAAGCCCAAGAAGAAACCTCCAAAAACAGCTATCAGCAGTTTATCGTCAGTAACAGAGGGGAAAGGTACAGCATGTACAAATACAGCCAATAGAATAATCGCAAATAAACTTTTTACTGCAAAGCGCTTATTTACTGTAAAATAGGCTAATATAAGGAATGGAATGTTTATTAAAATCAAAAGAATAGAAAGAGGAATGGTTGTTAGTTCGGCTGTGATAAGCGATATACCGGTAACTCCTCCATCTACAAACGAATTGGGCAATAAAAAACCTTTTAATCCGAAACTTGCAGAAACCACTCCCAGTAACATAAAGAAAATATCACTTCCCCAATGAGAGAACTCAACTTTTATATTTTGAACTTCATTCTCAAAATCTTCCGCACTTATGGTCTCGATTTTGTTTTTCAGTTTATATTTTACAATATTCCGAACTATAGTATATTGAATAAAAGGATGCATACGCTATTTGTTTTTAGGTTAGACATATACACCAAAAATACAAAAATATATTCAACCCCAACCTATTGACATATTGAGATAAACACACTTTAACTAATCTAAACTTACTCCGTGTATTTTAATGAGTTTTACTTTTAGCAGTTCAGAGTCCTGTTTTCTGGCAGTCAGTATCAGACAACAGTTGTTATCAAATGTCTGCTCAGTGATTTGTGCACCAGTATCTTTTATTATACGCATCACATCGTTCATCAACAGGTAGTCGAACCTGACTGAAATAACCTCATCAACCGTTTTTTCAATTATTTCAGCCCGATTAAGAGCATCGGCTGTAGCTTCTTTATACGCCACTACCAGTCCGCCTGTACCAAGTAAAACTCCACCGAAATAACGGACTACAATAACCAATACATCGGTTAGCTCACGAGAATTTATCTGTCCTAAAATTGGTCGGCCGGCTGTACCGGATGGTTCTCCATCATCGTTAGCTCTGAAATCTTTATGCTCAGCACCAAGCATATAAGCATAGCAAACATGGCGCGCATCGTAATACAGTTTTCTATATTCTTTTATAATCTCTTTTATTTCTTCGGCAGTTTTTACAGGGATAGCAAAAGACAGAAATTTACTTCCTTTCTCTTTGTATATTCCTTCTGCGGGAGAAGATATAGTTTTATAAGTATCTGACATTGGGATATTGAATCGGGTATAGTTAATCTGGTGAATGCGACTGTCTGTGCAAAAGTACAATTAAATTGACGGTTCTAAAATCAATAATTTCAGAAAAATCATCCCGAAAAACTAAAAATACAGTATCTTTGCAGAAGTTATAAACAACCGACTACGCTTGTTGTTAGTATAAATACAGTGTAAATGCCTCTTTAGCTCAGTTGGTAGAGCAATTCATTCGTAATGAATAGGTCGCGGGTTCGAGTCCCATGAGAGGCTCTCGATAATTCACAATTGATAATTGTTTATTTATGTTGATGTTTCAGAACGGCTTACTGGCAACTTTTATCCCTGAGATTCTCATGGTGATAGGTTTCGTTCTGTGCTTATTCACTCCTGGTTATAAGGCTAATAATTCGCATACAGAACAAGCACCGATTGTTGCTCATGTAGCCAGTTTTGAACAACGCCAGACTGTTACCTACGAACTATCAATTCATGATTTTCAGGCTGTAGCCGAATCTGTTCAGGAAACAGTACTTTCGCATCAACCCTATATTGATAAACAAACCCCAAACAGATTTGAGTTTCAGTTTTTTACCTCTGCGGGGCTCAGTTTTGTTGATTTTTCCCGTCCCCCACCCTCTTTCATTTCATAAATAATTCTGATTGAACTATAATCAGACATGTCGAACAGGTATTTTGCTGTTTGACATTCTTCTGCATTCTTTTCATAAGGCGCAGAATACTATGCTATTTTTAATTTATAAATGAAAGAGAAATGAATAAATTATTTTTTCTGGTTGTTTTTGTTTCAACTACTCTTGTTGCTCGTGCCGAGGATAAAGTAGATACTACACATGTTGTAAAACTTGAAGAGGTTGTAGTAAGCTCATTGAAAGAAACATCACCCCGCCAGACGCCCGTATCGTCGACAGTATTGACTACTGCCGGAATAAAGGCATCGCAGATTAGCAGTGTCAGAGACCTGAATGCTCTGGTACCTAACTTTTTTATCCCCGATTATGGTTCGGCTATGTCAACTACTTCGTATATACGCGGTATCGGCTCCAGAAACAGCGGTCAGTCAATGGGCTTATACGTTGACAATGTTCCGTATTTAGAAAAATCCACTTTCGACTTCGATTTCTTTGATATACGTCAGATAGAAGTGCTTCGTGGTGCACAAGGCACGCTTTACGGACGAAATGCAGAAGGCGGTATTATCAACATTTACACACTGTCACCACTGAATTACCAGAGCACAAAAATGTCGATAGGTGCTGGTAATTATGGGTTACTAAATGCCAAGCTTGGTCATTATGGTAAGCTCACCAACAATCTTGGATTTGCTGTAAGCGGCTATTACAATCACAGTGATGGATTCTTCACCAACCAGTTTACGCAAAAATCGGCAGACAAAGAAACATCAGCCGGTGGACGTTTTAAGTTGGATTGGAGTATTTCACCTGAATTTACAGCCCAATATGCAATAAATTTCGATCATGTTGATCAGGCCGCTTTTCCATACGGAGTATACAATTTAACAACGAACAAAGTAGATCAGCCTTCGTTCAATGATCCTACTTCGTACAACCGGAATATGCTTACCAACAGCTTGTCATTACAGTATAAGACCAATAAATGGATATTGACCTCTATCACTTCACATCAGTATTTCGAGGATGATATGAAGATGGATTTAGACTATTCTGCAAGCGATAAAATGGCATTGCAGCAAATGCAAAAACAAAATGCTTTTAATGAAGAACTGATATTTAAATCGAATAGCCAGAGTGATTATCAATGGAGTTTCGGGGCTTCGGGTTTTATGCAACAACTGGACAACAACAGTCCGCTTAACATGAAAAATTATCACCTGACCATTCCCGGCTTTTTTAATACCGACAACAAAGGTGCAGCGCTTTTTCATCAATCTACCTTGAATAATCTGTTGATAAAAGGGTTGTCGGTAACCGGTGGATTAAGACTGGATTATGAAGATGTAAACCTTGATTACAACACTTATGTAGATCAGGTAGCTACCGCAAAGTTCAAAGGCAATGAATCGGTTACCTTTACCGAATTGCTTCCAAAACTTTCACTGAAATATGAATGGAATGATCGCCAGTTTGTGTATGCCACTGCATCGCGTGGATATAAAACCGGTGGTTTCAATGTTCAAATGTTCTCCGATTTACTAACCAATGCATTGCCTCCATTGAGCATAACGAATCCTGATGTACGTAAAACCACTTTATATAAACCTGAATTTAGTTGGAATTATGAGATTGGCGGCCAGTGTCTGACATTCGAGAATAGATTAAAAACAACTGTTTCGGTTTTTTACAGCAAACTGGATAATGTGCAACTGGCAAAAATATTTTCGAGCACCAGCGGACGTGTGGTAACCAATGCCGGACAAGCTGAAAGCAAAGGTTTTGAGTTATCATTGGATGCAAATTTAGGAAGTGGTTTCAGTGCAACGCTCAATTATGGATATGCTAAAGCAACATTCACAAATTACACCGACACATTGAAAACCTACAGTTCGACCGGTAAAGCGATTTATACTCCGGTAGATTATAAAGGAAAGCACATACCGTATGCTCCTCAAAACACTTTAAGCCTTAGCGGAACTTACGAACACGAATTCAGAAATACTTTTATCGATAGGATATCGGCCACCGTACAATATACCGGAATAGGTAAAATATACTGGACCGATGCTAATGATGTTTCGCAGGACTTTTATTCGCTGGTAAATGCGAAGGTAGGCATTTCAAAAGGTGCACTGGGCTTAGAACTGTGGGCCAAAAACATATTGGATACCCGCTACAACGTATTTTATTTCTACTCCGGAGGAAATTTCGGTCAGCAAGGAAAACCTACTCAAATAGGCGCAACACTCAAAGTTGAATTTTAATGTATCGTTGAACATTTTGTCAAAGCCTGTGTGTTCAACTACCACCCTCTCCCCAAAAGGAGAGGGTTTTTCTTTGGCGCGACATACATTGTTTTAAAATAACATTCAGAGAATAAAATTTTTAAGTAGAAACTACTTATCGATTCTATAGAGCTGAGTTCATATCAGCTGTTAATTATTAATTGTCAATTATCAACTGTCAACTATTTCTTCAACACTCCTATCACTCCCCGCGGCGTAATGGTTTCTGCACTGATGCTAAAACTCTTGCAACTACTATTGTTATAAAACTGTATCAGGGCTTTACCATCTTTATCTGTTTTAATAGAAGGATTCCAGTACAGCGTACGGCGATAATCTTCCTCTGGTGGTAGTATGCTGTAATTCGGACTGTAAAACTCCTTTACCTGACTGTAACCATCCAACCAGGTCTTGCGTACGCCCTTGCCAGGTTGGGTAGGGCTATTCCAGTCAGGAAAAATTTCAATAAAAACTACGCAGCCATAGAGACTAGGTGGCCCCTCCACTGGGTCTTTCCATTCAATCGGCACTACGTAATTTACAATTGAACGCTCATCCTCACTGATATACATGGATTTGACACATTCGGCTCTAAGATTTTTTGGAGTATTAAAACTTTCCTCTCTATAGGTCATTTTGTAATCAACCACCAGAAAAGCCAGTTTAGTTTTATACCTTAGTATTTTGTCTGGACCATGATACAGCCAAGAAAAATCCTTATTTTTCTTTACTAAAAAATCACCCAGAAAATCTTCAGTTACTCCTCCCTGATCCAAAACTTTATCCTGCTCTGCATAAACATCATAATAAGCAAGTGATTTGGAACGGTTCTCCAAAATATCCTTTTCCTTGCTGTGTTTCTTGGCTTTCACCACCACTTCTTTCAAGTGCAGCATTTTACCTTGTACGCCTTTCTTTGCTACTGAGTCGTAGTTGATCTTCGGTACGGCGATTGCAGTTGAGTCATTTACTGCACGAAGCAATGCGTCTGTTACAATCGGGTTATCTTCTTCGGGATTGGGTATGTGGGAAAATAAGTCGGTGTAGCGGTATTGTTTGGGCGAGGGACTGAACAGTTTGTCTAACACCGTACGGTAGTCTTTCTTTTTTCTCTTTTCCCTTACCGCAAAAATCATTTCCCATCTCCCTTGCACATCGGCATTGAAACTAAACCTTCCTAAGCTGTCGGTGACAAAATACTCTGTAAAACTATTAAACAATTTGGTGCTATCATCCTTTTGGGAAATAAGGCTCGATACTTTTACATTCGGTTTAGGAATCGATCGTATAAACGAAACAACCTGACCATTAATCTCAATTCCTTTCTCGGGTTGGTGTTTTAGCTGAAAAGGTTTGGTGTCATCTACCCATGCCCAGTTGAAGCGATGCCATCCCTGTACCATCAGGAGTAAGTCTAATGCCCGTTGGTGAATGGAATCATTCGATTCAAAATAATAATCCGGATTATGCACATACCCTTTTATCTCCGACATAAGCAGCAGATTCGATTGAATGTCCTGATCAGGTTTAACATCGTTTTGTTTGTCTTTGACAGAAACGGAGAAAGTGGTTTCTACCGGAATAGTATCCCGTTCGGTAAGGGCAAACTGCATATTAATTTGCTCGTTGGGGTTGTAGGACTTTTTGTCCATTTTCGCCTGAATGTTTAGTTTCTCTGTTTGGTGAATAAACAAGAGACGGTCACACAGAATCTGTCCTTGTGAATTGAAAAGTATAAGCCTTAAAACTCCTGCCGGAAAATTGGTTTTGCAGATGCGGAAATCAATCGGCTTTCCTTCCGAGGTATCAATCATCATGTATTCATGCAGGTAGCTTCCACTTAGTAGTACCAATCCGAATATCCCGCTTGGTGTATCATTGTTTGAAAGCACACTTACCCCAATGCTATCGGGAGAGGAAAGATTATCTACTTTGAGTACTATTCCTTGTGGGTGAACAGCAGGAAGGTCGAAAGTGTATTTTTTTTCTTTGTAATCAAGAGTTGCCTGCGGGAATTTATCGGCTTTGTTTTTTTGTGTGGATAATGCTTTTGTCGGAGTGTATGTAAAGACTCCTTTTCCATCGTGCACGGATTTAAATCGAACGATAGTTTCTTTATTTTCACCGATCACTTGACCCGATACTTCAATGGGATTACCGTAAGCATCCGTAGCTTCGAAAGCAACTTGTGATGTCACTCCAGCAACCAGGTTTCCACCCTCAGGAAAGAACTTCAATGTGACTGCTTTCTCTTTTACGGGTGCTTTACGCAATACAGGATATGATCCACGTCCATATTTCATCAAACTTTTTTCTTCATAAGCTCCCGGTTTGGTAGGTTTATCATACACGGCAAAGGTACGAGAGAAAATAGTTTCTTCTCCAAAGTTGAGCATATACTTGGTATAAGCCCGCACTTCATAGAAGCCGGAATAAAACGGAAGCTTGCTCAACTTAAAGCTTCCATGACACCGACCGTTCTCTACTTTCAATATTTGCTTGTCGATGACTTCACCTCCCGGGTTAAGCAATTCCACATACAGCGTTTGGCTCAAAGTACTAGTCTTGTGAAAGCCCGAAGCAACCAGATAGCAACTAAACCAAATATCATCTCCTTGGTAATAGGTAGAGTTATCAAAGTGCAGATACACTTTTTCCTGTGGTAGGTTTTTGGAGAAATGATCTACGATACTAACATACTGCACCAGTTTGTTGACAATAGTATCATTGCTTTGGCCGGAAACCTGAATTATCAGGCAAAAGCCAAATAACAGAAGAACTGCTGTTTTTTTGGTTGTGTTCATACTGTAATGTGATTTGTTCAATAAGATTAACAACTCTGCAAAGATAATTATTTTTAGTAAATTTATGCTTTTATAGAATAAAAAAATGCATATCCTGTTGGATATACATTTTATATTGTATAAAGCAGATATATTAATCTTGGATTAAAAATCCTGATAATACATACAGATGGAATAACATATCTCAAGAACTAAGACAAACTTTCAGTCCTTCCAATAACTATATCCGATTGGGCAGAGTATAATAGCTACAACTAAAAGTTATTAGACTAAAAGTTTTGAAGCAACTTTAATTTGTTCTTGTACATGAGAAGCCATTGTGGATGCAATTTTCCGAACAACTAATTGCACCCATAGAAAACTTAATAAACCGGTCATAGTAATTGTGCTGGTTATTTTTAGACCATCTGGAGTTTCCTCTATAATGTGTTCATAATACATTTTAGCCAGTGGAAATTCTCCAAGTTCTAAACATTGTCTATTTTCAACGACTTTAATCAATTTGACTTTAACTGTTCTTCCGTTTCTTGGTTGAATCAGATAATGATTCCCAGCCTCAAATTTACCTTCTAGTTTTGCAAATTCAATTTCATTGTTCCAAACATGCCAATTATTTACGTCAGTAAATAGCTTCCACATTTGTTCTTTTGTGGCTTCTTTTGTTATGACTGTATGAGATTTTGTCCACATAGATTTATTGTATAAGTATTTAGTTTCAACATTCCTACTTATATTTTGTTCGCTTTCTCAATTACTTTTCAATGTGAAAGTTTGGACACATCCTTTTAGCCTGAACGAAGTGTGGACACTTTGCAAAACATCGAGAGATAAGCTACACTCAACAAAGTCACTTTTCTTGTCTCGGTTTATTGCTCGTTTGTTTTAGTATAACTAATAGAACTATTACTCCAAGAATTATATTAAACATTACACCTCCAATTATAGCAAGAAAGCCGTCATGGAACTTGGTTTGTATTACCATTAGTCTCATCAAATAAGAGCCAACTATAGCCACAATAACTTGACTGATTATACTTATCACACTTATCTGCCAAAATTTTAATTTTAGACTACCTTTTATAGATTTATTACCAAAGAAAATCTGAAAAACTAGTGGTAAAAATAATAGAACATCATAAAGTATTGTCAAAATCGTATTCATGTTTCAATTATCAAAGTCGGTTTTTTTCATTTATAATACTCGTTATGGAAGTCATGTTTTTTTGAGTTTTCATTCTTGTCCTTCCAATTATAAAGCAATCTTTTCTTTTTTACTACACTTCCTTTCCATTCAACACCGGTTAGAAACAAGTCTCTGCCTAGTATATCCTATTCAATTACTTTTCAATGTGGAAGTCCGTAGACTTCCTTTTAGCTTGAACGAAGTGTGGACACTTTGCTAAACGTCCAGTGCTAAGCTACGTTCAACAAAGTAGTTTTTTTATTCGTATCTAAATGCTACAGGTATAATATAATAGGTGTTTACATTTTTTCCTTTAATTTTTCCAGGTTCGAATTTCGGTAGTCTTGCAATTATTCTTAAGCACGTCAAGTCAAATGCTCGATCTAAACTCCTCAAAATTTCAATGTTCTTTACTTCACCTGTCGACGTTATTACTGTTCGGAATATAGTTTTGCCTTGAATTCCCGATTCAGCATATATTTCTGGTATTATGATTCGTTTTGATATGTAGTCTCGCAAATTTCCATATTTACTTGGAAATATTGGATACTCGTCAACACTTGTGTATATTGTGTCTGTATTTTTTATTTTCGGAGTTTTGTAGTCCTTTAAACTGCCCATTTCATAATGTTCAGTCAACAAGGTGTCATTTACGCTGTTTAAATATATGAAGCTTCCATTCTTGACGAAGGGAATAATTGAATATGCTATTCCTTTTTGTACATATTCGCTGTCTCTTAGATTTACAGCATAAACATTATTACATATCTTTCTAAAACTCCAACTTTCATTTTTTATAATTAAAATGCTATCGTCCTTTATTTTAAATCCTTCAGTATAACCTGTCGCATACCTTTTACCGTCATAATAGTTGCAGTATTCAATTTTAAATGAATCTTTACCCACTTTTATTATTTCTCTTGCATACTTTTCCGAGTTATTTGACTTTTCTTTACTTGAAAAGTATTCGATTTTCTTGTCGATATAGGTTGTGTCTTGGGCATAACTGACTTCTACAAGTAACAGAAAAGTAAACAGGATAAGCATCAAAGGTTTCATACGTCTTATTTTTTTAATATTACTGCTAACGACCGAGGCTATGGACATTGGCGGTTTGCAGGAGCAAAACTGCCGGAATGCACGTCAACCAGCCAATGAACAAGCGTGTGTTAGCAGCAGATTTTTATATTTTCTTATTTTTTTCTTCTTCTCTTATCTTTTTTCTTGTTTGATATTCATTTTCAATGATATTATTTAATTCATCATCTGAAATCTTAGTCCTCGAAATAGAATTATTTACTTCAGTAAATCCTTTTGTCAAAAGGAATCTTTTGAATTTTCTTAGTTTTTTTTCTGGACAAGCAAATACGATATTATCGATATCAAGTTCATTTTCTCGTATAATAAAATTTATATATTTATCTGTATCTATGTATTCTTTGAGAAGTTTGTCAAGCTCTAATACTAAATAATGAGTTGATTGGATTATTGCTGCAACTTCTTTAAAAGTTGGGGAATTGTGATCCTTGAAATTTTCATACATTAAAATCGGATCTAGTCCTCGAAATCTTTCTTGAATTGAATCCATTTCAACATTCCTGATATATGTTGCATATTTTTGTTCTAGTTCATTGTCAGCATGATAATGAACTAAATTATTTCTCCATTGTATTCCAAGGTGTACTAATGATAAAGGAAGATCTATAGGATATTGCGTGAAATCAATTACCTTATTAAATAGACTAAAAACAAATCTTTCATTTTGAATACTATCGTTAAAATCTTCAGGAAAATTAAATGGTTGTCTCTTAAGAAATCCTAAATAAGCATCGAGAGCATCCATTGTCCAAGACAATGCAGAATTTCGAGCAAATCTTCTCGAATTTCTAGTTGTTTCTTCAATAGAGACAGGATTCCACGTTACATGAAATGAATCACCTTTTGTTACTTCTCCTTTTCTAACGCCCTCAATGCCAATTAATATTGTAATCAAATAATGATTTGAATGACCTATCAATTGTTTGAAGTGTTTCAAATGTCCAGTCCAAATTAGTTCAAGCATATTTTTTTAATAATTTGTGAGCTTTGTCAGATTCGAACTGACGTTTCCTGCTTTATCTTAATTTCTTTGAAGGCAGGTGACTTAATCCCATGAGTCTAAAAGCTCTTTTTTTAATTTGATGCTAAATGCACGTCAGACAGCCAATGAACATAGGCGGGTGTTTGGCGGTCGTAGTTTTCTTTATTTAATGTTATTTCTTTCCCCATTTAATTTTTCCTGCAAATTCAATAGGTATATCCATGGATTTCATAAATAGTGGCAAATCCATTATTAGTGCATTATTTTCGTTAAAGTATTCTACTGGATTCCCGAGTTCGTTACTTGGATATCGGAAATTATCAGGTTTAAACTTACTACATATCAAAGAATTCATTAGAAGAACTTGCAATATTTTCATTCCATAGTTAATCAAAATGATTGTATTTACTGCTTCTTTTTCCATGGTTATTGCTACGAGTTTCTTGTAAGGATCTTTGTCTAGACCCAAATCCATTGCAGGAGCAATTTTCTTAATATAATCACAGACAGCTTCAAAAGCAGTCGGAAATTGGTCATCGTGAATTATTTTTGCCTCATTGCATATAGATTGTATCATATTCCAAGCTCCATTAACTACTTCTTTTTCGGAACCAGAATCAATTATTTTTTTTGCGTTTGTAAAAAGATGTGGATCAATGTCTGGTATCAATCCATTAGATTGTCCCTTGAAATATTTAAATAAAAGCTTAAAAGCGTTTATCGGGTCATGACTTATTTCTTTGTTAAGTTGTTGCGTAGTAATACCACCAATTGACAGTCCAATATATTTGATTGACTTTTCGACACTCTGATGATAGTGATAAAGCGAATTAGAATACTTTTTATTGTTGTACAATAAATTAGCAATTTCTAAGTCTTCTTTTGCTAGTTTCAATAGATCTTCCATAATTTTTAATTTGCTGTCAATTTTATGACCTTTATTTTTTTACTATGCCGCCTAACTTGTATATATGCGAACTGCGATCTCTCATATTTCCACTTAAGAGATGGATTTATTTTGGTGTTTAATTAATTTAATCCCCAAAGGTAAAAACATTTTTTTTATTCACAATACCTGTTCTTAATTATTTAGTATTGCGGGGATAGTTTGTTGAGTGGTAGCGGTGTTGGTTTTCTTTATGGCAAGGTTTTGTATCATGAATGGCGCATTCTCTGGCATTATTGAAGTAAACACGGTTATGTCTGTCCTTTTCCTTTGTTCTATTCCGGCATTACTGCCCTACTTCGGTCTGTTTGTTGTCAGTAAAGCCTTAATGTAGTGTTACAATGCGGCATTCCTGTACTATAATAGCACATACTTATACTACAATGCAGCATACTTTGTAAAGAATTGCTTGTTTTCTATAGGAAATAATATATTTCTCATGAGAAATAAACTATTGTTTATAGTAAACAGTATATTACCCGTTAGAAATACTTTATTTACCGTAAATAATAACTAATTATCTAATGAAAATAGTATATTATTTACAGAAAATAACTTATTATAAATAGAAAACTGTATATTTGCCATCGGTAATGAACCATTTCTAATAGTAAATTACGAATTACTGCTAAGGAATATGCTATTCTAATACAGGAAAACCGTATTGTACTATAAGAATAAGGCATTCTTTATCAGTACGGACGGAATAGTTACAAGGTGTTGGAGTTTGTAACTGAAGAACGAACGATTGTATGGTTCAATAAGTGTAAAACTGCTATACAATGGATGAATCCTGTACAATAAATTGAGAATCTAACTAATTGAAACTATATAATGTCGTATTTTTTAAATCTTACACTTTCGTGTAAATTCGTGAAATTCGTGGTTTATTGATTATTTAAACCACTAATTGCACGAATTCCCACCAATTAATTCGATAAATAAATGGTGGAAAAATGAATTGTCACAAATGAATATATGATTTTTAATTGTTCGTCCTACTTACTTTAAAAACAACGATATGGATAAAGCTATTGTTTCAAAAACTTTCTCTCCGAAGAAATACCGGGACTTGAAATTACAAGCAAAAGCACGCAGTATATTGGAACAAATGACCAATAATGCTCACTTTCCGGATATTCAGGCAACACTGGATGAATTAAAGGCTAAAATTCAAAGTTATGAGACTTCTATCATCGAGTCGAATGATGGAGGCAGACTAACTACGGTTGTTAAGAAAAACTGTCGGCGCGATTTGGAACTTTGTCTGCAGGAACTGGCCACTTATGTGGAGCTAACGAGCAAAGGCAATGCTGCGATAATAGCCAGTGCCGGTTTTGATATGCACAAGAAAGCAGCTAAGGTTGGGCAACTGGATAAAGCCATGAATGTAAAAATAAAGTTGGGATATAAACATGGAAGTGCCTGGGTAAGTTGCAATGTTGTGGATCGAGCACTCTTTTATGTGTTTGAATATTGCGAAGCTCCACTTACTGACGATAGTGTGTGGATTCAAGTCAGCGGTACGCGACGAAAGATATTGATAGAAGGTCTTACCAGCGGTAAAGAGTATTGCTTCAGGGTGGCCGGAGCACGCACCCATCCTTCGCGCATATGGAGTGAGGTGGTAAAGAGTTATG
Source organism: Paludibacter propionicigenes WB4 (assembly GCF_000183135.1). Taxonomy (NCBI): domain Bacteria; kingdom Pseudomonadati; phylum Bacteroidota; class Bacteroidia; order Bacteroidales; family Paludibacteraceae; genus Paludibacter; species Paludibacter propionicigenes. The sequence goes on along the minus strand of NC_014734.1, from coordinate 559,750 downwards.
TGATTTAGACAGCAGGCGGAATAAGGAGGTCGGTTTTGTTCGTTGAGGTGGTAAGTACCGGAATAAATATAATGTTGTATAAGTAAATCCGTAAATTGGGAGAAAATAGAACCTGCCTACCGCAGGCAGGCGCGGATAAACGCTGATATAACGGATTTTTATACGGATTTCAATCTCGACAAGTCGAGATGATTTTCAATAGTTCAGGATTATATCTGTCATGCTTGCATGACTAAAATCAGTTAAAGATCCGTTTTATTATCATCCGTTTAAATCCGCTCAATCCGTAAAATCAGCGTTCCATCCTTTTTTGATAATACGAAATTAGAATCATTCGCTTACTTAAAACAAACTACCGAAAATCAGCGTCCTTCGAAAACCCCGATTCCAAACAGCGCATAATCGTATTTTATCGGATCGTGAGCATCGAAAATACGGAGTGCAGCGGTAATTTCTTCCACCGCTTTCCAGTCGTTTTGCTTACGGGTGAGTAAACCCAGTCCCCGGGCAACATTGCCTGTATGAACATCGAGCGGAAGCATGAGTGCCGAAGCCGGAATGTTTTTCCACAGCCCGAAGTCTACTTGGTTGTCGTCGTTTCGTACCATCCAACGCAGAAACATATTCAGGCGCTTGGCCGATGAATTGGCCGAAACATCAGAAACATGTTTCCGAACCCTGACTTCGTGCGGAGTGGATAGAAATACCTCCCGAAAATGCTGTAATGCGCTTTGAATGTTTTCCCCGTTGTTGTATCCGTTGGTAAAAACGGTTTCCAACCCGTGGTGATGACGATAGATATTCCTGAGCGATTCCAGAAAAAACAGACAATCGTTGCCATTAAAGGTTCGGTGAACAAAGCCCGAAACGGTTTTCCAGTCTGCCGCATCGGCTTCCATCAAAAAATCATAGGGCGAATTGTCCATCAGCCGCATAAGTCGGTTAGCATTGTTGATAATGCTTTTTCGTTGTCCCCAGGAAATGGTGGCAGTAAGAAATGCTGCTATTTCTATGTCTTCCTTTCGCGAAAACCGGTGCGGAATCTGTACAGGGTCCGAGTGAATAAATTCAACGTTATTGTATTGTTGCACCCGGGCATCCAGAAATGACTTCATATCAACATCAGGGATACGTATCGACGTATCCCTGATAGGTTGTGGAGAATCTGTAGTTGACAAAATACTCATATACAAAATGATTCCTCGAAAGACAGCGACAAAAGGTTTTCCATGTGGTAAGCGCCTTTGTTGTATCCTTTTTCTTTGAGCGAGGTGGTTAAGTCTATAGCTGTTCTTCCACTTCTGTCAGCCGATTCTTTGCTCGAAGGTTTCAGGTATCGTTCAAAAGTGGCCGCAGGTTCGCCCAAGTTGAGCACGGCATGATACAGTAGTACATTTTTACTCCTGTAGATGGCCGAACCCAGTATTCTACGGCCTGCAACAGCTATATCGGAGATTCCCACCAACGACAATCCTTTGATACCTGTTTTTTCGATCGATGAAATTATCAGTCGGTTAATGCGTTGAAATACATCTTTCGCACGCAGGTTTTTTATATTGCAGAAAACAGCAGAAATCATAATGTTATTCGGGGTAAGAATGATCGTTTCACCACCCGAAGGTCGTTTAAGTACGGTGATATTATCTTCTTGTACACTTTCCATATTCAAAGATTCGTCCGGATTACCGGAAGCTCCAAGAACTATATAGGTTTTGTCGGGTATCCAGATCAGAAACTGATCGTTTTTCTTTTTAAGCAATTGTACATCCGGAAGGCAGTAATCAAATGTGTTCAGCATAATATTCAGTGTTAGGGTATTAATAATAATCAACAGAATTATTCTACCGGCCCGAAAGCCGATTGGAATATAAAAACAAGACGGGGTTTAAAAAAACCGGGGAAGCCACCACTCTATCATCAATTCAGTGGACAACAGAACAGAATAAGCCATTCTGTTACGAGAAAATAACACGCCTGAAATAATAAGGTTCGTAAAGATGCCCTTTATAAATGAATTTTAGCGAGTTATAACCAATTTTCAAACAAGGAAACAAAAAGGACCGAAATAGATAGATTTCGATTTTTTTTATTATTGCTTTTCAGTAAAAAGAAAATAAACGACTTACAGAGTAATTAAGTATTAGGATAAATATAATGTAGTATAGTATTTTATAAATGAAAAAAGATTAGAACCTGCCTACCGCAGGCAGGCGCGGATAAACGCTGATATAGCGGATTTTTATACGGATTTGAATTTCGACAAGTCGAAATGATTTTAAATAGTCAAATATTATATCTGTCATGTTTGCATGACTAAAATCAGTTTAAGATCCGTTTAGTTATCATCCGCTTTTATCCGCTCAATCCGAAAAATCAGCGTTCAATTTTTTTTGAAAACACAACATTATATTCTTCTGCTTACTTAATATGTCTTTACAACGAAAATAGATTTGTGGTCATTCAGGTTTTCGGGATTAGTTCCGGTAGGAATGCTTTTGAGGGGTTTATATAAAATCATGTCATTGTTAGTGTCCAGTCCGTGGAACAAGGTTCCAATACTTTTGTGGATAGCCTTACATTCATTACCCAGTGTTGCCATATCATTCAAATCGACAGAGGTAGTATAAATCACTAACGGGAAACATCCATTGGGTGCAACTTCAGAATAGACTCTGTAAATAACCGGTTTGGAAGGAACATCTGTTACGGTAAGTGGAAAATGATATTTACTGTAAATCTGTTTTGTGATTTGTCGTTCAAACAGCTGAATCTCTTTGCCTTTGTTGTATTGCCACATGTGATTTCCCGGATTCAATATGCGGGTGGCTAAGTTTACATGACACATAGCATCTATCAAATAGCCTTTCTTGTATTCAGCCTTTGCCTGTTGATACCAATCTATGGCATCTTTGTGCATAATCTTCAATATCCCCGCCTGCAGGTTGTTTAGTTTCCATCTATCACCGTGCTTTGCATAGACAAACGTGAAACTTTTTTGGTACAGACTGTCCTCAAAACTGGATGTGATAACATACATCTCTTTGTTGTGCGAGTCGTAGGTTAACTGATAATCGTGTAGAGTTGCTGTACCTGAACTGACTGAAGCGATGCCTTTTTTGGCGGCATTCTTTTGATAAAATTCATTCAATATCCTGTAGTCCTTTACTTTCAATGCGCCTTTTACAACTTCCATCAATTGCAAAACTACTTTTTTATTGTCCTTCAGTCTGTCATCGAAATCGGGCAATATTCTACTGATATTATTCTGTACTATTCCATCAACTATTCTGTTGTTCAGTGTGTGTATCTCTTTCTTTATCTGAGGATCAATTTGATTGTCTTTTTTGTTTCGCTTACCGTACAAGCGGATAATAAAAGGACAAAAAGGACGGGTGATAAAAAACTACGTTTCATTATTTCTTATAAGTTTCAATAATTATTTTCTTCAACGGAATGAGATAAAAAACGGTCTCCGAGCTAAAATCTCTATTCGGCTTGCAAAGTTATAAAAAATGATACTTGTAAGTTTGATACGTTAGGATTTCTTAGCGATATGAGTACATAAAATCATTAAAGCCGACTGTCGGACGGCTTAGTAACTTTACTTCATTTCCTCTAAAAACTCTTGTTTGTAGATTCTGCCAAGTGGTATTGCTTTTCCGTTGCTCAACTGCACTTGTTGATGATTGAAAGAAACCACAAAAGTTTTATTGACAATAAAACTCTTATGAATACGGGCAAATAATTTGTTGGGTAAGATGTCCTGAAGCGATTTTAAAGACATCAACGTGATATAAACTTTGGAATGGGTATGAAACTTTATGTATTCTCCCAGTCCTTCAATATATATAATATCCTGATGCATGATTTTATTTACCAAATGATCGGCATTTATCATCAAATAATCAACTTCAGGTTGCTGATGGGTCTCAGCTAAACGTCTGTAGTTTGTAAAGTCCAGAGCTTTTTGGGTAGCAAGTTGGAAACGACCGGGCGAAATAGGTTTTACAAGATAATCCAGCACATTTAGTTCATACGCTTTTACAGCATAATCGGGGCGCGCAGTAGTGAAGATTACAAGCGGTGGATTATCGAGTTTTGCAAGCAACGAGAATCCATCCAGTTCAGGCATTTGAATGTCCAGAAATAACAAGTCAACCGGATTTGACTGTAAAAATACAAGCGCTTCTTCCGGTCGTTTAAAAGCTCTGACCAATTGGAGGTTTTCTGTTCGGGAAACGTAATCTTCCAGTACTTTTATGGCCAGGTATTCATCATCCACTATTACACAGCTTAATATCATAGAAGGTGTATTTTTAATGTTACCTCAAATATTGTATCGTCTTCATAAACTTCGAAAACGTATTTCCCAGGATATATGTTTTCCAATCGTTTCCGTATGTTAGCCATTCCTATACCGCTTGCTTCCTGTACTTTATTCCGGACACCTTTACTGTTGCTGATTTTAAAAACCAGCATATTATTCTCTACCTTCAGTTCCAATTGAATAAAAGCGTCGGAATTATTTCCAATTCCTGAGTATTTCAAGGCATTCTCCAGTAATGGAATATAAAGCAACGGCTCGATTTGGTAATCGGTAATTTCTACATCGTTTATAAATGTAAGCTTAAGGTCTTCTTCATATTTAAGCCTGAAAAGTTCTATATACGATTCAATGGCTTCGATTTCTTGTCGTAATGATACTTTGTCGTGACAATCATAAAGCGAATAACGCAAGAGTTCCGAAAGTTTCATTAATGCTTCGGGTGCTTTGTCGGATTTGAGCAATACGAGCGAATAAATATTATTGATGGAATTGAACAGAAAATGCGGACTCATTTGAGATTTCAAGAACTGCAATTCAGTGTTCAGTTGCAGTTTTTCAAGTTCGGCCATTTTCCTTTTATTTTCATAAGATCCTACTGCCAGTTTTAATAAACACGCAAATATGGCAAAAGTCAGCTCGCCGGAAAACATTAGAATAAATCTTCCTCGTTTGGGGATGTCGTATAATGGTTCCTGATTAAATTTATCCATCAACAACCTATCTCCTATTGAACGCAGAACTATGATAATTAAAATCAATAGCAGAATTAATACCGCTGCTTTTCCTATTTTTTTCTTCTGGATATAGGTTGGTACAATCCAAAAGTAGCAAGCATAGAATAATATCACATTAATTGTAACCAACACCAGCGAACGCTGAAAAAGATAAACACCATCAACAATTAATGCCATCAAATAAACAATAAGGCTAAACATAACGATCCAAAAAGACAAGTGTATGCCCCAAAAAGATGCTTTCGACTGATTATTGATTGTCTCGTTTGCCATTTAAAACTGTTTGTTACCTTGTAAATTCTTGTATCGCTGCAAAATTACGCAAAAAATATGTGCTTGTGAAATAGCTCCTATGTCGTTCATTGATAAGTTCCGGTCGTTCGTTGAAAGTAGAAAATAATTTGGTATAATGGCTCTATCTTTGTTTCAGAAAGAGAAAATTCTACAATATTAATATCAAAAAAATTAAGACAACATGAAAAAGAATGCTTTAATTTTATCGTTGGCAATAGTTACGCTATTGACAGCATGCAAGGACGAGGAAACAACAAGTTCAATCACCAATGACCAGGCTGCCGAAATGGTTTCGATGTCTTTGGCTGAAAACTCTATGGGTGCAACTGCTATTGTTCAAACATCAGTTCAAACCGGAGGTAGTACAACCCGCAGTGCTGCTCCACAAAAAGTACAATCTGTCAGTCCTGATCTGACTTTTGCCAAGGACACTACTTTTACTCTGACAAGCAAGCCGGGAGCAATCATAAGCTATTCGTTCACGGCAACGTATGGTTACAACTTTACGCTGAACCTTCAGGGGCAATTCACAAGTGCGACCGAAAATTACACTTATAGTGGAAATTATGATGCCCCTCGTGTATCTTCCACACATACCGGAAACGGAACGCTGGCCTTGACAAATATGAATACCAGTGTGGTTACAGTAAACGGAACATTTGCAAGAACAGCAAATCACACTTTCAAAGGTACTGAGGCTCTGACTACAAATACTGTAGTTAATCTGAATCTCGCAGATATTTTAGTAAATAAATCTACTGCCACTATCCAGAGTGGTTCTGCAACACTTACTATTACAGGTTCTGTTCCTAATAAAGGCGATTTTAGTTATACCGGTACTATTACTTTTAATGGCAACAGTATGGCTACGCTTGTTATCCAAGGACAAAGCTATAGTGTAAATATCAAAACCGGTGAATATACAGCTATTTAGTCCGAAATGAAAAAGTATAAAATTTAAAAAGTCAGGAAAAATATGAAAACAAAATCATTTCATGTAATTTTGCTTCTGATTCTGTGCATGCTGTTACAAAATAACGAGGCGAATGCACAAAGACGAACTGTTATTGTAAGTAACAGACCGACCAGAACAACAGTTGTAGTAACAAGAATTCCCCGGCATAGGGTTGTTTATGTAAATCGTCGAATAGTTCGTCCGGTATTGAGAGTATTGCCAACAGCAGCTATACTGATTGCACAGGCAAATTCGAAATACTATTATCATTCGGGATGTTATTATATTGAGACACCAGCAGGGTTTAGAACTGTAGCGCCACCTCCGGGGCTGGTTGTAGCTACACTTCCTCCTCATTTTGTAAGAATAACTGCTCGTTCGGGTTCTTACCTTTATTATGGCGGTGTTTTCTACGAAGAGGTTTCGGGAGGTTTCCGTGTTATCGAATCTCCGGTAGGTGCGCGGATTATTAACCTGCCCGAAGAAGCTGAAATGGTAACAGTGAATAGAAATAATTACTATGAATTTAATGGAACGCTTTATAAAAAAATACAGACTGAAAATGGAGCTGTTTATGAAGTTAGCGGAATAATTAATGATTAGATAATTGTATAGTTCTAAAGATTGTGATTAAACTAAAACCTAAAGTGTATGAAAACTACATTATTTAAAATATGCTTGCTCCTTCTTCTTTTTGGAAGTTGTTCAAGAAATATCGATACAACCGGTACTACTACCGAACCGCTGGATGATAATCTGGACGGTCCTATATCCAGACCAACGTCAGGCTATGGTGCTGACGGTACATACAAAGTGTCGGAGATTGAATTTTCGAATACAGAATATCCCGGGACTAAAGTCACGGTGTTTTACCCTACCGGTATTACATCTCCTAAGCCCACTATTTTTTATTCGCATCCTTTTGGTGGCGAAAGTAAGGAATTTAATAGAGGATTATTTGAATTTATAGCCAAAAAAGGGTATGTAGTTGTATTTGTTCCTTACGCGACAAATGATGTTAGCGTTGATCACCGTTACCTGACTTTATGGACGGGTTTTACAAAGGCGGCAGCCAATTATCCGAACATTATTGATACAAAAAAGGTTGGTTTTATGGGACATTCTTTTGGAGGAGGGGCTTCCATTGGGTTAGCTTATAAAGCCTTCACCGAAAATGGTTGGGGTGAAAACGGACGCTTCCTGTTTACTATGGCTCCGTGGTACAGTTACCAAATCAGTTCCGATCAATTGGCAAACTTTCCATCCAATACAAAGTTGGTTAGTCAGGTGTATGATGAAGATGTCATCAATGACCATCGTTTGGCAATTGATATTTTTAAAAACATCAACATCCCTGATTCTGAAAAGGATTTCTATTATTTCAGATCTTCAACAGTGGCGGGATATAAGTATGTAACAGACCATGCATTACCCAATTCAAGGTCGGCTTATGATGCCTTAGATTATTACGGGATTTACCGGATATTGGATGCTTTAATGGATTATAGTTTCAATAATAATTCGGCGGCAAAAAATATAGCTCTTGGAAACGGTTCTGCTGAACAAATAACTATGCCTGGATATAAAAACCAGTTAATGACACCGATAGAGATAACCGATAATCCTACCCCAAAGTACAGTCAAAGCAAGTACGAATTTAAATGTGGTAGTGCCAATAACCCCAGAATAGCTAATTGTAACTAACAAAAAAATAGTATGACAAAAAAAATAGTATCACTACTTCTGTTTCTGCTTGTTTGGACTAGCATTCAAGCTCAGCATGACTTTACCGAAGTAGATAAATGGATGAATGCCCATGCCGAAGACATGGGTGGTCGATTAGTTTTGCAGGTTTACAAGGACGGGAAAATAGTTTATAGTCACTCCGTCAACAAAATGAATTTCAAGCAGAAAATGGTTGTAAGATTAGCTGCAAGAAAACAGGGAAAATCTGTTGATATGGAAGATTTTACACCAACTACAAAACTTCAGATTGCCAGTTGCAGCAAATGGCTGAGTGCTGCTTTGGTGATGACTTTTGTAGATGAAGGTAAATTACAACTCACCGATACTGTTGGAAAATTTCTACCGGTGCTTTCAAAAAGTGGAAAAGGAGGCATTACGATAAGCAATTGTCTTTCTCATATGACTGGAATTCAATCACCGGACTTGAAAGAAGATCTTAAAGAAATGAAAGATCTCAACAACATGAACGATGCAATAGCCCGGATAGCTACATTTCCAATGGAAGGTCGTCCCGGATTGGTTTTTCGATACAGCAACACCGGATTGCAGATAGCAGGAGCAGTACTGGAAAAAATTAGTGGAAAGAGCTTCGAAAAACTTTTTGCAGAACGCATAGCCGCTCCACTGGAGATGAAAAATACTGATTTTGGCAAAGGGAAAGTAGCATTACCTGCAGGCGGTGCGAGCAGCACATCCAATGATTATATGAACTTTGAAATAATGATACTCAACAAAGGTGTGTTTCATGGAAAACGAATCTTGTCTGAAAATAGCATCGCGCAAATGCAGATAAACAGAGTAAACTCTGGTGTAAAAGTCGCCTACACTCCGGCCGAGACAAAAGGTGCCGGATACGGTTACGGTGAATGGGTGATGGGTAATGCAACTGTTAGCAGTCCCGGTTTATTTGGAAGCTATCCGTGGGTGGATAACAATAAAAAATATTGTGCATTCCTGACAGCGTTTTATCTAAAATCGGATGGAAGACAAGAAAAATATGCCGAACTGAAAAAGTTGGTAGATCAATCATTGAAATAAATAAATCAACAAGATGTGGTTGCAAAACAAAGAAAATATCTTGAGAACACAGGCTTTAAAATTTTTGACTAATTGATTTATAATTTAAATCATAGAATGCAATTCAGGCAAACCTCTGTAGCTGATCTACGGAGGTTTGTTCGTTTTACAATTAAAATCCTGGAAAAATACAGACTCATTTCATAAGCTAATCGCTTGTATTGGTTTTATAAGAGTTCATCTAAAGGGGTACAAAGAGTTGGTATTATATGGATTTATTACGTTTAGCGCAGATGTTTCGGTTAAGAAAACATCAATTCAAAGGGATTTTTATTATGTTCATCGGAAAATTTAAGGCATTCATCAGATTAAATGTTAGAATAAAAGCAGAATATTGTATTTTTGCAGTGTTATAATTCAATAGAAAAAACGTCTATTAATAGAATGGAAAAAAGAATTTCCGGTTTTATTCGTTTTAAAACTATTATTAAGCAACAATAAACGTTATATAAGTTATGAATATAGAAGTTAATTGAATGAGTATTTATTGCCACGAAGTGGCTAAATGTAAATAACCCCCGGTAAGTGAAGCGTAACCGGGGGATGAAAAACCGAAACACAACTCCAGCCCCGAAGTGGGCTGAATATCACTATAGATAATATATAATCTAAATAACTACAAAACAATAAATTAAACGTAATGAATTTTCGAAAAATTATTTTATTCTGTTTGTTTTCCCTGTTTGTTTACAATGCTCATGCGGTTTTACCTGCCGATAGAATTAGTTTGAACGGGAATATAAAAGACGATGCAAATGGTGAAGCGCTTATTGGTGTTACCATTTCGATTAAAGAATTAAGAACCGGAACAGTAACTAACAGTTACGGGTTTTATTCTATCAGTGTGCCCAAAGGCGAATATACGCTGGAAATTTCGTATGTAGGTTATCAACCTGTTTCCAAAAAGATCACATTGGACAAGCCGATAAAGCTGGATGTAGAGCTTAAAAATGCTGCCAAGGAAATGAAGGAAGTTGTGGTTACGTCGCAACGCAAAGATGCGAATGTAACTCTAAACCGTATGAGTGCACAACAAGTATCGATAACTACCATCAGAAAAATGCCTGCTCTAATGGGCGAAGTGGATTTACTAAAAGCTGTTCAATTGTTGCCGGGTGTTGTTTCTGCCGGTGAGGGTACATCCAGTTTTAGTGTACGTGGAGGTGGTATAGACCAAAACCTCATAGTGCTTGACGAAGCTACCATTTATAATGCATCGCATATGATGGGTTTCTTCTCGGTATTCAATAATGATGCGATTAAGAATATGACGCTTTACAAAGGCGACATCCCTGCTTCTTACGACGGACGATTGTCATCATTACTCGATATACAAATGCGTGACGGCAATTCAAAGAAATTCTCTGGGAGCGGCGGAATCGGTTTAATTTCAAGTCGCCTCACCCTCGAAGGCCCTATCGGATCGGATAAAACATCGTTTATCGTTTCAGCCCGACGAACCTATGCAGACTTGTTTCTGAAACTCTCATCCAATGATGAAATTAACAAGAACAAACTGTATTTCTACGATCTAAATGCGAAAATAAATCATCGGATTGATGAAAACAACCGTATTTTCCTGTCGGCATACCTTGGAAAAGATCTATTCAAAAATGCCGATGCAGGTTTTAATTTTGGTAATGCAGCTGTTACAGGACGTTGGAATCATCTTTTCTCGCCTAAATTATTCAGTAACTACTCGCTGAACTACAGTCAATACAACTATGGTCTGGAGTCTAGCATGAGTAATGAAAGTAATTTCGACTGGAAATATAACATGCGTGACATGAGTGCAAAAGCCGACTTCACATACTTTATTTCTCCCGAAAACACCATGAAATTTGGGTATAATGCCGTTTTGCATAATCTCAAACCCGGAACCGTAAAATCAACGGGTGGTTCAACCAATTACGACCCCTATGTTTTGCCCGATATTAATGCATTTGAACATGCACTTTATTTATTGGACGAATATCAGGTATCCAAAAAGCTTTCGGTAAAAGCAGGATTGCGTATAACCGGATTCTCCAGTATTGGAAGCGGTACGGTTTATAACTACGATAAAAATTACAATGCCATTGATTCTACAGTTTACAAGTCGGGTGAAGTCATTAAAACTTTCTATCGTTTCTCGCCACGTGTCGGAGTCACATATCTGCTCGACAATCAGTCGTCGGTAAAAGCAAGTTATGCGCGTACCAATCAGTTTCTGCAAATGGCATCCAATTCTACTGCCGGTACCCCACTCGACTTGTGGTTTACAGCTGGCAAAAACATAGAACCTCAAACCTGCGATCAATATGCGGCAGGATATTTCAGAAATTTTCTGAATAATGAGCTGGAAGCTTCGGTGGAATTCTTTTATAAAGATATGCAAAACACCATCGACTTTAAAGATCATGCCCAGTTGTTGCTCAACAAAAAACTGGATGGTGAGTTGCGCTTTGGACAATCGAAAGCTTATGGAGCAGAATTTCAGTTACAGAAAAACACAGGCAAACTTACCGGATGGATTAGTTATACCTATTCAAATGCTAAGCATACAATACAAGGCATAAATAACGGAAATTCTTATCTGGCACCTTACGACCGGCCACATACTTTCTATGTTGTTGCCAATTATGACTTAAGTGAGCGTATTTCATTTGGTGCCAATTTCATATATGCTTCCGGTCAGCCAATAACCTATCCTGTGGCCCGAATGGAAGTAGGAAATGTCATTTTACCTGTATATTCAAACAGAAACGAGTATCGTATGCCCGATTATCATCGATTGGATGTATCACTGACCTGGAAACCAAAAACCAAAAAGCCCCATGCATGGTCCGGTGAGTGGAACTTCTCGGTTTATAATGTTTATGGTCATAAAAATGCCTGGGCCATCAACTTTGTAGACGATGCTGATACAGCTTATAAGACAAAAGCTCAAATGACATACCTGTTTACGTTTGTTCCTTCTATTACCTATAACTTTAAATTTTAAAACGAAATGAGAATTAAATTCAATATAGTTGCCATTATAGTTGCAACAATACTTACGGCTTGTACTACCGATATAGCACTGGATCTTAAGAATGCAACTCCTGAACTGGTAGTGGAAGGTGCAGTTACCAGCGATACACTTGCACATGTAATTCAACTGAAAAAGACAGCCGCTTATTTCTCCAATCAGTCAGCGGAAATGATTTCAGGAGCCACAGTCACGCTGGATGATGGTGTAAGCAAAATAACACTAATAGAAGATGCTATAAATAAAGGGAACTATCAAACACCGGTCACTTATCACGGAGTAGCAGGTAGAACCTATACACTTACAATTGATAATATCGATGTAAATGCAGATGGCATCAAAGAGCAATATACAGCAACAACCAAAATGAATGCAGTGTCGCGCATAGACAGTATAATGGTTAAGAAAGAACGTATTTTCCAGAGTGATATGTGGGCAGTGAAAGCCTCGATACAAGATCCGGAAAATGAAAGGAACTATTACAGAGTCAGAAGCTACAAAAACAATAAACTGACAACGGACAGTATACAGGAATGGGGAGTTACCGATGATGAATTTTTTAATGGAAAATATCTTATCAACGAAAGGATGATTTATTTATCGGGAAGCAAAAAAGATGAAAAGCTAAAAAGCGGTGACTTGATCATGCTTGAAATGTCGGGAATTACCAAAGAATACAAAGAGTTTATCGAACAGGCTCAAAGTGAATTCTGGGGCAGAAATCCGATGTTTGGCGGTCAACCGGCAAATATAATAACCAATATCAAACAAACTCTGCCTTTAAATGGAAAAAACAATCCACATGGGTACTTTGCAGCATATTCTATAAGCAGAGCAACAACGGTATACGATGGGAATTAGATAATCATTTCGTTTCAAGAGCTCTAATTCAGGTTATAAAAGCAAAAACGATTCAATGAATAAATTGAATCGTTTTTGCTTTTATGTCTTAAATATCTAAATTAATTCCTGTTCATGCAGAACAAGGTGCGACCGTTCATATTGATTGCCTGAAAAACATGAAATCCGGTTTTTTTTATAAATACTTATATTGGTTGTGTTTGCAGTTTCCAAATAAAGGGCAGTATCATTGCTCTTCGACTTTTCTACCATATAATTTATCAGCTCTCTCATATATCCTTTTCCACGGCTTTCCGGTAACACGCCTATAACATTCAGATGTGCATATTTTCCTATGCGTGGATGATATTGATTTACCAGCTTATCCATTCTCAGAATTCTGTAGGTCGATTGAAAACCTATTTTAAAAATAAATGAAAGCTTTCGATAAATATAATTCCAGGTAAGTTTCTCTTTATTTCTAACTTTCCACAATGCGGTTGCTGTATTGTCGTCGCTCAGGTAAATCTCTCCCTTATTAAAAGATTCCTCAAATATATACTCCATTATGATCCTGAACTTATTCTTATTTTTAGATTTTTCCAGGAGATAATCAAAATAAGGATCATTTTGAAATGATCTGGTCATAATTTCCACAACAACATTTTTGTCTTTTAATCCTGCTCTTTTCATTTTCTCAATTACAATAAAATTGGCACTAATACCTTAATTTTGAACTATAAATACCCCTTAATCAGTAAGCAAAAAACAGATTATACATGGATCTTTAAAACTGATTAAAAGATTATATTTCACTACAAATATCATGCTATTTTTTATATTGAATTTTGACAAAAGTCAAAAAAAGAAGCTCTCTGTGCGTTATTTTTTTGTGCGAATCCGGCTCAAAGTTTCTTGAGATATTCCAAGATAAGATGCGATATGGCCCAATGTTGCCCGTTGTAGAATCTGAGGTCTATTAACAACCAACTGCTCGTAATTTTCTTTTGCCGATTGATATTGCAGACACAATGTTCGTTCCATTAAATCAATGTAATATTTCTCGGTCAGGATTCTGCCTACGTAATTAAATTCGGGATATTTCTTATAAATGGAATACAAATCGTTATAAGAAATGACGTATAAAATACCGCTTTCGATAGATTCTACAATCTCAAATCCTGTCGTCTGAGTAATAAACGAATAGGTAGACGTACCAAAATCATCCTCAAAACCAAACCAGCTGGTAATGTCTTTTCCATTGTGGTAATGAAATCCCCGAAGCGCACCTTTCTTAATAAAAAACAGTTGATCGCAGATCTTACCTTCATTTACAATTATCTCGCCTTTCTTTACTTTTCTAATGCAAATCTTATCAGCAAGATCAGATTTTAACTCCGAACTTAAATCCATAGATTCGCTCAGCAGTTGAAAAATTCTTTCCATTGAATTCTTATTTATATATAAACAAATCAAACTACTTACAAATATAGTCGTTTTCTCAAGGTATATGGAAATTCATTGACGAATTTGATATTAAAGAAATAAAAAAACGCTCTCCAAAATATCGTTGATATTTCGGAGAGCGCTAACTATAATAAAACCTTTATTGCAGGAAGCAACATCGGGTATAATTGTTTGATGAAAATAGGTCAGATTCGTCAAGAATCTAAGAAATCAGACTCCGCTGTATATGCTGAATCCACCATCGATTGGCAGTACAACTCCAGTGATAAACGATGCGGCTTCTGAACACAAGAATTGAACAGCACCATTAAGTTCATTGATATCACCAAAACGGTTCATAGGAGTATTCGCTAATACTTTTACGCTTCTTTCTGTCAACGATCCATCTGGGTTCAGAAGAACAGCACGATTCTGATCGCCAATAAAGAAACCCGGAGCAATAGCATTTACCCTAACACCGTCTCCGTATTTCATTGACATCTCGGTAGCTAACCATTGTGTAAAATTACTTACAGCAGCTTTTGCAGCAGAATAACCAGGTACACGGGTAATAGATTGTAAAGCAGCCATCGAAGATATATTGATGATGCTTCCTGATTTCTGTTTAGACATCACATTTCCAAACACATAACTAGGGTAAACTGTACCATTCATATTCAGGTTGGTTACTTTATCCCAATCGGCAATTTTCATATCAAAAAATTCCTGATCTGGTGCAAGCGTTGCTCCAGGAATGTTGCCACCGGCAATATTCAATAAAATATCAATGCGTCCCCATTTCTTAATAATCTCTTGAGCAGCAGCGTCCAAACTCGGAATATCAAGAACATTTCCAACCAATCCGATAGCTTCGCCGCCTAAATCGGTCAATTCTTTTACTCTCACGTCAAGATTTTCCTGGCGAATGTCCATTGCCACTACCTTCGCACCGGCTTTTACAAAACTTTTGGCAATACTTCCACCCAATACACCACCTGCACCGGTAATTACTGCCACTTTTCCTTCAATACTAAAAATTTCGTTCATATGATATGTTATTTTCTATGATTGTATATTTTTCATTTCGTTCTTTACAGTAGCCATAATACCCGAAACCTGAGCCAAAGCGTACATACGTCCTAAAAACGAATAACCTGGGTTATAAGGTCTGTTGACATCGTCGAGCATCAGTTTTCCATGGTCTACGCGCATGGGTAAATCTGGATTTTGCTGTTCGAAAATACGTACCAAATCAATCAAATGTCCTCTTCCTTCTAAATGAGACGCTTCAATAAAATTGCCATTTTCATTTACATCGGTACTGCGCAGATGCACAAAGTGAGTGCGCTTAGCAAATCGCTTAGCCAGTTCCGGAACCTGATTATGTAACCCGGAGCTCAATGAACCTGCACAAAATGTCAAACCATTATTCGGACTATCAACAGCATTCAAAAACCACTCTATATCATCTGCATTGGTAACAATGCGTGGCAAGCCAAGCACTGCAAACGGAGGATCGTCAGGATGCACACAAAGATTTACGCCATACTCTTCTGCTACAGGAATTACAGCTTCGAGGAAATACTTCATATTTTCACGTAACTGATTCTTATCAATTCCATCATAAAGAGCAAGTAAACGCTTGAATATTTCAACAGGTTGCTGATCGCCTTCCTTTATATTTCCATTAATAAAGCCTTGCGTTTTTACAATTATTGTTTGGATTAATTCATCTTTTTCAGCCTCGCTGATTGTTTTATCCAATTCATAAACCTGCTTCATTTCTTCCTGAGTATAATCTTTCTCCGCTCCTACGCGTTTTAAAATCATACAGTCGAAATATATAAAACGGATCTTATCAAAATAAAGCGAATAAGTTCCATCTTCCCCTTTACGGTATAAATCGGTTCGTATCCAATCGATAACAGGCATAAAATTATAGCAAACCGTTTTAATCCCTGCTTTACCCAGATTAGCCAAACTAACTTTGTAGTTTTCGAGCAGTCTGTCTCTGTCAGCACCACCATACTTGATACTTTCCGAAACAGGTAAACTTTCTACCACAGACCACCTTAGTCCTGAAGCTTCTATATAGCTTTTCAAATCATTTATAGCTTCCAAAGTCCAGATTTCACCATTCGGCACATCGTGCAACGCAGTTACAATGCCCTCTACTCCTATCTGGCGAAGCATATCAAGCGTTATGATATCCTTCTTTCCAAACCATCTCCAAGTTTTTTCCATCTTTTATAGCTTGTACTTTCCATAAATTTCAATAAAACAGGAAAGTGATATACATTTTTATTAATTATGATGCGTCAAATCCAGTTTGATTTTCATTAGGTCATCCAATTTATAAACGGGACGCTCAATATCATACGGAATTGGACGCTTTGAAAACTGTTGAAAATAAAGTAAACAGGCATCTTTCCACCATACTGCATCATGAGCCTGAATTCTCAGTCTGTTTTGAACTTGAGTAAATCTCTCCGGATCAACAAATCTTTCAGCTTTATCCCAGTTTTTTTGAAATTCGCGAGTCTGTTGCACCCCTTTATCATAAGTATAACAAAGCTCATCCCAAAGGATTCTGCCACTTTTCATTTTAAAATCCCAGGGTAAAAAGTGAAACCACAAGATATACTTATCAGGACAAGTGTTCGCATCGTTGAAATCCTCTTTTAGTGGAGAGAAATATTGTAGCACGGCATTGCTGCCTGTTGTTGAACGGTCAAAGCCGATACCTTTGACAGACGCATTATGATAATACTTTGGCATCCAGTCCTGACGAGCTCCAGCTACATCACACCATGGCTCCGGTCCGTAATGGTGTCCGTAAGCAAAAAGATGGTGTAATCCCAACGGCATCATATAGTTTACCGTAGCTTCACGCGATTCTAACATCATTGATTTTACCGGTTCCACAAATTTCGCATCCGAAGAGAAAGTCTGTTTAATCCATTCATCCGCAATCTTGGCTGAAGTAAGACTATTATTCCAGGCTAGTCGTCCAAAGGCATACCAATTGGCTTGCGCAAACTGATGACCACACCAGTTTGCATCGAGTCCGATATTGGCGACACCGGCTATAGCAGTTAGTTTTTGTTTGAAAATTGTGCCATCGGTAGTTTTAGCTACGGTCGAACCTTTTCCGTTGCAATAAGTATCACTTTCCAAAAACTCTTCCCACATTGTTGAAAGGAAAACCAAATGGTTAGAAAAGCCCAGATATTCCTGAGTAATTTGTACTTCGGGCATTAATGGAGTTTTTTTCATTGCTCCGAATAATGGACTAAACGGTTCACGGGGTTGGAAGTCAATTGGTCCGTTTTTGACCTGAATAATTACATTGTCTCTAAACTGTCCGTCAAGCGGCATAAATTCTTTGTAAGCCAGTTTTGCACGATCATCTTTTCCTGCATCATAAACAAATGCACGCCACATAACTATCCCGCCATGAGGTTTCAATGCATCAGCCAGCATATTAGCCCCATCGGCATGGGTACGTCCAAAGTCCTGTGGACCGGGAAGACCTTCTGAATTAGCTTTTACTAAAAATCCGCCAAAATCAGGAATCAATTTATATATTTCATTTACCTTTTTTGCCCACCACATTTTCACTTCAGGATTCAGCGGATCAGATGTTTTCAATCCTCCTAAATTGGTCGGCGAAGAAAAATTTATGGACAAATAGACCTTTATATTATATGGACGCAACTCCGATGCAATTGCTTTTACCTTTAAAAGATATTCTTCTGAAAGCATTTTAGGCGAGGCATTTACATTATTCAAAACGCTTCCGTTTATCCCTATTGAAGCATTGGCACGAGCATATTCTCTCCAAAGAGATATATCCTTGTCGGTTATAGTAGGATGTTCTTCAGAATATCTCCAAAAAATAGATCGCCCGGCATATCCGCGTTCAATGGTACCATCCAGATTATCCCAATGATTCAATACACGCACCGAATACGAAGGCTTTTCCGATATATTAAGCGCTTTATTGAATTCTCCTGTTTGAAGAATTCTCAACAAATGGTAAACACCATACAACAAGCCTTTTTCATCTGCCGATGCTACCACTGTAAAAGTTTTATTTTGCTTGCTGATAGTCTTAATTACATAACCTTCTTTTCCTTGACGTACTAATTCTTTATCAATTCCCAACGAAAGAATATTCTTATCTTTCCGGGTACCGACTATCAACTGGTTGTCTATTTGTCCGGAAACGACAGGCAGCAATTTACCTGTCTTTTCCTTCCAAATCTGTTGAAACTCTTTTACTGCAAATTTAGATTTATCTGCATTGATCCCTGAAAAAACAGGTGATTCAGCTTCTAATCTATCAAAGCGCAACCATAGTTGGTGCCCATTTTCAGCATTTACACCGATTACCATCAAGAGCATTAGTGTAAATGCTATCAGATTTCGCATCATGAAGTTATTTGTTTTTATTTGAGTGCATTTTGTTTAATGCACATGAACGATTATTTTGAAGGTGCTTATTTATCTTCTCCACCTCCATCGATGGTTTTTATAGTACCATCTTCGTTATACTCTAATTCTACAACTTTAATACTTCTCAACCATGTTTTACCTCCTGAGGGTACACTGTCGTGATGGAAAAGATACCATTTACCCTGAAACTCAACAATCGAGTGATGTGTGGTCCAGCCAACTACAGGAGTTAAAATAACGCCACCATAGATAAACGGTCCGTATGGATTATCTCCTATTGCATAACATAGTTTGTGTGTATTTCCTGTTGAATAAGAGAAATAATATTTTCCGTTGTATTTATGCATCCAGGGTCCTTCGAAATAACGACGATCATGATCTCCTGCTGTAAGTGGTTTACCATTTTCATCCAATATCAGAACGTCACGTGGTTCTTCATCAAATTGAAGCATATCATCGCTTAGCTTAGCAACGCGCGCACATAGTGCATCTTCATTATCAGCAGGTTCAGCTGGGTTTTCAATGGCTTTATTATTGCGATATCTCTGAAGTTGACCTCCCCACAATCCACCAAAGTAAATATAATAATCTTTATCATTATCTTGCAAAACAGCAGGGTCTATAGTGAAGCTTCCTTTGATAGGATCACTCTCAGGCACGAATGGACCTTCAGGTTTATCGCTTACTGCAACACCAATACGGAAAATATCATTTTTATCTTTCAACGGAAAATACAGGTAGTATTTACCATCTTTATATGCTGCATCAGGTGCCCAAAGCTGACGACCTGCCCATGGAATATCTTTAACATCGAGTGCCACACCATGATCAGTTACTTCGCCATCGATACTATCCATTGAGAAAATATGATAATCACGCATATCAAAATGGTCTCCGTTGTCATTTTCAGGAATACCCGATTCAACATCATGGGAAGGGTAAATATAAATTTTACCATTAAAAACGTGAGCCGATGGATCAGCAGTGTAAAGATCTTTTACTAGATAACGAGGTGTCTTCATAATTTTTTCATTTCCGGCTCCTTCACCGGTTTACATTAATATTTATTTATTATTTATATATTACTCCTTTGAGATATAACCTTGTACATTCTAAAATCAACTTTTAAATCTAAAAATACAGACTCAACAACATGGTTTTATATTTGAAAACAAAGGTACTAATATATAACAAAAACTCCTGATTCAATGCGAGTTTTTTCACTATTATATTGAATTTTTATCAACAAAAGAAGTTCGAAAGACATTTAGCAATGAGCAAAATATTATATCCCTGGTACATTCTTCAATGCTAACCTGTGAATATTTTTCTTTAGTATTATCATTATTCTAGTTCATAAAAATCTATTCACAAAAACTCAAGATAAAAAAAAAGAATCCCCTACTGCATTACCAGAAGGGGATTCGATTTCTAGAGTTATTATTTTCAATCTAAACACATAATGTATAAGTTATAATCTATCGAAATTTCAATACTCTCAACATAATTCGTGATTCAGCCAGATTGAAACTTTGATAAATGGCACTATTGATTCTTAACTATTGAATAGTATTCAGGTTTAATACCCCTGTCGCGAACGACTAAAGTATCTTTAGTTTCGTACTTTAAGTTCAATAATTATATTAATGTATTTTATTTAACTGTAAATTGTTCCATAGCTACACCACGATTTCTCATCACAAGTGTATCTTTTGTTACAGTATTTATTCCTTTAGCAATGTGGTTAATTTGATAACTTAGATAAAGCACGTCTCTGTCTTGATTATCGAAACTATTCTTTTCTCCTTTCTTTACAAACGAACCAGTACCACTTACAGAATAATTAGTTGGATCTGAAGAAGAAATTGTACAATTACCTGTAGTAATGTCAAAAGTCAAAATTAAATTACAAGTATAATTAGATCCACTTGCATCTTTTAATGTTACTGGATATTGTAAACCTGTAAGAGAAGTGGACGTTAAATAGCATAGATATTTTGTAAGAGAAGCATTATCTGTTAATACATCGTAAGTTTGTACATCTTTTGGATGCCTGATAATAGTACTATTAACAGAACCGGTTTGAACATCTATTCCTCTTCTTAGGTAGTAGCCATGCCAGGTATTAATGTATTTAATGGCATATAACACATAATCTTTAGATTTTACATCCCAATTTGATGCATCTAACATTCTTGGATGAAAACCCGCGTGCAAAGGTCTTCCATGTAATATAGAGTCAACATTTGTTGCCGTAGTCATTTGTAACGGAATTACATAATTATTCGTCAATGATTTTGGGTCTGCAAAAAATTTATCTGTTAACTGAACCTCAACACCACCAGATATATCACCCTTCTTAATGACAATTTGATTTGATGTTAATGTATAATAATCATGTGGCATAAAACTGATTGGAACAGTTGGATTAGCAGCTCTACCACCGGTAGGGTTACTAACCAGATTGTAACCTGTACAAATCGAATCAGCAACATTAAAATTAATGATTACATCTTTTTTATTATCATATACACCGCCCATTGTTGCATAAATAGCACATTTGTGCTGATTATCCAAACTTGTATCAAAAATATCTTCTCCTAAGGTGATAGTTCTTACCGGATATTGATAGGCAAAATACACTGAAGAATATTTAAAGTCATCAAATGTTATTGGATCATTATGACATGAAGACAACGATGTCATAACGAATAAAAACAAAATTAGTTTTTTCATGTTTTTTATATTACTTATTATTTATATTACCAGCCATCATTCTGAAGTAAATTGCTCCATTTTACTGTTTCTCCGTAAGGAACAGGACCATAATAATATTTTTTATCATTATATTGTCTAGTTTCAACAGTTGCAGGAGTACTAATTGTATAAGCTGAAGTAGTACCCGTAACAGTAATACCAAGAGCTGGAGCACTTAATTCTGGAAGAGTTACTTTCCAACGACGTAAATCCCAGAATCGAAAACCCTCAAAACATAGTTCTAAACGACGTTCATTATGAATTAATTGTCTCATAGCAGCCGGATCACTTTTAATAGATTCTAAGTATGGGTCTGTAGCTATACCTAAAGCTCTTTTTCTAATAGCTTTAATAACATCGTAAGCAGAATAACCATACCCTTTGGGATCAGCCAATGGTCCCCAGGCTTCATTAGCAGCTTCAGCATAAATAAGATAAATTTCTGTATAACGAATTTTTGGGACATAATGTATTTGCGTACTATTAATATTTGGCGCTTTATTTACATCTTGCCTAAGCAACTTACGCATGTAATATCCAGTACGAGTTGAAGTCGCAATATTATTCACAGCATCATTACCTGACGCAATATTAATTGGTACGTTAGGAACGCCAGCTTTACTTCCATGAACTACGATGTAATTTAACAAACGAGGATCTCTATTTGCATATGGATTCGCGCTCGAGTATACAGAAGCTGTATTAGTAATAGGATAACCATTTTTATCTGGAAATGCTTCGACTAAGTTTTCTGTAGGATTAATACGTCCATTTCCATTTAAAGATGGTGGAAAATTGTTGGTTTCCAACGTATTGTTAGCACCTTGAATTCCCTCTCTCCACAACATTTCCGGAGGATTAGTTCCATTATTTAATGAAGAAATTTCAGCACTATTATTATACCAGGACGTTCCATTAGTAAACCATGCAGCTGGATATGCTGGAAATCCAGCAATTCCGCCCTTCAAATTAATGATCTGAGCCGCCGCTACAGCAGCAGTTTCCCAAGTTCCATTAGAACCGTTAGCAGATCCATCATTAAACGCAGGACTTGCAGCTAATAATGCCGCCTGCGCACGAACTGCTTGCGAAATCAGACCGCTCATAAGACCTAAAAACTTTACACCAAATACACGATTGTACTTTGTATAATCAGTTATACCTGCACTTACATATTTAGCAGGAATACCTGTACTGGTAATATCAGTATAAGTTGTGGGTAAAAGAGATTTTGCACTATCTAAATCCTGATAAATTTGCGTCATACAGGTATTGAAATCAGCACGTGGCAGATTAAAATTAGAACCTGAAGCCTGTTCAGTCAAAAAAATCGGGAAACCGAGCAATTTGCCATTTACCCAACCCGCATGAGCACGTAGCAAATGATACATTAAGAGTGCACGTAAGCCATAAGCTTCGCCTCTCATACGATCTTTATACATCATATCACCCTGAGCATCTTCTGTAAACTTCATTTTGTTTACTTCAGAAATAAAGATATTCATATATTGAATACCTGTATTACAATTAGTCCACATATCTACAGCATTATTACTCGAAGTCAATTGACCTGTTGCCATTTTCAAATAATTATTTGAAGGATCATTAGTCACAGCATCATCCGTTGCAACATCGTTAAAGGACCAGTTATTCAGAGGTACTCTATCATATCCATTTACAATTAGACTATATCCAAAATTTGGATTAACATAAGTCGTATTCTTACCTTGATTATTTTCTAAGGATGGATCTAATACATCCGAACAGCTGACAAATAACACAGCAAGAATTAAGATTACAAATATATTTCTATTCATTGTCATTTTTTTTAATTCTAAAATAATATCATTAAAATGCTACTTTTACACCTGCACTGAAATATCTGGTTTGCGGTGCACTGCCAATATTTGTTTCCATCAACACTCGTTCCTTTGCAATAAGCAATAAATCATTTCCGTTGATATATACGCCCAAATCACTAATAAATGTTTTTGATAGTAATTTCTTTGGAATATCGTACGAAAGCTGAACCTTTGCTAAATTTATACGGTCATTTTTGTACAACCAGAAATCTGAATTGCGGAAGTTATTATCTCCACTCGTTGTTGTCAATCGTGGATAGGTCGCAGTCTCAGCAGTGGCAGCAGTCCAACGTCCTAACATCGGTTCAGAATATTTTGCAGTAGTACCTCCAGTAGCCCAGTAATAAGAGCCATTTTTCATTCCATAAGAACCTGTTCCGCTATTAGCAAGTATAAAGAGCGTAAAATTATTCCACTTAGCTGTTACATTTAGAGCCAAAGTCAATGGAGAACCATAACTGCCCCAAGTTCCCAGATAAACACGATCTTTATCATCAATAACTCCATCATGATTTACATCCTCATATTTAATGTCACCTGGCATCACTGTACCATACGTTTGTTTCGGACTAGCAGCTATATCGGCAGCATCTTTAAAAAATCCTAAACTTTTCAATCCCAAAATTGCATCCAATGGCTTGCCTTGAAGATTTTGATAAGCATATTGATTATTCTCACTGCGTACATTAGCTTTTGTATGGTAATAAGTTGCCACTACTCCAACACTTAAATCCAACTTTTGAATTCGTTTATTAAAGTTAGCACCTATATCAAATCCGGTACGCTGATCCTCATTGTAATTAACATAAGGTATAAAAGATGAAGCCGATGGATAAGCAACTTGCAAATAATTAGGGAATAAGTTTGCAATTTGAACAGGAATACCACTCATCAAATTATAAAAGTAGTTGCCACTAATCTGAATAGTTCTATTAAAAAGAGAAGTTTCCAACCCTAGACTAATTTCCTTTTTCTTTTCAAATGTTAAACTCGGGTTTGCTCCACGAGTAACATCAGTAGACCTAAGTTGTCGACCTTCTTGCCATGACCAATATGAACCTGCTCCGTTAGAGTAAATACCTTGGTACATATAGTAACCACTACCTGCAACAGGACTACCATTGTTAAATGAAACAAAATCAAGATCGGTATTCAAAATACCTGCTGAAGCAGTTATTTTCAAGTCATTAACAACATCAGATTTTGATAAGAAATCTTCATTACTGATTCTCCATCCTAAAGATACTGTAGGTGAGAAAGCATCCCGATGTCCAGGAGCAAGTTTAGCCGAATGAACAACACTTCCTGCAAAATCCAGATAATACTTCTGCATATAATTATAACTTGCCTGAAGACCAAAATTTAAATTAACTGCTGACGCATGATACACCTGAGATTCTTGTAACTTATAAGTATGACCAAGCAACATAGCAGATACATTATGCACCTTATTAAATGTGTTAGCGTATTTAAAAGCACCTGAAAAGAACAAAGTTTGTTGATCGTATGTATTATTCAGCCCTTGAGTATTTGTTAGTTGGTCAGTTCCATATTTAGTCAATGACTTAATAGAATCATTACTCCAACTGGATGCACCAGTTTTTAGTAGTGGCGCATAGACCGCATAAGAATTATCTCCGTGAACTGTTTGATAACTGGAGTTATAATCAACAGCAAATTGAGTTTCAAAAGATAAACCCTTTAATACTTTGGCCAAATCAAAATTCAATGATGCATCAAACTGATACTTTCTGGTTGTATTAGTATTGTAACCTCTAACATAAGCATCTGCAAAAGGGTTTGTTAATTGTGTTGAAATTCCTCCTAACAAACTATTACCATTAATCAAAAAGCTACTATTATTCACATAACCTTGAGTTGCAGCATCTGCTCCCTGCAAATAACTAAGCGGAATAAACGGTGCAAATTGATTAGGTCGTAAGGTTGCAGCCATTTGCCAATAACCGTTACTTGCTGTACTACCCGTATTGATAGTATTTTGGTCATAGAATGTAATACTTGAATTTACCTTTGCAGTAATCATATCACTCAATTTAAGATCAAGATTACCTCTTACATTAAATCTATTTTCACCTTCATCTTTACCATGACCAAAATTGATCAAAGTATTTGTGTTATAATACCCCATATTCAAATAAAACCGCGCTCTATTGTTACCACCGGTATATTCAGTTGTTACATCAGTACGATTTGAATATTTTTTAATATAGTCAGATGAATAAAAATTTACATCAGGATATTTTATAGGATTTGTACCTGCTGTAGTTCCATCTATTTGCGATTGAGGATATAAACCGGTTGCAGGTGCAACTCCATTATTATCATTAGTCAGAGCTTCATTATATAATTTCATATAATCAGCTGAGCCTAAATACTGCGGATTACGTTTTGGAACATATATTCCAGTATTCAAACGCACCTTAAATTTATTTTCATCTTTTATACCTCTTTTGGTAGTAATATTAATTACACCCCTTGCTGCACGACTTCCATACAATACGATAGCAGCAGCACTTTTCATAACAGTAATCTGATCAATTTCTGACGGAATTACATTGTATTGATCTCGTGGGACGCCATCCACCAAAACCAATTTATCACTTTGCCCCCAAATATTATTACTGTAGCCTGGAATGAAACTTGATAGATTATCTAGACTTCCATTATAATAGTTATTATTTAATAAATTAACAACATTTAAATTGGAAACGCCTCCTTGTAAGTCCGCTTTATTCGCTTTATTAAAAGCAACTTGCACTAAATTATTTTCGATTAATTTAAGTTTTACAACTTTCAATTCAGCGTTTGCTGTAACTACATTAGTTTCATATCCTACAGCTCCTACGTATAAAACACTTTTGGGAGAAACAGTAATAGAAAATTCACCAGATTCATTTGAAACTGTGCTTGCTTTATCTTTATTGTTAGTGATTACTGCACCGGGAATATGATCTCCTTTAACATCAAGCACTACCGCAGACACATTTATCTTGCTATTTTGCGCATTAGCTTTCTGCGAGAAAAGGCTAAAAAATGCGCAAAGAAAAAATATTATTTTAATATATTTCATCGTTGTTGTTGTTTTTCGATTATATATTCTTAATTACCATCCCGGATTCTGAGGAAACTCCAGATACATGCTTACATCAACCCTTTTTAATGGCAACCAGTAATGTTTCTCAGAAAAATTACGTGTGTATTGAGGCACTTCCCTCAAATTCAATATTTTATTATTCTGAGGAGTAGTCTTATCTGTGAAAAGATTAGCTGGATTTGCATTATTAGTTTCAGGAATAGCACGATCAAAATAAATACGTGTTTTTACATTATATGGGTATTTAGCCAACAAATGCCAACGACGTAAATCATTAAATCTATGTCCTTCATAAGCTAACTCTACTGCACGTTCACGTCTAAGTTCTGACATAAAACTTTCAACAGAAGTCAAATATTTAGCATTCACACCTGGTAGACGTGCATCTGTTGTTTTATCTACAACAACGCGATTACGAACCTGATTTATAGCATAAATAGCATTCTTATTAAAAACTGTGACTGGAGTATTAATGTCACCATACCCTTCAGCTACAGCCTCTGCATACATCAGGTAGATATCAGCCAAACGCATCCAAACAGGATGAATTTGGTGAGCAGCAAGTCCATCATATTGGTTAAATCCTATCGGGTCAAACTTAATCAACAAATAACCAGTGTTAGATCCTTTAAGCGGATCACAGTAGTTTCCACCGGTGTAAAGATTCGCGTATTGATTGGGTTTGGCACTAGGATTAGAAACATTATTTATCATTTTCTGAGTATCAATCGCAAAATTTAAATAGAAACGAGGATCTCTATTCTTCCAAGGATAATTTACATCATAACCTGAATTTGGATCAGCTACATCAGCTTTATTTTGATCATTAATAGGTAAACCATTATTCATACCAAAATAATTCACATAATTTGCAGTTGGGTATTGCGACCAACTTCTGCCCCATAGAATTCCGGCACACAAATATTGTTGGCTTACAGAAGAACCTAATTCACCCCAATATGTACCCCTGAAAATGGTTTCACTAGTATACGGAATTTGGCTACCACTCAAAGTCATATAGTTTTGAGAAAATTGAGAAAAAGGACACAATTTATATTTACATGAACCCTCCTCACTTGCTTTTAACAAAACTGCAAAAGCATCCGCCGCTTTTTTACAATAATCTTTATTGTATTCTTCAGCACCACCAGAAGCCATATTCATTAACGGACTTCCAGCATACAAATAATTCTTTCCAAGATAAGCAATAGCCATCCATTTATTAACACGAAGTACATTCTTGCTACTTGCATCTCCTGGAGTAATAGTTGAGGCTGTTGCCTGTCCTGCAACCGTTTTATCCCATTCATCAGGTAATAAATCATATGCTTTTTTGAAATCTTTAGCAACAGAATCGGCACTTTGCTGATAAGACAAACGCGGTAGAGTCAACTTTTGGTCAGCAGGTAGTACAGAACTAATATAAGGTAGTCCTCCCCAATATGTAATCAGGTGTAAATGAAACCAGGCTCTAAAGAAATATAATTGACCAGCAATCAAATTTTTTTCTTCCTCCGTACCATTTAACTTACTTAGATTTTTAAGTCCTAGATTACATTTTTTTATTCCATACCAACATCCAGGCCATAGCCCCTTATTTCTTGGATCATTTGCTGTACTGCTAAAATTAGAACAATCAAACCAATTTACACAGCCAGACTCTTTTTGCCAAGCCCAAAAATCACCAATATCAATTTTCCAAACCAAAGCACCTTGATTCCTAGCATTATCTTGCCAAGCTTCATCGTCTCCATTGTTAAAAAAATTATTATTATTATTATTAGCAAAATCGGGGACGCAATTATATATTTCTTCCACAAAACCCTGAAAATTTGTGAAGTTTTTATATGCGTCATCAGGATTAATCGTTGTGTTTTTCGCTTGATCTAAATACGAGGTACATGATGATATCATCCCCGTTATAGAGAAAAGGAAACCACAATATATAATTATTTTTTTATATTTTTTCATTTTATTGCAATTTTACAATGTTACCTTTAAGCCTAAATTAAAACGTTTCACAAGTGGATAGCTGGTTCCTCCATTTACTTCACGGTCATCCGGCGTTTTTGTCCATAAAAATAAGTCATTCCCATTCACAAAAATGCGTAATGACTGAAGTCCAAAACTCTTAACAGCTTTTGAATCTAGAGTATATGAAATTTCAGCATTTTTTAAACGAATATATGAACCATCATACATATAACGAGTTCCCCAAGAAGCATCACTCAAAGCAGTATTATTCACACGAGGATTTGGCGTATCTGCATTTGTATTAGATTTTGTCCAATAAGAACCTTCCTTATAAGCAAGATCAAGATAATTAAAACCAAAACTAATGTCTCCAATATAACGACTCACATTATTTACACCATAGAATTGAACAAAAGCACTAAATCCTTTCCAATCTACTCCAATAGTTGCATTATATGTATTTTCAGGATTGGTTGGATAAGCATATGGAGCTTTATCTGTAGTTGCGTTAATTACACCATCGCTATTAAAATCAACGATCCTGTAATTACCTGGTATTTTGCTATCATTTACATCAAAAGCAGTACTTCCATATAATTGATCCCATGTATTGTAATAACCATGACTTATTGTTGAAGTCACTTGATTAACTGGGAATCCCGCTTTCTTTAAATAATCTGCTAAAAGAGCTGGATCATCTTGGTCTATTACTTTACTAACAGCATGAGTCATACTGAAATTACCCCATAAGCGTAGATTTCTATTTAAGTTCTTACTAAGACGAAGATCAATTTCATATCCATGAACTTCAGTTTTACCAAGGTTAGCTGTAGGGGGAGTCATACCAAAATATGAAGGAACTGACCTTGTATTACCATTCATAATAATATTAGAACGGTTATCTTTAAATACATCGACACTACCCGCAATTAAATTTTTAAAGAATGAAAAATCAGTACCGATATTCCTTTTCGTTACTTTCTCCCATCCTATATTGGGATTCCCAATCTGAGTTTGTGTATTGTACTTATACGGACTGTTTTCACTCAATGTATTAGTCATAAAAGCTTGTGAAGTAGAATTATTCCATACATCCTGATACAACCAACGATTGCCACTACTATCGTCTCCAATTTCTCCATATGTTGCCCTTAGTTTCAGCATATCTAAAAAAGTAAGATCTTTCATAAATTTTTCTTCACTTAACATCCAACCAATTGCACCTGAAGAAAAGAAACCAAATCTATTTTTCGAAGCAAACTTTTCAGAACCGTTGTAAGCTCCATTATATTCAGCGAAATATTTTCCTTTATAGTTGTATGTAGTACGAAAAACCCAATCTTCACGAAGAGATTGAACCATAGCACCAGTAGCATATTGTCTACGTTGGAAATTTCCCATAGCAGTAACATTATGATCTCCAAAACGACCGTTGTAGAGTAGTTGAGCCTGATAATTAAGATTGCGATAAGTGCTGTTTCCATCCATTCCACCGCCATTATTAGACCAACTAATCGTTGGATAAAAATCAAAATTGGTATTTGCATCATTCGTGCTAGCATACTGTGGAATACCTGTAACAGGGTCAATATACTTTTGTCTAACAGTAACATACATATCAGTAATACCTCTATTATTTTCAATAAAGCTATTATCCAACGAAACAGTCAAGTTTGCAGAGAGTCCCTTGAGTAACATTCCTAAATCTTGATTAAGAGCAAAATCAGTAGTCAAGCGAGTAGTAGTTGTGGTTGCTTCTCCACCGTTAGCCAAGTTTGCCTCTGAATTCGGAGCACTAACACCATTAGTCGGACAATATCCCCATGTTCCATCTGAATATTTTGGATAAAACACATTGGCAGGTAAACCATATGCACCGGCCCACAGGTAATCTTCTCGAATCACATAACCAGGTGCACTTTTAGCTCCATATGAACCGAAAAGATTTACTTTAAATTTTGTTGAGTTTGTTATATTAAAATCTAGATTGGCTCTGGTATTTGCTCTATTGTAACCATAAGAAACATCATAGCCTCTATCATTGGGGAAAATTCGTGTGATATCACCTTCATGAACATAATCCATAGCAGCAAAGTATTTCACAAACTTAGTTCCTCCTGAGATATTTATATTTGCATTGTAAGACATTGCATAATCCTTGAACATCTCTTTCTGCCAATCTATATTCGGATATCGTTCCTTTTGCTCTTGTGTAGTTTGATTTCGATAATTATCAATAAAGGACTGAGGTCTGATATAATTCCAACTATTCGGAATTGTACTCATTTCATATTCTACAATGTTATTTTTTATTTCCATTGCATCGTAAGCATCATATTTACCCGGAAGTTTTCCAGGAACTTTCATTGTAGAACTAAATCCAACATCAATTTTTGCCTTTCCTTCTACACCCCTTTTCGTAGTAATAAGAATTACGCCATTTGCACCCTTAACACCATAAACAGCTGTAGCAGAAGCATCCTTTAAAACAGAGATAGATTCAACAGAATTGATATCTACACTACTCATTGAACGTTCAATTCCATCTACTAGGACAAGAGGACTACTATTATTCCAAGAACTTATACCACGTATAATAATTTGAGGATCTTCTTCACCTGGTTTACTGGTTGTTTGCATTGTGGATACTCCCGGTAGATTTCCTGTCAGTGCTGCACCCAAACTGGATACTCCACCAGTACGTGTAAGCTTATCTCCTGTAGTTTGTGTAATTGAACCCACAACACTTGCTTTCTTTTGTTGGCCATACCCTACTACAACTACTTCATCCATATTTACAGTATTGTCTGCCAATCTAACTGTAATATTATTCTTGCCTGTAACACTTACATCCTGAGAATTGTAACCGATGTAAGACACAACAAGTGTATTTTGTCCGTCTGGAACGTTTATTGTAAACTTTCCATCCACATCAGTTATAACACCTGTGTTTTTTACGTTTTTAACCACGACTGTTGCTCCAATTAAAGGTTGATTAGTTTCATCTAATACTGATCCCTTAACTACATGCTTTCCTTGAGCCAAAACAACTGAGCTCATAAAAAGCATTGACAGGAGCAAGATACTTGTCAGTTTAATTTTCTTTTTTGACATAAGAAAAAACTTGATCAATGAAATCTTGTTTATGTTTTCCATTATATAATTGATTAACTTTTTGTATTGATTTTTTCAATTTTGAATAAAACCTATTGAAATTACACTAATTAGCATTCGGTATACACTAATTATTTTGCTAAAACAATTATATTTAACTGTCATCTAATTCTTTTATCATACATCTATTGTTTAAAATTAGGTAATAATATATTTATACTCATAAAATAAAAAATCATAATAATTTTTATTTCCTTCTAATTTCACACGTGTGCTTAAATTAACTTTTCACAAGGAGAAACATAAACATCTGCCTACAAAGCACTTAAGAAATCGACTACCCACAAAATTGCTGTGTACGCCCACGAAATTTCTGTGTACGCCCACAAAAATACTGTGTACGCCCACAAAGATACAAATAATTTTCTACAACAAAAATAATAATGTAAGGATATTTTTCGATACAAAAACAAAAAAAGAAGCAAAAACACACAAATGCCAAAATTCACTCACAGCAATCATAGACTTACGAAACTTTAATTATTTTTATACAGAACAGGCATATAAATCCATTATTTCTCTTAATAAATTTTCAATCACAAGTATATAATTGACATCTTAGCTTTTTTACTATCTTTGAGAATCATATTACACAACAAAATGAATAAACTAACTGACACGCTAAAAAGCATTTACAGTCATCAACCCTACCTGCTCGTATTATTTATTTGCATATGTCTAACATTGCCTTGGATTACCATGGGCGAATTTTACACTAAAGGCGAGCCGCGCGAGGCCACTGTAGCTACTTGCATACTCAACACCGGGAATTGGGTTCTTCCTTCAGATTATGCTGATGAAGTGGCTTATAAACCTCCCTTTATGCACTGGTTTATAGCAATTTTCTCGTTACCGGCAGGTCATGTAACAGAAACAACTGCACGACTCCCATCGGCTTTAAGTTTGATTGGGATAACCATGATGTTTTTTTATCTTCTATATAAACGAACAAATTCTTATCGTGCTTTTGTGGCATCTATAATACTGTTAACTAGTTTTGAGATGCATCGTTCGGGAATAGAAGCCCGGGTAGATATGACGCTAGCATTCTTCATGATTGGCGCACTCATAAGTTTATTTAAATGGGAAGAGAAAGAACTGAAGGGCTTTCCGTTGCTCATTCCTATTTTTTTAGGAGGTGCTGCACTTGTAAAGGGACCTGTAGGCATACTTCTACCTTGTATGGTATTTGGAATTTATTTACTGATTCTGAAACGTTATTCAATATGGAAGATTATATATAAAAACATACTCATAGCTCTACCCGCTTTAGCCATTCTTTTGATTTGGTACATTTTGGCTTACAGACAAGGTGGTGAGCATTTTCTAAATCTGGTATATGCCGAAAATTTTGGACGCTTTCTGGGAATGGACAGTAAAAAATTAGGCATATCCTATGAACTTGGACACGAAGGTCCTTTTTGGTATTATATTCCTGCCATTATATTAGGTTTTATGCCTTGGAGTCTTTTGCTCATCTTCGCTGCGTTTTCAATTTCTATAAAGAAATCAACTCAAAAACAGTCTATTTGGCAACGATTTATAAATCTGGATAAATTGACTTTATTCAGCATCATTTCGGTTGTGATGATCCTTACATTTTATGCTATTCCGTCATCAAAGCGAAGTGTGTACATCATGCCTGCATATCCTGGTGCTGCTTATTTACTTACATTACTTTACGAATGGATTATCAATAAAAAACCGGTTTTAATTAAACTACTGTCACGCATACTATTAGTTATATCTGGAATTTTATTATTAATTATTGGCTGTTTTCATTTTATAGATTTATATTCTGTAGCCGCATTATTGCCACTTGATACAAAAACACTTCATGATATAAATTTATTTTCTACAGCTTTCCAACATTCTTCCATCTTTGGATTTCTAGTATGGTTTTTGTTACTTAGCGTTTTTATTAGCGCATGGTGTGTTTTAAGAAAAGGAACTGCCAGAATCGTACTAATCTCTACCTTAGTATTATTTATCTGTACGCAAATCTTTTTGGAAGGTTTAGCTTACCCTGTATTTAAAAATGGATATTCTTCCAGACCATTTGCTGAGAAAATAATGTCTAAATATGATTTAAAAAATAATACATATGTAATGAACAACTTGAAAGAATATTCCAACTTGTATGGTCTAAACTTTCACATGGGTAATAATTACAAAAATTTTGAAAAAGAACAACCCAAAAATGGATATTTCATTACAGGTCTAAGCTATATCGACAAAATAAAAGCTCTATACAACAATAAATATGTATTTAAAGAACTGGAAAGAACCTCAGACAGATTCAATGATTACGGAGATGTTATTGTATTATATAGATTCAATCAAACAGCCAAAGAAATTAAACGCTAAAGAGAGTTTTGATATATTTAAATTGAGTTTTTTCAGCAGCTTTTAAATAAATTCCATTATATATCGTTTTAATAAAAATAAATAGTCACAACATATAATTTTTTTCTAATGATGAACTTACTTTCCATTATTCTTCAGATTCCAACAGATTCTATAGCAAACGCTGCTGCCTCAGCTTCAGCGGCAGTTTCTCAACAAAATTATTTCCTCTTATTATTAAAAGGAGGTTGGGTTTTACTCCCATTATCAGTTCTATTTGTCATGTCCAACTATGTTTTTATCGAGCGGTGGGTTTCAATTAATATACTCGGAAAAGTAGATGCCACATGGGTAGCCAGAGTAAACGAAATGGTAGCTGAGGGAAAGATTGATAAAGCCATTAAGTTTTGCAACGAAAGGCAAACAGTATATGCCAAAGTACTTGCAGCAGGATTAGAATCGGCTCATGGAGAGGATATTGAAGTGCAGGATGCACTCCAATCGGAAGCCCGTCAACAAATATCGATTCTTGAAAAAAGTATGAATGTTTTGGGAATTTCGGCTTCTATTGCCCCAATGATGGGTTTCTTAGGAACTATTTTTGGAGTAATCAAGATTTTTTACAACATCTCTGTTACTAACGATTTGAATATTGCCAATATATCTGATGGTCTTTATCAGAAAATGATTAGTTCAGGAGCCGGTTTATTTGTTGGAATCATTGCTTATGCCGGATATTACATTTTAAATGGTCGTATAGACAAAGTTGTGGTACGCATAGATAAATACTCAAATGATTTATTGAAAGAAATACGTAACTACAAAAGAGGAATTAAGGCATAAATACTATAAAGCGCATAAAATAAATGAAAATAGAACGTCGAAAATTAAGAACGGCAGAAGTTTATACAGCATCGTTGAACGATATTATGTTCTTCTTATTGTTATTCTTTCTGATAGTATCTACGCTGGTTACTCCGGCTACTATTCAGGTTCTTCTTCCTAAATCCAAGACATCAAGCGATGTAGTGGTAAAAAAACAAATAAATCTCACCATTACTGCCGATCATAAATACTATATAGAGAAAAAAGAAATTACTTTTGAAGAAATCGAGCCTCAGCTGGCAGCTCTGGTAGCGAAGAAAAAAGAAAAAGAAGAAATGATTGTTCTTCTTCATGCCGATAAATCTCTAAATTTACAAGACGCAGTAAGCGTTATAGACATAGGTAATAAGCTTAAAGTAAAAATGATACTTTTCACTAAAAAGGAAAATGGATAATTACTTTAGGTTGATACAGAACGAAAAAAAACGGCTTCATTCTTCGCGAATGTAAGCCGTTTTTGTATATTCTGAGTATGTTGTTGCTATTAAAACTCACCTAACCTATGTTTCCTCACTATTTTTTCAAGTGCCGCATCTTCTCCAATGGAGTCATATTTCGTTTTCAAGTTCTCATGAAACAATAGCCCCACACCATACCAAAAAGTGGCAGGAATACCTCCCTTATACGTTTTAATAAGCCCATAGGCGCTCTCATTCGTCTCCCTTGCCAACAACTTCAACAATAATTTCCCCTGAGAGTAAGACATTTTACGTACATCTTTCTCGAACTGACTAAACAATTCCTTTTCCGTTTGCTTTATCAACTTTTTCTTTTCTTTAGCGTCATTCATTGTCGCCAGTTTAGCATTCAGATTGTCAATTACTTCTTTGGCTTTTAAAACATACGGATAAACACGGCGGATATTTTGAATTGTTTTGTAGTTGCTTTTTATAAATTCCCAATCAGAAGCAGTATTTTGACCTCTTTCTGCCAAGGCCTGACGTACCTTCTCTGTGGTTTGTTGTTCTATCGGATTCTTAGCTAAACTGTCGGGTGGAATTACTTCTTTTAATACGGATAGCGTTTTTTTTAATTGCTCCATCATTACGGAGTCTTGATTCAGAACCACGTTTGTCGGATCATCACTATCGGCTTTGTCGATGTTTTTATCCACATCTTCGTTAGTTATTTTAGATTCAATTGCTTTTTTATCTGTTGATTCAGCCTTTCCTATAGTTTTCTTATCATCAGCTTTGGTTTCAGTCATTGAACGCAAAGCTATATCCTCCAGCATTTGGAACTGAATAGGCTCCTCCTCTATTTTACTATCGTCCAGATTCATTGCTGAATCAAAACCCGGAATAACAGCAAGTAACAAGAACATTAGACCATATATCACGAGTGATAGTACTACAGCTATTGATTTTGATTTATATTTCTTAAAAATATTCATTTTAGAGTATTACTTCCAAAGCTTTTGAAGTTGCTTTTATTAAGTTACTTTTTTAAAGCAAACGGTTGCAAAGATATGGATTAATTTCTGCTTTAATGGTTGTAAGCGCTATAAAAACGATACAGAATTTTTATTAAATCATCTACAAATATTATACCCATAAATAGAATCGTCTGAACTTAAGAGAATAAGTCCAGACGATATATATGCACGATTAATTGAGACCTAATACCAACAATTCAGACATTTAAATACTCTGTCCAGAGTATACGTCAACATAATTTCATGAGAACCATAAGATTTTGTACTAATAGCGCTTACATTATAATCATAACTATAAGACAGGTGCAGGTTTTTAGACAAATCCAATCCTAAAATAGCCCCAATCTCGCTATAGGTTCTAAAAAATGCACCAACCTGAAAACCATTAGATTCGGGAGTTGGCTTGAAATATGTCGTTAGATTTAGCTCTAACTGATAAAAATTACCGTATTGAACTCCAATGGCTCCGAAACCAAGATTCATCTTTTCTAAGCTATTATTGCGGTATTTCGTATAAATATAATTCGTATTTGAAAACTGCGAATTGATAGGCTGAAATAAAGAGATTAAATTTTGAGCTGCAGCACCAAATTGCCATTTACGTCCCTGTAATTCAATTCCCAAATCCGAATTAAAATTACTCACATTTAATAGTTTTGCATACACAACAGGATCATTGGGTGTAGGCGAATTTACCTTGGAAAGATCGTATCCAACACACTGATAATTCAATCCCAAACCCAGATTTAAATGCCAGTCTCTGTTGAGAATTAAAGCATAAGCATAGGTAAAACCCAGATTAGTTGTTGAAGTATATCCTATTTTATCCTGTATTGCCTTCAATCCAAATTGCGTATTCAGATTATCCAGAAACATTGTACCCGAAGCGTAAAATGTAGTTGGAGCACCGGGAAAATTGACCCACTGCTTACGAGCAGCCATATTAAATTCCGCAAAATAGCGATCGTTTACAGATGCCGGATTGAGTGTATATGTTTTTTCCCAAAAGTGATTTAAACGTACACTTGATTGAGCAATCACAAGGATTGTCAACATATTAAAAATAATAACTATTGTCGCTTTCTTCATTGAATAAAATTATCTAACTACAGTTACATAACCGGAATTTGTTTTTGCTCCTGACTCGGATGCATAATATACCACAAAGAAATATGTATCGTTCGATACCGGTTTTCCTTTATAAGTCCCATCCCAACCATCTATACCATCATATATAAGTACTGAATTCCGATTATACACTTTTATATGCCAGCTTTTCATAAATACATCATCAATACCATCTCCATTAGGCGTAAACGTATTATACAAGGATGAATTTACGACAATGATTTGCTTGGTAGCATACTCTGTACAACCGTCCGGATCAATTGCTTTCAACGTAACATTAAATGTCTTTTCATTGGTTATATCAAATGTATGATCCAAATTATTACCGTGATCTGTTTTACCATCTCCAAAATCCCAGATATATTGTGAACCTGCATAACTTTCGCTCCCGAAACGTACTATCGGGCTGGTTACCGAAACTTCATTTTTATTTGTTTGTATGGTATAATTGTATAAATTGTAATTTGAAACCATAAACTTCAAGGTTGCAGTACAACCGGAAGCAGAAGTTCCCGTGACGCTATATTCTCCCGTCCTGTTAATCATAATGCTATCAGACTTGGAGTTATCATTCCAAAGGTAAGTAGCGGCACCTGACACATGAATGATGGTAGAATCACCGATACATATCTTAGGATCTCTGTCAAGGGTCAATACCGGCGGAGTTTCAACTGTAACAACCTGTGAGAAATTAATAGTACAAGCAGGACTTGTTATTTTCAGCTGAACAGTCTTATTTCCGGTTGTTGCAAAAGTGTGATTTACAGTTTTGTTTACGTCTGTAACTCCATCTCCAAAATCCCAGTTATATGTGTAAGCAGATAATGAATCTAACACCAAAGCATTAAACTGATAAGAATGTTTATCGCAATCTAAAACCTTATAATCAATACCAATAGGTTTTATGGATAGATTAAAAGTAGTATCAACGACACAACCATTTCCATCGGTTATCTGTAAAGTTACAGGACCAGCCTGACTGCTTTCCATTATTTCTTTATTCAATCCACTTACAGTGCCCCTTGACCATAGAAGATTATATGGAGCTACACCTCCCGAAACATGAGCTGTTGTAACCTCACTTACGATCTTAGTTGCACAATCAAGTTTAGGAGCAGAACTAAAGTTGACAAGAATAGGACTTGGTTGAGTTACTACAACTGTTAGTTGTTTTGAAAATCCGGAATTATCTGTTACATTTAAAACATAAGCTCCTGCAATAAGATTTGTCAAATTTTTACTGGTACTTGTAAAACCATTAGGACCAGCCCAGGAATATGTATAATCAAAGACACCCGGTGAGACCTGGATAGGGGTACCTCCCACAACATCTACCGTTATTGCCCCGTAATTATCACCAAAGCAATTTAAATCTACTTTGCTCACCAAACTTACGATTAATTCCGGTGGTACAGTTACATCGTAAAAAGCATGCTTAGGTACACAACTATGAGAATCGGTTACAGTAACCTCGTAGTAGCCCGGACCTATATTACTTAAGTCTTCAGTGGTAGCAAATGCAACACCATCCTTGGTCCAGGCATAATTATAGGGAGGAGTTCCTCCTGTGACGGTAATATGAATTACGGCATTATCTGCTCCAAAAAAAGTCACATCAGTCTGGATGTCGGTAGTAATTTTGATATCTGCAGGTTCAACTATAGTATATGTACTTGTTACCTGACAACTTTTGGAGTCAGTTACAGTAAGCGTATAGTTACCAGCATATAGGTTTGTTAACGTGGATGCATTTGAGGTGAACCCTGATGGACCTGTCCACGAAAGAGAATATGGAGGAATACCACCTGCAATTGAAGCAGTGAGAGATCCATCAACAATTCCAAAACATGATATATTCTGAACAGTAACAGTTGGAACAATTGTAGGATCTACAGTGACAACGACATTGAAAGCGGGTCCAGGACAAGCTCCGGAAAGTGGTGTAACCGTATAGGTTACTGTTGCGATACCAGTTGTATTATTTGTCAGTATCTGACTAATACCGGTCTGACCAATCGGCTGCGCTGAAGCACCCGATACTGACCCGGCAGGACTAATCG
Source organism: Paludibacter propionicigenes WB4 (assembly GCF_000183135.1). Lineage (NCBI taxonomy): Bacteria > Pseudomonadati > Bacteroidota > Bacteroidia > Bacteroidales > Paludibacteraceae > Paludibacter > Paludibacter propionicigenes. The sequence continues at coordinate 520,127 of NC_014734.1, read as the reverse complement.
TAGGCATAGACCATGTATAAGTTGTTCCGGCAGGAACAATTCCATCAGTAACATCCTGAGGAATTATTGAAAATGCAGTTCCATTACAAATTTCGGTATTAAATGATGTAATAACCGGATTAGGGTTTACAACCACCTGCGCAACATTAGAAACCAGCGTAGTACAACCACCAGGCGCCATTGTTATCACACAATAATAATATGTTGTGGCTGCCAAAGCTGAAGGAGGATTATAAGTAGAGCCTGTTGCCAATGCAATCGGTGTACCTGTCGTATTATTATTTATTGTATTACTATACCACTGATAAGAAGGAGTACCGGCACCATCTTTATAAGTTATAGACAAAGGAGCAGGAGCACCACCCACACATACAACACTTGAAACAGGCTGTGAAGTAAATGTTGGTTCCGGATTTACGGTAACAGTAGCAACATCGCTGGTAACATCACAGTTTGCACCTAAAGAAGACTTTACAATACAATAATAATACAGTGTGCCCAGACTTGCTGTTGATGGCACATAAGTGCTACTTAAAGCTCCGGTAATTGCGATTCCACCGGTAGAGCTATTCACTGTATTCTGATACCATTGGTAAGTATATGCACCCAGTCCTCCCGAAGCAGTTATCGACAGCGTTTGAGGAATGGTATTTATACAAACGGTTTGAGTTGGGACTAACTGAGGTGTAAGAGTTGGATTAGCATCAACTATAATCTGAGCTACATTACTGATAGCAGGCACACAACCATTACCCGACAAAGTAACTTCTACATAATAGTAATAATTACCTGAAACAGGAAATGGCGGAGGAGTATAAGTAACATTGGTAGCACCTGCTATTGCGGTTCCACCCACCGACGAATTAACCGTATTAGAATACCACTGATAAGATGGAGTTCCCACACCGTTTATATAACTAACCGTAAGAGGAGCACCAATAGCATCTCCGGCACAAATTTCCTGAACGGGAGTTGGATGTACATCTATTGTTGGAGATGGTATTACAGTTACTGTAGCCGTATTAGACGTAATGACATTACAACCGGCCGCAAAAGTAACTTCACAATAGTAATAAGTGGTTCCTGCAGCTGCACCGGATGGATTATAATTGATACTGGTTGCTCCAATTATCGAAGTCCCCGTTGTATTGTCGTTTACGGTATTGCTATACCACTGATAAGTTGGTGCACCAACTCCATTAATGGTCGCGACAGACAATTGCGAAGGCAGTCCGTTAACACAAATAGTACTGGATACAGGTTGTGAAGTGAATGTAGGTTGAGGATTTACAATTACTTCAGAAGTATTACTGGTAACCGCACAATTCACTCCGGTCTGAGAAATAAAACAATAATAATAGCTAGTTCCTGCAGTGGCTGTTGAAGGTACATACGTACTGTTTGTGGCTCCCGTGATTGATGTTCCACCGGCATTACTGTTAGTTGTATTCTGATACCATTGATAACTAAATACTCCTAACCCTCCCGTAGCAGTGACGCTCATCGTTGTAGGAATTGCTCCCTGACACACCGTTTGAGTCAATAAAGGCTGAGCACTGACAATAGGATCTGCAACAACATTTACATCTGCTACATTACTTGTTGCAAAACCACAGTTGCTACCCGACAAAGTAACAATAGCGTAATAGTAATAATGGCCTACCGAACTCAATACAGGAGGAAGGTAGGTTGACGAAGTGGCACCCGCAATGGCCACACCACCAATTGTTGAATTAACCGTATTTGAATACCACTGATAAGACGGAGTTCCTGCGCCACCGGTATAACCAACGCTCAAAGGAGTACCGATAGTACCACCAACACATATATCTTGCAATGGAGTTGGATGCACATTTATGGATAGTGGAGAAGCAACAATAATTTCTGCAGTATTAGAAATTATAGTATTACAACCACCCATAGCAAACGAAGCTATACAATAATAATACGTTGTACCTACAACCGCACTTGAAGGTGTATAGGTTGCATTGGTTGCAGTCGGTATTGATGTACCGCCGGAAGTACTATTAACAGTATTGCTATACCATTGATAAGTCGGGGCTCCTACTCCACCTGTTGTCGATACAGACAAAGGACTAAGTGTACCGCCTATACAAACTGATTGAGGAAGCGGCTGAGTAGAAAAAGTTGGAGCCGGATTTACAATAACCTCAGAAGTATTACTAGTTACATCACAATTTAATCCTGTCTGCGAAATTAAACAGTAATAATAAGTCGTACCGGTTGCCGCAGTTGAAGGAGCAAAAGTACTTCCGGTAGCTCCGGCAATTGGAGTTCCGCCACTATTACTGTTAGTTGTATTTTGATACCATTGATAGATAAATATGCCTACCCCACCAGCAGCAGTTACGCTAATGGAAGTAGGGATTGATGTTTGACACACAGTCTGCGTCAACAATGGCTGAGAAGTAACTGTCGGGTCAGCTACTACATTTATTTGAGCAGGATTACTCGTTGCCGATCCACAATTACTTCCCGACAACGTTACTTCTACATAATAGTAATAGCTTCCAACTACCGTAAAAGCTGGAGGTGTATATGTTGACCCGGTAGCTCCTGCAATTGAAGTACCGCCGACATTTGAATTTGACGTATTCAAAAACCACTGATAAGTAGCTGTACCTGCACCACCGGTATATCCAACACTCAAAGGAGCACCAATAGTACCACCCACACAAATATCCTGTAGCGCAGTAGGGTGAGAACTTATTGTTGGTAATGAATTAACCGTTACCGTTGCCGTATTTGATGTCACTAAATTACATCCTCCCGATGGGTATGAAATTACACAATAATAATAGGTAGTTCCAACAACTGCTCCGGAAGGATTATAATTAGCACTTACAGCTCCTCCAATAGGCGTACCCGATGTGGTGTTATTTAGGGCATTGCGATACCACTGATAGGTTGGAGTACCAACTCCATTAACTGTTGATACGGTAAGGCCTGCTGGCGTTCCTCCAACACAAATCGTACTGGATACAGGCTGAGTTACAACACTTGGTTGAAGATTTACGACAACTTCAGACGTAGTACTGGTCACACTACAATTTAATCCGGACTGAGATACTTCACAATAATAATAGTTAGTTCCCGTGACAGTAGTTGGTGGGGTAAAAGTACTATTGGTTGCACCAGATATCAAAGTACCTCCAACGTTACTGTTTGTAGAATTCTGATACCATTGATAATTGAAACTTCCGGTTCCTCCGGTAGCTGTAACTCCGATGGTAGTAGGGACACTACCCTGACAGACTGTTTGAGTTGAAATTGGTTGAGAAGTAATAACCGGATCTGCAACAACAGTAACCCGAGCAGGATCACTGGTGGCCGAACCGCAATTATTGCCTGATAACGTAACTACTGCATAATAATAGTAATTTCCGGGTACCGTAAAAGTTGGTGGAGAGTACGATGAGCCGGTTGCACCTGATATTGCTGAACCACCAACATTAGAGTTGGAAGTATTAGAATACCATTGATAAGTAGGTGTGCCTGCTCCTCCCGAATAACTTACACTCAATACAGAGCTGCTTCCACCTACGCATATATTTTGCGATGCAGTAGGCTGTGTACTTATACTTGGAGGAGGAGCTACAGTAACATTCACCGTATTAGACTGAATATCGGCACATGCTCCCGAAGAAAAACTGACAATACAGTAATAACTTGTAGTTCCAACAGCACTTGTAGAAGGGGTGTACACTGGGTTTGTAGCACCCGGAATAGCTACTCCTGAAGCATACCATTGATAAATCGGAGTATCAGCAATCGGAGAAATAGCCACAGACAGATTCGTTGGAATACCGTTTAGACAAACAGTGCTGGGCAAAGGCTGTAATGTAAACACAGGAGCAGGATTAACAGTCACAACATAATTTACTGTCGGACCTGTGCATCCATTGAAAAATGGAGTTATGGCATAAGTTACAGTTCCTGCAGTAGTACCCGTTGTCGAAAGGGTTTGTGGTGGTAGCGTATTAGTTGTACCCGATGGGATAAAACCCGATACACCCGGAGATGCAGTAGCAGTCCATGAAAAAGTAGTGCCGGGAATATCTGCCGTTAAATTCACCTGCGACGTAAGAAATCCAGAGCAAACCGTTTGGCTTAAAGGAGAATTTGTTACTTTGGGTGCATTCTTAACAGTAAAAGTCTTTGAGTCTGTTACTGAAACTCCACATTCATTGGTAACATTCAATAAAACTGTATAAGTACCCGGTGAAGAATATGTGATATTAGTTGGATTTGCGTTGGTAGAAAAAGAAGGAGACCCACCCGGAAAACTCCAGGCGTATGTCAAAGCATTCAATGGAGAACAACTGGTAACATTCGCTGTTGGATTAAGCGTAGCCGTTTCACAAAAATCAGGAATATTGTTGATAGATACAATAGGAGGCTGCTTAACCTCTACTGTTTGCGTGTTATAATAAGTTCCGCAAAAATTAGTTACCGCCAATTTGATTGTATAGATCCCTGGATTCGTGAATTGAAAAGTGGGACTTGCCGATGAAGAGCCAGAACCTCCAAGATATGTATAAGCAGCAGTAGTTCCACAGTTCCCTGGCATATAAGTAACATCCCAGCTATAATTAGGAGTTGAACAGATAGCCGTAGTATTGGTAGTATTAGTTGCATTAACCGTCAGAGGAGCACAACCTTGTGTAACATCTAAATTGAATGTTGGTACAGGAGGTGGTTCAACACAAATATCGATTGAATTAGTCAATGTTCCACAACCATTCGTAGCTTTAAGTGTGACATGATATAGTCCCGGAGTAGAATATGTATGAGTTTTACTTTGAGGAGAAGTTAACTGCGTAGAAACCACTGTAAAACCATCCCCAAAATCCCAAACATAATTAGCCAGGTTTGAACAGCTGTTCCCGGGGATTGCAGTATTGGTTAAAGTTACGCTTGTATTAACACAAGTAATCATTATGCTGGGAGCTGCCTTTACAAAATTCTTTGTGACAGTATCTTCGGCCAGTTGAAATAAAGCATTTTCAACATTAAAGCTTTCTGAATTTGATATTTCGACCTTAGAATTTTTGGTATTAGTTGCAAACGAACCGTTATTGTTTATTTGAAGCAAAATCAATAATATTATCCCCAAAAAATGTTTCATAAGTTATTTTTATATGAAAAATGTGTGTTTGTATTGAAATACCATCCTGTAGCGTCAATTTACACAAGTAAATGAATGACTTGTAAGAATTAATACTACAACCAAAATTGCTTGTAAAATTACAATATTTTTTCTAATTCTTTAAAAAATACGACAACAATTTAGACAGTTAACTTGTTTTTAACTATAAAATTATTCATTATGAAGTTATTTGGATAAATTACAATGAAGAAAGCAAAATAAACCGTTTCCTGTAGCCTCCATAGAAGCTACTGGAAACGGTTTATGGAATTAAAACCAAAAATGGAATTAAGAGAATTATTACTACAAAAACATTAAGAAAACAAACAACCCGATGCAAGCTGAACACAAGCATCGGGTTTTAAATCCCATAGGTAAGGTAAACAGACGTAATATTTTGAATTTATCTTTTACTAGACTACTAAATCTTTCTACGAATAGTTTTTCGGGAACAAAGTTTCATCTAAGAGAACAAATCAAAAAAACATTCACTTTATAACTATAAAAACCACTAAATTTCTATAGAACACTAAAAAAAATTATGATACAAAAGTAGATTAAAGCATACACTTAAGTGTGTCATTTTATAAAGTGATACAAATTCTGAAATGTAATCAGGCACAACATAATGATAAGTAATTCACAAGCAGACATATACACGAACATAAATAGAAACCGCCTGCTTAGTTAAAAGAAAACAAGATACAGTTAAATATAATGAAGCAGCATCAGTTCTGTTGACGAAATTGAGATGGAGTAAACCCGGTATGTTTTTTAAAAGCCTTATTGAAACTACTTCGGGAACCAAATCCACATTCGTATCCTATTGCTTCCAGGGTCATTTTTTCACATTGAGTTGTAGTGAGTAATTTCTGAGCCTCTTTAATTCTATATTCATTTATAAAGTCCGGAAAGTTTTTCTGAAAATGATTATTAAGAATATTTGATAAATGATGAACGGGAATCCCCGTATTCATTGAAACAGAATGAATACTACATTCTTCTTTAAGAAATGGCTTTTGTGTTTCGAAATGAGTCATTAATATCCTGAAATAATCTTCAACCAAGTCATCAGATATCTTAAGAACTGCTTCTGATTTCTTTATTTCACTCGTCGATTCAGTTGAAAACATTTCAGAATGCCACATAGATTTTACAAATAAATAAGCGAACTGCACAAGCATGGCAAGCTGAGCAATTATTAAGTTCACCTTTTCATTCCCTAAATAAAAGCTTAAAGGTGCAGCCAACAACATAAACGATAGGTTGATAACAATATAGAATCTCAACCAGGAAATACTCATCTGGAAATTATTGATTGAAATTTTCGGCGAAATTTTAAACTGTTTTTTCACCGCCAAATAACAGCAAAAAAGATAAACGATTAGCTGTATAAAAACCAGAACGTTCAAGAGATTTGTATGCCACAGACCTTGTTTAAAATTAACCACCAAAAGATTCAAACGGGTTGATGTGTTTTGAGACAAAAAATAAACAATAAATGCTACAGCCGGAATGAATGGTAAAATCTGAACTAATATGTTTATTGGGGTGAGTTTTATCGGCTGGCCAAGCAGTGTTTTTACGTATAAATACAGAACCGGCCCAAACATCAGTAGCAAAATCAAGTCGAAAGGTACATAATGAACCAAATGAAAGTAGTTCTTATTCAATAGGGCAGTATAATAGAACGAAAGTTCAATACTATACGCAGCCATCAGTACGAATAAAAAACAAAGCACATTATTAGCTTTTTTAATAGGAGATTTTTTCAGCAATAGCACGGCGGCAAATGCAAAATAACTTATTCCTAAAAAGAGCGTTACGTATTTAAAAAACATGACTTGGTTCAAAAATTCAAATGCAAAGTAAATAAAAAAATATTAAATACAGCATCTGATTTCCCTGTACAACAAGCACTTTTCGACAAATATTGAGTCAAATAACTAATATAATAGAGGCGTACACCCACATAAGTCATTGACAAACATAAAAATAATAATAAAATAATAATCTGAAAGAAAAATGAATTACAGTAAACTTTTTATTACAACTTGTGATAAAATTAAAAAAAATAAATACGAATTGAAGAAACTATCCGACAATTTTATTCAAACCAGCACCAGACGGTTTCAGTAAATGTATTTTAATACAAATATAAATTCAGCGGACTGACTATGTTACATAAACCCGACAAAGAAATCTGTAGAATAATTTTGTACCTTTGTTCTATCAATCAAAAAAAATCTATATGACATATATACGCAAACCTGAATGGTTAAAAACTAAATTACAAAGCGGTTTACAGTTTGTTCATGTAAACAACATAGTAAAAGAACACGGACTTCATACAATTTGCTCAAGCGGCAGATGTCCTAATATGAGCGAGTGCTGGAATAAAGGCACAGCAACATTTATGATCTCGGGTGAAATCTGTACACGCTCGTGCAAGTTCTGCAACACACTTACAGGTCGCCCTCTCCCACTCGACCCGACTGAGCCGGCTAAAATTGCCGAATCGATTCAATTAATGAACCTGAAACACGCAGTTGTTACATCGGTCGACCGGGATGATTTACCCGACGGAGGTGCTTATCATTGGGCTGAAACCATTAAAGCTATCAGAAAAACAAATCCTGATACTACGTTGGAAGTATTGATTCCCGATTTCGATGGAAAAACAGAGCTGCTTAATATAGTAATAGCTCAGAAACCCGATATTATATCGCACAACCTGGAAACCGTCAGAAGACTTACGCCCTCTATACGTACTAAAGCAAAATATGATATCAGTTTGAAGGTGCTTTCTTACATTCACTCGCAAGGTATTATTGCCAAAACAGGAATTATGGTTGGATTGGGAGAAACTGAAGAAGAAGTTCTGACACTTATGGATGATGCTCTAGCAACAGGTTGCTCAATTCTGACAATAGGTCAATACATGCAACCATCACGTAAGAATATTCCGGTAAGCGAATATATTACTCCCGCTAAATTTGAAGAATACAAAATCACAGGACTACAAAAAGGATTCAGAATTGTAGAAAGTGCTCCTTTGGTTCGTTCGTCGTATTGCGCCGAAAAACACATTCTCTGAGCACGTATGCGCTGGTTTATTAAGATGTATATGCAGTACGCTACCACACACTAAAAACTTTTCAATAACAAAATCTTATTATTTTTTCTAAAGGATACTGATTATCAGCATTGAATTGTGCAAAATTTTATTTGTAATCGTTTCAATTTTATAAATAATCTATTTTTCTCATATCCCGTTAAAGATTTTCATTCAAAAGTGTACTTATATCAAAATATTATTTATATATTTGTATCGTAAATCTACAACAATTGATTTCGAAAGAGCTCTTTACTTAACATTATTCAGTATAGACAACTGACAATCAATCATTTATTTCTGTTTTCAGAAAGTTTTTTCAAGAAAAAATTTGTTTAGATGAATTATCACCGACTTAGTAAAGTTTTCGTTGCTAAGTTTTATCTATTCACACAAAAAAACTACAACATTATGAAAAACGTTGAATTTGAAAATGAATTAGTAGCGTTACAAAGCAACATGCGTAATTTCGCATTTTCGCTAACTTTGAATCGCGACGATGCCGAAGATTTATTGCAGGACACAACACTAAAGGTTTTAGACAACCAAGAAAAGTTTACTGATAATGTCAATTTTAAAGGTTGGGTATTGACCATTATGAAGAATATCTTCATAAACAACTATAGAAAGATTGTACGCAATCAAACTGTGGTTGATAAAACGGAAGATTTGCATCATTTAAATTTACCGCAAAATTCGGGATTCGACAGTCCTGAAGGATCTTACGCCATTGGAGAAATCTCAAACAGCATTGCTGCATTTTCAGACGAATATCGTATTCCTTTTTCAATGCATATCCAGGGATTTAAATACGAGGAGATTGCACAACACATGAATTTACCGATAGGCACAGTAAAAAGCCGAATTTTCCTTGCACGCAAGCGTCTGCAAGAACAATTGAAAGATTATCGTGATTAATAAAAAAATACATTCAAAAATAAAGCCGAAGCAACAAACTTCGGCTTTTTTGTTTAACTTTGACTGGAATTTGAATAGCAACAAATTTTAATTTAGGACTCTATGAATACAGCAATAATTATGTTAGGTAGTAACGTGAATGCTGAAGTCAATATCGAACTGGCAAAAGAGAAGCTGTCGCTGGAGTTTGATATTGAAAAAGAAAGTGCCTGCATTATATCTAAACCCTTTGGTAGTCATTACGTATCGGATTTTTGCAATAAAGCTGTAAAACTTTTGTCGGCCGAAACCAAGGAAGAAACCATCTACATGTTTAAAAGTATAGAAACTGAACTGGGACGAAATCCGCAAAGTAAAGAGTCCGGAATCATACCGATTGATATCGATTTGATATTTTGGAATGATGTTCAGGTACATCCGGATTATGACAGGTTTGACTTTGTGAAGAAATGCATTGATGAAATTAAATAAAAGAGAATAGCGTTCAGATATAAGATTATAAATTTAAAATCAAGTATATTTGTATTTTTATTCGAAATTTCAAACAGAAATTATAACTCGTTGAATTTATGAAACGAGCATGAATACAGACATTCACCAAATAGTATGAAAATCTGACATGCGAGTTCCATACGACCTTTAAAAACAATTATTATCGTATGAAACATTTTCCACCATCCGAATTGATTTTAAACAGCGATGGAAGCATATTCCACTTACATTTAAAACCGGAACAACTTGCCGATAACGTTATTTTAGTGGGTGATCCCGGCAGAGTAGCTTTAGTGGCCGAGTACTTTGACACGCAGGAATGCTCGGTATCGAGTCGTGAATTCAACACCATAACAGGTACCTACAAAGGCAAGCGTATATCGGTGATATCGACAGGAATAGGTACGGATAATATTGACATTGTAATGAATGAATTGGATGCATTGTCCAATATCGACCTCGAAAACCGAACCGAAAAGAAAGACTTTCGGCAGCTAACCATTATCAGAATAGGTACTTCGGGAGGCATGCAACCCGAAATTCCGTTGGGAAGTTTCCTGATTTCGGAGAAATCCATTGGTTTTGATGGCATGCTGAACTTTTATGCCGGCAGAGACTGTGTCAGCGACCTGGCATTTGAAAAAACGCTCAAAGAGCAATTGGACTGGAATCCTCAGTTGGCTGCTCCTTATGTGGTGGATGCCGATGAAGAACTGATACAGCGCATTGGTAAAAACGACATGCTGCGTGGTGTAACCATTTCGGCGAACGGATTTTACGGACCACAAGGAAGAGTGTTGCGCATTGATCTGGCCGATATGCATTTAAATGACAAAATAGAACGATTCCGCTACGGCAACTATAAAATAACCAATTACGAAATGGAGGGTTCTGCCATTGCCGGACTGGCCAAACTCATGGGACACAAAGCTATGACGGTATGCTGTATCATTGCCAATCGCAGAGTAGAAGCCGCTAATACTGACTATAAACCCTATATTGAAAAATTAGTAACAACGGTTCTTGAGCGGATTTAAATATAAGCGCTGGTTCATATGATAGATTAATCTTATATGTGAGCTGAACCAATGAATTAAACTTTTTAAACTGCCCCTATATCCCCTAAAGGGGACTTGGATTAGTATCGTCTGGTAACTTACTCTTTTAGTCCCCTTTAGGGGATATAGGGGCGGTTGTTTCATTAAAACAAAAAATGAAGTGGGGTTTTGGGTAAAGCCCCAATATGAAAACTACTATATCTTATAAATGTACTACGGGTAAATGCACTACCTATTTATCCTGAAAAAAACAGCAGAACTAAAAAACACGCTATGTCTACCATAACAGCTATATCCACAGCTCCGGGCACCGGAGGAATTGCGGTAATACGTGTATCGGGAAAAGATGCATTTAAAAATTTCAATCCTATTTTCATTCCCCGAAAGAAAAACTTTGTATTCCTGGAACAGGAAGCCAATACAGTAAGTTTCGGGAACATTGTAAACGGAAAAAATGAAATTGTAGACGAAGTACTGGTAAGTGTTTTCCGCGCTCCGCATTCGTTTACCGGAGAAGATGTGGTGGAAATCTCCTGCCACGGATCTGTTTTTGTACAGCAACAGATTCTACAGTTACTGATCAACCAACACTGTGTATTGGCACAGCCGGGAGAGTTTACCCAACGGGCATTTTTAAACGGCAAAATGGATCTGTCTCAAGCCGAGGCTGTTGCCGATCTGATTGCGGCTAATTCTGCAGCTTCGCACAGAATGGCATTAAACCAAATGCGTGGAGGTTTTTCGAGTGAATTGTTGAAACTCCGAACTCAGCTTCTCAACTTTGTTTCGCTGGTGGAACTGGAACTGGACTTCAACGAGGAAGATGTGGAGTTTGCTGACAGAACACAACTAAAATCGCTGGCTACAACTATTGAAAGACTTATCCTTAAACTTTCCGATTCTTTCAGTTTGGGCAATGCGCTAAAGAACGGTATACCCGTGGCGCTGGTAGGCGAAACCAATGTGGGTAAATCAACATTGCTGAATGTTTTACTGAACGAGGATAAAGCCATCGTTTCGGACATACACGGTACCACCCGCGACGTCATTGAAGACTCTATCAATATTGATGGTATAACGTTCCGGTTTATCGACACGGCCGGTATACGCGACACCAAAGATAAGATTGAGAATATGGGTATAGAGCGTACCTACCAGAAAATTGAACAAGCTTCGATAGTACTGTGGATACTGGACTGCACCCAACTGAGTGAGCATATGGAGTGGCTGACCGACCGAATTGCTAAACGTTCGGCAGGAAAGAAAGTAATCCTTGTTTTCAATAAAATAGACAAAATTGCGGATGACGAACGCGATGTATTGTCGCAACTGTTTGAGCAGTTTGAAGGTGAACGGATTTATATATCGGCTCGCGAACGGATTAACACCGACAAGCTTCAAAAAGCCCTTACTAAAGCTGCGCAGTTGCCCGATATTCATCCCGGCGACGTGGTAGTAAGCAATGTGCGCCACTACGAAGCATTAAATCATGCCCATTCTGCCATTTGCCGTGTTATTGATGGATTGGATGCCGGCATCTCTGGCGATTTTCTTTCTCAGGACATCAGAGAATGTATGCATTTTCTGGGCGAAATTACAGGACAAATATCCAACGACGAAATTCTCGGTAATATCTTCGGGAAATTCTGTATTGGGAAGTGATTGACAATTAACAGTAATTATTTTTGATCTAAATAATCATTTACACATACTGCAAATATTGTTTTCAAGGACGGAATTTGGTATGCAGAAGGTTTACATATTGAAATGAGTAGAGAAGAACTAGTAGAACTAAACAATAAAAGTAAAGTCATATACAAAAGGCTTGGATAACTATCCCATTCATGAAACAGTCTACGAAAATGATTATCCAATACGCTTCCGACTTACATTTGGAATTTAAAGAAAATAAGGTTTTTCTAAATGCAAACCCACTACAAGTATTGGGCGATATTTTGTTGTTGGCTGGAGATATAGTTCCATTTAAACTATTGGAGCAGCATAAAGACTTCTTTAGTTTTCTTTCCGATAGTTTTTCAGCTACCTATTGGGTACCAGGCAACCACGAATATTATCACTTCAATATTGCAACAAAATGTGGCGTAGTGAATGAGAGAATACTAAGCAATGTATTTCTGGTGAATAACACTTCGGTAATGCATGATGATGTAAAGTTTATTTTTTCAACATTATGGAGCAAAATTAGTCCAGCCATGGAATATCAAATTCAAAGAGCTATGAATGATTTTTATGTCATCAAATACCGTGGCTATCCTCTTTCAATAGCGCAGTATAACCAATTACACGCCGATAGTTTAGCATTTCTAAAAGAAGAATTGACATTGGAAACTTCAACTAAAAATGTAGTAGTTACCCACCATGTGCCCACTTATAAAAACTACCCTGAAAAATATAAAGACAGTATCATAAACGAAGCATTTGCTGTAGAATTATTCGATTTAATTGAGTCTACTGCCCCTGATTATTGGATTTACGGTCATACACATGGTAATACGACTGATTTTGAGATAGGGAAAACTCAATTACTCACCAATCAATTAGGATATGTGAAGTATGGAGAGGAATTAGGTTTTAGTACTGACAGAAAATTTATTTTATAATATAGTATTGTATATCAATATAATTGCATTATATTTGCACAATATCATCACTAATGCAATTATGCATAAATAATGATATTATACTAATTACTAGAATATTAAATGAAAGAACTTAAAAATTACTTCGATAGCACTTTGGGTGTAAACGTGGTGATAAAGCCATTGAAAGATGAAAAAATGAAAGGTTTGCCTTATTTTGTGATAGGTAACTATAATTTATTCACTACCGAATTATTTGGTTCTGAATTACTTTTGGTTGAAGTGAAAGAAGATATTACAGCGGATAGACTAAGAAAGCAACTTGACATCATTCAGACAACAATTCAACTTAAAGCTATAGCAGTTTTAAAACCAATTGAAGCCTATAACCGTTTGAGGTTGATTGAGAAAAAAGTTCCTTTTGTTATTCCTGGCAAGCAAATGTATATGCCCAGTTTACTTATTGATTTAAAAGAATTTGGTGTAACCCAAATAGTGAAACAAGAAGTAATTCAACCGGCAGCTCAACTTTTATTATTATTTCATCTGCAAGTAGAGTCGTTGGAAGGTCAGAATCTTAAAACGATTGCTGAAAAACTTGAATACAATGCAACAACCATTACTCGGGCTGTTAAATATTTGTTAATCAACAACCTTTGTGAATTACAAGGTACAAAAGATAAATTTCTACACTTCAGTTTCACTAAAAAAGAACTCTGGACTAATGTAGAACCTTTGATGATTAATCCAATCAAAAAAATCACATATTACACAGAAATCCTGAAGGATCAGAATTTGCGAAAATCAAATATCAATGCACTTTCCAATTATTCCGATTTGAACCCAACAGCAATGGAATCTTATGCTGCAAAACCAAGGTACATCCAACTACTTAAAGTTCAAAATCCAGATAAAATTGGTCAAAAAGAGGGTGAAATTCGCATAGAAGAATGGAAGTATGATCCTGCAAAACTAAGCCATACTGAATTTATCGACTGTTTGTCACTGTATCTGTGCTTTAGAGACAATAAAAATGAGCGTATAGAAAATGCTTTAGAACAATTAATTGACAATGTGGAATGGTAAGAGGATTGGATATATTCAAGAAATACTTTGAGGCATACCCCGATAACTATGTAATTATAGGAGGTACTGCTTGTGATTTGATTTTAGATGAAGCTGGCTTTATTCCTCGTGCAACGAAAGACATTGATATTATTTTGATAGTAGAAGCTTTGAACACAGAATTCGTAAAACAGTTTTGGCAGCTTGTTGTAGATGGAAATTATGAACGTAAGGAAAAAAACGAGGATGAACGTAAATATTATCGTTTTATGAAGCCAGGAAATACTGAATTTCCTTTTCAAATAGAACTGTTTGCCAGAAATCCAGACTTATTGGACTTTGACGAACAATCATACCTTACTCCCATTCCCGTAGATGATGATTTAACCAGTCTTTCAGCCATATTAATGAACGATGACTATTATCACTATATGTTGGAACATAGTGTGCTTGAAGATGGATTACACCTTGCCAATATCGAAGCGTTGATATGTCTAAAAGCAAAAGCATACCTTGAAATTGCGGAACGTATCGTCAATGGTAGTAAAGAAGATGCTAAACAGCTACGCAAACACAAAGGCGATGTATTTAGGCTGGCGGTCATGCTTACTGGAAACGATGTATTTAAACTTCCGGAAAGTATGAAAGCTCACTTACAAACCTTTGTTGATGGCATTGCTGAAGAATTGCCAGACAAAGCCATATTTAAAGAAATGGGACTGAATTCAATATATGCAGAAGAAGTTTTGAAGCAGCTAATCAAAAGCTTTGAATTGAATTTTGAAGCTAAATAGTTAACTTGATTATCGACAGAATGGAATGATATTAAAGCAAGGTATAATCTGATACAATAGTTACAAATATGAAAACTTTTGCCAATAACATAATACCCTTTTCGCCCACACACCCGGGAGAAGTTTTAAAAGATGAAATTGAATTTCTAAATATCTCGAAACGTAAACTTTCAACACAAATGGGCGTTTCCTACTTCGTTTTAAATGGGATATTGAATCTAAAGCGCCCTGTAAACGTGGAATTTGCATTGCGAGTTGAAGCAACTTTAGGATTGGAAGCCGAGATGCTGATAAACATGCAAACAAGATACGATATACTTACCACTCGCGCAGACAAGATCTTCATGCAGAAACTAAACGAAATCAGAAGAAGCTAGATATTATATTTAAGAGAGTATTTTGAAAGTCCCAAAACTATATTATCACAGGTGTATTTTTTAAATAACTATGGTATAAAGTTCAAGATCACAATATGCGTAAAATGACAATGTTTCAATGACATTATACACTATTTGTACCTCAACACATTTAAAATGCGAATATAACATAAGCTACATTTTTTTATTTAATAATTAGCAGCGATTGTTTTTAACAGAAATAATCATTAAAGCCCTATTTTTTCAAGGCTTTTTTATGTTATCAAATAATTATATTTAATCAAAATAAGTTGATATTACTTTCTATTTCGTACAAATCAAATTCATTATTATCTATACAAAAAATAGAAAAAACTTTGTGATTATATCTTTTTGATATTTTTTTGTTTTTCTTCTATTCGACGCATTATTGTACGAATACCAAGATTAGTTTTATTAGTTAGATTTGCAATTTGAGAGATTGACATATCACGTACAACGAGTTCGTTGACCAACGTTTCTAATTTTGTCAATCTTCTATATCTTATTTTTTCTTGGATAGAGTCATTTTCGACCAAGCTTACCTCGATTTCTTTCATTTCTTTGTTTTCTATTCTTTCCAAATTGGGAGCCCAATCATTGCTCTGAGAAGGGATGTTTTCAATGGTTTTTTGAGACTTCGGATTGTAAGAAAAAGAACCTAAATTCCAAGTAACCGCTGGAAAAATCTCAAATAACTGGAACAGATATAAATCCTTCTGTCCATTGATCATACACGCACACAATTCTATAACACCTATACTGTTATCTGCGTATTTTATTTGAGTTTTCTCATATCGCACTGTTTTTCCCTGTTTCAAATCTTGAATAATAGTTTTAATATAATCAGATTTAGGAAACATTTCACCCTTTCTATTATTGAAATCTTCAATACTTCTCAATTTTAATAATTTCAGAGCAGGTTCGTTAATATCAACCAAATTGCTTTTTCTATCAAAAATTAGTGTAAATGCAGGCAAAGACTTCAACATTATCATCATTTCCTGTAAATTACCAGTAAGAGAAAGATATTTATACATAATATTCTTTTGATTAAAATTGTATTCTTATTGATTTAACGTTAGTTTAATTCGTGCATCTTCGTTTTAATATGTTTATATACAAAAGATATTGTATCTATGATAATGCACATTATGATACCCATAACTGCCGCTAATAACATAATTGGGGTGAAAATAAACATTCTTATAAATGACACGATAGAATTCAGCATAATTGTCTGTGTTTCATATTTTCGAAATTAATTAGGAGTTATTCGCAAATTAATTTCGGGTTAATTTATTGTCCATTTGGTTTAAAAATCACACCTGCAGTCGCAATCATTATTTTAATATCCAGAAGGAGTGACCAATTATCAATATATTCCAAATCCATATCCATCCATTCATTAAATGTTACCTTATGACGTCCCCAAACCTGCCATATACAAGTAATGCCAGGCTTCATACTGAGGCGACGTAATTGATGTCGTTTATATTGTTGCACTTCTTTAAGGAGTGGCGGACGTGGTCCTACAATGGACATGTCACCTTTGATAACATTCAGAAACTGAGGCAATTCATCCAAAGATGTTTTGCGGAGTATATGTCCTAATTTTGTTATTCTTGGATCATTTACAATTTTAAAAACAGGCCCGTCGGCTTCATTTTTTTCTAATAGTTTTTCCTTAAGTTCTTCTGCATTACTCACCATAGTACGAAATTTATAACAGTAAAATCTGCGACCATTTTGTCCTATCCGTTCTTGTTTGAAAAATATTGATCCTCCATCCTGAAGTTTAATTGAAACTGCTAATAAGAAAATTACAGGTGAAGATATAAACAGTACAGCTGTACTCAGTAAAATATCCAGAATCCCCTTTATCTTCAAACCAATATAATTCTCAGAAGTGGTTTGGTGAGTTATAAAATTATGATCGAATATCGGATTAATCGTATAATCAAAATTCATTTTTTGTTTAAAAAAATGCTGCATAATATGCAGTCTGACTCCTATTTCGTTTAACTCAGAGATCATTTGTTCCAAATTATACCGTTTATCACTCAAAGGGAGGCAATAAAAAACATCATCGACAGGGTAAAGTGTTATATAGCGTTTGAGTGTATCTTGATTCTTTATTATATGAGCCTTTTTATAAGTTTCTTTGAATATTTCATCAGGTGATATAATAGCTAATAAGCTATAGCCCCAATCTTCAGCTTTTATAAATGACTTGATAAAAGAATGTGAACTTTCATCGCCAACTATAATTACATTTCTTGTATTGTATCCTCTTTTTCTGAGGTAGCACATTGAGTAATATAAAATAAACTTAAAGCATATTAAGAGCAAGAGATCAGCAGTGAAAAATATTGATAAGTATTGAAATGAATGATTTATATTCCGTAAATAGGGAACAAATTCTAATTCAAGAAGTAAAAATAAAGAGCCAAAAAATACTGTTGCTGCATACCCACGCAACATGCTAAATACCGAACTTGCTCTAAAAATAATACCTAAACGCAGTTTGTATATAAATGCACCCCATATTACTGCTATTTGGCTTAGCAGAATTACTTTTTCATTAAAACTAAAGACCTCTTCTGTAAAAAAACTTTCTGTGAATATAAATATTAAAATTGTGATTATTATTTGGACAAAAGTCATTAATAGAGATAACCATAATTCTCTTTTATTTATCATATGTTTATTATTTTAATTTTGTGATAGGAAAACAAAGGTACTATCCAACAATTTCGATAGGATCAATCAACGACACTTAATCAATTAATGATTAGATTCGATTGATAATAAGACAGATACATTCTTATTGTAGATAAATACTGACTTTATGCCTCATGGACATTTATCTAAATACAGGTGTTAGTATTATGTATTCGGGTTCATAGGGCATAAGAAATGTGAATTGCTGAGAATGCGAGGACTTCAATTGTGAGAAAAGTATGGAACTCTTATTTTTAAACAATATTGCTATAAGGATAGCATCATAGTCAGCGTTAACAGTAATTTATAATTGCTTTATTTATCTCCTTGGCAGGACTCCCAGAAACAGTCATAAAAGGCTCTGTATCAGACACGACTAAGGATTGAGCACCTACCATGGTATATTGACCCAGATTCACTCCCTGTCTGATACTACAACCTGCAGAAATCCAACAACCGTTACCTATGACTGTGATGCCTTTAGTTTGGATAAAAGTTTTGTCGCTATGATCCTGAGTTGCAATATTCACATTGCTACCAATGCGACATTGTTTACCAATTTTAATTTTATCATCACAATAAATATTAGAGTTACTACCTATAATTGATAAATGATCCATCTCTAAATTCCATGGATGATAAATTGTGGTTGTTCTACTGATAATGACTGTTTTTGCAAGTTTGGCTCCAAATATTCTTAGAAGCATAATTCTTGGGAATCTTAGCCATGTTGGGAAAAGCCTAAATATTGTTTTATTTAAAAATGGCCACATAAAGTTCCTAATTCGAATATAACTTGTATCTGAACTAGCTTGTATACCATTTTTACATAGATTATTATCCATATGTATATTGGGTTTAATGTATAGACATTTTAGTCATTAAACATTCTTGTGAGTAAAACTATATTCATAATTCAACTAAGCGAATCAATTTAGATTCTTATATTGTTCTGAATAATATTCTAATATTTTCCTAAGATTATTTCATCCATCCATTCCTGATTATCAAGATACCAACGGACTGTTTTTTCAATACCCTCTTCAAATTGTAAACTTGGTTCCCATCCTAACTCTGTTTTTAATTTAGTGGAGTCTATCGCATAACGCAAATCATGACCGGCTCTGTCGGTTACATAAGTAATCAAATGATCGCTACTTCCCTCAGCATGACCTAACAAACGATCTAAGGTTTTAATCAATACGCGAATAATATCTATATTGGTCCATTCATTGAAACCACCGATATTATAAGTTTCTGCAGTTTTTCCTGTATGAAAAATAAGATCAATAGCTCGAGCATGATCGACCACATACAACCAATCCCGTACATTTTCGCCTTTTCCATAAACCGGTAACGATTTTCCATGTCGTATATTATTTATAAATAGAGGAATAAGTTTTTCCGGAAACTGATAAGGGCCATAATTATTACTGCAATTGGTTACAATAACAGGCATACCATAGGTATCATGAAATGCACGTACAAAATGATCACTAGATGCTTTACTGGCCGAATATGGACTATGAGGATTGTAATTAGTCGTTTCAGTAAACAGCTCACTATCCATTTCTAAAGCTCCGTATACCTCATCAGTAGAAATATGATAAAAAAGTTTTCCATCATAAGCATCTTTCCACGACTGTTTGGCAGCCTGTAAAAGCGATAGTGTGCCCATTACATTGGTCTGCGCAAAGGTAAACGGATCTTTAATACTTCGATCCACATGACTTTCGGCTGCCAAATGAATCACTCCATCGATCTGGTATTGATTAAAAAGTGCCAGCATCTGATCAAAATCACAAATATCTCCTTTTATAAAAGTATAATTTGCATTATCTTCTACATCCTTCAAATTAGCTAAATTACCGGCATAAGTCAACTTATCCAAATTAATGATCTTGTATTCGGGATATTTATTTACAAACAAGCGAACCACATGGGAACCGATAAATCCGGCACCTCCTGTAATTAATATATGACGTTTAAAGTCCATGTCTTATTGATTAAATTATTATATTATTGTAAAAAACTAAATTACAATCCAAAGCTCAGAATTACGAAGTCTCAGAAACTTCCTTCCAGCTCCTTCATACACTTTTGTAAAGAAACTTTCCAATGTGGTACCTTACAATTAAAATCAGCTTTGACTTTGGTTTTATCGAGTACTGAAAAGGCCGGACGTTTCACCTTGCTGGGAAATTCATCCGAATGGCAAGGCTGTATATCACATGTATCGTGCGCAGCCAATGCGGCTATCTCAATTGCAAAATCATACCAGGAGCATACCCCTTCGTTGCTATAATGATAAATACCATTCAATGTTTCGTACTGCTTTGTTTCAATAGTTTGGAAAATAAGGGCAGCTAAATCTCCGGCATAAGTCGGAGTACCTACCTGATCAAAGACTACTGATAGTTTTTCCCGTTCGTCAGTCAAGCGAATCATCGTTTTTACAAAATTGCTTCCAAAGGCAGAGTACAACCAAGCAGTACGAAAAATTAAATACTTACAGCCGCTGTTTTGAACAGACTGCTCACCTGCTAGTTTTGTTTGGCCATAAACACCAAGCGGATTAGTCTGTTCATCTTCCCGACAGGGTGTATTTTTAGTGCCTTGAAATACATAGTCGGTTGAAACATGAATCAATGTCGCACCAACATCCTGACAGACTATAGCCAGATTTTCAACTGCTTTGTTGTTGATCAAATTCGCCATTTCACTATCATCCTCTGCCTTATCAACATTGGTGTAAGCAGCACAATTTACTATTATCTCTATTTGTTCTTGCTGAATCAAAATTCGAATTGCTTCTTGATTGGTAATATCCAATTCCTCAATATCCGTAAAAATGAATGTATTCGTTTTTGAGATGGGAGCAAGCTTCCGCATTTCATTGCCCAACTGGCCATTGGCTCCTGTTACTAATATTTTACTCATATTGATTAATTTTATAGTCAAATACTAACTTCATTTCCTTTAATGACGAATGATGTTTATCCTTTTCCGATAAAATTACATCTCCGCTCGGAATCTTCCAGTCAATACTCAAGTCTGCATCATCCCAAGCTAAAGCTCCTTCGTTTTTAGGCGCATAGAAATTATCGCATTTATACTGAAAAATAACATCTTCACTCAATACCACAAAGCCATGGGCAAAACCTCTGGGTACAAAGAATTGTCGTTTATTCTCTTCACTTAGCTCAACGGCTACATGCTGTCCAAATGTTGGTGAACCTCTACGAATATCTAAGGCAACATCCAACACCTTCCCTTTCACTACGCGTACCAGTTTGGATTGTGCATAAGGCGGTTTTTGATAATGTAGCCCCCGCAAAACACCATAAGTCGATTTAGACTCGTTATCTTGAACAAATACCGTTTTACATACTTTCTCTTCAAATTCTTTTTGCGAAAAAGACTCAAAAAAGTATCCTCTCTCATCAGCAAATACCACAGGTTCAATAATACAGACCCCTTCAAGCTTTGTTTTTATTATATTCATCTTTCATTATATTTAATTAAAATCCGAGATGGATAATTTACTCCTATTTCTCTAATTGCAACAGATATTGTCCGTATTGATTTTTCTTCATGGGTTGAGCCAGTGCAATCAGTTTTTCTTTAGCAATCCAACCTTTGCGATAAGCAATTTCTTCCAGACAGGCTATTCTTAATCCTTGTCTTTTTTCAATAACTTCCACAAAAGTGGAGGCTTCCGATAGCGAATCGTGTGTGCCGGTATCTAACCAGGCAAAACCACGTCCCAATAATTGTACTTTTAATTCCTTCACCTTCAGAAATTCCTGATTGACCGTTGTTATTTCCAACTCACCTCGTGCAGATGGTTTTATACGTTTGGCTACCTCTACTACTTTGTTCGGATAAAAATAAAGGCCTACCACCGCGTAATTCGATTTGGGATGCTCTGGCTTCTCTTCGATGCTTAACACAGTACCTTCTTTATTAAACTCAGCTACACCGTAACGCTCCGGATCATTCACATAATAGCCAAACACCGTGGCTTTTTGTTGATCCACATTGCTCACAGCATCGGCTAAAGTTTTACTAAAGCTTTGTCCGTAAAAAATATTATCGCCCAATACCAGACATACCGAATCGGTACCAATAAACTCCTCGCCTATCAAAAAAGCCTGCGCTAATCCATCGGGAGAAGGTTGTTCGGCATACTCAAACGATACACCAAAGTCTGAACCATCGCCAAGGAGGCGTTGAAACCCGAACAAATCTTGTAGAGTTGAAATAATCAGAATTTCCTTTATTCCAGCCAACATCAACACCGATATAGGATAATAAATCATCGGTTTGTCATATACCGGTAGCAGTTGTTTACTCACTCCCTTCGTAATGGGATATAAACGTTTACCGGAGCCTCCGGCTAAAACTATTCCTTTCATACCTCTTATTTTTTATTTAATTTTCAAAAATACCATTTTCAGATTGCTCTGTGTACAGTCTAAAATTTTGAGAACTTAGCCCATGTTTCTTAAAATACATCAACATACTTTTTACATGAAGTAATGTTTTCTTTCCAAATTTTGAACTAGCTCTTTGATGATTGTGAATCATAGTAGATTCAGGATAATAAATAACTGGCTTTCCTAACTTCCATGACCTTAAACAAAGGTCTTCGTCCTCCATGTACAAAAAATAATCTAAATCAAATCCTTTCAATCTAGCAAAATGCTCACGCGACAAAAAAAGTGCAGCACCAAGAGCCCAATCTACGAATTGACATTGGGACACATCTATATCTTTACGCAAGTAATTGTAAATAATTGAATTAATAGATTCATCTTTACCTCTTGACAAGGCTCTATAGAATAAAATTTTCAAATTAATGAATGAACGTACAGAATGTTGAAATGTTAAATTCGAGTTAAGTAGCTTAGGTACAATAATTCCAAAATTATTTGATGATTCTGCATAATGAAACAGCTTATCAAGACTTCCTTTAAAAAGGATAATGTCTGGATTTATTATTGCTATATATTTACCTCTAGAGGCAAATACACCGATGTTATTATTTTCTCCAAATCCACATGGTTGCTGGTTTTGAATAACTTTTATACTTGGATAATTTATAGTAATATATTCAACACTGCCATCTGTTGAACAATTGTCAACATAGATAGCTTCAAAATTAATTGTGGGTTTATTATCTCTAAATAATGACTGATAGAGTTTTACTATATAGTCGAGATGATTCATTCCAACAGTTATGATAGATACTTGGGGCAATTGGTTCATTTGAAATTAAGTCATTTTATTAATAAATAATTGATACAATCATTTGGCATTTAGCCGAATTAACCACATCCATAAGATTGAATTACAGAAAAGTATCAATCTCTTATATCTTGTTATGCAATGTACTAACAGCAGATGTGGTGACGTAAAATTTTAAAAAAGGAGGGTAATAAATAAGAATTAACTCACTGATATTTTTACAAATAGAATGATTATATATTTTAATATTTCTGAAGTATGTTCTGAATATATGATAATAACTTGAACTGAAAATATTAAGACATAATTCTCAACGATTAACTTGATATTTGGGTATATCAAATATATTAGCTCTCCAAGCTATTGTATCACAGTCAGCTCTGTTAAGTACTTTGGAATAGCTCGTGCCTAACAAATGAAAATTGTAAATTTGAAATAAAGAAACTAAGAGCAGAAATTAAACTGTAATAAGATTGAAAAATTACACAAATAACGATGGATGGTAAAACAATAATACTTTAGTTAATGAAAAGAGTGCTCATAAACACTAATCAATACAAATTGTCTATTTCGAAGGCGGTTTGATTGAGGATATTTAAAGACAAAAAATTACAAAACAAACAATCAAATAGCAATCAGTTTAAGTTGCAGTAAATGTCATGATTCTTTTATACTCGTCCTGATATAAGATTGACATTCGCTTTGCTGTATAATATTCTTCAAATAGCTGTTGTATATATAATGACGTAGAATTAGCATCCAGTAAAAGAACATTATCTATGGCTTTTATCAAACTTGCAGTATTACTTTTGTCGTAAAGGTATCCAATTAATTTATTTGCTTTACGCATAACTTCTCGGTGAGAAGGGATGTCAGACACTACACAAGGTAATCCTGCAGCCATACTTTCCAATTGAGAGTTTGATAAACCTTCAGTATCGGATGCCGAAATATAAAAGTCTGAAGCCCTTAAATAGTCTGAAACATTACTTTTAAAACCTAGTAAAAGAATCAAATCAGATTCGTATTTTTTTAAATCTTCATACATTTCGCCATTTCCAAGAAGAATGATTCCAATATCTTTACGGTTCATCTTTGTAAATAATTCTACTAGTAAATCAGGACCCTTTTCTTTTGAAAATCTACCAACAAATATAAAATACCTAATATTATCCTTTAACCCTAGTTGCTTCCTCAAAGTCGCTCGCTCGTATGGCGATGATTTCCAAACAGGAAAGGAACATCCGTTGGGAATAGCCAGCATTTTAATTCTCTTTTCCTGCCAATAGGATTCTGCAACACTTTCGGAACACGCAATTGGTAAATCCATTCTTGAAGTAAAAAAATGGCTTAGAAGAATAACTGCAGAACCTTTCAATGCACCATATTTAATTTTTTGCTGGATTCCCGGATAAATATGAACTGTTTCAATTTTTTTATACCTTTCAGAAAGAAATGGTACCAAAAACATCGATCGAGGGCAGTGTGTATGAAGAATGTCTGGTTGGATATTCTTAATTACTTTATTTAAATCAACAAACATTCGCAACGGATTAAGAAACTCTTGGGGTGATAACTGTTGAATATCTATAGGAAGACTGGAGAAGTCATTGATTCTTGTTGTTTCTTTTTCTGGAACTAATGTAATAATCGAGACTTTAAAAAAATCAAAATTAATATATTTTATAATATTGTACATTACATTGACAGGTCCCTCGTTACACAATGAAGAAACCACATAGCAAACAGATATTTTATTTTGAACCATATGAATGTTAGTTTAGTTGATACTCACCATTTATTGTACGACCTTCGTTGCATAAATACATATTTAGTGAAATGCCATCAGTATCTATAATTCTCAAAAAGATATGTGCTTTCTTCGAAGGTTGGGTTTTTAAAATATTTTTAATCTCGAAATTAATTGAATCAAAAACTAGCATTTTTTTTCCGGGATAAATTTTCTTGATATCAATATTGGGTTGTATCACTTTTATTTGCCGTCCTGCTAAATCTCTTAAAACAATCTGGAGCTTCCAATAATTAGCATAAACTGGAGCCAAACCCAGATTTCCGACTCTCATTTTTATCATTAACCTATTATTTATTGAATAAACACTGTCTTTCTGAAAATAAAGTCGAAAACCAACAATGTTTAATAATGATTTCATTACGGCAGCTTCTTCACTAGAATAATTTCTTTTCATTGGTAGAAAAGAACTTATATGATATTTATAAATATCATATTGTTCTATCGGTAAATCTGTTCTAACAACTCGTCCTTCTTCTCTATTAGGTATCAGATCGTTAACTATATTTCCCTCTCCAGTAACTGGAGCTTTTGTCCATTTAATTAATGCTAAATTATGCGTATCTATACCTTTGTAGTTAAGCGTAAAATCACCAGAACTTGTTTGGCTGATATGATCTAAAAATATACCAAATTCTCCAACATCCGTTTTTGCGGTCATTTCATAGAATGCCCATTCTTTCCACTTATCAGGAATATTACTCGTCTTTCCCATAGCTGGAGCAATTAACCGAATATCGTGAAAATATTTTTGATACATTCTATCCATTTGTATCATGGTTTTTGAATCCTCAAACACATCTGGTTTATTTTTGTATTGGGTAATAAGATAATTATTATGTCCTTCTCCCCAAAATCCCCAAAAACGGATTTGAATTGAATTTATATATCTTCGTCTTGTCACGTTATGCCAAGGAGCGTTTAAAAAAACATTAAAATTTAATAGTAATTTTTGATACTCATTTTGAGCAATATGATTTCTCCAATCAATACAATACCAGTATGTATCAGATTCATTTACATAAACTAATCTAGGTCTGTATTCTTTTGATTTCATTAACTTCTCATGTATCTCGTTTGGATAACATACATATACTTCTTTCCCATTATACATTTCCAATCCTAATCTATATCTTGTATCTTTTTTCATCGAAAGATTAAAAAAGATTCCAATATCAATTCTTTGCTTATATTTATATGCTTCTTGGAATACACTCCTCAAAATACTAAAATCAATTTTTCCATTATTTACAACATCTCTCCAAGATAGACGAGAATATAGTCCATCTAGAAAAGGCTTTAAATAACTAGGTTGTTTCTCCAAATTCGACCAAGTTAAGCAACCAATTCCTGGATTATGAAAATAAACAGTCGAATCTAAGTAGTATTTTGATTGATTATCAATGCCAAGCAAATTGAAATTAATGAAGATAATAAGAAATATGACTAGGGTTGATTTCATTATATTTTTGACTTTATAACATATAATAAATTCCTTGCGTAATCAATGTATTTATTATTCATTATCTGAATGCTATCTCGATCTATTAGAATTGAATCCAATATTAATTTTCTAACAATATCCAAATGTTCGTATTCTTTTAGATTTACATGATATTTTTCAAGTCCGTAATCTGACAAAATCCCTAAAGTTTTTGAATTACCATTTTTTGAGAATCTTTTCTTTTCCCAATCTATAGCTATAACTGGTTTACAATTTCGAAGTGTGAAAACTGAATCATGAAATCTTTCTGTAACAGATAAATCAATATACCTGAAAACGCCAGCCCATTCCATAGCGTCAAGCTTGTCCAAACAAATATCAGCATAAGGATTATATGCCGTTGAAACAACATTGTAACCCAATTTTCTTAAAATATCTGCCAACTCTTTTCTATAAGGAAAGCCTGAATTGAAATTATACAATACATACCGTTCTTCTCTCTTAAACAGATTCCGATGTTTAGGTTTGAGATCAAAAAGAGATAAATCCAAAAAATAAGAAGGATCAGGTTGCTTAAGAACCATATCTTTAGATAAGCCTAATCTATTTACAAATAAATCAATGGTAAGATCATCTCGAACTCCAATATGCAATGCCATAGATGCAACCTCCATTAAATCCTGATTAACTTCAAAGTTAGCTGGAGAAGCACTCGCTGCAAAATAAACTTTAGGGACATTCAATGGCATCCAATTTAAACCAATTTGCCCTTTACTTCCAGTCACCTCTTCTAGTATGGTATCACTCCCAATAACAACTAAATCATACGACTTTATAAAGTTGATGGATGTAACATCATAATTAAACATATCAACTTTTTGTTTTGTATAAATGAAATATTTTTGCTCAAGCATCTTATACCTAAGCATACGATAAGCAGCTGCTCCTTTTTGAAATATATATGTTTTTATTGAAATCTTACCGGAACGAGCCATTTGATTTCCTCGTTTAAAATCAGGAAAATTCAAAAATACAATTTCCGAGTCAGGAAAAATTTTTCTTAGACCTGTTTGTACCCCAAAAGCTTGAATAAACGTTCCAGGATTGACACCTCTCGAAAAAGTAATAACTAGTATCCTCATATTTATCTAAATAATTGTCAAATAGTTGCTATATGCAAATCTTTCTGAAATTGCAACATTAAATATATCTTTCAAATGTCCAACGCCAATAAGAACAATTGGAACCTCATTTTCCTTTACTCCAAACTTTCTATATAAAATTTTTGTCTTTGAACTCATCATTGCCACAGTCAAAGGAATAGTACCTAATCCTAGAGAATGTAAAGCATACATAAGTGTCATAGCATATAAACCTCCATCGACATAAGCTTGATGAGATTCATTTATAAAATAGCTTTTTAAATTACATGTTATCAATAAAGCTGTGTCAATAGTATTTCCAAAGCCTTTATTACCTAATTGCCAATCAAGAAGTTCACTTTTTATAATTATATCTCGGAAAGCATATATATGCCAAGGTTGACGATTACATGCTGAAGGGCTTTTTGAAGCTATTCTCACAGCTTCCTTTATTAAATCTAAATCAACGAGCAATCCAGAAAAATCTCTTACGGAAAACCTCTTGTCACAAAAAGTCGCAAAATCTACCTTCGAATATTTAAAAATATCAATCTTTGAGACTTGCATTGTTCCACCTAAACAAGAAAGTTCAGGAGAGAAATTTTCAAATAGATCATTGTACCTATTCACAATTTCACGATCAGTCTTTTCACCAGAAAAAGAGATGTAAGCGTCAAAAACAGGTTTTGCTAAATCAAAAAGATTATCATACCCATAGTATTCTTTATAAGAACGCATAAGCGATAAAACATTCAGAATTTTCAATTTACCAAATCCTGCTCTAGGTTCGGGTAATGATAACCCTTTTTCTATACTATGAATACCAATAAGAATATTGGCATAGAACTTTTCTCTATCTTTTTCAATACCTATAGCTCCTATATTATTTATTAACCGTTTATAATCATAGAGCATTTCAATGAATAGACGAATAGATACGACTAGTCGATTGTTTTTTATTTTTTCCTTATTTATCATTTTAAATCATTTTAAAAAAATCGATATAGCTTAAAGAGACGGCCTCCAAAGAATACTTAGAAATTACGTTCCTATGAATTTCATTTTTCATTTGTTCATAAGTATGATTATCCATTCGTGCTGCTTCCACTAAAACTTCTCTTAATGAATCTACATCCCCATTTCTAAAAAGTAATCCATTTATTCCGTGTGTTATGTGTTCCTTGAAGCCATCTATATCAGATGCTATAACCGGAAGGTTATAATTAAATGCTATCATAAGTGGTCCACTTTGAGCTACATTTTCATATGGCAGCAGTAAGAAGTCTACTTTCGTGAAAAGTTCGGGAATATGATTGTCTGGAATACGTTCAAAGAAAGTGATTATCGAGGGATGATTATCAATCATTTTAGAGTAATATTCTTGATTATCACATGAACCGGCTATTATCAACTGTATTTTTCTTGACGTATAATCAGGTAGTAGACATAAAGATTTAATTGCCAAATCAAGTCTTTTGTTATTTTTTACATTTCCAAAGAATAAAATCTTCAACTTGTCTAAATCAAAATTATAGTTATCTGATTTCACACAACCATAATCCTTTATTACTAATGGAGCATAAAAATATTTCTTATTAGGATATTTTGAGTTTAAGTAATATTTTAAATGTTCGGAAAAGATATGCAAAACAGCTCTTCCCTTAAGAACATAATTTACATACCAAGTCATCACACGTTTATTTGGCCACCCATCATATGGTATAACATTATGCGCGGCGTGAACTATTTTAATATTTCTATTTAACATCCAATATAAAATAGGGTAAAAGAATGGCATTCCAAAAAAATTTACGTAAAGAACATCGGGTCTTATCTTATTTATCTTTTTAATTAAGGCTACATATTCCTTTATGATATTTATCGACATATTCCTACTGTGTAACACACAGATATCCATATTGGAACTTAAATTATTAACTATTTCTACTTTACTTCCAAGTGTTTTAAGAATAGTCCATTCTACATCAATATTTTTACTTTTTAAAAACGGAATTAGACTCATATCCACATCTAAGAAGTAATCGCCCGTTATCCAATAAATTTTTTTCATAAAATAATAATTACTAAATACCATCAAACAAAAATCTAAATATATTTAGACAAACATCACACTAAGTGATAGAAATTAAATAGTATCATACTTTTCAAAGATCTACTTTTCAATACTGTTGTAATTTCAAGCCCTCTCAGGGAATTTAGAAGCAATTATCAAATAAATTTTCCGTCTAAAGTCTCTAAGGGCAATAAAAAACAATTGAATATAGAGAAATACGTTTAAAATTCATTATTACTTTCTATTGAGTTTAAACAATCAATTGCATCTCTTAATGCACGAATATAAGCTTTCCCAAATACTAAATCAGGTTCCATGTAATTGCCTTCACCCCATTCATTCCAAGACTTAAGCATAACAACACGACGTTCAGGCGACTTTTTATGCACAATATCTAAGACTTCATCAACATGTTTTCTGAAATATTCTGGAGTTGCATGAACGAACAATGTGCCATTCCAACCACTTCTTGGTGTATGATCCCAATTAGGAACAATTGTAGGCAATACATCTTCACAAGCATCTTCGCTTTTATCTACCAAAAATTTATAATATTTTCGATAATCAGTTATTCTTGGTGGTCTATGAAGCAATAAACCTTTCAATCCTTTTGCGATACGAAATAAACCACGACCTATCCTTCCCATATCATTTATTACTGAACTAGAGCTGCCACCCAATCTCTGATATGTAACTGCATTAAATCCTTTTTGCAACATACTATCTTTTGTTATATTTGGGTGAACAATATTAGCAACCAAATATAGTCCTTTATCAAAGCCAATATCTTTAGCCCATGCATTAAACAACTTCAAATATTGCTCTGGTATTGAAACAGGATCAAATATTAACAGAAATGGACAATCATCAACTCTTACATATCGACTGTCTGAAAATGCTTTAGCTAAATAATCAAAATGTAACTTAGCATCATCTATTCCAGGATATTGTTGTTCAATTAAAATATTATTCGTTGAAGAGCCATCATTATTCCAATTTTTCGAAAACCAAGAATGGTTTGCCCAAGCTAAACAGAAAGGAAAATCAGGTTTTCCTGTTTTTAAAACCTCGTCAAAAACATTCTCAAGTAACCGCTGTCCATTACCAAACCAATAATGCCAATAGCAAAAAGCATCTACACCCGCCTCTTTTGCTAACAATGTTTGCTCTTGTCTTACCTCAGGCAACCTTAAATCGTAATAGCCTAAATCTGCAGGAACTTTCGGTTGATAATGACCTTTAAATAAAGCTTTTGCCTTACCTACATTTGTCCATTCTGTAAAACCCTTTCCCCACCATTCATCATTCTCTGGAATGGGATGGTATTGAGGTAAATAATAAGCCAATATCTTTATGTTTTTATCCATGAAAATTATACTTTACTTGTATTTTTAAAATGTATGTAATAATGATTGAGAAAATAAGAATATAAGTACTATTTATGTAGGAAAATGTGAATAAGCCCATAAAAATAGAATACGAATACAAATTAATGTATACTAAATCAAACGGGTTAATACAACCTTTCCTTATACTAATTCTTCGAATTAAAAAAGCTATTGACAACAGTATTAATAAAGTGGCGAATGGGCCAAAATCTATAAGCAAATCACCGAAACTAGTATAAAAAACATACATTCTGATATGAGTTATTTTTTCTAATAACATAATATTTCTCTTATCACCAAAAAGTTGATAAAAGGAATTTTGACCATTAGTAAAACTAGTTGTACTCCACCCATCTTTGTAAAAGTTGACCAGTCCCTCTCCTAAATATCTGTATATCCAATCAAGTATTGTGTTATCAGAATTGTATATGCCATGATCACCAAACCTGCTTAATGTTGCCCAAAATAATCCTAAAACAAACAATGTTCCGATGAACAAAAGGGATAATCTAATAATTTTATTAATGAATATTGGAAGAAAGTTTTTAAATAACAAGTAACAATATGCAACATTCAAAATTGTAGCAGTTGCAATACCTCTTGATCCACTACATAATCCAAGAATAGAAGAGTTAAAAGCCGCAAAAATCAAACCAATGGCTATAATAATATTGACTTTAAATTTAGATAAATATATAAAGAGAAACGAAGGGGTAACAAATTGCATCCATATAAGTATAGAATTAAAGCGAGCTCCTAAAAAAGACATATGAGCTCTTGGATCAAAATCTAAATTATCTCGCGACTCATAAATACTACCAAAATTACTAAATCCACTAGTTAATAAATGAAAGATATTTTCAATAAAAGGGAGATATGCAATAATAGATATAAAATATATAATGTATAAGAATAGATTAGATGGTGATTTTATATATTGAATATTATTCGAATTAATTTTAAACAAAGGACTGACTGTTATTAAAAAGCAAACATATATATATATAATTGGAGCAAGAGTTATTGTTGATTTATAAGAGCTATAGGCAGCATTTGAGGAATTGTACAAAACGGAAAATATTGAAAATAAGAACCATATAATAAAGATATATAGTAATTCATTCAACCGTTTAATCTTTATCAAATAATACAACAATGGAATTAAAAATAAAACATTGCTAAAAATGAGATATATAGATTCTTGTATTGATTGACTCATTTTAGAATTGATTTAATTTTCAAAGCTAGTTCATTGATTATATTCCTTTCTTTATCAGTTAAAATACACAAATATCCAACTGCACATATGATAAAAGTATTACTCATGAAAACGACACATAAAGAAATCAAGTTATTGCTAAATTTTTCGAAGAATTGTGATATAAAATAGCTGAATAAAACATTAAATGCAATTAAAACACTGATAGGAATTAACACTTTGTTGAAATAATATTTGTAATCCAAATCACAATATTTTTTTGCGAAATAGACGGTCACAAATAAATTAACAACACCTGCAACTATTGAACAAATTAATATTGATGATGCTTTATAGCCAAAATATAATAGTAAATAACCTATCGGAATTACCATAATTTGAATGGAATAAGTTGTTATCTGAAACCATTTAATCTTTCCATACGCATGGATTGATAGTTCTAACCCATGATAAAACTGATATATTAATGTATAAATAAGAATTAATGTACAAAAAATCACAGAATTATCTGGTATTTTACTTAACCATAAATGCAAAATGTAGTCCATTTTAATAATTATTGGTATTACTAAACAAGACATCATTAATGTCGGAAATTTACAAGCAGACAGGCTAAGTTCTAACATTCTGGAACGATTTTTAGCACCTTCACTTTTTATTATTTGTGGCTGAATGGCTCTAAGTATTGTATTAGAAAAAAAACTCATTTGCCCGTTTACTTGATTGGCAATTCCATACGCAGCATTAGCAATTACTCCTAAGAATAAATTCATTATAATTGCTATACCCTGACCCTTAGCTATTACCCCTACAGCTCCGATTAAGTTCCAACCAGCATAAGATGCGATTACTTTAAATTGCTTGTAGTCAGTTATTTTTGTAATTTTCAACTTTGTAACCTCAGCATATCTTTTGAAACAATAAACCCGGGTAATAATCATTGTCAAAACACTTATAGACATAATTAAAACTGAATATAGCTCCAATCTATTTCCTAAATATTGAATTAGAAGAAATGCTGACAGAAATTTTAAAATTGATTCCAACACATCTGTAAATGCTAGGAATGTCATATTTTCAAATGAATTAATTACGGACTGGTAAGGTACTGATATGATAGTAAAAAATGTACTCACAGATAAGCAATGCAAAACAAAAAATGCAAGACTCGTTTTCCCTTCTGGTATTTTCAAAAAATTATATAAAAGAAAATATCCTCCAATTTCAAATAAAATTATAATAGCAATCCCAATAAATAAATGCAAAATCAAACTGTAATAAAACGTTTGTCTTAATTTTGTTTCATTTCCTTCCCCTATAGCAAAAGATAAAAATCGTTGCGTTGCAACTGACATTGCAGTATTCAAAAAAGATAACATTAAGATCACTCCAGCAACAAGATTAAAGATCCCATAATCCTCACTACCGAGTGCCTTTAAAACCCACCTTGTAGCAAGGAGTGAGAGTACCGCTGTAATTATCATTCTTACATAAAGCACACCTGTATTGAAAATAATTTTATTACTTGCTTTCATTAGAAATGAGTGGTTTTAAAATTTTTGCGGGGACGCCCCCCATTATCGTATATGGTAACACATCTTTTGTGACCACTGCATTTGCAGCAATTACTGCACCTTTACCAATATGTACCCCTGCCATGATACTTGCTTTGTCTCCAATCCAAACATTGTCTTCAATTATTACAGATCCTTTGGAATAAATCTTTCGTTTTATAGGAGGGATTTCTAGTTCTCCAAATGAAGAATTCCCATGAGAATTGTCCGTTATAGTAACTCTGCGACCTGTTAATACTCCATTGCCAATAGAAATTAAATTAGTAGAACTTATATGGCAATATTCACCAATTGAACAATTATTACCTATTTTTATTGAAGGATAAAGCTTAACTTTCTCATATTTATCCCAACATGTTATAACAGCATGGCAGCCAATACTTGTATTTTCACCAATTTCGATATGTTTTCCTCCTAATAAAAAACAATCTCGACCAATTACCGAGTTTACTCCTATATATTTAATATTATTCCCAATCCAAAAAGTATATAGCCTATCTAATTTACGTTTAATTATACGGTAAGTTTGATAGCTATAGAAGCGATGCACAACTTTAAAGAAGATTCGATATACTTTATATAAATAACTTTTCATCTTAACTTAACAATAAAATCAAACATTATAACTACTAAATTGTAAATACCAATATCAACTGCTCCTTGCATAATACTACTCTAAATATATAAAGAAAGACCCTTATGATAAAAAACAACCGAAAATACAGCATCAGTGTATTCTTCGCTATTCGCTTATTATTTTCCGAATGAGACATCTATATATTTCATAATTAATTGGTTTAAAAATAATGGGTTTTTAGAGATTTGTGATTCAATTCATTTATAACTGGTATAAGTATAAAAAATCAGTTCTTTATAATATATAAGACCAGATTTTACAATAAGATTATAATAAAATAAGAAAGAGCTGGAAATAACGTTTGACTGTTGCGGCAGCAGCAACCAATATTTAAGAGATAACAAGATTTTCAACCTTATTTCCGGCTCTTTCTTTCAATCGTGTGTTGTTTAGTATTAGCATCTAAGAACTTATAAAAATTATATAATCTAAGGAAACATTTTACCTCAAAGTACTTTTGAATCCTATACCGATTTATTGAATAGGTATTAAATCAACATTAACAAAATATATTCCTTATAAAGAAACCAGATAATCTTGTATTATACATGTTTTCCAGTATCGGTTTTCTTACTTCCATAACCATAGCCGTATCCATATCTGTTTTTTCCATACCCATATCCGTATTTTCGATGATAAGCATATTTATTCGATTCTAAATCTACGTCGTTCACTACCAGGAAGAGCCGTTTTAATGATTTTTCATCCTGAATACGATTAATAAAGTCTATATTTCTTTTATCTGTATACCGTGCTCGACAAACATAAAGTGTAAGATCGGAAACACGATCAATCAGGTAACTATCCGAAACTACACCTACAGGAGCCGAATCAATCACTATATAATCGTATTGTTCTTTCAGCTCATCCAGGAGGCTATCAAAGCGTCTCTTCATAATCAACTCATTAGGATTTGGAGGTATAACCCCTGCTGGTAATATATCGAGTAATGGAAACTCGGGAGACGAAAATATCATGGATTTATAATCCGTAATTTGCCCCGATAAATAAGCAGTAATACCATCTTTAAATTCAATTCCGAAATGCTTGGCTAATTGAGGTTTTCGTAAGTCCATGCCCATTATCAATACTTTTTTCTCGGCAAGGGACAGCATAACCGATAAATTGATGCCTACAAAAGTTTTGCCCTCACCCGCCATAGTGGAGGTTACTAATATGACCTTTTCAGTAGGATGATCAAGTGTAAACTGTAACTTTGCACGCAACAAACGGAATAATTCGGAATTTGAACTGGAATTTGTGTGATAATCGATAAATATTGAACTGGAATCGTTATGACCTAATTCTGATATAACCGGTATTTTTGTGCTTTTTTCAACATCGGTTCGGTTTCTGATAGATGTGTTTATTATTTCCAATAAGTAAATAATAGCAGCCGGGATCAATAAACCTATGACCAAAAACATCAACATAATCATTGTACGATGTGGTCCCACCTGAGTAGCATCGTCAGGCGCATTCAATACTCTTCCTTTAGGCACGGTTACAGCCATATTGAGTGATGCTTCTTCTCTTTTTTGGAGTAAAAAAAGATAAAGGCTCTCTTTCACTTGTTGCTGGCGCTTAATTTCGATAAACTCTCTTTCCTGACGGGGCATATCCCGGATTTTTGATTGTATAAGTGAGTTTTGTGCACCTAAATCAGTATTACTTATTTGCAAGCCTTTACGGATATTGGATATACTTATCTGAATGGCTTTACGAGTGGCATTAATCTGTTCATTTAATGTTTTGAGTACTGGATTTTCAGAGGATGAACCTAGTGCAATTCGTCCGCGTGTCATAAGTAATTCATTGTATTTTTGAATTACAGCTACCAATCCAACATCTGTGAGTCCTAAATTTGGAATCAGAGCAGATTGATGAGCAGGATTGTTTATAAACTCATCTACATATTTAATCAGATGCTGTTGCATTTCTACTTGTACCTGAAGTTGATTGTATGTACTATTCTTTTCGAGGTACATTTTAGCATCTTCATCAATGTCTGTCAGTTTATTGGTTTTTTTATAACTTTCCACATCCTTTTCCACATCACCTAACTCACTTGCAAGTAATTTTAAACGACCATCAATAAAAGTAGCTGTATTAATTGCCGACAAATTGTTTTGCTCGGTGGCATCCTGATTGTATATAGTACTTAAGGTATTCAGAATATCCTGCCCTTTTTTTGCATGAGCAACTTTCAGGGTTAGATCAATCACATCTGCTAATTTTCCGACTTCAGTAGTTAGTGATTTTTCAGCCAGATATTTAGCAACTTTAGATGGATTGCTGATTGAAACTTTAATTGGTTCATCAGGAAACGTTTTTCCATGACGAAGAAGTATAGAAATTATTCCAGCAGGAGTTTTCAAAATGGCCGGTAGTTTTTTCGCTTGTAATTGGAAAGTTGAGTCGTTATAGTTTCCTTTGATATTTAATTGTCCGTCTTCTGGTGTAATATCAAGTTCTAGCGGAAATTGCAATTGATTTAATGAAAGACTGTCTAAATGAACATACAGTGGAGAGGCGGTGTAAAGATCTTCACTTTTCAAAAAAACTTTATGCGAATAGTTAGTATGTAGTTCCAGATTATTAACCACTCGTTTCATCAGAGTAGTAGAGTGAATTACCTGCTCTTCATTATTTGCCATTGTAGCTGACTTACCCCCTCCTATTCCTACAGCATCTAGTTGTTTTAGCACAGAAAGTTCATTCATTTGTCCACTTTTTGACTGATCAATAATTAATATGGATGATTTTACTTCATACACATCATTTTGAGTACGGCTGTAAAAGAAGCCGGCAATAATTGCAATGACAGCTGAAAATAAAAACCATTTCCAATGAAAAATTATTCTTTCGAATATTTCTCTCCAGTCGATAGGCTTTTCCTGAATATCCTGTTCGAATTGTTCAAAGTTATTGTCCATTATATAAAATAATTATGTTATTCATTATGAAATAAAAAAACTATAAATCAATTATTAAGTCTATTTTCTCAAAACGGCAATTAAAGATGCTAATGAGATAAGTGTGCTGATGATTGAAACAGATAACGTTTCAGCAGTACTTAGACTTGAAGCTCTCGATTTGGGGCCATTTGGTTGAATATAGAGCACATCGTTTTGTTGTAAATAATAGTAGGCTGATTTAATCAGGCGTTCATCACGTAAATCAATCCTGAGGGTCTCCCGTTTCCCGTTTTCGTTTTCGCGGATCAGTAACACATTGTCGCGTTTTCCATAAATAGTCAAATCGCCGGCTAATGCTATGGCTTCAAGAATATTAATCTTTTCATTTTGGATAGTATATACATTAGGGCGTGCTACTTCACCTAAAACAGAAACTTTATAGTTGGCATACCGGATGGAAATAATAGGATCTTCTTTTATATAAAATGGGTGAATTTTATCTTTAATAAAATTGGATAATCCTGTTTTGGTCATTCCTACTGCTTTAATTTTCCCAATTATAGGAAATGTGATTTCTCCATTGGTATCAATTAAATAGTTTTGCAAATTGCCACTGGTAGCAATTGATGTTATATTTGTACTGCTCGGATCGTAATTAGAGAGACCTTGACTTTGAACTAACGGAAGATTAAAAGGTAGTGCAGACTCGGGGGTATTGGCATTAACGGTAATAACCAATAAATCGCCAACCTTTAACTTTGGATCGGGAATTTTTGACTTAGTGGTATCTGCATAACTAACCTGAGATCCGGCATTTTGAACATAAACTATCTTTTTAGACATATTGCAGCTGCTTAGCAGTATCAATACTATAAAAAATGGAATTATTTTTTTCACTATATAAGTTGTTTAAGTGATTAGACAAACGATTATTTATTTTGAGATGTCAGAGCGAAGATCGAAGTTGTAGCTAAGTGGATGCTTTCATTCTGCTGCAAACTGTTTAGTTCCGAATCTAATTGTCAAATAGAGTGTTAGAAACTAAAGATAAGAAGCTGTCTTATATGGCAAAGCCCCTCCAGTCCCATAAATGACCAGATAATTTGTTTGTTTATAATGTTTTAATCGGAAAAATCGAAGCAATTATTATTGTCGTTAAGAAGGATTTAGCCCTAGATATTTCGTTACGACACCTTTTTGTATTCTAAAAATTGCTTTTTGTACATCCAACTTTAAAAGAAAAGCTAGATAGTAAAGATCTGAAGCTGCCTTATAAAGCAAAGCCCCTCCAGTCCCATGAACGACCAGATAATATACTTATTTACAGAGAATTACTGTATATTTAAATCAATTTTAATTTGTCGATATAAAGGAATTTATCACTAAATAGCCGTTAATACCAACATCTTATTCAAAACTTGTATTCTTTTTGAGAACAGTATCTTGCTCAATATCTATAGTCGAGCCGAATTCCTTAAATAGCAGTTATTGTATAACCCATGCTATATTATCGGTTTACTTCAACTCAGTCCATGTACCCAAATTCATTCAGATATATATTCAAAAAAGAAATATATTTACCTTTCTATCTTTACCACCTGGTTTAATTTGACGCTCACAAAGATTCCTATTTGGGCAATTTGTAAAATGATATACTCTTTACCTACTTTTGTTACTGTACCATCTATATTTTTTAATGGCCCGCAGGCAATTTGAACTTCATCATTCAATCCGAAAGTACAAATTTTCCCTTTTGCTTTTTCTATAAATAATTTTATCGAATCTATCTCCGTCGGCTTTATAATAGCAGGACGAGCATTATAAAATATAATTCTTAAAACACCATTAACTCGAACTAGACCCCGTAAAATCTCATCAGTAGTTCTTACGAAAATATAGGATGAAAATAATGGCAGTTCAACGAGCGCTACTCTATCCGACCACCTGCGTGGAGAAAGATGCAAAGGCAGATATGTTTCAACTCCCTCTGCTTTCAAGCGTTGTTCTACTAACTTTTCTGCTCTGGATGCTGTATAAAGAAGATACCAATTCATTATTTAGGTCAAATATTTAATACATTAATTATGAATCCTAATAAAATTCAATTCGGTATAACGAACGAAATTATTAAGTTGCATTTAAATTAGTCCAATAATATAATCAATGTACTAACTTTACAATTAATCAATTAATTGATTAATATGATTCTTTTATTTTATTATTACTCCGCCTAGTTTTATGGCAGTATTCCGTATTGATATTTTCTGTGGAGTGCTAATATCTCCATTCAGAGCTTTACGGATAGTTGGGTAAGTGCCTAGTTCTAATAGATTTTTCTTTACCCTATAGTCAACAATAATTCTTTTTTCTTTCTCCATATATGTCTCAATTAATAATATTTCATATATTTGTAAGTTTGCAAGTTTGAAATAGATTAAAATACATTACAACGAATCAGAGTATTTGCTACTCACAACTGTAATTTTCACCTCGTATGATAGAATTTTATATTACCATGCTTTGTAGTATAATATGCTATTAAATACTATTTGTTTAGCATTTTTGTGTTCTATTAAACACTTTGCAAATATACACATTTAGTTTATATTCGAGATGTATTGTGAGTTAAAAATACACATTATGTTTATTTTTAAAGTTTATTGCCATGAAAAGCTTAATTCTAAATGAGTTGAAAAGACACTACAATTTCAAAAAAGATGTCGAACTTGCAAAATTTCTGGAAATAACGCCACAAATATTGTCAAATTGGGATAGTCGTGGAACTTTTGATCTACATAAGATATACACAAAATGTGTAGATGTTAGTCCGGATTGGATATTATCAAACGGACAAGGTAACATGCTGCGAAGTAATTATACTCAAAATGAGAATGAAGTCAGAAAAATCAATTTATCTAAGCCAAACAATGATTTAAACATTAAAATACATATCGTCGATACTTCAGTTATAACGAAAGTGTCAGATCAACTAGATGAAATAAATTTTAACGTTTTTGATTGTATAGTATTACCTAAAACTGCACTTCCTGACAACTACAAATATCTATGTATCAACATGTCAGGAAATTCAATGTTACCGACGCTTTATGATAAAGATAAGATTGTTGTCCGCCTACTCAAGAAATCTGAATGGTATGAAATGCCAAATGAACATGTTTATGTGGTGGTTGATAAAAATAAAAAAACCTATATAAAGCGAGTAAGAAATAAACTCAATAATGGTTTTATCGTTTGTACCTCAGACAATCTGGATAAAATGAATTATCCTTGTTTCAATATCGCTGAAAGCGATATTATGTCTATATGGCATGTGGAACTATACATCTCCAGTAAAATGATAAATATCAATGAAAATTACATCAATAGACTAAAGGTTGTAGAAGATCGTTTAGACAATCTCTCTCAAGCGCTAAATAGATAGCTCTTATTATATTTCAATGTAGCACTTATTCAAGAACATTCCCCCAAAAAAAAACAATCATAATTATTCTACAGGTTCGATTATTATCATCAAACTCATCTTGAGGCATATTTATTAAAACAGCTATATCTTGAAGAAAATTAAATATATCTACATCATAGATCGATAAACAAACTACGCTGACTACTTATATTCTCTTAGCATTATGAATAAATAGACAGCAATAAGTCTTTTGATAAAAAACAAAAAATCATAAACATATACAAGAATAGTGCAGTAAGAATATGTGAGGATATCTAATTATTAAAAATGAATTTACTCATACAGAAATACCGAACTATAGCCTATCCGATAAATGGAGTATTTTAATTATTATTTATATAGGTATTTTATTATTTTAAAAGAAGTATGATTTTTCAATATGTTTTTTCACTATTTGTACCTCAATAGAATCATATATCTAATATAATGACTGTTATACTTTCTGTATCGGGAAATAAATACTACTGAGCGGAAATGAGTATGCCCTAAAAACATTTTATCCACTAAGTACGTTGCACCTGTAGGAAGTTTACATTTAATCAAACTCCCTGCAGGTGCAATTTTTATATTTAAAACTCAGCTCGTATGACATCGAATACCCCCACCAGACTTTCAGAAACAGAACAGCACGAACTGCTTAAAACACTCAAAAGCCGTTTCGTAAAAAATATGAACCGACATACAGACCTGACATGGGATGCGGTGGAACTGAAACTCAGCGCGTATAGCGAAAAGCTTTGGTCATTAAACGAAATGGAAAGAACCGGAGGAGAACCCGATGTGCTGAAAAAAGACCCAGAAACAGGAGAATTTGTTTTCTACGATTGCTCAGCCGAAAGTCCCAAGGGACGCAGAAGCTTATGCTACGACAGGGAAGCGCTTGAATCGCGCAAGGAATACCCACCTGCAAACAGTGCCGTAGACATGGCCAATGCAATGGGAATAGAGATACTCACGGAACAGGAATACCGCGAATTGCAACAGTTCGGAATTTTCGACACCAAAACCTCGAGTTGGATAGTGACTCCCAAAGAAATAAGAGCACTGGGAGGAGCTATATTCTGCGATCGTCGGTACAATCATGTTTTTGTGTATCACAATGGTGCCGAATCTTATTATGCCGCCCGGGGTTTTCGGGGTTCGCTGAGAATTTGAACATCCACAAGCCTTTGTCCGCCTAAAAACAAACCTGAAATGCGTTTTAACGGCAACCCGGGGTGTATACATAGAGCATAAGTAAATGATCAGGATATAGTTGCGTGTGCTGAAATATTCCGACAAAAGTACCGATTGGCAACGGTTGTTATTTTTTAGCAAAATAAAATTACTTACAAAATTATCTAAAACACAAGTCATCCATTTACAAACAGAACCATATTACAGCAAAAGAATAAAAAATGAAAGCAAAGTCTATCCTCAACGGGTAGACTTTTTCATTCTATACAACAGAAAAATGCAGTTTTTGTATATTCTTTCTATCTTTCTGATAATCAAGAATAAGAAAAAATATGAAAATTATTCATCTATTTCGTTGATAATGAAGAATAATTAATGTAAATTTGCACGAAATTTGAAATACGGAAAAATTTCAGTAATCAGCGTAAAAAAACTGTCCTGCTTTTCCGTGCATTCAGGTTTGTTTTCAGTTCGGAATTATCAAACTATTATAACTTATATTATTATGAAACCGACTCATATTGAGCATTTAGGTATTGCAGTAAAAAGTCTCGAGACTGCTATCCCTTACTACGAAAATGTTTTAGGATTAACATGTTACGCTGTAGAAGAAGTACCGGAGCAAAAAGTAAAAACAGCTTTTTTCAAAGTAGGACAAACCAAAATTGAATTGTTGGAGTCAACGGACCCTGAAGGTCCGGTAGGAAAATTTATCGAAAAGAAAGGCGAAGGCGTTCATCACGTTGCATTTGCAGTAGAAGGCTTGCAGGCAAAACTTGATTTAGCAGCTGAGCGCGGTGTAGCTCTTATCGACAAAGCTCCACGCAAAGGTGCAGAAGGACTAAACATTGCTTTCCTGCATCCAAAATCTACTTTCGGAGTATTGACCGAGCTTTGTGAAGATCCAAACAAGTAATTTCTAACAAGCCGACAGATTTTGACTGGTACTTACACGTGATTTTGTATTGGTAGTGTGAATCTGAAAGTTATTGATATATATAAAAATGGA
Source organism: Paludibacter propionicigenes WB4 (assembly GCF_000183135.1). Taxonomy (NCBI): domain Bacteria; kingdom Pseudomonadati; phylum Bacteroidota; class Bacteroidia; order Bacteroidales; family Paludibacteraceae; genus Paludibacter; species Paludibacter propionicigenes. The sequence continues at coordinate 476,671 of NC_014734.1, read as the reverse complement.
AAATCAACAAAAAGTAAAAAACCTCATTGATTTGCGCGTTCAGGCCAAATTAGGAGGTGGTGAAAAAAGAATTGCTTCACAGCATGCAAAAGGCAAGTTTACAGCTCGCGAACGTTTGGAAATGCTGCTGGATGAAGGTAGTTTCGAAGAACTGGACATGTTTGTTACGCACCGTTGCAACAACTTCGGTCTGGAAAAAGAAAAATACCTTGGCGATGGTGTAGTCACCGGTCATGGTACTATCGACGGACGTACTGTGTATGTTTTTGCGCAGGATTTTACAGTTTTTGGAGGTTCATTGTCAGAAACAATGGCGCTTAAAATTTGTAAGGTAATGGATATGGCCATGAAAATGGGTTGTCCAATGATTGGTATTAACGATTCGGGTGGTGCTCGTATTCAGGAAGGTGTAACTTCATTGGCCGGTTATGCGGAAATTTTCCAACGTAACATTATGGCTTCGGGAGTTATTCCTCAGATTTCAGCTATCTTCGGACCATGTGCCGGTGGTGCTGTGTACTCTCCTGCCCTTACCGACTTTGTATTGATGACTGAAGATAACAGCTACATGTTCGTAACAGGACCTAAAGTTGTAAAATCGGTTACCGGTGAAGATATTTCTACAGAAGATCTTGGTGGTGCCGATATTCACTCACGCAAATCGGGTGTATCGCACTTCAAAGCCGAAAACGAAGAAGAAGGTATCCTGCTTATCCGTAAGTTGCTTTCTTATCTGCCTTCGAACAACCTGGAAGAAGCTCCGTTATTCGAAAACACAGATCCTATTGTTCGTTTGGATGACAAACTAAACTCTATTGTGCCAGACAATCCGAACATGCCTTACGACATGAAGGATATCATTCACGGTATTGTGGACAACGATGAATTCCTGGAAGTTCACCAACACTACGCTCGTAATATCATTGTCGGTTTTGCTCGTTTCAACGGTGCCCCTACCGGAATTGTGGCTAATCAGCCTAACTTCCTTGCTGGTGTGCTTGACTGTGATGCTTCACGTAAAGCAGCCCGTTTCGTTCGTTTCTGCGATGCGTTCAACATTCCTGTATTGACATTGGTTGATGTTCCCGGATTCCTTCCCGGATCTGGACAAGAGTATGCCGGTATCATTTCGCACGGTGCTAAATTGATGTTTGCTTATGGCGAGGCTACAGTTCCTAAGGTAACTGTAACAATCCGTAAATCGTACGGTGGAGCACACGACGTAATGAGCTGTAAACAACTTCGTGGTGACTTTAACTACGCATGGCCAACTGCTGAAATCGCCGTAATGGGTGCAGCCGGTGCTATTGAAGTATTGGAAGGACGCTCTATTTCTAAAATTACCGATCCGGAAGAAAAAGCAGCATTCGTCAGTGAAAAAGTGAATGAGTATAAAGACAAATTCGCTAATCCATATCAGGCAGCCTCTTATGGTTATATCGATGATATTATTGAACCACGTAATACACGTTTCCGTGTAATTCGCGCATTCCAGGCGCTGGAAACTAAAAAAGTGGTTAATCCGCCTAAAAAACACAATAATATACCTTTATAATTAGTCCTATGATATTTGATAAACTTTTTGGTAAGAAAACCAAGTCTGAAGAAACAGTTGAAGACAAGGTAAACGGTGAAATTCCGTCAGCAGATATCGTGGCTATTTCAATGGCTTTGCATTTGTTTTATGACGAGGTTCACGACAATGAAAGTAATGTTATTACGATTAAACGAATCGAAAGACGCTACTCACCCTGGAGTTCAAAAATTTATGGTATAAACAACAGTATCAGATAATAAGATATGAAGAAATTCAAATTTACAATAGATGGGGCTTCATACAGTGTGAATGTCAAATCGATAGAAGGTAATCAGGCCGAAATAGAAGTGAATGGAAAATCGTACGCAGTAGGATTGGAACAAGAGGTAAACACCCTTAAAACTCCTATTTTAGTTCGTAAAGAAGTACAGTCAAAACCGGGCGAAAACAAAATTACTGCTGCACCAGTACCAAAATCAGCAGGTAAACCAAGTGCTAATGCGCTGAAAGCTCCGCTTCCAGGCAGCATTATACGTGTTGTTGCCAAAGTTGGTGACACCGTAAAACAAGGTGACTTGTTGTTGGTAATGGAATCTATGAAAATGGAAAACAACATTCTTTCTGAAAAGAACGGTGTGATTAAAAGCATTTCTGTAGAAGCCGGACAAGCTGTATTGCAAGATGATATATTACTGGATATAGAATAGATTTAAAAGCTGTGAAAACAGCTTTATTGCAACAATAAAAAATGCCCATCGATAATTCGATGGGCATTTTTGTTTTAGTAAGTTTTATGTCTAAGGAAATTACAACTCAGAAACCAGTTGTTTTAGTTTAGTTTCAGCCAGTTTCAGGTTATACCTGAAATTTATCAGACGGGTATTGGATTGCACATAGTCTTCCTGTGCTAAATGAACCTCCAGCGAAGTCGCTTGTCCGTGTTTCAATCTGTCAATACTGATTTGTAGATTTTCTTTGGCTAACTGGTTATTTTCAGATTCAATTTTCAACAATTGCTGTTGGTTCTCAAACTCTGTCAATGTATTCGTCAGCTCTGTATTCACCTGCAATTTTATGTTTTGTAAGTCAAGCTCTGCAGACTGCGCCTGTATTTTGGCGGTAGTTTCTTTCCGTCTTGTTTCTCCGGCGTTGTACAACGGAATAACCAACGTTCCTCCAACCTGAGGCCCATTAGAGTTGTTTTGCAACAGAGAACCTGCCGAATTCACCGTACGCGAAGCATAATAACCACCTTTTAAACTCAGTGTGGGCAGATAAGAAGCACGGCTTTCTTTCAAAGCCAGGTTAGCAATCTCAATTTGTTTCTGAAAGTTTAGAATGGATGCATTTGATTTGTTTAGCTTATTAAACAGCAGTGCCCGATCGGGCTCGTATCCCAACGGAATTGAATCTGAAATCTCAATAGATTCAGTGGCACTTTTGCCCAATAGCAGATTCAGCGTTTTTAATGCTTCATCAATCGCAAATTCCTGATTTATGACATTCTCAGTCGTAACATTCATATCTATTTTGGATTGCAACAATTCCGATTTCAATCTCGAACCCGCATTATAACCGGTCTGAGCTATAGTAACTCTGGTAAAATTATAATTCAACGCTTCTTTAATCGAATTCAGTTGTTGCTTTTGGCGGACAACATTGTAATATGCAGCTATTACGTTGTACAAAGTCTGCGTGACTTTCTCTTTAAACTGAATTTCACCCAAAGCCTGAATTTCGTTCAGTTTGCTTTTGGTAACGAACATTTTACCTCCATCAAACAGGTTCCAGCTTAGTTGAGCACCAGCAGAAAGAGCCGTTGTGGAAAGTGATGGTATATTCGTTTCAGTCCCGTTACTGAGCTTCTGAGTAGAATTATTCACACTGTAGTTACCGGAACCCGTAAGAGCCACCGTAGGCAGCATACCGGCATTTCCGGCAGTGTTATTCACTCTGGTTATTTCCGCATCATTTTCGGCTACACGTATATCAAAATTCTTTTTCAAAGCTGTTTTGATAGCATCCTCTATAGTCAGTTTGTTTTGAGCACCGACAGTAGTACAACCTAAAAATAAGATGAACAAAACGCTTATCTTCATTATATCTATAGTTTTGTTTTTCATTCCTCAATGTTGGTTTTATTTTTACTTGACATAACGATATACATAATCGGAATAACAAATAAAGTTAGTAATAACGAAAAGCATAAACCTCCCACCACAACAATACCTAATGGTATACGACTGGTTGATCCGGCACCTAAAGCCAATGCAATAGGCAACGCACCGAAAATAGTAGCCAGCGAAGTCATCAAAATCGGACGGAAACGAGCTGCAGCCGATTCGAATGCTGCTACCCGTTTATTCATGCCCAATTTTCGCTTCTGATTGGCAAATTCAACGATAAGAATACCATTCTTAGTCACAATACCAATAAGCAGAATCATACCGATTTCAGAGAAAATATTCAGTGTCTGACCGAATATCCACAACGAGAGCATAGCTCCTGCAATAGCCATCGGAACTGTAAGCATAATAATAAACGGATCGCGAAAACTTTCAAACTGCGCAGCCAGAATCAGGTAGATAAGCAACAGAGCCAGAATCAAAGCGAAAGAGATATTAGAGTTACTTTCGGCAAAATCTCTGGACGGACCTGAAAGCGCTGTGGTAAAGCTCGAATCAAGCAGTTTGTCTGCAATGCGATTCATCTCGGCAATTCCTTCGCCCAGCGTTTTACCTTCGGCAAGGTTTGCAGAAACGGTTGCTGACTTATACCTATTGAAATGATATAAAACAGGCGGTGAACTATTTTCTTTCATTTCCACTAAGTTGTCGAGCTGTATCATGCTGCCACTATTAGATCTGATATACATCGAGGAAATATCGGCAGGAACATTTCTGTCCTGACGTTCCATTTGCCCAATAACGTAATATTGCCTGTTGTTACGCAAGAAATATCCATAACGACTACCACTGAAAGCAAGATTCAAGGCGTTGGTTATATCACGTTCATTAATTCCAAGGCTGGTTGCTTTTAATCTGTTTACAGTAATATTCAGTTCCGGTTTATTAAACTTCAAATCCACATCCACATTACTGAAAACCGGACTACTCTGGGCTTCTTCCATAAATTTAGGCAATACAGCCTGGATTTTATCAAAATCGAGGTTCTGCAATACGAACTGAACCGGTAAACCTCTGGAATTGGAAGTGGCAATAGTTGGCTCCTGACTGGCAATAACGCGAGCATCAGGAACAGAGTCATTAATCTTACCCATACGTTTGAAAATCTCCTGTTGTGATAACTTACGCTTCGTTGGGTCTGAAAGGAAAATCATCAGCGATCCGCCATTAACTCCCGAACCAGGACCACCGCCACCATAACGTGCTAAGGTATATTTAGCAGCAGGGAACTTCTCCATCGTGGTTTTAGCCAGGTTATCTATTATCTTTTGCGTCGAGGTATACTCTGTACCTTCAGGAGTAGTGATACTTGTACGGATGTAACTATGATCTTCGAGAGGAGCTAATTCCGACTTAAGGTTTCTGCCAAGCGCAAATATAATAACAATACATAAACCAAGAATTGAAAATGAAATCCATTTATTCTTTATAAAAAAGGATAGAAAACGTCTGTACTTCTTTTCCATTCCGACAAAGAAAAACTCGCTTTTCACATAAAAGTTTGAGTGATGAGAAGCAGATCCACCCAAAAACACATTTAATACGGGCGTAAGCGTTAACGAAACCAAGGCAGAAATAAGTACTGCACTAGCCACCACTATACCGAATTCGCGGAAAAGACGTCCGGTAAAGCCCTGCAAGAAAATAACAGGAATAAACACAATGGCCAGTGTAAGCGAAGTGGAAATAACCGCAAAAAATATCTCGCGTGTACCTTCCAGCGCTGCCTGAAATTTATTCATTCCCTGCTCAATACGTTTAAATATATTTTCCGTTACTACAATACCATCATCCACCACTAATCCGGTGGCCAATACAATTCCGAGTAAGGACAGTACATTTATGGAAAACCCGAAAATATACATGATAAAGAACGTTCCGACAAGTGATACAGGAATATCTATCAACGGACGCAGTGCAATAATCCAGTTACGGAAAAATAAGAATATAATAAGTACTACCAGAAAAATAGAAATCAGCAAGGTTTCAACTACATCCTTCACTGACTGACGAACAAAATCTGATTTATCGCGTCCGACATTCAGTTCCACACCTTTGGGTAAGTTGAGCTTAATCTGGGCTAAACGTTTGTTGAATTCATCAGAAATCTGAATAGTGTTAGCTCCCGGCAATGGGATAATGGCCAGGTTTAACCCTGTATTTCCATTGATAGTTCCACCCGATTCTTCATTTTGAGGACCCAGAACCGCCTCACCAATATCACTCAAACGAATAACCTGATTATCGGTTTGTCTTATAATTAAATTATTGAAATCCTTCTCTGTAAGTAATCTTCCAAAGGTTTTCACTGTAAGTTCAGTTGCGTTACCCCGTATTTTTCCACCGGGCATTTCCACGTTTTCTTTTTGAAGTGCAGTGCTTACATCACCGGGGGTGACATTGAGCGCAGCCATCTTGGCAGGATTGAACCACAAGCGCATAGCCGGACGTTGCTGTCCGAAAATTGACACCGAACTAACTCCGGGTATGGTTTGCAATTTTTCCTGCAAAACAGTCTCAGCATAATCACTCAGCTCTATTGCATTCATATTGGCACTTTGAACTGTGAGCATAATAATCGGATCACCGTTAGCATCTGCTTTGGTAACAATAGGCGGTGCATCAATGTCTTGCGGAAGACTTCTCATCCCCTGCGAAACTTTATCACGCACGTCATTAGCTGCCTTTTCAAGGTCAGCACCTAATTCAAATTCAACTGTAATATTACTCGAGCCAATGGCCGACTGCGAAGAAATAGATTTTACCCCTTCAATACCATTAATCGCTTTTTCAAGCGGTTCGGTAATTTGGGATTCAATAATTTCCCCATTAGCTCCCGTATAGCTTGTCTGCACGGTGATAATTGGTGGGTCGATAGCAGGATAAAGGCGTACCGACAAAAAGTTGAATCCAACCGCACCCATTAAAATAATAACAAGACTTAGTACAATGGAGCCTATTGGTCGTTTTAATGCTATATCTGAAATGGTCATAATTATTTTTTTACAGATGAAAATTTCAATGGATTACCTTCTTTCAAAAATTGCAATCCTGAAGTTACAACAGAATCACCCACTTGCAAACCTTCAGTAACTTCAACTTTAGATGATTGGCGAACTCCTGTTTTAATCGTTACAAAATGAGCCTTCCCTTTCCGCGAAACAATGACTGTTTTGCTGTCCTCCTGAGGAATAATACATTGTGTGGGTATTAGCAAAGCATTTGGATTTTCGTTTAGTCTTAATGTCACATTTGCAAAAGCACCGGCTATCATTTCAGGCGAACGGCTATTGACAACAGCTCTCACCTTCAAATTACGGGTTGAAGCATCGATACCTTCTTCGGTTGCTATCACCGTTGCATCATACACCTTCTGCGGATTACTCATACTGAATTTCACCTTCATACCGGTTCTTACCGATGAGCTGTATTTTTCAGGAACACTAAAATCAATCTTTATCTTATTTTCTGTGCGTATAGTTGCCAGCAAAGTCGATGGTGTGATAATCGCACCTACACTTATATTACGCAATCCTATCACACCATCAAAAGGTGCACGAACTTCGGTTTTACGTATCAGTGTTTTTTCTACTTCAATATCAGCCCTTAACGAATTGAGTTGCAAACTGGTTTGATCATAATCATTCTGCGTAATACCATTCACTTTAAGCAATTCGGATTGGCGATTATAAACCTGCTGTTGTATAGCCAGTTGTGATTGCAGTTTTTTAAGAGTAGCCTGCAGGTCATCGTCAAAAAGCTTCACCAACAAAGCACCTTTTTTCACAAACTTACCTTCCGGTAAATTAATCATTACCACTCTTCCGGCTACCTCATTTTTCAAATCTACTGCTTCGTAAGCCATTAAGGAACCTGAAACAGAAATTTCAGTTATCAGGAGCGATGGTTTCAAAACGTAAGTTTCCACTTTTTTCTGTTTCTTTTCTTTTGGGTCTCGTTTATTCTCTTTTTCAGATGGTTTTGAAAAACCTATTTTCAAAAAGAACGCCACCAGTAATATCATTATTACGGCAATCCAGAGAGTTGATTTTTTTTTCATATGAGAATCATGTTGTTAATTGTTCGCTTGATTATATAGTACATTTAAACTTTACAATTCTTTTGTTTCAAGATTTCTCTCAATAACAGAAAGTGTCTTGTAGAGCTCTTCAATGCTGTCTGTGGATAAACCATCGAATGCGCACGAAGTAGTTTGACCGATTGCATTTTTAATATCGGGTAAAGCAAGTCGCGCTTTGTTGGTTATAGTAAGTTTATATTTTCGTTTATCAGTTACACTCTGAACGCGTTCGACATAACCATTGGACGACAGATAATCTATTATACGAACAACTTGTACCTTGTCGCACAATAGTTTATTTGCCAACTCCTGCTGCGTAATACCATTACCAGCTTCTATCAACAACAGCGGATAGAACGAGCGATTAATGTCGAGATGAGATAAGTGACCGTTAAGCTCTAGCCAGAACATTCGAGCTATTCTGTCCATTTTACGGCCAACAGGTTCTTTCATGGCTTAGTTAGACTTATTATTATTCAAAAAGTTTATTCAATGCTGTAAAATTACTAATAATATTTTTAGTTATCAATGTTATCTATTTTTTTAATAGAAAATTCATATGTTCAGCCAACACCTTTTCATACAATGCATTTCTTCTATAAAAACTCAATTAACAAAACATTAAGCACACTCAGATATTATAGTTATAGAAAACAACATTGAATTCCTCATGAATATTTAAACCAAATTGTTTGAACAAAATAACCTTTAAATCTAAATATATAACACAAAAATGCAGTTAAGTTCTGAATTATGTCTATTTTTACCGCTGAATAGCTGAGAGCTTGGATATAAGCAACAGCTGTGACTGCATTTCCAAACAATTACTGTAGAAAGCAAATAATAAACGACATATAATTTCAGGGAGCTTTTTGTAGCTTCATAATCTCAAAATAATCACTTATATGAACTTTTAGCCCCAATGCTATGTTCTTCGTATGAGTGATTTTTATTCTTGAAATGATTATTTTTTAAGTACAACAATTTAAATCACACGCAATGCAACCTAATCCAGAGCAATTTATTCAAATTTTTGCAGCTCTAATAGCCGGCTCCATACTTGGTTTAGAAAGAGAATATCATAATAAACCGGCGGGGTTCAGAACTATGATTTTGATTTGCGTCAGCTCATGTTTATTCAGCATACTTTCTGTTTCGCTTTCTGGAGGTGATCGCATAGCTTCAAATATCGTTACTGGTATTGGTTTTATTGGAGCCGGAGTTGTTTTTAAAGAAGGCGTAAATGTAAGAGGAATAACCTCGGCAGCAATAATATGGATGGCAGCTGCTATTGGGATGAGTATAGGTCTGAAGCATTATGCATTAGCAGCCTTGGTTGTATTTATTGTATTAGTAGTGTTGGTTGTACTTACCAGACTTGAGCGTTTAATTGAAAGTTTGCATCAAATAAAAACCTACGAAGTTCATTTCAGAGCTGCTGATTATTCTATAGAAGAACTTGAAAATGAATTAAATAATCTTCGTATACGTTTTACCAGAATAAAAACAGGAAAAGAAAACAATATTGTAAAAGTTGAATATAATATTGTATTCTCACCCAAGAAAAACAGAGACAGAATAGATAATTTCTTTATCAATAACAACAAAATAACAGGATTTGACGTTTAAAATACAGTAAAAAAATCAAGTATGAATTCAAAACGCATTTATTTGCTAATCATAGCATCATTCCTTTTTTGTGGCACAACAATGTTCTCGGCCACTCCCAACGACTCAATAAAAAGTCAAACTCCTGCAGAAATATTGCCTTTAGGAAAGACATTATACGAAAACAGCTGTGTTCGTTGCCATAAACTTAAAGAACCAGGTAATTACACACAAGAACAATGGCCGGGTATAATGGATAAAATGCAAAAACGCTCCAGAATTACTGACGAACAAAAAGCCACAATACTTACCTATTTACTTAGTGAAGCTAAGAAAGATGTAAAAACTGTTGAATAAATTTATTTATTTCAATTGAAGCAGGCTTATCGTATTCCCAATTTATAAAAACATTCGGTGCGCTTTAGCGCTGAAATCAATATATTTTAAATAAAAATACAATATATTTGTCCATTTAAAATTAAAGTCGTACATTTGCAACGTTTTCAAATCGCAACAGCAGTCCTGCTATTGTCACACAATCAAAAAACTTAACATTCACACAACAACGTTTTTTCCTTTAATGGAAAACCTCACCAACAACGTTTATTCATCACTTTATGAGTAATTACACCATTTTGCAATTGAATGCGAAAGAACTGTCCGAGCTAAAGGATATCGCAACCGCATTGGGTCTGAAAGTATCAAATTCAGCAAAAAAAGAAACTTTGGTCTATGACATTCTGGACCAACAAGCCGTTGTAAATGCACAACGCAAAACTATCACTAATGAAAATCAGGAAATTGATCGTAAAAAACGTCTCAGAGTGCCTATTAAAAAGACACCTGAACAAAAGGCGCAGCAACAGGCAGCAAAACAACCTGTTGAAAACCCAACGCAAAAACCTGAACAAAAAGAGATTAAAGAACAAAGACCTTTAATTGTCAAGCCTGTAGAAGCAGTAGTAAAAGAGGATGCCAAACCGCTTGAAAATGCAGTTAAGGAAACTAAACCGGCAAAAAAAGTCAATAAGCCAAAACAAAAAAGTGCAAAGCCTATTGTAATCAAACCATCGGCAGATGATGCTGAAAAAATTGAGGCAAAAGAGACACAAACTTCTGCTACCATTGCTCCTCCGACCAAAATTATAGTACTAGAAGACAGGCTTGAAAGCGAATCTATCGAAGAAACTTTATTCGTTCCTGAATCTACAGAAAACCAACCGACTAACGAATCTGAAATTCCAAAACCAATATTGGAAACTGCAGAAATTAAAGCGGTTAAACAAAATAATAACCAGAACAACGGGAATAACGGAAATAACGGAAATAACAATCGCAACAAGTTCAATCAACGACCAGAAAAAGGAGAAAAACAATTCGACTTTGATGGTATACTAGAAGGAACAGGAACGTTAGAAATGATGGCCGATGGCTATGGTTTCCTTCGCTCTGCAGACTATAATTATCTGGCATCGCCTGATGATATATATGTATCACAATCTCAAATTAAACTTTTTGGTTTAAAAACAGGAGATACCGTAAAAGGCGCTATACGCCCTCCAAAAGAAGGAGAAAAATACTTCCCGCTAATTAAAGTAGCTCAAATTAATGGTCGTTCGCCTGAATATGTGCGCGATCGTGTACCATTTGAACATCTGACTCCACTTTTCCCCGATACTAAATTTAATCTTTGCAGTGGCAAAAACGACACTTTGTCTGCGCGTATGGTTGATTTATTTTCGCCAATTGGTAAAGGTCAACGCGGATTAATTGTTGCGCAACCTAAAACAGGTAAAACTGTATTATTAAAAGATATAGCCAATGCAATAGCAGCTAATCATCCTGAAGTTTACATGATTGTATTATTGATCGATGAACGTCCGGAAGAAGTAACCGATATGGCTCGCAGCGTGCGTGCTGAAGTTGTATCATCTACTTTTGATGAACCTGCAGAACGCCACGTAAAAGTCGCCAGCATGGTTCACGAAAAAGCAAAACGTATGGTAGAATGCGGACAAGATGTAGTTATTCTGCTTGATTCTATTACCCGTTTGGCTCGCGCTTACAACACGGTTTCGCCGGCATCGGGCAAGATTCTTTCGGGTGGTGTTGATGCTAATGCATTGCACAAACCTAAACGTTTTTTTGGAGCAGCCAGAAACATTGAAAACGGTGGTAGTTTAACAATCATTGCAACTGCACTGACAGAGACCGGATCAAAAATGGACGAAGTAATTTTCGAAGAATTTAAAGGTACCGGTAACATGGAACTACAACTCGACCGTAAATTATCAAATAAACGTATTTTCCCTGCTGTGGATATTATGGCATCAAGTACGCGTCGTGACGATCTGCTTTTAGATCAGGACACATTAAATCGTATGTGGATACTTCGTCGCCATTTGGCAGACATGAATTCTATGGAAGCAATGGAATTCTTAAAAGACCGAATGGAACGTACTGAAAATAACGATGAGTTTTTAGTTTCGATGAACGCCTAAATTAAATTCAATCAATATTCAATGAAAGAATCGCCTGATAAATCAGGCGATTCTTTTTTATATAATTGATAATTTTTATACCGAAAATCATACAATTGTTATACTAACATGATAATTAGTATTATATTTGTATTCTAAATTTTTATGTCTGTAGTTATACTTTAACCTTAAAGCAATGAAATTAAGTTTACTGACTGTCCTTATTGTATTACTCTCATTTTCCGCCTGCAGAAAAGATGAGGTGACTCGCGTAAACCTGAATTATAACAGAATAACACTCAAGGTTGGCGAAAAAGACACCCTATTGGCAAACTTGTTATACGATGGAGATATAAATAAATTTCCAATAACATGGTCGTCAAGTTCCACCAGCATCGTACAGGTCTCCGGTGGTATTATTAATGCTATCAGCGAAGGTTCAGCTACAATTACTGCTGAAGCCGGAGGTAAAACAGCTAAATGCCAAATCACAGTTATCAAAAAGAATACTGATTTTGTCTTCACAAAAACATCTGCCTCATTTTGGGGAGACTATTTCAAAGTCGGGTCTAATAATCTCACAATGTATCTTCTTGAAAATACGTTAAGCATTGACCCCAGCGGAAATCTGCAAGGAACCGGAAGTTACCTGTACATTGATTTCAATATTGCGGCATCGGATAGCACCCTGAGCGAAGGAACTTACTCGATAGCCAACACCAGAGCTCCCAAGACTTTCATTCCGGGCGATACAGTTAGTTATGAGGGAGACACATTTGTCATTGGCACAAATATTAACACCATAGGTTCCAATGCAAAATCCTATATCATCAAAGACGGTTATTATAAAATATCTAAAGATGGAAGCGGGTTCAAGATTGAAGGGCAATTAATTTCGACAAAAGAAGAAATAATCCAGTTTACATATAATGGCTCTGTAGACCTAATTAACAAGATCAAGCCAGTCTACCCGGCTTTAACTCAGGCAGATTTATATTACTGGGGTGATATATACACAAGTAAAACAGCCAATAATTTTACTGTATTAATGGGAGACAAGAATATCAACATGGACAATATGTCTGGGAATGGTGACATGCTAATGCTGGAACTAAATACAGCTCTTAGCGTTACCAACACCATCCCCGATGGAACATACGAGATGATGGCAGGCTTACAAATCCAGTATTTACTACCCAATACGCTAGTGCCCGGCTATTCTTCCTCAACGGGCAATAAATGGGGCTCGTGGTATATAGGAAAATCAACCGAAGCCTTGCTAACCGGAAATGCCACATTTACTAAAACCGGAGACATATACAACATCAACTACCAACTTTTCAATGACATAAAAACAAAAGTTTCCGGTACGTTCAGCGGTAAAATGCGTTACTTTAATTACTCCTCATCTTCTTCCAGTGTAAAAGCAGAAAAAATGAGGCAATTACAAACACAAAAAGAGCATAAAAATCTCAAACAGAAAAGTCTTAGAAGAATGATTTTAACTCCTGTAAGACAATAATAAAATTAAACAAAGCATCTCGTAAACTATTATGAGATGCTTTGTTTTATGCACAAAAGTGTTCATTCTATGCAAGTTTTTTATGGGTTTAGGAAAAAAGAACTATCTTTGCAACCGAAAAAAAACAACTATCAATTAGAGTTTAGAAAAAAAATAGTCGTTTACTCATCTAAAACCATAATAATACGCTACAAATCAATCGCATTCATAGTGTATTCTATTTTAAAAATAAAACCACATATTTTATGAAATTACTAGAAGGAAAAGTAGCTATCGTAACCGGAGCTGCACGTGGAATCGGAAAAGCAATTGCACTTAAATTGGCAAGCGAAGGTGCTGCCATTGCATTCACCGATTTAAATATCGACGAAAATGCCTTAAACACACAAAAAGAAATTGAAGCATTAGGAGTAAAAGCGAAAGGATACGCTTCAAACGCAGCTAATTTTGACGAAACTCACACTGTAGTTGCCGAAATAGCTAAAGAATTTGGCCGTATTGATGTATTGGTAAACAATGCCGGTATCACAAAAGATGGTTTAATGATGCGCATGAGCGAAGGTCAATGGGATGCCGTTATCAACGTCAATCTTAAATCGGCTTTCAACTTTATACATGCTGTAACTCCAATCATGATGAAGCAAAAAGCCGGAAGCATTATCAACATGAGCTCTGTTGTTGGAGTTTCGGGTAATGCCGGTCAATCTAACTATTCAGCTTCTAAGGCAGGAATGATTGGTTTAGCAAAATCTGTAGCAAAAGAACTTGGTTCGCGCGGTATCCGTGCTAATGCTATTGCACCCGGTTTTATCGAAACAGAAATGACTCATGCACTAACCGAAGAACAACGTGCAAAATGGAATGAAACTATTCCATTGCGTCGTGGCGGAAGTCCTGACGAAGTGGCAAAAGTAACCCTTTTCCTTGCATCTGATTTATCAAGCTATGTGAGCGGACAAGTTATCAATGTATGCGGTGGTATGAACACCTGATTATTATTGATATTTAACTATAGACCATATATTATTAAAGCGCTTCAAAGAAATTTGGAGCGCTTTTTGCATTTAGTATTGTTATGGAATAAAACTTATATTTACACGCATTTAAAACGAAAAAATAGTATCTTTGTCAGTCTTTTTCCGAAAATCTGACAAAACAGGCAAAAACACACCAATACATTTATATAAAACATTGAAAAAATGGGATTTAATGAATTTTTAGGAAAACTACTGGGAAATAAATCACAACGGGATTTAAAAGAAATATCTCCTTACGTAGATAAGATAAAAGCAGCTTATTCTGAAATTGTATCACTTACTAATGACGAATTACGTGCTCGTACAGAAACAATTAAAACACGTATTCAGGATTATGTGGCTAAAGAGACTGCACGTGTGGCAGAGCTGAAAGCAAGCATTGAAGAGACTGAAATTGATCTGCGTGAAAAGATTTATTCGGAAGTAGATAAGCTCGAAAAAGAAATTACTGCCAAATATGAAGAAATTCTGGACGAAGTATTGCCTGAAGTATTTGGAATAATGAAAGACACTGCCCGCCGTTTAAGCGAAAATGACGAAGTAATAGTTACCGCCAATGACTTTGACCGCGATTTGGCAGCAAATCATGATTTCGTAACCATACACGGAGACAAAGCCCATTATAAAAATCAATGGTCTGCCGGTGGAAACATCATTAAATGGGAGATGGTACATTACGATGTACAATTATTCGGTGGTGTAGTACTACACAAAGGAAAAATCTCTGAAATGGGTACCGGTGAAGGAAAAACGCTGGTAGCGACCCTTCCTGTTTTCCTGAATGCTTTAACACGTAATGGTGTGCATGTGGTTACTGTTAACGACTATTTATCAAAACGTGACTCCGAATGGATGGGACCATTATACATGTTCCACGGACTCACAGTAGATTGTATCGATAAACATCAGCCAAATTCAGAGAGTCGCCGACAAGCCTACCTGGCAGATATTACATTTGGAACCAACAATGAGTTCGGGTTCGACTACTTGCGTGACAATATGGCAACTGCCCCACTGGATCTGGTTCAACGTAAACATAATTATGCGATTGTGGATGAGGTTGACTCGGTTTTGATTGATGATGCTCGTACACCGTTAATTATCTCTGGTCCGGTACCAAAAGGAGAAGATCAGTTATTTGAAGAATTACGCCCGAAAGTAGAACGGTTGGTTAATGCCCAAAAAGCACTGGCAACTAAATACCTTGCCGATGCCCGTAACTTATTGAAATCGGATGATAAAAAACAACAGGAAGAAGGAGCTCTGACCCTATTCCGTTCGTATAAAGGTATGCCTAAGAACAAACCGTTGATTAAATACCTCAGCGAACAGGGAATGAAAGCGTTGTTGCTTAAAACTGAAGAGTTTTACATGCAGGAAAACAACCGGAATATGCACATTGCTACCGATCCGCTTTACTTTGTCATTGACGAAAAAAACAATACAATTGAACTTACCGATAAAGGTATTGATTTAATTACCGATAACACAGACGACGCACATTTCTTTGTATTGCCTGACGTAGGTAGCGAAATAGCTGAGTTGGAAAAAAATAAAAGCCTTAGCGCTGAAGAAAAGCAAACCGTTAAAGACGAAATTCTTCAAAGCTACTCTATCAAGTCAGAACGCGTTCATACAATTAATCAATTATTGAAAGCCTACACATTATTCGAAAAAGATATTGAATATGTGGTAATTGAAAATAAGGTAAAAATTGTAGATGAACAGACCGGTCGTATTATGGACGGTCGTCGTTATTCCGATGGTTTGCACCAGGCTATTGAGGCTAAAGAGCGCGTAACCATTGAGGCAGCTACTCAGACTTTTGCAACCATTACGCTGCAAAACTATTTCCGTATGTATCATAAACTTTCGGGGATGACCGGTACAGCTGAAACAGAAGCAGGCGAATTATGGGATATCTATAAATTGGATGTTGTTGTTATTCCTACCAACAGACCGATTGCAAGAAATGACATGGAAGACCGCGTTTATAAAACAAAACGCGAAAAATATACTGCCGTAATCGAAGAAATTGACCGCTTAGTGGCCGAAGGACGTCCTGTTCTGGTGGGTACTACTTCGGTAGAAATTTCAGAATTGCTGAGCCGTATGCTTACCGGTCGCAAAATAAAACACAATGTACTGAATGCCAAATTGCACCAACGCGAAGCTGAAATCGTAGCTGAAGCCGGACAAAAAGGCACTGTAACCATAGCCACCAATATGGCGGGTCGTGGTACCGATATTAAACTGACGCAGGAAGTAAAAGATGCCGGTGGTTTGGCCATTATCGGTACTGAGCGTCATGAAAGCCGTCGTGTGGACCGTCAGTTACGTGGACGTGCCGGTCGTCAGGGCGATCCGGGTTCATCTGTTTTCTACGTTTCACTGGAAGATGATTTGATGCGTCTGTTCGGATCTGAGCGTATTTCGGGCATTATGGATAAACTGGGCTTCGAAGAAGGTGAAATGATTGAACATTCAATGATTTCAAAATCGATAGAACGTGCACAGAAAAAAGTAGAAGAAAACAACTTCGGTAGACGTAAAAACCTGTTGGAGTACGACGATGTAATGAACTCACAACGCGAGGTGGTTTACTCAAAACGTCACCACGCTTTGATGGGAGAACGTATCGGAGTGGATATTACCAATATGATTTACGATACCGTAGAGAATATTGTGGAAAGCACCCGTAACAATGGTGACTACGAAGAGCTGGAGGATGAATTACTCAAGGTTTTCGCCATGGATGTTCCTTTTAGTCAGGAAGAATTTACAAGCACCAAAGCCAACGTTCTGAGCCAAAAGGTTACTGAAGCTGCACTGGAAACTTTTAAACGCAAGATGGATAAACTGGCTTCTATTGCTTATCCTGTAATTAAAGACGTTTATGAGCAAAAAGGTCAACAATATGAAAGCATACTTATTCCAATTTCGGATGGAAAAAGGGTATTCAATATTACAACGCACCTGAAAACTGCTTATAATACCGAAGCGCGTGAAGTGGTAAAATCGTTTGAAAAACAAACGCTGCTTTATGTGATCGATGATGAGTGGAAAGAACATCTTCGTCAGTTGGATGAGTTGCGCAACTCGGTTCAGAATGCAAGTTACGAACAAAAAGATCCTCTTTTGATCTATAAACTGGAATCGTTCGGGTTATTCAAAGAAATGATTGACTCAATGAACCGTAAAGTGCTCGCGATTCTTATGCGCGGTCAAATTCCGATGCGTGAGCCGGAACAGGTTCGTGAAGCCCGTCCAAGTCAACGCATGGATTTGAGCAAATACAAAACTCAAAAAGACGATGCAGACAGCCGTAGCGAGGATCCAACCAAACAAGATACACGCGAGCTTCAACACCATGAACCGATACGTGTAGAGAAAAAAGTGGGACGAAACGACCCTTGCCCTTGCGGAAGCGGAAAGAAATACAAAAATTGCCACGGCGCTAATTAATAAGCAACCCCTAACCCCTAAAGGGGGAATTGAAGTTACTATTGTATGTGAAATAATATATACGAAGTAATTATGTTCCCCTTTAGGGGTTAGGGGTTTAAATTTAATATTGATATCTATGTTATTAGGCTACATTAACTGGACTGTTGATCCCGTATTATTTCATCTCGGACCATTGACTGTTCGCTGGTACGGATTTTTATGGGCTGTGGGTATTTACGCCACTTTGCTGATTGTGCAACGACTTTTCAAGCACGAGAAACTACCTTCGGAATGGCTGGACAAGCTTTTCATTTACACAGTAGTGGGTGCTATAGTTGGTGCCCGTCTGGGTCACTGCCTGTTCTACGAATGGCAGTTATTACCCGAACCTGCAACATTCCTGGGCATAACCTTCAAATACGGCAATCATTACCTTTCGCATCCGTGGGAGTTATTATACATCTGGCGGGGTGGTTTGGCCAGTCATGGTGGCGCTATCGGAATTTTGATAGCCATATTTTTCTATAATAAAAATGTATCGAAAAAAGGTTACATCTGGGTTTTCGACCGCTTGGTTATAGGTGTAGCTATCTGTGGAGCCGCTATTCGGTTGGGAAATCTTATGAATTCTGAGATTTACGGCAGTGCCACTTCCCTACCCTGGGGATTTATTTTCCTGCGCGATGGACAAACAGAGCCCATGCATCCTACCCAGATATATGAAATGATCTATTGTCTGCTAACTTTTGTGGTTACCTGGTGGTTATACTGGAAAAAAGAAGCGTATAAAAAGAACGGTTTGATCTTTGGCGTTTTTCTTATCGGTATTTTCGGTTCACGTTTTATCTTGGAATTTATAAAACTGAATCAGGAAAGTTTTGAGTCGGGCATGATTCTTAATATGGGACAAATTCTTAGTATTCCATTTATCATTTGGGGAATTTGGTTGATAATAAAGAGCAATAAAACTCCGATTGCCGAAAAATAGTCATTCAGGAAAGCCTTACAGCAAAACTATATGAATAAAAAAAACGAAGTTGATTTTACGAAAGTAAAGCCATACAATCAGGATGAAGAAAAGACGGCTCAGCTAGCCCGAATGTTCAATACCATATCGGATAAATACGATAAGTTTAACGACATCATGACCTGGGGACTGGCCAGAATGTGGCGTAAACAATCTCTGCTGGCGTTGAAAGCATACAATCCGCAATACATTCTGGATATTGCTGCAGGAACTGCCGACATGTGCATCAAATCCTATAAATATCTGAAACCAACACATGTTACCGGTGTAGATATTTCGGAGAGAATGCTGGAAATGGGACGGGTGAAAGTGGCAAAAGTCAACTTAACGGATAAAATTGATTTAGAGGTTCAGGACGTTTCGGCAATGACCTTTGCCGATGCCAGTTTCGATGCGGCAACCATTGCTTTCGGCATACGTAACTTCGAGAAGCTCGATGCCAGCCTGCAACAAATACACCGGGTTTTGAAAACCGGCGGACACTTGTTGATACTGGAAATGAATGAGCCTCAAAAAGGATTGTTATTTAAAGGTTACAAGCTATACACCCGGGTTTTTGTACGCTTAACCGCCAAGTACCTGTCGAGCGACGAAAAGGCCTATGATTACCTTCAGGAATCGATGCACGCTTTCCCCAATGGTGAGCGATTAATTGCTATTTTAGCAAACAATGGTTTTACTCTGAACAAGAACCACAAATTCAGTTTTGGAGTTTGCAGCATGTATTTGGTTCAGAAGTAAATTTCGTATAAAGAAACAACCCGAACTTATCAAAAAACAAAGGCTTATCGAATTGTCGATAAGCCTTTGTCAATTTATGTTTGTTTTTACAGACACTTGGTTTTTAGTTATCTGCTCCACGCAGCAGATTAATATCTCCTTTAAGTTTATATTCCCCTACTCTCAGTTTGGTTTTCGAATCGGGTTTTGAATTCGGATCGTAATCGGACCCCAGGGCTTTGATAATATAAAAATAAGCTCCAGGGGCTGCTTTCCTACCTCCTATGTTACCATCCCAGCCTTTCATTGGGTCTGTCCACTCATAAACTAACCTGCCCCAGCGATTATATATCCAGCAATGAAAACTTATAATGGATTTGTATGCCACCCTGAATTCATCATTAAATCCATCTCCGTTCGGTGTAAATACATTGGGAGCAACAATTTGAGATTCGGAGACCGTAACCATAATAGAGTCAGTAAACATGCAAGATTTAGCATCGCCATGACTTACTGTGACAGCAACTTTATAGACACCTGCTTCTGAAAAAGTATTTCGGATATCTTTATCTGTTCGGCTAATAAAAGGTTGAAAGGCTTTGTCTTTAAATATTTCCCATTTATAATACTGAGTTATCGGTTCATTAGCATTGCTCAAAAATTGCATATCAAACGGAGCCGATCCTCTGATTTGCTTCGCTGTCGTTGGTCTTTCAGCTTCATTTGTGGCATTACGGGTGCTCACTATGGATGTCTCGTGGCAGACAACTGCTATCGGAGTATAATCAGTACTGACAGGTGTAAGCTCTATTCCCAAATCCTTTGCATATTGATCGCCGATAAGAGTGAATTTAGTGCTGCAATATGGAGCAGGAACTGATTTTGGAGATGCAATTGGTGAAGAAATAGTTATTGTTGTATCTTTGGGTGTCCAGGCAGTACCGTTCCAACTAAGCGTAGTATAAGCGATATTAAAATCTCTGGTAATTGGTAAAGAAGTAGCACTGGCGGGAGTTTGGTAGCTGAGTGCCGGAATATCTGCATCAATAGCCAGACTCACCGTTTTACACTCACTGGTTTGAGCTGTAGGAACGCTGACAGACTTTAGAACCGGAGGCCTATAATCAATCACCCAAATATCTGCAATCTTCTTATCATCAACAGTCAATCTATAACCTGTAGCATCTTCTGGAGAAATAATGTTTTGTCCGGTATTACTAGAACCAAAAGCACCACTCGTAAACTTTGTCCATGTAATACTGTTTTTGTCTAAAAAGGGACCGTTATAAGTTATTTCTGTCATTGGATTTGTTATATCTTTAAAGATAAACACATAATCAACACCGGGGAATATCTTTCGTACACCATTAGAAGAACAAGTAATATCCGGGGAAGCAGAAACAGCTATAGTAGTCAGGCAAAAACTAACTAGAAATAAGATTTTTTTCATGAACGAATGGCTAAAAATTGCTTAATTAAATTACTGTATGCAAATGTACATCTTTCTTATCAATAACAAAAAAAACTTCTAATTATTAGCCTTATTTGCTTGATAAAGTATATTTTTAGTATTTTTGTCGTTGTAACTAAAAACAATTAGTAACAGCCGAAAAATGAAAAAACAATTAGCCAACTATATACTCGCGGGATTTCTTATATTGACATTTTCTTTAGCCGGACAAAACCATAATTATCCCACAAAAAAAGTAAATGGTATAGAGTATTACGTCTATACTGTACAGGTAAGTGAAGGCCTTTTTGCGGTAGCCCGAAAATTCGATACCACGCCGGACGAAGTCAGTAAAGCCAATCCATACATTAAAAACGGATTGAAAGCAGGTCAGGAAATTCTTGTGCCGATAACTAACAAATCTGCCAAAAACATCAAACCGGAAACACCTGCTAAAGCCACACTGCAATTTACCCAGCACAAAGTAGAAAAGAAGCAAACGGTTTTCGCTATTTGTCAGAAATACAATATCAGCCAGGAAGAACTTATAAAATACAATCCGGAAATTGAAAAAGGATTCAAAGAAGGTTTGATACTGCGAATTCCTGTTGCACGTAAAGACACAAAACCAGCGGTAAAAGAAACCGCACCGACTGTGGCTGCCGCTCCGGCTGTAGCAAAACCAATTTCTACCCCTGCTGCTGCAACAAGTAAAAGTCCGCAATTTACCACACACACCGTAAAACAGGATGAAACTTTATTTTCAATCTGCAAACGTTATAATGTAGAGATTAAAGACGTAGTAAAAGCCAATCCGGGTTCGGAGATTAAAATAGCCGTAGGTACTGATTTAAAAATCCCTCTCAAATCGGATTCTCCGAAAGTGAAAGAGCTTAAAAACGAGACTGCAAAAGCAGAATCGAAAGCTGTAGTTGAAAAGCAGGTTGCTCCAAAAGTTATTGAAAAGAAGATGATCCGAATTGCTTTTTTGCTTCCGTTTATGCTTGATCAGGCAACAAAAGAAGCTAAATTCGACCGTTTTATCAACTTCTATTCAGGAGCTTTACTCGCCATTGAGCAAGCCAAGGACAAAGGCATTTCCTTCGAAATTTACACATTCGATACCGATAATTCGGATGAAAAACTGAGTGAAGCGCTGGCCAGCCCCGAACTCAAATCCGTTGACCTGCTTATCGGCCCGGCTTTCACGAACCATGTGCCCATGGTTAGTAATTTTGCTAAAGAGAACAAAATAAACACCTTAATTCCATTTACAGGCAAAGTTTCCGACATAGACGAGAATCCTTATTTATTCCAGTTTAATCCGGGAACTGACACCGAACTATCCTACTTAATGGAGTTATTGTCCGGAAAGTATAAAAATACGCACATTGTGTTTGCCGAGATACAGGGCGTCAATCCACTGGACGATGGTAAATTAAAAGCCGATGCTCTTCGCAAAGAACTTACCAAGGGACGAAAAACATTTTCTACTATAGAACTATCAGGATCAAGTAATGGGGATTTTGCCGGTGTCCTTAAAAAAGGAGAAAAGAACCTGATAGTCTTTAATACAGACAAATTCCAGAGTGTAAGCTCGTACATAAACTCTTTGAGCTTGTACGCTCCTAACTTCGACGTTACGGTACTGGGTCAATACAGCTGGAGAAATCAGGCAGAGAAAACTCCCAAAAGCATTTACCTGTCACCTTTTATCTCCACCATGAATATTGGACTAATTGGTGAGTTTAATAAAAAGTTCGACCAATACTACGGAAAAGACTTGACAAACGAATCTCCCCGTTATGATGTTTTGGGTTATGATTTGACGAATTATTTTATAACGCTGATTTCAAAATACGGAAGTAAATTTGGCACCAAAATCAGTTCCACGTCGTCCATAACCGGTATCCAATCGCAACCGCTCTTCGAACGCAATGCGCCCGATGCAGGATTTATCAATCAACGTGTTTATCTGGGAGAAGATAAAGCACGCTAAAATCAGTACGCCTACAAGAAATGAAAAAAACGCTCATACTACTGTTCATTACAATAAGCTCTTCGCTGATGGCGCAAGACCGGTTAATTAAGCCCGAAATATATGTTGGAGCTAACTTTGGAGTTACAGAATCTATGGTTAGTTTTCATCCAAGTGTAGATCAGAGTTTTTTGAAGGGTTACAACGGAGGATTGGTATTCAGATATATAGCCGAGAAGAACGTAGGTATGCAAGCCGAATTAAACTTATCTCAAAGAGGCTGGAAGGAATCATCGGGGCTCTATACCCGCCAGTTGAATTATCTGGAACTGCCTTTTATGACGCACATTTACATTGGCAAAAAGAACAGATTCTTTATCAATCTGGGTCCTAAAATTGCATACTTGATTTCCGAGAAAACCATTGTAGACAAAACCGTAAATTCTACCGAAACGCAACACACTACGGCCATCGAAAATCCTTTTGATTATGGTCTCTGCGGTGGAATAGGGATTCTCTTTAATATTAAAGGAAGCATCTTTCAACTCGACTCCAGGGCTGCTTACTCCTTTGGAGATATATACTCCAACAGCAAAAAAGATTATTTTGATAACTCGCACAATATCTCACTGTCGGTCAATTTAGGCTGGTTAATTCAGGTGAAATAATTTTCAAAAAAAAAAATAAAATGTCTATCATTCTTCATATAGAAACATCTACAAACGTCTGTTCGGTAGCACTGAGCGAAAACGGCAGTTGTTTATTTTCCAAATCAAACGCCGAAGGAATGAACCATGCGGCGCTATTAAGCGTGTTTATAGCCGAAGCACTTGAGGTTTTAAAATCTAATGAAAAGAAACCTGACGCGGTGGCTGTAAGCAGTGGTCCGGGATCGTATACCGGCTTACGCATAGGCGTTTCTACCGCCAAAGGTTTGTGTTACGGATACGGTATTCCGTTAATCGCCGTGAGCACACTTGAAGTACTTACTGCCCAGGCATTACAATCTGTTTCCGATCAAAATGTACTTTACTGTCCAATGATCGATGCACGACGCATGGAAGTATATGCTGCTTTTTATAACGCTGATTTGGAAATTAAACGTGAAATATCGGCAGACATTATCGATTCAAACTCTTATGCTGACATGCTTGACAAGCAACCTGTGTACTTTTTCGGAAATGGAGCTGAAAAATGCAAGAGCACCCTCACCCACCCTAATGCCCGCTTTATTGACAACCTTGTCCCACTGGCAGAAAATATGATTTCGTTTGCCGAAAAGGCATTTGCAGACAACAACTTTGTGGATGTGGCCTATTTCGAACCATTTTACCTGAAAGAATTCCAGACAACAACGCCTAAAAAAATGTAGAGACACACATATTGTGCGCCTCTACAACTTCTTACAATGTAAATTCCTGTCCGGCCTCCGGTATTTCAATATCATGGAAACCAGCCTTTTTCAGTTCATCGGCATACGATAACTGCACCTTATACTCACCATGGACTAAAAATGTCTTTTTAATTTCGACGGGATTCTGGCAGCTCAAAAATGATTTCATCTCATTGTAATCGCCATGACCAGAGAATGCTTCAATACGGGCAATGCGGGCATTGATTTCGTGCATTTCGCCGAAAATGGATATAAACCGTAAACCCGGTTCCTGAATACGTGCTCCAAGCGATGTTGGCGAGCAATAACCCACCATCAGAATGGTATTCCGCCAGTTTGAAATATTATTAGCCACATGGTGTTTAATGCGACCGGCTTCCAACATGCCCGAAGAAGAAATGATAATACAAGGTTCGTTATAATCGTTCAGCGCTTTGGATTCGTCTACATTTTTAATGTAGTGTAGCGAATTAAAGCCAAACGGATCATCGTCTGTTTTCAATACCTCTTTTACATCAACGTTCATGCATTCAGTATGCATTCTGAACACATCAGTAGCATTTACCGATAGCGGACTATCTACAAACACCTCTATCTTTGGCAATAAACCTTTGTTGTACAAATTATTGAGCACAAACACAATTTCCTGAGTACGTCCGATAGAAAACGATGGAATGATAAGTTTTCCCCTGTTGTCGACACAGGTTTCCCTTACTATTTTCAATAAATCTTCTTCACTTTCTTTTTCCTCGGCGTGCAATCTGTTACCATACGTAGATTCGGTAATCAGGTAATCGCACTGCGGGAAGGCTGTTGGCGGATGTATAATACGATTATGTGGACGACCAATATCGCCCGTATAAGCCAAATGAACTTTTTTACCATTTTCCAGCAGTTCAAGGTTGACAACCGCGCTGCCCAGCATATGCCCTGAATTGGTAAATTTCACATTGATTTTATCATTAATCTGAAAACGACGGTCATACGCAACACCTATAAACAGTTCCATACATTTCTCTGAATCTATTTGATTATAAATAGGTTCAACGGGTGGAAGACCCTGTTTATCACGCTTTTTATTAAACCATTTATTATCCAGTTCCTGAATATGTCCACTATCGGCCAGCATAATGGCACAAAGGTCGCGGGTGGCATTGGTACAAACCACAGAACCTCTGAAACCGAGATTGTACATATAAGGAATTAAGCCCGAATGATCAATATGGGCATGACTAAGAATAAGATAATCGATAGATGCAGGATCGAACATCAGATTACGGTTCATCGAGTCGGTTTCCAAGCCCTTACCCTGAAACATACCGCAATCCAGTAAAATACGCTTGCCTTCGTTGGTTGTAATTAGATGCTTACTTCCGGTAACTTCGCGGGCAGCACCAATAAATTTGATTTTCATGGTATAATGATTTTAAATGTTTAAGGAATATCATTCAAATAAACCGATAGTCAAACCGTTTTACTTTTTCTACTCCAAAACTACACATTCTATTTTACAATTCCAATTTTACCAGTTAATTATTTATTTATCTTTATCAGAAATTAATCTATTGTAAATTCTAAGCAACTGCATAAACTTTAATTTTTTTCAGTATTATTATACAGCTAATAAACCATAAAAAACTTGTTTTGCATTGATTTCAATGAAAATATGCTAATTTTGCCATCTCTGCATTGCAAAATAGAAATTTATTCCTACATTTGTGTGCTAATAAATGCATATGGAAGCGTTTTATAAAACACATAAGTATTTAGTTGAACACGTACAATCGCCGGTTAGGCGCTTATTAATGGACGAAATCGACTGGACACATCGCCTGATTGGTATAAAAGGCAGTCGGGGTGTGGGAAAAACTACTTTTCTGCTTCAATATGCCAAAGAGCAATTTGGTACCGATCGGAGTTGTTTGTATGTGAACTTCAACAACTTTTATTTTACAAATCACACACTTGTAGATTTTGCTGCTGAATTTTGTGCACAGGGTGGAAAAACTTTGTTGATAGACCAGACGTTTAAGTACGAAAACTGGTCGAAAGAGCTGAGAGAATGCTACTTTCGTTTCCCCGATTTACATATTGTCTTCTCTGGATCGTCTGTTATGCGTCTGATTGAAGATAATCTTGATCTACAGGATATTGTTGCTTCCTATAATTTGCGCGGGTTTTCATTCAGAGAATTTCTGAATTTGCAGGCCGGAAAAACATTTCCCTCTTATAATCTCGAAGAAATCATACAAAATCATGTTCAAATAGCTCAAACTATTTGCAGTCAGGTTAAACCCCTAGATTATTTTCAGGATTATCTGCACCATGGTTTCTATCCTTTTTTTCTGGAAAACAGAAATTTTTCAGAGAACCTGTTGAAAACCATGAACATGATGTTGGAAGTAGATATATTACTTATCAAACAGATAGAATTAAAATACCTGTCTAAGATACGCAAGCTACTGTATCTGATTATGAATACTGCCCCCGGAGCGCCCAACGTAAGTCAGTTGAGCAAAGAAATAGAAACTTCGCGAGCAACTATAATGAATTACATTAAGTACCTGAAAGATGCACGGTTACTAAATACCTTGTATGCCGAAGGCGATGAATATCCCAAGAAACCGAATCAGGTTTATCTTCACAATACGAATCTGATGTACGCGGTAACGTTGGGCAATGTAGATAAAACAGCCGAGCGAAAAACGTTTTTTTATAACGCGCTGCACTCCCGCCATAAAATAAATATGTGTAAGTATCACATGGATTTCTGTATTGATCAGACACATCATTTTAAATGCGAGAGAAAACCGGATACGGGCAAGCACTATTCGAAAGCTATGTATGCTGCCGACGAAATAGAGGTCGGCAATAAAAACGAAATACCGTTATGGTTATTTGGTTTTCTGTATTAAGAAATAATTAAAAACAATTTGCTTCTCTCCCCTTAAGAGGTTTGAAGTAATCAGATAATAAAAACAAAAAATCAAACATTAATAAATTACTAACAAAATGGCTAAAACAAAGAAATTTTTAACCTGTGATGGTAATCAGGCTGCAGCGCACATATCCTATATGTTCAGCGAAGTAGCTGCTATTTACCCAATCACACCTTCGTCGACTATGGCAGAATATGTTGACGAATGGGCAGCCTCAGGTCGTAAAAACATCTGGGGTGAAAAGGTGCAAGTGCAGGAAATGCAATCAGAAGCCGGAGCCGCTGCCGCTATGCACGGGTCTCTACAAGCTGGTGCTTTGACTACCACTTTTACTGCTTCTCAGGGTTTATTGCTTATGGTTCCGAATATGTATAAAGTAGCCGGTGAATTGCTTCCTGGCGTTTATCACGTATCGGCTCGTGCTTTGGCTTCACATGCTCTTTCAATCTTCGGCGACCATCAGGATGTGATGGCTGTACGTCAGGTTGGTTGTGCTATGTTTGCCACTGGCTCTGTACAGGAAGTAATGGATTTGGCAGCTGTAGCTCACTTAGCAGCTATCAAAACCCGCGTGCCTTTTGTACACTTCTTTGATGGTTTCCGTACTTCACACGAAATTCAAAAAATAGAACAACTAGATCAGGAAGATTTAATTCCTTTGATTGATCAGGAAGCATTGAAAGATTTCCGCGACCGTGCTTTGAGTCCTGAACATCCAGTGGCTCGCGGTACTGCTCAGAATCCGGATGTATATTTCCAGGCTCGCGAAGCAAGTAATCCTTTCTACGATGCTATTCCATCGGTAGTAGAAGAATATCTTGATAAACTGGCTATCGTTACAGGTCGCAAATATGGCTTGTTCGATTACTATGGAGCTGCTGATGCTGACCGTGTGGTAGTAGCTATGGGTTCTTCAACCGAAGCTATCCGCGAAGGTATTGACTACCTGAACGCTAAAGGCGAGAAAGTAGGTTTAATTTCAGTTCACTTATATCGTCCGTTCTCAGCAAAACATTTCTTGTCTGTATTGCCTAAAACTGCAAAACGTGTTTGCGTATTAGACCGGACCAAAGAACCGGGTGCTGGTGGCGAACCATTGTATTTGGATGTAAAAGATGTATTGTATGGTACTGCCGAACAACCTATCGTTGTTGGTGGACGTTACGGTTTGTCTTCAAAAGACTTTACTCCTGCTCAGGTTATTGCTGTGTATGAAAACCTTGCTTTACCGGAACCAAAAAATCACTTTACTGTAGGTATTGTTGACGATATCACCTTCACTTCACTTCCTTTGAAAGAAGAAATTGCATTGGGTGGAGCAGGAACTATCGAAGCTAAATTCTACGGATTGGGAGCTGATGGTACAGTAGGTGCTAACAAAAACTCTATTAAAATTATTGGTGACAATACCGATAAATACTGTCAGGCTTACTTTGCTTACGACTCTAAGAAATCCGGAGGTTTTACCTGTTCGCACCTGCGTTTTGGTGAAACACCTATCCGTTCTACCTATTTGGTTACTACCCCTGATTTCGTGGCATGTCACGTGCAGGCTTACCTGAATTTGTACGACGTAACCAAAGGATTGAAGAAAAACGGTACATTCTTATTGAACACTATATGGAGCCCTGAAGAAGTTCAGAAAAATCTGCCTGCTAAAGTAAAAAAATACCTGGCAGCCAATAATATCAGCTTCTATATTATCAACGCAACGAAGATTGCCGAAGAAATCGGATTAGGTAACCGTACCAACACCATTCTTCAATCGGCATTCTTTAAAATCACCAACGTAGTACCTTACGAACTGGCTGTTGAAAAGATGAAATATGCCATCAACAAGTCATACGGTAAGAAAGGTGAAGACGTAGTGAAGAAAAACTATGCAGCTGTTGACCGTGGTGGTGAATACACCAAGGTAGATGTATTACCTGAATGGACGAATCTACTTGAAGAAAGCGATATCAGCACTGACATTGTTCCTGCATTTATCGGCGACGTGGTTCGTCCTATCAACGCACAGGCCGGTGATGACCTTCCTGTATCGGCGTTTAAAGGACGTGAAGATGGAACCTGGGATCAGGGAACTTCTAAATACGAAAAACGTGGTGTGGCTTCGCACGTACCGGTTTGGAACTCATCAAACTGTATACAGTGTAACCAATGTGCTTACGTTTGTCCTCACGCTGCTATCCGTCCGTTCATTCTGGATTTGAAAGAACAGGAAAATGCACCTCAGTTCGAAATGTTGAAAACCAACGGTAAACAATTTGCCGATATGACATTCCGTATTCAGGTAGATGTGCTCGACTGTATGGGTTGTAACAACTGTGCTGAAGTTTGTCCGGGTAACAAAGGCAACAAAGCGCTTACAATGGTGCCAATCGAAACCCAATACGACAATCAGAAAAACTGGGAATACTGTATTGATCACGTAGCATCTAAACAACATTTGGTAGATACTAAATCTAACGTGAAGAACTCACAGTTGGCAACTCCGTTGTTCGAGTTCTCGGGTGCTTGTGCAGGTTGTGGTGAAACTCCATACGTGAAGTTGATTACCCAATTGTTCGGCGACCGTCAGATGGTAGCTAATGCAACCGGTTGTAGCTCTATTTACTCTAACTCTGCCCCTTCTACCCCATATACCACTAACCCTGAAGGTCACGGACCGGCTTGGGCTAACTCATTGTTCGAAGACAATGCGGAATTTGGATTGGGTATGGTGTTTGCCAACGATAACATGCGCGACCGTTTGGTACGTTTGTTTACCGAAGCGCAAGCTGAAGCAGGTATTTCAGACGAGCTGAAAGCTTTGTTTACCGAATGGATTGAAAAACGTAACGATGCTGACGAAACTATTATTTTGGAACGCAAAATTACTCCGTTAGTAAAAGCATCCGATAACGCAATCGCAAAACAAATTGCAGGTTTGACACAGTACATTATCAAACAATCTCAATGGATTATTGGTGGTGACGGTTGGGCTTACGATATTGGCTTTGGTGGATTGGATCACGTGATTGCCTCTGGCAAAAACGTAAATATCCTTGTACTTGATACAGAAATTTACTCTAATACTGGTGGACAGTCGTCAAAATCTACTCCGGTAGGTGCTGTGGCTAAGTTTGCTGCTTCGGGTAAACGCGTACGTAAAAAAGACCTGGGTATGATTGCTGCCACTTACGGATATGTTTATGTAGCTCAGGTAGCTATGGGAGCTAATCAGGCACAAACACTGAAAGCTATTCGCGAAGCAGAAGCTTATGACGGACCATCAATCGTTATTGCTTATTCACCATGTATCAGCCACGGTATACGTGCCGGTATGGGTAAAGCACAAGAAGAGCAAAAACGTGCTGTAGAATGCGGATACTGGCATTTGTATCGTTACAATCCTACATTGGCAGAAGAAGGAAAGAACCCAATGACACTGGATTCGAAAGAACCACAATGGGAAAACTTCCAGGACTTCCTCAAAGGAGAAGTACGTTACACTACCCTGTTGAAACAGTTCCCTGAAGAAGCAACAGAACTGTTTATAGCAGCCGAAGCTAATGCCAAATGGCGTTATGATGGCTACAAACGTATGGCCGATCAGGTTTTTTAATACTTAAAACCATATAATTATCATTTAAGACCGCTCCCTGTGAGCGGTCTTTTTTTATACTAGAGTCAATAAACTTCCTTAGTATGGAGTTTATCATCCAACATTAAATCCCCGCTGACGAATGTTATCTTAAAATGATCTCCGTTTCCTACATGTTATTCCCAACAAATGGATATGGCTTTTCCCTCTATTTTTTCTATCCATTAACATAGTGGTTCAACTACAAAAGTCACTAACTATCCCGACATATTTACTCCTGATTACCGGTATATATAATCATCTATTAAGTGAAAGATAACGCAGTGGCATTTATGGATTTTTTACTACATATTTCAGTCATATTTATTACTATTATAAAAATTTAATTTATATTAACATTGGCCTAATTTATGTTTTTTTATGAACAAAAAATACACTCAAATGGTATAAATAATTATACCGTTACACTAAATATCTATTTTTCAATATTTTGACGTACAAAAAATATTTCTAAGAAAACCCTAATCATTTACCATTATCATTTCCAAACACAGAATATTAAACATCTATCATTCAATATTTTAAATATATTGCAGTAATTTTGAAAACAATTAGAATAATACAAACATTGACATGATTATAAATAAACGATATAAACGCCGTGATGATATATAATGAAAAAACAATAATGCTTTCAGATGAGAACGCATTAAAATTTAGTGAACTATTCGACTTAGCAGAATTGCAAAAAATACAAGATTCGTTTTCAGAACTTACCGGAATAGCATCTATTATCACATTACCGGATGGGCAACCTGTTACGCAGCCCAGTAATTTCAATTCATTATGCAAAATTATTTGCAAATCTGACAAAAGACATATTAACTGTCTGAAATCGGAGACTCAACTTACACAAATGAGTTTCAACTCTGGTTATGTGCATATCCAACCTTGCTTAAGAACCGGACTTTGGAATACTGGAGTTTGCATTGTTGTAGGCGGAGTTCATGTTGCCAATTGGATGATAGGGCAAGTAAAAAACGATGAACTGGACATAAATGAGATAATAGAATATGGAGAAACCATAGGTATTAGTACGAAAGAGATAACTGAAGCTTATGAACAAGTACCTTTTATGACCGGCGAAAAGCTTAAATCTATTAGTACGTTTCTAAACTCGATAGTAACTGAATTGGCTCAAAAGGCTCTATACAAGTATAGACATAAACAAATAACCTCGGAAAATAATGCCCTGAAAAAAGAAATTAAACACATTAAATCTAATTATGAAATAAGATTAAACCATATAAATCAAGGGGTAGTAGCAATTGATCCTGACTCCCGAATTATCTATCACAACTCGGCATCTTACAGCATTTTTAATCTTCAACCCGATACATACAAAGGCTTCAGTATTTATGATTTTGCAATTGAAATTTACAATATCCGTGGAGAAAAGATAGATATAAGAGATCATTTTGCAAACTTAATAGCAGATAATTTAAATCCAATTGAAAATGTGCTTCTTGGAATATCGGTAAATAAAGGAAAAATCATATGGATTAAATTGAATAGTAATCATATATACTCTGCCGAAAATAAACTTTTGGAAGTTATATTCTCGTTCGAAGATGTTACTATTGAAAAAAACAACAACGATGGCTATATTGAAACAATTCAGTTTCTCAGAAAAACCCAACAAATAGCATCAATAGCAACTTATACTACACGTCCTCAAGAAGATAAATGGTATGGTTCAAAGTCTCTTTACGAAATTTTAGGGCTGAATAACCAAAGAATAAGATCCCATAAAGAATGGGTGGATTTGATTCATCCTGACTTCAAAGGCGAAATTATCAACTGTGTAGATGATATAGTATCTAACAATAAAACATCCTATAGCAGGAGCTATAAAATAATAAAACAACACAATAACGAAGAGCGTTGGGTACATGATAATGGTGTTGTGATTAGAAACAATGAGGATAATACTCTTACTGTTGTCGGTACCTTACAAGACATAACCGACCTGAAAAAAGAGGAAGAACAGGCTCAACTAAATGAAGAAAAATACAAGATGATTTTTGAAAATGCGTTGGATGTATATTATAAAATTGACACAACTGATTATAAAGTTTGTGAGATAAGTCCGGCATTAAAACATTATACAAAAATCAAACGTGAAGACATTATTGGACAGAAATACAATAAATTTTGCATTTTTGAAGAAAAATGGCAAGAATTTAAAGAGAAAATACATGCTGAAAAACGAATACACGATTATTGCACTAATCTATATGTCAGCGGAGAAGGATTGATTCCGGTTTCTATCAGTGCTAACCTGACATACGACAACTACGGCAATCCAACACATATTGAAGGATTTATACG
The DNA here is from genome assembly GCF_000183135.1 of Paludibacter propionicigenes WB4. NCBI lineage: Bacteria > Pseudomonadati > Bacteroidota > Bacteroidia > Bacteroidales > Paludibacteraceae > Paludibacter > Paludibacter propionicigenes. The sequence continues at coordinate 443,289 of NC_014734.1, read as the reverse complement.
TGACATATCTCAGCGAAAACACATGGAGGATATGCTGAGATTAAGTGAATCGAGGTTGCGAAGCTACATTGAATTTTCGCCTTATGCTGTAGTCGTTTGGACCACTTCCAAACAACTGACCGAAGTAAACCATGCAGCTTCAAGAATAACCGGGTATAATTCTGAGGAGTTACTTTCAATGGATATATCGTTACTGGTTGCAGATGTTGATCGTACAAAATTTACTCGTCATATACAAAAAGCAATTGATTACGGACTGGCTGCAGATGAGCTCCAAATTCAGACCAAATCGGGCAAAATAAAACATGTAATTGCTGACACTGTCAGAATGTCTGAGAACGAATATATCGGTTTTCTAAGCGACATTAGTTATCGTAAACGAATAGAAAACAGTTTAAAACAAAAACAGTATCAGCTTGAAGAAGGTGAAAAAATTGCAGGTATAGGCTATGCTTTGATTAATTTCAATAAAGGAAGCTGGGAATCCTCATCGATGATGGATCAAATTATTGGGATAGATGAAAAATACGAGAAGAAAATCGAAAATTGGATTAATATAATTCATCCGGATATGTTAGAAAAGCTCAAAAATGATTTTCTCAATGAGTTTATTCCTAAAAGGCTTCCGACAATGGAAGCAGAATTTAAAATTATTCGCCAGAACGATCATCAGGAACGTTGGCTGAATGTAGTTGGAAAATCCGAGTTTGATACAAACGGGCGTATAATAAGCCTTGGATTCACCTTGCAGGATATTACCGAGAAAAAAAAATGGGTAGACATACTTTATGGAAACGAAGCTCTCTACAGAAGCATAATAAATGCTTCACCCGATGTTATAGTAGTAATTGGATTAGATGGAACTGTGAAAACAATTTCTCCCATTGTGAAACAAATGTATATAACCGAAGATATCAATAGTATAGTTGGTCATTCAATTTTTGAATTTATACATCCCGATGAACATGAACGAGTAAAAAACAATCTCAAATTAATGTTTGAAGAATACATAGGCTCCATTGAGTATCAAATGATACGCTCCAATGGGGAAGTATTTACGTCTGAAATTAATGGGGACATAATAAAAGATAATAATGACAACCCTACCGGTATGGTATTTATCATAAGAGATATTACACAACGAAAGCAAGCAGAAGATAACTTATCCAAATCGAAACAGCAACTCAGAGAATTTGCAGGACATTTGCAAAGTATTCGCGAAGAAGAAAAAATAGCATTGGCACGAGAAATACATGATGATCTGGGACAAATACTGGTAGCTATGAAAATAGACATGGGCATTTTGAAAAAGAAACTAACAAATCCGCTCAACGGTTTGTCAGCTGAGTCAATAGATAAAGAGATGACAAAAATGCTTGATCTAACAAATAAAACTATCGGAATAGCTCGAAGAATAATGTCGGATTTACGTTCAGAAACACTAAATCACCTGGGCTTCATAGAAGCAGCTACAATATATATCAATAATTTCCGTGAGAGGTTTAAAATTAATTGTAAGTTCGAAAAAAACGTGGATAAAATTGAACTCTCTCAAGAACAAACTGTTGCACTGTATAGAATATTGCAAGAATCATTGTCCAATATAGTTAAACATGCAAATGCGACCAACATAAAAGTAGCTGTTTGCAGTACCAATAAAACTCTGACGTTTCAAATTGAAGACAATGGTTGTGGATTTGACATGAACAGCCCGGGCAAAATAAACTCTTATGGACTGATAGGAATGAAAGAACGAGTAACCTTGTTGGATGGTAACATTAATATCGAAAGCCATGTTGGAGCAGGAACATCGATACGTATAGAAATACCTATTTTGCCTTAATTTTGTTTCGGCCTTATAAATCGTATCAAAACAAAATGAATAGCATGTTGTTAGTTGTATATACAGGAAGCAGTGCAATCGCCCTATTCTGAGAATAAACAACTTAATAAAGTTTATCTGAGAGAACAAATTACTTATTCAATCAGTCAATGAGAACATCAAAATTATTATACATCCTTAAAATCTTTATCATTATGACAGGATTGATTTCATGTTCCTCAATACCCAAAGGTGTAAAAGCTGTTGAACCCTTTAATAAAGAATTATACCTTGGTAAATGGTACGAAATAGCCCGGATTGACTTTAAGTATGAAAAAGACCTGGATAATACAACAGCTGAATATTCTTTAAATACCAATGGCACCATTAAGGTGGACAATAAAGGATATAATACTAAGAAAGGAAAATGGAAACAAGCTATAGGTAAAGCAAAATTCGCAGGTGCAGACACCATTGCTATGCTTAAAGTTTCATTCTTTGGACCGTTTTATGCGGGATACAATGTCATTACCCTTGATGCTGAATATAAGTATGCATTGGTAGGTGGAGCCAGTTTTAAGTATCTGTGGATTCTATCGCGTGAAACTACCATACCCGATGAGATTAAAAAGAGATATTTGAAAGTTGCCACTGATGCAGGATATCATACCTCCGACCTGATATGGGTAAAACATGAAAACCTGAAATAAATTACAAGCCTTACGCAACGCTATTACGAAAAAAGCAATTACCCGAAAACAGGTAATTGCTTTTTCTGTAAATGAACGCTAGTTGTCTTTAAATCTGCACAACAAGGTATTTAGATACGCTCCAGAACTTCGACGGATTGAGAATTTCTATAGAAACTTTCTTATCATCGCCCGGTACCAGTTTATAGCTATTTTGAGGATGTAGCGATAGTATCTTTACACTTTTGCTATTAGTAGGTATTGACGATACATTTCGTAAATCGATTTGTGTAAATACAGAATTGTCGAACTCTGTACTCAACACTTTTCGGCTCTTGAATAGTCCTCCGGCCGAAATCACTTTGGCTTCCTTAAGCTTTTTAGAAGTAGCTACACAGTACCATACAGTATTAATACTGGCGTCCTGACCTTTGATGGTTGATTTTTGTTGCTCAATAGCACTTTGCTGTTCGGCAATACTTTTGCCCTGAGCATCTACAGTAGAGCTCAATTCGGTGATTTTGATATTTTTCTGGTCAAGCTCATCCTGCAACGATTTGATACGTATATCTTTTTCTTCCATTTCGGCTTGCAGGCGCTTAATTGTTTCGGTCAGCAAAGCATTTGCTTTTCCTTTTTTGGTAGCCAAATGTTGTAGTTCTACTATTTTAGCCCGGTTTTGCTCCATAGTTTCCTTAATGGCTTTCATCTGAGCTGCTATTATCTCTCTTTTGCTAGCAGTACTGCCTTCTACGCCTTTGAGGTTAACCTGCATTTGCTTTTCATTCTTATTAATTTCCGAGAATCCGGCTTCAATATCATTCAAAACTCCAAGTGTCTGGCTATAACTGGAGTCCAACGTTTGCTTGACCATAGCCAACGAATCGCGTTGAGCAACAACAGCTTTGTATTTTCCTGAATTCTCCACACACGACGGCGTCAGAAATACGAGCGCTGCAATAACTGCATAAAATTTAATTGTCTTCATCTTTTTATTGAGTTTAAATAGTTTATAAAATACTTTATTATAATATGATTTCTATCATCCTGATAGAGCGGATCAATAGGTTTAAGCAATGTTATTTCAAAGCTGCGTCAGAGTGTGTATCTCATCTGCACTGTTTCATACATTTATAAACTTACATATAGTACCTTTTATTGTAAATCTTTACAACTTTTAAGTACTTTGCTACAAAAAGCCCCTGAAAACAATTCGCATTCATTGATTATAAAAGCCAGAAGAACCATTCTGAACAAAAAAAATACAGGATTGTTAGCTGTGTGTATTAAAAAGAGATTCAGAAATAATCTGACGTAGTTAATTGTAAAAAAAGTTTGTTTTGAAAACCATATTAGCATTATTAGGATTGATCAGTTTAGGACTCGGTATAGTCGGAGCCTTTTTACCATTACTGCCAACGGTTCCGTTTGTTCTGCTTTCTGCATTTTTATTCGCACGAAGTTCGGACAGATTACATAACTGGTTAATGACTCATAAAATCTTCGGTCAACTTATCAGAGACTATCATGAAGAGAGAGGCATCACCATTCAGGGGAAAGTTGCAGCTATTGGTATGATGTGGATTTCCAACATTATCAGTATTATATTTGTAATCAAAGATATACTCTGGCTTCAAATACTAATGAGCATAATAACGCTAAGCGTCACAATTTATATACTTCAATATAAAACAAAAAGAAAATCGTGACATACTCAATTTAATTCCATCGTATTAGTATTGTTATTTAAACGCCTAAAAACTATTCACTACCGAATACTTTTTAAAGTCCTACCCTCCCCTGCTTATAAATCACAGACAAACTTTTTCTTTTAAACACCAACTAATTGTTTTAAATTTAGCGTTATTCCTTGAAGATATTTTAGTAATATTGCAAAGTGAAACCTACACATTAGAAGTTCAGCAATAGAACTATCTGGAATTTATTATTTCGTTCGCAATAGGATTTTAAATATTTTATTTTCAACGCCTTATTAAATTCTATTATCTCGGCTCTTCATTATTACCCTTTTAATAAAAAAGATATCTTTTTCCAATGCTAACTCAAATTGAATTTTCATTAAGCCAACGGAACCGGGGATTTCATTTGATTACAAACGAAATCGAACGAAATTTGCCTTCGCTTCCTGAAGCAGGAATACTCCATTTATTCATTAAACACACTTCGGCTGCATTAACATTGAACGAAAATGCAGACCCTGATGTACAATCGGATATGAGTAAGATATTTGACCAGTTGGTAAAAGAACGCGAACCATACTACGACCACACGCTCGAAGGCAGCGACGATATGCCAGCCCATGCAAAATCAACTATTGCCGGCGTTAGCTTGTCTGTGCCTATCACCCGCGGTCGATTAAACCTTGGAATATGGCAGGGTATCTACTTATGCGAGTTTCGGAACAGAGGTGGAAACCGACAAATAGTGGCAACAATTATCAGTTGAAAAACACAACTTTTTCATAAAATACACATACTGACTTTACAACAGCATGCAAAAAACAAAAACAATCAATAAGATACTTGTTATCCGGTTTCGTCGGATTGGCGACGCGGTATTATCATCGGCTATATGCTCTTCGTTAAAGAAAAGTTTCCCAAACGCAGAAATCCATTATGTGCTGAACGAGAATATAGCTCCGCTGTTTGAAAATCACCCGGACATCGACAAGCTTATTACTTTCTCGAATGACGAAAACGATAATATCGTAAAATATCTTCATAAAGTATGGAAGATTGTACGCTCAAACCGTTATGATATAATTGTAGACTGTCGATCGACTGTCAAAACTCTGTTTTTTTCGTTGTTCTCCTCACCCACCCCGTACAAACTGGGCATCAGCAAAAAATACAATCTGATTTCCAACCACACGATTGAAGTTAGTAATTACGAAAGCAATGTAGACAGAATGGTGGCTTTGCTTGAGCCCGTCCAAAAAGAATTAAACCTTCAATTGACAAAAGATTTTGTTCTTGGAATTACGGAAAAAGAACAAGCGGAATTTAAAAGCTACATGATACAGGAAGGTATCCACTTTTCAAAGCCAATTATTGTATGTACTATTGCGGCCCGAATTCCACGTAAAATATGGAATATCGACTATATGGCTGAAGTGCTTTTGCGGGTTATTGAAAAGTATGACTCTCAACTAATATTCAACTTTGTAGGCGATGAGTTTTCTGTAGCTCAATCGGTTAAAGAAAAGATGGGAAATCCGTCTCAGGTGTTTTTAAATGTAGAGGCAAAATCACTCAGGGAACTAGGTGCGTTACTCAAAAATTCCGACTTCTTTTTTGGAAACGAAGGAGGTCCACGTCATATATCGCAAGCCTTAGAAATACCTTCGTTAGCAATTTATCCTCCGGGAGTTGCCAAGAAAGAATGGCTTCCCAATGCATCCGATAAATATCAGGGTGTTGAACCAGCCGATATTTTAAGTGATTCAGAACTAGTCAATTTGGATTATACCGAAGCTTTCAATTCTATGACACCCGATATTATTGGTGAAAGACTATTCAAGATGCTGGATATTTACCTGAAAGCTAAAATCAATTGATAAATCAAAATACATTAGTACTCTAAGGATATATTTACGAAATGACTATCTTGTAAGTAAATGATAATTATTGTTGATATGTTTTTTGTCACATAGTTCACACTCGTTTTAAATAGGAGATATAAGACTAAGAACACATAGCATTATCCCGAATACGGGATAATTTCAGACTGAGCAAGATTATCGTCAGATACTTTTACTATGTGACCTAAGTCTTTTTTATCATGATTTCTATGTGTTCTATTGTGGTAAAAATATATCATTAAATATTAGCAAGTACTTATATTTATATTTAAAGAACAAATCGATATTCTTTATCGTTTTTAATCATAATCAGGAAAGTTGCCAGAGTGGTCGATTGGGTCGGTCTCGAAAACCGATGTACGGGTAACTGTACCGTGAGTTCGAATCTCACACTTTCCGCCAGAAGTGATACATAGAGACACTTATACCAAAAACGCCACTGTAATCAGATTACAGTGGCGTTTTGTATTATATAGGCGGTAGGCAATTACATACCGAAACTTAATGCGCTTATCTGTGAGTAAATGGTGCTGATAAGACCAACAACCAAAATACCTGCTGTACAGATTACCAAACTAAGTTTTACAGGGAAATCACTTTTTACTGTTTCAATTGGATTCTCGCTTTTGTTCAGGAACATTGCTTTAATTACGAGCAGATAATAATACAATGAAATAATAGTGTTTAATAATGCGATAAATACCAATACATAATATCCTTGTGCAATTGCTGCAGAGAAAACAAAGAACTTACTAAAGAAGCCTGCAAAAGGTGGTATACCGGCCAAAGAGAATAAAGCCAGCATAAGCACAAAGCTTAGACGAGGATTAGACTGGTATAAACCGTTATAATCATCCAGTTTAATCTTTCCTGTACGTTCTTCAAGCACAGAAATCACTCCGAAGGCTGCTAGATTGGAGAACATATACACCAACACATAGTAAACCAACGAAGCCATTCCTATCGTTGATCCGCTAATAATAGCCAATAAGATATAACCGGCCTGAGATATAGAAGAGAACGCTAAGAAACGTTTCAGATTCTGTTGACGAATGGCGAATAAGTTAGCTACTGTTATACTTACAATTGCCAAACCATACAAAATCGGTTGCCATTGGTCTACCAAATTAGCAAACACTTTTACCAGTAAAGTAAAGAGTACAAACACTGCAGATCCTTTAGATATGACAGAGAGGTATGAAGTAATGTTGGTTTGCGCTCCTTCGTATACATCGGGAGTCCACAAGTGGAAAGGAACCAACGAAATTTTGAAAAACAAACCTACAGCAAAAAATACAAATGCCATTATCTGAAGAGGTGTGCCGGTAATCAATGTGGCTAAATCAGCGAAATAAAGAGTACCTGTTGATCCATAGATTAAAGACATACCAAATACCGAAATACTCGAAGCAAAAACTGCAGAAAGTATGTATTTAGCACCGGCTTCAGCCGATTTTCTATTGTATTTGTCAAAAGCAACTAACGTAGCCATAGGAATAGAAGCTGTTTCAAGTCCGATAAAGAATATCAGGAAGTTGCCTGCAGAAATCATGAAATACATTCCTAACAAGGTAGAAAGAGTCAGGAAGTAAAATTCTCCTCTTTTAATGCGATTAGCATCTTCATTCAAGAACTTGTGTGCCTGTAATAAAACCACGATAGTTCCAATATTCAAAATACTTTTCACATAAGTGTGTATGGGTTGATATTCGAACATTCCTCCTGCTATACTGAAAGTATCGCGTGGCATACAATTTATAATGGTGTGTGCTGTAAGAAGTACCAGAGCTAACGGTTGAAAATACTTCAACGCTTTTTGGCTGGCAAATATATCGAAAATCAAAAGAAAAATCATCACTCCTAACAGTGAAAACTCTTCGCGCATTTGTAAAAAACTACTGTAATCCATTATATGAGTTGAGTTGTTTAGTTGTTGATTTGTTTATTTCTTGAATCTAAGTTGTGTACTTGTTTACTCATCAACTTGTATACTTGTTATTATTTAATCAATTGTCCTATAACAGGAAGAACACTTTCGTGAATCATGCTCGAAATCCAAAAAGGTGCAGATCCTATAGCAAAAATCGAAACAATAAGTACAACAACTGAAATGCGTTCGTACCATACAGCATCGGTCAATTCTTCGTGATGCTTATCAAATACAGGACCTAAGATAATTTTACCCACAACACGCAAGATATAAACAGCTGTAATTACGATAGATGCACAAGCCGCAATAGTCAATACTCGGTGGAACATATCTGTGTGTTGGAAAGATCCGACAAAAATAGTCATTTCAGCAACGAAGCCACTTAAACTTGGCAATCCTAATGATGCCATACCTGCAATCACATAACTAACACCAAGGAAAGGCATGATTTTCATCAAACCGCCCATCAGGCGAATATCCCTTGTATGAGTACGTCCGTAGATCATACCAATCAAAGCAAAGAAGAGAGCCGTCATTAATCCGTGCGAAAGCATTTGCATGATAGCACCAGTAGCGGCAGTTTCATTCATCATCAGAATAGCAAACAACACCAATCCACAGTGACTAACTGAAGAGTAAGCATTGATATATTTCAGATCGGTTTGGTGAATAGCACCAAAAGCACCATAAACCACCGAAATACCGGTCATAATAAGGAATATCCAGGCCATTTCGTGTGCTGCCTCTGGCATAAGATACATTGCTACGCGAAAACAGCCGTATCCACCCAGTTTCATCAACACACCTGCGTGCAACATCGAAACTGCTGTAGGAGCTGAAGCATGACCATCGGGAGACCATGTGTGGAATGGAAATAATGCACCCAACACACCAAATCCCATAAAAGTAAGCGGGAAGAAATAACGTTGCATTTCTACCGGAATGCTATGCAGTTTTGCTATTTCCAAAATGTTCATGGTAGTGGCACCTGAAGCGAAATAAATACCTAAAATACCAACCAATAATAAAGCCGAACCACCCATCAACATAAGGGTTAGTTTCATGGCAGCATATTCTTTCTTTCCACTTCCCCACACTCCAATAAGCAAATACATTGGAATAAGAGCGATTTCGTAGTACATAAACATGGTAAATAAATCTATGGAGATAAAGAAACCATATACTCCGATTGACAAAAGACTGTACCACAAGAAAAACTCTTTAGGAAGCGGATCTATTTTCCACGAAGCGAAAACCCCTGTAAAAACAATGATGGAAGACAGGATAAGCATAGCCACCGAAATTCCGTCGACACCTACCGAGTAGTGAATATTAAATGCAGGATACCATACAGTTGTGGCTGTATATAGCATTTCCGCGGTATTACCGGCTGCACGATCGGTAAGATACATGTATGTCAATACACCTGACAAAATCATCAACAGCGATGCACCGGTTGTCATAACAAACAGAATCTGTTTTCGACTGCTCGAAACAAATAATCCGATAATCATTAAAACCGGTATAAGAACGAATAAGGATAAAAAGTTCATATTATAATTATTAATACTACCCCGAACCCCTACAGGGGAAAAGATAAGTTAGTAATATTGTAAATAAATCAAAGACAAAACTAATAAACCTCCCTTTTAAAGGAGAATGGGGCTAGAAAATCAGCACCAAAAGTGTAATTAAAAGTGTTCCTAATAAGAATACATACGCATATTGCTGTACCTGTCCCGATTGGAAGCTTTTGATTTTTACAGACACCCATTGACTGGTATTCGCAAATCCATCCATAGTGGCATCAATAACATGACGGTCGAACCATGCAATAGGACGTGATATATTGTTGAAAATAATTTTCTTGGTGATAAACATATACACTTCATCAAGATAGAAACGATTACTGGCACCTTTGTACAATCCAGAGAAAGTATTAGCCAGCTTATCCGGTGTAGCTGTTGGTTTGCGATACATAAGCGTAGCCACCAAAATAGAGATACTTGCAATTACAACACTCATAATAGCAATCGTAAGATCAATATGAATATGATAATCGGCACCGGTACTGCTTACAAATTCACCGAAAGGAATAAATCCGGCAACACAGGTTACTGCAGCAAGAAATACCAATGGGAAAGCCATTGCAAAAGGAGATTCGTGTGGAGTATGTCCATGTCCGTGGTCATCGTGTCCGTGAGCTGCTTTTACCTGATAGTCTTTACCCCAGAAAATGCTGTAGTATAAACGGAACATATAGAAAGCTGTCAATGCAGCAACGAAAGTCATTAAACCTCCAATGTAAGGACTGAATTCATAACTTGCCGAAAGAATTTCATCTTTACTGAAGAATCCGGAGAAAGGAGGAATACCGGCAATAGCCAAACAAGCAATAAGGAATGTCCAGTTAGTTATCGGCATATATTTGCGAAGTCCGCCCATATCTTTCATCTCATTACTATGTACTGCGTGGATTACCGAACCTGCACCAAGGAATAACAATGCTTTGAACATGGCGTGAGTAAACAAGTGGAACATAGAAGCCATAAAACCGGTTCCTTCATGTCCTTCGTAGCCTGAAACACCCAATGCAACCATCATGAACGCAATCTGAGATATAGTTGAGAAAGCCAGTACACGTTTAATATCGGTCTGTACACACGCAATAACGGCAGCAAACAAAGCTGTAAATGCACCTACATACGCTACGCCGTGTAAAACTTCAGGTGTTTGGAAATAATATACGGGGAAGAAACGGGCTACAAGAAATACACCGGCAACAACCATGGTTGCAGCGTGTATTAATGCCGAAACAGGAGTTGGACCTTCCATCGCATCAGGCAACCATATTTGTAACGGAAACATAGCCGATTTACCTGCACCACCGATAAAAATACCGGCCATGGCCCAGCTGATAACCGAGAAACCCATAAAAGTAACCCCTGCACTTCCGGCAAACACGGTTGGGTGTTCTGCTGTCAATGCTCCAAAGTCAAATGTTTTTGTATAAAATGAAAGTATCAGAATTCCAATCAGGAAGAACAAATCGGCAAAACGCGTTACGATAAATGCTTTTTTGGCAGCAGCCACCGCCGAAGGTTTCGTGTAATAGAAACCAATCAGAAGGAATGATGAAACCCCTACCAATTCCCAGAAAATATACATTTGGAAGATATTGGTTGCAACAACCAGTCCTAACATAGAGAAAGTAAACAAAGACAGAAAAGCATAATAGCGCTGAAAACCTTTTTCACCGTGCATATAGCTAAGACTGTAGAAGTTTACCAAAAACGATATTGTAGTAATTACCACCAACATCATTACGGAAATAGGATCCAGTAATATACCTAAATCAATATGCAGGAATTCTGTAAAACGAATCCATTCCATATTCATAGGAATAACTTTTTCATAAACACCGTTCACTTTATGCATAGTGAAATATTCCCAGGCTGTGTAGTATGAAAGAGTTGTAATTATTCCCAAAACAACAGTTCCGATGATGCCGGCAACCTTTGGCTTCCATTTCGAATCCACAAGTCCCAATACAATGAAACTAAGCAGTGGAAGTACTAAAATCAATAATGTATATTGCATGTTTTATAATTATAAGTTATGAATTATTAATGGCAAATTAATAATACTATTCTTTCATTTGATCTAAAGTTCCCACTTCAACACTAGTCAGATTACGATAAATGTTGATAATAATAGCTATGGCTACAGCTGTTTCACAAGCTGCAATAGCGATGGTGAACAACGTGAAGTAAAAACCTTCGAGCTGTCCGGGATACAAGTAGCGGTTAAATACTACAAAGTTGATATCGGCAGCATTAAGCATAAGTTCTATTGAAATCAAAATCATCAGAAGACTTCTGCGGGTCAGAAAGCCATACACTCCTGAGAAAAACATTATCAGACTTACAGCCAGATATGCTTCCATAGGCACTGAGCCTGTAAATAAATTCGTTAATAAATCACCCATGATATAGTTATTAGTTTGTAGTCGGTAGTTAGTAGTTTTACTTCTTATTACTTACTTCCTGCTAAATTTAATTTATCGTTTTCTTGCAATCATAATAGCTCCGATAATACAAGCCAGCAATAAAATACTGATAGCTTCAAACGGCAACAGGTATTGATATTTTTCAGTTCCCATCATGGTATGACCCAGTTGTTGAGGAGTCAGATCGGCTTGTGCCACCAAAGTAGAAACTTTCCTGATATTCCAGTAAATAATATGTCCACAAAATGCAACACCTGCCAAAGCTGTAATTCCGGCTGCTACACGACGTATAGGCAATTCTGTTTTTACACTCTCACCGGGTCTGTTAGTCAAAAGGATCGCGAAAATAAACAACACCATTACACCACCGGCGTATACGGCTATTTGTACCGCAAAAAGATAGTTGTACCCCAACAACAGGTATAGACCGGCTGTTGCTAATAATACAAATAACAAATAAGTTGCTGAGCGAATGATACGTTTGGATGTAACAGCCATTATTGAAAAAATAGCTATGATTGCGCCTAAAATGTAAAATATAATTTGTTGTGCCATAAGTTAGTTAATAGTTGATAGTTGACAGTTAACTGCCAATCAGCATTTATATTATTTCTTACTCCCCTTTAGGAGCCTGGGGTTGTTCTTTCTTTTTATCTCTGAGTTTGGAACCTTCACGATTTAATTGTTGCATAAGCTTTCCGCGAGTAAATACAGCATTTTCGAAAGTGTTTTCAAACTTAATAGCATCCGACGGACAAGTAATTACGCAAAGATTGCAAAAAGTACACATTCCCAAGTCCCATTGGTAGGTATCCAGTATCTTTTTCTTTTTTCCGTCTTCGGTCTCTATCATTTTAGGATTTACCTTGATAGTACCGTTAGGGCAATTCATTTGGCAAATACCACAAGCAGTACAGGCATGCTCATTATTTTCGTCATGCGGCATGGTTAACTCTGCGCGAAAACGGTCAGAAATTACTAGTGTGTCTCTGTTCTCAGGATATTGTTGCGTTACTTTTTTAGTCCACAACTCTTTCCATGTTTCGCCCATACCTGTAAGCAACGACTTAATACCGGTAAATAAGCCTGAAAAATATTTTAGTATTGATTTCATCTAATAAATAATTTATAATTCACAATTCGTTTATTGCCCTTAGATTTATACTTATTATCTCTATTTAAAATAAGCCGGGAAATAAATCGGTGAGAGTTAAACCGGTAAGAACCAGAATAACCATAACCAGGATATTCACTAAATTGATTGGCAATAGGTATTTCCATTCCAGATTCAACAGTTGGTCAATACGCAAACGAGGGAATGACCAACGAACCCACAAGCTTAAGAAAATCAAAACTGCAGTTTTTCCGAAGAACCAAACGTAAGAAGGAATGAAATCCATAATTCCGTTGAATGAGTCCCATCCATGAACCTGAATTGGCATATATCCACCTAAAAATACTGTAGTAGCAATTGATGCAATAATAAACATATTCAGATATTCAGCCAGATAGAAGAATCCAAACTGAAGTCCAGAGTACTCAGTATGATAACCGGCAGTTAATTCAGATTCTGCCTCCGGTAAGTCAAAAGGACCACGGTTAGTTTCAGCATGTCCTGAAATCAAATAAATAACAAAAGCTATGATAGACGAAATATGTCCATTAAATATATTCCAACAATAACGTTGTCCTTCTATCATTTCAGAAAACTGCATAGTTCCCGCCAATACTACAATTGTCATCAATGCAAATCCGGCTGAAAGCTCATAACTTACAAACTGAGCACCACTTCGCATAGCACCAATCATGGAGTATTTATTATTACTTGACCATCCTGCCAATAACACTCCAATAATTCCTAACGATGAAACCGCTGTAACATACAACACACCGATATTGAAGTCAATAGCATGAAGTCCTTTACCAAAAGCAATTGCACCAAAAGTTCCCATTGATGCTACAATCATAAAGAAAGGAGCCGTAAAGAACAAAAAGCGGTCTGAACGATTGATCTTGATAATTTCTTTCAGCAAAATCTTAATCATATCGGCCACACTCTGGAGCAAACCCCATTTTCCTACACGATTGGGACCGAAGCGCGCCTGAAAGAATGCTGTAATTTTACGCTCAGCATAAATCAATATCAATGCAATAACCGCGTAAGCAGTCAACAGCACAACAGCGACCAAAACAAATTCAATCAATAATACCCAAAATTCGGGTAAACTACTTCTCAATGTAGTGTCTAACCACGTTGTCAGGTTGCTAATTTCTAATGGTTGTGAATAATTTAATAACATATTATGTACGAATTTCTCGAATTAAAACGAATTATACGAATTTTAATAACGCCGGAGACTAATAACAACTAATATCGCCGTAGGCAAATATCAATGAAATCATCTGTCAATATCCGGAATCACGTAGTCCATAGAACCACCAATACCAATAAAGTCTGATATTTTTTCATTTTTACAAATCAAAGGCATAGCAGAAACCAAAGCCATAGAAGGCGAACGGAATTTCAAACGATATGGAGTTTTGTCGCCACGGCTTTCGATAAATACACCGAATTCACCACGACAAGCTTCTACACGTGAGAAATACTCACCTTCAGGAAGTTTGATAATGGCTTTTGTTTTAGCACAAACATCACCTTCAGGTATATTATCAATCAATTGTTCTATGATATGCAGAGATTGCTCAATTTCATCCAAACGGTTCAGGTAGCGGGCATACGAGTCGCCTTCTGTACGAATAATTTCCTTGAATTCCACTTTATCGTAAAGCGCATAAGGTATGTGTTTACGTATGTCGCACGACCAACCTGATCCACGTCCGGCAGGTCCCGTAACAGCGTAATTAATAGCATCTTCTTTAGACATATTACCAATTCCTATCATACGACCTAACGCAATTACGTTGTGAGAGAAGAAACGGTCATATTCAACCAGTTTAGTTCTCATGTAAGGAATAAATGCTTTTACATCTTTCTGAAATTCGTTGTAGATATCGAACATTACACCACCAATCACATTCTGATTGATAATTAAACGTCCACCGCAGGTTTTTTCAAAAATGTCAAGAATAATCTCGCGCTCGCGCATACCATAGATAAAAGCAGTAGTGGCTCCAAGGTCATTGGTCTGACAAGCCCAAGCCAATAAGTGAGAATCAATACGGTTAAGCTCATCCATTATAGTACGGATATATTGAGCGCGCTCAGGAACTTCAATTTCAGCTGCTTTTTCTACACAAAGACACAAACCATGGCGGTTGATATTGGCAGAAAGATAATCAAGACGATCTGTAAAGTGAAGTATTTGAGGATAAGTAAGGCTTTCGCTGAGTTTTTCGATACCACGGTGTATATAACCACTGTGAACATCTATTTTCTTTACGATTTCACCATCCAGTGCAGTACGGAAATGCATTACTCCGTGAGTAGAAGGGTGCTGTGGGCCTATATTAATGATATAATCATCTTCTTCGAAGATATTGACATTTTCTTCCACCAGTTTACCATCAATTTCCATGATGCGTGGCGCAACGTCAATAATATCTTTACTTTCGAGCGATAATGCATTCAGTTCAGGATTTGCATCATAGTCCTTGCGCAATGGATAACCATTCCAGTCGGCGTTAAGGAAAAACTTGCGCATATCCGGATTGTTGATAAAACGGATACCTAACAGTGCGTACACTTCGCGCTCATTGTAATGTGCAGTTTCGAACAAGTCAGTTACCGAGTATAACAATGGATTTTCTCTGTCGGTTGTGCCTGTTTTCAGAACCAGTTCCTTTGATAAATCGGTAGATGAACAAAGCAGGTAGTTTACACCCAGTTCTTCTCCACGATCCATACCGATAAGTTTTACCAGCATATCGAACGGAAGTTCTACATTGTCGCGAAGCGTTTTAGCTAACAAATGTAATTTGTCCGAAGCAACGGTAACTGTTAGTTTTTGCTTTTCTTCAATAACTGCAGTTGGTACAGTATTAAGTATTAGCTTTTTTATATTTTCCATTTTTCTTGAATGTCTTATGTCAAAGGTCAAAAGTCTGGTATCTTGTCTTTCGACAATCGACTTTTGTCATCGTTTTATCGTTGTTTATGTCCCAAAAACTGTTCAAGCTTAATTTTACGTTGTAACTGCATTAAGCCATAGAATAATGATTCCGGACGTGGTGGGCAACCAGGAATATAAACGTCCACAGGAATAATCTGATCTACACCCGGTACCACATGATATGAATTTACAAACGGACCTCCTGATATAGCACAGGCACCCATGGCCACCACATATTTCGGTTCAGCCATCTGATCGTACACACGCTTAATAAGTGGAGCCATTTTATGAACCATAGTTCCGGCCACAATCATCAAATCGGCCTGACGCGGACTGTTACGTGTAACCTCCATACCGAAACGAGAGATATCATGGTGAGCAGCTGCAGAAGCCATAAATTCAATACCACAACAACTTGTAGCGTAAATCAACGGCCAAACAGAATTGGAACGACCCCAGTTTATCAACTCATCTATTTTACTCAAAACGACATTTACGCCATTGGCCTCGAGTTCTTTGATGTAATTTTCCAAATACTCGTTGTCGTTAAATTCCGCGGTAGGAATTCCTTTTATATTGATATTTTTTAATTCCATTTTAATACTCCTTTCTTCCATGCATAAGCAAGGCCTAAACCAAGAATTACCACGAAAAACATAATACTGTACAATCCGGTGTATCCTAAGTCGCGCACAATGGTAGACCATGGGAACAAGAAAATTGTTTCCACGTCGAACATTAAATACAAAATGGCATACAAATAATAACCTGCCTTAAACTGCATCCACGATGTGCCGTGTGTTGGGATACCACATTCATAAGGTTCTCCTTTTTGGAGATTGAATGATTTTGGTGCTAACAAAATGGCTATACCAAGTCCGGCAATAACCAATGCGACTCCGGTGAGTACTACTACCAGAAAAAGCGATAAACTGCTCATATATATGAATAAATTTTATTTGCCTAAAAACGGTGCAAAGGAACGATTTTTTTTTTACTTCAACGAATATTAAGCGGTTAAAAACCCATTTTTGAGGGCTATACCCAATTTTGCAATCCCGACGTTACATTTAGTACAATAAACTAATATACAAATACTTAATCACAAATCAAAAAGACAGTGTTAATCGCGATTATAATATATTATATTTCATTAACTGTTTTTCGTGAACTTTTTCGGCATACAGAGTAAACAATATGATTTTAATCGTGTGTAAAACATGAATGAATAATTTTAACATTAGTAGCACACAAACCTAAAAGCTGGCTTGCTTAATAGCAAGTTAGCATTTAGCTCTATGAGTAATAATTCCGAACAATACAAAGTATCTTTTGAGATAAGAAATAATCAAACACTCAATATTATAAACATCAATTCAGATTCAACAATAAACAGGGCAAATCAAAAAATAAATATATACATTTGGAGCATCAAATTAAACCAAGCAAAAACAATTATTAAACTTAATTTCTAATTACATTATGAAGAAAAACTATTTTTATGTTATTCTCTTTGCATTTACCGCATTCTGTTTTCAAAATTCTGCATTCGCTCAGGGAAGTGCTCCGGTAACCCGACCTACATCAAGAGTGGTGGAAGATGGTGGAACCGGTGCTTACAGTGCTATTATGCTTATTGAAAGTACACTCCCAACCCATACAGTGTTCCGTCCAAAAGACTTAAGTGCATTTGGCGAGAAAAAGAAATTACCCATCATTGCCTGGGGTAACGGTGCTTGTGCTAATTCTCCGTGGGAACATATCAACTTTTTATCTGAAGTAGCTTCGCATGGTTTTCTGATTATTGCCATTGGTCCAATGCCTCTGGAAGGGGAACGTGGAGGTGGAAAATCTACTTCGTCGCAAATGGTTGATGCCATTAACTGGGCTATTGCTCAAAACAGCGACAAGAAAAGCCCGTATTATAACAAGATTGATATTACCAAAATTGCCGTAAGCGGTATGTCGTGTGGTGGGCTTCAGACATTGGAAACAGCTCCCGATCCGCGCGTAACTACAGCTGTAATCTGCAACAGCGGTATTTTGGGCGATGCAGGAGGTGGAATGAGCGGAATGCCAAACCTCAAGAAAGATCATCTGTTGAAACTGCATACTCCAACACTTTATATCCTTGGTGGCGAAACGGATATTGCTTACAACAATGGTATGGACGATTTCAAACGCATCAATCATGTTCCGGTTTTTGTTGCCAACCTGAATGTTGGTCATGGCGGAACCTACAGCAAACCTCATGGTGGTGAATTTGCCAAAGTAGCAACAGCATGGTTTCAGTGGCAACTGAAAGGCGACTTGGAAGCTGCAAAAATGTTTACAGGTAATCCTGCCGGCTTGTCGAACTTACCTGAATGGAAATACGATAAAAAGAAAATGCCTTAATTGCTTTATTGACATAGGTGTTGCATCCTGCAACGAAATTGATTGAACCGTCCAACTGCTGAATGTTGGGCGGTTTTTTTTATAGAAATAATCGATAAAATATTGCATCGCTAAATTTAAAATGCTGTGTCGCCGCCATGCGGCTTACATATCATTTAGATCGGCGAATTCAACCAAACTCTCGCCACTATGTGACTAATACAGGTGCAGAGCACCGAAAGTTTGATAGAACAAGGAATCCCAATAACAATGAAAGCCGCATCGCGGCGATAGATAATGAAAACTAAACATTCAATTATGACAACTTATCCCATTTTATTTGAGTCGTTTTAGAGTTAAACGAAGTTAAACTATAAATATTAGTTCAAAAACTATAATAAATAGTTGTTCAACTAAAAATATTAGTTTATGTTTGCATCGTAATTAATCAATAAAAGGAAAAATGAAAGAACTAACCACCAAAGAAGAAGAAATCATGCAGTTTTTTTGGGCAGAAGGACCCCTGTTTGTAAAACAATTAGTGGACAAATATCCTGATCCGAAACCGCATTTCAACACGCTTTCTACTTACGTGCGCGCTTTGGAAGAAAAAGAGTTCCTAGATCACGAGAGCTTTGGAACTACCTACCGTTACTTCCCCGTTATTCAGGCTGAGGATTACCAAAGCCGGACGTTGAAAAATGTGGTGAAGAAATACTTCAACAATTCATATCTGAATGTAGTCAATTCATTTATCAAGTCGGATGATATATCGATAGACGAAATCAGGAAATTGCTGGATGAAGTTGAAAAATCAGCTAAAAATAAATGACAACCTCTAATACGCTAAGATATGGAAACAACACTTTTTTATCTGCTACGTGTAAGCATTGCTGCCACCATTCTGTACCTCTTTTTTAAGTTTATTCTGAGTAAAAGGACGTTTCATGCCCTTAATCGAATTGTAGTGCTTTGCATGGTGGTCATGACCCTAGTGCTGCCCTTGTTTACGATAACGCTGCCGATAATAAGCTTCTTCCAACCCAAGGTGGAAACAGCAACCTCACAACTCACAGTCGAACAGGTACTAGCGCTATTGAAAGCTGGGGGATATTTTAATGGTTCCACAATAGAATCTACACCAGCCACAGAAATTCCGGGGATAAAAATTTTCGGAGTAATATATCTGATAGGTTTTACCCTTGCTTTGATGCGGTTTTCCATCAGCTTTATCCGCATGAGTCGCATTATCCGGCTGACTCAAAAAGCTCAATTGGATGATAATAGCTTGCTGTGCATTTCCGACAAGAAGGTTTCACCCTTCAGCTGGATGAAGTACATTGTGCTGTCAAAGGACGATTTTACTGATGAAAATAAGGATATTATTCGTCACGAGCAAGCCCACGTAGCTTTTGGGCATTCGTACGATTTGCTCTTTCTCGATCTGTATTCCCTCGTTTTCTGGTTCAATCCGTTTGCCTGGTTGCTACGGCTGGAACTGCAAACCATTCACGAATATCAGGCCGACGAGAAAGTACTGGCTGAAGGTGCCAACGCCAAAAACTACCACCTATCACTCATCCGCCAATGCGTGGGTGAATACAAGTTTGCCTTAGCTAATAATTTCGAATACAACAATTTACACAAACGAATCAAAATGACAATGGGCACAAAATCCTCTTCCCGTCAGAAATGGCTTTACGGAACCATTGGCTTATCTGTCATGCTTTGTATAGTAGTTCTCTCCTTTAGTGGACTGAAAGCCAAAGCCGCTGATTTGAAAGAGATGATTAAATCAGAACTTTCTGCGGCTGATTCTACTCAAAAACCAACCCCGTCCGTTGTAAGAATAAGGAAAGTGGATGTAAAAAATAACGAAACAGTCACTCCCCAAATTATTGTTGGTGACACTGTAGCACCTGACTCAAAAATTAAAGTGCGACTAAGCCCAAACGAAGATATTCGTGTTGTGGGGTATGGAACACAGTTAGTAACGGAATCAAAAGCAAATCATAGTCCATTGGGTTTAAATCTTAATGGTACAGCAAAACCAATGATAATTGTTGATGGGAAAGAATACTTTCAAAGTATTGATGCAATCAATCCGAATGATATTTTAAGTATTGAAGTTTTGAAAGATGCTTCTGCTACCAAACTATATGGAGATAAGGGTAAGAATGGCGTAATATTGATTACGACTAAGAAGAATGCTGCCAGTTCAACAAATAACGAATTGAAAATCAACACAAGTAAACCGCTCAAATTACATGCAGAACTTGTTTATGACAAAGAAAAAGATGCAGGTTCAGCATCGAATGAAGTCAAAAACAATAAAGGTCTTCGGTTCAATGCTACATTTCATAAAGATGTGCATCAACCACTTACTTCGGTTGATGGTAAGGAAGCACCAGCTAACCCTATACAAATTTCGATTGCTAATATAGAGGCTATAACCATACCTATGGACACTACTATCGCCCGATGATTATCTGACAAAATAGATAAGAATGAAGTGGTATTAATCGAAATGAAAAAAAAGTAATACAACTTTGCAAAGAACAATAAATTAGTAATCAGTATGAAAAGAATCATAATTTCGTTGTTATCCGTTTTTCTATCTTTCAGCGCTTTTGCTCAAGGGGGAAAAGAGTTTGTAATTAAAGGTACGCTTAAAAATGTAGCAGATAGTACAGTGATTCTTTTAATGAAAGAGGAAGGAGCTTTCGGATTGCAAGCAAGTTCGGATACCGTAAGGAATGGTAAGTTTATGTTTAAATGGAAGGTTGAGAATGGGAAAGAAAAATACTCATTGTTTCGTGGTCCTAATGAAAGTGAATTTCCAACAATGTCATTGGATATTTGGGTAAAACCCGGTTCTGTGATAGAAGTAACCGGAAACAACAAATGGATATATACATGGGATGTAAAAAGTGATATTCCTGAACAGATAGAGCGAAGCAGGTTTATCAAGATAAATAAAACAGATTGGGATAAATATCAATATGTAGATGTCGAAAAAAATACTATAGCTAAGGGAAATCTCGAAACATCGAGAAAAAAAGCTCTTACCGACTCATTAAATAAATTGACCAAAACAATAATCAATAGAATAGTTATAAAGGAAATAGAGCTATTAAAACAAAAACCGATAAAAACCATTGCGGGCATGGAAGTTTTAAATAGAGCTGTTACAGAAATGAAAAATAAAAACAATAAGTCAAAACTGTTAGAGTTGAAGCAAATTTACCGCCAATTGACAAAACAACAAAAAGAAAGTGTTGAAGGATATAGCATCTACACTCTCCTTTATCCTCCTAAAACAGTTAAGGCAGGTGACATGATGGTAGATGGTGATTTATTCGATTTGGATGGCAACAAACATAATCTGGCAGAATATAGAGGGAGGTATATCCTTTTAGACTTTTGGAATTCCGGTTGTGGTGCCTGTATTATGAAATTTCCTGACTTGGCGGAGATTTATGAAAAACAAAAGGATAAACTTAATATCGTTGGTATTAATATGAATACAGTAGCTGCGTGGAAAATAGGAAACCAATTTGCAAAAATAACGTGGACCAATCTAAATGATAGGAAAGAATCTGCAGGTCTCGCTACAAAATACAAATTGAAAGCAACACCACATTATGTATTTATATCTCCCGAAGGAAAAATTCTTTTTACCACCTCATATTGGGAGGAATTGGTGAAAAACATGGCAGAATATATAAAGGATTGAAAGGCAATTTGTCGATATATACACTAAAGGACAAAAGAATTGAATGCTGGAAAGAAAGCAAAACTTGCTTATAACACGCTCTCTTAGAAGCTCTATACATAATACATTTTGAGTATAAGAATCCACACCAAAGAATCAAAAACGCCATGAAAACAAAACAAATCCTGTTAGCAATCACAACTTTTCTATTGACTATAAGTATATCTACCGCGACAGCACAATCGTCCTTTAAGACAGATCCTCAGGCTGCTACTTCGATTGATAAAGCATTGATTGAATGTATTTACAGTTACAGGTTGAATGTACCCCTGCTTGAAAGTACGACCAACGAGAAAGAACTTCAGACTTATACTACCATTTTGCAAGCCAACAGCTCTACTTCCAAATTTTGGGATTGGAACTCTTTCAAGAAAGATAGTATCATCTACACTTCGACCGACTTACCGGCAGATAGCTTAAAAAAATTAAATGAAAAGTACTATTCGATGGTAAAATATATGTTCACACCGGTGATTATCAAAAATTATCCCAAGGAAAAAATGATCGTTACCGATGACATAATCCCTGAAGATTATATTTACGCGGAAAATAAAGTTGACCGCAAATGGACATTACAGGATAGTACACTAAAGATTTGCGGATACGAATGCAACAAAGCTGTTGCCAAGTTTGGCGGCAGAGAATGGACGACGTGGTATGCACCCGAAATTGCTATCAGTGACGGTCCGTGGAAACTTTACGGATTACCGGGACTGATACTGAAAGCCAGTGATGCCACAGGAACTCATACCTTCGAGGCCATTTCGATTCGAAAATCGGATCGCCCTATTTACTTGGATAAGAATATTACACAATTAAAAATCAGTCGTGATCAGTTTATCAAAAACAAGAATAAATTCGAAGAAGATCCGATGAAGAATATACCCATGGCGCAGATAAAATCAATTAGTGTTAATAAAAATTTGAATGTGATACAGATCAATAACAAACGAACTTCGGCTCGGGGAGTTAACAAAATTAAGTATTCTCCGCTGGAACTCGAATAGTAGTAACAACCCCGTTTTGTCAATAGCCCTATCTTGAATAAGTATGCGTAATAAGCTGTCGTTCATTTGTTTTCTGGTTCTTTTCAGTCATTCTCTGTTTGCGCAGAAAACCGAAATTAGCGGAACTGTGAGCGATAGCATTACACATTCGCCGGTAGAAGGGGTGGTGGTAAAAGCATTGTTGAATCAAAAAATGATTGCTTTCTCTACCACAAACAAATTAGGCAAGTACAATCTGGGATTTGAAAATCAATCGGGGGCGTTAACCCTCAATTTTCAGCATATCTCTTACAACAGCAAAATAAAAATTGCGTCAAACCGATCGCAGCAATTAAACGTGTCTTTGAGTTCAAAAACCTTGATGTTGCGCGAAGTCAGTGTTGCTGCCCCCGCGGTAATTCATAAAAGCGATACGGTGTCGTTTAATGTCGGTTCCTTCAAAACTGCGGGTGATCGCTCGATAGAGGATGTTATCAAAAAAATGCCGGGTATAAATGTGAATAGCGATGGAAAAATTGCTTATCAGGGTAAGGACATCAGCAAGTTCAACATCGAAGGACTGGATATGTTGGGAGGGAAATACACCCTTGCTTCGCGTAATATTCAGGCAAAAGATGTAAACCGGGTGGAAATGATTGAAAACTTTCAGGATGTAAAACAACTGCAAGGCAAAGAGTATAGCGATAAAGTAGCCCTGAATCTGAAACTAACCAAGGAAGCCAAAATGCGACTACTTGGAACTGCCGAGCTTGGAGGTGGATTCAGGGGAGATGATGTGCTTTATCACGGTGTACTGACCGGAATGACATTTGCCAAAAAAGTTCAGTTTATTGGTACATTAAAGGCTAATAATTACGGGAGTTCCCTCTCGAACGAGGTTATAGGCTTTTATCAAAACGATAATATTACTAACGTGATGAACGGACTGATGAATTCCGATCTGTCGTCATCACCTCCTTTAACTGCTAACCGATTCCAACAAAAAAACGACTTGATGGCTTCGCTCAATTCGGTGATTAAAGTAAACGAAAATGTTATTTGGAGAATTAATGCAGATTATACACGTGATCAAAAGCAATTTCAGTCAGAAACAACCTCAAATTATTTTGTAAACAATAGCAACGTTGAAATAAAGGAAACACAAGCACCTCAATATTTGAAAAACTCGCTGAAAGCAACCGCATATTTGCAGGTCAACAGTCCGAAAATTTACCTCGACAATGCTATAACCTTTTTGGCAAGCAATGTAGATAATCGTTTCGGTGTGATTACGGGCGGTAATTCCATTCAACAAAATGTTACGAACAATCTGACGGGAATTCAAAATCGTTTTACTTTGATAAAAAGAACCAAGAAAAAGCAGTACAACTTTGCTTCACAGGTTAATTACAGTGACATGCCGGATAATCGGTTATCCATAACAGGCGTGCCGGGTGTTTCGGGCGAATTCTATCAGGCAGGAAAAGGAACTACATTTGCAACTACCAACAGCACTTCTTTTGGCTATGATTTAAGCCGGGTATCACAACTCAGTCTGGCACTTGCATTAAATGCTGACTACGATCGGGTTTATACTCAACTTCAGCGGGGCGATAGCTCCATAATTAATCGGAATCAGGGACTAAAAATTACAACATCCATTTCGCCTATATATCGTTTGCAGTCGCTAAATCAAAGGTATGGATTTAGCATCGGGCTACCGGTGAATTTTTACAATTTAGCCTACCTGAATCGATTAAACCCAAATGCCGATTTTTATTACAATATGCCTTTCTTTAGTCCGAAAATTGAAGGACACTATATCTTCTCAGCATTCACCAAGCTGGAGTTTAACTCCGGAATTAATAACAGCATTGGCGATATAACAGATTTTGTGGTGAATCCCATACAAACGTCTTATAACCAGCAGACCGCCAAATCCGGCATTTTGGCAAAAAGTAGTAACTTTTCTTCCCGATTGAATTTTGAGTTTAAAAAACCTGTGGAGCTGTTTTTCTCCAACTATTCGGTTTCATACGGTGCTGTTAAACGTAATATTCTGAGTAGTCAGACAGTGAACACCGGAACAACCAATGTTGGGGTGAATACATCCGCCGTGGCAGATGAAAATACAACAAAAAACATCTCATTTTTGGGCAATGCCAGCAAAGTATTTACCGCCATCGGAACCACACTTTCTCTACAATCCACCTACGGCATATCAACCGGTTTTCAAGTACGCCAGGGAATCAAAACGGATATCAATTCTACCAATTTCTCAATTTCACCCGATGTAAAGACACAAATTTCCAAACAACTGGAAATAAGTTATTCTATGAATTATAGTCTGTCTTCACAACAAGCAACCAATTTCACTACCACTTATCACCAGCAATCGCATAACATCTCCATGTCATACAGTCCTGTTGATCAGCTGATAATCTATGGAAAAATGGATTTCAACCGTCGTGAAATAAGCAAGGATAATTATAAAAACATACAGCTCTTCGATGCAGGTGCGCGTTACAAACGCAAAAAGTTTGAGGCTGAACTGAAGCTCAACAATTTATTGAATACGAAAGAATACAGCTACACCGTAGTCAACCAATTGGATGTATTTTCGTACAAATATTACCTCAATCCCCGTGAAATTCTCTTGATTTGCAAATTCAATTTGTAGTTTCAATATTCCCACCATCTCTGATTTTGTCGGATTGTCAACGATTATCATTCTACAGTATTTTCATCTAAAATTTAAATCATATAACACTTTCTGACAACTAAATCGAACTGACCAAAGTTTTTCAAATTTTATTTAAAGTTTATATACAAATCTTTGGTTACAATAAAAATAGTTAGTAGATTTGGGGTGTGAAAGAATCAAATCAGCCAGTACATTTTTGAGACTGTATTCAGGACAATTTGGTAAATAGCGGGTTACGTCGTGTTTTATAAATAAAGGATATTATCGGATTTTCATAACGTTATATTTTCCTTACAATTTAAAACTACAAAATCATGAAAAAGGTAACATTCGCATTGTTTTTTTGTTTCGGATTGCTTACGAGCGCTTATTCGCAAACAAAACAAGAGTCTATCCGTGAGTTATTCCAACTTATGAGACAAGATTCGGCAGTACTGAAAAGCTTCGATTCATTAGCGCCCATGTTTATTCATAAACGCAATCAGCCGATGGATGCAGAGGCGAAAGCAAAATCGCAGGAAACAATCAATATGCTGAGGCAAATGACCAAGATGATTATTGATATGGTAACTGAAGACAAGGTGAAATTGTACGACAAAAACTACTCACGGGAAGAAATCAATAAACTGATTGAATTTTACAAGTCGCCTGTAGGGCAGAAATATGTAAATACTACCCCGGGAATTACCAACGAAATAATGACAAAGGTGCTAAAAGAATATCTGCCTGAGTTGCAGAAAAAAGCAAATAGCAACGAGGAATAAAACATCGCTTCTTGAAGCTCCAATAATACGATTTGTATGAAAGTACAGATACCGCAAGCCAACCCTTTTCGCCACATATTTCCGGTTTTCATCACGCTGTTGCTCTTCGGCTGTAGTTCAACCCGACATCTGGAAAACAAACGCAACAAGGAAGTATATGACGCGTTGGGACTGACTAAAGAGCGGAGCGATAATATTGCGCTTTACAAAGAAGCGGCTTCGTGGTTGCACACCCCTCACGTAGACGGAGGAACATCACGCAAAGGTACAGACTGTTCCTTTTTAGTATTCAGCATTTATAAAACCGTTTATAACAAGGTACTTGAACGAAACTCTTCTGCCATGTTGAAGAAAAACTGCGAAAAAATCAACCGAAACAAAATCAGGGAAGGCGATTTGGTGTTTTTCAATACGAGTGGCAAGAGCAAATCAACCGTTAACCACGTAGGCATTTATTTGAAAGATAATAAGTTTATTCATGCTTCTACTTCCAAAGGTGTTATTGTTAGCAGTTTGGACGAGAACTATTTCCTTAGAACCTGGGTTTGTGGAGGAAGAGTCCGATAAACTCTGATTCATTTATGCTCAGAACCTACAAAGCTTCAACAGTATTAAATACCCCGATTTGACTGATGAAAATACGGTCAATCGGGGTATTCTGCTTTATTTCACTTCAGCTTACTGTAACCTTTAAACAAAACCTGCGTCTAATAATCAATCGTGACGCAAAAGGTGACTAACAAATATATCGCTTTTTCTATTTGTAATAATATCAGCAGATTGAGCGTTTATATACAATACCAACTCTATAATCAAAAACAATAAAAATCAGAAACAATATGGGATTATTTGATGTATTTAAAAGAAAAAATTCCGATGAACAGTTTAAAGAATCTGAACAACAGTCGGACGAACCGAACTCTGTGGATACAAGTGAGCAAAATTTATTAAACAATGGAGATTTCAGTTCCACCAACAAAAGTTTATCTGCCGAGCTACCTATTGATGAAATCTACAAATACCTTCAGTTCGACTTTGAAAGCAGAGGATACGAAGATGCATTGAGTAATCCGGATATATCGTACCGCGATATGAATAAAAAATTGATCGTCAGCAACCTGAAAGTAATTTTCAAACAGACAAAACAAACCTATACCGATAATCTGAACCGAACCGATTTTCATATCAGCTCACGTTCGCAAGCAGGGTTGGTTGACATTGTGGAACTACTCAAAAATCAGAAAAGTATGCTGACGGAACATCTGAAAGAAGTGATAAAAATGGAAGAAGATCTTGAAAAAGAAGAAGATTATATGATAGGGATGCTACTATCTTACGAACGAGGATTCTTACGAGGACTGGCTGCATTATCGCTCGAAACATTAAACATAAAAAGATAAGCTATGAACGGTTGGACAAGATTTAAATGTTTCATAGTCGGTTGGAATCCCGATATACTAAAAAACTGTAGCGAAGCAAGCTATAAAGCTTTAAAGAAGTATGCTTCCTCCATTCTTATTCTGTTGTTTATTTGGGGTGCTACCGGATACACATTTGCCCAAAGATACCTCTCGGTACATACGTGGTGGGGCTGTGCCCTGACAGCATTGATATTTATGATTATCGTTATCCAGATAGAGCGGCAGGTGATACTGACGGTGGGTAAAAACAAATGGATCGTGCGATTCAGAACACTGCTTGCCATACTGATGGCACTGATAGGCTCTACGATATTGGATCAGATTATTTTCAAAAACGATGTGGAAAAAGTGCTGGTGGACATACGGGCCGATAAGATAAACGAAATTTCGGGCAAACGGCAGAAAACCATGCAACTTGAAATCAATAAATTGAATATGATCATTGATTCGTTGGATGTGATTAATTCCAAGCTCAATGATGAAGTGGCCAAAAGACCAACCATTGCTGTTACAAACGTAACTACCGAGAAAAATCCTGTCGTAAATCAGGATGGCACCAAAACCACCAACACCAAGACCATAGTATCGACGCAGCATGTAGCCAATACGAGAATAGAACAAATAAAATCGAACACCGCTACGATAGATAAATGCAGGAGCAGGCTTGACGAATTATACAACCAGAAAATCAATGTAGAGGTAACAGTCAGAAAAGAGCTGGAAGCAAATGCAGGCTTTTTGGAAGAACTCAAAGCCATGATAGTACTGATTAGTTCAGAAGCGCTGGCCGGAGTTTTTTACTTCCTGTTGTTCACGTTTATTCTGGCGCTTGAATTGCTGGTGGTGGTGAGCAAAACAAAAGACGTAACCTGCGACTACGACCTGGTGGTGGAACATCAGCTTAATGTAAAAAGAGATGTTATGAATGATTTGGTAAAGAAACAGTAAAACCACTCTCCTACCCTTTTCTCCAAAAGCAAAAGCAGGTGAACCAGAACCGGTTCACCTGCTTTTTTCTTATTCAATGATTTGTTTATCAGCAAAATTAATTCTGCAACCTGTAAACCGCAAAGGTTTTACTTTCCAGCTTAACATTAAGCACATTGCCTTCCAAGGTCACGGGAGTTTCTACCGGTACAACCGCGTAAGGATTGTCCAGCGTATTTTCCATATCCAAATCGGGAGAATGCAACTTTGTACAAGTGCTTTTGGCAAAAGCAACGCCTTTTTTTAGACCCGCTAGCGTTATACTCACCGATTGCTCTTTGTCACTTGTATTGGCTACTTTGATTATGTACGCCTTCGCCGTTTTGTCCCATGCCGCAGTGGCATAAAGTCCGTCTTTACCGGTCACTGGTTGATTATTTATTGTAAGTGGCAACACATTTGTGCCTTTATTCATTCCATAAAGTTGCTGCACGTAATAATTCACAGACCGAACACTGCGCAGGTTATCAAACCAAATCAGATCCGGACGCCACTGGTAACCATCCACATGAGCAAACAACGGAGCATAGGTACACATCTGAACTAAATCGGCATTACGCTCAAAACCGGTCATGAAAGCAGCTTCACACAAAGCCGATTCAAAATTATTCTTCACGCTCTGAACATGGCAGGCATACTCGCCGGCAAATACCTTTGGACCTTTGCGATCGTAAGCATCATAGCGGGTAGCGTTAGTCAAAAACCATTTCGGATCTTTGTAATAATGCTCATCTACCAAGTCGGTTTTCAGACGTTTCATTTCTTTCCAACCAAACTCAAAATCTTTACCATCGGGGCTTGGTCCAGCCGATCCGATAATTTTGAAAGTCGGATATTTTGCACGAATAGCTTTGATAAAAGGCTCCAGTCGTTCAGGATAAAGCGTACCCCACTGCTCATTACCAACAGCCATCACTTTTAGATTAAACGGTGCAGGGTGACCCATATCGGCGCGTAGTTTGCCCCATTTGGTGGTAACATCTCCGTTGGCAAATTCTATCAGATCAAGTGCATCCTGTATATAAGGGTCAAGTTCTTTGACAGAAGCGTGTGCTTTTTCGTCTTTGTTCTGAAACTGACAAGCCAGTCCGCAGCTCAACACCGGCAGAGGTTCGGCTCCAATATCTTCGGACAACTGGAACAATTCAAAAAAGCCCATGCCGTAGGTTTGAAAATAATCGGGGAAGAAACGGTGCGTAAAAGTGTACTGCCAGCGGTTTTCGTTCAGCTTACGGTTTTCAACCTGACCAACGGTATTTTTCCACTGATAGCGTGTTTCCAAATCGGTACCTTCCACAATACATCCGCCGGGAAAGCGAAACACACCGGGGTGCAAGTCATACAATGCCTGCGCCAGGTCTTTGCGTAATCCGTTTTCACGTCCTTTCCATGTATCGACAGGGAAAAGCGACACATGATCCAAATCAACCGCAGCTTTGGATGTCAGGAAAATGCGCAAACGTGCTTTGGCTTCAGTTTTGGGAGCTTTTAAAATCACCTGATATTTTTTCCATTCCTTGGAGTCAAATGTCAGATTTTCCTTGACCAGTACGTTGCTTGCACCATCGATCAGTTCCACCCTGATGCTTCCGGCTCCTGCTTCGGGCAATCGAGCCCAAACCGAAAAGCGGTAAGTGGCATTCTGCTTCACAGCTACGCCAAAGAAACCTTCGTTGTCCAGTCCTGTTTGCTTATCGCTATGACCTGCTTCGTGTAGTCGGACGAAATGCGGGTTGTTCGTAAATGCCGGTTTGTCGTCGCGCACTTCTACTTTTCCGAAACTTGTCCATCCAAGCAGGCTTTGTGGAAACTCGAAAGAGCGGTTTTTGATCATTTCGGCATACAATCCGCCATCGGCTCCGTAATTAATATCTTCAAAAAAAATACCATACATGGTTGACTGAATGGGCGAGCCCACTTTTTTCACATCAACCTGCATGTTCAGTGTTTGAGAAATGGTTGGCTGAGTTCCCAGTAAAGCGGAAAACAGCAACGCACCAAAAAATAATGGTCTTTTCATGCTTAAATCTGTTATTTTAAATTATTATCTGATGAAAATCAACGGTATCTCGATACAAGAAAAAAGCTACAAACAATTAAACAATGTGGTTTAGAATCATGAAAGGATTCAATGTAATTTGTAAATCGGCCTAGCCAATAACCACGGGTAAAATCCGTGATATAAGTATAAATAATCTGAAGCTCCAATGAGATTCAACCCATAGTTTCTAGATATTGAACCCCATTCGGGGTTCTGATTCCAGTTGAGTTATTTCCACGGGTTACACCCGCGGTTATTCACATTCAAGTCCTTCGGACTTGACAAATTGACTACAGCCCCAAAAGTCAGGCAAAGATATTATTTTTAATTGCAAGTTTGCTTGCGTTATATCATTCAGAGTCTCAAATTCGGTAGAAATTGCTCTGTTTATTGAGTAGTCAAAATAATTAATTATGCTATCTTTGCCTGACAATAAAAAATAATACCTGAAAAAATGAATATGACATCCAACTTCTCCAAAACTTTCTGCAGAAAATTGCTCCCTCTGCTAGGCTTTATCCTACTCATCCAACCCTCAGCCGTAAACGCTCAAAACGCGGTAAAATATCCTTTTCAGGATACCAGCAAAACGATTGACGAACGGGTAAAAGACCTGGTTTCGCGCCTGACGCTGGACGAAAAAGCGGGACAAATGTTACACAACGCACCCGCCATTAAGCGACTGGGAATACTCCCCTACAGTTGGTGGAATGAAGCGCTTCACGGAGTAGCCCGCACAGGCCGAGCCACCGTATTTCCCGAAAATGTAGGCCTAGCAGCCACATTCGACGAAGACCTGGTGTACAGAATAGGTCAGGCTATTTCGGACGAAGCATGGGCAAAGTATAATATTGCGCAACGATTGGAAAACTACGGACAGTATTCAGGGATTACTTTCTATGCACCCAATGTAAATATATTCAGAGACCCACGCTGGGGACGCGGACAGGAAACCTACGGCGAAGATCCGTTTCTGACATCACGCATGGGAGTTGCTTACGTAAAAGGTATGCAGGGAAACGACCCTAAGTACCTTAAAACTGCCGCCTGTGCCAAGCACTACGTTGTACATTCGGGTCCGGAAGCACTACGCCATTCGTACGATGCCGAACCGCCTATGAAAGACTTTATGGAAACCTACGTGCCTGCATTCGAAACATTGGTGAAAGAAGGAAAAGTAGAAAGCGTGATGTGTGCCTACAACCGCACCTTTGGGAAACCCTGCTGCGGCAGCTCGTTCTTACTGCACGATTTGCTGAGAGAAAAATGGGGATTTACTGGCTATGTAACCACCGATTGCTGGGCTATTCAGAATTTCTACCTGCACCACGGAGCTGCTAAGGACTCGTTGGAAGCCTGCGCACTGGCTATAAAAAGCGGAGTGAATCTGAACTGCGGTAACGAGTTCAACTACCTGCCGGCTGCTGTCAGAAAAGGACTGGTGACCGAAAAAGAAGTAGATGAAGCATTAAGCCAGCTGTTGCGTACCCGTTTCAGACTCGGCTTGTTCGATTCGCCCAATGAAAATCCGTATGCCAAAATCAAAGAAGAAGTGATCGGCAGTCAGCAAAACATAGACCTGGCCTACGAAGCGGCTGCAAAATCGCTGGTACTGCTGCAAAACAAGAACAACACGCTGCCGTTGAAGAAAGATATGAAATCGCTGTACGTGGTAGGACCTTATGCCGCTAATCAGGATATTTTGCTTGGCAACTACAACGGGGTAAACAGTCGCCTCACCACCATTATGCAAGCCATTGTAGGCAAAGTAAGTGCCGGAACGTCGGTAAACTACCGTATAGGGGTTGAACCCAGCGCACCCAATAAAAACAGCATGAACTATTCGATAGGAGAAGCTGCCGATGCTGATGCAGTGGTAGCCGTATTCGGTATTTCTGGCGTATTCGAAGGCGAGGAAGGTGAATCGACTGCTTCTACCAGTCGTGGCGACCGCCTGGATTTGAACCTGCCACAAAATCAGCTCGACTACCTGCGCGAGTTAAAGAAAAAATGCAAGAAACCCATCATTCTGGTACTTACCGGAGGTAGCCCGATATGTACACCCGAGTTGGCAGACATGGTAGATGCCATTTTGTTCGTGTGGTACCCGGGTCAGGAAGGCGGACATGCTGTGGCCGATGTGATTTTTGGCGATGTAAACCCATCAGGACGCTTGTGTATCACTTTCCCTAAATCGGTGAGTCAGCTACCGGCGTTTGAAGACTACAGCATGAAAGGACGCACCTATCGCTACATGACCGAAGAACCGCTTTACCCCTTCGGGTTTGGTCTGAGCTATACAAACTACAGCTACAGCAATATCAAAACCGATAAAGATAAAATCAAAAAGGGCCAGTCGGTACACGTTACCGCTACCGTTAGCAACACCGGAAAAACTGCCGGCGAAGAGGTGGCGCAACTTTATATCACGGACGTAAAGGCCAGTGCTCCTACTCCACTTTATGCACTCAAAGGCACAAAACGCGTAAAACTGGCCGCGGGCGAATCGAAAGAGGTTTCGTTTGAAGTTACTCCGCAAATGATGGAGCTGGTAACCGTAACGGGCGAAAAAGTTATCGAACCCGGCGACTTCAAAGTGTACATTGCCGGAAGCACACCTTCTGCACTCTCCATCAAACTGGGTGGTGCAGCTCCCGTATCGAAGACTTTCAGTGTGAAATAACATGCTCCGCACTTATCCAAATTCAGCAGAACCTCCATAACAGTTGTCGTGGAGGTTCTGCCGTTTGTAGAATCTTAAAAACAGTTGTTTGGGAACATCTATAACTTGTAGAACCTTGAAAACAGTTGTTTTGGAACATCTATAACTTGTAGAACCTTAAAAACAGTTGTTTTGAAACATCTACAACTTGTAGAACCTTGAAAACAGTTATTTTGGAACATCTGACGGAAATAATAGACCAAAAACAGTTGTTTTCTAACAACTGACGAGTGTCAGAGCCTTCAAAACAGTTGTTTTGAATCTTCCGCCGTCAATTATTCAGGTTTCAACAACACTCCTTTGTTCTTGCGTCCGTCCACTTTCATCACTATCGGTTTGTCGAAGCGCACATGACGGATATAGTCCGACTCGTACACGGCTGGCTGAGCATTGAGGTAGGCAGTATCGTAGGTACCATCCTGCTGATAAGGATTAATGGTGAAATACGCCACCCCAAACGATGTAAGGTTCTGAAAAAAGTGCGTCCCCTGACTCGGATCGACCCGATAATTCGACAAGCCCGATTCCACAATCAGGCGGGCATTGCTGATGTGAGGCCATTTCACCGGAATGCCCAACCACGGATCTGCAGAGCCCCATCTGCCCGGACCTACCAGAGCGTAATGTCGATTTTCGGCGATTAGTTGGCGGTTAATACGTTCAATTTCGGTGGTTATCTTCGGATTATTGGCTGCGCTGAAAGCCTCGGGTTTCACGTAAACCAAATCGTAAAGATCAGTTGTCACACCATGTCCCAAAGCGCTTTTACAAGTGATAATGGCATTCTCGTCGGCAATAGCGCCAATATCTTCGTTTATCATTTCCTTGCTGTCCACTATCGGACGGATTTGCAGCAGGTAAAACACATGTTGCTTAGCCGGTGAATAATCCAGGTTCACGGCAAACTCTATTTCTATCGGTCGTCCCATTTCGGCTTGGGCTATCCGCAGCACCTCTTTCAGTATGTCTGCCAGCGGAAACACATCGTGCTGTAGTATATTGGCAAAGGTTATCACCTTGTGCCCACCATCGTAGAGGCCGTTCTGAATCACATTGTCCTGTAGGTTGTAGGTAGAAGCTATGTATTGCAGCGTACCGTCTTTCAGCGCATCATCAACAGGCACTTTCAGCAGATTAAAACCATCGTCCACCTGCGGCACAAAGTTGGTTTCGTTCAGATCCAGTGCATTGAAGAATTTCTGCGTTTCGCGTAGCGTTAGTTCAAGCGTACTGGTTTGTAACACATTGTTAGGGTAAGCCGGCGAGAAGCGCAAACTCATGCCACCATCCATTATGTGCTTGCCCAGCCCCATGGCTATATTGGCAATACCGTCCTCCGGTTTCTCCGCCCCTATGGGGTAATAATTCAGCGAGCGCGCCACCCCCGAAAACGAAGGATAAAAGCGGTTATCATAAGCGTTTCCGCATATTTCCTGCAACACGATAGCCATTTTTTCTTCGTCTATCACATTCTTGGTAGCCGTCATGTATGCTTTGCTGTCGCGATAAAACACCGAGGCATACACTGCCTTGACGGCTTCGGTTATCATCACCAGCATGTGGGTTCGGCTTTGCGGATTATAGGGCACCATGTACGTGGAGTATATTCCCGCAAAAGGCTGGTAGTGCGAATCTTCCAGCAAGCTCGACGAACGAACGGCAATGGGCGAAGCGATAGCTCCCAGAAAAGCGTGCAAGTCGGCAATGAGTTGCTGTGGCAGGCGCGCCTTCAGAAAGTGCGCCAGTATGTCCTCGTCCTGCATGTCCGACAAAGCCAACGGATAAAGCTGATTCAGCTCCATAAATTCCGTAAAGTTATCGGTACACAATACCACCGTTTTGGGGATGGTTATCTGCGTATGTTCAAAATTTTCGAAACTCTCATTACGTTTTATCATGGCATCGATAAATGCCAGTCCGCGCCCTTTTCCGCCCAATGAACCTTCGCCAATGCGGGCAAAGTTGGAGTACTGGTCAAACCTGTCGCGCTGAAAAACGGCCACCACTCCCCTGTTCTTCACCTTGCGGTAATGCACTATGGCATCGAATATGATTTGTCGCACTCGTGTCAGGTCGCTGGCCACATCGTTGTCCACATTGATGTTTTTCAGAAATTCTGCCAGCGGAAACATGGCGCGCGAATATAGCCATCGCGATATATTATTGCGCGACACATGATAATAAAGCGATTCGTTGCTGATGCTGAAAATCGTTTCCTGCAAGCCCCGCAGGTTTTGCACCCGGGCTTCTTCTTCGCCGGTAATGGGATGTATAAACAAAAAATCGCCAAACCCGAAGTTGTCCGTTATTTTCTCACGCAGTTCCAGCAGCAGGGTTTTGGACATCTTGTTCAGGAATGCAGCTTTAAGCTCATCGGCAGCAGCATGGTTAGCCTCTTCGGTCGACTCAACTATGAGCGGGATATACGAATCCTGAAGGCGAATGGCTTTACACAGGTTGATGCCCGCGGACTTGTTTTTCATGCCGTCTTGCGAGTAACTCACATCGGTAATCACCCCCAGCATGTTTTTCTTGTATTTTTCGTAAATGGCCATGCCCTCTTCGTAGGAACGCGCCAGCAGAATCTTAGGACGTCCGCGCATTCTGAGCATTTGTTCGTGCTCGTTGAGCGCCTCGGTCATAAATGAGCGCGACTGCATAAACACGAATTTATACAAATGCGGTACAATGGACGAATACCACCGGATGGAGTCTTCTACAAACAAAATAACCTGCACACCCACCGAGTTCACATCCTCCTCCACGTTCATGCGGTCTTCTATGAGCTTAATGATGGCCAGCAGAATATCTGAATTGCCCAACCAGCTGAACACGTAGTCGATGGCGCTTACATCCTCGTTGGCTATGCGCTGCGATACCGATTTGGAGAAAGGCGTAAGCACCACAATGGGAATATCGGGAAATTGCAACTTCACGCTTTTAGCCCATTCAAAAGGATTGATGCTGTCGCCACTGGGCATGGAGATAATCAGTTCAAACTTGCGCTCAGCCAGTAAGGCATTGGCTTCTTCGGCCGTGGACACCAACGTGAAGCGTGGCGGATAGCGCAGGTTGAGCGACGTATATTCATTAAAAATCTGTTCGTCGATGCGTCCGTCTTCCTCCAGCACAAAAGCATCGTACTTACTGGCATACAGCAGCACATTGTAGATGCGGTGCGTCATCAGGTTAGCAAAAGACGTATCTTTGAAATACAGTTTTTTTATGCTGGGTGAGTTCATTGGATTGGCAGTTTGAAGATTCACAGTAACGAAATGCGACATAGCAAAAGTAATAAAAGGATTTAATCTATAGCCGTAAAACGAATAAATATTTAACCCCGATGATTTCCTGTCATTTCATGCCACATATTGGCAAAGAATAAAATCCTATAAACTCATCATGCAATAAAGTACTGCATTACGATAAAAAAATACTGCCATAACTAACACTTATTATTTATATTTGTACAATTAATTATTCTGATACAAAAATGAAAAACAAACTAACCGGATTAATTGTCGCATTGTTATTGAGTTCATCGATTCTCAGTGCGCAAAAAACAAAAGATTTCGACCTAAAATCGCAAGATGGAAACATCACACTACATGTAGTCGCTGGTAAAAAACTCGTATGGTCGGTACAACTCAAAGGCAAGCAAATCATTGCCCCTTCAGCCATGTCACTGCAACTGGGAAACGGAGACGTATTGGGCGATAATGCTAAAGTCAGTTCAGCGAAAACCGAAAAGATTAATACCACATTTAAGGCTTTGAACTACAAGAAAACTAACGTTCAGGATGTGTACAATGAACTTACACTGACTTGCAAGAACGATTTTGGCGTGAAATTCCGTGTTTACAACGACGGTGTGGCTTATCGATTCTTCACGAAGAAAAAAGGCGAAATCGTAATAAAGAACGAAGAAGCCAACTTCAACTTCACACAAGATTACAAAGCATTTATTCCCTATATGTGGGATTATCGCGACGGAAAAATCTTCAATTCGTCATTCGAAGCACTGTATAAAGAAACCAAAATTTCAAAATTTGCGACCGATTCACTGGCTTTCCTCCCGCTTATGGTGGACGAAGGCGATAACAATAAAGTGGTGATTCTGGAAGCCGATCTGGAAGATTACCCCGGCATGTACCTGAACCTGAACGACACCCACAAAGGTTTTATGGGCGTATATGCACCTTATCCGTTGGAAACAAAAATGGGTGGATATAACAATATGAACGTTATCCCTACCAAAAGAGCCGAATACATTGCTAAAACCAACGGAACCCGCAGTTTTCCATGGCGCGTGGTGGTTATCAGCCAAAGCGACAAAGAATTATTAAACAACGACATGGTGCAAAAACTGGCTTCTCCGTCCAGAATAACCGATGCCTCGTGGGTTAAACCCGGACAAGCGGCCTGGGACTGGTGGAACAACTGGAACATTACCCATGTAGACTTTAAAGCAGGCATCAACACCCCTACTTACAAGTATTATATCGATTTTGCGTCAGCCAATAAAATCAGTTATATCATTTTGGACGAGGGTTGGTCGGTAGAAGGAGATTTGAGCAAAGTTTCACCGGCTATCAACCTGAAAGAAATTGTGGACTATGGAAAACAAAAGCATGTGGATGTAATTCTGTGGGCTACCTGGTCGAACATTGCCAGGCAAATGGATGAAATCTTTCCACAATACTCAAAAATGGGTGTGAAAGGGTTTAAGATTGACTTCTTCGATCGCGATGATCAGGTGGTGGTTGCTTCTACCTATGCCATTGCCAAAAAAGCTGCCGAATATCATTTGATGGTAGATTACCACGGTATCTACAAACCAACAGGTATCCAGAAAACCTATCCAAACGTTATCGGTTTTGAAGGCGTGAAAGGCATGGAAAACTATAAATGGGCTACCGAAGACCAACCACGCTACGCGGTGAGCATACCGTTTATCCGCATGATGGCAGGCCCGATGGATTATACACCGGGGGCTATGCGCAATGCTATCAAAGCCAATTACCATCCGGTTTCCTCAGCGCCTATGAGCATGGGAACACGATGCAACCAACTGGCTATGTACGTCGTTTTCGAAGCACCATTCCAGATGCTGGCCGACAACCCTACAATCTACATGAAAGAGCAGGAATGTACCGACTTTATTACCGGCGTTCCTACTACCACCGACGAAACAGTGGCTCTCGATGGCGAAGTGGGAGAATATGCAGCGCTGGCACGACAGAAAGACGGGATTTGGTACGTAGGCGCAATGACAAACTGGAATAGCCGCCAACTCACGCTCGATTTTTCTTTTTTGCCAGAAGGCAACTACAAGGCCGTAGTATTTTCGGACGGAATTAATGCCGACCGCGACGCTACCGATTACAAAAAAGAAACAAAAAGTATAAAATCCGGCGACAAACTAAAAATACAACTGGCACCCGGTGGCGGATGGGCAGCCCGGATTGAAAAGATTCACTAATCACTACTTAAGCCACCGCTGGCGCGGATTTGTAATCCGTGCCAAGACAGATAAAGAGAACAATTTGTAATAATATGGAGTTGGCACGGGTCGCAGACCCGCGCCAGCATGGGGAATAATTTCAACCTATTAATTATAATGTATTTCAATCAATCCCTTTTGCTAAATTGAAACTTTCAACGATTGAATAAATCCGTCGATAAATACCAGGTGATAGTGCAACACAAGGGGGCTACCGTCAAAAGAGCCCGAAACTTCAGCCGATAAAACACCGGTTAACCCTGTTTCAGTATATCTAACAGGCTTCATAATTATTTTATAATTCTCATTGGCATTTTTAATCCAACGCTCTATTTCGGTTCTGCCGTTGTAGGTTTGGCCTTCATCAACAACCACAGCTGTTTCCGCAAAACAATTGGCATAAACTATACTGTCATGCCTGTTCTGCGCTTTTACTAATTCTGATACTACTTCAGGTAAATTCATTGTTTCCATTTTTTATTCTTTTTAAATTGTTGGTATTGTTCCTCCGTCAATGACGTATTCCGTTCCTGTCAGATAGCCTGCACGGGGTGAAACCAAAAATCCAACCAGTTCAGCCACTTCTTCGGGTTTAGCCGGCCTGCCATAAGGTATTCCACCCAAGGCATCCATTACGCTTTGAGTTGCTTGTTCAATTGTACTGTTCGAGCTTTCGGCAATTCGCTCCATCATCTTAATGGCAGATGTTGTCATAATCCATCCGGGCGAAACAGTAAGTACCCGAACTCCTTTGGGCGAAACTTCGTTGGATAAAGCTTTGCTATAATTAATCAGCCCCGCTTTGGCTGCTGCATAAGGTAAGGTAGATTCATACAGAGGCAATTTTCCCTGAATGGAAGCTATATGAATAATAACTCCATTTTTCTGCTCAATCATTTGCGGTAAAAAGCCTCTGTCCAATCTAACCGGTGCTATTAAGTTGGTTTGAATCGTAGTTTCCCAGTCCTGATCTGTCAAAGCCCTAAAACCTCCGCCGGACGTTTCCGAGCCACCCAGATTATTTACAAGAATATCAAGTCTACCGAATTTTCCCAGAATTTCGTCCACTACCTTCTGTGTTCCTTCGGGTTTACTCAGGTCAGCAGAGATAAAATGAAGTTGCTTATTTTCTTCAGGTACATTTCTTGCCGTAATGATGACAGTTGCACCGGCATCCAATAATCTTTGAGCAATTGCTTTTCCCGCACCTTTTGTTCCACCTGTCACTAAAGCAATTTTATTGGACAGTTCGTTATTAAAATTAAATGGTTCCATATTTCTATTATTTTTGATGACAAAATTAGGGTATACAGTCAGGCTGAGCAAGTACGGAAAATCGAATTGCATAGGGATAAATTTATCACCTATTGATTATTTTGGAACATTGCATTATATTTGTTGCATGTATGAAAGAAAAATTCCATTGAATTTAAATTGCGGTCTCGACCTTATTGGCGAGGTACTTTACGGCAAGTGGAAAATCCGGTTGATATGGTTTATCAACGAGGGTTTTCAGCGACCGAGCGAACTACAACGTAAAATACCGGATGCTTCCAGAAGAGTACTTAACATACAATTGAAAGAACTAGAAGCACATGAGCTTGTCACCAAAGTGATTTATGCGCAAGTACCGCCTAAGGTTGAGTATAGCCTTACCGAATTTGGAAAAACACTAATTCCTGTTATTTCAGCTCTGGGGTATTGGGGTGATGAGCATCAGGAACGCTTACGAAATCTAATTCTGCAAAATATATCATCAAATCAGATTTAATACAGAATTATTGATTTGATATCTTACGTTTTTCTTCATATAAATAATGGAAGAAAGCCGTATCCTCACAGATTTTCAGCGCAGTTTGTCATAATCCCCCGCTGGCGCGGATTTGTAATCCGTGCCAAGACACAGAGGAGCAAAATAAAGGAGAACAATTTTCTAAAAGTTGGAGTTGCCACGGGTCGCAGACCCGCGCCAGCATGGAGGAAGCTTCAACCTTGAGTATATCGAAAATGGAGTCAAAGAGTGAGGAATCCAGGGATTCTTGGGCAAACGAGAAGATGAATGATAAAAATCCATGGATTCTTGACCCAACGAGGAGATAAACAGCCAAGGACGATTGGGCAAGCGAGAAGATGAATGATGAAAATCCAGAGATTCTTGGGCAAACAAGAAGATAAATGATGAAAATCCAGGGATTCCCGGGCAAACGAGAAGATGAATGCCGAAAATCCAGGGATTCTTGGGCAAACGAGAGGATGAATGATAAAAATCCAGGGATTTCTAGTCAAACGAGAAGATGAATGCTGAAAATCCGAGGATTCTTGACTCAACGAGGCGATGAATGATAAAAATCCAAGGATTCTTGGTCCAACGAGGCGATGAACAGTCTAGCAGCCAAGGATGCCTCGTTTGAACGCCCGCTACCTCTCTGGAGTAACTCTGACCCTCTTCGTAGTGGGTCGAAGCCTCTCTGAAAGTATGGAGAGGGACTTAACTATGATTTGAAATTCCTGGGGTTTATTTGCCAAACATTATATAATTCAAGTTCTGCTACTTATATTACAAGATATACACTATATTTGCAGCAGATATTCTGTGCTGGTATCAGCCGGATTATAATAAACCTGTTTACACTCGTCCATAAGCTATGAAAGCTACGCATGTATTATTTATCATTGCCTTGTTCTTCGCGATAGGTTGCACCGATCATTACAACAGCAACCGGGACAGCGAGGTGAAACCCGAAGCCTCGTTCAGCTTTCGGGGCAATACAAGTGCCACACTTAAAATGGCTACTACCGATACCTGCACCCTGTTCAACACATCGGTCAATGCCGACTCGTCTACCTGGACACTGGGTGACGGACGAACATTGAAAACACGACAAATAGTACTCTCCTACCCCAAAGCCGGAACATACACACTAAAACTCAAAGTCCGCAAATTTGATGGACAAACAGCCGAAATATCCAAAACCGTGGTGGTGGTCAACCGCATTTTAAAGAAAATAATTATAGACAAGGTTCAATGGGACACCACCATCGTGAGTCAGGGATGGCCAACGACCAACAAGGTGGATATTTATTTTCAGATACAGCTGTACAATGACATCACCATGAAACCGAAAGGCATTTACCCCAACTGCCCTGTTTTATACGCTTCGCCCGTGATCAAAAACATAGTTAGCAATTACGTGCCGCCCACCTATGCACCCATCGAAATAACCCTCACCGACAAATTTGTGCTCGAAAAAGCCCTGTTATCCAAAACCGTCAGTCCATCGAGCCTCAACAACCTTTATATACTAAGCGTGATGGCTGTGGATGCGAATGGCAAAACCTACTGTTTGACCAACAACGTGTGGTATGACATTGAACTGGACATGCTGGAAGATTTGCCGGGCAATAAGTTCAGCGTAAGCAGCAATTTCATCACATCGTTTAAATTGATCTGCGACTACGAATAGTTTCCTGCCAACCCATCCGTCTTTTTGATTTCGTTGAGAGATTATCCCAACTGTAATGCCTCGCCACAAGGTCGTGCAGCAAGCATTAGTATGTCCACATCTTGCCTGTCAAACAAAAATCATATGTCATTGTTATAGTTATTATTCAAAAAAACTCCCGAAGAATTTGAATAACATTTCGTTTAAAAAATCACATATAACAAATCAATCTAAAACGAATTATTATGGCAAGTACAAGCACTTATCTCAACTTCCCGCGCAATACCGAGGAAGTTTTCAATTTTTATAAATCGGTTTTCGGAGGCGAATTCAGCGGAGGCGGCATAGCCCGTTTTGGCGATTTTCCATCGCCCGAAGGTGCTCCTGCGATAGCAGAAGCTGATAAAAAACTGATTATGCACATAGAATTACCAATACTGGGTGGACACATTCTGATGGGATCTGATGCTCCAGAATCGTTCGGTTTCAAAGTAAATCAAGGAAACAATATACAAATTTTGCTCGATCCTGACACGAAAGAAGAAACTCAA
Source organism: Paludibacter propionicigenes WB4 (assembly GCF_000183135.1). NCBI lineage: Bacteria > Pseudomonadati > Bacteroidota > Bacteroidia > Bacteroidales > Paludibacteraceae > Paludibacter > Paludibacter propionicigenes. The sequence goes on along the minus strand of NC_014734.1, from coordinate 399,895 downwards.
AGATTATTCAACGCCCTGTCAGAAGGCGGAAAAGTAACCATGCCGCTGCAAGACACTTTTTGGGGAGCTTACCACGGACACGCTACCGATAAATATGGCATACAATGGATGTTCAACTTCACTGCTAAATAAACACACTGTATGAGTCCATTCAAATCTATAACCATCAGAGCCACCATCAAAGCCCCGCGCGATGTGGTGTGGAAATACCTTACGGAACCTGCGCACGTGGTACACTGGAATCATGCGTCTGACGACTGGCATACTACCAAAGCCGAGAACGACTTACAGGTTGGTGGAAAGTTCAACTACAGAATGGAAGCCAAAGATGGAAGTTTCGGCTTCGATTTCGGAGGCGTTTATGAACAAATTGTCAAAGAACAACTGATCAGATACTCACTTGGCGACAACCGAAAAGTAAGTATCGAGCTCAGCGGACTGGGCGACGTTACGGTTGTGACCGAGACATTTGATGCAGAAAACGAGAATCCGTTGGAAATGCAGCAGACAGGTTGGCAGGCTATACTGAACAATTTAAAGCAATATACCGAAAGCAATAAATCCTGACAAATATGACAAATCTAATTACACCATGTCTTTGGTTCGACAATCAGGCGGGAGAAGCAGCCACGTTTTACACCTCCATATTCCGAAACTCCGAGATTGAAACTACCAGCTACTACGGTAAAGAAGGAGTTGAGTTTCACGGACAACCGGAGGGGACTGTATTAACGGTGGTTTTTCGGATTAACGGGCAACAGTTTACGGCGCTTAATGGCGGTCCTTTATTCAAGTTCAACGAAGCTATTTCGTTTCAGGTTTTCTGCGACACACAGGAAGAAATTGACCATTACTGGGAAAAACTGACCGAAGGCGGCGAGGAAGGACATTGCGGTTGGTTGAAAGATAAGTATGGTGTATCATGGCAAATAGTGCCATCCGTACTCTCAAGCCTAATGACAAATCCCGAAAAAGCAGGCAAAGTAACCAATGCATTTATGCAAATGAAAAAGTTCGATATCGAAAAGTTGCTAAATGCCTAATGAAGAAGTCCCAATAGAACAATCTATCATACTATCACTCGGGTTGCCGGACAGCAACCCGAGTTTTATTTACAAAATTTCACACACATACTGATTCTTTTATAACTTCTCCATAATTAGTTCAGAGTCACAATGTGTAACTTTGCGTTCGAAAAAAAACATCAATATCCCCGTTGCGCTCTGCGGTTAACTGACATATAAAAACAATAATGCAAAACAAACGAACAGAACAGATACCCGGAAGAAAAACCGCTAAACCTAATATATTCGGAGTACTGAAACCTTACAAATTAATGATCTCTGCTTTAATAGGTTTTGCCCTGTTAAGCAATGCAGTCAATCTTATTATTCCTAAACTCATTTCTGGAGGTATTGATGAATTTACCGGCGGAGTATTTTCATATCAAAAGCTGATTGTAGAATTTCTGATAGCAGCCCTGATAATTTTTATTTTTACGCTGCTACAAGGCATTCTGCAAACGTACGCATCCGAAAGAGTTGCGCGCGACCTGAGAACCCGACTAACGGACAAAATATCCCGTCAGAGCTATGACTTTATCCAACAGTCGAACCCCTCAAAACTGCTTACCAACCTGACATCCGACATTGATTCCATCAAAATGTTTGTGTCGATGGCCATTGTGCAGCTTGCTTCATCCATCTTTATCATTATTGGTGCCAGCATCCTGCTCATCAGCATCAATTGGGAACTGGCGTTGTGTGTACTTATCATTATTCCTATTATTATCAGCGCCTTTGTAATCGTTTTCCGCCGTTTGCAAAGCTTGTTCAAAAAGAGCAGAGAAGTAGTAGACTGGCTCAACAAGGTAATCAACGAAAGCATTCTGGGTGCTGCATTAGTGCGTGTACTTAATTCCCAAATGCTGGAATACAACAAATTTATGAATGCCAGCACACAGGCTCGTAACCTCGGGTTATCCATTCTCAGCCTGTTTGCCACACTTATACCCATCGTGGTTTTCGTTGCCAATATGGCTTCACTCATTATTCTGGCACTGGGCGGACATTATGTGATAAGCGGTGCCATGTCCTTGGGTGATTTTGCTGCATTCAGCTCCTACCTCACCATTCTTATTTTTCCTATCATGATTATAGGTTTTATAAGCAACTTTGTGGCTCAGGCTTCGGTGTCGTATGGAAGAATATGTGCCGTGCTCGATGCCGAAGAAACCCGCGATACAGGAACTGTCAATACACCACTGAAAGGCAACATCGAAATGCAGAATGTGTCTGTGGTTTACGGCGACAAACCTGCACTGAAAAATGTATCGTTCAGCATACAACCCGGAACCAAAACAGCAGTAATAGGACCAACTGCAGCAGGCAAAACACAACTGTTGTATCTGCTCACCGGACTTATAAAACCGGCTAAAGGCTCCATTCTCTTCGATGGCATCAACATTGATGATTACGATAAAGAAACATTTCAGCATCAAATCGGATTTGTGTTTCAGGACAGCATCATGTTCAACATGAGCCTGCGCGAAAACATAGCTTTCAACGAGAAAGTAACGGACGAGCTGATGAAAAAAGCCATTGAAACTGCCGAACTGAATGACTTTATCGACACACTGCCGCAAGGGTTGGACACCATAGTCAGCGAACGTGGCACCAGCCTTTCGGGAGGACAGAAACAGCGAATTATGCTGGCGCGGGCATTGGCATTGAATCCCAAAATTCTGTTGCTCGACGATTTTACAGCCCGGGTGGATACGCAAACCGAAGAGAAAATTCTGCATAACGTAGCGCAAAATTACCCCGACCTGACACTGCTTTCGGTAACACAGAAAATAGCGTCGGTAATCAACTACGGACAAATTCTTTTGCTCGAAGAAGGCGATATTCTGGCACGCGGAACTCACGAAGAACTGATGATTTCCAGTCCGGAATATGTTCAGATTTTTAATTCTCAACGTAGCACCAACCATCTGACTATTGACAATTAATACTGCAAGAATGAACTACAATCTCAATATAAAAAAAGGATTTCTACCCAACGAAAAAGTAAGCACCGCCACCACCCTGAAAAGGTTGATGTCACTCATAGGTATAGAGCGTAAAAACCTCTATATTGCCATGGCTTTTATATTTCTCAATTCAGGTCTGAGCCTTATCGGACCTTACCTGATGGGACATGCCGTGGATAGTTTTGTAGTGACTAAACAATACGATGGTCTGATAAAATACTCAATCATACTTTTCTGCGTATTTTGTGCAGCCCTGGTGAGCGGCTATACCCAGGCTCAGCTGATGGGAAGAGTAGGTCAGCGAATGTTGTACAATCTTCGAAATACCATTTTCGGCAAATTGCAGGAACTGCCCATCGACTTCTTCAATCAGAATAAAGCCGGCGATCTTATATCGAGGGTAAACAACGATACCGACAAAATCAACCAATTCTTTTCTCAGTCGCTGGTGCAATTTATGAGTAGTATTTTTACCATGCTGGGAGCCGGTATATTTCTGCTTTCGATAAATGTAGAACTGGGTCTGGCTGCTTTGGCTCCCGCCATTGCATTGCTCGTTATCACACGCTCAATATCGCCGTGGGTAAAAAACAGAAATGCCAAAAACATGAAAAGTACCGGTAGTTTAAGCTCCGAAATTCAGGAAAGTCTGAATAATTTCAAGGTCATTGTGGCATTCAACCGTCGGGATTATTTCCGTAAACGATTCGACGAAGTGAATAAGGAGAACTATCAAACAGCTGTAAAAGCAGGTATTGCCAACAACATCTTCACACCCGTGTATGGTTTTTCGTCCAACGTAGGACAAATGGTGGTGCTTGCATTTGGTATTTATCTCATTGCCCACGGACAATTTTCGGTGGGCTTACTCATCAGTTTCTTGGCTTATATCAATCAGTTTTATAATCCACTGCGTCAAATTGCCGCTCTTTGGGCAAACTTTCAGGTGGCACTCGCCGGCTGGGATCGTATTTCGCAGATTCTGCAAATGGAAAACAACCTGACTGTTCAGGAAAGTGATGTCAAAGAAGAAAGCTGCTGCTTACTGTCTTTCCGTGATGTTTCATTCAGCTATATTCCCGGAAATGATATTTTGAAAAATGTAAGCTTCGATCTGGAACGTGGAAAAACATACGCTTTTGTTGGACCTACCGGAGGTGGTAAAACCACTACCGCATCGCTGATGGCCAGACTGTATGATCCTACTGCCGGACAAATCATACTCAACGGTGCGGATATCCGCTCACTGGATGCAAGCACCCGAACCGCCAAGATAGGCTTTATCCTGCAGGAACCTTTCCTGTTTACCGGAACCCTGCGCGATAATATTCTGTACGGAAATCAGTGCTTTATAGGGCTAAGCAACGATGAACTGATGGACGAACTAAAAGAAGTAGGACTGGAAGGCTTACTCGAACGTTTTGATGGAGGTCTGGATGCAGAAATCAAATCATCGGGCGATGGAATAAGTCTGGGTCAAAAGCAACTAATTGCGTTCATTCGTGCCGTTCTACGCCGGCCGGATTTACTCATCCTCGATGAAGCAACAGCCAATATCGATACCGTAACGGAGCAATTACTCGATGAGATTCTGAAAAAACTACCTAAAACAACAACACGGATTATCATTGCACACCGACTGAACACCATAGAAAGTGCCGACGAAATTTTCTTTATCAACGCCGGTGCTGTGACCAAAGCCGGATCGATGGAAGAAGCGGTGAACCTGCTGATGAAAGATAAACGCGAAAGCTAAGAAAGTAGTTGCTAATATTTAATGATATATTTTACCACAGTAGAACACATAGAAATCATGAGAGAAAAAGACTTAGGTCACATAGTAAAGAGTATCTGACGATACTCTTGCTCAGTCTGAAATTATCCCGTATTCGGGATAATGCTATGTGTTCTTAGTCTTATATCTCCTATTTAAAACTAGTGTGAACTATGTGACAAAAAAAACATATCAACAATGATTATCATTTGCTTAACAATAAAACCGCATGAAACAAATATTCGTAACCGCAGCCATCAGCGGCATGCTGGCAGTAGCGCTCGGAGCTTTCGGGGCTCATATTATCAAAAAAATGATAACACCCGATATGCTTGAGGTTTATAAAACCGGCGTTCAGTATCATTTCTATCACACTTTCGCATTGCTGGCAACAGGAATACTACTGTATTTGCAACCATCGAAATCACTCAAAACTGCTGCATATCTATTTATGGCAGGAATAGTTTTATTCTCGGGGTCATTATACGCTCTTGCTATCACCGGCATCAAAGCATTGGGTATCATTACTCCCTTTGGCGGTGTGGCCTGGCTCATAGCCTGGTTATTATTAGCCATTCATTTCGGTAAATATACCCGTACAGAATGATGTAAAATCTCTTTATTACTGCATAAAAACGAAACAAGCCATGATGAACTCAAATATTCATCATGGCTTGTTCTATAATGTGGGTGTTCTATTGTTGGCGCGCTACCTCACCGTGGTGAATTAAATCCAGTCCTACAGTTTGTTCTATGTTAGATACACGAACAGGAATAAATTTATTGATAGTTTTAAACAACAAAACGGTAAATATAAAGGCATAGCTGATGGCAAACAAAATAGCCACACACTCTTTCAGCAACAACATACCGTCGCCGCCAAAGAAAATGCCATTAGGAACGGCAGCATTAATAGCACTGTTGGCAAAGAAACCCAGGCAAATAGTTCCGATTACTCCACCCATGCCGTGTACTCCCCATACATCCAGCGCATCGTCCCAGCCTTTGTGTTCTTTAAACTTAACTGCCAGAAAACAACCTACAGCCGCAATGATACCGATAATGGCCGCTGAATAAATATCAACGTATCCGGCTGCCGGAGTAATGGTAGCCAGTCCGGCAACAGCCCCTGTCATCAAACCAATAAATGTCGGTTTCTTTTTGCCTGTATTCCATTCTATCAACAACCAGGTAATAGCGGCAAATGAAGCGGCAGTATCTGTGTTGAGAAAGGCCGAAATTGTAACAGAATTTACCGCCAGCTCACTTCCGGCATTAAATCCGTACCAACCGAACCAGAGCAATGCTGTACCAATGGCAACCAGCGGAATGTTATTCGGATCAGTTTTCTCTTGCCGGCGCCCCACAAAGTAAACCGACGCCAATGCTGCAAACCCGGCCGTAGCATGTACCGTGATACCACCTGCAAAATCGAACACACCCCATTCGGCAAGCAAACCACCGCCCCATACCATGTGAACAAACGGGTAATACACAAAAATTTGCCACAACACGAGGAAAAAAATGTAGGATTTAAATGAAACCCGATTGATGAATGCACCGGTTATCAGAGCCGGAGTAATAATCGCAAACATCATTTGATAAGCAATAAAAATGTACTCCGGAAAACGCTTATCGGGCGAGTAAAGAGTAGATGGCGTAATTCCGTGATAAAATGCTTTATCCAGATTACCCAAAATTCCAAAAAAGTCGGTGCCTGAATGTAAGTTGCCACTAAAGCAAACAGAATATCCAAATGCGAACCAAAGAACAGTGCTTATTCCCATAGAAACAAAGCTCTGCATCATAATACTTAAAATGTTTTTTTTACAGCCTAAACCTCCGTAAAAGAAAGCTAATCCCGGCGTCATAAGCATGACGAGACTGGTGGCCAAGATCATAAACGTGGTCAATCCTACATCTAACATAATGGTGTTTTTTAGTTTGGCGCAAAACTACATAAATATGTCCATATTTCCTACCTAAATGTAGGAAATATTCCTTTTGAAGTTCAAATTGTCATAAACTACTGATTTTTATTATCAAAAGGATATGTCTTTAAGCCTAAGACTGTTTAGTTTTTGCATATTAATTCAATAAAATTGAATATCTATAATTTTATGCCTAAAAAAACGACTTTGAATATAAAACTCAAAGCCGTGCTATTTATATCACTATACGTTAATCTTAAATAGTATTCTCAAAACGAACCTGTTTTACAAATTGAAAGACGAATTTTCCTATTCAATGGTATTGTCAATCAAAGAATTATTTGTACCTTTGCCCCGCTTTAATAAAAAACTAAGTATTAATTACTAAAAAGCTAACAAACAGTATGTTAAATCATTATGAAACCGTTTTCATTTTAACTCCCGTTTTGTCTGATGTACAGATGAAGGAAGCGGTAGAAAAATTCAAGACCATTTTGACAGAAAATGGCGCGACTATTACCAATGAGGAAAATTGGGGATTACGCAAATTGCAATATCCTATCCAAAAGAAATCAACTGGTTTTTATTCATTGCTTCAATTTGATGCAGAACCTACAGTAATCGCTACACTGGAAACTCAATTCCGTCGCGACGAACGTGTACTCCGTTTCTTATCGTTCCGTTTGGACAAATATGCATTCGAGTACGCTGAAAAAAGAAAAAATGTCAAATCTAAAGAAGTAAAGGAGAACTAAACCATGGCAGCAAACAACGGAGATATCAGATATTTGACTCCACCATCAGTTGATGTAAAAAAGAAAAAATATTGTCGCTTCAAAAAAAGCGGTATTCGTTACATTGATTACAAAGATCCTGAATTTTTGAAAAAATTCTTGAACGAACAAGGAAAAATCCTTCCACGTCGCCTTACCGGTACTTCGTTGAAATTTCAACGTAAAGTAGCTCAAGCAGTTAAAAGAGCACGCCATATTGCGTTGCTTCCTTATGTAACCGATATGATGAAATAATAAAGAAGGAGGAAAAAGTATGGAAATTATATTAAAAGAAGATGTAACCAACTTGGGTTACAAAGGCGATATCGTTAAAGTAAAAGATGGTTACGGACGTAACTTTCTGATTCCAACAAAAAAAGCCATCATAGCTACTGAATCGGCTAAAAAAATGTTGGCTGAAGATTTGAAACAACGTGCTCACAAATTAGAACGTCTGAAAAACGATGCTATCGAATTAGCTGAAAAAGTAAAAGATATCACATTGACAGTAGGTGCAAAAACAAGCACTACCGGCAAAATCTTTGGTGCTGTTGGTCCTATCCAATTGGCAGATGCATTCGAAAAAGCTGGTTTCACAGTTGATCGTAAAGTAATTGTTATTAAAGATGCTGTAAAGGAAATTGGTTCTTACAAAGCTACTTTAAAACTACACAAAGAAGTAAGCGTAGAAGTTGCTTTCGAAGTTGTAGCAGAATAATTTCGCAATTCAAAAACAGAAAAGACCGATACGCAAATTTGCATATCGGTCTTTTTTATAATCTTCAGCGATTCTTAGCTGATTTTCTTCGAAATCAAATTATCGAAAGAAAATTTACCGCTACCTCCAATCAGTAAAGCAATTGCCAGACCGACTACCAGAATAAAATACTCTATTCCTTCACCTTTTTGCATTCCAAACCAGTTCATAAAGAAACCGTTATTGATATGTCCGCCCAGGAAAGCTGCTCCGGCCATAGTTAAACCAACCGAAAAGGCCATAAAACGGGTTCCTAAACCAAAGATAATTCCTATAGCACCTACAAATTCGGCAAGTATAACAAGTACGCCAATCAAATAAGGCATTCCCATCGATTGAAAAGCTCCTATTGTTCCGGAGAATCCGTATCCGCCAAAAAGACCAAGTGCTTTTTGCATACCATGAGGTAAAATTACGATACCTAATGCCAGGCGCGATACTAATAAAGACCATGATTGTTGATCTGTAGCTAAAAATTGTTTAATTGTTTTCATAATCATTTTTTTGTTTTGTGTCAGGTCTGCTTTATAAAATTCAAAGACCCGGTTTGTATATTTAATTGTATGAGTTTTAATTTATTTCGGTTTCAACGCATAGGAACTTCCATTATAAGCAGCTTGGATAATCCTTCAGAAGATATCTCTATCGAAGATACTTCGCTTACTCCCAATCCGTCGCGCTTGCTTAGTTTCTGACCCGCAACCGTCACTTCTCCTTCTATCACAAAGAAGTATGCACCGTTATTCTTATCTTTTAATTCATAATTTCCTTTCCAGCCTTCGGATAAGTCTCCCAAATGAAACCATGCATTCTGATGTATCCACACTCCCTGATCGTTAGGATTTGGCGAAAGTATCTGGTACAACTCATCAGGTTTCTCAACTCCGGCCAATGAAATCTGATCATAGCGCGGAGTTACATTTCTTTTATTCGGTATCACCCAAATTTGCAATAGCTGTAATTCCTGATCTTTATTTCGGTTGAACTCACTGTGAAAAATTCCGGTTCCGGCACTCATCACCTGAATTTCTCCGGCAGCTATTTCACCGTGGTTACCCATGCTGTCTTTGTGCTCTACAGCTCCGATCAATGGAATAGTAATGATTTCCATATTATCGTGCGGATGTGTTCCAAAACCCTCTCCACTGGCAATCCAATCATCGTTCAATACCCGTAGAGCACCGAAATTAACCCGTTCTGGATTGTAATAATTTGCAAAGCTGAAAGTGTGGTGAGTATCAAGCCAACCATGATTGGCATGACCGCGTGTGCCTGATTTATGCAAAATTGTTTTCATAATTGTGTCGTTTTTTTTAACCCCTAGCCCCTAAAGGGAAACTTGATTAGTATTGTCTTTAAAAATTAAAGATCAAAATATAATAGATTTACTAGCTCAATTCCCCTTTAGGGGTTAGGGGTCGTGTTTATTTTTTTGATACGACAAAGGTACGGCGACAAAACGCAGAGGGAGGTAATGAAATCAGGCTAATGATTGCAAAAATCAGGACTGACGTGCTGAAACACGAAATTCGGATGGAGTTTGACCGGTAATTTTCTTAAAAAAATTATTAAAGTGAGCAGCTTCATCAAAGCCAAGCTCGTAAGCCAGCTCTTTGTTGCTGATATTGCTAAACAGTAAGGAACGTTTAGCTTCTGTTATTAATTTGCTCTGTATATGGTCTTTGGCCGATTTACCGGTTAAGTTTTTCACCGTTTTATTGAGGTAGTCACTCGTAACGGATAAATCATCGGCATAATCTGACACCATATGCGCTACAGCATATTTATGATTCAGTTGTTGCTTGAAAGTACGTAGTATGTGGTTACTGGTTTCCACCAACTGTGGGTTGTTACTTTTGCGCAGGCTGCAATGATTATTACTCTGTATAAGAAATACCTTGACCAATGAGCCCACAGCCTCCTGAGTGTAGGTTTGTAACGACTGAGAAAAGTGTTCCATCTGAATCAACAGATTTCGATAAACCGGCAGATCATTCTCATTTATCGGTAGTGGTGGCGATTGCCCGTAATCGTTGAATAAATAAATGTCATTTATCAGCTTATCAGGAATAGAATTAGCTATCAGGAATTCCTCGGTAAACGTAACAACCCATCCCTGAGGTTCGTCAGTAAATTCTATTTGGTGCATCTGCCCGGGAAGAATAAAAAAGATAGAACTATCTACGATAGGAAATTCAGTAAAATCAATATAATGAGTTCCTATGCCCTTCTCTATGAAAATAATAGTGTAATAATCGTGTCTGTGAGGGCTGTCAGCTTCTCCGTTGGCATTTTGGTAAACAACGTCAAGCTTCTTCAGCGCAAAGCCGGCATACCCCTGCGATGCCTCAGTAAACGAATATGTTTTTATGTCTTTATGCAGCAAATTCATCTTACACCAATAGTTAACCTAATAATTCAAGAACACCACAAAGGTAATCATTGTTTAATAGAAATAAAAAAAGCAGAACAACTTCCTTACAAAAAAGGGTTCTGTTCTGCTTATTATAGTATCTAAAAGTTATTGATTACTTTCTACCCCAAAATTTCTTTGAAACTACAGGTTTCGCTGGAGCTTCGTTTTTCACAGGTGGAGCAATTACTTTTCTGGGTTCAGCGGCACTGTCTGTAGCAGCTTTGCTTATCGGCGCTCTATTGTGTGTAATTTTGGGTTTATTCGGGTTAGGCTGACGGATATTCTGATTTGGTTTTGATTTCGACTTGGATTTACCAACTACGGGCATGTTTTCAGCCGGAAACGGATGGTCTTTAATTACCGGAATCTGAATAGAAATTAGCTTTTGAATATCGCGCAGGTATTCATGCTCTTCAGCATCGCAAAACGACACAGCCTTTCCATCCAGTCCTGCCCTACCTGTACGTCCTATACGGTGAACATAGGTTTCAGGGATATTCGGGATTTCATAATTAATAACAAGATTCAAATCATCAATATCAATACCACGTGCTGCGATATCGGTTGCTACCAAAACACGCGTTGTTCTGTCTTTAAAATTTCGCAACGCATTCTGACGGGCATTTTGAGACTTATTGCCATGAATTGCTTCTGCTTTAATTCTAGCTTTCGTGAGCAAACGCTGTACCTTATCCGCACCATGTTTGGTGCGCGTAAACACCAAAGCAGTTTTAATTGATTTATCCTGCAACAAATGTATCAACAAATCCTTTTTGTTGACTGCATCCACAAAATACATTTCTTGCTGAATAGTTTCGGCAGTGGTTGAAACCGGAGTAACAGCCACTTCTTCGGGATTCGTAAGGATTGAACCGGCCAGCACTCGTATCGATTCGGGCATAGTAGCCGAAAAGAAAAGCGATTGACGCTTAGCAGGAATGATTTTAATCAGTTTTTTTACATCATGTATGAATCCCATATCAAGCATACGATCGGCTTCATCCAATACGAATATAGAAAGCTCATTCAACTTCACATATCCCTGTGTTTGCAAATCGAGTAAACGACCCGGTGTAGCTATCAGTATGTCAACGCCCATTTTAAGTGCGCCAACTTGTGCTCCTTGCGGTACACCACCAAAGATAACGGTATGCCGCAAATTCATAAATCGACCGTAGGCTGCAAAGCTTTCGCCAATCTGGATAGCCAGTTCGCGCGTAGGAGTTACAATCAATGCTTTGATTTTGCGTGGAGCTCTTTCGGCTCCTTTATTTAATTGCAACAACTGCAGGATAGGAATAGCAAAAGCAGCTGTTTTACCTGTGCCTGTCTGAGCACAGCCTAATAAATCATGTCCTTTAAGTACAATTGGAATTGAAATTTCCTGAATAGGTGTAGGTTGAGTATAACCTTCGTGAGAGAGAGCGTTTAAGATCGGCTCTATAAGATCTAATTTATCAAATGTCATAAAATAATAGCGTATTCGTTCTCTTTCACAAACTTTTCATTAAAACACGACGAAATACGATTTTGGACAAAGGTACGGAAAATAAACGAGGGAATCAAAAAAGACACATTGATAGCAGCTCCGTGTGCGAACACAGGAATTTATATAATTATTCATTAAATCAATCTCTGAAGTCTGATTCCGTGCACACGACAACTGCATTTGTGCAAAATTTAAAGTTTTTTAAGCATAAAAATTGATATAATAAGGATGCTGACCAATATAAATCCTTATTTTTGTAGCGTTGAAAACAAAATTGAAATTTAAAAAAGCTACTATCATAGCATTATTTATCAGTTTCTGATATACAATTTTCAGCTTTCATTTCACTTGAAATGGAAAAACAATAAAAACCTCGAATCACTTGAAATCTGATCACCCACATAAAATCTCCGTAGGGAGAGGTACATTTGCATCCCCGTAAATGCAACTCCCTAAATTGACTCTTCTGTAGGAAATAATAGACAATATTATTTCTCCAACAAATCAGCCAAACACATCCGATAATTTTACCACGGGTAAAAGGCATAATCATCACATGCTTCCTATCCAGCAAAAATTAGGTCTTTAAGTGTATAGAAAACAAGTTGCATGAGAGCTTTCTCTATCAACAAAAATACTACCAGTTAACAAAATTATCGGATAAACATAATGAGTTCATCCAACGAAAAGCTTATTATTTACATAATTACGTTTCAATTTTCCATTTCGATATAGACTAAATTAAATTCATAGAATAATCAAAATTATAAAAGGAGGAAAATAATGAGTAATGCTGATACCGTTTCAACGGATATTTTAATTATTGGAGGCGGACCTTCCGGTTTGGCAACTTCCATTCATTTAGCCGACATCTTAAAGCAGAATGGCTTAGCGCGCAGAATTTTACTTATAGAAAAAGGAAGTTCTATCGGAAGCCATATTCTATCGGGCGCTGTAATTAAACCGGAAGTTTTCAAGCATTTATTACCGGATGTAGAATTCTCCGACATTCCGTTTAATGCCAAAGTAACAAAGGATTCAACGGTATTATTAAGCGAGAATGGTGCGTTTACACTGCCGGTACATGTGCCTTACATGAACAACGCAGGGAACTATACCGCTTCTTTAGGACAGATTTGTCGGTTTCTGGCGCAAAAAGCAGAAGAAAAAGGTGTTGAAATTTATACCGGATTTGCAGTTGATGAAATTCTGTACGAGCATGGAAAAGTAATCGGTGCCAAAACCATTGATACCGGAGTGGATCACCATGGCAACAAGCAGGAAAATTTTCAGGCAGGAACACGCATTGAAGCAAAACTCACCGTATTTGCCGAAGGTACACGCGGCAGTCTGGCTAAAAAGCTCATAAAAAAATATGATTTAGAGAAAGACAAAAACTGCCAGATATATTCGTTAGGGATTAAAGAACTCTGGAGTGTTCCCGAAGGAAATATCAAACCGGGTGAAGTGTATCACACCATGGGCTACCCATTGAATCTGAAAGAATTCGGAGGTGGATTTGTGTACGGATTAAATGATAACAAAGTTGCTGTTGGTCTGGTTGTTGGACTCGAATACGAAGATCCGACCTTCGATGCTCACAGTGCTTTTCAGGTATGGAAAACAAACCCGTTTATAGCCAAGTTTCTGAAAGGTGGAAAATTGGTGGAATACGGTGCAAAAACATTGCCCGAAGGCGGCTATTACTCTATTCCTAAATTATACACTGACAATGCATTAATTGTAGGTGACAGCGCTGGATTGGTAGCCATGCCTGCTTTAAAAGGAGTGCATTTAGCCATAACTTCCGGTATGCTGGCGGCTAAAACTGCAGCAGATGCTTTGACTAAAAATGATTTTTCCGAAAAAAGACTATCAGCATACGAAGCATCTATCAAGGAAAGTGTAATTTACAAGGATTTATATCCTGTTCGGAATTTCAGACAAGGATTTTCGAAAGGATTAATCGCAGGTGCATTCCATTTCGGAACACAACTGATAACCGGTGGAGCAGGCTTCAGTGGTAAACTGAAAAGTCATCCGGATAAAGATGCGACCAAAACGCTCGCCGAATTTAAAGGTAAGCCATTCAAAGAAAGATTTAAAGGGAAACTTGAATTCGATAAAGTATTGACATTTGATAAAGTTACAGATGTCTATTTCTCAGGAGTTAATCACGATGAACAACAAGTTCCGCACGTGAAGGTAAACAACCCCGAGTCATTTAACGCCATCAACATCAAACAGTACGGTGCTCCGTGCCAGTTCTTTTGCTCATCCGAAGTATATGAACTTCATACAGACAAAAACGGACATCAGGAGTTACGCATACATGCCGAAAACTGTATGCACTGTAAAACCTGCGACATAAAAACTCCCGGTGATGGCATTACCTGGTCGGTACCCAATGGCGGTAATGGTCCTGATTTTCAAAACATGTGATTAATTCATAATTATTAATTCATTATTCATAATTAAAGAAATGGCTCTTACAATTATAAGTTTAATAAAACAAGTACCACTCGCCACAGAAATGCGAATGGGGGAAGATGGCTTAATGGATAGAACGAAAGCAAAGTCAATCATCAACATCGATTGTCAGTTTGGTCTTGAAGCCGGATTACAACTCAAAAAACAATATCCTGACGCCAGACTCATTGCCTGTTCTATGGGACCCGGTTCGTTCGAAGTAGCATTGCGCACCGCCATCTCGATGGGTTACGACGATGCGTACCTGCTTTCGGATCGTAAGCTCGGAGGTAGCGACACCTATGCTACAGGATTGGCCATATCAACTATGCTAAAACACCTCGGCTTTACCAAAGATGCTAAGGAACCGTTTATCATTCTGGCGGGTCGCCAAACCAGCGACGGAGATACGGCGCACGTTCCCTCGCAGGTGGCAGAATCTTTAGGCATTCCACAGGCAACTTTTGTGGAAACAGTAAAAGCTGACGGAGAAGGCAATGTTATCGCTAAGCGTATTATCGAAGGTGGTTATCAGATGATGAAACTACCAATGCCGTGTACCATTTCATTGACTCCAACGGGCATTCCTCCTCGCAAACCTTCGCTGACCGGAGCTATCAAAGCACGTAATGCCAAAATCACGGTTTTTGGCATCGATGATATCGGGCTGGGAACAGAAAAAATCGGTTTGAGCGGATCACCCACTATTGTTGCCGGCGTAGTAAATATCGTGAGTGAACGTGCTCCTATTATCATGTCGCAGGGAAGCAATGAGACTGCTTTGGTTGACAGTTTAATAGCCAATTACAACAAAGGAGCTAATGTACTGGAGAAAAAAGAAGCCACTGAAAAGAAAGTTTCGGAGAAACCTGAATTTCCATTCTACGATAACCGCAACGGCGCTAAAGGTATTATTACATGGGCAGAATTGGCAAACGGAAAAATTGCACGCCCATCGCTGGAGCTGCTAACTCCCGCACGCCATCTTGCCGATCAACTGGGAGATGATACGAAAATAATGACACTGCTGATTGGAAAAAATGTGAAAGATCAGGCGCAAATTCTGTTCGAACATGGTTCGGATGAAGTTATCGTTGTAGAAGATGATAAACTCGAAGAATACCTGGTACTACCGTTTTCCAGTATTTTTGAGCAGGTAATAAAAGAAAGAAATCCCGAGATTGCCCTTTTTGCAGCTACGACATCGGGTAGAGAACTTGCACCCCGTATCGGCATGAAAACCGGTAGCGGTGTAACGGCAGACTGTACAGGACTGGAAATAGGAGAATACGTAAACCGGAAAGAAAAGGTTATCAATAAACCGATTTTGCACTCACGTCGTCCAACCTACGGCGAAAGCAAGTTGGCAACCATCCTTGGCTTTGTGTATCCACAAATTTCAACTGCGCGTGCCGGAACCTTTGAAGTACCTGCCAAGGTGGAAGGAAGAACAGGAGTCATTTCAACTTTTGCCCCTAAGCTCACAAAAGATGAGTTCAAAGTTGAGATATTGCAAACGGTTCGGGGTGAGGGTAACTCTGTAAACCTCTTTGATGCAGATGTCATTGTTTCAGGTGGACGCGGTACTACCAGTGACGGACTGGAGTTGATCAAAAAACTAGCCGATGCACTCAAAGCACAGGGCGTGAAAGCCGAATGGGCATGTAGCCGTGTGGTGGTGGACGAAGGTTTCTCTGAATATGCCCGCCAGGTAGGTCAAACAGGTAAAACAGTACGTCCTAAATTGTATATCAGTGTTGGGATATCGGGTGCCATCCAGCATATTGCAGGAATGAAGGAATCCGAAAAAATTATTGCGATTGATCATAACCCCAAAGCATCGATATTCCATTTTGCCGACTTTGGTATTGTGGGCGAATATACCGATATTATACCGGAATTGACAGAACGTGTAAAGGCCGGATTTACCTTTGGGATTGAACCTGCAAAGAACTGATTCAACACACAAATGTAGGCAGAGCTTAATCGTTTCTGCAAAAAATAAGAGGGAAAACCAATGCTTTCCCTCTTATTATATCCGCATGTACCGAAATTACATATTCAGCCTGTTGAGTTTTACACTCCAGGCAACCCAGTCAACTACATTGGTGGCAAAATAAACCTGGCGCAGCGAGAGGAATAACGAACGAACATCCGTAATGGTAGAACCTAACAATTGATTAACCGTAGTGCTTGTTCCATCATCAAAGGTTATTTGCAAATCTCTGTTATGACCTATTACGCTAAACTCTGTCGCATCATCTTTGCTACCCGAATCAATAATTTTCACCACAGCTTTCGTTTGCAGCACGCCTCCTAAATAAACTTTGGCGCTATCCAGACCATTGTTACCGTGCGTAGGAGTTCTTATAACCTGAACATTTCCGATTGTCAATGAATACTGTTTTTCGCGATGGCGACTGGCCGAATCTTTGATAGCTGTAAATTTTTCTTCAAACAATGTTGTACCGCCTTTGGAGATATTGTAAACCGATAAAATTGTATCACCGGTTGAATACTTCAATTTAGCTTCGTACCCATTAGCAAAGGTAAAACCTGATACAAAATTCTGACCTTCTGACTTGTTTCTTGACGATTGAACTGTCAGAGAACCGATACTGACATTTTTAACCGTAATGGTAGAAGCCAGATTGTAGTTCCAGAGGTAACGTCCGAACACATAATTATACTTCGAAACGTCAATTACATAATCATTCACCAGCGTAGTATCGGCCGGAGTGTACAGAAGCAATAGTCTGGGATGTTTTATTTTTGCTTCCGGAAGGCGTACAATAAAATCGGAGCTTGTCCCGGTTTTAGCAAAGAAATTAAACAACATCGGACTCCATTTTTTGTACTTTGCCGCTTTATAATCGTAAACTCCGGCAATTTGAGACAGGCTAATAGTGTCAGTAATAGGAGTAACTGATGATGCTTCAGCAGATTTTACCATACTGGGAGACGTAGCCAAATCGGAATTGGATAAAATACCATAACCTGATGAAGCGGTTATTGAGTTCACTGCAGTGATTAGTTCCTGCGCATTAGCAGTTATAGAAGTCTTCAACGACTGATTATTTAATCCGTCCTGAGATGTACAACTCCATGCAATAACGCTAAATAAAACTAAAGCTAAGTAAATACCTTTTGTTTTCATAATCCATTAATTGAAAGTAATTAAACTATTTGTTTTTCATTTAAAACAGCGATTTACACTTATTATTATAGCGCAATCATGGATTATAACAACTTTTACATCAACTATATTTTATCTCATTCAGTATTTTTAAAAGTTCACTAACGATATTCACAAGAATTAAACTTCAGCTTTCCTATTTTAATATTATGCAAACCTACACTATATTATCATCCGCTTCGTTTTCGATATGGCTTATCTCTTCCGGCTCTGCATGGATATAAACTTCACTGCGTACTACTCTCGATTTTATTTCCTTTTCTATTTTATCGCACACTTCATGCACATCACGCAGGCTTAAATCCGGATTAAAATGAACATTAAATTTAATAAAAGTATCGGCACCGGCGGTACGCGCTTTCAATCCATGAAATTTCAACACCTCCGGAAAACCCTTCAGTACTTCGTGTACAATTATGGTTGTATTCTGAGGCGATTTGTCCAACAGAACATCCACCGCTTTTCTACCCAACTGATAAGAAACATACAAAACAATGACCGCAACAAGCAATGCCGCCACGGCATCAGCTGCATACCAACCCAGAAACTGGTAGGCTATCAGACCGAACAATACCACCGTAGAACTCCATATATCGGTAGAAAAATGCAGCGCGTCGGCTTCAAGCGCCTGACTATTGTGTTTCTTTGCCACCCGGTATAAAGCCCTGGAACGTGAATAATCAATAACGATGGAGCTGATAACTACAACGTAGCTCCAAACACTTACCTCAATATGAGTATTGCCAGACACCAGGCGATGAATAGCTTCATAAATAATCCAAACACAGGTAACGAGCAATAATAGTGTTTCGATAAAAGCGGATAAATTCTCCACTTTACCATGCCCGTAGTTATGATCCTTGTCGGCAGGCTTATCCGAAACCCGCACCGAGAAATAAGTAATCATAGCTGCCACCATATCCAGTGCCGAATGAAGCGCTTCGGACAAGATGCCCAAACTACCGGTCAACAATCCAATTATTAATTTAAAGCCAGTAATAAATACAGCTGCCAGCACCGACATTAGTGCCACACTCTTCTTTTCTGTAATCATGATACCTTTTGTGTTGTGAAAATCTGCTCAAAAATACGCAAAGAATTTATTATCCAATCAGAAATTAGCACTAAGTTATTAGCATGCAGCTAATTTAGAATGATCCAAATTAGCTATAAAAAAACAGAGCTTATACATCCTTCTGTATAAGCTCTGTTTGTGCAGCATTTTATCTATGTGGTATTTAAACCGTCTTCTTCTTTATGAATTTATTATAATCAATATAGTATAATACTTTGAGCGAAATACTGTTTTTCTGGTTCAACCAGGTGTTGTGCAGATTGTTCCAATAATTATTATTGAATACATTCTGATCGGTATAAGCCGAATTTTTCCAGGTGCAAACCAACTCCGATCCCGGAGCAAAGTTCCATCTGAAACTCATATCCACCGTAAAAGCATTGTAGTTTTGATCTTTGCTCTGTTTATAAGACGGGTTATCTGCCAGCGAACCATCCGATTGGAGCAAGTAAAACGACTTGTTATTGGCGCCCGACCAATAATGACGAGCCCTGAGGCTCAGACTGGCTTTGTTGCTAAGAATGTACGATGACGAAAAAATATTTTCCAGCGAATTCACATTACGACGGGCAAAGATAATCGAATCATTTGCAGAGTTTTTATCCACAAAACCTTTTTCGTGTGTAGAATTATAGAAGCTGATCATATAACTTATCTGGAATCGTTTCCCAATGCGAAGCGTAGTCTGAAAATCACCAAAATTAGAATATTGACCTATTGAAGATTGGCTTCCGTGTCCGTAATGAAAGTAAAAATTCAGGGGTTTTCGTTCATCCGTACTCAGATTTAAATTGAAGTTGTAAGCTCTGGGCCTTTTATAAAACCTGCCGGATACACGCGGTTCAAAATAATCATAAACATCGGTATCATATCTTCCGTTTATATTCAGCCAGTAATTATTTTTAAACTGGGCATTGGCATTATATCCCAGCTCATTACAATACAAAGTATTGGGGTTAAACATTCTGATATAATCCCAGTACACAAAGCCGTTTATTTCCCTGAAAATTCCAAAT
The DNA here is from genome assembly GCF_000183135.1 of Paludibacter propionicigenes WB4. NCBI lineage: Bacteria > Pseudomonadati > Bacteroidota > Bacteroidia > Bacteroidales > Paludibacteraceae > Paludibacter > Paludibacter propionicigenes. Next base: position 379,968 of record NC_014734.1, on the reverse strand, counting down.
GGTTCGGTTTTCTGAGCATGAGCATAAACTTCTGTTGTTTTCTGATTGTTGCGCTGAAGATAGCCCAAATCGTTAGGATTATACTTATCGGTATAGAGATCCTGGTACACACCGTATTGGAAATTTCCTTTGTTTTTGGACAAGGACAAATAACCGTAATATCCTGTCTCACGAATACTATCGCCACGGTAACTTACAGCTCCTTTCCCTTTCAATGCATAGGTTTTCGATTTATCACGGAGCTGGAACTCAGTAGCACTAACGTTGGCTCTGAACGGACTGCCAAACATGTAAACATTGGTATTGATAAGACTTACATAAGAATTGTTTTTCAACGATTTATCCACCACCATTACATTGTAATTGGTGAAAGGCTGTACACTCACATCGTGGGTTAATCCAGTCAAAGTATCTTTCACTGTAGCATTCGACTGTAACGACATAGCATTCAATACACCTATGCCCCACCCGTCTTTGGTTCTTCCGGATATTTTGGTTGCATTCACCAGTTGTGTTTCACCGGGATTGTAATCTACGATTTCATGATCTTTCAGATTATCTCCAGCCGAAAACATGGGAGAAGCACCAATGCGTCGCGAATAAAAGATATTGCCCCGCTGGAAAAGCTCGGTTCCTTCGTTGAAGAACTGTCTCTTCTCACTGTAGTAAAGTTCATAAGGAGAAAGATTCAGTTTTTTATCATCAGATTGTATTTGTCCAAAGTCCGGTACAAGCATCATATCCAGCGTGAAACTTTCGTTTATACCGTATTTAAGGTCTAACCCACCCTTGTATAAAAAACTGGAAGAAGAAGTACTGCTTTTAGGCTCAAAGTAAGTAGCCAGGTACGGACTCAGCGATAATCTCAGGGGTGGTTTCACATCCTTTATTCCGGTAAGTTGCCCTTCCTGATGAATAAAACCGGATACTTTCCTATCTATAAAACTCCAGGAATTATTAGAATTATATCGACGAATGTTTCTGAACATGTTCAATCCCCAGGTACTACCCGATTTCTCGGAAAACCTGAGTTCCGAAAAAGGGATACGCATCTCTACTGTCCATCCTTTGTCCGTTACACGGGTTTTACTTTCCCACACGGCATTCCAGTTGGTATCTTCGTTATCGCCATCTCTTTTTATTGCTTTCAAATCCACCTGAACACCCGACGGAGTAATAAAAAATCCATAGGCCAGCTGTCCCTGATTATACGGGTCGATATAAACGCCAAAAAAATCGGACATACCCATATCATCGCGTTCAGTCAGGAAATTAAAAATACTGTCGGGCTTGCTGTCGTAAAGCGTTGCCCCAACATAAATGGCCGATTCGTCGTAAAAAAAGTAAGCCTCCGTAGACTCCATGGCAGGTTTACCGTTATAAGGTTGGATTTGCAGAAAACCGCCGGTTGGTTTATGTTGGCTATAAACCTCCTCATCCAGTATTCCATCAATGATAATCGGTTTAGTTATTCGAACGGCTTCTACGCTTTTCTTTTCTTGTGCAGATACAGAGTTCAGACAAAACAGAAGTAATAAAACAGCGATAAACTGGTGTTTCATAGTTATATTTAAAGGATTAATCTAACAAAATTATAAATACAATCAATTCAAATCAATACAGAAATTTCTAAAAATTTGTCAATGCAAAAATAGTCTTTGCTTTCAAAGTATTAACTCATTAAACAGTTAAATAAATACAGCGCATTGAAAACTGTTACAACTAATAGCATCGAACGAAGATCTGGCATAACCCCCTATAAATTCGTCATTATAGATTTTCGGTTATGTATATCGATTCAAGTTCCAACTACCTGTTCAATTATTAAGACGACACAGAGCGAAAAATCTTACATCAACATCGAAAAAAATTGATATTCAGAATAAACAAACAAGAAATACTTGAATAAGTTTAGTTCCCGAATCAACAAAGAAGCTGAGTATTTACCCAATAATTATCGGCAAATAAATTAAACAGTAAATAATCACTGATTGACAGAATTAAAACTAAAAGAATTCGTAAATTTGCAGCATCGTTTGAAACGATTTTTTTCGAAGGAAAAAACTATAAAAAACAAACTGTTATTTAGTAATGAAACGACAAGAAGAGTTGCTTAAAGAGACTTTAAACAACGGCAATAAACCCAAAATTTACTCCCATAAAGTGATATGGGGTTTTTCAATTTTTTTCTCATCTATTTTCGGAGGGGTATTGCTTATGCAAAACCTGCGTGATATCGGTAAAAAGAAGGAAGCTAACATTGTGCTGTCAGCATCGGTAGTTTATACCATTATCACTTTTATCGTGGTTAACATCCCCGAAAAATCTATTTCGTCGCTCACCATGGCGTTCAATTTTGTAGGAGGTTACGTGTTGTCAGAGTATTTTTTCAAAAACTACATCCATGACGCTGAGCTTTATCCCCGTAAAAAAATATGGAAGCCCCTGATTATTTCCATTATCATTACCTTGCCCATTATTGTCACCCTGATATATGCGCTTAGTATAGAAGAATAAAATGCTGAAAAGCAGTTAAGTAGAACGAACAATTAAATGTCGTATATTCATTCGTGACAATTCATATTTCCACAAATTAATTCAAGAAATAATTTGTGATAATTAGCTCCGCTGACCGTTGGTTCGTGCAATTTGTGGTTTAAATAATCAACAAACCACGAATTTCACAAATTTCCACGGAAGAGGAAGAATTAAGAAATACGACATTATACAGTTTAAATTACTTACAACACTAGGTTTATGAAAAGAATCATTTTTCTGCTTTCCGTTTTCTGCTTTTGCTTCTTTTTAAACGGCTCTGCACGCGGAGGCTTTCGCATGTCGGGACGTAGTTTTCGTTCTTCTGGGTTCAGAACCCACAGTAATACACCTAAAGTTGTAACACGTCCTGTCGGCAGAGTACGTGTAATCAGACCGGCATCCTTTTATCACCGAAATCCCAGTTACAGAATGGTAAACAACCGGTATTATCCGGTTTACCACCGAAGCCCGAATTACCTGCTGTGGTACTTTGTATTGTTCAATCACAGAACACACCGCAACGATACTATCCGGGCAAAATCGAAAGAAGAACTGGACAGAAAAGTAAAAGCAACTTCTACAGAGTGGTAACAAACAAAAAGCACGTCAGCCAGCCAATGAACAAAAGCGTGTATTAGGGGTTATGCGATTCATTTTCTATATATTTGTTGTTTCTAATTTGTCAATGTTGGAGTCAGTCAGATTTTGAATGTTCTTTGTTATTTTCTCTATGTCCCATTCCCACCATTTTAGTTTACGTAACCTTTCAATTACTTCTGTTGAAAATCTTTTTTTAATCTCAATTGCAGGATTTCCGCCAACGATTGAATATGGTTCAACATCTTTGATCACAGTTGAATTTGTCGCAATAATTGCTCCGTCCCCAATTGTCACGCCTGCCATAATTGTTGCGTTATAACCAATCCAAACATCGTTACCTATGATTATGTCACCTTTTTGAGGATATTGCTTTCCGTCCATTGCATTTTCCCAGCCGTTTCCGAAAATCGCAAAAGGATATGTTGTCAATGAGTTTGTCAAATGATTTGCTCCATTCATAATAAATTTCACGTCAGAAGCTATCATACAAAACTTGCCAATAATTAGTTTGTCGCCAATAAAGTCAAAATGATATTTTACATTTTTCTCAAAGTTCTCAACATTTTCAAAATCGTCATAATAGGTATATTCACCAACAATTATGTTTGGATTTTTGACGATATTTTTCAGAAAGCAAAGTCTGTCATAGTTCTCAAGTGGAAAGTCTTTTTCTTTGTCTGGTCCAGTCATCTCTTTACTGTTTTGGATTTCTAAATTCGTTGTTTCTTTGTTTTTTTCGCTTACCCATAACGACCGAGGCTATAATTTTTTGGCAGTATGCGGTCTTGCCTGCTGCAAGCGGGAACAAAACTGCCGGAATGCACGTCAGCCAGCCAATGAACAAGCGTGTGTTAGGCGGTCGTGCTTTGTTGATTTAAATTAGTCTTACGTCTAGTGATATATTCAATATATTCTGGATAAGTGAATACATTAGTTGAAAATCCACTCTTGCTTGCAGCGTTTTTTATCTCACGATCAGACGTCACAAAGTAAATTCGGGAATTTGTTTCAGGTTCAATAAAATCTCCAACTAAAAACATTAAATGAATGTCCCAAATGAAATTTTCCCTATTTCTTTCCTCAAAATTGAAGTTTGGCTGAATAAACTTCTTTAGTACTTCTTTGTAAAGTTGTATAGGAGCTTTATATATTTTCTTGAAGACCTTTGATTTTATTAAAAGTTGTTCTTGGCTTTCTTGTACAATTAAACCTTTACTTATAAGATTTTCATGCATTTGCAATATATAACCCATTGAAATTTCATCTTCCACTTCATCAGAATTAAAATACTTTAACGCTTTGTTTCGCATATTTACATCATTTTCAAATACTGTCCAGTCTTTTGCAGTTGGATCAATTTCCGCTATAAGTCCTTTGAGTAAATTTTTGAAAAATAATTCTGTTTCGTTTACTTGGTCTCTTATTTGTTTCAAGTTAAACTGGTATTTTCGTAATACTTTTTCAATTGGTTGTTGCGCTATAGCTGCTACAATTTCACCTAATTGGATGTCAATACTTTCTCTTTTCGTATCTCTTACATTATAGAAATAATAGTTCATCTGTAAATCAAAGTCAGCCAGAATAGAGAATTCTTTTGAGTCACCACAATGAATAAACATAGCTTTCAACGCTTTAATTGCTTTTCTATGCATCTTATCTCTTTTTCCAGCAACGTGGTAAAGTAATTCCTTAATAACAATTGGATGCATTAATGCAGATATGTTTTCTCTTTTCTCAATTGATTTGAAATTTTCAACGTCAACTTTTAATTCCGAAAAATTTTTGTCTGATGTCAGATATCTATATGCATTTGTATCAAAAATCACTTTTTCCATAATGTTTTGTTTTTTTGCCTTGCAGCTAACAACCGAAGCTATTGGCATTTGGCGGTTTGCAGGAGCAAAACTGCCGGAATGCACGTTAGCCAGCCAATGAACATAGAGCGTGTGTTATGGGCTAGTTATTTCTGGTAATAGTTTTTCACTAGTTCTTCTGTTAACAACTCAGTATCAATAATCATTGGCTTTGTCGCTTTTCGAAACAAGATACACCTACCGATTCTTATATTCTCATTTTTCCTAGTGTCGATAAAATATTCTTTTCCATTTAATTCGAACTTAACAAATCTCTTGTTCGACCAATATTGTTTAATTTTCATGTTGGTCAATAGCTCACCAGCACTCATTGAAGCATTGTTCGTATTTTCTGAAAAGCTTTCATAAGCTTGCTCGTCTGCTTTCTGCATAGAGTCGCATTCAGCATCTGTCGATTGAATAAAAAAGATTCCGTCACTTTTAATTTCAAACAGTTTTGACGTGTCAGCTATCTCAGAAGATAAAATAGTCTTAAAATCAATTGTTCCTAGAGTGATTTGTTCGACTGATTTTTCTGTGAAGTCCTTGTCGTTTGCAATATGTTGTTTTTTGTTTTCTGTCTGTCTACAAGAGGTTATAACAAATAATAGAATGCAAATAGTTGTTGTTTTCATGTTCATATTTCTTCTTATTTATAAGTTTTGAGTCGTGAAATAAGAAAGTCATCGATGTTCTTTTTTCTTTTTTAATAACTGCCGCTAATGACCGAGGCTATGGGCATTTGGCGGTTTGCGAAAGCATTCGCTGTCGTGGAACGACAAAGTGAATTGAAAATCAGCGAAGCTAATGCGGGCTTGCCTGTGGCAAGCAGGAGCAAAACCGCAGGAATGCACGTCAGCCAGCCAATGAACAAAAGCGTGTGTTATGTGGTCGTTTGTTTATATTCAATTCCTTTTATATGAACTTTCTGCCTGTTATATCTACTAAATAACAATTCCTTAAATAGCTCTTTCAAATCTTGTTTTCCTGTCAATGACATTGTAACTTCGCCCTTTTCAATTGTACTATTTATTTGTGGAACGCTAATTATTTTATTGTTAATACTGAATGCAATGCGATTACCTATATTATTCTTTGTCAGATTATAAAACTGTTTGGTGCCATAATTATCTAATTTGAAATTTACTATATAATTTGCTCTCTTCTCCCATTTAGTCGGTTTCCAATTTTTATCAAATTCTATAGCAATATTGGTTACGCTTTTCTCAATAGATAGATTTGTAAAATTTTGTTCGTCCAGTTTATTTCTCGTTTTGTTCTTATTTATCAGAAATAATGCAATTGAATCTTTTTTTAACGTGTTGCACCATGCAAAAATTAAGTCAGAAGGTAGTCCTTTTATGTTATCTTTCTTTTTCAAAGAATTGTTTATTAACAAAGTGTCACTAATTGCAAAGTCTCCAACATGAGAATTCCCAGATTGTATTTCGTTTATACCATATTGTCTAAAAACACTAAAGATTGACGACTTTGTCAACACTTCAACTTCATAAGTATCAAGAAAATATATACTTGCATTTCTTAAAATATTTTTCAGTTGTTTAGATTTAAATATGGGAACAAAAGTTATTCTTACGATTGAGTCGTTTTTATAGACTACATTTAAATCAGGAAGACTAAGTGTTTTTAATTCACTAACAATATTGTCAATATATGGATGCTGAACTTCAATATCAATTTCAATAATTGAATCTTGTTTTTGTTTTGAGTTTAAATTGGTTCCCTTTAAATCAAACAAAGACAGCATAAGAAATATCATTAATACCAGTTTATTTGTCATACTGTTTTTTTTTAATTACACCTAACAATTCGCTATGCTAACTGCTTATTCGCATACAGGAATATAATCCGGTCATATTATTACCCATTTCTTGTTAACGAATTCGTATTGCAAAGATATTAATATAATTTAAATGACAATTAATTTCTTATTAGATATTTAAATTATCCAACAAGGAGGAGAGAGATACTTACTGGTCAGCAACACACATTCTTGCTCTACACACGGTTTTTTAGACCCTTCCAAACGAAAATTAGACGGGTCCAAGAATATTTTGTTGCCTTCCAAACGAAATTTGTTGCCGTCCAAAAATTGTTTGGACCCTTCCAAACGAAAATTAGACGAGTCTAAAAATATTTTGTTGCCGTCCAAACGAAATTTGTTGCCTTCTAAAAATTGTTTAGACCCTTCCAAATGAAAATTAGACGGGTCTAAAAATATTTTGTTGCCGTCCAAACGAAATTTGTTGCCGTCTAAAAATTGTTTGGACCCTTCCAAACGAAAAGAAAACGGCAACAAAAATATTTTGTTGCCGTCTAAACGAAATTTGTTACCTTCCAAAAAATGCTTGGAACCCTACTACAAATAGGTCGGGTCTATTCAATAAACAGTGTACTTATATCCGAATGTGCAAACGTGCAGAGAACACATTCACCGGTCCTTGCCTGTCTTTGTTATAACCGGGATTTAGTACCAGTTGATATGTTCCGCTCAGGGACATAGCGGGAGTTAATGCAAACGAATAATAGATTTCGGCCAGCTGCTCCAATCCGTAATTCAGATTACCATCGCCCAGCATAAAACCCCTGCCGCCTGCCTGCAAATAATCCTGATGTGCTTTCGAAATGCCTGAAACAACTACGGCAAGTCCCACATTATCATTCTTACGCTTCCATCTATCGCCGGTCATGGATAGTCCGGCGCTTGCACTGCGGTCTATTTCAGTAAACACCCAGGTTTCATTGTTTCCATCGTTCCAGCTCGCCTTGAAAAAGCATCCTAAATCGTTGGTTATATTCTGTTCGGCATTAATCCCAAAACCATATTTAGTATTTCCGTATTTCTCTACCGATTGGATAGTAGGATTTACAGGGTTCTGAGCAATGCTTTGCCGGTAGTTACCCATATTGCCTGTAGTAAAGAATCCGAGTAGACGAACAGCACCGTCCTGATTGGCTATTTTATAGCGGTGAGTATATTCCAGCGTATGCGAGCCGGCTTTTGAAACATTCCAGTTCATCACACTACCGTTGGCTGTTTTGGGGATGAGAGAAAATGCGTATCGAAGTTCATTATTTGGTGTTACATACTCTAACACTGCACTCGGCGTATAACCTCGTGTATTTGCCGGATAATCCCATGCACCGTTACTCATCAGTCCCCAACTCATAAACTGGGTTCTTGGATCGTGGCTGAATTTATTATCGTCAAAAAAGTCGGAAATACTTATTTTACCCAGCGTAAGGGATATATAGCTGGTTGGCAGCTTACCGGCCAATTGATTTAAGTCACTAGCCTGAAAGGTCGTTTCATTGGACAAAGCAAAGGTCTGAGTGAAAAACATTCGTGCCATGTAAATTTTAGGAGCCGGATCACCAATGCGGAAAGTTTCACCATTGGTAGCGGCAGCTATTCCCAGAGCACCGCTCAAACCCGATCCTCCGGCTATTTCGGGATTAATAAATGCACTTGCACCTTTCCATAAACGGGCTCCAAGATACAAGGTAGAAGTTAAAGATGTCTGATTTTCTGCATCTGTTGTCAAGCTATTATCTCCACTGTATTTTGCAGCGAATGATGTTTTGTTTTGATTGATAATGGTTGTTTGAGCATGAATAGAAACATTCTCTGTTTTTAAAGTGTCTGCTTGCTGAGCAGCTAATCTGAACGTAATAAGCGATAAAATAATGAGTGTAAATTTAAACTTCATTCGAAATGGTTTTTGGATGAATTATAGAATAAAAGACAAACGCCTTTCATTTTCAATTTGTTTTATGCCGGTTGAAATTCTGCCAATGTATTTTCATTAATCACCGGAGCAACCGGATATTTTGCGCAAAGATAATGCTTATTATATTCAGACAAACACCCCTCGCTTGTAACGAGAGGTTAAGTGGTTATTTGTTTACAACAAAAAAATCAGACTCTCATCCTCAAGGGTACGCTCACCATACGATTAAAAGCTCCGGACTGTCACCTGAAACCAATGACAAACGCCAACATGCTCTCATATTATAAACTTATCCGGAAGGGCAAGACAATTAATGCATTAACTTCGATAAGATCTCTGTTGAAATACTAGAATAACTTGTATCTTTGCTTCATCACTGTTTTTCATTAAATATCTGCGAACTAATGTAATTGAGATCATTCGAATAAGAACCATTGCCTTCGAAAGAGGCTTTAAAAAGTCTGTTGCATGAAAATTTTACTCACCGGAGCAACCGGATATATTGCACAAAGATTATTGCCCGTTTTATTGGAAAATGGACATGAAGTCATCTGTTGCGTACGAGACAAGAACCGGTTTAACACGAAGAATTATTTGACTTCGAACCTGTCGGTCATAGAGGCAGATTTTTTAAAGGCTGAGAGTCTACAGCAGATTCCATCGGATATAGATGTAGCTTATTACCTCATTCATTCCATGTCGACACAAAACGCTGACTTTAATGATATGGAGGCAGTATGTGCCACTAATTTCAAAAAACGCATTGAAGAAACAAATGCCCGACAGGTTATTTACCTTAGTGGAATCAGTAATGCGGATGAGTTGTCAAAACATTTGTCATCGCGAAAAAATGTGGAAACTGTTTTGTCGGGTTCTGATTTTGCACTCACCACATTAAAGGCCGGCATAATAGTCGGATCAGGAAGTGCTTCGTTTGAAATCATTCGCGATTTAGTGGAGAAACTTCCCTTTATGATTACACCACGTTGGCTAAAAACAAAGTGTCAACCCATAGCCATTCGTAATGTCGTAGAATTTTTAATTGCTGTAATTGCTAAAACAGAAACTTACAATAACAGTTACGATATTGGAGGTCCCGATGTACTTAGTTACAAAGAAATGCTGTTGCAATTTGCCCAAATACGAGGTCTGAAAAGGCGGATCGTTATTGTTCCGGTAATGACGCCTAAAATTTCGTCCTACTGGTTGTATTTTGTTACGTCCACATCGTATGCACTTGCAAAGAATTTAGTAGACAGCATGAAGGTTGAAGTAATTTGTAAACCGAATGATTTAGCCCGGCTGCTTGGCATTAAACTTATTGATTATGGAACAGCCATACAACTTGCCTTTGATAAAATAGAACAAAATCAGGTGCTTTCAAGCTGGAAAGATGCACAAACAAGTGATATATTCAGCAAAGGATTCTCCAGATTTATAGAAGTACCGGTCAATGGATGCTTTAAAGACATTCGTACAGTTACGGTTGAGAACAGCAATACTTCCCTTGATAAAATATGGGCCATTGGGGGTAAAACAGGTTGGTATTACGGAAACTGGCTTTGGGAAATAAGAGGTTTGTTGGATCAAATTGCAGGAGGTGTTGGAATGCGAAGAGGACGGAGAAGTGCCACAGAAATATTCTCCGGCGATGCACTCGATTTTTGGCGTGTACTTATAGCCAATAAAGAAGAAAAGCGCTTACTGCTGTATGCCGAAATGAAACTGCCGGGCGAAGCATGGCTGGAATTTAAAATCGATGAGAACAATTGCCTTACACAAACAGCCACCTTCAGACCGCTGGGCCTATTCGGCAGACTGTACTGGTATTCGGTACTTCCTTTTCACGGACTAATTTTCAAAGGCATGATCAATAAAATAGCGGAAAACTAAAATACAGTCTGTGAATAACGTAAGCTTAACTAAGCTTTGCTATATTGGAAATAAATCAGTCAATACCCGTTCGTTACTTTGCTGACTATGCTGTTTTTCTTATTCTGTAAATTCAATAATTCTGTACATTCTGCTTCCGACAAATTGCACGTCAGTTAGCCAATGAACTAAGAGCGTTTGTTAGCAAATCGTGCATTCATTTTTTGTTTGTCGTTCTTTTGATTAGAAGTCTTTGCCACAACCACAAGCTTCAATATAATTTGTTTTATAGAAGTTCATCAATGAGGCTACTGAGTCTAAAGTTTCGTCATATTTAAAGTTTAGTAATCGTCTAAATAATTCAACTGAAATCTCGAGCTTAATGTCAGATTTAGTGTGAACTATCTCATCTCTTAAATTTTTCAAGTTAATAATGTGTTGATTGGTTGGGGTTCTGTCTTTAAAAAAATTCTTTTTGTGAAATTGTGGTAGCACGATTTTTAATTTGTCCATAAAACACACATTTTCTTGAATTTGTATTTTATTATAAACCTCTGTCTTTTTTCTGCCATCAACAATGTAATTTTCTCCATCTGGTAGCATCGAATTTATAAATGATTCTATTGAAGTAAATAAGTTTACGACGTATGAACTTGCAAGACCATAAAAGTTGAAAAGTTCATTACTACAATCATGAGTAATTGTATCAACATTGGATAAATGTGATAATAATATTTCTTGTTGTTTTTTTCTTTCAATGTTTAGTGAATAGGCAAAGTTATAATATACTAATGTGTAGTCAGGTAATGGTATGTTGATATACTTCCCATTATGGTTGTAAATAAATGCATAAATCATTTCTTCACTATCAGATAATTTCAACCCAACAAAACAATCCTTAGATTTTTGTTTTAGCAATTTTTGATTATCTTCAAGCAAATCTATTTTCTGAAGATTATTCAGGTTTGTAATTGGTAAAGTACCTTGAAATAAATATTTTTTCTTAATATGTTTCATAGCTTATGCTGTTCAATTTCAAACCAGTTCTGTTTCTTTTTTTATAACATCTGTTTATGCGAACATCATGTTCGTCTATTTCCACCTTATGTCGGGTCATGTATTTCTTTTCCAGCCCCAAAGATAAAAACATTCTTTTACAAAATCTATAATTGTATTAATTTTTTAATTCACACAACAAACAATGTATTAGCTTAATGCAGCTTTTGTCCCCCTTTCCCGCATATTCAGTCTCCTGCGTTTATGTTTCTTGTTCCTGCGTTTATGTTTCTCGCTCCTGCGGTTATGATTCTTAGTCCTGCGGTTATGATTCTTGCTCCTGTGGTTATGATTCTTGCTCCTGTACTTGGCGGAATGGCTTCTGCGATGAGCGGAACAGCTTCCGCGGTGAGCGGGATCGTCTCCGCGGTCTGCGGGATTACTTCCGCGGTGTGCGGGATGGCTTCCGTGGTGTGCGGGATGGCTTCCGCGATATGCGGGATTACTTCCGCGATGTGCGGGATGGCTTCCACGATGTGCGGGATGGCTTCCGCGGTGTGCGGGATGGCTTCCGCGGTGTGCGGGATCGTCTCCGCGCTGTGCGGAATGGCATCCGCTTTTAAGAATCTTGCTCATTGGGGGCAGATAGTTTTCGCACCAGCCGAAAAACAAGTACCTTTGCTGCCACAACTAAAAACATCAACTCAATGACTTTTGCAGACTTAGGCATAAACGACGATATCATACAGGCGCTGGACGGTAATAATATCAGCACTCCCACCGACATTCAGCTACAGGCCATCCCGCATATACTGAGCCACACCTCCGATTTGGTGGCGGTGGCGCAGACCGGCACAGGCAAAACGGCCGCTTTCAGTATACCCATTCTGCAGTCGGTCAACCCGCTTCTGCCGCAGATACAGGCACTGGTGCTGGTTCCTACCCGCGAACTGGGTCAACAGGTAGCCCGCGAATTTTTCCTTTTCTCCAAATACCTGTCGCGGGTCTTTGCCGAAGCGGTTTACGGCGGTGCGCCCATCGAAGATCAGATACAAAAGCTTAAGCGCCCCACCCACGTGGTAGTAGCTACGCCAGGCCGGCTCATCGATTTACTGGAACGCAAAGCCCTGAGCCTGGATCACCTGAAGTACCTCGTGCTCGACGAAGCCGACGAAATGATGAATATGGGATTCAAGGACGGGATAGACAGAATTCTGGAATCCTGCAACAAGAACATCACCAAAATGCTGTTTACAGCCACCATGCCAGCCGATGTAAAACACATTATCAGCAAATACCTGCGACCGGGCTTTGCCGAAATTCACATCAATGCCGAAGAATTTATCAACCGCAACATAGAGCACAGCTACCTCCTGTACAAGCAAGGCGAAAAGCTGGAATACCTCAAAGCCTTCCTGTCCGGACATGCCGACGAGCGGGGCATTGCCTTCTGCCGTACCAAGCTGGATGCTAAACGTCTGGCCAAGCAGCTTGCCGGATGTATTGTGTCGGCAGACGCCCTGCACGGCAATCTCAACCAGGAAATGCGCGACAAGGTAATGCGCGCTTTCAAAAGAGGGAGCATCAACCTGCTAGTGGCTACCGACATTGCTGCACGCGGCATCGACGTGAAAGACCTGGATTACATCGTCCATTACAGCCTCCCCGAAAAGACTGAACAATACACCCACCGCAGCGGACGCACCGCTCGTGCCGGAAAATCGGGGATATCGGTATGTCTTGCCACAAAAGATCAGTTGGAAGACATCCACACTTTGCAATCCGAACTCAACATCCTGTTTAGTCCCCTGAATCTACAGCCAAAACACGAAAAACCCGAGCCACCCATCACCCTGCATGTAAACATCGGTCTGGGACAAGGCTTTACTAAAAACAGCCTGAAAGAATTTCTGGTGGAAGAAGCCGGACTCAACACAGACGATATACAAAACGTGTTGGTGGAAGACAACCGATCGCGTTTCAGCATTCCGGGTCAACTGGAGAAACAGGTATTAATCAACCTCAAAGGTTACAAACTGGCGCACCGCAACCTGAAATTCAGCCGTTAAAGGAAAAAGACAACCGTAAGTCGGGGTATGGGGCAGAAGCCCCTCCAAATAACCACATCAACCGTTCAACAAGAAAAATCGGCTCTTCAACCGATTTTTCTTGCATCCGATTCGTTGAATACATTATATTTGTACCCGACAAATCAACCAGTCAACCAATCACCCAATTAACTAATCAACCAATCACCCAAATGGATACATTCTCCGCCAACAACACCCGCCTGCTGGGGCTACTCGAAATATGGGAGCCCCGTTTACTGGCATTACCCCACGATATTATCGCCGTTCGCCGGAATAGTCAGAACCGCAGCATCAAACAAATTCTGGGGCACATGATCGATTCCGCTTCCAACAATACACATCGTATTATTCATTTGCAGTATCAAAACAGTCCGTTGATATTTCCGGATTATGCAGCATTGGGTAATAACGACCGCTGGATTGGCATTCAGAATTATCAGGACGAGGACATGAACGATCTGGTTCAGCTCTGGAAATACAGTAACCGACACATAGCCCACGTTATCAATCAGGTGAACCCCGACAAGCTCGACAATATATGGCTATCGGCACTCAACGAAGAAGTATCGCTCCGCAATATGATTACGGGTTACCTCAGCCACTTCGAGCTGCACATCAGCGAAATAGAAGAACTGATAAACCGGAAATAAACGCAGCTTGCCGAACGATTGATATCGTCCGGCAAGCCGAAATACAAAAACTGTTGGGAGAATTTAGTCCCAGTTCAGAATCACTTTACCACATTCGCCGCTCTCCATCACGTCGAACCCACGCTGGAAATCATCGACCGAAAAACGGTGCGTAATAACCGGGGTAAGATCAATGCCCGTAATCAGCATTTGCTCCATCTGGTACCAGGTTTCCCACATTTCGCGTCCGTAAATTCCCTTCAGCGTAAGTGCTTTGAATATAATTTTATCCCAGGCTACCGTGGTGGTATTAGGCAAAATTCCCAGCAATGCTATTTTCGAACCATTGTACATGTTTTCTACCATATTGTCAAAAGCTATCGGCGAGCCTGACATTTCCAGTCCGATATCAAAACCGTGCATGTTCAGACTTTTAATGGCACCCTCTATTGTTTCGCCACGACGTGGGTTCACTGTCATGGTTGCACCCATTTTTCTGGCTATATCCAGTCGGTAGTCGCTCAGATCCGTAACCACTATATTACGCGCTCCGGCAAACTTACAAATGGCCGTAGCCATAGTTCCGATAAGTCCGGCACCCGTTATCAGCACATCCTCGCCTATCATGGGGAATGATAAAGCCGTGTGAGTTGCATTACCGAACGGATCCATGATGGAGGCAATCTCGTCAGGAATACGCGCATCCAAATGCACCACGTTTTCGGCCGGCAACGACAGGTATTCGGCAAAAGCTCCATCGCGGTTTACTCCCACTCCTACGGTATTTTCGCATACATGCAGTTTACCACGGCGGCAATTCCTACAATGTCCGCAGGCAATGTGTCCTTCGCCCGTTACGCGGTCGCCAATGCGGATATTACGCACCCCGTGTCCTTTGTCCACCACCACACCCACGTATTCGTGTCCTATGGTCATCGGTGTTTTGATAGTGCGCTGCGACCACTCATCCCACTTGTAAATATGTAGGTCGGTACCGCATATAGCTGTTTTCTTTATTTGAATTAATACATCGTTTACTCCCACGTGCGGCATGGGCACCTCTTCCATCCATATTCCCTTTTCGGGACGAAGTTTTACGAGTGCTTTCATATTGTTGATGTGTTGAATAGTTGATTAGTTAATTGGGTAATTGGTTGATTGGTTGATTGGGTAATTAGTTGATATGACAATAAAAATTGGTTGATTGGTTAAATAATACCCTTTCTCATAATATCGCGAACGAAGTAAGCAAATATCGCCGTAGGCAAATATCACGAACGAAGTGAGTTAATATCGCCGCAGGCAAATATCGCGAACGAAGTGAGCTAATAACGACGAAGTCAAATAACCTTCATTTCTTTACCCACCTTGCTAAATGCTGCAATACACTTATCGAGATATTCGGTTTCATGCGCTGCCGATATCTGAACACGGATGCGCGCCTGACCTTTGGGTACAACGGGAAAATAAAATCCCGTTACGTAGATTCCCTCGTCGAGCAAACGTGTAGCTACTTCCTGCGACAGTTTGGCGTCGTACAACATCACAGCACAAATAGCCGATTCAGTAGGTTTTATATCAAATCCAGCGGCTTTCATACGTTCAACAAAGTACAGGGTATTTTTGTGTAGTTTATCCTGAAGTTCGTTGGTTTCATCCATCATCTCAAACATCTTTATTCCGGCAGCAGCCACCATCGGCGGAATAGAATTTGAAAATAAGTACGGACGCGAGCGTTGGCGCAGCAAATCAATTATCTCTTTTTTGCCGGTGGTAAATCCGCCTATCGCACCACCAAAAGCTTTACCTAGTGTTCCGGTTATTATTTCAATTTTTCCGCGCAGGTTATAACGTTCTGTCACTCCCCTACCCGTTTCGCCGACTACCCCTGCCGAGTGTGATTCGTCCACCATCACAATAGCATTGTATTTTCCGGCCAGTTCATATATTTTATCCAGCGGCGCCACATTACCGTCCATCGAAAACACACCATCGGTCACTATCAATCTGAAACGTTGTGCCTGAGCTTTCTTCAGTTGTTCTTCCAGTTCGGTCATGTCCGCATTAGCGTAACGATAGCGCTGCGCCTTACAGAGGCGCACACCATCAATAATAGAAGCATGATTCAACGCATCGGATATAATGGCATCTTCTTCGCCGAGAAGGGGTTCGAAAACTCCACCGTTAGCATCAAAGCAGGCAGCATACAAAATGGTATCTTCCGTTCCGAAAAAGCGGGCTATTGAAGCTTCCAGTTGTTTGTGAATATCCTGCGTTCCGCAAATAAACCGTACCGACGAAACACCGTACCCATGCGTATCCAGTCCCTTCTTTGCCGCTTCTATCAGCGAAGGGTTGTTGGACAGTCCGAGATAATTATTGGCACAGAAGTTCAGCACTTCTTTTCCATCGGCTACCCGAATGGCAGCACCCTGTGGTGTAACTATAATACGTTCCTTTTTATATAAACCGGCATGTTCTATATTGGTCAGTTCTGTTTGCAAATACGACCTAAAATCCTGGTACATAACAATCATTTCTAAATTAATACTATATTATTTTGAGCTTCCGTAGCTTTTGTGCACAGCAGCTTTGAATGAAAACTATTGAAAGCAAAAGTAATCAAATAAGTAAATAATTATTCAAAAAACAGTACTTTTCTGTTGCACATACCGGCAGGCAATCAAATAGAAGAAAACAAAAAAAGCTACCTTCGTTTTTAAACGAAAATAGCCTTTAAAACACACATCTGAAAGTTCGGATGTTCAGTTTTTCAATTTTTGAACGATAAATTGATTTTGTAAACCACGGGATAAATAAGACACGCAACGCAAATCCCAAAAGCAGATTCAAGAAATGCGAAGGTCGTAAAGATTCCTGCTAAAATTAGTGCAGGCGTATTCCATCCTGCCAGAAAAGAGAAAATTATTGCTATATTAAAAACTAAACCTATTCTTGCTGCAAAAATTTTGGGTCCCGCATTTATCAATGCAGGTTTTAAACCAACGGTTTGCGCTATGATCTTCGAAACAGATGACAATACACTGTATCGGTACCACCGACCAGATCTCAAACCAAAATCGATCAGTAAAAACACAATCGGAATAATACTTCCGCTAACAAGAAACACTGAGAGCAAAACTACGGTAAAAGCGCCGTTTAGACGGGCTACGTGCTCGTCAATTCTTCTATCGGATATGGGGCAAAATGCTGTTGATTTCATAAGCTGAATGTATGACTATTTATACGATACAAAGATAGAGTGAACGATCAGCTCATAAAATACCATTCAAACAGTATTTTATATACCATAAAGCAGGGATATTTTCGCTTTTGGGAGTATCGCTGAGCCTCTCTGCCCTGTCTGACTATGAAACGTTGTATTTTTTTAAAACTTCGTTTTGTATATCGTTATAAAAAAGTGTACTTTTGCACAACTAATCAGCGCTTATGACAAACGATAATATGGTGTTACGCACCGAACATTTATTCAAAAAATACGGCAAACGTACGGTGGTGAATGATGTATCCATCAACGTGAAACAAGGAGAAATTGTAGGATTGCTCGGACCTAACGGTGCCGGAAAAACCACTACCTTCTACATGACAACCGGTCTGGTAACTCCAAATTCAGGAAAAATTTTCCTGAACGATGTGGATATTACAAACTATCCGGTGTACAAACGGGCTCAGAATGGTATCGGGTACCTGGCTCAGGAAGCATCTGTTTTTCGTAAAATGACGGTAGAGGATAATATAAAGTCAGTACTGGAGATGACCAAATTCAGTAAAGCCGATCAGAAAATCAAACTGGAAAGCCTGATTGCTGAATTCAACCTGGAACATGTACGCATGAACATTGGCGACCGCCTTTCGGGAGGTGAACGCCGTCGTACTGAAATTGCGCGCTGTCTGGCTATCGAGCCCCGTTTCATTATGCTCGACGAACCTTTTGCAGGAGTTGACCCCATTGCTGTGCAGGATATTCAGGATATTGTATGGAAACTGAAAGATAAAAACATCGGTATTCTTATTACCGACCATAATGTAGATGAAACGCTGACCATCACAGACAGAGCGTACCTGCTTTTCGAAGGACGCATCCTGTTTCAGGGCACATCGCAGGAACTGGCCGACAATCCGGTCGTTCGTGAAAAATACCTGGGTCGTGACTTTGAGCTGAAAAAGAAGACGCGTGTATAGTAATGCTTTTCGCATCCTGTTTCTTTATAAAGCAGATTGCTAACTTGTGAAGTTGACTCACCGAAAACAACTGATATTGACACGAGAATAATGAATCACGATAGTATTGAAATAATTGTAGATAAGGATATACGCCTCAAGATTGTTGGAATTGAGGATGCAGAATCTATTTTCAACACGATAAATAATGAACGTAAATACCTTGAAGAGTGGCTGCCATTCGTAGAAGATACGCGCGATATTTCATACACAAAAGCATTTATTGAAAACTCCACAGCAGCTAATTCCTCCAATTTTACTTTCACTATTTCATACCACAACCATTTTGCCGGACTCATCGGATTTAAAGATACTGATTTTGACAACAAGAAAACCGAAATCGGATACTGGCTTTCTGAATCGCTTCAGCACAAGGGCATTATCACTCGTTCCTGTAAAGCTTTAATAAATTACGCTTTCGATAAAATGGATATGAATCGTATCCAGATAAAAGCAGCCGAAGAAAATCAGAAAAGCCGGAACGTAGCCGAGAGACTTGGCTTTACCTGCGAAGGAATAGAGCGCGATGGTGAACTTCATAGCCGCGGTTTTGTTGATTTAGTCATATACAGCTTACTCAAAGCCGAAAGATAAAACTTACATGCAAAAAGCAACTGTCACCATTTTGGGTTGTGGATCGGCCATGCCAACACGCAAAAACTTTCCGAGCTCGCAGTTATTGGAAATCAGGGATAAGCAGTACATGATTGATTGCGGAGAAGGAACCCAGATACGAATGTGCCAAACGGGTGTCAAAACCAATCGTCTGGGTCATATTTTTATTTCGCACCTCCACGGCGACCATTGCTTTGGTCTTATAGGACTTATCTCGACCTTTGGCATGCTCAATCGTACGGCAGAGCTTCACATACACGCTCAACCCGACTTAGAGAAAATAATGCAACCGCAACTTCAGTACTTTTGTGCCGATCTTTCTTTCAATGTTGTATTTCATTCGATCAATCCTCGAAAACATGAAATGATATTTGAAGACCGCTCTATACGGGTCTTTTCCATTCCACTCAAACATCGGGTACCTTGCTGCGGTTTTCTGTTCGAAGAAAAAGCGCGCGACAGGCATATCATTCGCGAAATGATTGACTTCTACAAGATCCCTACCTGGCGCATCCCTAAAATAAAACAGGGCGAAGATTTTGAAACCGAAGAAGGCGAAATAATTCCGAACGAACAGCTAACCCGCGAGAGCACTCCTCCAAAGCGATTTGCTTATTGCTCCGACACGGCATATTCCGAAAAAATTATCCCTATAATCAGTAACGTAGACTGCCTCTATCACGAAGCTACATTTATGGAAGATGAGCATGTCCGGTCTAAACAAACCGAACATTCTACTGCTCGACAAGCAGGCACTATTGCTTTAAAGGCCAACGTCAAGAAACTCATCATCGGGCATTATTCCGCTCGTTACAACAATCAGACAGAATTACTCAACGAGGCCAAATCCGTTTTTGAAAACACCGTTCTGGGTGAAGATATGACTATTTACGAAATCTAATATGATAATGGAATGATGTGATAATGTGTTGATATATTACATTCTACACTTTCAAAGCATTCAATTCAATCTAAATTTCGAGTTTTAAATCTTGGATTCTTTGTTCTTGAATATCGTCTCTTGTCTAAATCAACACATATCCCCACCGGGTTTACCTATTTTTGCCAGTCCACCCAGCGACGTTTCCTTGTACAAGCTTGGCAAGTCTTTTCCGGTCAGCCGCATTGTTTCCACCACTTTATCAAAACTAATGATGTGCTTACCATCCGAAAGCATGGAAGCCATATTGGCATCTAACGCACGGAGAGCAGCAAATGAGTTTCGTTCTATGCACGGTATCTGTACCAAACCGCATACCGGGTCGCAGGTCAGCCCCAGGTGGTGTTCCAGCCCCATCTCTGCAGCATATTCTATCTGTTGCGGACTAGCACCAAACGCCTGACTGGAAGCAGCAGCAGCCATAGCACACGCCGAACCAACTTCTCCCTGACAACCAACCTCAGCACCGGAAATAGAAGCATTTACTTTAATGACATTGCCAAACAGTCCGGCTGTTGCCAGTGCCTGAAGAATATTTTTGTCGGAGAACTCATGGTAGTTTTTCAAATGATACAAAATAGCAGGTAAAACACCTGCCGATCCGCAGGTGGGAGCAGTAACTACTTTCGCACCACTGGCATTTTGCTCCGACACAGCCAGCGCATACGACATTATCAAACACCGATTCTGCAAACTGACTTTATAGCTCTTTGCCTTAACCCAATAAGAAGCTGCCTTACGTCTTAGATTCAACTCGCCGGGCAACACACCATCATTATCCAATCCGTCCTGAACTGATTGCTGCATAGTCTTCCACACTTCATTCAGATAATCCCAGATATCAGACTCCTCGCGCTCCTGAACATATTCCCAGTAAGTTTTACCCTGACGCTCCACCAAAGGCAGTATTTCTCCAAGAGTATTATGTTCGTAGATATGTTTTTCAGTCATGTACGAATTTTCATCGGCTATTTTTCCACCACCAACGCTGTACACCAACCAGTCTTTAATCAGATGATTCTCTGCATCAAAGGCTTCGAATTTCATACCATTGGTGTGAAACGGCAAAACAATATCAGGAAACCAAGCAAAATCAACAGTAACCGGAAATAACGAATCGGTTATAGCCTGGTCTGTAAAATGCCCTTTGCCTGTTGCTGCCAGACTGCCATATAAACTAACTTTGTACAATGCAGCGTTTGGAGTTTTGCTCTTAAACTGTTCAGCTGCTATTTTCGGACCCATAGTATGGCTGCTCGAAGGTCCGTGTCCTATTCTAAAAATCGATTTTATACTTTCCATGTAATTCTATCATTTAATAAGTTATGTCATTCTTCAAAAGAATAATAAACATAAACAAATGTACTATTATTTTCTATACCCTTTTATAAAAAAAAGTAAAGACGAAAAAAAATCCGTCTTTACTTTGAATGCGTTATTTATTAATAATTCACCTAAATCTTCGGATAAGCCTCCTGAAAGAACGAACCATTTTATACCCAATCAGCAATCCATCAACCAGATTCAGGCTTTTCTGAAATGATCCGAGAATATACGAAGATATAGAAGCCGGAGAAAGCAACCTTTGCGACGAAGTACTGATAAGTTCTTTTTGCTGTTGAATTTGTTGGCGCAATTCGGCTTTACGGAACTGTAGTTCATCTAAGCCTGCTTGTTTTTTCTGAGCCGGATTTGTGGTCGGAACTATTTCCATAGCTTGTAATTATTGATTTTTAGACAAAAATAAATTTGAAAGAAATCTAACCATTGGATTGATAATTAATTTCTTCCGAAACACCATCAACAAAGCAATTAATCCGAAATAAATAACCGAAATAATGGCAAAACTCAGGCTCAAACTACCAACCAGCGGTTCAACAGCATAAGCTATTGAAAAAAACAAATAAAACAAAGCTATGATAACCAGAATAATAATCAGCGAAACGATTAAAAGAGTCGATAATAATATCGCCAGCTTTTCAACAAATTCCACTTTTACATATTCGGTCTGCAGCAATACATACTTCTTTATATCGTCGTAGAGTTGCTGAAAGTTCTCAACAGGTTCTTGCGTATTAATCATTAGCTTACCTATTTAAATGAATCATTTTTGTTCGGGAGATACCTGCGATTTGATTTCATCCACCAAATCATCCATTTCAGCTTTGCTTAGTTTAACTCCTCGTTTTTCGAGTGCATCTACTATTTTTTTGCGGGTTTCTTCCCCACTTTCAGGAGCAAACAGCACGCCTAAAGCTCCACCAACAATAGCACCGCCAAGAAATGCGGCTAAAAGACCAATTGGATTTTTCATAACACTACGTTTTTAAAATTTAATATCAAATAAAACGATCTTATCAGAAAAAAATTTATTTTGTTGCCATTTATAATAACAAAATTAGACTCCTTAAGTTCAAAGTTTTAGTCTAAACTATAACCGAATCCCCGCAGTTTTGTGTCTTTATTTCGCCAGTCTTTTTCAACCTTTACAAACAGTTCTAAAAATACCTTTTTATCAAAAAACACTTCCATATCTTTACGCGCCTCGGTTCCTACCTTTTTCAGCGATTTTCCACCGTGACCTATCAAAATTCCCTTTTGAGAATCCCGCTCAGCGTATATCACAGCATTAATGCGTATCAATCTATCGTCTTCCTGAAACTGTTCAACCTCCACTTCTACCGAATAAGGAATTTCCTTTTCGTAATTCATCAAAATTTTCTCGCGGATAATCTCAGTAACAAAGAATTTTGCCGGTTTATCGGTCAGTTGGTCTTTATCAAAAAACGGTGGCGACTCCGGCAATAAATCTTTAATGCGCGAAAACAGCGAATCAATATTAAACTTTTCCAACGCCGATACAGGATAAATCTCGGCACGGGGCAATAACTCTTTCCATTTTTCCACCAGCACAACCAGTTTCTCTTCGTCTATCAAATCTATTTTATTGATAATAAGAAGCAATGGAGCAGGGTTTAATTTTACTTTTTCAACAAAATCTTCATTCTTCTCGTACGAATCGAAAACATCAGTCACATAGAGTAACACATCTGCATCGGATAATGCCGAGCGAGAGAATTTAAGCATAGATTCCTGCAACCGGTAATTCGGTTTCAACACACCGGGAGTATCCGAATATACAATCTGGAAATCATCACCATTTACAATCCCCAAAATACGATGACGAGTTGTCTGAGCCTTTGAAGTGATAATTGATATTCTTTCACCTACTAAAGCGTTCATTAAGGTCGACTTACCGACATTGGGATTACCTACAATATTTACAAAACCGGATTTATGCATGTGGATAGTTTAATTTCAGCATCAGATTCATCGTTTAAATTATTCTGAACCTGTGGCATTACAATATATTTTCGGCAAAGATACGATAATTTATGCATATGTAAAATCAAAGTTTTGATTCATACTTTTTTAGTATATTTGGCGTTTCAACAGAAAGAAGCTATTTTATTACAATCTGTTTTATTTCATGCTCAATATCAACAAAATAAACGAAATATCTCAACGCCTTAAACTTATATTCATTGTATTGGCCATAGGTATTGTAGCTGTTTCCACACTTTTCACAAACAGATTGGCTCATTCTTTGGCATTGGAAGAGAGAAAAAAGGTTGAAATCTGGGCTGAAGCAGTGCGCCAGTCCAATCTGGCCGACGAACACACAAACCTGGACTTAATCATCAAAATCATTGAAGGAAACACCACCATTCCTATTATTTATACCGATGCCAACAATCAGGTTATATCTACCCGTAATATAAATGAACCCCAAGAAAACATCCCTGAATTTTACAAAAATGAAATAGAAAGATTAAAAACAAAAAATACGCCTATCGAATTAAAGTTCGGCAAATCAAAACAATATCTATACTACGATGATTCACTGTTTATCAAACAATTATACTATTTCCCTTTTGTACAGCTCAGCATTATCATAGCATTTATACTGATTGCATTTTTTGCCTTCTCCAGTTCCAAAAGAGCAGAGCAAAATAAAGTCTGGGTGGGACTTTCAAAAGAAACCGCACACCAGCTTGGTACTCCCATTTCGTCTCTGCTTGCTTGGGTCGATTTACTCAAAATGCGACACAGCGAAGACAATCTCATTGGCGAAATGGAAAAAGATGTCAACAGACTGGGTATAATAGCCGAACGATTCTCCAAGATAGGTTCAAAACCCGATTTGCAGGTGGTGAGTTTGAATGATACGCTGCTCAACGCGGTGCAATACATGACAAAACGATCATCGCAAAAGGTGAACATACAATGTCATTTTCCAACCGAAGAGCCTGTATTTATCAGGTTGAACACACACCTTTTTGAATGGGTTATAGAAAACTTGTGCAAAAATGCAATTGATGCCATGAATGGCATTGGCAGCATCGACATCACTCTGAGTCAAAAAAATAAGTATGTATATATCGACATAAAAGATACCGGAAAGGGAATTGACCGCAGAAAATTTAAAGTCGTATTCAATCCGGGATTCACCACTAAGAAAAGAGGCTGGGGACTTGGGCTTTCGTTAGCCAAGCGTATCATTGAAGAATATCATGGTGGAAAAATCTTTGTAAAACAATCGGAATTAAATATCGGAACCGTGTTCAGAATAGTCTTAAAAACTAAACACAAGTAAAAAGTTGATAATAAGTTAGCCAAAAATACTCCGACAACTATTTTAAACACCATTAAATTCGGCAATAAATTTATTTTTAGCAATAAATTTGATAAAATAAAAAAGAAAGTATTTTGTAATAGAACATATTTTTGTACCTTTGCGCGGTTTTAAATATAAAGTGAATAATGTCAAAATTCGAGTTATATAATGTAGTATTAAAGGATATTGATAATGAAACTCGTGTCATCGAATATGATCTTGATGACGCCTATTTCAAAAAGATTGATAGCCCTGAAGTACAAAAAGGAAATGTAAAAGCTAAAGTAAGCGTTCATAAAAAGATGAATACTTATGAGCTACAATTTCAGCTCGATGGTTCTATTATAATTCCATGCGACCGTTGTTTGGATGATATGGAACAACAAATTCACTACAAAGAAAAACTACAAGTTAAGTTCGGTGATAAATTTGCCGAAGAAGACGAAGTTGTTATAATTCCTGAATCAGAAGGAGCTATAAATGTTGCCTGGTTTTTATACGAGTTCATTGTATTAAACATCCCGATAAAGCATGTACATGCTCCCGGAGAATGCAACAAAACAATGGTTGTCAAACTAAAAAAACACATTACCCGTCAGAAAGATGATTTGGACGATGACAATTCGCCGCTTGATTTCGATGACGATGATGACTTTACAGCAGAAGAAGTTCAAACTGACCCGCGATGGGATGGTTTGCAAAATATAACAGAAAACAATTAAATAAACAACTAAGATGGCACATCCTAAGAGAAAGATCTCGAAACAAAGAGCAAGAAAAAGAAGAACGCATTATAAAGCTATACCTCAAACATTGGCTAATTGCTCAAATTGCGGCGCTGCACATATTTATCACACTGTTTGCGGCGAATGTGGCTACTACAGAGGTAAATTGGCAATTGAAAAATTGGCAACAGTTTAATACAGATAATATTGTAATTAATATTTTCAAATAATCAATTAAGCTCTAAATTCAACCTTTAGGGCTTGATTTTTATATACTTAATAATTTTAATATGTCTAGTATCAGAGCAGTTATTACAGGAGTTGGCGGATACGTTCCAAACTATATACTGAATAACGAGGAGCTTAGCACCATGATGGACACCAACGACGAATGGATTACTTCCAGAGTCGGAATAAAGGAACGCCGCATTTTGAAAGACGAAAATGTAGGTACATCATATTTAGCCGCTAAAGCTATTGAAGACTTGTTTGCTAAAACCGGTACAAAACCGGAAGAAATTGACTTGATAATTTGCGGTACTACAACTGCCGATCATATATATCCTTCATGTGCTTCGATGATTGCCGAGAGAATGGGAATCAAAAATGCACTTGCATTTGACTTACAGGCAGCATGCTCTGGATTCATTGTTTCGCTTACCACCGGTGCGAGCTTTATAGAATCCGGTCATTATAAAAAAGTACTGATTATTGGTGCCGACAAAATGTCTTCGATTACAGACTATAGTGATCGTACTACTGCACCGCTATTTGGTGATGGTGCCGGAGTAGTATTACTAGAGCCTACCAATGAAGAATTTGGCGTAATTGACTCAATTTTGCGTACCGATGGAATTGGAGTGAAACACCTTCACATCAAAGCAGGAGGTTCAGCTATTCCTACAACCTCTGAAACTATTGAGAAAAAAATGCACTATACCTATCAGGAGGGTGCATACGTGTTTAAACATGCTGTAACCAACATGTCTGAAGTTTCGGCCGAAATCATGGAAAAGAATAACCTGAGCAAGGATGATATTGCGTGGTTAGTACCACATCAGGCCAACTTGCGAATAATAGACGCAGTTGTACAACGAACCGGCGTGGAATACGACAAAGTAATTATTAATATTGATCACTTTGGCAACACTTCAGCTGCAACTATTCCTCTGGGAATATGGGAAGCACAAAGTAAATTCAAAAAAGGAGATAACATTATCCTTACTGCCTTTGGAGCAGGATTTACCTGGGGAGCTGTGTATTTAAAATGGGGATATTAAGAAACATTTCTACTATATCAAAAAAGAACCGCACTGAAAACAGTACGGTTCTTTTTGTATAAAAACTTATACAGAATTATTTCTCCAACCTGCTGTTGGCTATATTGCAATACTCCGTCGATAGCTCATACCCGATAAAATTTCGCTTCAATTTTTTAGCTGCGACAGCTGTACTACCGGATCCCATAAACGGATCAAGCACCAAATCACCTTCGTTACTGCTTATTTCAATAAATGGCATACAAACCTTCAGCGGTTTTTGAGTTTTGTGTTTGGTGCGTTCCTTTCCCATACAAATAGGAGCCTGTATAAAATTATGCATATCATTTACAGGCTTATGGTTCCATGTTTTAGGCGAACCCTTTGAAAAATGAACCAACAACTCCATGCTGTTAGCATACATTTTTCGGGTATACATGGCTGGAAACGGATTGGTTTTATGCCAATGGATAACTTTACGAAACTGAAAACCCGTGCGCTCTACCATACGGTTGATAAATGAAACAAAATCATCGCCACACCACAAATAACCGGAAGCACCCGGTTTACACACCCGAAAACACTCCATCAGAACATCCTCCAAAAACTGTAAATACTCATCTTCTGATTTAAACCCATCAAAATCGAACTCGGTAACAACATCTTTATGATTTTTCAAACCCTGTACATTTTGAGCCCGGTGCTGATAATAAGGTGGATCAGTAAAGATCAAATCCACACATTCATCCGGCAGCTGCTTTAATCCATCAAGGCATGACTGGTTATAAATTATATTGAGTTCCATTTGTGAGATGTATAATATCTAAATGAATTAGGTGTTATGACAGGTCTGTCAACAAATAAAATAGAAGTAAAATGTCTAATATATTTCAAAGAAGAGGGTCAATCATTCATCCCTCCAAAATACTTATCCAGTAGATTCTTAGCAGCAATAAACGAACTTACCTCATTCGAAAGCACCCGTCGTTCACTGTCAGAAAGCGCTTGCTGAATTTCCACATTCTGATAGAAATTTGCTTTTAGCTGTTCATTTATAGTTTCATACATCCAGTATTTCGACTGAGAGTTACGTTTAAATTCAAAGTAGTCATTTGATTTTACGAACTTCACATAACGCTCAACCATATCCCAAACTTCTGGAATTCCATTCAATTCGACTGAAGAACAGGTAATAGCCTCCGGCGACCAACCTGAATCGTGAGGTGGAAACAGGTGCAAAGCATTCTGATATTGCGACTTAGCCACACGTGCTTTGTCCACATTAGTTCCATCGCACTTATTAATGGCAATACCATCGGCCATTTCCATTATTCCACGTTTAATTCCCTGCAATTCGTCACCGGTACCCGCCAACTGGATCAGCAAAAAGAAATCGACCATTGAATGTACCGATGTTTCCGATTGCCCTACTCCCACCGTTTCTACAAAAATGGTATCAAAACCGGCTGCTTCACACAGAATAATACTTTCTCGCGTTTTACGGGCTACGCCGCCCAATGAACCTGCCGAAGGAGAAGGACGTATAAATGCATTCTTAGCTACTGAAAGCTCTTCCATACGGGTTTTATCGCCCAATATACTCCCTTTGGAACGTTCACTACTGGGATCGATAGCCAACACGGCCAGTTTATGCTTATTTCTCACTAAATGCATTCCCAGTGCTTCGATAAAAGTACTCTTACCTGCTCCCGGAACGCCGGTAATACCAAGACGAACAGCATTGCCTGCATAAGGAAGACATTTTTCTATCACTTCCTGCGCTATAAGCTGATGCTCCGGTAACGAACTTTCTACCAACGTTACCGCCTGACTCAACATACTGATATTACCCTCCAGAATACCAGCCACAAACTCTGCAGCAGTAAACTGGCGTCGTTTTCTTGATGGTTGCTTATAGGGGTTGACCATAGGTGCAGACTGCACACCTTCATTCACGCTTAATCCTTTGTACAAAGGATCATTCTCAGGATGATCATTATTTTTATAATGCATATTATCACAGACTTAAAAAGCCAAGAAGTTGCAAACAAATCCTGGCTTTTTAAATTTAAAATTGTATTTAATTTTATTCTCTTTTTTCTTACTTCTGAACTTTCCAACTTACCACTACAATCAGAAATGCATTTTCAGGATCGTTAGTTTGTATGGTGAAAGATTTCTTATACTCCGCTTCACTCAGATTTCGGGTGTTGAGACCTATTACTATATCTGTCTTTTTATTGACAGCCACACTATTCTTTGAAGTTTTGATCGACAGCTCTTTATTATTGTTTATAATTCTTCTGATTTCAAGTGTACTTAAGCCTTTGTTTAGTAGTTTGAGTTTTCCGGTCCTTTTAGAGCCTTCCCTCAAAGTTCCTAGGTCAATTTCTCTTTCAGGCAACTCAATTACGGGAGATTTCCGTCGTTGCTCCAAAGTCAGTTTACTGAAATCTTCTAGGATATTAGCAACTACGAGTATTCTTGTATCATCAGTAAATCTACGGACACCGTTCAGGCTTAGGTAAACATCGTCAGACAAAGGACCCCATTGGTTACAGTTTTTTGAGTTGAGCGTAAACGTAATTTTGCCTTCTTCACCCGGATTCAACACCTCGGGCAAAACAGTAGCCGACAGATATCCCGGAAGATTTTCAATTGTTGGTCTCAGAGATGCTTTACTCGTATTTTGAATTCCCAACACGCGCGTTTGCATCCTGCCCCTTTCCACATTTCCGATCGACACCACCTTGGCTTTCAATCCTAAACCTCCGATGTTTACCGGATATGTTGAATCTTCACCTGATTGCCTCGGAATGACCTCACCCTGTATTGACAAATTTACCAGTTCATCAGTTGCATTACTATACACTGATACAGGTTTAAAGAACTTACCGGGACGTCCGAGCGGATTATAGGTTACCGTAATTGTACCCTTTTTGCCCGGTTCAACAGGTGTTTTAGTCCAAACAGGTGTTGTACAGCCGCAAGAAGACTGAACCCTGCTAACAACCAAAGGTCCTTTTCCGTTATTTACGAAACTAAAAATATAAGTTACTTTACCATCTTCCTCCTTAATTTTCCCAAAATCATGCGACTTCACGTCAAAAGCAATACTTGCTTTCTGAGACATTACCAATACGGAAAAAAGAAGACCAATCAACAACAAACTATATTTTCTCATAACTTTCTAAAAGCAAGGATTCTACTGTCAAAATAGCAAGAACTATTTCTTTGATGCGGCTTCAGCTTGTTTCGAAACAGGAATAACCTCACCTTTTATAACCAACATAATAGGCTCCGCTGTATCGTTTGTATACACCATTATTTGTTTTTCAAAAATAGTTTTGTTTCTAACATCAAATGTTACAGTTATACTGCCTTTTTTGCCCGGTTCTACAGGTTCTTTAGTCCACGATGGAGTGGTACAACCACATGAAGTCTGCACACGACTAACTACCAAAGGAGAATTACCCTTATTTGTAAACTCGAACACGTGTGTAACACTACCATCTTTTTCGTTTATTTTACCGAAATCAAAAACTTTTTCGCTGAAAGTTGCAACCGGTTTTTGAGCCATTGCTACAACTGAGAATACTAAACACACCAAGAAAAGACTATACTTCTTCATAATTCTAAATTATTAATATTTTAAAAAATAAATCCATTTTTCGTTGAGACATGCAAAAATATAAAAAATGTAGCTCATTCTTCCGAAAAAATTAATATATCTGTTTAATTTTAGTTAAGAATTGTATTGAACCAATACAATCAACAAATTAATACCGTTTCTCAGATAAGACAGAGTGATTTATTCATGATCTTCTCTCTGAAAATTAATCCGGACAGCTCACAAAAAATGGCTACCTTTGTCGGACAAACTAAAAAGCGTATGAAATCAACCATAGAGCAACTCACAGCAGACTACAATAACTATGCTATAAATTGCTATCGCCACCTGCATGCACACCCAGAGCTTTCGTTTCAGGAATTTGAAACATCCAAATTCATTCAGGCTGAATTAACCGATATGGGTATTCCGTTTCGCGCAGGTATAGGTGGAAATGGCATTCTGGGAAAAATAGAAGGAGCAAATCCACATAAAAAAGTAATTGCCTTGCGAGCCGACATGGATGCATTGCCTGTTTGCGAAGCAGTGGATATTCCCTGGAAATCAACAGTAGAAAATGTTATGCATGCCTGCGGACACGATGCTCACACTACTTGTTTGCTGGGAGCTGCAAAAATTCTGCAACAATTAAAAAATAATTTCGAAGGAACAATATTACTCATTTTCCAGCCGGGCGAAGAAAAAGCACCCGGAGGTGCCCGACTTATGCTCGAAGATGGATTATTTGATGATATAAAACCTGAATTAATACTGGCTCAGCATATTTCTGTTGATTTCCCTACCGGTACAATGGGCTTTCTGCCAGGAAAAATAATGGCTTCTGCCGACGAAATTCACCTAAAAATTACTGGCAAGGGCGGACATGGAGCATTACCGCATCTGTGCAATGATACTGTACTGGCAGCTTCGCAGATCATAGTTTCACTACAGCAAGTCAGTAGCAGACTCTGTCATCCGCTTACACCCATGGTACTCACCTTTGGAAAACTGATAGCCGATGGGGCTACCAATGTTATCCCTAACGAAGTCCTCATTTCGGGCACGCTGCGCACTTTCGACGAAAAATGGCGCAAAGAGGCAAAAGAACATATCCGCAGAATAATCAAAGAAACCTGTAATGCCTATGGATGCGACGTTGAAATAAACATGCCTGATGGCTACCCCAGTGTAGTAAACGACGAAAAAATAACTTCGGAGGCACGTAAATTTGCAGGAGAATGGATTGGTGAGAACAATGTCAGAACACTTGAAACACGAATGACATCGGAAGACTTCGGTTTTTTCACCCAGCAATATCCTTGTTGCTTTTTCAGATTCGGTGTAAAAGGCGAAATAAATGCCAACACGGGAGGATTGCACAATCCCAATTTTCAGATAGATGAAAAAGCGCTGACGATTGGAATAGGGGGAATAGCGTGGTTGGCTTGGAAGTTTATGACGAAATGAAGCAACGCTAACCCTAAAAGGGAACTATGCAAGTATTAATTCATTTAAAATATAACACCACAAAACAGGCAAAATAGAGAACAGAAAATAGTAAAGAAAACAATACTAACTTTAATCCCTTTCAGAAGTTAAGAACTCTCCAGTTCCTCTTTAGGGGTTAGGGGTCTATCTTCTTTATAATGATATACTTTATCGTAAAGTGTTTCCTTTATAAGACCAAAATGTGTTTCAGCAAAATGTTTGTCGTTACACATTAATTGCATCGGAATCAGAAAATCATCGCCTTCATACGGTGGCTGAGCATAATTATGCGATATAACACTAAAGCCTAGTCGTTCATAAAACTGTATGCGTCGGATAGCCGTAGTATCAACAGGCATTTCAACCTCAAAAACAACAGGCAATTTGGTTTGCTCTTTAAACATTTTGAGCGCCTCAGTACCAATGTGCTGATCCCTCATGGTAGGTGACACTGCAAAATGTTCTATATAGAAGAACCTGTCAAACGTCCAGTAGTTAAGCAGTCCCACAAACTTTTCATCCCTGAGAATTGCCTGGGCAAAGAATCGCTTTTCGTAATTCAGCTCATATTCAAGTCCTGCCCATGTGCGGCGTTCGGCAGTGGGGAAAGCCAGCGCATACAAGTTGAACAAATTACTGAACAACAAATCAGAAACATTATTAATTCGATGAAAACTAAGCATATTCCGTATTTAAAATATAAAGTTAGTTGTGCAAAATTAATACTTTTATGCGCTTAACAAAATATACGGAAAAATGTTCAAAATTATACGCATTTTGAGTATAGTACTCCATTGCAAAACAATAAAAAAAACGTACTTTTGCGCTCGGTTTCAATTAAAGAAATTTTTATTCAATCAATATATTAACTAAACAAGAAAAGTATGATTTATTCGCACGAAGTAGAACACATGTGTGTTGTAAAAAAAGGCCCAAATCATGGACCAGCTCCCATACCTGAAGAAGGCAAATGGGTAAAATCGAAAGAAATAAAAGACATTTCAGGTTTAACTCACGGTGTGGGTTGGTGTGCACCACAACAAGGCGCATGTAAACTGACTTTGAACGTTAAAGATGGTATTATCGAAGAGGCTTTAGTTGAAACAATCGGTTGCTCGGGTATGACTCACTCAGCTGCAATGGCTGCTGAAATTCTGCCGGGAAAAACTATCCTTGAAGCATTAAATACTGACCTGGTATGTGATGCAATCAACGTAGCAATGCGTGAATTATTCCTTCAAATCGTGTACGGACGTACACAATCTGCTTTCTCTGAAGGTGGTCTGCCAATCGGTGCAGGTTTGGAAGATTTGGGCAAAGGTTTGCGCTCGCAAGTAGGTACTACATTTGGTACAAAAGTAAAAGGTGTTCGTTACCTTGAGTTGGCTGAAGGTTATATCAGCCGTATGGCATTAGACGAAGACGGAGAAGCTTGCGGATACGAATTCGTACGTGTAGGTCCAATGTTGGATTTAATCAAAAAAGGAGTTGATGCAAACGAAGCATTGAAAAAATCGACCAGCAAATACGGTCGTTTTGATAACGCTGCGAAATATATCGATCCACGTCACGAATAATGAATAATTGATAATGAATAATGAATAATTATGAAAGAGAATGTTGTTGTAAATAAAAGCAAAGCATTTGCTATCAGAATTATTCGTTTATATCAGTATCTTTTATCAGACAAAAAAGAATATATTCTTTCAAAACAATTATTACGTTCAGGAACAAGTATAGGTGCAAATGTAAAAGAAGCAATTCAAGGTCAAAGTAAAAAGGACTTTATTGCCAAAATGCAAATTTCACTCAAAGAAGCCAGTGAAACAGAATATTGGCTTGACTTATTACATGAAACTGATTATTTGGACGAAAATCAATATATTAGTATTAATAATGATTGTGTAGAATTAATCAAACTACTGACTTCAATAATCAAACAATCGAAAGAATAATTCAGATACAAGTTTTAATTATCAATTATTAATTATCAATTATCAATTAAATATTATGCCACTATTTGAAAGTTATGACCGTCGTATAGACAAAGTCAATGCGGCTCTTAATACATACGGTATCAAAGATATCGACGAAGCCAAAGCAATTTGTGCTGCTAAAAACATCGATCCTTATGCAATCTGCGAAGGCATCCAAAATATCGCGTTCGAAAACGCAAAATGGGCTTACGTGGTAGGTTCAGCTATCGCCATCAAAAAAGGTTGTAAAACTGCTGCTGAAGCTGCCGAAGCTATCGGTATCGGTTTGCAGGCATTCTGTATCCCGGGTTCAGTAGCCGAAGACCGCAAAGTAGGTCTTGGTCACGGTAACCTGGCTGCTATGTTACTTCGCAACGAAACTAAGTGTTTTGCTTTCCTTGCCGGACACGAATCATTTGCTGCTGCCGAAGGTGCTATCGGTATTGCTCAATCAGCTAACAAAGTACGTCAGGAGCCATTGCGCGTTATCCTTAACGGACTTGGAAAAGACGCTGCTATGATTATCTCTCGTATCAACGGATTTACCTATGTTCAAACTGACTTCGATTACGCTACAGGCGAATTGAACGTAGTGAAAACTAAATCATACTCTGACGGACCTCGCGCTGCTGTAAAATGCTACGGTGCTGACGACGTTCGCGAAGGTGTGGCTATCATGCGTGCCGAAGGTGTTGACGTATCGATTACCGGTAACTCTACTAACCCAACACGTTTCCAACACCCTGTTGCCGGTACATACAAAAAAGAATGTATCGAAAACGGTCGCAAATATTTCTCTGTTGCTTCAGGTGGTGGTACCGGACGTACCCTTCACCCTGATAATATGGGTGCAGGTCCTGCTTCTTACGGTATGACCGATACTATGGGACGTATGCACGGCGATGCTCAGTTCGCAGGTTCTTCTTCAGTTCCGGCTCACGTGGAAATGATGGGATTCCTGGGTATGGGTAACAACCCAATGGTTGGAGCTACTGTACAAGTGGCTGTAGCTATTGAAATGGCAAAATAAGATAACCCCTAAATCCCCTCCTAAAGGGAACTTTAAGATTAGAAACTCCCCGATATGCTGATGCGTATCGGGGAGTTTTGTTTAGTAAATTGAAATTGAAGGAGATTATAACCTACATTTTCTTTCCAATATAGAACACATAACCGTAGTACTCCTTATACTTATCGTATAGTTGAGCTTCATACCGCTGGTATCCAACAAATTCTTCCGCAGTTTTATTACCTGCATGCTTTTTCAAAAAAGATTCTTGTCGCAATGCCTGTGCTGTATAATAATCCGTCCAGGTCAGTTCTGGCACAACAAAAGTAGCTATAGGAAGATAACCTGCATTTTCCATTTGAGCAACCTTGTTCGAAATTGTATCAATCTCCGGATAAGCATTCTGCCAAAAACCCCCGATTTCGTCAGGTCGTTCTGAAGTAAACCAGGTGTTTTCAGTCATAGCGATATAACCGCCCCGTTTTAAGAATTTCCGCCACTCTTTTAATCCGCATTCAAATCCGATATTATAAATCGCACCCTCACACCAAATCAAATCAAGTTCTTCATCGTCAAACGGAAGATTATCCATATTGCCAACAACGCCCGTTACTCTGTGTTGAAAATTATTCTTTTGGGCATTTTCATTCAGTTGACTGATAAAATCCGGCCATAATTCTATACCGATAATTTTACTCGGCGTATTTTGAGCAAGCACCATTGTCTGACCACCGGTTCCGCAACCGATATCGGCAATTTTGGATTGCTGCGAAAGACCATTTATAAAACTTAATGCCTTGAGCGTTAAATCAGCATTTCCGGGTCCCTGACGTTCTGTGTCTGAAAAATAGTCATAAATAATATTCAAATCAAATTCGTGAATGGTTTTATTTTCGTTATTCATGGTTTTAATGTATTGTGGCATACACGCAAAGACATATCAACGCCTTCGGCATTGTATGCAAATTAAATTAAAGTTTATATAATAGGAAATTGCCCCGGAAAAGAACTTACCGGGGAACTAACGAAAGGACAATCTGTATAAGCGATACAGACTGTTTACAATACCAAATCCGATTTAATTGAAGAACTAAACATCCATTTGTTTTAATGACACAAAGATATTGAAAATAATGATACAAAAAACAGCGTGGGATAAGAAAATAGTATCGGGGATTTTATTATATTCAGATTCCCAACGCTTCGCTCGTCCCTTTAAAAAGGGAATATTTTTGAGGATACGACAGAAGATCTGTACATTAAAGCGTATTTGTATTTTACATTAATTCTCGGACTGTTCATGCATTTCTGCTTTCGTTAATCAAAATATAAGTATCTTTGCATGCTGAAAAAACAAGCTGAAAATTTTAAACCTCGCCATGCTCAAAGAATATCTGAACCAACCCTACCCCAGAGTGCACAAAAGCTGGAAGTATGCCATTCCCCTTAGTATATTCATCGCATTGTTTATGATTGTTTTTCAGCCCTTCGGTTTTTCGGACTACAAGGGTAGCAAAATTATTATCGGGTCCGGATATGGATTGGTTACATTGGTAACATTGATTTTCGACACTATCGTCAGCAGAATTTTTTTCAAAGACTGGTTTGAAAAGAAAGAGTGGACTGTGCTAAAACAAATAATCTGGCAGGTATGTGTCCTTTTTACGATAGGGTTGGGAAATTCCCTTTATGCCTCGTGGATTAACGGGTCGTGGGGTTTCAATATGTTTCTGGCATTTCAGTGCTATACAGTGGCTATAGGCATTACCCCCATAGTATTGATAACGGTAATTCAGCAAAACCGACTACTGACTGAAAACCTGAAATCGGCGCAAGACTTTAACACCCAGTTACACCCGAAAGACGAAATTGCGGGGAACGAAATAGTAAGCCTGCTTTCTGATAATGAAAAAGACCGACTTGATATTGAACTCTCGCAACTATTGTATATCGAATCGAGCGGTAATTATATCGAAATCTTTTACACAAAAGACAAAGCGCCGAAGAGCATGCTGCTGCGCTCCACCCTGAAACGAACAGAATCGCAACTGGAACCACACCCGTCGGTAGTAAAGTGTCACAGAGCTTTTCTGATTAATGTGGACAAAATCATTCATGTCAAAGGAAACTCTCAAGGATTGAGGCTGGTACTCAAACACACGGATACGGAAATACCTGTTTCGCGCAATTTTTCAAAGTCTCTGAAAGACAAACTGAACTCTCTGACTTAAACACCAAAGACCGACAACACGTAAATGTCTATTATTTAATATTATAACCTATTCAGGCATTTATGTGGTCAAGAATCCGGGCTTTTCTAAATAAAACAGCTTTTATTGTAGTAATTATTGCCTTTTATTAGCATATCTTTCTCAACATTACTAAAAAAATAATCATAACCATTAAACCTTTCTGTTTTACTTTCGTCCAATAAAACGAATGAAAAAAGGATACAAGTATGTTGTTGATGCTTTTTATTCATAGTATCATAATTATTGAAAGAAAATTGTTTTTTAAGGATTATTCATTTATACAATTCGTTTATGAAAAAGTTATTATTAATTATTATCGTTATTGTTTCAACCAACCTGTTGGGATTTGCCCAGCACAGCATCCAGTCAATGGTATTTGACTCGAAAAACGCGTTGCCTTTAGAATTATGCGCAGTAAGATTATTACATCTTCCTGATTCGGCATTGGTACAAGGCACTCAGACAAACGGCAACGGGAGTTTTATGCTAAGCAAAGTAAAACCCGGAAATTATACACTTATTGTCAGTATGATTGGTTATGTAAGTAGCCGTCAAAATGTAACAATGGCAAATAAAGATATCATTCTGAAAAACATTCAACTGGGAGAAGATTCTCACTTGCTTAAAGAAGTAGAAGTTAAAGGTACCGCAGCCCAAATGGTGGTAAAAGGTGACACCATGGAATACAATGCTACAGCATTTAAAACCGTAGAAAACGCCGTGGTAGAAGATTTATTGAAAAAATTACCGGGAGTGCAGGTAGGAAGTGATGGTAAGATTACCGTAAACGGACAATCTATCACTAAAATCCGTGTGGATGGTAAGAAATTTTTCGATGGAGATGTAGAAACTGTTACCAAGAACCTGACAGCCGATATGATTGAAAAAATTCAGGTATTAGATCAGAAATCGGATGTAGCATTGATGACAGGTTTTGAAGATAATGACACAGAACGTATCATCAACTTAACCACTAAAACCAATAGAAGAAAAGGTGTATTCGGTAGCGTTACCGGAGGTGGAGGTTTAGACATAAACGACGGTGCACGATACGATGCTAACGCTATGATAAGTATTATGAACGGCGATTCGCAAACTGCTGTACTTGGAGGTGCCAACAACACTAACACAAGCCGTAGCGGACTCTCCAGAGGCGGATTGGGTGGTCCATCCGGTGGGCTTACTCAAACTCAAAACTTTGGAATGAATAATAACACAACTTTAAGTCCAAAATTTAAATTAGGTGGAGATGCTTCATTTAATCACTCTACCAACGAGTCGATTACTGAAAATAACACCACCAGCTACCTTTCAGGTTCAACTTTCACGAATCATTCATTTAATAATTCTACTCCGGAGAACTATGCAGCCAATTTAAGACTGGAAAGTGAATGGAAACCGGATAGTCTTACTACTATCGTTCTCCAGCCAAGTATTCGTTACAATCGCTCATTCTCAAACAGTACAAGTGATTATACTTACCTTACCGGCAATGACACTACTACTGTGGGTAATTCGGCCAATACAGGTAACGGAACTTCTATCAATGCAGGTTTGAACATTATTTATAACCGCAAGATGCAATCCAAAAAAGGACGTACGTTGAATGTTAATTTCAGATCTTCTTTATCTTCAAGTAATAATGAAAGTTACAACTCATCGAACAAAACAACAGCGAATGTACTTACGCAAGTAAATCAATACACTAAGAATACTTCAGATCGTTATAATTTCAACTTAAATGTATCATTTGTTGAACCACTCTGGAACGAAAAGAACTTATTGCAAACAATTGCATCTGCTAGTCTGTCTAACAGTACTTCTGAAAAAAATCAATTCAGGAAAGATCCATTTTCAAGCGATTACACGCTTAAAGACAGTATCTACAGCAATAGCTTCGACAATCAGTTTTATACAGAATCATTGGAATTGAACTACAAGCACGTAGAAAAACTATGGAATGTTACCTTTGGAGGTAGAGTAGAGCCTTCGCAAACGGTAAGTAATACAGTTTATGGTGATGGAACACTACGCGATGTACCTACATTATCTGTAGTTAACTTTGCTCCTACCGCACGTCTTCAATACAATTTCACAAAAAAGACTTTCTTACGTGCCGACTATCAGGGAAGAACTTCTCAGCCAAGTATAGATCAGATGCAACCGGTTAAGAATAATTCAAACATAATGAACGAAACAGTAGGTAATCCCAATCTGAACCCTTCTTTCAGCCACAATTTAAGAATTATGTACTCAGCTTTCAATGACGCGACATTCTCGTCATTCAACACAGCCATAAATCTTCAGGCCACAAAAGATGCGCTTGTAACCAATAGTATATATGACAACACCGGAAAACAATATTCTCAAGCAGTCAACTCCGGTTCAATGCCATTTAATATCATGGGAATGGTAATGTTTAACACGCCGATTTTAGCAAAAACATTGCACTTTATGACTAACACTTCGTTCGGTTTAAATCAACGCTATGGCTATTCTAAACATTTAAATTCTCAGGCTATTAGCACAGACAATTTAATTCTGGGTGATTTGAGCGACACCAAAGCTTATAGTGCAGGCGAAATGCTTTCATTGACCTATACTGGTACAATATTGGAAATCGGAGCAAGAGGAAATTTCAGGTACTCAAATACCAAGAACAATTTGAATACAGGCACACAAGTAACTAAGGACTGGACAGCTTCAGGAAACTTAACGTTGCACTTACCTTACAATATCAACATTGGTACAGATTTGAATTATTCAACGTTGCAAGGTTATGCAACAGCAGACCAAAAACAATTAATCTGGAATGCTACATTTGATAAAACTGTATTTAAAAACAATAAAGGTGTAGTTGCATTCAAAATAAATGACATTCTTCACCAACAATTGAATTTCAGACAAACAGTTGGCGATAACTATATCACCTACAGTAAATTCAACACACTTCCGTCTTACTTTATTGTAAGCTTCTCTTACAAAATTGCTGATTTCGGAGGAAACGGTAATCAACGTGGACCTGGAGGAGCAGATTTCCAACGTTTCGGAGGTCCTGGTGGCATGGGTGGAGGACGTCCAGCTGGTGGATTCGGTGGTGGAGCCGGTGGCTTCGGAGGCGGCAGACCAACCTTCTAATCTACATTTCTTATAAAAAGACCCCTGATAAATTATTATCAGGGGTCTTCTTTTATTACTTTAGCAAATCTTTCAGCGCCTTAGCAACGTCAGGATATGCAAACCGGAAACCTTCGTCCAAAAGCCTTTTGGGGTACACATTGACACTATTGAGAACCAGATCGGGTTCAATGCCTCGGAGCCTGGCTCCTATTTTCACTGCAAACTCGGGTGCAGAGATTCCAATGGGTACACGAAGACAATTCCGTATCTGCTCCATAAACCCCCGATTAGGGATCGGTTGAGGTGAAGTACAGTTTATCACTCCATGCATATTTTTGCTAGCTATCAGAAACTGTAATATCTGAAAATAATCTTCCTCATGAATCCAACTCATGATTTGCCTTCCATCACCCTGTTTTCCGCCTAACCACAAGCGGGTAAGGGTTACAAGCGGTTGTAATGCTCCCCCACCCTTGCCTAACACAACAGAGGTACGCAGAGCTATCTGGCGTGTATCAGACAACTGAAACGCGAAAAATGTCTTTTCCCAATGTTTCACTACTTCGGCCAGAAAATCATTTCCGGATTCAGTTTCTTCCTCCGTCATCAAATGATCGAATGATGGTTTGTAGATTCCGGTAGCACTGGCATTAATCCAAACCTTCGGCGGTTTTATGCAGGCCAGTAACGCATTACCCAACCAAAGTGTGGTATTTATACGCGATTCGATAATCGCTTTTCTATTCTCCTCAGTGTATAAACAACTGATTGATTTACCTGCAAGATTAATAACTGCCTCAGCACCTTCTAAAGCCTCTGTCAACCCAATAGGATTCCATGAAATATGTTCAGGATTTCGTGACACTATCTGCACATTATACCCCGCTTTCTGAAAACGTTCGGCAATATAAGTTCCTATAAATCCTGTTCCTCCGGCTATAACAATTTTTTTCATACGTATATCTGAAGACAAATTCCTAATAATATATGGTTTATACAGGTTATTGTTCTATAACAAAAAATCCTCTGCAAAAGTTGCAGAGGATTTTTCTTTATTCTAATACGAAATATATCGTTGACTACTCGTGAGCACCCATTTTAAGCATGCTTACTTCTCTTTCGCTAAGGAAACGATATTTTCCACGTGGAAGTTGTTTTTTAGTCAGACCGGCAAAGTATACGCGATCCAGACGAATGATTTTATATCCAAGCTTTTCGAAAATACGACGAACTACACGGTTCTGTCCGGAGTGAATTTCAATACCTACTTGTTTCAAATCGCCTTCTTTCACAAATTCAAGTGCATCGGCAGCTATGTTTACATCATCAAGCGGAACTCCGGCCAAAATAGTTTCAAAATCAGCTTTTTCAAGCGGTTTGTCCAGCGTTGCATGATAGATCTTCTTCTTATCGTATTTTGGATGAGTCAATTTTGAAGCCAAATCGCCATCATTAGTCAGCAATAAAACTCCGGTGGTGTTTCTATCCAGTCTACCCACAGGATAAATACGCTCGCTACAAGCATTTTTCACTAAATCAAGCACTGTCAAGCGATCATGTGTATCTTCCGAAGTAGTAACACAGTCTTTCGGCTTATTGAGCAATAAATACACCTTACGTTCAGAGCGTACAGTTTGTTCGTGGAACATAACCTTATCGGTGAGTAAAACCTTAACACCCATTTCAGTTACAATTTCGCCATTTACCGAAATTACTCCAGCCTGGATATATTCATCAGCCTCACGGCGTGAACAGATTCCTGCATTAGCCAGGAATTTATTTAAGCGGATAGGTTTTGTAAGGTCAACAACTGTTTTCTTAAATTCCAGTTGTTTCTTATTACTGTATTTAGAGTTTGGATCGTAGCTATCATCGGCTTTGCGGTAAGGCTTGCGGAATGTAACTCCATCCTTTTTATTATCATAACGAGTTTCTATGAATTCTGATTTCTGACCTTCACCCGGCTTTTTGAAACTCAATTTGCCTGTACGTGGTTCATCTTCCGAAGGTCTGTTATAACTTCTTCCGTATGTTTTTTCTCCATTGCTGTCAAGACGGTCTTCCCACGGTTTTGGTTTACTATCACGGTTCTCCCAGGGTTTTTTAGGTCCACCAAAGCCCGGTTTACGATCACCGTAAGCAGGTTTATCGCCCCAAGGTTTACGCTCTCCTGTAGAGTTTCCTGTTTCCCATGGCTTTTTGTTAGTTGTAAATCGTGGTCTTCCACCTTCACGGTTTTCATAGGGTTTACGTTCACCGTAGGCAGGTCGGTCATCACCACTGCTTCTGAAGGATTTTTTTTCTCCGAATGAAGGGCGACCACCTTCGCGGTTTTCGTATGGTTTGCGTTCGCCATAAGCTGGTCTGTCGTTTCCACCACTGCTGAAAAATGATTTCTTTTCGCCAAATGCAGGGCGGTTATCTTCTCTCTTATTGTAATCCGATGTTCCTGATGTCCTGTTATCATCACGATTCGGTCTTTCGGAACTAAATTTTGCTGCTCCACGAGAGCCTTTCAATATCGATTTCACATCGCGTTTCTCAAACGGTTTACCATCACGGCCGGCACCTGAATTCGAATTACCTTTCGAATTTCCCTGCCATTTTTCATTGTTTGTCTTCATTCAAATTTTTATATGTATATTTGGGGTACAAAGTTCGTAAAAAATCCCGAATAAACCGCACATTTTTAGCCTAAAAGCAAGTTCAAGCAGAAAAAAAATGAATTATTCTTTACAGATTACAAATTGTAACATGAATCAATCCATTATAAGATTTCTCTTAGTAAACAGCTTCAATTTATTCGGTAGTGTAAAAACATATTTCATTATCAATTGTTTTGATGATGAAAAACGTTTAACAAGATAATACACTTATAAACCAAATGACTACATACATTTCTATGCTGCGCGGGATAAACGTGGGAGGGCATAAAAAAATCAAAATGGATGCATTGCGTCTAATGTTTACCGAAATGGGCTTTGAGAATGTACAAAGCTATATTCAGAGTGGGAATATTATTTTCAGGGCAAATAAAACTGATTCTATCAGGCTTTCAAACAAGATATCAAAACAAATTCTCTCCACTTTCGGATTTGATGTTCAGGTAGTGATTATTACGGTAAAAGAGCTTGAAGAAATACTGACAAACAATGAGTTTAGTTCAGCCCCGGAGAAAAATCCCGAAAATAGCTATTATATTTTTCTGCAGGCAAAACCAGATCAAAGCCTTTTGAAAAACATTATTCCGGCAGATTATACTCCTGATGAATTCTCTTTCGGAGATAAAGTCATATACGTATATTGTGCTTCAGGATATGGCAACACCAAACTAACCAACTTATTTTTCGAAAAGAAACTAAAGATTTTCGCCACTGCCCGCAACCATAGCACCACCACTAAATTACTTACTTTGGCAAAAGAACTATAGCACTATCCCTCTCTTGAACTAAGTTCTTAGATAAATATAATGTCGTATAAGTAAATATAGAAATGGGAAAAGATTAGAACCTGCCTACCGCAGGCAGGCGCGGATAAACGCTGATATAGCGGATTTTAATACGGATTTTAATCTCGACAAGTCGAGATGATTTTCAATAGTTTAACCTCTTATATGTCATGCTTGCATTACTAAAATCAGGTTTAAATCCGTTTAATTATCATCCGTTTTTACCTGCCTGCCGCAGGCAAGTCCGCTCAATCAGCAAAATCAGCGTTCCATTATCTTTTAATAATACGACATTATATTATTCCGCTTACTTATTTTATTCCGACTGCATTAAACAAACAAAAGCAAATTTTGCAGCCAAAATTCCAAATTGTACTTAAAATACCGTCGGTAAAGGTTATTATCTATCGTTGTAAGCAAACAAACAGTTGAAACTGTATGTTTGAGAAAGAAAAACAACATGAAATACTATATCATTGTTTTACTGACAATAATTACGCTTGACGGTTTTGCTCAACAAAAGGTAAGTAGCGGATATCAGGTAAAGATTGTCCGCTTTGAGGACTTAGAAAAAGTTCTGAATAAGAACGATGACAAACTGTATGTGGTCAATTTCTGGGCTACATGGTGTAGGCCTTGTGTATTGGAGTTACCGGAATTTATGGAAGTAAATAAAGCAAACCGCAGTAATCAGCATTT
Organism: Paludibacter propionicigenes WB4; assembly: GCF_000183135.1. Lineage (NCBI taxonomy): Bacteria > Pseudomonadati > Bacteroidota > Bacteroidia > Bacteroidales > Paludibacteraceae > Paludibacter > Paludibacter propionicigenes. The sequence continues at coordinate 335,577 of NC_014734.1, read as the reverse complement.
CAAAATGATACTGATAAGTCTGGACATGGCAAAGGATGCAAAAACGCTTGTACGACCCTTTCTGATTAAAAACAAAATTGATGCGGATGTCTATCTGCTCGACGACAACAAGCGTATGAACGAATGGATACCGGCTATTGATAAAAGCTGGAGTGGTGCCATTCCGGCAACCGTATTCTACAAAAATGGAAAGAAATTAGAATTTATTGAAAGTCAATTAAACAAAAAAGAACTGGAACAAATCATTAACAAATACTTATAAAACAACAAACAATATGAAAAAGATAGGATTAATTATATTTTCGTTACTACTCATGGCCGGTCAGACAAAAGTTGCGGCAGAAAAAGGATATAAAATCGGTGATAGTGCCGCAGACTTCAAATTAAAAAACATTGATAACAAAACAGTATCACTAGCTAACTACACTTCAGCCAAAGGATTTATTGTCGTATTTACCTGCAATCATTGTCCGTATGCTAAAGCGTATGAAGACAGAATAATAGCCCTGAATAAAAAGTATGCACACTTGGGTTATCCGGTGATTGCTATTAATCCAAACGATCCGAAAGCAGAACCATCAGACAGTTTTGAAGCGATGCAGGTACGAGCCAAAGAAAAAGGATTTACATTCCCGTATTTATTTGACGATGGTCAGAAAATCTATCCATTATTTGGAGCTACAAAAACTCCGCACGTATTTGTGCTGAATAAAGAAAACGGAAAAAATATCGTAAGATACATTGGGGCTATAGATAATAACTATTCTAACCCTGCTGATGTAAGTCAAAAATATGTAGAAGCAGCTGTTGATGCCTTGCTTACAAACAAACCCATTGCCCAAAGCACAACCGTTGCTATAGGTTGCAGTATCAAGTCACAGAAAAAATAATACCTTAACTCAGTTTCTGTATAAAGTGCGAACCAACTGTATGTGGTTCGCACTTTTTTTTGGTAACATTAAGGCCGAACTTCCAATAACAATAAAACTGTTTGAGATTATTCTGCAAGAATATTTTATCACTAATTAAACAAATAGAACCAACTAAAACAATTTTTTCATATTTTTGCACAAAACAAATTTTAGGTTAAGCGAATTGACCTGGCTAAGTAATGACGGTATACGCATGCTGGTACCGATATGCAAAAAAAATAAAATGGCAATCAGCATGTAGATTGTCTGTAACAAATTAACGAATAGAATAATGAAAAGACTCTTTGTTTTAATGATGGTGTGCTTATCTGCAACCATTTTTGCCGAAAGCGCATTAGCTGCAACTCCTACAAAAAAGACAGTAAAAACAACTACTACTGCCACAAAGGCTAAAGGAAAAACCACAACAGCTAAAGCAAAAACTACGACTAAAAAAGCTGTAGTTGCGAAAGACACCGTAAAAATTGCAGTGAAAGACACAGTTGCTACCGTAAAAAAAGAAGACTCGATAATTAAATCGGTTTACACAGCCGTTAAGGACACGCTTACTAAAGTAGCCAAAGACAAATTAAACAAAACATCATTTGGAGTTAAAGATTCAACTGCCAATAAAATAAAATCAACACTTGGTGGTATTTTAGGAGGAAAGTAAATCCAACACACATATACTAAAAACGCGAGCCGAATTAAATTCAGTTCGCGTTTTTTTATTATGAATTATGCATTACGAATTGTGCATTATTTATTGTATTGATTCACCAAGCTATCCACTTCATCAAGTATAAGTTTAGAGAAATCGGCTACCTTCATGGTTCCTTTGTCACCTTCACCCTGACGGCGTACTGACACTTCCCCATTTTCAGCTTCTTTTTCGCCTACAATCAACATATAAGGGATACGTTTCAATTCGTTATCACGGATTTTACGACCAATCTTTTCGTTACGATCATCCACCTGCACACGAATATCCTGAGCGTTCATTTCCTTCGCAATTTGGAATGCATAATCGTTGAATTTTTCGCTGATTGGCAATATCACTACCTGATCAGGAGTCAACCACAACGGGAATTTCCCGGCAGTATGTTCTATCAGTACAGCCACAAAACGTTCCATAGAGCCAAACGGTGCACGGTGAATCATTACCGGACGATGTTTCTGATTATCTTCGCCGGTATATTCCAGTTCGAAACGTTCGGGCAGGTTATAATCCACCTGAATAGTTCCCAGCTGCCACTTACGTCCGATGGCATCGCGAACCATAAAGTCAAGTTTCGGACCGTAAAAAGCAGCTTCGCCGGTTTCAACACGGGCTTTCAATCCTTTTTCGGCACAAGCCTCAATAATGGATTGTTCGGCTTTTTCCCAGTTCTCGTCTGAACCTATGTATTTTTCGCGGTTATTTGGATCGCGTAACGAAATCTGAGCTTCAAAGTTTTCAAACTCCAATGCATTGAAAATAATAAAGATAATATCCATTACTTTCAAGAACTCATCTTTCACCTGATCGGGACGACAGAAGATATGCGCATCATCCTGTGTAAAGCTTCGTACACGAGTCAGTCCGTGTAGCTCACCGCTTTGTTCATAGCGATAAACCGTACCAAATTCGGCCAAGCGAACAGGTAATTCTTTGTAAGAACGAGGTTTGAATTTATAAATTTCGCAGTGATGCGGACAGTTCATTGGTTTCAACAGGTATTCTTCACCTTCTTCGGGTGTATGTATCGGTTGGAATGAATCTTTTCCGTATTTCGCATAGTGACCGGAAGTCACATACAGTTGTTTGTTTCCGATATGCGGAGTCATTACCTGTTGGTAATCGAAACGGCGTTGGATCTTCTTTAAGAAATCTTCCAAACGCAAGCGCAACGCTGTTCCACGTGGTAACCACATGGGAAGCCCCTTGCCAACCATTTCGGAGAACATAAACAATTCCAGCTCTTTACCAATCTTACGGTGGTCACGTTTCTTAGCTTCTTCCAACAAAACCAAATACTCATCGAGCATTTTCTTTTTTGGGAAAGTAATACCGTACAAACGAGTCAACATCTTACGTTTTTCGTCACCACGCCAGTAAGCACCTGCTACGCTAAGCACCTTGATAGCTTTAATATCGCCTGTATTCGGTAAGTGAGGTCCACGACAAAGATCTGTAAAATTACCTTGTGTATAGAGTGTAATTTTGCCGTCTTCCAACGCTTCAATCATTTCTGTTTTATATACTTCGCCAATATCACCAAAGCGTTTCAGTGCATCAGCTTTACTAATATCGCTACGAACAATAGCCTCTTTACGCTGGGCTAGTTCCAGCATTTTAGCTTCAATGACAGGTAAATCACCTTCTTTAATGGAAACTTCACCCGGATCTACATCGTAGTAGAAACCGTTTTCGATAGCCGGACCAATACCGAACTTAATGCCCGGATACAATTCCTGAAGGGCTTCGGCCATAAGGTGAGCAGATGAATGCCAAAATGCATGCTTGGCTTCTTCATCATCCCATTTATGCAATTTAATGGCTGCATCGGTTTCGATAGGGCGGGTTAAGTCCCAAATTTCATCATTTACTGTGATAGCAAGCACTTCTTGTGCCAGTCGGGAGCTGATACTTTCAGCTAGTTGCAGTCCGGTTATGCCTTTGGCAAATTCGCGAACCGAACCGTCGGGGAATGTTACTTTAATCATACGTTTTTTGAACCTTACAAATGGTTTTTAAATTTTGAGTTGCAAAGATAGAAAAAAATGAAATGTTTCTAACTTATTTTTCGGAGAAACACCGTGAGGTTGATTTATTTCGATACGATTCGGATAAATCTGCATCTTTAATGACGCTGTTTTTCTGAAAGTTTAAAATTAGAGTTTCTAAAAGTTTGTTTTTATATTTACTCTGACTTGCTATTTTCATAATTCAAAGGCGATAATCCTTCGTTCATCGATTTTTACTTGTTAGAATATGTTCATAATCTGTAATTTTGTCTATTGATAAATGTTACATTTACGTTAAACATTGCAAAGTGAACAATTACATCCAGAAAATAGTTATACTTTTGTAACCATTATCAAAACAAAACAAAATGCCGGATAATATTATTTCAATTGATTCAGTTATTGAAAACTTAATTTCGATACATCCACTTCTAACAAAGAGTTTTACAAGATCCATCCGATCTAAAACAAATCTTAACCCCGGATCTCTATACGTATTGGGTATTCTAACACGACATGGCAAATTATCAATGTCAGAAATTGGTTGTAAGCTATCGATGCCAAAACCACATATTACTGCCTTAGTTGACAAACTGATTCTGGAAGAAATGGTGGAACGCCTTTTCGATCCGAAAGACCGTCGACTGGTCTATGTGCAGGTAACCCCAAAAGGCACTGAAGATTTCAATGTCATAAAGCAAGAAATAAGTCAGGAAATGAGAGTGAGACTGGAACTACTTGATGAAGAAAAAATAAAAATTCTAGCACAAGCATCGCAACATTTAAAAGAAATCCTCATGGAAATTTTTGTTGATAATAAAACCGACTCATCTTGCTGTAAAATAAAATAATATATTAATACAATTAAAATCAAATTTAGGTATATGAAAAAGAAAAAAGACTGGAAAATTTACATTCCGCTGGGTGCGGTTATTTTACTGGTGGTTATTGGTTCAATCTATTGGTACATAGATTATGCTAGCTATATTAAGACTGATGATGCTGTGGTAGCATCAGACAATGTTTCGGTTAGTCCGAAAATCATGGGTCGTATAAGCAAACAATACGTTGAAGAAGGTGATTCGGTGAAGGAAGGACAATTGCTGGCCGAAATTGACAGCGTAGATCTGCTGGCTCAGAAACAACAGGTTTTAGCTTCAAAAGTACAAACTGAAGCCAATAAAGTACAAACTGAAGCCAAATATCAATTTGACCAGAAGAACATTAAGGTGCTTGAAATTGCACTTGAGAAAGCAAAAGAAGACTTTGCCCGCTCAAAAGCGCAATATTCGGGAGGTGTCACCACCAAAGAACAATACGAACATTCTTTAAAAACACAGGAAACAGCACAAGCACAACTAGATGCTGCTAAAGCTCAGTTACTTGTTTCTAAAACACAAATCAAGAGTGCCGAAACAGCCATTGCCAGTGCACAAGCTCAGATTGGTGTAATCTCAACTCAATTGAGCAATACTCGCCTTTACGCTCCGGTAAGCGGTGTTGTTGCAAAACGTTGGTTACTGGCAGGTGATATTGCTCAACCAAGTCAATCTATCTACACCATAAACAACAATAGCAAGTTCTGGATTCTGGTCTATCTGGAAGAAACAAAAATGGAAACATTGCACGTAGGACAAAAGGCCAAGTTTACATTGGACACCTATCCTGACGTCGTATTTACAGGAAAAGTATTTACAGTAGGCTCAACTACAGCTTCTCAATTTTCATTAATTCCACCCAATAATGCATCAGGCAACTTTACTAAAGTTACCCAACGTGTTGCTATAAAAATTTCAATTGATGGAACTGAAGGTCAAAAACAACTTTCATCGTTTAAACTTTTAACCGGCATGTCAGCTGTAGTTAAAATCATAAAATAAGAATGCGTAAAATATCAAATACACATAGACTACGCCGTAAACTCAGAAGCAATAGCTCTATATATCACCCGAAAAGCCCTACATACAAGTGGTTTGTATTAGCCAACATCATGGTGGGGACATTTATGGTGGTATTAGACAGCACCATTGTGAATGTAAGCTTACCTAAAATCATGTCATCATTCGGAGTAGGGTTATCGACCATACAATGGGTGATCACAGCTTACATGCTTTCAATGGCAGCAATGCTTCCGACTTCAGGATGGCTGGCCGACAAATTCGGGTACAAAAGAGTTTATTTTTGGGGATTATTTCTCTTTACTTTAGGTTCTTTGCTCTGCGGTTTGTCTAATGACGAAAGTACACTGATAATTTCACGCGTTATTCAGGGAATTGGTGCAGGAACTGTTCAACCACTTGGTATGGCCATTATTACCCGCGAATTTCCGCTTAAACAACGTGGTGTGGCGCTCGGGTTCTGGGCAATTGCCGCGGCAGCATCCGTTTCTTTCGGACCGCTTATCGGAGGTTATCTGGTAGATAATTTCTCGTGGCAATTAATCTTTGACGTAAATGTTCCTGTAGGAATTCTGGCTCTTCTGTTTACCATACTTATACAGCGTGAATTTGTAAGCAAGAATGCCCGTAAGTTCGATTATATAGGTTTTATATCCGTCATCATTTTCTTGCCTGTATTACTTTATGCACTGTCAGAGGGAAATGCACAAACAAATTCAGCAGGTTGGACCGCTCCTTACATTCTGGCCTGTTTTGCAATTTCAGGAATAGCATTTACAGTATTCTTAACCCGCGAACTTACAACAAAGTACCCGTTGCTTGATTTGCGTCTGTTGAAAGACCGCAACTTTGCTATGAGTAATTTGCTGATGTTTGTATTTAGTATCGGAATGTTCGGTAGCACATTTTTACTGCCGCTTTTCTTACAAAATTCGCTGGGATATACGGCCTTGCAGTCGGGAGCCGTTTTTCTACCGGTAGGTATAATTCAGGGACTCTTCTCCCCTATTTCAGGTTGGTTCTCAGATAAAGTAAATCCCAAAGTGCCAATCATTGCCGGAGTAGGTCTATTGGTTGTAAGTTTCTTCCTTAATTCAGAATTGTCGTTGTTCACCGAACATGATTACATCATGACATCACTGTATCTTAGAGGATTAGGCATGGGGCTGATTTTTACACCATTGAGCACTTTGTCTTTGCTTACTATTCCACGTGAGAAAATGGCGCAGGCTTCGGGAATTATGAATACCATTCGTCAAATCGGAGGTAGTCTTGGTGTGGCGCTGTTATCTACAATTTTGACTGCCCGTGTAAACTTTCATGCCCAAATGTATGGAGGCTCGGTGCTGTCTGGTTCAGAATCGTTTAAGACCATTACAAAGAACATGGCTTATTACATTCAGCAACATGGCGGAGGCTCATTTAGCACTGCGCTAAAACAAGGTCAGAGCCTATTAATGTCGAACGTAAGTTCGCAAGCCTACATACAGGGCATTAACGACGACTTTCTGATTGCGGCGTTTATCTCCATACTTGGTTTCATTCCTATCTTATTGCTCAAATCCAAAAAGAAAGGTTCAGCACCTATAGAAAGTGAACATGTAGCAATGATGGAATAGACTACTAGAATTAAGCATTTTACAAACAAACACGTATAAAATGAAACAGGCATGAACTATGAGTTTCATGAAAGAAAAATGAAAATCTGCCATGCAAGTTCCATGTGACTTTTAAAAAACAATTATTTTCACATGAAATCAATAATTAAACTAACAGTAATTTTACTTCTGCTTCCGGCATTAGTTGCCCACGGACAAAGTGCAAGTAAAATTTCAGGAGATTCATTGAGTTTATCTCAGATTCTCAACGAAGTGATATACAACTATCCTTCAATAAAGAAGGCTCAATCAGACATTGAATCGTCAGATGCCAGAATAGGATTGGCTAAAACCGCCTACCTGCCCGATGTAAATCTGGCTGGCTCTTTTGCACTTCTTGGACCAACCACATCACTGACGATGCCAGGTTTGGGGTCATTTCACTTGTATCCACCCGACAGTTATTCTGCCGCAATAAATATAAGTCAGACTATTTACGACTTTGGTAAAACCGATAAAAACATAGCCTTCGCAAAACAAAATAAAGAATTGGTCGGATTATCGGTAGATCAACTGAAGCAAAAACTTTCAGGTATGCTGGTTGGAAACTACTACTCCATAGTTTTTGTTCAGGAAGCTCTGAAAATCAAAGAAGAAGAACTAAACACGTTGAATGTCCATTTGCAGTTTGTTCAAAAAAAGGCTGCTACCGGGTCGGCTACAAATTATGAGATTCTGACTACGAAAGTTCGAATCTCTACAATTGAGAATCAGAAAACCGATTTATTAAACACTCTGCAAATTCAACTGAGCCAACTAAACTCATTTTTGGGGAAACAGCAAGACACTAAACTTACAGTGAAGAAAAGTCTGCTTAGCCCTCAAATTATAGCTGCGAATGACTCGTTGTACAACTTTGCCATCAATCACAGAAGTGAGATGAAAATTGCCCGTCAGAAGAACATATTGACTGATACACATCTGAAAATTGTAAATGCACAAAACAATCCAACCTTAAATTTCAACGGTACAGGCGGCATTAAAAACGGGTACTTCAATAACAAATATCAGGATGTAGGTAAATTGAATTATGTTGTTGGAATTGGACTGAAGGTACCGATTTTCGATGCCAATCGTACAAAATATAACAGAATTCAGGCGCAGTCCGAGATTAAAAGTAACCTACAAGACACCGAACTGACCCGAAGAGCTATTATAAACGAGGTAATTGAAAGTAAATCGAATACTGAAACGGCATTAAAAAAAGTCAACCAATCCGAATTACAACTTGAGCAAGCAGAACAAGCTTATTCATTAGCAGACACCAACTTTAAAGCCGGAGTTATTACCAATCTTGATTTGCTCGACAGCTCAACGGCTGTGGCAGAAAGCAAACTGGCATTACTAAAAACAAAAATTGAATACTCTATTAATTTCTTAAAACTGAAGATCGCACTTGGCGAACAAATTTACTAAGTTCAAAATCAAAACATGTTTTTTCAAAGAGCTAACCGTAAAAGGTTGGCTCTTTTTTTGTAAAAGCCACAGCATTATTAGTTTTTTTCGCTACATTTGAAGTCTGAAAACAACATTAAATTAAGAAACAAATGAAATCAACCTTTCTAATCAAATGCCTTTTTATGGGGACACTATTATTCTCCGGTATGGAGCTTCAAGCTCAGGATTGGCCTAATTTAAACCGCTTTCGCGCTGAAAATGCATTACTGGGTGCTCCTTCTAAAAAAGAAAAGCGTGTAGTTTTTATGGGCAATTCCATTACACAGGGCTGGAAAGAAGCTCGTCCTGATTTTTTCACGAAAAACCCGTACATAAACCGTGGTATAAGCGGACAAACTACTCCACAAATGCTTGTTAGATTTCGTCAGGACGTAATTGCACTACAGCCCAAAGTGGTGGTAATACTTGCCGGAACCAACGATATTGCAGGAAACACCGGACCATCAACTCTCGAAATGATTGAAGACAATTTAGCCTCTATGGCCGAACTGGCAAATGATAATGGAATACGCGTTGTATTATCATCAGTACTTCCTGCGTTTGACTATCCGTGGAAACCGGGCATGGAACCTGCCGAAAAAATCGTTACACTTAACGCCTGGATAAAAAGTTACTGCGAAAGAAAAGGTTTCACATACCTGGATTATTTCACTCCAATGGCCGATGAACGTCATGGATTAAAAAAGGAACTTACCTATGACGGCGTTCATTGCACTGTAGAAGGCTATAAAGTTATGGAACCGCTGGCAGAAGAAGCCATCAAAAGCGCTTTGAAACACAAGCCAAAGAAATAAGCATCTATCCATCAAAGATATAGACTAAAGACAGTAAATTTCTCTGATCCACTTCGCAAAGTGAGTGAGTCGGAGAAACCGAGATAATATCAGCTTAATACCTAAGGGAAATGCATCAATTATTTTGATGCATTTTCTTTTGTGTTATGATTATCTTTTTGTATCTTTGCGCCCTGTATTTTCACAGTCAACATAATGTCTAACCTACTATTTATTAGTAACAAAAACAATTTTCAGAAATGGAAGAAAACAAAAACATCACTGAGGAAGTAATTCCAACAGTGGAAGAAACAGTAATTGAAGAAACACAAGCAGTTGTAGAAACTCCTGCTGCAGCGGAAGAAGCTCCTGTAGTAGAAGTTATCGAAGAAGCACCAACAGCTAAAGTAAAAGCTCCTGCACCCGTACCAGCAGGTGATTTTGACTGGGATGCTTACGAAAAAGGAATCACATTAACCGACTCGGCTAAAGAAGATTTAGAAAAAATTTACGACAATACTCTGAATGCTATCAAAGACAAAGAGGTTGTTGAAGGTACAGTTATTTTAATCAACAAACGCGAAGTAGTTGTAAACGTAGGTTACAAATCAGATGGCGTTGTGCCAATGAGCGAATTCCGCTACAACCCTGATTTAGCCGTTGGCGACAAAGTAGAAGTTTACATCGAAAGCCAGGAAGACAAAAAAGGACAATTAATCCTTTCTCACAAACAAGCTCGTGCAACCCGCTCATGGGATCGTGTAAATGCAGCTTTGGAATCACAAGAAATCGTAAAAGGTTTCGTAAAATGCCGCACCAAAGGTGGTATGATCGTAGACGTATTCGGAATCGAAGCATTCTTGCCAGGATCACAAATCGACGTGAAACCAATCCGCGACTACGATGTATTTGTAAATAAAACAATGGAATTCAAGGTTATCAAAATCAACCACGAATTTAAAAACGTTGTTGTATCTCACAAAGCTCTTATCGAAGCTGAACTTGAATTACAGAAAAAAGAAATTATCGGTAAACTTCAAAAAGGTCAGGTTCTTGAAGGAACTGTTAAGAATATCACTTCTTACGGAGTATTCATTGACCTTGGCGGCGTAGACGGTTTAATCCACATCACCGACCTTTCATGGGGACGTGTTTCTCACCCTGAAGAAATCGTTACATTGGATCAAAAACTCAACGTTGTTATTCTTGACTTCGATGATGAGAAAAAACGTATCGCTTTGGGCTTGAAACAACTTTCTGCTCACCCATGGGATGCTTTGAGTGCAGATCTTAAAGTTGGCGACAAAGTAAAAGGTAAAGTAGTGGTTATGGCCGACTATGGTGCATTTGTTGAAATTGCTGCCGGTGTTGAAGGTTTAATCCACGTTTCTGAAATGAGCTGGTCACAACACTTACGCTCTGCTCAGGACTTCTTGAAAGTTGGAGACGAAGTAGAAACAGTAATTCTTACTTTAGATCGTGACGAACGCAAAATGTCTTTAGGTATCAAACAACTAAAATCTGATCCTTGGGATAATATCGAAACTCGCTACGCTCTTGGAACTAAACATGTAGCTAAAGTTCGTAACTTCACTAACTTCGGTGTTTTTGTTGAAATCGAAGAAGGCGTTGATGGATTGATTCACATTTCAGATCTTTCATGGACTAAAAAAGTAAAACACCCATCTGAATTTACTCAAATAGGTGCCGAAATTGATGTTCAGGTTCTTGAAATCGACAAAGCAAACCGTCGTTTGAGCTTAGGCCACAAACAATTGGAAGAAAACCCATGGGATGTTTTGGAAACTATGTTTACCGTTGACAGCGTTCACGAAGGTGTTATCGTTGAAATGTTAGACAAAGGTTCTGTAATTTCATTGCCTTATGGTGTTGAAGGTTTTGCTACTCCAAAACACTTGGTAAAAGAAGACGGATCACAAGCTCAGGTTGATGAAAAATTAGCTTTCAAAGTTATTGAATTCAACAAAGATGCTAAACGTATCATTCTTTCACACAGCCGCATTCATGAAGATGCTAAACGTGCAGAAAAAGGTGAATCTACTGCAACAGCTGTAGAAGCTCCTGCTAAAAAAGCTGCTCCAAAACGTGCTAAGAAAGAAGAAACTGTTGTAGCTTCAGCAACTCCTGCTGCTGAAAAAACTACACTGGGTGATATCCAGTCTTTGTCTGACTTGAAAGACAAAATGGATTTAGCTGCTGAAAAGGCTGCTAAGAAAGAAAAGAAAGCAAAAGCTGCCGATGCACCTGCAGCAGCTGAAACTACTCCTGAAGTAGCTCCAGAAGCTTAATTCTATCCTTTATATAATTGAATGGCTGTCAGGAAATCCTGACAGCCATTTTTATTTCGAATCAGACTGCTACACACATACAAAAAAATCAGGCTAACCATTTCGGTTAGCCTGATTTAGTATTGAATAGTTACGATATTTTTTCTATTTCTTCTTGTAGGTCAATTTCATTTCCCTTTTTGTCGTAAAATTTGTATTGTAAGAAGCCTAGTTTTTGAGCAGCTATTACCTTACAACCTTTTCCAAATTTACGTTTCCATTGCCACTTCATCGAGAATAAACCTTTAGAGATATAGGCATCTACGTAGGGGTGGATATGCAATGTGAATTCTTTAATTAATAATTTGTTTACTAAATAATCTATTTTACTCTCCAACTGATCTGTAAACAAGATCGATGGTTTAGTTTTACCATGTCCGAAACACGTCGGACAAGTTTCTTCAATATCAATATGTATAACCGGGCGAACTCTTTGTCGCGTCATCTGCAATAACCCGAATTTACTCAATGGTAGAATATTGTGCTTGGCTCTGTCATTGGCCATGTTCTCACGCATTCTGTCGAATAATTTCTGACGGTTCTCTGTCTCATGCATATCAATAAAGTCAACCACGATAATGCCTCCCATATCGCGCAAGCGAAGTTGACGGGCTATTTCGTCGGCTGCAGCTAAATTCACATCAAGGGCATTGTCTTCTTGTCCGTTACCCGCTTTTGATCGGTTTCCGCTGTTAACGTCAACCACATGCAGGGCTTCAGTGTGCTCAATTATCAGATACGCGCCATTTTTAAACGATACGGTTTTACCAAAAGCTGATTTAATTTGCTTGGTTATACCAAAACTATCATAAATAGGCAATTCATCCTGATACAGCTTAACAATATCTTTACGATCGGGAGCTATCAGATTGACATAATCCCGTACTTCTGCAAAAACTGCCTGATCGTTGATATGAATATGCTTAAAACTTGGGCTGAATAAATCTCTAATTATTCCTACCGTGCGACCTAATTCTTCTAAAATCAGCGAAACTCCTTTTGTTTGTTGTGTTTTGATTACAGCTTCTTCCCAGCGTTTTACCAAAATCTTCAACTCATTATCGAGTTCAGCTACTTTTTTTTCCTCTGCAACCGTTCGTACAATAACACCAAAACCTTTGGGTTTAATGCTTTGAATCAGCTGTTTGAGTCTTTGTCGTTCTTCTTCTGTTTTTATCTTCTGAGATACCGACACTTTGTCGGCAAACGGAATCAGAACTAAAAATCTGCCTGCAATAGATATTTCCGCAGTCAATCTTGGACCTTTAGTAGAGATAGGCTCTTTGGTAACTTGTACCAATATATCCTGTCCCGGTTTTAAAATGTCATTAATTGAACCGTTCTTCTCAATTTCCGGTTGCAGTTTTGTTTTTTGAATGGCAGGCGTTTTTTTACGGTCGCTCAACGCCTGCGTTGTAAATTGTGTAAGGGTGTTGAAATTGGAACCTAAATCAAGATAATGTAGAAAAGCGTCTTTGTCGTAACCTACGTCCACAAAGGCTGCATTTAAACCGGGCATTATTTTTTTTACCCTTCCCAAGTAGATATTTCCCACGGCGAACTGTTCTTCACGTCCCTCCTGGTTAAGTTCTACAAGGCGTTTGTCCTCGAGCAGCGCAATAGAAATTTCGGATGTCTTTACATCTACTACTAGTTCGCTATTCACTTTTTATTATTTTTGATTAAGTTGTTTTAAAAAAAAACAAACTTAAAGCCAAGATTTACGCTTATAAGTTTGTTTTCTTGGACTTTATCACTAAAGACCATTAAGACTTATTTCTTTTTGTGTCTGTTCTTTCTTAGTCTTTTTTTCCTCTTGTGAGTCGACATTTTATGTCGTTTTCTTTTTTTACCGCTTGGCATCTTAAATTGAATTAGTTATATGTATAAAAAAAATTATTTTACTACGCTCACGAAAGTTTTAGCAGGTTTGAATGAAGGAATGTTGTGAGCTGGAATAATGATTGTAGTATTTTTTGAGATATTACGGGCAGTTTTTTCAGCACGTTGTTTGATAACAAAGCTACCAAAACCTCTTAAATACACGTTTTCATTTTTAGATAGTGAGTCTTTTACAGTTTCCATAAAAGCTTCAACAGTTGTCAATACAGTAACCTTGTCAATACCTGTATTTTTAGCAATTTCATTTACGATGTCTGCCTTAGTCATTTCAGTAATTTTTTATAAGTTAGTTAATAATGATATTTCCTTTTTTTTATTCAAACGGACTGCAAATATATTGCTTTTATTCTGATTAAAAAACAATTGCAGTCTTTTTTTTCTCCTAAACAGCGATTTTTTTTATTTAGACAGCCCTTTTTTAATCTGTAATTTCTTTATCATGAGCAAACCTAAATTCCCTCTATACAATATTATATTCACTGCCTATTAATATTGTATCAGAAACAGTTTTGAGATCTCAGAGACTTATTCCACGACATTTACAATCCTTTAAATCAAATACTTGTTTCACCCTATTTGATTTCCGAATATAGCATTCTTCAATGTCCAGGCATTAAAGAAGAACAACAGCTAAAATGTTATAAATCGAAAGTGTCACTAATTAAATGAAATGATTTCGAATCGGGTTAGAAGTGCATAATAATTCATAATTCGAATCAAAATAAGTGCCCCATCAGTATAGTTCATTAATGTCAACAATACATTTTCAAAGTCAGTTATCCTCCCAATTTAAGAATACTAACAAATCATAGAATTAAAATTTGGACGGTTTTAATAATTTCCATTTTGAGTGTTGAATACAACCCCTTACCTTTGCCGGCAAAGTTCAGAATAATTAATTCTATCAGCAATACCAATAAAAGGGTATTTTTATACATAATTTACAAAAATGAATAATACTACAGACGCTTTATCTCAAATATCCAACATACTAACCAAATGGTACATAGAAAATAAACGTGATTTACCATGGCGAGAGATTACTGATCCCTATAAAATATGGATATCCGAAATTATATTACAGCAAACACGTGTAAATCAGGGAATGAGTTACTATCTGCGATTTATAGAACGATTTCCTACGGTAAAAACACTTGCCGTAGCTGATGAAGATGAGGTGCTTAAGTATTGGCAAGGATTAGGATATTACACCCGAGCAAGAAATTTACACAAAGCAGCCAAGAAAATTGTTTCGGACTTTGAGGGTGAGTTTCCGAAACTACACGCTGACATCCTTAAACTAGCCGGAATTGGAGTTTATACGGCCGCAGCTATTTGCTCATTCGCCTACAATCAGCCATATGCCGTTGTAGATGGAAATGTGTATAGGGTTTTATCTCGTTTGTTTGGAATAGAAACACCCATTGATACAGGCTCCGGTCAGAAAGAATTTGCCGAATTGGCGCAAAACTTACTACCAACTCAACAGCCGGGGCTGCATAATCAGGCTATAATGGAATTTGGAGCTTTGCAATGTACACCAGGTCTACCGGATTGTGTGAAGTGTCCTTTGAATACTTTTTGTAAATCTTTACAAAACAACAATATAAACAACTTGCCAATAAAATCTCAAAAAACAAAAGTAACGAGCAGATACTTCAACTATTTGTTTATTGAATATCAAGGAAATACATTTATCCAAAAGCGAACGCAGAAAGATGTGTGGCAAAACTTATGGGAGTTTCCACTGATTGAATCAAATCATTTACTGACTGACAAAGAACTGATCGACAATCAATTTAGCAATTCTCTATTTGAAAAAGTCAACAATATAACCATTTCAAAAATATCAAACCCGATGAAACATGTTCTGAGTCATCGGGTTATATATGCGCAGTTTATTACAATCAGTTTAGCCGAATTGCCCACAGGATTATCAGAGCTAAAACAAATTCCAATAAGTGAGTTAGATAATTTTGCAGTATCAAGACTTATGGAATTATTTCTGGAGACACTGACAAAATAGAATTTAATTCAACGACAAGTTCGTTTTCACCATTTTTTCAAGCTCACTATAATCTCCACTGTATCCTACTTCAGGCTTATATTTATCTTTCATTCCGATAAAAATCATTGTAGGCATAGCATTCACTTTAAAGCGCTGAGCCAACTCTGGGTCTTTATCAACATCAATCTTATACACTATAAGTTTTCCTTTATACTTATTTTGTATAAGCTGTAAATGCGGAGACAGTATTTTACATGGTCCACACCAAGTAGCATGGAAATCAAGAATAATTGGCAGATTCCCAATTCGTTTAAATGATTTATCTTTATCAAAATTCCAGACTTTTTCCTTAAAACTTTTAGCATTAAGCTCTACTATTTCAACATTAGCGGATTTTTGTGCTAAAGCCACTGTACTAAACAGCAAGCCAACTAACAGTATTTGAAATATTTTTTTCATATTATTTTTTTCAACTTAGTTTATATCGATTATTCAGATTACTTATTTTGCTTATCACTATTTATCCTGGCAATTATGGCTTTGGCCTTCTTCACTTCCTTTTGTAGATTAACAACATCCTTTTTTACTTTCCACAAATGATAAGTTTCTACAATTGCATTTTTATCGGTTTCAGCTAAATTGTAAACATACGTTCTTTTGCCATACAAGGTTATTTTTATTTTGGAAGTAGCATTTTGAGCAATAAAAGCCGCAACACCTTTATCGGCATTATTTTTAAAAGTCAGTGTTTCCCAATGCAGACCTCCATCACTGTAACCATGATATGCAGGATTGGTTATTTCAAGAGTATCGGTATGCGCAAACAAATCATTAACCGAAGCTTCCAGCGATGTTTGTTCTATTTTTGCGCCATAATAATTACTAACAAGATAAATGTCAGCATTTTCATCTACATAAGATTTCAGATAAGTCCTGCTGATATTACTTTCGGTCTGTTGGGTTTTGTAGATATAATTACCTACGTCCTGATATTTTAAATCTTTTTCGAAACGAAAGTTTTTTTGAATAGAATCCGACTCACGCTGTTTGATTGGTAAAATGCTGTCACAATACGCCAGATTTCGGGTACTTTCTATATAGGCAATTGTATCTGCAAATGCAGCTGCTATACGTCGCTTATCCACTAGCCGAGGATACAGGAGATGAATACTATCAATTTCGATTTTGGCCGCATTCAACGAATTCGCTTTTATAAGTGTTTCGATTCGCTTTAAACGCTCATCAGCTTGCTTCTCTTGTTTGCGTCGTTCACTACACGAAACGAGCAAAACAAAAAGCATCAGTAAAATTAAGCTTTGATATAATTTTCGCATCTTTCTTTTTCTAGGTATGTTATTCGGAGTTTTATATAAAAACAAGCTTAATCTGGATATGAGAAAAATCCTTCCAAAGCTTATTCCCGACAAAATTAATCGATTTTTCTTAAAGTACCAATTTCATATTTCAATAGAACAAACGTACATGCAATAAACAAAGTTTAATTATTTTGTCATCAACTTCATTTAAAAACATAACTATAACTTGTTTTAACCCGCTAAATAAATTTATTGCCAGTCTTCATTTTCTTAGATTTTTGCAGTTATTTTACACATTTTGTATATCTTTGCTTGAAAATTATCAATTCAAATTAAATGATGCGAAAATCGCTTACCCGGATTTTACTCTTCATGATGTTGGCTCTACAGCTAACTTCGTGTATTACAACGCACCAATTGAATTATTTACAATCTCCCAAAAACAACGTACAAACTTATAAAGACACCATTTCTTACAAGGACTACCGGCTAAAAGAAGGTGATCGTTTGTTTATTCAGGTTTATTCCACCGACGAAAAAACGAATACATTATTTAATGGAGCCGGAAATACCGGCATGCAAATGATGACCGGATCATCAGAAAATATGGATTTATACACCTACCTAGTGAAGCCTGATGGCAATATAAAGTTCCCATTAATAGGCGATTTAAGCGTAAAAGGAAAAACCATCCGAGAAACAAAAGAGAGTTTGGAACAAGCAATAAAATCTATTCACAAAGCCAATTCTGTTGATTCTGAAAGCTCTGTTGATGTCAGAATGGTAGGTCGTACTTTCAGCATTATCGGTTCCGGAAAATCTGGTCGTTTCCCATTCCCAAAAGAGAAAGTAAATGTTTATCAAGCACTTGCCATGGCCGGCGATTTAAGTTATTATGCAGATCGAAGTAAAGTCCGAATTTTGCGTGTAACAGAAAACGGCAATCAAATTAAAAGCTTTGACCTTCGGAGTGCCAGTATAATCAATTCTGAGTTTTATTATCTGGAGCCTGACGATGTGATTTTTCTTCAACCAATGAAGCAACAATTTTTCGGAGTATCTACATTTTGGGCAGCTTTATCCACTATAATCACAACATATTCATTGGGTTACTTTGTTTATAAAAGCTTTAAATAGAATTTAATCGTTGTAAATACTATATCGGTCAAATTCTGATTCAATGCAACATGAGAAATAAAAAAAATATACTGGTTTTGGTTTTGGTATTGTTCACGCTTTCGTCGTGCTACAATTATCAAAAATTGCGTTTGTTGCAGGAAAATGACCGCGCCTTACCTGTATATGATAAATCCGGTTATAAAAATTATAAGATTCAAGTCAATGACGAGATAACATACCGCTTAATAACTTCTGATCAAACAATCTCAAAGGTCATTGGATCAAACGGAGGAAACTCTTCTCAAAATCAAATTTCGTACAGAGTTTACACCGATGGCACAATAGATTTACCTTTTATTTCTCACATTCCTGTGGCTGGGCTAACGCTAGATGAAGCAACAACTGTTATAGAAAACCGATTTAAAAAACTCATGGCCGATGCGGTTGTCAAACTCAGTCTGGCAAACAAAACTTTCACAATATTTGGCGATGCAGGCTCAGGTATATTTCCTATTTACAAAGAAAAACTAACTATTTTTCAGGCTCTCTCTATGTCCGGAGATTTCAGCGAAACCAGCGATAGAAAGCATGTCAGGATTATTCGAGAATCTGAAAAAGGAACCGAAGTGCTGGATTTTGATATACGCCCTAAAAGTTTAATTGATTCTAAGTACTATTATATTTACCCGAATGATATTATTTACGTACAAAGAGATTCTTCGAGCTTCTATAAAGTCAATAATTATGCGACTTTACTTAGCGTTATCAATTTCTCATTATCCTTATTGTTTGGAGTTTTAAACTACAAAAAGTAATTTACAATCATTTGTTTCACTTAATGAACCAACCAGATGGACAAGTTTAATTTAGAAAAACCATTTAATAGTGAGGAGGAATCCGGTTTTGACATCATGGAATGGGTTTCCTATTTCCTGAACAACTGGTACTTGTTTGTCATTGGGATTATTCTTTCATTGGGATTAGCCTACATTGAAAACAGGTCTTGGTTGCCAACTTTTCAAACTGAAGGAAGGGTATTGATAGATGAAAACCGCTCGTCCAACGCCAATAGCTCTCAGGCCCTAATGCAAGGATTTGGGATTCAATCGGGATACAAAAACGCAAAAAATCAAATTATTATGTTGGGGTCTAACGACTTATTCAGCAAGGTTGTGGATAGTTTGCCTTTCTTAAAAGTAGATTATATATCCAAAGGAAGTTTTAAAACCCGAAATTTATACAAAACAACTCCTATAATCATTCAAACAGATTATATTGCCCCTGAAGCTTACGGGGTACTTTTCAAAATCAAACTACACTCTAACGGATCCTATACAATTTCTGTTGATGACAAAAATTTGTTTAGTAAATTTCAGATAAATGGAAGATATGGACGTCCGTTGCAGCATAATTTATTTTTCCTGACTGTACATAATGTAAATAAATATATGGGAAATACAGAAATGTATTTCAAATTCAGAACCAAAGAATCTCTCGTAAATGATTTTATTTCCCGCTTCAGCACCAGCTATGTAACTGAAGGGTCATCTGTTTTACGAATTAATTTCGTGAGTGACACACCTGACAGGGATATTGACTTTATAAATAAACTCTGTGAAACTTTTCTTGCTGATAATCTGAGTAGAAAGAACGATGCTGCAAATAAAACTATCCAGTTTATAGATGAGCAATTAAAAGGTGTATCAAAATCGCTGACAACCTCGGAGAGTCAGATGACTAATTTCCGACAAAGCAATAAGATTGTTGACGTATCAAGTCATACTAGTGATTTATTGGGCAAAGCAACAAAATATGATGGACAGCAAGCAGAACTTAAACTAAGAGAAGACTATCTTACTTATTTGACTAAATATTTAAAAACCAATTTAGAAGATGGAGCAATTGTTGCACCTTCTAGTTTGGGGTTGAGCGAACCGATGTTAATGAAACTTGTCGAACAAGTAAACGATTTGTACAATCAACGCTCTGACTTAACAGAAGCAAACCCGTACTATGCCAAGTTTACAAAACAGATTGAAACTTCCAAATTGACTATCCTGGAAGTAATAAAAAGCATGCGCGCTTCACTTGAAATAGAGAAATCGGATTTCAATAAACGCCTGTCTGTTGTAAACAAACAAATTGAAGAATTGCCGGAAAAAGAGCTTGAACAAATTGCTATCCAGCGTAAATACAAAATGGATGACAACTATTACACTTTCTTTTTGCAAAAACGTGCTGAATCTGAAATCCTCAAAGCATCAAATACACCGGACAATGACATTCTGGATAAAGCGCGTATAGTGGGAGTTACTAATTCCGACAAAAGGTCGAAAACCACAATGGTATTTCTTCTATTTGGGCTTTTGATTCCAACTTTTATTGTAATATTAATTGAATTACTAAATAATACTGTACACTCCACCAAAGACGTAGAAAAGAATTCTGTTTTCCCACTTATTGGGGCTGTCAGACATACAAAAAGTACCGATCCTCTGGTTGTTTCCAAAAATCCACGATCTGCATACACCGAGATGTTCAGAATTATTCGAACGCGTATAGAATTTATAGTACAGCGTAAAACTAACATAATAGTAATGACCACATCTACCGAATCTGGAGATGGTAAAACATATTTTTCAATCAATCTGGCCTCCGTTTATGCAATGGCCAGTAAGAAAACTATTTTGGTGGATATGGATATTCGGAAGCCGAGTGTAAATCAACGATTCAATATTGTGCACCCACTTGGAGTCACCAATTATCTGGTCGGTCAATGCGCATTGGATGAGATCATTTTAAAATTACCGAAAGTTGATTTTGACATTCTACCTGCAGGATCAATTCCGCCTAATCCCGGAGAATTAATTCGTTCCGAAAAATTAGGTAAAATGTTCGAAGAGTTACGCACCCGATATGACTTTATTATAGTTGACTCCAGCCCGATAGGTATGGTTACAGATGCTTATTCATTAGCACAACATTCTGATGTCAATCTTTTTGTTGTTCGTAACGGGAAAACAAATAAGACATTCTTTAAAAAACTATGCGCTCAATTGAAGCTGGACAATATACCTCAATTATACACTGTCTTAAACGATGTACTGGATGATGAAAGCAAATACACTAAATATAAATTATATAAATACGCTTATCTGTTTGGGTTTAGCTACGGGTACACCTCTAAGAAGAAAAAAGGTGATGCCGAGAAATATTTCCACTACTATCAGGATGATACCGAAATATAATCTGAACAAAATAGAATTAGTCTATGTTACTCATTTAAACAGCTAAATGAAATAATTAATTAATACCCGAATTTTAGATGAAAAAAGTTGCTCTTATTACAGGAATTACAGGACAAGACGGCGCTTACTTAGCCGAGTTATTGTTGAAAAAAGGTTATACCGTACATGGATTGAAACGTCGTTCTTCACTTTTCAACACTGATCGTATTGACCATTTGTATCAGGATCCACACGTGGATGACCGAAATCTGGTTTTGCACTATGGAGACATGACAGATTCCATGAACCTTACAAGAATTATTCAGGAAACTCAACCTGATGAAATTTACAATCTAGCAGCTATGAGCCATGTAAAAGTAAGTTTTGACACACCTGAATATACAGCCAATGCAGATGGAATAGGTACTTTACGTATTCTCGAAGCTGTAAGATTGCTTAATCTGACTAAAAAGACTCGTATCTATCAGGCTTCTACTTCAGAATTATACGGACTGGTGCAGGAAGTACCTCAAAAAGAAACAACCCCCTTCTACCCTCGCTCTCCTTATGCTGTTGCAAAAATGTATGCATACTGGATTACAGTGAACTATCGCGAAGCATATAATATTCACGCTAGCAATGGAATTCTGTTTAATCATGAATCTCCCTTACGCGGTGAAACTTTCGTAACCCGTAAGATAACCCGTGCAGCTGCTCGTATAGCAATGGGTATGCAAAATAAACTGTTCTTAGGTAATCTATCATCAAAACGTGACTGGGGGCATGCAAAAGATTATGTACGCGCTATGTACCTCATCTTACAACAAGACGAGCCAAGCGATTACGTTATAGCAACAGGAATAACAACTGAAGTAAGAGAATTTGTACGGATGGCTTTTGCGGAAATCGGTATTAAAATTGAATTTAAAGGTGAAGGTATCGACGAAAAAGGGTATATCGGCAGTGTTGATAAAGATGTATTTACAAAAACTGTAGGGGCCGAGTTTTTAGATGCTATCTTAGCAGTAAAAGAACCGGTAGTTGAAGTAGATGCTAATTATTTCCGCCCTACCGAAGTTGATTTGCTGATTGGCGATGCTACTAAATCCCGAACCAAATTAAACTGGACTCCTGAATATGATCTGAAAGCATTGGTAGAAGATATGATGATTTCGGATGTAAAGCTAATGAAAAAAGAAACTTATCTGAAAGACGGTGGATTCAGAGTTTTAAATTATTTTGAATAAAACATAGTACAGTAGAGACAAGTTAATACTTGTCTCTTTAAATTTAATTTCATGGACAAAAATTCAAAGATATACATTGCCGGTCATAACGGCATGGTAGGCTCTGCAATAAAACGAAATCTTGAAAGTAATGGTTTCTCCAATATAATTACCCGCTCAAAGGAACAACTCAATTTACTCAGCGAAGAATCTGTTGCCAGCTTTTTTGCACAGGAAAAGCCGGAATATGTGGTACTGGCAGCTGCCAAAGTTGGTGGAATTGTAGCCAATAACACCTACCGAGCGCAATTCATTTATGAAAACCTGATGATTCAAAATCACGTTATTCATCAAAGCTATCTGAACGGTGTAAAGAAACTTCTATTTTTGGGTTCATCTTGTATATACCCCAGAATGGCTGAACAGCCAATGCGCGAGGATGCATTACTCACAGGAATTCTAGAGTCAACCAATGAGCCTTATGCAATAGCCAAAATTGCAGGAATAAAAATGTGTGAGGCATATCACGCTCAATATGGCTGTAACTTTATTTCCATTATGCCTACCAATTTATACGGGCAAAATGACAATTATGATTTGGAGAAATCGCATGTTTTGCCGGCTTTAATCAGAAAAATGTATTTAGGAAAATGTTTAATGGAAAATGCATGGGACAAGCTGCGTGCAGACTTAAACAAACTACCTATTGAAGGCATAAACGGATCATTTGGCGATGAAGAAATACTTAAGATACTTGAGAAATACGGAATATCATCCATGAACAATAAAGTCTCAATTACTTTGTGGGGTACAGGATCACCGATGCGTGAATTCTTACACGTAGATGATATGGCTGCATCAAGCATATTTTTACTAATGAATTACGATGCTCCTGACACAACCCCATCGCACGTTAATGCCGGCTGTGGAGAAGATTTATCAATTAAAAAATTATCGAAAATTGTTCAAAAAACAGTTGGTTATTCTGGTGAAATAATCTGGGATAGCACAAAACCTGATGGAACTCCGCGGAAGTTAATGGATGTATCAAAACTAAAAAGCTTAGGCTGGGAACCAAAAATTTCGCTGGAAGAAGGAATCAGAAGAGTAGTATCTGTGTATATAAATGAATAATTCACAGTATCCGCATTAATATAAGTATTTTTTTAAATGAAGATAGCTATCGTTGGAACCGGCTATGTCGGTTTGGTTTCCGGAACTTGTTTCGCCGAAATGGGCGTTGATGTGACTTGTGTTGATATTGATGCCAACAAAATCAACAATTTGATTAAGGGTATCATTCCTATTTATGAACCAGGCCTCGAAGACATGGTTTTGCGAAATGTAAAAGCTGAAAGATTGCATTTTACAACAAATCTGACATCTGTTTTAAACGACATTCAGGTTGTTTTTAGCGCTGTAGGCACTCCGCCCGATGCTGATGGTAGCGCAGATTTACAATACGTGCTTGAAGTAGCACGTACTATTGGACAAAACATGCAGCAGTATATTTTGCTCGTTACTAAAAGCACAGTTCCGGTTGGAACGGCATCGTTAGTTCGTCAAACTATACAAACTGAATTAGATAAACGCGGTGTTTCTATAGATTTCGACGTAGCTTCAAACCCTGAATTTTTAAAAGAAGGAGATGCCATTAAAGATTTCATGAGTCCGGACAGAGTGGTGGTGGGTGTTGAAAGTGAAAAAGCAAAAGAATTAATTACTAAGCTTTACAGGCCATTTCTACTGAACAATTTCCGAGTTATTTTCATGGATATACTTTCGGCCGAAATGACTAAATATGCTGCCAATGCAATGTTGGCTACACGTATAAGTTTCATGAATGATATGGCCAATTTATGCGAACTTGTAGGAGCAGACATTAATATGGTGCGTAAGGGAATAGGTACCGATCAACGGATTGGAGGAAAATTCTTATATGCCGGCTGTGGCTATGGCGGATCATGTTTTCCAAAAGATGTGAAGGCTTTAATTCAAACTGCCGATAAAAACGGATATGATTTACGCGTGCTTAAAGCCGTTGAAAACGTAAATGCTTACCAAAAACAAGTATTATTCCACAAGTTGGAAAAACACTTTAAATCAGATCTGGCAGGTAAAACCATTGCTATCTGGGGATTATCGTTTAAACCAAACACAGATGATATGCGTGAAGCACCATCGCTGGTGCTAATTGAGAAACTACTTCAGGCTGGCTGTAAAGTGCGTGCTTTTGATCCGGTAGCAATGCATGAAGCAAAACAAATCGTTCACTCAAAAATGGCTGATTTGATTCAGACTGATTCATCTAAGATATACTTTGCCAACGATATATACGATGCTGTATTGGATGCCGATGCGCTGATGCTGGTAACAGAGTGGAAAGAGTTTCGTATGCCAAGCTGGGGTGTTGTAAAAAAATCAATGAAAGGCGTTTTGGTACTTGATGGCAGAAATATTTACGATAAAAGCGAAATGCAAGAATTTGGATTTACTTATGAACCGATTGGATAAAAAATATCCTAAATAAAAAAATAAATATATGACCTCTGTTGAAACCGTCGGTTTTTTTGCTTCTGTACTATCAGTGTTAAATCAATTTCCTCAGGCAATCAAAGTTTTCAAATCAAAAGACACGCACAGTATTTCGCTTGTAATGTATTGCATTGTAGTTGTGTGTATTACAATGTGGCTGGTATACGGAATTATGCTACGCGATGCCCCATTAATATGGGCTAACGCGTTGTCACTTTTGCCAATTACCTACATCTTTATCATGAAACTCAGTAATACGATTAAAGGTAAAGATAAACTGTCAATATAAATTACATTCGGAAATCAAATCGCTCTGTACGGGTTTCTTCGTAAATATCACGATTAAAACTATACAATCTGGCTGGCTTGTGAGACACGCCTGTTTGAAACTCATCTAACGGAATAAGGTATTCCATTTTATTGATCTTTCTACGATAATTTCGTTTATCGTAGTTTGTATTGAAAATAGTTTCATACAACTTCTGCATTTGAGTGAGCGTAAATTTTTCCGGAAGTAATTCAAACACTAATGGGTCGTGCAATAAGTCGTTTCTTAGCTTCTTAAATGCTTCCTCAAAGATTTCGTTGTGGTCGAACATTAGGCGTTCTACTTCATAAGCATTCATCCAATTCGCGTCCTCAATAAGCATGCTGTTATCAATGTCATTCATATTCAATAGTGAATAAAAACCAACAGTAACAACTCTATCATCCACAATTCGAGGGCGAACCCACTCATAGTCAACCAGATTTCGCTTTAGCCTTTCAGGATCACTGAAAACTGAAAACTGTTTTACATAGATATTTTCAAGTCCCGTTTGTTCCTTGAGAATACGTGCAGCAGTATCATATATTGTTTCTGTACGTTTCACATGGTTTCCCGGAAGTTTCCACTCTAAATGCACATCTCCATCCAACGGGATATACTCTCTTCGTACCAACACGCGTAAATTATTATCATCGTAACCAAAAATTGCACAATCGACGGATAGAGTCGGCAAAAACTCTCTTTCAAATGCTTCTTGACTTATTCGATTTGGATTTGATTCTGATTCAATAGCCATTGTGTAAATAATTATAATTTCGTGATTTTATTCAAAAAAAGAAGAAGACTTTGATTTAAATAATAAATTACCGTCCTTTTTATTCGAGTACAAAGATATTGTAAATAATACACTATCTAATAATATTGAACTATAAATATTGTTTTTTTTGTTTATTAACTATTCTTGTTGTGAATTGATTATCAAAGAACTATAAACAAAGTTAGAAATAAAACATAATCTTTGTGTATTTTAGACACTATCAAACTTGGAGAATGCAACATTTCATTCTATATTTGCAATTCAGTTATAATCAAAATCACGATAATGAACAAATCACAGAACAGATGAAAAAGAAATGCTATTTAAAAAAATATCCTATTTTAATATTGTGTTTGCTGATACAATTTTATGGGATTGCAGCTGAAAGAAACAAAACTCGCTTTTTTAATATTTCCGGACAAAATATTATAGCTCCGAATGGTACAAATTTCCAGATAAAAGGAACAAACTTAGGTAACTGGCTTAATCCTGAAGGATATATGTTCCTTCTCGACAATGTCAATTCTTATAGATTAATAGACCAGACATTAAAAGAGCTCGTTGGAGCTGAACGTACAAATAGTTTTTGGAAGCAATTTCAGGAGGCTTATATCACCCGACATGACATAGCTTACATAAAAAAGACAGGGTTGAACTCTATTCGTATTCCTTTTCATTATAAACTATTCACAGCTGAAGATTATATGGGATACAATAATCCCAATAGAGGGTTTGAATTGCTCGATAGAGTGATAAGTTGGTGTAAAATGGAAGGATTGTATGTTATTCTGGACATGCACGATGCACCGGGAGGCCAAACCGGCGACAATATAGATGACAGTTATGGATATCCCTGGTTGTTTGAAAATAAAAACGATCAGGCTCTGTATTGTTCAATTTGGTCGCGCATAGCAAAACATTACAAAAGCGAAACTTGTATTATTGGATACGACTTGCTTAATGAACCTATTGCACATTATTTTGAAAACAAGAATGAAATAAACAAAAACTTAGAACCTGTATATAAAATGGCAATCAATGCCATAAGAAAATATGACAAGAATCACATAGTAATGCTTGGTGGGGCGCAATGGGATAGTAATTTTGAGGTTTTCTCTGATTGGCATTTTGATAATAAAATGATGTATACCTGTCACCGATATTGGAGCGACACCATACAATCCAGTATTCAGGACTTTCTGGATTTTAGGAAAAAAGTAAATCTACCACTTTATATGGGAGAAACTGGTGAGAACAAAGATGAATGGATTAGTTCCTTTCGTAAATTATTGGAAAGGAATAATATCGGCTGGCATTTTTGGCCATACAAAAAACTTGAGAACAAAAGTGGAATTGTAAGAATAATTGTTCCTGAAAAATGGAAATTGATTGTAGAATACGCTAAAAAAGACAGAAGTAGCTTTGAGAAAATAAGAAATTCCCGACCAGTCCAGTCAGATGTTCTTGAAGCAATGAATACATTAATAATCAACATGAAATTTGAAAATTGTAAAAAAAATGAAAACTACATAAAGGCTCTGGGAATGACCCCATAAATTACCATATTTAACACATGTAGTAAAGCCTTGCCATACAATCATTTGGCAAGGCTTTGTTTTAAATTAATGTTAAAGTTTATACTTAGTGTAAGAAAAACACTCTGTTTGTTTGTTTATTGAAATAATAGATTTTATATTTGCAGAGTCAAAGTTATTGTTATTATGACACTAATATAGAATAAAGCCCTTAAATCCATATTGAAAATGTTATAAATTTTAGTGAACAAAAAAGTTCTATCCGCTAGTATTTAAGACTAGATATAGAAATTGAGATCACAAGATTTAAGCACAACAAATTATTATATGAAAAAACACGTATTACTACTCCTCTTTACTCTTATCTGCCTTACTACTTTAGGGCAATCAAAATCAAATCCTGCAGCACAGGCTGACTTACTTATTCGTCAAATGACACTTGATGAAAAAATTGGACAGCTAAACCAATACACTAGCGATAGAAATGCAACCGGTAAAATAACTGCCGATGGAGATAAAGCCAATCAGATTCGCCAAGGAAAGGTCGGCTCCATGTTGAACGTGATTGGCGTTGAAGAAACTCGAAAATTACAAGAACTAGCGTTACAATCCCGCTTAAAAATCCCAATGATTTTTGGATTGGATGTAATTCATGGTTTTAGAACTACTTTCCCTATCCCACTAGGCGAAACAGCAACCTGGGACTTAGAATTAATGGAAAAAACGGCTCATGCTGCAGCCACCGAAGCAGCAGCTTATGGTATTCACTGGACCTTTGCTCCAATGGTAGATATATCGCGTGATCCTCGCTGGGGACGTGTTATGGAAGGAGCAGGCGAAGACACTTACCTGGGATGTTTAGTGGCTAAAGCCCGTGTAAATGGTTTTCAGGGAAATGGCTTAGGTAATATTGATGCTATAATGGCTTGTGCGAAGCACTTTGCTGCTTATGGTGCAGGTGTTGGTGGACGAGATTACAATTCTGTAGATATGAGTCTAAGGCAACTTAATGAAACCTATCTCCCACCCTTCAAAGCTGCTGCAGAGGCAAATGTAGCTACATTCATGAATTCATTTAATGATATTAATGGTATACCAGCTACAGCTAATAAATACATTCAACGCGACAAATTGAAGAAAGAGTGGAACTATAAGGGATTTGTAGTTAGCGACTGGGGTAGCATTGGTGAAATGGTTGCCCACGGATATGCAAAAAACAGCTATGACGCAGCTATGAAAGCAATAATCGCCGGTTCAGATATGGACATGGAAAGCAGATGTTATAAGGATAATTTAAAACAATTAGTGCTCGATAAAAAAATAGACATCAAACTAATTGATGAAGCTGTTAAAAGAATTTTAATAAAGAAATTTGAACTCGGCTTATTTGAGGATCCATTCCGGTTTTGCAATCAAGAAAGAGAGAATAAGCAAACTAATAATTTAGCTAACAGAGAATTGGCTCGTGAAGCAGGAAAGAAAAGCATTGTATTGCTAAAGAACGATAATCTTAGCACCGGAAAGCCTCTACTTCCACTTTCTAAACAAATTAAAAAAGTCGCCTTAATTGGACCTTTATTTAAAGCTACAACAGCCAATCATGGTTTTTGGTCAGTTGCATTCCCCGATGACAGCTCCCGAATCATATCACAATATCAAGGTATCAAGAATAAACTTGATAAAAGCTCAGAGATACTATACTCTCATGGCTGCAATATAAATGATAACGATAAATCTGGTTTTGAAGAAGCCGTTGCAACTGCTAAATCGGCAGACGTAGTTATCCTATCGCTAGGTGAGGCCGCCAATATGAGTGGCGAAGCCAAAAGTAGAAGTAACTTACATCTACCCGGTGTGCAAGAAGAATTACTCAAAGAGATTCACAAAACCGGAAAACCTATTGTTTTATTAATAAATGCCGGTCGTCCTTTAATCTTTAATTGGGCTGGGGATAACATTCCTTCAATTTTATATACCTGGTGGCTTGGCACCGAAGCCGGTAATTCTATTGCCGATGTACTGTTTGGCGATTATAATCCTGCAGCAAAACTACCCATGTCATTCCCTCGAACTGAAGGTCAAATTCCGGTATACTATAACCACTATAGCACGGGTAGACCAGCTAAAGATGAAAATGACAAAAACTACGTTTCAGCTTATATCGATTTACAAAATAGTCCACGATACCCATTTGGATACGGACTTAGTTATACAAAATTCGATATCGATAACCTCAAATTATCATCAACTGAATTATCAAATCAGAAGAATAAACTGACTGTGACAGTAGATCTCACTAATTCGGGCAATTACGATGGAGAAGAAGTAGTTCAATTATATATACGCGATTTGTTTGGATGTGTAGTTCGTCCGGTGAAAGAATTGAAAGGTTTTCAAAAAGTTATGTTGAAAAAAGGAGAAACCAGACAAATCACCTTCACCCTTACTCCAGAAGATTTGAAATTCTTCAATAACGAAATTGAGTATATCAACGAAGCCGGAGATTATGAACTATTCGTTGGAAGTTCTTCTGATGCCAGTTTAAAAGCAAACTTTAAATTAATATTATAAACCAAATCATGAAAGTCAACAATCATGAATAATTCCTCTTGAATAAGAATTTATATAAAAAGAACAAATTGACAATTAAAAATTATTGTTTTATTATTAAATTAAACCTATGAACAAAAAATCACGCCAAAGATGTAAAAATCTAAATTTACATCTAAACAAACTATTTATTAGTTTGATTTGTACTGCTACTTTGCTGATAATTAGTACAGCATCGGTATCTGCAGCGACACCTATAAAGGGTACTATTACAGACGAGAAAACAGGTACTGCTCTAATCGGTGTAGGTGTTTTGGTAGAAGGAACTACTACTGGTACTACGACCGACATCGATGGACATTTTACAATCAATGTTCCATCAGAAAATTCTGTTCTAGTAATTTCATACATCGGATACACTAAACAGAAAATAAAAGTAGGTCGACAAACAAATCTGAAAATTTCACTATCCGAAGACTCACAAAATCTTGACGAAGTAATAGTTGTAGGATATGGAACTCAGAAAAAGAGTGTTGTAACAGCTGCAATTAGCCGTGTAACAGCAGAAGATTTGAGCAAGACTACACCTTCACGTATTGAAGATGCCTTAAAAGGAAAAATTTCGGGTGTACAAATCACTCAAAGTTCAGGACAACCTGGATCGGATTCAAAAGTTCGTATTCGTGGTATTGGTACCGTAAACAATAGCGAACCACTTTATATTGTGGATGGTATGGCTGTTGGCGGTGGTATTGATTATCTGAACCCTGCCGATATACAATCAGTAGAAATATTGAAAGATGCAGCTTCTGCTGCCGTGTATGGAACACGTGGTGCCAATGGTGTAGTGTTAGTAACTACCAAACTGGGACAAAAAGGAAAAATGGCCATCAACTACAATGTAACTTATGGTATACAAAACCCCTGGAAAAAAAGATCAGTATTGGATGCAACTCAATACATGACTTTAATGAACGAGGCGTCTATCAATGATGGTAATGCTCCTAAATACACTAACACCCAGATTTCAAATGCAGGTAAAGGTACCGACTGGCAAGATGCTACCTTTAATTACGACGCTCCTGTGGTAAGTCATCAAATTAGTGCAAGTGGTGGTACCGATAAGGCTACTTACTTCCTATCATTTGGATATTTCAATCAGGAAGGTATCGTAGGTGGTAACTTTGGCAAATCAAACTACAATCGTTACAGTTTGAGATCAAACAATACTTACAGCGTATTTGAAACAAAAACACGTGATTTCTTAAACAAATTAAGAGTTGGCGTAAACGTAAACTATTCAAGAACAAAATCTACAGGCGTTGAAACAAACTCTGAATATGGTTCAATTTTAGGTAGTGCATTGGCATTTGACCCTACTGTTCCTGTATATGCATTGGATCCGACAGCTGTTTTAGCGGCTCATCCTACTGCTGTAAAAGACAAAAATGGTAATGTATATTCAACTCCTCCTGCAGGTTTTCAGGAAATTGCCAATCCGGTAGCAATGCTGGATGCACCTTCAAAATCGACAGGTAATGCTGATAAATTCGTAAGTAGTTTTTGGGCTGAAATGGATGTAATCAAAGATTTGAAATTCAAAACTAATTACGGGGTCGATCTCGCATTCTGGGGTAACGACGGTTATGCTTTCCCACATTTCCTTGCTACACAAGGTAAAGACATAACTCAAAGTTCTGTTCACTCTGAAATGCACCGCGGATTTACCTGGCAACTTGAAAACACGTTGACCTACACAAAGAAAATTGCAGAAAAACATAACTTATCCGTTTTACTCGGCCAATCAGCTAAGAAATACACTTATCGCGATTTATATGGCGATGACTATAACTTGTTAGAAACAAACCCTGACAAAGCCAATATCAACTCGGCTATTGCAGCCAGAACACTTGAAAGAGTTGCCGGTGGAACAGGCGGGTTCACTGCTCAAACATTGGCTTCGTACTTTGGCAGATTAGATTATAACTACGATGAACGCTATATTTTCCAGGCTACAGTTCGCCGTGATGGTTCTTCAAGATTTGGTTCTATGCACAAATGGGCAATATTCCCTGCATTATCATTAGGTTGGAATGCAACAAATGAAAAATTCATGGAAGGCCGTCCTGAATGGTTCAGCACATTAAAATTCCGCGGAAGCTGGGGTAAAAATGGTAACGAAAACATTGGTGATTTCAGATACACTAGTTTAATGGATGGTAATCAAAACTATTATTTCGGTTCAGGAACCAATTCAACCATGCAATACGGTACCAGCCCATCGGTTATTGCCAATCCGGAAGTAAAATGGGAACAATCGGAACAACTTGACCTTGGTTTTGAATCACGCTACTTCAACAATGCTTTAAGCTTTAGTTTTGATTATTTCAAGAAAAAAACCAATGGTATGTTGATGGACTTACCAATACCTGCCTACGTAGGTAAAGGAGCTCCGATTGCTAACGTAGGTGATATGGAAAACTGGGGATTGGAATTTGAAACAAGTTATAAACTGAATGTAAAGGACTTTACATTTAATATCGGCGCTAATGCTTCTTTCTTAAAAAATAAATTAATCAAACTGGGTAATGCATCCGGCGAAGCTATTTATGAAAATGCTGGAGCAACAGGTGTAGGAAGTTATGTAAAAGGCAAAAACGGAGAAGTTTTTCCATATTTCTATGGTTATAAAACCGGTGGAATTCTTCAAACACAAGCCGAAGCTAATGCTTACAATAGCAAATATGGTGAAAAAGCACAACCCGGAGATGTTATTTTTATGGATATTGCAGGAGCTAAAGATGCAAATGGCAATGATATAGGCGATGGCAAAATTGATGACAATGATAAAACCAAAATTGGTAAAGGAATGCCGGACTGGACTTTCGGTTTGAATCTTGGAGCAGAATGGAAAGGATTTGACTTAACTGCATTCTTCCAGGGAACAGCCGGTAACGATATTTTCGATTACTCACAAAGAGGTGATATCACTGCAATGAACAGACCATCATGGGCACTTGGCAGATGGATTGGTGAAGGAACTTCAAACAGTATTCCTCGTATGACAGCTGTAAATCCTAATCGTAACTGGCGTTCTTCAGATCTTTATGTTAAAAACGGATCGTATATTCGCTTAAAAACGCTGCAATTTGGTTATACATTACCTCAAAAATTGATGCGTAAAGTTGCCGTTGACCGCTTACGTTTATTTGTAACAGCCGAAAATTTATTGACGCTGACTAAATATGATGGTTTTGATCCTGAAATTGCAGCCGGTGGTTACACCACAATTGGTGTTGACAAAGGAATTTACCCACAAGCCAGAACGATTTCAGTAGGTGCTAACATTACTTTCTAACTTTAAAAAAAACAGAAGATATGAAAAAATATAAATTTATTCTATTATTAGCGGCAGCAATAGGATTTGTGTCATGTGGCGACGAATTTCTGACCAGCCATCCGACCCAATCGCAAGAAGCGGGTGGAGCTGCTACTGAAGGTGCGATATTATCCAATCTGGGTTCTTGTTATCAGATTTTACTGTTTGACAGTTATGCTGCCAACAACTATAACAGTATCGTTTTGATGTCCGATTTACGGTCAGACGATATCTATAAAGGTGGTGGCGATGCCGGTGACCAAGGACAATTATACCGTCTTTCGCAATTGGATGCTACAGCTACTGAGTTACCTGGAGGCCTCTGGAATATTTATTATTCGGGCTTGAGCCGTTGTAACAATGTAATTTTAGCTTGTGATAATGCAGTGAATGTACCTGAAGCTAATCTGAATCAATACAAAGC
This sequence comes from Paludibacter propionicigenes WB4, assembly GCF_000183135.1. NCBI lineage: Bacteria > Pseudomonadati > Bacteroidota > Bacteroidia > Bacteroidales > Paludibacteraceae > Paludibacter > Paludibacter propionicigenes. Next base: position 301,498 of record NC_014734.1, on the reverse strand, counting down.
AGAAGCACATTTCTTACGTGCTTACTACACTCATTGGTTATGGAAATTCTGGGGTAATATCCCTTATTTCGAAGCTGACTTGGCTGCACCTTATATGGCTAAACAATATACAGCCGACGAAATCTATACAAAAATCATTGCCGATTTGGATTTTGCAATCACAGGCGACAAATTGCCAATGCGCACTACTGCTGCTAATGATGGACGTGTAACCAAAGCGGCAGCGCAAATGCTAAAAGCCCGCGTAGTTATGTATCAGAAAGATGCAACTAAATATGCAGAAGTATTGAAAGATATGACTGAAATTATCAAAAGTAACAAGTATGCTTTAGTGAGTGACTTTTCATCGATATGGTTGAATACAGGTGAATTTGGCAGCGAATCTATTTTTGAAACCAACCAGTTACCTGAAGGAAAAACATGGTCATCAGGCTGGCAAGGATACGGAACTAACCTTCCTGCCTTTATTTCGCCGAACAACCTTAGCGGTCAATCGCTTTACATTGGTGGTTGGGGATTTGGTCCGGTACGTACCGAAGCTTACTCTATATACGAAGCAGGCGACAAACGTTTAGTCGGAACCATCAATAAATTTGATGATGGTACTTATACTCCACGTTTCCAAAACACAGGATTGTTTATGTCTAAATATGCTGCACGTAAAGGGTATAACCCTCCTCCGGGCGATATAGATTTGAACTTTGATAACAATCTACGTATTTTCCGTTATGCCGAAACATTATTGAATGCTGCTGAATTAATGGTAATGAACAATGTAGCTCCTGTAAATGGTGTAACAGCTCAGGATTGTTTGGATCAAATCAGACAACGTGCCGGATTAACTTCGATACCTGCTACTGCAGCTAATATCAAACTTGAACGTCGTCGTGAATTCTTAGGTGAAGGTATGCGCTTCTGGGATATCGTACGCTGGGGAGATACCAGTTTATTGACCGAAAACAAACCTGCATTTTCATCAGTAAGAACCTGGGCAGATTACAAAAAGTACTTACCTATTCCACAATCTGAAATTGAAAAAACAGAAGGTGAGTTTAAGTTGAAACAAAACACAGGCTACAATTAATTCACACATCATAAAAACAGAATAGATATGAAAAATATATTTAAAACAGGAGCGTTAGCAGTGCTTTCATTGCTTATGATGACAGCTTGCGATCCGCAACAAAATTCGGATTACGCTTTGGGAGCAATGCCAACAGCTGATCAGTTAAGCTTCACGGCCACACCAACAGCATCGAAAGCCAATATTATTGACTTCGCGAACACCTCTTCTGTAAAAGGAATTGCGACCTGGGATTTGAACGGTAGCAAAGCTAAAGGTGAAACTACACAAGCTACTTTCCCATTTAAAGGAGAATATACAATTACAATGACATTGTATACCTCAGGTGGATCGGCAAGTATCACCAAAAAAGTGGTCATAGCTAATGATGACATGTCATTGCTGAACACACCAATGTACAATTCATTAACCGGTGGAGCTTCTAACTTAACCGGTAAAACATGGGTATTTGATCAATATTATGATGGACATTTCGGAGTTGGTCCTTTCGATGCCAACTCGCCAAGTTGGTGGAGCTGTCCTGCCGAAGGAAAATCAAAATGTAGTTTATATACTCAGGAATTTACCTTTACACAAGTGGGTGTAAAATTCGGTTGGAAAAATAATGGTTATGTTTATACTAATGCATCTGGAAAAACTGCACTTGCTGCTTTGGGTTATTCAACCTCAGTTGTGCCACCGGATGGTGACTTTGATGTGGCTTATGTACCAAAAACAGACTATACGTTTACATTGAACGAAACGGCAAAAACAATCACACTTAGTGGCGGAGCTTTCTTAGGACATTTTGCAGGTACTTCTACTTATCAAATTTTGAGTATCTCGGACGATGCATTGTACCTAAAATGTGTAAGTACAGTTGAACCCGGTAATGGCTGGTGGTACCGTTTAGTTCCAAAAGAAAAGAACATTAAACCGAATATCATCATTCCATTGAAAGAAATTGCACTGAATGAAGATTTTGAATCGGCTACACCTAAAGTTGTTTTCGCTAAAGAAGACATGGGTTCACTCACAAATGCATTCTATTCGAATCCTGCTCCGGTACCTGTAAATACTTCTTCGAAAGCATTTTTATACCAAAAAAGCACTGGCTTTTATTCAAATGTTTTCTTCCAGGCTACAGGTTACAAATTTGATTTATCTGCACAAAACAAAATTACATTGAAGGTATTTATTCCTTCGTATAATGACTATACAACTTCAAATGCTGTGGCTGGAAGCTGGGTAACCAATACGAAACTGAAACCTCAGGTAGCTGTAAAACTTCAGGATGGAAGCTTGGGTGGAAATGCATACACCACTCAAACTGAAATAATCAAAGGCGATTTGGCAACTGATAAATGGATTGATCTAACATTCGATTTCAGCAGTGTTAGTGGTCGCAAAGATTATGACAAGATTGTTATCCAGTTTGGAGCCGAAGGTCAGGCCGGAACAGGTATCTTCTATATGGATGAATTTCACTTTATCAAGTAATTAATAAAAGTAGATAGTCGGAGTGCAGGTATTATTCGACAAGCTTGCACTCCCATCTATCCGCAAATCAAAAAAAGTGTTAAATATAAATATTCTGAATAGTCGGATTTAAAAGTGGTTGAGTCCGACTATTCTTAACACTTCCAATAAAAAATATATGAAAAAAGCACTTTCTCTTATCAGTTTGGTTCTTCTTATCAGCTCGTGTAGCGGCTCAAACTCTCCCGAAAATGAAATAACTTCAAAACTAGCAGTAACGAATGTTATTCACGAAAGAAGCAGTACGACGACTACGACTTATCGATTCACCATAAACGTCACCCCTACCTGCTCAAAACCCATTACGGTCGACTATAAAACCGTTGATGCAACAGCTGTAGCAGGTAAAGACTATACGGCACTAACCGGTAAGCTCACCATTCCTGCCAATACTTTAAGTGCTTATGTAGATGTTACTGTACTAAAAGATAGCCTTCGACAGGAAGATCAAACTTTTACGTTCGAACTGAGTAATCCTACCAACGCTTCTATTTCCGGCACAGGAAAAGCTATCGGAACAATTCAGAACTACGGAACCTATTTACCGATTGATGGCACAGGCTATACAGGTGCAACAAATTACCCCGGAATGACACTCGCCTGGAGCGATGAGTTTACGGCTAACTATATCAACTCTAGTAACTGGTCGTACGATATCGGTGGTTCGGGCTGGGGAAATAATGAATTGGAATACTACACCAATTCCAACAAAAATGCCTACACAACAGGCGGATATTTAGTGATCGAAGCCCGCAAAGAAACTATGGGTACCAACAACTACACATCGGCCAGAATGATCTCAAAAGATAAGAAAACATTCACCTACGGACGAATTGATTTCAGAGCCAAATTACCAAAAGGACAAGGCATTTGGCCGGCATTGTGGATGCTCGGCAATAACATTGGCACAACATCATGGCCCGCATGCGGCGAAATTGACATAATGGAACTACTGGGACATGAACCACAAAAAACATACGGCACCATTCACTGGGGTGCTGCAGGCGGAGCAAGTACACATATCGGTGGCAACTACTCTTTACCTTCACTGACTTTCAACGATAAATTTCACCTATTCAGTCTTAAATGGGAGGCAGATAAAATGACCTTTCTGATAGACGATGTGGTGTATTTCACCGCTAATAAATCACAGGTTAATGGTGATTATCCGTTTGATAAACCATTCTTCTTTATCATGAATGTGGCTGTTGGTGGTAATTGGCCGGGCAATCCGGATGCAAATACAGTATTTCCGCAACGAATGATAGTGGATTACGTACGGGTTTTTCAATAATTATTCAGGTTTAAAAAAGAAAAATACAAAATATGTTTAGTAAACAACTTCCTTCGCTGCATTCTTTCTTAATATTCTCAGTTGTATCAGCATTGGCAATAGTGTCAAGCTGTGCAACCGGGAATGAAATAGTGCAAAACAAACCCGAAGAGCCTAAAAGTATAAATTCGGATGTATCCTATTGGTTGACGGAATCCAGCTCAATGAGCTATTTAAAGAAACAAACAAAAGCTTTAAATTTCGCAGCCACATCCAATGTGAATCCAACAATAACTGTGGACTCGCTAACAAAATATCAAACTATGGACGGGTTTGGATTTGCTATGACTGGCGGAAGTGCCTTTTTGATTAACAAACTGGGCGCTACTGACAAAACTAATTTGATAAAAGAACTTTTCTCGAACGACAGTACGGCTATTGGTATCAGCTATCTACGGGTAAGCCTCGGCGCATCCGATTTAAGTTCCTCCGTATTTTCGTATGACGACATTGATCCATCGGATGTCGACAACGATTTGCAACATTTCAGCCTAAAACCCGATTCAGCCGATTTGATTCCAGTATTAAAATCCGCATTGGCCATCAATCCGAACATCAAAATTCTGGCTTCACCCTGGTCGGCTCCTGCATGGATGAAAACAAACAAAAGAGCAAAAGGCGGTAGTCTGAAACAAGAATTTTTCGGAGTGTATGCCCGCTATTTCGTAAAATACATTCAGGCCATGAAGGCACAGGGAATTCCTATCGATGCCATCACTATTCAAAATGAACCGTTGAATCCGGATAATAATCCGAGCATGTACATGACGGCGCTTGATCAGGCATTGTTTGTCAAAAACTATCTGGGACCGGAGTTTGCTAAAAACAGTATCACCACAAAAATTATTTTGTACGATCATAACTGCGATATGTACAGCTATCCGATAACGGTGCTTGACGATCCGGATGCACGTAAATACAGCGACGGATCAGCTTTTCACCTTTATGGTGGGAATATAATTTCGCTTACAACGGTTCACAATGCGTACCCCGAAAAGAATGTGTATTTTACCGAACAATGGGTAGGTGCACCGAGCAATTTTGTGGAAGATTTAAAATGGCACGTAAAAAACCTTGTTATTGGTGCCCCGCGTAACTGGAGTAAGAATGTGATTGAATGGAATCTGGCTTCCGACCCTAACTACTATCCTCATACCGATGGTGGTTGTGGAACGTGCCTAGGAGCATTGACTATCGGCAACAGCGTAACACGTAACGTAGCTTATTACATTATTGGGCATGCATCTAAGTTTGTCCCTGCCGGATCGGTACGTATTGAATCGAGTGTAGTAACAAATTTACCAAATGTAGCTTACCTCACTCCTACCGGCAAGAAAGTGCTGATAGTGCTCAACGAAAGCAACGCATCGCAAACTTTCAATATTCAGTTTAAAAACAAAATTGCAAGCACTGTTTTGGGTGCAAGTGCAGTTGCAACCTACGTTTGGTAATATCCATAGAAAAAAAGAATAAATAATCAATATGAAAAAATATATAATTACTTTAGCTATTACATTAATATCCACCAATTTGTATATTAATGCTAAAGAGAGCATCGATTCGGGTTCAACAAAAACTGCCAAACAATACACTACTTCCGAGACTGGGAATCAACGATTGACATACGTTGGCGACTTAAAGTTTGAAGCTAGAAAACAACCCGCTGAAGCCGAGATCAGCATTTTTGTAAACCAGAATAAAAAGTTCCAAACTGTATTAGGAATCGGAGGAGCTCTGACCGATGCTTCTGCCGAAACATTTGCTAAAATGCCCGTTGAAAAACAAAAAGCATTTTTGAAAGCTTATTATAATCCAATTGATGGTATTGGTTATACGCTTGCCAGAACCAACATCAACAGTTGTGATTTCTCAAGCGATAGTTATACCTACGTTAAGGATGGAGATGCGGCTCTGAAAACATTCAATGTTAGTCATGACCTGAAATATAAAATTCCATTAATCAAGCAGGCAATAGCTGCAGCTGGTGGTAAACTTACATTGTATGCTAGTCCATGGAGCCCACCGGCTTGGATGAAAGACAACAATGACATGCTGCATGGTGGAAAATTACTGTCAAAATATAACCAGTCCTGGGCTAATTATTTTGTTCGGTTTATCCAGGAATATGAAAAAAATAAGATTCCGGTTTGGGGTATATCGGTACAAAACGAACCAATGGCTAAGCAAACCTGGGAATCATGTATTTTCACTGCTATTGAAGAAAAAGATTTTGTAAAAAACTTTCTGGGACCTACACTGCACAAATCCGGCATGGAAACCAAGAAAATCATCGTTTGGGATCATAATCGCGATGTGATGGTGCAACGAGCTAATGATACCTACGCTGACAAAGAAGCTGCAAAGTACATTTGGGGAGTTGGTTTTCATTGGTACGAAGACTGGAGTGGTGGCAAACAGCAGTTTGAAAATGTACAACGTGTAAACGAAGCATTCCCCGATAAACATCTCATCTTTACCGAAGGCTGTATTGGCAATTTTGATTTATCCAAAATCAATGATTGGAATATGGGAGAACATTACGGAGAGTCGATGATAAATGATTTCAATAATGGTACAGTAGCTTGGACGGATTGGAATATATTATTGGATGAACAAGGTGGACCTAATCATGTAAAGAACTTTTGCTTTGCACCGGTTCACTACAATACAAAAACCGACGAACTGATTTTTAATAGCGAATTTTATTATATTGGTCACTTTTCAAAATTCATAAAACCCGGAGCCAGAAGAATTTCGGCATCTTCCAGTAAAAGTTATCTGATTACTACCGCTTTTCAAAACCCTGATGGAAAAATTGTAGTAGTGGTAATGAATAAAACAGATAAGAGCGAAACATTTCTGGTGTGGCTGAATGGCCAGTCAATTAAATCCACCTTGCCTCAAAGATCTATTTCTACATTTTTCATTGATTAATTATGGTTAACTGATTATTATTGTGTTTTAGGTATTAGTTTTTTTTAAAAGAAAGGGAGGTATTTATCAATACCTCCCTTTCCACAAAAATTTCAACCATTCCCCGAGCTTGCTTTCAGCGGGATTATTCTGGATATTCCAGATACGCTCCTTTACCAGTTCATCCGGTAAAAACTGTTGTTCTACAAAATGATTCGGGAAATCGTGAGAATATTTGTATGCCTTCCCGTAATTCAGTTCTTTCATTAGTTTCGTTGGGGAATTTCGCAAATGCAAAGGAACCGGCAAATTTCCGGTTCGTTCGACCAACGCCAACGCATCATCAATGGCAAGATAAGCCGAATTACTTTTAGGCGACGAAGCAAGATAAACTGTAGCTTCTGCCAGAATAATACGCCCTTCAGGCCATCCTATTTTCTGCAACGCATCAAAACAGGCATTTGCAATCAGCAAAGCATTTGGATTAGCCAATCCAATATCTTCAGCTGCAGAAATCACCAATCTGCGTGCAATAAACTTAGGGTCTTCCCCACCCGCTACCATGCGTGCCAGCCAATAGACAGCCGCATCGGGATCGCTACCTCGGATAGATTTGATGAACGCTGAAATAATATCATAGTGCATTTCACCATCCTTGTCGTAAGCCGACGGGTTTTGCTGTAAACGTTCTGTAACAGTTTCGTTGGTAAAAATTACTTTTCCTGATTCTTCTGCATTTACCACAAGCTCAAGAATATTCAACAATTTCCGGGCATCGCCTCCGGAGAACCGTAATAAGGATTCGGTTTCTTCCAACACAATTTCGCGGTTTTTCAACTCAATATCTGTGGTTATGGCACGCCCTGCCAATTCCAGCAAATCTTCTTTCTCCAACGATTTTAGCACGTACACCTGACAGCGCGAAAGCAAAGGTGTAATAACTTCGAATGAAGGATTTTCGGTTGTGGCTCCAATAAGTGTTACAGTTCCATTCTCAACTGCTCCAAGCAATGAGTCCTGCTGAGACTTGCTGAAACGATGAATTTCATCAATAAAAAGAATCGGATTAGCCTGCGAAAAAAAACGATTTGCCTTTGCTTTTTCTATTACCTCGCGCACATCTTTTACACCCGAAGTTACAGCACTCAAGGTATAAAAAGGACGATCCAGCTTATTGGCTATAATCTTTGCCAGCGTAGTTTTACCCACACCAGGAGGTCCCCACAAAATGAAAGATGCCACATGACCGGACTCTATCATCTTTCTCAAAATGGCATTTTCTCCTACCAAATGTTTTTGTCCGATATAATTATCGAGCGTTTGGGGGCGAAGTCGTTCAGCTAAAGGAGGCATGATATTGTAGTTTATTCTTTCTACAAATGTAGGGAAAATTCAGCAATAGCAGCATAATAAGAAGTCCGATTTATCAGATTTTTATCTTTCGCAATTTTTAAAAACAAAGCGCTTATTTATCAATATATTTGATTCATATTCCGTCGTTTCCTTTAATTTCTTTATTTTTGTAGCAGAAAAGAGTTATAAAATCATTTACCAATAAAGCTGTATGAAAAAACGGTACTTTTTTGTTTTCTAATGTTGAGTCTTATTGCCGGAGCTCAAACAGCTTATCGCACACAAATATTTTATCCTAACATTAAAACATTGCAGATTGGTTTGGTTGGTGAAAAAATGGGATTGCCTCTGGTCAAGCTAAACAGTTCGGATATATTACAAATCAGTTTTGACGAGATGTCTCACGAAGCTCATTCATTCAGCTATAAAGTGCTACACTGCAATGCCGACTGGACTCCTTCAACCATCAACACCAACGAATACCTGAATGGATTTACGACCGGCAATATAACCGATTACGTCACATCGCTCAACACCACGTATTTGTACACTCACTATACCTTTCAGCTACCCAACAACGATCTGAATTTTAAAATATCCGGAAATTATGTAGTCATAATATACGAAGATAATCAGGCTGACAAGCCCATTGCTCAGGCCTGCTTTTCGGTAGTAGAACCTCGTATAGTAGTAACAGCTGCGATAAGGGGAAATACAGACTCCGAGCTTTCAGGAAAGTCGCAACAGCTGGATTTTGATGTTTTACTGAACGGCTATCCTGTGCGCGATCCGGGATCGGAAATAAAAGTTGTGGTGAGACAAAACAACCGAATTGACAATCAGGTGACAGATATAAAACCCACCTATTTATCCGGTTCAAAATTGAGCTATATCAACAACGGAGCTTTAATTTTTGAAGGAGGAAATGAGTATCATCGGTTTGATATATCGTCCGTTTACGCAGCCGGCGAAGGAGTTGATTTTATAAAATACATTCAACCGCATTACGACGCTTTCCTTGTCAAGGATAAAATCCGAACTTCAAAATTTTATTCGTCAGAGAAAGATGTAAACGGAAAGTTTGTAATCAATATGCAGGAAGGGCAAGACGATAATACCGAATCCGATTACATGACTGTGCATTTTAATTTGCCGACAAAACAACCTTTCCTCGATGGGCAACTCTATCTCGGAGGCGAATTTAATTACAATCTGCTGAATGAGGCTGTTCGAATGAAATACGACAACGATGCTGAAAGTTATACCCAGACTGTATTATTAAAGCAAGGGGGTTATAATTATCAGTATTGGTTTGTACCCAAAGGTCAGCGAAAAGGATCTGCCGAACGTGTTGAAGGCAGCTACTGGCAAACCAACAACGAATACACCATATACGTTTACCATCGCCCCTGGGGTGAGCGATACGACAAACTGATTTGCGTCAAAATTGTTGATCAATTATAATTAATCAACGCATCATAATATCCTCGCTTCAATCTCACATGTTAGTATTTTTTTGTATTTTTGCCGCCCGTATAACGTCAATAATAATTCTCAGTAAAAGATGAAAGTATATAAGTTTGGTGGCGCATCGGTGCGCTCAGCAGAAGGAATCCGCAATATAGCTCATATTGTTTCGGGAGTGAATGATCAGCTTTTCATAGTGGTTTCGGCCATGGGAAAAACCACCAATGCCATGGAGGTTGTGCTCGATTATTTTATGAAAGCCAATCATCAGGCTTCGCTGGATAAACTAACCGAAGTAGAGACCTATCACCACGATATTATTACCGAACTATTCGCCCAACCAGAAACAGGTAAAGCTGCTATCAAACCACTTTTTGATGAACTGAGGCAATATATTACCAACGGAATTGGCGACGACTATGATCGTTGGTATGACCGCCTGGTATCGTACGGTGAAGTTATCTCTACTAAAATTGTATCTGTTTTTCTTGCCGAATCCGGTATTGATAACGCCTGGCTTGATTTGCGCCAACTGATTGTAACTGACAGTAACTACCGCGAAGCCAATGTGCGCATGGACGAATCACAAATCAGATTACAACAAGCAGCCGACTTTAGTAAAAACCGTATTTATATCGGTCAGGGTTTTATCGGTGCAAATATTAAAGGTGACCCTACAACATTAGGGCGCGAAGGCTCCGATTACTCGGCAGCTGTTGTAGGCAACCTGCTCAATGCCGAAAGTGTGACTATCTGGAAAGATGTTCCCGGAATTCTGAATGCCGACCCACGCATTTTTGAAAACACAGTGCATATACCGGAGCTGACTTATCTGGATGCTGTGGAACTGGCTTACAGTGGAGCACAAATTATTCATCCAAAAACAATTAAGCCACTAGAGAACAAACAAATTCCACTTTATGTACGTCCTTTTGGCAGCCCCACAGAGGCAGGGTCGGTAATTAAAGCAACGACAGAAAAACCGATTGAAGTACCCATACTTATCTTGCGTAAAAACCAGGTGTTGGTTACCATTCGTCCGCGTAATTTCTCTTTTGTTCTTGAAGAAAGCCTGTCTAAGGCTTTTGCCGTAATGAACAAACACCGGCTCAAAGTGGCTATGATTCAAAGTTCTGCCATTAGTATCTCAGTGTGTGTAGATAACACGCGCTACCTGGCCGGAGCATTGGATGAGCTGGGAAATGATTTCAAAGTAACCTATAACGACGGATTGGAATTGCTAACTATCAGAGGTCTCAACGATGAAATTGTAGAAAAAAACACTACCGGAAGAACATGCTTACTCACACAACGTACCCGAAGAAGCGGACGGTTTTTAATGAAAGAAATCTAAGTCAATAGAGTGATAGAATGCCTCTAAATTCATGTTTTTCATGACCAAACAAATAAGCAAAAATTGGCTGTATCTCTCAAACTGATACAGCCAATTTGCTTTTATTTATTAACCATGGATTACATGATATTATTTCTCACCTGCTTTCTTTCCCAAAACCATATCTATGGCTGATCCAACAGGATTTTCAGTTTTATAATCAAAACCGAGCAAGGCTGCTATAGTTTTCGCATACTGATTATTATAGTATTGCCCACTGGTAATCTCACCCTTGGCAGGAGTATCCGGACCCATAGCTATAAACCATGTTTGGCTTGAATTGGCTGTGTTGCTTCCGTGATCCTTCCATCCTTTAGGACCTTCACCACGTCCATGATCGCACGTAACAAGTAAGGTTGTCTTATCCTTGTAAGCAGGATTGTGTTGCACCCAATCCCATAATTTTCTCAGAAAGTCGTCGGTGTAATGAGCAGAATTAAGGTAATCGTTGTATCTTCCACCGTGAGCAAAATCATCGGTTTCGTCGAAAGCCAGATAAAGAATACGAGGACTTTTCTCTTTCAAATACTCAAAGCCCAAATTGAATGTTACCCCATCCAGCCTTACACCGTCAAATACATCGGGCAGTTCTGTTTGCATCTCATTCAGAAGTTCCAGCTTGCTGCCGCTTTTTAATCCGTCCATATTGTCAAATGCAGCGTTCACCAAAAGACCACTTCTCTTTTCGTTGAGGATGTCGTTAAATGCATCCCATGAACTGAATGCAGCTATGCGTCCATTGAATTCTGCTGATTTGTTCATCATTTCAAATACTCCAACATTGGGATTTGGACCAAATTCATTTGAATTGACACGCTCATCGGCAAAACCGGTAAGGATTTCATTATATCCCGGATACGAGAACCAATACGGATTCTTTACATTCACGAAACAACCCTTAGTGCGGTTACCGTAAATCTGACCTTGTTCGGCTACCGTTCCCCAAATAAATGGCAACAACATTTTGCGTCGTTCAGCAAGGTTGTCGTTCCAGTATCTTTTCTCGTATTTTCCGGTATTTTCTACTAACTGTTTATTATGAAGGAATGATGAATCGGCACCATTGAAAAGCTCTTGCCATCTAAGGCCATCAATTGTAACTAAAATGATGTTTTGAGTTTTGGTTTTTGTTCCGGCTGTGAGTGAAATACTCATTGATAAAATAAGAAATTGTAATAATATTTTTTTCATTAGATTCTTTAATTAATGATTAAATTAATTCTGTATTTATTTCAAAATCCACATTACACCGTTGATATCGTCGTTATTGTTATACTGCGATATAGCGGCTTTATAATTTGCTGTATTTGCTGTTTTTTCGCTATCGAAATACTGAAAACGAACAGGAATTTTCTGGTTATTGCCTGTACCTGTACCTGTTTCAAAGGTTGGAACTCCAGTACGACGGTAAGTGAAGTAAGATTCTAATCCTGAGTGGAATGCCAATGCAAGATACTTCTGCTGCAGGATCTGAGTCAGCCCTGTATTATCATTACCGGTATATTTTACCGTCGATTGATTATAATACGTATCCCAATCCACATTTACAGAGTAAGTATTATAAGGCGAAGCATCGCTTATTCCCGATCCTTGTTTCATAAAATACACGCTCATTGCTCCCGAAGAAGGAATACTGTAAAATGCCCAGGAAGTTTTAATGCCGGCTTTATAATGATCTTCGGCAGTTCCCAATGGTCCGGTTGTAATCCAACCTCTGTTGATAGCTTCGGCAATATTAAAACACAGCTCCTGATAACTAATTTCCAACGTAGGCTCACCTGTATAGGTTCTATAAAAATGATATCTGTTGATCATAGAGTATTGTCCATTCGTATTTTTTGTGTACATGATACCCTGATCTTCACCCGGATTAGCACCTTTAAATACATTAAAATCAGTAGCAGAATAGGTAGAAAGCAAAGCTTGTGCCGGCTCACAGGTTATAAACACACGCGGATCTTGCAATTTAGTGAGTAAACCAACATAAGTGTCCGAACAGTTTTCGCGCGTAGCATTGTATCCATAGCTTCCCGGATTACGTGGGTACATATTGCTTGGATACAAATAGGTGAATTTTAAATCATCAGCTGCACTCGTCATAATTGGATAAGTAGCTGGAGTGGCTATTATTTTAGCAAATTGTTGTTTTACATTCAAATCTGTGTCCGACGTTTTCTTGCTCAAATGAATAAGCAGACGGAGGCGGAATGTATTTACAAGTTTTTGCCATTTGCTTAGGTTGTTACCATAATAAATATCTCCGGCAATTGTAGTTCCTTTGGATATCTCGGTAGCCAGTAATGAATTTGCAGTTTCCAACCATTGGAAAGCCTGAACAAATACTTCCTTTTGGGTATTGTACTTTGGCGTCAGATTACTGACACCGGCCAAAGCTTCACTCATAGGAATATCGCCCATTTCAAGACTCATTTTTGTAAAATAGTAAGCTTTCAGGAAATCTGCAAGTGCAATATAAGCCTGATTGCCCATTGCTTCAGTCTCCATTTGTTTTACATTTTTGAGAGTCTTATAGTAATTATCTCCACCACCAAAATCGTAACGGTTGTTACCATAATAGTCGTAATTCATCAAATAGTACTGACACCACCGTTCATTCATTCCCTCCGGCTCGTCATTCAACGAGTATAATACATTGTTGAGCAATATCGAAGCAGGAACAGCGCCGGCTAAATTCTCGTTTTTCTTGAGTTCGTTGAAATCACTGCAAGACGAAAACAGTAGCACAAAAAGCGAAACGGTAACTATTAATATATTATTCTTTTTCATTTTATAATACATTTAAAATTAGAATGTAACATTTAAATTCACTCCAAATCTGCGGGTAGTAGGTGTTTGGAGACCCGAGGAACTTGAAGCCCCATTGTATTGATCAAGATCTACATCTTTAAAACGCTTATCACCATAGATATAAAGCAGATTTCTGGCTACAAAAGACAGAGATACTTTTGTTATTTTAAGCGGAGATATCCATTCCTGAGGGAAATTATAGCCAATAGTCAATTCGCGTAACTTAACGTAAGTTTTGCTCATCAGATTTGATTCATTTACCCCATAATATTTGCTCACATAGTCCTGAACTTGAGTAACTGTTGTATTCGGAGCAAATTGAAGTGCATCATAATTGGTTATTGCACCTGTTTTAGTATCATACTTAATATCTACACCATTGGAAACAACCACTCCCTGACCAACATAGGCTCCTGCCCATGCTTTTTCTCCCGCATGTTGATCGTCCAAACTTCTGGCAACACCATAAGCACCTTGTACTGTTTCTATATTACTTCCTCCACGCATGGTTTTCATGTGTAGATAATCAAGCATCACACCGCCTACATTGCCATCGAACTGGAAGCTTACATACGCATTCTTATAGCTGAATCTGTTGAACAAACTCCATTGAAAATCACCGTTCATGTTACCCAGATATTGACTCACTTGCATTGCAAGGGGTTTACCTGAAGCGTCATGGATAATTTGGCCATCTTTCGTTTTGTAAAATGCAGCTCCGTATAGTTTATCGGTACGATCACCTTTTTGGAAGAAAGTATTGTAAGTATCCTGACCTGAAGGTAGTTCTGCATAAACCTCTTTAAATCTACTCCAGTTAGCTAAAACATCCCAGCTGAAATCCCTTGTTTTAACAGGAACTCCTTTAAACGATAACTCAATACCAGATTTGCGGGTTTTTAGCGCATTGATATAGTTGTAATCATATCCGGTAGTGGTCGAAATCACATTCTGTAGAATTTTAGGACCATCTAAGTATTGAAATACAGTTGCATTAAGACCTAAACGATTTTTCAGGAAGCTAATATCAAGCCCCTCTTCATAGTTTACACGAACTTCAGGTTGTATATTCGCATCGAAAAGCGTGTTTGTATAACTGGCTGAAGTTTGGTTATTGTATAACTTTGATATTGAATAGGTATTACCCATTGAATAGCTGGGACCACCGTAAGGTGATAGATAATTCGTTCCGTAGTCCAGCGGATAACCGTAAATATCTGTAGACGAACCTCCACCAAGCGATGTAATTGTATTAAATGGAGCTGTTCCAACAGTTTCGCTGGTAGGTACGCTTTTTACTTGTGCAAACGAAGCTCTTAACTTCAACGACGAAATAAAATCAGGCAGTTTCACGTAATCCGAAACCAAAGTAGCCACTGACACACTTGGGTAAAAATACGTATCGTTACTACTTACAATAGCCGACGATTTATCCACACGGGCTGTTGCCGAAAGCGTGGCATATTTACCAAAATCCAGATCCATAGAAGCATACGCGCTATAAACATTCATGCGGGATACAAAACTGGTAGATTGAACTGCATTCAACGAGTTTCCAAATGAATAAACATTGGGAACAACCAAATAATCAGTGGTTGTAAAGTTGGAGTTATATTTAAAGATACGAATGTTACCTCCTGCCAAACCTGACAGTTGAACAAAATCTCCCAACATATAATTGTAATTCAGCTGCAAGTCGGTATTGTTGTCCAACAAATTTCGATGATCTTCGCGATAGTCACCCATCCCACCTTCACGACCATAAGGATGTGCCGAAAATGGCATCTTTTCATTGCGCAACATATTGTAAGTTGATATTTGTGTACGCAAACTCATATTTAAGTGATCATCAATAGTGTAATGACCCGTAACATAACCGTATGTATCTTTCTTGTCATGTCCTCTTAACCATTCATTAGTCATGAGCCAAGGATTATGATAACGTTGGTACTCTGCAAAAAATGATTGAGTGTTTGTCTTTCCCGGTTGCCAAATAGCTTTTATTGCAGGATCATTCACATCCCAGTCGGCACCAGTCCAAATGGCTACGTTA
Source organism: Paludibacter propionicigenes WB4 (assembly GCF_000183135.1). Classification (NCBI taxonomy): domain Bacteria; kingdom Pseudomonadati; phylum Bacteroidota; class Bacteroidia; order Bacteroidales; family Paludibacteraceae; genus Paludibacter; species Paludibacter propionicigenes. The sequence goes on along the minus strand of NC_014734.1, from coordinate 285,576 downwards.
TATATCAAACTGTTCGGTCCGTAACTAACATCGGGATAATTAGGTGTGTACTGATAATTAAAATTCAAATTGGCATCTATCGAAAATTTCTTACTGATATTATAAGATGCAAATACATTGAAATTAGTGATATTCAGACTCATGTTCGGAATAATACTTTTCTGATAAGAATGTGACATCGAAGTTCTGATGGTATAATCTTCACCACTTTTAGTCACAGAGATATTATTCGTTGTTTGAAATCCTGTTTGTAGAAAATTGCCCAAATTATTCTGACCTCTTGACAAATAAGGCGTTGGTTTAATGTGCCCGTTATATTTCACATCGCCAAAAGTAGTTGTCCATGTTTGATTTGGCGTATATTCACCATCCCATTGAGGTATCAATTGCCCTCTGAATTTTGGTCCCCATACATCATAGTCCCCATCATTCAAACCGCCGCCTTTACCATCGCTGAACGCGTAAATACAGTTTTCGCCTGCACCGTATTCTGTTTGCAAACGTGGGAATGCTAAGAATCCTTTGTCGAACATATTTGAAGAATTCAATTCAACGCTTAATCCCTTTTTACCTTTAGTCCCTTTTTTAGTAGTTATCAGAATAGCTCCGTTTTTAGCACGGCTACCGTACAATGCTGCTGCAGCCGGTCCTTTTAGCACTGAATATGAATCAATGTCATCCGGACTAATATTCCATGTATCGGAACTGATAGGAACACCATCCACAACATACAGCGTCAGATTATCACCTCTTAATAAAACGTTTGGAGTACCCAGCATTTCCGATGAAGCTCCCACCGATAAACCAGCCACTTTTCCGGTTAATCCGGTTATAGGGTTCGCATCACGCGCCTTTACTAAATCCTTTCCTTCAACCTCTTGCACAGCATAACCAATCGTTGATACTTTCTTCTCAATACCAAGTGCCGTTACCACAACTTCTTTGATCGCCTGTGAAGTTTCTCTCATCACAAGTCTGATTTCACTCTGATCTTTAACCACAACCTGACTGGCTTCGTAACCAATATACGAAAATGTAAGGATGTCTCCTTTTGTGGCATTAATGCTGAAACGTCCGCTTACATCTGTTACAGAACCGATGCTTTTACCCTTAATCATGATACTTACACCGGGCAATTCTACCCCTTGGGAATCTACAATTTTTCCTTGTACGGACATCTTTTGCGCATAGGCAAAAGTTCCATATAACAGCAAAAATTGAATTAATAGAAAAACACTAATTTTTTGCATATTTTTAATTTTTAGTTATAATATTCTTTTGGATTAAACATAGGTAATCCCGTATCACAATTCATGTAATTTTTTACATGAATGTAATTCAACACATTAATCGAAATATGATTGTGATTAGGATTCCTAGGGGCTAGAAATTAATTGATACTTTCGAGTTTTACCTCATAAAGATAGACTTCCAATAGTTTTGGAGCATCTTCACTTACTGATTTCAAACGCTGTTCAAATTTATCTGTATTCTCGTCAAGTATATTTAACGCAATGGTAAGCACTTTGTCGTACTCTTTTTGTGCTACATTGCTATTTAAATCTCCTTTTTGTACTGATTTTTTTAAATAGCGTTCTATCTTTTTTACAGACAAATAGATTTCCGGTTTGCGGAAAATTGTTTTTGTTGCGCTATTACCGGGAGCAACAGGCACTTTATAACTGTAATGGTCATTAAATAAATACATTTTCTTTGCTATTTCATTGCCAAAAAAATGATTTCCAGCCATTTCATCTGTTACATTCTCTGTAGATTGAGCCTGTGAAGTTGACATAAATTCAAAAGTCGGCTTTACGCTAGTGACAGTATTTATAACTTCAGTAGCTTGAGTCTGAGTTCTACCGGCAATCAATACTTCCTGAGCATTAGCCGAAAAAATCGTGCATAACAACACCATAGTGAGTTTTCCTAAATTTCTCATTGATTTTACCTGTTTAAATTATACCTGTTTAAGTTTACTAGTTTTGTCTAACATCTGTATATATTATACATTTTATACGATACAAAATTACTCGTAACATATTACTATCTAATTAATGCGATGTTATATTCCAATTAAACAATTGTCCATTATCAGCGATTTGTTTACTAATAAGAAACAAAAGCAACTTCTTACCAGAATTTCATCCTTTGTATTGTCTCAATCAACTTTTCCATATCGGAGGGATAAACCACGCCTATATTGCCAATACGAAATGTATCTCCATTCGATATTTTTCCGGGATATATCACATACCCATTATCTTTCAACACATTATAAAATTTCAGAAACGAGTATTCTTTCTCTTGCGGTGACAAAAAAGAAGTAATTATCGGCGATTGCATATTGTCCGGTAAAAGCGCGTCAAACCCGATTTTCCGCATTCCGTCCACAAGTGTTTTCTGGTTTTGGGAGTAGCGTTCAAAGCGTTTTTCGATTCCTCCTTCTTCTTCCAATTCAGTCAAAGCCTGTAAAAAAGCCCGAACTGCGTGCGTGGGAGATGTAAATCGCCATTTACCTCCGCCGTCCATAGTTGCCCACTGATCGTATAAGTCGAGTGATAAGGAACGAGCCTGATTCTTGCATTTTTCCAGTTGATCTCTGCGGGCTATAATAAACCCAAAGCCGGGAACACCCTGTATGCACTTATTGGCTGAACTGATTAGAAAATCAATTTGCCATTCGTTGATATCCATCGGAATACCACCAAAACTACTCATAGCATCCACAATGGTGATTTTATGATATTCTTTGGCTAAAGCAACAATCTCGCGTACGGGATTTAGAATGCCGGTGGTAGTTTCGCAATGAACAACAGCCAGATGGGTTATTTCGGGTATTTCTTCAAGCAATCTTCTTATATGAGCAAGATCCGGTTGACTGGTTTCGGGCAAGATATAGGCTTCGAACGGAATATTCAACACTTTTGCAATTTGAATCATACGCAGACCATACGCCCCATTAGCTATAATCAACAATTTTCCTGTAGCAGGTATTGCAGAACCTATAACCGACTCTACAGCAAACGTTCCGCTACCTTGCATCAACACAGTAGAATACCGCTCAGTAGCTGATGTAGCCAGCTGAGTTAGTCGCGTCCGTATCTCCTGAACAACTTTCAGGTTATAATCTTCGTCCCACGTACACCAATCACGCAACATGGCTGCCTTCACGGTTTTACTTGTAGATAATGGCCCGGGAGTCAGCAACAGATAGGGGTTCTCCGGTAAATTCATGTTGTTCATTTTCTTTGTCTGTTTTAAATTGATAATATTTATTCCTGAAATAAAAATAGGATAGTGTGGTAAGTGTGAGTCCTAACACAGAAAGCCAGAGACCGGCCTGACTAAAAAAGTCGATCCATCGAATCTGAGAGCTAAAGAAATTTTTATAGAACGTAACTCCCAGGCTACCCAAATATCCGAAAGCATCGGAGACATAAATGACAAATCCGATATTGCTAATGTATTTAAAAGACGAAATCAGCCTTTCATACAAGAATGCGTTGAATGGCACATAGCCCAGGTAAAGACCTATGCCTACAATAATCATCCACGGTGTTCCACCAATTACATGTGAATTAAATAACAAAGTAGCGGCAATAATCAACAGAAACCCGACGAATATGATGAACAAAATCAGATTAAAAGCTTTGTAATTGGAACGAACAAAAGTGATTAGTGCCAATGAAAGCAGGGTGAACAACGCAACCGGAAGTTCAGCAACTGTAAAAATTGCCGGATCATTTTCGTAGCCTAATGATTTCCAAATTTCCACCGAAAAGTTATCACGCAACTCCCTGAAAATAGTGAGAAAGGTATAGGTTGTTACCAGCAAGATAATTCCCCAGTAAAATTTATGGAGAAAAGCTTTTCTTTCGGTTCGGTTCATCGGAAGGCGTTTGGTGCGAAGCCTTTCGTCTTCAGCCGTAGGAGGAGGAATGCAATCGAGCAGGAATACGGACAGTACCAACGGAAGAGCAAAAAATAAACCCGTGAGAAAAGGCATAGCAAACTCGCTTACATGCAAGTCGACAATCACCCATTTACCTACCGACTTGACAACCCCCGAAGCAATAATAAAACTGGCGCTGAGTCCCGCTCCCAACAATTCAGTCAGCCGCCGACCTTCAAGATAGCTAAAAACAACACCCCAAATCATTCCCAGCGGAAGACCGTTGAAGAACATGAAAATGACATTGTAGGGCTTCGGAACAAGCCAGAAAAGTAGCAGAGCCACTTCGGCTATCCCGACAAGAATCAGAATATATGCAGCCCGGGAATTAGCCTTTAATTCCGCAATGTATTTAATTCCCAAAAACTTGCTCAAAGTATAACCTATTACTTGCGAGCTGATAAGCCATATTTTATAGTCGACACCCCAGAAACTCATACCTTCGAAAACCCCTACGGTAAAAGGTTTTCGGAACGCGTACATACAGGAATAGGTGAGAAAGGCAGCAAGTGATACCACCAGCGCAAACACCCAATCGGGCTGACGCTCCATCCATTTACGAATCTTTATTTGAATAGAATACATACAGTTAGAATATTAATGGATAAAATCTTGAAAAGCATCATTCAAAATATCTAGCGCCCGATGCAATTCGGCTTCCGAAATGATAAGTGCCGGCGACAGCGTGATCACGTTACCTTGGGAGACTTTAAAGCTCAAACCCTTTTCAAGGCAACGATACATCACTTGCTCGGCTTCTGTTACTGCTCTTTCCTTGGTTGCACGATTGGTAACCAAATCAACACCCCACAAAAGTCCGATTCCACGCACATCGCCTATCATCTCGAATCGCTCCTGCATTTCGAGCAATCGGGTCTGCATAATTTGTCCTAAATCTTGCGCGCGTCTCAACAAACCATTCTGCTCAATCACTTCCAGTACTGCCAACGCAGCCGCACTTCCAACCGGTGATTTTTCATGCGTGAAATGACCTACCGAATGTTCGGCTACAGCATTGTACTTTTCGTTGGTGAGAACCGCAGCCATTGGAAACACTCCCCCACCCAATCCTTTGCCAATAGTCACCATGTCAGGCACAATACCGTAATGCTCAAAAGCAAAGAACTTTCCGGTTCGTCCTAATGCAATCGGAATTTCATCGAGAATAAGCGTTACATTAAATTCGTCGCACAAAGCACGGACTTTCTTCCAAAATCCTGTTACCGGTATTTGTACGTCCGTGTTACGAATTGTTTCGGCTATAAAAGCTCCTACATCACCTTCGTTTTCAAATACATGCCGGATATATGCCACGTACACGTCCTGATCGGGATCGTTTTCCCAAAGCGAACGATAGCTTACAGGTTGTGGAACATGCTCCACTCCCGACATCAACGGACCCGTACTTTTCCGAAAAGATGCTTCACCGCCTACTGAAATCACATCCAGTCCTCCTCCATGAAAAGAACCCCACATCGACACAACTTTATGCTTTCCGGTTACAACCCGCGATAGTTTCAGTGCTATTGAGTTAGCTTCAGAACCGCCCGGGGCAAAAAGCACACGATTTAATCCGGGAACCATCGTGCAAAGTTTTTCAGCCAATTGAATGGACTCATTGTTTGTATATCTCCGGGGAGAAAAAGGTAGCTTATTCAGTGTTGTCACCATGGTCTGAATGACTTTCGGATGCCTGTATCCAACCTGATGTACATTATTACCGTGAAAATCCAGCAATTTTCTTCCAGAAGCAGTAATGATGTATGGACCTTCGCACTCCTCCAGTACCTCCATGCAAGGCGATGACATAGCCTGATGAACAAACCACGATGCGTCCCTGTCCAGCTGTTCGATTGTCTCTGTTTGCAATCCTGCGATCCAGTCTTTTCTGGCTTCTGTCAGGTTTATATCTCCTTCAACCTTCAATGTTCTGTCATTGCTCATGTTTACTTATATTAAACTCTATTAATTTTTTATTGCACAAAGTAACAGCTTAGATATTACAAGTATGTTGCATAGTTATGAATAACTTATAACTATATATCTGGACTAATATATTTTTCATATTTTTGCAGCGAGTAGAAATAAGAACAGCACAAAATTCACTATTAGTAAACTATATGAATGGAAATGAAATAAGTTTTGTCGGCAAACGGATAAAAGAAATGAGGCTTAGTAAGGATTTAAAACTCGTAGAGGTTGCCATCAAATCCGGAGTTAGCAAGGGGCTGTTGTCGCGTATTGAGAATGGTCGAACGATTCCGTCATTACCCGTATTTTTTAATATTATAAGTGCACTGGATGAAAATCCGAAGACATTCTTCGAGCAAATGAATTTTGATTCAAATTCACCTTTTTACATCCTTGTAAAAAGAGAAGAGTATCAACCTATCGAAAAAGAATATTCGGTGGGCTTTCATTATTTTTCCATACTGAGTCACTCGTTTAAAGACATTACATTCAGTGCCGTCTACCTTGAATTAAAACCTAATGCAAGACGCGATATGGTCATTACCGATGGTATGGAGTTTATCTATTTAGTAGAAGGAGATATTGATTACAAACTGGGTGAGGCGATGATTACCATGAATCAGGGTGATTCACTTTTTTTCGACGGACGTGTGCCTCATCTGAAAATCAATAACTCGACAACAACTGCGCGTATACTCGTAATTTATCTATTATTTAATTCGTAAAAACAAACAACTTATGTCACAACTTGTAGAAATGATCGTTTTTGATATGGCCGGAACCACCATAAAAGATAACCATGAAGTGGAAGATTGCTTTATCAAAGCTGTAAATGAGACCGGATTAACTACTACCCACGACGAAATAAACGCCATGATGGGATGGTCGAAACGAAATGTATTTGAAAAATTGTGGAGGAAAGAATTGCCAAAGGCATCGGCAAAGGATTTAGCCAAACGGATTGATTATTCATATGATGCTTTCCGCGAAATTCTGGAAGCACACTATTTGCACACAGCCATAATCCCGACAGAAGGAGCTTTAGAAGTATTCGAATTTCTAAAAGAGCGAAACATCAAGATTGCACTAACAACCGGATTTTACCGTAAAGTAACGGATATCATCCTTCAAAAACTAAATTGGAATGTAGGCTTGGATAGAAATTACGCAGGCAACGTGCTTATAAATGCATCCATCAGCAGCGATCAGGTGATAGCCAGCCGCCCCGCTCCTTTCATGATTTTCCGCGCTATGGAACTTTGTAATGTCGCAGACGTTAGAAAGATTATAAAGATTGGCGACACACCGTCCGACCTGGCCGAGGGGAAAAATGCAGGTTGCCTTTATTCCTTTGGTATAACCAACGGAACTCATTCAAAAAGTGAGTTGGAAATATATGAAAATGATGGTTTGCTGGAAAATCTTTTTGAGTTTAAGACTCGGCTTGAAAGCATTTTGTAAAATGATCCAATAAAATAAGAACCTATGACAACACTAAAACACCTAAGTTTATTCATTCTCCTGTTGGCAATGCATACGGTGCAAGCTCAATCGATAGATGAAATCTCTAAAAACAGGTTGATTCTGCCAAATGGCTGGGGATTGAGTCCCGTGGGAAAAATGCTCACGCTTGGTGATCTTCCATTGAATATTGCTGTATCGCATTCGCAAAAATTACTGGCGGTTACGAACAACGGACAAAGCACACAAAGCATTATGCTGATTGATGCTGTGAAACAAACCCGACTCGACTCCGTGATAATCGGCAAATCGTGGTTAGGACTGGCCTTTTCGGCAAACGATCAGTTTCTGTATGCATCGGGAGGAAACGACAACTGTATAGTCAAATACAGTCTGGCCAACCAAAAGCTAAAGGCTGTGGACACGCTGGCATTAGGCAAACCCTGGCCGGTACGAATATCCGTAGCGGGTATTGCGGTGGATGATGCACGTAATAAATTATACGCAGTTACCAAAGAAGACAATGCCTTGTATGTCTATGACCTGAAAGCGAAACATGTTCTGTCCCGCACACCTCTGGGAGGAGAAGGGTATAACTGCATCCTGTCTCACAGTAAAAACGAACTTTACATAAGCTGTTGGGGAAGCGGCAAAATCTTGGTTTGGGACACGCAGCAAGCGAAGTTTTCGTCCGACATTGCCGTTGGCAGCAATCCGAATGATATGTGTCTGACAAAAAATGGTAAATATTTATTCGTCGCCAATGCAAACGATAACTCGGTATCGGTTATAGACCTCCGAAAAAGACAAGTAATCGAAACACTCAATGCAGCTTTGTTTCCTCATTCGCTGGCCGGCTCCACCACCAACAGTGTAGCACTTAGCGAAGATCAGAAAAAGCTCTTTATTGCCAATGCCGACAACAATTGCCTGGCGGTATTCGACGTGAGCGAACCCGGCGAAAGCGTCAGCAAAGGATTTATTCCAACAGCCTGGTATCCAACCTGTGTGCGTACGGTAGGAAAAACCATTTTCATTTCCAACGGAAAAGGAAGTATGTCGATGGCTAATCCTGACGGTCCGAATCCCTACGGAAGAGATGAAGAAGTGGTGTACCAACAAGGGGGAACTATCAAGAAATCGACTCCGGTACAATACATCGGGGGGCTTTTCAAAGGAAGTCTTCAGATACTGAATAACCCTACCGATAAGGCTTTGGCTGTTTATACCAAAAGTGTATATAAAAACACCCCCGACCCACAAGGCAAAGACTTCAAAATTCCGGAAAACAACCCGATTCCACATAAACCCAATGTTACATCGCCCATCAAATATGTATTTTATATCGTCAAGGAAAACAGAACCTACGATCAGGTTTTAGGCGATATGCCCGAAGGCAATGGTGATAAAAATCTCGTACTTTTCGGCGAGAAAGTTACTCCCAATCAACATGCCATTGCGCGTGAGTTCGTTCTTCTCGACAACTTCTATGTTAACGGCGAAGTGAGTGCCGATGGGCACAACTGGAGCTTAGGAGGATATGCCACCGATTATTTGGAAAAAACCTGGCCGACAAGCTATGGCGGACGCGGAGGCGATTACGATGCAGAAGGAAACCGGAAAATTGCCAACAACAAAGACGGATTTATCTGGGACTTTTGCAAACGAAATGGAGTGAGTTATCGCACCTACGGAGAATTTGCCGACGATTATAAACCGAACATTCCGGTGCTAAAAGATCACTTCTGTCCCTTTTATACCAGTTGGGATCAGAAGGTGCGCGACACCATTCGTTTCACACAATGGCGCAAAGACTTCGATTCATTGCTGGTTCATCAGTCATTGCCGCGGCTCAATACCCTCCGCTTTATCAACGACCATACCGAAGGCCTGAACAAAGGCAGACCTACTCCCAAAGCACACTGTGCTGATAATGATTTAGCCGTGGGGATGTTTGTCGATTACCTGAGCCATTCACCCATCTGGAACGAAAGTGTAGTCTTTGTTGTGGAAGATGATGCTCAGAACGGCCCCGACCATGTAGATGCGCATCGTTCACCGGCCTTTGTGGCAGGAGGATTCGTAAAAACAGGTTTTGTGGATCACACCATGTATTCTACAGCCGGTATGCTTCGCACCATGGAACTCATTCTGGGTATTCCGCCCATGAGTCAGTACGATGCTTCGGCCGAACCCATGTGGCGCTGTTTCGACAATACCCCACAGCATCAACCTTATCGCGTAAAGCCACATCAGGTTGATCTGAACGAAGTGAATACCGACACCAGCAAATATGCATACATCAGTCAGAAACTCGACTTCAGAAAAGAAGACGAAGCCCCTGACGGCATTTTGAATGAAATAATCTGGAAAGCAGTAAAAGGAATTGACAGCCCCTGTCCGCCTTCTGTTCATGCTGCATTTTTTATAAACCGGTAAATTGAAAATCAGACTTTCATATTTTGTCCGATAAATCTTCAAATTAAAAACAAAGAGCTGATAAATCATTATCAGCTCTTTTGAGTATTAGTATAGCTCATGCTGCCGCACGATTCTATCGTGTGGCAAACCATCAACTAATCTCCAAAACCTTTCTTTTTTGTATTTCCACGCGATATAATCGCGCGGGAGCGGTAGGAGTTTTTTCTTTAGTTATCATTTCGGAAAAACGGATTCAACATAAAGACTTTCATTCATAAATTCATTGTCTGTGTCAAATCCATGTTCTTTTAATATTTTCAATCCGAGTTCATAATTTTCTTCACTGACAGATAATTTAGCACATCCTGAGACATGAAAAGGGCAATCGGCTTCTGCCATTAATACAGTATCCATTTCCGACTCAATTCCATTTAATTTTAATAAGATTTGTGCGTCACTACATTCCCAGTGCATCATGGTAATCATTAAATTCTTTCTATTGCTCATGTTTTTCTTTATTAAGTATCTATTAAGTATGTCTATCAGCATCTTCGCTGTCGCACGATTCTATCGTGTGGCAAACCATAAACTTACCGCCTATTGCTCCTTAGCATTACCATGCGATACAATCTCGCGGGAGCGGTGTGTTTCAAAAGAAAAAAGGAACGCAAATTTAGCTACGCTGACCGCTGGTTCGCAAATAAACACAAATTATAAATAGCTAATATAGCCATATTTACAGAAACAACATTTGCGTTCAAAAAAAACACTTATTGGATAAGCCTCTTTTGAGTATTAATATAGCGTTTTCGATATCAAAACCGATAACGAACACTTACGGAAAGATCCTCGAATGATCCTCCAAAATTTTTTGGCAAGCAATACCATCCCGGACGATAATCAACCGAAAGCTGCAACGGTATTGTAAAGTTATACTCAAGACCCAGCTGACCCAGTGCACCAAGTGCATTACCATCCTTTAGAATACCAAATTGCGGACCGACTCCCAGATACCACTTAAAACCTGCATCAGATTTATTGATATCCCAAACCCATTGATAGATTCCGGTCAGACAAGTACCTGTATCACCACTGCCTGCATTCCAACTGTTCACGCCCAAGTCCACTTCCAATCGGTTAGAACTCCCGAGAAAACGTTGATAGGTGAATTCCCCTCCGTTTCCATAACGAAACCCTATTGCGTTACGCTTGTTTTGAGCACCCGTTGTACTCACCATAGTTGCTATAAAAGCAAGTGTAAAAATTAATTTCCTCATTGTTCTTCAACGTTTATATCTACCAAAATTTAACCTCTATTATTTCAGCACAAAAATATAACATAAATTTGACATTTACAATAGGAGTTATATATACAACTATAAAAATTATTATAATAGAAGTTGTTACATATTGAGAATATAAAGTCAAATAAAAACAGCTGCACCAATGCTGCCGCACCATTCTATCGTGTGGCTAACCATAAACTACCGCCAATCCTCCTTAGCTTTCCCACGCGATACAATCGCGCGGAAGCGGTGTTTTTTGTCTATATTTCAATTATTCTTAGATTTCTCATAATTTCAGGAATTGAATTCTTTATATCTTCTTTGTTTTCAGGAGTCATGTCTCTTCCTAAAATCAAACAATTAAATGCTTCTACTGGGAGAATTATGTGTCGTTCTTCTTCCGTTAATAAATCGTTGGAAAATCTATGTGTTCTATATTCTTCCTCTTCTATATATTGAATTTTCTTAGAATATATTTCTAAATTCATTTGGGTGTTGACTGAATGTTTGGGTGTTGGATATATTATTGGTAATTCGTGATAATACCTTACAACTCTTCCACCACCAAGATATTTAAATAAAATCTCTGAATTAAATCCAATACAAAACCCTTGATGATTATTAGCGTATTCAATCCACATTCTTTCATTTTCCGGATTTCCGGTTAAGCTTAAAACTCCAAATTGTGATGAAAAGTCTTCAAAGAAACCTTTATGAAAAATCTCAATATATGTGCTATTTTTAAAAGGATTATTGTTAGTCATTTTTTTCGCATGAGTACGATGCTGACTTCTCGTCCAATTAGGATTATCTTCTTTAGAATGAAAAACATATTTCTTAAAAACGTCGTCTCTTGATAACAAGTCGAACCTAATAGGTATTCTACAGTCGTCCTCGTCAGTAAATGAACTTGGTGGTGCTAAATACACTTCTCTTTGAGTAATAATACTCTTATGTAGAGTTCTATCCCAGTCTCTATATTTGTATAAAATAGTTGGATATGGTGTATTGTACGGCATTTTTTCTTTTTTTAAACTTGCTGCTAACGACCGAGGCTATGGGCATTTGGCGGTTTGCGGGAGCAAAGCCGCCGGAATGCACGTCAGCCAGCCAATAAACAAAAGGTGTTAGCTGCTAGGCGCTGTTGAGAATAGTAAGTTTTTCTATTTTCTTAAATCTAACATCGCTTTTCTGACCTCAATTAAATCATACTTCTCAGAGTTTACTTTTTTTATAACATATCTCAACAATACGTCAATTTGTCTTGCTTTTACCAAACAAACTTCCTCTGAAAATTCATGAATTCCACCAGATAATTGGTCATGTAATAGTTTAATTGGATTGTCTCCAATCTCTTTCAATGACTTTGGTATATATGGATTTATATTCGTTATTAAATTTGACATTTGGTGGTTCATTTCATACTCGCTCCAAGCTAATTTGACTTTGTCGGAACCATCGAAATCCAATTCAGAAATGTCTTTTACTAGTCGTTTAATTTCATTCTCAATTATTCTTCTAAAATATGCAAATGCACCAATTCCATAACTTACAGATAAGTTTGATAATGCTTTTCTGTAATTTTCCTTATCTTCTTCATTTAAATAATCTAAAACTATTTTCTCAGGATTTCTTTCAAATGTAGGAAACTGACCAAATTTTCGAATATATATTTTTGGAAGATCTTTACCGTTCTCAATTGCTTCGTCTGTGAAAATATTAAACAAGAATTCCATTTTATAGTCACAAGATTGGCAATTACTAGGAAGAGCAAAAGTGAAATTTAATTTTCCAAAATTGTCTTTGAAATAGTCAACAATATTATTTCCGACAAGAATATATTGTTGTCCGTAATTTCTTCCAAATTTAAATGTGTGTTCTTCCTTTTCAAACGGACAGTAAAATTTATATGCTTTACTTTCGAAAAAATCGAGTACATTAAATTCATAGTTCTTGTCAAAAGTGTCTAAAAATAGAGTTTTTGAATATAGAGGGAAATCTCTCAAGAAAGTAACTAATTCTTTATTGTCAATAATTTTCATGGTTCTAATTTTCTATAGTATTTAAAACATGTAATGCTCTATCTTGTTTTTTTTGCGCTTGCAGCTAACATCTGTGTATGCGAACATCTAATTCGCATATTTCCACTTTATGTCGGGTACTATATTTTTACAAGCCCAAAGATAATAACATTACTTTACAATATCAATTATTATGTTGTTTTTTTTAATTTAGACAATTTACTGCACAGTCTCTTATCAGAAAACTCTTCAAAAAAAACAAACCGTCTCCGGCAATGCAACCGGAAACGGTTTTCGGGAAAAATTTCAAACTTTCACAGGTCTGTGCAGCTGTTGCAGCCTACAGACTCTCCCTGTGTATGCGGGAGGAACGTTTCAATGTTGATTGATACAGGTGTTATCCTACTATCATGGCGCTGGCGGTAATGCTCCACGGACCGCTTTCGCCGTGCGTGTTTACCCAACGCAGCCAATAATACGCCATTTTTCCTGCCTGATCTCCGTCAAAGTCCACTTCGTAAGGCGAAGCGGTGCAGGTAGTCAGATACTTTAGTTCGGAAACCAGCTTAGGGGCTTCGCCATCTACTTTTATATAGATTTCGCATCCGTGCACTCCTGCCGGTTTCGCCTTGCTTCGTGGTGATGCTTCGTCCGCAAAGTTAACGATGTGTCTTTTGCGTGTCGAAAAATCAATAGAGGCTACAGGGCTTGTTTCCGGTTTTGCTACCGAAGTGCGTGTTCCTGTTTTTACGGTCAGGCCCATGCGTGTGCGGTCGCTATCCGAAACTCTCGAATTGTTGCTCAGCCACTGTGCTACGAAACTTCGGATATAGCTTTCGTAGTCGGCACGTGCTTCTTTTTTGTCGGCAACATCGGCAGCCGTACGGTTTTGTTTGTTACTGGCCTTGGCATACGATGTATCCCAGACGCTCTTTTTTACATTTAAGGTTGCATAATCTTCTCTTGAAATTTGCCACCTGTCTACATTCGGTTCGGTGTTGCTCACCAAACTTTCCTGCCAAGAGTTGAACTCCCCATCGCTTCGGGGGATGTAATCAGAGTTGCTCATAGGTTTGTGATTTGAATTAGAAATTAGACAATTAAATATACTGAAAGTTTGAAATTCCTGTTCTGCCACCGTTTCGGATTAAAATCCCAATGTTCTGTATTTTAATCCCAGCCATTGGGGCTTTAATCCCAAAGTTTGGTGTCTTAATCCGCAACTTTGGGGTTTTAATCCCAAAGTTCGGGGTTATAATCCGGGACTTTCGTGTTATAGCCCCATTGTCTCGTGTTATAGCCCCATAGCTTCGGGTTATAGCCCCGATTAGTGGGGCTTTAACCCCATCGTCTCGGGTTACTCTGTCAATGGTTGGGGTTAAACCACGGATGCATTGTAGAGCTCTACAAATCTATTTGTAATCTCCGCAACGGATCAGCATACCAACCCGACATTTTCGGGTTTGTCTACCAACTATATTTATAAGTGGATGATTACCTGATGTTTCACTTTCAAATTTAAATTATATAGTTTAATTTTCCAAGAAAAATCATATATACATCGTGAAATTGTTGGCGTTAATAATTAGTTTAAAATCAATAAAATAACGATTGGCCAAAAAACTATTTTATATACATCCAAATTTGGACATAAAAAATAGCGGTATTTTAACCAACGTAAAATACCGCTCAATGCGTAAACCCCAAAAAAAGAATGAATGAAAAGGATCAATACAGGAGAGAAAGATCAATAGGAAAAAGTGGAGTTAAGTAGTAGAAATTAAATAATGTCGTATAAGTAAATCTAGAAATGGAAAAAGATTAGAACGCGGATAAACGCTGATATAGCGGATTTTATACGGATTTTAATTTCGACAAGTCGAAATGATTTTCAAAGGTTTATATTCTTATCTGTCATGCTTGCATGACTAAAATCAGTTTTGTATCCGTTTAATTATCATCCGTTTTTACCTGCCTGCCGCAGGCAAGTCCGCTCAATCCGTAAAATCAGCGTTCCATTCTTTTTTAAAAATACGACAATATATTCTTCCGCTTACTTACATTATACACATATCATATTGCGAATAAAAAAATATAATGTCTGGGGCAAATTAAAACAACCTCTCGGCAAAGGGTACAAGCAAAGCAGTCATAATGCCCATAATACCGATAGCCAGGCCACTGATAGCTCCTTCTACCGCTCCCATTTCCATGGCGCGGGCAGTGCCTAAAGCATGAGAAGCAGAGCCCATAGCCAGGCCTTGTGCTATTTTACTTTTAATCCCTAATTTTCGGAGTACTATGGGTCCGGCCAGTCCGCCAAATATACCGCATATCACCACAAAAGCTGCCGTGAGCGAAGGAACTCCGCCCGATTTTTCGGACAGGCTCATGGCTATAGGCGTAGTAACCGACTTTGGAGCCAGCGAAGCCATCATAATGTGATCGGCACCCATTAATCTGGCAACAAGCACTACACTTAGTATGCCCACCAGACTACCCACAAACACGGACGTAAGGATAGAAACCACGTTTCCGCGTATATGTTCTATTTGTTCGTAAAGCACATAACCCAGCGCCACCACACTGGGACCAAGCATAAAGTTCAGTATTCGGGTTTGCTTGTAAAACGTAGGATAATCGATACCTGTAAATTTCAGGAAAGGAATGATGATAATCATCGAGATAAGCAGCGGCGGAAGCAAAGCTATTTTTGTACGTTTATAGATAAACACACCCAACAGGAATGTACCCATCGAAAACATCAACAGAAAAACCTCCGTGCTGATAAGCGGTCTGATGTGGTCTAATACATTATTCATAATTTGGGTCCTCCTTTTTTTGCCCGTTTTTTTTCAAATCGTTCCTGTATAAGCGCTACGGTAACAATGGTAAGCACCGTGCTAATGGCAATGGCTATAAGAATGGTGAATAAGGATTTGGAGAGTAGCTCGGCATACACCATCAGCCCAACTGCCGCCGGAATAAAGAACACAGCCATGTTTTTGGTTATTACAATAGATACATCTTTTACATTATCCGGTTTAATAACCTTGAAAAAAAGGCATACAAAAAGTAATATCATGCCTAATACACTACCGGGTATAAATCCCCTGATAAGCAAACTCAGCATTTCGCCCAGAAAATAGAACAGCAAAATAAAAAATGAACCTTTTATCATAAATCGTTACTAATATTTAATGATATATTTTATCACAATAGCACACATAGAAATCATGGGAGAGAAAAAGACTTAGGTCACATAGTAAGAGTATCTGACGATACTCTTGCTCAGTCTGAGATTATCCCGTATTCGGGATAATGCTATGTGTTCTTAGTCTTATATCTCCTATTTAAAACTAGTGTGAACTATGTGGCAAAAAACATATCAACAATAATTATCATTTACTTAACTCACAAGATCAGATCATGAAAAGATTAAATTGTAACAAATCAACCATCGGTTTGTTTTTATACGCAATCAAAGATAAAGACTAAATGAAAGATGTCAGCCGTAGAATGCGTATTATTTTTCATATAATATATCGGTGCTCTGCACCTCTGGTTTATATGTCTGACTAATTTCTACAAATAGTTCGGGACTCTGTCCCTCAAAAAGGTGCAGAGCACCAAACTATTTGTAGCAATTGGTATCGTTTTATCATCATTAGGTGCAGCGCACCGTAACATTGTATTATCTTATCTGGAAATAAGCCGGAGTCAATCTCAAATTCAGGTTTATAAAAAACTGAAAAGCAGCATATTTCCCAATTCTATCTTTATACTTTAAAAAATGTACATTACCGAAGCAAGCACACGATGATTATTTACGTTATTCGCAGTGCCTGCGGTTCCGTCTTTGCGTACATTACCATAAGCAGCCGTTGTAAAATCGTATTCAAGCCCGAATTTCATATTTGCCAGGTTATAGCTTACCTGTGGAGCCACCCGATACAAACGATCAACGACAGACTGCGATGCATCATAATAGCCATAACCGTAAGCAGTGTATTTACCACCCTTGCGTGCAGCCAGATCCTCATTTGTACCAAGGTTCTGAGACAATCCAAGGAGCACACTCACCTGAATTTTTGTTCCGTACACTACGTTCAGCCACGTACTCAGATTATTGAAGTTAGTATATTTCAATACGGTAGTAGAGTCGGCAGCATATTTACTCACACCGTATCCGCCCAACATAAGCTGATCGCTCAGGTTTTCGCCATAAATGGCTTTCGCTTTTATCTGAAATTTGTTGTTTACATACTGGCTATAAGCTACAGCACTTAACGACGATACATATTTTACATCAGGTTTTAGCGATTTAAAATCAACCCCTACTCCATTGGTCCAATGCGCATTTTTATTTTCCAACCCTACAAAAAGATTCGGAACTAAAGCATTTTTCATATAGGTATTAATGGTTCCCAGAGGTCCCTGCGATGCATATTGCATTTCGTAAAGTGCAGCAGCCGTAAATGAAAGAGTAGAACTCAGGCTTTGTTTTAAACGTACCTGCGGACTGCGGTTAAAAGGTTGGAATGGTGCACCGGCATTGGCCGAAAAGGTAGAAGGAATCACGCTTCCGAACAAGGGATGCCAGGTTTGACCTACAAGTAATTCGGTTTTAGCCCAGTTCAGTTTCATGTAAGCCTGACGGATACGAAAAACATAATAAGAAGTTCCGAAACCTGCAAAGTCGGCTTCAATCTTACCCGAAGTTTTAGCACCCAACACAGGTGTTCCGGTAATATCTACACCAAGGCGGGTATTAACGCTAAGCATCTCTGCTTGCGCCACTTCATTTTTATCAACTCCGGCGCTTAGCTCAACCGGTTTAGGAAATAACTGAATAATACCATCGACCATCTCTACATTCTGACGGGAATTATAAAAAAAGTCGTTACCTACGTAACCGTATATTTTAGTTTTTGTAGTTTGTTCCTGAGCAAAAGCAAAACTTGCAGAAGCTAACAGAATACAGGAAAGTAGTTTTTTAAATGTCATTTTTATTTTTTTGATAAGAAAACTATTTGTATTAGATTTATCAGGTGGAAAGGAGTGCAAAAAAACGCGTAAATCGGGCGGTTATTAATAGCCCATCAAATGTTCAATCAGAATTTTCAGACCAATACCCATAAGAATGACTCCACCCAGAATTTCAACTTTAAAATTAAACCGTTTGCCGAAATGCACGCCGATAAACATACCAATGAGCGTGAACAGAAAACTGGTGAGCCCGATAATAAGTATGGCTTCCCATATTACTCCTGAATATGGAATAAGCACAATGCCTGTTGCCAATGCATCGATACTGGTTGCCACTGCCAGCGATAACAACACCGACCATTTAAAAGGATTCGGAGCCTCGTCTGAGTCGGGATCTTTAGGTTTAATTCCTTCAACTATCATTTTACCGCCTATGAGTGCCAGTAATACAAAAGCTATCCAGTGGTCAAAGGCTTTCATATAACCTGCATAGCCCACACCCAGCGTATAACCTATCAGAGGCATAACAGCCTGAAACAATCCAAACAGCAGCGCCATCCGAAGAGTAAGCCATACGTAGTACTTCTTTGCATGCATACCCTTGCTTATCGAAACAGCAAAGCAATCCATAGCAAGTCCAATGGCGATGATGATGATTGATAGAATATCCATGTAGTTGAGAGGTAAGGGGTAAGAAAGCAAGAGGTAAGAAAAAAATAAAAAGGTAAGGAATAAAATGATATAGCAAATTGCCTACCTCTTACTCCTTACCTCTTACTTCTATTTATTAAAGCATTGCTTTTACTTGTTCGTAAACGTTCTTGCCAGTAAAGCCAAGTTTTTCGTCCAATACTTTGTATGGAGCAGAGAAACCAAATGACTCTAATCCCCAGATTTTACCGTTAGCACCTACTAAACCTAATAAGTTTACAGGCAGACCGGCTGTAAGTCCGAAGATTTTTGAACCTTTAGGCAATACGCTTTCCTGATATTCTGCCGATTGGCTACGGAATAATCCTTCTGAAGGCACAGAAACCAAACGAATTTTTACACCTTCGGCGCGAAGCAATGCAGCTCCTTCGTATAATGTAGCAACCTCAGAACCTGAAGCCACAAGAATTACATCAGGATTTCCATCACATTCTACCACATATCCGCCTTTTTGAGCTTGTTCAGCTTCTGCTTTACGATTTGTAGCTGCAGGAAGATCAACAATGTTCTGACGAGATAGAATCAAACCTGTAGGAGTTGAAGTATTTTCCATGGCCATCTTCCATGCAACTGTACATTCTTCAACATCGGCAGGACGAAGAACCAACATAGAGTTGTGACCTTTGTGGTTTTTCAGTTTTTCCATCAAACGGATTTGAGCTTCTTGTTCAACAGGCTCGTGAGTTGGTCCATCCTCACCTACGCGGAATGCATCGTGTGTCCAGATAAACTTCACCGGTTGTTCCATCAAAGCAGCCATACGTACGGCAGGTTTCATATAGTCTGAGAATACAAAGAAAGTAGCACAAGCAGGAATTACACCACCGTGTAAGCTCATACCGATACAAAGACAAGCCATGGTCAATTCGGCCACACCAGCCTGAAGGAATGCACCTGAGAAATCGTCTTTAGTAAATGCTTTGGTGTTTTTCAGGAAGCCGTCTGTTTTATCAGAGTTTGACAAGTCGGCACTTGCAACCACCATATTTTCTACTTGTTTAGCCAATTCAGCCAAAACAGTAGCCGAAGCTGCACGTGTAGCCTGACCCGGTTTTTGAACTACGGCATCCCAGTTCATTTTAGTTTTTCCGCTGAAGAAGAACTCAAGTTTTTCTGCCAATTCAGGATTTGCTTTTGCCCACGCTGCTTTTGCTGCTTGTTTTTCAGCTGCAATTTTCTTCAATTCTTCAGCTCGTTTAGCATATAATTCTTTTGTTTCTTCGAAAAGAACAAATGGATTTTCAGGATTTCCACCTAAGTTTTTGATACTTTCAGCATAAGAAGCTCCACCTTCGCTCAATGGCATACCGTGAGTTGCACATTGACGTTCGAAGCTTGTTCCATCAGCTTTCACAGCGCCTTTACCCATAATGGTTTTACCAATAATCAAGGTAGGACGTTTAGCTTCAGCTTTTGCTTCTTTCAATGCAGTACGGATTTCAATGGCATCGTTACCATTAATTTCAACTACTTTCCAACCCCATGCAAGGTATTTTTGAGCTACGTTTTCGCTGGTTACAGCGTTAGTTTCAGTTGACAACTGAATATCGTTTGAATCGTAGAACATTACCAGGTTGTTCAATCCAAGGTGACCGGCAATACGACCTGCACCTTGTGAAATTTCTTCCTGAATACCACCATCAGAGATAAAGGCATATATTGTTTGACTCATCAACTCTCCAAAGCGTGCTTTAAGGAACTTAGCAGCTATGGCAGCGCCTACAGCGAAAGTATGACCCTGACCCAGTGGTCCTGAGGTATTTTCAACTCCACGCATAATGTCCACTTCGGGGTGTCCCGGAGTTGGACTATCCCATTGACGGAACTGTGCCAATTCTTCCATAGTAAACTTTCCTGCACAAGCAAGTACAGAATAAAGCATTGGAGACATATGACCCGGATCGAGGAAAAGACGGTCGCGACCTTCCCATTTTGGGTTTTGTGGATCATATTCCAAAAATTCTGAATAAAGTACGTTGATAAAATCGGCTCCACCCATAGCACCTCCCGGGTGACCTGACTTTGCTTTTTCTACTGCTGATGCAGCCAATATACGTATATTGTCAGCTGCACGATTTAAATTTTGAATAGAATTCATAAGTTTGTAAATTGGTTATGTTTGTAATTTATTTTAATTTCAAATCAATGAGCGAATTATTTCTTTTTCGCTGTAATTACTTCACCGGTTGGGGGCTTAGCAGTATTCTTCTTTTTTGATGGCAATTGAAATTTATATCCTATAGTATAATTCAATCCCAAATTAGAACTTTTGTTCGTTCCGAAACCCGGAATATACCAGGGTGTAACAGCTCCATCTGCAGTAGACGTCAACAGGTTTTTATTTCTGATAGTCCAACCCATGTATATATTTTTCAGCACTTCTACCCTAATTCCTGCGGTAAGCTCAAGCCAGACCTTCGTTGTAGATAAATTATTGTAGTTCATTGCCTGTACAGGTCCACCCCAATATTCGTCAGTGATGTTTACATTGCTTATGCTGTAATTAAAATTGGACACCCCTAACCTTACTCCCAGTAAAAGCATGCTGTTTATAGCATTAGCAGCTTTCTTGTGTTTGAGCATATTAATATCGATACCACCTCGCCAAAAAACTCCGTTGGTATTAAAGCCTACGTTATCAACAGTTAGCTTATCGGCACCGGCATAACCAAACTCGAAAGTTGGGTAAAACTTATGTTTTAAGTCTATTTTTACAGCTCCCTCGTAAGAGTAAGTTACTCCTTTTGATAAAGCCGAACCTACAATAGAAGCTACATCTCCCTCCACAATAATTCCATTGAAAAACGGTACGGGAATACTATCTGAAACAGTCTTTTGTTGTACTTTAATTTTCTGTGCCTGTACGGAATAAACCATCAACATGCAAAAAATCAAACTACTTGTATATTTGAATATTTTCAACATTGATGTTATTTACTTGGCGTTTGGTAATTCTTAGTGAATCAATAAAATTATTGGTTGTCAAAACAGTATCTACTGAATGAATTTTTATACTCCCGCACTCAAGCGATAAGTATTTATCCATATTCTGATGCGCTACGGTAAAAGTATCTTTTTTATTCTTATAAATTACTATATCATCCTTATTGGTAAGCGGATTCGGTGTAGTAATAGTTGCATTAAAAACAATTTCATATACTGAGTTAGACTCAAAGCTCTGTAGTGGCAAATTAATTTTGCTCAACCCCTTAGCATTATTGTATAAAACCGAATCTACATAAACATATTTATTTAAAGCTTTATCATATTTCAGTCCCCTCACCGTCAAGCTGTCGAGAACCATGGATGTAGAAGTTCTAGTCAGGGTGTTTTTAGTCACGTGATACATTCCCACATTCATCAACACCGTCCGATTGGTTCTGCAACTTTCATCCACTGCACACGAGAAACCGACAAACAGGCAAAGGATGAATATAATATATTGAGTTTTTTTCATTTATTTTCTTTCAAATACATTTCCGTTAGGACAAATAGTTTTGAACCTCATTTTTAAGTTTATCAATGGCTAGTTCAGTTGGAGTACGTTCACTGGTATCGTAAACCTGAATAATCATCTCAGCCAGTTCCGAAGCCGAATTAGCCGGATTGCATTTTGAGGCACAAGAGTTTACTAACCTCAGTAAACTCTCCTGCGTAGCACGAATATGAACCCATATTTCGTTGCTTACATAAATTTGTTGCGATAAGTTATGTGAAAACTCCTGCCGAATTGAAGCCAACAGCTGAGTTTGGAGTTCCAGATTAGTCATACCGGGTTTAGCCACACTTACAATGAGAGTGGAAGGAGTGGTTCGTTCCAATACAAGGATTAAGCGTTCGTATGCCCGCAGTCTAATGGGCGTCAAAGTATTAACTACGTCTTTTCGCAGTTCGAAATTGCGACGTTTATCTTCGTTCTTTAGCAGTCTGTCTATCAACAAATAAGCTGTCAACAAAACAAGTATTGCCGGCAATAATATTTTGAGAATATCCATGATTTCCATACTGCTCTTTTATAATTAATCCAATTATTTATTCGAAGTTCCGGTTTTCAAAAGTTTTATATCAATGGGCTGCATAGTTATAAGGCAACCCTTCGGTATCGACAACAGTTCATTTTCAATCGATTTGTAAAATGCTTCCAAAACCTCAGTTTTATCTATCATCTCTATTACTACCGGAAGTTTCTCGGTCAGTTCCCAAAATCTTGTCGAACTGATTTCAGTACTGCTTTGACCGTATCCCATTATGCCCCGATAAACAGTAACACCTTTTATGCCGCTCTTCTTTGCCGTCGTAACCAGATACTCGTACAGCAAATCGAGACCAATTCTATCCGTACTGCTGGCATAGAATTTCAAAATACTATTTCCGGTTGAATTCATGTTACTATAAATTTGAAGCTACATATCCCAAATAAACTGCTAAAAACCCAAAGAATATACTAAAACCCGTATAGAGTAATACCGATAAAAACTGACCATTCTGCATCAAAGTCAGGTTTTCGTTGGTAAATGACGAGAAGGTAGTGAAACCTCCGCAAATACCAACCATCAGAAACAAACGCATACTTGGCGAAATAACTTCGGTTCTGGCAGAAACCCCTGCTATAAAACCGATAAGCAAACTTCCCAAAACATTAACCGTCAGCGTTCCCATTGGTATCGACAAAAAATGCCAGTGCAAATTTAGCTTCGAAACCAGAAACCGGGCAATACTTCCAATAGCGCCACCCAATCCAACGATTAACAACTGTTTCATTCCAACGGGTTTAAATTTCTTTTTCTATCTGGTAATTATTCCGTTCCGTAGAATTTCGCGCCACTATTTCGCCCACAAAACCGGCCAAAAATAATTGCGTTCCTAAAACCATGGCCAACATAGCCAGATAAAAGTAAGGACTATCGGTTACCAGCGATACTTTCACATTCTCAATTATAGCTATAAGCTTATTCACTCCAACAGCTATAACTGCAAGAAAACCAAGCAAGAACATCAAAGTGCCGTATAATCCAAAAAAATGCATCGGTTTCTTCCCGAACTTTGACAAAAACCAAAGTGTCATCAAATCGAGGTAGCCATTTACAAAACGGTTCAATCCGAATTTTGTTTCACCAAACTGCCGTTTGCGGTGTTCAACTACTTTTTCGCCAATGCTGGTAAATCCTGCATTTTTAGCTAAGAAAGGAATGTAACGATGCATTTCGCCGTACACTTCTATATTCTTAATCACCTCATTGCGATAGGCTTTCAAACCGCAGTTCATATCGTGCAGATTGAGTCCGGTCACTTTGCGAGCCGTAGCATTGTATATTTTTGAAGGGATATTCTTTGTAAGCTTAGAGTCATAGCGTTTCTTTTTCCAACCCGACACTAAATCATAATTCCCATTTTTAATCATTGAGAACAATTCCGGTATTTCATCAGGGCTATCCTGTAGATCGGCATCCATGGTAATAACCACATCGCCTTTGGCAGCACGAAATCCACAATACAAAGCCGGAGATTTTCCATAGTTATGACGGAATTTTATTCCTCTTACATTCGCCGATTGTTTCTGAAGCGATTCAATAACCTCCCACGATTTGTCTGTGCTTCCATCATTTACAAAAATAACTTCATAGCTATATTTATTTTCATTCATGACGCGCTCTATCCACTCAAACAATTTTGGGAGCGACTCGTCTTCATTATACAACGGCACAACTATTGAAATATCCATATTTAATTTAGTTTCATGTTCTTATTAGAAAAAGCTAATATATACCGGCAATTACTGTTGATCAAACAAATCATTTGACTTCTTTCTAACGAAAAATGCCATAATTAATGCCCAAAATGCACCGGCAAAAGCACTTGCAAAGATATTCAGTATGGAAAACGGAATTGGAGTATAAATAATCTGCATAGCTTTATGAGTATTATTGTCTATTGAGAGGTTCATACTTTCATATGCTTTCAATATAGTATCAAGCATATATGCTAAATACTTAGTATCAATAAGACTTGTGTAAATAAGCACAACCATCGACATCACGACAGAGCCAAATAAATAGATCAGAAAAATATACCTGAAAGCTTTCCAATAAGAGATAAAACCCTCGCATTCGGTTTCCCTGAAATGAAGACTGGTTCTGAAAAGCATAAAAATTACCATAACCGAAATAAAAATGGCTATCATAGCCAAAATCTCATATCGTTGAGTAGAAAGAATAAACTTAGCAGACAACAATAGTCCGATAAAATGGAAATTGTGTAAAGCCGATTTTGCAATATTGGGTTGCATAGAGGTGTTTTTAGTTTTAATCGCACAAAAGTACAAAAAAACCGCCAAAATGAAAAGGATATTTTAAAATACTCCTTACCAACTTTGAGAATGAATTGATGAGTATAAAAAACATCGGAAAGTAATTGAAATGAGCACAATGAAACCCTGAGAGAATAGTACAGACAAACAAAAAACGGGATGCCTAAACCGACATCCCGTTTAAAATTAATATATGTTGTTTTACAAGCCCTTTTCCGATAAATATCGTTCGGCTTCGATGGCAGCCTGACAACCCGTTCCGGCAGCTGTAATAGCCTGACGATAATGAGGATCAGACACATCACCGGCCGCAAAAACGCCTGACACATTGGTACGTGGTGTACCGGGAATAGTTTTAATATAACCAACTTCGTCAGTCTCAATCCATGGTTTGAAAATGTCCGAATTAGGTTTGTGGCCGATTGCCAAAAAGAAACCATCGATATCAATATGAACCTTTTCCTCATCGGACTGTCCGCGGCGTTTTACCAGATCAGCTCCCTGTACCACGTTTTCGCCGGTGAGTCCCAGTGTTTCGTGTTCAAAAAGCACTTCAATCTTCGGATTGCTCAACACTCTTTCCTGCATAATTTTAGAAGCACGCAAAAAGTTTTTACGCACAATAAGATACACTTTACTTGCCAATCCGGCCAGGTAAGTTGCTTCCTCGCAAGCTGTATCACCGCCACCAACAACTGCTACTGTAAGCTTCCGGTAGAAAAAGCCGTCACAGGTAGCACAAGCCGACACGCCCGAACCTGCATATTTTTGTTCATCGGGCAATCCCAGGTATTTAGCAGTAGCACCGGTTGAAATAATGATGGTTTCGGCTTCAATAACCTTCTCTCCATCAATAGTCACCTTGTAAGGTGCAGCAGACAAATCGGTAGCTGTAGCCGCACCAAAACGAATATCGGCTCCGAAACGTTCAGCTTGTTTTTTCAGGTCTTCCATCAATTCCGTGCCGGTTGTACCCGATGGATATCCCGGAAAATTTTCTACTTCGGTGGTAGTTGTTAGTTGTCCGCCGGGTTGCATACCTTCGTACAAAACGGGCGAAAGATTAGCGCGTGAAGCATAAATTGCAGCAGTATATCCTGCAGGACCTGAGCCAATAATAAGGCAACGTACTTTTTCGTTCATATATTTAAATCGTTTTTTGTGAGAATTTAATTGTCAAACAAATATAACATCAAAAGGTTTTATGTATGATGATAATGAAGATTCTATAGCGGTATTTATAAATTCAATAGACATATCACATTGAATTTTCCAGAAAAAAACTATCTTAGATCATTAACAGATACACCTTTGTGTTTTGCCGCATTGAAAACAAAGATATTATCGGCAGCCGCTATTCCTTTTTTGAAATTGCTCAAGACAAGCAATGAACTGGTTCCGTTTTTATTCGACAGTTTGATAGAAGACAGCCCTCCTGAGGCTTTATTTACCTGAACTTCTATCTTGATAATATCCTTACTTCCTGCTTTTGGGAGCATTTCTATGCAATAGTTCTGAGCCGATTTTGCTTTTGCAGAAAACTTAATCGTACATTTTGATTTGAAACCCGACAGGATAGCCATGGGGTTTGTTTCAGCAAGTTCTTTTTCGGATGGCTCGGTTATCGAAACCTCATTATTTTGTTCCACCCAAGCCCATTGAGTTTTTCCATCAAACCAGACTTTCATATCGCTCATTTCGAGCACAAACTTTGCTCCCTTCAGTGTAAACACACCGCTCGAAGCCAAGCCCTGAAGGTTGTTTTTATCGGTAGCTATTAGTTTGAAATTAGTTTTGATGGCATTTGTTTTAGCCATTACCAGTAAATCGGTCAGGATTTTTTCAGCTTGCGGATTATTCTGAGCTACGCTTAACTGAGCTGATAAAACCAGAATGGCAATTGAGAAAATTATTTTTTTAAGCATAATACTATATTGTTGAATAGTGATAATTGTTGAGATGATAATAAACTATAAGTTCTTCAAAATCTGTTCCAAATGGTAATCGTCCATCACCAGTACCTGACGGGCTTTACTTCCTTCGAAAGGTCCGATAATACCAACCACTTCTAACTGATCAACAATACGACCCGCACGATTATAACCAATTGAAAATTTACGTTGAATGAGCGATGTAGATCCCTGCTGATTAGCCACAATTAAGCGGGCAGCCTCTTCAAAAAGAGGATCGCGCTTACTCATATCCACCGAGCTTGCATCTATTCCTTCGCCTTCTACCCCGACATATTCAGGCAAATAAAATGCCGTTGGATATGCCTGCTGCTGGGTAATATGATGTACGATATTTTCTACCTCGGGAGTATCTACAAAAGCGCACTGAACGCGCGTCAGATCATTTCCCTGCGAGAAAAGCATATCACCCCTACCCACCAGTTGATTTGCTCCCGGAGAATCGAGAATAGTGCGCGAGTCAATCATAGACGATACGCGGAATGCTACACGCGCCGGGAAATTGGCTTTGATAACACCGGTAATGATATTA
The DNA here is from genome assembly GCF_000183135.1 of Paludibacter propionicigenes WB4. Taxonomy (NCBI): domain Bacteria; kingdom Pseudomonadati; phylum Bacteroidota; class Bacteroidia; order Bacteroidales; family Paludibacteraceae; genus Paludibacter; species Paludibacter propionicigenes. The sequence continues at coordinate 257,952 of NC_014734.1, read as the reverse complement.
ACGGACGGACGTTGCGTGGCAATAATCATGTGAATTCCTACCGCACGAGCGAGCTGGGCAATACGGGCAATCGGCATTTCCACTTCTTTTCCGGCAGTCATAATCAAATCTCCGAACTCATCTACAATCACCACGATATATGGCAAAAACCGGTGTCCTTTCTCCGGATTTAAATGACGAACAAAGAACTTCTCGTTATACTCCTTAATGTTTCGGACATGCGCTTTTTTAAGCAGATCATATCGGTCATCCATCTCCTTACAAAGCGAGTTTAGTGTTTCAACCACCTTACTTGTATCCGTAATAATGGCATCATCCCCATCGGGTAATTTTGCCAGAAAGTGCTTCTCAATGTCTCCGTAAATATTAAACTCTACCTTCTTCGGATCTACCAACACAAGTTTCAACTGTGACGGATGCTTTTTATAAAGTAAGGAAGTAATAATGGCGTTCAAACCTACAGATTTACCTTGTCCAGTTGCACCCGCCACAAGCAAGTGAGGCATTTTAGCCAAATCGACCATGAATATATCATTGGTAATGGTGCGTCCAAAAGCTACGGGAAGTTCAAACTTAGACTCCTGGAATTTTTTGGAAGCGATTATCGAATGCATCGAAACTACCTGCGGATCGGAGTTTGGCACCTCTATACCGATGGTACCTTTGCCCGGAATAGGCGCTATGATACGAATACCGGTAGCCGCCAGACTAAGCATAATATCATACTCCAGATTACGGATTTTGGAAATACGCACACCTGCTTTCGGCACAATTTCGTACAACGTGATAGTTGGACCGACAGTTGCTTTAATTGTTTCTATCTCGATTCCGTAGTTTTGCAATGTTTTGATAATACGATCTTTATTGGCATTTTGCTCCACCATGTCTATCTGCGTATCATTGTCGGTACCATACACTTTGAGCAAATCAAGTGTAGGAGGAGTATAATGCGACAAATCAAGTGTGGGATCGTATTTACCTAACTTGGCCACATTGTAAAAAGGGTCTTCATTATCGTCGTTAGTCAAACCGGACTCTTCATCTTCTGCCGTTCTAACCTCCTCATTAGCTTCGGGCTGTTGAATTTCAAAAAGCACATCGTTCTTTTCAGGTTCAGGAGTTTCGATGACAAGTTCCTCATCGCTTTCATTGCCTTTTACAATCCAGTCTTCGGGTATAATTTCAGTTCCCACCGCCACGGTAGCTTCTGATTCATATTCATCTGATTCTTCGGAAAATTCCAGTTCAGGCTCAGCAGCTATTTCAGCATCTTTAGGTTTACGTTTAAATAGACCTTTGAGAAAAGGAATCGTTTTCTTAGAGGAAACAATCGCATAAATAAGAAACGACCCGATTAAAATCATCAAAGTTCCGGAGTTTCCCACATAGGAAATCAGCCAGCGGCTCACTTCGTCGCCCTGCTCACCACCCGGCGAGAATGAAAATGTATAGCTGTCGGTAAACGGAATCAACACAAAACCGAGCAAAGTAGAAAACCAGACCAGCCAAAAGCAGGTATGAAAAAACGCTTTCCAAACCGGAGTAACCTTTGCTGTAAGTAATCGTAACCCGATTATAGTTCCGAAATAAATCAGTGCAAACGAGGCTATTCCGTAGCCGCGACGTAAAAACGTATCCGACAATATGGCGCCTAACACCGATCCCCAATTCTGAATATCGGAACGCATCTTTTGCAATTCGCCCCAACTGAGCTCCATCTTACTCTGATCGACATACGCAAAAAAGAAATAAGAAACGAACGACACCAGTAGAAACAAAACACCTATCAACACTGCAATTCCCATTACAATGCGGGTACGCTCATCAGTCAGGAAGTTTTTCAGTCTTACGCCAAAACCCGGTTCATTGGGATCTCTTGGCTTACTTTCTTTTTTTGAAGCAGCCTTTGGTTCTGGTTTGGGGATGGTTTTTATGGGTTTCTTTGGTGCCATGTATTTTTGCTTACAGATAGAGTTATAGTAGTTTATTCTTTAAAATGCAAAAATAATAAAAATGAACTCGCATATTACATCTTTTCCTATAAATTTGCAGAAAAAAGAACCATTCCCTCGGAAGATACTCTGGACGAAGTCTCTGTAATAAAATCCGGGCAGAATTTTACAAATTGACGCAATGACAACAAAACAACGATACACTCACATTATTGACTGGTTTACTAAAAATATGCCCGTAGCCGAAACCGAATTACACTATACCGATCCATTCGGATTGCTGGTAGCTGTTATTCTGTCGGCGCAATGTACAGACAAGCGAGTAAACATGATTACGCCCCGTTTGCTGGCCGATTTCCCTACCCCTGAGGCAATGGCAGCTACCAACCACGAAGTTATTTTTGAGTACATAAAATCCATTTCCTATCCAAACAACAAAGCCAAACATCTGGTAGGCATGGCTCAAAAATTAGTTTCGGACTTTAACGGTGTGATGCCGGACGATGTAGCGATGCTACAAACACTTCCGGGCGTTGGGCGCAAAACTGCCAACGTTATCGCATCGGTGGTTTTCAACAAACCCACGATGGCTGTTGATACACACGTATTCCGTATTTCCGAGCGATTGGGGCTGACAACCAACTCAAAAAATCCACTGCAAACAGAACAAGAGCTGGTTAAATACATACCAGCCGATTTAATTCCCAAAGCGCATCACTGGCTTATTCTGCACGGACGCTATGTATGCCTGGCCCGTAAGCCCAAGTGTGAAGAATGCGGAATTACAGAGTGGTGCAGATTCTATAAATTAAATCAATAAATCCGCTTATAAAACAGAATCAAATCAACGGTCTAAAACAAAAAAACAGTTTTATCATTGTCCATTATTAATAAGTTTTTATCTTTGTGGCAACAAAACAAATTTAAAATTATACCAATTATGATAGATGAAGAACTAGTCCGTTGCCGACCTTGTGGGTATGTAATGAAAGCAAGCGACTTAGGCGATGTTTGTCCGGCTTGCGGACTACCAAGAAATGTTTTTGAACCATACAGAGAAAGAGTTTCGGCCAACAGATTGTTGATATTGAGTCTGGACATACACCCTATCGCCATTCACCTTTCACAAACCTTTGTGGCACTTACACCACTACTCATTGTGTTTCACTATATTTTCCCCAATTTTGAAGAAACTATAGTACATTCGGTTATTACATTTTCGGTTTGGGCTTTACCCCTTTCGTTAGTAATATCATTCATTTCGGGGGTAGTAGATGGAATCACAAGGTTTAAAACGTTGAGAACTCCGTTATTGAAGTCGAAGATCATTTATAGTATTTTTATTCTGATATTTTCCTTTGCTCAGTTACTCATTTTCACGCCCCAATCTTACACATGGATTATCATGTTGCTTAGTTTAGCATCACTGGGTTGCGCTGTGAAACTGGGACTTCTGGGGAAACACCTTATCGATGTCATCCTTCCGGGAACTTATGTTCGCAGAAAAAAGAAGAGCACAAAATATGCTCCTAAAGGCAAAACCGAAGCTGCTGAAAAACCGGTAAAAAAATCGAAAACTGACAACGTACAAGCTGAAGAGTAACCAGACTATAACAACAATTAATTAATCCTCGCTTCTGCACGTGCTTGTAAGCGGGGATTTTTTTATTCCAACACCAACACATCGAAGAATAATGAGAAGACTCGATAAAGAAATAACCGACAACAAAGTAATTGAAGAAATTTTGCTGCGTTCTGATATATGCAGGCTGGGACTGGTAGATAATGCTGAAGCGTACATTGTTCCGGTAAACTATGCCTACCACAACAATATAATCTACATTCATTCGGCACATGCCGGAAAGAAAATAGAACTGCTGAAACAAAACAGTAAAGTCAGTTTTGAAATAGAGCTTCATCATGAAATTGTGAAGAGCGATATTCCTTGCGGATGGACAGCCAAATACCGCTCGGTCATGGGAAGAGGCACCATTACGATAGACAATGACCCCGCCATAAAGAAAAAAGGGCTTGACCTAATAATGCGAAAATACGGTGCGGACATGGAGTTGAATTACGAAGAAAAAACTTTGGCTCGCATGACTTTGCTAATACTGAAAATTGACAGCATCACAGGAAAACAATCGGGTAATTGGTAAACTAAGAATAAAAAATACATTATTTAAAAACGCAGTGCGGGGGCATCACCCTATCACTAAAATAACATACTCATATGATTCCCAAAGAAAAAATTGAAGCCATTCTTGCAGAGCAGGAACTCACCGATTACCGTTGGATATCACCCAAAGAAATAGTGGTAGCGCAGTGGGTTAGGGTAAAATGTATGTTTGGTTGTAGCGATTATGGCACCGGCACTTGTCCACCACACACGCCGTCTGTAACTGAATGTGAACGATTTTTCAGCGAATATCAAACTGGATTGATTATTCGGTTGAGCATATTTGCCGATAAAAACGACTATCCTTCCGATTGGTCAAAAGCGATGACTGCTAAACTATTGGAAACCGAACGAAAAATTTTCATTAGCGGTCATCAAAAAGTATTTTTGCTCAATCAAACCTGTTGCTCAATTTGCAAAACCTGCGTGGGCAACCGCCACGACTGCAAAGATAAAAGCCATTCGCGCCCAAGCCCCGAAAGCTTTGCAGTGGATGTTTATCAAACAGCACGCAATGCCGGATACGACCTGAACGTGGTAACCAACCCCGGCGAAATGAACCGCATTGCGATAATATTAATAGAATAAAAGGACAGATAAGAACAATTCAAGATTACCAGACTCAAAAAAACTCAGTTAGAAAAGGAATTACTTCAACTCAAACCTATCAGCATCGCGCCATACTGCAAATTTTTGGCGATAGCGTTGCAGAGGTTCTGGGGTGAGCTCTGCTGTTTGAATAGAGCTTTCGTTTTCGGGGAAAGTCAATAGTGAATTGGCATTGAAGTCGAGCAGGGCAGAATGTCCGTTGTAGGCTATTCCCAGTCCGTCCACTCCTACCCGATTCACACCGCACACATAGGTTTGATTTTCGATAGCCCGGGCTCGCAGCAAAATATCCCAGTCATTAATACGTCGTTCGGGGAAGTTAGCCACGTAAATCAGCAAATCATACTCATTATTTACATTGCGTGCCCATACCGGAAAGCGCACATCGTAGCAAACCAACAAGCAGATATTAAAACCGCAATAATTTACAATTAAACGCTTATTGCCTGCCGAGAAGTGATTTTGTTCGCCGCCCATAGAGAACAAATGACGTTTCCCTGCAGTTACTACGCTACCATCAGGATAAACAAAAAAGGAAAGATTGTACACCTTACCTTCTTCAGAGGCGATGAAGCTACCGGCGATAGCAAACGCATACTTATTAGACCAAAGCTTTAGTTTCTGAATAGTGTCACCCTCCTTCGGTTCGGCTAAATGCAAATCATCGGTGCAAAACCCGGTCGTAAACATTTCGGGCAGCACCACCAAGTCCGTTTTACCGGCCAATGCAGCCAACTGCTCTCCTGTCTTTTGAAGGTTAGCATCCTTGTCGGCCCAAACTATAGTATCCTGAATAATGGAAATGCGCATGATAAATTGTTGTTTGCCTGCGGCGTTATTTACTTCGTGATATTTACTTCGCGATAGTTGCCTGCGGCGATAGTTACTCCGTGTTATTAGCTTCGCGATATTATATTACATTTTCACTTTCAACTTTCAACTATCAACTACTCTTCTGGGATATAAAAATTCTTTGGATTCTTGGCGCTGACGTTTTTATAGTACTCCTGAATCTCTTCCAAATCGGCTTTCTCGTTTCCGGTTGGGTAAAAAACTTTTTTGATGGCCATCTCTTTTTTCTCATAATCGATATAAGCCAACTGTATAGGCACATTAGTCTTTACTGCGATATGATAAAATCCCATCTTCCATTTATGCACCAGACTGCGAGTGCCTTCGGGAGTAATAGCCAGGTGAAAATACGTCCTTTTGTCGAATTCTTCAACCATTTGCTGCGTCACCGAGTTTCGTTTCGAACGGTCGACCGGAATTCCGCCCAAAGAATCAAATAAATAATTCAGCGGAAAAACAAACCACGATTTTTTAATCAGAAAAGACGACTTCCGTCCCAAAGCCCAATAAGAAAGTTTGCCAATCAAAAAATCCCAATTGCTGGTATGTGGGGCTACACAAATCACACTTTTAGCGGGTTCCTCTACAGTCACAAATGCTCGCCAACCGGCCGATTTCAATATCCAGGTACTTAGTTTTTGCATGTTTTTTAGTTGTAATTTGCAAACTCCAACAGAACTAAAAGCAGATTTGCAAATAATTATCCTTTTCGAATTAAAACAGTCCGGAGTGCGAACAGTTCAATTTTTCAGGCTGCAAAGGTAGCGCTTTTTGAGAAACTTCAGGCTGTTGAAAACTATTTTCGTTTCCAATCAATCAATTTGCTAACTTTGCAGAAGAAAAAAATCCCGCCTGACTCCTCACGAGAATATCAAAGACATCGACAACAAGAGTATGGGAGCTGAATAATTAATTATATGGATTTATCTTTTTTAAACGAACTCAACGAAAGTCAGCGCAGTGCTGTTGAATATACCGAAGGTGCATCGCTTGTTATAGCCGGTGCCGGATCGGGCAAAACACGCGTATTGACTTATAAAATAGCTTATCTGCTTAAAAACGGAATGGCACCATCATCTATTCTGGCACTGACATTTACCAACAAAGCTGCGCGCGAGATGAAAGAGCGTATTGCCGCTATGGTGGGCGAAAAAACAGCGCGCTATCTTTGGATGGGCACATTTCACTCTGTATTTTCAAGAATTCTGCGTTCCGAAGCTGAACGGATCGGCTATTCGAAGAACTTTACCATTTACGATTCCGCCGATTCAAAGAGTCTGGTCAAAACCATTGTAAAAGAGCTGAAACTGGATGATAAAGTATATAAACATGGTTTCGTTCAGTCGCGCATTTCGTATGCCAAAAACAACCTGATTACTCCCGATGCGTATTTGGCCAACGCCGATTTAATAAAAGCCGATGTGACCTCGCGCATTCCATTGATGAAAGACATTTATCAAATTTACTGCAACCGCTGTAAACAAGCCGATGCAATGGATTTTGACGATTTGCTTTTGCAAACAAATATACTTTTCCGCAACCATCCAGACACTCTGCAAAAATACCAGCAACTTTTCGGATACATTTTGGTAGACGAGTATCAGGACACGAATTTTGCGCAATACCTGATTGTAAAGAAACTGGCAGAACAGCATGAAAAAATATGCGTGGTAGGCGACGACGCACAAAGTATCTATTCGTTCCGCGGTGCTAATATCGACAATATATTAAAGTTCAAGAGCAGCTATAAAAATGCCCGGGTATTTAAACTGGAACAAAACTATCGTTCCACCCAAACCATTGTCAATGCAGCCAATAGCCTGATAGATAAGAATGCGCAGCAAATACGCAAAACGGTTTTCTCGGAAAAAGAAACCGGCAAACCCATCAAAGTACTGAGTGTTTTTACCGATTTTGAAGAAGGTTTTATAGTGGCAAACAACATATCCGATTTGCGCTTTTCAGACAAATATCACTATCAGGATATTGCCATTCTGTATCGAACCAATTCGCAGTCGCGCGTGATGGAAGAAGCCCTGCGAAAACAAGGTATTCCGTATCGTATCTATGGCGGATTATCGTTTTACCAGCGGAAAGAAATTAAAGACGTAATAGCCTATTGCCGCTTGGTGTGTAACCCGAATGATGAAGAAGCTTTGAAACGCATTATCAACTATCCTGCCCGTGGAATAGGCGATACCACCGTCAACAAACTGATTGAATGCTCGCAACTGCACGCGGTCAGTGCATGGGAAGTGCTTTCGGACATGCTCAAATACAATCTGCCCGTAAATGCCGGAACAGCCAATAAGCTGGCTCAATTCCGTAGCATGATTGACGTTTTCGCCGAACAAATCACGACTCAAAATGCTTATGACTTGGCCAACAGCGTTGTCAAAGTTTCGGGTGTTATTGCGGACACATACACCGACCACTCACCGGAGAGCATGAGTCGACAGGAGAACGTACAGGAATTGCTCAAAGCCATTCACGAGTTTTGCGAAACAAAACAAGCCAATGGTGAACCTACTGCTTTGTTGCCCGACTTCTTGTCGGAAGTTTCGCTGCTTACCGATCAGGACACCGACAAAGAAACCGATAAGGACAAAGTAACCTTAATGACTGTGCATGCAGCCAAAGGATTGGAATTTAAAGCCGTTTTCATTGTAGGAATGGAAGAAGAACTTTTCCCATCGCCGTTTTGCACTCAAAGCGAGCGAGAACTGGAAGAAGAACGTCGACTATTTTATGTCGCTTTGACACGTGCCGAAGAACTTTGCTACATCAGCTATGCAAAATCGAGGTTTAAAAACGGTAAAACCAATTTTTCGAATCCCAGCAGGTTTATAAAAGACATAGACGAACAGTACCTGGATATGCCGGCAGAAGCAAAACCCAAACAAGCCCGCATTAACGACTGGGACGATGATATGGAAACAGAACGAAATCGTTTCAAAAGCTCTTTTTCCAAACCCATTTTCAAAGAAAACAGCTTACCGGTATCACCAAAACGAATGGTAAAAATAAGCAATTCTGCCGGCGACAAAGTTCCTACAGAGAATGGCTCTATTCCCACCGGAGCTTTCGTAAAACACGGCATTTTCGGCATAGGCAAAGTTCTGGAAACAAGCATCGTAAACGGAAATGAGAAGGCAGACATCGACTTTGGTGAAAAAGGTGTGAAATCATTATTATTGAAATTTGCCAAGTTGGAAGTGTTGGAATAGAAAAATGATTATCTTTGTAAAAACAAACTTTCTTTGAAAATAAATCTGGGAAATAACGAAATAAAAATTATAAAATAAAACAACTAAAATCATGGCAAAAACAACAGCTGAGGAGTTGAAATTTCCAACCTCCGACAAACTGAAAGCATTGCAACTGGCAATGGACAAAATAGAGAAAGACCACGGAAAAGGCACCATCATGCGTATGGGCGACACAAAAGTGGAAGATGTGGCTTTCATTTCAACCGGATCTATCGGATTGAATGTGGCTCTGGGTGTAGGAGGTTATCCTCGTGGCCGTGTAATTGAAATTTACGGACCGGAATCTTCCGGTAAAACTACGCTGGCTATCCACGCCATAGCTGAAGCTCAAAAGGCGGGTGGTATAGCGGCTATCATTGATGCCGAGCATGCTTTCGACCGCTTTTATGCCGAAAAACTGGGAGTAAACATTGATGAATTGCTTATTTCTCAACCTGACAATGGTGAGCAGGCGTTGGAAATTGCAGATCAGTTAATACGTTCTTCGGCCGTGGATATTGTAGTGATCGACTCAGTAGCTGCATTGACTCCTAAAGCAGAGTTAGAAGGCGATATGGGCGATTCAAAAATGGGATTGCAGGCACGTTTGATGTCACAGGCGTTACGTAAACTGACCGCCAACATCAACAAAACCAACACTACCTGTATTTTCATCAACCAGTTACGCGAGAAAATCGGTGTTATGTTTGGTAACCCTGAAACAACAACCGGTGGTAATGCGCTGAAATTCTATGCGTCTATCCGGTTGGATATCCGTCGTATCGGTCAGCTGAAAGATGGCGAAGAAGCTATCGGTAACCAAACCCGGGTGAAAGTGGTAAAAAACAAAGTTGCACCACCGTTCCGCAAAGCTGAGTTCGATATTATGTACGGGGAAGGTATTTCAAAAACAGGTGAAATTCTTGATTTAGGCGTTGAATATGGTATCATCAAAAAAAGCGGTTCATGGTTTAGCTATGGCGAAACCAAACTTGCTCAGGGACGTGATGCTTCTAAAGCGCTGATTAAAGATAATCCTGAACTTGCTGCTGAACTTGAAGCTAAGATTGTAGAAGCTATTCAGAACAAATAGATTCATATAAATGAAATCCTCATCTGATTAAGTGTAAAAACTTAATCAGATGAGGATTTTCTATTTATAGCCACGAAGTGGCGTAGTCTTTAAACATAGGGCGAAGCCCTATGAGCTGCGAAGCAGCGACTTAAGCCACGAAGTGGCATAATCGTAAGACCTCATAATGCGAACGCCATGGCACAGTCACTCGTCAAGAATTACATTCATCTCGTTTTCAGCACAAAGCAGCGACACCCCTTTATTGATGAATCCATCGAGAATGAGCTTTTTAATTATCTGGGTGGAATTTGTAAGAATTTGGAATGTCAGCCCATTATCGTTGGTGGACATGCTGATCATGTTCACATCCTTTGTCTTCTCTCCAGAAAAATAGCATTAATGAAACTACTGGAAGAAGTCAAATCACACTCTTCCAAATGGATTAAAACGAAAGGAGAAAGTTACAAGAGCTTTTACTGGCAAGATGGTTACGGGGCATTTTCTGTAAATCCAAAAGAAGTGGATATAGTTATCAAATATATTGCAAATCAACGGGAACATCACACCCGAAAGACTTTCCAAAGAGAATTCCTGCAATTTCTCGAAGAGTATAAGGTAGAATACGATGAACGCTATATTTGGGTATAGACTTTCCTTTTTGCCGGATTTGCCAATCTCGCCACTTCGTGGCTAAGTTTACTTATTCTCTAATCGTCGGGCTTCGCCCGACGCAAACAGAAACCGCCACTTCGTGGCTTTATTCATCATCTTTTACCTCCCGAACAATCTGACATTTTTATCAGACACCCTGATCAACGTTATCGTGTCACACTTCGTAACGTTTCTAAGTTATGCTTCATAATCCTAACTGTTCGACTAAATCTAAATAAACGTGTCAGACTTGCTGATCCGCATTTCACACGCTTTACAATCGAAACTTAGCTCGTAGACCTGATCATTATTCCTGAGGTAAAGCGGCTCTTTAAAAGTAGCTTTATAGCCTTCCTTCGGGCACCAACCCATATTGAATTTAATGCAATGTTTGCAAAACATAAGTGGCACACCTTCCTGAGCCTTCACCTCAAACCCGGGCATGACTTCTTCCACTCCATGCTCCTTGTAAAATGCTTCTGAAAGTTTATTGGTCACATTTCCCAGGTAAGTCAGCGCTTTGGTTGGAAAAGCAGTCGGTTTAGCTCCCAAAGCGGTTTCTCTTACATAAGATTGAGTTCTGATTTCGTCTAATTGCTCGATAGCTTGTCTGCGCCATTCGCTTAACTGCGAAGCCGGGAAGAACCACGGAGAATTAATCTGAATTTGTATATCTGTAGCTTCGTAAATGGTATTTCCAAGCTTGGATAGCTGATTCTTAATATTGTCATTAACCACTTCAGGCTTCTGTGCAGGTTGTTTGTCACACACTGCTTCGAACGTATTTGAAATTCCATCCTCGTCGGTTAGTTGAATAAAAAAACCGTCAGGCGTTTCCCCGAAAAGCATCTCCACTCCTACCCGGCGTTCTGACGTTTTGCCTTTCAATATCTTTTCGAAAGCCTGATCCTGATTTCTATACAAAAAAACACCGACATCCATTCGTGGTATATCAGCAGGAAATATCTGCTTTCTCTCCACCCTGTTTACCCTGAATCCGGTCAAATCGCCCTGCTTATTGATAAAACAGAGTCCATCACCGTTATTCAATTCTGTACCGTTTTGGACTTCAAAAAAGTTTCGTCCAATATAGGTTACTTTTCCTATCGGTTCACCCAATGACTTCGGTGTATCTTGCTGAACAATATCATGTTTTCTTCCGTGCAGAAAATAATCGGTATTACTCCGCCGAAAACTCTTCTCGGGATTTGGTTCAAAAAGTAAGGTCGTTCGTCCTGCGGAGGCTCGTTGGTATCCGGTACTACCATCCAAAATGGCATCCAGTCTTTTTCGATAATAAGCCGTGATATTCTTCACATAATCAACATCTTTCAATCTCCCTTCAATTTTAAATGAAGAAACACCGGCCTCCATCATTTCGTCCAATGAATCGGACAAATCAAGGTCTTTCAATGATAGAAGATGTTTATTTTTAGCCAGCAAATTATCATCAGCATCGGTCAATTGATAGGGCAATCTGCAATACTGTGCACACTGGCCACGATTAGCACTGCGCTCGCAATTAGCTTGACTCATATAACACTGACCGCTGTAACTCACACACAAAGCACCGTGTACAAATGCCTCAAGCTCCACATCGGTTTGCGTTGATATTTCGGTTATTTGCTTCAAAGATAATTCACGAGCCAGCACGACACGTGAAAAACCGACATCCTGCAGAAACTTTACCTTTTCAACAGTTCGGTTATCGGTTTGTGTGCTGGCGTGAAGTGCAATGGGTGGTAAGTTCAGTTTCAGAATACCCATATCCTGAATAATCAGGGCATCGGCTCCGGCATTGTAAATATCCCAAATCAATTTTTCAGCTTCAGTCAATTGATCATCGGTGAGTATCGTATTCAAAGCAACCAACACTTTCACCCTGAATTTATGAGCATATTGCACCAGGGTAGCAATGTCTTCCACAGAGTTTCCTGCAGCAGCTCTCGCTCCAAATTGCGACGCACCGATATACACGGCATCAGCACCATGATTTATAGCCGCCAAACCGCATTCAAGGTTTTTGGCAGGTGAGAGAAGTTCTATTTTCCGCATTAATGTATTTTCGTCAAATCGTAAGGCGTTTCCTGATAAACAAAGTAGTTCAGCCAATTAGTGAACATCAGGTTAGCATGACTGCGCCAGCGCACCAAAGGATCATTATTCGGGTCATTATCCCGATAATAATTTAGTGGAATATTGATTGGTAAACCTTTGGCTAAATCGCGTTTATACTCAGTATCAAGCGTATTAGGAGAATACTCCGAATGTCCGGTAACAAAAAACTCACGACCATTGCGCGCCATAACCATATACACTCCGGCTTCAGGAGATTCCGAAAGCAAAGTCAACTCTGGCACGCGACGAACGTCTTCGGCACGCACTTCGGTATGCCGACTGTGAGGCACATAGAAAACATCATCAAAACCCCGAAAGATTGGATTTTGAGGTTCAAATTTATTGTGCTCAAACACTCCGAACATTTTCTCTGAAAGAGGATATTTAGGCACACCATAGTGATGATATAACCCTGCCTGCGCAGCCCAACAAATATAAAGTGTCGACGTTACGTGCGTTTTAGCCCAATCGAATATTTTGGTAATTTCAGACCAGTAATTTACCTCTTCGAATTCTAACAACTCCACCGGAGCACCGGTAATAATCATACCGTCGTAGTTACTCTTGCTTATTTCATCAAATGTCTTATAGAAAGTCATTAAATGCTCAATAGGCGTATTTTTAGACGTATGGCTTTCCATATGCATAAAATCTATTTCTATCTGAAGCGGCGAATTTGACAACAACCGGATTAAATCCGTCTCGGTTGTAATTTTCACCGGCATCAAATTCAGAATCACAATTTTCAGTGGACGAATTTCCTGAGAGGAAGCTCGCTCCGAATCCATAACAAAGATATTCTCCTCACGCAGAACATCTACAGCAGGCAATGTGACGGGGATATTTAATGGCATAATCTTGAGTTTGAAATTCTAAAAAATAAAGAAACGACTGAATAACTTGATAAAATCCGGAAGATTAATAATACTTCCTGTATATTTTCCAGTAAGCTGTACTTCCAACAAAGTCAGTCAGAAAATCATTTAGTTCCGACAATAACTTCGTCGATTTAGTATGAACAGCCCAAGCCTGATGTTGTTCAAAACCAATCGGCAAGGACACATCTAAGTTCGGGTATTGCATTTTTATTTTAGTTACAAATTGCTCATCGCAAATAGTATATTTAATTCTTCCTGACGAAACCATACTTATCAGTTGCTCGGGACTTTTACCCTTAACCTCCGATATTTTTATTGGCATGGCTATTTCATCAGACAAATGCTCAATCCGCATTTTAAACGGCGAATTTTCAGGAATACAGATAGTCTTATTCGCCAAATCACTGATCTTATTAATAAACGTTTGAGCAGAATCTTTAATGTCTTGCTGCACCAAAACCTGTCTCGATGTGAAAAACGGATTGGTAAACAGCACATCACTTTTCCACTCGGTGGTAACAGGCATAAAACTGGCTATTATATCATAATCACCTTTCAACAATCCATCTACACAGGTTTTCATATCATTGTGTTCCGAAACTACCAGTTCAACACCCAATGTGTCTGCAAAAGCTTTAATTAATTCGTACTGAAACCCGAATATACTATCGTCTTTAATCGAAAAACCAACACTGCTGCTATCTGTCACCACCGAAATTCGTCCCGCTTTAAGGATTTCCGGCAAATCATGAATTTTGCTTTTATCACGATGCACAAATACGGCAGCTGCAATCAATATAGCTACTATAACAATTCCGATTATGATTCGTGTTACTTTCATCGTTTGTAATTTTCCGACCAACGAATGTCGGCATTAATCATAGAAATTCCATGAAATACCGATTTTAGTCATCGCAGGATCAATCGGATAATTTGGCATAGAGAAATAAGCATCGTTAGCAAATTTCTGATTGACATGATAATACTCCCAGAAGAAACGTGTCCTTTTCAAATGAAAATTAGCATACACATTCACAACCGGATAATTTCCAATTTTCACAGTAGACTGATTGTAAAACTGACCTGTGGCCGGCATATACGACGGAGCATAATACGAAGTGTGATAACGTACGCTGGCCCCTAACTGAATACTCAACACATGAAAGAAAACATCATGATAATACAGGTTATGATACAATGCAAAATCAGGAAGCGGTAATATATCTTTTTGCGAGCTTAACTGATACACCACGTTGTTTTCCAACGTAAACTTGCCTACATGAAAATCTTGTTTCAAATTAGCCGACAAGACCTGAATGTTACCTGAAAATTGTTTAGGCACAGCCTGTCCATTAAAGTAAATATAGCGCGACAAATTCTCAACCGCTACGTTCAACGAAAATGACCGTGTCGGTATGGCGAAAGTACCACCCATCTGCGTTCGGTAAATACTTGCCAGACTTTGATTCCACCGAAAATGGTTCGATTGATAATTCTGCAAAAAATAAGACGGTTTATCGCTCCTGACAAAACCACTTGCTACCAGTGATACACTATCATTCCAGAGTTTAAAGAAACCTCCGATATTTCCTTCCAGTTTAAAATTTCCGGCCTTGTAACCAAGAAAACTAACTTCGCCCAGCACATTGTACTTAAACAATTGTCCACGTTGCTTAGATAAAATACCACCCACTTTCGTCGAGGTTTTCGACATGTGATTTACCAATGTGTCTGTATTAAAAGTGTAGCTCTGAACCTCATTTTCGATAAATGCTTTCAGCCCGAATTGCAACCATTTATTAAATTCCTCTTCCATACTTACCGAAAAGGTATTGGTAAGCGTAGATAATGCGGAAGTATCATTCGTTTGTTTGAAATACGAATTATTATAAAATGGCGCCCCAACCAACTGAGGTTCGTAATATCTCTTTCGTAAATCATCGAACTTCAACGTATGGGCGAATCGCGTTACAGGAACATAATCCAGTCTTACCGAATCTTCGTTTACACGTACAGGCCTTTCAATCCCAATACTATACTGTTGATTATAATACAACTGACTCTGTTTATAGTTGGAAAAACCAAGTATTCTGGTAGGTATATCTTTCGTGGCTTTACCCTTAGGCGAAGTAATATCCGTGCTATCGGCAACACCTCCGTTTTCAAAATTACTCAGGTTATTGATAGCCACCAAACCTGTAGCGGTATAATGTTTTCCCTGATAACTCCCGAACAAAGAACCTGAAAAACGCTTAACCGACTGATTTCCATATTCACCTATCGCATAAACATAATCGAGCGTGGTACCAAAATTGAGTCTTTTATTGGCATTAGCCGTAAATAAGAACTTGATATTATCCTCTGAACGGTAAGTTGTTCCACCGGTTTTATAATCCAGGTTGCTGTATGGAGTTTTAGTATTATAAAATGTTGCGTGGTCAATATTCATCAAATAAGGATAATACGCATTCGAGAAAATAAAATCATTGTTCGCCGGACGATCAAAGTACAATTTGGACTGAATGGGCGAACCTAAATTTCCATTGTATGAATTAGCTATACTGAATCGGTCGATCGGATTAGAAATTTGAAAATTCAGATGCATGGTATCCACTGGAATAGAATCGACCGTTGCGAATTGGTCAGTAATGCGCCATGTTTTCACAAACCTGTAATTTGGAGGTACTTGTTGCCCCAAAACAGAAACTATAACAAATATAAATGGAACAAGAACAACTATCTTTTTCACCTACAAAATATTAATTTTACACTTAAAGTTTATTTCCAATCCCTCATTATAAGGCAGTTTTGGGATAGCTGCAAAGATACAAAAATATATTGGCGAAGCCGAATACACGTACGTTATAAAATCAAAAACGAAATTAACTTGCCAGTTTTTCCGCAATTGAACAGAAATACCCGTCAAGTCTTTGGCTTAATTGCCCGAGATTATGAAAGATTGGAGTCATAACGTGTCAACATATTTAATTAATTATCAAACGTTTAAATTTATCCCATTTTTATCCATTATGCTCCAAACAAAATAAATGTATATTTATGAATAAAACAGGCGAAAAAGTTTGATTATAACAAATAAAAACTCTAAACTTGCAGTATAAACCAAATGGCAAAATGTAATGCGAGAACCTATACGTTTTGGACTGATTTTGACATTGGGTTGATTAAAGCAAGGACGATAACTATCATTTTGACACTATATTAAGTTTCAAAACAAACTAAAACTTTAATTTATTGTCTACGTTTATTAAGTACATAACTACTTCATTTTAAATTTTTATAGTATGAATATTGAAAAGTTGATGCAATCGTTAGAGGCAAAGCACCCCGGCGAAAATGAATACCTACAAGCTGTGCGGGAAGTCTTAAGTACTATTGAAGACGTTTACAACCAGCATCCCGAGTTTGAGAATGCTAAAATTGCAGAACGATTAGTAGAGCCCGACAGAATATTCACGTTTAAAATTCCATGGGTCGATGACCGCGGTGAAGTACAGGTAAATCTGGGTTATCGCATTCAGTTCAACAATGCTATAGGACCTTACAAAGGTGGATTACGTTTTCACCCATCAGTTAACCTATCTATTTTGAAGTTTCTGGGCTTCGAGCAGATTTTCAAAAACGCACTTACCACATTACCCATGGGCGGAGCCAAAGGCGGATCGGACTTTAATCCTAAAGGCAAATCCGATGCCGAAGTGATGCGTTTTTGTCAGGCTTTTATGCTGGAACTATGGCAACACATAGGACCCGATACCGACGTGCCTGCCGGAGATATTGGTGTTGGAGGACGTGAAATTGGTTATCTCTACGGTATGTACCGGAAGCTTGCACGCGAAAACACAGGGGTATTAACCGGAAAAAATCTTGAATTCGGCGGTTCATTAATTCGTCCTGAAGCAACCGGATTTGGAGGGCTGTACTTCGTAAAACAAATGCTCGAAACTGCCGGACAGGATATCAAAGGCAAAACCATTGCCATTTCGGGATTCGGGAATGTAGCCTGGGGAGCTGCAACCAAAGCAACTGAACTAGGCGCTAAGGTTGTAAGTATTTCCGGACCTGATGGATATATTTATGACGAGAACGGCATTTCGGGAGAAAAAATTGATTATATGCTCTACCTGCGTGCCACCTGCAACGATATTGTTTCGCCGTATGCCGAAAAATTCGGGGCTCAATTCGTGCCCGACCGTCGTCCGTGGGAACTTAAAGTGGACATAGCCCTGCCTTGTGCAACACAAAACGAGCTCAACGAAGAAGATGCTAAAGCATTGATAAACAATGGTGTTATATGTGTTGGTGAAGTATCAAATATGGGTTGTACGCCCGAAGCCATTGAGTTATTTTTACAGCATAAAATCATGTATGGTCCGGGCAAAGCAGTAAATGCAGGAGGCGTAGCTACTTCCGGACTTGAAATGTCGCAAAATGCTATGCACCTGACCTGGACAGCCGAAGAAGTGGATGCTAAACTGCATCAAATTATGAGTGAGATTCATGCTCAATGCGTGAAAAACGGACGCGAAGCCGACGGTTATATCAATTATATGAAGGGTGCCAATGTAGCGGGATTCCTGAAAGTGGCTAAAGCCATGCTGGCTCAGGGTGTAATATAATCAGTGAACAGTGAACAGTGAACAGTGATCAGTGAACAGTGATCAGTGAACAGTGATCAGTAAACTGTTATTGATTTCAATACAATATTTTAAAGAGAGAACTCAAAGCTTTGAAAGCCGAGAGTTCTCTCTTTTTATATTTGTAACCCGTTATCAAAAGTGCTATCTTTGCACCATAAAAATAACTATCCATTATCCAACCACAGACTTATGCTCAACCTGCTCAATCAACACAGAACTGTTCGAAAATATACTGACAAGCCTATTGATTCCGAACTGCTTACTAAGCTTCTGGAAGCAACATGCCGCACTTCCAATACCGGAAATATGCAAGCGTACAGCATAGTAGTTACAACTGATGCAACTCTTAAGCAACAGCTCGCCCCTACCCACTTCAATCAACCCATGATAACGCAAGCCCCCGTTGTACTGACTTTCTGCGCTGATTTTAACCGGTTCACAAAATGGTGCGAACAACGTCAGGCCGACCCGGGATATGACAACTTTCAATCGTTTATGGCAAGCACCATAGACACATTGCTGGCAGCACAAACGTTTTGCATTGCTGCCGAAAGTGAAGGACTTGGTATATGCTACCTTGGAACAACAACTTACAATGCAGGCGAAATCATTGATATACTAAAACTGCCTAAACTTGTAGTGCCGATCACCACCGTAACTGTAGGTTATCCTGCCGACCTGCCCGAGCAAACCGACCGTCTGCCTCAGGAAGCAGTGGTTCATTTTGAAACATACAAAGATTTCACATCGGCCGATATAGACCAACTCTATGCCGAAAAAGAGAATAGTGATTTTTACAAACAATTCGTGGCGGAAAACAAGAAGGAAACGCTTGCTCAGGTATTCACAGACATACGCTATTCACGCAAAAACAACGAATTTTTCTCAGACAAGTTTCTGGAAGTGCTGAAAAAGCAAGGATTCTTATCAGTTATCAATTGACAATTATCAATTCTCAGTGCATCATAAAATACAAAAGCGACCGATTCTCAATTGAACCGGTCGCTTTTATTATTTAAAGCTAAGTCAAAAAGCGGCTTTATACTGCTTTAAAACTCATATCCAAACTTTTTACAGAGTGAGTAAGTGCACCAACCGAAATATAATCCACACCGCATTCGGCGTAGTCTTTCAACGTAGCAAAGGTTATCCCACCCGATGATTCGGTTTCATACTTACCACCGATAATCTCCACTGCTTTGCGGGTATTTTCAGGAGTAAAATTGTCAAGCATAATCCGATCAACACCACCTTCGGCCATCACCTGAGCAAGTTCATCAAAACTACGCACTTCTATTTCTATTTTCAGATCCTTTCCTTTTTCTTTCAGGTAAGCTTTTGTACGCTGAATGGCCTGAGCAATGCCACCGGCAAAGTCAACGTGATTGTCTTTAAGCAGAATCATATCATACAATCCGATACGATGATTTACACCGCCACCAATCTTCACAGCTTCTTTTTCGAGCAAACGAAGTCCCGGAGTTGTTTTGCGTGTATCCAACACTCGGGTTTTTGTACCTTCCAGCGCTTTTACATATTCTCTGGTTCGGGTAGCCACGCCACTCATGCGTTGCATAATGTTCAGCATTAAGCGCTCTGTTTGCAGGAGCGACTGAATTTTACCTTCAACCACAAAGGCAATATCACCGACTTTTACTTCGGCTCCATCTTTGATAAAAACAGTCATTTTCAGTTCAGGATCGAAAGCTCTGAATATCTCACGAGCCACTTCAACGCCTGCTAAAACGCCGTTTTCTTTTATTATTAACTGAGATTTTCCAATAGCCGTAGCCGGAATACATGAAAGAGTTGTGTGGTCGCCATCGCCAATATCTTCGGCAAACCAAAGCGAAATAAGTTGTTCGAAATCGTTAGTCATTGGAAGGTTCAATTCTGAGTTGTTGAATTTCATTTTTTCGTGTTAGTACATATACGCGAAAACTGCCCGAAGATGTTTTAAGAATTCCTATAGCAAAACTAGCCGCGTCTTTGTTTCCTTTGTGTAAAAGCTGAAATGAACTAACCGGATTTTTTCTGAAAAAATCGGCTATTATTCCTGCAGCCTGTTGCTTGCTGAAAACATCGTTTTTGTTTTCGATAACAAGCTCAACGTTGGCACTTAAATGAGCCGAAAGCTGACCGGCACCACCGTTGTTCAGAGCTGAAATTATATCCGGTGAAACTTCTGAATTCTGTGCTTCAATCAAAGGAACGGCACAAAACAAACAGCTGCAAAGTAGAAATAATTTAATAGTTTTCATGCGATTGTCGTTAATTATTTTATTCTTATTCTGCTGAAACACTTAGCTTTCAAAATTCAGTCGTTGAAGTCTGATGGAGCACTTGTTTCATCTTAAAATAAATTTATGCGAAAAACATTTTTAATTCCATGAATTTGTGGTTAAAAAATGCCATATTTGCATTGCGTTATGAAATCTAAGTGCAAAAGTACATTAATTAATTCGTAGCAACCAAATAATTGTTTGAATTTTACTACCAGCAAATAGTAAGCCAAAAAAGCACAACTGACTAAATAAATGAAAATTACATTCTTAACTGTTGGGAAAACAACGAACCAATATCTTATTAAATTACAGGAAGAATATCAAAACAGGCTCAAATTTTATATTCCTTTTGAAACTGTGGTTATACCCGAACTTAAGAACACTAAAAACCTATCGGTTAACGAACAACAGGAAAAAGAAGCCGATTTGATACTGAAAGCCTTTGAAGCAAATGACGAAGTAATTTTGCTCGACGAACGGGGAAAGCAATATACTTCGGTAGGATTTTCGGAGTTTATGGCAAAAAAAATGCTGGCTTCGCATAAGCGCATGATTTTTGTTGTGGGTGGTCCATACGGTTTTTCGGAAAGAGTATACCAGCGTGCCAATGGCAAGATATCGCTTTCGTCCATGACTTTTTCGCATCAAATGATACGGTTGATTTTCACCGAACAACTTTATCGGGCAATGACAATACTTAAAGGAGAACCCTATCATCATGAGTAGCTAGGATAGTTACAAGTTACGGGTTACAAGTTACAAGTTACGAATATAGGAGTCAATTGAAAGACTATTTATTGCCACGGAGTGGCTAAATGTAAATAGCCCCGGTAAGTGAAACGCAACCTGGGGATGAAAACCGAAGCATAACTCCAGCCCCGAAGTGGGCTGAATATCACTATAAAACAGGGGCGTAAAAATCCAACTTATAGAATATCTAACAGACTAATAGATTAAAAGATGTCGTTTACACAAAAAAAATCCACAAACTCTTACCTGGTTATTGCCCTGATCGTGAGCATTACCTTCGGCTTTGTGTGCGACTTTTTTTACCAGCAATCGCCAAAGCGCTCTATCAACTTAAAAAACTTTCAGAAAGAAGTTATACGGAAGGAGAAAGTAGCCGATAAAACGCTGGAGGACATGAAGAAAATCATAACGCATGGTTCCTCCGATTCGTTGATACATTATCCTTTCGGCGATGAGGACATTGCATACTACGTGTTCAAAAAAGGCGGGCTTGCATTTTGGTCGGACAACCGGTATGACATAAGCAGCACTTCAATGCCCGAGCTGAACAGTTGGCGCTACACACAGCTGCCCAATGCTTACTGCATAACAAAGGTGAAAGATATTGGCAACTGGAAGTTGATGGCATTGATTACCATCAAGAACAATTATCCTTACGAAAACCACGAACTCACCAACAGTTTTGCCAAGGGTTTCAGAATAGATAAGCAGGTACAAATAGTAGCCGGTAACATAACGGACAAGAATGCTGTATTTTCCTCGCACGACAATTATCTGTTTACCCTCACGGCACCCAAAACTCCTGTCTACAACGAAAGATGGGCTTTGGCCGGGCTTTTGGCGTTTACACTGGCATTTATCCTGTTCTTCACCATCTATGTGCGAGCACCCTACCTGATAAACAGACGAATCCTCAGCCTTCGGGAGTTTTCCATTTTAGCTGTAGGCGTGGGAGCATTTATCGGAGCTTGTTTGTATTTCAACTTTCCGTCGCTCGTATTCTGGAATAAGATATTTACGCCCTATCAGTATGCGTCCAACTCCATACTGGCATCCATCAGTCACTTAACTGTTGTTACCGGGTATTTTATTTCTACTATCTACCTCTTTTATTTTCATGCCTATACCAATTCTATCAAACACCGGGCAGGGCATTTTATACTTCAAATCATCTTTGTATTATATTTCGTATTGGTTTATAATATCCTGAGCGGACTTATCCATCACTCCAGTATTCAGATCAGTATCTTGAGTTTCAAAGATTTTTCTGGGGTTACGCTTTGGGTGCATTTTCTTATACTGGTGTGGGGAATCGGGCTGGTACTTTTATTCCTCAAATCGCACAATTGGTTTAAAACAAAACATCTACTGAATCAGGCTCTGATTGTTGATGCTGCCTTATCGCTGCTCCTATTCGTTGTTTACGCTACCGTAGCGCCCGAATCGGCCATACGAATAACAGTCTCTTTCAGCATTATTTGTGGGGTGCTTTATTTTCCATATATTTTCAAAAAATACAAAAACAATAATGTTTACATTGCCTGCTGGGTATTTGTTTTTACGGCCTTTCTGGTTTGCAACTCTTTTATTATCGATAGCCAGAAACGAAACGACAAATACAAGGTACTGGCTCAAAACATTCTGGTAAACGGAAATACCGAAAACGATAAGATGGCCGATATTCTGCTGGAAGAGCTCGACTACAAGATATCGACCGACCGCCGGATAGGATTGCTGGTTTCGAAAAAAGACTCGCTCACCGCCGCCAATGAATACCTGAACAAAAAATACCTGCGCGGCTTTTGGAACAAATACGAGATGCGCATCAACGCTACCTATGCTCACTCTGCACTGTATAACGATTACGAGCAATTTATTCTCACTTCGGGTACCAAACTGAAAAACACCCATTTCTACAGCGTACCGGCCAACGAGAGTAATATGTCTTATATTGGTAAATTTCAGGCCAACTATAATCGTCCGGATTCCATGTTCTTTTTCATGGAGTTCTACCCCCGCCGCAACTTCAAGAGCTACAGTTTCCCGAATTTGCTGATAGCGTCTACGCCCGACATACAAGCCCGCCTGAATATCGGCATTGCCAAATACGATCGGGAGCGATTGGTGTATTCGTCCGGTAAATTTGAATTTCCGCAAGAGAACAAATGGCTGCACAAGAAGCAATCGGGCTTTTTTCATCAGGAGTATAAAGGCTATACGCACTATATTTACTCGCCCAGCGACAAAAATTATATCGTTATCTCCGAGCTGCAACCGCACCATGTGACTGATTATTTGCTCTATTTCATTTACACCTTTCTGGCATTCTTTTCGGCATGCTGGCTCTTTGTGTGGGCATTTTTCTACCTCCGGCGCAACAGCGGCTACAGGCTTGGGCTGACCGCAAAATTTCAATACGCTTTCATTACCCTGCTGATTATAAGTTTTCTGGGTATTTTCTACGTGTCGGTCAATTACATCGAACAAAAATACCAGCAGGAGCAAATTGATAACCTGGAGAACAAAAAGAACTATATCCAAAAAGCACTGCAGGATATATATTACTGGAATCAGGATTTGAACGTGCTCAATACGCAGGCGCTGAACTTCACGTTGCAGGATTTGTCCTACATATACCACACCGACATTCATGTATACGATAACCGCGGTATACTGATGGGCAGCTCGCAACCGCTGATATTCAACAAAAACCTGATAAGTAACAAAATAGCGCCTCTCCCCTATTTTAGCACCACGTCTAACATTAACCAATACGAGCATATAGGCAAACTGAACTACCTGACGGGCTACATCGACTTTGTAAACGGCGATTTTACGCAGATAGGCTACATTGCCGTGCCGCAGTTTTTCAGTCAGGACGAAATCCGTAGCGAGATTGAGAGCTTCCTCACCGTGATTATTCATATCTATATGATTATTATCGTGCTTGCTATCGTGCTGAGTTTATTTATTGGCAAGCAACTTTCGGCTCCGCTCATCGTGCTGGAGATGAAACTAAAAGACATGCGCCTGGGACGACGGAACGAAAAGATTGACTATAATCTGAACGACGAAATAGGACAACTGGTGCAACAGTATAACCGAACGGTGGACGAACTGGAGCAAAGTGCGCGCTTGCTGGCAAAATCGGAACGGGAGTCGGCATGGCGGTCGATGGCACGGCAGGTGGCTCACGAAATCAATAACCCGCTTACGCCCATGAAGCTCACCATACAACAGCTACAGCGCACCAAAAAGATGCAGGATAAGCAGTTCGACGATTATTTCGAGAAATCAAGCGTTATGCTTATTGAGCAAATTGATAACCTGTCGCGCATTGCCGGCACTTTCTCCAACTTTGCCCGTATGCCCGAAGCCAGCTTTGTGCGGGTGGATGTGGCAGCCAAGATTTACTCCGTGTTCCGCTTGTTCATGAACAACAACGAACACGTAACCATGCACTACGAAGGTGCAGAGCAAAACGTATTTGTATATGCCGACCCCGAACAGCTGGTGCAGGTATTCAATAACCTGATCAAAAATGCCCTGCAAGCCATACCCGAGGAACGCGAAGGAGAAATAAGCATACGCCTGACCGAAGAAGCCAAGGAAGTGACGATAACCGTGTCGGACAACGGGGCGGGAATTGTTGCCGAAATACAGGACAAGCTGTTTATACCCAACTTTACCACCAAGAGTACCGGCATGGGACTCGGCCTGGCCATTGCCAAAAACATTATCGAAATTTCGGGCGGAAGCATTACGTTCAGCACCGCCATTGACGAAGGTACCACCTTTACTGTCAGACTGCCTAAATCGGAATAAGCTTAACTCTAACTTTGCGCGCTGCCCGGAATCCACTTTTAAGTAGTTACGAATATCTCATGATCTATTTTATCACAATAGAACTCATAGAAATCATGAGAGAGAAAGACTTAAGTAATTGAAACTGTATAATGTCGTATTTCATAATTCTTCCTCTTTCGTGGAAATTTGTGCAATTAGTGGTTTATTGGTTATTTAAACCACAAATTGCACTAATTATCACAAATTAATTCAAGAAATAATTTGTGGAAATATGAATTGTCACGAATGAATATACGACATTTAATTGTTCGTTCTACTTAGATCATATAGTAAGAGTATCTGACGATACTCTTGCACAGTCTGAAATTATCCCG
The DNA here is from genome assembly GCF_000183135.1 of Paludibacter propionicigenes WB4. NCBI lineage: Bacteria > Pseudomonadati > Bacteroidota > Bacteroidia > Bacteroidales > Paludibacteraceae > Paludibacter > Paludibacter propionicigenes. Next base: position 232,516 of record NC_014734.1, on the reverse strand, counting down.
ACGTTCGGGATAATGCTATGTGGTCTTAGTCTTATATCTCCCATTTAAAACTAGTGTGAACTATGTGACAAAAAAACATATCAACAATAATTATCATTTACTTATATACATTGAGATTTCTAAAGTTTTTTTGAAGATAAGTAGTTACTAATATTTAATGATATATTTTATCACAATAGAACACATAGAAATCATGAGAGAAAAAGACTTAGTTCACATAGTAAGAGTATCTGACGATACTCTTGCTCGGTCTGAAATTATCCCGTTCGGGATAATGCTATGTGGTCTTAGTCTTATATCTCCTATTTAAAACTAGTGTGAACTATGTGACAAAAAAACATATCAACAATAATAATCATTTACTTAAAGTGCATATCAGATTCCCCTTTCTGTATTACTTTTGCGCAATAAAAATTTTATAATTTATGGCAGACGAAAAGAAAGAACCCTGGTTAAACTATTTGGCATTAACCACAATAATTTTTGCAGTAGCAGCAACCTTATCTACCTTTAAAGGTGGAGGTTATTCCACCCGTTCGGTATTAAGTCAGGAGCAAGCATCGAATAAGTGGTCGTATTTTCAGAGTAAAGGGATGAAGTTGTACCTCTACGAAACTCAGCGAGACATGCTGGTACTGGACTTACAACGCGTGCCTAAGTCGGATAAGCCTACCATTGAAATGTATCAGAAAAAGATTGCCGAATACGAGCAATCGGTAAAACGTTACGATAAAGAAAAATCGGAGATTAAGAAAGATGCCGAGTCTTTTGAGGCCACGCGCGATGAAGCTAAAAAACACTCGAACGAGTTTGGATTAGCAGTCATATTTCTGCAAATATCCATTCTGCTTTCATCCATTGCAGCATTGATTAAACGAAAATATCTATGGATAATAGCAATAGGAGTTGGTTCCGTGGGGTTGATTTATTTTGTCAATGGATTCCTGTTGTTTTTCTGATAAATACTCCCGTCCTTCGGATCGCCGATCCGTATAAAATAAGCTTACAACCCGCGAATTGAACAAATCGATTCGCGGTTTTTTTATGTTGTATAAGCCGGAAGATAAAACGAAAGCGGTTCGATGGTGCCCGATGAGGTAATAGTTGAAATGCGCCCTGAGCGGAAAGAAGCCGAACGGAAAAACACCCGCACTACACCGGAAATGAGCAAAAGTGAGTAAACCATAGCCTTAACTACGCAACAGACTACGAGAACCGACAGACTCCGCACTCAGTCCGACATGGAAAATACTTAAACCGAAACCGAAAATACTCAGTCCGTCGTCGAAAATACTCAGTCGGAATGCAAAAATACTTTAATGGAACTATATCCCCCTTAAAAAGTCTTAAAGATTACTCAGTCCGCATGCAAAAACACTCAACCCGCAGTGAAAAACACTCAGTCCGTCGTCGAAAATACTCAACCGGAATGCAAAAATACTTTAATGGAACCATATCCCCCTTAAAAAGTATTAAAGAATACTCAGTCCGCAGTGGAAAATACTCAGTCCGACACAAAAAATACTCAAACGGAAAGCCTTTCCCCTCAGTCCGACATAAGTTCCCCTCGGCCGGAAAGCAAAAATACTCAGCCCGAAGCAAAAAAACACCGACTGAAGCAAGCTGACACTCAACCCGAAGCTATGATAACTCCACCCAACCGAACACAAACCAAACCCAAGAGGGAAAAACATAAAACCGTCGGTGGTAACTCCTGAACGGAGCTACTGCCGACGGCACAAGGAATAGTGAACATATTTTTAACTAGAAGTGCATTTATTGGGGTTTTACCCCAAAACCCACTTCATTTTTTCGTCATATAAAACTACCGCCCCTAATTATCTCCCGTTGGTCGCTGACCGTTGGTTCCCCTAAAGGGGACTTAAAAGAGCAAGTCGCAAGACGATACATATTCAACTCATGTTATGAGAAATTGAGAAGCGATTTAAACATGCTTCATCCATTGTCAGAAAGAGTCCATTTATTTCGGACGGGTAAAGGGTATATTGCTGATTTGCTTGTACTGAGGCGAAGTGGCTCCGAAAACCGACTTTACATACTGCTTGGCGGCCAGTGCCACATCAATCAGCCCCGTGCCTTCGGTGTAGAGCAACGCCCGACGAACTATGTCCGAAGCATCCAGAGCCGCCTGAGCAGTAACCACCGCGTCGTTGAGCGCTTTATATTCCGTAAGCGAACTATTGAGGGCATTGACAGACAATTCCCGCTCATTGGGTAGGTACGAAGGAATGGTATTAAGGAGCTGCTGCAGTTTTTCGAAGTTCACAATTTTGCGCTCGAACGTGCCCTTGTGCAGTGTCACCTGGCGGACGTTGTTTCCTTTGGCTTTTTCGGCGGCCAGTTCTTCGTCTGTAGGTTTGGTGCTTGCTCTTTTGGCTCTAAGCTCGCGCACGATCGATTCGGCCTGGTCTATTATCTGCGGGGTGGTGCCACATATCCGCACGGCATTGATAATGCGGGTTACCGTGTCGTCGAAACCTTCGAACTTGTTGGCGCGGGCGGCGGTGGCGTTATCCAGTGCAATCTCGTTGTCTTTAACTGTTCTGTTGACTTCCACGCCCTGCTGATACAGTCTGTTCAGCTCCGAAAGAGTGAGCGCAGACACCGAAGGATTGTACTGAGGACCAAAAGTAAGAATGCACGAAATTTCAGTATTAAAGTTTGTCACATTATGCTCGTGACCGGAGCCAATTGATGTTTTCATAAGCGAAATAGATTAATTGATTTGTTAAGTTAGAATAAATATTTAAGTATATAATGCATAATACATCAGGCGGCCGCCACAGATTTGCGGGTGTAAATATAGAAATGGTTTTTAATTAAAAAAATAATACAAGCCAGAGATTAACATTATTTATAATATTGCTAAGCAGCTGTACATATGCACTAATAGCATTGAATAAAGCCGAAAAGTAAATGCAAAACAAAGTATGCAACATTGCTAAAACCTAACAAATATGGGAGTTTGAGACACAATCTATATTTTGTATAAAAAGAACATAATACAACTTAAAAACATATTTTTTAGCCTTTTTGGGACTGTTTGATTTTTATGTTTTTTAATACTTTCAGAATAAGTGGAATTAATCAAAAGAGTACAACGTTAATATAAAAGATTATTTATATCTTTGGAGCTGCAGAAAACAGATAATCTTGCCAAAACTGAAACAAGCATGATATCATTACGCAGATAAAGCTAGTATGGGCACGTAAGAGAAAAATAGCAGAAACAAGCCCGCAAAACTCTGTTTATTTCAAAAATCAATCATAAAAAGAATTACTATGAGAGTATCAAAAGTCAAAGTGAAAGACGGTGGAAAAGACAAGATGGTTTTGGTTCATCGTAAAACAACAGGTGCCCAACTCGTTTACTCGGGACAGCCTGTAAGTAATGAAACCAGCAACATCCTCCCCGAAAAGAAGCGACAGAGCTTTGATTTGAGTACGTTGAACAAAACTATTATCAAGTTTGATACTGCAAAGAAACAGAAACTCAATGTTGACCAATATAAGATTGTAGAAAAGATATTCAAATATCCAAAACAAGAACTTCCAAAACAAATTAAAGCCGAAGAGATTCTTCCTTTTCTAAACCACAAGTTTCAGGAACCGGTTAAGTATTGGAAAAACGGTAAGGAAGAAAGTTTCAACCTCACACTGCTGATTGTAGAAGCAGTACAGGCTCAAGACAAACGTAAACTCCAACCCTATTATGACTGGAAGACATGGTATATTCAAACCAAAAGTGACCTGTTGAAAAAATCGATAGAAAACAACCGTATTGACCTGACCGAAAACCTCAGCAAACGTAAGAAAGCGTTGCTAGCTTGGGAAACGGAGTTTACAGCAAGCGGAAGCATCGACCTCACCCATTATCATAAGGTATATATGACCGATGTGCTTTGTAAAATGCTGCAAGATGTAAAACCCCTGACCGATGACAAAGGGAAAATAAACACCAATGCCTATCACCGTGGATTGAAGAAAGCACTACAGAACCACCAACCCGCTATATTCGGAACTCGCGAAGTTCCTAACGAGGCAAACCGTGCCGACAATCAATTATCGATTTATCATCTGGAAGTGGTGAAATACCTGGAGCATTATTTTCCTATCAAAACATCGAAACGCCGCAACACGGCAGATGATATTGCACATTACCTGAAAGCGCAAACCCTAAAGACCACCATTGAAAAACAATTGGTCAATGCGATACGTGCCAACATCATCCAGCAAGGAAAAACCAACCATCACGAGCTAAAAGCCGACACCACCAGTAATGACCTGATACGGATAAAAACCAACGAAGCTTTTGTGCTGAACCTGACAGGTACTTGCGCCTTTGCCGCCAACAATATCCGAAACATGGTGGATAATGAACAAACCAACGATATACTCGGTAAAGGTGACTTTATTAAAAGCCTGCTTAAAGACAATACAAACAGTCAACTTTACTCTTTCTTTTTTGGCGAAGGTTTATCGACCAATAAAGCCGAGAAAGAAACGCAACTTTGGGGCATACGCGGAGCAGTGCAACAAATACGGAATAATGTAAACCATTATAAGAAGGATGCTCTTAAAACCGTATTCAATATCTCCAATTTCGAAAATCCGACCATTACAGACCCTAAGCAGCAAACAAATTATGCTGATACCATTTACAAAGCCCGATTCATCAATGAACTTGAGAAAATACCCGAAGCTTTTGCACAGCAACTCAAAACCGGAGGTGCAGTGAGTTATTACACGATTGAAAACCTGAAAAGCCTACTCACTACTTTTCAGTTTTCTCTTTGCCGTTCTACCATTCCTTTTGCTCCGGGATTTAAAAAAGTATTCAACGGGGGGATTAATTACCAAAATGCCAAACAAGATGAAAGCTTTTACGAACTGATGCTCGAACAGTATCTACGCAAAGAAAACTTTGCCGAAGAATCGTATAATGCTCGTTATTTCATGCTAAAGCTTATTTACAACAACTTGTTTTTGCCCGGGTTTACAACAGACAGAAAAGCATTTGCCGACTCGGTTGGTTTTGTACAGATGCAGAATAAAAAGCAAGCAGAGAAAGTAAATCCGAGAAAAAAGGAAGCCTACGCCTTTGAAGCTGTGCGCCCCATGACCGCAGCTGACAGTATTGCCGACTATATGGCGTATGTACAAAGCGAACTGATGCAGGAGCAAAACAAGAAAGAAGAAAAAGTCGCGGAGGAAACCCGTATCAATTTCGAGAAATTCGTGTTGCAGGTATTTATCAAAGGCTTTGACAGTTTTTTGAGAGCAAAGGAATTTGATTTTGTACAAATGCCACAGCCGCAGTTGACCGCCACAGCCAGTAATCAGCAAAAGGCCGACAAGCTAAACCAACTGGAAGCAAGTATAACCGCCGACTGCAAACTGACACCACAGTATGCAAAAGCGGACGATGCCACCCATATAGCTTTTTATGTTTTCTGCAAACTGCTCGATGCCGCGCACCTGAGCAACCTGCGCAACGAACTGATTAAATTTCGTGAGTCGGTGAATGAATTTAAGTTTCACCATCTGCTTGAGATAATAGAAATATGCCTTCTGAGCGCCGATGTAGTGCCTACCGATTATCGGGATCTTTACTCCAGCGAAGCCGACTGCTTAGCCCGCTTACGTCCGTTTATTGAACAAGGAGCAGATATCACCAACTGGAGCGACCTTTTTGTACAAAGCGACAAACACTCTCCGGTAATTCACGCCAATATAGAATTGAGTGTGAAATATGGCACAACCAAACTCTTAGAACAAATAATAAACAAAGACACGCAGTTTAAAACAACAGAAGCAAACTTCACGGCTTGGAATACTGCTCAGAAATCGATTGAGCAATTGATTAAACAACGCGAAGACCATCACGAACAATGGGTAAAAGCTAAAAATGCCGATGATAAAGAAAAACAGGAAAGGAAAAGAGAGAAAAGCAATTTCGCTCAAAAATTTATTGAAAAACATGGGGATGACTATCTGGATATTTGTGATTATATAAATACCTACAACTGGCTGGACAATAAAATGCACTTTGTGCATTTGAACCGATTGCACGGTTTGACCATTGAACTGCTGGGACGCATGGCCGGATTTGTGGCTTTATTTGATAGAGATTTTCAATTTTTTGACGAACAACAAATCGCAGATGAATTTAAACTTCACGGTTTTGTAAATCTACATTCTATTGACAAGAAACTAAATGAAGTTCCTACAAAAAAGATAAAAGAGATTTATGATATAAGAAACAAAATAATCCAAATAAATGGGAATAAGATTAACGAATCTGTTCGTGCCAATTTAATTCAATTCATTAGCTCCAAAAGGAATTATTATAACAATGCATTTCTACATGTAAGCAATGATGAAATTAAAGAAAAGCAAATGTATGATATTCGTAACCACATTGCTCACTTTAATTACCTTACAAAAGATGCAGCTGACTTTTCTCTGATCGACCTGATAAACGAACTGCGTGAATTGTTGCATTACGACCGCAAACTAAAGAATGCGGTTTCTAAAGCCTTTATTGACCTGTTCGACAAACACGGTATGATATTGAAACTAAAGCTCAATGCCGACCATAAACTGAAGGTAGAAAGTCTGGAACCCAAGAAAATCTACCATTTGGGGTCGAGTGCCAAAGACAAACCGGAATATCAATACTGCACTAATCAGGTAATGATGGCTTATTGCAATATGTGCCGCAGCTTATTAGAAATGAAAAAATAGCAGATGGGATTGTATATACGCTGTATTATCGTAGCTTTGCATAGCTTTTAAGCGTAAAAGTAGTTAGGTTACTGATAAATACAGATACTATCTTGTGGATTATCCCAATATTGAAGGGAACTAAAACGCCCTAGTTCTGTTATTAGCCAATGTTTTACTTGTGGATTATCCCAATATTGAAGGGAACTAAAACATACTCTTTGAAACTCTCTCCTGAATAACGCTTGTGGATTATCCCAAAATTGAAGGGAACTAAAACTTATCAGGGATGTTGCCTACGTTATCATCTCTTGTGGATTATCCCAAAATTGAAGGGAACTACAACTACCAGGTTCACATGTTCTGTGATTCGTTTCTTGTGGATTATCCCAATATTGAAGGGAACTACAACACTGGAGCTTGTCCAGAAATTTTCAATTTACTTGTGAATTATCCCAAAATTGAAGGGAACTACAACATGAAGCAGTAATATAACCATTAGGATTCGCTTGTGAATTATCCCAAAATTGAAGGGAACTACAACAAGCTACTGAAGAATCAATTTTTGATTTCTCTTGTGAATTATCCCAAAATTGAAGGGAACTACAACTAGTTTATAATCGGTTATTTCATAATCCCACTTGTGAATTATCCCAAAATTGAAGGGAACTACAACTGGTGGGGTAAAAATCTATTCCGAATAGCACTTGTGGATTATCCCAATATTGAAGGGAACTACAACCTTCCATAGTCTTCAGCAAATATGTTTTTACTTGTGGATTATCCCAAAATTGAAGGGAGCTAGAACGTCATATAATTTATCCATGCAGGTTGTTTTCTTGTGGACTATCCCAATAATGAAGGGAACTACAACCCGTTAGCTACGGTAATATCATTAATCACACTTGTGGATTATCCCAAAATTGAAGGGAACTACAACCACTAAGCAATTTCCATTGATCAGGTGTAACTTGTGGATAATCCCAAAATTGAAGGGAACTACAACATATCCTGCTCGTCGTTCATCACTCTTTCTCTTGTGGATAATCCCAAAATTGAAGGGAACTACAACTGCAGCAAGCCCGGCACCAGCCAGTAAGAGCTTATGGATTATCCCAAAATTGAAGGGAACTAAAACCATCTTATCGTTGTGTGGATTTTTTACGGCCTTGTGGATTATCCCAAAATTGAAGGGAACTACAACATTGCCTGAGTGTTTCCGCTTACTGCTGTACTTGTGGATTATCCCAAAATCGAAGGGAACTAAAACTTCAAATTGTTTTGTGTTCATTTTTGCTTTCTTATGGATTATCCCAAAATTGAAGGGAACTACAACTCGAACTTCCGTTTATTGTTTTAATGTTTACTTGTGAATTATCCCAATATTGAAGGGAACTACAACTCAAACTATATAAACTCATAATCCTAATTCCTTGTGGATTATCCCAATATTGAAGGGAACTACAACCAAATTCGCATCGCTCAAATCCGCACCGCTCTTGTGGACTATCCCAAAATTGAAGGGAACTACATCACGTTATCTTCTCCATTGTACGGTTTTACTCTTGTGGATTATCCCAAAATTAAAGGGAACTACAACGAATTTATTGAAGTTATAATTTTCGTTTTCCTTGTGGATTATCCCAAAATTGAAGGGAACTACAACATACGCCAATCTGCATTGCAGCAGTAATACTTGTGGATTATCCCAAAATTGAAGGGAACTACAACATACGCCAATCTGCATTGCAGCAGTAATACTTGTGGATTATCCCAAAATTGAAGGGAACTAAAACAAGGACATGCACATACCCACATGTTTTTCTCTTGTGGATTATCCCAAAATTGAAGGGTAACACTACAGCTGACATCAAAGCACAAACAACCCCGAATGAAATTCATCATTCGGGGTTGTTTTTATAAAGGTTAGCTTAGCTAATTGCAGTCCTACAGCAAATCACTACTTCTTCAAACGCAATATCTCCGGATTTTCTGCAATAAATTTATTGGCAGCTTCGTAGCCCTGATGATAGATAGTGAAGTAAGAGTCGTAGCTAAACTCATGAAAGGTTTCGATGGCAGGCGGTTCAATGATAAAGCGGCACAAGTCGCGCCCGGGGAGTGAGTTTTGGTGCTCCATGGCCCGTACGGCATAAGCCAGCGTATCCATCGGGCGCTTAAGATCCACCGACAGTTTATATGGAATAACGTCCACCCCGATAATATCCCTGCATAGCTCTTCAATGCCCTGCGCCGGCATATTATTGAGCAATCCACCGTCCACGTAGTGCGTTTCGCCGTGTTTTATCGTTTCGAAAACACCCGGAATACTGGCCGACGCTGCTACCCATTTATCCAGTTCGTTGCCCGAATCTACGATTTCCCATTCGGCTTTGTTGAGATTCACCACGCACACGTACAACTTCTTTTGCAGCTGTTCGAAACTGTTGTGCGGAATCACTTCCTTTATCAACTGGCGCAATATGCTGTGAGTTGCCAGTCCCGATTTCAGAAACGTGGGCTTGAACGACATCAATTTCGTGATTTTATAGAGCTTATCCTCTTTAATCATCTGCAACATTTCAGCCGGCGTATGACCTGCTGCATACAAACAGCCGATAATACTCCCCATGCTCGATCCCACAATGTGCGTAGGACGAATGCCATGCTCTTCGAGCGACTGCAACACACCCACGTGCGCAAAACCCAGTGCACCTCCCCCACTCAGGCAAATGCCGAGCGTCTGTGTGCCCGACGAGAAATTGAATAAATTCTTTATAATCTTCATAGGTATTTAGTTACGAGTTACAAGTTACGAGTTACAAGTTACATTCTCTGAATGCTATTTAGGGTCTGCTGAAGAACTCCGGCAGGAGTTAATGTGCATAACCTCCAGTGAGCGAAGCTAAACTGGAGGATGTAAATGACCTGAAAACATCAACCCCGTAGTGGGTTGAACAAGAATAAGCTATAATAATTGAACCCACTACGGAGTTCTGACACTTAGGGTTGACTCAATCCCCCAATTTCATTGTGGGTTATCCACAATTAATCCCTACGGGATTTGATATATCTTTCTAAATGATGGACAAAGAATTGCATGCTGTAAATTAAATCTATTGAAACAGAAGCCTATAATAGTTAACGGATAAAAAACTTTCGGAATAGAATCACATAACAGCATAAAATGGCTTATTTTTGTATGTTCTTTAAAGTCAATGATGGGTTAGTGATACCGGAATCGTCCATTCTGCTTCGCCTGAGCTTATACAGGCCATAATATACCAACTCAAATTGCAGCGATTAAATTATAAGCAAATGATAATTATTGTTGATATGTTTTTTTGTCACATAGTTCACACTCGTTTTAAAAGGAGATATAAGACTAAGAACACATAGCATTATCCCGATTGTCGGGATAATTTCAGACTGGGCAAGAGTATCGTTAGATACTCATACTATGTGACCTGAGTCTTTTTCTCCTCCTTGATTTCTATGTGTTCTATTGTGATAAAACAGATCATTCAATATTAGTAATTACTTATTGCACTCAAAATTAAAAAAACTTTTCGATTTATAGTGGTCTTTAAACATAATAACTTAAAATAGTTTACAATGAAACGCTTTACTCTTACATTCTTTCTAGCCTTAAGTATCAATTTATTGTTTGCCAACTTGCTGTACGACATTACCGATGGCAGATTCAGAGCTAAATCTGTAAACACTCCCCGTTCGATGAGCGATGGGGAACACTTCAGCCTTATGCCAACAAGCAAAGCGGTGGTAAAATACAATTTCAAAACCGGAGCTGTAGTCGATACCATTTTCAGTATCTCACGCTTAAAGAAATCGCCCATCAAGTCTATCTCAGGTTACGAGTTTAGCCCCAACGAAGCCAAACTGCTGGTGTATACCAACGTGAAATATCGCTACCGCCGCACATTCACCGCCGATTATTACGTGTATGATATCAAGCGCAACGAACTTACGCCGCTATCCGAAAACGGATCCCAGGAAGTACCGCTCTTTTCGCCGGACAGTCGCTACATTGCTTTTGCACGGGAAAATAACCTGTACATGAAGAAACTGGACTTCAACACCGAAATAGCCATAACAAAAGACGGCAAGTTCGGAAGCATTATCAACGGAACTCCTGACTGGGTGTACGAAGAAGAATTTGAAGACACACGCTACTTCGAATGGAGCCCCGACAGCAAACTGCTGGCATTCGTAAAATTCGACGAAACAAAAGTACCCGAATACTCCTTCCCGCTTTATATTGACAATACCAAAGAAAAAGGCGAACTGACCACCTACCCTTCGACCTATAAATACAAATACCCAAAGGCAGGTGAAAACAATTCGCTGGTGAGCGTTTGTGTGTACGACGATTACCTCAAATCGATAAAAACCGTAAAGCTGGGCGATGACAGCGATCAGGACTTCTACATTCCCCGCATAAAATGGACCAATTCTCCCGACCAGTTGGCTATTTTCAAGCTTAACAGAAACCAGAACAGACTGGACATGATTCTGGCTAACCCAAAATCATTAGTCACCAAACTGTGTCTGCGTGAAGAAGATAAATATTATGTAGATTATGAGAACATCGATTTCATTCGCTTTTCGAGCGATAACCTCTCTTTTATCGGCGTAAGCGAGAAAGATGGATACCGTCATGTTTATCTGTACAGTATCAACGGAGTGGTAAAAAAACAACTTACCAAAGGAAAATGGGACGTAACCGATGTGTACGGCTTCGACGAGAAAAAGCAGGTATTGTATTACCAATCGGCAGAAGCATCGCCCATGCAACGTGATGTGTACGCTATTGATACCAAAGGAAAGAAAACCCGACTGACCGACGGCAAAGGAACACATAACGCCAGCTTCAACAGCACATTTACGTACTTTGTAGACAATGCTTCGAGCGTAGAAACACCGAATATCTACACGCTCCGAACCAATACGGGAGCTGCGGTAAAAGTGCTGGAAAACAATGCTGCTGTGGCCGCAGATTTCAAATCGTTGAATTTGCCGAAAAAAGAATTTTTCGAATTTACAACTTCCGAAAACGTCAAGCTGAACGGCTGGATGGTAAAACCGCTCAACTTTGACCCGAACAAAAAATATCCGGTGTTGCAGGTTCAATACAGCGGACCCAATTCTCAGCAGGTATTAGACAGTTGGAAAATTGACTGGGAATATTATCTGGCAACCAAAGATTATGTGGTAGTATGTGTAGACGGACGCGGCACGGGAGCCCGTGGAGCTGAATTCCGCAAGTGCACCTACCAGCAATTAAACATACTGGAAACCAAAGACCAGGTGGAAACAGCTAAATACCTGGCACAACAGAGCTATATAGACAAAGACAGAATCGGAATCTGGGGTTGGAGTTATGGCGGTACCATGACCTTATTCAGCATGACTACAGGCGAGAAAGTATTCAAAGCCGGTATTGCCGTTGCACCCGTAACCGATTTTCGCTTGTACGACACTGCCTATGCCGAACGCTATATGCGTCGTCCGCAAGAAAACTTCAAAGGATACGATCAATCTTCGGCGCTTCTTCGTGCTGGCAAGTTAGAGGGTAATTTGCTGATTATTCACGGATCTGCCGATGACAATGTTCATGCTCAAAACACCATGTTATTTATTGATAAGCTGGTAGCTGCCGACAAACAATTTGAGATGCAATTCTACACCGACAAAAATCACAGCATACTGGGCAAACAAACCCGCAGGCACCTTTACACCCGAATGAGCGAGTTTCTGTTCAGAAGTCTGTAATACATTCTGTCTCTGAATTTCGCAAGTAGCTAATTGGTGTTTAAAAACATGTTTTGACGGAGGTATTCTTTGCAATTTTCTGGATTATAATACACAAAAAGCATTAACTTTGAAGGTTTTTTAAAGTATCAATTATTGTAACATTTATTTATCTAACAAAGTATTTTATATGAGCACAGAAAACAAAAATTACGCATTGCCAATTGCAATGATGTTTGCGTTATTTTTTATGGTTGCCTTCGTAACAGGTTTACCTAGTCCAATGGGTGTTATTGTTGCAAAACAATTTGGAGCATCTAACTTTGAATCGCAATTGGGATTCCTTGGAAATTTCTTAGCTTATGCCTTTATGGGTATTCCGGCAGGTATTATGCTGAAAAAATTCGGGTATAAGAAAACAGCATTATCTGCTATCGCAGTTGGTTTTGTTGGAGTAGCCGTACAATTTCTTTCAGGACAGGTTGGTAGCTTCACAGTATATCTGGTAGGTACTTTCATTTCCGGATTCTCAATGTGTATGCTGAATACGGTAGTCAACCCAATGTTGAATACCCTTGGCGGCGGCGGTAACTCCGGTAACAGATTATTACAGTTCGGAGGATCTATCAATTCTATTGGTGCAACTATCACTCCAATGTTAGTAGGTTTCCTAATGGGTGCAGAAGCCGGTCGTACAATTGAAAAAGCAAACCCTGCGCTTTTCCTTGCACTGGGTATTTTTGCTTTGGCTTTCGTTGTATTATCGTTTGTGAAGATTCCTGAACCTCACATGGAGACTGCCAGCGAAAGAAAAGTAAAACATTCGCACAGTCCGTTATCTTTCCGTCACTTTGTTTTAGGTGCTATCGCAATCTTTATTTATGTAGGTATCGAAATCGGTATTCCAAGTACAGCTAACTTGTTTATGACTGCTTCAAAAACAGCAAGCAATGTTGGATTGGGAATCGACGCAACCACTGCGGGTAGTATTGTAGGGGTTTATTGGTTATTAATGCTAATCGGACGTTTGACAGGTGCATCAATTGGTGCAAAAGTATCCAGTAAAACCATGTTGATAGGAGTATCATCTTTAGGCATAATCTTAGTTCTATTAGCTATTTTCTCGCCTATTACGAGCACTGTCAGTATGCCTGTTTTCAAATCAAATCTATCCTTTGGAATAGCACAGGTGCCAATAAGCATTTTGTACCTGGCACTTTGCGGTCTCTGTACTTCTATTATGTGGGGTGGTATTTTCAACCTTGCAGTTGAGGGGCTGGGTAAATACACCGCAGCAGCTTCGGGTATTTTCATGGTAATGGTGTGTGGTGGAGGTATAGTGCCACTTTTCCAGGGTTTTGTATCTGACCATTTAGGTTACCTGAACAGTTATTGGGTAATGTTTGCCTGTCTGGGTTACATGCTTTTCTATGGTTTAATAGGTTCTAAAAATGTAAACAAAGACATTCCTGTTGAATAATATTCAAAATTTATAATCAAAAATTATATGACAATGGAAAAACCATATGTAATAGGCATGGATATGGGTGGAACAAATACCGTTTTCGGCATTGTTGATACCCGGGGAAATGTAATATCAAAGAGTGCTATTAAAACCGGCACCCATACGGATGTTAACTTATATATCAACGATATTCACGCCGAGCTTTCAAAATTGATTGAGGCTGCCGGTGGTATCGGTAAAATTAAAGGCATAGGTGTAGGAGCTCCTAATGGAAATTACTATACCGGTAATATTGAGTTTGCTCCTAATTTACCCTGGAAAGGAATTGTTCCTTTTGCCAATCTGATGGCAGATAAATTTGGAGTTCCTGCTGCATTGACTAACGATGCAAATGCAGCAGCAGTAGGCGAAATGACCTACGGCGCAGCTCATGGCATGAAAAACTTTATCATGATAACACTGGGAACCGGTGTGGGTAGTGGTATAGTGATAGACGGCAAGGTGGTTTACGGACACGACGGATTTGCCGGAGAGCTTGGGCATGTAAATGTTATGCGCAATAACGGTCGTCTTTGTGGTTGTGGAAAGTCAGGCTGTCTGGAAACTTATGCTTCGGCTACGGGTGTTGCACGCTCAGCACGCGAGATTCTTGAAACCAGTACCAAAGAAAGCCTGCTGCGCAATATTCCGGTGGAAAGTATTACTTCTAAAGACGTATTCGATGCAGCTATGCAAGGCGATGAGGTAGCTAAAGAAATTTTCAACTATACAGGAAAAATTCTGGGCGAATCATTTGCTGACTTTGTAGCATTCAGTGCACCTGAAGCCATTGTTCTTTTTGGCGGTCTTTCAAAAGCAGGAGATTTAATTCTGAATCCTATTAAAGAAAATATGGAAAAGAATTTACTTCCAATCTGGAAAGGTAAAGTGAAAGTATTATTCTCAGAACTTAAAGAAGCTGATGCTGCTGTACTTGGTGCAAGCGCACTGGCCTGGGAATTGTAATATATACAGTAAAAAGACGAAAAAAAAACGCTTCCCGTATTGGGAAGCGTTTTTTTTGTATCCACAGAGATACGTATTTTAATGAAATATATTCAGGAAGTTTCGCGGTACCTGCGTTTCAAAGCTCACCACTTCGGTAGTCACCGGATGATAAAATGCCAATAATCGGGCATGTAAACCTAGTCTGTTGATTGGACTTATGTTGGCTCCATACTTTTTATCCCCCACAATGGGATGACCAATATCCTGCATATGAACCCGAATCTGGTTTTTGCGTCCGGTTTCCAGTTCTATTTCTAGCAGCGAATAATTGTCGTTCGACCTGACACAACGGTAGTGCGTCACGGCTTGTTGACCACCATTATCGGTAGCACTCGAATGTATTTTGAGCGATTTCTCGTTTTCCAACAGCCAACTTACAATCGTATCCTGTTCTTTCTCTACCTTACCTTCGACCAAGGCCACATAAATACGACGTGTAATAATTCGGTGCCAGTTTTCCTGAAGAATCGTCTGAACTTCTTTGTTTTTGGCAAACATAATTACACCCGAAGTTTCACGGTCGAGACGGTGAACCACATAAATACGATTATCTGGGGAGCTTTTCTTTACGTGGTTTTTCAGTATCGAGAAAGCAGTTGTTTCATCAGGATTTCCGGTGCTTACAGTCAATAATCCCTCTTTCTTTTCTACTACTATCAGATATTCATCCTCAAATATTATCTTCAGTTTCGGGTGATTCAGCTCTATGTTTCCTCTACCGTTGTTAATAACAACAAGATCTTCAGGTTGTAAAGCCAGATTAAATTGAGTAGTGATTTTGTTATTGACCATCACTTGTCTGTGTGCCAGAAGAGATTTTACCGAATTGCGGCTCATTCCACCCATCTTAGACAACAAAAAAGTCATCAACTCTATCGGTTCGGTTACTTTTAAATAGGTTTCTTTGGGAGCGCGAGCCTGAGGTTTACGTTTCATTGTTATGTTTGAATTTGGACTTTACAGTGGTTTTTACACCAAAAGAAGTCCTCTTATTTTAAATAATTTGCAACAAAAATAGCAGCATTTTCTCCATCAATAGCTGACGAGGTTATTCCGCCCGAATATCCTGAGCCTTCACCTGCCGGAAATAATCCTTTGATGACTGTATGCTGACCTGTTTCAGGATCTCTGGGTATACGAACAGCAGCCGACGAACGGGTTTCGACACCTACCACCACGGCATCATTTGTCAGATAACCGCGCATCTTTCGGTCGAATTTCTTAAACCCTTCTCTTAATCTCGACGAAATAATATCGGGTAACCAAAAATGTAAAGGCGACGAGATTAATCCGGGCAAATAGGAACATGCGGGTAAATCGGCTGAAAGTTTTCCTTTCACAAAATCGCCCAAGCGCTGAGCCGGAGCAGCCTGCTTAAGTCCACCGTTGTTTTTATAAGCCAGATTTTCGACGTACTGTTGAAATTTCAATCCTGCCAACACGCCATATTCTTTAAAATCCTCCGGAATATCTTCCGGTCTGATTTCTACAACAATCCCTGAATTGGCATAAGGAGAATTTCGCTGAGAAGCGGACATTCCGTTCACTACAATCTCATTCTGATTACTGGCTGCAGGCACTATATGACCTCCCGGACACATACAAAACGAATATACGCCCCGGTCATTCACCTGATCCACCAAATTATAACTGGCAGCAGGAAGATACGAACCGCGTTCTTTACAATGATACTGAATACTATCAATCAAACTCTGCGGATGCTCTACACGAACGCCCATGGCAAAACCCTTCGGTTCGAGAAGAATACCCTGATTATGGAGCATTTCGTAAATATCGTGCGCCGAGTGACCCGTAGCCAGAATAAGCGCCTTGGCATTGTAAGTGTTTCCGTCGGCTGTTTTGCAGCCAACCACCTGATTATTTTCAATCAGAATTTCGGTCAGTTTTTGCTCAAAATGAATTTCACCGCCACAGGAAGTAATGGTTTTGCTGATGTTTTCAATTACTATCGGTAATTTATCAGACCCAATATGCGGATGTGCTTCGTAAAGAATTTCTTCTGCCGCTCCATGATAATGAAAAATCTCAAAAATTCGTTCGGTATTTCCTTTCTTTTTAGAACGGGTGTAAAGCTTTCCGTCCGAAAACGTCCCTGCTCCACCCTCACCAAAACAATAATTGGAGTCAATATTTATCCCATTATTACGGTTGAGTTGTGCTATATCTTCTTTACGGGCATGCGTATTTCTGCCTCGCTCCAAAATAATGGGCTTTATTCCGTTTTCAATCAGCTTTAGAGCAGCAAATAATCCTGCCGGTCCGGCGCCAATAATCAATACCGGCTTTTTATTATCCACCGATTGATAAGCAAAAACGGGTTTTTCGTGTGCAGGTGCTTCTTCGTCCCAATACACTTCCACCGTCAGGTTCACTTTGGGCTGAAAAGAACGCGCATCAATCGACTTTTTGGTAGTACGGATGCGAGTAATACGCGCTGGGGATACTTCCAGCTTATCGGCCACTTGTTTGGTTAGTAATTCGGGCTTTTCAGCCTGTTCGGGAATAAGGCTTAGTTGTATGAGTTCGTGCATAAAGAGTTCAAATAAATTGGATTGCAAAGATACGCAAATTATGCATAAGAATAGCGGGTTGTATTTGATGGGTTCATTACCATCTCACCACATTCATCTTGATTTCAAAAAAAGTATTCAGCCCTACTGTAAAACTTTTCGCATAGACTGTAAATTTTCTTTACAGCTAGGCACTTCCCCGTTTTTGTATACACAGCTAATTATCAGTACAAATACCCTTTTGGCACAGTTTTGGAAAATGGAAACAACAATAACAACAGAAAAATATATGAAAAATTGGATTGTAATCGTGTTTTGGATGTTTAGCATGCTACTTTGTGCACAGGAAAAAACCTGGACGCTGGATGAATGTATGCGCTACGCCGTGGAGCACAGCACCAAGCGGGTAAAACAGGAAGCACAAAACGAAATTTACAAACAAAACAGACTGGAAGCTGTTGGCGGACTACTGCCCAACCTGAATGCTTCGGCCGACGGAAATATGTCTTTCGGGCGTGTGTTGGACAAAGACACGTATCAGTACGTCAACAAAAGTACCTTGTACAATGAGTATGCCCTCAGTTCTACCCTGTTGCTTTTCGACGGTTTTGCACAACTGTCGAAAGCCAAAATGGAAAAGCTGAATAAATTGAAAGGCATTCAACAATTGCAGGACATCAAAGATATGGTGGCTTACGAAACAATGGAGATTTTTTTCAACGTACAATATTACCAAGGCACGGTGAAACTGGCCATACAGCAACTGGACCAAAGCACAGCCAACCTGCAACAGGTGAAACGGATGGAAGAACTGGGCATCAAGGCAGCCCCTGATGTGGCGGAACTGCAAGCCAAAGAAGCCGAGGACAGATACCTGCTCACCAAACAGAAAAACCTGTTGGTACAGGAAATTATCCGCCTGAAAGAAAAAATGAATTTTCCGGTAACCGAAGATATTAAAACCGCCGGGTACGACATCCTGCTGCCTACTGATACGCTGCGCGAAAATGCGACAGATATTTACCAGAAAGCATTGAGTTATTCGCCCAAAGCACTGGCATCAAACAAGTCGGTAGAGTCTACCCAAATGGCGGTTAACGTAGCCCGGGGACGGTTCTTTCCAAAGCTTTCGCTGTACGGAGGTGTCAACAGTTATTTCTCTCGCATGATGGACGGAACTCCTTACACGCCGTTCAGAGACCAGCTCAACACCAACGAAAGCTATTATATCGGGCTATCGCTCAGCATTCCTATTTTCAATGGTTTTTCGCGCTCGGCCGAATACAAACGAAGCAAACAACAGCTGGTCATTGTCCGTACCGAACGCGAAGAGACCCTGCGGTCGCTCTATAGCGATATTGAACAGGCAGTGGCAGACGTTAACGGGCTGGCAGACGAATACCGGCAAGCCGGCAAACGCACTGAATCAATGAAAATAGCCTATCAGGTTAACCAACGAAAATATACCGAAGGCCTGATCAGCGTTCTGGATCTCAACACCAGTGCCAACCGACTGCTACAAGCGCAGGTGGAAGAACTGTATACCAATTTAAAATATCAGATGAAATACAAACTGCTGAATTATTATAAAGGGCAGGCAATATACAATTAACAGTGAACACAGTTAGCAGTAAGCAGTAAGCAGTAAGAAATGATGGTTAAGTAACTGCTCAATTCAACAATTATACTAGTCAACAAACACAGATTTCAATAAATATGGACATTATACTTGAAAAGAAAAAAGGACTGAGAAAAAAACACATTCCTTATGTGGCGGGAGGAAGCCTGATACTAATCCTCATTTTGTGGATGATTTTAGGCAATCACCGGTCGCGCCTGACGGTGGAACACGACAAACTGATGGTGGATGAGGTGACCCGCGGCGAGTTCAACGATTATATCCGCATCAACGGACAGGTGGAACCGATCAATACCATTCAGCTCAGTGCTATCGAAGGTGGTATGGTGGAGCAAAAAGTAGTGGAAGAAGGCAGTCAGGTACATCAGGGCGAAGTCATTGTCCGGCTGAAAAACCCGATGCTCAACCTGAACATTCTGGACAGCGAGGCGCAACTGGCCGAAAAACAAAACTTCCTGCGTAACACGCAGGTGCAGATGGAACAGGAAAGACTCAGCCTGAAAAAAGAAAAACTCCAACTGGAACTGGATGTGGAACGCAAAAAACGGAAGTTCATGCAATACAAACAGCTGTATGCCGAAAAACTATGTTCGCAGGAAGACTACCTGCAAGCCAAAGAAGACTATGAGTTTGCTGTGAATAGCCGTAGACTGGTAGTGGAACGTCAGAAACAAGACTCAATCTACCGCGGCATTCAGATAAGACAAATGGAAGAAAGCCTGCACAATATGCGCCAAAACCTGACCCTGGTACGGCAGCGCATCGATAACCTGAACGTAAAAGCTCCGGTTGACGGTCAGCTGGGATTGCTCGATGTGGAAATAGGTCAGTCGGTAGCAGCGGGAAACAAAATAGGACAAATCAGTGTATTGTCCGACTACAAAATCGAAGCGCTGATCGACGAACACTATATCGACAAAGTAAAAGCCGGACTGAGTGCCACCTTCGAACGGCAGGATAAAAACTTTGCCCTGCGGGTGCGCAAAGTATACCCCGAAGTACACGACAAACAATTTAAAACCGACTTCGTTTTTGCAGGTCACCGACCGGATAACATTCGCACCGGCCAGACCTACTACATCAACCTGCAACTGGGACAACCCACCCAAGCTGTGATGGTTCCGCGCGGATCGTTCTACCAGACTACCGGCGGTCAGTGGATTTTCGTCGTATCGAAAGATGGCAAAACGGCTACCCGCCGCAATATCACCATCGGCCGACAAAACCCGCTTTACTACGAGGTAACAGCTGGCCTGCAACCGGGCGAAAAAGTGATTACTTCGGGTTATGAAACTTTTGGGGATAGCCAGGAACTGGTGTTACAGTAAACAGTGAACAGTGAACAATTATCAGTGAACAATTAATTATGGCAAACAATATCAGTACAGCTTTTCGTTCGGTTTGCAAGAAAAAGCAGAACAACGGAATTAAAATAATATCATTGGGTGTAGGACTGGCCATGGGGCTTGTGCTCATTGCCAAAGTATGCTTCGAACAAAGTTTCGACAACTTCTACCCCCACAGCGAACGTATTTATCAGATACAGGAAAATGTTGTTTCCGGAAATGACAAACCGAATGCTTACGGTCAGGTGAGCGGTGGAGTAGCTCCGGGAATGAAAGCAGACCTGCCTCAGGTAGAAGCAGCTACCCGGCTCACATTCCTACAGAACGATGCCGTCTTTTTCACGCAGGATAAAAAACGACTTACCGGGACTTTCATTATGGCAGACAGTTGTTTGTTCGATGTGTTGCCCCATCCGATGATCACCGGAAATGCAAAGAAAGTATTATCGCAACCGATGTATGTATTGATATCCGAAAAGATAGCAAAGAATATGGGCAGTAATGCCGTAGGGCAAAGCATCCGGCTAGATACATGGCCGACTCAGACTTTAATCGTCGGAGGAGTGTTTAAAGATGTACCCGAAAATACCCATTTAAAATACGATGTGGTAATTTCACTGAACTCCATCTTACACTTTTTTCAAAATGACGGCACACAAAACTGGGTTGGTAACGACCGTTACCTGGGCTATGTCCGCCTTGCTCCCAACACAGACCCAACGAGTCTGACCCCGGCCATCAATAAAATGCAGGCACGCCATGTAGATATGAATGAGCTTAGAAAAGCCGGAGTAAAACTGTCATACAGTTTATTGCAGCTGGAAAAAATTCATAGTGACGAACCGTCAACAAAGCGTATGTCTATTCTGCTGGCTTTACTGGCTTTTGCCCTTATTTTTACGGCCGTATTAAATTATATTCTGATCGTGCTGTCGTCGCTGGTAAAACGGAGTAAAGAAATAGCCATTCATAAATGTTACGGCGCTGCCGAAAAGAATATCAGCAGTATTGTGCTTACCGAAACCGCCATTCATTTGGTAGCTTCAGTCATCGTAGCCACGCTACTTATATTTCTCTTCCATACCCAGGTAGAAGAAATACTGGCAGCACCTCTCCGTGCCTTGTTCACATTCCGCACCGGCCTGTTACTCGCCGTAGTTTGCATAGCTGTATTCTTTAGCTCCGGCATTGTTCCCGCACGAATTTTCGCCCGAATACCTGTTTCGTCGGCCTTCCGCAACTTCAAAGAGTCACGACGCAAATGGAAACTCGGATTACTTTTTCTTCAGTTTATTGCCACCGCTTTTCTGGTCACGCTGTTGGTCATCATCGGACGGCAATACAACAGCATGGTAAATGACAATCCCGGTTATGTGTATGAAAACCTGCTTTACTGCAACACTTCGGGCGTAACTAAAGAGGAAAGGCAAAAAGCCATAGAAGAACTGAAACGTATACCCGAAGTGCAGGCAGTGGCAACCTGCTCCACCTTACCTATGTTTGGAGCTTCCGGCAATAATGTCTCAGAACCGGACAAAGCGCAGGAACTGTTCAACATCGCCGATTTATATAATGCCGATGCCGATTATCTTTCTTTAATGGAAATTCCGGTAGTGGCAGGAAAAGACTTTGAACATAGCACAGCCGATTCGGCACAGGTACTCGTTAGTCAAAGCTTTGCCAATAAACTTGCGAAAATGTTGAACTGGAATGATGGAGTGGTAGGCAAAACAATCCGGGTTTCCGAACACGGTATATGCACCATCAAGGGCATTTACAAGGATATCCGCATCGGCTCCATCAGTGAACCCGACCCACGACCATCAGCTATATTCTCGGCCAATGTTCCATTAAACAACATTATGATTAAATTCCGTCAACTTAATTCGGATGGTATCCGACAAGTAAATAAAGTATTGCAAACCGCCTTGCCCAACAAAGACATTGTAGTGACACCCTACAAAACCAGCATGACTTTTCTGTATACCTCATCCCGCTTATTCAGAAATTCGGTGCTGATTGGAGGCATTATTACGCTTATCATTGTCCTGATCGGGTTAATCGGTTATACCAATGATGAAATAAACCGCCGAAGCGCCGAAATAGCCATTCGCAAAGTAAACGGAGCATCAGCCAGAGAGATTCTACGGCTTTTCATAAAGGACATTCTGCGTATAGCCATTCCGGCACTGGTCATCGGGGAGTTATTGGCAGCCCTTGCCGCCGAAAAGTGGATGGAAAACTTTGCTCAGAAAACCAGTCTGTCACTTTTTATCTTTTTAGGATGTGGAATAGCCGTATTAGTTATCATTCTATCCGTAGTCAGTATGAACTCATACCGCACAGCCGTTCAAAATCCGGTGGATGCCATAAAGAGAGACTAAACGGTAAGCAGTAAGCGGTGAGCGGTAAATTATAAAATATGAAACGAGCATAAAGCAGGTTTAAACCATAAGACCATGTTTATTGCGAATTCCACGCGACAAGTAACAAAATAATAAAATATGAAAGCAATATTTCGAAATTTCTTCTTTGTACTTAAACGATTCAAAACTTCAAGCATCCTGAATATTCTGGGTCTTTCGGTGGCTTTTGCGGTGTTTATTGTCTGTTTAATACAAGTGTATTACGATTATAACTACGACAGAAGCTACAATAAATCGGCTAATATTTACCAATTAGTTCAACTATATAGTGACAACAATCGGGGCATCACCATGACTACTCCTATGGCCAAAGAAATGTCAGAGGTATTTCCGGAGATAAAAAGTTATTGTTTAATTCGTTTTATTCGCAATGAAACATTCGATGTAATAAATAAAACTGGAAGCAAACAAAAATTTACGGCTACCGTAAACGATGCAACCATTGGCCTGCTGGACGTATTTACTCCGAAGATACTTGCCGGAGATCCCCGACAGGCTTTGACACAAAAAGGGAAGGCAATGATTTCGGAAAATACAGCACACAAGTTTTTCGGAAATGCCAACCCTATAGGAAAAACGGTTTTCTTCCACTACGATAAAGCTCCACTTACCATCGTGGCTGTATTCAAAGATTTTCCTAAGAACAGCTCATTGTCCAATGACATTTTTGTGTATTTGCCCGATGACGACCCCAGCAATTACAACTATAAAGGCTATTTTGAGATACTTCCTCGTGATGTGAATAAACTGATCGCAAAAATCAATGGGAAGAAAAAGTATGGAGAACTGATATCACAAAGGTTCAATAATCCCAAAGACGAAGTGAAAGTGAAAGCTGAGTTTCAGGATTTGACAAGTATGCACTTTGATTCTCTAAAATCTGATGGAACAGGGAGTATCACTACTACCTTATCACTGTTAGCCATTGGTATTCTTACATTGATTATTGCCTATATCAATTTTCTGAATTTTTCCATTGCCATGGCTCCGGCCCGGGTGCGGGGATTAAATATTCAAAAAATTCTTGGGGCTAATTCCAGGACATTAAGATATATAGTTGCAGCCGAGGGTCCGTTTTTCTCAATGCTGGCATTTATCATTTCGATATTCATCATTTCATTTTTAAAGCAAAGCTCCATCTACGAATACTTTTCAGCAGACTTATCATTACAAAAGAACTGGATACTCCTCAGTATTATTGGGGGTTTATCTCTTATCTTTGGATTCTTATTCGGTTTATATCCTGCTCGATATATCACTTCCTTCCAACCGGCAATTGCGCTGAGTGGTTCTTTCTCTTTGTCGGGAAAAAGTGTCAAGCTGCGAAATACCCTTATCACAATCCAATTTGTATCTGCCATTACGCTGATAATTGTTTCCGTTTTCATCAAAACGCAACACGACTATATGAAAAATTATGAGTGGGGTATGCAAAAGGAAAACATTGTTTACTTACCATGTCAACAAATTAAAACCTCTATAATTGCATTTGGTGAAGAATTAAAAAAAGATCCACGGATACTCGATTATACAGCATCTTATTTTATCCCCGGTGAAGTGGGTATGACATGGGGGCGGGATTTTGAAGGGAAACAGGTATCTGCAGTAATTTGGCCGGTATACCCCAATTTTCTTCGATTCTTTGGTGTAAAGATCAGAGAAGGTCGGGACTTTCAAAACTCTGATAGCACAGGAGCAAAGCACGGTATTATTTTTAATCGGCAATTCCTAAAAAACAATTCTTTAAAACAGATTCTTGGTAAAGACTTTGAAGGCTTTAATGCTAAATTATCGATTGTCGGAATTGCAGAGAATGTCAATTATAGTTCATTAAAAGACTCCATTCAACCCATGGCATTTGCTATATTGAATGACAGACAAATGCAATGGGTAATTATAAAGATTTCAGGAACGGAAACATCCTCTACAATCAACTATATCAAAAAAACCTGGGAGAAATACAGCGACGAAGATTTTGATATTAAATTCTTAGACAAATCAATCAACGATTTATATAAAAACGAGAGTAATCTTTCCAAGCTAATCTCCATTTTCGGAGTAGTTATTATCATCATTGCCATCATGGGTGTTTACGGACTCATTGTATTCAATGCCCGTTACAAGTCCAAAGAGATTGCCCTCCGGAAAGTAAACGGAGCTTCGGTAAAAGAAATCATGCTGATGCTTAACCGCTCTATATTGATTCAGTTGGTTATTGCCTTTGCGCTGGCAGTACCATTATCGTACTACATCGTGCATCGATGGTTACAACAGTTTGCTTATAAAACATCCGTTTATTGGTGGATATTCCTGCTTGCCGGATTACTCGTATTTGTCATTACCGTGATAACCGTCAGTTGGCAAAGCCACAAAGCAGCCACAGCCAACCCGGTAGATGCAATAAAAAATGAATAAAGCCCCCTAACTCCCCCGAAGGGGGAGTTAAAGAAAAAAATCTAACTGAACAAAAATTATATATAACAATAACAACTTGCTCGTCAAAAGTCCCCCTTGGGGGGATTTAGGGGGCTGAAATTCGAAACATTATGATAAAGATTAATGATTTACAAAAGAGCTTCCGCACGGAAGAAATTGAAACAGTGGCATTGAACGGAGTTTCATTACACGTAGCCGAAGGTGAATTTATTGCCATTATGGGACCCTCGGGATGCGGGAAATCAACCCTGCTGAACATCCTTGGACTATTAGACAACCCGACTTCGGGCGAATACTTTTTGGCCGACACCGAAGTGGGACATTTGAAAGAGAAACAGCGTACCGACATGCGTAAAGGCAATATCGGGTTCGTATTTCAGAGCTTTAACCTGATTGAAGAAATGAATGTATATGAAAATGTGGAACTACCTCTGGTTTACCTGAAAGTAAAGGCATCGGAACGTAAACAACGCGTGGAAGAGGCTTTGAAACGTATGAACATCAGTCACCGTGCCAAGCATTTTCCAAATCAACTCTCCGGTGGACAGCAACAGCGTGTGGCCATTGCCCGGGCAGTGGTGGCTAACCCAAAACTGATTTTGGCCGATGAGCCGACCGGAAATCTGGATTCGAAAAACGGAAAAGATGTGATGAGCCTGCTGTCCGAGCTAAATAAAGAAGGAACTACCATCGTGATGGTGACACACTCGCAACACGATTCTACCTTTGCACACCGGGTCATCAACCTGTTCGATGGTCAGATTGTGTCGGAAGTGGAAAGCAAGATGTAAACTCTGCGCTTTTAAAATATAACCGCAGAAATAGTAAAACTCAAAATAAAATGAATTACTTCGGTTCAACATCCGAATAATAATCTTCTTTGCCAAATACATTTACGTTGGGTATTTACGATTTCTGCGGTTTTACTCTATCTATTATTTAGATTAAGTTGCGATCTGAGGCCACTCCGAAGCGACTAAATATCGCTAATTAGTGATCAACCGTCAACTCATCACAGTAAACACCGTCCATCCTTCGGCTGAAGTGGTATGAGTTAACTTACCACCATGCAAACGCATAATATAGCGTGAGATACTCAAACCAATACCGGTTCCGGAGTCTTTGGTGGTAAAAAACGGGATAAAAATATGTGGAAGCACTTCCTTTGGAATTGGGTTGCCGGTGTTACTCACTTCCACCTGTACCTTCCCGTCAGCTAGGCGATTTATGCTGATGCGTATCCTTTTAAGTTCGGTATCAGTAATAGCCTCCACAGCATTTTTCACCAGATTTACCAGCACTTGCGTAATCAGTTTTTCGTCAGCCAGCCATTCGGTATGTTCGTCGGCCTCCCGCAGTTCTACCTGAATATTCTTTTCGTTGATACATTTTTCTTCCAAATGAAGAATTTTATCTATCAGCGGTTTTACCTCAAAAGATCGAATGTTTGGTTTGGGAATGGCCGTAAATTTACGGTACGAATCCACAAACGACAACAAGCCTTTGGCCGTGGAATGAATCGTTTCGAAAGCCTCGATGGTGTTCAACCGTAAATCTTCTTCCGATGAATCGTTCTCCGGCATATTATGCAATGTAAGTAAAGTCTCACTCAACGAAGTAATAGGCGCAATGGAGTTCATAATTTCGTGCGTCATCACCCGTATCAGCCTGATCCACGACTCCATTTCTTTTGCTTCCAGCTCATTGCCAATATTGTTGAGCGTAATTACTTTCATCCGTCCGCGTTTAATGACAATTTCCGATAAGCTCAGACTCACCTGCATTTCCTCACGCTCATTGCTCACCTCAATGCGGGGATTATCGCCCACCCGTAGATTCCGAAACAAATCCGGAAAAGCTTCATTGACATTGCTTAGCTGATTGATATGTGTAAAGACCGGTAAACCCATCAGGTCCAGTGCCGATTGATTCACCGTTTGCACATGCCCTTTTTCGTCCATAATGATAATCCCCGTAGATACACTTTCAATAATTAAGCTCAGGAACTTTTCATTTTCCACCACCTCCTTGCGTGCACCAACCAAGATTTCCTTAATACGATTTAGCATCACGTTCAGCTCCTTTTCCCGTCGCGACAATTTATCCTCCGAAAAATGGAATGAATAATCCCCATTATCCAACGCATTAAGCAAGAAAAGCACATTGCTGTTGAACTTTTTATAATGTTGATGCATGTTGTACAAGCAAATAATGGTAGCTATTCCACTTATAATGGCAAATGACACTTCCCCTCTTACCGTGAAATAAGTCAAGGCCGCCACCGCAAGCATCAACAAAACAGTAAACGTAAGAAGTCTGTATTGAATAGATTTAAACATAATACTTTTACAAATCGTATTTTTTTATTTTACTGTAGAGCGTAGGGCGGGTAATGCCCAGTTCGATGGCAACAGCCGACATATTTCCGTTGTTTTTTACAATAGAATTCTCTATCAGCATCTTTTCGGCATCTTCAAGGCTCATATTTGCCAGCTTTGGGCTCTTCTTTTCCTGCTTCCGTAGGTAAAAATCGTCTGCCTGCAATTCTGTTCCGTCACAAAGTATCACGGCTTTCTCCATGGCATGTTGTAATTCACGCACATTACCCGGCCAGGCATATTCTTTCAATTTTT
This sequence comes from Paludibacter propionicigenes WB4, assembly GCF_000183135.1. NCBI lineage: Bacteria > Pseudomonadati > Bacteroidota > Bacteroidia > Bacteroidales > Paludibacteraceae > Paludibacter > Paludibacter propionicigenes. Next base: position 204,474 of record NC_014734.1, on the reverse strand, counting down.
GAATCGCATTTTTACTCAGTGTCAAGCCTTTTTTATCATATTTGCCGCTATATTTCAGAAGGAAAAACTCTGCCAGTTCAGGAATATCTTCAGATCGATCGCGCAGTGCCGGAACTTCCAGATGTATCGTATTAACCCGATAAAGCAGATCTTCGCGAAACTCACCGTTTAGTACCGATTGCTCCAAATTGCGGTTAGTGGCACAAATCAGCCGGATATCCACCGGAATCGGTTTGTTATCCCCCACCCTAACCACTTGCCGGGATTGGATTACACTCAGCAATTTAGCCTGTAATGCATAGTTCAAATTTCCAATTTCATCCAGAAAAAGTGTTCCCCCATCGGCGGCTTCAAACTTTCCGGCTCTGTCGGTACGGGCATCGGTAAAAGAACCTTTTACGTGCCCAAACAACTCGCTTTCAAACAAAGTTTCGCTTACGGCTCCCATATCAACAGTTACCAAAACCTCTTCACTACGCACCGACAAGCGATGAATCTCGCGGGCAATCACTTCCTTTCCGGTTCCATTTTCACCGGTAATGAGAATACTGGCATCTGTTTTAGCAACCTTGCTTAGTAAGCTACGAAGCTCCCGCATAGTCTCGGATTGTCCCCAACAGAAAGCTTTATCCCTGTTTAATTCCCGATTAATAACCGTTTGTTTCTCGCGCAACTGCTTTACTTCTTTACGCGACTGACGAAGGGAATAGGCCGATTGGAGAGTTGCAACTAATTTTGCATTATCCCAGGGTTTTACTACAAAATCGCTGGCTCCTTGTTTCAACGCACTTACCGCTAAATCAATATCAGCATAAGCAGTAAACAGGACAACGGGAAGTTCGGCATCAAACTTTTTAATTTCCGACAACCAGTATAATCCTTCATTTCCGGAATTGATACCGGCAGAAAAATTCATATCAAGCAAAATCACATCCGGGCGATTATCATTCAACTGGGAAACCAGTGTATTGGGAGAGTTCAGTAAAATCACTTTCTGGAAATAGCTTTCAAGCAATATCCGCAAAGCACTTAGCACATTTTTATTGTCATCGACAACCAGTATACAACCCTTTTTCATTGTAAAATTATTTTACAACAAAAATACAAGCTTCTTTTTAATAACAAGCAAAATTTCAGAAGAATAATAGCAAAAAATCAGATAATAAAAAAACCGTTTTGAATCAAAAGATTCAAAACGGTTTTTTCGTGATCCGGATGAGATTCGAACTCATGACCCACGCCTTAGAAGGGCGTTGCTCTATCCAGCTGAGCTACCAGACCAATCCTTGCTTTCATTTCTAAAGCGCTGCAAAAGTAGTTCAATTTTTGGAAAGATGCAACACTTTCTTCTAAAATTGGGGAAAAGCACTAATTAATCGACTAAAATTGCTAATTTTGCGTGCTGTAAAAGGATAAGATAAATTTAACATTACTCGTAACGATGAAAGTATTAAAATTCGGCGGAACATCCGTAGGTTCGGTCAAAGGAATTCTAAGTGTAAAGAAAATTGTTGAGGCACAGAGTGAGCCTGTAATTGTAGTTGTTTCTGCTCTTTCGGGCGTGACGGATCAACTTTATAAAGTTGCAAAATTAGCTTGCGATGGTGATAAATCTTATCTTACGGAATACGATCAAATGCTTACGCGCCATTTAGAAGTTATTGAGGGCGTTATTCCTGAAAGCAAAAAAGAAGAGGTCGTTAATCTGATAAAATTACAATTTGTCGACTTATCCAATATCTTTCGCGGAGTTTATCTTATTAAAGATATTTCCACCAAGATTATTGATACTATAGTTAGTTATGGCGAATCTATTTCGTCCATAATTGTAACGCATGCCATCGAAGGAGCTGTTCATTTCGACTCTAAAGAGTTCGTAAAAACTGAAAATCAGTTTGATAAGCACATTGTCGATTTCGAAAAGACAAACGTACTGATAGGTGAAACATTCAGCAATTTACATGAAATTTCTGTTTGCGGAGGTTTCATTTCTACCGATGCTAATACCAACTTTATCACTAATTTAGGCCGGGGTGGCTCCGACTATACAGCAGCCATTATTGCTTCTGCTCTCAAAGCATCCATCCTCGAAATCTGGAGTGATGTGGATGGTTTTATGACTGCCGATCCACGTATCATAAATAATGCTTATGTAATTGAAAAACTGAGTTTCATAGAAGCTATGGAACTTTGTAACTTTGGAGCTAAGGTAATTTATCCTCCTACAATTTTCCCTGTTTTTCATCAAAATATTCCCGTAAAAATAAAAAACACCTTCAATCCTGAAGCAGAAGGAACCTATATCTCCCGTGAGAAAACAGGTGAAATTGGCAAAGCCATTAAAGGAATTTCGTCTATTAATGACACTTCGCTGATTACAGTACAGGGACTTGGTATGGTAGGTGTTATCGGTGTAAACTACCGGATTTTCCGTGTTTTGGCTAAAAACGGCATCAGCGTATTCCTTGTTTCGCAGGCTTCGTCTGAAAACACCACCTCTATCGGAGTGCGCAATGCTGACAGTACGCTGGCTGTTGAGGTCTTAAGAAAAGAGTTTGCTTATGAAATTGCTCAGGGAGAAATCAATGAAATCTTCTCTGAGGATGATTTAGCTACAGTTGCTATTGTTGGAGATAATATGAAACGGACTCCAGGTATTGCCGGAAAACTCTTTGGAACGCTGGGACGGAATGGTATAAATGTAGTAGCTTGTGCTCAGGGAGCATCTGAAACTAACATTTCATTTGTCACCGATCGTAAATCGTTACGCAAGGCATTGAACGTAATTCACGATTCATTCTTCTTGTCTGAATATCAGGTACTCAATATATTTGTTGTTGGAATTGGCACAGTAGGCAGCAGCTTGCTCGATCAAATCAAAAAACAACAACAAAAGCTTATGTCGCAAAACGGACTTAAACTGAATGTTGTAGGGATAGCATCCAGCAAAAAAATGCTTTTTAATCGGGATGGAATTAATCTTGAAAATTTCAAAAACGAATTATTGTCGAAAGGCGTAGATGCTAGTCCGAAACTTATTGGTCAGGAAATAGTCAATATGAACATTTTCAACTCTGTGTTTGTCGATTGTACTGCTAACAATGACATCTCGGAACTGTATCAGATTCTCCTCGAAAACAACATATCGGTAGTTACTGCCAATAAAATTGCAGCATCTTCTGCTTTTGAAAATTATTCAAATCTGAAAGAAACTGCTCGTCGACGTGGTGTAAAATTCCTGTTCGAAACAAATGTTGGGGCGGGTTTACCTATCATCAACACGATGAACAATCTAATCAACAGCGGTGATCATATTCTTAAGTTGGAAGCTGTACTTTCAGGGACTTTGAATTTCATATTCAACACATTAAGCAGCGAAGTCCCATTGAGTAAAGCCATCTTAATGGCCAAAGAAGCTGGGTTTGCTGAACCAGATCCCCGCATTGACTTAAGTGGAAAAGATGTGATTCGGAAACTGGTTATCCTGGCCCGCGAAGCCGGATATAAAGTTGAGCAAGCTGATGTTCTGAAAAATTTATTTATCCCGGATAAATACCTCTCCGGAAATTTGGAAGACTTTTGGAAAAGTGTACCAGAACTTGATGGTGAGTTTGAATCTAAACGACAAACGCTGGCCGCTCAAAATAAACGTTGGCGATTTGTAGCTACGATGGAAAAAGGTAACTGTAAAGTTGGTCTACAGGAAGTTGATAATATGCATCCTTTCTATGATTTGCAAGGCAGCAACAATATTATTTTGATAACAACAGAACGCTACAACGAGTTTCCAATGATGATAAAAGGCTACGGTGCTGGAGCCGGTGTAACAGCTGCCGGAGTGTTTTCTGATATCATGAGTATTGCCAATATACGATAATACGGCATGAATAAGTTTCTGAGTTCAATTTTAGCATTGATAATATCTTGTGTGTTTTTTACAGCGTGTAAAAAGCAGGCTCCACAACTTCCATCGAACAAAGGAGTTGAGATAGACAATGTGAATGCATCATTGATTAAAATTAATCAACGACTGGCGGCTAAGGAGGATCTGAAGCTGAAACAGTTTGCTAAAACGAAAGGTGCGTTCAAAAAAAACGAAACGGGTTTTTGGTATATAATTTACAAGTCTGGTAATGGACCGTTGCTCAGAGATTCAGTTAGCTGCAAGTTGTCCGGACAACTTATGCTATTGAATGGTAAAACTGTAGAAGAAGATACAAAACAACTTGTAATTGGAAAAAAAGAAGTGATAGCGGGGCTTGAAGAAGGCTTAAAACTTATGCGCAAAGGCGATAGTGCTACTTTTATTATTCCCTGGTATTTGGGATATGGATTGATTGGCCGCAAGCCGTTGGTTCCACCATATACTTCTATAATTTATAAGATAAAAGTATTGAATTAATTTTTATATCGATGTAGGCATTGTCTACAATATAAAAAATCTCAACTACATATCTTATATCTTTATTTATTTTATTAACTTTTGGTTCTCGATTTTTAATCGGATATTTGTATAAAAATAATTTAGTGATATGAAACGAATTTCTTATCTATTCTTTCTTGCTTTCCTGACATCATTGTTGGCAACATCTTGTAGTGACACAAAGACTTACGCTGAGTTGCTCAAAGAAGAAAAAAATCTGATTGATGCATATGTCAAACGTAATAATATCGAAGTAGTTTCTACGTTTCCGGCTAATACGGCATGGAACAATAATGGAAGAGACGTCTATGTACTAACTAAAAGTGGTTTATATTTCCACATGGTTAATGCCGGCGATTTGAGCAGTAATGATACTTTGATGTTGAAAAATATTGTTGTGCCACGTTATAAAGAGTACACTTTGAGCGTTGCTTCCGATACCATAAGTAACTGGTCAACGATAGATTATGCAGACCCAAGCAGTTTCACTTATGGTGACCTTACACTTTCTTGTAAGGCTTTTCATGAAGCTGCTTCGTACATGAAACGCAATGAATCTATAGCTAAAATCATTGTACCATCTTCTATAGGTTTCAACGCGGACTTATTAACGGTTACACCAAAAGCTTTTGATCTAAAAATTAAAATTCAAAGATAGTAGAACACTAAAACTTTGAAAACAAACACATAAACAAAAATAACTCACTAAAGCATGACTTTGATAAAATCAATTTCCGGTATTCGCGGTACAATCGGCGGAACGGTTGGTGATGGATTAAACCCTTTAGACATAGTTCGATTTACAGCAGCTTATGCTACTCAAATCAAGGCAACTAAACAAACAAATTCAAACAAAATAGTAGTTGGAAGAGATGCGCGTATCTCTGGCGAAATGGTTAATCAACTAGTAGTTGGAACACTGCTGGGCATGGGTCTGGATGTGGTTAACATCGGATTAGCTACAACCCCAACAACTGAATTGGCTGTGACCATGGAAAAAGCAGCCGGAGGTATCATTCTTACGGCCAGTCACAATCCGAAACAATGGAATGCACTAAAGCTTTTAAACGAGAAAGGTGAATTTCTGAATGCCATTGAAGGTGAAAACGTATTGAAAATTGCTTTGGATGAAAGTTTCACGTTCTCCGATGTAGATCAGCTAGGAAAACTCACTATTGATTCTTCATACGACAAAAAACACATCGATAGTGTACTTGCTCTTGATTTAGTAGACGTAGAAGCGATTAAAGCCGCCAATTTTAGCGTTGCCATTGACTGTGTAAACTCTGTTGGTGGTATTATCATTCCCGCATTACTTGAAGCATTGGGAGTAAAGAAAGTTGAAAAACTCTTCTGTGAACCTAACGGTCATTTTCCTCATAATCCGGAGCCATTGCCTGAACATCTCACGGATATATCATCGCTAATGAAACAAGGCAAAGCAGACGTCGGATTTGTTGTAGATCCCGATGTTGATCGCCTTGCTATAATCTGTGAAGATGGAAGCATGTTTGGAGAAGAATACACCTTAGTATCTGTAGCTGATTATGTGCTTCAACATATGCCGGGAAACACTGTTTCCAATCTGAGTTCAACACGTGCTTTACGCGATGTTACCAATTTACGTGGCGGAAAATATACTGCTGCGGCTGTAGGCGAAGTGAATGTCGTTACAGCAATGAAAGCTACAAATGCTGTTATTGGGGGCGAAGGCAATGGTGGTATTATCTACCCTGCCAGCCATTACGGACGTGATGCTTTGGTAGGCATTGCTTTGTTTCTGACCAATCTGGCCAAAACTAAAACAACCGTATCAGACCTACGTAAAACATATCCTGAGTATTATATCTCTAAAAATAAGATTCAATTAACTCCCAGTATAGATGTTGATGGAATATTGTCTGTTATAAAAAAATCGTATCAACAGTTTGAAGTAAATGATATCGATGGAGTAAAAATTGATTTTCCTACGGGTTGGGTTCATTTACGTAAATCAAATACAGAGCCTATTATTCGCATTTACTCTGAAGCCGGAACAGCAGAACAAGCAGAAGCATTTGCTTCAGCTATAATTGAAGAGATTAAAAGAATTGCAAACATATAATAAACTCTCGTACACAAAAGGCCTATTCTCGCGAGAATAGGCCTTTTTTATGCCAATATTTCATTCCTCTCAATATCGTCATAAAACGAATCAAACGCACTCTACACACCTCATTCTCATTCTATCAATCAACACCTTTGTCATAAATAATCTCTGATAGTGATTCTTTATCTGCTCCCCATACTCAAATCATCACTGTAGCCCTACAGCGAAAATAAAAACGCGGCAATCTAAATGGAGTATATTCAAATCATTTAGATGACAAATAAGGTTTTGTTTGGTAGCAATAGTTGATTCTACTAAGGTTTGACCTTATTTCTTTCAATAATATTGCCTTAGTAGAGAATGAGAAAATAAAATTCAAAACCTTATTCCTTTGTTTTTAATGACATAGTGACAAAATATATAGATTCTTATATCGAACTCACGTAAATCAGATCGTATATATTGCCAGTATTTGATTTAGGGGCAAAAAAAAGCCTCACACAATTGCTTGTATGAGGCTTTAAAAACGGCGGCTATCTACTCTCCCACTTTGCAGCAGTACCATCGACGTGGACAGGCTTAACTTCTCTGTTCGGAATGGGAAGAGGTGGAACCCTGTCGCTATAACCACCTAAATACGGTTTATTTAGTTGACAGATTATTGGTTAATTAGTTGGTTAGTTATGATTGGTATTAAACCAATTACTTATTACACTTAATTACTCAATTAACTTGTTATAATAGATAATTGAAAAAGAAGAGAGAAAAATACGCAAAGAGCGGGTTTGTTTCCTTTATCTCTACCTTTATTATTCCCCTTTAGGGGTTAGGGGTAGATTAGGGGTTCTAAAAAAGCTATCGGGCAATTAGTATCACTCGGCTCTACATTTCTGTTATACACCTGTGACCTATCAACGTGGTAGTCTTCCACGACCCTCAATGGAAATCTAATCTTGAAGATGGCTTCGTGCTTAGATGCTTTCAGCACTTATCCAAACCGAACGTAGCTACTGGGCAGTGCTCCTGGCGGAACAACCCATCGACCAGAGGTTCGTCCAACACGGTCCTCTCGTACTAGTGTCAGACCTTCGCAAATTTCCTGCGCCCACAACAGATAGGGACCGAACTGTCTCACGACGTTCTGAACCCAGCTCGCGTGCCACTTTAATGGGCGAACAGCCCAACCCTTGGGACCTTCTCCAGCCCCAGGATGTGACGAGCCGACATCGAGGTGCCAAACCATTCCGTCGATATGAGCTCTTGGGAATGATCAGCCTGTTATCCCCGGAGTACCTTTTATCCTTTGAGCGATGGCCCTTCCATACGGAACCACCGGATCACTATGCCCTAGTTTCCTACCTGATCGACTTGTCGGTCTCTCAGTCAAGCGCGCTTATACCATTATACTCTACGACCGGTTACCAATCGGCCTGAGCGCACCTTTGGAAGCCTCCGTTACACTTTTGGAGGCGACCACCCCAGTCAAACTACCCACCATACAGTGTCCTCCCTACAAGGGAGTTAGAACTCAAATAATCAAAGGGCCGTATTTCAAGGGTGACTCCACAAACACTAGCGTGCCCGCTTCGCAGTCTCCGGCCTATCCTACACATTAATTACCCAAATTCAATGTAAAGTTGCAGTAAAGGTTCACGGGGTCTTTCCGTCCCGTTGCGGGTAATCGGCATCTTCACCGATACTACAATTTCACCGAGCTCACAGCTGAGACAGTGCCCAGATCGTTACACCATTCGTGCAGGTCGGAACTTACCCGACAAGGAATTTCGCTACCTTAGGACCGTTATAGTTACGGCCGCCGTTTACTGGGGCTTCAATTCAATGCGTCTCTTGCGATAACATCTCCTCTTAACCTTCCAGCACCGGGCAGGTGTCAGGCCATATACTTCATCTTTCGATTTTGCATAGCCCTATGTTTTTGTTAAACAGTCGCCTGGGCCATTTCTCTGCGGCTTCTCATTCAACATGAGGAAGCGCCCCTTCTCCCGAAGTTACGGGGCTATTTTGCCTAGTTCCTTAGCTGTGAATCACTCGAGCGCCTTAGTACGCTATACTTGACCACGTGTGTCCGTTTGTGGTACGAGTACTTATAAGATTAACGTTTAGCGGATTTTCTTGGGAGTCTGATTACATCCATATCCGATTGCACAAGTGCGCTCGGTACTATCAGGTTCGACTCTAGGAGCGGATTTGCCTACCCCCGTCAATATCTACACCCTTTAACGACCTATTCCGTCAGGCCGCAGGACTTTCACTGCTCCGTCCCCACTTCACTCTTATAAGTAGTACTGGAATATTAACCAGTTCTTCCATCGGCTTCGCCTATCGGCTATACCTTAGGCCCCGACTAACCCTGATCCGATTAGCGTTGATCAGGAAACCTTAGTCTTCCGGCGGGGAGGTTTCTCGCCTCCCTTATCGTTACTTATTCCTACATTTGCTTTTCCAGCCGCTCCAGAGTAAGTTGTCCTTACGCCTTCAACGCTGTACTGGAATGCTCCCCTACCAATTATACAATGTATAATTCCATAGCTTCGGTAATATGCTTATGCCCGATTATTATCCACGCCAAACCGCTCGACTAGTGAGCTGTTACGCACTCTTTGAATGAATGGCTGCTTCCAAGCCAACATCCTAGCTGTCACTGCAGTTCGACTTCGTTAATTCAACTTAGCATATATTTGGGGACCTTAGCTGATGGTCTGGATTCTTTTCCTCTCGGACATGGACCTTAGCACCCATGCCCTCACTGCTGCAAAACATTTATATGCATTCGGAGTTTATCAGGACTTGATAGGCGGTGAAGCCCTCGCATCCAATCAGTCGCTCTACCTCATATAAACTATTGCAACGCTGCACCTAAATGCATTTCGGGGAGTACGAGCTATCTCCAAGTTTGATTAGCCTTTCACCCCTACCCACAAGTCATCCGAACACTTTTCAACGTATACCGGTTCAGTCCTCCATTTCGTGTTACCGAAACTTCAACTTGCTCATGGGTAGATCACTTGGTTTCGCGTCTACTCCCACTGACTATGGCGCCCTGTTAAGACTCGCTTTCGCTTCGGCTGCGTACCTGAAATACTTAACCTTGCCAGTGAAAGTAACTCGTAGGATCATTATGCAAAAGGCACGCTGTCACACCACGAAGGTGCTCCAACCGCTTGTAAGCGAACGGTTTCAGGATCTATTTCACTCTTCTATTCGAAGTACTTTTCACCTTTCCCTCACGGTACTGGTTCACTATCGGTCTCTGGGGAGTATTTAGCCTTACCGGATGGTCCCGGCAAATTCATACAGGATTTCTCGTGTCCCGCACTACTCAGGATACTGCTATCAAAATAAAACTTTACCTGTACGGGATTATCACCCTCTATGATCGATCTTTCCAAATCGTTCCAGTTCGTTTTTATTCCAAATATCGCAGTCCTATAACCCCAACAATGCATTACTACATCATTGGTTTGGGCTTCTCCGCGTTCGCTCGCCACTACTTGCGGAATCACTTTTGTTTTCTTCTCCTAAGGGTACTTAGATGTTTCAGTTCCCCTCGTTCGCCTCCCGCATAGCGGGATAACATAGCTTCACTATGTTGGGTTGCCCCATTCGGAAATCTCGGGATCATAGGTTATTTGCACCACCCCCGAGCTTATCGCAGCTTATCACGTCCTTCATCGCCTCCCAGAGCCAAGGCATCCACCGTTCGCTCTTATTTGCTTTTTTTATTTCTTGTTTGCTCGTATCCATAGTTATCAGACGCATTTACATGCGTCTCTACAAATACTCAATGCTTAACTTTAGATTACTCTATCGCAAAGCATTGCTTTACTACTTTTTCTCTCTTTCTTTCAATATATCAAAGATCGCTATTGAATGAATAATTAATAATTGATAATTAATAATTATTTTGTCTCACGACAATTATTCATTTAATGTGTTGATTGTTAGTGGTTCAATACTAATAATCTGTATTACTTTTTTGCTATTCTTCAAAAAAAAACAACCCGCTGGTCGATTTTTGTGGAGAATATCGGGCTCGAACCGATGACCCCCTGCGTGCAAGGCAGGTGCTCTAAGCCAACTGAGCTAATCCCCCGAGTATTTTCAGTTATCAGGGAACACTTATCAGTTATCAGTTCTTCAACTGTTCACTGTTCACTGCTCACTGTGAACTGTTGTTGTAGTCCCAGGCAGAGTTGAACTGCCGACCTCTACATTATCAGTGTAGCGCTCTAACCAACTGAGCTATAGGACTGAATTTCAGTTATCAGTCATCAGCTTTCAGTTATCAACTTCTCTTGTGTAACTACCGTTTTCAGTTATCAGTCATCAGGTATCAGTTATCAGCATTCTCTGTAACTTGCATTACCGCTGACTGTTCACTGTTTACTGTTCACTGCTGACTGTATTTATATCATAAACAACATAATGTAGTACTCAAAAAGTTTGCACTTTCCTTGTATACCACTTTTCTACTAAGTTTCGATAACATCGCTCCAGAAAGGAGGTGTTCCAGCCGCACCTTCCGGTACGGCTACCTTGTTACGACTTAGCCCCAGTTACTAGTTTTACCCTAGGACGCTCCTTGCGGTTACGTACTTCAGGTCCCCCCAGCTTCCATGGCTTGACGGGCGGTGTGTACAAGGCCCGGGAACGTATTCACCGCGCCATGGCTGATGCGCGATTACTAGCGAATCCAGCTTCACGGAGTCGAGTTGCAGACTCCGATCCGAACTGAGAGAGGCTTTAAGAGATTAGCATCTTGTCACCAAGTAGCAACCCTCTGTACCCCCCATTGTAACACGTGTGTCGCCCCGGACGTAAGGGCCGTGCTGATTTGACGTCATCCCCACCTTCCTCACACCTTACGGTGGCAGTCTCAATAGAGTCCTCAGCTTAACCTGTTAGTAACTATCAATAGGGGTTGCGCTCGTTATGGCACTTAAGCCGACACCTCACGGCACGAGCTGACGACAACCATGCAGCACCTACACATCTGCTATTGCTAGAAGACCTGTTTCCAAGTCGGTCAGATGCATTTCAAGCCCGGGTAAGGTTCCTCGCGTATCATCGAATTAAACCACATGTTCCTCCGCTTGTGCGGGCCCCCGTCAATTCCTTTGAGTTTCATTCTTGCGAACGTACTCCCCAGGTGGAATACTTAACGCTTTCGCTTTGCCACATACAGTATATCGCATACAGCTAGTATTCATCGTTTACTGCGTGGACTACCAGGGTATCTAATCCTGTTTGATCCCCACGCTTTCGTGCCTCAGCGTCAGTTGTATCCCAGTAAGCTGCCTTCGCAATTGGTGTTCTGTGTTATATCTAAGCATTTCACCGCTACACAACACATTCCGCCTACCTCATTTACACTCAAGACCCTCAGTTTCAATGGCAATTTTACGGTTGAGCCGCAAACTTTCACCACTGACTTAAGGGTCCGCCTACGCACCCTTTAAACCCAATAAATCCGGATAACGCTCGGATCCTCCGTATTACCGCGGCTGCTGGCACGGAGTTAGCCGATCCTTATTCGTAAAGTACATACAATAGAGTACACGTACTCTTTTTTATTCCCTTACAAAAGAAGTTTACAATCCATAGAACCTTCTTCCTTCACGCGACTTGGCTGGTTCAGGCTCTCGCCCATTGACCAATATTCCTCACTGCTGCCTCCCGTAGGAGTCTGGTCCGTGTCTCAGTACCAGTGTGGGGGACCTTCCTCTCAGAACCCCTAATGATCGTTGCCTTGGTGAGCCGTTACCTCACCAACTAGCTAATCATACGCATGCCCATCTGTAAGCCATAAATGTTTAACCACTAAACCATGCAGTTCAGTGGTATTATGCGGTATTAGTCCGAATTTCTCCGGGTTATTCCCCTCTTACAGGTAGGTTGCATACGTGTTACTCACCCGTGCGCCGGTCGCCACCAAAGTATTGCTACCTTTATGCTGCCCCTCGACTTGCATGTGTTAGGCCTGTCGCTAGCGTTCATCCTGAGCCAGGATCAAACTCTTCGTTGTATCTTTTTTTTATTTGCTCGGATGCTATCTATTCCTAAATTTATTGTAGAAAATTGACGTGGTATAAAAAATCTTTGTATCCTTTGACAGATACTCCCATTTATAAAAAATGTTCCCTTTCCTTATACTACATTATTTGTTGTTCATGTATTCTCAAAGATCGATGCTTGATACCCCTAACCCCTAAAGGGGAATTTGGAAGTTGCACTTCGCAGTGCAGTTGTTTATCAAGACTTCTAATGTTACTACAAAATAGCTCCCTATTTTATAACTTGTTTTGCTTTCGTTCTACCCTCAAATTTTGTGAGACAAACGGGCTGCAAAGATACTGCTTTTTCTCAATATACCAAACTTTATTAGAAAAGTTTTGATTTTTATTTTCAAGAAAATTTGTCGGGAAAACTTAATTTTATCCAACTTAACTGTTTTTTAATCAGTCAGTTATTAAACCATTTTTAAACCCAAAGCTTCTCTCTCAAAGCGGCTGCAAAGGTAATGCTTATTTTTAAACTACCAAACTTTTTGAGAAAAATAATTTCTTTATTTATTTGACACCTCTTTTCATTACCTAACTACCGTGCTTCTCTCTCAAAGCGGGTGCAAAAGTAGTCACTTTATACATACAAACCAAATCATTTTACCTTTTATTTCTGCTGTAAAACATACAAATCCCCTTAAACGCCTGATAAAAAACTTGTTCATACACAAAAATAATTTCAAAAAAAATGAGCCTAATTCGTTTCCAGAGACAAAAGCCGGAGAGAAGCAACGCAATTTAAGCTAAAAGCACGAAGAGATTAAGATTCTAGCACAAGTAATAGCGATAAAACGAGTAGGAAAATGATTGAATTAATTCACAAACTGATTCTGGATACTAGTTCTCAGCGCTAACTTTAACTGTTCAATATCCACTTTATGCCCTAATTCTTTTTCCATAGAGGTAACTCCTTTATCGATAAAACCGCATGGATTGATATAATTGAAGTATTCTAATTGAGTATTCACGTTCAATGCAAAGCCGTGCATGGTAACGAAACGTGAACTTCGAACTCCAATAGCACATATTTTTCGGCAGGTTGGCAATCCCACATCAATCCAAACTCCTGTTGCCCCATCCAAACAAGAAGATTGTATATTATATAATGATAAGGCATGAATAATGGCCTCTTCTATATAATGTATATATTGCTTCAATCCCAGATTGAAATTTGCCAAATCGAAAATAGGATATCCCACTACCTGACCCGGTCCGTGATAAGTTATATCTCCTCCCCTATTAGTCTGCACAAAACTGGCATGTTTAGCCTGTAGCTGAATATAATTCAACAAAAGATTTTGTTCATCTCCACTTTTCCCAAGCGTATAAACATGAGGATGCTCGCAAAAGACAAGAAAATTATCTGTCTCTATACCTCCAACCTTTCTTTCAATTGTTGCAGAGAACAACGCTTCTTGTTTTGACCATGCTTCATTATATTCAATTAATCCCCAGTCAACAAATTGTATCTGACTCATTTTCTTCTGTGCTTTTTATGTTGTTTCGGACTTACAGGTCTTTTATCAAAATCCACCTGAGGTAGTTTGCCCATTAGATTCACGATCTGATTTTTACGTCCCAGAATGTAACCTGAAGGATTTCCGGCATTAAACTTACGGGGATTAGGCAGACAGGCTGCAATTAGTGCAGCTTGTGATTTTGTCAGTTCTGAAGCATGTACGCCAAAATACTCCTGGGCAGCAGCTTCTACTCCATAAATCCCATCACCCATCTCGATAACATTCAGGTAAGCTTCCATAATACGTTTTTTTGACCAAACAAGTTCAATCAGTACCGTATAATAAGCTTCCAATCCCTTTCTAATATAGGAGCGTTGTGGAAAAAGAAATACGTTTTTGGCTGTTTGCTGAGAAATTGTACTCCCGCCTCTGATTTTTTTTCCATTCAGATTGTGCTCAAACGCCTTCGTCATATCATTAATAGAAAATCCGTGGTGCGTTAGAAATAAATTATCTTCTGAAGCAACCACAGCTTGTATCATATTGGGCGATATATTATCGATTGACACCCATTGCTTGCTGTTTTTAGGCATCTCACCCTGAGCAACAGACTCAACAGAACGAATAAACATGAGGGGAGTAACATATATGGGAGTAAACCAATCGATTATTACCCATGCAATACTGATTACAAAGAGGATAATCAATAGCTTTCGCAGGAAACGAAATAGTCTGTAACCAAATTTTCTTTTTACCTTAACATCAGAAATTCCGGTAACGACATCTGATGTTGCTGAATTTTCGGGCTGCTCAATCATATCAAAAATAGAAAAATAAAATTATCCGTTTTAAAACTATCGAAACAAATTAAACCAGTTTAAAACGCACTCGCCAGCGATTATTTTCAAAATCGTGACTGATAATCTCAAATCGACCTAATTCAGCTGTGTTACTCACATGCTGACCAATACATGCACAAGCGTCGTAATCGCCAACCCGAATAATCCGTAAAGTCTCGGTAGCATCGGCAGGCAATTTTGACAAATCTACCAATTGAGCAGCATCTTTTCTATCCATAAAATCGATAGTTACCGGTAGATGCTGATTAATAACTGCATTCACCTTGTCTACCAATTCAGAAATTTGCTCTTCTGTAGGCGCTTCGGACAACACATAATCACATTTTGATTTTTTCTTTTCTATATGAGCATTCATCGACCGGGGGCATCCAAACATACGAATCATAGTCTGATTCAAAATATGCTCGCAAGTGTGCATTGGTTCGCAATAATCTTTCTTAGGTTGATTTATAATATTCTCCATCGGATCAAAATTAGGATGCAAAGATAATCAATCGAACTGAAAACAATAAAAAAACGGACAGTCCATTTCTGAACCATCCGTAAATTAATTATCTCAATTTTCGCTACTCAGTCAGAACGAGTGATGTATCGGATTCCGGCAATTGCATATCATCTTGTTCATCTTTTAAATTCACGCCCGACAACTTACGTCTGAAAGACTCATCCACAAGATACAATAGTTTGGAATTTGCAGCTGCATAGGAGAGGCCATCACGACGTACATTCGAAATACAATTTCGTCGTTCATCGGTTGTGCCATTTACCGGCGCATAGGTGATATAAATCCCCATACTATCGGGAGACGTCAAACCCGGACGTTCGCCAATAAAAACAATAGACATTCGGGCATTAAACAGCTCTGCCACAGAGTCAGCAATAGCCACTCTACCCTGCTCAACAACACAAATTGGCGCTAAAGAATAATTCCTGCGCTTGAGTTCCGGCAAAAGCAAGCTAAACAAGGAGTAAATATTACTCTCAATGGCTACAGATGAAAGCCCATCGGCAACAACCATCGCAATATCGTACGCGCTTTCTTTCTGAGTTTCTTTGATTAACCTGATAGAATTTTCAGAAAGCGTTCTGCCTAAATCCGGCCGTTGCAGGTAAACAGCACGATCCGTAGCACCGGATTGAATCAACAGCACCTGATTGTCACAAATTTCCTCCAACGTATTTTTTACCGATTCCTTTTGAAGCGGTACATGTACCGCATCGATTGCCCGTGCATGTGCCAGTTTAAATGCCAACGATTCTTTTGTTGGAATAGAACTTCCACAACGCCCGATTGCAATTCTGGCTTTTGTGTGTATTTTTAAAGACTCCCAACTGCTGGCAATAATAGTTTTTTCTTCTCGGCTAATCATAACGATGATGCATTTAAAAAGAACTGATAATTTTGGCGTAATTCGACAGGTTTCATTGTATCACTGAAAAGATTCATTTTAATGAGCCATGCCTCAAATTCCGGCGCCGGCTTCAATCCAAGTACCGATCTGACATACAATGCATCATGAAACGAAGTACTTTGATAATTCAGCATAATATCATCAGCTCCGGGCACACCCATTATAAAATTACAACCGGCAACTCCGAGTAAAGTCAACAACACATCCATATCATCCTGATCGGCTTTGGCATGATTAGTATAACAAATATCAACTCCCATGGGCAAACCTAATAATTTGCCACAGAAATGATCTTCTAATCCTGCCCGAATAATCTGCTTACCATCATAAAGGTATTCAGGTCCAATAAACCCAACCACAGTATTAACCAACAAGGGATTAAAGCAACGAGCAAGTCCATAAGCACGCGTTTCAATAGTTTGTTGGTCTACCCCGTGATGAGCATTGGCTGATAATGCACTTCCCTGACCTGTTTCAAAGTACATGCAATTATTTCCTATCGTTCCCCTGTTAATACTCAATCCCGCTTCGTAACCTTCTTTTAAAAGATTGTAATTCACTCCAAAACTCTCATTTACGCCCTGGGTTCCTCCAATGGACTGAAAAACCAAATCTACCGGAACTTTATTTTCAATGGCTTTGATTGTGGTAGTGATATGCGTAAGTACACAACTTTGCGTCGGGATCTCAAATTTCTCCCTCAATTCATCCAGCATATGAATTAATTTACAAACCTGCTGGTAATTGTCTGTCGCCGGATTAATTCCAATAACCGCATCTCCGCATCCATAAAAAAGCCCATCCAGCACACTGGCTGCAATAGCTTTCATATCATCCGTAGGATCGTTGGGTTGGAGTCTTACGGAAATTCTGTTTTTTAATCCGATAGTATTTCGAAATGAAGTAATTACACTGATTTTGGATGCGACCTGAATCAGATCCTGATTACGCATAATCTTAGAAACAGCTGCTACCATTTCCGGAATTAATCCCGGGGCAATCTCTCTCAAAACTGCTTCATCAGTCTCATCCATTAATAACCAGTTTCGAAATTCACCCACAGTCAGGTTAGAAATTCGTTGAAATGCAACGAAATCATGCGTATCAAAAATTACTCTGGTTACTTCATCATCGTCATACGGAATAATCTCTTCTTTTAAAAAATCGGATAAAAATGTATCGGCCAACACCATCTGCGCCGCAACTCTTTCTTCATTGGAGCCTGCCGAAACACCCGCCAAAGAGTCTCCTGATCGCTCAGGAGATGCTTTAGCAAGCAATTCTTTCAGTGAATTGAATGAATATGTATTAAAACCGATACTAGTAGATCTTTTCATCATTAATCTTTTGTCACAACCTCTGAAACAACTTCTTCTTCCCCTAACTTAGCTTTTTGATAGGATGCTATTTTAAACCATGCAAATGACACAGCCATTATAATTACATATATTCCGGCCAATTGTAAGTTGTAATAAACCACAGCCACCAATGAGATAACAGCAATAATTAACGCAACAATTGGAGTCAATGGGAAAAACGGAACTTTGAAAGGCCTTTCAAGTTCAGGTGCACTTTTTCTCAGTTTTAATACTGACAACATCGATACTATGTACAATGTAAGAGCTCCGAAAACCGAAATCGTAATGATTTCTCCAGTACGACCTGAGAAAAGAGCTATAATTCCGATAAACATATTTACAATTAATGCAACTGCCGGAGTGTGGAATTTCTTACTGATTTTACCCAATACAGGTGGAAGAAAGTTTTCTTTTCCCATTTCATAAACAGCACGTCCAGAGGCCAATATAATACCATGAAATGAGGCAACCAGTCCAAACAAACCAATAAAAATAAGCATGTGATACAAAAAGCTGCTATTGCCTACTATTTGAGTTAAAGCCAGTGGTAACGGTGAGTCTGTAGCAGCAGCACCCGGAGCTGGATAAACTACGGCTTCCCAACCACCTACACCAATGGAAGATACAAAAGTCAATATGGCCAACACAACTAGAGTAAAAATTGCCGAACCTAAACCGATTAGTACATTTCGCTGTGGGTTAATTGTCTCTTCCGCAACATTTGCAACACCTTCAATAGCCAGAAAAAACCAAATAGCAAAAGGTATAGCCGCAAATATTCCACCAATTCCATTCGGAAATGCATTGATTGACAAATTAGACATCTCAAATTTAGGTAATGTTACCCCCGAAAAGATTAAAAGCTCTCCAACGGCAAGTATAGTTACAAACAATTCGAACCGGGCAGCAGTCTTGACACCTGAAACATTCAATGCTGTAAAAAGAAGATAAGCTACTACGGCGATTGACGTGGTGGAATACTCCGGCAAAAACAAATGGAAATAAGCCCCGATGGCAGCTGCAATTGCAGGAGGTGCAAACACAAACTCAACAACCTGAGCCATACCTGCCAAAAATCCAAAACTATTTCCATGTGATTTTCTGCCGTACACAAAGGCACCACCAGCTTTAGGAATAGCACAAGCTAACTCCGTATAACTAAATGTAAAGCACAAATACATGACAATAATAAAAAGAGTAGCAATAGCTAATCCCAGAGTTCCGCCTACAGGTAATCCCAGATTCCATCCGAAATACATTCCCGAGATAACAAATCCGACTCCCAAACCCCATAAAGATACCGGTCCGAGCTTACGTTCCAATGTTGGCGCGTTTTGTTTTTTTGTAGTTTCCATACGTAATTGTTTTTTGAATTATAAAATATGTCCTTTTCTTGCAAACAAAATAAGAACATTGAACTTCTCTTATAAAAATACCATTATGATCCATTTTTAAAACAATAGATATCATAAATATGTTATTCAAATGCAAAAGTAGACATAGTGATATATTTTATCAATAAAAGCTATCAAAAATACAATAAAACAAGAACACAATAACAATTTATTACTTTTCGACAAACATGAACACCATATCGAAACATAAAACCGTGAAAAAGCATCAAACGCAATTACACATTACTCCCAGGCATAAAAAAAGACGGATAACTCACATCTGAGTTATCCGTCTTTCTTTTATCTAAGCAAATTCTTATCTCTTCTTGTATGAAGAAGAACCGCCTTTATAGCTTGAGCTACTTCTACGGTCACTTCCTCCTGAAGGACGGCTACTTCTATCGCCCAAATCACGGTTACGCCATGGTTTTTCACCGGCACCTGCTGTTGCAGCCGGACGCGATTCCCGATCACCTCCACGATATCCGCCTCCTGAACGGCTACCGCCATAACTTCCACGAGCACGATACTCAGGTTTACGGCTACCACCACCTTCGAAAGATTTACTTCCTTTGGCTTCAGCTACAATATAATCGGTTTCACCGGCAAACGCCATCACTACTTTTTCTACCTGATCGGAGAAAACATCGAAGAATGTAAATTTGTTGGTTACTTCTATTGATCCGATACTAATCGACTTATCGCCGGTTACATCATTTATAATTCCCAGAAAACGTTTTGGATCGATACCTTCGCGCTCACCTACATTCATTTTCAATCTAACCTTGCCACCGGATTTAGAACCACGATCATTTCTATCGCCATTACGTTCACCTCGCTCACCACGTTCGCTACGTTCCGGCAAGTTCAAATCTTCGGCATTCTTGTAATAACTCAAAAAACGGTTAAATTCCAATGAAACAAAGCGTTTGAGCAATTCTTCCTTGCTCAGATATTCCAATTGTTTCATAATCTGAGGCATATAAGTTTCAATCTGTTCTTCGCTAACTTCCACATTTTCCATGCGGTCAATCATATAAAACAATTGTTTCTTACACACTTCCAATCCATTAGGAATTTGCTCCTGAATAAAGGTCTTCCGAAGCATACGTTCAATATCTTTGATTTTGAATCGCTCTTTAGAATGGATAATAGATACAGCTATACCTTTTTTATTGGCACGACCTGTACGACCGCTTCGGTGTGTATAAACCTCTACATCATCCGGCAAGTTATAGTTGATTACGTGGGTAAGATCACTAACATCCAATCCACGTGCAGCAACATCGGTAGCAACAAGCAACTGAATATTTCTGATTCTGAATTTTTGCATCACATTATCCCGCTGAGCCTGAGAAAGGTCTCCGTGTAGTGCATCTGCATTATAACCATCGTGCATCAGTTTATCCGCTACTTCTTTGGTTTCCTGACGGGTACGACAGAATACAATACCGTAAATATCCGGATTTAAATCTACAATACGTTTCAACACTAAATAACGTTGTCTGGCTTGCGATACGTAATATATATGTTCTACATTTTCCGAACCTGCATTTTTAGTTCCAACAGTTATTTCTTCGTAATTCTTCATATAGCGTTTAGCTATATTGGCTATTTCCTTAGGCATTGTAGCCGAAAAAAGCATCGTACGACGCGTTTCCGGAGTACGCTCCAAAATAGTTTCAATATCTTCCTTGAAACCCATATTGAGCATTTCATCAGCTTCATCAAGAACCAAAAAGTCAATAGCTCCTAATTCGATTTTTCCACGCTCAATCAGATCGATAAGACGACCGGGAGTAGCTACGATAATTTGAGGAGCAGTATCCAACTGACGTAGTTGCGTACGAATATCTTCACCTCCATAAACCGGCACGATACGCATACCGCGCATATTCTTTGAATAGCCTTTCAAGTCGTTTGCTATCTGAATACACAATTCGCGTGTAGGAGCCAACACTAAAGCCTGCACCTGTTTGCGACCAGCATCTATCATGTTCAGTACCGGCAACCCAAAAGCTGCAGTTTTACCAGTACCCGTTTGCGCTAAAGCCACCAAATCAGCCGTTTGTTCAAGCATGAAAGGGATGGTTTTTTCCTGTACGGGCATAGGTTGCGCGTACCCAAGTTCTTCGATGGCCGATAATATATCGTCCTTCAAATTCAATTCTCTAAATGTCATTTGTTTGTTTTTAGTACACGTTTACGAGTAGTCATCCGGCGATATTTTTATGAGTTCAAATTCGCATTGAATTTTTTCATCTCATAGAACCCTCATGTACATTCTATTCTTAAAAAGAACAAAAATTGGATTCGGGCTTCATTCGTTTCAAAAAACGTGTACCCTTTTTTAAGCAGACTGCTCTGGTTAAAGCAGTATAAATCGGATATTTACTCACAACGTATAGTTGTTTATAAATCGGGTGCAAAGGTAGTAAAATTATTCAATAAATATACACCATTCCGTAAAATAAAAACTTCATAACTTTCAAGGCTATAAATAATCGGATATTCTAACCATTTACTTACTTGTATTATTGAAATTTTTCATTAATTTTGTCAGCAAATTTACGCAGAAACATATATTTGAATATCAAACAATTATAACTATACAGAACATGAAACCAATGATCAAAAGTCCTTTGCAAATTGCACGTGCAAGCTACCAACCAAAGTTGCCCACTGCTCTTAAAGGCAATGTTGTTTTAAAAGAAGGTGCTGCCACCGAATCAGTTGCTGACCAGGCTGACATTAAAACATTGTTTCCGAACACTTACGGAATGCCGTTAATCTCTTTTGAAGCAGGAGTTAAGAAAGAATATCCTGCAGTAGCTGCCGGTGTTATTTTATCTGGTGGACAAGCCCCCGGTGGACACAATGTAATTTGCGGATTATTTGATGGATTAAAAGCGCTTAATCCTAACAACAAATTATATGGTTTTTTGGCTGGTCCAAGCGGATTGGTTGATCATAATTATATCGAGCTTACAAAAGAAATCGTTGATGAATATCGCAATACCGGTGGATTTGACATTATTGGTTCAGGTCGTACCAAACTTGAAGAAGAATGGCAATATGACAAAGGAACTGAGATTTGCAAAAAATTAGGTATCAATGCTATCGTTATTATTGGAGGAGATGATTCAAATACCAATGCTTGTGTATTGGCAGAGTATTATTCTCAGAAAAAGACCGGAATCCAGGTGATCGGTTGTCCTAAAACTATTGATGGTGATTTGAAAAACGAAATGATCGAAACTTCTTTCGGTTTTGATACTGCTTGTAAAGTATACTCTGAACTAATCGGTAACATCCAACGTGACGCAAACTCAGCTAAAAAATACTGGCACTTTATTCGTTTAATGGGACGTTCAGCATCACACATTACGCTCGAATGCGCTTTGCAAAGTCAGCCAAACATCTGTATTGTATCTGAAGAAGTTGAGGCTAAAAACCAAACATTGAACGATGTAGTTGACGATATTATTAAAGTTATTGTTCATCGTGCAGAACACGGGTTAAACTTCGGAACAATCTTAATTCCAGAAGGTTTGATCGAATTCATTCCGGCGGTAAAAAAATTAATTTCCGAATTAAACGACTTACTGGCTCACAACGAAGATTTCAATGCATTGAATACAGACGAAGAAAAACGTCAATATGTAAAAGGTATGTTGTCTCCAGTTAGTGCAGAAGTTTACCGCAGCTTACCAAAAGGAATCGCAAAACAATTAACATTGGATCGCGACCCACACGGTAATGTTCAGGTGTCTCTGATTGAAACCGAGAAATTATTAATCGAAATGGTTGCTAAACGTTTGGCTCAATTGAAAGCCGAAGGTTCTTACAAAGGCAAATTCTCCGCTCTTAATCACTTCTTTGGCTACGAAGGCCGTTGTGCTATCCCTTCAAACTTTGATGCCGATTACACATATTCATTAGGTTATACTGCTTCGGTTCTTATCTCTGAAGGAAAAACCGGATACATGTCTTCGGTTCGTAATCTTACAGCTCCTGCTGCCGAATGGATTGCTGGTGGTGTGCCTATCACCATGATGATGAATATGGAAAAACGTCACGGAAAAATGAAACCTGTTATTCAGAAAGCATTGGTTCAACTTGATGGCGCTCCATTCCAATACTTTGCGAAACACCGCGAAAGCTGGGGTGATGAAAAATCAAGCTACATCTATCCGGGACCAATTCAATACTACGGACCAACTGAAGTGTGCGACCAACCAACAAGAACTTTATTGTTGGAACAAGAAAAATAACACCTTATCAGGAGTATATATCAGAAGAACGGATTTACTGAAAAGTAAGTCCGTTCTTTTTTTATGCATTTATGATTTTAGAATTTGATAATTGAGTGAAAATGTGTAGCTTTGAAAAACTAAAAACCGAAAAATATGCTGCTTCTCTTATCACCTGCAAAAATACAGAATTTTGAGCCTCAAGATGTTGTAAAAAAACATACTCAACCTCAATACATGGATGAGGCAGAATTACTCATCAACAAAATAAAGGAATTATCACTATCTGAATTAGCCAAATTGCTGGATGTGAACAGTAACCTGGCTCAACTTAATGTTGACCGTCACTTCAACTGGCAACGTCCTTTTACAAGCAAAAATGCAAAACAGGCCGTATTTGTTTTCAATGGAGAGGTTTTCCATGGGTTGGACGCAAAAAGTCTGTCTTCTGAGAATCTTACATACTTGCAGTCACATTTACGCATTTTGTCCGGACTTTACGGAGTTCTTCGCCCTTTTGATTTGATTCAGCCCTATCGTTTAGACGTAAGCACAAGATTAAAAACCGATGCCGGCAATAATTTATATGCATTCTGGGGGAATAAAATTACCGAAGCTCTTAATGATGCAGTTAAAGCATCTGGTGGTTCGCAAACTCTGCTCAACCTGGCATCCGGAGAATACATGAAATCTATCAATAAAAAACTGCTTCAAGCCAATGTCATAGACTTTGACTTTTTGCAATACAAGAACGATGAATACAAACCGATAGTGATATACATCAAAAAAGCACGAGGTATGATGGTACGATATGTAATTGAGAATAAGATTGACAATGTGGAAGATCTGAAAGGATTTAACGCGGAAGGTTATTGGTTCAGTCCACAACTATCTACAGAAAGTAAATTCGTCTTTACCCGATGATACATCCTGCTCAAATCCTGAAAATTAAGAAGTATTTCAAACAAAAAAGACCAGATATATATCCGGTCTTTTTGTTTGAAATTAAATTCACTCTAAATCCAACGTACATAGCAGAAATCCTGACGATGAGGAAGATCTTCGTTTTTAGGGAACATACGGAAACCATACTTAAATGACCCCGCCATATTCAACTGATATTCAATACTAAAGAACAGTTTCGTTCCTTCTGTTTTCACCAGTTTGAGCTCTTCTACATTATAGAGAGTGTCCACATTGTTCTTTCCTAATTTAGTAGCAACAAGCTCTATTCCAATACCATTATCATTAATTTCATGAACATCAATAACAATATCAATTGTGTTAATCTCACCAACTTGTGGATTATGGATTAATTTATCAGGCACATCCATTGAAACTATCTGAATTTTATCCCAGCCAGCAGCAACTTTTTCTTTCCATGCAGTAATTTCTTTTGCTTTGGCATAATCATTCGTCTTTAACAATGCTGAACGTGTAGCCAGTTTGGTATAAAAACGAGCAATATAGTCATCAATCATACGCTTTGTAGTAAAGCGAGGTGTGATTTGAGCTAATGAATTTTTGATAACCTGTATCCACTCCGGCGAATATCCTTTAGTATTTTTGGCAAAATACAATGGTATTATTTCATTCTCCAGCATACTGTAAATGGTTGCTGCATCGAGTTGATCTTGATGCATATCATTTTCGTAAGTACGCTTTTCTGTCAATGCCCAACCGGCACCTTTCACGTATCCTTCAAGCCACCAGCCATCAAGAACGGAGAAATTCAACACGCCATTCATTTGAGCCTTTTCTCCTGAAGTTCCAGAAGCCTCCAAAGGACGAGTCGGTGTATTTAACCATATATCAACTCCACAAACCAAGCGTTTTGCCAATCGCATATCGTAGTTTTCAAGGAAAATAACTTTTCCAAGGAACTGAGGCATACGCGATATTTCGATAATTCGTTTAATCAATCCTTGTCCGCCACCATCAGCAGGGTGAGCCTTTCCTGTAAATAAAAACTGAACAGGATGAAGAGGATCATTTACAATTTTTTCCAAACGCTCCAGGTCTGTGAACAAAAGATGTGCGCGCTTATAAGTAGCAAAACGACGACCGAATCCAATAATCAACGCTTTGGGATTGATAGCTTCCAGTACCGATACGATGCGCGATGGATCACCCTGATTTTTCAACCAGTTTTCGCGGAACTGATCCTTAATATAATCTATCAGTTTTATTTTCAAATTCATACGGGTATGCCAAATTTCTTCATCCGGAATTTGATACACACCTTCCCAAATTTTCATATTAGACTGATCAGCATAAAAAGCCTTAGTAAAATATTTTTCGTAAATTGCTTTCCAATCTGAAGAAGTCCATGTAGGTAAGTGAACTCCATTCGTAACGTAACTAACGTGCAATTCTTCTGGGAAATAACCTTTCCAGATAGGATTGAACATTTCCTGAGACACTTTTCCATGTAACCAGCTAACACCATTCACTTCCTGACAGGTATTACATGCAAAAGTACTCATGCTGAATTTTTCGTTATGATCTCCGGGGTGCTCACGACCCATATCGATAAAGTCGTCCCAACTCAACTGAAGTTTAGCCGGATATTCGCTCATATATTTTTGGAATAATCCTTCTTCAAAGCTGTCATGTCCGGCAGGAACCGGTGTATGAACCGTATAAAGCGAACTTGCACGAACAATCTCAAGCGCCTGATTAAATGTCAGATTCTTATCTGCAATCAAATCAACCAAGCGTTGGGTGTTTATCAGTGCAGCATGTCCTTCATTACAGTGATAAACTTCTTTCTCTATTCCCAGTTTTTTCAGAGTCAGAATACCACCAATTCCAAGCATAATCTCTTGTTTCATACGATTTTCCCAATCGCCACCATAAAGTTGGTGTGTAATAGAGCGATCGTATTCACTATTCATATCGTTATCGGTATCAAGCAAATAAAGAGCTATACGCCCAACCGAAACTTTCCATACGTGTGAGTAAACTGTACGTCCGGGATAGGGAACTTCAACCACTATCGGCTCGTCGTTAGCATCTTTCAGTTGCTGAATTGGCAAATTATTAAAATTCTGAGCCTCATAAACAGCAACTTGCTGACCATCTACAGACAGAGATTGAGTAAAATAACCATAGCGATATAAAAATCCGACTGCGGTCAGGTCAACGTTGCAATCACTTGCTTCTTTCAGATAATCTCCGGCCAACACACCCAAACCTCCTGAATAAATCTTCAGAACCTCGGTGAGTCCGTATTCCATACTGAAATAAGCTATCGAAGGTACTTTCGTATTTTTTGGAACATTCATGTAAGCCTGAAAATCATCATAAACAGCATCTACCTTTTTAATGAATGCAGCATCCTGACCTAAAGCAACCAGTTTTTCGTAATTCAAAATATTCAGTAGTAAAACAGGATTTGATGAAGCCTCAATCCAAGCCTGTTTATCTATTTGACGAAACAAACTTTTAGCATGACTATTCCAGGTCCACCAGATATTTTGAGCAATTTCATCTAATTTATTCAAACTTGCAGGCAAGTGCGACTTTACACTGATTTCCTTTAAGTTCACATCATTGACATTGTTAACTTTGATTTTCATACGCTTTTATCTATTTAGTAACTAATACGTTATTCCAAGAATAATAATTAAAAAAGCAATTGTTGTAATTTATTAATATATTTCAATACAAAAATACGCAAAATATGAAATGAACTGGCAACAAGATACTCAAAAAAATCGATATTCATTTCAAACGATTGCAGAGAACGAAGATCCTCACCTATAAAAAATTATCCAATACTCAATCTTTTATTTCTATTGGTGAGCGCTATGTGGTAAGCATTATCATAGAAATGAATAAAATGCTTCCAAAGAGCTTTTTCTGCTATAACTGAAGCTCTTTTACGAACTTTTTTTATTTCTGTTTCATCATAAGCCGCAAAGTCAAAAATCATTTCTGCTATTTGAGTAGCCACCAGATAACCATTATAATCTGATCTGTGAATCACTCCAACTCCATTTTTAATTGGCTGAGGATTATGAGAAACCCACTGACCAAATCCCGAGAGATCTGTAGTAATAGTTGGCACGGCAAAAGCTACACTCTCCAAAGGAGTGTAACCCCAAGGTTCATAATAAGATGGAAATACCGTTAGATCCATTCCTATAAGCAAATCGTAATACGATTTATTAAAAACTCCATCAGCCCCATTCAGATACGAAGGTACAAACACAATCTTCACACGTTGCGATGCTTGATTATTAAAGTGAAACCAATGAATGGCAGACATCACATTATCATTATAATAATCATAAAGTTCGTGAGTAGTGAATCTGTTGGTAGAATCCAGTTTAATTTCAGGATGTTGTAAACTGGAAATCAAGTCTAATCTTGATCCTTTTATATGTCCCGGCACCATGATAAATGCCACTATCTCTTTAGTCAATTCCTTTTCAGACAATATTTTCAACGATTCAAGGAAAGTATCAATACCTTTATTTTTATATTCGTATCGTCCGGCAGTGCTTATCAACAGCGCATCAGACGATAGTTCATACCCTAATAATGTTTCCGTTACTTTTCGTAACGTTTCCCGGGCTTCTTTTCTTTTTTGTGCGAAATTCTTTCCTTGTGGTACAAAGTCATCCTCAAATCCATTGGGAGTAATTACGTCCGGCTTTTTGTCTAGCAGTTGTTCACATTCAATTCCAGTAATTTCGCTCACCGTAGTAAAACAGTCGACTGTATGAGCTGCCACCTTTTCGGTAGAATGTTTTGAAACCATGTTCAACTCGTATGACATTTGGTCGCCGTTATATTCCGCAAGGTAATCGTACAAAGGTTTATGATTTCCGGCTATTGATCGGCCGATAGAAGTAGCATGAGTTGTAAATAATGTAGCTATTTCGGGTACACCATTTTGTATATAAAAAGCCCCAAAGGTAGTCATCCACTCATTAAAGTGCGCAACTACCTGATTATCGGAAGTCAACTTAAAAAAACGATAATAACTTTCGATAATCATACCGGTGGAATAACCGAACATCGATGATTCATCATAATCTCCGTAAGCGGCTATTGAATTGACACCCACCAGTTCCCAAACCCGACCATAAATCTCGTTCTTCTGAGCCATCAACGGCAAAAAGTTAACAAGTACAGCGATAGGTTTTCCGGGAATATCCCATCTGCCTATACGTATTTTCAAGCCATACTCTGCATCCGTAAATTCTTTCCAATCCTTATATAAATCGGGAATTTCTTCAAACAATGGATTGGGCTTATCCAACCAAACATCGGGTCCGATAAATATCAGTTTGTCAGGATGCGACTGTTGCAAAGTAGCAGCACGAGTTGACAATACCGTGTAGATACCTCCAACCATATTACACACCTCCCAACTGGTTTCAAAAATATATTCCGGATTCAATGTTTTCGACATGAATTTTAATTTTAAAATGATTGCAAATGTAATACATTTAGATTGGAATTATTGTTAACTTCGTATTTCCAGACGAATTTAAACAGCAAAAAACATCGATTTACATGTTTTAAAACATAAAATCAAACAATTTGTTCTATTTTTAAGAATCTCATAGCAATAAATTAAGAAAAGCTTCAACTAAACAGCCAAACGGCGTACTGACATTTTAATGCGGTGAGTGCTTCTTTACTTTATAGGATTTGCTGCCTCCATAATGTTGAAAACTATATATACAAAAACAGCATTTTATTCAGCAATAATGCCTATTTTTATTGTCAAATGTGATGTTAATTATTTATTATTCATTATCAACAAGTTAAACAAGTATGGGTACTAAGAAAAATTTTGTTTTAGACACTAACGTTATCTTACACGATTATAAATGCGTTCATAATTTCGAAGAAAATGATATTTACATTCCAATAGTAGTACTTGAAGAGCTTGATCACTTTAAAAAAGGGAACGAACAAATAAATTTCAATGCCAGAGAATTTACCCGCGAACTGGATTTAATAGCGGATGATCAATTATTTACAAAAGGAGCAAGCCTTGGAGCCGGGAAAGGTAAGCTTTTTATCATTACCGGTGGTGAATATCCGGAAGTTATTTCAAAATCATTTGTTGAAAAAACGCCCGATCACCGTATTCTTGCCGCAACTTATGTCTTGCGCGAAGATAAAAAGAAGAACAAAACAATTCTCGTAAGCAAAGACATAAATTTACGAATGAAAGCCCTTTCGCTCGGGCTGGAAGCAGAAGATTACATCAACGATAAAGTAACCGATTTCAATGTTTTTGAGAAAAATTATGAGACCTATGACAATATTGCACCTGAGTTGATAGATAAATTATACACTGGCGATGGCACCATCCCGGTTGAGGATCTTGACTTCGCATCAGACATTGAGCCTCAGGAATGTTTCATACTTAAAAGTGTTCGTTCAAGCGTGTTGGCACGTTACAATCCTCAGATAGGTATGGTAAAACGTGTAGAAAAAGAGCGCTCCTTTGGCATAGAACCCCGGAATGCTGAACAGGCTTTTGCAATGAATGTGTTACTTGACGAAGACATTAAACTGGTGGCACTAACCGGAAAATCGGGAACAGGAAAGACTTTGCTTGCACTTGCTGCCGCCTTGCAGAAAAACGAATCGTACAAGCAAATTTTGCTGGCCAGACCTATTGTAGCGTTGGGAAACAAAGATTTAGGATTTTTACCCGGAGATGAGAAGCAAAAAGTGGCTCCCTACATGCAACCCCTGTTCGACAACCTGAATGTGATAAAACATAATTTCTCCTATCAGGGTAAGGAAATAAGACTGATAGAAGAACTTCAACGTAACGAACAACTGGTAATCGAAGCCCTGGCCTATATCCGCGGACGAAGCCTGAGCGAAACTTTTTTCATTGTGGACGAAGCTCAAAACCTTACACCTCACGAGGTAAAAACAATTATTACAAGAGCCGGAGAAGGTACAAAAATCGTTTTCACGGGCGATGTACAACAAATAGATTCGCCTTATCTGGACATGTTTTCTAATGGACTGGTCTATATGATTGATCGCATGCGCGGGCAAAACATCTTTGCTCACATTAATTTGGTGAAAGGCGAAAGAAGCTTTTTATCCGAATTGGCGAGTGATCTTCTATAGATTCTTTTACGAAAACTATATCATTTTATAGTTACTCAAACCGAGCAAGTGACTTTGTTTTAAATTCGAGAGGAATTCGTTTCCAACTTTAAATAATAACAGAAGTTTTTTCATTAAACAATTTCAGCTTTCGCGGGGTTTTAATTTCAATTCAACTATTATTTATGACGAGTCAGGCCGAAATTACAAACAATCTTGCAACCGAAAAGATCGGCAAACTCATCTGGACGTACTCACTCCCTGCGATTGTGGGAACTGTGGTTATGTCGTTATACAATATTGTAGATAGAATCTTTATCGGGCAGGGAGTTGGTCCGTTAGCCATTTCAGGTTTGGCACTAACCTTTCCCTTTATGATTCTGCTTATGGCATCGGGCATGCTGGTGGGTGCAGGTTCGGCTGCCAGAATATCCATTACCCTGGGTGAAAACAACAAAGAAAAAGCAGAAAAGATTCTGGGCAATGCGCTTACCCTCACCTTTATTATATCCGGCACGGTCATTATCCTTTCGTACATATTCATGCATGATTTATTGCACCTGTTTGGAGGAACCGAAAACACCACACGATATGCAGAGGATTTTATGCGGGTAATTATTCCCGGTGGAATCTTCTCAGCGTTAAGCTACGGTTTTAACAATATTATGCGAGCTTCGGGCTATCCTCACAAAGCCATGTACACTATGATTATATGTGCTGTACTCAATGCAATTCTGGCTCCGATATTTATATTCGTATTTCATTGGGGCATTCAGGGTGCGGCACATGCTACAAATATCTCATACTTCGTAGGAACAATCTGGGTTTTGACACATTTTCTCAAACCGGATTCCAATATTCGGTTCTACCGCAAGAACTTCAAATTAGAAAAAAAAATAATACTATCTATCATCAGCATTGGACTCTCACCTTTCAGCATGCAACTGGCCACCTGTTTCGTCGTCATATTAGTCAATACTACATTAATTCATTATGGTGGCGATTTGGCAATTGGAGCATTCGGTATTATCAACAGTATAAACACCCTGATAGTAATGATTATTATTGGTCTGAATCAGGGTACGCAACCCATTGTCGGGTTTAATTATGGTGCAAAGAACTTTGAGCGCATGTTTAAGACACTTAAGTATGCCATAGTGATCGGAACCTGCATAACTACACTGGGATTTTTGATTGGAACATTTGCACCAACACTTATTGCCAGACTATTTACCACCGATGCCAAATTACAGGCAATAGCTGCAAAAGCTCTTCAGATATCAGTTATTATGTTTCCCATTATTGGTTCGCAGATAGTAATTACCAATTTTTTCCAGTCCATTGGTAAAGCCAAGGTTTCAATATTTTTGAGTCTGACGCGACAGTTTCTATTTTTGATTCCTTGTTTACTAATTTTCCCTCGCTTTTTGGGGGTTACAGGAGCATGGACTGCTATGCCGGTATCTGATGGATTGGCATCGATCGTAGCCTATGTTACAATTTTCCTTTTTGTCAGGAGGTTCAAGGCCACAACGCCTCGGCGGGCATAAAACAAAAGAAGAGAAAACATTTCTGCTTTCTCTTCTTCGTATTGTTATGAAAAATATCTTTTACTTTTGTACCAGAACCCACGCATCAGGAAATCTGTTAGAAATTTCTTTGATACGGGCATGAGCCTGATTGTAGTCATTAAAAGAAGATATAAGCACACGGTACATACCTTTTTCGTTTACAACGATTAAAGCTTTGTTTCCTTCAGCTTTCAGAGTAGTTTGAAGTCCTTTAGCATTGGTTTGTTTACCGAAACTACCAACAACAACGTGATATTTATAATTTAGTGATCCGGCTTCGCCATCTACTAAACTAAAATTTTCGTTACGGGTAACTTCATTTTCAGCTGTTTTTACATTTTCCGGAGCTTGATAGGTAGGAGAAGGAGCGGCTATTGTATTTGTAACAGTTGTTTTTGGGGCAGCAGCCTGAATATTTGCGCCGGCAGGAATTTCGGCTATTTTCTGCTTTGTTTTACAAGCTGAAGTAGCCAGCATGACTACAGCAAGTGCCAAGATTAAACGGATTGTTTTCATGTTTCTTTGTTTATTTATTTAATTGTACAATATTTGCTTTTATATTTCGGACTTACAAAACAAGAGTAGTATACTCGCTTGCTTAAAATTTCAACTAAGTCGGTATGAAGTGCAAAGATGATAAGAAAAAAGCAGTTAAACAATAGTATCGAAAAAATTCACAAAAAAACATGGTCTCGTTCAAACAAAATGTCGCTAAATGACGTTTTAGAATAAGAAAAGAAAAACTTTATATAATTTATTAACTCATAAAACAATTAAGTCATGAAATTTTCATTGCCCGAATTACCTTACGCACACAACGCACTAGAACCAGTAATCAGCGAGAAAACAATAAGTTTTCATTATGGAAAACATCATCAAACCTATGTAAACAACCTAAATGGGCTAGTTGAAGGAACTGAATTTGAAAATTCTGATCTGGAATCAATCGTAAAAAAGTCGGAAGGTCCGATATTCAATAATGCAGCGCAAATCTGGAATCACACATTTTATTTCCTAACGCTGACACCCAACAAAGGAAGCGTACCAAGCGAAAAACTAGCAAAAGCTATCGATGCAGCCTGGGGGTCGCTGGATAATTTTAAAGCAGAATTCAACAAAGCGGCAGTATCTGTATTCGGTTCAGGTTGGGCTTGGTTGGTAAAAGATGCTGAAGGCAAATTATCTATTGTAAAAGAAAGTAACGCCGGCAACCCAATCACACGTGGATTGACTCCACTTCTTACATTTGATGTTTGGGAACATGCCTATTATCTCGATTATCAAAATCGCCGCCCTGATTATGTGGCTGCGCTCTGGGATTTAGTAGACTGGAAAACAGTTTCGGAGAGATATTAAAAACACACGAAAAATCAACTTCAAAGGCGGAATGAACTAAACCTCATTTCGCCTTTTTCTTATCCTAAAAGAATGAAAATTATTCTGTTATCAATTTTAGCAATTCGAGCTACAATAGTTAATAAATACAACTAAACATTCTTTTTCCTAAAAATCGGATGCCCTTTGTACTGAAATGTTTCAAAAAAATTATCTTTGCAGTCGGATTTCAAAGAAAGCGTTGGAATTGAATCAAAATCTCTAAAAACAACATTAGATTAATTAGGCGAATGAAAAACTTATCTCTCATCATTAATGCCGTGCTGGCAGTAGCTATTGTAGTTCTTTTTGTGTTAGTACTAAGTAATAAATCAAATTCAGCCACAAAGCATGCTGTAACAGGGAAAGACACCATTATATCCGGCAAATTACCCATTGCCTATGTAAATGTTGACTCATTGCTATTGCATTATCAATTTGCAAAAGACGCTAACGAATCTCTTATCAAAAAACAAGAGGAATCTCGTGCTACGATTAATTCGAAAGCCGTTCAATTAAAAGGAGAAATGGACGAATTTCAACGAAAATTAAACAACAATGCTTTCTTAAGTCGTGACCGTGCAGAACAAGAACAAGCTCGTTTACAAAAGAAACAACAAGAACTTCAGGAGTTGGATGGCAATCTGAGTAAACAATTAATGCAGATTCAACAAAAAATGAGCGAACAACTGCGCGATACCATTAATGTATTTATGAAACAGTTTAACAAAGACCATAAATACCAATTAATTATTAGCAATACATCGAGTGATAACGTTTTATATGCTGACAAAGGCTATGATATTACCGAAGAAGTAACCAAAGCGCTTAACGAACGTTATGCGGCAAAGAAATAACCTTCATAAAGAAGAACAAAAAAGCGCTAATCTAAAATTTTAGATTAGCGCTTTTTGTTGTAATAAAATTTTATTGTTTTGCAGCTCCTCCTCTGAAACTAAGGAAAAGAGTGGAAAGCGCATAAATCAACAGCATGAGTACCCAATACTTGGTACCCGTAAACATAAAATAACCAGCCAAACCCAGAGCAACGCTGGATAAAAAGCCACTGGCTCCCAAACGTCGTTGGCGTGTATCAGCCGACTTGTTATCAAACGCACTTTTCAGCTGATAAATAATCAATAGAGCAGCACCTGTAGAAAAAATATAAGGAGCATAAGCTACGTTGAGCGGTTTGCACAAAGCACCGGCCAGAGTCAACGTTCCGCCCGTTATAAAAAGTAATTTCAGAAATTGTTGGTTGTTCATTCTTTGATTATAAAAATATCTTCGTTTTCCCTTTTCATATAATAATGTTCGCGGGCAAATTTTTCCAGATTTTCCTTGCTGGACTGAAGTTCGTTTTTCTTTTGTTTATTGGTTTTTATCTCATCCTGAAAGAATTTCAACTCTTTTTCCATCTCCACGATGCGTTGATGAGACTGCCAACGATGAATTAAACTATGGTCGTCGAAAAAAGTAACGAGCACAGCATAAATCAAAAACACAATAAGATATTTATTTAAAAGTATCTTTCTGAGTCTATTCCCTTTAGTCTTTATTTCAGGCATAATATTGCAATCAAACCAGCGCAAAAAAGCTGGATTCAGGCGTCTGACAACATCTATATTTGTTTGACAAAGGTAAGCAAATTTTACGTTCATCCTTTTTTTTCAGAAATCTTTTTTTTGTGCGAACCGAACCATCTATTTTCAGTATATTTGCATTCAAAAGCAGAAAAAAGAATTCGGTTTATGGAAAATTTCATTGTTTCGGCGCGCAAATATCGCCCATCGACGTTTAACTCGGTTGTCGGTCAATCTTCATTGACTGTAACCCTCAAAAACGCCATCAAAAGCAATCATTTGGCCCATGCTTACCTGTTTTGCGGACCGCGTGGAGTTGGTAAAACTACCTGTGCGCGTATATTTGCCAAAACCATAAACTGCCAGAATCTTACTTCCGATTTTGAAGCCTGCAATGAGTGTGAATCCTGTGTATCGTTTAACGAGCAACGTTCGTACAATATCCACGAGCTTGATGCAGCTTCGAATAATGGTGTAGACGATATCCGATCGCTGACCGATCAGGTGCGCATACCACCACAAATTGGAAAGTATAGCGTCTATATCATTGACGAGGTTCACATGCTGTCGCAAGGTGCATTCAACGCTTTTTTGAAAACTCTGGAGGAGCCACCTGCACATGCTATTTTTATTTTAGCTACTACTGAAAAACATAAGATTATCCCTACGATTCTCTCGCGTTGCCAGATTTACGATTTCAACCGGATAACGGTGGCCGATACGGTTAAACATCTGCAAATGGTGGCCGAAAAAGAAGGCGTAACGGTAGATGTAAACGGACTGAATGTAGTAGCCCAGAAAAGCGACGGTGGAATGCGCGATGCATTATCGATATTCGACCAGTTGGTGAGCTTCTGTGGCAACAACATTACATATCAGGGCGTAATTGAGAATCTCAACGTGTTGGATTATGAGTATTATTTCAAGCTTGTGGAAGCCTTCCTGAAAGGTGATGTAAGCCAGTCGCTGCTATTATTCAATGAAGTATTGAACAAAGGCTTTGATGCGCATCATTTTATCACCGGACTCAGTTCTCACCTGCGCGACGTACTGGTAAGCAAAGATCCACAAACGATAAGCTTGCTTGAAGTGGGAGCCGACATTGGAGAACGTTATAAAACACAGGCTCAGAATTGCTCGCCCGATTTTCTGTTTCAGGCACTTAAAATAAGCAATGATTGCGATATTGACTACAGACAAAGTAAGAATAAACGACTGCTGGTAGAACTGGCTTTAATTCGTCTGTGCCAACTGACGGATGAAAAAAAAAAGTCCATACTAACTGACGAAAAGCCTGCGCCAATTCAAAAAATTCAGGTAGCGGCAACTTCGGAGCCAACTGTAGCACAACCTGTAGTAAACAAAGTAACGACACCTGTGCAAACAGCCCCGCCTGTTACACGACCTGTAATAACTCCCAAACCCAAAGATGTAGTAGCTGATTCAAAACCTAGTTTTGTCCGTCCGGGAAGTATATCGATAACAGCACCCGGAAAAAGCAACATAGAGCAGCAAACAGCAGCAAACGAAACGGTAAACGAAGCACCTTCATCGGTGTTGAATAAAGATTTTAGCGAAGAAGCATTGCTACAAGCCTGGCAGCAATTTGCCGAAACCATCCCCGAACAGGGTAGAATGACCAGTCTCTTTTTGAGCACATATCCGAAAATGACGTCAAAAACCACTTTCGAGATTACGGTAAGCAACATCCTGCAGGAAAAAGAATTGAAACGTCTCCAACAGGATATTCAAAGCTTTATCCATGCCCGACTGGAAAATTCGCACGTCAAAATGACGATTAAAGTAATGGAGGAAACTGCCGTACAGCGCGCTACATCACCCGAAGACCGCTACAGAATAATGGCTGAACAAAACCCGGCACTTGATATTCTGAAAAACGGATTACAACTTGAAATTGATTAAATGGCAGTTAAAAGAAGTTTCTTTGCTTATGATAGCGAGGTAACAATACTGAAATAATGGTTTTTCTCTTTGCAATCATAGAACTTTGCTAAAAAATAAGATAATGGACGACAATATTTTTTCAGTAGAAGATTACATCAAGGAAATTGAAAAACTAAAAAAAATCGAAAACTTACCTTCTGAAGAATTGAAGTCGGTATTACTAGAACACTCAAAAAATTCATTTCCAATCCTTTTCAGACCTATTTGTATTAATAATACGAGTTATTGGAGATTAACCGAATCTAGACATTATATGAATATCGGGCTAATATCTGAGTTTTCTTACCCTCCATCTGCACTTACTAAATTTGGACGAGCCAACATTCCATACCATCCTGTTTTCTACTGTAGCGAATCTCCAACAACACCCTTTTTCGAAATGGTTAATGAAGATGACTTTAAGGATAAAGTTTACTATTTAAGCAAATGGATAGTAAGAGGAAATAAAGAAGTCAAACTAGCAACTTTTACATTTGCTAAAAACATGCCTGAAAATTCAGATTCAGAAAGTCATTTTGTATCATTTGATAAATTTAAAGATTTATTTAGCGAAAACGAGAATTTGCAAAGAAAGGCATACGATGCTTTTGTTTATTTAAGTGAGTGTTTTGTAAAAGAACAACACTATGTTACATCTTTTATTGGTTACGACCATTTGTATGGTATGAATGAGTACTCTGCAGACATGTTATTATACCCCAGTATAAGAACAGATAACAATAAATTGAATTTTGCCATTCATCCTAACTTTGTTCTGCAAGAGATGGAACTGGAATATGTGATACAACTAAACGTTAAAAAACTTCATAAATTAGACTTTTCTATCGAATTTGAAATTTTAAATGTCGGGTTTAATAATAATGGGTTTTTAAGTTGGCAATCTTTCAAAAAAATTCCTGAGAGTATTCAAAATAAAATACATAATGACTTAAAATATACCACACTATAAATTAACCTATTTACAGTAGAATTCAATCAATTCGCCTAACTTGTATAGTTAACGCAGACACTAATTATCAGATGCTTGCGTCATTGGCGCAAGGTTACTTTGAACAAACCTCTTATTTCCGTTAGCCACGAAAACTTCAAAAAATCATTTATACAAACAGAACAAATGCAACAAGAGCTGTCTCCAATCTGAAACAGCTCTTGTTTGATTATCGTTATGTTGGAGGCGCAAGACCTTGCGTCTCTACGGTTATTATTCTACAATTTTTTTCATCGCAGTCATGGCAGCACGAAGCTCAGCACCACAAATTTCGATTGAATGATTACGGATAGCCGCATTGACTTTTACCAATTCGAAGTTATCAACACGTCCGTTACTGCTAGCATTGAAGTTTTTACCAATAACGTTGGTATCAATTTTCTTCATAAAGTCAGCCAAAAGCGGTTTACATGCATGATCGAACAAGTAGCAACCGTACTCAGCCGTGTCGGAGATAACGCGGTTCATTTCGAACAATTTCTTGCGTGCAATGGTGTTGGCAATAAGTGGAGTTTCGTGCAACGATTCGTAGTAAGCCGATTCGTTCTTGATACCCGAACAAGTCATAGTTTCGTAAGCCGACTCAACACCTGCTTTGATAAACGCAACCATCAATGTAGCATTATCAAAATACTCTTGTTCCGAGATTTCAACATCACCTGCAGGAGTTTTTTCGAATGCTGTTTCACCTGTTTCGGCACGCCATGTCAACAAGTTTTTGTCGCCTGCAGCCCAGTCTTCCATCATGGTTTTAGAGAATTCGCCAGACAAAATATCATCCATGTGCTTGATAAACAATGGACGCATAATATCTTTAAGCTCTTCAGCCAATTTAAACGCTTCAATTTTAGCAGGATTAGAAAGACGATCCATCATATTGGTGATACCACCAATTTTCAAGGCTTCGGTAATAGTTTCCCAACCATATTGAACCAACTTCGATGCATAAGCAGGATCAATTCCTTTTTCAACCATTTTGTTGAAAGAAAGGATAGAACCGGTTTGCAGCAGTCCGCAAAGAATAGTTTGCTCACCCATCAAATCCGATTTTACTTCAGCCACGAAAGAAGAGTGAAGTACACCGGCTTTGTGACCGCCAGTACCCACGCAATAAGCTTTGGCTATTTCCAATCCGTCGCCATTCGGATCATTTTCCGGGTGAACGGCAATCAGCGTAGGAACACCGAAACCGCGAAGATATTCGGCACGAACTTCGGATGCAGGCGATTTTGGAGCCACCATGATAACTGTAATATCTTTGCGGATTTGAGTTCCTTCTTCCACAATATTGAAACCATGCGAATAAGATAAACAAGCTCCTTTTTTCATCAAAGGCATTACCTGATTTACTACCGAAGTATGTTGTTTATCAGGTGCCAGATTCATTACTAAATCGGCAGTAGGAATCAATTCTTCGAACGATCCGACTACAAAGTTGTTGTTTTTAGCATTTTCATAAGAAGCCCTTTTTTGGTCGATAGCTACCTGACGCAATGCATAAGAAATATCCAAACCACTGTCGCGCATGTTAAGACCCTGAGCCAAACCCTGTGCACCACAGCCTACCACCACGATCTTTTTTCCAATAAGTTTTTTCACTCCATCAGCGAATTCGCTGCTTTGCATAAAATCACATTTTCCTAGTTCCTGAACTTTCAGGCGATGAGGAAGTGAGCTAAAATAATTTGCCATGTTACAAATAACCCCTAACCCCTGAATAAGGGGAATTTTTGGGTAGTTTTTAATTGTTTATACTATTTGTTATATTTTGTTCTAATTACTGTTTTCTCAAAATTCAGAGATCCGTAGAAGTGTTAGGAATCAGTACCACTCTTGCCCGACAGGCAATTTTGTCATCCTTCTTTATCTCAAAACGAAAGTCATTATCTTCAACCTTCATCCCCACAATTTCCACAAAATCGCCATACAGCATTTCGTGTACATAGTTTATTTCAAATCGCTTCACCTGATATTTCCGGTAACAACTCAATGAAAAGCAATCGCTTATCCATTGAATATACCGTATGCTATTAACGTGTCCGTTTATATCAATATCACTGTATTTCACCTTGAAACCATCGTATTCATCACCATCAACAGCTCCTAATTTAATGGGTTTATCAATCAATCCTTCTTCGCCGTTTGCAAAGTCATGAATACCCTCAAGCGTTTGCAAATCCTTGGCGCGGCGCGTTTTCATATCAAAAAACACCCATACCGAACATGCATTACCAATAATTTCACCCTTAGCATCCCGAATACAAAAATTACGAGTCGTGTTGGCCCGCCCAACTTCTTCCACCCATGTTTCCACTTCAATATTCTCGTATTGTTCCGGAAACCGGTTCATCTCAATGGCCATACGCGTAAGCACCCACGAGCAGTCCATTTCGTTCAGGCGACGCAGTCCAAAACCATTGTCATCAGCATTAAACTGAGCCGTTGTAAGCAAAATATCTCCCAACGAAGACATTGTTGCACGAAATTGAAAATCGACAAACTGCGGTTGAATCTGAAATGAATATGTTTTTTTTAACGACATTGAAACGATGTTTTCAATTATTCTCTCCGTACTTTTCCTGTATTGCGTTCAGCATATCGCTCAGGCGCTCTACCTTCGATCGGGTAATAGCCACACGTCCTGAACGAATAAACTGCAATACACCTATCGACCCGCTCAACTCCTCAAACATTTGCTGGGTTTCGTTATAATGACCGGCCTTTTGCAAAACTACAAAATCATTATTCATTTCCAGAATACGGATATGATATTTTCTGACAAGATCTTCTATTGAGCCTTTTTCGAGCAGTTTTTCAGTAGCAACTTTGTATAAAGCTATCTCCTGGAAAACCAAATCTTCATCCGTATTATAATATGCTTTTAATATATCAATTCGTTTATCAATCTGCTTCACCACTTTCGACACTATATCTTCCGTAGCAAAAAGCGTTATTGTAAACTTATGAATACCTTTAATAGCCGATGGAGACACAGAAAGCGTTTCGATATTAATGGAACGTCGGGTAAAAATAATGGTTATCTGCCCCAACAAACCCACTGTGTTTTCCGAAAAGATGGTAATCGTGTATAATTTAGTTTCCATTATTTTAATCTCCCAATAAAATGTTAGTAACGCAAGCACCGGCCGGAACCATAGGGAATACCATGCCTTTTTTCTCTACATTTACAACCAATAGATATGGTTTATCATCTTTCAGCATGTCAGCAATAGCAGCATCAAGTTCTTCACGTTTATGAACTTCGGTTCCATCAATCCGATATGCTTTGGCAATAGCAATAAAGTCGGGGTTTACCATTTCGGTAAATGAATAACGTTC
The DNA here is from genome assembly GCF_000183135.1 of Paludibacter propionicigenes WB4. Classification (NCBI taxonomy): domain Bacteria; kingdom Pseudomonadati; phylum Bacteroidota; class Bacteroidia; order Bacteroidales; family Paludibacteraceae; genus Paludibacter; species Paludibacter propionicigenes. The sequence goes on along the minus strand of NC_014734.1, from coordinate 163,224 downwards.
TTCGAAGAACATTTCCTGCCATTGACGCACCATCCCAAGGAAATGATTGTTCAAAATAATCATTTTCACTCCGATTTGCTCCTGCATGATTGTTCCCAGCTCCTGAATAGTCATTTGGAAGCCGCCATCACCACTGAACATACACACCGTACGATCAGGAGCGCCCATTTTAGCACCCATAGCAGCCGGAATACCAAATCCCATGGTACCTAAACCACCGGAGGTAACTAAACTTCGAGTCTGCGAATAGTTTGAATATCGTGCAGCAAGCATTTGATTTTGTCCCACATCCGTTACGATAACCGCATTATTCTTGGTAGCTTCCGATACCTTATGAATAACCTCACCCATCGTAATTTCACCCGATTCAGGATAAACTTCGCGTTGTATTACTTTTTCAAATTCAAGTTTTTCGTATTCTTCAAACGAAGCAATCCATTCAGTATGTTTCGCTTCTTTAATTTTAGCTGTCAATGCCGGCAATGTTTCTTTAGCCGTTCCCAATACCGGAGCATCAGGAATTACGTTCTTGCCAATTTCAGCCGCATCAATATCTAAATGTACAATTTTCGCCTGTTTGGCATACGTTTTCAAATCACCGGTTACACGGTCATCAAAACGCATCCCGATAGCTATCAACACATCGCACTCATTGGTCTTCATGTTTGGAGCCACGTTTCCGTGCATTCCCAAGAAACCCTTATTCAAAGGGAAATCACTTGACATAGCCGAAGCACCAAGCAGTGTCCAGGCTGCCGGGATATTTCCTTTTTCTAAAAATACTTTCAATTCCTCTTCTGCATTTGCCAATACAACTCCCTGACCTACCAACGCAAAAGGTTTTTTGGCTCCATTAATCAATGCAGCAGCAGCCTCAATCTGCGAAGGTTGTAATTCGGGAATTGGCAAATAACTCCGAATAAAAGTGCAGGGTTTATACTCAAATTCCACTTCCTGAGTTTGGGCACTTTTAGCTAAGTCAAGAACAACCGGACCCGGACGGCCGGTACGCGCTATGTAAAAAGCACGGGCAACAGCCCAGGCTATATCTTCGGGGCGACGAATCTGATAAGCCCATTTAGTAATAGGCTGTGTGATACCAACCACATCGATTTCCTGAAAAGCATCGGTACCTAAGAGTGGTGTAGCAACCTGACCGGTGATAACCACCATGGGTGTACTGTCCAACATGGCATCGCCTATGCCGGTAATGGTATTGGTTGCAGCAGGTCCCGAAGTAACCAGACAAACCCCTACTTTGCCCGAAACACGCGCGTAACCCTGAGCAGCATGTGTTGCTCCTTGTTCGTGACGTGTAAGAATATGATTTATATGTTTATCGTAATCGTAAAGCGCATCAAAAACGGGCATAATAGCACCGCCCGGATAACCAAATATGGTATCTACGCCTTCTTTTACGAGAGCCTGCATAAAAGCGTGAGCTCCTGTTATTTTAGTTTTTGTTTCCATAATATAATAACCCCTAAATCCCCTAAAGGGGACTTAAAGAGTGAAATAATAAAGTTATTCACAAATCATAAAATTCTCAAAACGCAAACCCTCCAAAAAGTCCCCTTTAGGGGATTTAGGGGTTTTTAATCTATCATCCTCACAGCACCTTTATCGGCAGAGCTTACCAAGCTGGCGTATGCACGAAGGGCTTTTGAAACGACACGATTTCTATCTTTAGGCTTGAATGCATCTTTGCCACGGGCTAATTCAGCTTCGCGACGTTTTTGCAATTCTTGCTCGCTTACTTTCACATTAATTGAACGGGTTGGAATATCTATTTCGATAATATCACCATTCTGAATCAATCCTATATTTCCTCCGGATGCTGCCTCCGGCGAAACATGTCCGATAGACAAGCCGGATGTTCCACCGGAAAAACGACCATCGGTAATCAAAGCACACTCTTTTCCAAGATGTTTTGATTTGATATAAGACGTTGGGTATAACATTTCCTGCATGCCCGGTCCTCCTTTTGGACCTTCGTGTGTAATTACCACCACATCGCCCGAAACCACATCGCCTTTCAAAATTCCCACACACGCAGCATCCTGCGAAGTGAAAACTTTAGCTGGTCCGCTAAACTTCCAGATACTTTCGTCGACACCGGCGGTTTTAATAACGCATCCATCCTGCGCAATGTTCCCCTTCAGTATACCCAATCCACCATCTTTGGTGTAAGCGTGTTCAATGTCACGGATACAACCGTTGACTCGATCGCCGTCCAGTTCGGGATATTGTGTATGCTGAGAGCCCATTACCAGATTGAATTTGTGAGCAGGTGCGCTCTTATATTTTTCAATCGCTACGGCAGAAACCTTAGGACTGGTAATATCAAATTGTTCAATGGCTTCAGCCAAAGTCAAACCATCTACCCGGCGAACCGAAGTATCAAGTAAACCACCTTTGCTTAATTCTGCCAGAATTCCCAAAATTCCACCGGCTCGATTTACGTCCTGAATATGATATTTTTGAGAATTTGGAGCCACTTTACATAAGCAGGGAGTTTGGCGAGAAAGGAAATCCATATCGTCCATGGTCAGCTCAACTTCAGCCTCATGTGCTACAGCCAAAATATGAAGAACTGTATTGGTAGATCCGCCCATGGCAATATCAAGCCTCATGGCATTCAGAAAAGCCTGACGGGTAGCGATGGAACGTGGCAAAACGCTGTCATCGCCATCAAAGTAGTATTTATTAGCATTCTCAACGATCTTTTTAGCTGCATCGATGAATAGTTGCGTGCGGTTTGCGTGAGTGGCTACGATTGTTCCATTTCCGGGCAAAGCCAGTCCGATTGCCTCGTTCAGGCAGTTCATGGAGTTAGCCGTAAACATTCCTGAACAAGATCCGCAAGTTGGACAAGCGGCATTCTCTATGCGTTTCACCTGATCATCGGATACGCTTTCGTCAGCCGATTGTACCATGGCGTCAATCAAATCGAGATGTTTTCCATCAAGTTCTCCTGCCTCCATTGGTCCTCCCGAAACAAAAATAGTCGGGATGTTTAGTCGCATTGCTGCCATCAACATTCCCGGAGTAATTTTATCGCAATTACTGATACAAACCATGGCATCAGCTTTATGAGCATTCACCATGTATTCCACACTGTCAGCAATAATATCGCGCGATGGCAATGAATATAGCATTCCATCGTGTCCCATGGCTATTCCATCATCGATGGCTATCGTATTAAATTCAGCTGCAAAGCAACCAAGTTTTTCTATTTCAGCTTTTACTTTCTGACCTATTTCATGCAAATGAACATGTCCGGGAACAAACTGTGTAAATGAATTTACAATAGCAATAATAGGTTTTCCCATTTGTTTGTCAGTCATACCATTTGCACGCCAAAGGGAGCGGGCTCCGGCCATTCTCCGACCACCTGTGCTTGTAGCACTACGTAATTCTTGTTTCATATAGCCTCGTAATTCCTAAGGGGAATTTTAATTAGTTAGTAACTCATCATTTCCAAATCCCATAAGGGCTTTGGGCAATCCCTCAAAATAAAAAACCTTTCTCCGTTATGGTGAGAAAGGTTTTTTGTATTTAACATACATTTATACACGTAACCATCTCACCTCTGATTGTTGACCAAAAGAAGCACGACGAGTACAAGAATTGTATAAAGGCGTTGAGAAGTCATAATTTTGTTTGTTTTTCGGCTGCAAAGATAAGGCAAGAAATTGAAACCTCAAATAGTTTGGAAGAAATAATTGTTATTTTTGTATAGATTGTAAGGAATCGGGCTTATTTTATTCGAAAAAATCATTATTCTATATAAAATGAGCAATTTGGGTGCGAATGTGTTATATGAAAAATATATCTGCCACAAAGATAAGCAGTCTAAGATGGAAAATGATGGCAAATTTATATTATTTTTGTAAGCTATTTTGACAATATCATGGAAAAAAAAGACTATCAATATATTAACCACATAAACTCACCTATTGATTTAAAAGCAATTAGCAGAAATGAACTTCCGGCGGTTTGCGATGATCTTCGACAATTTATTATCGATGAAGTATCAAAGAACCCGGGACATTTAGGTTCCAATCTAGGTGTGGTTGAACTTACGGTGGCAATCCACTACGTTTTCGATACGCCTCACGACCGCATTATATGGGATGTTGGCCATCAGGCTTACGGACATAAAATTCTGACCGGACGACGCGATCAATTTTATACAAACAGGCAATTTAAAGGTTTATGTGGTTTTCCCACTCCCAAAGAAAGCGAATACGATTCTTTTGGTGTAGGGCATTCATCCACCTCTATATCGGCAGCATTGGGTATGTCTGTAGCGTCGCTGCTTAAAGAAGAGAAAAACCGGAATGTGGTGGCTGTAATCGGTGATGGAGCCATGACAGGCGGTTTGGCTTTCGAAGGATTAAACAATGCATCGGTAAACAAAAACAACCTGCTGATTATTCTGAACGACAACCAGATGGCAATTGACCCTGTCCAGGGCGGATTTACGCAATACCTGGTAGACATTACCACCTCGCGCACCTATAATAAGATAAGATTCAGAGCGGCTAATCTGCTGAAAAAGATGAATATCATTACCGATAACAACATTCAACGGATAACGAAATTCAACAACAGCGTAAAAGCAACCTTATCCAACCAGAATAATATCTTCGAAGGAATGAATATCCGCTACTTTGGACCGGTGGATGGTCATGACGTAGACGGATTGGTCCGAATAATGTCCGAGATTAAAAATTTCAAAGGCCCCAAAGTGCTGCACGTCATCACGAAAAAAGGGAAAGGATATGAACCGGCTGAAAAGTCGGCAACTGTATGGCATGCTCCCGGTAAATTTAATGTAGAAACCGGCGAACGAAACACTTGTGTGCCAAACAACCCTACTCCCCCACTCTTTCAGGATGTTTTTGGAAAAACTTTGCTAAAGCTGGCTTTGAGCAACGAAAAAATAATGGGAATAACTCCCGCCATGCCCTCAGGCTGTTCGATGACTTTCATGCAACAGGAATTACCCGATAGAGTTTTTGATGTAGGAATAGCCGAAGGTCATGCCGTAACTTTTTCGGCCGGAATGGCTAAAGAAGGCTTATTGCCGTTTTGCAATATCTACTCTTCGTTTATGCAACGTGCTTACGATAACGTGATTCACGATGTGGCGTTGCAAAATCTGAACGTGGTGTTCTGTCTGGACAGAGCCGGAATAGTTGGTTCCGATGGAGCCACCCATCATGGATTATTTGACCTGGCCTACATGCGTTGCATTCCGAATATGACTATAGCTGCACCCCGCAACGAAATTGAACTCAGAAACCTGATGTACACAGCTCAGCAACCCGACATGGGACCGTTTGTAATTCGCTATCCGCGTGGCAAAGGAACTATTGTTGACTGGCGACAACCCATGAGAGCGCTGGAAATTGCCAAAGGAGAATGCCTCAAAGAAGGTGAAGACCTGGCAATACTGACCATAGGCACCATGGCTACCAATGCCCAAAAGGCTATTGAACAAATGGAAAATGAATGGGAGATATCCGTGGCACACTACGATATACGCTTCCTTAAACCGATAGATGAAGCAATGCTTCACGAAATTGGCAAAAAATTCAAGCAAATAGTAACGATAGAGGATGGCGTTATTCAGGGAGGATTTGGTAGTGCCGTGCTGGAATTCATGTCGGAACATAATTACACACCGCGGCTTAAGCGACTTGGTATACCGGACAGCTTTGTTGAACACGGAACACCTGAGGAACTATACAACATGCTGGGTCTTGATGCTGAAGGAATAGCCAAAAGTATAACAGACTGGATAGGTTGTTCGAAAAACCTGAAGCACGAAAAACTGAAAGTATAAAAAAACGAACAAGAAGAGACAGATTAGCTATAGAACAGATTCTATAGCTAATCTGTTTTAAAGCCGAACAATCAGCCGCCGGATGGAGTTATTTAATTGCATTTATTTCAGTATAAAAACAGGAAATGTCGCTAACAAAAAATACAAACACGATGGATTTAAAAATAAACTCTTATCAATTCGGTGAACGCCCCGACGTTACGAAACCGGATCCGGATTTTTACAAAGCACTTGGCGAAAAAGGGATACGCAATATGGTCAGTAAACATTACGACCTGCTGCGCGCGAGTGACATCAAAAAATTATTCCCAAAAGACGATGCCGAACTTGAAATAGCCAAACAAAACTCTGCCGATTTTATGATTCAGATTTGCGGAGGACCTGATTATTTCAACCAACGCAGAGGAAGGCCTATGATGATGGACAGGCACTCTCAGTTTTCCATTGCTCCCGAAGGAAGAGTGGTTTGGCTAAATTGTTATAAAAAAGTGCTGCTCGAACTTGATATTCCTGAAAATTTAGTACTTTCGTTCTGGAATTATATCAACGTCTTTTCCAATTGGATGGTCAACACACCCGGCGGAACATTTAAAATTAAAGGAAAAATATAGCTCCGAAAATAATCAACATCACTTATTCTTTCGATGAAAAAAGCTTTAATCATTCTCCTATCTATCCTCACTATTAACGGGTTTTCGCAAACAACCATTTCTACGAAAGAACCAATACGACTGTTGGACAACCAACACAAAAAAACCAAACTGACTAAACTTCTGAACGAAGCTAAGTGGAATAAACTTTTCCCGAACCGATACGGATGCAACTCCATCGACCCGCTAAAAGTAACCGGCGATTTTTATTCATTCAAAGCACTGGTAGAGGCGGCAAAACATTTTCCCGATTTCCTGAACAGTGATAGCGAGACTCAAAAGCGTGAACTGTCAGCTTTTTTGGCCAATATTGCTCAGGAAACTAGCGGAGGCTGGGCAGAGGCTCCGGGCGGCTATTTCAAATGGGGACTTCGCTATGTTGAAGAAAACCAACAGGGGATAATCAATCCCTATGCCGATTCGTCGAAGAAAAACTATCCTCCGGTGGCAGGTAAATACTATTACGGGCGCGGGCCTAAACAATTGAGCTGGAATTATAACTACGGACAATTCAGTGAAGCATGGTTTGGATCTAAAGATACCTTGCTACAGCATCCCGAACTGCTGGCGGAAGATGGCGAATTAGCATTTGCATCGGCTCTCTGGTTTTGGATGACGCCCCAATTTCCGAAACCATCGTGTCACGATATAATGACCGGAAAATGGAAACCTACTGCCAATGACCTGCAAAAGGGACGCGTACCCGGATTTGGTGCAACGCTGAACGTGATAAACGGCGGCGTGGAATGCGGAAATGGCAATGAACTGGAAAAAACTTCGTACCGTTACGAATATTATAGGTATTTTTGCAACTACTTTCATGTTTCGCCGGGCGAAAACATTACCTGCACCGACCAGAAACCTTTTGGGCAATAACAATTTCAATCTTTCACAGGAAACTAAAGCGAATAGTAATTTCTCTTGATATGTTTTTGCCACATAGATCACACTAGTTTTTTAAATAGAAAATATAAGACCAAGAACACATAGTATCATCCCGAATATCGGGATAATTACAGACTGAGCAAAAGTATCGTCAAGATACTTTTACTATCTGACCTAAGTCTTTTTCTCTCATTATTTCTATGTGTGCTACTGCGATAAAAAATATCATTAAGTATTCCCAATATAAAACAAAAGAGCGGAAATAACTATCAAATCAATTGGCGGGATTAAACACAAATACAAACTATTAAAACGTAGAAATCATGGCAAAATCTCAGGACGCAAAGAAAACAGTAAAAAAAAGAGCCTCTCAAAACTCCGAAAGAAAAAAAAGGAAGAAAAGAGAGCCAAGAAATTGAAAAAAGGCTGATCGCTATATTGACAAAAAACACAACATTCACTAAAATGGGTTGATATGAAAGTATTATTTATTGGAGGAACGGGCAATATCAGTTCGGCATGTTCTGAACGGGCAATCAGTCGGGGTATTGATTTATATCATTTAAACCGGGGATTCAGCGCAAGTACGCACGCTATAAAAGGAGCCAAAACAATTATTGCCGATATCAGAAACCCGGGTGAGGTGGAGCAAGCCATTGTCGGCCATCACTTTGACGCGGTAGTTGATTTTATTGCTTTTCTGCCGAAACATATCCAGCAGGACATAGAGCTCTTCACAGGCAAAACAGATCAGTTTGTGTTTATCAGTTCGGCTTCGGCATACCAAACTCCACCCGAAAAGCTCCCCGTAACCGAGGAAACTCTGCTGAGCAACCCCGTATGGGAGTATTCCCGAAATAAAATTGCCTGTGAAAGTTTGCTTAAAGCAGAATTTCAGAAAAATGGATTTCCATATACCATTGTTCGCCCATCGCACACGTACAGTAAAACGCTCATCCCACTTGAAGGCGGATACACCGTGCTGCACAGAATGCTGAAAGGGCTGCCGGTGGTGGTTCATGGTGATGGGTCGTCTATCTGGACACTGACTCACCATGCCGATTTTGCGGTAGGTTTAGTCGGGTTGCTGGGCAATAATGCCGCCATCAACGAAGCATTTCATATCACATCCGACGAATGGCTATCGTGGGATAGTATTTTCGGCATTATGGCTGCCGAACTTGGGGTTACTCCTCATCTGGTGCATGTTCCATCCGAAGTAATTGCCCGTTACGACAAAAATATGGGCGATAGTTTGCTGGGTGATAAAACGCACAGTATGATTTTCGATAATACCAAAATCCGCAACTATGTTCCCGACTTCAACCCCCGCATCGGATTCCGACAAGGAGCAAAAGAAATAGTAGATTGGTATAAAGAAAATATGATAAACGAAGAACCGGACGAACACATCAACAATGTAATGAATAAAATCATCAATGATTTCCGGAAATTATAAGTTTCGATTGGTCGCTCTTTAGCATTCGCGACAAATAAAATAACACCCCCCCGAAAGCCCAGTACTTTCGGGGGTTTTGTTATTTATGCTAAAAAACATATTTATTTTCTTCCAAAAAAATTTGGATGTTAATGTTATATTCTATAAATTTGCATCGTAAATTTTGAAAAGAAATTACACTGATTCTAAATACAAAAAACAAACTTAACAAAGAACTAAAAATGAAAAATGAACTATTGCCAAAAAGATTCTCCGGATTAAACGGAGATGTTTATGCCGGATTTGGACCTCGCTTAGCAGCCAAAATTTTAGATATCATTATAATGTTGCCAATTGTGGGGCTTATGATGTACGTGAACGGTTTAAGTAAGTCGGCCTATTTTTATGCCGTTGTACCCAGCTTGCTCGTATATGTTATTTACGAAGTGGTGCTGGTGAAAATTTACGGAGGAACACCCGGTAAATTGATTATGGGAATAAAAATAATACAAAAAAACGGTGATGACATTGATTGGCGTGCTGCTTGCTACAGGTATTCCGTTGAATTCTTTCTGGCCATTCTGGGTGTTTACGTAATGATTCTGACACTAAACATGATTGACGACGCTACCTATACAAGTTTAGGGTTTCTCAAAAGAAATCAGTTACTTGGAAGTATTAATCCTATTCCCAATAAGGTAGAGTCATGGCTAAGCGGGCTATGGACACTCAGTGGACTTATTGTTTTGGTTTCCAATGCCAGAAAACGGTCAACACACGATTTTATAGCCGGAACAGTGGTTGTAAAAGCAGTGATGCTCGATAAAATCAGAGAGATAATAAGCCAGACAGATACCGAAGAAGTAGAATAATTATATCGAAACGAATGAGACAACAGATAGTGATAAAGTGATAGAAAGTCATTTTATCACTATTTTTTTCATAAGCATGTTTATAGTTTATTAGAGTCTTTTGCATTACAGCTTTTTTGTATCTTTGCAAAAACGCAACAGAGTTATAGGTAACCAATGAATGAGAAGAAAAAAGCAGTCGTAATAGGTGCAGGTGTGGGCGGAATAGCCACCGCCGTTTTTTGGCACAAAAAGGCTTTGCCGTAGAAGTATACGAGAAAAATGCCAACCCGGGTGGCCGGTGTGGTCAAATGCTGCAAGCCGGACACCGGTTCGATCTGGGAGCTACCATCTTGCTCATGCCATCGCTCTACCGCGAGATTTTTTCGGCACTGGGCATGGACATGGACAAAGAACTTGAAACTACTTCGTTGGAACCTGTATATAAATTATTCTTCAGCGATGGTTCCGACTTTGCTTTTACTCGTAAACCGGAGAGAATGAAATCGCAACTGGAAGCTATAGAACCCGGAAGCAATGCGCATTACGAACGATACATAAAAGAAGGCTATGGTTTCTTTCATCAATCAATGGACGGCTTACTGAACAGGAACTTTTATCACATGTTTCAGTTTATAAATATGAAGAGTGTATGGTTACTTATCAAACTGAAAACCTGGATAAAACACACTGATTACATCAAACGTTTCTTTAAAGACCGCCGTCTGCAAATGGCGTTTACTTTTCAGAATATCTACGTGGGGCAAAACCCCTACAAACAGCCGGCATTTTTCTCCATGCTACCCGCTGCCGAAATCACCGAAGGAGCTTTGTTTCCTCAAAGCGGAATGCACAAGGTCGTGACCAAATTACTTGAAAAAGCACTGCCGCTGGGAGTGAAGTTTCATTATAAGAAACCGGTAGCTAAAATCATTGTAAGCGGCAATAAAACGAATGGAATTCAACTGGAAAACGGCAAGATAATCAATGCTGATCTGGTGATAGCTAATGCCGATTTACCCTATGTATACTCGGAGCTTCTACCCGATAAAAAAGTAGCGGCACGGCTGAAAAAGAAAGAATATTCCTGCTCTGCCATTGTTTTTCATTGGGGAATGGATAAAATTTATCCGCAACTGGATCATCACAGCATTTTTCTGAACGACCCTTACAAACAAGGCATGGAGAAGATTTTTGATGAAAAATCATTATCAGACAATCCCAGCTTTTACATACATGCTCCGACACGAACCGATAAGTCGGCAGCTCCCGAAAATGAAGATACGCTCTCAATCATTGTACCCGCTCCGCAACTGGCTGGAAACCTGGAACAAGATTGGCAAAAACTAAAACAAACGGCGCGCGAAGGAGTAATCCGTCGACTAAAAGAAGCCGGAATGACCGACATAGAAGAACATATAAAGTTTGAAACGTGTTACCTTCCAAAGACATGGGAAAGCTATTGCAATGTTACCAATGGTTCGGTATTCGGGAGCTTAAGCCATATTATTTTTCAAATGGGATATTTCCGTCCGCACAACAACCACAAAAAATATAAGAACCTTTATTTCGTGGGAGGAAGCACGCATCCCGGCAATGGAGTTCCGCTGGTGCTCCTATCGGCCAAACTAACAAGCGAGAGAATACTGAAAAATGAAAAATCTACCCCTAACCCCTAAAGGGGAATTTATGTTAGGTATGTCTCTTATATCTTAACAAAAACCAGACGACGGTAGCTAAGTTCCCCTTTAGGGGTTAGGGGTTTATAATTTAATCTATGAAACTTTATACAGACATTTTCCAATCTATCAATTTCGAGAAAATAATCGATCATCCGAATATATTGATAGCCGCCCGCTTTTGGGATGAAGAAAGATATCAGGCCGCAAAGGTTTGCTATAAATTCATGCGTGCCATCGACGACCTGATTGATAATTACAAGACAGAACACAAAACGATTGCAAATGAAGATAAAGCCCAATTTGAACGGGAAGTAAACACTTGGATCAACACCATTGTGAGTGCATCGGAAAACTGCCTTACTCAAAACGAAATAATCCAAACTGTTCAGCGATTTCATATTCCCGCCTGGCCGCTCGAAGCCTTTGCCAAATCGATGATTTATGATGTTTACAACGATGGATTCCCAACATTGCAACATTATCTTGATTATGCCAGTGGCGCATCGGTAGCTCCGGCGTCTATCTTTGTGCATTTATGCGGATTAAAAAAAGAAAACAATGAATATATCGCACCAAAATTCGATGTAAAACAAGCAGCAACTCCCTGTGCTGTATTTAGCTATGTGGTACACATCATTCGGGATTTTGTAAAAGATCACACCCACAATCTCAATTATTTTCCCGACGATTTGATGGCTAAAAATGGCCTTAACAGAGAAAATCTGTTGGCTATGGCTCAGGGAGCTGAAATTACAAGCGGTTTTCGGGAAATGATTCGTGAACTTTACGCTGTGGCTGATAACTATCGCCAAAAAACGTACGAAGTAATGCAAAGCATTAAACCGCAACTGGAGCCGCGTAGCCAGCTGAGCCTTGAAATTATTTTTTCGCTTTACCTGATGGTTTTTGAGCGTATCGATATCGAAAACGGAACATTCACTACCGAAGAACTAAATCCGACTCCACAAGAAATTAAGGGACAGGTTTGGAAAGTGATTGAAAAATTTGAAATATCCAACCGACAGGCATTATCTTATTATTAACGACCACACAAAAGGCAATGGATAAGCTAACAAGAAGCACAGCGATACCCATTTTCCAATTCCTTCTTTCTTTGTATCTTTGCATTCCATTCTAAAATCGTAAATCAAAAATCGCTAATACAATTATGGCCGACGATAAAAAAGTTATTTTCTCTATGGTGGGAGTCAGCAAGGCATTTTCACCACAAAAAAAAGTATTGAACAACATTTATCTTTCATTTTTCTATGGTGCAAAAATCGGAATCATAGGTCTCAACGGTTCGGGTAAATCTACGCTGCTGAAAATCATTGCCGGAGTTGAAAAAACCTTCGATGGCGAAGTAGTTTTCTCTCCCGGATACTCGGTAGGTTACTTAGAACAAGAGCCTCACCTCGACCCGTCTAAAACTGTAAAAGAAATCGTTCAGGAAGGTGTTCAGGAAATAGTAGATATGCTTGCCGAGTACGAACGCATCAACGAACAATTTGCCGAGCCCGATGCCGATTTCGATAAACTGATTGCACGTCAGGGTGAATTGCAGGAATTGCTGGATCATGCTGATGCGTGGAATCTGGATAATAAATTGGAGCGTGCCATGGATGCACTTCGCTGCCCCGATGAAGATGCTCAGGTGTCCGTGCTTTCCGGAGGTGAACGTCGCCGTGTAGCGCTTTGTCGCTTGTTACTTCGTCAGCCCGACATATTATTGCTCGATGAGCCAACCAACCACCTGGATGCCGAATCGGTAGAATGGCTGGAACATTACCTTCAGCAATATGCCGGAACTGTTATTGCCATTACCCACGATCGATATTTCCTGGATAATGTTTCGGGCTGGATTCTGGAACTGGACCGTGGCGAAGGAATTCCGTGGAAAGGAAATTACACCTCGTGGTTGGAACAAAAAACCACCCGTATGGCCAGCGAAGAAAAGCAAGCCAGCAAACGCAGAAAAACGCTGGAACGCGAGTTGGACTGGGTACGCATGGCGCCTAAAGCCAGACATGCTAAGGGAAAAGCCCGTCTGGAAGCTTATGACAAATTAATAAACGAAGATCAAAAGGAAAAAGAAGAAAAGCTCGAGATTTTTATTCCAAACGGACCTCGTCTTGGAAACAAAGTAGTTGAAGCCATTGATGTTTCTAAAGCTTTTGGAGAAAAATTACTTTTCGAAAACCTCAATTTTATGCTTCCACCCAATGGCATTGTAGGAATTATCGGTCCGAACGGTGCGGGTAAAACCACACTTTTCCGTCTGATGATGGAACTCGAAAAGGCCGACAAGGGAACATTTGAAGTTGGAGAAACAGTAAAAATCGGTTATGTAGATCAGAGCCACGCAGATATCGACCCCGAAAAGACCGTTTATCAGGTTATTTCCGGAGGAACAGAATTTATACGTGTTGGAGGCAAAGAAATTAATGCACGTGCTTATCTTTCACGGTTCAACTTTGCCGGTGGCGATCAGGAAAAACTTTGCGGAATATTGTCCGGTGGTGAACGAAACCGACTTCATTTGGCTCTCACACTGAAATCAGAAGCTAACGTGCTGCTACTCGACGAGCCTACCAATGATATTGACGTAAACACTTTGCGTGCTTTGGAAGAAGGGCTGGAAGCCTTTGCCGGATGCGCCGTTGTTATATCGCACGACCGTTGGTTCCTCGATCGTATTTGTACTCACATCATCGCATTCGAAGGCAATTCACAGGTATTTGTGTTCGAAGGATCGTACTCAGAATACGAAGAAAACAAAAAGATGCGTCTGGGTGACGAAGGTCCGAAACGAATTCGCTACAAGAAACTGATTGTTTAATTACCAGCAGAACAAAAAAATTAAATGCATGACAGAAGAATCGCTTCGCCGGAACATACTGGCGAAGCGATTTTTTTTCAAAACTATTTTTCTATTCTGTCATTATACTGATATCATACATTTCAGAAGGAATCCCCATAAAGTAACTCATCTCGTAAAACAATAAATTGTATCTTTGCAAAATACTTTTTTGAACAAAATACAAATAAAACGACTGACAAACATTTAGTCGTAAATCATTATTATTGAGCATTATGAAAACAGACATAAACGCCTATATAACTGAAAATCAAAATCGTTTTTTTGAAGAATTATTTAGCCTTATCAGAATACCGAGTGTAAGCGCTCACAGCCACCGGCAAACCGAGATACATCAATGCGCTCAGAGATGGAAAGAACTGTTGCTCGAAGCTGGCGTTGACGAAGTAAATATATTTCCTACTGATGGTAATCCGATTGTATTTGCCACTAAAGTGACAGACCCGGCTCTCCCTACAATAATGGTTTACGGACATTATGATGTCATGCCGGCTGAGCCACTTGAATTGTGGAAATCATCACCTTTTGAACCCGAAATAAGAGACGGTAAAATTTTTGCACGTGGAGCCGACGACGATAAAGGTCAGTCATTTATGCATGCAAAAGCTTTTGAATACCTTGTAAAAACCAATCAGCTGAAATACAATGTGAAATTTCTCTTGGAAGGTGAAGAAGAAATTGGCTCGGAAAATCTGGAAAAATTCTGTAGTGAAAATGCCGAAATGCTTAGTTGTAATACCATTTTAGTGTCTGACACCAGCATGCTATCGGCTGAAACACCAAGCATCACTACCGGATTGAGAGGACTGGCTTATTGGCAAATAGAAGTCACTTCTGCTTCCAGAGATTTACATTCGGGGATTTTCGGAGGCGCAGTGGCCAATCCGATAATGGAGCTAACCAAGATTTTGGCTCAACTAACCAATTCGGAAGGAAAAATAACCATTCCAAATTTCTATGATGACGTGGAAGAAGTTTCTGATTACGAGCGAGAACTGATTGCTCAAATACCATTCGACGAAGAAGATTATAAGAAAAAGCTCAGCATCAAGAACGTTTCGGGCGAAAAAGGATACAGCACCATAGAGCGTACCGGTATACGCCCTGCATTGGATGTATGCGGTATTTGGGGCGGTTATACTGACGAAGGAACAAAAACCGTTCTCCCATCAAAAGCCTTTGCGAAGCTTTCCGCTCGCTTAGTTCCTCATCAACAATACGAAAAAATTGCTGAACTGGTAACAAAGCATATTAAGCAAATCGCATCTGAGAACGTAGAAGTAAAAGTAGATTTTTTGCACGGATCTCAAAGCTATGTTTGCCCTATCGACTCTCCTGAATACAGAGCAGCCGAAGCTGCCTATACTAAAATTTTTGGTATAAAACCCTTACCTGTGCGCCGTGGAGGAAGTATAGGTGTTATTCCTGTCTTTGAAAAAGTATTGAAAGTGAAACCTCTATTAATGGGCTTTGGGCTTGAATCAGATGCTATTCACTCTCCCAATGAAAATTTCCCCATCGATCTGTTTTTTAAAGGAATCAGAACGATTACAGAATTCTATCTTCAAATTCAGTCTGATAAGAAGTCATAACGTTGCATAATACATACAATACTAATAATCTGAATATTAGCGAAAAACTTAAATCTCATTAAGTATTTTTCAGAAAAATATTCCTGTAATTGTTTTGTAAACTAAAAAGAAAACATTACGTTTATTGCACTTTTAGAAAACTTTTTTATAAACAATTCTAATACTTAATGTCATGACAAAAACGATAACATTCAACGAGCTGAGGAGGGTGAAAGATGCTCTTCCAAGCGGCAGTATGACTAAGATCGCTTCAGAACTTGGTCTGGAAAAAGAAACAGTGCGTAATTATTTTGGAGGACACGACTACAAAGATGGTAAAAGTTGCGGAGTACATATAGAACCCGGACCCGATGGTGGATTAGTAATGTTGGATGACACAAAAATTCTCGAAATGGCAATCAGTATACTTGATGCTCACAAAGCATAATTTTCTCATAAATTATCCGGAAAGCAGTGACAAACAACCTCACTGCTTTCTTTTTTGAAATACATACGATTAAAACAACAAATTTAAGCCTGCTATAAATTAGAATTGATTCAATGACTTTACCCGAAGCCTTTATTAAACGAACTACTGAATTACTGGGAGATAATTTTGGAGCACTTGAGAAAGCTCTTGGTGAAACTCCTCCTACAAGTATCCGAGTGAACAACAAAATGGATTACGCACCATCAAAAAATCAGGTTCCTTGGTGTGAGACTGGTTATTATTTGGATGAACGCCCCCTGTTTACTGCCGATCCGCTTTTTCATGCCGGAGTTTATTACGTGCAGGAAGCCAGCTCTATGTTTCTCCAACAAGCCGTTATGCAACATTTCAAAGAGGCTCGAACAGTCCTAGACTTGTGTGCTGCACCCGGAGGAAAATCAACTCTTTTATCTCAGGCCTTATCGGAAAACAGTTTGTTGGTAAGCAATGAGATTATCCGATCAAGAGCATATATTCTAGCAGAAAATCTTATCAAATGGGGAAATCCGAACGTTGTAGTAACGAATAATGAACCCAAAGATTTTTCCAACCTTCCGGGCTTTTTTGATGCAGTTGTTGTAGATGCACCTTGTTCAGGCGAAGGAATGTTTCGGAAAGATGCAGGAGCTATCGACGAGTGGTCGGAATATAATGTTAGCTTATGTGCTACACGCCAGCGTGAGATACTTAGCTCTGTATGGGACTCGCTCAAAGAAGACGGCATCTTGGTTTACAGCACTTGCACCTTTAATCGGGAAGAGAATGAAAATAATGTGTGTTGGATATGCGAAGAACTTGGTGCTGATCTTCTGAAAATTGATTTACAGGCAAACTCTGACATAATAAGTAGCGATTACGGCTACAGATTTTATCCACATAAAACTAAAGGAGAAGGATTTTTTATTTCTGTGGTAAGGAAAACCTCACAAACAAATAAAACAAGCAATAAGATTAAGACTGATAAAAAAGGCATAAAAATTGTAGCATTAAATAACATTCCGACTATATCCTTAACCGACACAAACAATTGGACAATAATTAATGATAACAACAGGCTCAACGCATTTTCAACCGACAGGCTTAATGATTATCTGTTGATAAACAAACAACTGAAATGCATGCAATCAGGACTTTTGTTAGGCGAAATAAAAGGAACTGACTTTATACCTTCGGCAAGTGTCGCCTTGTCAAAGAGACTTGATAAAGAATCTGTAGAGACGGTGGAAGTAGATTTAAACACTGCAATTTTATTTTTGAAAAAAGAAGCTATTTTTCTTCCTGACAGTAAACGAGGTTACCTGTTGGTTTGTTATAGAGGTCAGGCTTTAGGCTGGCTAAAAAATATGGGAAACAGATGTAATAATCTTTACCCTCAGGAATGGCGCATAAGGATGAAATTATAATGAACAGCCGACCTGTAACACTGACTATGAACCGAAAAATTTCAGATTAATTATGGATATTCTTTTTCTTGGGACAGGAACTTCTACGGGCGTACCCGAAATCGGCTGTAAGTGTGAAACCTGTTTATCTACAGATATTAAAGACAAGCGATTGCGTGCCTCTGTGTTGATTCGTGAGGGTGAATCTCAGATTTTAATTGACGCCGGTCCCGATTTACGACAACAGATATTGACTTACAAAATAGATAAACTATCGGGAGTGCTTATTACTCATGAACATTATGACCACATTGGTGGGATTGATGATTTACGGCCTTTAGGAAAATCTCAGATTTATGCCGAAAAAAAAGTTTGTGAAGTGATTCAAAAAAATATGCCTTATTGTTTTGGAGAAAAAAGATACCCGGGTTCACCGATCATTGAATTGCATGAAATAACCGACAAGCCTTTCTATGTGAATAACATAGAAATTCAGCCAATAAGAGTAATGCATGCAAGATTACCAATTTTTGGATTTAGAGTTGGTAATTTTGCCTATCTGACCGATGTAAAAACAATAGAAGAAAGTAGCATAGAAAAACTAAGAAATTTGGATATTCTGGTATTAAATGCCTTACGTCCGGCACCTCACATGTCACATATTTCGCTTAGTGAAGCATTAGAAATTACAAAAAAGATTGGTGCTAAAAAGACTTTTTTTACACACATGAATCATCATATGGGCTTTCATAACTTAGTAAACCAACAATTACCAGAAAATATTCAGTTGGCTTATGATGGTTTAGAACTAAAATTATAAAAAAATTTCTATTTTTACAGTACAATAGCCAAATTAATTATGAGAACTCAAAAACTAAAATTCATACTCCTTACTTTTGGAGTTGTTTTTATAACATCTTGTAGTACTCCTTTACTCTATACATCACTGGATGTTCTCCGTCCTGCTCAGGTAGCTTTTGCACCCGAAGCAAAGAGCCTTCTGCTTGTTAACAACACAGTGGTTCAACCACCATATCAGGGACATAAGACAGAACAACTGAACAAAAAAGCAAAAAACGTTGACATATCTACAGATAGTCTGTCTATTTATTGTTTAGGCGCACTTTTGGAAGATGTAGAAGGAAAAGATTTTTTTTCTACAATTAATCTCGTACCTAATTCTACAAATAAAACTAACGATTTTTCCAAAATCACCGAACTAGACGAAAATACTGTCAAAAGTTTATGTCAGGCCAACCATGCCAACGCTATTCTTTCACTTGATAAATTACAAGTAATAGACAATATGTATGAGTCATACGTAGAGTCTTTCACAGCAGAGAACACTTTTGTTGCAACTATTGAGCTTCAGTTTGAAAGTACCTGGAGCATCCACTATTTAAACAAACCGGATGTAACTAAAGTAAAATTCAAGGATGTTGTTACCTGGGAATCAAGTTCGGACAATATAAAACAGGCAGTAAAAGAGCTACCAAAAAGAACTGATGCTCTGATAGATGGGGCACTGGCAGTAGGTCGTAAATGTGTAGACAGATTCATTCCATATTGGGATAAAGTGGACAGATATTTTTACGACAGTAAAAACAAAACAATGAAACAAGGAATGGATTCCGTTTATGTCAAAAACTGGAAATCTGCTATAAACTTATGGGAAACTGCTTACAATACTGAAAAGAGCCGCCTGACCAAATCTCAAGCAGCTAACAATTTAGCTATAGCCTATGAAATAACAGGAAATTTAGATAACGCCTTGCTATATGCCAAAACATGCTTCTCACTTTTAGGAGAGTTGTCTACCCCTAATTACGATTCCGTGATGCGAATTGCCAACTACATCGAAGAATTAAATACCCGAAAAAAAGAGATAGATTCACTGAAAATACAATTAGCCGAATAAATAAAAAGAAAATAATAAAAGACTTATATATGCTTAACACTGCTGATAATAAAATACTTCAACAACGTGGAATTTCTATTGAACAGATTGATGAACAACTCCGGTCCTTTGCTACCGGATTTCCTTTTCTAAAAATAATAAATGCAGCCGAACCACAAAAAGGAATTATACAAGTTAATGAGAGTGAACTTAAAAATGCGTTGAATCAATGGAATGACTACCTTCAAACCGAAGCAACCATCATTAAATTTGTTCCGGCATCAGGCGCTGCCAGCAGAATGTTCAAAGATCTTTTTGAGTTTTTGGAAAGTGATAAGAACGAACCGCAAAACGAATTTGAAAATACATTTTTCAATAAAATTGAGCAATTTGCATTCTATAATGAACTGAACAAAGTTTGTTTAGAAAACAACAAGCTATCTATAAAAGAATTGATCAGCAACAAACAATACAAACCAATTGTTGCAAATCTTTTGCTGGAGAGCGGTTTAAATTATGGCTCTTTGCCCAAAGGTTTGTTGCGCTTCCACTCCTACCCGACCGAAAAACGCACGCCACTACAGGAGCACCTTGTTGAAGGAGCTTTATATGCTGCAAATAAGTCAAACAATGTCAACATTCACTTCACTGTATCCAAAGAGCACCGCTTGCTGTTTGGAAAACATCTGGATGAATCGCTCAACGCTTTTGAAGAAAAATATGGTGTGAGTTATAACGTGAGTTTTTCAGAACAAAAACCATCTACAGACACTATAGCCGCCGATGAGAATAATCAGCCTTTCAGGGAAAAAGGATCTCTGGTTTTCCGTCCCGGTGGACATGGTGCACTTATCGAGAATCTGAATGATCTGAGCGGCGATATTATATTTATCAAAAACATAGATAATGTCGTACCGGATTCGCTCAAAGAGTTGACAGTTATTTACAAGAAAGTGATTGCCGGAATACTGATAAATCTTCAAAAGCAGACTTTCAGCTACTTGCATGAACTTGAAAACGAATCAATTTCTGCGGCTAAACTTTCAGTTATTGCGCAGTTTTGCGAAACACGACTGAACAACCATTCTGATGGTATAGAAAAGCTTTCAAATAATGGATTACGCTTATATTTATACAATAAATTAAATCGTCCGATGCGTGTTTGTGGAATGGTAAAGAATGTGGGTGAACCAGGTGGTGGTCCATTTCTTACTGTAAATGCGGATGGTACAATTTCTCCTCAGATTCTGGAAAGTTCTCAAATAGACCTCAACAATCCTTCGGATAAAGAAAAAATGCTGAAATCTACGCATTTTAATCCGGTTGACTTAGTTTGTGCGGTGAAAAATTATAAAGGCGAGAAATTTGATTTACTAAAGCACGTAGATAAAAATACCGGATTTATTTCATTGAAATCGAAAAATGGAAAGGAATTGAAAGCTTTAGAACTACCTGGCCTGTGGAACGGAGCAATGAGCGATTGGAACACCATTTTCGTAGAAGTGCCGATCGAAACATTCAATCCTGTAAAAACGGTCAATGATTTGCTAAGACCTCAACATCAATAAGTAATAATAACCTGATAGCCATATATAAAAAATATATGGCTATTATTTTTCTACTGTAGCTTTTATGACCTTAATGTTTTCTATAGGTCTATCATTGTCGTCAGTTGTTGCATTAGCAATTTTATCAACAATATTCAACCCATCTATCACTTCTCCAAAAACAGTATAATTACCATCCAAATGCGGAGAACCACCCAGTGTTTTATAATCATTACGCTGTTGAGCACTATATTTATAGGTCGGATGATTTTTTAAATGAGTTTGCACTACCGTCATAATCGAATCGCCCATCGCATCCAGTTTCTTTTGATTGTTTTCTTTTCTGTATCGGGTTATTTCAGCCAGCTTTTTTTGTCCAATTTCCTGAAACATTTTCTCTTCCAACTTCACCATCCTAACTCCTTCAAGACTGTCCAACTGCGCATCGGTAAATTTCTTGCCCTGGACAATATAGAATTGACAGCCCGATGAGGCTTTTTTCGGATTTTGTTGATCACCTTCACGAGCTGCCGCCAATGCTCCGCGTTTATGATAATATTGAGGATAAATAAACTCTGCCGGAATTGTATATCCTACGTCACCCGATCCGAGCATCTCTCCCGCTTGAGCCGTTTTGGATTTTGGATCACCTGCCTGAATCATGAAATTGGCTATTACACGATGAAACAAAACGCCATTGTAATATCCAGCATTTACTAACTTCAGAAAATTATCACGATGCTTAACCGTTTCAGGATATAACTTCACTTTGATTGTACCGTAAGTAGTTTCTAAACGGACAATAATATCTCCGTTATTCTTTTTACCAACGCACGATTCAGACACAATAAACATTGTGAATAACAATAAAAGGATAGTTTTCCGCATATATTTCATACAATTTGGACATTACTTAAACACTAAAACAAAGGTACATAAAAATCAGATTAAACAAAACATCTTTATCCAACACAGAAAAACAAGCAAAACAGTAATAAATTCATATATTTGTAGGGTTAAAAAGAAAGAGAAACGATAATTATGTACGAAGCTTTACAGCAATTAGATCCTATCCGAATAAATTTCTCGGCATCGGGTATGCATTTTATTAATATTGTGCTGGGTTTTATCATGTTTGGTGTGGCATTAAGCATTAAACCAAAGCAATTTATTGAAATATTCAAAGAACCAAAGCCCTATTTGGTGGGGTTGTTCGGACATATATTTGCGTTACCTTTTATGACTTTTTTGCTTGTTATAGCACTCAACAATTTCATTACGCCCACCATTGCAATGGGAATGTTCTTGGTAGCAGCCTGTCCGGGCGGACATATATCCAATTTCATGACCTCGTATGCAAAGGGAAATACAGAACTCTCTGTGGGATTAAGTGCCAGCACCACAATATTAGCAACATTTACTACGCCGTTCAATTTTGCATTATGGGGAGGCTTGTATATGCATTTTGTTAGCAACAAAGCCGGACATCTATTGCAATCACTGGAAATAGATAATCTGCAAATGTTTGAAACTGTTTTTCTACTGCTGGGCATACCACTAATTCTGGGAATTCTTTTTGCAAAATACTTCCCCCGAATTACTGAAAAATTGAAAAAACCTATTCAATACATCTCCATCGTCTTTTTCATCCTATTGGTTGTTTTAGCATTCTCCAACAACCTGGATCTGTTTCTAAAACACATATTCTACGTATTCTTCATTGTCCTCCTACATAATCTGCTGGCATTCCTGACTGGTTTTTCGCTTGCTTCGATATTCAAAGTTTCAAACCGCAACAGAAGAACAATCACGATAGAAATGGGCATTCAGAATTCCGGTTTAGGATTGGTACTGCTTTTCAACACAAAGATTTTTCCGCACGATATGGCACTTGGAGGAATGCTGTTCATCACAGCTTGGTGGGGAATATGGCATATAATCTCCGGTCTTAGTATTGCTACTTACTGGTCGGGAAAACCATTAAAAATTAATTAATTACAACTATCAATTTCTATGGCGAACATATACGATCTTCCTCTCGCATTTAATTTAACCAGAAGATATACAGTCTTTTCTTTTAAGCGTTATTATGGCGAATTTATAATTACCGGAAAGGAAAATATACCAACTGAAGGCCCTGTAATATTTGCCCCAAATCATACAAATGCCCTGATGGATGCAATTGCGGTTCACGCTATTGTTCGATCGACATTACCTATTATATTCCTTGCCAGAGCAGATTTATTCAAAAATAAGAACGCAGCTAAATTCTTACGTTTTGTCAAGATCATGCCTGCCTTTAGGATGCGCGATGGCATGGAGAACCTCGGGAGAAACAACGAGGTATTTGATATGTGTGTTGAAGTGCTAATGAATAAAAAGGCATTGGGTATAATGCCTGAAGGTAATCAGGAAATTGAACGTAAACTTCGCCCATTAGTAAAAGGCATTTTTCGGATTGCATTTGCAGCACAACAAAAGCTGGAAGTTCAAAACAGTGTAAAGATAATTCCTGTTGGACTTGATTTTGGAAGCATTGTAAAAGCCAATAAACACATCATCATTAATGTGGGAAAACCAATTGATGTAGCTGATTACATGAATAGTTACAATGAAAATCCTGTAACTGCCACCAATGAAATCAGAGATCGATTGCGAACCGATTTGGAAAAGTTATCGTTCAATCTGGCTACAGAGAATTATTACGAATACTTTGAAACTGCAACCGAAACCGCAACTGTAAGCACATTGAACGAATTAAATTTACCGGAAAACACCTTAAACAGATTTAAAGCCCGACAAACTGTTGCAGAAAGATTAGTAGCGTTAGAGAGTTCCCGTCCCGAGCGAGTGAAATCATTGGCTGAATTGTGCTCAAAATACACCATCGCATTAAAAAAGCTTAATCTGAGAAGTGGAATATTAGATAAGCAAGTCGCTTCAGCAACTAATTTGCTTTTAAACGGATTATTGAGCATTGTAACTCTTCCCATCTTTTTAATCGGTTTTGCGCTGAATGTTATCCCTTTCCTTGCGCCTGTTTTTATCAGGAAGTACGTCATAAAACCTGAATTTACAGGTTTTTTCAGTTCGCTACAATTTGGATTGGGAATGCTCACTTTTCCATTATGCTACATTCTGCAAACAATCCTTTTCGGCTGTGTGATTAGTTCGGAATGGTGGTGTTTACTGCTTTTCTTTTTTAGTCAATTTCCTTTGGGAAAAATAGCTTTAAGCTGGTACAGCAGAACAAAGAAACACATTGCCAAATGTCGATACAAGATTCTGGTACAAAAAAAATCATCCGAATTACTTGTTGCTCAAACATTGCGTGAGCAAATAATCCGGATGATTTCTGATGACTCGTTGAAATAATTTCCGCTACTATTTACGATTGAGGTATTTCGCTATTTTCTTGCGATTCTCGAACAATGCACTTACGATAAGCGAAACCAAGTAGCCTATTAACAAACCAAGAACCCCATATTTTACACTGCCATTAATCGGAATTTGAATAACGGCAAAGCCTGAAGGCAAAGCCATCGGTTGTTTATAATTTACATACTGAATTTCAGCTTTTGATTTTGCTTTGTGTATATTAAGCAAATCGTCGTAAAATAATTGTTTCTTTTGTTCTCCAACTATCAGTTTGTTGTTTTCAAATTTAATTTGTTTGTCTACATCTTTAAAGTACGAGACTTTAGCCAAACTATCAATGCGTTTGCATTCTGCATTGCAAATGTCAATTTCTTGCTTCAATTCATTTTTCTTATTTTCAAACTGAGTTTTCATCACCTCATTAGTGTTGAAATAATTCAGCAATGCTTTTTGAACAATTGGAATTTGACCTGTATTTTTAGTTTTTATTCTGAAATAAAGTCTATCTGTCATTCTAACATTCAACGTATCTGTCAATGGATGATTATTATCAAAATCCACTCTGTCAGCGATCTTATCTTTCAGATAATCTATAACATAAAACGATTGAAACTGGACAATATTTCGGGCAACACTATCAGGAATCTGAAGCGTAGCCGACAAAGAATACAGATTGTTAGTAGATATTGAATTCTCAAGTTGCTTGCAGATTTCCTTTACCGTCTGCGCCTCTGACCCATAAATCATAGCCATGGCTTCGGCTTTATAAATGCGGGCGGAGGGTCTGGACAAAAACAAACCGGCACCAACAGCCAGACCAGTGATAATTATCGTTATCAAAGCATGACGATAAGAAAGCCTCAGCAAGTAACCTAAACCTTCAAGTACAGATTTCAACAAGCCGCCTAACCAATCAAACAGCATAGCGATAAGCTGTAACAAATTAATTTCTTTCAATTTATCTTTTTCCATATTTACTCGTTTATTTCCAGAGTTTTTGTATCATTATTTTCGTATGATTCCACGCTTTCATTTAAAATATTATCGTCAGTTTCATTTTCATCCTCATCCCATTGAACTACCGGTTTCTGGGGACCTTCCTTCCTGTACCATATTGACAGAACAATGCCTACAAGTCCGCCGGCGAGGTGACCTTCCCAAGATATAGTATCTTCAACCGACAAGGGAAAGATATGCCAAATCATGCTTCCATAAATAAACGCAACCACCAGCGACAAAGCAATAAGTGGTACATATTTACGAATAATTCCACTAAAAAAGAGAAAAAACGCTATCGAATAAATCAGGCCGCTGGCGCCAATATGCCAACTTTCTCTTCCTATCACCCAAAGAATTAAACCACTGACAACGTACGAAATCAATAATACTTTAGTGGCAATCGGCTTATAAAAGAAATAAAGAAAACTGCTCAAAAGTACAAAAGAAATCACATTGTTGGCTAAATGTCCCCAATCGGCATGAATAAAAATAAGCGTAAATACTCCCCAAATGTTTTCCACACGGCGTGGAAAAATTCCACCGGTATGGAAATCCCAATCCATCCCCTTTTCTAACAAAAAACTTAATACCATCAATAGCCCCAGAATAGCCGGAATAAATGCTGCATTGACAAACTGACGCTTTTCAGAAGAATTATCGGGCTCATTAAGCATGTATTACCTATTTTGTTTTCGGCACAAAGTTACAATTTCCTGTTGAAGTTAACGTATTTATGCAAACAAAAATAGGAATTTATAAAATATGAAGATATACATCAAGATGCTGAGTAGTTAATAACACATATATGAGCATTTGCTGCTGTGCAAATTAAATAATTCTGAAACCTTTACAAAACGCGGAAATTTATCGACAAAAGCCTTTTTTTTTCCAAAAAAGTATTATATATTGCAGTCGATAAAATAAGAAAAAATTCTCCTACTCAGTATTAGGTTACGTTCTCAATAACAATAATTCTTAATGCTTCGGTGTAACCCAATATGAATATCAAATCTTAGTATAAATTTATGAGTTATCTTAATTTTGACAAAACCCTGCTGATAAACCTTGAAAAATCTCTTTCAAAAGAGATGATCAGGACCAACAGAGCCGGAACATACAACAGCACAACCTTAATTGATTGCAATACCAGGAAATATCACGGACAGCTTGTAATGCCGATTCCGGAAATAAATAATTCGAATCATGTTTTGCTATCATCGTTGGACGAAACTGTTATTCAGCATGGAGCTGAGTTCAATTTAGGCATTCACAAGTTTGAGGGGAATAATTTTAGTCCTAACGGACACAAGTACATTCGTCAGTTCGACTGCGAGATTGTTTCACGTACTATTTATCGTGTGGGAGGCGTAATTCTTTCTAAAGAGAGAATGTTAGTTTCTTTTGAACCACGCATTCTGATTAAATATACATTGCTTGAAGCTCATTCGGCAACTTTATTAAGATTTAAACCTCTGTTGGCATTTCGGGGGGTAAATGAGCTGACACATGAAAATAGTGTTGCCGACACATCATTTACTGAAGTTCAGGATGGTATCAGCATGCGTTTATACGAAAAATACCCGTATCTGCACATGCAGTTTTCAAAAAAAGTAACTTACAACCACCAACCTTATTGGTATAAAAACATTGAATACTATAAAGAGCAGGAACGTGGTTATGAGTACAAAGAAGATTTATTGGTACCCGGCTATTTCGAATTGCCGATAAAAAAAGGTGAGTCCATTATTTTTTCGGCAGGAGTGTCTGAAGTTTCCCCACGTAAACTAAAATCGCTTTGGGAAGAAGAACTGCTGCGCAGAAATCCCAGAACCGATATGTTTGCCTGCCTTAAAAACTCAGCCGAACAATTTTATAAAAGAGAAGGCGATAAAACTTATTTACTGGCAGGTTATCCATGGTACGGTGCCAGAGCCCGCGACCAATTTATTGCATTGCCGGGCTGCACACTCACCGTGAACAGAATGGACTATTTTGATGCGATTATGCAAACTGCCATTCCGGAAATAGAGCGTTTTATCGGAGGTGAAAGAACCGGTTTTAAGCTTGAAGCCATTGATGATCCGGACGTTTTGCTGTGGTTTATATGGACAGTTCAGCAATTTGCCGAAATAGTTTCTTTGTCTGAAGCGGTTAACCGATACGAAAAATTAGTAACCAATATTATTCAGTTCATTCGTAAGCACAATCATCCTAATCTTTTTCTGCACAGCAACGGCTTGCTGTATGTAAACGGAACGGAGAAACCCGCCACATGGATGAATGCCATGGAAAACGGTTACCCTATCACTCCCCGAACCGGTTATGTGGTTGAGATAAATGCTTTGTGGCACAACGCACTCAAATTTGCAGCACAACTGACTCGCGAAAAAGGGAATGATCATGCAGCTGATTTGCTCGATTACCAAGGCGAAATAACCCGTGAAGCATTCACCAATACGTTCTGGAACGGAACTTATCTATATGACTATGTGAATGGTAGTTATAATGACTGGGAAGTCAGACCTAACATGATTTGGGCGGTGGCATTACCCTTCTCACCATTGAACAAACAGCAACAAAAATCTGTTTTGGACATTACAACCAAAGAACTTCTCACACCAAAAGGATTAAGGACATTAAGCCCTAAAAGCGGCTCATACAGACCAAATTACGTTGGCGGACAATTGGAACGGGATCGAAATTACCACAACGGTCCTGTGTGGCCCTATACCTTTGGTGCGTTTGCCAGAGCATACTTGAAAATTTACAAACAAAGTGGTAAATCTTTCCTTGAAAGAATGCTTGTCGGTTTTGAGGCTGAGATGACAGAATTGTGCGTTGGTTCTCTACCTGAACTATTTGATGGAAATCCTCCGTTTAAAGGACATGGAGGAATGTCGTTTGCCATGAGTGTGGCTGAGATATTGAGAGTGTTAGACTTATTGGAAAAATACGAAAAAGAATAATACATGAAACGAGCTATAAAACAGAGTTTTAAACAAAAAAAGCCATGTTCGTTGCGAGTTCCATGCGACAACTATTAAAAAATAAAAATGAACGCATGAAAGCATTAATGTTTGGTTGGGAATTTCCTCCCCATATCCTGGGTGGATTAGGAACGGCAAGCTATGGGTTGACGAAAGGAATGGCATTGCAGGAGGATATGGAAATCACCTTCGTAATTCCCAAACCGCATGGTGACGAGGATCAGAGTTTTTTAAAAATAATAGGTGCCTGCAACGTTCCGGTGGTATGGAAAGAAAACACCTGGGATTACGTAAATCAACGAATTGGTTGGATTATGTCTCCTGACGAATATTTCTCGCTTCGCAACGGCATAAAATACGACTATAGCAGGATATACACCAACGATTTGGGCTGTATCGATTTCTCGGGGCGCTATCCCGATAATTTGATTGAGGAAATATCGAATTATGAGGCGGTGGCAAGTGTTTTGGCACATCAGACCGAGTTTGATATTATCCACTCGCACGATTGGCTGACCTATCCTGCAGGAGTTTTTGCCAAGCAAATCAGCGGAAAACCGCTGGTTATTCACGTTCATGCCACCGATTTTGACCGAAGCCGCGGACAGGTAAACCCAACCGTTTATGGAATTGAAAAACGGGGTATGGATATGGCCGACCATATCATGACGGTGAGCGAATTGACCCGAAAAATTGTAATCGAAAAATACCATCAGGATCCACGAAAGGTAACCACAGTACATAATGCTGTAGATCCCTTGAAAAATATCGACTCATTTACAAAATCTCCCCGAAAGGACAAAGTGGTCACTTTTCTGGGACGCATTACAATGCAAAAAGGACCTGAATACTTTGTTGAAGCAGCTCATCTGGTACTGCAAAAAACAAGTGGAGTGCGATTTGTAATGGCTGGTAGCGGCGATATGATGCAGGCAATGATAGATCTTGCTGCAAAACGCGGAATAGCCGATCGGTTTCATTTCACCGGCTTTTTGAAAGGAAATCAAGTACACGAAATGCTTGCTGAGAGTGACGTTTACATTATGCCATCAGTTTCTGAGCCCTTTGGTATTTCGCCACTTGAAGCGATGCAGGTTGGTACGCCGACTATTATATCAAAACAATCGGGCTGTGCAGAAATTCTGACACATGCCATTAAAACCGATTACTGGGACATTGACGCTATGGCAGATGCCATTTATGCCATTGTAAAAAACCCGGCGATGTACAACAGTTTACGCGAGCTTGGGCGCGAGGAGGTAAATAACATTAGCTGGTACGATGCCGGATTAAAGGTGCGTAAAATTTATGAAAGTGTTATGTAATGAGGTTTAGCGTTATCAAACCATTCAGTAACTAAAAGAAATATAAGTAAATATCGTCTTGCTAAGGCAAGGCAAATATCGATAATAACATGAGAAACATTTGTTTTTATTTTCAAATTCATCTTCCGTTTCGCTTGAAACGCTACCGTTTTTTCGAAATAGGTAAAGATCATTACTATTACGATGATTTTCAGACAGAAGATCGGATGCGTAATGCGGTTGAGCAATCGTACCTTACTGCCAACAGAACCATCTCAGAAATGATCCGAAGTTCTAACGGCAAATTCCGCTGTGCATTCTCTATTTCGGGCGTAACCCTCGAACAGCTTGAGCAATATGCCCCTGAGGTTATAGACAGCTTCAAAGACCTCGCTAAAACCGGCAGCGTTGAGTTTTTTGCCGAACCTTATGCTCATTCATTATCTTCTATTTTCGATGCCAACGAATTTGAACGACAAGTGAAAATGCATGCCGACAAAATAGAAGCACTTTTTGGCAAACGCCCGACGGCACTATTCAACTCGGAGCTTATTTATTCCGACGAGGTAGGTGAACTCGTCTATAAAATGGGATATAAAACCATGATGATAGATGAAGCCAAACATATTTTAGGCTGGAAAAGCCCAAACTATGTTTACAATCACTCCTACCTCCCAAAATTAAAACTATTAGTCAGGAATAACCGCCTGAGCGACGATATTGCCTTCCGGTTTTCGAATATGTCTATGACTGCCGAAAGTTTCATTGCTTCCATTGCCGCCCTCCCAGCCGAAGAAGCAGTTATCAACCTTGGAATGGGATACGAGGTACTGGGTATGATTCAATCTGCCCAATCGGGTATCTTCGAATTTCTCAAAGCATTGCCGTATCATGCGCTGGAGCAACAAATGAACTTTGTGCTTCCGTCTGAATTGAGCAAAAAGAGCGACTCAGCCGGTGCATTGTCCGTTCCATACCCTATCAGTTGGGTTGGCACCGATAAGGATTTGACACCCTGGATGGGGAACGACCTCCAGCAAGAAGCTTTAAACAAGTTATACGCTGTTGGCGAGCGAGTACGTATGTGTACCGACAAGCCCCTGCTGCGCGACTGGCTGACACTACAGTCAACAGATCATTTCCGCTACATGAGTCACAAGGATGCCTGGGGAACCAACTTTGAGACCCCGTACGACGCTTTTATGAACTACATGAACATACTGGCCGATTTTCTGGAACGAGTGGATGAACAATATCCTACCACTATCGAAAACGAGGAGTTGAACGAACTGCTTAAAACCATCAATAATCAGGAAAAGGAAATTGAAAAACTGGAAGAAGAACTGAAAAAACTCCGTGCCAGAAAAGCCAAAAAGACAGAAGAGTAAACTCATCTTTAAGTACGTTAACAAAAACCCGCTATGAAAAATCATAGCGGGTTTTTTGTGATATATATTTCCTACAGTCAACCGAATTCAACCTACTCTGTACCCGAAAATATATTGCTATGTTGCAAAGTTCCATGAATAATAACATTTACCAAAATATTAAAAAGGCCTCTTTAATTGTTGTATCTCATTTAGAATATTACACAAATAAAGCAAATTTACAGTGATTAAAATTTTGATATATAAAATTTGTTATTTATATTTGTACTTCACTTACGTTAAGAAATATGTATTCATTACCCAACTTATTATCAAACCCTTGCTATCGAGCATTAACACAGTATACTACAATTCACTAACTTTCCATATTTATAAAATACATACATATAAATCAACAATAAATAATCATGAAAAAAACCATCCTTTTATCAATCATCTTTGCAGCTGCAACTTTTACTTCATTTTCTCAAACCAAACAAGAATCCATTAAACAATTATTCCACTCAATGCAAGTTGATTCGACTATGGAAAAAACATTTAGAGCCATCATTCCGACAATCACAGCACAACTACCTAAAGGAAATATTGACCCAGCTAAATCTGAAGCTCTAAATCAGTTCATGAGTTCGTTGATGAATTCAGCCAAAGATATGTGCAAAAAAATGCTTGACGAAGATCTAGTAGTTATTTACGATAAGTTATTTACCGAAAACGAGATAAAAGATCTGATTGTTTTTTACAATACCCCTACTGGAAAGAAAATGATTGAAAAACAACCTGAGATGCAAATGGAAATGACCAAAATACTCATGCAAAAGTACATACCCGAATTGCAGAAAAGTATCGCTGATTCGGCACTTAAGTTGAAACCTGCGGAGTAAGCTCTGCAGATTCTTAACTAAAATAAATCAATAAAAATCATGGAAAAATTTAGCATACTCTTTAATGGCGATGTAATTATATTTATTTTAATCGCAATTATATATTTTTTGTACTCAGCTACTACAAAAAAGCTATCGGGCAATTATGCCCGCTTTATAATAGTTTTTATGCTGTGTTATTACATCGTGTTTTATTTATTATCGCTAAAAAACCCTTCGGATGCAAAAGGACTTTTCATATTATGCTTTTTGCCAACATTCACACTTTTTCATTGGTTGATTCCTTTCAAGAAAAATAAAAGAGTCACTAAGATATTTGCCATTCTTACAGGCATATTGATATTTATTGTCCTGTTTATGTATGTGGCACTTTATTTTAGCAAAATGTAGGATTATCTGTTATGTTACGCACAACCGCTTCAGGTGGTTGTGCGTATATTAGAACTAAGCACCAAAACATATTCATTAAAGCTGAAACCACAGACTAGGATATTTATTAAACCATAAATTACCAACCTTTTTCAGATTATATTCTATGAAAACATCTTCTTTATCTACTACCATATTTTATTATATTCTGAGTCTGATTATCGTAGTAGTTTTAATCTACATGATTTCGATGAAAATCACTCTCGTATTAAGTGCGCTTATTTATCTTTATTATCGGAATCATGTTTTGGAATTGAATAACGCAAACCCGACAAACACACCTAACCGAAAACGAGCAAAACCTATTGTGTTCATTTTCCTTCTTATTTGGGGAGTACTATCTGCATTGCTAGTATTTAAACATGAGTTGTCTCCAAACTTAAACTGGTACAAGTTGGTGCTTATCGGATTTGCATTCTCGGTAATTATTGTAGTTATTCCAGTGCTTATCGCTGAAAACAGCTATACCAAAGAGAAAAACAAGAAATTCATACAGCGAAACTGAAAGTATAAATATACAAACAGACAACCGACTTATTCAACACAACATAATAGCCTGGGTTAGCTGGTGAAACAGTTAAACGTATTCTTTTTTGCATTTACATTCCAATTTTATTCTTTCAGCAGACAGTTTGATTTCTCCGTTTGAATTTATTCACTTACTTTTGTGTTCTCAAAACCGGATAAGGACTTTATGCAAGAATTTCTACAAGATAATATATTTAAAATCATCTCCGAAGCTGCCGACGAACAACAACAGGAATGCTACGTTATCGGTGGTTTTGTCCGCGATATTTTCCTAAAAAGACCATCGAAAGATATAGATGTAGTGGTGGTAGGCAGCGGCATTGCACTGGCCGAAAAAGTGGCATTGAAACTCGGAAAAAAAGCTAAACTCACTGTCTTTAAAAACTTTGGTACGGCACAGGTAAAGCTGAACGACCTGGAAGTAGAATTTGTGGGTGCCCGCAAAGAATCGTACCAACGCGACTCGCGCAAGCCGATAGTGGAAGACGGTACACTGGAAGATGATCAAAACCGACGTGATTTTACCATCAATGCACTGGCTATTTGCCTGAACAAAGACCGATATGGCGAATTGGTGGATCCGTTTGGCGGAATTGAAGATTTGAAAAATTTTGTTATCCGCACACCGCTCAATCCTGACATAACTTTCTCTGACGACCCACTGCGCATGATGCGCGGTATTCGGTTCTCGGCTCAGCTAGGCTTCTTTATCGAAACAAATACCTTCGATGCCATAGTTCGGAACAAAGAGCGCATCGAAATTATTTCCAAAGAACGAATTGCCGACGAATTGAACAAAATTATGGCGTCGCGTAAACCATCAGTAGGGTTTATTTTATTGGAAAAGACCGGACTGCTGGAATTAATTTTTCCTGAAGTACTGGCGCTCAAAGGTGCAGAGACAAAAGATGGTATCGGTCACAAAGACAACTTCTATCATACACTGGCCGTGCTCGACGGACTCTGTGAAATGACCGATAATCTTTGGTTACGCTGGGCGGCGCTGCTACACGACATAGGAAAGCCACGCACCAAACGATTTGACAGTCGACTGGGCTGGACTTTTCATAACCACAACTTTATAGGCGAAAAAATGATTCCGGAGATTTTCCGTAAAATGAAATTGCCTACCAACGAGAAGATGAAATATGTTCAGAAAATGGTTTCGCTCCACATGCGTCCCATTGTGCTGAGCGAAGAAGAGATAACCGACTCGGCCATTCGGCGACTGCTGTTCGAAGCGGGCGATGACATTGACGATTTGATGACGCTGTGCGAAGCAGATATCACGTCCAAAAACCCTGAGAAAGTAAAACGATTCCGTTCTAATTTTCAGTTGGTACGCAACAAATTAAAAGAAATAGAAGAAAAAGACCGGGTTCGAAACTTTCAACCACCGATTAGCGGTCAGGAGATTATGGAGACTTTTAATCTTCCGGCTTCGGCCATTGTCGGCGATATAAAAATGCGTATAAAAGATGCCATTCTGGATGGTATCATCCCCAACGAATATAAAGCGGCACATGCTTATATGCTGCAAATAGCCAAAGAGTTGGGCGTTACAGATAAAAAATAAAAAACAAAGTTACAGATTCTGGCAGGCAATGGAGCAGATGTCTGAATCTGATCAATAATCATAAATAAGCGTTATTATGAAACATTTAATTTCAATCTTTATTGGCATGTCAATCATCACAACATGTTTTTCTCAATCGAAAATAAAATATCCGCCTACCGCCAAAGGTAAGGTGGTAGATACTTATTTCGGTGTAAAAGTAGCTGAGCCTTATCGCTGGCTCGAAAATGACACCTCGAAGGCAACTGCCACGTGGGTAAAAGCCCAGAACAAAGTTACTTCGAAATATCTGACGCAAATACCTTTCCGCGATAATCTGAAAAAACGATTGACCGCTCTGACAAACTACCCGAAATACGGTTCGCCATTCAAGAAAAACGGCGTGTATTTCTATTTTAAAAATAACGGACTTCAGAATCAGAGCGTACTTTATCGTCAGAAAACGCTGAAATCGGAGCCTGAATTATTACTGGATCCTAATACGCTCTCTGCAGATGGTACAGTGGCGCTGGCAAACCTGGCATTTTCGAAAGACGGAAAATACCTGGGATACTCCATAGCCCGCAGCGGTTCAGACTGGAACGAAATCTTCGTGATGGATATAGAAAGTAAGAAACTGCTTTCAGACCATATCAAATGGTCTAAATCTTCGGAAATAAACTGGCAGGGCAACGGGTTTTATTACAGCGCCTTCGATGCACCGGAACCGGGCAAAGAGTATTCAAACAAAAACGAGTACGAAAAAGTATATTTTCACACCATTGGTCAGGACCAAAAGCAAGATAAGCTGGTGTACGAGGACAAACAACACCCGCTCAGAGAATGCTATGCCGGCATAACTGATGACGAAAAGTTTCTTTTTATATCCATTACCGAAACTACTACCGGAAACAGCTTGCTAATGAAAGACCTCAGCAAACCTGAATCGACATTTATTCCTTTGGTTACCGGCTTCGATAACGATTACTCGGTGATAGACCATGTTAACGGTAAAATATACATCCTCACCAACTGGAAAGCGCCAAAACAACGATTGATGGAAATTGATCCGGCAAACCCTGCCCGCGAAAACTGGAAAGAAATTATTCCCGAAACTGCCAACGTGTTGGAGAAAGTCTCCATTATCGGAGGAAAAATTCTGGCGGAATATATGATAGACGCTACCAATCATGCCTACGGTTTCGACTTCAGCGGTAAGAAACTCTACGAGGTGCAACTCCCTACGCTCGGTTCACTTAGCGCATTTTCGGGCGACAAAGACGATAACGAAGCTTTTTACACGTTCACTTCCTATACATTCCCGGCTACTATTTACCGCTTCGATGCTGCAAAAAACACATCAGAACTGTTTCAAAAATCGGAAGTATCTTTCCGCCCCGAAGACTATGTCAGCGAGCAGGTATTCTATACCAGCAAAGACGGTACCCGCGTACCAATGTCTATCACCTACAAGAAAGGGATGAAAAAAGACGGTAAAAATCCGCTTATGCTCTACGCTTACGGCGGTTTCAATATCAGCCTGAATCCAACATTCAGTGTAGCACGTATACCGTTTCTTGAAAATGGAGGAATATACGTGGTGGCCAACCTGCGCGGTGGTGGCGAGTATGGCGAAGCATGGCATCTGGCCGGAACAAAAATGAAGAAACAAAATGTGTTTGACGATTTCATTGCCGCCGCCGAATACCTTATCGCCAAAGGTTATACATCCAAAAAGAAATTGGCTATAGACGGTGGTTCCAATGGTGGATTGCTGATTGGTGCCTGCATGACTCAGCGCCCCGACCTGTATGCAGTGGCTATCCCCGAAGTAGGTGTACTGGATATGCTCCGCTACCATTTGTTCACTATCGGTTGGTCATGGACGAGCGACTACGGTAACAGCGGTGAGAGCAAAGAAATGTTTGAGTACCTGAAAGGCTACTCGCCACTGCACAATATC
Organism: Paludibacter propionicigenes WB4; assembly: GCF_000183135.1. Classification (NCBI taxonomy): domain Bacteria; kingdom Pseudomonadati; phylum Bacteroidota; class Bacteroidia; order Bacteroidales; family Paludibacteraceae; genus Paludibacter; species Paludibacter propionicigenes. The sequence goes on along the minus strand of NC_014734.1, from coordinate 126,687 downwards.
CGCGCTGGTGTAAAATATCCTGCCACCTTGGTTATGACAGGCGATCACGACGACCGCGTGGTACCGGCTCACTCCTTTAAGTTTGCCGCCACGTTACAAGCACTCAATGCCGGAACAAAACCAACTTTAATCAGAATTGACTCAAAAGCGGGTCATGGAGCCGGCAAACCGGTAGGCAAGGTTATCGAGGCACAAACCGATATGTGGTCGTTTGTAATGTATAATCTGGGTATGAAACCAACATTTTAATGGATAATTGACAGTTATTAGTTGATAGTTACGCTTTAAATATCAAATGTTTATAGTTCTTCCTGCTTTGCGTTCAAGAACAAATTCCATTTTTTTAAGCGAAACCCTTTGTCAAATACGCCAAAAAGCCTATCTTTGCACCGCTTTAGAAAAATGGCGGGATAGCTCAGTTGGTTAGAGCGTCGGATTCATAACCCGGAGGTCACGAGTTCAACTCTCGTTCCCGCTACACACAAAAGGAAGTTCAGTAATGAGCTTCCTTTTTTATTTGCTTCATACAATGTAAAGCCTTGTAACCAAGGCTCAACTTCAGATTCCGACGATATAAATGTGAATTAATGTATATTTAAATCAATATATAATAATATTCTGCCGAAAACAAATCAGTTTAAACGATTAAACATATATTTGTGCCAATAAATCTGTTCAACACAAAAAATCATCTACGTTCATGAAAAAGAATGTATCCCTCAAAGACATAGCAGAACATGTTGGAGTTTCAACTGCTCTGGTATCGTACGTGTTGAACAATAAGTTAAAAGACAGAATTAATAAAGATGTAGCAGCTAAAATCAGACAAGCTGCAGAAGACCTTAACTACCGTCCCAATCAAATTGCACGAAGCCTGAAAGCACAAAAGACTTTTACCATTGGCTTAATTGTAGCTGATATATCCAACCCCTTTTCTTCCCAAATAGCACGTATCATTGAAGATGAAGCTAAAAATTACGGTTACTCTGTGATTTTTGGAAGTTCCGACGAAAGTATCGAAAAAACAAGTGATTTAATCAAGCTTTTCCTTGACCGTCAGGTAGATGAATTAATCATAGCTTTACCCGAACAGACTGAATCCCAGGTTCAACATCTTAAAAAAATCAATGTGCCCTTTGTATTGATTGACCGCTACTACCCAGACATCAAAACCAATTCAGTTAGTATTAATAACTTTAGTGCTGCGCAAAAAGCCATTCAACATTTGCTTGATAATGGGCGGAAACGCATTGGAGTAGTTGCATATAAAACCTCACTGTTTCACTTGAACGAACGTATCAGGGGTGCCGTGGATTTATTAGCCGATAATGCACTTGTAGGTGAAGTTAAAATCAATTCAATCAATGAAGACGTTATTGCTGCCATTGATTGGTTTCTGGCCGACCCAAATCCTGTTGATGCCATATTTTTCACTTCAAACTTATTGGCAGTTTCCGGATTAAAATATATCAACAAAATTGGTATTAGAATTCCCGAACAGCTCGCTGTTGTTGGCTTTGATGAAACAGATGCATTTGACTTGTTTTACGCTCCGATAAGCTATGTAAAACAGCCTTTAAACGAATTGGGAAGTGAATCCATAAAGTTACTTTTAAAGACGATTGATGACAAAGAAAACAACGAATCAATTGAACTTGAAACAGAACTGGTAATTAGAAATTCATCTATAAATCAAAAATAATTTTTTTACTCGAATGTTTAAACGATTAAACAAGCTAGATTCAAATTAAATAATCAAAAAAATCTAAGAACATGAAAACAACAAATGAAAAACAGAAAACGGTAGTATGTTACGGAGAGATATTATGGGATATCTTCCCCACAAAAACAAAGCCAGGTGGAGCACCTATGAATGTAGCATATCATTTACGCAAATTTGGAGTTGACAGCCGAATGATTAGTCGCGTAGGAAATGACGAAGCAGGTGAAAAGTTGCTGAAATTGCTTACAGAATGGAACATTCCCATCGAAAACTGTCAGATTGATCAGGCTTATGAAACCGGCAAGGTTATAGCTACCGTACTCCCCGGAAACGAAATGAGTTACTCCATTCATTCACCAGTTTCGTGGGATTATATCACGTCCGGAGTTGACAACGACAGTCTTGTAAGCGAAGCAGATGCCTTTGTGTATGGAAGCCTCGTCACAAGAAATGAAACATCGCGCGAAACACTATATCAACTCATAGAAAAAGCAAAGTTTAATGTATTCGACATCAACCTGCGTCAACCATTTTATTCGCCAGAAACAATTGAATACTTACTCAAAAAATGCAATCTACTAAAGCTGAATGAATCAGAATTGGGATTAATCATCACCTGGTTTTCCAATAACAAATTTGACGAAGAAGCTTCAGTTCGATTTTTACAGAATGAATTCAATATCGATGAAGTAATCGTCACCAAAGGTGCAGAAGGTGCAAGCTATTACACAAAATCAATATCATACTCATTCCCTGCCTTCAAAGTACAAGTAGCAGATACCTGTGGAAGCGGTGACTCATTCTTAGCGGCATTTTTAGCAAAGAAATTTGAAGGCGAATCGCCTGAAACATGCATGATCTACGCCACCGGACTAGGAGCCTTTGTAGCTTCGCACGAAGGAGCATGTCCAGCCTATGATATTGCAAAACTTGAATCTTATATTTTCCAAAAACAAACTTCATAACAAACCAATAAAATCTAATTATTATGCAAACAACAAATGCAACATCAGTTAAGTCGGTCGATGTTGAAACAACAACTTCAGGCACTGCACAAAAAACGAACAGTTACGTGCTTCCTTTAATTCTTATTGTCAGTTTATTCTTTATGTGGGGAATGGGCGGTAGTATTAACGACATTCTCATCCAACAGTTCAAAAAAACCTTTGTACTAACAGATTTTGAATCAGGTCTCGTACAATCGGCTTTTTATCTTGGCTATTTTTCACTGGCTATCCCTGCTTCACTCATCATGCGTCGGTTTAATTACAAAACAGGTATTGTCATCGGTCTTTTCTTATTTGCTACAGGCGCTTTACTATTTTATCCTGCCGCCGAAAATGCGTCGTATAGCTTCTTTTTGGTTGCACTTTTTGTTATTGCTTCAGGTCTTACATTTTTAGAAACAGCCGGCAATCCTTATGTATCGGCTTTGGGTAGTCCCGAAACTGCCACCATGCGTTTGAATCTGGCTCAGTCATTTAATCCAATCGGTTGTATAACAGGAATTCTTATTGGCCAAAATTTCATCCTTTCGGGCGTTGAACACACCAAAGATCAGTTGGCCAAAATGTCGCCGGAAGCTGTAAAGGCTTATTATTCGTCGGAAGTACATGCCGTTCAGACTCCATATTTAATCATTGGAATAGTGATTATCATAGCTGCACTGGTTATTCTGATTACGAAGTTTCCCGTTGTGAAAGACGAAGAAGCACATGGAACTTCAACCACCAGACAAACTCTTAAATTCATTTTTGCAAAACGGCATTTCAAACAAGCTGTTATGGCTCAGTTTTTTTACGTAGGGGCACAGGTTTGTATCTGGAGCTTTTTAATCCGCTACATACAAGGCACTATTCCCGGAACTCCTGAAAAAACCGCAGCCAATTTCCTTACTATCTCACTTGTAGTATTTACAGTCGGTCGTTTTATTGGAACTGCGTTGATGAAAAAATTTAAAGGACATAATTTGCTTTGGATTTATGCTGCTATTAATATATGCTTAATCAGTGTTGCACTGGCATTTCCCGGCACAATCGGACTTTGGGCATTGGTTGGTACCAGTTTCTTTATGTCGATCATGTATCCTACTATTTTCTCATTGGGAATACGGGATTTGGGTGAGCATACCAAACTAGCTGCATCAGTATTGGTTATGGCCATCATCGGTGGCGCGTTGATTACACCTATCATGGGATTGGCTTCAGTTCATTTCGGCATAGGGAAAGCAATTGTGGTTCCATTAATATGTTTTACTGTGGTAGCTTATTACGGCATTAAAGGTTACAAAGAAAAAACAGAAGCCATTGATTAATAAAATCACATATCGGCAAACGGATTATTATCTGGATTATTTGACTATCTGGAAACTTCAACTACAAAGTTAATAATTTTTTTAGTTCTTTGTTTAAACGATTAAACAGGCAATGCCATGAGAAACACACTTATTATATTATTGATTTGTATATTTCCTACCTGCGTTTTTTCGCAAGTGGTAATAACCAACACCAACTTTTCGTTGGGAACAACCGGACGTATAGGTGTTGGGTTATCGCCAAACGGAGAAGGTACACAATGGAAGCCGCTGAATCTATCGGGGCAAGGCTCTTTAGCAGGACGTATGGAGCAAAATGATTATATGGATATATTACCTGCCATACATTTTACGCCCAAACTCAACGGAGAAGACAGTACCAACGTCACTTTTCAGGTGCGGTTAGGTATGTATTCGGCTAACGGGCAGTTTATGGGTAATACCAGCACCCGCACAGATAAAGGGTTGACCATAATTCTACCCGAAACCTACATTGAAGCACGCAATATTATGGGTAGCCGATGGTCTGCATGGGCAGGAGTTCGCTTTCGCCGGTACGATGACATTCACATTTGCGACTATTTCTATTTCGATGATCATTCGGCTCAGGGATTCGGCGTAAGCTATAAAACCACCGAACTTTCGTTACTGATGCCTGCATCTACAGATTCTGCCGGTGTGTATCCTTATAATTACGCTGTTACCGTTGCAGGAGCCAGCAATCCTGCTATTCGCCAGCGAATGGTTTGGATAGCTGAGCACCGCTTTAAGTTCAACGATGGAAGCGTGATTAAACTATTGGGTGAATTTCACTCCGTACCGGCATCGTCACAAAATGCATCGAGAGCGTATGCTGCAGACCACGGTTGGGTGGCAGGAATAAAGTTCAACAATCCGCTAAAGACTCCCCTACCCGGCTCATTCAATCAATTTGCGGTTCGATACGGAACCGGAATAGCCAATGGTGGTGATAATGGAAATACATGGACATGGGCAACCTATGGTCCGCCGGATGCAAATGGTAAATATACTCGTGCATACTCGTTTACCACGGTGGAACATTTTCTGTTGAACCTGTCGAGAAACTTAAGTGTAAATGGTTATGGTGTATTCACCCAAAGTCATGGCGGTTCATCAGGTTCCAATATGGATACATACTTTAATGGCACCCAAATGTATAATCGAAAACGGGATATTGTTATCGGCGGTAGGCTGTTGTATTATGCCACCGATTGGTTACACCTGATTGGAGAAGCACACTACGCTACACGAAAAGATGGCGACAATCCGGAAGCCGGTATGTGGAAATTCTCCTTTGCACCCACTATTGCAGCACTTGGCAAACGCGACCCGTGGTGCAGACCACACATTCGTCTCGTATTTTCGGCAGCCCGTTACAACGATTATGCACGCAACAACCATTATTCACCCTATCTGCAAATCAACCAAAACCGTTGGGGAACCTATATCGGGGTAAAAACGGAATGGTGGCTGTTTTAATCAGTTTACAGTGATCAGTTAACAGTGATCAGTTCATAGTTTTTCCTTTCCACATTTTACATTTTACATTTAAAAACATACCATTATGCCTATATTTGGAACAACAATATTATCATTTATTCCCGGCTGGAGCCCAGAAGGAGGACTTTATGCTATTGGGAAAACAGCGGAATACGGTTTCGATATGCTGGAAATTATTTTGCCTGCATCGTTGAATATCGATACAAAAACTGTAAAAAAACAACTCGACAATTACGGTATTGTCGGAAGATGTACCTTGAATTTACCTGCCAATTGCCATTTACCGGTTTATCCCGAAAAAGCAACAGCCATTATGAAAGCAGCTATCGACAAAGTGGCTGAAATGGATGGCGATTTTCTGGGTGGTGTGCTACATTCTGCTATTGGTCAGTTTACAGGTCAACCGTGTACAAATGCAGAACGCCTCATCGTTCAACAGATATTTGCCGAAGTAGCTGCTTATGCCCGTGAGCGCAATATCACCATTGCTCCGGAGCCGATTAACCGCTACGAAAGCTATGTATTTACTGCCGCTGAAGAGGTGTTGGAAATGATAGATTCTATCGGAACCGACAATATCGGGGTGCATTTGGACACCTTCCACATGAACATCGAAGAACCCAACTTCTACAACCCGATTATTAATGCCGGCAACCGATTGAAACATCTGCACATCACAGAAAGTGACCGCGGTATGCTGGGCGAAGGCAACGTTCATTGGGATGATTTATTCCGTGGACTAGCTGAAATTAACTACCAGGGACCATTGGTGCTTGAAAACTTTTCTTCGGAAATTAAAGAGCTGGTTGGACCTACCTCACTGTGGAGACCGTCCAAATATAACTCGGAAGATTTGGCCAAGGGTAGCCTTGCTTATATGAAGAAAATGGTGGATAAATGGTACAAAAACTAGATTCCCATTTATCTCAGGAAAAGAAAGGAAGTTCAGAAATGAGCTTCTTTTTTTTATTACCTTATATAAACTGTTGAATATCGAAAACTGTTGATATATTTGTAAAACAAATACGACCAACCTATCATGAAACAAAACTGGCAAGAACATCTGGAACTATTGATGCAACAATACGCTAACCGCAAGCATCCACTCGATTATAAAAGCCGTTATCAATTATTAGTGTTGGTGATACTCTCGGCACAGGATTCGGACAAGCACATCAACGAACTGGCTTCGGCTTTTTTCGAAGCTTATCCATCTATAAACAGTTTGGCAAAAGCAAGTGCGGAAGAATTGCATCAACACATCAGCACGGTTCGCAACTTTGGGAATAAAGCAGGCTGGCTGGTGAAACTGGCGCAGCAGGTAGGCGATGACGATAACATACCTACCACGATGTCTGAGCTTACTAAGCTGCCCGGTATCGGGCGAAAATCGGCCAATGTGATTATTCGCGAATCGGGCAACGAAGCCGAAGGGGTTATAGTGGACCTGCACGTGGTACGTGTTGCTCCACGAATAGGAATAGCTACCGGCACACAGCCGGAGAAGATAGAAAAACAGCTTATGTCCATCGTACCGCGCGAGCGTTGGAACGATATTGGAATGGCTATTTCGTTTATGGGTCGCGAAGTGTGCCGTCCCTCCCACCCTAAGTGCGACAGTTGCGTGATGAGCGCAGTCTGCAATTTTCACAACGGAATTACCGAAGAGGCCGGAAAAACCAATGAGCCTTCATTGTTTTAGGTATTACGTCAAACAACCAAAAACAAAAAATGCAAACACTCTAAAACAGCGTTTGCATTTTTGTGTGATAAAGTTAGAGCGATTATTCCTTGCTAAATTCGGCATCAGCTACAATTCTAATTACGTCGCTAACCACAGCTTCAGGAAATTTAGGTCCAATACCAAAGTCCGAGCGCTTAACCGTTGCAGTAATATGAAATCCGGAAGTACTTTTCTGGTTCATTGGATTTACAACAGTACCGAAGTAAGTCACATTCAGCGTCACCACTTTAGTCACGCCATGCAACGTAAGGTTACCTTTCAGAGCAAACTTTTTATCCGAAATCTTTTTCAATGAAGTGCTTTCGAATGTCAGCTCAGGATATTTTTCCACATCAAAGAAATCTGCAGTTTTCAGGTGGTTATCGCGCATTTCAACTCCGGTAGAGATACTGGCGGTTTTGGCAACTACACTTACCTTCATATCCATAAAATCAGGCTTAGTTGTTTTTACTTTGACAGTGAAATTACTAAACTGTCCGCTTATTTCAGAAATGGTAAGGTGTTTCACCACAAAACCTAAACGAGAGTGCATAGGGTCGTTCGACCACGATTGTTGAGCCGAAGCTACCAATGACAATGACAATGCTAAAATGCTAAAAAGAATCTTTTTCATACGATTTGTTTTTATTTGTTATTACTAAATACGATTATTAATTTCTATGCTGCAAAATTACAGTTAGCAAACAGTACCCGAAGTATCAAAATACGGAGAATGAATGCAAAAATCCGACATAAGGCCTATTTAAGATTATTCTTATGGATTTTATCTGCTATTATTCTTCTTTTTACAATAGCAAATAACCCCGAATAATGAATCTCATTCGGGGTTGTTTGTTTATTCTTATAGAGACGCACGGCCGTGCGTGTAGGTTAGAGATGCAAAGTATTGCGTCTCTACGATTATTTATTTCCAAACACCAACCGTGTTCCGTCGTAATCTACCACTATGGTTTGATCGGCATGTACCGCTCCGCCAATAAGCTGTTTGCTCAAGTCGTTAAGGACATATTTCTGTATGGCACGTTTCACCGGGCGCGCTCCAAATTGAGGATCGAAACCTTCAGCAGCTATATACTGCACGGCAGCCTCGGTCAGCTCCAGTTGTACACCGTTGCCCGCAAGCGTATGCTGTATAATCGAAATCTGCAAACGAACAATTTCTTCAATCTGTGTTTCGTTGAGCGGCGCAAACATCACCAGTTCGTCAATACGGTTCAAAAACTCAGGACGAATGGTTTGTTTCAACAGTTCGAATACCTGCAGCTTGGTTCTCTCGACAATTTCAGCCTGATTTTTATCGGTCATTCCTTCAAAACTTTCCTGTATCAGCGACGACCCGATGTTCGAAGTCATAATGATAATAGTGTTTTTGAAGTTCACCAACCGGCCTTTGTTATCCGTCAAACGTCCGTCGTCCAACACTTGCAGCAGCACGTTGAACACGTCGGGATGTGCCTTTTCTATCTCATCGAAAAGCACGACCGAATACGGTTTGCGTCGTATGGCTTCGGTCAGCTGCCCACCTTCATCGTAGCCCACATATCCCGGAGGCGACCCTATCAGACGGGTAACGGAGAATTTCTCCTGATACTCACTCATATCGATACGCGTCATCATGTTTTCGTCATCGAACAGGTATTCGGCCAGCGCTTTAGCCAGCTCGGTTTTACCCACACCGGTAGTACCAAGGAATATAAACGAACCGATAGGTCGCTTAGGGTCTTGCAGTCCTGCCCTACTTCTACGTACAGCATCCGAAACCGCAGCTATCGCTTCCTCCTGACCCACCACACGCTTGTGCAGCTCGTCTTCCAGATGCAGCAATTTATCTTTTTCGCTTTGCAGCATTTTCTTTACCGGAATGCCTGTCCAGCGACTTACCACATCGGCTATGTCTTCGCTATCCACCTCCTCTTTTATCAGAGCGTGTGCTCCCTGCATAGCAGCCAGTTTGGTTTGCAGCTGAGCTATCTGTTCCTCGGCAGCCTTTATCTTTCCGTAACGAATTTCCGCCACCAGTCCGTAGTCGCCGTTGCGTTCAGCCTTGTCGGCTTCGTATTTCAGGTTTTCAATGTCTACCTTGGTTTGCTGAATACCGTCTATCAGCTGCTTTTCGCTCGACCATTTGGCACGCATCTCTTTACCCTCTTCTTTCAGGTTGGCAATTTCCTCGTTGAGCTGAGCCAGTTTACGGGTATCGTTTTCGCGCTTGATGGCTTCTCGTTCTATCTCCAACTGTTTAATGTTACGGTCGATAATATCCAGTTCTTCGGGCACAGAATCCACCTCTAGCCGGAGTTTGGCAGCCGCTTCGTCCATCAGGTCGATGGCTTTATCAGGCAAAAACCGATTGGTAATATACCGGCTCGATAGTTCCACCGCAGCGATGATTGCATCATCTTTGATTCTCACTTTGTGGTGATTTTCATAACGTTCCTTCAGTCCACGTAAAATGGAAATGGTACTCGGTACATCCGGTTCATCTACAGTTACAAGCTGAAAACGACGTTCTAACGCCTTATCTTTTTCAAAATACTTTTGATATTCATCCAGCGTAGTTGCACCGATAGCCCTCAGCTCACCACGTGCCAGTGCGGGTTTCAGTATGTTGGCAGCATCCATGGCTCCATCGCTCTTGCCCGCTCCCACCAAGGTATGAATTTCGTCAATGAACAGAATCACTTCACCATCGGCTTTGATCACTTCATTCACTACGGCTTTCAGTCTTTCTTCAAACTCACCCTTGTATTTAGCACCGGCAATCAACGCACCCATATCGAGCGAGAAAATCTGTTTCGATTTCAAGTTTTCAGGTACATCGCCGCGAACAATACGATGTGCAAGCCCTTCGGCAATGGCGGTTTTACCCACACCAGGCTCACCTATCAAAATAGGATTATTCTTGGTACGACGGCTCAATATCTGAAGCACCCGACGGATTTCTTCATCACGCCCAATCACAGGATCCAGCTTACCGGCACGTGCTTGTTCGTTGAGGTTAATGGCGTATTTGTTCAGCGCATTATAGCTTTCTTCGGCTGTAGCCGAATCTACTTTCGCTCCTTTTCGGAGTTCCATAATGGCTTTTTGTAATTCAGATTCTGATAATCCGGCATCTTTGAGCACCTTGGTCATTGCATTTCTTTCGGCTATAAGCGCTAAGAGTAAATACTCCAACGACACAAACTGATCACCGGCCTTGGATGAAAGCGCCGTAGCTTTTTGTAACACGGCGTTGGTCTCTCTGCTCAGGTAAGGCTCACCACCGGACACCCGCGGTAAACCGGCTATCAGGCTATCAACAACAGCTTCAAGCGCCGAAGCATTAACGCCCAACTTACCGAATAAAAATTTTGTTATGTCCTCACCTTTATGGACTACTGCTTTGAACAAGTGAGGAGTTTCTACTACCTGCTGACCATTAGCTTGTACCAGTTCAACAGCTTCCTGTACAGCTTCCTGAGATTTCAGCGTAAAGTTATTTAAGTTCATAGTTTTGTTTTTTAATTCTAAATCAATTTCTTTTTAAAATACAGATCCGTTTTGCCTGTTCCGCTCAAATATGCGACCAATGTCTTCAAATTACAAGAAATGTCTTGTTATAGCACTAAAACAGCTTAAATTCAAGACAATAAGTCAGAATTCAGAATTTCAACACTGTCAGATTTTCATGTAACAAGCAGTTATATTTCCTATACAGAGAAAAGTTTGACTAATTCTGATGCAAAACTGCTAGTTTTATCATTTTGTCAGCGACAAGTATAAATCTGGGCATATTAATCAGGCTTTGAATAAAAACAAACTGCAATTAATACACTTATTTTCATTCAATTGAAATATAAGTAAGAAGACTTGTACAAAATTTTGACTCCATACGAACAGTTAAATAATGTTGCATAGCTTACATTTATCAAAAAAAAACGATTTTGAGTTTTGTTTTTCATAAAAAAAACTAACTTTGCCATTCTTAAAAAGGAAATCACATAACCAATTTTCTAATAAAAATCTAATATGAGTAACACAAAAAGAGTCTATACCTTTGGCAACGGACAAGCCGAAGGTAAAGCAGACATGAAAAACTTGCTCGGAGGAAAGGGAGCAAATCTCGCAGAAATGAATTTAATTGGAGTGCCTGTTCCTCCCGGTTTCACTATTACTACCGACGTTTGTTCGGAGTATTACAGCCTGGGTAAAGATCAGGTGGTGGCATTATTAAAACCTGAAGTAGAAAAAGCTTTGGCCGGAGTTGAGGTTTTGATGAATTCAAAATTCGGCGATGTAGAAAATCCGCTACTAGTTTCGGTACGTTCGGGAGCACGCGCTTCTATGCCGGGGATGATGGATACCATTTTAAATCTTGGTTTAAACGACGAAGTGGTGGAAGGACTGACCCGCAAAACAGGAAACCCCCGCTTTGTTTGGGATTCGTACCGCCGCTTTGTACAAATGTATGGTGACGTGGTACTGGGCATGAAGCCTGTCAATAAAAATGATATAGATCCTTTTGAAGAAATAATAGAACACGTAAAAGAAGAAAAAGGCGTAAAGCTGGATACAGAGCTTAATGTAAACGACCTGAAAGAGCTGGTTGCAAAATTTAAAGCTGCTGTAAAAAAGCAAACCGGAAAAGATTTTCCGGATTCTGCTTACGAACAACTTTGGGGCGCAGTATGTGCCGTGTTCGATTCGTGGATGAACGACCGTGCAATTTTATACCGCAAAATGGAAGGCATACCTGCCGAATGGGGAACTGCTGTCAGCGTTCAATCGATGGTTTTTGGCAATATGGGAAATACTTCAGCAACAGGTGTTTGCTTTAGTCGCGATGCTGCAACAGGCGAAGATCAGTTTGTTGGCGAATACCTGATTAATGCGCAGGGCGAAGATGTGGTAGCTGGAATCCGTACACCACAACAAATTACCAAAGAAGGTTCGCAACGTTGGGCTAAATTAGCCGGAATATCGGAGGCAGACCGTTTGGCCAACTATCCTTCGATGGAAGAAGCTATGCCAGCTATTTACAAAGAACTGGATGCTATTCAAACCAAACTCGAAAATCACTACAAAGATATGCAGGACATGGAATTTACCGTACAAGAAGGTAAACTGTGGTTCTTGCAAACCCGCAACGGAAAACGTACGGGTGCTGCCATGGTAAAAATTGCCGTGGATATGCTTCGTCAGGGAATGATTGACGAAAAAACTGCAATTCTGCGCGTTGATCCTATCCGCTTGGATGAATTACTTCACCCTGTTTTCGATAAAAAAGCACTGAAAGAAGCCAAACTTATAGCTAAAGGACTGGCTGCTTCGCCCGGAGCTGCTTCAGGTCGCGTGGTGTTCAACGCCGATGATGCTGCCGATTGGGCTGCCAGTGGCGAAAAAGTAATTATGGTTCGTGTGGAAACTTCGCCCGAAGACTTAGCCGGTATGGCTGCTGCTCAGGGAATTCTGACTGCCCGTGGCGGTATGACTTCGCACGCTGCCGTTGTGGCTCGCGGTATGGGTAAATGTTGCGTTTCAGGAGCCGGCACATTGAAAATTGATTATACAACCAAAACCATGGAAGTGGATGGATTGGTTGTAAAAGAAGGCGATTATATTTCATTGAACGGTTCTACCGGTGACATTTTCTTAGGAAAAGTGGCTACAATGGAAGCTGAATTGGATGCAGACTTTGCCGAATTAATGACATTGGCTGATAAACATACCCGAATGACTGTTCGCACCAATGCCGATACACCTCACGATGCTCAGGTTGCCCGTAAATTCGGAGCTACCGGTATCGGACTTTGCCGCACAGAACATATGTTCTTCGAAGGTGAAAAAATTAAAGCCATGCGTGAAATGATTTTGGCCGAAGACGAAGCTGGTCGTCGTATAGCATTGGCTAAAATCCTTCCTTATCAGGAAGCCGACTTTGAAGGTATCTTCGAAGCCATGGCCGGTTGCCCGGTTACGGTCCGCTTGCTTGACCCACCGTTGCACGAGTTTGTACCGCACGATGAAAAAGGACAACGTGAGATGGCAGAGGCTATGGGCGTTTCGATAAAAGTTATCAAACAACGTGTTGATTCGCTTCACGAACAAAACCCAATGTTGGGTCACCGCGGATGTCGTCTGGGAAACACTTATCCTGAAATTACCGAAATGCAAACCCGCGCTATTTTGGGCGCAGCACTGGCACTGAAGAAAAAAGGTATCAAAGTTATTCCTGAAATTATGGTTCCGCTGGTAGGTATTAAATTCGAGTTTATCGAGCAAGATACTATCATCCGCGAAACGGCCGCTAAACTCTTCGCAGAAAAAGGTGACAGCATAGAGTTTAAAGTGGGAACAATGATTGAGATTCCGCGGGCAGCTCTTACAGCAGCTAAAATAGCCGCCACTGCTGAGTTCTTCTCATTTGGTACTAACGACCTGACTCAGATGACCTTTGGTTACTCGCGCGACGATATTGCTTCGTTCTTGCCAATTTATCTCGAAAAGAAGATTCTGAAAGCCGATCCGTTCCAGGTACTGGATCAAAACGGTGTGGGTCAATTAGTAAAAATGGCCACTGAGAATGGGCGGGCAGTAAACCCAAGTCTAAAAGTCGGTATTTGCGGTGAACATGGCGGTGAACCATCATCTGTTGAGTTCTGCCATCGGGTTGGATTGAATTACGTAAGTTGCTCACCATTCCGCGTACCTATTGCCCGTTTGGCTGCTGCACAAGCTGCATTGAGAGATTAAAATTAAGAGCAAAGGTTTTAAACCTTTACGCCTAAAAACAGAACAGGCTATCTCGTATAGAGATAGCCTGTTTTGTGTTATACTTGGTACTACAGTCTAAAAACCTACCGACTACTAACTATTTAGTCTTCTGTCCTCTAGTTTTGGGCTTCTTATATTTTATTTTCATGGCAGCCGCCCGGCGTACCTTCATATTTACTTTTTTGTTCTTATCTTTTTTCTCATGAAAAGCCTCCCCTCCTTCTTCTTTCTTGGGAAGTTTTACCAGCGTATTTTTCATAGTCACTTGCGGCATTTCATCCAAGGTCAGCTCTTTTGACACCTCCACTTCTTCGGGCATGGCTGTCATCGGAATTTTTTTATTCATCAGCGCCTCTATCGCTTCACGGTATTCTTTGTCGGCTTTGGTGATAAAAGTCAATGCAACGCCTTTTTTATCAGCACGTCCGGTTCGGCCTATACGGTGCATATAATTCTCCGGAACTTCTGGAACATCGAAGTTAACCACGTGCGATACATCCGAAATATCCAAACCACGAGCCACAATATCCGTAGCAATCAACACTCTATATTCACTTTCCTTGAAACCTCTCATGGATTCAAAACGGTTATTCTGGCTCTTATTAGAGTGAATCAAACCAAACTGACCAGGGAACTTTGAGGCAATCTCATCATACAAAGCGTCAGCGAGTTTCTTCGTAGAAGTAAACACCAGCACCTTGGAAAATTCAGGATGATTGTTCAGCAAGAATTCCAACATATTCACCTTGGTGTAGAAGTTTGGTACACGGAATCCAATCTGTTTGATATTTTCAAGTGGCGTACCGGTTGGAGCAGCTTCAATTTCAAGTGGTTCAACAAAGAAATCGTGAACCAAATCTTTTAGCTCTTCCGAAATAGTCGCTGAAAACATCAGGTTCTGACGTTTTGTTGGCAACAAGTCGATAATGCGAACCAACTGAGGACGAAATCCCAGATTCAGCATTTCATCCACCTCATCAATCACAAATCGTTTAATCGATTTGAGCTTCAGGCTACCATTGAGCGCCAAATCCAATAATCTACCGGGAGTGGCAACCAAAACATCCACACCGGCTACAACCAGCGGAGTCTGACGAATCATATTTACACCTCCATAGACTCCCACTACCCGAACACTCATATAAGTGGTCAGTTTTTCAACCTGTTCAACAACCTGAATAACAAGTTCACGAGTAGGAACAACTATTAAAATCTGAGGATGTTTTTCTTTCGTAAATTTCCATTGACGCAGACAAGGCAGCAGGTAAGCTATAGTCTTTCCGGTTCCTGTTTGCGCTATTCCCACCATATCCTTACCGGACATAATTACTGGATAAGCTTTTTCCTGAATCGTGGTAGGTTGAGTCAATCCCAAGTCTGAAAGGGCATTGAGAAGCGGTGAGTTAATATTAAAGTCGGTAAAAGTCATTATTGCAGTTGATAGTTGACAGTTGATAGTTGACAGAATTTGTGACAAAGATACTCTAAATGTATCAGAATCTGAAATTCAAATCCTAAACCACTGATTATAAAGACAATTATCAATTATCAACTATCAATTGCCAACTAATTACGGTGCCAACCGTGAGATTTTCCATTCATCAGCTTCCCTGGTAAACAACAACCGATCATGCAACCGGTTCGGTCTGCCTTGCCAAAATTCAATGGCTGTTGGTTTTACAGCATACCCACCCCAATGCGGCGGCTTAGGTATCTCTTTACCAAATTTTTGCTGATAATACTGAAACTGTTTTTCTAAAAAATCTTTTGAACGGATAAGTTGACTTTGTGGAGAAGCCCATGCACCCAGCTGACTGTCCACAGGACGGGATTTAAAATACGAAGTGGATAGCACCTCACTGATTTTCTCCACTACACCTTCAACCCGAACCTGTCTTTCGAGTGCAGGCCAAAAAAAGACCAATGAAACTCTGTTATTTAAAGCCATTTGTTGAGCTTTATGACCTTCGTAGTTGGTATAAAATATAAAAGTTTCAAGCGTAAGTTCCTTGAGTAAAACCACCCTCGAATGGGATTGTAAGTGTTCATCAACTGTGGAAAGAATCATAGCAGTAGGTTCCAACTGATCACTTTCTATGGCATCCTGAAGCCATGTTTCAAACTGGTCAAATGGATTAGGCAACACATTACTCTCATCTAACGAAGAAAAAAAATATTGTTTTCTGATATCTCGAAGCATGACTCTTAACTTTAATCCTAAAGAAAATTTGTGGCACTAATATGGTTTGAATTCACATCTTAATAAACAATTTATTATTCAATTGGTTTATATGCACATTAGAAAATGAATAAAAACAAGTGTTTTTATCTACTATTTATAAATAATACAACAGAAATCTTTCAACTTGAAATTTGACACGAAAACTCTCTTAATGTTGAAATCTTTTAGCTGATTCTTAGCTATTTTCCGAAAAGAAAAAACTACTTTTGGGGCACAAAAACAAAAAAAATATCCCTTATGAAAGACTTGTTGAAAGCCCGCCACATAGGCGTTTCTGAACAAGATGAAGCATTTATGCTTCAAGCTGTTGGAGCAAAAAGTATCGATGAGCTAATCGATCAAACAATACCCGCTTCTATCCGGTTAAAAGAAGCAATAGTACTGCCTGAACCGCTTACCGAGCGCCAATATGCAGAACATATTGCCGATATTGCATCGAAAAACAAACTCTTCACTTCGTATATCGGACAAGGCTGGTATGATACCTGTCTACCTGCCGTAATACAGCGAAATATATTCGAAAATCCTTCGTGGTATACATCCTATACACCCTATCAGGCCGAAATTTCTCAGGGTCGGTTAGAGGCTTTGCTTAATTTTCAAACTGCAGTTTCTGACTTCACCGGAATGCCATTGGCTAATGCTTCGTTGCTAGATGAAGCAACTGCCGCCGCCGAGGCTGCCACCATGATGCTGAATCTTCGCAGCAGAGAACAGGTGAAAAATGAAGCAAATATTCTTTTTGTAGATCAGGCTACTTTCCCATCTGTTCTGGCTGTACTTCGTACGCGTGCCGAAGCGCAAGGCATCAAACTTGAAATCGGAGATTTTTCCACTTACAAGTTTACTTCAAAGAACTTTGGTGCTATCGTTCAGTATCCTAACGCAAACGGAAATATCGAGAATTATTCCGACTTTGTAGCCGAAGCGCACGCTATAGGTGCAAAAGTGGCTGTAGATGCCGACATTCTGAGCTTAGCCCTATTAACTCCTCCGGGAGAATGGGGAGCTGATATTGTTTTTGGTTCCACTCAACGTTGGGGAATACCTATGGGATTCGGTGGTCCATCAGCTGCTTATTTCGCTACCCGCGACGAATTTAAACGCGACATGCCGGGACGTATTATTGGTATAAGTAAAGATGCCAACGGCAAAACAGCACTGCGAATGGCATTGCAAACCCGCGAGCAACATATAAAAAGAGAAAAAGCAACATCAAATATTTGTACAGCCCAGGCGCTATTGGCTTCTATGGCAGGAATGTACACCGTCTATCATGGTGCCGAAGGTATTAAAGCCATTTCGCAACGCATACATGCCATAGCCACTTATATTAATGAGATATTACCGGTTTATGGATATACTCAGGAAAACGAAAGCTTTTTCGACACATTGAAAATCAGTTTGCCTGAAGAAGTTTCGGTTGAAGATTTGAAAGCTATTGCATTGGATTACGAAGTCAATTTCCGCTATTTCGAAACAGGCGAAATAGGTATCAGCTTTGACGAAACAACCGATATTGATGATGTAAACACATTGATTGAGATTTTTGCCACCTCGGTGAATAATGCCGCTGTGTATGCGTCAGAAGAAGACCTTGAAAATTTAAGATCTTTCGATGAAAGTTTTGAACGCTCAACGCCATACCTGACTAACGAAGTGTTCAATTTATATCGCAGCGAAACTGAAATGATGCGTTATATCAAGAAACTGGAACGACGCGATATTTCACTTACACATTCCATGATTTCTCTCGGATCATGTACTATGAAGCTGAATGCAGCCTCAGAAATGTTACCCATGAGTCGTCCTGAGTTTGGCGGAATACATCCATTGGCGCCTGCCGATCAAACTGAAGGTTACAATGAGATGATTTCAGAATTAGAAAAATACCTTACATCAATAACCGGATTTGCGGCATGCAGTCTCCAGCCCAATTCGGGTGCAGCAGGTGAATATACCGGGCTCATGGTTATTCGAGAACATTTCAAATCGAAAGGCGAAACACAACGCGACACACTTCTGATTCCGGCTTCGGCACACGGAACAAATCCTGCCAGTGCCGCTCAGGCCGGATTTAAAATAGTGGTTGTAAAATGTGACGAAGGAGGAAATACCGACTGGAATGACTGGAAAGAAAAGGCTGAAGCTAACAAAGACAGACTGGCAGGCTGTATGATTACCTACCCTTCTACGCATGGTATTTTCGAGGAACGCATCAAAGACATGTGCGAAGCCATACACGCCAATGGAGGTCAAGTGTATATGGATGGTGCCAACATGAATGCTCAGGTTGGGTTAACTAACCCTGGAACCATTGGAGCAGATGTTTGCCATCTCAATCTGCACAAAACGTTTGCAATTCCTCATGGCGGTGGAGGTCCCGGCGTGGGTCCTATTTGTGTGGCTGAGCACCTTGCGGCATTTTTACCAAGCAAAACTTACGGAAAAAACACCGTATCGGCTGCACCTTACGGAAGCGCCAGTGTAACTGCCATTACTTACGGATATATTCGCATGATGGGCGAAGCAGGTCTGACACATTCAACTAAAATTGCCATACTAAATGCCAATTATCTAGCGGCGAGACTCAAGGACAGTTATGGTGTGCTTTATACCGGCGAAAACGGTCGTGTTGGTCATGAATTAATTCTTGAAGCACGTAATTTTAAAGCCACTTCAGGCGTAACAGAAACTGATATCGCAAAACGACTCATGGATTATGGATTTCATGCTCCAACTTTATCTTTTCCTGTTCATGGGACGTTAATGATAGAGCCTACGGAAAGTGAATCGTTAGCAGAACTCAATCGTTTTGCAGACGCAATGTTACAAATTTTCGATGAAATAAAAGAAGTCGAAAATGGCACTGCTGATAAAACTGATAATGTTCTCTTGAATTCTCCGCATCCGGAATACAGCATTGTTTCAGACGAATGGAATCATTCATACAGTCGTACTAAAGCAGCGTATCCAACTGCATGGGTTGCCGAAAATAAATTTTGGGTAAACGTAGCGAGAGTAGATAATGCTTACGGCGACAGAAACCTGATTTGTACATGTCAGGCAATAAGCACAGAAGAATAAGATATACTCGATAAAATAGAAATCCCGCTTTACTTCCGTAAAGCGGGATTTCTATTTTAATTCGGTTAGCTCACTTAATTCAAAAGGGGATAAAGCTTACCACCAGCAATTATGACACATCGGTTTTCTGGACAGATTATACGTAATCATTATTTCATTGGTTCCTACGGAATTTCGATTGAGACCACTCACATTATAATCATAACTGTAGGATAAATGAATGGATTCACTTAAATCGATCCCTAAAATTATACCAACTTCACTTTTGGTGCGGTAAAGCAATCCGACATCAAATAAATCGGGAGTTTCTGACAATCCAGATCGTTGACCTACCTTAAAATAGCCCGTTATATTAAACTCTGCCTGATACATGTTGGAATACTGAATTCCACACACTCCAAGACCAAAATCGACGACGTTATTTGAAATCTGTCTGTAACGTGTATACAAGAAATTCGTATTAGTTTGATATTTTCGGTCTGTTGAAAAAATCGAAAATATATTTTGACTCGAAACACCAATTTTGAAAGCTTTGTTAGTCACCTCCACTCCTAAATCGGAATTAAAATTATCTTCGGTCAACAGATTTTGATAAGCTTCAGGATCATAATCGGAAGATAAATTAACCTTAGACACATCGTAACTCAAACTCTGATAGGTCAGTCCCATTCCAAAGTGTAATTCCCAGTCCCGTTGCAGTTTTATGGCATAGGCATAGGTCAAATCAAGATTAGTTATTGAGGTATATCCAATTTTATCCTGTACAGCTATTAATCCCAGTTGAGTATTCAGATTATCGATGTAAGTACTGCCCGAAGCGAAAAAGGTCATGGGAGCACCCGTTACTCCAATCCATTGCTTGCGTGCAGCCATGCTAAATACAGCCTGATATTTATCATAAATAGACGCCGGATTGATGTAATGAGCATTACCCCAGTAATTATTCAACCGAATGTTCGATTGACCAATTGCCAGCAAACTAAATAAACTAAATACTAAAATAAAAATAGTTTTCTTCATCTTAATTACTCATTGCTTTTACGGGATAACCATTAAATAGCCTTCTTTTATCTTCGTGCTCGACTGGGTTGTATAATACAAAGTATAAAAATAGGTATCCTTTGAAACTGGTTTATTACGATATAAACCATTCCAACCATCCACTCCATCATACAAAAGAATGCCATTTCTGTTATATATTTTTGAATGCCAGCCTTTCATAAACGTGTCGTTATAGCCATCACCGTTTGGAGTAATGGTATTAGGAACATCAATCACGTTGACATTCGTAACAACCGTGCTATCACAACCATACTGGGTTTTAAGTACATCGATATAACTGCCGGACTGGCTATATTCATGTCCGTTTATCGAATAAGAATCACCGGAAATAAGCAACACATCGTTATGTTTACTAAATGTCGGATTAACCGTCAGTTTCAATGTAGCAGTACTATCAATGCCCATCGCATCAACTAAATAAGCATTGTATGTACCGGCGCTGGAGTAGTTTATTCCATTGAAAAAATAACTGTCACCATCACAAATAGTAGCATTGGTAACAGAGCTAGTAGGCATTTTTATTGATAAAACCAAGGAGGCAGTACTATCACAACCCGATGCATTAACAAAACGAATAGGACAAGTGTGCGTGCCTGATTCATAATACTTCATATTATTCCAAACCAGTGGCAATCGGGTAGAGCAAACGGTTAAACTGGTTATGGAGCTTGTGGGTGAGCTTACCTTTAAAACCAACGAAGCTAAACTATCGCACCCAGCAGCATTAATTAAATGTTTGCGGTAAGTTCCTGTTTTTGTATAAGCAACTCCGTTAAAATAATAAGATCCTCCCTGGCAAATGGAGGCTTTGGTGGTTGATGAACTTGCCTTTTTTACGTTCAATACTAATGTTGCGGCACTATCGCACCCAACCTTATTAATCAGATGAGCCACATAACTTCCTGCAAGTGAATATAATTTCCCATTAAATGAATAACTATCGCCCTGACAAATAGAAGCAACTGTAGTAGAACTACTTGGCAATTTAATCGAAAGATTCAACGTAGCCGTACTATCACAACCTGCCGCATTAACGGTATGAACAATATAAGTTCCTGCATTGGTATAAGCCACTCCGCAGAACAGATAGGAATCTCCCTGACAAATTGAGGCAGTAGTGGTTGAAGTCGTCGGAAGATTTACTTTCAGTTTTAAAATAGCTGTACTATCGCAACCTACCGAGTTGATAAAATGATTACTATATGTGCCGGTAGTGCTGTATGAGACACCGTTAAACGTATAGGAGTCACCCAAACAAATAGAAGCAGTTGTAGTAGATGTTGTAGGTAATTTAATTCTCAGATTTAGTATAGCCGTACTATCACATCCTACTGCATTAGTAAAACGCTTGGTATAAATACCTGCTGTTGTGTAAGTAGTTCCATTAAAAATATACGAGTCTCCCTGACATATTGAAATATTTGTTGTTGAAGAGGTAGGCAACTTTATAGTCAAATTTAAAATAGCAGTACTATCACAACCTTGCTTGTTTATCAAATGCTTTGTGTAAGTTCCAGCTGAGGAATAAGTTGTACCATTAAACACATAACTGTCTCCCTGGCAAATAGCCACATTGGTATTTGATGTTGTTGGTACTTTCATTGTCAACACTAAAGTTGCCACGCTATCGCAACCTACTTTATTTACTAAATGCTTGGTATAAATTCCGGTAGCATTATAGACAGTACCATTAAACATATAGTTGTATCCCTGACAAATAGAAGCTGTTGTAGTAGAAGCACTTGGCAGATTCACCGTCAGATTCAATGTTGCCAAACTATCGCAACCTACTTTATTCGTCAAATGAGCGGTATAAACTCCAGTGCTAGCATAGTTTGTTCCATTAAATGAATAACTCTCTCCCTGACAAATCGAAGCAACTGTGGTCGAATTGCTTGGTAATTTCACCGTCAAATTCAATGTTACCAAACTATCGCAACCTACTTTATTCGTCAAATGGGCGGTATAGACTCCGGTGCTAGCATAACTCATTCCATTAAAAGAATAACTTTCACCCTGACAAATAGAAGCTGTGGTGGTAGAACTGCTGGGTAATTTTACAGTCAAATTCAGTGTAGCAACACTATCGCAATCTACTTTATTGGTCAAATGAGCGGTATAGATTCCGGTGCTAGCATAACTTGTTCCATTAAATGAATAACTCTCGCCTTGACAAATAGAAGCATTCGTGGTGGAAGTGCTTGGTAATTTTACCGTTAGATTCAATGTAGCCAGACTATCACAACCTACTTTATTCGTCAAATGAGCGGTATAGATTCCGCTGCTAGCATAACTTGCTCCATTAAATGAATAACTTTCACCCTGACAGATTGAAGCTGTGGTGGTAGAACTGCTGGGTAATTTTACCGTTAGATTCAATGTTGCTACACTATCGCAACCTACTTTATTCGTCAAATGGGCCGTATAGATTCCGCTGCTAGCATAACTTGCTCCATTAAATGAATAACTTTCACCCTGACAGATTGAAGCTGTGGTGGTGGAAGCGCTTGGTAATTTTACCGTCAAATTCAATGTTGCTACACTATCGCAACCGACTTTATTAATCAAATGGGCGGTATAGATTCCTGTAGTATTATAGCTCGTTCCATTAAATGAATAACTCTCGCCCTGACAAATCGAAGCTGTGGTGGTAGAACTGCTTGGTAATTTCACCGTCAGATTGAGCGTAGCCGTACTATCGCAACCTACTTTATTAATCAAATGGGCGGTATAGATTCCGGTGGCAGTATAGCTCGTTCCATTAAACGTATAACTTTCGCCCTGACAAATAGAAGCCGTGGTGGTAGAACTGCTTGGTAATTTTACCGTTAGATTCAATGTAGCAACACTATCGCAACCCACTTTATTGGTCAAATGGGCGGTATAGATTCCTGTAGTAGTATAGCTAGTTCCATTAAATAAATAACTTTCGCCCTGACAGATCGAAGCTGTGCTGGTAGAACTGCTTGGTAATTTTACCGTTAGATTCAATGTAGCCAAACTATCACAACCTACTTTATTCGTCAAATGAGCGGTATAGATTCCTGCGCTAGTATAATTCGTTCCATTAAATGAATAACTTCCGCCCTGACAAATCGAAGCTGTGGTGGTAGAACTGCTTGGTAATTTTACCGTTAGATTCAATGTAGCCAAACTATCACAACCTACTTTATTCGTCAAATGAGCGGTATAGATTCCTGCGCTAGTATAGCTCGTTCCATTAAACGAATAGCTTTCGCCCTGACAAATGGAAGCTGTGGTGGTCGAACTGCTTGGTAATTTTACCGTTAGATTCAATGTAGCAACACTATCGCAACCCACTTTATTGGTCAAATGGGCGGTATAGATTCCTGTAGTAGTATAGCTAGTTCCATTAAATAAATAACTTTCGCCCTGACAGATCGAAGCTGTGCTGGTAGAAGTGCTTGGTAATTTTACCGTTAGATTCAATGTAGCCAAACTATCGCAACCCACTTTATTGGTCAAATGAGCAGTATAGATTCCGGTGCTGGTATAGTTCGTTCCATTAAACGAATAACTCTCACCCTGACATATGGAAGCTGTGGTGGTAGAACCGCTGGGTAATTTTACCGTCAGATTCAATGTTGCCAAACTATCACAACCTACTTTATTCATCAAATGGGCGGTATAGATTCCGGTGGCAGTATAGCTCGTTCCATTAAACGTATAACTCTCGCCCTGACAAATGGAAGCTGTGGTGGTAGATTCAGTAGGTTGATTAACAGTTACTACTGCAGTCCCTGATTGTGGATTTGAACAGCTCGTACTGCTGTGATCAGTCACACTCAACAGATTATAGCTAAGGCTTCCGGGACTATTCGTGGGTACGGAAATGCTAACACTATTACCAATCGTAGTGCTGACAGTCTGGGTAGATCCCCCATTGATATTGTATGTAAAAGTATAGGGAGCGGTACCGCCGATACCCGTGAGAACAATATTTGGAGAAGCGGCATTCAAACAAACGGCAGTTGCACCTCTAATGCTAGCACTTGGCAAGGGATTTACAGTAAGGTTTAATGTTGCTGTACTATCACATCCATTTACATTAATTGTATTATAAGTATAGACTCCTGTAGAATTATAGCTTGTTCCGTTGAACAGATATGAAGATCCTTGACAAATGGCAGCATTGGTGACTGAAGTTGTTGGTAAATTGACTTCTATATTGGTAAAAGCAGTATCTCTACAGCCAAAACCTAAATAAGGAGACAAATCAACATTGACGACTCCACTATTAACCGGCGCAGGCGTTAAAGTCACAGTTTGTCCGGTTCCTAACTGCTGAGTATAATCACTGTTCCACCAAGTATAATTTTCATATCCTGAAGGTGCAGTAAGAGTTAATGATGATTTTCCCTGACAATATGATACTGAACTAGATAAAGATGTACATGTTGAATTAACATCAATATAAGCATATCCGAAATGCCGACCTAACGTACAATCTTCAGTGGTAAATTCTAAAATTACTGTATGCCCTGCATAACCCGACAAATTAATTGTAACAGCCGACCAGGGCTTGTATAGCACCGAATGATCAACTGTAGACACATTAAATCCGGGTAAACCGGAAGCTGCCGTAAAATCGTAACTTGCACATGAAATAATATTTGAGCTATTATTAGCATCATAAACTTTAGCCTGAAATCTTGGCTGCTCATCGTAAGGGTGGTTTGGATCTTGGAACACAACTGCATAATAATACTCAATCGAAAAATTATTCTGATCGGCAGGTATGGTAAAACTACAACTAACTTTCTCGGCTTGACTTCCGGTTGAATTATTTCCTAATTGAATTGAGTAATTTCCACCAGAAGGACAAAGTCGGGGAAAATTGCCATAATAATCTAAACCAGAAGCAGATGAAGTTATTTGATGTCTACCAGCTACTGGTACAACGGGAGTTGTTGGGCTCCATGTTACATAATTTGTTGTTCCGGTAGTTTTAGCAGTACCCGTATAACATTTCCAGTTTGTAAAATCACCGTTTTCAAAATCTATATTATTAACGCAGGTACTTGTAGGAGCAGAAGCCTTTACATATTGCGCTTTGGCATATGAAGTTTTTTTTGTTGAAACAACAGTGGTATTTACTGAAGTAACGGAGCTATCAACAGCAGTGTATAGAGGCACTATTGGCCGTTCTTTAAACGACAAATAGGTCTGTCCCAAAGCAGTATTTGCAACCAGAAGGAATAATATTAATTTAAACAACTTCATTTCGTCACATCAATTATATCTCAAATTATTATTCACTGACAATAATATTTTAATAATTCATTTATAGCAAACAAAACAAATTTCATTAAACAGCCAATGTTATTTCATAGGGTTTCAAAAAACTGGTCGAATATACAAAATGCATATATATTATTATGTAACAGTATTTTACACACAATTTGCGACAACTATAATATATACTACATATCAGTCTTATCAACAAAAAATATTGATTTTGTTAATTTAAGACAGAGAGTGCCAATTATTATCTCGCTTATCGAATATTAACAAGGAATCAAATTAAGATACATTTCCATGTGGTAAAAACTACATTACAGTGTAGCAATAAACACAGATGATTTACACAAATCTGAGTGTAAAATAATTCTGCCACTATTTTTCACGTAAAATATAGCATTAAGATTTTAGCATTATTTCACAACAAAAGACATTATTTATCATTTATGTAATTGCAATAACAAATCAAAAAAAACTAATTGAACTCAATTTTCAATATATCATCTACCATCAATATCTAATGTAGAAATGAATTTACGCTCAAAAATCAGAGCACTCTTTTTCTATTTTCACTATCAGAACCTTCAAATAAACTAATAAATCGAACAAATTTTATTCGCTTAATTTATACAAAAATCTATTCAATTTTTAAAAGTCAATTTTTAATATATTAAAAGCCCACTTTTTATAAATCAAAAAAAAATAAAGATTATTTTGTATTACTAAGTTATAAATTGATGATTCTTCCATCAAATTTATCGGCGGAATAAATTAGGACAAGCGTTTCCTTATTTCTCATTAAAATAGCCAATTAGATTTTTCCATTAATTTATTTTTAGGACACACACTTTTATGCTATGTAAAATGGTATAAAAAGGTCGACTTTTCATCAGCAGACAAGGGGGATACAGCCAACAATAATTCGATAGTTAATATTGGTTAGTCTCTGCCAATAGACAACTTTTAGGATATTCTTTTGGAATTTTGGTCGCAGAAGAACATGGAATAAATATTTATTCCGAAGAAGCAGGATCAAATAAATCCAAAATTTCAGTTCAAATTTGTCAATAAAAAAAACCTGTCCGGCTTAAATTAGCCAGACAGGTTTTAATAAAATACTCTTTAAATAATTTCTCTATTCGATATTTATACTGGAAGCTCCTCCATCTGATTTCTTCACGTTTTTTGGATTTCCCTTACAGTCTATTTCACTAGCACCAAAGGCTTCTGCTTTTATAGATTCTGTAGCAAAAACTTTAGCATGGCTTGCTCCCGCCACATGAACATCAACTTGTTTCGCTTTAAGTTCGTAAGCGTTTATGTCACTTGCTCCAATACCGTTTGCACTAAATATATTGCTTGTGCCTCTTAAATCAACTTTAGAAGCACCTTTTACATCTAATTTGAATATTCCGCTTACATTCACATCCAAGTCTGCCTGACTCGCACCTAATAAATTTAGTGTAAAATCTTTTGTAGTAAGCGGGTATTTGCTTTCTATCTTACAAGCGCCCTTCGCTGTTAAGTACTGGATTGAATCTGACGAAACGGAAACCTTGATCGGTTTATTTTGGAAGAGAAACACTTCGTCTGAGTATATATACAACACACCATTCTCAACTTTAGTTATCACTCTCGGGAGATATCCTTTTACAAACGAAACCTTTAGATCTTTAGTCGAATCATTTCTCAATTCTAGTTCTATATTTCCGGACAAATCAATTGCATTGAAAGAACCACATTCTCTTATTTCATCTTCATAAGGTTTATCACCATTATCCCAAAACAAGGAATATCCTTGATCGTGATGCCTGTGAAAATTTATAAATGCATTAGCACCAACACTATAGAACATAAACAAACCTGCAATCCAAAGAATTAACACAACCCATGAAGCAGTACGAGGAGTATCTCGTCTACCAGAAATAAGTTTTACGGCCCAATATATCAGTAAAAAAATCGGACAACCGATAATTAAAAGCAACGATATGCTTATCAGTACCATTTTATCTGGCGAAAATGAACTCCAGTTACTTATTATATCCGGGGCAAAACCATTAAGAACACCAGGCTCAAAAATTAAAAAGAAGATCAAAAGAATCAAAGCACCAACCAGCACAACTCCTATAATACCAAGCACTGCTCCTACAAATCCTAACACTATCTTGAAGAACACTCGAATAATCTCCAAAACCTTATCGCCGACTGTAGATGCACTTTTTTTAAATTCTTCGCTTTTTACATAGTTTTTGGCATTGTTTAGCTCTGTTTTTATACTCTCAACTGTTACGTCTTCACCTTGCATTTCGAGACGTTGCGAAGCTGTTTTGGCTTCCGGGGCAACAAACCAGGCTATAATATAAATCGGTATCATGTATCCGGCACTGATAAGCGCCAATATAACCATTCCAATACGCACCCAAGTTACGTCCCAATCGAAATAGGCAGCCACACCCGAAGCAACACCTCCTAAAATAGCATTTTCGGGGTCACGATAAAACCGACGTGATTTTTGCTGACTTTTGCCTGTTTTAGGAGCTTTGGGTTCTTCACTCTCGTCGGCATATTGACTCGGCTTACCCATTATTTCAATAATTTCCTGAACATCTTCCAACGTCACGACATTCTTATTTTTCTGAAGCTTCTCACTGAAAAGTTCAGCAATTCTGGCTTCAATGTCGTTCATTATTTCCTTTTTCTCCTCGTCCGACCTGAAATGATCTGCGATCTCATGGAGATAAGTCTGAAGCATTTCATACGCATCATCGTCTATATGAAAGACGATATTATTCAAATTAACCGTTAAAGTCTTTTTCATAAAGCGAATAATTTAATATGAAAATATATATCCGATACTCAAAATAAAAGCACTGGAGAAATAACTGATACTGTATTTAGATTTCATAACTTTATTCTCCTTTGATTTTAATTACAACATTATTTATCTCTTCCCATGCGGTTTCCAGCTCACTTAAAAATGCTGCACCTAACGCCGTCATCTCGTAATATTTACGGGGTGGTCCCTGAGTAGATTCCTCCCAGCGATAGTCGAGCAATTCACCATTCTTAAGCCGTGTCAACAATGGGTACAAAGTTCCTTCCACTACAATCAATTTTGCCTCTTTCAGCTCCGAAATAATATCGGAAGCATAAGCCGGTTTTTTCCTAAGAATAAGTAGAATGCAATATTCCAGGTAACCTTTCCGCATCTGCGACTTAATATTATCTGCATTCATATCTATTTAGTTTTTAGTGAAATATAGTTGGCTAACAAAAATTGGACTCATCCAGTCTTTAAAAAAATCTTGTTCTTATTTCATCAACTCTAACAATTTGACTCTGAAGAAATATTCGTACTTTGCTTGTGCCTGTTCCGATAATACCTGAGTTAAATTACTTTTAGATTGATATAATTCATATAATGTAGCTCTTCCTGCTTCATACTTCTGATTCGTAAATCTGTATGCTTCCCTGCTGGCAATTTCGGATTTATTAGCTGCTTCCCAACGACTTTTTGCACCTAAAGCATTATAATAAGCTTGTTGTATTGTCTTCTTCAATTCCAACTTTGCGTTATCTACAGCTATAGAGTTACTCTTCACACTTATTTCTGCTGAACGCACATTATTGCGTGTTGCAAATTTATTGAAAATGGGAACCTGAAGGTTAAACCCAAAAGAAGTACTCTTATTATCTTTTATTTGTTGCGAAAAACTCTTATTCGGAATATTCGATATGTTATAATAATTAGTCCCATAATTTGCTCCAAAACTCAACGTTGGATAATAACTACCTTTTGCAATCTGAACATTATACAAACTACTTTTTAATCGGTACTCTGCTCCTTTAATTTCGGGACGATGAGTTAATGCACTCTGAAGAACTTCTTCCGCAGAAAGAAAATGCAGATCAGACTCTGACAGGTTACTTGGAGCAACAATATCAAGATTCTCAAAATTTTCTAGTTCTAAGAATTGCGCTAAATCAAGTAACGATAATTTCAGCGTATTATCAGCACGAAGCCTGTTCAACTCCTCTTTAGACTCCTGAGCAATCAAATCATAGAGCTCGCCCTCAGACATTTTACCAGAAGCTACCAACGCTTTTCGTTGTTCAATTTTAGTTTTGGTCAAATCAAGCTGATCTACTGCGATTTGTAACAACTCTTTGTTTAGCAGTATTTGTAAGAAACCAGCAGCAACGTTGACAGTAATGTCCTGCTTAATTTTCTCCAAATCTGCTTCAGAAGCATACATTTCCGATTTAGCCAAATCGATATTACGCTTCATTTTAAAACCATCAAATATGGTTATTCCGGTTGATAGCCCGAATGAGGCCTGAGATGAATTAGTACTTTGATATGTATTATCCACTGTCAACGAGCGTCCAAAATTCCAGTTTTGGCTGGCTGACCCATTCAAATTTGGCAACAAATTTTTACGAGCCTGATCGTATGAAATTTCTCTTGTTTTTTTTGTTAATATCTGCTGTTTTACATTTCGGTTGTTAGCCAAAGCCGTATCTACACACTGTTGTAGTGTCCAGAGTTTTGACTTTTGAGCATTAGCTAATGTTGTGACCAACACAGCTCCCAAAATTAAATATATTTTTGCTTTCATACTTTGTCTATTGATTGATAAATATTTACTCCTCAGAATTGTTATTTTTCTCTTTCTTAGCTACCTCGGGTTTCTTTTCCAACACTTCAGCTCCACGAATTTTGTCTTTTAGGGTCAATCCGTTCTTTATCTCTATCTTTACTCCATCGGACAATCCAATTTTCACCTGCTTTTTGACGAAAGTCTGCGGTTCCTTAGTTTTCAGCACATACACAAAGGCTGTGTCACCACCAAACTCTATACAACTTTCAGGAATAGTGATTACATGATCTGATTTTGAAAATACAATTTCAGCATTGGCACTATAACCTGCGCGTATAAATACATCCTTTGGCACTTTTACAGCAGCCTTCATTTCGAACATAATAGCACCACTCTCTTCTTTACCTTTTGGAGAAACATATTCCAGCTTAGCTTGCAGTTTTTGATCCTGTAATGCTCCAATGGTAATATTCATAGGCATACCTACCTTAATTCTTCCAACTTCAGTTTCATCGAGTTTTCCAACAAAGAGCATATCACTCATATTTGCTACAGTAGCAATGGTAGTTCCGTCATTAAAGTTATTAGACTGAATAACAGAGTTTCCAACCTTGATAGGTACATCCAGAATGGTTCCGTTAATCGTCGAGCGAACCAATGTATTACTGATAGCAGCACTGTTGGTACTTATACCATCTCTGGTTAAACTCAGGTTATCTTTAGCCGCTTTAAGTTCCTCTTTATCATTATTATATTGAAGCTGAGTCTTTTCAAACTCCTCTTTCGAAATAACTTTATCGGCAAACAACTTAGAATCACGGTCATAGTTCTTCTTGCTTTGATCATACGAAATTTGAGCACGTGAAACTCTTGACTCGGCACTGTTTAAGCTTACCATATCAGGAATTACTTTAATTTTGGCAATCACATCACCAGCTTTTACAATATCACCAGCCTCTTTGTATACTGCGGCAATAATACCCGACATCTGAGGTTTAATCAGAATCTCATTTCGCGGATCTACTTTCCCGGTTGCTACCGTTTTTTTATCAATATTACCAATCGAAACTGACACTATCTCGTATTTTTTCACTACCGGACGAGATTTTTTCCATAAAAACCAGAATGTCCAAAGTACGGTTATGGCTAATATAACCAGTAAAGCAATTTTTAAAAATTTCTTCATAATGTTTTGTTGTTGAACAATCTAAAACCCTTACGGGAGAGTAGATTAGTTAGTTATTTGATTGTTTTTTATTTGTTTTTTTGACTAAATTTATTCCTACAATAAGAAATATAGGCATAAAGGGCATAAAACTGGATATAGAATGTGCTAATGCTTCTGGCACATTATGCAATTTTCCCAGATTGTAACAAAACTCCAAAGCATAAATAGCTAAAAATGAAAGAAGTAATGCCTGAGACAAAATCTTCTTATTTTTCAATGCAATACTCATATTCAATATATTTATAAAATTATTCTTCACGTATAGCCTCTATTGGTTTTATATTCATAGCTCTGTTAGCAGGAATAAATCCGGCCAAAGTTCCTATTACAAGTAAAATAAACAGAGCTGCAATTGCTACACTAAAACTAATTTGCGGATCTTTAAAGAACTGATCACCTTGGCTCAGCAATATACCAACTATTGAAAGTATCCCTACCCCAACCATCATACCGGCAACACCGGCTATTAAAGTAAGTATAATACTTTCGCTCAGAATTTGAGTTATTATATTTTTGGGAGTTGCTCCCAATGCTCGACGTATGCCAATCTCTTTAGTTCTTTCCCGTACTGTCACCATCATAATATTACTTACTCCGACAGCTCCGGCAAATAAAGTCCCCAAACCTACAAACCATATTAGAAATGCAATTCCCAGCCCTAAATATAAAAACATTGTAAAAATATCTTCAATATTAAAGCCTCCTATTGCTTTTTTATCATCGGGTGAAATGCTATGTTTTTCACTTAATACTTTGCGGATCTTATCTTCAATGACTTTCACTTTAATTCCGGGCTTGGCAGTTACAGCCATAAAGTGTACGGTTTTCCCCTGATTAAATGCCTGTTGCATTGTACTAAACGGAAGTACAACGGTTTCTTCGGTGCGTCCTCCAATATTTATCACACTTGAAGTATGCCTACCGACCCCTACAACCTGAAAATATATACCATTTACCTGAATACTTTTCCCAATAGGATTTTCTCCATTTGGAAACAGCACTTCATATACCCGCTCTCCAATGACACAGACTTTCCGCTTTTCGGCAATATCAATATCATTAATATACCTACCGTAAATCATTTTACATTCGTCAATTTGGTTATAGGAAGGATAATTCCCTTTAACACCATAACTTCCTGCCTTATCATTTCTGGTAACATTGTTGGTTCCACCGCTTCCAAAAAGTACAGGTGCCAGGTATTGAATTTCAGGTACCTTATTGATCAACAATGAAATATCTTCGTTTTCCATAGTCCATGTGCGACCTTTTTTAAATCCTTTATAAGGTTCCGATGTTTGCTCTGACCAAACGAAGTACGAGTTGGTTGCAAAACCCTCAATTTCAGAGCTCATTCCCCGTTGAAGTGCAACTCCGGCTCCCACCATGACAACCAGCATGAACATTCCCCAAAAGACACCAAATGCAGTCAAAAAACTTCGGGATTTATTGTGTGTTATGGTAAACCATATTTCCTGCCAACGATCTAAATCAAACATATTCTTTATTATTAGTTATGAACCACTTAATAGTGTTAGATAAATTCTTGCGTATAAATAATTTACATTTGCCAGTCAACAATTCTAGTCGAACTATTCTTCTCTCATAGCTTCAATCGGTTTAATTCTCACCGCCCTGCGTGCAGGCATATACCCGGCTATTACGCCCGAAAGAATTAAGATACCGGTAGAAATCAACACATAGGACAATTCCACTGTGGGGTTTTTGAATATCGTTGGTGCATCCGGCGTAGCAGCAGTTGACTTAATCATAATAAAATTCACCAACTCAGTCAGCCCAATTCCCATCATCATTCCTATATAACCAAATATAGAAGTGATAATGATTGCTTCAAGAATGACGGATTGCAAAATGGAAGCCGGAGGCGCACCTAATGCTTTGCGAATACCAATTTCCCGGGTTCTTTCTTTTACGGATACCAACATGATATTGCTGACACCTACGATACCTGCAATAAGAGTGAAAATACCAATTACAGAAACGAAAATAGTTATACCGCCAAATATCTTCATCGTTTGGATAAAATCACTTTGATCATTTCGAATGTATATTGCCTGCGTATCATTAGGATCGAAACTCAAACTTTGTGACATTGTCTTTTTCAATCTTTTATTAAAGTCATCATTCGATTCTTTACTCTCCAGACCATTTACAGTCATAGCTATATTTCGAAACTTTAAATCCGGATTAAAAATATACTGCGCTGTGCTAAAAGGAATATAGGCTTGACCATCTCCAAATCGGGCTTTCTTAGTATTAATTCCGATTACTTTGAACATTACAGAGCCTATTTTTACGTATTTACCTAAAGCACTCGTTCCTTTAAAAAGTACATCTTCAATTTTTTTATCCAGCACAACTACCTTATTGCTCGACTTGTTATCCAACTGATTAATAAATCTACCACCATTGGATTCAAATTTTAAATTAAAAATTTTCTGATAAGACGGCTCTACACCATTAATGCTGAAATTACCAAATTCATTATTGTTGGTTATAGTCATTTGCTTTTCTATAATTCCACTCTGATCACTTGTCTCCAGCATATTATCTTTTACAGTGCTAACTTGACTTTTGTCGAAAGTAAGCGATCTGCCACTTTTTAAGCCCATAAAGGGGAGTGAAGATGTACCTGAATAAATTTGTACATTGTTTGTTGCTGCTCTGTCTTTGAAATTCGACATAACAGCATTTTTCAATCCATTGCCCGCACCCAGCAACACAATAAGAATAAATATACCCCACGACACCGAAAGTCCGGTGAGTATGGTACGCAACTTATTGTGTTTTAAGCTGTCCAGTATTTCTTGTATAGAATTAATTGTAAACATGTTGTAAAAATTAATGGTTTGTTTGTTGCCTCACCTGAAAATACATCAATCATTTAACAGCTTAGTCCTTCAGTTTTCTTGACGGACCTACAATGAAATAAAGAATAGCTCCAAATGGTATAAAAATTACAATCAGGATCATAAGCAGGTTATCATTTCCCGGAAATTTGCTTCTGAGAATGTCAATGATAGCAATAATTGGTAGCGCCAGGGCTAGAATTACGATCAACGGAATAATTAAAAATAAGCTGAAGAATCCCATTTTAATGTGTTCTAATTTGTTATTATGAAAACTAATATCCGAATTATTTTCTCTCAATATTTTCGATCAAACCATCTTTAATGTGTATTATCGATTTGGTTTCATCGGCTACCGATCTTTCGTGCGTTACAATTATAGTCGTAAGTCCATTAGCATTCAAATCACCCAGCACTTTCATCATTTCTACTGTAGTTACACTGTCCAATGCGCCGGTCGGCTCATCAGCCAGCAGTATTTGGGGTTTGGAAATAATGGCTCTGGCTATGGCTACACGTTGTTTCTGACCACCGGACATTTCGTTAGGCATATGATGTGCCCAATCTCTTAACCCCATTCTGTCCAGGTATTCCATAGCAATAATATTACGCTTTTTACGACTAATATTCTTGTAATATAATGGCAGAGCTACATTTTCCAGCGCATTCTTGAAATTTATCAGGTTGAACGATTGAAAAACAAAACCAATCATCTCGTTACGATAAACAGCAGCCTGCTTTTCCGATAAATCTTTAATCAGTTTATTATTTAAATAGTATTCACCCTTATCATAATTATCTAATATACCCAGAATATTTAGCAACGTTGACTTCCCTGAACCGGATGCCCCCATTATCGACACATATTCTCCTTCCGAAATATGTAAATCAATCCCTTTGAGAACGTGCAACGAAGCCTGACCCATGTCGTACGTTTTGTTGATGTTTTTAAGTGTAATCATTCGTATATTATGTATTTGAAAATTATTGAGTTTAAATATAAAAGTACTAACGCTTGTTCAGCTGACTTTTGACGGTAGACCACAGACTAATATAATCATGGTGCAAATATAGAGGGTTTTATAGTACCATGCAATACATAGTACTGTATTTTCAAATAAAAAATTAATTTGAATTAAATCAATTTATTTATTATTAGACGTTTACAACAATCAAAAAAGATTATAGATTAACAACAATTAATAAAAAAAGCTATTTTGTTTCTCTTACTCAGAATCACAAAACAGCTATTTTATCGTGTAATTGCCTGAACTTGAATATATCCAGTCCGAATTTATTGAAGAATTACCGGTTCAACTTTAAAACCAGCTTTCTTTAGTTGGGCTATTAATCCCGTTTCGCCTACCAAATGCATACAACCTACTGCTACAAAACAAGATTGCTTTTTGAATAACACAGGCAACTGACCAGCCCATTTTAAATTTCGTCCTTCATAGATTGGCCTTCTTTCGGCTGGAGTCATGTCATCATCCTCTTTGTCTATCTTAGCAATTTCAATCAGATTACCGGCAAGATAAGCCACGTTCAAACGCTTCAGAAGCTCTATTCCTTTTTGCTTTTCTTTTACGGATTTAACCAGCACTTCAGCTTGACGGTTGAAAGGCAACGAATCAAACATAATAGCCGCCTGTTGCTCTACCGTTTCCAGACCTACGACTGCTTTAGCATTGTCCCTGGCAGCCTTCTGAAACAATATATCAACTGCTTCGGGCTGTTTGGTTAGGTTCTGCGATTTCAAATATACTGTTGTGACAAACAGCGTCTGCAACATCATCGGTTTAAGAACTCCCAATTGTTCTAAACCTGCGCCCAATAATTGTTTCAGCTCCGTATCCACTATTGCATAATCGGCTGTGGATATCATATCCTTTATATTTTTTCCGGGCATCATGGCACTCTGCATTATCTTGGTCTGCATCGACAATATATCCGACATATCTAATTCGCCTACAACAGCATCAGACTGAGCAGCCAATGCAAGAATTTTATCAAAGTTATTAATTTGCTCCTTTTCAATTAAATGATGCGTTCCAAACAGATAATTGGGTTTGGTCAATCCGTTTCCTGAAACTTTCCATAGTAACTGCGCACAGATATTAAATACTGAGAATAAGGCGATAAACGCCACGAGAATCAATTTTCTTTTCATGTAATTGGATGTATTAAGAGAGGGTTATTAATTCATAGAAATGTTGTTGGTTATGACCTCGTTTTCATCTCGTTGATAATAAAAGGTCTGATACTTCCGGGAATACTGCACATGCATATTCAAAGCATTCAGTTCGTCAATCAGCACGTACAGTTTGGCACGGTTTATACCTAATTTTTCGGCCAATTCTTTTGGCGATCCTGTTTTTTGCTGGACAATGAGCTCGTGGAGTTTTTCCACATAAGTTAGATTTTTGATTAGATTCATAAGATATAAGTTAGATTATTAATTTCATGACCAAAAATGTACCGCTTCTACCCTAAAAAGCAACATCAACAAACAGCGTATTCAAACAAAACAATTACAACAAAACAGCGCAACGCAAAATCAAATTATAATCAATTTCAGCAATTTGCTTTTTATATGAAACAATACACGCCAAAATTAACTACAAAATTCATAACATCCAAGTTTTAAGATAAATATTTGATGCATTTTTCATTATCATATATCGCTGATTTCATGACAATTACATTAATGTGTAAATTTAAATTACGTTTAATAATATTTTCAGACAAAAAACGGTATAAAAATGTGGAGATTTGAGCATTCAATGCATCGAAGTATGTGATAAAAAAAAGCGGGTTGACTCACTTTTCAGAGTCAACCCGCTTATAATATCGTGTTTAGTTATTTACACAAGTGTTACCGGAGCAATAAACTTGTATCCTTTTCCGTGAATATTAATGATATAGATATCCGGATCATCTTTCAGATACTGACGTAGCTTGCAAAGATAAACATCCATACTTCTTTTTGCACCGTAATCTTCTTTGGATGTTTTCCAAAGTTTTTCAAGAATATAGTTGCGATCTACGAAGCTATTGGCATGTTCAACAATAAGCAGTAACAAAGAAGCTTCTTTGGTAGTAAGTTCCATAGTACGATCGTCGATGGAAAGTCTGAATTTTTGCACCTCAAACTTATAATTACCAATCATATAAGTAGTAGTATTCACCACATTCTGTCTTTCGCGCTTCATGCTGCCTCTCTTCTGAATATAGCCTTTCGATCTTTTTTTGGTACCGATAGCCGATACAAGATCATGCACACCAAATGGTTTTGAAAGGATAATCTCATTTTCAACATACAGTCTGTCCAGACTAAGCGAATTTGGCTTTGTCAATACTACAATGGCTTCGCTATTTTCTTCATGAACTTTATCTATCGCTCCAAAACCCTTGGCAGTGAAAATAGTTGCATCAAGAATGTAAATGTTGTACTTAACATCAGTCAATATAGCCTCATTTGAATCAAGTTCAGCTGCAGTCACTAAATCGACTTCAAAATTTTTGCGTCCCAGATAATCACTTATCACAAATCCTAAATCTTCATTTTTTTCGGACAATAAAACTTTTAATTTCTCTTCAACCATAATAGTGTGTCTTTTTTGTTACAATTATATATCAAGTCTGTTTGTTAATTCAAATTTCGTTTCAAATATACATACATTTTTTTAAACAATCAAATTTATTGACAAAATACAAACGAAAATAACATTTAACGGTCATAACCTCTCATTTGTTAGAATAAGATTTTATACAAAACTTAAAGTATATGAGCAGGTATAAAAATGAATAAAAGCCTATTTTTTTGGCACAACATTTGAATTTATCCTCACAAATAAATCAATTGCTTCATTACAACTAAAAAAAGAAACGTTATGAAAAAGTTAATTATCGCCGTATTGGCAGCCGGTATTGGTTTAGCTGCCTACGCACAGGGACCCGGAGTACAACGTACGAACATCAAGAATCATCCTCGCGTAAATCAGGTGAACAAGAGGATAGACAATCAGGAAAAAAGAATTATTGAAGAAAGAAAAGAAGGTGACCTTACTCACAAGGAAGCGCGCGAAATCCGTAAAGATCTGTCGGCCATCAATCAGGAAAAAAGGCAGATGAGAAAAGATCACAACGGGCACCTGACTAAAAAAGATCAGGTGATACTGAACAAACAGCTAAACGAAACCAGCAAGAAAATTGGTAATTAAGCCGTTAGCGCTAGGAGATAAAAAAGCTGCAAAATATAAATTTGCAGCTTTTCTTATGCCGGGCACAGTAGTTCTACAACCACATGCTCCACGGGATACGCGAAAGGATCAATACTAAACCCAAAGAATATAAAGTAACCACCCGCTTAAATTTCAAGGCATCAGTCGAGGGTTGTTTTAGTTTGGAGTAGCCCACCGTTATAAGTACCAACGCCACAATCATAACCAACGGATGCTCCAGAATATACAGACGTGACACGGAATTTTTCATTGCCTCGCCCGAAAAATTGCTAAGCCCCAGCGGCGACACAAAGTAAAGCAACAGCCCGATAAGAAACTGCGTGTGAACGGCAATTAAGCCCAACAGCGCCATCAATTTATTGGTTTTGGAAAAAGGTTTACGGGCTACCCACCCGTAGCTGTTGTAAAAAACGGATGCCACAAGCAACAGCAAACTAAGCAAGGCAATAAAAGAATGAACATGTTTTATAGCAATATACATAAGCCGGATTTATTTAAATGAACTATCATGAAAAAAAACAGCCTTGGCAGGCCGGTGTACCTATAAAAGTACATCGATAGAACGTTTTGATGGACTCAAAGTTTAGCACCCGCTTCATTGTTTTAGAAAAACATCGTAAGCATAACGCAAAATCATTATCGACACGATAACCAAAAACACCACGCGGATAAAGCCATTGCCTTTTTTCAGCGCCATGCGGCTACCCGTCACGCTGCCCAGCACATTGAAAACTGCCATGAGCAAAGCAATGCCGGGCAAAAAATTGCCCTGACGCACAAAAACTATCAATGCAGATATATTGGTTATGCAATTGATGATTTTAGCATACGCAGAAGCCGTCAGAAACTCGAAACCCAGTATAACCACAAAGCCCAGCACAAAAAAACTGCCCGTGCCGGGTCCGAAAAACCCGTCGTAAAAACCCACTACCATCCCTATCAGCGACCCGAAAACAAGCTGCCTGCGGGTACTCAGCGTCCGTGAGGGAAGCGAACCCAGGTCTTTTTTCATAAACGTGTAAACGGCAATCAAGATAAGTATTACCAACACAATGGGTTTCAGCGTATCGACATTTATCAGACTTACGGTTTTGGCTCCTACGTACGATGCCACAAACGAAAAAGCGGCAATAACCAGCAACAGCCTAAAATCGAACCGGACACGCCGCGAATACTGATAAGCAGCCACCGAGGTGCCCGACAAAGACGCTATCTTGTTGGTGCCGAAAACGGTGGCCAAAGGCTGATTGGGCAAGCTGATAAGCAGTGCCGGAATCTGTATTAATCCGCCCCCTCCCACTACGGCGTCGATAAACCCCGCCACGAACGACAGCACCACCAACGAAACGATTGTAATCAACGAATAATCCGAAAATAACTGTACGAAATTCATGTATGCTTTATTATTTTATAATCCTGTGAAGAGATAGGTAAGTAAATAATTATTGATAATATGTTTTTTGTCACATAGTTCACACTAGTTTTAAGTAGTTACGAGTATTTAGTTACGAGTTACAAGTCTTATTCTCTGAATGTTATTTCAGAATAACATATCAGTAATTATTTATTATTACTTAAATAGGAGATATAAAACTAAGAACACATAGCATTATCCCGAATACGGGATAATTTCAGACTAAGCAAGAGTATCGTCAGATACTTTTACTATGTGACCTAAGTCTTTTTCTCTCATGATTTCTATGTGTTCTATTGTGGTAAAAACATAGCATTAAATATTAGCAACTACTTAACCTGTTCAAGCATTACCACACAAGGTCTGCAAAAATAGCCAAAACATTTGTTTATCCTGTCTGGAATGGAGGATTCTTGTTATTAAACCCATTGTACGACCGACTCTTATTACTATTCAACCACAGAAAAACCGCTATAACCACCATACAATATCTGCTGTATCCATCTCGCCTACAGTGCAGTGTTATGAATCCACTTCGCCTATCTGTTTCTTTTTTTCTGTTAAAGCCATGTTTAAAAGGTTTTGATATAACAACTCAAATTTTTTCCTTTACAAAGAGAAAATATTTCGATAATTTATTTCTTAGATAAATTAAGTTATTTATATTTGCAATCGAAAGACAAAAAAACATTGTTTTTATTCATTTTTTGTCTGGCTGTTTATTACGCTCTTTTACATACCGATTTTTTACTCAAATATGTCATTCGGGGTGTTTTTCATAATTCTCGGAATGTACCCCATCACTATTTTGGTATTTTCATCGCTGAAAAAAGAATCAAAACTACTGATTTGGAATTTTCATCGCTGTGAAAATCTTCCCGACGACTGTTTTAGTGTTTTCATCGCTGCGAAAAGAACTAAATCAACAAATTTGGAGCTTTCATCGCTGTAAAAAGCTTCCCGATGACTGATTTGGAACTTTCATCGCCGTGAAAAGAACAAAATCGGCAAACCTTTAAAATCTTTTTAATACTAACTATAAAAATGAAAAAATGGAACAAAAACAAAAACTTTCAAATGTCTCCCCAAATCGTCTAACTATTGAAGACGCAGCGGCATTGTTTAACCTTACCATAGACGATGCGCTATTGGTGAGAAATGAAATTGGTGAAATGGCCAATGTTGCCTTAACCGAACTGGAACAAACGGGCAGAGCATTCAGGGCTCAAACAAACCGTTCGAAGAAAAGTCAACTTACCGACCAGGTGAATCTGGAAAGAAAAGTATGCGTAGACGGTTATGCAGAAATAAAGAAAACAGTCGTATTCGAGAGTTCATCGCGCATCGAACAACGGAAAAAGGCAGCCACCGAC
Source organism: Paludibacter propionicigenes WB4 (assembly GCF_000183135.1). Lineage (NCBI taxonomy): Bacteria > Pseudomonadati > Bacteroidota > Bacteroidia > Bacteroidales > Paludibacteraceae > Paludibacter > Paludibacter propionicigenes. The sequence goes on along the minus strand of NC_014734.1, from coordinate 85,246 downwards.
CTGCAATTTTTCCTCAAACCCAACTGGGATATTACCAAAGGCCCCATTGGCGATCAGATAGACCAGACTGAAAAATTGGTGTTGCAGTATCGTGCCAACCCTCTGTTGGTAATGGCCGGTCAAACAATTAGCATTGATATGCTAATGAACGAACTGGATGCAAATAATGCCAATTTGAAAACTACATTTAAAGCCCGGGAACTGGAAGAAGGAAAACAAGAACCATCGGGTTCGGACCTTCGCCCGGCTGCTACCGACAGTTACAATCGCTTTTGCAACATTATCGAACAAGCAGTCAACTTTACTCCGAATCCGGCCATACAGGAACTGTTTATAAAAATGGACATGCTCCGCAAAAGGTATCATGCTCTACAGTCGGGCGGCAAAGATAAAGATGCTGCGCCAAGTGCATAGGCCCCAATATAATCAGTTTTCCCCTGACGCAAGAATAAAGTGGCAGGGGAAAATTGTATAAATAATTATCACGGTTGTTGATTTTCCGGGCAATAACCCATAAAATTCTAAATACAAATGTCAAATGAAAAAAATTACTTTCTTCTGTTTTTTCAGCCTGTTACTATTTTCTTCTTGTTCTAAAGAAGATGTTATAGAGATAACACAAATAACACCGTCTCAAACTACCGCTTTACTTCCTATAGGCGATAGTTTAACGCTAACCATATCCTGCATACCGGCTAGTGCCACTGTTCCTACTTGTACATGGACATCGTCTAATACCAGCGTTGCCACGGTGGATAATAAAGGTAAAATTAAAGCTATAGGCCGGGGAACTGCAACCATCGGAATTATTTCCAATACCAACAACGTAACTACTCAATGCAAGGTAACCGTAACGTACAAAGGTGACGGATCGGCTTCAAATCCGTATCTTATTTACACCGTTGACGATTTAAAAGCGATAAGAGACAGCATAAATACAAAAAATGATGTTTATGGCAACAAAGCCTATAAACTAATGGCTGATTTGGATTTCTCGAAAGAGAAAACGAGTAATTGGACTCCTATCGGAAATACAGCAGCAGCTACATTTAAAGGGAGCTTTGATGGAAATGGAAAAGCTATCAATAATATGCATATTGGAAGCATAGATGAATATTATTATTATCCTGACACATTAAGATATGCAGGATTTTTTGGGACTATTAATGGAGCTGAAATTAAAAACATAAGTATTGCATGGAATCAGATAATTGACGGAAAAAGTTCCGGCAATTATTATGTAGGAGGTATTGCAGCTTATGGTTCAGGAACTATTACTAATTGCAATTCTAGCGGAGACATGACAGGTGCTGATTCTAAATATGATGGAAGATGCACTGTCGGTGGAATTATTGGATACGGAACTATAACAACAGTGATTACAAATTGCCACTATAACTCTGGAAGTGTATCTTATATTAAAAAATGTGGTGATCCGGCGGGTTATGCAGGTGGCATTGCCGGATATATAATAGGGACAATTTCTAATTGCTATTCAAAAGGGGAAACAGGTTATACAATAAAATATGCTGGTGGTATTGTTGGATATAGCATTGGAGCAATCGTTAATTGTTATTCTACAAATGCTGTATTACCTTGGCAACCAAATACTCTATCAGGCGGTATTGCAGGTTACAATGTGGGAAGTATTGTCAATTGTTATTCTGTAGGAAATATCAGCGGAATTTATTCAGGCGGCATTGCAGGTGAAGGATCTGATATAACGAATTGTTATGCATCAGGAGTTATTTATGGTTTCGAAGGTTCCTCCAGTAGTACTCCTCCCATATCTTATACGGGTTATGCCGGCGGAATAGCAGCAACTATATTTGGTAACATAAGCAATTGTATTGCTTTGAATAGTAAGGTTTCTGCAGTGCCTGAAAGTTTAGATGCATCTGCAAAAGGTTATGCTGCCCGCATTTGTAGTATGTTTTCTGCTTCGGCCTCTGCGAAAAACAACTACGCTGCCACATCTGTGGTCGTAAAAGTGAATGACCGTACCAATGTAACAGTAACGGATTTCTCAGATACTAAATTGCATGGCTTCAACTTATCGGCCCAGCCGGTTGATTTGCTCAATGCCTATGTTAGCGCTAACCCTACATTTAATGGCATCAGTTTAAAAAGGTGGAAAGTTAGCGCGGATGTAAATAATGGTTATCCTGTTTTTGAGTAATGGATTAAAGCCCTTGTTCGCCGTAGCGAAATTAGCGTTGGATGTTCCACTGCTGATGCTGGTAATAAATAAAAACGGTCGGAACTTTTAAATTCCGACCGTTTCGTCACTAAACAACGTGATTATATACCTCTATAAATTCACGTTTTTTCTTTGATAGCAATCTACCTTACGGGTTTTATCAAAAATCCATACTTATATTCTTTTGCTTTCAACAGATATTGCTCGTGCGGATAAGCACCCCAACTGTTGTCGCCACCTACACCGCGCTGAGCAAGGTCTACTGATAAAATAACTTCATCGCGATTAGGAGTAATATCGTTTGTATGACGGTATTTTTTTGATAGTCCCGGATCAAAATCTTCCGGCCAGTTTTGCAATGCACTGGCACAAATTGGTTGTAATCCTTCAATCCGAATACCTTTACCATCATTGTTCGTCAGCGTCAACCAACGAAGATCGGTTTTGTAACCGTTCTCTTGCGGACGAGTGTAAGGAACATACTGATCGGATACCTTACTATTATAAATACCTATCAAAGATGCATTGTTACGATCGGCATAATTCTCCCACGGTCCGCGTCCATAATACGCGAAGTTTTCAAACTCTTTATCAAGCGACATAATCATACCAAAACGAGGCATTTCAGGTAATTCGTTTGCTCCTGCTTTGTACGATACATTTACCGCCAACTCGCCATCGCCACTCATGGTATAAACAATCTGATAGTCTGATGCTACGTCTCGTAAATATAGATCGGCAGTGACAGTAACCTTGCCATTTTCTTCTTTGGCTGCAATATTTTTAATCGAAGTATTGCTTCCGGCTACCCTCCAGATATTGCATTTGTGTTCCATCCCATTTCCGAAGTCATTATCGGTTGGAGCACGCCAGAAATTAGGAGTTGGCTTTTGATTAAAATACCCCTTGCCGGCAAACTGATATCCGTCCATAAGTCCCGACAGTTTATTGATAGAAACACTTACCCCTCCGGCAGACATGGTGATACGCTCTTTTTCATCGGTTAGTTTTACCGTTCCTGCAGCAGACTGTTTTACGAAATAGTTACCTACACCCAGTTTAAATTGTTCGCGCGCTACCTCATGACCTTGCGGGATAACTTCGGTACCTACACGTGTGGTTGCAAAAACATTCAACAAATACTCTACTCCATCAGCAGCGGACATCTCGGGCAAAGCCAGTTTTACTTCTTTTTCCGATTCGGGAGCTACATCCAAATCAAACGAACCGGTTTTGATCACTTCGCCGTTTTTCAACACTTCATAGTTGAATTCGTAGTTCTGAAGATTGGTATAATGAAATTCATTGGCTACAGTAATCAGACCAGTTTCAGGATGCTCCGCCTTAAAGTAGATGTCCTGATAAAATCTCTTCACTTCCATTAAGCCCGGATGCGGAATACGGTCTGGGAATACTAATCCATTGTGATCAAAGTTTTCGTCATTCGTATAGTTTTGACTACCCATATCACCACCATAAGCCCAGTATTTGCGTCCGGCTTCATCGGTCACTTCAAATCCCTGATCTACCCAGTCCCAAATAAAACCTCCCTGCATATTTTTACTTCCACGGATGATGTCCCAGTACTCCTTAAAGTTTCCGGAACTATTTCCCATAGCATGAGCATACTCGCACATAATAAACGGACGTTTTACGTTTTCACGCGCTGCATATTCTTTCATATACCTGATGCTTGGATACATGGGGCATACCACATCGGTGTTTTCTTTTTCATGAGCTTGTTCAAACTGTACCAAGCGCGATTTATCACGTTCTTTAATCCATTTATATGTTTTAAAGAACACATCACCATTACTACATTCATTGCCGAGCGACCAAAGAATTACAGCAGGTGAATTTTTATCGCGTTCCACCAAACTTACGGTTCTGGCCATGTGCGCTCCATCCCAGGCCGGGTCGAAGGCCATATTTTCTTTACCATAGCCCATGCCATGACTTTCGATATTCGCTTCATCAACCAGATAAATACCGTATTTGTCACATAGTTTTACCCATTGGATGTTTTGCGGATAGTGGCTACAACGCACAGCATTGATATTATGCTGTTTCATCATCCGAATATCCTTCATCATAGTGGCAAGATCCTGATAATGTCCGGTAATCGGGTTGTGCTCATGCATATTCACTCCATGAACCATAATACGTTTTCCATTTACCAGCAACTGCCCATCCTTAAGTTCAACCTTGCGGAAACCGATCTTACTTGAAACTGTTTCGATAAATTTCCCATTTTCATCTTTCAACGACAACACCAAAGTATACAGATAGGGCGTTTCACTACTCCATAAGTTAGGAGAAGAAACCGCACTAGTCAGCGTAGCCTCTTTTTTACCATCGGCAGGAGTTTTTATTTTCAGATTTTGACTAAATATTTCTTTTCCTGTAGCGTCAAGCAGAGAAGCTTCAACTTCAGCACTCTTAGCCGATTTATTATAATTGCTTAATGTAACATCTACTGCCAACGTACCGTTTTTATAGGCAGCATCCAACTCCGGATGAGCGAAGAAATCAGCAATACGTATCTGCTGGGTGCTATATAAATAAACGTTGCGGTCTATACCCGAAATACGCCAAAAGTCCTGATCTTCGAGGTACGAGCCATCACTCCAGCGATAAGCTTCCACTGCCACAAGGTTTTTCCCGGATTTTACGTATTTGGTTATATCAAACTCGCAGGGACTTTTTGTATTTTCGGAATAACCCACCTTTTGTCCGTTTACCCAAATATACATGGCCGATGTACCACCTTCGAAGTGAAGATACACACGACGACCGTTCCAACTTGCAGGTAAATCAATATAGCGCCTATAAGACCCTACCGGATTATCCGAATGATCAATATAAGGTGGATTAACAGGGAACGGGTAGGTACTATTCGTATAAATAGGTACTCCGTAACCTTTCAATTCCCAGTTGGATGGCACCTGAATTTCCTTCCAGTTAGCCACATTAAAATCTGTTTTATAAAAATCCTTTGGGCGTTGGTCGGGAGTAGGTGACCACTGAAACTTCCAGTTTCCATTTAGCGAGCAGAACCATGGAGAATTTTCATAAATATCAGCAACAGCTGATTGCTTATCAGCAAAAGGCAGAAAAGTGGCACGTGCCGGCTCCCGGTTAATCTGAAAAACAGCCGGATTTTCCCAGTCATTTGAAACAAGTTTGTTCTCGGCGCTAACCGATAAAAACATAGCTGCCAACAAACCACCAATAATTAGTTTTTTATTCATTTGTATGTCAATTATGAATTATTTATTTGTTATCATTTTATTCAACCAAATGTTGAACCAACCGATATAATGCTACCGGTTTCCTTTTACGTTGATCACGGTTAATGACATAGGTTGAACAGTATATGTAAAGTTCCTTGCAGCTTTGAAGTTGGAAGTAACCGGTTTTACTTTATCCGGTGTTTCAAAGCTATTCTCAACTGTGGCATCTCCAGTGAGTATAGTAACAACGGCTTTTGTGCCTATTCCTTTGAACTGCGACAAATTTACGTTGAACGATTTTTCCACCTTACTGCTGTTCACCAATTTGAGAATCACATCGCCTGTTTTACTGTTGCGTACACAAGAGTAAGCTAATGCTGTATCTGCTTTGTTGATGGCGGGTGTTACTACATTTGAATGATACATATCACCTTCGTTGGTAGAGAATAACTGCTGAACATAATAATTAGCCGTGCGATAGATGGTGGTGTTGTTGAAATAAATCATATCGGGGTTCCATTGCGTATGTCCTGCTTTGGCCAACAAAGGAGCATAAGATGAAAGACGCACCACATCACCGTTGCGTTCCAGCGAAGTCATATAAGCTGCTTCGGCAATGGCATTGAACAGACTGTTTCCCCACGAAGCATATTCACCCAAATATACTTTTGATTTCAAACGATCGTAAGTATCATAGCGCTTCTGGTTGGCAAGAAACCATTCGGGTTTCATGTAGTAATGTTCATCCACCATCGGTACATTTTCTTTGTTGGCAAACTTCCATCCCAGTTCAAAATCTTCTCCATCGGGTGCAGGACCTACGGTTCCTATTACTGTAATCTCTGGATGTTTGGCTTTTACCACGTCGTGAATCATTTTAAAACGCTCTTTAAATTCCGGAGTAATCTTATCCTCGTTGCCAATGCCCACATATTCCAGATGGAAAGGTTTTGGATGTCCTGCTGCTGCTCTTTTGGCTCCCCAGGTGGAAGTAACTGGACCATTTGCCCATTCTATCAGATCTAATACCTCCTGAACATAATCCGGCATCTCGTTGAGTTGAATTCCTTTTTGTCCGGTTCCACCAATGCGCCATGTTCCGCCTGAATTCTGACAACTTACGCCGGCAGGAACAACAGGAAGAGGTTTAGCTCCCATATCTTCGCAAAACTGAAAATATTCGAAATAGCCTAAACCGGCTGTTTGATGATAACCCCAAATGTTTTTCTGAGCCACGCGTTGTTCTACCGGCCCAATGGTGTTTTTCCAACGATACATATTGCCCAGTCCGTCACCATGCACCAGACAACCGCCCGGGAAACGCATAAATTTAGGTTTCAAGTCGGCAATGGTTTGTGCTAAATCGGCACGAAGTCCGTTTACTCTGTTTTTGAAGGTATTTTGCGGGAAAAGTGAAACCATATCGATGGCAATTTTTCCTTTTGCTTTGGCCAATAACACCAGACTCGCACTATCCTGGCTTTGAGTAACGGTGATAGTGGCTGTATATTTCTTCCAGTCTTTGGAGGTAGTGGTGAAGGTTGTTTCGCCGATTGTTTCTCCTTTTTTGTTTAGCAATTTGACCTGCATTGGCATTGAACTACCATCCTGTTGGGCAATGAAAACTGAGAAATTATATTTCTCTCCAGCTTTTACAGGAATACCATCGAAGCCTGAGTTCTTCAACCCAATACCTTCCTGACCAACTTCTTCTACTTTGAGCACTGCATAGTGCGGATTATTTGGATGTACAGGCGAAGTTGTTTCTACTGAAAGAGCTCCATAACCATAACCCTGAGTAATATATTCCCAGGCGGTAAATGAATTCCAACCTCCATGATCTGTCGGGCTATATTCAAACGACCTGTTTTGAATCAGCTCGGCATACAATCCACCATCGGCAGCATAATTGATGTCTTCGAAAAATACACCAATCAAATCGGGGCTGATAGCTTTGGAGCTAATGTTTTTTCTCTGTTGGGAATGTGCAGGGCAAATGACTCCCAGTACAAACGCGAGAGTGAAGAGGCGGTTTTTCATGATTATTATACGTGTTTTAGTTGATTAAGATTGAGAGTTGATATATTGTGTAATTATCACAACTTTACAGGATCTATTCCTTTGTGTGTAGGTATAACCTGTTTGATACCACCATCGGCGCTAAACTCCATTTTGTCGATACATACTTCGCGGCTATAACCGGCTGCATCGCCCTGCGTAATTCCTTTCGGGTAATTGAAGCGGTGGTACACAAGATACCATTCATCTTTTCCTGGAATCTGAAGCACCGAGTTATGTCCTGTTCCGTAAATGCCGGCTTTTGGGTCTTTGGCAATTACCAAATTATCTTTCGGAATAGTGAATGCACCCAAAGGCGAAGTAGAAGTAGCATAACGTACCCGATAATTTTCGCTGCGGGTATCGTCTTCCGACCACATAAAATAATAAATGCCTTTACGATAGAATACATAAGTACCTTCGCGATAGGTATTATCCGGTTTCAATATGGTAACAGTTTCCGGCTTTATGGAAGTCATATCATCGTTCAGTTCGGCACCAGCCATATAACCATTTCCCCAATACAAATAACTTTTACCTGTTTGAGGATCAGTGAATACATCTTCATCTATTTCCTGCCCATAGTTTATTCCGTTAGGATGTTTATCAATCAATGGTTTACCCAGATCAACAAAGGGTCCTGTAGGACTATCGGAAACAGCCACACCAATTTTTTGAGCTGCAGAAAAATAGTAGAAGTATTTATATTGTCCGTTAACTTTCTTTTCCTCAATACATGGAGCCCAGGCGTTGCGATTGGCCCAGCTAACATCTTTACCTAATTGAATAATTTTGCCTTCGTCAGTCCAATCTACTAAATTATCAGACGAGAAACATTTAAAATACGTTCCAGACCAGCCGGTAAATCCATCGCTGGTTGGATAAATATAGTACTTACCTGTTTTCTTCGAATACAGAATCTCCGGATCGGCATAGTAACCGTTCAGCACCGGATTATGGTTTTTGACTGCTTCAACCGTATATGTTTCCGATTTCTTTCCTCCTATCTTCACTGTATATTTTACCGCTCCCTTACTAAAATCTGCAGCACCGCTTGGCTTAACACTAACTCCCGGAAAGCTATTCAATTCAGGTTTGAACAGACTTAAATTAGTGGCTGGTTCAACAGGTAAACAAACCTTTTTGGCAACCGTATCCACTACGATATTGATTTTCTTCAGTCCTTTTGCTTTTGCCGATTCGAATACAGACGAAACGCTTACCCATTTATTGGTTAACCGGGCTACTTCATCGGCTGTAATGGGCAGCACAGTTCCATGGCGGGGATGAAAGTCCATAGTAACATCTTGATCAATGACTTTGAAATGCTCCAGATCAGTACTTTTGGTAAACTGATACTTTCCGCTGGTATACATGTCGTACATCAGCACCCAATCATTGGAGTTGTTCAGCTTAAAAACTCCGGCTCCTTCTACCGGGCTGGTAGTTTGTTGCATCATACCACCCACCGATTTCCATTCGTCGGTTAGTTTATCGGCTACGGCTTTTCTGATACCCTTCTCCGTATCTTCGGTTTTGTAAAACAGATGATATTGTCCAAAAGCTTTTACAATATCTCCATCAATACACGAAGTTTTATTGGGATTGAAAAATAACTGTTTAGGGATGGTTTCCAGTGCCGTAAAATCTTTATTGGCGTAAGAATAGTAAATCTTATCATAGTCTCCTTTTTCGCTTTTCAACATCGAGAAGTAAACCATATACTTACCCACCGATGGGTCATAGATTGTTTGTGGAGCCCACACACGCAGCACATTACCAAATTCTTTAGAAAAAACGGTAGGAATATGTACGGTGGCAGAAGTCCAGTTTACTAAATCGGTCGATTTCAGAAGTACTATGCCTCGATTGGAATCCCAACCTTTGTCTGAGGTCATATCGGTAACAACCATATAAAAAGTTTTGCCATCCTCGCAGCGTAGAATATGTGGATCGCGAACGCCACCGCTCAGACTGATCTTCTGCGAGCTAATAATCGGATTATCCTGATTCAGCGCTTTGAAGTTATATCCATCGCTACTCAACGCAAACCGGATTTGCTCTTCCTCTTTCCGATTTCCGGTAAAGTATACAAAAAGGTAAGCACTGGTTTTATCCTTCGCTTTTACCGTAGAAATTTTCTTTCTTGAATTCTTCGGGATTGATAATTGTTCTGCTTGAACAGTGCTTAAACAGCCTAATACAAGGCTCAGGCAGAGAAAAAACTTGATTTTTTTTAAATACATTTTTGATTGGATTTAGAGATTGGAATTATCTTTATGTGTTCTTTATGATCAAACTAAATGATTGACTCCTCATTACTTTACAAAAATACGATTTCTCATTATAATTGAAGTTCAATAATCAACTATTAAAGTCGGAAATCAGGTAAAACACGTAGAATGAGCTGTTAGATACTAACTTTCAGACGTCAATCTGGATAAAAGAAAAAAGGGCAGATTTATATAAATAAATCTGCCCTACAATCAAATTAAAGCATCTTGCCTGTTTTCAATAACTAATACCTATTTGCGTGCTTTTAATTTGTATATATCTATTTACTAATCCTTTTCGTTACCAATAATACATAGTAATTATGCTCTCATAGGAAATAGATATACAGTATTATTCCCTTTTAAAGGAACAATGTCAAACAACAATCATTTTTTAATATCCAGGATTATTCGGAAGTAAATTTTTATTAATCAATATATCTGATTGAGGAATTGGCCACAACCATCCTTTAGTTGCATTAAATGTTCTTGTGTCAATTTTAATTTGTGAGAACACCCATTTGGCTGGATTAGTTGGATCAGACAATTTCGTTTTATCATAACCATAAACATCATGTACCAACGATTCATCTTTCCATCTCAACATATCGGCATAGCGCGTTCCTTCCATACAAAACTCAACCCTTCTTTCATGTCTGATAATTTGGCGAAGTTGTGCTTGGCTAAGACCAGTACCTTCTACTGATTCAACAGTTGGCATACCCACTCTGGCGCGCACTTTATCAATAAGATCATAGATTTCCTGAGCTGTGCTACCTGACTCAACAAGTGCTTCGGCTCGCATAAGACAGATATCTGCATAACGCATCAAAATAGTATTCAATGAGCTGTTATTGACATCAGCAATTCCGTACTCTGCATACTTACGTGGCTTAGCACCACAAGGATATTCATCATAACTAGCAGGGATAAAAGTAGCTGTACCATATTTTGTACCAGGTAGCACTACAGTAGCGTCCAGTCTTGGGTCTCTGTTTTTATAAGGATTTTGATCATTATAGCCCGATGTAGCATCTGTAATAGGCTTACCATTAGTCATGTAATATGAATTAATCATATCAGCTGTGATGTTTGATGTTTGCCAGGTTCCAAGAACAAATGGTTCTGCAGGCCATGGTTGACTTTGAGTTGTTGGAATATACTGGATATCAAAAATCACTTCAACATTATTCTCATGAGCTTCAGTGAAAAGGTCAGAATAGTTAGGATAAAAATCATAAACTTTTAAATCCATAACATCTTTGGCTGCTTGTGCTGCCTCTGCCCATTTTTGATTATAGAGTAATATCTTGGCCTTATAAGCCAACGCGGCTCCTTTTGTAGCACGTCCTATATTTTCTTTAGAATAAGAAGTAGGAAGACCACTTGCTGCATCTGTCAGGTCAGTAAGAATTTGAGTAAGCACTTCGGCTTTAGCATTTCTTTTTACATAAGCATCAGCTAATGGCAAAACTTTAGTAATAAGTGGCACATCACCGAAATAAGTAATCAAATCTGAATAGGCATAACCTCTTAAGAATTTAGCTTCTGCTACCATAGGAGCTTTAACATCATCGCTTACCGAAGCAGTACTGATGTCTTGTATAAATTGATTTGCCCGCGAAATAATTGCATAATCCTGTGACCATTTCGCATTGGGACCCCAACTGTTTGAGTTGGTACTCCATGAACCAATTTCATTTGAACCTTGCCATGCAGCCTGACAATAACCGTTATCAGACATAAATTCAAACTGATAAAAATGAGTTGGTGTTGCATTGGGCTGAAGGGCATTATAAACGCCCATCAGCGCCATTTTACACTGTGTTTCATTTTGATAGAACGTAGCTGGAGACAGTCTGTCTTTTGGGGTCTTGTCCAAGAGGTCACTTGAACAGCCCAACAAACTCAATAAAATAAACGATAAAGTAATAATTCTATTTATATTGTTCATAATCATCATATTTAAAAGTTAACATTTACACCTACAGTCATAACTCGAACCTGTGGAAAGGCTTCAGCTCTGGTTTGGTCTGTCTTTTGTTCCGGATCAAAACCTTTGAATTTAGTAAGAGTAAAGGCATTCTGAACATTTCCATAAACTCTTAGTGAGCTAATTCCTATTTTTGAAAGAATAGTCGGACTTATAGTATACCCCAGTTCGATGTTCTTTAAACGAAGATACGATGCATCTTCCATGTAAAAAGAAGAGTGAACATTTGTATGAGTCTCATTTAAAGTCACCTTTGGCATTGTGTTAGATGGGTTCGTTGGTGTCCATCTGTCCATCCACCACGAACCTAGATTAGCAACACCACTGAATGGAGTAGCAATTTCATAATAGAAATAGCCCTGAATTCCCTGAACACCCTGGAAGAACATACTAAAATCAAATCCCTTCCATTCTAAATTAATATTCATAGAATAAGATAAATCCGGGAATTGTTTTCCTAGAACCTTCCTATCATGATTCTGATCCACTACGCCGTCTCCGTTGAGATCTTTAAATTTAATATCTCCTGGTTCTGCACTAAAGTCAGTTACATCAACAACTCCAGGTTTTAAAATCCATTTTTTTTGAATTTGATCATATCCAGTAAAATCAGATGTCTGATAGATTCCATCCATTTGGTAACCATAAAATGAATTAATCGCTGACCCTATTATAATTGCCTTTGGAGAAGTAAATTCTTCATTAACATCCAATTTTGTAATTTTATTTACAATATGAGCTAAGTTAAGTGTGGTACGCAATTTTAGTCCATTTGTAAATGATTTTCTGTATGTGATAGAACCTTCAATACCTTCATTTTGAACTTCACCGGCATTTGCAAACGGATAACCTAATGCCATTGTAGCCGGAATAGGTTGTCTTTTTAATAGATCCTTTGTCTTTTTATTAAAATAGTCAGCAGTCAGTTCAAATCCGTTCTTCAGATTAAAATCAACACCAAAGTTTAATTGTTGCGCAGTTTCCCATGTCAATAGTTTGTTGGTCATATCTCTAATTGCCACGCCGGAGTATAAAGTTCCTCCAAGAGAGTAATTTTGACCAGATGCTAAGATATCACTACCATTATAGTAATTATCAATGTTTTGATTGCCTAATCGACCCCATGACGCACGCAGTTTTAACAGGCTAATCCAATTGGCACTTTTCAAGAAACTTTCATTTGAAGCGATCCAACCAGCAGAGAATGAAGGGAATGTACCCCATTGATGTCCTTCAGCAAATCTGGAAGAGGCATCTCGACGAATATTAGCTTCAAGCAAATATTTTCCTTGAAAACCATAGTTTATACGTCCAAAATAAGAGCGCAAACCAAGATCATAACTTCCTGCATCATTTGTCTGTGAGGCAGCATCACCCAAGCTAAGAATTCTTTGGGTATTGTTTACGAAATTTTTTCGATAGCCACTCTGCCAATCATAAGTAAACTCTTCTTCTGAATAACCTGCCAGTACATTCAAATCATGGTCTCCAAAAGTTTTATTGTATTTAAGTAAACCGGTGAACATCGTTTGAACATCAGTTTCATTTTTAATATACAAATCTGATTGCTCTGTTTTTGTACCTCCTGCTTTATTTTGTAATACCACATTGGCATTAAAAGCATTTTCATTGGATGACATAACGTTATACCCATAAGTCACCTGTGCACTTAAATCTTTAAAGATTTTATATTCTGCTTCAGCCTGCGCACTTAAATCGTATCGTTTTACTTTTCTGGTACTACCAGCTTGAATTTCTGCGTAAGGATCTAATTCTCCATTTACTGACATATACTGACCAGCAGCATTCTGTAAAGGATATATTGGCGCAAGTGTAGCATACCAAGTAGCATTCCACACACTAGTAGGTTCATTCTTAACACCCAAGTTACCGGCTATCTTAGTAGAGATTCTTAATTGTTTATCTTTCAAGAAAAAGGCATCAATGTTAGAACGGAAATCTGTTTTCTTATAATCAGTGCCTACCATAATACCATCTTGGTTTAACTGTCCAAGCATAAAGGCAAATTGTACATTTTCGCTACCTCCTGTAAGACTCAAACGGTGGTTTTGAGTTTGAGCTTTTCCATAATAAACATCAAAGTAATTAATGTCAGGATACATTGGGTCGTTGTGTGCTGCAAATTTTTGGATGTCTGCATCCGTAAAGCTTGCTACACGTCCAGAATTTGCTGCAGCTTCATTTTTAAGTGTTGCATACTGAACTGAATTTAAAACGTTAGGTAATCTCGTAGCTTGCTGTACACCAAAGTAACCATTGTAGCTCACTGACATCTTGCCTGAGGAACCCCTTTTAGTAGTAATCAAGATAACACCGTTTGCAGCTCTGTTTCCATAAATAGAAGAGGAAGCAGCATCTTTCAATACCGATACCGATTTAATGTCATTGGCATTTACATCAGACATATTGCCTGGGAATCCATCAATAATTACCAAAGGGTTATTATTACCAAATGTTCCGATACCTCTGATTGAAATAATTGCGTTGTCATCACCAGGTTTACCTGAACTTTGCAAAGCATATACCCCTGCAACTGTACCTTGTAAAGCTAAACTTGCATCAGTCAACGGTCTGGTTTCCATGTCACTCATCTGAACATTTCCAACAGAACCAGTCAGATTTACTTTCTTTTGTGTACCGTAACCAATAACAACTACTTCATCCATACCGATTGATTTGTCCGATAAAGTCAATTTAATTGTTTTTTGATTTCCGACAACAACTTCAGCATTATTCATTCCCACGTACGATAAAATTAACACTGTAGATGGCGTAACATTCTTAATGCTGAAAGCACCATCAACATCAGTTACTGTACCATTTGATTCACCTTTAATTCTTACAGTAACACCAATTAATGGTTCTCCTTTTGTGTCTATGACTTTCCCTGAAATGGTACTCGTTTTTTGTTGAATGGTTTGAGCGGTAACACCACTATCGATGTTTTTTAACGTTGGCAAATAACAAATCATTAAAGCCAAAATGAAGAAAAATTTTCTTTTTACATTCATGATTTCAAATTTAAGTAATATTAGATTGTAATTAATTATAAAGATAAAATATCTTTCGTCTGCTTAATAAGAAGAAAGAACTCATACTAACTGGATTTAATCATACTTTAAAATTTTGATATTAATATTGGGGTTTGTTGACATGCAAATGTATTGTATATAATACTTATTTATGGTCGTTTATTCGTTCAAATAAGTCACAAATAAGTGCAATTCAAAAAGTATTGCAGATTACATTATTGTATTAAAAGCCTACTATTTAATAAATTAGCACTCAATCCTTATTGTCATTATTGATAAACATCTTCTAATTTGTGTACATAAAGTCAACTTATAAAAACAACAAAAACATCCAACAAACTACCATAGGGTTTAAAACTATAAAATATGAATTAAGTTTTGTGTATTGCCATTATTTGAAAAAACTATCTATTTTTGTATTATTATAAGTTTAATACTATGCAAACAAAAAAGATATTTCTTTCTATATTATTCATCACAATATCATTGACGGGATCCGTTTTTGCTTCAACCAATTTGTCTTTCGAGCATTTTTACTATTCAGATCAACTTCCCTCTAATTCTGTACAGCGCATTTATAATGACAAAGAAGGATATATGTGGTTCGGCACAAAAGATGGTCTTTGTCGGTTTGACGGATACAGAATAAAAATTTTTCGTTCAAGTGCGATCAACCACAACAAACTAAATAACAACAATATACAATGTATAGTTGAAGACAATAATAATTGTTTATGGATTGGTACAATTGAAGGAATTAATATCATAGACAAATCGAATTATTCTATCACTCCGTATGATAATCCCATGATTGGTAGAGATAGAATTAATGCATTACGTGTGGATAAAGCCGGCAATATTTGGGTAGCAACCAATAGTAGAGGAATCATTCGGATAGATCGTAACAAAAAAAGTCATGTTTACCAGCACGATATTAAACTAAAATCAGCTCTGCCTAACAGAGTATCGTCAATATACGAAGATTCTGAAGGTCGAATCTGGGCTATGTTTTGGAAGGGAGGAATAGCTTTATACCAGCCAACCCGCGATAAATTTGAAATACTTCCTCCGATTGGAAAGACAAATAGTCCTTTCAGAATATTAGAAGATAAAGATCATAATTACTGGATATGCACATGGGGAGATGGTATGTTTTCTATGGATTTAAAGAACATTTCCGGCAACCCATTTACTCCGGTATCCTTCATTAAAAATGGGAAGCCTGTGAAGATGAGTAATATTATATACAGTATTATACAGGATTCAAAAATGGGATACATTTGGATTGTTTCATTCTCAGGCTTAAATGTCCTTGAAAAAGTAAATGATCACACCTTAAATCTTATTGATAGTGAATCAATGTTTAATGAACCCAGTAATAAATTATTTCACGAAATTATCAATGACAGAAGAGGTAATTTATGGTTAGGATCAGTTGGAGAAGGAATATACAAGCTTGATTTTAGCAAATCTTCATTTCAATCCAACTCTTTAGCGACACTTACAAAAAAAATCGGCTTTTCACCCAATGTTTACCATGTTTGCAAAGCAACTGGAAATCTGATATATTTAGTAATTGACCGCCTGGGATTATATACATTAGATTTGCGAACAGGAATATTAACTCAATCTAAAAATCCTCTATTTCAGGGAGTACAAAACATTCAGGCAATTTATCAAGTTAATAGCAGGCATGAGATATGGATTGTGAAAGAAGAATCTAACGAAATATATGTTGGTCAGGAACAACCCAATGGAGATATTAATAATGTCACAACGATTAATATTGACAAAACAAACCATTCTGTAATCAATTGCTTTCTGGAAGATTCTAACGGCAATGTATGGATCGGATTTGAACAAGGTTTGTATAAAAGATTTGCAAACGGAAGAATTTCTCTAATAAGCAGTAAAATCTCCAACATAACAAGTATTGCAGAAGACAAGAATGGACATATATGGGTAGGAACAGAGAAACAGGGCGTTTTTCAAATCCAACTGAATGCTAAAGTAATAACCCGGATTATGAACTTTAGCGAGAAATCGGGAAACTTACAAAGCAATTCCATACAGTCTGTTTGTTGTGTAAAAAATGGAAATGTTTATATCGGCTCAAGAGAAGGAAGCATATATTTGTATGATTACCAAGCCAATAAAATGACCGATATTAGTTCTCAATACGGTATTACCGAGGATGCAATACAAGATATTGTAGAAGACAACTATGGATTGCTGTGGATATCTACTGTAAAAAAGATTATTCGCTATAATCCTGTCAATCATGTTTCTACTTACTATACGCCCTCTGATGGTATATTAGTGAGCTCTTTTTCCAAAAATGCAGGCATTAAACTTCAAAACGGTCAGATATTCTTTGGTGGAAACAAAGGATTCTGTTTATTTACACCTGGTGAGGCTAGTAATCATCACACTTCTTCGTCAAAAGTAACCATCACAAACATTGATGTAAATAACCTTTCCATTTTTGATCACACCAATAAATCTCATTACGACTCTCAGCGTAATAAATTAATTCTTCAACCAAAAGATGACAACATAAGTTTAGAATTTTCAGCTTTGAATTATTCCTCTGCTGACAAAATTCAATATGCTTACAGATTAATAGGTATTGACAAGGATTGGGTATATCTTGGCAACAACCGCCGATACGTAAACTACACTAATCTGCCTTCCGGACAATATACTTTCGAGGTAAAAGCTACCGATGAAAATGGGCAATGGGTTAACCGGATTTCTTCTCTTACAATTATCAAAAAGCCTCATTTTTACCAATCATGGTGGGCATATTTGCTCTATTTTTGTCTGGCTGGCGCAATAATATGGTTTCTATTAAACAGGGTTCGACTTCGTAATGAGTTACGCATTTCTCGCATCGATAAAGAAAAATCGGAAGAACTTGCTCAAACAAAATTACGCTATTTCACCAATATTTCTCACGACTTACTTACACCACTTACCATTATTTCCTTGCTCATTGACGAATTACAGTCAAAATCTCAGGTTGATAAAAATCAGGTTGAACTAATAAAAAACAATGTGAACCGGCTACGCCGATTGATAAGACAAATCCTTGCATTCCGAAAGATAGATACAGGAAATATGAAGCTTAAAGTAAAAAACAGCGATATAGTTTCGTTTATTCATCAGGTGTGTTATACTAACTTTCAACCACTTATTAATGAGAAAAACATTTCCTTTGCAATAGAAACCACGCATGATAGTTTTTCAGCTTATTTTGACCCCGATAAGTTAGATAAAGTACTTTATAACCTGTTATCAAATGCTTTCAAGTTCACCCCGTCAGGAGGCAGCATCATCATCAAAATAAGCTTCCCCGTTCAAGAAGGAATGAGCTTTCTCCATCTTTCTGTAAGTGACACCGGCGAGGGTATTCACGAAAAAGATTTGCCGCATATTTTCTCTCGTTTCTACATCAGTAATTCGTCTGATCAGAGCCAGAGTAATGGTATCGGGCTGTCGTTAGTGCGCGACTTACTCCAGATTCACAAAGGAGAGATCAATGTGGATAGTAAACTGAAAGAAGGAACTACATTTACCTTTGAAATTCCTGTTTCTGAAGACGCTTTTACGGAAGATGAATTTGCCTCCGAAGAGAATGATGCAAAAAATGTAATGCTTTCGGCGCAGGAAATAACACCTGAGAAATTAGAACCTGAAAAAACTTCCGATACAAGCAATTATAATATTCTGGTGGTAGAAGACAACAGGGAGCTTAATCAGATTATTGTGAACCATTTAGAAAACAGATTCACGGTATATAGTGCCTATAATGGTAATCAGGCTCTTAATTCCGTAAATGAACATCCGATTGATTTAATTATTTCGGATGTAATGATGCCCGAAATGGACGGACTTGAACTATGCAAGACACTTAAATCAGACATTACAACAAGCCACATTGACATTCTGCTACTTACAGCAAAAATCTCAACTGACGACCAGATAGATTACTTTAATGCTGGAGCTGACGCTTACATGCCTAAGCCATTTGATTTAAAGGTTCTGGAAGCCAGAGTAAATAATCTGATCTCCAAACGAAAAAAAAATATTACTGATTTCAGAAAAGATCAACAAGTGAATATTTCCGCAATGCAGTACAGTTCCTTAGACGAAGAGTTTTTGCAAAAAGGAATTGCTATAGTTGAACAACACATGGATGATTTCGAATTTGATTTTGATAAATTTGCAGAGGCCATGAACAGCTCAAAGTCAACTTTACATCGCAAACTTAAGGCACTGACAGATCTTTCGCCCGGTGAGTTTATCCGAAACATAAGACTCAAACATGCATGCAAGATGCTCGTCAGCAACAACGATCCAATCTCAGAAATTGCCTACTCTCTTGGATTTAACAACCCGAAATACTTTAGTAGTTGTTTCAAAACTGAGTTTGGCATGACTCCCCGCGAGTATAGAGATTCGGCTCAAAACGAGTAAAACGGGTATTCCATGATTATCCATTAGAACCGTGCTGCCAGATTTCTCCAAGGCTGCACATCACCATTCACAGCACAAAACTATCAGACCTGAACTCTCTCCGAAATAGAAAGTTCAGGTCTTTGGCATGTATATCCATCGTAAAAACGCCCCACCTTCTTTGATACTTATTTATCAACACTTTAAATACAAGAACAAACTCGGCATACTAAACCGACAAGCGTGAAATGACTTTATTTTAGCCTTTATTGAGATGATTTTTACCCTTGTTTTGTCAACTTAGAAATAACTTTGTTGACGTAAATCTGGAATAAATCTAAGTTACTGTTTCCTGTTCAAATATAAAGTTCAAAATTACGAAATACAAGAAAACTCAATATAATTTATCGTGCTATGAATAGAAAAATCATCGGTCTCTTAATAATTTTACTAACAGCCAACAACTATATTTTCCCCTTAACACCAACCTCAGCAGATCTTTCAAATTCATTCCATGCCGGCAAAAATGAGTTTATGCTTAACGGAAAACCGTATATTATCAGAGCCGGTGAACTGCATTATACCCGCATACCCAAAGCCTATTGGGATCATCGCATAAAAATGTGTAAAGCGATGGGGATGAACACAATTTGCATATATTTATTCTGGAACATACATGAACAGACTCCCGGAGTTTTCGATTTTAAAGGACAAAATGATGTCGCTGAATTTGTTCGCTTAATACAACAAAACGGTATGTACTGTATTGTTCGCCCCGGACCGTACGTTTGTGCCGAATGGGATATGGGCGGGCTTCCCTGGTGGTTATTGAAAAAGAAAGACCTACAGGTGCGTAGCCTTAGCGACAGCTATTTTATGGAACAAACAAAAAAATATCTGAACGAAGCAGGAAAACAACTGGCTCCGCTACAAATTCAAAATGGTGGAAACATCATTATGGTGCAGGTTGAGAATGAATACGGAACCTGGGGTAGCGATAGTAAATATATGGAAACAATGCGAAATAATGTCCGTCAGGCTGGTTTCGGCAAAGTTCAACTGCTTCGCTGCGACTGGTCATCTAATTTCTTTCACTATAAACTGGATGGAGCTGTAAATGCATTGAATTTTGGTGCCGGTTCCAATATTGACGACCAGTTTAAAAAATTTAAAGAAATGAATCCCGATTCGCCACTAATGTGCGGTGAATACTGGACAGGCTGGTTCGATCAATGGGGTCGTCCGCACGAAACCCGCGAGATTAACAGCTTTATTGGCAGTCTGAAAGACATGATGGACAAACGAATCTCTTTCAGTCTTTATATGGCTCATGGTGGCACATCATACGGGCAATGGGCTGGTGCTAATGCTCCTGCTTACGCTCCTACTACTTCGTCGTACGACTACAATGCACCAATTGATGAAGCCGGCAATCCAACAGATAAGTTCTATGCCATCCGCGATTTACTAAAAAACTACTTGCAGGAAGGTGAATCACTACCTGCTATTCCTCAAAATCCGGAAATAACCATAACTATTCCAACAATTAAGTTTACGCAGACGGCTAATGTGTTTGAAAATCTGCCTGTAGCCAAACAATCGGAAAATATTCAACCTATGGAGTTTTTCGACCAAGGTTGGGGTTCCATTATTTACAGAAAACAACTAGCTGACTGCAACCACAAACAAACATTGATTATCAAAGATGTGCATGACTGGGCAACCGTGTTTATTAATGGAAAGGCCATCGGAAAACTGGATCGACGCAGAGGCGAAAACACAATTGAAATTCCTGCTCTAAAATCCGCTGCACAGTTGGATATTCTGGTAGAAGGAATGGGGCGTGTAAATTATGGTGAGGCGATTCTCGATCGTAAAGGGATTACGGATAAAGTTATACTTTCCGACGGTAACACAGAAAAGGAATTAAAGAACTGGACTATTTTCAATCTACCTGTGGATTATCAGTTTCAGACAAAAGCAAGGTTTACTGTAAAACCTGCAACCGGTCCTGCATGGTACAGAGCTTCATTCAACCTTACCAAAACAGGATATACTTATCTGGACATGAGCTCATGGGGCAAGGGAATGGTTTGGGTAAATGGACATAACTTAGGTCGTTTTTGGAAAGTAGGACCTACACAAACACTTTGCCTGCCGGGTTGTTATTTAAAAAAAGGACGGAATGAAATTATTGTGTTGGATATTGACAAACCGAAATCGGCAAGCATTACCGGACTTAATTACCCGATTTTGGATGTAATAGGAAAAGATGATAATCAACAACAAAAAGGAGCCAAAAGTCTTAATCTGAATGGTCTGAATGCGGTTGTGACTGGTACGTTCCCTGCCGAAAGCGGATGGAAAACTGTCAATCTGAATGAGATGACTGCTGGACGCTATTTCTGTTTCGAAGCATTGAATGCTCAAGATCCAAACGACAACAGTACATCGGCAGCCGAATTTGAAATCATTGGTGAAGATGGCAAAGCTATTTCTTCCATCAACTGGAAAGTGGTATTTGTGGATAGTGAAGAAACTGAGAAAGCAGCTAATGGAGCCGACAAATTATTTGACATTCAGGAATCCATTATCTGGCAAACTAAGATTGGAGACAAAGCAAATCATCCGCACCAGGTTGTAATCGACATGGGTAAAGAAATCAACGTAAAAGGATTCAGAATACTTCCACGCACGGACAAAAGTACCAAAGGAATGGTAAAAGACTTTCGTTTTTTCCTGGAAAAGAATCCGTTCAAAGTGATAAGTCAATAATACTGTTAACCAGAAATTGCGACCCTAAAAAGATAAGCGTATGAAATTACAATCTACAACCTCCCATGTTTTCGGTATTGTTTTGTTTTTAATCATGCCTTACTTTCTTTGTACCGGTTATGCAGGAAACAGGGCTACTGACAATGCTTTATCGAATAAGAAGATTCCTGTAATTGTAATTAATACTGACGTTAAGTTTCAAACTATTCAGAATTTTGGAGCTTCGGATGCATGGACAGGGCAATTTGTCGGATTATGGCCCGATGCCAAACGTAACCGGGTTGCCGATTTACTATTCAGTACTGAAACGAATAAGAATGGTCAACCCAAAGGTATTGGGCTGTCATTATGGAGGTTTAACATCGGTACAGGAAGCGCAAGGCAAAATAATCTACGTGATGAATGGAAAACCACTGAAACTTTTTTAAATACTGACGGCACATACGATTGGACAAAACAATCCGGACAACGTTGGTTAATAAAAGCTGCACAAAAAAGAGGAGTGAATCAATTTCTTGGATTTACCAATTCGCCTCCGGTTTCGCTCACTAAAAACGGAAAATCTTTCTCGGCTGGAGGCATACATGCTAATCTGTTGCCCTCTAATTATACTGCGTTTTCGGAGTTTCTGGCTAACGTGGCGCTCCATTTCCAACAGGAAGGCATTCCATTAAACTACCTGAGTCCCTTTAATGAGCCGCAATGGGACTGGGCAGATAACAAACAAGAGGGGTGTCCTTATACCAACCAAGAGATATACGATATTACTAAAAAGCTTGACTCGTTGATTAGCGCTAAGAAATTAAACACAAAGATAATTATTGGCGAAGCCGGGAAACTGAATTATTTATACGAGAAAGCGGATAAAGCCGAACGTGGGAATCAGATTAGCGAGTTCTTTAATCAAAACTCAACCCGTTATCTGGGCGCAATGGCCAATGTTGAAAAAAGTATATCAGCTCATAGCTATTTCACTACAGGCCCGGTAGGTTATATGACATCTAGCAGACTAGCCTTAAAGAACAAACTCACCGAAGCATCTATACCTTTAGCCTTCTGGCAAAGCGAGTATTGCATTTTGGGCGATCAGGAAGAAATTGCAGGAAGCGGAAAAGACTTAGGAATGAATACTGCTTTATACGTAGCAAGAATAATTCACTACGACCTCGCGGTTGCCAACGCTTCGACATGGCAATGGTGGTTAGCTGTGTCTGTGTATGATTATAAAGACGGCTTGATATACATTGACAAAAATAAAACCGATGGAAAAATTGAAGAAAGCAAGTTATTGTGGGCTTTCGGTAATTTCAGCCGGTTTATCAGACCCGGTTCTATACGCGTAGGAGTAACAGGAGAAAATCTGGACATAAATAATCCAACCGGGCTCATGGTATCTTCATACGTCGATAATTCCAACAAAAAACTGGTGACAGTGCTGATAAATTATGGATCAAGCGATGTGAATTATAAAGTTCAGGTAAAAGGAATGAAAATTAAATACTTCACTCCTTACATTACCAACGACACAACAGAGAAAGGTTTAAATCCTCTAACAAGAATAAAAAGCAGCGAGTCATTTGTTGTGCCCAAGCGATCAATAGTTACATTGGTTGGAGCAATGAATTAGCTCTTCAACTTTACAATATAGGAGTTTTTAAACTAAAGTTGTTTTTAAAACAAACCAACTGAATTAAACAAAACTCTCTCTCTTGACTTTACTGATTGAAAGTCATTAATAATTACAATCAAAAGTGTTTTTTCCGTTGTATTGATTAAGAGAAGATTTCTATGTGAGTAGAGATCTTTTCTGTTTTCGGGTGTGAGAGCTAACAGCTGATTTGAACCCCAAAATTAGTTTATCATCCTCATAAAGCAGACTGTATCTGATCGCGGGTAAATTGTATTAGTTCATGAAACTGATCGGGTCTGTAAAGATGAGGATCGACGGGTTCGTGAATAAACATTTCTATCGGACCGGGCGTAACGTTTATCGAATTTCGCGGCATACGGTCGAAACTACCCTTGAGCGTTACCGGTACAATGGGCAGCGACAGCTCGGTTGCCAACTGAAATGCTCCACGTTTAAATTTACCCAGTTCGCCGGTATAGGTTCGGGTTCCTTCAGGGAAAATTACCAACGACACCCCGTTGCACAACTGTAGCTTGGCTTTCTCCATACTTTTCAGAATGGTAGCCGGATTGGTACGGTCGATAAAAATATGACCGGCCGACTCGCAGGCTTTACCTACAAAGGGTATTTTGCGAAGCTCGGCTTTCATCATCCATTTAAAGATAAAAGGCAACCGCCCATACACCACAAAAACATCAAAAAAGCTCTGATGATTCAGCGCAAATATATACGATTGCTTAGGATCCAGTTTGTCCAACCCATGCACCTTTACCGGTACGAAACAAAGTCTGCAAATGATCCGCCCCCACCATCGTGCAGGATTATACGACAGCTTGTTGTTGGGAAAAACCGGAGAGAGAATAACAGTAGCTGTGGCAACCAAAATAGTGGCTAAAGCTATAAGCGGATAGGCAACTATCCATTGATAAATACTAAACAGTGGATGTTTTTTCGGTTTCATAGATGATTTTTTCTGAATAAAAAGACAACAGAAACGAAAATGCGCAAGTTGAAAATTCCTTTACACAAAATTAGTATAAATAATTTTCAAAATGAAACCGGGTAATTATTTTTTTAGAGAATTTCTTCTACTTCTTTATTGAATTTGATTTTGCCCCATTGGCTTACAAACAGGCCTACCACCACTATTACAATTCCTATCCATTTGCTCAGGGTAAGTATTTCGTCCAGAATTACCCACGACAGAATGGCCGTAAAAACAGGAATAAGATTCACAAATACATTGGTGCGGGTCACTCCTACCTTGCGCACTGCTCCGGCAAACAATACAAACGCAATAACAGAAGCAAAAACCGATAGCATAAACAACGCTATCAACGATTCTCCACTCACCCTCAGAGTATGAATGGTGGGGTAATCCGTTACCAAAAAAGTTGGAATAAAAAACAATAACCCGAGCAAGCTCTGATAGAATATCACACTCATATTATTGTAATAATCCGGCACTTTGCGCAACACCGTGGCATAGCAGATAGCCGCAAAAACCGCCAGAAATAGCAAAGCCACTCCCTGTGGATTGGCTTTGAGCCCGCCGGTTGGTTCATAAATCACAAAGAAAACGCCTATCAACGAAACAACTATACCGACAATATTCGACCAACTTATCCGCTCGCGCAACACGACAAAGGCAACCACCGGAGCAAAAAGCGGAATGGTAGAGACAATAACCGCCGCCAGCGTTGATTCTACCATGGTCAATCCGTAGGTTTCGCCCACATAATATATAAACGGCTCAAAAAAAGCCAGTGACAGAAACCATTTTACATCCTTACGGCGTAATTTCTGAAATCTACCTGTCGATTTCAGCACCACAAACAAGAGCAACGAAGCCAATATCAAACGCAAAGTTATCAATGTCATGGGTTGAAACGAATGAATGGCCACCCTTGTCCAGATGAACGAGAATGACCAAAAAACCATCGACAGTACAATGGCAGAATATAATTTTATGGAGTTAAACATCGACAAATAGTTTGTAAATAGTGGGTAGTCGGTAGTTAGTAGTGGAGATTCTTTACTAAGAAGTTGTTAGTTGGTAAGAGTTTTTTATTCAAAGCAATGTCTTTTTGATTAGAGTTGGCCTTATACAGCCAACACAACAAACTGCAGACTCATTACTACCCGACTACAAACTAATAACTACCTACTAAAGACTATCGACCTAGAACAATTTCCCTAATGTCTTCATGAATGCTCTCCCATACCTCTTCGGACATTTTAGCACCGAGCACTTCCACCACATTGCCCGAAACCACCGATCCTATCTTTCCACAAACTTCGAGGGAATAATTGCTTGCCAATCCGAACAAGAAACCTGATGCATACAAGTCGCCGGCACCGGTAGTATCAATACAATTTGCTTTACGAGGTTTAATACGCACTTTCTCGTTATTTGATTTTATAAGCGAGCCTTCTTTTCCTACCTTCACGATAGCAATTTCGCACTGTTCTGATATAATATTCAACGCTTGCTCAGGTTCGTGGCCGGTGTAAGCACGTGCTTCTTCTTCGTTGGCAAAAACAATGTCCACATATTCGCGCACAATCTCATGCAGAAAATCCAGATGCGCTTCCACCACATTGTAACTGGCCATATCGATAGAAACTTTCAATCCTTCCTGTTTTGCCAATTTCACCGCAGTACGAATCAAATCGTGATTCTGAACCAAGTATCCTTCAATATGGAAAATATCATATCCGGCAAACAGCTCGGGTGTTAAATCGGCAGCTTCCAGTTCGCAAGCAGCACCCAGATAAGTACAAAGTGTACGCTCACCATCAGGAGAGACTAACACCGTACAACAACCTGACGGAGTTTCGCTCAACGATAGTTTTGGTTCTACGCCGTTATAAATAGAGTCGTTGGTAAAAAACAAGCCGATATCATCTTTTCCCACTTTTCCCACAAATCCACCGGCCATGCCAAGGCGTGTAATGCCATTGATGGTATTAGAAGCAGATCCGCCCGTAGCCATTTTCTTTTCGAAACGGCTCACAGAAGCATTAATTTCTTCAGATCTTTCGGTGTTTATCAACTGCATTCCGCCTTTTAGCAAACTCAACGAAGATAAAACCTCATCATTGTCTATTTGCAATAAAATGTCTGTCAGGGCATTACCCATTCCTAATATTCTTTTCATAAATTAATCCGTATTTTTCGTGCAAAGATATTGCATATTTCAGGAAAAGCCATTACTTTTGCAGCGCATTTGACAAAAAAAAATGTACAATAAAATTCTTCCTTAGCTCAGTCGGTTAGAGCATCTGACTGTTAATCAGAGGGTCCTTGGTTCAAGTCCAAGAGGGAGAGCAAAAGAGTCGTAGAAACACGACTCTTTTTATTTTGAAAAAAGGCAGAAACGCCTAAAAAGCTTGAATTCTTTTCCTGCTGCTATTGCAGCATTGCAAAAAAACTATTACTTTTGCACTGCATTTGAAAATAATGCGCAATTAAACTCTTCCTTAGCTCAGTCGGTTAGAGCATCTGACTGTTAATCAGAGGGTCCTTGGTTCAAGTCCAAGAGGGAGAGCAAAGCCACTACGAACCGTAGTGGCTTTTTTGTTATATACCGATTAATATCAAGCAAAAAATCAGACATGAAAAAATCAGACATTCAACTATTTATAGCAAGTTTAATCGCAATATCCTTCTTGTTTGTTGCTCAAACTACATCAGCCCAATCAGCCAACCAGAAAATTATCTACAAAGCCTATATCAACAGTGACATGACGAGTTGGGCTAATACGATACACAGCATTGAAACCAATACTCCACCCGCAAGCATCGATCAAAAACTTGAACTGATAAATTTTTACTACGGATATGTAGGCTACCTTATCGGACAAAAAAAGAACGGACTGGCAAAGAAGGAAATAAGTGCTGCTCAAAAAATTATCAACGACGTATTAAAAAACTCGCCAAATAATGCAACTGCCATGGCATTTAAAGGTTCATTTAAAGGTTTCGAGATGAGTATCAACAAACTAAAGTCTATATCATTGGGTTCAGAAAGCCTGTCCTGTATCAGCAAAGCCTACAATACTGACCCACGCAACGTTCAAGCCGTAACAGATAAAGCCAATGCACTGTTTCAGGCACCGGCACTATTCGGAGGAGACAAAAACGAAGCCATAAAAGTCTATCTTAAAGCCATAAATCTTATAGAGTCATCTAAATCTGCCGATCAAAACTGGTTGTACTTACACATTTTGATTACACTAGGGAAAATCTACGAAAAACAGAACAACCTGTCTGCTGCAAAAATGATCTACGAAAAAGCCTTACATAAAGAACCTGCTTTCAGGCTGGTAAAAGAAAATCTATACCCTGCCCTTTTATCTAAAATCAAAAAATAAAGCAATTACCCTCTCGGATACATTAATATTTATTAAAATCGCATTCGCATTTATGTCGTGTGCGATATAAATTGTATTTTTGTATCGCAAACGATATAAAACAATAAATCAACAAAAAACATGAATACAAATTTTCACCAATTTACAGCAACCAGCCTACAAGGCAAAGAGATTGCCATGGTTGACTACAAAGACAAAGTAATAATAGTAGTAAACACCGCCAGTAAATGTGGACTTACCCCACAATACGAAGGTCTTGAAAAACTCTACAAAGACTACAAAGACAAAGGATTAGTCATTCTGGGTTTTCCTTGCAATCAATTCGGAAAGCAGGAGCCGGGAACAGAAAAAGAGATTTCGGAAGGCTGTTTAATCAATTACGGAGTGTCGTTCCCTATGTTTTCTAAAATAGAAGTCAACGGTAAAAATACCCACCCCATTTATGCCTACTTGAAAAAGGAATTAAAAGGAACTTTTGGGAACAATATCAAATGGAATTTCACTAAATTCATCATTGACAAAAATGGAAATCCGTACAAACGCTTTGCCCCTGTCACAACGCCCGAAAAACTACGCAAACACGTTGAAGACCTGTTGAAGAAATAAAAATTGAAAACGACAAATGAACTACGATCAGCTTAAACTGGAAAACCAGCTATGCTTTCCGCTGTATGCAGCATCTCGGCTTATTATACGAGCTTATCAGCAGGATTTGGACAGGCTTGGTATTACATATCCACAGTACCTGGTACTAATGGTAATGTGGGAGCACGAGGAGCTTACTGTAAACGAAATAGGCGAAAAGCTCATCTTAAACACCAATACCGTAACTCCACTGCTTAAAAGAATGGAAACTATGGGGCTACTTATACGCACACAATCCAAAGCAGATCAGCGGAAGGTTTTAATCAAACTCAGCGAGCAAGGAGTCAATATGCAATCGAAAGCAGCAGAAATCCCGGCCAACCTACTCAGCAAATTAAACATAAAAGCCAACGATGCCGAAATAGCCCGAGCCTTGGATCTGAAAAATCGTTTATACGATATAATAAATCTGGTCAAAGAGAGCGAACAAACAACAACAGAACTTGTTTAGTAACATATAAACAAAAACCAATTCATCATGAAACATTATTCAATTATTCTATGCTTATTATTGATAGGTGCATTTTCCACGAAAGCACAGGAAAAATCAACTTCAACAGATTTTTACAGTTTCAAAAGCACTAATATACAGGGCCAGAATGTAAGTATGAAAGCCTTTAAAGGGAAAGTAGTACTAATAGTCAATACTGCCAGCAAATGTGGATATACGCCGCAATACGAGGGACTTGAAAAGCTGTACAAAACTTACAAGAACAGAGGATTGGTTATTCTGGGATTTCCATGCAACCAATTTGGCAATCAGGAACCGGGTAGCGCTGAGGAGATCGCAAAGTTTTGCACATTAAAATATGATGTTACTTTCCCCATGTTCATGAAAATAGATGTAAATGGCGAAAATGCAGATCCGCTCTACAAATATCTGAAGGCTTCATTGCCCGATAACGGAACCGGGGACATAAAATGGAATTTCACTAAGTTTCTACTTGACAAAAACGGAAAACCGATTAAAAGATATGCCTCTGCCATCAAACCTGAAGAACTGGCAGCAGACATAGAGAAACTATTACTCTGATTACAAATAGAAATTAAATAAATAGTCATCTGAATACATAATCAGGTGACTATTTTTTTATACAGATAATAAGAGAATGCACACTATTCACGACATCTGTAATTTATATTTCTGTAAGAATATCGCAGAATCTATTTTATTTGATATTTTAAAAGTCAAAACCAGATTCAACATGCTAATATATGTTATATTATTCTCGATATTAGTTAATCTTTGTTTACGCAACATTGATTTAAAATTACCTCAAAATCATTATCACTGATTTAAACTTATTATTTAAATATTAAACCGAAGTGGATTTTTAAAGAAAACAAAAAACATTACATTAATAAAAATAAATATCTACAGCCGTTAAACACCCTTGAAATCTAGGTTTAGAGAATAAATATATAATTATCATAGAGATATGAACACGAATGATTTATTAGCAAAGTTATATAAAAGCAACAACTGGCAAAATCAAAATAATAAATTTAGTCAATATGTGATATTTACTACAATTAACCCAAATAATACTACAAGATACTACATATTGATAATTTACATACCTTTGTAGCCCGTTTCTTTTTGAAACCGAGGAAAACAACAGATTTTTTATTTATAATTCTCACTAATGACAGCTGCATCTATCAGTTCATTCTTCAAAACAGCAATACTACTCTTTTCGAGTTATTTGCTTACTCTTTTGGTTATTATTATGATATTAAAATAATAACAACAGCTTTGATCATTCATCAGAATACCCTATAAAAGAGAGCGACAGTTTGAAATAACAAACTACCGCTCTCTTTTTTTTATTTCAAAAGTAAGGAAAATAAAAAATCCTTATTTTGCTATATAATTCACAATCCATTCGCCAACTTCAGAAGTTTTATAGGCTTTTGCATTATCAGCAATATCTTCGGTAACAATGCCCGCAGCCATACTGGCAGCTACCGCTTCACGAATCAAAGCACCTTCTTCCATCATACCAAATGCATATTCAAACATTAAAGCAGCAGAAAGGATAGTAGCTAAAGGATTTGCGATATTCTTTCCGGCAGCCTGAGGATATGAGCCATGAATAGGTTCAAAAACTGATGTATGAATTCCTACAGATGCCGATGGCAACATTCCTAGAGAACCGGTGATAACAGAGGCTTCATCAGTAAGAATATCACCAAATAAATTCTCTGTAACCAGTACATCAAAACTCTTTGGCCATTGGATAATGCGCATAGCTGCGTTATCAACAAACATATATTCAGTCTCAATGTCAGGATATTGCGGTGCGATTTCCTGAGCAATCTGTCGCCATAAACGCGAAGTTGCCAATACATTAGCCTTATCTACTACAGTTACTTTCTTATTTCGCTGACCAGCATATTTATAAGCTAAATGCAATATTCTTTCAACCTCTTCTCTGGTATAAACACAAGTATCGTAAGCAGTATTACCATCCTCACTTCTACCCTGCGGGCGACCAAAATACATACCTCCTGTCAATTCGCGGATACACATAAAATCGGCTCCATCAACCAAATCAGCACGAAGTGGTGATTTATGAATAAGCGATGGAAAAGTAGTTACAGGACGAATGTTTGCATACAAACCTAAATCTTTACGCATTTTTAGCAAACCCTGCTCAGGACGCACTTTAGCTGCAGGATTGTTATCATACTTCGGATCACCGATAGCCCCAAACAATACAGCATCAGATTTCATACACAAATCATGAGTAGCCTTTGGATAGGGCTCTCCTACAGAATCTATTGCACAGGCACCTACGATTGCATATTCGTATGTTAGAGTATGACCGAATTTATTGCAGATAGCTTTAGTTACATTCA
The DNA here is from genome assembly GCF_000183135.1 of Paludibacter propionicigenes WB4. Classification (NCBI taxonomy): domain Bacteria; kingdom Pseudomonadati; phylum Bacteroidota; class Bacteroidia; order Bacteroidales; family Paludibacteraceae; genus Paludibacter; species Paludibacter propionicigenes. Next base: position 53,689 of record NC_014734.1, on the reverse strand, counting down.
ACGCTTGTTCTACAATTTCAGGACCGATTCCATCTCCAGGAAGAACTGCGATATTAAGATTTTTAGAGTTTGTAGCAAAAATTCCATTCTCAATGCTACTTTTTGACGTTTCAGACATATTTTACTTATATTTTAAGAATTTTTATTAATTTGAAGAAGATATTTTTCTATTATGAATCAACAATTATTATCTTTGCAGTATTAAACTTATAAATTAATATAGACAATGGTTTACGTACTTATTACCGTTGGGGCATTTATTTCAATAATAACCACTTCAATTTTTAAATCGGTAAAAGATAGCTCGAAGTTCAGAAAAACGAAAAAGGCAGCAATCGTGATCATTTCCTTTTTAGTATTTATAACTTTCTGTTTCTTTTTACTGAATCAAAAAGGGTATCAATAACACGCTAGTCGATGATGTTGAGCATTTTTATGGTTGCCTTAATGGCAGCTACAGTCTGATCGCCGTCCAAACCGCGCGTTTTGAAAACTCTTTCCTTAAACCTCCAGGTTATAATTGTTTGTACAAAGGCATTGGTTTGTCCTCCGGGAGGAATAACCACCACATAATCCAGCAACTCGGGAGTTGGTTTGTTCAGTTTCTTGTAAATTTTCCACATAGCTTTAGAAACAGCGTTATACTGTCCATCACCCGATGCCGACTGTTCATAAAGAGCTCCATTAATTTCCATTTTCACAGAAGCCATTGGGCGTAAACCCTGAGTCAAAGATAATGAATAATTGATTATTTTCACAACCTGCTCCTCCTGCTCATTTTTCAACACATCGGATACAATATAAGGAAGCTCATCAAGCGAAACCATTTCTTTCTTATCACCTAACTCAATTACACGGGCAGTAACACGATGCATCATCTCGTCGTCGAGTTCAATGCCCAATTGCTGCAAGTTTTTGAGAATATTGGCCTTACCGGAAGTTTTTCCAAGCGCATACTGACGCTCACGTCCAAATCGCTCAGGCAATAAATCATTGTAATAAAGGTTCTTTTTATTATCTCCATCGGCATGAACCCCCGCTACCTGCGTAAAAACATTTTCGCCAATAACCGGTTTATTATGAGGAATACGAATTCCGGAATAAGTTTCAACAACTTTGCTGACTGAATTTATTTTATCTTCCTTTATTTCCGTTTGTACCTTCAAATGGTCATGCAGCACGGCCAATACGCTTGAAAGAGGCGCATTACCTGCACGTTCACCCAAGCCATTTACCGTAACATGAAGTCCTTTAACTCCGGCTTTAACTGCTTCAAAAACATTTGCTACAGCCAGATCATAATCGTTATGAGCATGAAAATCGAAGTGTAAATCAGGATAGCGACTTATCATCTTTCGACAAAATTCAAACGTCTCCGCCGGGTTTAATATTCCCAGTGTATCGGGCAACATAAAACGTTTGATATTTTCATCTTTCAACGAATCTACCATAAAATACACGTAATCTTCCGACTCACGCATTCCGTTTGACCAATCCTCCAGATAAACATTGACGGTTATACCCATTTCTGCGGCATTAACCAACAACTGCTTGATGTCGGCAACATGCTGTTCTGGGTCCTTTTTAAGCTGATGTATGCAATGCTTTAAAGAGCCTTTACACAGCAGATTGATAACAGTACAACCAGCATTTTGAATCCATTCCAGCGATATTCGTCCATCAACAAAGCCAAGTACTTCAATTTGATCGATATGACCATGAGTACGAGCCCACTGAGCCACACGCTTTACTGAGGCAAATTCGCCATCGGATACCCTGGCAGAAGCTATTTCAATTCGGTCAACACATAATTCTTCGAGCAGAAGCCGGGCAACACTCAACTTTTCTTGTGCAGCAAAAGAAACTCCCGATGTTTGTTCTCCATCGCGGAGCGTGGTATCCATTATTTCTATCATAATTCGATATTAAAATTTACCTTCTCCAAGCTAAATAACCTTGAAAAAGATTTAAAAACCTATTATACTCTGGCTTTTTCGAACTGTTCGATTTGTTCTTTTTTGCTCAACAAATAATCGATATCATCCAAACCATTGAGCAAACATTCTTTTTTGTAAGCATTTATTTCGAATGTTTCAGATTTTCCTGTAGCGTTATTGCTAACCGTTTGATTTTTCAAATCGATAGTCAAAGTTGTTTTCGGATCAGCATTGACACACGAAAACACTTCAGCTAAAAATTCAGGAGTAACAACCACCGGAAGCACACCGTTGTTTAAAGCATTGCCACGGAAAATATCAGCAAAAAAGCTCGAGACCACAACTTTAAAACCGTATCCATCAATAGCCCATGCAGCATGTTCACGACTGGAACCTGAACCAAAGTTCTTACCTGCAACCAGAATTGATCCGCTATAGGTTGAGTTATTTAAAACGAAATCAGCTTTAGGACTACCATCCTTATTGTAGCGCCAGTCGGCAAAAAGATTGTCACCAAAACCATCTTTGTTCGTTGCTTTTAAGAAACGAGCAGGTATAATCTGATCTGTATCCACATTTTCAATTGGAAGTGGAACGACAGATGAAGTTAATGTTATAAATTTTTCCATCTTTCATTTAATTTGAACGCAAATAACGCGAATAAACGCAAATTTGAATTCTGATTTTATTTAAAGAAATTTTCTATTATTTGAATATACTTTTCTACTGAACTTAGCTTTCTTTCCAAAATTCAGAAGATATCCAACTTCAATTTCAGTTGCTTTTAAATAATTTATCAACTGAGCCTCATGAGCTGGATTAATTTCCTCGCAAGCTTTTAATTCCAGTATTACGCAGTCTTCCACTAATAAATCGGCACGATAATCACCAACAACATGTCCATCATGAAAAACCTTAATAGGTTTCTCTACCTCACACTTTAAACCTTCGTTTACAAGAGCAAAATAGAGTGCATTCTGATAAACTCTTTCAAGAAATCCATAGCCTAAATCATTGTAAACCCTATAAAATTGAGTCAGAATAATATCGATTAATTCCTTCGAAATCAAATCATCGTACTCTTCCATCTTTATCTTATTTGCGTTTATTTGTGGAATTTGCGTTCTAAAAGATTACGCTCTTGGATCTGTTATTTTTCCGGTAATAGCAGCAGCAGCAGCTACTAACGGACCAGCAAGAATTGTACGTGCACCAGGACCCTGACGTCCTTCAAAGTTACGATTCGATGTTGAAACGGCATACTTTCCGGCAGGAACTTTATCATCGTTCATTGCCAGACAAGCTGAACAACCCGGTTGACGTAAAGCAAAACCTGCTTCAGTAAGAATATCCAAAAGGCCCTCTTCACGAATCTGTTTTTCTACCATCCAGCTTCCCGGAACTAACCACGCTACAACATTATCAGCTTTCTTCTTCCCTTTTACATAAGCAGTGAATGCGCGGAAATCTTCAATACGACCATTGGTACAACTTCCTAAGAATACATAATCAATGCTCTTTCCTTCCAGTTTATCACCTGGTTGGAAACCCATGTATTCCATTGATTTTTGGAAAGAAATACGTCCGGCTTCGTCAACTTCACTCAATGTAGGAATTGATTCTGTAATACCCATTCCCATACCCGGATTAGTTCCATAAGTAATCATAGGCTGAATATCAGCAGCGTCAAAAGTGATTTCTTTATCAAATTTCGCACCTTCATCGGTCTTCAATGTTTTCCAATAAGCAAGTGATTTTTCCCACTCTTCTCCTTTTGGTGCAAACTCACGACCCTTTACATAATCGAATGTTGTTTGATCGGGAGCAATCATTCCTCCACGAGCTCCCATTTCGATACTCAGGTTACAAACGGTCATACGTTCTTCCATAGAAAGATTGCGAATTGCTTCACCTGCATATTCTACAAAATATCCGGTAGCACCACCTGTTGTAAGTTTAGAAATCATATAAAGAGCCAAATCTTTGGCAGTAACACCTTTTCCTAATTTACCATTAAAGGTTATACGCATCGTTTTCGGACGTGATTGAAGAATACATTGTGTAGCCAAAACCATTTCCACTTCGCTGGTACCAATACCGAAAGCGATTGCACCAAATGCTCCATGAGTAGATGTATGACTATCACCACAAACAATAGTTGCACCCGGATGAGTAAAACCATTTTCAGGTCCGATAATGTGAACTACACCATTTTTAATGTGACCCAACGGAAAGAATAGCGGCAAATTAAACTCAGCAGCATTCTTAGCAAAAGTATCCAACTGGTTTTTTGAAATCGGATCTTTTACCGGCTGATCCTGATCAATAGTCGGTGTGTTATGATCCGCCGTTAATGTTGTTTTTTCAGGACGAAATACTTTCAGTCCTCGGGCACGAAGCCCGTTGAATGCCTGTGGGCTGGTTACCTCATGACAAAAATGACGGTCGATATACAACTGTGTGGGACCATCTTTTACCGCAGATACCACATGAGCATCCCAGATTTTATCAAATAATGTTTTCATCTCGTTTGTTTCCTGTCTCCTGTCATCAGACAACTGTCGTTGGTCATGTAAAAGACCGGAGACAGGTGACCGTTGACCATTGACTATTTTTTATTTTACAAATTTATTTATTGCATTAATATAAGCTTCAACTGATGCAGCAACGATATCGGTATTGGCTCCAAATCCATAGTAAACCACTCCTTCATATTCCACCTGCATGTGTACTTTTCCCATATCATCACTACCTTTATTCATCGACTGGATAGTAAATTCCTGCAGGGTCATTTTACGTCTGATTATTTGTTTCAACGCTTTAATGGCAGCATCTACAGGACCATTACCTGTGGCTGCAGCTTCAAATTTCTCATTTGCAATCATGACTCCGATACTGGCAATCGGCTTAACACCCACACCTGAAGTCACTTGCAAATAATCTAGTTTGATCCGTTGCTTCTCGCTGCGTTCTAGACCGGCTATCAACAAAACATCATCATCGTTAATATCTTTTTTCTTGTCAGCTAATTTCAGAAACTCCTCATAAATAACGTCCAATTTTCCGTTTTCAACATCCACTCCCAAAACACTTAACCGGTGTTTCAATGCAGCACGTCCACTGCGGGCTGTCAATACGATAGAATTTTCGTCGATACCCACATCTTTCGGATCCATGATTTCATAGCTCTCGCGGTTTTTCAACACGCCGTCCTGATGAATGCCAGAAGAATGCGCAAATGCATTGCGACCCACAATAGCTTTGTTGGCCTGTACAGGCATATTCATCAAACCAGAAACAAGCCGACTGGTAGAATAAATCTTTTGCGTATTGATTTGAGTTTCGATGTTCAAGCCTTTATGGCATTTCAAAATCATAGCCACCTCTTCGAGCGAAGTATTACCGGCACGCTCACCAATACCATTCATCGTTACTTCCACCTGACGTGCACCATTCATCACACCCGATATAGTATTGGCAGTAGCCATTCCCAAATCGTTATGACAGTGGGTTGAGATAATGGCATTATGCACACCGTTTACATTTTCCATCAGGAATTTGATTTTTTCGCCAAACTCCCAAGGCAAGCAATAGCCTGTTGTATCGGGGATATTTACCACTGTAGCTCCGGCTTTGATAACAGCCTCTACCACACGCGCCAAATAAACATTGTCTGTACGTCCCGCATCTTCGCAATAAAACTCAACATCTTCCACATACTTTTTGGCATATTTTACTGCAGCAATAGCACGCTCCAGAATTTCTTTCTGTGTAGAATTGAACTTATGCTTGATATGAAACTCCGATGTTCCGATACCTGTATGAATACGTTTATTTTTAGCATATTGGAGTGCTTCGGCTGCTACATCAATATCTTTCTGTACTCCGCGTGTCAACGCACAAATCGTAGGCCAGGTTACTGCTTTCGATATTTCAACCACCGAATTAAAATCGCCCGGACTTGAAATGGGAAAACCTGCCTCAATAACATCTACACCCAGACTTTCTAGTGCCTTGGCCACCTGAATTTTTTCAACGGTGTTCAACTGGCAACCGGGAACTTGTTCACCGTCGCGTAATGTAGTGTCAAAGATAAATAATCTATCCATAATCTTCTATTTTAAAATCGACCCCTAACCCCTAAAGGGAAACAAGAGTCCCGCTATTAAATTTACATCTGTATTTTCTATCACCTAACCTTACTCCCCTTTAGGAGCAGGAAATTACAAAAAAAGCCTTCCACACCGAAGTGAGAAGGCCTTATATATATTATTTGAATTAATTACACACACCAAACTCACTTCTACTTGTTTTGCAAGAGAATAATAATACCGAGTAGGAGAATATGTAAGTAATTTTTGTTCATTGTTTGTTTTTCTAAAAGTGCTGCAAAGATAAGGCATTTTTTTAAACCAGCAAATACAAAGTGAAAATAATTTGATATTTTTTCTTACAATTCAGAATTAAACACCCGCCAAATTAATAATTTCAATATATTTATTGTCGAATAGCTGAAATTTCTAACTTCAACTCACCAAATTCTATCATAGCATTAAACAAGCAGATGTATTGAAAGTTCATGAGCTCAACCGGTTTTATATCTTTTTCAATCAGCTTTCCTTCAGTAATTAATTGCGCACGATTTACGCCATACAACAAAGGAAGACACGGAGTAATCCAGTTTTCTCCATCGTATAAAGCTATATTACAATAAGAAGCATCGGTCAACAAACCGTTTTTGACCAACAACACGTCATCGCAATCAGCACGCAAGGCAAATGCCGCATTAAACTGCGAGCGATCTTCCATTTTATACGGACGGCTTTCCATGTCAGTTTCTACCAACTTGAGCGAACGAACATCGCGACGCACATAAGGCTCGAATTCCAATGATTGAACATCCGTGTCGTACACCATGCGGCACTTAAAAATACCCTCCTGCGGAAAAGTATATTGATTCAACTGAGCGACAATATTAATCGGTTCTTCATCTGGATAGAAGTCGGTAAAGGCTTTATTAATACGTTGCTGATGGAGATTCAGGCGATAAAACCGACCATCCTGTAGTTTAATTGATTCAACGAATAGGGACATATATTTTCTGAATTAGTTCTTCATATTCTTTTTCCAGTTCACTTTGCGAGGTTATACCACCGCCACTTTTAAAAACAAATCTATCGTCCTGCTGTTCAGCAAATCGTATCATGACGGCAGAATCGAGATTTTCACCATCAAACCAACCACAAATTCCAGTGTAAAACCCTCGCTCGTATCCTTCGGCACGGTCAATTATCTCCAGTGTTTTCTGTTTCGGTGCTCCGCAGATGGAACCCGCAGGCAGCAAAGCAAACAGTATTTCACCCAACTGCCGATGGTAGCCGTTTGGCAAGCGCCCGGCAATTTCGGAACTAACCTGTAGCAAATCAGCTTTATTGGTATGCAGCTTTTCGACATACCGATACCGTTTCACCTCTACCTGCTCGGCCACCAGACTCAAATCATTTCGTATTAAATCTACAATGGTGGCATGTTCGGCACGCTCTTTCGGATCGTTGAGTATAAGCTCTTCTGCATTCGGTACGGCGGCATCAATCGTTCCCTTCATGGGGAAAGAAGAAATAACCCCCTGATGGATGCGTACAAATGTTTCGGGCGAAAGCACGGTAAACATCCCGTTGAGCCACAACTTATATTTTGCGGAACCAAGTTCGTATAAATCGAGCAGGGTAAGATTGGTCTGCACCTCGGTAGGCTGCGTGAGGTTAGTGAGGAACGAGTTTCCGAGGCGGATTTGCGCCACCACATAGTCAAATTTCGGTTGATAATCTTTGAGGCTAAGCGGTTTGGTTTGCCAGGAGATTGGTTCAGTGGTTAATTGGTTCAGTGGGAGATTGGTTGATTGGTTGATAGGTTGAACAGATGAATTGAATTGAAAGCGAATAAATCGTTCATCCATTTCATCCTGACGAATCACATAGCCCGACTCCGCTTTGTAATCGACAATAAACAGAAAAGGAATGCCCAAAACAGCTAACTGATTGATTTGTTCAATGATTCGCTGCCTGTTGAGCAATATATAGGGAAAATGCTTTGCCATCCGTTGTGTTATAACCTGAGAGAGTGCAAAGTTACGGAAAGATTTCAGAACATCCGAAGAGATGAATTTGAATTGAGATTACTTCTTCGATCCAAAATTTTTAAGATTGAATTCCTTATTCTTATCTTTATCTAATAAATAAAAAATTCTGTCAGCTTTTTCAAATGGTATACTTAGCCGTACAGATTCATGTTTTAATTTTTCTAAATATTGAAAGTACAATTTTATCTGAGAATTTATGTTTTTTTCAGATTTATTTGCTGGAATTGGAAGAGGATTACCTGAATTTATAAACCGATATACCCTTTGATCAATAATTTGATATACTTTAGGATTTCTAAATCTCAAAATTGTAGAGGCCATTGGTAATCTTACACCAGGTTCAGACAATAAACTCTTCAAAACTTCCTCTGTAAGATTTATATTAATCTTGTCTGATGTTGTAGAAATTGAATTAATTAATCTCAAAGAGTTTACAGATAACTTTGCATATCGATTAACCTTCCAAAGCACAATTTCGTTTATTATTTCTTGATTAAAATCACTAGAAATCGCATCTAGTTTATCTGTCAATTCTTCTTGGTATTTATATGGGAAATCCTCACAATTTATTTCAACGTCAATATTATTTGTTGTTTTCATATCATTTATTGCTATATTATCTTCCCCCACCACTCGCGCAGCAGGGGAAAGATTATTATTTATTTTGCTGTAGTTTCAGCGGCTTTTTTATTTCGTCCCTGCCGTTGAGCAAGGGTAAGAGTGAAACTATCGATGCGGTTATTCAGTTTGTTTACAAACGCGGCATACTGAGCATCTCCTTCGATGGTTATAAAAGCATTAATACGGTCTACAATTGCATCGTAGGCATCGTCCACATCGTTGCGCACATCTTTCATGCGCAAGTTGGTTTTGAGGTCTTCTTCTGCAAAACGACCTTTTTTTAGTTCGGCAAAAGCATTGTTTTTGGCCTCAATTTCGTTCAACCAATCAGCTGCACCGAGTAGATTCACATCGAATGACGAAGTTCTGATGGTTTCCAGCCACTTGGTTATAGCCACAGTTTCTTTTTCGTACGGAAGTCGGGTGATGCCGTTGAAACTTTCGTTAATAACATCTACCCCATAAGCCGCAGCGCTTACTGCCGGATTGAAATGGTGTAGTTGCCCTTTCACCACTTTAAAGAAACCCAAAATGGGTTTGTCACGCGCCCTATCGCCTTCATCAAGCTTTGCCGTGAAAACACTTTTTTGTACCTGATCCAATGCTTTGTTCTCATCGGGCAATAATTGCTTGTAAGCATTAAACTGCGTATCTACTCTCAGAAAAGCTGGCGAAAATTCATTTACTAAATCCGCCACATAGGTGTGAAAACCATAATGTTCTTCGTTTTGAAAATCATTTAAATGAACATTTTTTACAAACATAACTAGAAATTTTGATTAATAATATAGGTTATCTAAAACATCTTATGGTGTAAACAATAAGAATCTGAATACAAATTATCTCCCGAAAAAGATAATTTAAGCCGCAAACTTGCAGCGAACTTTCCCAACCGCGGGAAACCTTGTCGCAGACTTGCAGCGAACTTTCCCAACTGTGGGAAACCTTGCTGCAATCTTGCAGGAGACTTTCCCATGTTGGGGAAACCTGTCGCATATATGCAGGAGACATTCCCCGTATTGGGAACGGTTGCTGCAAATAAAAAGCTCTTATTTTCCTTTTATTTGTGGGGGTTTTCAAAGAATCGAAACAAAAAAGGCATCACATTTTCAACACATAACGGGTCAAAGATATAAAATTTAAGTTATACAAACAATCAAATTACAACTTTTTGAAAAAAAAGTTATCAACAATTAGATTGCTAAAATAAGACATAAAAAAAGAGCCGCGAAATATCGAGGCTCAGAATAAAGTGAAAGTTTTATTGGAATTATTTTTGCGGTTTATTGCGGCGAAATTTACCTTTCCCCGAAGCAAATTTTTTGTGTCCAAAGCGGTGCAATTCGGGTTTATACTCGGGGGCTTCACCCAGTTCTACCGGCATAGGTATTTTGTAAATGTCTTTTTCCAGAAAATCTTCTATTTGCTTGAACTTATATTGCTCTTCTTCGGACACAAAGGTAATGGACATACCCTTGGCACTGGCGCGAGCGGTACGCCCGATTCGGTGAACATAATCTTCGGCATCGTGCGGCACATCGTAGTTTATTACCAAAGAAATATCGTCGATATCGATACCACGCGACACAATGTCGGTAGCTACCAAAATGCTTACGCGGTTATTTTTAAATTCGTGCATCACATGGTCGCGCTGCGCCTGATCCAGGTCGGAGTGCATCTCTCCCACCGACAAGCCCATTTGGCGGAAAGTTTTGAAAAGTTCTTTTACCTTGAGTTTTGAACCGGAAAAAATAATCACTTTCGTGGCTTCCTGCTCGGCAAACAAATGACGGATAATGCCGTGCTTCTGTGCTTCGTAGCAAATATAAGCCGTCTGCATAATGCTTTCGGGCGGACGCGAAACGGCAATTTTCACTTCTACCGGATTATTCAGAATGGTTTTGGCCAGCAGGCGAATTTTAGGCGGCATGGTAGCCGAAAACATGATGGTTTGTCTGTCCTTAGGTAAGCGATTTACCACCTGCATAATATCATCGAAGAAACCCATGTCGAGCATGCGGTCAGCTTCATCCAAAATAAAATATTTTACGTGCGAAAAGTCAATATCATAGAGGTTGATATGTGAAAGCAAGCGTCCCGGAGTAGCTATTACCACATCGGCTCCGTTTTGCAAACCACGTCGTTGGGTGTCCCAAGCTGATGCATCGTTGCCGCCATACACCGCCACCGACGAGAAAGACGTGAAGTACGAAAATCCCTCCATTTGCTGGTCAATCTGCTGAGCCAATTCACGCGTAGGTGCCATGATAATGGCATTCACTTTGTCGGCAGCCAGGGGCTCGGCTTGTAAATTGTGTAGCAACGGAAGAATAAAAGCGGCTGTTTTACCGGTTCCGGTTTGTGCACAAGCAATTACATCACGTTTTTGTAAAATTACGGGGATAGTTTCGGCTTGTACCGGGGTGGCTTCTTTAAAATTCATGGCTTGCAATCCGTCCAGCACGGCATCGCAAAGGGGAAGTTCGTCAAATCTCATTGAAAGTATATTAATATGCTGCAAAGATACGCAAATTAAACTGACACCCAAGATATAATACTTCAAAATGCTACAACAAGGATTTTAAACCATTGGTTTACCCTACATGAAAACCGCCACAAAAGTATCAGACATGCCGTATAGTCGCGAATTTATCAACTTCCCTGGAATAATAAAAGTGCCTAAACGTGTGTCGACAGTAAACTGTCCGCAACTAGCTAAAAGCTCCCTCCAGATACTTACGGGTTAATTCTTGTTTTGGGTTATTGAACACTTCATCGGCCGGACCGGCTTCAATAACTTCGCCGAGATACATAAAAACCACATGGTCTGCAATACGCAAAGCCTGTCGTAAGGTATGTGTTACCAAAATAATGGCGTAATCTTTTTTAAGCTCCACAAACAACTCTTCGATATGCTTACTGGAAATGGGATCGAGAGCCGATGTGGCCTCATCGGCCAATATAAATTCTGGTTCCACGGCTAGTCCCCGGGCCAGGCACAAACGCTGCTGCTGACCAATGGATAACTTGGATGCAGGTGAACTCAAGCGGTCTTTCACCTCCTCCCAAAGCCCTACAGCCTTAAGTTGAGCTTCTACTATGGAGTTTAGTTTTTTCTTCTTGTGCTCACCGTGCATTTTGCAGCCAAAAGCTATATTCTCATAAATAGACATTGGAAGCGGACAAGGACGCTGAGATAGTAAACCCATTTTTTTTCTGATTTCAGTAATCTCGGTTTTCTTGTCAAAAATATCGTATCCGTCGACAAAAATGCTACCGTCGTATCTTATACCTTCCGTGTCGTCAATCAGGCGGTTGAATGTTTTCAGCAGGGTTGATTTTCCGCAACCCGAAGGACCAATAATACAGGTTATTTTTTTATCCGGAATCTCCAGGTTCACATTTTTCAGAATGTGAGCCTTATGAATATGGATGTTTAAGTTACTTACTTTTAAATACGATTTTTTAATTCCGAGACCTTCTCTTTTGTCACTTTCGCTGTCAGATTGGTTCTTTGAATCATTATTCAAAAAAGAGTAATCTTCAGCCCAACTTGCTCTCGTGGGGTTTCGGTATAAGAATGATTTCATTATATTTTATGTTTTGAAAATCGGTTTGTAATTAGTCGTCCTGCCACACTGATAATAAGCACTATGAAAATAAGAATCAAAGCCGCAGAATAAGCTCTGTCCTGTACGTCGGCATTCGGGCTGCTGAGCTGAAAGAATACCGAAAGAGGTAACGTAGCTGCCGGTTGACTCAACGAAGTGGGGATACTATCGGTAAACCCGGCTGTAAACATCACACCGGCTGCATCGCCAATGGCACGTCCTACTGACAACAAAGTCGCAGTAGCAATGCCGGGCGCAATCTGACGAAGCACTACCTTTATAGTTTCCAGCTTGGTTGCTCCCAATGCATAAGTAGCATCAAGCAGGTCGCGGGGTAATTGCTGAGCCACTTCGTCCATTGATCGGATAAAAATTGGAATAATGAGCAGCGTGATAACCAAAATACCGCCACCGAGTGAAGTATGCATACCCAAATAAATCATGATGGTAAACGCGAAAGCTCCATAAACAATGGATGGAATACCAAACAACACGTCGAAAGCCAACCGGGCAATATAAGCCAGTTTAGAATCTTTTCTCAGGTAAACGTTCAGGTAAAATACCACCGGAATACTAATGAGCAGACCCAATATAGTGGAGCCAAGCACGATGTACAACGAGCCCATGATAGCATTCAGAATACCGCCACCGCCACCGTTGTAATATCCTCCTGCAGGAATTTTACTTATCATATCCCAGTTCAGCGCTGGTAGTCCACGTCGGAATATGGTGTAAATAATATTCACCACAAAGACAATGACAGCAACGGAAGCCAATATCATCAGCACTTTAGCTATTCTTTCTTCTATAAATTTTAATTTCATATTTTTCTCACTTTGTTCGTGTTATTCGCTTCGCTGATATTTACACTGCGTGTGATATTTAGCTTCGCTGATATTGATAGATATTTGCCTTCGGCGATATTTAGCTTCGCTGAGATTTACTTCGTAACATTTTAATATCGTCCGAAGGACTAATATCTATCAATATCAGCGAAGCTTAATATCCATAAATATCAGCGCAGCTTAATATTCATCAATATCGCCAAAGGCAAATAGCTATTATTTAAACTTCCTTTCTATTCTGTAAATTACTGCCCTCGATGTTGCATTGAAAATAAACACAACAATAAAAAGCAGAAAAGCTGCAAGCATCAGTACCGATTCGTACAAGGGTACAGATAGCATTTCACCATAATTATTCGCTATCAGTGCCGGCAGCGGATAACAGGAATCGAAAAGTGAATGCGGCAACAACGGTATGTTTCCGCACACCATAAGTACAGCAATAGTTTCGCCGAATGCACGGGATACAGCCAGAATTAATGCAGCCAGAATTCCAGGAAAGGTTTTACGCAAAATAACGTGCTTACAGGTTTGCCATTTGGTGGCACCCAATGAAAGGGAAGCATCTCTATACTCGCGGGGGACTGCTGAAAATATTTCCACAAAAAGACTGATGAGCAAAGGCAATATCATAACCCCAAGCACAATACCACCTGCCAACACGGTGTATCCGGTAGAGTATTCTACGAAATGAGGAGCCAGTTTTTCCGATATCCAGGGCACTATAAACAATGTACCCCATACTCCGTAAACAACAGAAGGTATTCCGGCTAAAATATCCAAAGCTGTAAAAACCCATTTTTTGACTGCTGTTTTGGAGTATTCATTCAGGAACAAGGCCGAAAGCAAAGCTATAGGCAAAGCCAGTATTACGGCTATAGTTGTAATCGATAATGTCCCGGCAATGAATGGAAGAAACCCAAATTCACCTTTTCCAGGCTTCCAGTCAGAAGATGTAATTAAATGCCAGAAACTATTGTTTTCAAAAACAGGTACTGACTTCAGGTATAATCCTAAACCAATAAGAATTACCAATAGAATTGACAATACCGTTATACTTAACATCACACCACCGGCGATATTATTTTTGAGAACCCTTATCCCCTTACCTCCAAAAGGCTGTGTGAAAAGTGATTTAATTCCATTATTCATTTTCTAAGTACATTCTAAACATGTATAATTTTCTTATTGCAAAGTTCAACTTATTCAAGAGTTGTTACAATCCCATTCAGAGGGTATTTATCTACCTTGTTTATGGTATTTGCCTCTGTATAAAAATGCAGATATCAGTAAATAAAAAAGTGGTAGTACGACCTAAAGTCATACTACCACTCAATAATAATTTGAAATACTACAGTTAAAGCTGATAAACAACCAAACGACTATTTCATTTTAGAAATTCCTCCACGTGTAAAGAACTCATTAAAAAACAGAAACTGGTATTTTACTGAATTTTTCCAATATGGCCAGTTATGAACGCCGGGACGTTCTGTATAATCGTGAGGATATTTCATTTCCAGTAACTTTTTATGCAGGTTGGAGTTTACGTCATAAAAGAAATCATTCACACCACAATCGATAATTAGTTTTAGTGAACTGTTTTTCAGCAAATCAAGCATATTTACAATGGTATTCTTTTCCCAGTTTTCAGGTTGACTTTGCAAAGTGCCAAGGCGTTTGGCAATATCCCAGTTGTTGGGGAAAGGACGTATATCCACACCTCCACTCATACTTCCTCCTGCTCCAAATAAATCCTGATGACGAAGAGACAAGTAAAGACCTCCGTGACCACCCATACTCAATCCGGTAATAGCACGAGCCGATTTATCCTTGATGGTTGCATAATGAGCATCCACATATCCAAGCAGTTCTTTTGTTACAAAGGTTTCATATTTATAAGTGCTGTCCACCGGACTGTCGTAATACCAACTGGTAACACCACCATCGGGACAAACAATAATGACTTTATAAAGGTCTGACAATTCTTTAATTCCGGGAGCATTGGTTACCCAATCTTTGAAGTTACCACCTGCACCGTGAAGCAAATATACCGAAGGGTAAGTTTTAGTTGATTGATAACCGTCGGGAACTACCACGATGTTCTTTATGGTTTTATGCATTGCTTTACTTTCAACGCGTACGGTATCAACTCTGGAAGCAAAAATTAAGCCCGTAGAAAACAGGACAATTGTCAGCAGAAATGCTCTTTTTTGGATTTTTGATTTCATTTTTTAAGCCAGTATTAGAATTTATAATATTTGATTTTTATTGCGGTTGATTTTCTGGAGGTCACATGCATCCGAATACAACACAGTTCAAGTCTTTGCTTTTCTCAGACTTGAACTATATTACATACCCGAAGGAACACGCACCCGACAAACTATGCGGCTACGCTCTTTCTATCAAAATTCGAACTTTTCGACTTTGACTGTGGTAAACTCTTTAAGAATAGCTATATTTTTAATGAAAGAAGCTGATTTTTCGTGATTCACAATCGCTTCGTTGTCTTTCCATGTTTCGCAAATCAGCAACACAGTTGGACGGGTGGCGCTTTCAAAAATATCATAAGCAATACAGCCTTCTTCTTTAACCGAAGAAGCAGTCAATTCTTTGGCAGCAGCCAATACTTTGGTGCGGTTTACTTCTTCTACCGACATAAATACATTCAATCGAATCATAATCGTATTTTTTTAAATTAGTGAGATACAAAAATACAGATTTTTTATGCCAGAACCTAATAACTTCAGTCAGATGTATGAAGTTCTGAAATCATTTAAAATAGTTTATGTCTTCTGAACGTGAATAGTCTAGATTGTTGCCATTAAGAATACTTCTCCGCTTGCCGGTAAAAGTTTATCTCTTCTGTCTGCAAAATAAAGTTGTTCCATATCTTTTGTAGAAATAGTTTTTGCCTCTTTAAAACCAGCATCGGAAGCTAAAGACATAATTTCATCCGGTTTAAAAAAACTTATCATGGGAGTCCCTGATGCTTTAGCTCCTTTTATCGACATTTCCATCAAGGGTCTGTCCTCTTCGTCGATACTTTCAATGGGCAGATAAAATGTTACGGCTAAAACTGAGCCAATAGACATTTGTTTTATAGTGGTCAATGTTTCAACAATTGCCGCTTTGGTGAGATATAATGTCACTCCTGTAGAAACCAACACTGTAGGTATATTGGGATTAAATCCCTTATTAATCAAAGCTGTCCACCAGGAAGTCGTTTCAAAATTGACAGGAACAAAATGAAGATAATCAGGAATACCAAAACCCAGTTCAACAAGTCGTTGTTGTTTCCATGTCAATGTATCGGGTTGGTCAATTTCATAAATTTGAAGCGTTGAGGCAATGTCCTTTCTGCGTTGAGCAAAGGTATCAAGCCCGGCTCCGAGTATAACATACTGGCTAATTCCCCGTTTGCTTTGTTCAACAATTAAATCTTCGACAAAACGAGCACGAGCAACTATAGAAGCCCGAATACGCGTTGTATATTTCATATCCGGACGCTCTTTCCAATCATTGGGTGGAGCTATCAACTTCAATCCTATTTCATCTTTAATGATATGAGGTGCGGCATCTGCCTCAACATGCAAAGCCCTCCATAAAGCTGTTCGTACAGCAGTATTATCCGGCTGTACCATTGTTTGTTGTGGTTCCATATATAC
Source organism: Paludibacter propionicigenes WB4 (assembly GCF_000183135.1). Taxonomy (NCBI): domain Bacteria; kingdom Pseudomonadati; phylum Bacteroidota; class Bacteroidia; order Bacteroidales; family Paludibacteraceae; genus Paludibacter; species Paludibacter propionicigenes. Next base: position 36,871 of record NC_014734.1, on the reverse strand, counting down.
TTTTATTTAATGATTCCCTGAAAATTCGATCTTATAGTATCCTGATTAATAATCTAACATTGATATAACCGTTCAATACACTAGTAAGTTTTAGCAGCCAAAAGCAAAAATAAATTTTAACTACAAAGTGTTGTCTATGCTTATTTTCAAACTCATCTGGTGAAACTTTAGTTGTAGACACAATCTATTATTTCTTTAATGTGAATGAATTATTAGGTTTGGATGATCTTCCATTTTCAAGGGAAATACTCGCCATTGGCGGGAGAAGGGTTTAAAAGAAAATGGTAGTATGACTTGAAGTCGTACTACCACTATAAGTAAGGTGTAAGTTCTTTGATTATATCGGATATTGTTATTTCTTGTTTTTAACGAACAGGTTCCCACAGTTCTACTTTGTTCCCCTCAGCATCCAGGATATGAATAAATTTTCCATAGTCATAAGTTTCAATCGTATCCACAATGGTTACACCTTCCGTCTTCAATTCCTCGATAAGTGCTTCCAGATTTTCAACGCGGTAATTAATCATAAAATCTTTTGAAGAAGGTTCAAAATACTCTGTCGTTTCGGAGAAGGGTGTCCATTGTGTTTGAGCTTTCTTTTTACGGTCCTCAGTTTCGTACCACTCAAACGTTGCACCATAGGGGTTTGTGTCCAGTCCAAGGTGCTTTTGGTACCATGCAGTCATTTTTTTGGGGTCTTTACATTTGAAGAAAACACCTCCAATACCTGTAACTCTTTTCATCTTTACTATTGTTGATAGTTATTATTGATTTGAACATAAAATCAGGGAATAAAGTTGTACAGGTACCAATTCTACTCGTTTATTTTTAATTGATATCACTTTTCCCAAGTTCTCAAAAGCTCAATCGCAAACGATTTAAGTACAATCTGAAAGAACAAAAGTGTAATAGCAACAGATTTCAGTACGATCTGAAAGAACAAAAGTACAATCTAAACCGATTTAAGTACAATCTAAGAAAACAAAAGTGTAATCGCAACCGATTTAAGTACGATCTGAAAGAACAAAAGTGCAATCGCAACCGATTTCAGTACAATCTGAGCCTACTTTAGTCCGATATCAAAAAGCAAAAAGATAATTACAGAAGGAGATTGCGCTGAAATATGTCGTTGCTACAAAAAAGTAAATCAATGTAATCCAAAAAACATATTGATCATTATAATAATCAATACAAGCGTTGTAATTCCAACATAGAGTTTATCCTTTTCTATTGCAAAAGAAATCAGCGAAAACACTACCCGAAGAACAGGTGTTGCTATCAGCACAATTAACCCAAACTGTACAATAGCCGCTCCATCAAACCGTATGATTTGTGGCAGTATCGAAGATAATTCACGTAAATAAGCCGGAGCACCCCGAAAAATCTCATTACTGGCTACCACCCCGTAGTTTGCAGTAGAACCATGATGCTGAATTAGATACAGAATACCTCCAAAAACAGTAATCGCTGAAGCAGTAAGTACGCCTGCACGCAATAATTTCCCTATAATTAAATCAATATCGTGTTGACTAGTTAGTTTATTCATTTGTCATTAAATTTTACCGGTTATAGCATTGTAAATCATCTGTAGTGCCAGCATAGTAATAACCACGCTAAATACTTTTCGCAGGGTTTGTACTTTGGCTTTCACCAATATTTTAGAACCAAAGAAAGCCCCAATAAGTACTCCCGGAACAATAGGCATAGCCAATCCCGGATCAATGTATCCCCGTTGCAAATAAATTACCGCACTGGCAGCAGCAGTAACACCAACCATAAAATTGCTGGTAGTGGTGGATACTTTAAACGGAATTTTCATCATCGTATCCATAGCCAACACCTTAAGGGCTCCGGAACCAATACCAAGCAGTCCCGACAATACACCCGCAACTGTCATAAGTGAATAACCACCCAACACATTATGTACATTATAATTTATCGTCCCTTTTTCGGAAGGGTAAGAACCGTTCAGTTTCAATTTTACTCCCAGTTTGTCGCCCGGAGCAGCATAATCAACAACCGTGTTTCGCTTCCGAATAGTCATTGCAGCCGAGAAAATAAGAATCGCGGCAAAAATCAGAGCAATGATATGGGTAGGTAAATACATGGCAACCAACGCTCCTGCCACAGCACCGGTAGTAGTAGCTATTTCAAGAAACATCCCTATCCGGGTATTGGTTATTCCCTCCCGAATATACGCAGCTGCAGCCCCCGAAGAGGTAGCTATAGAAGTAACCAACGCAGTTCCCACTGCAAAACGCATATCCACACCAAACCCGAGCGTGAGTAACGGAATAATAACTACTCCCCCACCAAGACCGGTCAGAGAACCTAACAAACCTCCAAAAATTGCCCCAAAGAACAATATTAACGTAAATAATTCAATCTCCATAACTAACCTATTTTAATGAGGTGCAAAGTTACTATTTTCTTAAGAGTTGGGAAAGTTGATACTTTCCACCTTCTCTAAAATTGCATTTTATTTCAAATTAAATACATTGTTACAAATTATTCTTCTGTGAGAACGATTATACGTTTCTATGCCGTAAAATAAAACTCCCGCCACCGGTCAAAACCAATTGCGGGAGTTCACCCTTCTTCTAAGTTTATTTCTATGCATTGCATAGTTCAGATTTGAAGAATCAATGAATAGAGTCCTCAAATCCAGATAAATTAGATATTTTATTTCAGCACTTCTGCTATTTTTTTGAATCCATTCACCAGTTCATCATCATTCCCGCTATATCCTACAGTGGTTGAGCGGATTTTTCCGTTTTTGTCAATTACAATCTTGGTGGGAATACTATTGACTTTATAAAGTTTAGCTACCATAAAATCATCTCCTTGCTGTTCGTCAAGCAAAACGTCGAACTTCACTTTCTTTGTCTCTAATGTTTGTTTGACCTCTTTGATACGTGTATCAGCTGATGTGCGTTCAGAAGTATTGATAAAATAGAAACAGACGTCTTTATTATCCTTCAATGCATCAATTGATTTCTGCATACCGGGGAATGATGCCAGACAAGGTCCGCACCAGGTAGCCCAAAAGTCAAGTACCACTATTTTACCTCTCATGCTGGAGAGTTTCACCGTTTTACCATCCAGTGTTTTTAATGTGAAATCAGGTGCCGGTTTCAATTTTAAAGCCAATTTAGCTTTAGCGGCTGCTAATCCTGTTGTTGAACCATTCAATCGGATATAAGCCACATCATAAAGTGAATCTAATTTTGCACTACTCTTATCGGTGCTTAAAAATTTCTCTCCCCAGGTTAAAGCTTCTTTTGGTTGATTTAAGGTGATAAGATACTTCATTAGCTGTTCGTTCATGTACGTATTGTTTGACTTCGACAGTACAACTCCCAGTTGTTCTTTTTCAGCGGCCTCTTTTATATTGCCCTGTTTCTCCAAAATATAGCCATAGGTATCGTAATTATTTCCCTGAGTATAGGCCTGCCTTTCTTCCCATTCTTTCAAATAGCCGGCATCAGCAGGTTTCTCATACTTTAATACCGAATCCATAGTGGCTATACACTTTTCGGAATAAGATTTGGCCAGTGCCAGATTGGTATCGGTTGTAGCCATTTCCCAGGCTATCTGGTTATATTGTTGCGCTTTCACCTGTTTATCTTTAATAGATGAAACAACTTTATCGAAATTTACATAGTCTTTTTTCTTTCGATACGTATTTAACAAAATATTATCTATTGTCTGTTTGCTGGTTTTACATCTATCCGGAAATTCATTCTGCAAAGCACTCAGCATGACTAATGTTGAGTCAGGATCTTTTTGACTATACAATTTTTCAAGCTTTAGCATGAAGCTTGTGCTTCCTTTGGGAAATTTCCGTACTACTTCTTTCTCCAACGAGTCTCGTTTTTTAATGCTACCATCATATATTAAACGAATATAAATTGATAAATCATTGTCATCAGTTGCCGTCTGTAAGACTTTGTCGAAATGTTTTTGAGCCAATGCTATGACTTCAGCTTTCCTTTCTTTTATACCCAGCATTGCGTACAGGTAATTGTAATAAGTTTTTTCGCGCTGTTCCGGAAAAAGTGTATATTCCTTTTCAATCAATTCGAGCGCTTTATTTCCTCCACCCTTCGAGCTTAACAACGCACCTTTTACCAGATAAGTTCCTTTTACAGGTTTTCCGGCTTTGTACACTAAATAATCATATCCCACGCTTTCTTTATCCTTTATATCGGTTTTATCGCCGTTGGTAATAACAAAAGAAACATAAGTAGTGGTGTCAGGCACATTAAAACTACCGGTGATGCTTTTCCCGGTCAACTTTGTTTTAACGACTTTATCTGTGAACGCCTTTGAATTATACAAACGCACAGCAATTTTTGTTCCTTTCATAGCAAGTTTACCCGTATAAGTAAACCGTACATCTTTGCCCGCTTCTATCTTTGATGGGCTAAGCGTTAACACAGAGGTTTGAGCATATATACATATGCAAAATACCATTGACAATACTACTGAAATTAGTTTTTTCATAACAACGATTGTTTTTAAGGATTTATATTACATTCGATATCTGTTATTTTTTTATACGGACAGTTCACTCTGAGCTAAACATGATCTTATCCATAGAGCGCAAACTTGTAAGAATCAGGAATCATTCTGTAAATCCCTTATCTTTCATTTTCTTTGCATCAACGAACAGAGCCATTCCTGTTTTCATTCTCTTGAAATTTTCTTTTTCATAGAATTTTTCTTTGCCCGGTGAAGCGTATAGAATAAAATTACAATTGGGGGTATTTCTCACAATGGCTTGTATTATAATTTTACCTATCCCTTTTCCCTGATAGCTTGGTAAAACAGCAATGTCATACAAGGCAGCTTGATATTCTCCATCGGATATAGCTCTGCCAAAACCTACCAATCTTTCTTCATCAAACACAAATACTACCGTATGACTATTATTAAACGCTCTTTCGTGGATTTCACTTGTATGGTAGCCCATTCCAACTTCCCGAAGTATGTCAACGATCAGGTTCCAGTCAATATCGTTGGTGTCAAATTGTAACCGTAAGTTCATCTGTACTACTTTTAAATTTTATTTCAGTTGTTGTTTTAGGGAATTATAAACAGCCACCTATGCACTTCTCAAAAAGAAAGTTTCTTATCTTCCTTTGTATTGACAGGGCTCACAGAACAGAGCCTCTGGCCATAAACAATTGACTTAGTTCAATTAAACCTTAGTTTTAAGCTCGTCAAGATCCGATATTAGATTCGTGTATTCCTTTTTTCTCAATAGACTTATACTAACATCTGATGTTTCAAACACTCCGTTGTTGTTTATCTTTTGAAGTCTTAATTCTTTCCGAAGTCCAAGCTTTCCAATAGTAAGTTTATAATTACTGTATTCCTCTTTGCCGATTTTCAATTCCTTAATTCTTTTTTTGTAGCCAAATAAAATAAATTGAGACTCCCACTTATATGAATGTGGATTATATACTCTAACAATAATTTCATTGGCTGTAAGCTGAAATTCAAAAAAAGCCGGTTTGATTCTTTCGTCGATTATTAAAAGACAAATTAAAACCCAATTAAATATTATCAAAGTAGACTTTCCTTCATCTCTATAATTGGGAAATAGAACCTGAAAGAAATCTATTTTTATAAAAAATGACGTAATTATCATTCCTGTAAGAATTATAACACTACAGAAAATAATGGCTCTCAGAATCAAGTAAATCTCAAATAATGCTTTGTTATTAATCATTCTATTATACTTTAGTTTCGATTCTTTTATTTATTGTTCTATTCGTAAGTTTTTGAGGAAACACCTTTTATTGCGTTACCAACGAGGGAAAAGTGATTTATATGCGTTCATACTTCAGACATCGTTGTAACAGAGATCTGAATAGTCTATTCATAGAGTGCAAACTTCGTGTTCTACATGCTCAAATATCACATAACTCACCTAAATTTCGGGTGAAAAGAATTCAACTTTTCCACATTTAGGACATATGTATAAATCGAAAGATTCTCTGTTCGTAAAAGCTTCAAATACATTTCCAAAAATACCATATCTGGTTCCTTCATGGAATTTAAAGTTTCCTGAAAAAGCAAGTGGAACCTTACAACGCAAGCAGTCGATTGCCTTTACACTTTGTTTTTCATCAACATCTTCAAATTCAACAACTTTATTCTCAGAAAAGCTATAGTTACAATTCCAACATAAATTGAAGTTGTCTTCAACTTCTGATTTGCAATTTGGGCAGTTTTTCATACTTATTTAATTTCAGTTTGTTTTTATTTTTTTCTCTCGCAATGTCAATATCTCACCCATTCAACATACTCTCCAGACTACGTGGAAGTCAGAAGACTTTCTTTTAGCCTGAACGAAGTAAGGACACTGCACTCAATATCATACGCTAAACTATGATTGACAAGATTCACAAAACCGCTCAAACTACGAAATACAATACATTCTACAAATCCTTAATCATAACACTATTTGAAACACCATGTGAGCTTCGAGGAATTACTTTTGTAGTGTCGGACACAATGATATCACGGTGCTTAAAGTTTTCCAACCAAATTAAATTCGGTAAAGTGTATTCGGAATTATCTATGAAAAATGAAATTCCAAATATATGATTGTTTCCATTATTAAAATTATAGCCATATATGGTATCTGATTGTGAATTCATTCTTACCATAAAACGGCTAACACTACCAGTTTCATAATTGTCAATATAAGTAAGACAGTCGAAATACTTGCTACTTTTGTTCACGACTCTAAAACTCAGAGTTCCTTTATGCACTGTTATTGTTTTTGAGCTTGTCATTCCATTTACTTTCATCGAAGTCGTATAAACACCTTCTTTTTCGTATTTATGAGTCACATTATATTTTCCGGTTAGCGTGCATCCATCTCCAAAATTCCACGAGTATTTATTACCACCAATAGAGTCTTGTGCAACAAAGTTTACGTCCGACTTAAGATATACTGGGTCTTGTTTTACTGAGAATTCAGCAGTTTTCACGTCCAGACTATTATTTCCGTCACATGCTACAAAGGTCATACTTAATAAGGCTAAAGATAATCCAGTCAAAATGTTGAGTTTACAATTCATAATTTTAATTTTCTAATTATTGATATATTTTATTTAGTTATTATTTTCGTTTTATGTCAAGCAACAAAGTCTCTCTCTCTTCTTGTAGTTGCTGATAATAATCGAGACAATTATTATCATTTGTCTGTTTTGCGGGACATGTTACAAACACCAAACCATTTACCCCTCGTTACAAACGAGGGGGAGAGTGAGAGCTAGCTTAATGTATAATTTGCTTTTTACGTCCAGCAAGGCAATATTGCTTCTTTTTTATTTTCAACCCCAAAGATAAAAACAATAATTTACAATATGAATAAATACTTTATTTTTTTTAATTCACACAATGAAGATTTTTTAGCTTAAAGCATATAAGAGAGGAAATAGATGATGAGGAATGATAAGAATGGAGCGTTTCAATACAATAATGAGGTCATTTCAATAGAATAATGAAGCATTATTCTACTAAGTTGCTTCATCTCTATACAATAATGGAACATTATTCTATTAAGATGTTCCATTATTCTACTAAGAAACTGTATCTTTGGTGAATAATGGTGTGTTCAGGTACAAAATAGCCGCAACTTTGGCAGCTAATGGGGCATTGTTTTATAAATGCTCCGGAATAGTATCAGGGAGGTTTCTGCATATGAGCTTTTGGGTGCAATTGGTATCAAGAGTACAAATGCATTATTTAAAAATCAAAGCAAAACAAAAGCCGAAATAAGCTGCTTCTAAGAACAATCGAAAGCATCGGTTGTTTCAATTATGTCCTACAGAATGTAAAAAAGAGTTGAGTGATTTTTTAAACCTAATTTGAAAAAATTGATGCCAGCATTCACCGAAAAAACGAGAAAATACGAACAGGATAAAACGGCAATAAACGGCAAGCTACTCTATTATGCCTTTGTTGCGGGCGGCAATCAAATACTACAGCACCAGGCAGAAATAAACCGAATCAATGTATTTCCGGTAAGCGATAAAGATACGGGAACTAACCTGGCTGCTACCATACGGTCGGTAGTAGATACGATAAAGCCGCACAAATCATACAAAACCACAGTAAACAACATAGCCGAAGCTGCCCTGACAGGTGCCCGGGGCAATTCGGGGGTGATCTTCGCTCAGTTTTTGCACGGCCTGAGCTGTGAGACGCTGAACAAACCTCACATTAATATTACCGAATTCGCACACAGTGTGAGCAATGCCATTCCCTACATCTATAAAGCCATTTCCAATCCGGTAGAGGGTACCATGCTCACCGTTATACGCGACTGGGCGGACTTTATCAACAGCAAAAAAGAACGCTTACACGATTTTAAACAAGTAATGATAGAGTCGTTGCAGGTGTTGGAGAAATCGCTTGCCGAAACTACCTTTAAACTGAAGGAACTGGGCAAGTCGGGATTTGTAGATGCCGGAGCCAAAGGTTTTGTTGTGTTTATTAAAGGGATAGTGGAGTTTATTCAAAAGCTGAATATACGGTCGTTGAAGGTAGATGCGCAAACAAGTATATCGCTTGTGCACACGGAGAATATAAGCGAGTCGGACATTCCGTTCAGATACTGCACCGAAGCCATTCTGAAAAATCTGACGGTAAAAGATACAGACGTTCAACGCTTGTTGTCGGACAGTGGAAACTCGGTGGTAGTTGCCGGCTCCGAATCTACCTGCCGCATTCATGTACATACCAACAATCCTACGCAACTGTTTCAGGAACTTAAAGGCATGGTTACCATTACGTTTCAGAAAGTGGACGATATGGTGCGCCAACAGGAAACTATATTTAAACGTAAATGGAACATTGCGCTGGTAACAGACTCTACCTGCGATTTATCGCAAGAATTGATCGACAAATACCAGGTAAATGTAGTGCCGCTGAATATTAATTTCGGCAACAATCATTTTCTAGACAAAGTAACCATTCAGCCGGAGCAGTTTTACGACATGCTGGAAACAGAAGCCGAATTTCCGAATACATCGCAGATAAACGAACAGGCATTTACCAATCTTTACTCGCATTTGGCTTCGCACTACGATGCTATTATTGCCATTCATCTCACCGGAAAGTTCAGCGGAACGTATAACAACAGCGTGAAAGCCGGACAGCGGATAGCCAAAGAGTTCAATAAACCGATACAGGTAATAGATTCCAACAATCTGTCGGGTTCACTGGGCTTGCTGGTACTCAAAGCGGCTCAGTACATCGAAGCCGGAGAGAATTTTGACAGCATCGTGAGTAAAATAAAAGCCGATGTGGCGCAATCGTTTATCTTTGTCAGCGTGCGCGACCTGAAGTATATGATTAAAGGCGGCAGAGTGTCTAAACCCAAAGGAGTGATAGCCGGATTATTCGGATTAAATCCGGTGATATCGATGGACGAAAACGGAAAATCCATGTTGTTTGGCAATACCTTCAGTCAGAAGTCCAGCCTGAAAAAGATATTCAGCCATATAGAAAAAATGTGCGGACAAAAAACAGTCTGGAATTACATTATTCTGCATGCACACAATCCGGAAGGAGCTGCAGAGGCTGAAGAACAAATGAAACAGCTTACCGGAAAATCATCGGTGTCGGTGGTGGATATTTCGCCCGTCATTGGTATGCATGCCGGCATTGGAGCTGTAGCAGTATCATTATTATTAAACAATTAAACTATCGGGTATGGCAACATTATTTTTTCAGGCATCGCTTATTATACTTGTGCTTTTGATTTTGCTCTGGATAGTGAGCGTATTTATTAAAAATGTGAGCATAGTCGATCTCTTTTGGGGATTCGGGTTTGTGGTTATCAATGCTTTCTACGTGTTGTCTTCGGCCGAGATAACCGACAGGCAAATTCTTTTGCTCGTACTGGTTTCTCTCTGGGGATTACGTTTGTCTTTTTATCTGGGATGGCGGAATATTGGCAAAGCCGAAGATTTCCGTTATCAGGAGTTCCGAAAAAAATACGGTCCGGAGCGGTACTGGTGGTTTAGTTTCTTTCAAACATTTCTGTTGCAGGGCGTATTGATGATGTTGATTTCCACTCCTCTGCTCGGAGCAAATTTCGGCGAACAAAACTCGGGATTGCAATGGTTGGATTATGCAGGCATACTGGTGTGGATTATCGGTTTTACATTCGAAGCGGGTGGCGATATTCAGTTAGCACGTTTCAAAAGCAATCCTCAGAACAAAGGGAAAGTACTTAATACCGGTTTTTGGAAATATACCCGCCATCCGAACTATTTTGGCGATTCAGCCGTGTGGTGGTCGTATGCATTGTTCAGTATAGCCGCCGGAAGTTACTGGCTCTCGCTGGGATCGGTACTGATGACATTGCTTATTATCAAAGTATCGGGAGTAGCCCTGCTCGAAAAATCGCTGACAAGCACCAAACCGCAGTACAGTGAATACATTCGTAAAACCAATGCTTTCATACCCTGGTTTCCTAAAAAATAAACGGCATGGAAAACATCATCAAAAACATCTGGTTTATCCTGTTTATCGTTTGGGGACTTCCGCTGGGCTACTACCGCAGCAGATTCCGCAAACTGGTTTACCGTACAGACAGCTGGACTATCAATATCAAACCGGTTTTCCGGACAGAACTGCGCGGACTTTTCGGCAATCTCTTTCCCGGCAATAAACTGTATGCAAAATCGCGAAACTTTTATCTTTTCTACCTGAGTGTATATGCCCTGCTGTTTATCGTTTATCTGAATACCGATACTAAAAAAGGAGTGCAGGTGGGCGATAAAGTTCCTTCGTTTGAATTGCAGGATCAGTACGGCAAACCATTTGCGCTCGATTCTGTTCTGGGTAAAAAGAACCTGGTAATCTACTTTTACCCGAAAGATGACAGCCCCGGTTGCACCAAAGAAGCCTGTTCGTTTCGCGATCAGTACGAAGTGTTTCGTGATGCCGATGCTTTGATAATCGGCATCAGTGCACAGTCGGTTAGCAGTCATTTGGAATTTGCCAAAAAACACCGACTAAACTACACCCTGCTAAGCGACAGCGATAATAAAGTGCGAAAAACCTTTGGAGCAGAAGGTAAGATATTTGGCTTAATACCCGGACGAATTACCTATGTGATCAGTAAAGAAGGAAAAGTGCTTTATATCTTCAACTCACAGGTACAGGCCGAAAAACACGTGGATGAAGCATTACGCATTCTAAAACAGCTCAAATGAACAGTGCGATGCCGATAATATTGATTGTCGCTACTTATCTTATCGGGTCTATTCCGGTAGGGTATTTACTGACCCGCTATGCAACCGGAAAAAACATCAGGGAATATGGCAGCGGCAATATAGGTTCTACCAACGTAAAACGTATTGCCGGAAAGAAAATTGCACTTATCACGCAACTGCTGGATATGCTGAAAGGACTGTTGCCCGTATCGCTTTATCTGCTTTTCTTTTCCAACAGCGGCACTTCTTCTTTTTGGGTTTATGGTGTAGCGTTGGCTGCCATCCTGGGACACGACTTTAGCGTGTTTCTGAAATTCAAAGGAGGCAAAGGCGTAAACACCACGCTTGGCGCGTCGGTTCTGCTTGCACCCGTTGCAGTCTTTGCTTCGGTAGCATTGTACTTTATTGTAAAATGGCGTTTTAAATATGTATCGCTGGGTTCGCTGGTATTGGCGGCAGCATTGCCTATTATTTCTTTTATTCAAAACAACATCACACCTACCTTCTATTACCTGCTGGTTTGCACCGTACTCATTACGGTGCTACACGCTAAAAACATCCAACGCCTGCTGCGCAACGAAGAGATTCCGTCCAACTAAATCCGAATTAGTTGTTTTTTCCTTCTCTCTTCCTGAAAAGCGAATAACAAAACAATACAGCATTATTGCAATAATGCAAAAGTCACCGGCAGTAAATAACAATCTATCGGACTCCTGTTTCGGGTATTGCAAGTTTTATCGTATTTTTGTTGCAAACAGAAAATACAGGAATATATGTTCGACTTTCGTTTAAAGGTATTCTATACAGTTGCTAAGCGACTCAACTTCACCAAAGCTGCTGAGGAACTTTGCATCACGCAGCCAGCCGTGTCCAAACACATTCAGGAAATTGAAAGCTATTATAAAATACGACTGTTCGAACGCAATGGCAATAAAATTCACCTGACCAAAGCCGGTGGCGTGCTACTTCACTACTGCAACCAGATATTCGGACTTTACGGGAGTCTGGAGTTCGACCTCAATGCCCTTACAGAAACCTTCAAAGGAAAACTACGCATAGGAGCCAGCACCACCATTGCACAATATGTGCTACCCCCACTGCTAGCCGATTTCCACCAACGATATGAAGACATTCAGGTGTCACTCACCATCAGCAATACCGAGCAGATAGAACAAGCGCTGAACAATAACAGTATCGATTTCGGAATTATCGAAGGACAATCGAAAAATACACTGTTCAAGTACACCGAATTTATTCACGACGAAATAGTTCCGGTAGTAGCATCCAATCATACATTAGCGGCTCAAAAGGAGATATCCATAGAACAGTTGGTATCCACTCCACTCCTCTTGCGCGAACCCGGCTCGGGCACACTGGAAGTAATAGCTCATGCACTGAAACCACATAACATTAAATTATCCGATTTGCAATGCGAAATGCAACTGGGCAGCACAGAAAGTATAAAGTCCTATTTGCTGCATTCCAACTGTATGGCTTTTCTTTCCATCCATTCTATTCTGGATGAACTGGAGAATAACAAGTTACGAATTGTGGATGTAAAAGACCTGAATCTGGATCGTACCTTCCACTTTATTCAACTTTATGGAGGAACGGAAGGATTGCCGGAATTATTCATCGAATATGCCCGACACTATAACTTCAGGTAATCAGACATAAATAATAACTATCATAATCCTGTTTATATTCCCTGTACCTTTGCAGAGTCAATTAAACAAAGGAAAATGAAAAGGGAAATTACAGAAAAAGATGCACATGAAAAGCATGTATTATTTAGCAATGCAGCAGTAAAAATCAGTTTTTTAATTATCGGGATTTGTTGTTTAACCCCTTTTGTTTCACCACCCGTTGCCTTGTTTGCCGGATTGATATTTTCGCTCAGCGTTGGAGCACCGTTTGAGGCATTCAACAAAAAAGCATCAAAATACCTGTTGCAAATATCGGTTGTGGGATTAGGATTCGGCATGAACCTGCTCGATTCTGTGAAATCTGGTTCCGACGGTATGTTGTTTACCTTGTTCTCGGTTGTAAGCGTACTGTTTATAGGCATAATGCTGGGAAAATGGCTTAATATAGGGAAAGTCCCCTCCTACCTGATTGCTTCAGGTACGGCTATTTGCGGAGGAAGTGCTATTGCTGCCGTTGGACCTATTGCGAAAGCCAACGAGAGCGAAATGTCCGTTTCACTGGCAACTATTTTTGTGCTGAATGCCATTGCGCTGTTTCTTTTTCCGGTATTGGGGCATTGGATGCATCTTTCTCAGCATCAATTTGGCTTGTGGGCTGCCATTGCCATACACGATACCAGTTCGGTCGTTGGAGCCGGAGCAACTTATGGCGAAGAAGCACTGAAAGTAGCTACCACCGTAAAACTCACCCGGGCATTGTGGATTATTCCATTGTCAATCTTCACATCGTTTTATTTTAAATCGAAAGGCGACAAAGTTTTTATTCCCTGGTTTATATTGTTTTTCATAGTAGCTATGATTCTGAATACCTATTTGAATATTCCCAAAGCAGTCACCCACGGTATAGTATCGGTTGCCCGCCAGAGCCTGACGCTCACACTTTTCTTTATCGGAGCAGGATTGTCAAGGAAGACCTTGAAATCAGTAGGTGTCAAGCCACTTGTATTGGGTGTTACGCTCTGGGTGTTTATTGCCATTGTAAGTTTATCATTTATTTATTTTTTATATCAACCTAAATAAGATTTCGAATTGCTTTTTTCAATTGCGTATTTTATAAATCAGCAAATTGCCTTTATCTTTGGAAAAAATTAATACTGCCTGTGATTTATTGACGTAATGTGTTACTAATTGATTTAAATGTGCACACAGACAAATTAGAAAGAATCAATTAAAAGTAACATTATGGGAAATGACAAAAGATAAACTTAGCGACCAATTTCTTAGTGTCTTCGAGGAAAACACCGGGATTATCATTAAAATTTCAAGAGCATTCACACACACTTCTTATGATAGAGAAGACTTGATTAATGACATTGCTCTTGAACTTTGGAAATCATTTGAGAAATTTAAAGGTGATTCTAAAATCTCTACCTGGATTTATCGGGTAGCATTGAATACAGCAATAAATTATAAGCGAAATAAGAAAAATGATTCTTTGTTTTCCTTCTTAAATGATTTCAGGAAAGAAGAAATTACACCATGGCTTATTGAACAGGAAGAATCAGATGAATCAGCTGTATTGTATCAATGCATTGAAGAACTGAATGAAATTAACAAAGCCATTGTCTTACTCTACCTCGACGGCAATTCGCATACCGAAATATCAGAAATCATGGGTATTTCAAAGACTAATGTAGCTACGCGAATTGGTCGTATTAAAGAACAACTCAAAAATTTAGTCCTTACTAAAATCTAATTATTATGGAACTTGATGAACTACAAAATATTTGGTTGCAATATGACCGAAAAATCACCGATAATACGCAGTTGAATAAAGAAATTCTAAAACGAATGTTGTTGTCTAAACCAGAGAAACGTCTCAACTGGATTAAGATTAAAGCCGGATTTAATGTGCTTTCGCCAATAATTCTTATTTTACTGATAAAAGTTATGGATATGAAATTTAGTTTGACTTCCGGTTTTTATATTGGATTAAGTTTGTTTCTAACCTTATTTATAATCAATTACATCTGGAATATCAGATATTTCTTATTGGTTCGAAAGATTGATTTTTCAGGAGCTATTTTGTCGATAAAAAAACAAATTGCGGAACTTGAAAAATATAAAATCAAAACAACGAAAATACGCTACTTAATCATGCCTTTCGCCATTATAGGAATTTTCTTTATGCTTATACAAAAACCTATATTTAATACCGAATCGATTGTTATGTTTGTGTTAATTATACTTGTTTATATTACTTCAATTTATTATACTTTTAAATACTCAATTGCTGAGCAATTTCGGAAACTCAATAAAGAGATATTCGAAATTGAGGAGTTGGAAAAGAAATAAATCTACTTATGATAAAAGAAACTGAAATAGAAAGCCGCGTTTCAGCAGCTATCACTTTTTTTGAGCAAGGCTATAACTGTTCGCAAGCTGTTTTTATGGCGTATGCCGATAAATACCAAATTGACAGCGAAACAGCTGCCAAATTGGCTACTTCGTTTGGCGGAGGCATGGGTCGGTTGCGCGAAGTATGCGGTGCAGTGAGTGGTATGTTTTTTGTCTTGGGATTGCATTATCCGTTTACACAACCTACTGATAAAGTGGCCAAAGATGCAAACTATAAAGCTGTGCAACGCACTGCTGCCGAGTTCAAATCAGTCATGGGATCTTATATTTGTGCCGACTTGCTAAAAACAAAGCGCGAACCGCAACAGCCTGAATCGACTGAGCGAAACGAGGCATATTATAACTTACGCCCTTGTACGCGCTGTGTGGCAGTGGCTGCCGGGATTGTTGGACGGGAGATAATGCAGTAATAATCTTTAATTGCCAATAATATGACAGGAAACTTTGATTCAATAATCAATGAAAATCGCCCGGTAATAGTCGATTTTCATGCCGTGTGGTGTGGACCGTGTAAAACACAATCACCCATTTTAAAACAGGTAGCTGAAGAGCTTGGTGAACGTGTGAGGGTAATAAAAATAGATGTGGATAAAAATCAGGCTATCGCAGGCAGATACCAGATACAAAGTGTACCCACCTTAATGATTTTCAAAAACGGAGAAATAAAATACAAACAAGCCGGAGTGCATACCAAAGCTCAGCTAACGAACATTTTACACAACATTCAATAGCCTAAAGCCAGCAACTGCTCATCTAAGCTCAGGTATTAATCTGAAATCTGGTTCTTTTTCTCTTTCGTAGCTGACCGATAGACTTTTTGGAAATGAGTAGACTTGAGATTTGTCAAACACCGGTTTTTAATTCTCACTTCGTTCAGAATAATAATCAACAGTTATATTTGCGGTTTGGGGTAGTTTGGAGGTTTCGCCTCCAAACTACCCCAAACTCTATAAAGACACTAACAATCTGTCATTCTGAACGGAGTGAAGAATCTGTACTTCTCTTAATGAGCATGTTTGAAAATCTTTACCCTAGAGAAATCGGCTGAATTGAAGCGATTCACACACAATACAAAAAACACGGCACACAGCACCCCGATAAACAAGAAACTCAATAACGGTGTAATAATAAATCCATTGACATCAAAAGCCACTCCTGCTTTAAGTAATCCTGACACCGGTGTTCCTTCCAAGTGTAATGTGATAAACCGGAAAGCGGCCGTTGTATAGGTCAAGGGGTTCAGGTATACCAAAGGCAATAATATCTTTGGTAATGCCATGGTAGGGATATAAGCCCCCGAAAGAAAAGTCAACGGAAACGAAACAATGGCGATTAGTAGTTGAAAATTACTCGATTCTTTCGATAATGTAGCCAGGTAAAGTCCCAGTGTACTGAATGTCAACCCAACTAATAACATAAGTCCAACCATAGCTATTGCGGACCAAAAGCTTAGCGTAAGCCCCATAAACATGCCGATAATAACAATGATCAAACCTTGTATGACGGACACCACCGTGGCGGAAAGTACGTGTCCGATAGCAATTTGCCAACGGGTAATGGGTGCAACCAGAATTTCCTTCATCACACCCGAGGTAATGTCTTCCAGTATGTTCATCGAATTGCTCAGGGCCGATTGAAATACAGTCATGATGATAATGCCTGAAATCAGATAATTCATTGGATGATCCATGCCCGGAGCAGCCGATTTCATTATAAATGAAAAGATAAACAGAAATAACCCCGACATAAACAGATTCATAAACAACTTCATCTTGTCTCTTTGCAGTTTCAGCAGGTTTCTCAATAATATTGCTTTAATGGGTCGTATCATTCTCTTATCTCCTTTCCGGTTATGGCAATAAACACATCGTTCAGGGTGCCTTTATTAATTTCTATATCTTCAATTGATTCTCTGAAAGTGTTGGTAATGTCCAATACATCCGCAGTGCTGGTAGCATAAATAGTCACCAAATCTTTGTCCACACTGTGTTTAATGGAACGTTCCGTCATATATGTTTTCAGGCTGTCGGCATCATTCGTTTTCAGTTTCATGGTAGTGCTGGTATATTTTTTCTTCAGGTTGGCAGGCGTGTCGTGTGCTACAATTTTCCCTCCATCGATAATGGCTACCTGATTGCATATTTCCGCTTCATCCATGTAGTGGGTGGTCAGAAAAATGGTAATGTTCTTTTGTTTCTGTAGCTTGTGGATATAATCCCATACACTTGCCCGTGTTTGCGGATCCAATCCGGTGGTGGGTTCGTCCAGAAAAAGCACCTTTGGAAAATGCACCAGTCCGCGGGCAATTTCGGCTCTTCTTTTCATACCGCCTGAAAGACTGTCGACCGGTGATTTTTTTCTGCTTTTTATATCTACAAGGTCGAGCACAAAGTCAATTCGCTCTTTTACCTCCGATTTGGGAACTTTGTAAAAATCGCAATGCAATTTCAGGTTTTCTTCCACCGTGAGTTTACCGTCCATGGTTGAGTCCTGAAAAACAATTCCAATATCGTTTCTTACCAGGTCTTTTTGTTTGGAAACATCATTTCCGTTGATTTTCAACATCCCTTCCGTCTTTTCTTGTATAGTGCAAAGGGTGTTGATGGTTGTGCTTTTACCTGCTCCGTTGGGACCTAGGAAGGCAAAAATAGTTCCCTGTTCCACATCGAACGAGATATTGTCCACGGCGGTAAAATCTCCGAATTTTTTGCTGAAGTTCCTCACTTCAATGCTGTTTGTTTTCACTTCATAATTCCTTTCTTTTTTATACATTAATCAAAATAATAAATACCTTTTGTTTTCTATCTAATCTCCAGCCTGAATAGCAGATTCATGACAATTTTTCTCGCACAATTTGCACGATATACATGCATTGATATTTTGCACATACGCTTTCCTTCTCCCTTTGAAAAAGACTTTTACTCTTCCCTTAAAAGGTAATCCGGCAATTTCAGCATCGGATAAATCCCGCAATGAAATAACTTTATTCGGACAAATATCCACACACTTACCGCAACCATCGCAAGACGATGTATTGATGCGAATTTCCCCGGCTAAAGCTATTCGGTTGAGTTTTGGCTTAAGACTTTGCATATTAATACTATTCAGGTTTAACGGTGTGTCCAAAACGTTGTTTCCATTCATTTTTCAATTCACTTCTCATTTTTTCTCTTTCCTGAGGATCCATTTGCATCCATTTTTCCCTTAAATCTCTTTCCATATGGCGGCGGTGATGTTCGTGACCACGATTATGCAATCCTTTTAATCCGCCAAAAAGAATTTTGGATAACACCAATATACCCATAGCCTGCCAGTATGTTACGGCATGTACACCGGTAATAACCACCGGAAGGACAGCATTCCACAGAAACATTACTGCTCCACTGCAAATAAAGAACCCTATCACAATTATCGGGATGAAAAAGGCTCTTTTACCCCTAAAGCCAGTTCTCTGTTTATGTTCAAAATTCATTTCTGTTCTCATTTTCGTTGCTTATTTAGTTAGTAATTCATCATATATATCTTGCAGTTGCTCTCTCAATCGGGTGACTGCATATCTTTTTCTCGAAATAATTGTTTTGATACTCTCACCCGTTTGATCGGCAATTTGCTGAAGGGTCATCTCCTCCATTTCATTCAATACAAATACCTGACGTTGTTTTTCGGGTAATTCATTCAGCGCCTTAAAAAAGAGTTCCCGGAGTAAAGCCGTATCCATTGTAGTTTCTGCTTCCTGCACATCGGTCTGAATTACGTCCGGAAATACCATCTGTCCATCATCATCTTCGTAAGCAAAATCTTCCAGCGACAAGGTTTTATGTTTTTTCTTTCGGTCGATTATTTTGTTTTTACTTACGCGGTACAGCCATCCGCTCATTTGGTCGATGGGTTCGGTGTCGATGATAGTGCTTAACTGGTACCAAACATCCTGCAAAATATCCTCAGCATCTTCATCCGTGCTTACACGACTCCGTATAAATTGATGCAGACGTTTACCATAATCATGAATGGCAGACAAAATAGATTGATGTGTGTTGCCGTCGGCAGGATTAACTTGTTCCATATACTCATGAAGACGACTGAAGAAAATTATTACTCTATAAACATATTTTCTCCGTTCATTTTTTTAGTTGAATATTGTCAAAGCCTTCTGCTAAGCGAAAGTCGATAGGTAGGATGACGAAGAGAATGACTAATCACTCTCTTCGTTTTCTATAGGTTTATGGTTTACTCTTATTTCTTTACCCAAACATGCGTAATTTCTCCGAACACATAATGACGATAATCACTTGCATCTTTGTACGCCTCGCTTATATAGTCTTTCGCTTCTTGTGAGTAAAAATCATCGATATCGGGAGTCGTTATTTGAATCAATCTACATTCCAGGATTAGTCGGGCTTCTACGAAAGACATATTTCCCGAAGGAGTTTGAACACCTGTTAATTCAACTTCTTTCATTTTCTCACTGTCTCTGCCGGACTTACTTCCAAGGAAGAGCATTTGTGTTCTGTATTCTTCGGGGAAGTAAGACATCGTATAAGTTTGTTCTTTTAATATCAGTTCAAGTGTATAACGGTCAGCCCGCATAAGACACCAAGTGGTTGGTTTCTTGAAAAGCATTCCCAAACCGCCTCCACTGCCTACCATGGAATTAAAATGGTCTTCCTTGCCTGCTGTAATAGTATAAAAGTCTTTTCCTACCAAGGTAAATACATTGTTGGGTATTTCTTCAGGAGTTATTTGTTTAAATAACTGATCAAAATTCATTGGTTTTATTGTTTTCATTCTCGAATGGTTTGCTTGATATATTATCTAATTGATACTGCAAAATTAGTTGGTATTTCAACGATAAAATAACTATATTTGCCATCAAAATAGTCATAAAAGACTTTTTACGAGTGTGAATAGTTTAAATGATTTTTGATAAGGATATAATGAATTAAAAGACAATTTAGGAATGAAAGACATTATCATTGAAAAAATGCAAAACTCAGAAATCGGCGGGATTGCAGATATTCTTACTGATGCATTTGAAACAAATCCGGCATATTCAATAATTTTTACAAACAAAGATCATCAAAGAGAAGGTTTAAGGTGGTTGTTCAAAACAAGTCTTACTCTCAATAATCACAAGCAGATCTTAACACGTGTAATTAAGGAAAAAGATACGGGGAAAATAATTGGAACATATACTCTTATTCCACCACAAGGAGTAAAGACTGGTACCTTCATTTATTTTAAAATTGGAATAATAGATTTTATTAAAAGATTTGGTATAAAATCATTCATTCGAATGATGAGACTGGACAATATTAATAAATCAACTCTATCAAACTCAATAAAAACTTCGGAATTTTATTATTTGTCGATGGTTGTAATCCAAAAAGAATATAGAGGTAGTGGAATAGGTTCCTACGCTATAAAACAGGCTATCGAGGAGCTTGTATCTTCAAATCCCAGTTGCAATTTATTGGCATTAACAACGCAACTACCTGAAAACGTGGTATTCTATTCTCGTTTAGGTTTCAATCTACTTGACGAAGGATATATCGACTTCAAAAGAGACAGGTATTACAATTATAATATGAAACTCAATGTCAAACCGCAACGATAAGCAGCAAACAGTACCAGGTATTCTAAAAAAACTTGCTCAGTTGTTGGGTACAGAAATAATAGGCCGAAGATTAGAAATTCCTGAAAAATATGGTAAGGGTTACTGTACAGGATTTGTTTTTAATGAGCATATCCGAATGATAATCAGTAATTATGAACTTAATGAGGACTTGGTGGTAGTAAATGAGGACATCGATGCTTCAAAGAGAATGATATTTTTCAAGTTTCAGAACAGCTTTCCAAAAAAAGAAATCGTTATAACCGAAAGGCACGTAACGGAAATGCCTTCCGTACTGGTTGCGACCAGCACAATAAACACCGATGATCTTATTTTGATTCATACAAACACCGAAGTTGTCAATATAGAGATAGATGCAACCTATTTAAACGAATTATTTGACTTATCGGGAAAATCACCAGTTTTACAAAGTTTGTTACAAAACACACAACCCTTACTCTTCGAACAAATGATTTATCCTTCGTTACAAAGAATTGTGGACGAAATAGTGAATGAACCGATTGATCCGGCTTTTGAATTGTTTTACCGACGGGTAAAGGCCGAAGAACTAATTTGCCGTTTGTTGATGGAGTTGGAAAAACGGGACGAGCAACAGCTTTATGCATTGAACGCACTTGATATACAAGCCTTATACAAAGTAAAGGAACAAATGCTTATGCATCTGGAGACTCCCCCGATTATTAATACATTGGCTGCACTTGCCTGTATGAGTCCATCCAAATTAAAACGATTATTCAAACAAATTTTCGGCAACAGCATTTTCAGTTATTATCAGGAATTCAGGATACAGGAAGCCGCCCGTTTGCTGAAAGAGGAAAAACTATCGGTTTCCGATGCGGGTTACCGAATGGGATTTACCAACCTAAGCCATTTCTCAAGGGTTTTTGAAGAACACCTAGGAATGAAGCCGAAACAATATAGCAGATCTTAACTGTAAAGTATACTTTTTAATCCCCTCTAACTCTCACGCAGCTTAAACGACTTATCAGATTTTAATTGTCGTTATTCTGATCTGACAATACAATTACCCGGGAACAAAAAAAACAGGAACATAACTTCAACATTGGGTTCCTGCTATTCTGAACAAAACGTATGAGATAATAAAACTCAGGGGGGGGGGTGACTTGGCTACTCAGGGGGGGACTTCAAGTCACCTCCTGAATTGTTATTGTTTTCAGGGAGTGGCCCAGAGTCACCTCGTGACTTGCTATT
The DNA here is from genome assembly GCF_000183135.1 of Paludibacter propionicigenes WB4. Classification (NCBI taxonomy): domain Bacteria; kingdom Pseudomonadati; phylum Bacteroidota; class Bacteroidia; order Bacteroidales; family Paludibacteraceae; genus Paludibacter; species Paludibacter propionicigenes. The sequence goes on along the minus strand of NC_014734.1, from coordinate 14,714 downwards.
ATATTCAGAGGGTGACTCGAAGTCACCCCCTGAATAATGATATGAAATAGTTATAATAGTGCAGTTTATCGCGGAATAAAGGCCATGGGTTCACTGGGCGTTCCCCAGCCGTGAGTATTTCCACCCGAAACACGGATATATATTTTCTGCGCGGCTGTCAGGCCTCTTATTTCAAGTTTCTTCAAACTCCCGAAATCAATTTCAGTTTCCCAACTTTCGGGATCATCGGGTGTGGTGGTTGTTTCCACTTTGTAGCGGTCGGCATCGGGTAACGCATCCATGTAAATTTTCACGCTGCATGGTACGCTTCCATCTTCCAATCGTTTAATCACTGCTTTATCCGGTATATCATGTTGCACCGGCTCATTATTGCAATCGAAACCCGAAAGTAAAATAATGCTTACATCACCATCGGCTACCTTGTTCACGTAAATAGTAAGCGATTTCAGCATACTGTAAACCACTTCGGCCTGATCAATAACTGCCTGAGCCTTTATTTTACTTCCATCTTTCGCTTTTATGGATGTGTCCAATTTGGAAATTTCCGTTTTAAAAAGCTCCAACTGAGGGTCGGGTCTAGGAAAAGTCGTTTGAGCGGCCTCCAAACTGGTACTTACTCTACCGGCCAAGTTGTAGATTTTCTGAGGGTCTTTGCTCTTTAAGTGCAAAACAGCGGTGTTTGTTTTCATACGTTCATTTTTATTTTTTAGTTAGTAGTCGTATGGAACTCGCTATGAACAGTGTCTTTGGTTTAAACAGATGTTTTAAGGCTCGTTTCATTCGTTCAGTTTTCAGGGTTTTACGCTGCCAAAATTACGGGGTCGGGATTTCCGATCCAAATTTTTTCGGTTCGATTGCGTCCCGGATTATAAAACTGAACTCAATAGGACTCCAAACTATTTTTTGTGCAGGTATTTAACGGTTAGGACCCGTCTAATTTTCAGTTGGAAGGGTCTAAAAATATTTTAGACGGCAACAAAAGATTTTTGGACGGCAACAAAAAGTGTCAGACCCCGTCTAATTTTCGTTTGGAAGGGATGAAAAATATTTTAGACGGCATCAAAAGTTTTTTGGACGGCAACAAAAAGTGCCAGACCCCGACTAATTTTCGTTTGGAAGGGATGAAAAATATGTTGGACGGCAACAAAGGATTTTTGGACGACAACAAAAAGTGCCAGACCCCGACTAATCTTCAGTTGGAAGGCTACAAAAAATGGTTAGACTCGTCTAATTCTCGGTTGGAAGGGACAAAATACGTTGAGGTTTAGTGGGAGTGCGAGTTTAAGTCGTGCCCCCACTAAGTAATTGGAAGAATATATTGTCGTATTAAAAAAAGAATGGAACGCTGATTTTACAGATTGAGCGGATAAAAACGGATGATAATTAAACGGATATAAAACTGATTTTAGTCATGCAAGCATGACAGATAAGAATATAAACCTTTGAAAATCATTTCGACAAGTCGAAATTAAAATCCGTATAAGATCCGCTATATCAGCGTTTATCCGCGTTCTAATCTTTTTCCATTTTTAGGTTTACTTATACGACATTATTTAATTTCTGCTACTTAGGTTAGAAGAATCTTATTTCCAGCTCTACTCATACCTCTACTCCGCGAGTGACCCGAAGTCACACTTCTGCGCCTCATTTGTAACATGGGGTTTATGGCTTGTTGTTTCTAACAATAAAAAACGGAGAAATGAAATTTCATTTCTCCGTATAAAATACATCAAACCAATTAGCTCTCGTTGCGAATGAGAAACGGATGGGATCAGACAAAAAAAAGAGAAGGTGTTACAAATCTTGTAACACCTTCAATTATATATGAGTACAAAGTATTTTGGTTTGAATTATAATGCTGTAACAAATGTTTCAGTATCGCTATCAACATTAGACTTATTATTGTTGACAGTAACATTGATAAGCGTTAAGTACTTTTTGTACTGTGCGTCGCTTAATACAGCTTTTACATTTCCCAAATTGAAATACATTGCTTTTTCTGCTGCTTTTTCGTCATTCTTTTTCAAAGCAGATTCCATTTTTTCTTCTGTCATTGAAAATACCACCTCTAATTTTTCAGATTGACTGCTATCTACATCCAGATAACGAACTAACCCGTAAAATGTGTTCTCATTACTTAATGAGCTAAATACTCCGTACTTTGTTGTATCAAGAGCAAATGCGCTAGTTGCACTAACAACTACACCTAAAATAACCGTTAAAATCTTTTTCATAACCAAACTTTTTAAATTTATTACACAATACCTATTAATAAAAAAACAAAGAATTCCCTTGTGATTTTTTACCGGGTATTCTTTGTATTAGATTTGTCTTATCAATTTATCCTTGATTGACGATGCAAAAATATATGTTTTACAACATATAAATTGCATCTTTCGGGTTAAATCTTTCAATCAACATGAAAGTTTAACAATGAAGGTTCTTTCTATAGCTCTTCAAGATATTGATATAATGTCGTTTAAGTGCAATTTTTACACTTAAACAAATTCAGCAAGAAAACGCTCTCAAAACAATGTTTTACAACATATTTTGGAATGGAAGCTCATTTTTGGATAGAATTTAACCCTAACGGAGAGTTTTCAGGAAGCAAATTCGCGTCCGGACGTTTATCCGTATTAGTAGCACGACTTTAAGTCGTACTACCAATGCCTGTACTTTGCTTACTCAGGGGGTGACTTCAAGTCACCCCCTGAGTGAAAGTCACCCATGAGTTAGCCTTGCAGACACGAATAAACCAACCCAAACTCAGCAGCTCGCGCTCTGTTGATTAATTTTCCGTTTCTGATACCGCAATAATCGGCGTAGGAAGAAAATTCCCACTCCTCGGGCAGTTTCACCAGGTTGGCAGTCACCGGATTTTGATGTATATAATTAAAGCAAACCTGCGGATATTCCTTCTCCGGAATACGAACATTAATATGCGAACCAAAAAACGCCGGAGTTATGCCGTTGATTTTAGTTAGACATTCGGCTTTGGTATGTGGTTTGAATAAAGAACCACTTCTTTTTTCTTGAATATTAATGGCGCGGGTGTATGACGTTAATAATATCGCGATGGATTTATTGAGATTCTGCATTTTAGCAGTTCTAGTTCTATTCGTATTGGTAGCACGACTTAAAGTCGTACTACCAATTTCAGTACCTACTTCAATTTCCGCATCCTTCACATAAATCATTAAATGAAAATGATTGGGCATTAAGCACCAAGCCACGATATCGGCATGTGGAAGGATGTGCGTCTTGATTTTCTTCAGGAAGAACAGATAATTTTCGCGGGAGAAAAATATCTTTTGCCGATTGTTTCCCTGATTGTAGACATGATATAAATTTCCGGGTTCAAAATTCATACGCTTTTAGTTAGTTGGTTCGCTGGTGGAAGTTTGAGTGGGTATATTAGTTTGTATTAGTTATTAGTGGGAGTATTAGTGGGGGTGCGACTTTGAGTCGCCCCCACTGGTTATAGTTGCGCCGTTTATCCATATTGGTAGCACGACTTAAAGTCGTACTACCAGTGTCTGTACTTTGCTTACTCACGGGGTGACTTCAAGTCACCCCGTGAGTAAAAGCCAAACGGATATATAGAATTTCATTCCTTCGTTTAAAAACCTAAGACCAATTACTCATCATTGCAAAAGATGGAGAGCGAGATTCAACACTTATCTGATGACTTTTAGTCATCTGATAAGTAAGAGCAAACCTCCGCAACGGCACGGTTTATAAAGTATCTCCTTCAATACTACTCAGGGGGTGACTTCGAGTCACCCTCTGAGTAAAAGCCAAACGGAGAAATAAAATTTCATTCCTCCGTTTAAAAACCTAAGACTAATTACCCCTCGTTTCAAACAAGTGGGAGCTGATGTCTAATAGGAATGAATTCTTTCTTGTTTTTTATCATAATTATTCCATTCAATTTTATATCTAATACAGATATTATGTTTTCTAACATCAGCTCTAAATTTTCTAATCAATGAATCTGACCATTCAGGGTGGATGAAATAATCATTATCATTTTGATATTTAACCTTAGGATTATAATTGTCAAAAGTTTGATCTAATGGTCTAAATCTACAATCGGCTATCTGAACCCCCCATTCAAAACATTTTCTTCTTTTATTCTCCAATTCGTCGTATTTGAAATCCCAGTTGTAAACCATAAAAATAAAAATATTCCTTCGATTATAACCTGCGTTTTCCATAATTGATATCCAATTCTCGACTTCAGAATATTGATCATAAGAGAAGTCCCAGGCCAGCCTAATATTTGTAAATCTTGCTTTTCTTAGCAATCTTGCTAAATCTGGATTTCTTGAAAGAATACGACCATCAAAACCACTTTGACATTCACATTTTAGAACTCGACCATTATATGTAGTTTCAGCTAACATTGACAGTATATCTCTTATGTTAGGGTTGACAAGCATATTATTATCATAAAAGATTAATTTATTATTGCAAATCTCTTTATTTAGTTCATCTGCATTTTTAAAATTTAATCCTTCAATTTTCCATATTCCACAAAATGGACATTTCCTTGAACAACCTCTCATTCCATGTAATATCTGATAATCAACATCAACCAAATCGTATGCAGGCATTAATTTATCAGCTTCTTCGTGCTGACCTATAAAAACCTCATCACAGCCTGTATATTCTTTACAATGCTGAGGCATTAATGTAGCATATATTCCCCCAACTATTACTTCTGATTTTGGATATCGGCTTTTATAAAAGGAGACAGATTCCTTTACGTAAAAAGACCAATAAGTAAAAAGAGAAGTGATTAGTATTTGATCTGGATAAAAAGATGCTGCTTTATTTCCTCTAATAAGTTGAACTTCATTTTCAGTATATCTACAGTAAGATGCCAATTTCAGTAATCCAATAGGCAAAAAATTCGAATGGTTTTTACTCTTATTGACTACTGGAAATTCTGGTTCTACTAATAGAATTTTTTTATTTCTGCCAAAAATCATTGTATACTTCTGATTTACAAAATGATGACACTGGGTTTGTTTCTGATTTAATTTCAGGAATTGCTTGATTTACTGAGTTAGTCATTTCAGAAGTTTCTAAATTTGGACTAATAAAACCTTCATTTAAAAAATCAAGAATATTCTGTTTTATTATAGCATTACGACCGAAAGTTTCCTCATAGGTTCCTATAATTGTGAATTGAACTAGATTAAATGGATTGTTATTATATCTAACAACAGGTAAGAAATGAGGAGTATAGTTATTTACACTTAAAGTATCCGATAAAGTTTTAAACACATAGGCTTTAAGCATTCTAATGTCTTTTTCAAGACCATTTAATTTAGAAACCGTCTCGATAAATTCACCCAATCTAACATCTTTTTTTATAATTTCTTCAAAATCCTTAGCTTCTACATTCCAAAAATTAGCATTTAGCGTTAGAAATAATACAAATTTATGTGGATGGGAATTATTCTTATTTTGTAAAGCCAATATCATTTTAATAATATTCAATTTATAAATTGTCTCAAACTCGCCTTTTTTTGTATTAAATATCTTTTGAGGCGAAGTCACTTCATTACAGAAATCCAAGTTATATAGTGTAATAAATTTATCCAATTTAAATTCAAGAAGATCATTATCTTTCCCATTGATTATAACTTCCTCAATATAGCCGTCATATAAATTGAAATCTAGAATTTTCCCTTTTCTTTGTAGATCAACCAAATTAAATTCCAACCTTTTAACAGCTTCAGCACTTTGATTAGGATCAGATGGTTTTGGATATTCTCTACACTGAAATGCTATTACAAATTCAATATATTCAATCCATTCATGAATATCACCTGCATCAGGTGATGGTAATCCAAAGTAGACAAGCTTCCTTTTAAAGGTGGTCGTTAGGTAATTTAACAAAGGGGCATTATACTTTGAACGAATAATTTCCTTATTTAAGGTTGGGCTAAAATGACTTAATTGAGGCATATACTTTTAATTTAGTTTTTCAAATTCATCTTTCAACTCATTTAAAATTTCAAAGTATTGCTTTTCATTCTCGGCTAATGATTGGACAACACGCTCATCTATTATACTGACAATTGATTTAACATCTTCAGACAATAATATATCTAAAGATTCAAGAAGAGATAAAAGGTTGTTGAATTCAATTTTCTTCACTTGGAATGTTCCAATAGAAGCTAATTTTACTGAAACATTTTGAGGTGCTTGTTTCTGCTTAATAGTGATCTTTTTAGATTGTTCTGTCAAACTCTTGATAGTTCCTTCAATCGCACATTCAATTTCCTTAGCAGCAGATTTAATTTTTTCAGCATCCTTAATTCTTTCTGGTCTAATCGAACCTCTTTCAAGTCTATCTGAGATTAATTTATATACAGCTCTTATTTCTACAACTGAATCAATTAATCTATTAGCATCTTTTGAATAAAGAGTGAACTTATCATTGATAGAATTTAATTTAATTGTAGCGTCATCAATTTGTTCATCACCCAAGGTATATTCCTGAACCTCATGTGCTTTTAAATTAAATTTTTCAAAACCTTTACTTATCTGATCATATAAAATAGTGCGCAAATTTGAATATGCAAAATCATTTCTTGCCGCATTAGGTAAAATCTTAGGATCAACAATAATAACCTCGCCTATATATCTATCGTAATAAACAGGTCTTAAAAATTGAGATAATTTTTGTCGATCTCCTATTGCAAATCCTTGTTTTTTTACAAGAAATCCTCTTAAATCTTTATTAGAAATTTTATTTCTTGTTGAATTTAAACATCCCCAAATAACTCCAAAAAAATGATCTTTTGTCTTTAGTTCCACAAAAACTGGTTCGTAAGATGAATTATTATTAAATTCAATATCTGTGTACGGACGAAACAACCATTCACTTTCATTATTTACTTGTAAAAATAGTTTTACTAATTCAAACTTCGCATTATGATTTAAGCATATCTGGGTAATTTTTTCTTCAATAACATTTGCGTGCTTAAAGTTTATTTTATTAAACTCTAATGGTATAACCTCACGTAAATAATTTGATAAAATTTTAAAATCAGAAAACTCGTTTATGAATTCAGTGTTAAGTCCTTTCAATTCTATTCTCGTTCCGATATTTGGATACTCATCATCAGTCGTTTCACCTACAACTACAAATTTTTCCAATAAAGACTGCAAATCCAATAGCTCATCACTATTGATCTCATGATTCGCCCGTTTCAGTTTCTGGTCATCTAATAAATTTCTCATCCCTATAAAGTCCATGACTAAATAGCAAACTGAATTATTTTCTTTTTTGCTATAAATCGTAAGTTCTTCACAAAGATGAAATGAACTATAAATTCCAATTCCCATAAAACCAACATCTTTTCCAGGGTTTTTATCTGAAACACCAACTCTAGCAGCTTTTCTCAAGGTGGTTTGATCCATCCCAATACCATCATCATCAATCGAAATAGTGTTTTTTCTTATTCTAATTTGAATGCTTTTTGCACCTGCATCAACTCCATTTTGAACATACTCTCTTAATGCATCTTTTGGATCTGGATACATTCCCCTTGTTAATATCGAAAGCACTTCTGCTCCAATATCGTATCTCGTTGCTTTTATATTTCCCATATGTTTACAAAATAAAAAACAAAAATACAAATTCTTATGAATAAACAGTTTGATTTTCAAATAAATTATATAATTCTTAAAGTTCTATCATTATAGCGTAAGATAACAATCCGTGTCATTTCTGTCTAAAATCACAAACATTTTCTTCAACCTTGTTCTCTTCCTTTTTCAACCCCTCCAGGTATTCAGTTGGGGTTTTTCCGGTAAACTTTTTAAAGGCTTCGTAGAAGGTTGTTTTGCTTTGAAAGCCACAGTCGTACCGTAGCGATTCAAGTTTCAGTTTTTTGTTGTGTCCGCTACTGAGTATGCGGCAGGCTTCTTCCACGCGGTATTTGTTTCGGAAGTCGTTGAAATTATACGCTGTCTGCGAATTGATAACATACGAGAGTTGATGCAACGGAATGTTCAGGCGATCGGACACGTACTCCAGTGTGCATTCGGTGTTGAGGTAGAGTTTATCGGTTTCCATGGCGTAGTGCAGGCGTTGAAGAATCTTTTGTGTTTGTTGTTCGCTCAGGTTGGGGTGCGATTCGCGATACTCCCTCCTACTGCGGCGACGATCGATGGTGATGGGGTTCAGCTGTCTGTCCACAAAATATCCAAACGCGGGGATGGAAACCAGACTTACCAATAGGTTGTAATACTGAAGTTGGATGAATGAGAGTAATCCGGGTTGGAAGTCGGGAATCTGAGTGCAGGCATATACATACGTAATCAGGGCTGTTGTAGGAATGTAAATGCTCAGGGCACAAAGCTCCTTTCGTACAGTCCAGGTGTGCGACTTGTAATACTCTGGCCAGAAGTACGAAAGAATAATGTAAAGCAATGCATAGGGGAAGAAAAACAGAAACAGGTAGCAGTCCAACAACAGTGATTTATGTAATTCGTCACTGTTGATAAATCCCAGTGGTTTTGTCAGGTTGGCCAATATAATACAAAATGCTATGAGCCAGATAAAATAACACCGTCCTTTTCGGTTTTTCAGGAACAAAGGAAACGGACGGTTAAGGGAGTGATGGATTAATGTTTGCATAGCGGGTTAGCTCTATGTCTTCGTAAACTTTAAGACTGGTTTTTATATTCGGTTAATAGATTCACAACACAAAATTAAGAAAATATTTTGAATATCGAAATAAATTATAATAAAAAACGAAGCGAATCATTCATTTTGAGGTGAATGATTCGCTTCGTGGTTTAAATGTATCGAAACAAAAAACCCTACAGAACATAAGTTCTATAGGGTTTTCTCTTTTGGCGGAAGCTACGAGATTCGAACTCGTGGTACGGTTGCCCGTACGTCAGTTTAGCAAACTGGTGGTTTCAGCCACTCACCCAAACTTCCAAAACTTCGCTTTAGCGGGTGCAAATATAGGAAGGAATTTTCGATTATCAAAACCAATTATGCTATTAGTTATTTATAATTCCACCCCTACAATTATTTTTTATTGACATTCTGTATTTTAGACACAAAAAAAACTAAATAAAAAAAAGGCGCATTATTTCTTTTTAAATTATTTCAAAACAAATCAGTATTTTTGTAGGACAAAAATAAATCTACAGATTTCTGAAAACCATGACTACAAAGAAAAAACAAAAAAAAGGGTAAGACATTGAGCAAACCTGTCAAATGGCTTATCTATGCTGCTTTAGCAGTTTTTCTTTATTTCGTTTATATCTTGTTTGCACCTAACATCCTGCTTCGAAGCAACGAAAAAGCATTTCTATGCATTCCGGACAGTAGTAGTTTTAATGATGTAACAAAGATTTTGGACAAAGATGCACGCGTGCTTAATATGTCGTCATTCCGTCAGGTGGCTAAGCTACTTAGTTACGGGAATAAGATTCACTCAGGCAGGTATGCACTCAAGTCTGGAATGAACAATTTCCAACTTATCAGAATTCTGAGAAGTGGCAGACAAACCCCTGTCAAGCTAACTTTTAATAACATCCGAACGAAAGAGCAACTGGCAGCACGACTAGGAAGCGAGTTAATGGCCGACTCCACCTCCATTCTTAAACTTTTGAATGACACATCGTTCCTTTCTTCTTACAATTTAGGGCCAAATACGGCTATTTCTATTTTCATTCCCAATACCTACGAAGTTTTCTGGAACCTGGATGCAAAGGAACTGTTCGAAAGAATGAATAAAGAATATAAAAAGTTTTGGACCGATGAACGAAAAGCAAAAGCAGCTGCCATTCCTCTCACTCCTACAGAAGTTACAACCCTGGCATCTATCGTAGAAGAAGAAACAAATAACAAGCATGATCGACCAATGGTGGCTGGACTTTACATCAACAGACTGAAAGCCGGAATGCCACTGCAAGCAGATCCTACAGTAAAATTTGCTTTGAATAATTTCGGATTGAAACGCATTTTGTTTGTACACTTGCGCGCGGAGTCACCTTATAATACGTATAAGCATGCCGGTTTACCTCCGGGACCAATCCGGGTTGCCACCGAAAACGGAATAGATGCCGTATTGAATTACGTCCATCATAATTACATGTATATGTGTGCCTCCGAGACATTGAACGGCGAGCACAAATTTGCGGTTACATGGGCAGAGCATATGGTCAATGCAAAAAAATACCGTCAGGAATTAGACGCCCGGAAAATCAAATAAAAAAGAGGGCGTTCCAAAAGAAAAAAGAACGCAAATTACGCAAATAAACACAAATTATAAATGGCTAATATAGCCTGTCTACAAAAGGGATAACATTTGTGGTAATTTGCGTAATTTGCGTTCAAAAGAAAAATAGCCGGATTAAATATAATTTACCTCAGGAGTCAGTTCTATTCCATATTTCTCTTTCACCGACTGTTGAATCTCCTGAGCCAGATACACAATTTCCGCACCGGTTGCTCCACCCGTATTGACCAGAACCAAAGCCTGCTTATCATGCACTCCTGCCCTACCAATCTTTTTCCCTTTCCACCCGCATTGGTCAATAAGCCAACCGGCAGGAACTTTTTCTTCTGTTTCTGAAACTGTATAATGAGGAATATTGGGGTATTTCTCTTGCAAAGCGATGAAGTACTCTTTTGATATTACAGGATTCATAAAGAAACTTCCGGCATTACCCAACACTTTTGTATCAGGCAATTTGCTTTCTCTTACTGCTATAATTGTTTGACGGATTGTTTGAAGGTTCACGTCGCCATTCTTTAAAACTTCTTCTTCCAAATGCTGATAATTCAGTTTAAAATGGGGCTTTTTATCTAAACGCAACAAAACAGAAGTAATAATATATTTACCTTTCAGGTCGCCCTTAAAAACACTGCTACGATAACCGTAACGACATTCTTCGGCCGTGAAAGCACGTACAGTTGCAGTTTCCTTGGCTACTGCATAGACTTCGGATATCACATCCTGTATTTCCACTCCATAGGCTCCGATATTCTGTACAGCAGCTGCTCCTACCTCACCCGGAATCAAAGACAAGTTCTCAACTCCTCCCCAACCGTGACTTACACAATACGCAACCAGATCATCCCATATCACCCCCGACCCTACTTCAACATATACATGGTTGTCATCTTCCCTGATTTTCTCAATGCTTTTTATCGCCGAATGCAATATCACCCCGCTGTAATCTTTCAAAAACAATAAATTACTACCACCACCAATGTGCAAAAAAGGTTGATTAGTCACAATTTCAGACGTCAACACTTTCTGCAGTTCTTCTATTGAACTGTATTCTACGAAATAATCTGCCTTCACGTCAATTCCAAAAGTATTGTACGGGAGCAAGGATATATTCTGGGTAATTTTCATTTATCCGATTTTTGTTGTAATTAATTCTATATTGGCCTCAAGCTCTTCGGGATGATACCACAAAATTTCTTTATCACGATTAAACCAGGTAAGTTGGCGCTTTGCATACCGCCGCGAATCCTGCTTAATCATATTGACGGCAAAATCCAGTGTCCAGTTTCCATCCATATATTCGTATAGCTCTTTGTAGCCAACAGTATTTAGGGTATTCAGTTCTTTAAACTTATAGAATTGCTCTGCTTCCTGAAGCAAGCCTTCACGCATCATTATATCAACCCGGGCATTTATTCGCTCGTACAAATCCGGTCTTGGACGGTTCAGTCCAACTTTCAGCACATTAAAACTTCGGGGTTTTCTGACGCCTGTCCGTAAGTCAGAATAAGGCTTGCCGGTGATAGTACAAATCTCCAAAGCATGAAGAATTCGTTTGGGGTTTTGCAAATCAACCTGATCATAATGTAGCGGATCAAGTTTCTTTAATTCAGACTGTATAAATTCTAAGCCAAATTCTGAGAACTGCTTTTGCCAATAAGCTCTTGTTTCAGCATCGACGGTTGGAATTTCGTCCATCCCATTACAAATCGCATCAATGTACATCATCGAACCACCAACAAGCAAAACAACTTTGTGTTGCTGAAACAGTTCATCCAACAGTTTTATGGCATCCTGCTCATATTGTCCGGCATTGTACTCATCATGTATGGAATGCGAACCAACAAAATAATGCTTAACTCTGTTCAACTCATCTTCTGTTGGCGCAGCCGTACCAATCTTCAACTCCCGGTAAAACTGCCTGGAGTCCGAAGAAACTATAGGACAACCAAAATGTTCAGCCAGACTAAGACTCAACTTGGTTTTACCCACTCCGGTAGGCCCTAAAAGAACAAGCAATGTTGGTTTTTCAGGGTTCAATTCCGGGCTAAGAATTTCAGAGTCGTTTTTATTCATTTATGCTGTAAAATTATACAAAACATCTTATCAACAAAAAAAGACAGAAAATAATACCTGCTTATTTTCTGTCTTTTTAAAAATTTCTTTTATTATCAGAATTTTGGATCTTCAGAAAACAAACTGCTGTCGTCAAAATTCATTTCGCCATAACCTTCTTCGTCCAATTCGTCCAGTTCAAAGTCTTCATCTCCATAAAAGTTCTCGTCAAGACTTGCCTTCGGAGCTACAGTTATTCCTTCTTCTACCATTATTTGTACAGGAGCATCACCTTCCGAACTTACGCATTCTGCTTTATCAAGATTCTTTCTTGGAATAATATCGGTCATTTCCATAAAGAATACCCGATCAGACATCATATCAAAGACATAAAGAAGTTTTTGATTTTCGTCTACGATTAACTCTTCCAGTTTTGTGTCTTCCATCACCAGATTATCGTATTCCGAACTCGATTCCATTTCAACCAAAGTCACTTCCTGTCCTTTTTCCCAATTATCAGAACACAAGAAGAATGACGTCATCTGATTTTTCTCATAATTCACAGAATCGAGAATTGCATTATGCAAATCGAAGAATGTCGCTTCCGAATCGATAGTGATTATGCGCACAAAATTATCTACCTCATCAGATAGAATTGTGAATTTATATACCATGTTTGTTTGTTTTAATTTCGGTTGTAAAAATACAATATTATTTCCTATTTTCATAGAAACCACAGAAAGTAATTTCGCAAAAAAAGCTGCTATTTATCATAGCAGCTTCCAAATTTCAGTACAAACAAAAGCAAATAATCTACTTGTAATAAGCCTTTTACTGTTTTAGTTTCTCTTCTATTTCACGAACACTCGAACGGAAATTTTTATCACTATCCATCAAATCATTAACGATTTTGCAGGCATGTAATACGGTGGCATGATCGCGTTGTCCAATGGTATTTCCGATAGAAGACAAGGAACTTTTAGTCAACTGTTTTGATAAATACATGGCAATCTGACGAGCCTGAACAACTTCGCGTTTACGGCTCTTAGTCGAAATAGCATCGATAGACAAAGAGAAATATTCACACACCACGTCGCGTATTTTCTCAACAGTATTTACTTTTCTGGTGATATTTACAATACGACTAATTACTTTTTCAGCCAAAGCTACATCAATTGGCATATTGGCCAGCGTTGAGTGAGCCAGAAGAGACACCAACACGCCTTCTAAGTCACGAACATTGTCAACTACATGCTCTGCTATAAAATCAACCACTTCGTCCGAAATTTCCAGACCATCGCGGTAAATCTTGCTTTGCAAAATAGATCTGCGTAGTTCAAAATCCGGTTTTTCAATTTCAGCAGACAATCCCCACTTGAAACGGGTCAGCAAGCGCTGTTCCAAACCAACCATAACAATCGGAGAGCGATCTGATGTCAACACCAATTGTTTGCCTGTTTGATGTAAGTGATTAAATATGTGGAAGAAAGTATTTTGAGTTCCTGTTTTTCCAGCAAATTCCTGAATATCATCAACAATCAACACATCGATAGTTTGATAGAAATTGAGAAAGTCATTCACAGTATTGCTCCTTACAGCATCTGTATATTGAATCTGGAAAGTATTGGCTGAAACATACAAAACACGTTTCTCCGGATGTAATTGTTTGGTCATTACCCCGATAGCATTGGCTAAATGGGTTTTTCCAACACCGGATTGTCCATAAACGAACAAAGGGTTAAAGATATTCTTTCCAGGTTCATTACCTATACTTATACCGGCGGTACGAGCCAGCTTATTGCTATTTCCTTCAATGAGGTTATTGAAATTATAAGCCGGATTAAGCTGTGGATCTATTTCAGGTAACTGAGGTTTGTGATATGGATTTACATAAGAAGAGTTGCTTCCTGTGCTTTTCTGTTTAGTTTGTTCAGCAGCACTTGGAATCTGAGTTCCTCTTCCACTTGATTTATCAATTAAGACACGGTACTCTAAACGTGTTCCTACTCCCACTTCACGATAAAGCGTCATGCGCAAAAGATCAATATATTTCTCCTCGATGTATTCAACGAAGAATTGACTTGGCACCTGCAATACAAATATGCTATTTTCGTACTTTAAAGCAACGATGGGAGCAAACCATGTATTGTAAGACGCTTCGCTGATATTGTCTTTAATAACGCTTAGACAGCGATTCCATAACTGATCGTGATTATTCAACATTTTGGTTTTAGTTCAAAAAAAAAAATTATTTACTTCAAAAAATACAACAAACAAATAGATACGAACAAAATAGCTTTATTTTATTTCGCGATTTTCAGTTCTACAAAAATCTAAAACTTTTTCGAGAAAAAAAAATCATTTTTCTTTCGTTTTTTT